>NZ_CP187117.1:0-7281 GCF_049606955.1 Streptomyces dryopteridis | reverse complement strand
TCGCCTCGGTGTCGGCGGCGGGGGTGTTGGAGGCGTTGTTGGCGGCCGCGCGCAGGATGGACGCGGCGGCGCTGGCGATCCAGCGTGAACGCCGGGCCCGGTGACGGTCCGGTGATTCCGAAGAAGGGCGCCACCGGCACCGACACCGGTGGTCTCCTGGCCTACCTGTTCGGCCCGGGCCGCCGTGACGAGCACGTGGACGCGCGCCTGGTGGCCTCGTGGGACCGCTGGTTGCCGTGCCCGGCCCGCAACCCCGAGCAGATGTCGCTCGGGGACCTCGCGCTGCTCCTGGACCAGCCCCTGGACGCCCTGCGCGGCCCGGCCCCGACCGAACACGTCTGGCACGTCTCCGTCCGCAACCACCCCGACGACCGCGAGCTCACCGACACCGAGTGGGCGCAGGTCGCGCGGGAGATGGTCGTCGCCGCCGGCATCGCCGACCGGACCGGCGGCGCCGGCTGCCGCTGGGTCGCCGTCCGGCACGCCGGCGACCACATCCACCTGATGGCCACCCTCGTGCGCGAGGACGGCCGCCGCCCCCGCATCCGAGGAGACCTCCGCGCCCTGCACGCCGTCGCGCGCGCCGCCGAGTCCCGTCTCGGGATCACCGCCTGCTCCCAGCCGGGTGCCCGGGGCTCCTCGTGGCCGTCGCAGGGTGAGGTTCGCAAGGCCGAGCGCCGGGGCTTGGCCGAACCACCCCGGGTGACGTTGCACCGGACGGTGCGCACCATGGCCGCGCTCGCCTCCTCGGACGAGTCGTTCCTCGAGGCGCTGCGCGACCACGGCCTGCGGGTCCGTGAACGCCGCGACACGGCCGGGGCGCTGGTCGGGTACGCGGTCGCCCTCCCCGGCGACCGCGCCAGCGCCGGCACGGTCCCGGTGTGGTTCGCCGGCTCGACCCTCGCCCCCGACCTCTCCCTGCCCAAGGTCCGTGCCCGCTACGGACCCCCACGCCCCGTCCGACCCCTCCCCGCCGACCGCGCCGCCACAGCCGATCGGCTGCCTCAGGTCGAGGCCGGGCACGGCGTCGGGTTCTCGGGTCCGGGTGGTCTGGTGAGCGCCGCCGACCGGATTCACAGTGCCGCCGTCCTCCTGCTGCGTGAGGGCCGGGCCGCCGCCGGGTCGGGTGTGGTCGCGTTCGGGGAGCTGCTCCTGGTGGTCGCCGAGCACCCGCCGCTCGGGGCGTCCCGGGAGGTCCACGACCTCCTGGTCGCGGCCGCCGAAGCGTTCACCACCGCGTCGCGTTCCCCGGACGCGGACCGGGCCGCCTCCCAGGCCGCCCAACTGTGGCGTCAGGCCGGGCGGGAGGTTCGTGATGCCGCGAACAGCGCGGTCCGGGCTCCGGGCCGGGCCGTGTGGCACCTGTTGGCCGCCCTCGTCCTGGCGGTCGAGGCCGTCCTGGCCCATCACACCGCCCGTGAGCACCGCGCCCAGGCCGCCGCGGCCGCGCGCACCGCCGAGCTCCTGACCCGCGCCGCCGCCCTCACCCGCCCCGCCCCCGCCCCCGCCCCCGCCCCCGCCCCCGCGCCGGACAGGGCGGCGGCGCCGGCGGCGAGGAAGGCCCCGCCCCGCCGCCTTCCCCCGTCCCCGGCCCGCGCCCCTCACCGCCGCCCGCCGCCGTCCGGGCCCGGGACCGGCAGAGGCCGCACCCGCTGACCACCCTGCCCCCGTCCCCGCCTGCCCCGTTCGGGCCGGCGGGGCTGGGTGTGCGGGGTGTGGTGGGCAAGCCTGGTGACGGGGGCGGGGCAAGCCTCCGGTCCCGGTGGGCAAGCCCCCGGTCCGGGTTCCCGGTCGGGGTGGGCAAGCCCTGGGCAAGCCGGCGGTGCGGGGGCTTGCCCAGGGCGGCGTGGCCCCGGCTCCGGGGGTGTGTCGGGGCCGGTTCGGGGTTGCACCGGGAGGGGGTTCCAGGGGCGGCTGGAGGGGTGGACACGGCGGGGGACCGGGGGTGTGACCGCGGGTGGGACCCCTGCATCCGACGACCGGACCGTTCGCGCAGGTCGGAGCCCGTGGGCAAGCCCTCCTCGGGAAACGACACCTCTTTGTACGCGTAGCCGTACGAGAGGTCCTGTCCTCCTCGGACCCCGGCGCGGCCCACCCCGCACCGGCGCGGCCCGGCTCGGCGCGGCCCACCCCGCCCCGGCCCGGCGCGGCCCACCCCGGCCCGGCGCGGTGCGGTGCGGTGTGGCCCGGTGTGGCGTGTCCCTGGTTGGTGGTCGGCCGTTGGAGTGGTCGGAGGTGCTGCCCGTGTTGTTCGCCGACGTCCCGGCCGCCCAGGCCGCCGAAGCCGCCCGGGCTGTTGTCCTGACTCCGGGCCCGGTCGTGCCCGGTGTGCCCGGGCCGCCGGTCCCCGGCGCGCCCGCCCCTGCCCGGCCCCGGCCGTGTTCGCCCTTGACGTCCTCGCCGACGAGCTGGCGGCCCGCGCCGCCGTCCTCGCCGATCGGGCCGACGCCGCCGGTTGGACGCCGGCCGCGATCCACGACGCGATCACGGCCGTGGAGATCCTGGCCCTGGCCCTCGTCCGCGCCGGCGCCGGTTCCGGTTCCGGTCTCGCCCGTGCCCTCGCACCCCTCACCACGCCCACCCCGGCGGCCGGGACCGGCCCCGACACCCAGGCCGTGCCCACGACGACCCCCACGGCCCCCACGGCCGCCCCCGCCCCGGTGCGGGCCCGCAGGGGTCTGGGGCCTGGTTGGGTGGGCATTCGGGCTTCCTGATCCGCTCCGCGCCCGGAACCTGCCGAGCTCAGGCGGCACGCTGACGGTGTTGGGGTTGCTGCGCGCGCCCGGCCCCGGGCCGGTCTGTGCGCCGTCTGCGCCGACTCCGGGACTTTTGGCCCGGGCCGTTTGGCGGTGGGGTGTTCGCGGGGGGTGGGGGAGTCCTGGGCGCCGGGCCGGTCCCCGGGCTCGTGTCGCCCGCCGGCAGGTCGAGGAGCCCCCCGGGGGCCCCGTTCCGCCCCGCGCCTGGGGCCGTCGCCCTCGACGCCCGCCCGGGGTCCGGCCCGTCCGGCGAACACCACCCGCCGAGCCGGGAGGACACCACCGCGCCCCCCGGGCCGGCCGGCCCGCGCCCGGTCCGTGTGCTCCCTGTCGTCGCCGCTCACCATCGCCGCCGCCCTCGTGCTCGGCCCGCGTCCCCGCTCCGCTCGCGTCCTGCCCGAGTTCCGTGTTGGACGTCCGGTCCCGGCCTCGGGGTGTGGGTGCCGGCCCGGGCCGCCGGGGTGCGCGCTGGGGCGTCGCGGACGTTCGGCCACGACGAACGCGACGAGCACGTCCTCGACCTCGGCACCCGCCCCGCACGCGGCGCCCCGAGTGTTCGTCCCGCCGTGCCGGCCTCGCCCCGGCCCGTGTCCGCCGGGCTCGTCGTGTTCCTCGCCCTGGAGCTCGGGCTCGGGTGCCCGGCACCGGCCTGCGCCCCCTCGCGCTCGTGCGCGCCCGGCCCCGCCTTCGACGCCCTGCGCCCGAACTCCCCGGCACCGCCCCCGCTCCCGCGCCCCGGCCCGCTGCGAGCCCGCCCCGGCCCAACACGGGGTGGGCGTGCTCCTGGTCCTCGCCGTCGACCGTCCCCGCCGTGCCCGCCGTGCCCGCACCGCGCCCAGCCCGTGCCCCAGGGCCAGGGGCGCGGGCCGGCCGCCTGGGCCCGGCCCGGGCTCCTCGGGTTTCAGCCGCGGTGATACCGGGCGTGGTCGGCGATCCGTTCCCGCAGGCCGCCGTCGTCGATCCGCAACTCTTCGACCCACACGTACGGCGTCCCCCACGTCTCCGGCATCGCGCACCCCCACACCCCGGGCCCCAACTCCTCCGGCGCCCCCTTGACCAGGCGGGCCCGGTGCGCGACGCCCTCGGACCACCGGCCTCCGCCGGTCCGGTGTCCGATCAGCTGCCGCACCACCGCAGGGGTGCCGTAGTAGTGGACTCGCTGCCCGCTCCGCCGGTAGGCGTTCAGGATGTTCAGCACCTGCGCCTGCGGCTTGGGGGTGAGCTCGACCTCGATCGCGGTGGTCTCCCCGTCCGCGTCCAGGGTGACCAGGTCCGGCCAGTGCCGCTGCCCCGCCCCCACGCCCACCGTCAGCTCCCGCCGGCCCAGGCCCTGCTCCACCGGCGCCAGGGTGTCGTCCGCCCACCGGGACACCTCGGTGCGAACCCCGTCCACACGCGGCTGGTCCCGCGCCCGCACCAGCGCCCGGATCTCCCGCTCCGTCAACACCCCCCGCCCCAGCCCGGACGCCCGTTCCAGCTGCAACCCGATGTCCGTGCACGCCAGCTTGTGCATCAGCAGCTCCCCGGGCGCCGCCGGCGGCCCGAGCACCGTCTCCGCCAGCCGGGCCCCGCGCTCCGAGGTCCACACCACCGGCCCCGCCCACCGCACCTGCGACGACCGGTACAACAACCCGGCCTCCACCATCAACCGCACCCGCGCCCGCGCCGTCTCCCACCGTCCGTCCCACACCTCCCACGCGGCCTGCCGCACACCGATCGCCCCGTACCGGGTCGCCAACGCCAACAACGCCTCGTCCCGCCTCGTGCGCTGCCACCCGTCCCCGCGCGCCTCCCCAGCCGCCCGCCGAACCCGCCGCACCCGCGCCCGCTCCAGATACCCACCCGCCCCCTTCGCCGACACCCGCGCACCCCGAGCACCCGACACCCCACCCGGCACCGCCCCCGCCGTGTTCGCCGTGTTCACCGCGCCCGCCGTGTTCACCGCCCCCGTGCCCGCGCCCGCCGCCTTCGACGACACCCGCCCCGAACCCGACCTCGCCCTCGGCGCCGCGCCCGACCCCGACCCCGGCGCCGAGTCCACGACCGCGCCCACCGCGCTCTGCCCCGGTGCCGCGCCCATGGCCGCCGTGTTCGCCGTGTTCGCCGCGCCCGAGACGACCGCCGCCTCCTCGTCCCCGGCCGCGCCCTCGCCCGTGCGCGCCTCGTGCCCGGCCGCGCCCGCCGCCGACCCGCTCCCCGCCGCCGACCCGCTCCCCGGCGCGGGCTGCTCCACCCGACGATCGCGCCACGGGTTCACCGCGCCCCCCGAACCCGCCACCGGCCCACCGCCGTCGTCGCCCCCACCACCGTCGCCGCCCGCGCCCGGGCCGCCGTCCTCGCGCGCGGCCAGGTGCCGGTTGCGCCACGGGTTCACCGCCGTCGGCATCTCCCGCACCCCACCACCGTCGCCGCCCGCGCCCGGGCCGCCGTCCTCGCGGACGGCCAAGTGCCGGTTGCGCCACGGGTTCACCGCGCCCCCCGAACCCGCCGGCGCCACCGACCCGCCGCCCGCCCCGACACCGCCGCCGTCGGGTTCCCCGCGCCCGCCGACCTCCTCGTGCCCGACCGCCGCGGCGTCCTCGACGACGTCCTCGTACCGCCCCGTCCACGCGTTGTAGACCTGCCTCGCCGTCACGGCCCCGGCCCCTCTCCACTCACCGGCGGGCCCGACGCCCACCACCACCGCCACCCTCACCCCCAAACCGGACAACCCCCTTTCCAGCGCCCGCGCCCGCCCCCGTCGACCTCCGGCCGCCGGCCTCCTCGTGCCCTCGACGCCCACCGAGCTCCGCCGTGCCCGTCGCGGCCGGGCCGGTTCGGGCCGGGTTCGGGGTCGGAGCCCGCCCGGATCCCCCTCCCCTCCCCCCCCCCGCACCCCCCTTCCTCCCTGCTCCCCATGCCGTTCCTCGCTCCGCTCGCACCCGCTGCCCGCTGCCCGGTGCCCGTCCTCGACCTCGTTCTCGTCCTGGGCCCGTCGTCCCGGTGTTCCGCGTCGCGCGCGCGGACACGGCCGGCCCGCCCGGCGGGCCGGCCGTCCCCGGCCGCGCGCGACGCGCTCGACGACGCCGACGCGCTCGTCGAACGGGGCACGGCCGTGCCCCGTGGCCTTCCCGCGTGGGCCCGCTTCGCCTCGGTTCTCCGCTCGTCCTTCTGGCTCCGCCCGCTTTTTTCCCTCGTTCCTCGTCTCCCTCGTCTCGGTCTTCTTTCTGTTCTTGGTGACAAGGCGCCCGCGGGTCTACCAGCGGGCCACCGGCTCCGAACCCGCGCACCCACCCCGCGCCCCGAGTTCTCGGCCCTCCCACCCCTCCCGCCCCCACCCGCACCCCGCGCCCGGCCGCCGGAAAACCTCAACCCGCGCCGGTGGACCTCCCGGTAGACCCCCACCCCCCCACACACCCCGCGCACCGCCCCGCCCGCACCCCGGCCCCCGGTAGACCCCCCGGTAGACCCCACCCCGCCGCACGACCACCCGGCCCCCGACCACCGAGACCCGCATTCGTCCGCGCCCGCCTTCGTGCGCGAGCTCCTGGCCCTCGACCACGAACACCCGCTTACACCCCCGGCCTCGACCTCGCCGACGCCCACCGCGCCCGGCTGTCACACCTCGTTCAGGCACACCATGTGCATTACCTTCCGCTCCGGCCCGCGCCCGCCTCGAAAGCCGGCCCGCGAAGGCCCCGACCGCGCCCATCCGCGCGCCCCGCCGGGGCTTGCGCGACACCTCCGCCAGGCCCTCCTCGCCGCCCGCGGCGCCGTGCGCGCCGTGCTTCCGGGTGCGTGCTGGTAGCGTCCCGGAGCGGGCGGGCAGCCCCCGTGCCCCACACGCCGTCGGGCACGCGCGGACACCGCCCCCGCCCCCCTGGCTCGCCACCCACCCCGGTGAGCCGGCGGGGCCTTGGGGTCGGTGGGTCCAGCACCCCCGCAGGGATCCACCGACCCCCACCCCCACACCGGCCCCGGGCCCGTTCAGTCCCCGCCCGGGCGGCTCGTGTCGTCGTTCGTGTTCCACACCTCGGGCCCACCACCCCGCCACTCCAGAAGCGGATCCTCGCCGTCGAGGACGGCCTCGGGGTCGGCGACGCCGACCCTCCGCAGGAACTCCGCCAAGTCCTTCCGGCCGTGGGCGGTGCCGAGGATCGCGTCCTCGCCGTGGACGTGGGCGCTCACCCGCCGGCCTCCACCAGGCGCCGGCGGGTGCACCGTGATCCGCGCCCTGTCCACACCACCACCCCACACCGCCCGCCCCCACCGCGCACCCCGAGCCGGCCCGTCCGCGCACCCACCACCGGCGTTCGTCGGGCACCCGGCACACCACCGCCCGGCTCGCCCTGGTCCTCCTCGACGACATCGTCCGCGCGCTCCACCACGCCTCTCGTCCGCTCCGGACAGGCGACGTGGCGGGCCACGGCACGACACTGAAACTCGGCAGCAAGCTAGTGCAATGTGGGCCCACATTCAGACCGGGAGGTCCCCCGCGGCCCACGCCGACGCCCCGCCCGTGCCCGCCCCACAGACCGCCGGTTTC
>NZ_CP187114.1:1267500-2010573 GCF_049606955.1 Streptomyces dryopteridis | reverse complement strand
GCTGCGCGCGAGAGTGCGCCCCTGCGGGGCGGAGTCCCCTTCGGGGCCTCTGGTCGCGCCGCTTCGCTCTGCTCCTCCAGCCCTTCGGGCTGGTCCCGCTTCGCGGGGCCGGCAACGGCGGGAGCGGGGTGGCCGGTGACCTGTCGTCAAGCGGTCGCAGGTGGTGCCGGGTTGGACCAGGCCGGTTCGTCACCCACACGAGGGGCTGTGTCCCGAACCGGCTGTGCATCACATCATGCACGTGTACCATCACGGATACAAGCCCCCCACCTCCGGAGCACACGGACCGGTCGGGGAATCCGTGTTCTGTCTCGTGCGGATTTCTTGCCGGGGTTCACCACGTGTGTGTTTCGGATTCGGGTCGGCTTTTCGGGGTGGGTGAATCCGGCTATTGATGCGCGTGCATTCTCACGGATTCGGCCTGCTGTCCTTTCTCGGGAAGGTGGAGTTCGTGGGGATGAGCTTGCGGCCGCATCAGGTCGAGGCGGTGGACGCGATCCTGCGGGGCATGGACGTGCCCCGGGACGGGATCCCGTGGAACGGGCTGCGGGGGCAGGTGATCGCGGCCTGCGGGACCGGGAAGACCCTGATCGCAGCCGAGTCGGCGCGGCGCCTGGTCCCCCACGGCCGGATCCTCGTCCTGGTGCCGACGCTGGAGTTGCTGACCCAGACGGCCGCGGCCTGGCGCGCTGCCGGCCACGAGGGCACGGCCGTGGCCGTGTGCTCGCTGGACGACGACCCGGTGCTCTGGGAGCTGGGGATTCGGTCGACGACCTCACCGCCGCAGCTCGCGCTGTGGCACCGGGCCGGCCCGGTGGTCATGTTCGCCACCTACAGCTCGATGGGCGTGGTCATCGAGGCGTGCGCCGGGACCTACGGGCAGCAGCTCGGCCGGTTCGACCTGGTGGTCGCCGACGAGGCGCACCGCACGTCCGGGTCGCTCGCGAAGACGTGGGCCGACGTCCACGACCAGGAGCTGCTGCCCGCCGACCGCCGGCTGTACTTCACTGCCACCCCGCGCGTGTGGGTGGACCGGCCGCCGTCGGAGCGGGTGCGGGAGCAGCACGCCGAGAAGGAACGCGTGGCCGGGAAGACCCTGCTGCCGCCCTGGTTGGCGGCGAGCATGGACGACGAGACGGTCTACGGCAGGCGGGTCTTCGAGCTCTCCCTGCCCGAGGCGGTCGGGCGTGGGCTCCTGGCGGAGTACCGGGTGATCGTGGTCGAGGTCACCGACCCCGTGCTGCCGCCGCGCCGGCTGTTCGGGCAGGAGCGGCGCGAGGAGGACGTGCGCGGGGACCGGCTCGCCGTGCTCCAGGCCGCCGTGTTGAAGACGATGGCCGAGTACGGGCTGAAGACCGCGATCACGTTCCACCACCGCACCGTGGAGGCCCGCGCCTTCGCCGAGGGCCTGCCCGGCACCCTGCGCAAGCTCCGGAAGGCCGACCCCGAGGCCCACGGGGACCCGGTGTGGGTGGACTGGTTGTCCGGGGAGCACTCCGCCGAGCGGCGCCAGGAGGTGCTGCACGGGTTCTCCCACACCGCGCACCGGGCCGTCATCGCCCAGTGCAAGGTCCTCGGGGAAGGCGTCGATATTCGAGCTGTGGACTCGGTGGTATTCGCCGATCCGAAGGGCGCCCCGCACGACATCGTGCAGGCCATCGGCCGAGCGCTCAGGCAGCACCCCGGGGAAAGGAAAATGGCCTCCCTGATCGTGCCGATCTTCCTGCCCGAGGGCGAGAAATCGGATCTCTCCTCGCGGGCGTACCGGCCGCTTGTACAGGTTTTGCGTGGTCTGAGGAGTCACGACGAGGATGCCTTGGAGCATCTCGCGATGCCGCAGGAGGGGCGCGGGTACGTGGCCCCGATCGAGCTCGGGGAGGCGCCGGAGGAGGGTGTGGAGGACGAGCGGTACCTGCTGCGGTTCTCCACCCGGCGGGACCCCGTGGAGATCGCGGAGTTCATCCGGTACGAGGTCATCGACACCGAACGGCTCGACTGGCGGCGCGGGCACGCGGCCGCCCGCCTGTTCCGGATGCGGGAGGGCCACGTGCGGATCCCCTACCTCCACCGGGAGGGCACGTTCCCGCTGGGGCGCTGGTGGTCCGAGCAGCGAACGGCCTTCGCGGCCGGGCGCATGCGGGGAGATCGGGCCGCGAAGCTGGAGGAGCTGGGGATCGAGTGGGACCGGGCCCAGGCCGACATCGCCGAGCACCTCGACGCGGCCCGGGTGTACTACGCCGAGCACGGAACGCTGTGCGTCCCGCGCGACGCGGTGGTGGTGGAGAAGCCGCTCGGACAGTGGATCTCCAACCACCGCCGGCCCCACATCGCGGCACGGCGGCCCGAGGTCGTGGCCGCCCTGGCCGTCATCGACCCGGACTGGAACCCGACCTGGAACCCCGACTGGCAACGCCACTGGGCCGCCCTGGCGCTCCTCGTCCAGGACGAGGAAGGTCCCGTCGACGTCCGGCCCGGAGTCACGGTGAACGGGCTCGACGTCGGGGCGTGGCTCGCCCGGCAGCGCACGGCGGAGGTCTGGGCGCGGCTCGTCGACGGGCAGCGCGAACGCCTCGGCCGGCTCGGGATCGTGCCCGAGGAGACGGCCGCCGAAGTCGTGGCGAAGCCGCGGCGGGCACCCCGGGCCGGCGCGTTCGAGCGGGGCCTGGTCGCGCTCGACGCGTACCTCGCGCGGACCGGGGAGCTGCCGCAGCGCAAGGCCGTGGAGGTCATGCCGGACGGCACGGAGGTGAAGGTCGGGGTGTGGACGATGAACTTGAAGAGCCGGCGGGAGAGGCTCGCGCCCGAGCAGCTGGTCGCGCTCGCCGAACGCGGCCTGCCGTGGGCGGCCGAGCTCACCGAGACCGCCGGGGCGGGTGTGCGGTGAGTGGGGGCGAGGGCAACGGGCTCGGGGTGGTGATGAGCCGGCGGATGTACGAGTACGCGGAGGCCGGGGCCGTGGCGCGGCGGCGCTTGCACGTGCTCCTGGCCGCCGCCGGCGTCGAGGCCGGGGAGGCCGACGAGCTGGTGTCGGCGGTGGAGGCCGGGGCGGTGGCGGGGGCCTATGTGTTCACCGAGGAGTTCCGTGCGCTCGGGCCCCGGAACGCGGCCGGGGTCGAGGCGGATCCGTGGCAGGAGGGGTGGGAGGCCGGGGTCGACGTCGCGCTGCAACTCGCGGCCCGCCGCGCCGACCGGGCCCGCCAGGAGACGCGCGGGCACGCCCGGCACGCGCGCGTCGAGACCGCCGAACCGGCCGCCGAACGGGCCGTCGAACCCGGTGGGGAGGGTGGGCGGTGAGGCCGGCGGAGGTGTGGGAACTGACGGCGCGGGTCGCGCACGGGGTCACCGTCGCGGCGGCCGGCTTGCACCGCGAGCAGGTGGTGGAGAAGGTCGTCGAGGCGCGGGAGGCGGCGGTGGCCGCACGGCCGGCGGTGGAGCCGTGGCGGGTGGAACGCACGGCCCGGCGGCGGGCGCTCATCACGCGGGTGCGGTGGGAGGAGTGGCAGCGCATCGACGCGCTTCTGGTCGAGGCCGGGGAGGGCGCGGTGTACGAACCGGGCGCGGACGAGGTGGCTGCGGGGTACGCGGCGGAGGTGGCGAAGGCCGACGCCCGGCGCCGCGTCCCGGACCTGATCCCCCCGTTCCGGACGGGGCCGCTGCGGGTCGACGTGGTCGTTCCGGAACCCGCCGCCAGCGCGGTCCGCGCCGTGGCGGAACGCACCGGGAGGCGGGAGGACGAACTCCTCCAGGAGCTCGTCGGCCGGCTCGTCGTCGGCCCCGACGGCGAGCTCGTTCTGGGGCCCGGGCACCCTTAACTTTCCCCACGAAATCTTCGCGGCCGCCCACACCCGTGCCCCCGACAACCGGCGGTTGTCGGGGGCACGGGTGTGTCCGGACCCGGCGGCGGGTGCGGGCGCCGGCGGTGCCGCCGGGCGGGGTGGAGGGGGCGTTGGGGGTGCGTGGGCGGGGGCCTTGGGCCGGGTCGGATTTATGAAACCGGCGGTCTGTGGGGCGGGCACGGGCGGGGCGTCGGCGTGGGCCGCGGGGGACCTCCCGGTCTGAATGTGGGCCCACATTGCACTAGCTTGCTGCCGAGTTTCAGTGTCGTGCCGTGGCCCGCCACGTCGCCTGTCCGGAGCGGACGAGAGGCGTGGTGGAGCGCGCGGACGATGTCGTCGAGGAGGACCAGGGCGAGCCGGGCGGTGGTGTGCCGGGTGCCCGACGAACGCCGGTGGTGGGTGCGCGGACGGGCCGGCTCGGGGTGCGCGGTGGGGGCGGGCGGTGTGGGGTGGTGGTGTGGACAGGGCGCGGATCACGGTGCACCCGCCGGCGCCTGGTGGAGGCCGGCGGGTGAGCGCCCACGTCCACGGCGAGGACGCGATCCTCGGCACCGCCCACGGCCGGAAGGACTTGGCGGAGTTCCTGCGGAGGGTCGGCGTCGCCGACCCCGATGCCGTCCTCGACGGCGAGGATCCTCTTCTGGAGTGGCGGGGTGGCGGGCCCGAGGTGTGGAACACGAGCGACGGCACGAGCGGCCCGGACGGGACCTGAACGGGCCCGAGCCGGGACGCGGGCGGGTGTGGGGGTCGGTGGATCCCTGCGGGGGCGTGGGACCCACCGACCCCGGGGCCCCGCCGGCTCACCGGGGTGGGTGGCGAGCCAGGGGGCGGGGGCGGTGTCCGCGCGTGCCCGACGGCGTGTGGGGCACGGGGTCTGCCCGCCCTCTCCGGACGCTACCAGCACGCGCCGGAAGCCCGGCGGTCACGGCGGGCCGCGGGCGGCGAGGACGGGCCTGGCGGAGGTGTCGCGCAGGCCCCGACGGGACGCGCGGATGGGCGCGGTCGGGGCCTTCGCGGAGCGGTTCGGAGGCGGGCGCGGGGGCGGGGGCGGGGTGGAAGGTAATGCACATGGTGTGCCTGAACGAGGTGTGACAGCCGGGCGCGGTCGGTGTCGGCGGGGTTCGGGGGCGGGGTGTAAGCGGGTGTTCGTCGGCGGGGGCCGGGGCTCGTGCACGAAGACGGGCGCGGACGAACGCGGGTCTCGGTGGTCGGGGGCCGGGTGGTCGTGCGGCGGGGTGGGGTCTACCGGGGGGTCTACCGGGGGCCGGGGTGCGGGCGGGGCGGTGCGCGGGGGCGCGGAGCGGTGGTTCGAAGGCGGCGACACCGGTCCCGTGGCCGGGTCGAAGGGCGGTTGTGCGGGGGCGCGGGTGGGCGTGAGGTGCCGGGAACGCGGCCGTCGAGGGTCGGTTCGACGAGCGGTTCGAGGTGCGGGAGGGGGCGATTCGGGGTCTGCTCGGGGCCGTCGTGGGGCGGGTCAAGGGCTGCTCGGGGCGCGCGACCGGCCCCGTCGGGGCCGGTCGCGGGGGTGAACGGGCGCGTTCGGGCGCTGTTTCGGGGGCGGGTTCGGGCATGGTCGGGCACGGACGGGCCGGTGCGCGGGGGCGAAGCGGCGGGTGTTCGGGGCGGTGAGGGGAGGGTGTGCGGGCGGTTTCACGCGGGGGTGCGGGAACTGTGCGTGGCGGGCCGCGCGCGGAGTGTGGCACGGGGGTGGGCTCAGGTGCCGTGCAGGCTGGCTCGGAGGGCGTTTTGCCGGAGTTCACGAGCCGATTCGGGGCCTGATCGGGGCTTTTTCGGGGTCTTGAACTGGGGGAAAAGCCGTCGTTGACCCAGAAACCCAAATCCGACAAAACCTTGAGGATAAAACGGACTCTGTGCAGTCGGGAGGGGGTGTGAGCCGGACGCCGAGGGTCCCGTTTTTCGGAAAGTCATAAACAGAAACGACGGCGGATGGCGGGAGCGGAGGGACGGAAGGCGAAAGCCGGAGGGCCCGGAGCGGGCGTCGCCGACGAGGCGCCCCGACGACGGCGGCCGGGCCCGTGCCGCAGGCCCGGGGCGGAGGCCCGGGGCGTCGGAGCGTGGCGGCGTCCTGGGCGCGGCCGGCCCCGGGAAGGTCCCGCAGGGGCCCGGGCCCCGGGGCGAGGACCGGCGAGCGGCCGGGCGCGGGCGGGCGGCGCACCGGGCGCGGCGGGCACGCGCGGACCCGGGACCGGGGTCCGCCCGCGCGCCCGACCGGCCCGGTGCCACCGGTGCCCGGCCGCGCCGTCGCCGACGGCGGGTGCCCGACGGCGGCATCCTCGGGGCGTGGTCGGGCGTGAAGTCCGTCCGGCCGGGGACGGCTCCCGGAACGGGGCCGGGGTCTTGCGGTCTCGGGCACGAGGCGGGGAAGGGGGGTGTGGGGGGGGCGGGGGTGCGCGGAGACCGTCGGGGGTCGAGGACACCGGACCCGGGGGGCGTCGAAGAGCTCAGGGCGCGGCCAGGGAACGTCCGGGGACCACCTGGGCGTCGAGGGCGTCGGAGACCACCAGGGCGTGGGGAACCCCCGAGGCCTTTTCGCGGACACCGGCCCGGGCTGGGCCGGTCCGGGTTCGGGCGTGCCCGGCGAGGATCGGGTGCGCGCACCGCGCCCCGGACGGCGGCGTGGGCCGGCCCGGCCCGGAGGTCGGCGTCGGGCCGGAACGTTCCCGGCCGGGGCGGAGCAGGACGTGGCCGGGGCGCGGCCGCCGGGGCGTGGTGGGTGCGCGAGGACTCGGCGGGGTTCGCGCACGGGGGCGCCGAAGACCGCGGGCAGGAACCGGGTCCGGGCGTGGGGGCGGGGCGGCTCTTGGTCGGCGTGGGGCGCGGGGCGGCGGCCAAGTCGCGATCGTGCTCACCCGTGGCCGCACGCCCCACGCCGCCACGGGTGCGCGGCCCTGCCGGGCGCGGGCCCGGGCTCGTGCGCGCCGAGCGCCCGACCCGGCCTCGCGGCCCCGAGGCCACGGCCCGGCCCGCCGGCGGTGCGGGGCGCGTCGTCGCACGCAAGCGCGAGGACCCGCTCGACCGGAACCCGGACACGGCCGGCGATCACGGTCATGGTCACGGAACGGGGAAAGGGGGGGTGTGGAGGAAAGGGGGTGCCGGCTGCCCGAAAGCGCCCGGGGCCACGGCAGGGTCGTCGACGACCTGGCGGCGGGCGGGAACGTCCCTGGGGCCGGCGCCGCGCGCCCGCCCGAGCTCCGGGCAAGGTGGAGAACGTGGGGCGAGGACGGGCGGGCACGACCGGCACGGCGGGGCGCGGGGCGGGCGCCGAGGTCGAGGAAGTACTCGTCGTGGGGGAACGCCCCCCACGCACACACGCACCCCGGAGGCCCGGGCCGACCCCCGTACTCCCGAGGCCGCGGCCGAACGTCCGGCACGGAACGTGGGCCCGGGCGCGGGCGGCGCGGTGGCGCGGGCCGGGCACGGGAGCAGTGGCGACGAGCAGGAGCACGCGGCCCGGGGACGGGGCCGGGAACGCGGGCCCGAGGCAGGGGCAGAGGCGGCTCGGGCACGGGGCGGGAGCGGCCTGGTTGGTGTCAGGTGGGTTGACGGGTGGTGAGGAGGGTGAACGCCTCGTCGGCTCGGCCGGCAGTGACCAGGTGTCTGATCAAGTCGCTGTGGGCACCGTCGGCGGGGTTGTCGTACAGGAGGGTGATGGCCTCGTCGAGGCGGTCGTTCATGGCGTGAGCCTCGGCAATCATCACGTCGGGGTGATTCCAGTCGTCCCAGACCCACTGCGGTGCCTGAAGGCGCAGGGCGATCACGTCCTCGACGCGCCCGGCCTTGGCCAGCGCCCACCACCGCAGGAACAGGAGGCTCTCGGGACTGGGGATTCCCGGGTCACCGTGGTCGTTGCGGGGATAGTCGGCATAGCCCTCGTCCAGGAGAGGGATGGCCAAGTCCGCGCGGCCGGCGTCGGCCATCTCCTGGGCCACGAGGTACCACTCCTGGTGGTTGTCGATGGGATCGGTGTTACGGACCAGATCGGCCGCTTCCTCGAACCGCCCTTGAACAGACAGCAGACCGAGCAGTTCGAGGGTGGAGTCCGAGGCCCGCAGCGCGGCCTCCGCCTCGACCTGCCGGCCCTCCCGGATGACTCGTTCGAAGTAATCCGACCAGCTTCTCCACAAGCTGGGGCTCACCCTGTTGGAGGTCATCCAGGACAGTTCGTCGGCGTCGACGAACTCCTGCCGCAGGATCAGCTCCGCACAGTCCTGATTGACGTTGATGGGACTGCCGTCCCAGGCCGCGTGGGGCTTGAGCAGGGTGATCGCCTCATCGATGCAACCCATCCGTTCCAGCACCAGGGCCCACATCGACGGCCCGTTCCACGGCTCACCATGGAACGCGCCCGGGGCGTGCGGATGCCGCATGCGTTCGGTCACCTCCGTGACGATGCCGAGGACTTCCTCGTCCACACCCTGGCCCTCGGTCAACTCCACCAGTGTCGACAGGCACCACGGCATCGACACCCGGGGAGCCAGCACGCCGATCACCTCGTCCATCCGGCCGGCCGCCGCCGCGACCTCCGCGAGACGCACCCAGGGCTGCGCCGGATTCCAGTCCGCCTCGAAAACCGTCTCGACGTGCGACCGCATCGACTCCAACGCCTCCTCAACCCGGCCCAGGCCCACCCACACCAACGCCCGCTCCCGCAACGGACCCGGGCCACCCGACGCCAGATACGGCTCCAGGACCTCCAGCGCCCGCTCGTACTCCCCCGCCGCTCGCAATGCGGTCACGGCCTCACGCGCGCACCGTCCGTCACCGAACTCCGACGCCGCACGGACCAACAGGTCCAACCGCCCGGCCCTCACGAACTCCTCCGCCAACCCGACCGGAACAACCGTCGACTCGTCCCACTCCCACGAAACATCCCGTATATCCATGTTTCGCGACATTAAAGCGGACCTCTGACAATCGCCGCCGAGGGCACCGAAACCCACACACCCTCAGACCCCTGGACCAGCATCCGGACTCGACCGGCGTCAAGGCCGAGCACGGGCCTGCCGGTCCCGGCCGGGCACGACCGATACCTCGCGGCCGGCGCACACTCGCGCGGACCCGAGGCCGGGCCCGGCGGCCGTGCTGCCCTCGCGCCCGGACGCGCCCGGACGCCCGGCGCCGTCGACGAGGACTTCGGAGTCGAGGAAGACGTCGGAGTCCGATCGCGGACACGGGCCGGGCACACACGAGCGCGTCGGGACGCGGGCATCGTGGAGACTGGCGTCGAAGGCGGGGCGGCCCGGACCCAGGGTGGGCCACGGGGCCGGACCGTGCCCAAGGGCCCAGGCACAGCCGACATCGGCATCGGCGCCCCAGCCGGATCGGCGTCGACGCCCCGGCCGGGGCGGGAACCCGAACACGACCTGGACAGGCAGGGTGACGACGGGCGAGCCCGAGGAGAACACAAAGCCCCAAGGCGAGGCGGGCCCTGAGAGCCCCCACCCGGCCGGACACGGGCCACTGCCGAACCCGGCCGAGACGCGACACCCGCAACCAACCCCCACGAGCCCAACGACCCAGGCCAAACGTCCCGCAATCGACGCAGACGGCGCACAGCACCGGCCCGGGCCGGCGTGCGCGCAGCCACTGGCCGAACCCGGTCACCCTGGACCAGGACGGGGAGACCACCGCCATCGAGGTGGAACTCACCCCCAAGCCGCAGGCGCAGGTGCTGAACATCCTCAACGCCTACCGGCGGGGCGGGCAGCGAGTCCACTACTACGGCACACCCGCGGTGGTGCGGCAGCTGATCGGACACCGGACCGGTGGGGGCCGGTGGTCCGAGGGCGTCGCGCACCGGGCCCGCCTGGTCAAGGGCGCGCCGGAGGAGTTGGGGCCCGGGGTATGGGGGTGCACGATGCCCGGGGAGTGGGGGACGCCGTACATGTGGGTCGAGGAACTCCGAATCGACGACGGTGGGCTGCGGGAACGGATCGCCGACCACGCCCGGTATCACCGCGGCTGAACCCCGGGCGCGGTGCGGGGCCCGAGCGCGGCCGGCGGCCGGGCTCGGACGCCGGGTCCAGACGCGGACACCGGGCCCGGGGCGGGGGGCGAGCCCGGTCGCCGGGCGAGGAACTCCGGCACCACCAGGACCTCGGGGAGGCCAAGGCCCGGCCCGAGGACGGCGAGGACGCCGGGGACCACCAGGACGTGGGGAAACTCGGGGCCTGTACGCGAACACCGGCCCGGGCGCACACGAGCACGACGGGGCCCGGGCCGGCGCCCGGGGCGGGGCGGGTGAGGGCGGCGGCGCGGGCGAGGAACACGACAAGCCCGGCGGGCAGCAGGCCGGGGCACGACCGGCACGGCGGGACGAACGCTCGGGAGCAACGCGTGCTCGTCGTGCTCGTCGTGGCCGAACGTCCTCGCCGCCCCCGCGCGCACCCCAGCGGCCCGGGCCGGCACCCGGACCCCCGAGGCCGGGCCCGGACGTCCGGCACGGAACTCGGGCGCGGGCGGAGCGGGGACACAGGCCGGCACGAGGGCGGCGGCGATGGTGAGCGGCGACGACCAGGAGCACGCGGACCGGAGACGGGCACAAAGGCCGGGCGCGGCGGGGCCCGAGGCGCGGGCCGGCCGCCCCGGGGACGGGCGCAGCGGTGTCCTCCTGGCTCGGCGGACGGTGTTCGCCGGGCGGGCCGGACCCTGGGCGGGCGTCGAGGGCGACGGCCCCGTGCACGGGGCGGAACGGGCCCCCCGGGGGGGCCTCGACCTGCCGGCGGGCGTGCACGGGCCCGAGGACCCGCCGCGGCGCCCACGACTCCCCCACCCCCGCGAACACCCCACCGCCAAACGGCCCGGGCCGAAAGTCCCGCACGTGACGCAGACGGAGCGCGGACCGGCCCGGGCCCGGGCGCGCACAGCCACCCCGGGCCGACCAGCACGTCCGGCCCGACCAGCCTCCGGGCGCGGCCGACGGCCGGGGCCGGAGCGCGGGCACGGGGCGGGTCAGGAAGCCCGAATGCCCACCCAGCCCGGCCCCAGACCCCGACGAACCCGCACCAGGGCGGGGGCCGGAGCGGCCGTGGGGGCCGTGGGCACGGCCTGGGCGTGGGAACCGGCCGCCCCGGCAGCCGGGGCGACGATCCCGACGGCCAAGGCGGGCGCGGCAGCCGGGGCGGGCGCGGCAGCCGGGGCGGGCGCGGTGAGGGGCGCGAGGGCACGGGCGAGACCGGAACCGGCGCCGGCACGGACGAGGGCCAGGGCCAGGATCTCCACAGCCGTGACCGCGTCGTGGATCGCGGCCGGCGTCCAACCCGCAGCGTCGGCCCGATCCGCGAGAACGGCCGCGGCCGCCGCCAGCTCGTCGGCGAGACGCTCCAGGACGTGCACGACCGGGACGGCGGCCGGCGGCCGGGGCGGGGACCGGCGGCCGGGGCACACGGGGCCCGGCCGGACCCGGAGTGAGGACGACGGCCCGGGCGGCCGGGACGGATTCGTCGGCGAACAGCACGCTCACCACCTCCACGTCACCCCAACGGCCGACCACCGACCGGGGACACAGCCCACCAGGCCGGGGCGCGGGAGCGGGCGCGGGAACGGGCCAGTGTCGGGCGCCTGCGTCGTCATCGACTTCCGACTCCACACCATCGGCCACCCGAGAATGAGAAGCCACCGACCCCCAGAAGATCGAAATGAACAGTGCCGAAGCGCTGTTGCGGGCCCGCGAACTGCTTGCCCGCCAAGTACTCGTGTTTCCGCGCAGCCCCGGCGGATCTGAGCGGAGACACGGGGGGTCACTGCACCAGGTCGAACTGCGGGTGCTCAGGGGACGCAGAACAGATGTAGAGCTGCAGGCCGTAGATGTCCGCGACCTGGATTCTGGTCGGTTCTGCCGGATAGGGATTGAGCACGGAAGCCGGGACGGCCTGGTCCTCGTAAGGGATCCATGTCTCGGTCGTCGGACCCCATTCGGCGTGCGCCATCGTCAACAGCGGGTTCATTTCGCTGCCGCAGGCGGCACAGACGATGGGCGCCGGGTCGGTCAGGCCCCACCGAGGCCAACCACCGACCTTCCAGCCAGGGGAGACGGACAACGACTCGTCGTAGACGTCCTGCGGGGTGGGTGCCTCCTCGTACGGATCCTCCTCAGGCTCCTCGTCCGCCAGCCACACCCTCTGGTTCTCCACCTCCCGTCGCAACTCTGGCGGCAGTTCCATCGAATGGGGGTACTCCGTGACCTGCTCGGGAGAGAGCAGGCACGGCTCAGGCAGATAACCGGCGAACTGGATCACCACAGGCTCCGGCGGTGCGGTGAGCGGGTCGACGACCAAGTCCGCAGTTCGCCAGAACAGCATGGTTCTGGGACAGGCAGGGTGGTCGAAGGGACACCACAACACCTGGAGCAGATCCGCTCCGTCCGGAGGACTCAGCATCGGAACGTCGCGTAGGTGGATCTGGGCCACAGGAAGCAACGGGATCGGTCCGTCGGGCCAGGGCTGCCCCTCCCGGGCACGAAGACGGTCTGCGAGTTCCTCAGCCGTGTACCGGAGCGCGGCAGGATCGCTGGCCGCCCTCACGATCGCATTCCGGGTACTGATCCGTCCCGCCCGAACGTTGTCGGGCGATGGGGCCACATTGACCTGGTCCCATACATGCGGCCCCGCACAGTGCGGCCACGGTTCGCCCGACGGCCACAACAGCGGTCCGCCAACCGAGCTGTCCCACATCGAGGGCAACCCCGGCCGCGGGTGCAACCGGGTCGCCACACGAGCCAGGGAAGCCAGCCGTGGCAATGCGGCAACGACGTCAAACGGACGTGGTGGAGTGGTACGAGCCACTAAGAATTCCCTTCCAACACATTCTGTGCAGAACCGCGATCTCCTAAATTCCCTACTGAAGCAGGGTGATGTGTGGGTGGGCCGGGTTGTGCGGGCAGACATGGAGTTGGAGGTTGTTGCCGCCCGTAATGTCGAGCAGGGTGAAATTTCCACCACGGTTGCCCAAGGAAGGCGACATCGTGGCCATCGACCTCTCCTCGGCAATCCATGTCTTGCTGCCGCGGTCCCACTCAGAGGAAGCAATAGTGAGGAGCGGAACCTCCTCAACACCGCACTCAGGGCAGGGACGGTCCACGGGATCGCCAGAGCTCCATCGGGTCCAGCCCCCGATTTTCCACCCGGGGGCGGTGCACAGGTTGTTCAGGTAAAGCTCTTGCGGGTCGTACGCGTACCCGCTGTACAAAGCAGGGTCGACTGACTCCCAGCGACTCGTGTCGTTCAGTTCGTCGGCTAGGTCCTCGTCCAGCTCCGACGGGTGCGGGAACTCGGTGACCTGTTCCGGTGAGAACAAGCACGGCTCCGGGAGGTAGTACTCAGATTGGACCACTGGTGGCTGCGGCGGTATAGCAAGGATGTCACCGATGGTGGTGGAGGAGCGCCAGACGAGGACTGTTCGGGGATGGGCCTCCTCCTCGTGGTCGAACGGGCACCACAGCACCTGCAGGAGGTCCATACCGGGAGGACACGGGATGGGAGCATCCCGGGCAAACAGTTGAGCAACAGGGATGAGGTCGATCGGGCCGTCGAACCACGGACGTCCTGGCTTGATCCGCTCCCAGTTCTCTCGTTCTTCAGGGGTGACCTCAGGCGCCCCTGGGTTCACCCGCAGCCGTTCGGTGGCGGCAGCAAGGTCGCGGCGTAGCACGCGAATGTCGTCAGGAGAGAGAAGCCTGTCCACGGCTTCACTGTCGTGCATTTGTGCACACTGCGGCCAAGGTTCGTCGGCGGGCCACAGGAGCGGCCCGCCGACGGAGCTGTCGTGCACCCCAGGCGCTCCCGGCCGCGGATGCAGCCGGGTCGTCGTACGGGCCAACGGGGCCAGCCTGGGGAAGAGCGCGGTAACGTCGACCGGCCGTGGTGGGGTAATGAAATTCATTCTGACTCCCGTTGGCGAGTTATTTGGGGATCAGTTACCGAGGTTGAGCGATCCCGTATTCCTATAGGTGTTGGTGACGTAGACATCGGGGAACAGCTCCCCAGTCGTACCGTCCGCCCGTTCAATTCTAGCGGTCATGGTGACGCCCAACGGAATGGTGCTGTCCTTGTCCTTGTAGACGGGTGTCACCTGATAGAAGAGTGCATCATCGACCCCAAAGTCTACCAAGGAGCCTTGCACGAGTTTCTGCGCTTTGGTCTCAAATGTTCTCATGCTGGGTGTACCGGTGTTCATCCCGCTCTGCCAGCAAGGAACAAGGTTGTAACGAGTGATGGCACTCGTACCTTCCCCGCCGAGAATCTTCGCGATGAGATGACACCGGACCAGCTGGTAACTTACGCCGTTCTTCTTCTTGAAATCATCTGCATCCTTCATTCCGGTGACGGGGTTACTGGTATCGGTACCTTCTTGGGTGCCCCGCCCAATGCACGCCTGCGCCTGCGTCGGACGGAATCCGGGCCCGTCCGCCGGATCAGTTTTATTGATGAGAGCAACCGGCTCAGTGGTGTTCTTGAACCAGCCATTTCCGTTCTGCAACGCACCCGGAGGACCATTGGGGTTATTCAGACAGACCGTCTGCGGCCCGGCATCCGGCGCGGAGACCTTCAGCTCAAACTTGTCTCCATCAATCACTCGCTGATCCACGAAGCCTTGGACTAGCTGCGCATTGGCGAACTTCTTAGCATCAGGGGCGACATGGGCCTGCACGCAAGGCGATGTGCGATCCAGCCTGTGGCCATCATTGAGAATATAAGTTGACCATCCACCACTTCCAGGGTGGGAAATCGCCTCAACGCACTGAGCACCGGAAACCCCGCCCTCCTGCGCCTCACCGAAGGGAAAATCTCCGCAGGAATCTGCCGTGACCAAAGTCGTCTGCGCAGTAAAATCGCTGCAGGTTACGTCGGTGCGGTCAGCCACGCCACTCGTCGATCGGGTCAGAGGATTGCTCGTCGTGCCCCAGGCGCCATTGAGGTTCTTCTGGGCCCAGCCATAGGCAGCCACAAGAGCGCCTGGGTCTGAGCTCGCCGCGCTCATGGATACGACAGGGGTGACGGACGGGACGACACAACCGGCGGTCGACGAACCACCGACTGCGTTGTCGCAGCGGATTTTTCGGGGGTTGCTCCAGGATGCGCTGGGGTCGGTGGGCGCGGCGCCCGGCATCGTGACGTAAAGCTGGTAGGAGGTGGCGAACTCCGTCTGCTGCCCGGCTCCCGGGGACGAAGCGTAGGAAACTGCACCGGCAGGGGTTGATTTGCCGAGGGTCAGCGTTTGACTGAGCCAAGGGGCATTTTTAGGGGTGGTGCAGCCGGTGGTACAGGATGCTTTCAGTCTGACGGTCAGTGAGGTTACGTCACCTTCGGCTTTCGTCATTTTTGTGACGATCTGTTCGTTCCAAGTGGTTCCCTGTGCGGGGAGGGTTGCGCTGGTCGACGTCTCGACCGCGCCGGAACCGATCTTGTTTCCGTTCTGGTCACGGAGTATGTAGATCACTTCCACACCGCTGACGCAGTATTGGAATCGCTCGTAGGTGTAGGAACCTGGCATGCCTATGGCGCAGGTGCCTATCGGGGCGGCGGTGGGGCTCGCCTGCAAGGACCGCGCCGCCTTCGCGGGGCGAACGATCACGCATGATTCGACGGCGCCGTTCTCACGCTCCTTGGAGCCGGTCGCCGTCGGTGTGCAGCGCTCGGGCGCATTCATCGGAAGAGGGCTGGCCTCGACCGGCCTGGGCGTGGCGGGCAGGCCGGCGGAGGTAAGTTCGCCGACGACACGCGGGCCTTCGTCGGGTGTAGAAGCGATGCTGGTCATTCCTGTGGTGGAGAGTCCCACCGTGGTGACGAAAATGAGAGCGAGGAGAGTTCGGCGAACACGTCTGAGACGCACGCGCGATTTCATGGGTTTCCTTTCGTTTGGATGTTGCCTTGGTCGGTGAACCTGGGCATTAAGGAAAGGGAGATTTGCCAGTCGGTGTTGGCTGTCTCTGAGCTGGTCGGCTGCCTTCCGGCCGGTATCGGGGCGTGGCGCTGAGGCGGCAGGGCCTTGGATTCTTGTGCCGGTTTCACGTGCGGTCGTCGAACGGATCCATACGGGTGTGGATCCGTTCGACGGGAGCGTGCCTGGAGTTCGGCTGTGCGGGGCGATCCATCGGCGAGGAAGGTTGCGGCTCAGACGTCTTGCTGTGGGCTAGCTGATGAGCTCGAAGCGGTCTTGGCCGAGCCGGGAATCGTGGAATTCCTTGATGATCGTGGATCCGGCGTCTCGGATGGTCTTGGCCACTGGGGTGACGACGCTCGCTGTCTTGACCGGCATGCGGGCGTTAAGGAATCCGCCTCGTCCGCGTGACACCAGGCTGAGGGCGAAGCGAGTGCCGGAGAGCATGAATTCCTTGCTGGTCCAGCCGTACTCGACGCCGTTGAAGATCACGCTGAGTGCGGTGGAGGTGATGGAGATGGCGCTGAGTGCGCTGGAGATGCCGGCGACGAACGGTGCTGCTTCAGGTCCGGCGAGCATGCCTGCCCAGGCCAGAACCGAGCCTGCTGCTGCCAGGCCGCCGGCAACTTCAAAGGCGTCCGCCCACCAGCCGGCGTCTCCCCACCACTCTTCCTTCCCGTTGGTGCCGTTGGGGTTGACCTTGTCGTTCTCGGGCGTGTTGGCGGGGTCGTGCTTGTCGTCCCTGTTCTTCTGTGCCTCTTTTGCAGCTTCGCGGGCCTTTTCGATCAATTCCTGCTCGCGCTTGGCGGCGGCGATGGCGCGCGCGCTGCTGGCCGCCGCGGCCGCTTCGCTCGCGCTTTTGCCGGCGTCGACGGCAGAGGCTTGAGCAGATGCCGCCGAGACGCGTGCCGATCGTGCCGAGGTCATGGCGCTGCGTGCCGCGTCGATGGCTTTGTTCGCGGAGTAGTTCGCGGACCTGGCCGCTCCTTGGGCCACACTGGCCGCGGCCTTCGCCTTGTCCGCTTGGGCTTGCGCGTCCGCCGCGGACTTTTCGGCGGCGTTGGCGTTCTTGTCGGCCTCGGTGGCGTAGGCCGCGGCCTGCTCTTGAGCCTTGATGGCCTTGTCGGCCCACTTCTGCGCGTCGGCAGCCGCGTTGCGCGCGTCTGCTGCTGCCTTGGAGGCGTGTGCGGCATCGCGCTGCGCTTCCTGCGCGGTCTTGGCGGCGGCGGAGATGACCGCTTCGATGGCAGCGGCGTGGCTGGCGGAGTCGAGGTCGAGCTGCGCGGTCTTGAAACGCATGACCTGGACGAAATGCAGTTTCATCCATGCCGGCCCGGCGAGCGCCACCTCTCCGAAGGCTCTGGTGTAGGGGCCTCCGACGGAGATGAGGGAGCTGATCTCGACTTGCGCGTCCTCTTCGACGGCGACGGGCAGTTCCTTGTCGAGGAAGTCCTGGAGGCGTTCGGGTGTGTTGTCCTTCAGCGCCTTGTCGGCGGCCTCGCGCACCGCCTTGCCGGCCCCGCCGTTGAGGATCTTGAAGATCAGGACCCGGTTGTCGTCGGCTCGGCGCTTGACCACTCCGCCGGTGATGAAGTCGCCTTGGGCCTGGTCGCTGCCGCTGGCCAGCGCCTCGAGCGCTCCGTCGGCGACTGCCGGTGCGGAGGTCTGGGCTATGTACAGGATGGTTTCGCGGTCGTCCTGGGCCTGGGCGAGCAGCCGGTCGGTGTCGACCCACATGAGGACTTCCCAGTCGGTGCCGGCGAGGGCGAACTGCGCGGCTTCGCGGGTCCACGTACCCTTGGAGTTCAGCAGTCCCACTGCGGCCTGGCGTCCGTGGGCGACCGCCAGGTCGTAGTCCTCGACCTTCAGCGCCTGCTCTGCCTTGCTGATCGAGTTCTTGATGGACTGGCTGATCTGTTCGGACTGGGCTCGCTTGTTCAGTACCGCGGCCCGTTGGGCGGAGTCCTGCGCGGCCAGTTCCTTGGCTTCTTCCAGGGCTTGTTTGCGGTCCTCCTCGAGCGAGGCCCACTCGGCCTCTCGGGCCTTGGCTGCCACGGCGACGGCGTCGGCTACGGCCTTGGTGGCCGTGTCGGCGGCCTTGACGGCCTCGGCTGCGTGGGCGGTCGACTTGTTCGCGAAGTCGATGGCCTGGCCGGCGTATTTGACGGCCTCCTCGGCGGCCGCGGCGGCGTTCTCGGCGTGGTTCGCCGCCGAGTTGGCCGCGTCGCGAGCCGCTCTGGCGGCAGAGGCGGCGACGTTCGCGAGGGACTGCGCGGTGGAAGCGGCGTTGGTTGCCTGGTTGGCGGCATTGGTGGCGATGGCTGCCTCGCGCTGCGCTTCGGCCGCTTCCGATTGGGCGACACCGGCGGCCGTGGCGGCCTGGGCGGATGCCTTGGCGGCGGCTGCGGCCTCACGGGCCGCGGATGCGGCGTGGCCACCGGCCGTCGCGGCCGCTGCGGATGCCTCCGCGGCGCGGTCCGCTGCCCCGGCCGCGCTGCGTGCCTTGGCCGCGGCGTTGCGGGCGGCGACCGCAGCGTTCTTCGCGGCGTCCGCCTTTGAGGCATCCTTGGAGGCGGCGATCGCCGCGTTGTAGGCGGTGGAGGCCGCGTAGCCGGCGACGGCGGCGGCCTGGGACGCGCCGGTGGCCGCGCGAGCAGCACGGCGGGATGCCTCCACTGCCGTGGTGGAGGCTCGGATGGCGATCCGGGCGGCGTCGGCTGCCCCTTGGGCGGCGGAGGCGGCCTTGCGCGCTGCGGCTCCGGACTTCGCCACGTCGTTCTTGGCCGCCTCCGCCTCCGCGGCGGCCTTCTCTGCTGCTTCCTTGGCCCGTGCGGCCGCGGTCTGGGCTCGTTGGGACGCCTCGACCGCGAGGTCGGTGCTCGCCTGCGCGCGCTTGCCCTCGCGTTCGACGACTGCGACGAGCTCCTTGATGGTGGCCTTCTCCTGGTCGCGGGCTCGGGCTATGTGTTGCCCGACCTCCAGGAACCAGCCCAGGTCCGTGTCCGTGCCCTTCAGAGCGCGGTCGGCGTATTTGGTCACCTCGGGTCCGGCGCCGAACATGATCGTCGAGGTTTCGACTCGCATGTCCTCCTCATCGGCCTTCCACCGGTCTTCGGTGATGAATCGTTCCAGCGCCTGATCGGTGCCTGCCTCCAGCGCGGCTGTGCCGTCTCGACGTACGGCTCGACCGGCGACGTTCATGATGGCGGCGGTGGCCACCGCAAGGTCTTCGCTCACGGCGGGCTTGTAGCCGCTCTGGATGAACGACGCGATCGCCTCGTCGCCACCGAGGAGGGCCGCCGTGCCCTCCCGGCGCATGCCCTTCCCGGCGTTCGCCATGTATGCGAGAACCGCGACGCGGTTGTCCTCGGCAACGACCTTGGCGTGCTGCTCGGTGAGGAAGGTGGTCACGTCGGTGTCGGTACCGGTCAGGGCCCGAGCGGCGAGAGCACGGGTGCCTCTGCCGCCCGAGAGCCAAGCCGTCAGCACCTTGGCCCGATCGGTGTCGGGAAGCGGACTGCCGGCGGTGACCTCGGCGGCACGAGCCGGTCTGGCCGGGAAGGCCATCGGTACGGCAGCCGCGGCGGTGGCAGCCGCCAGCACGCCGAGGACACGGCGTCTACTCATGAAGGTCATCTGCATCTGGATTCCTCAAAAGGCAGTTTGATAAGGAAGTTGGCGGGCCGGACTGCTTGTCCTGGGAGGCTTCCGTGCACCGCCTGCGCCGTCAGCGACATCGCAGGCGCACCAGCCGCGAGCACACGGCGTGAGCACCCTTGCGCACGACCGCGAGGAGAATCGGGCAACAGTGTTCACAGCGTGCCGAGTTCATGCGACAGGAGACCCGTGTTCGCTGCACGGAGCGGCTCCGTTGCGACGCATCCCCTTCGCCACGACCACCCCCCAGATGATCGACATCAGAGTAAAGCAGGGGCTCTCGACATTCACACCCCCCCCCGACTCCTCGCCGAGGAAAAGCCTGGTGACTCTCAACACATGCAGTCGGTATCAATTCGTGACCAACCTTCACTCCACCCTTTGCAGGACGCATCACATCGGCCGGGAAGGTCCGTCAGCCCCAGCCGGAACCACGGGGCAACTTGACTGCATAAGTCCGAAATAAGTGATCCATGACAGTTCATCACGATGGACATCAGAGCAGGTCAGCGCTCTAATCAGAGAGCTCAACCTTGATCACTCGCGTAGCCGGACAGGGTCACGCACCTGCGTGGACACGTTTGGTTACGTAAATTCATACCGGTTCTCGCACGCCGCAAATCACACCTGTTTCTCTTGACGTGACAATCAATCGAGATCTCTGTGCATTCCTGAGGCGACGGGATGGTTCTCTTGGAGATTCAGTGAAATTTTTCCCGCATGCTTTTATGGCCGGGCTTGTCGGCCTCGCCGCGACAGCTGTTCTGGTGACCTCCGGAAATGAGGCCCCGATCGCACCGCAGATCGTTGCCGATGAGGGACCGGGGTACGCCGAGGAGACCTACGCGTACCCCGCGGCCGACAAGGTTCTCGCCGAGCAGAAGATCGTTCTGAAGCGTGGCGACGGCCACATCGTCCTCGCCGACTGCGCAGGAGAATCAGGCCTCTTGGAGGTCTGGGCCCGCAGCAAGTCCAAGATCTGTTTCAAGGTCACCGGCAACAGCGGGTGGCTGACCATGGAGATTCCCGCCGTCTACGGAATCCGGGGCAGCGCGACCCAGACGGCCCAGGTCGACATGACCGTGGGATCGGAGGAAAAGTCCTACGACGTGGCCAAGGAGGCCTTCACTCCCGTCGGCGAGAGCGCGGACGAGCAGGGCCGCGACCACATGCTCGTCGAGATCAGGACCACCAGGTAGGGATTCGGGAAGCGTGCGACGAGGCCTACGTGCTCGCGTCGCGGACATCCGACCGACAGACCATCAACTCGGTCCTGAACCGCTGCCGCGACGGACCCGTCCCCGGGGATCTAACAGCCGACCTCGTGACCCCGCTCCGGTTCCCGCGCACCACATCCGAAGGTCCCCGCGCCTCCCGATCCCGGCACCTCCTCGTCGCCGAACACGCGATCACCAGACCACACACTTGCGAAAGATCTCTCCTGATGCCTTCCCGCCGTGCCCGTCGTTCACGGGCCGCGTCCGCCTCGATCGCGGCAGCCACCGCGGTCCTGCTGTCCGCGACGCCCGCCTCCTCACTCTCCGGCCAGCCGATCACCGACAGCAGTCGCGGCTACACCGCCCACATCCTCTTCGGTGACTACCTCAAGGGCTGCTCAGGCGTCCTCGTCCATCAAAACTACGTCCTCACGACGGCCAACTGCGTCTCGGCAACCACCGCACGCCCGGTCACCGGCAAGCTCCCCGAGAAGACCACCGTCACCGTCGGACGCACCGACCTGAACGCGAACACCACCGGGACCGTCGTGAACGCCACCGACGTGATCGTCCACCCGGAACGCAACGTCGCACTTCTCAAGCTGAGCAAGCCGGTCACCAATGTCACACCCGCAGCCCTCTCCGGCCAGGCCCCCGTCCTCGGTGAAACCCTGCACGCCGCCGGCTTCGGACGCACCACCACCACCTGGGCCCCAGACCGCCTCAACAGCGCACAGCTCAACGTGACCGCCTCCACCGGCACAAACCCCACCCTCGACCTCAAGCCCACCGGCGACTCCGCGGTATGCCAAGGCGACGCAGGCGGACCCCTCACCCGCGAGAACGCCGGTGAACACACCCTGGTCGCACTCACCACCGGGTCCTACCTCGGCTCCTGCCTCGGCGCCCCCGAAGGCGAAACCCGACGCGACGCCCGCGCCATCCGAGTCGACGACATCAGCCAGTGGCTCCAGCTGCAGACGGGCCCCCGATGGGGCGCCGAAAAGGAGTCCAGCGGTGCACCCGCCCAAGAGCTCTGGGGTGACTTCAACGGCGACGGGAAAACCGACTCGGGCCTCTTCTACACCTACGGGGCCGTCGGCAGCGTCAACCGGAGCGGTCTGTGGACCCAGTTCGGCAATGGTGGAAAATCCGACGATCCGGTGAAGGTGTGGGACAGCATCGCCTCCGGCACCGGATCGTTCAACGGAAATCGTTCCAAGGCTGTCACCGGTGACTTCAACGGTGACGGAAAGACCGATGTCGGAGTCTTCTACAACGTCGGCCAAGATGCCAACGGAAACAACCAGATGTCCCTTTGGTCTTTCATCAGCAACGGACTCGGGTTCGAAAAGCCGATGAAGGTATGGGAAGGAAGCGGTTACAACTGGGATCGGGCAAAGCCCGTTACCGGAGACTTCAACGGAGACGGCAAGACCGACGCCGGATTCCTCTACAACCACGGCCAGGACACCGGTGGCGTCTTCCACAGCTCGCTGTGGAGTCTCACCAGCACAGGGACTGGATTCTCCGCACCCGTGAAGAAGTGGGACAACACCGCGGCCGACCTGAGCTCTTGGAACTGGGGGCTCTCCAAGCCGGTGACCGGTGACTTCAACGGAGACGGCAAGACCGACGTCGGCGTGCTGTACAACGTCGGCCAGGTCGCGGGGAAGAACGTGACGGCCCTGTGGACGTTCACGGGCACCCCCACCGGCTTCAACAAGCCCTCGAAGGTCTGGGAGGACGGCGGCTACAACTGGGACCGCATCAAGCCCACGGCCGGCGACTTCGACAACGACGGCAAGGCAGACATCGGCTTCCTCTACAACATCGGCCAAGACGCCAACGGATACAACTTCTCGTCACTGTGGACCCTGACCAGCACCGGATCCGCCTTCGGCGCCCCCGCCAAGAAGTGGGAGTCCAAGGGATGGAACTGGAACGTGGCCAAGGTCGGCGCCGGCGACTTCGACGGTGACGGCAAGGCAGACACCGGCGTCTACTACGACTACGGACAGAACCTCGACGGCACCTACCGCACCGGACTGTGGAACTTCACCAGCACCGGTGACGGCTTCCGCAACCCCGTCATGACCTGGGACAGCGACTACGCCATCCGATGACACCGCCCAAGACGTGAGGCCGGGCACGGGCGCTCGCTCCTCCCTCGCCCCCGCTTGACCTCCGTACACGGATCGCCACGACCGGGACCCGATCCGCGCTCACGCAGAGACGAAACCCATACGACCCGTAAGGGACGCCGAACCTCACGTACAGTGCGGCGCCCTTACGGGCTTGAGACTTCATCATTCAAGATCTCGCCAAATTATTTGCCCTCAGCAAATCGTTCGTGCGACGCAAATCACAAGGTGCCTGGGCTCGGATCGAGCTATTCCGAGCAGTGCACGATGTTAAGATCCGCATGAAGATCATTCCAATAGTTCACGCCGCCAGCGGGCCTTGGGCCTCCCGTCCTTCCCCGTGTGAGGGACGGGAGGCCCAACCCGTTGTCCCGTCAAGACGGCCCCGCCATGCGGCAAATCCTCGAGAGGTTTGGCCCGATCATGGGGTTGCTTTTCCGTCGTTCCGAACGCCCGATGACCCTCGAGGCGGCTTTCGCCGGGGTGCGGGGTTCGGGGTCCGGTGGTCCGCACGTGCAGATCTGCGCGCACACCGACGACGATCTGTACTTCATGACCCCGGACCTGCTCCAGTCCCTGCGCGCGGGCACTCCCCTGGTCACGGTGTACCTGACCGGTGGCGAGGGTGACGGCCTGAACCTGGCCTCCGACGATCCGGCCCGCAAGACCGCCACCCCCGATTTCGCCGGCTACTCCGCGGCCCGTCAGCACGGTATCCGCGCGGCCTACGCCTCCATGGTCACCGGAAACCGGCGCGCGGAGTGGACGCGGGCCACCCTTGAGACCGGCACTCCCGTGGTCGGCGAGGTCAGCACTCTCGACCGCGGCCGGATCACCTTGATCTTCCTCAACCTGCGGTCCTGCACCGAGCTGAGGAACGAGCGGATGCTCCAGTTCTGGAACGCCACGATCCCCGACATTCGCGCCCTGCGTCCCACCGGCTCCCCCATCCCCCCGCGTGCGGACGGACGCAGGATGACGCGTGCCGGGCTGATCACCTTCCTCGCCGATCTCCTCGACCTCGTGCGCCCCTCGGTCGTGCGGGTGATGAACCCGGACTCCGAGCGCACCGCCTACCGGGCCGAGACCGACACCGTCACCCCCTGCGACAACACCGATCACACGGCGGCGGCCCTGTTCGGCCTCGCCGCACTGCGCGTCCACGAGACACGCGACACCGCCCACCGGCCCTACGTCGAGAGCTACGTCGGCTACTGCAACAAGCTCCGCCCGGAGAACCTCAGCCCTGCCGCGGCCGCCGAGAAGTTCCACTACCTGACCGTCTACGGCGGCGAGGACGGGCACGACTGCCTCAAGGATCCCGGCGAGTGTGGCGACCGCGTCCTGGGCAACCGCGCCTTCAACCGCTACTACGGCCAGAGCACCACCCACCGCTGGCAGGGCACCACCACCTGGCTCCGCCTCCGCGGCGACGACCGCCTCACCGCCTTCGCCGTCCTCGGCGGCCGCCCGATGGTGTGGACCCAGGACACCCCCGGCGGTGACACCTGGACCGGCCCCGAACCCCTCGGCACATGGCCCGCCGACGACCCCGGACGCTGCCTGCCGCGCCTGGACACCACCGTCGACGCCCAAGGCCGCATCCACGTGTTCGCCGTCCGCCACCACATCGACGCCGACCCGGAGAACCACCGCCGCGAGGTCCTGCACCTCCACCAGACCTCCCCCGACGGCGACTTCGGGACCTGGACCGTCCTCGGCAGCCCCCACGACCGGGCCAACGCCATCCGCCGCCGCGCCCTGGGCATGCCCGTCGCCGTCACCACCGCCGAAGGCACCCCCCAAGTCCTGCTCCGCAACTTCGGCACCGGCCTCAGCGCCCGCACCTCCCTCACCGAGGACACCTTCGGGCCGTGGGCAGACCTCGCCGGCGGCAGCCTGGAGGGCGCGAGCGCCATCACCACCCGCGACGGCCGCACCGAGGTCTACGCCACCACCCGCACCGGCATGCTCCGCTGGCACCGCACCCCCGGACACACCACCTTCACCCGCGACTACGCCACCCTCCTGCCCCGCCCCGCCGGACCCGTGGCCCTCGTCGAACAACCCGACGGCACCCTGATCATGTTCTCCCGCCAACCCGCCACCGGCTGGCTCCTCGCCCATCGCCGGACCTCTCCGGATGGCGCCTGGGACCCGATGCCCGAACTCCTCGACACCACCCCCGGCCAAGGCCCTATCGCCGCCTCCGTCACCCCCGACGGCACCGCCGTCGTCCTCGTCCAACGACGCGACGACGGCACCCTCGCCCACAGCCTGCAACCCCTCGACGGAACCCCCTTCCACACCACATGGACCCGGGCCACCACCGAACTCCACCTGCACACCCCGGCCCTCGCCCACGACGCCCACGGCCGGCCCGTCATCGCCACCCTCGACACCGAAGCCCGATTCCGCCTCCACGTCCTGCAACCCGCCCCCGCCCCCGCCCGCGCCTGAACACACAGCGGGCAGGGGCGAAGCCGTCCGCTCACCGAGCGGTGGACGTGGTGACCGCCTCGGCGAACTCCGTGACTCCGGAGACCTCGAAGACGAGGTGCATCGGGATTTTCAGGCCGGTGCGTTCCTCCAGTTCCCGCGCCACGCGGACGGCCCGGAAGGAGTCTCCGCCCAGCTCGAAGAAGTCGTCGAGGGGGTCGACGGTCGGTACTCCGAGCACCTTCCCCCAGACCTCCGCGACGAGGGCGACCAAGTCGCCGACCTCCGACCCACCGGTGTCGTCGGGGAGCGGCCCGGTCCGGGTCTCGACGGCCCAGCCGGTGAGCGTGCCGTGATCCAGCTTGCCGTTGGGGGTGAGCGGGAAGCCCTCCACCGGCACGACCGTCGCCGGCACCAAGTGCGCGGGCAGCCGGGTGGTGAGCTCGGTGCGCACCCTCTCGGCCGCTCGGGCGGGATCCTCCCCGGGTTCCATGACGACGAAGCCGACCAGTCTGGTGTCGGATCCCGTGCCGTCGGCAACCACCGCCGCCTGGCGCACTCCGGGAACCCGCAGCGCGGTGCCCTCGATCTCGCCGGGCTCGATGCGGAATCCCCGGATCTTGACCTGGCGGTCCACCCGGCCGAGGTATTCCAGTTCGCCCGAGGGATGGACGCGCACGAGGTCCCCGGAGCGGTACAGCCGGCCGCCGGTGCCGCCGAGGGTGTCCGGGACGAACCGCTCGGCCGTCAGCTCGGGTCGGTCGTGATAGCCGAGCGAGACGCCGACGCCGCCGATGTACAACTCGCCCGGTTGCCCGTCCGGGACCGGGCGTCCCCGCTCGTCGAGGACCCACAGGGTGGTGTCCTCGATGGCCGAGCCGATCATGACCGTCCGCGGTTCGGGCTCTCGCGGGCACAGCCACACGCTGCAGTACATGGTGCACTCGCTCGGCCCGTACAGGTTGCTGAGGGTGCCGCGAGAGCGCCCGTGGAAATGGTGGACGAGTTCCGGGCCGAGTGCCTCGCCACCGGTCAGTACCTGGCGCAGACCGTCGACCCGCTCTCCCGGGGGCAGGGCCAGGAGGAACAGTTCGAGCAGCGAGACCACCCACCAGACGGTGGTGACCCCGTGTTCCCGGATGAGCCGGGCCAGATGGGCGGGGTCACGCTGGCGGCCCGGGGCCACCACGACGATCGGCGCCCCGTGCAGCAGCGGCCAGTACACCTCGACGAGGAACATGTCGAAGGTGCAGGCCGTGTGGTGCAGTACCCGGTCCTGCTCGCCGATCGGGTGGCTGTTCTGGAGGGACCGCAGCCGGGCGGTCACCGCGCGGTGGCTGAGGAGTGATCCCTTGGGCCGGCCGGTCGACCCGGATGTGTAGATCACCACGGCGGGACGGTCCGCGCCCTCCTCGACCGGCCTGAACTCCGCCGGGCCCTTCGCCTCGGCACACTCCTCCATCGTGAGCACGGGGGTGGTGAAGTCCGCGGCCAGGCCGGGGTTCAGTGCCGTGGAGGTCAGCAGCAGACGCGGCGCGCAGTCCCGCAGCAGGAAGTCGACGCGTTCCGCCGGGTTGCCGGTGTCGATCGCCACGTGGGCGCCGCCGGCCAGGACCACGGCCGCCACCGCGACGACGAAGTCGGCCGACCGTTCGAGGAGCACGGCCACCCGGTCGCCCGGTCGTACGCCGCGGTCGCGCAGCAGGGCCGCGATCCGCACGGCGCGGTCCCTGACCTCCCCGGCGGTGACCACGAGGTCTCCGTCGAGGATCGCGGTCCGGTGGGGGTGCTCTTCCCAGCGGGCCAGCAGGGCGGTGTCGAGCCGGTGTTCGGCGTCGATGGGGGGTCTCATCCTGGGGCCTTCCCGTTCAGTTGTCCGCGGCGGTGATCCGGGCGATCCCCGCGGCGAGTTCGCGCACCGTCGAGTAGTCGAAGAGCAGCTCGACGTCGAAGTCCGCGTCGAGCTCCGACTGGATGCGGGCGGCGATGCGCATGGCGCGCAGCGAGTCGCCGCCGAGGTCGAAGAAGTCCTCGTCGAGGCCCACTTCCGGCAGGGCCAGCACCTCACGGAAGATGCGGGCGATCGTCTCCTCCGTTCCCTCGGGCGAGGGCTCCGCGGCCGGGTCGGTCACGGCGACGGGGGGTGCTTCGGACGGCACCGTCAGGGCGAGCAGGTCGGTCTTGCCCGCGGCGGTGAGCGGCAGTGCGTCCAGCGTGATCAGGGTGTCGGGGATCATGTACGAGGGCAGCCGGTGCCGGAGCCGCTCGCGCAGCTCGTCCGGTGTCGCCGGGGCGGTGCGGTCGGCCGGCACGGTCCAGGCCACGAGCCGTTCGTCGCGTACGGCGACGGCGGCGCCGACGATCCGCGGTTCCTCCAGCAGCACCTGTTCGATCTCGCCGGGCTCGATGCGGTAGCCGCGCAGCTTGAGTTGGCGGTCGATGCGTCCGAGGATCTCGATCCGGCCGTCGGAGAGGGTGCGCGCGTGGTCGCCGGTGCGGAACATGCGCGAGCGCCCGTCGGCGTACGGATCCGGCACGAAGCGCTCCGCGTTCAGTTCGGGCCGCTTCCAGTAGCCTTCGGCGACGCCGTCGCCCCCGATGCACAGCTCGCCGACGCAACCGATCGGCGCGAGCCCGCCGTGTGAGTCGAGGACGCGCAGGGTGGTGTTCGAGATCGGGCGTCCGACCGTGACGCGGGTGGTCTCGGCGTGGATCTCCTCGACACTGGAGTAGACGGTGGTCTCGGTCGGCCCGTACATGTTCCACACGCTTTCGCCCCGCTCGGCCAGCGGTCGCGCCAGGTCCGGGGGAAATGCCTCGCCGCAGCTGTACAGCCGCGGGGAGCCGGCGCCGCGCCAGCCCGAGTCCAGCAGCGCCCGGTAGCGCGAGGGCGTGGCCTGGAGCGCGGTGACGCCGTGCCGGGTGACGTAGGCGTCCACCTCCTTGCCGCTCAGTCCGAGCGTCCCTCCGCCGACGTGGACCGTGGCCCCCACCGCGAGCGGTACCAGGAGTTCGGCCAGTGAGGTGTCGAAGGTGAGGGTGGTCAGGGCGAGGAAGCGGTCGTCCGGTCCGAGGCCGGGGTGCCGCAGCGCCAGGCTGTCCACGAGGTTGGCGAGGGCGCGGTGGCCGATGGCCACGCCCTTGGGGCGCCCGGTGGAGCCGGAGGTGTAGATGACGTACGCCCGTCCGTCCGGGTCGGCGCCCGGCAGGTCGGTGGTGGCCGCGGGTTCGGCCGTCCACTCCTCGCGCGACAGGTCCAGCACGGTGACGCCGGGACTCGGCGCCGGGGCCGCGGCGGAATCGGTGAGCACGAGGGCGGGTTCGGAGTCCAGCAGGACGTGGGCGGTCCGGTCCGCCGGGTGTGCCGGGTCCAGCGGGACGAAGGCGGCGCCGGCGCGGGCGACGGCGAGGAGGGCGGTGACCAGGTCGGCGCCGCGGCCCAGGCACACGCCGACGCGGTCGCCGGGGGCGACGCCGAGGGCGACCAGGCGTCGGGCCAGTGTCGTGGCCCGGGTGTCGAGTTCCCGGTAGGTGTGGGTGGTATCGCCCGAGACGACCGCCGGGTGGTCCGGGCGGGCGGTCACTGCCCGGTCGATGAGGTCGGCGAGCAGTGCGCGTGGTGCGGTGCGGTCGACGTCCGTGCCGTTCCAGCGGTCCACGAGCAGGGCGCGGGTCTCTTCGGGCACCGCGAGGAGGTCGCGGACGCGCGTCTGCGGTCGGTCGGCGAGCCGTTCCAGGACGGTGGTGACGTGCCCGAGGAGGCGTTCCGCCTCGCCGTCGCCGAACACGGCCGTGTCCACGACGAGTTGGAGGGCCAGTGCGGCATCGGCCCGGACCACGAGGGTGGCGGTGTAGTTGGTGCGGGTCTCGTAGCGGACGCCCGTGACGCGGAGCGCTCCGCCGGCCAGTTCGGCCCGGGAGGTGTCCGGGTAGTTCTCGAACACGACGACGGTGTCGAAGAGCTGCGTTCCGCGTTCCGTTCCGGCCCAGCGTCGGATGTCGGTGAGCGGTGTGTGCTGGTGTTCCAGGACGGGGTGGCGGGAGGTGGCGTACGCGGACAGCCAGTCCTGGGCGGCCAGGTCGTGGTCGACACATGCCCGTACGGGAACGGTGTTGATGAACATGCCGATCATGGACTCTGCGCCGGGCAGTGGCGGGCGTCCGCCGACGGTGACGCCCACGACCACGTCGTCCCGGCCCGAGTAGCGGGCGACGGTGCCCGCCCAGGCGGCCTCCACGACGCTGCCGAGGGTGGTCGATCTGGCCGCTGCCAGGTCACGCAGCCGGGCGGTGACCCCGGCGGACAGGTGGCCCCGTACGGTACGGAACCCTCCGGACGGCTTGGCGCCGGGACGCATTCCGGGCAGGGTGAGGACCGCGGGCTCGCGGTAGTCCGCCAGGTAGTCGCTCCAGAAGGCGCGGTCGCGCTCGGGGTCCTGTCGGCTCAGCCAGGTGATGTGGTCGCGGAAGCGGGGCGGGGGGGTGGGGGCGGGGGCGCCGGGGGCGGACAGCGCGGTGGTGACCTCTGCCATCAGCAGGGCGGCCGACCAGCCGTCGAGGATCATGTGGTGGTACGTCCACACCATGAGGTGTTCGTCCGCGCGCAGCCGCAGGACCAGCAGGCGCATCAGCGGCGGGCGGGTGGGGTCGAAGGGTTCACCGCGCCGCCGCGCCACCTCCTTGTCGACCGTCTCGGCACGGACCGTGTCGTCCAGGTCGGTCAGGTCACGGAAGTCGACGGGGACTTCCGCGGCGGGCAGCACCACTTGGCGGGGGGCGCTGATGCGTTCGTGGACGAAGGCCGTGCGCAGCGCGGGGTGGCGGGCGACCACGGTCTGCCAAGCGGCCTTCAGTGCTCCGAGGTCGAGGGCGCCGTGGACCGTGAAGGTGGTCGTCTCGACATAGAGGCCGTGCTCGGGTGAGGCGGTGGTGTGGTAGAGCATGCCCTCCTGCGCGGGCGAGAGCGGGTAGATGTCCTCGATGTCGTTCACTGCGTGTCCTGTCCGGACCGGAACAGGTTCAGCACCTGTTCCAGGTCCTCGTTGCTGAGGTCGGCGTCCGGGAAGTGGCCCGGTGCCCCGGGGGACGGGGCGGGGGCGGCGGGGGCCGTGTGGGCCGGGCCGTCCGTCCCGGGGGTGTCCGTCCCGGGGGTGGTGGTCGTGGCGCCGAGGCGGTCGGCGAGCGCGCCGACGGTGGGGTGGGCGAAGAGGTCTCCGGGTGACACGGCCAGGCCCGCGTTGCGCATCTCCGCGGCGATCTGCACGATGGCCAGCGAGTCCGCGCCCAGTTCGAAGAGGTTGTCGTCGGGTCCCACCTCGGGCAGACCGAGCAGCCGGGCCCACACCCGCGCGATCCGTCCCGGGAGCCCGTCCGGGAGGTCGTCCAGCGTGACCCGTTGGGGATCGGGCGCCGGCTCGGGCCTGTCCGTCGCGGTGGGCGGGGCGCCCCGGGGAGTGACCAGGACGTGCGGCAGGTGGGGATTGGCGAGGACCAGGTCGAGGGCTCGAAGGCCGTCGCGGGTGGTGATCCCGGGCTCTTGGCCCGGGTCGGACCGGCCCGGCGGGTTCTGCCCCGGGGTGGCGGGCAGCGGGCGCAGCACGAAACCCTGGATCGTGACGGTCGGACGGCCCTGGGGGTCGGTTACCGTGACGTCGGCGACCAGGGTGTCGCCCTTCCGCGGATCGCCCGAGACCGGGACGACGCGGGCGTGGCCCTCGGGGCCCGGGTCGCGGTGGAGGATCAGCCTGCGGTAGGCGGCGGGAAGGTGTCGGCCGGTGCTCTCCGCGATGGCGCCCGTCGCGGCGTCGAGGAGCGCCGGGTGGAGCGGGTGGACCGTCACGTCGTCGTGGTGGTGCTCGGGGAGCCGCAGGGACAGCAGGGCCTGCCCGGAGCCCCGGTAGGTCCGCGTGACGCACTGCCAGCGGGGCCCGGTGGTCAGGATCCCGCCCGTTCCCGGGCCCGGCGGCGCCGGGACGGGGGTGGGGCCGGCGGGGGGCGCGGTGAGGTCGAGGTCCTGGGGCGTGGGGCCGTCGTACGGGCGGATCCGGCCCTGGCCGTGCGGGCGGCCGGGGGACGTGGAGGACACCACCTCCCACTCGTGGCCGCCTCCGGCCTGCGGTCGCAACCGTACGAGGACCTCGGGCGGCGCGGTCTCGGGGAGTCGCAGGGGGTTGGTGAAGACCGCGTCCAGCTCGACCGGTGCGGGTACGGCCGCGGCGCTGTCCTCGGGCTCGTCGTCCGGTCGTGCCAGGCACCGGTGCGCGGCGATCGTCAGGTCGAGCAGCGCTGTGCCGGGGAGGACCGGTTCCCCGGCCAGGCGGTGTTCGTCGGAGAGCCACGTGGTGTGCGGGCCTCGGCGCAGGCGGAACTCGGTCCATCCGTCGGAGGTGTCGCGCCGGGTGTCGAACAGGGGGTGTTCCAGGGCTTCGGCCTCTTCGCCCGTCCGGTCCTCGGTGCCGCCGCGCACGGCCATGCCCGTCTGGGACCAGCGGTCCCAGCCGATGGAGACGGCCGTGTCGGTGGTGTGCGCGAAGTTGTCCAGGAAGGCGTTGGCTCCGGTGTAGTCAGCCTGTCCGGCCACGCCCGTCACGGCCAGTACGGACGAGCACAACACCAGGACCGGGCGGTCCCGTTCGGTGAGCCGGTGCAGCAGTACGGTGCCCCGCACCTTCGGTGCCAGGACGCGCGCGATGGCCTCCGGGCCGCGCAGGGCCAGCACGCCGTCGCCCGGCAGGCCGGCGGCGTGCACGACGCCGGCGATCCGTCCGTGTCGTGCGCGGATCCGGTCGAGCGCCTCGGCCAGGCTCCGCTCGTCGGTGACGTCGCACTGGACGAGGCACACCTCGGAGCCGTTGGCGCGGAGCGCCGCCAGGGTCCGCGCCGTTTCCGGGGGGCAGGTGGGGGCGGGTTTCGCGCCCTTCGGCCTGATCACCTCCCAGGTGGGCCCGTCGGGGACAGGTCGACGGGAGAGGAGGACGAGGCGGCGGTCGGGCCGGTCGGCGAGGCGGGTGGCGACGGCGGTGCCGATGCCTCCCATGCCTCCGGTGATCAACCAGGTGCCGGCGGGGGGTTCGGTGGGCGGCCGGGTGGGGTCCCCGAGCGCCGGGCGCGCGGCCTGCGGCAGCAGTCGGGCGCGGCCTCTGACGGCGACCACCGGGTCGGGCGCCCCGGCGCCGTGGACGAGTGCCGCGAGTTCGGTGACGACCGCGGCGGCGGCGCGGGTCAGGTCGCCGGGTGCGTCGGGGGTGAGGTCCAGGTCCAGGAGGCGCACCGCGCTGCCCGGGAGTTCCAGGGGCAGGACTCGGGCCGGTCCGACGGCGGCGGCGGCGTGAGGGGTGCGGGGGCGTCGGCCGCCCGCGGCGAGGGCCGCGTCGCTGACCAGCAGCATTCTCAGGGGTCGGCCGGGGAACCGTTCGCTCAGCGCGTGGGCCAGGGCCGCGGGTACGGTGACGGCGCGCAGGGCGCAGCGAGCCACGACGTCGGCGGTGGCGAGGTCGATGGCGGGATCGTCCACGGACCAGCAGGAGACCACCGCGTCCGGGACGGTGGCGGCGGCCGCGAGGTCGGCCGCCAGGGCGCGGAAGGCGTCCGGGTGCTCGGGGTCCAGGCGGTGGTCGTCCGTTCCGGTGTCCGTTTCGCTCGGTGCCCCGGGCGGGTCGGTGCGGACCCGGTGGACTCGGGCGCCGTCGCGGATCAGTCGTGCGGCGACCTCGTCGGCCAGGCCCGAGGCGTCGGCGAGCAGCAGCACCGTGCCGAGGTCCGTGCCGGGTACCGGGGCGGGTGGCACGGAGGGGACCCAGGTCTGTACGTGCAGCCAGTCCTCGGGGCGGTCCGTCGCGGTGGTCGCGGGGGTGGTGGACGGGTCCGCGTCGACGGTGCGGCCGGCGGGCCGGGTGGAGGGGGACGAGGGCTCGAACCAGTGCCGGGTTCGTGCGAACGGGTAGGTCGGCAGGGGGACGTGGCGGCGCCCGGCCCGCTCGCCCAGGGCGGTCCAGTCGACGGGGGTGCCGGTTTCCCACAGGCGCGCCACGGCGGTGAGGTGGGCGGGGGGCCGGTCGGGGTCGTCGTGGGGGCGTCCGAGTGTCGCCAGCACCGACCGGTCGGTGCCGAGAGTGCGGCGGGCGAAGCCGGACAGCGCGCCGCCGGGGCCCGCCTCGACCAGTGTCGCGGTCGGCGGGAGGGCCCGCAGCGCGTCGGAGAAGCGGACCGTCTCGCGCAGTTGACGGGCCCAGTGGGCCGGGGAGGTCGCTTCTTCGGGGGTGAGCGGGCGGCCGGTCAGGGAGGAGACGACGGGGATCCGCGGGGCTCGCGCCGGCGTGGCGGCGACGAGAGCGGCGAACTCGTCGAGGAGGGGGTCGGCGTGGCGGCTGTGGAAGGCGTGTCGGACGGGCAGTTCGCGGGCGGACACGCCCCGTTCGTCGAGGGCTTCCCTCAGTCGTGCGAGGGCGGCCGGCTCGCCGGTGGCCACACAGCGGTCGGGTGCGTTGACGGCGGCGAGCTCGGGCCGCAGGGGCAGTTGTCCGCCGGCGGCGAGGGCGTCGACGACACGGCGGAGTTCGGCTTCGGGCAGTGGTACGGCCAGCATCGCCCCGGCCGGCATCCGGCTCATGAGCGCGCCCCGGCGGGCGACCAGTCGGGCGGTGTCCGGGAGGGTGAACACCCCGGCGGCGCAGGCCGCGGTGAGTTCGCCGACGCTGTGCCCGGCCAGTGCGACGGGGCGGACGCCCAGGGCCGCCCACCATTCGGTGAGGGCGTACTCGACGGCGAACAGGGCGGGTTGGGCCACCTCCGTGCGGTCGAAGAGGTCTTCGTGTCCGGGGTCCAGGAGCAGGTCCCGCAGGGGGGCGTCCGTCCACGGGCGCAGGGCGTCCAGGCACCGGTCGAGGGCCTCGCGGAACACCGGTTCGTCGGCATACGGTCGTGCCGCCGCGCCCGGGGAGCCGGCGCCTTGGCCGGGGTAGAGGAGGGCGACCCCACCGAGGGCGTCGCCGGCGCGCACGGGAGCGGTGCGGGACGCGGCGAGGGCCGTCGTGTGGCCGGGGGCCGCCGTGACGGCGCGGCGCCAGGGGTGGGCGGTGCGACCGGTCTGGAGGGTGTGCGCGGTGTCGGCGAGGGCGTGGGCGGCCGGGTCGGTCACGGTCGTGTGGAGCCGGTCGGTCAGTCTTTCCAGCGCTTCCGGTGCGCGGGCGGACAGGGGCAGCACCTGCCACCCGTCGGGCCGGGCGGCGTCCGGTGTCCGGCGGGCCGCCGGTGGGGCGTCCCGGAGGATGACGTGGGCGTTGGTGCCGCCGATGCCGAAGGAGCTGACGCCGGCCGTGCGGGTGCCGTCGTCACCGGTCCAGGGTTCGGCGGTGGTCAGCACCCGGAAGCGGCTGGTGTCGAGGCCGGGCGAGGGGGTCTCGAAGTGCGCGGTGGGCAGCAGGGTGCGGTGTTGGAGCGCGAGGACCGTCTTGATCAGTCCGGCCATGCCGGCGCAGGTGTCCAGGTGGCCCACATTCGACTTGACGGCTCCCAGGACCCGGCGGGGGTCTGGGGCGTCGGCGAAGACCCGGTCGAGGGCCGCGAGTTCGATGCGGTCGCCGAGGGCCGTGCCGGTGCCGTGGGCCTCCAGGCAGGAGATGTCCTCGGGGCCGACGCCGGCGACGGACTGGGCGGCGCCGATGACGCGTACCTGTCCCTCCAGGCCGGGGGCGGTGAACCCGACCTTGCGGTCGCCGTCGTTGTTGACGGCGGAGCCGAGCAGGACCGCGCGGACGGTGTCGCCGTCCGCGACGGCGTCGGCGAGTCGTTTGAGGACGACGGCGCCGACGCCGCTGCCGAAGACGGTGCCGCCCGCGGCGGCGTCGAACGGCCGGCAGTGGCCGTCCGGCGACAGGATGCCGCCTTCGGTGTGGAGGTAGCCCATGCCTTGGGCGACGCCCGCGGAGACGGCCCCGACGACGGCCACGTCGCACTCTCCGCTGAGCAGTGCCTCGCCCGCCAGGTGCACGGCGACCAGTGCCGAGGAGCAGGCGGTCTGCACGCTGAGGCTGGGGCCGGTGAGGCCGAGCCGGTAGGAGGCCTGGGTGGCCAGGTAGTCCTTGTCACCGGCGGCCAGCCACTGGACGTCGGCCCGGTCGGCGAGTTCGGCGGCGTGCGGCAGGAGGTGGTGGGTCAGGTACGAGTTGAAGCCGGCCGACGCGTAGACGCCGATGTCGCCGTCCACGCCCCGGGTCGGTTGGCCGGCGTCCTCCAGCGCGGAGACGACGCATTGGAGGAACAGCCGGTGTTGCGGGTCCATGAGCGCGGCGTCGCGCGGGGTGATGCCGAAGTACTCGGCGTCGAACTCGTCGATGCCGTCGAGCACTCCTCCGGCGGGTACGAATCCCGGGGCGGCCCGCCGATCGGCGGGCACGCCGAGCGCGGCCAGTTCCTCGGGGGTGCGAAAGGTGATGCTGTCCCGGCCCGCCACGAGGTTCGCCCAGAAGGCTTCGGCGTCGGGTGCCCCGGGGAAGCGGCACGCGAGTCCGGTCACGGCGATGGCGTCCGGGAGGTCCGGTGCGCCGGTGGTGCTCCCGGTGCCCTGGCTGGTCATTCGGTCTGTCTCCTTAGGGGCGGTGCGTGCCGCGTGGGCGGGGTCCGGGGGCGGGTCGGGGCGTGGCCCCGACCCGCCGCTCGGGTTCTCTCAGCCGGTGGCCGGGCCGCCGGGTTCGCCGGGGCGGCGTGCGGCACGCCGTCGCTCGTGGTGTCGGCGGCGGCCGGCGGCGGGGTCCCCGGGCTCGGCCGGGGATGTGGTCGGGGCCGGTGGTGTCGTGTCCGTGCCGGTCGCCGGGGCCGCCGTGGTGGGTGCGGGGGCGGCGGGTTCGGTGCGCTCCAGAAGGTCGGCGAGGCGGCGGACGGTCGGGCTGTCGAACATCTCGACGACCGACAGTTCCCGGCCGAACTCCTCGGTGATGCGGCGCTGGACGCGGACCAGGTGGATGGAGGTCGCACCGGCGTCGAAGAAGTTCGCGTCGACGTCGATCTCACGGCCGTCCAGCACCTCCCGCCACAGGGCCGCGAGCCGTTGCACGGTGGTGCCGGCGAGGACGACGGACGGTGCCGGTCGCGCCGCCGGGGTGGCCGGGGCGGCCTGCGGCGCGGGGAGCGCGTCCGGTCGGGCGAGCGCCTTGCGGTCCACCTTCCCGTTGGCCGACAGGGGCAGGGCGTCGATGACCCGGACCTGGCGGGGAACCATGTACGCCGGCAGGCGCCGGGCGAGTTCCTCCCGCACCGCGTTCGCCCACCGGTCCCCGGAGTCGGCGGCCGTGGCCGCGCCGGCCGGAAGGCCCCCGAGCAGTGTGTGGAGCACCGTCTGGTCGCGCTCGAGGCTGAGGACCTCGTGCAGCGGGCCGGCGTGCACGTCACCGATGGGGCAGAGGCCGATGCGGTGGTCGGCGGCGCGCTGACGCAGCAGCTGGGCCATGGCCCCCGCCTCCAGCAGCGCGAAGCGGTCGGCGAGCTCGCCGTACACGGGCCGCACCGCGGTGTCGCGAGCGACGAGGTGGACGGCGAACCCGGCCCGTCCGACCAGCGGCCTGTTGGACTCCCCGTACAGGACGGGGTCCATGGCCCGCCGGGCACCCTCCGGGCCGTCCAGCGCAACCAGGGCCGGGCCGGCCGGGTCCAGGTAGTAGGTGCCGGCCGCGATCCCCGCGATGCCGTCGGGAGCGACGGCCAGGTAGGTCTGGACGGGGTAGAGGCCGCCGGCCGAGCCGTACGCGTACCGGGGCAGGCCGTCGTCGTCCTGGCGCGCCAGCACGGTCAGCAGCGCGTACACGTCGGCGGCCGGCACCGGGCCGGTGCCGAACGCGGTGGCTGCGCCGCGCGTGCTCGACGCGGCGCGCAGCGCCTGGGTGTCCGCCGGCAGTTCGAACGGCGTGATCCCGCGTCCCGCGAGGTCCTCGCGCCGCCCGGGTTGACGCAGCCGCGTCTGGAGCCTGCGCACCTGTTCGGCGTCGAGGCCGACGGCGGGCGCGGCCGGGGCGGCCGGGGCCTCCGGCACGACGTACGCCGCGATTCGCGTCGAGGTGCCGGAGCCCTCGACGAGCGCGGCTGCCTCGCGGACGCCTTCGGTGCGCACGAGCGCCGCCTCGATCTCGCCGAGTTCGATGCGCATGCCGCGCACCTTGACCTGGGAGTCCTCACGGCCCAGGAACTCCAGGCCGCCGTCCGGCATCAGCCGGGCCAGGTCTCCGGTCCGGTAGAGCCGCTCCCCGGTGACGGGGTGCGTGGGGAAGGCGCGGTCCGTGAGGTCCGGTGCGTGGCGGTAGCCCGTGGCGAGTCCCACGCCCCCGATGTACAGGGCGCCCGGCACGCCGGTGGGGCGGAGCCGGAAGGCGTCGTCGAGGACGTGCATCGTCTGGTTTCGCATGGGACGGCCGTAGGGGATGCTCGGCCGCTCCGGGTCCACCGTGCCCACCGGGTGCAGCACGGACCAGATCGACGCCTCGGTGGCGCCTCCCATGCTGATGACCTCGGCGGTCGGGGCGACGGCCCGGATGTGGTCGGGCATGCCGACGGGGATCCAGTCTCCGCTGAGCAGGACCAGGCGCAGGCTCTTGACGTCCGCCGCGGGGTTGCCCGCGGTGTGCGCGAGGAGCATCTCCATCAGGGCGGGCACCGAGTTCCACACCGTGACGCCGTGCTCGGCGACGAGCCGGGCCCAGCGGACCGGGTCGCGTTCCTCCCCCGGGCCCGGCAGGACGAGGGCGGCGCCCGCGGCGAGTGTGCCGAAGACGTCGTACACGGAGAGGTCGAAGCCGAGGGAGGACAGGGCGAACACCCGGTCCTCGGCCCGCACGTCGAAGCGGTCGTTGACGTCGATGACCGTGTTCAGGGCGCCCCGGTGGTCGATCATCACCCCCTTGGGCTCGCCGGTGGAGCCGGAGGTGTAGATCACGTAGGCCAGGTCGCCGGGGGTGGTGGGGGACAACGGGTCGTATTCGGGACCGGCGGTGTCGCCGGTCGCCACGACCTCGTCGAAGCGCAGGACGGTGATCCCGTCCGGGGCCCGGCCCTCGGTGGAGGCGGAGGCGGGTGCGAGCAGCGCCACGGCTCCCGCGTGTTCAAGGGAGCGGGCGACGCGTGCGGCGGGCAGGCCGCTGTCCAGGGGCAGGTAGACCGCTCCGGCTCGGAGCACTCCGATGACGGACGCGACCTGTTCCCAGCCTCGGTCGGCCAGGACGCCGACGAGCTCGCCGGCCCGCACGCCCGTCTCGCGCAGGCCGCGGGCGACGGCGAGCGAGGCCCGGTCGAGTTCCCCGTAGGTGACCGTGCCGGTGGCGGAGACGACCGCGACGCGGTCGGGCCGCCGGCGCGCGTGGGAGAGGAAGGGTTCGTGCAGCAGGCCGGTCGGGAGCGGCCCCGCGGTCGCGTTGAGCTCGGCGTGGCGGAGGATCTGCGCGGGCGGGAGGATCTCCCGGTGCGCGTCGGTCCATGCCTCGGGCTCCTCGGCGAGGGCGGTCAGCAGTGCCGTGTACGCGGCGAACATGTCGTCGAGCACGCCGGGCGGGAACAGCGCCTCGACGGCGTCCCAGGTCAGTCGCAGCCGACCGGCGTCCTCGGATATCTGGTGGTCGAGCCAGACCTGGGGGGTCTGGGTGATGGTGTACGCGACGCGGGTGCCCGTGTCGGACGGCGGAGTGCCGTCGGCGTCCTCGGCGCCCAGTTCGCTGGTGAAGACCACGGGCATGGCGGCGTCGGTGACGCCGCGGCGCCGGGCCAGCTCGCCCGCGACCCACACCCCGCTGACGAGTCGGTGGTCGAGGTCCTCCCAAAGCCGGTCCTGAATGCGGCGGGTCCGCTCCTCGAAGGATCCGGAGACCGCTCCGTCCACCTCCAGCATGGTGAGGGCGGTGAAGTCTCCGATGAGGGAGGGCAGGTCGGGGTGGTCGCCGGCCCGGTTGAACAGGGTGAGGTTGAGGGTGAAGCGGTCCGTGCCCGCCCAGGTGCCCAGCACCGTGGAGTACGCGGAGAGGGCGAGCGCCGAGGGGGTGATCCGCGCGGCGGCGGCCCGTTCCCTGAGCCGATCCCACACCTCCTTCGGCAGGTGGGCCTCACGGCGGTGGAACCGGGTTTCCGTCAGTTCTTCGGGGCGACGCGCCAACGGCAGCGGGGGCGCCGGCGGCAGGGTGTCGAGCCGGCCGCGCCAGTAGGCCAGGTCGCGTTCGTGTTCGGGCCCCTCGCGGCGCTGCCGTTCGGCCGTGACGTAGTCCCGGAAGGACAGTTCGAGGGGGTGCGGCTCCGGCTCTCCCCGGTAGGCGGCGAGCAGTTCCCGCAACAGGATCCGGACGCTGCCGCCGTCGGCGATCAGGGTGTCGATGCCGAGGTGGAGCCGGGCGTCGGCGTCCCCGGTGCGACTGGCCCTGATGTCGAACAGCGGCCAGGTCTCGGAGGGCAGCACCTGGTGGGACATCGTCCGGCGGGTCGTCTCCAGCCGGGCGTCGCGTCCGGCCTCGTCGAGACCGCGCAGGTCCTCCACCGCGATGTGGTAGTCGGGGACCTCCGCGAGCACGCGTTGCGTGCCGTCCTCGTCGACCACGATGCGCAGCGCGTCGTGCCGGCGCACCAGAGCCCGCCACGCTCCTTCGAGACGCGGCAGGTCGACGTCGTCGACGTCGAGTTCGACGTACAGGTGACAGGAGACGTCACCGCCCACGCTGCCACTGCGGCCGATCCAGTAGGCGCGCTGCACGTCGGTGAGCGGGAACGGGTCGTGCCGGTGCTCCCGGTCCGGGACGAGGGGGGCCGGGGCGGGGGCCTGCGCCGCTTCCGCGGGTGCGTCGGTGGCGGATCCTCGCGCGGCCCGCGCGAGGGCGGCGACGGTGGGCGCCTCGAACAGGGTGCGCAGGGGGAGCCGGACGCCCAGTGCGCGCCGGATGCCGGCGATGACCTGGGTGGCGAGGAGGGAGTGGCCGCCGAGTTCGAAGAAGTCGTCGTGGATGCCGACCCGTTCGACCTTCAGCGCCTCGCGCCAGACGGCCGCGATGGCCTCCTCTGCCGGGGTCGTCGGCGCGGCGTACTCCGCGCCCGCCTCCCGTCCCGGGGCGGGTGCGGGCAGTGCCCCGCGGTCCACCTTGCCGTTGCCCGTCAGGGGCAGCGCTTCGAGCAGGACGAAGTGGGACGGGACGAGGAACGGCGGCAGCCGGCGGGCGAGTTCGGCCCGGAGCTCGGCGGGGGTCGGGGGCGTCTCGGGGACGGCCGGCACGACGTAGGCGGCGAGGGCGGCGGCGGAGGTGCCGAGCCGGTGGCCCGTGACGACGCACTGACGGACCGTCGGCAGGTCGGTGAGCGCGCTCTCGACCTCGCCCGCCTCCACGCGGAAACCGCGGATCTTCAGCTGGTGGTCGTTTCGGGACAGGTAGTCGAGCCGGCCGTCGCGGCGTACGCGGACGATGTCGCCCGTGCGGTAGAGCCGTTCGGCCGGGCCGGTCGGTTCGGCCCCGCCGGACGATCCGACGAACCGTTCGGTGGTGAGTTCCGGGCGTCCCAGGTAGCCGGCGGTCACGCCGGCGCCGCCGATGTACAACTCGCCGGGGACTCCGACGGGAACGCGCCGACCGTTCGGGTCGAGCACGCGGACGGTGGTGCCGGCGATCGGCCGTCCGATGGTGACGGTCCCCTCGGCGGGATCGACCGGGTCGGTGGTGGACCACACGGTGGTCTCGGTCGGGCCGTACATGTTGCGGATGGTGCCGCGCACGTGCTCGGCGAGTCCGCGGACGAGTTCGGAGTCGAGGGCCTCGCCGCCGAGCAGCAGTTGCCGCAGCTCGCCGAGGGCGGCGGGGTCCGGCTCGTCGAGGAGTGCCCGGGCGTGTGAGGGCGTGCATTGGAGGTGGCTGACGCCTGCCTCCCGGATCAGTGCGGTGAGCGGGACCGCCTCGCGGGGCGCGCCGCGCCCGCTCCCGGTGGCCCGTTCCTTGAGCTCGCGGAGCCCGGACAGGGCCGCGAGCGCGGCGTCCGCGTCGGTGACGAAGTCGACCAGACAGGCGATCTCGTCCACACCGGCCTCGGTGAGCCGGCGCACCAGGGGCAGCCGGTCCTCGACGGTGCCGATCAGTGAACTGTCCGCCAGGTAGCGGGCGCAGGCGTGGTCGAGGAGGGCCTCCTGGTCGTCCTCGGTGAAGTCGTCGGCCGTGACGTCGATGCCCAGGGCGCGGGCCGCGTTCTCGATCAGGCCGACGGAGGAGCGCAGGTAGTCGCGGAACGGCTGCCAGGTGTGGGTGCGGACCTCCTCGGCGTCGTCACCGATGAAGGTGTGCAGCATGAGGGTGACGTGGGGCTCTCCCGGGTGTCCGGCCCGACGCCACGCGTCCCGGTAGATCGCGATGCGCTCGGTGAGTTCCGCGACGCTCTGGCCCAGCAGGTGGGTCAGCAGTCGCGCCCCGGCCTCGCCCGCCTTGCGGCAGGTCTCGGGGTTCCCCGAGGAGGTGAGCCACACGGGGAGCTCGGCCTGGACGGGGCGGGGCAGGACACCGACCTCGACGGTTCGGCCGCGGGGGCCCTCGAAGGACGCCTTCTCGCCGCGCCACAGCCCGCGGACCTCGTCCATGCCGTCCAGGGTGCGGGTCTGTCGGTCCTCGTAGGCGTCCTTGGCGAGGACGAAGTCGTCCATGTTCCAGCCGGAGGCGAAGGACAGTCCGACCCGGCCGCCGGAGAGGTTGTCGACGACCGACCACTCCTCCGCCACCCGGACCGGGTGGTGGAGCGGCATGACGACGCTGCCGGCGCGGATGCCGATGCGCCGGGTGGCGGTGGCCACGGCGGCGGCGAGCACGGACGGCGCGGGGAAGGGGCCGCCGAAGGCGTGGAAGTGTCGTTCCGGAAGCCATACCGCGCCGAAGCCGTGCTCGTCGCCGAAGCGGGCGCCGTCCATCAGCAGCCGGTACTGGTCCGGTCCGGTCGGGCCGGAGGTGCCGGCGAAGTAGAAGAGGCTGAACTCGGGCGCGGTCGAGGTGGTGGCGGTCCGGCCGGGCGCGGGCTCGTGGGCGGGACCGCCGGCGTCCGAGGCCAGGACCACACGGTGGCCGCGGCTGACCGTCCACAGCAGTTCGAGCACGGAGATGTCGAAGGAGACGCTGGTGACGGCGAGCCAGGTCACCGGGGCCTCGCCGGTGTCCACGACGTGGTCCATCGCGGTCAGGAAGGCGGTGAGGTTCCGGTGGAGGACCACCACGCCCTTCGGCCGGCCGGTGGAGCCGGAGGTGTGGATGACGTACGCCGGCGCGTCGGGGTCGGCGGGTGCGACGGTCCGGTCGGCCGGTGTGTCGGTCGGGGCGGCGGGCGCGTCGACATCGACCAAGGGCACGTCCTCGGGGACCATGCCGGTGCCGAATGCCTCGCGGGTCGCCGTGTGGACGAGGACCGCGGTGGGCGTCGCGTCCTCACACACGTACCGCAGTCGCGGGCGCGGGTAGTCCGGGTCGAGCGGCAGGTAGGCCGCGCCCGTCATGAGGACGCCGAGCAGGGCGGCCGGCAGGTCGGCGCACCGGCGCATGCCGACGCCGACCCGGTCACCCGGCCGGACGCCCGCCGTTCGCAGGCGGGCGGCGATGTCGGCGGCCCGGTCCCGCAGTTCCCGGAAGGTCAGCGAGGCTCCGGCGCAGGTGACGGCCTCGGCGTCCGGGTGGTCGCCGACGGCCGTGGCGAAGGCGGTGAGGAGGTCCGCGGTGTCCTCGGGCAGGGGCCCGCCGTCACCGGATTCGTCGAGCGCCGCCTGTTCGGCGGGGGTGAGGGCCAGCAGGTCCGACAGGCGCAGGTCCGGGTCGGCCGTGCCACGGCGCAGCACGCGTTCCAGCGCGTCCGTGAGGGTGCGCGCGGTGTCCTCGTCGAACAGGTCCCGGCTGTACTCGCAGATGCCCTCGGTGGCGGACCCTCGTCGGGCCAGTTCCAGGCTGAGGTCGGTGCGGCACAGCCCGTTGTCGAGGTCGACGACGCGTGCCTCGACGCCGGGCAGCACGAGTGCGCGCTCGGGGACGTTGCGGTAGCCGAACTGCACCTGGTACAGGGGGGCGTGGCCGAGGGCACGTTCGGGGCTCAGCTCGCGCACGAGACGCTCGAAGGGGACTCGGGCGTGCGCCAGCGCTCCGAGGGACGCCTCCCTGGCCCGCGAGAGCAGTTCGCCGAACGTGGGGTCGTCGGACAGGTCGGCCCGCAGCACCAGGCTGTTGACGAACATGCCGACCAGCGGGGCCAGTTCGGGTCGGTCGCGGCCGGCGGTGGGTACGCCGACGACGACGTCCTCCTGTCCGGAGTGGCGCGTCAGGACGGCCTGCCAGGCGGCGAGGGTCACCATGAACGGTGTGGCCCTGGCCTCGCGGGCGGTGTTCTCGACGGCCTCGCTGAGGTCGGAGTCCAGGGTGAAGCGGACGCGACCACCGCGGTGGGTGGGCACCGCGGGGCGCGGCCGGTCGGTGGCGAGGTCGAGCAGCGGGGGCGCGTCGGCCAGGTGTTCCCGCCAGTAGGCCAGGTCGTCCGCCAGGTGCTCGTCGGTCAGCTCGCGGCGTTGCCAGGCGGCCCAGTCGGCGTATTGCAGGGGCAGTGACCGCTCGGCGCTCTCCGTGCCCTCGACGCGGGCGCCGTATTCGGCGCACAGGTCCTCCACGAGCACGGCTCTGGACCAGGCGTCGCCGACCATGTGGTGGTTGACCACGACCAGCAGGGCCCGATCCACGGCGGACCTGATCAGCAGGGCGCGGAACAGCGGGCCGTTCTCGGGGTCGAAGGCGCGCGCGGCCTCCTCTTGGGCCAGGGCTCGTTCGTCGGGCCGCAGGCCGTCGGCGCCGGGTCGCGCGGTCGCGTCGCCCCGGGGGGTGTCCACGACCCGCAGAACGGTGTCCGGGGTGGGCAGCACGCGCTGCACCGGGGTCCCGTCGGCGGGGTCGACGACGGTGCGCAGGGCCTGGTGACGGTCGACGAGCGCGGTCAGCGCCGTGGCGAGGGCGTCCGGGTCGAGGCGGCCGGTCAGGAGCAGCGCGACGTACTCGTTGTGGACGCCGAGGCCCGGTGTGAGTTGTTCCAGGAACCACAGCCGTTCCTGCCCGAAGGAGAGCGGGGCCGGGCCGTCCACGGGCCGGATCGGATCCCCGGCGGGGGTGTCGACGGCCGGGCCGGCGCCGGTGGCAACGGCGGTCGCGTCGGCGGTACGGCCACGCAGGCGGGCCTCGAACGCGGCCCGCCGTTCGGGGCTGAGCCGGGCGAGACGCTCTTCCCGGTCGGTGGGCTTGGTGGTCACTGGTTCTCCAGTTCGGCGAGGATGTGTTCCTCGATCAGCTCGGCGAGATCGGCGACGGTGCCGCCCTCGAAGAACGCGCGGGCGGGTACGTCGACGTCGAATTCGGCGCGCAGCCGGGCCACGACCTGTGCGGCCAGGAGGGAGTGTCCGCCGAGGGCGAGGAAGTCGTCGTGGACGCCGACCCGGTCGACACCGAGCATCTCGCCGTAGATCTCGGCGAGCCGCTCCTCCGTCGGGGTGGCCGGGGCCGCGTAGGCGGTGGTCAGGTCGGGGCGGGGCAGGGCGACGGGTGCGGGGCGGGCCACGAGGGGTTCGTCGACGAGCCGGAGGGTGCCGTCGACGACGGAGGCCGAGGAGCGGGCCACCACCGCCCGGCCGGCGGGAGCGGCCAGGAGAGCCGAGAAGGCGCGTGCGCCCTGCTCGGGCGTGAGTGCCCCGGCGAGCATGCGTTCCTGCAGCGCCTTGAGGTCGGTGGGCACCTCGGCCTCGCCCGCCATCCCGAGGCCGGTCCACATGTCCCAGTCGACGGCGAGGGCGTGTCGGACCCCCCGGGACGCCTCGGCCTCGGCCGCAGCGGCCAGGTAGGCGTTGGCGGCGGCGTAGTCCGCCTGGCCGTAGGTGGGGAGCACGGTGGCGAGGGAGGAGCAGACGAGGAACACCCGGGCCTCGTCCGGGCGCAGGGCCGCGAGGAGGTTGTCCGTGCCGGTCACCTTGGGGCCGAGGACCGCTCGCGCGTCCCCGTCCTCGCGCAGGGCGACGGAGCCGCCGCCGGGCAGGCCGGCGGCGTGCACCACACCGTGGATGGAGCCGAAGGCCGAGCGGACCTCGTCCAGGGCCGCGTTCAGGGAGTCCGCGTCGGTGACGTCGGCGCGCAGGGCGAGAACCTCGGTCCCGGACCCGCGCAGTTCACGGAGCAGGTCGGCGGCGGGTCCGTCGTCGGGGTCGCGCCGGCCCAGCAGGGCGAGGCGGGTGCCGGGGACGCGCGCCAGGTGGGCGGCGAGGGTCCGGCCGATGCCGCCGGCGCCACCGGTGACGACCCAGGTGGCGGCTTCCGGGAGGTGGGCGGCGAGGTCGGGGACGGGTCGTTCGACGGCCTCGACGGTACGGGTGAGCAGGTCCTCGCCGCGCAGGGCGAGGAGTCGGGCGGGCGCGGCCAGCACGGCGTTCAGGACGGCTTCGGCGCGGACGGCGTCCAGCGCGTCGTCGGCTCCCAGGTCTATCTGGGAGCAGCGCAGGTTCGGGTACTCCTCGGGGAGAACCTGGACGGGGCCGCTGAGCATGGCGGCGGCGGGGTCGGGGCGTTCCTCGGCCGCGGTGCGGAACGCGCCGCGGGTCAGGACGCCGAGGCGCACCTCGTTGACGACGCTCTCCTCGGCCATGGCGCGGGCGAGCCGTACGAGCCCGAAGTAGTGGGCCGTCTCGTCGGGGGCCGTGGTGGGGGTGTCCCGGCCGGCGCCCAGGCCCCAGGCGTAGAGCACGGCGGTGGGGGTGCGCACCAGTGCGCGCAGGTCGGCCAGGAGCTTGGCGTACTGGGTCGGGTCGGTCGCGTCGATTTCGTAGACGCCGCGCCGGACGCGCCGGTACCCGTCGCCGGGGTGAACGACCGTGACGATCTGTCCGCGTGCGGTCAGCAGGTCCACGACGGGCTGGGCCGTGCCGTCGGGGTCCATCAGGACGAGCCAGGTCCGACGGCGGCCGGACAGCCGTTCGGCGGTGTCGTCGACGGTCGTCGGGCGCCAGACGTGGACGGCGTGCACGGCGTCGACCGTCGCCGGCGGCGTGGGCTCGGCGACGGGCGTGGGCGGGGTCGCGGTGCCGGGCTCGATCCAGTGGTGCCGGTGCTCGAAGGGATAGGTGGGCAGGGCGGTCACACGGGCGCCGGGCGCGACGGGCTCCCACACGACGTGGGCGCCGTGGGCCCACAGCCCCGCCAGGGACAGCGCCGCGGAGGCGGGCTCGTCCTCGGGGCCGCCCCGGCCTCGGGAGGGCAGCGGGGGCGGGGCGAGCCGCGTCCCGGTGTCCGCGGGGCGCACCGAGCGCACGAGGTCCGTCAGGACGCCGCCGGGGCCGTTCTCGACCAGGACGAGGCCGTCGTCCAAGCCGATCAGGGTGTCGAGGGCGCGGTCGAAGCGGACGGGTTCGCGCATCTGGCGGGCCCAGTGGGCGGGATCGGTGGCCTCTTCCGCGGTGATCAGGTCGCCGGTGGTCCCGGACACGAACGGCACCGCGGGCGCGTGGCGCGCGACGCCCGCGACCTCCTCGGCGAAGCGCGTGGCCGCGTCCTCGCACAGGGCGCTGTGGAAGGCCCGGTCGGTCGGCAGCCGCAGCGGGCGCAGGCCGCGTCCTTCGAGATCGGCACGGGCCCGGTCGACGGCGGCGGGCGGGCCGGCCAGGACGCTCGCCGCGGGGCCGTTGACCGCGGCGAGGTCGAGACCGTACCGACCGGCCGCCTCGACGGCGTCGGCCTCGCCGAGCGGCACCGCGAGCATCGCTCCGGGTTGTGTGTCCTCCATGAGACGTCCGCGCACGACGGCCAGCCGCAGGGCGTCCGGCAGCTCGAAGACCCCGGACAGTGCGGCGGCGGTGAACTCGCCGAGGCTGTGGCCGAGGAGCGCCGCCGGGCGTACGCCCCGGTGTTCCCACAGGCGGGAGAGCGCGTGACCGATGGCGACGACGGCGGGCTGTCGCAGGGAGGTGCGTCCGAGCAGTTCCCGGTCGCCGGAGCCCAGCAGGGCGATCAGGTCCTGTCCGAGGTGGGGGCGTAGGAGTTCGGCGCACTGGTCCAGCGCGGCCCTGAAGACCGGCTGGGTGGCGTGGAGGCCCAGCGCCGTGCCCGGGGGCAGCTCGCCCTGGCCGGGAAGGAGGAACGCCACGGGCGCGTCGACGCGGTCGGTGCGGGCCCGCACCGACCGGCGGCGTCCACCCGCGCGCAGCGCGGTGACGGCCTCGGCGGTGTCGTGGGCGAGGACGACCGCACGGTGGTCCAGGCGCCGCCGTCCGGTGCGCAGGGTGTGCGCGACGTCCGCGAGGGGCACGTCCGGGTGCGCCTCCAGGTGTGCGGCGAGCCGCTCGGCGACGCTGTCGAGGGCGGTGGAGGTGCGGGCCGAGAGGGGCAGGGCGACCGGGGGGCCCGGCGGCGTGTCGGGTCCGGCCTCGGGCCGGTCGGCGGGGCGCGGGGCCTCCTCCAGGACGACGTGGGCGTTGGTGCCGCCGATGCCGAAGGCGCTGACCGCCGCGCGGCGGGGGCCTTCGCCGACCGGCCATGCCGTGGGCCGGTCTGGTACGAAGAACGGCGTGGAGGTGAGGGCGGGGGCCGGGGTGTCGCCGTCGTGCAGGGTGGCGGGGATCCGGCCGTGGCGCAGTGCCTGGACCGCGCTGATGAAGCCGGTGATGCCGGCCGCGGTGTCCAGGTGCCCGACACGGGACTTCACCGAGCCGAGCGCGCACCAGGGGGACTGGTCGGTGTCGGGGTCGCCGGCGCGGTACGCGCTGGTGAGCGCCTCGATCTCGATCGGGTCACCGAGCGCCGTGCCGGTTCCGTGTCCCTCCACGTAGCCGATGGAACGCGCGGGCACGTCGGCGACCGACAGCGCCTCGCGGATCACGGCCACTTGGCCGGCGACGCCGGGGGCGGTGTAACCCGCCTTGGCGGCGCCGTCGTTGTTGACGGCCGAGCCGAGGATCACCGCGTGGACGCGGTCGCCGTCGGCGAGGGCGTCGGAGAGCCTCTTGAGCACGACGACGCCCGCACCGTTGCCGAAGACGGTGCCGTTGGCTCCGGCCCCGTAGGGGCGGCAGTGGCCGTCGGGGGACTCGATTCCGCCGTCGACAGGCAGGTAGCCGGCGCGGTGGGGCACGGTGACCGTGACCCCGCCGGCCAGGGCGAGGTCGCTCTCCTGCGTGAGCAGACTCTGCACGGCCAGGTGGACCGCGACGAGGGAGGTGGAGCAGGCCGTCTGGACACCGACGGCCGGTCCGCGCAGGTTCAGCTTGTACGCGGTGCGGCCGGCCAGCTGGTCGGGTTGGTTCCCCTGGAAGAGGAGGGGGACACCGAGCGCGGCGCGCAGGTCGGTACGGGGCAGCAGGTTGTGGATCAGGTAGGTGCTCAGCAGGGAGCCCGCGTAGACCGCGACGGGCCCCGGGGACCGGTCCGGGTCGCAGCCGGCGTCCTCCAGCGCCGCCCACGCGCATTCGAGGAAGACGCGCTGCTGCGGGTCGATGACCGATGCCTCCAGGGCTCCGTGCCCGAAGAGTTGGGAGTCGAACCCGGCGATGTCCCCCAGAACGCCCTTGGCGGGGATGTAGCCGGGGGCCGCCGCGTCGGCCGCGGGCACGCCGGAGGCGCGCAGTTCCTCCGGCGTGAACCGGGAGATCGCCTCGGCCCCGCTCTCCAGCAGGTCCCACAGGCCGTCGGGGGATTCGGCCCCGGGGAACCGTCCCGCCATGCCGACGACGGCGATCCGGCCGTCGGTGTCGACCCGGTCGTCCCGGTCCGGCTGTCCCTGCTGTGCGTTCAAGATGTTCTCCGTTGGTGGCTCGTGCGGCCCTGCGCGTCGGCGGGCGGATGGGGGGCGGCGTGGTCCCGTCCGGGGGTCAGACCGCCATCAGGTAGCGCTGGAAACGCGGCATGAGGTGTTCGAGGGCCCGGACCTCGACGGCGGTCAGGTCCGGGTGCCAGACGTCCCACAGCAGGACGGCGCGCTGTTGGTCGCCCCGGTTCCATGCCTCGTGGATGAAGCTGTCGTCGAAGAGGATGACCTCGCCCTCCGCCCAGCCCCGTTCGTCGTCGGCGACCTTGATGGCGCAGCCCGGCGGGACGATCAGCGGCAGGTGGGCGGTGAGCAACAGGTTCACGCCACCCGTGTGCGGTGTGATGTGGACGCCGGGGTTGAGAACGGTGAACATGCCGTCGCGCGGACCGTGCGGGGTCGTGCCGAGCACCTCGCAGGTCTTCGGGCAGCGTTCGCGGGCCTCGTCGCGCCAGGCGCCGTCGCGGTAGATCTGGTAGGTGTCCCAGCCCTGCCAGCCGAGCTCCTTGGTGTACAGGTCCTCGTAGGGCGCGAACCGGGCGGACGCCTCGCGCAGGGCGAGGAACTCCGCCTTGATCTCCTCGTAGGCGGCCTCGACGCCGGCCACCCACGGCTGTGCCGCGGTGTCGTGCCACGGCAGGGCGCTGATCTCGGGGAAGAAGAGCCGGGTGGGCTCCTGGTCGTCGTGGAGGTAGTCGGGGGTGCGTTCGCCGACCAGGATGGCCAGGCACTCCTCGACCCGGTCGAGCCCGTCCGAGCCCACCGCGTGGCGCAATTCCGTCATCACGCTCTGCACGTCCATGTCATTCTCTCCCTGTCGGTACGTCGAACTGGTCGGCCCGGGCACGGGTCCGGGCCCGGACGGCGGCCCGCCGACGACCGGCGCGCGCGGCGATGTCGTCGACGGGTGCGGTGGCGGACGGTCTCCCGTCCGGTGTGTCGGCGCGCAGGCCGGCGGCGAACTCGGCGATCGTGGGCCGGGCGAAGACGTCCACGAGCCGCACCTCGCGGCCCAGGCGGCGGCCTAGGTCCACTTGGAGGCGGGCCGCCAGCAGCGAGTTGCCGCCCGCTTCGAAGAAGTTGGTGTGGCGGCCGACCGGCCGGTCGGCGCCGAGCACCTGGCGCCATGCCTCGGCGACGAGTCGCTCGGGTCCCTCGTGCGAGGGGGGCGTGGTGTCCGGGACCGCCGGGCGCGGGGCGGGGAGCCTGGCCCGGTCCCGCTTGTTGGTGCGGGTACGGGGCAGCGCGTCCAGCAGCACGACGGCCTCGGGCACGACGGGGGCGGGCAGGCGCGCGGCGAGGTGGGCGCGCAGGTCCTCGGCGGTCGTGTTCCCGTCGACGACCGCGTAGCCGAGGAGCCGGGGCGCGGCCGGGGTGCCGTGCAGGGCCGCGGCGGCCTCGCGGACCGAGGGGTGGGTCTGCAGGAGCGCCTCGATCTCCTCCAGTTCGACGCGATTGCCGTGGATCTTCACGAGGCTGCCGGTGCGTCCGGTGAAGGCGAGTTCGCCGTCGGGCAGGAACCGGCCGAGGTCCCCGGTGCGGTACAGCGTGCCGCCGGGCCGCCACGGGTCGGGCACGTATGCCTTGGCGCTCTCGTCGGGCCGACGGTGGTAGGCACCGGCGAGGAAGTCGCTGCGCAGGTGGATCTCGCCGACGACGCCGACCGGGCAGGGTCGGCCGCGGTGGTCGAGCACGAGGGCCTCGCGGCCCGCGAAGGGCCGGCCGATGGGCACGGAGGGGGTGAACCGCTCCCCCGGTGCCAGTTCGCGGTGGGTGGCGAGCACGCACTCGGTGGGCCCGTAGAGGTTGTGCAGGCGGGGTCGGACGCCGCGGTCGGCCCAGGCCGCGGCGAGCGAGGGCGGCAACACCTCGCCGGCGAGCAGGAGGTGTTCGAGATGGGGCAGCGTGTTCCCGTCCCGGTCCAGTGCCTCGGTGAGCACGGCGAGGAAGCCCGGCACGGTCTGGATCTGGGTGATCCGCTCGTCGGCGAGCCAACGGGCCATGGCGACCGGGTCCCGGCGGGTCCCGTCCGGGGACACGCAGAGGGTGGCACCGCGACAGAGGGCGGCGAACACCTCGGTGTAGGCGGCGTCGTAGGTGAACGGGGCCCACTGGGCGATCCGACTGTGGACGCCGATGGCGAACCGCTCTCCCTGCCAGGCGGCGAACTGGGCGAGGGCCGCGTGCGGCAGGGCGATGCCCTTGGGGGTGCCGGTGGATCCGGAGGTGTACACCAGGCAGAGGGCGTCCTCGCCGGTGACCGGTGCGTGCGGGACCGGGGGGTGCGCGTCGCTCCGCGGGCCGTCGGACGGGATCGGCCCGTCGGACGGGAAGGGTTCGACGGGCACGCCGGCGAATCGGCCGGACCGGCGGTCCCACAGGCCGGACAGGCCGGTCAGGCACCGTTCGTCGGCGAGCACGCACAGAGGGTCGGCGTCCGCGAGCACGGCCCGCAGCCGCAGTTCGGGGCTCTCGGGGTCGAGGACGGCGAACGCCGCCCCCGTCTTCGCCACCGCCAGGATCGCGGCGGTCTGCGCCGCACCGGTGGACAGCAGGACCGAGACGAAACGGCCCGGTGCCGCGCCGAGGTGGAGCAGCCGAGCGGCGATCCGGTCGCTCCAGGCGTCGAGCGCCCCGTAGGTGACCTCCTGTCCGTCGTGGCGCACGGCGATCGCGTTCGGGCGCGCCACCGCCCGCGCGCGGAACAGCTCGTGGACGGGTGTGGCGTGTTCCGCGCGGGCGGCGCCGGCGGGGCGGGCGGGACGCGGGGAGGGCGTCTCCCTCGCCTCCGGGTCGAGCGGGAGCAGCGCGGCCTCGGCCTCCGGGTCGTCGAGCGCCGCGCTCAGCAGGGTCCGCAGGTGACCCGCGAAACGGCCCGCGAATTCCCGCGTGAACCGGACGGAGGCGTACTCCAGCACGCCTTCCATCCGGTCGGGGTGTTCCTCCAGGGAGAGCGTCAGGTCGTACTTGGCGGTGCGGGTCGGCACGGGCCGCAGTTCGCCGGTGGTCTCGCCGAGCCGGATCGAGGCCGGCAGGGCCTCTTGGAGCACGAGCGTGGCCTGGGCGAGGGCGGGCCGGCCGGGGTCGCGCACCACCCCGAGGGCATCGACGAGCCGGTCGAGCGGCACCAGGGACCGGTCGAGGTCGGCGGCGAGGAGGCGGCCCGTGCGGCGGGCGAGCTCCGCGACGGAGGGGTTGCCGCCGAGGTCGACGCGGACCGGCAGGCTGTTGACGAGGGACCCGACCAGACGCTCCAGCTCCGGCGTGCTCCGGTTGGTCGCGGGCACTCCGACGAGGACGTCGTCGGTGCCGGCGTACCGGCCCAGCAGGCAGGCGTAGACGGTGAGCAGCAGGGAGAAGGGGGTGACGCGCAGTCGGGCGGCGGTGGCCCGCAGGCGGGCGGTGAGCTCCGGCGGCAGGGCGACGGGGACGGTGTCCCCGGTGCCCGGGGCACACGGGCCCGCGTCGGGATCGGTCGGCAGGTCGAGGACTCCGGGGTGACCGTCGAGCCGGCCCCGCCAGTACTCGAGGTGCTCCTCGTGGACCGCGACGGCGTCGGGGGCGGCCGATGCCTGGGCGTGGCCGAGGAACTCCCGGGCGAGGGGCGGCAAGGGGGTTCCCCGGCCGGTGTGCAGGGCGTGGAGTGCCGCGAGTTCGCGGACTGCCACGGTGATGGACCACCCGTCGACAGCGATGTGGTGCGCGGTGAACAGCAGGACGCGGGTCCTGGGGGTGCGCAGGAGGGTCACCCGCAGCATGGGGCCTTCGGCGAGGTCGAAGGGGCGGGCGGCCTCCTCGGCGGTGACCTTGTCGAGCCAGGTCCGGTCCGCGCCCTGTGTGGCGGTCCCCTCCGGCGCGTCGAGCACGACGGGGCGGAGGAGGCCGGCGGGCAGCCGGACGAGGACGGGGCCCTCGTCGGCGAGGTGACAGCGGGTCGCCAGCACCGGGTGCCGCGCGACGAGGTCCTCCAGGGCCCGGGCAAGGGCCTCGGTGTCGACCGGGCCGTCGAGCCGGACGGCGGCGCTCAGGTTGTAGGCGGCGGACTCGGGCGCGAGGCTCTGGGTGAGCCACAGCTGGCGCTGTTGGTCGGTGAGGGGGACGGGGTCCCGGGGGGCGGGCGCCGGGGTGTGGGCCGGTCGCGGGGTGTCCGTGTCGGTGGTCCGTCGGGCGGCCAGCGCTCGGGGGGTGGGGTCCGCGTAGAACTCCGCGAGGGAGGGTGCGTGCCCGAGTGCCTCCCGAACGCGGCCCAGGAGTCGGGTGGCGACGATGGAGTTGCCGCCCGCGAGGAAGAAGTCGTCGGTGACGCCGGTGGTCGCGGGGTCCGTGCCCAGGAGTTCGGCCCACAGGGCGGTGACCGTGAGTTCGGCGGGGCCGGCGGGCGCGGTCCGTCCGGCGGCCCCCGTCTCGGGAAGGGTTCGGGCCATCGCGGTCAGGGCGGGGCGGTCCACCTTGCCGCTGGTGTTGAGCGGGAGCTCGTGGAGCGGGACGACGGCGGAGGGGACGACCGCGGGCGGGAGGAGGGTGCGCAGGTGGCGGCGGAGTTCCGCGCCGAGGGCGGCCGCGTCCTCGACGGTGTCCTCGGGGACGACGAACGCGACCGGCCGGGGCGAGGCGGGGCGTGTCGTGTCGACCACCACGGCGACGGCCCGTACCCGCGGGTGGCGTGCGGCCAAGGTCTCGATCTCGCCGAGTTCGACGCGGTGTCCGAGGATCTTGACCTGCTGGTCGGCCCGGCCCAGAACGACGATCCGGCCGTCCGGCAGGTAGCGCGCCAGGTCACCCGTGCGGTAGACGGGGGCGCCGTCGGCGCCCAGCGGATCGGCGCCGACGGGGTCGGGGACGAACGCGGCGGCGGTCAGGTCGGGGCGGTTCCAGTAGCCGGCGGTGACGCCCGCCCCTCCGATGACCAGTTCGCCGGTCGCTCCGAGGGGTACGGGGCGGTCGTGCCGGTCGAGGATGTGGCAGTACGTGCGGGTCACGGGGCGCCCGACGGTGACCGGTTCCCCCGGCAGGACCCGTCCTGCCGTCGACCAGATGGTGGTCTCGGTGGGACCGTACAGGTTCCACAGTTCGGCACAGCGGTCCAGGAGGCGTTCGGCGAGCGCGGGGTCGAGGGCCTCGCCGCCGCTGAGCGCCCGCAGCCCGGCCCGGCCCGGCCAGCCTCCGTCGAGCAGGGCCCGCCACAGCGAGGGCGTGGCCTGCATGACGGTGGCACCGGACCGGTTCAGCAGGGCGCCGAGGGCGTCGGGGTCACGGACGGTGGCGCGGGACGCGATGACGACGCGGGCCCCGGCGACGAGCGGTGCGAGGAGTTCGAGCACCGAGATGTCGAAGGTGAGGGAGGTGACGGCCACCAGGACGTCGTCCTCGGCCAGGCCCGGCTCGCGGACGACGCTGTACAGCAGGTTCGCGACACGGTCGTGGGGGACGGCCACACCCTTGGGCCGACCGGTGGAGCCGGAGGTGTACATCAGGTAGGCGAGCGCGTCGGCGGCGGGGCCGTCCGGGAAGGGGACGGGTGCCCCGGCGTCGGGGTCGTCCTCGCGGGGTGCGGCCAGCAGTTCGGCCGCTTTCGCGCGGGGCACAGTGTGGTCCGGTGTCGTGGGGGTGGTCGAACCGGTGACGAGGAGCCCGGCCCCGCTGTCCGCCAGGACGTGGCGCACGCGTTCCTCCGGCATGGTCTCGTCGAGTGGGACGAGCACGGCTCCGGCACGCCACAGTCCGACGACGAGCGGGACGAGTCCGGTGTCGCGCGGGACCAGCAGGGCGACCCGGTCGCCGGGGCGGACGTGATGGCGGGCGGCCAGGCGCGCGGCGACGCGGTCGGCGGTCGCGTCGAGGTCAGCGCGGGTGAGGACCTCCTCGCCGTGGACGACCGCGGGCGCGTCCGCGGAGCGGGCGGCCAGGGCGCGCAGGGCCTCGGGGACGGTGGCCCGGTCGGGCGGCGTGCGGTCGGAGGCGTTGAACTCCGTCAGGAGGCGTCGGGTCTGCTCGGGGGTCGTCACGGGCAGTTCGCGCAGGAGTCGGTCGGGGTCCGCGACGGCCGCCTCCAGCAGGCACACCAGGCCGTCGGCGATGCCTCGGACCGTCCGCGGGGAGAGCAGCGTGGTGCGGTACTCGAGCTCGGCGTCGAGGTCTCCGGACGGTCGGGGGCGCAGGAAGAGGGAGAGGTCGTACTTGGCGGTGCCGCTGTGCGCCGGCGCCGCGGTGGTCCGGACGCCGGGCAGGCACAGGGTGGTGGTCGGTCCGCTGTGGAAGGCGTACATGAGCTGGAAGATCGGGGAGCGGGCCCCGCCGGCCGGAGCGAGGTCCTCCACGACCAGGTCGAACGGGGTGTCCCGGTGCGCGAGGTCCCCCTTGAGGTGTTGCCGGGTGCGGCGCAGGGCCTCGTCGAAGGCGAGGTCGCCGGAGAGGTCGGCCCGGTGGGCCACGACGTTGAGCAGCGGGCCGATCACGCTGCCCAGGGCGGGTCGGTTGCGGGTCGCGACGGGCATGCCGACGACGAGGTCGTCCTGGCCGGTGTACCGCTGGACGACGGCGCAGAACGCGGTGAGCATCACGGTGGGCAGGGTCGCGAGCCGGGTTCGGGCCATGGCGCCGAGCCGGGTGACGAGGTCGGCGGGCACGACGAAGCGGTGGACGGCTCCGGCGAGGGCGTCGACGGGGCGGCCGGCGTCGGGTGCGTCGGTGGGCAGGCGCAACACCGGCAGCTCCCCGCCGAGCCTCTCGCGCCAGTGGTCGAGGCCGTGCGTGGCGGCGGGGTCGGTGCGCTGCCAGGCGGCGTAGTCCCCGAAGTCGCTGCCGGAGGGCGTCTCCTCGAAGGCCGGGCCGCCGGTCTCGGCGGCGTACCGGGCGGCGAGTTCGTCGAGGAAGAGGCCGAAGCCCCAGGCGTCCACGACGATGTGGTGGGCGACGAAGAGCAGCAGGTGCCGGTCCCGGCCCAGCCGGTACAGGCAGGTGCGCATCAACGGCGGCCGTGTCAGGTCGAACGGTGTGGCCACGGCCCGGGCCACCAGTTCCGCCAGGTGTTCCTCACGGCGCGGCTCGGGCAGGTGGGCCAGGTCGGTCCACTCGACGGTGGGCCGGACCCGGTCGGCGAACCGTTGCCAGGGTTCGCCGTCGGCGTCCGCGACGATGCCACAGCGCATCACGTCGTGGCGGGCGCCGAGCGCGGTCAGGGCCCGTTCGAGGGCATCGGCGTCCAGGGGGCCGTCGAGACGGAACGCGGCGGTCTCGTTGTGCAGGGCACTGCCGGGGAGCACCTGTTCGGCGCGCCAGATCGAGCGTTGGGCGTAGGAGAGCGGGGCGCGGTCGCGGGCGGGCCTGGGCGGTACGGCGCCGGCGCTCATCGGTCGCTCCGGCCGGTCACGGCGGCGGCGAGGCCGGAGACGGTGGGGTCCTCGACGAAGGTCCGGAAGGGGAGGTCGACGCCGAACACCGAGCGCAGCCGGTCCAACAGCCGGGCGATGGCGAGGGAGTCCCCGCCGAGCAGGGTGAAGTCGTCGTGCCGTCCGACGGCGGACAGGTGCAGGAGTTCGCACCAGATCCCGGCGATCTCGGCCTCGGTGCCCTCACGCGGGCCGTCCTCGGTGTCGATGGCCCGTACGGCCGAGGGCAGCGGGAGGGCCCGCCGGTCGGCCTTGCCGTTCAGCGTGCGGGGGACGGCGGCGAGCCGGACGTAGAGGGTGGGGCGGCAGCCGGGGGCGAGGTCGGTCGCGGCGTGGGCGCGCAACTGCTCGTCCGTCACGGAGGCGTCGGCGACGACGTAGGCCACGAGGGCCGGGTCGGCGTCCGACTCGGACACGGCGGCGGCGCACACGTCGCGGACGCCGGGGTGGCGACGCAGCGTGTCCTCGACCTCGCCCAGTTCGACCCGGACACCGTTGATCTTGACCTGCTGGTCGCGACGGCCGAGGACTTCCAGGACCCCGTCGGGCCGCAGCCGTCCGAGGTCGCCCGTGCGGTAGCGGTCGGTGCCGGTGAACCCACCGGCCCGGCCGTCGAGGTAGCCGCCGAGCGGGAAGGGGGTGCGGATCTCGATCTCGCCGATGGTGTCGGTGACGGGCGTGCCCGCGGCGAGGACCCGGACCTCCACGTCGGGCAGGGGGAGGCCCGCGGGTACCGTCTCGGCCTCGGCGTCCTCGGCTCCGAGGCGCCGGAAGACCTTGGTCATGGTGGTCTCGGACGGGCCGTAGAGGTTGACCAGCGTCTTGTCGTCGCCGAACAGGCCGCGCCACCAGGCCACGTCCGCGGACCGGACCGGTTCGCCGGCGAGCAGGACGGCCCTGAGCTCGGGCAGTGAGCCGGGCGTGAGGCCGGCGGCGCGCAGGGTGCGGAAGACGGTGGGCACGCAGTGCAGCACCTCGACCCCTTCCTTCTCCAGCCATTCGGCGAGGGCGGCGGCGACGGGCACGGTTCCGGCGGCGCGCACGCTCCCGCCGGATCGCAGCGGGACGAGCGCGTCACGCAGGAAGGCGTCGAAGCCGGGCGAGGTGAGCAGGGAGACCCGGGTGCCGTCGGTGACGCCGAACTCGGTCGTCTCCCAGTCGAGGAAGTGCTCGACGGCGCGGAGGCTGCTCCTGATGCCCTTGGGGCGTCCGGTGGTGCCGGAGGTGAAGTAGACGCATCCGGCGTCGGGTGCGTCGAGTCCCCGCCAGTCCGTCGCACGCCAGTGGCCCGGGGCGAGGGTGTCGGTGTCGACGACCGGGGTGCCGGCGAGGAGGAGCTGGTGAGGGGCCAGGGCGGCGGCCCCGGCCCGGTCGGCGACGACGACGGCCGGGCTCGTGTCCTCCAGCAGCGGGACCCAGCGTGCCGCGGGCAGGCGGACGTCGACGGGGGCGAAGGTGCGGCCGGTGGCGGCGCAGGCCAGGATGGTCGCGATGACCGGGACGGGCTCGGCGCAGGCGATGAGCACCGGTCCCGGCCCGGCGTCCTCGGCGAACCGGGCTCTCAGGGCGGCGGCGTAGCGGGCGAGTTCGACCCGGCTCCACTGCCGGTCCGGGGTGGAAACGGCCGGTGCCCCGCCGTCGCGCTCCACGTGGTCGGCCCAGCGGTCCAGGATCGTGGTGTGACTCACAGTTCTCCGTTCTTGATCCGTTGGGCCACGACCGTCAGCGGGTCGATGGCGGGGAACTCGTCCGAGCGACCGGCGGCGGCGATGGCCTTGGTGACCAGGTGGAGTTCGGTACAGGCCGCGACGAAGGGCCGCACCCCATAGCGGGGCAGGGTGTCGCGGAGGAAATCGGCCGTGCGCAGCGGGTCCCCGCCGCGTTTGACCCGGTAGACCTCGCGGTGCAGTGCCTCTTGGTCCTCCGGACGGAGCATGACGAGGTGACGCGCCGCCCGTTCCGCGTGCGGGCCGGACGTGAGGATGCCGGCCTTGGCCGTGCCCGTGGTGCACAGCAGGAGGTGCGGTCGGGCGACGCGCACGAGCTCCTCGTGCATGACGTCCACCAGGGACACGCAGCGTCCCAGGAGGTCGGGCGGCAGGTCGCCGAGCACCGTGTGGGCGGTGACGCACGCGACGACGACGCGTTCGGCGCCGGCGGTGACCAGGCCCCGCACGGCGGTCTCGACCGCCCGGTACAGCGGTCCGAGCTCGCCCGTCCCGATGGCCTCGGTGCGGTCGACCACGGCCGGGTCGGACCACAACAGGACCCGGGGCGTCTCCTGCTCGGATCGTGTGTCGCCGGTGTGGTAGACGGTTCGCAGGAGTTCGGTGGAGGCCAGCGGGCCCATGCCGCCGACGATCCCCACCAGGGGCAGGGGTGTCGACGACACGCGCGGCGGCCGGGGCTCAACGGTGGTCCGGCCGTCGGGGGCGGCGGGGTGGGTCATCCGAGACACGGCAGGCCGAACTCCTCGACGAAGAGGGCGAAGGTCGCGATCACCATGAGGTAGTCCGTGTCGAGGTGGGCGTGCACGTGACCGCCCGGGTCCCGCTGGCGGCGGACGAGCGCGGTCACGGTTTCCGGGTTGAAGTAGCCCTGTTTGCGCACCACGGAGGGCGAGAGCAGTTCCTCGAACCAGTCGGCGCCGGCGGCGAGCAGGTGGCTGCTGGTCTGGCCGCGGAAGCCGAACTTGCTGCGGGCCAGCACCCCGTCGGGCACACGGCCCTCGGCGACCCGGCGCAGCACGGCCTTCTCGGCGCCGCCGGCCACCATCAGGGCCGGGTGCAGGGATGCGGCATGGTCGATGACGCCGCGGGCCAGGAAGGGGAAGCGCAGTTCGACGGAGTTGGCAAGGGCCATCCGGTCGCCGTGATCACCGAGGAGGTGGTCGGCCAGGCGCAGGTGGAAGTCCAGGTAGGAGCGTTGGTGCAGGGGGTGTCGGCCGCGCAGTCGGTCGGCGTCGACCAGGCGTTGGGAGGTGATGGCGAACTCGTCGAGGTTGTCGGCGAGATCGTCGGAGTAGAGCTCGCGGCGGAACTCCCGGGCGATGAGGTGATCGGTCTCGTAGCCGAAGTCGACACCCCACATCCGATGTCGGATCTCCCGCTCCATCGCGGCGTCGAGGCCGCTGAGCCGGCCGTTGCCGAGGCCGGCCGCGTCGTAGCGGTACCCGGGGTAGCCGCCGAAGAGTTCGTCGGCGCCCTCCCCCGTGAGCACGGCGACGGTGCCGTCCTCCCGGACGGCTCGGGACAGCAGCATGGAGCAGACGTTGTACGACTCGCGGACGGGTGTCTCCGCGTGGCGCACCATGGCGGTCAGGTGCTCGGCGAAGTCCTCGTGCCGGATGGGCACCTCGCGGTGGCGGGTTCCCAACCGGGCGGCCACCGTGCGCTGGTGGGGGCTCTCGTCGAAATCGTGGTCGGGGAAGACCGCGGAGTAGCTCGGCCAGGTGTGGCCGGGCCGGGAGTCCGCCGCGAGCGCGGCGATGAGACTGGAGTCGAGACCGCCGCTGAGGTAGAGGCCCACGGGGACGTCGGCGACCAGTCGGTCGCGCACGGCGTCCCGCAGCAGCGCCGACGTGTGGCCCGCGGCGCGCGCGAGTTCGGCGTCGAGGTCGCCGGCGGCCACCGGTTCCAGGGCGTCGGCGGTCGGGTAGTCCAGGTCCCAGTAACGGCTGAGGGTCACCCCGGAGGAGTCCGCGATCAGTCGTTCCCCCGGCCTGAGGGCCTTGATGTCCTCGAACATCGTGCGGGGGCTGACGAGCCCCGGGAGGCCGAGGACCTGGTCGAGGCCGCGCAGGTCGACGCGAGGGCGCACCGCCGGGTGGCGCAGGAGCGCCTTGACCTCCGAGGCGAAGAGGAGCAGGCCGTCCACGACCGTGTAGAAGAGGGGCACGATCCCGGCGTGGTCACGGGCCAGGAGCAGCCGTCCGGCGGGGGCGTCGTACAGCGCGAAGGCGAACTGCCCGTCCAGATGGTCGGTGAGATCGAGGCCGTACTCGCGGTAGAGGTGGACGAGCACCTCGGTGTCGCACGCGGTGCGAAACCGATGGCCCGCGCCGGCCAACGACTCCCGCAACCGGCGATGGTTGTAGATCTCGCCGTTGCAGACGGAGACCAGGGTGCGATCCTCCGAGAAATGCGGCTGATTGCCTTGTTCCAGGTCGTTCAAGGCCAGTCTGCGAAAGCCCAGCCCGATGCCGTGGGCGATATGGCTTCCCTGATCGTCAGGGCCTCGATGAATTAGCTCGGAAGTCATTTGTGAAATGACTTTGCCGTCGATCGGGTGCGCTCCACTGAGGGAGAATGCACCCACTATTCCACACACGTTGAACAATCCCCGTTTCACATCTGCGCAACACCAGATGCAGGTTCGACGCTATCTCACGAAACAGATCGAGGTCAATGAAAAATCTTCGGCGGACGGGCAGTTCCGGTGCCTTGACATCCCGTCCGAGCTGGCTGCCGGGGGAATTCCCGAATAAGGTCGCCCTGCGGGCCGCGGGCCCGTGGGAAACATCTTGGGAACAGAAGGGCGGAGTGCAGTGACACGGAACCGATGGACGCCTTGGGAGACCGGCCCCGACGCGGACGGCGGAGCGGGGGACGCCCGCGTCTACTGCCTCCCGCACGCCGGGGGTTCGGCCGGTTCGTACCTCTCCTGGTCCCGTTCTCAGGAGGTCCCGGCGGGGCTGAGGTTCGTCCCCGTGGAGCTTCCCGGCCGAGGGACCCGCATGCGCGAACCCCTGCTCTCCTCCATGGACGAGGTCGTCGACGGGCTCCTCGCGGTCCTGGCCGAACGCCCCGAGGAGGAGCCGTTCCTCCTCATGGGGCACAGCATGGGCGCGCAGATCGCCTACGAGACCACGCGTCGCCTGGTCGGGGCCGGCCGGCCGCTGCCCCGCGCCGTGGTCGTGTCCGGCTGTCGTCCGCCGGGCGCCCCGGTGGCCCTGCCGCTGCACGAGCGCAACGACGGGGAACTGCTGGACGGGATCGTCGAACTGGGCGGCACACCGGCCGAGATACTGGCGCACCCGGAACTGCTGGAGATGCTGCTGCCCGTGATGCGGGCCGATCTCGGCCTGCTGGCGCGGTACATGACGGAGGTCCGGCCGACCGTGCTGCCGTGCCCCCTGGTGGCCTTGGGCGGATCGGACGACCGGCTGGCGGGGCCCGAGTGGATCACCGGCTGGCGGGCGATGACCACAGGTGGGTTCCGTCGACGGATCCTGCCCGGTGACCACTTCTTCCTCCACGCCCGGGCGGCCGAGGTGATGACCGAGATCGCCGACGCGGTACGGGAGCACGCGGCCCCGGCCGGGGGGTGAGGCCGGCGCGGCCTCTCCGCACGCCCGAGGGGCGTGCGGAGAGGCGTCGCCGGCGCGCACTGCGGACCGATGGCCGACCGGGGTCACCGGTCGCCTCGGCGGGCCAGTTCACCGGAGACGATCTCGCCGATGAAGTCGATGTGCCCGGGTTCGACGAGTTCGAGGTGTCGGGCGTCGACGGCGTGGTCCACCACCGGCCCCCTGACGTACGGCCCCCACAGTTCGGCGGCCGTCGCACGGCCCACCGTCCCGGCCCGCCGCGTCTCCGCCGCAGCCGTGAAGCTGAGCAGGTCTCCGTCGAACACCCGCGGCACCCAGCGGACCATGAGCTCGCCGTGGTAGCGGCAGGTGTCGATCAGTGCCTCCAGCGCCGCCGGGTCGGCGGGTGCCGAGGCCCCCAGGGTCGGGGCGAGCAGGCTCAACAACTCCTCGGGTGCGGGCACCCGGCCCTCGTCGACGGCGGCGATCTCCGCCGGCGACGCGCCCACGGCGTCGAGGAGGGCGCGCAGGACGTCGGCCTCGTCGACCCCGTCCGCGTGCGCCCGCCGGTCGTGCTCGTTGGGCGGGACGCTGTCGAGCATCGCCAGGAGCTCGACCCGCTCGCCGCGTTCCCTGAGCTGCACGGCCATCTCGTGGACCAGCACGCCGCCGAAGGACCAGCCGAGGAGCCGGTAGGGGCCCCGGGGCTGCACCTCCAGGATTCGGGAGACGTATTCGGCGGCGAGTCCGCCCATCGTGGCGGGCCGCGCCCGCCCGCCCGCCGGGCCGATGCCCTGGAGCGCGTACACGGGCTGGTCGGGGCCCAAGGCGCGCAGCAGCCCCACATAGCCGAAGCCGTCGCCGACGACCGGGTGGACGCAGAACAGCGGCGCGCGGCCGCCTTGGGAGCGCAACGGCAGCAGCGGCTCCCAGGGCACCGGGCCGGGGGCGAGTCGGGCCTCCACACCGGGCTCCCTCGCGATCCGGACCGCGAGCGCGCTCGGTGACGGGTTGTCGAAGAGGGCACGAATCGGCAGGTCCACTCCGAGGTCGGCACGCAGGCGCTCGACGAGGCGGACCATCATGAGCGAGTGTCCGCCCGACAGGAAGAAGTCGTCCTCGGGTCCGACCGTCGGAAGGTCCAGGACCTCCGCGAACAGGGCGGTCAGGGCCGCCTCCAACGGGGTGACCGGCGCCCTGGGGGGCCTCGCGCCCCCGACGATCGGGGCGGTGGGCTCGGGCAGCGCGGCGCGGTCCAGCTTGCCGTTGGGCGTGACCGGAAGGCCGTCGAGCGTGACGTAGCCGGTGGGCACCATGTGCTCGGGAAGCCGACCGCGCAGGTGCTCGCGGAGTTCCTCGACGGTGGGAGCCGTCACGCCGGCCACCGGCACCGCGTAGGCGACGATCCGGGGTGCGCCCTTGTCCTGTCGGACCATGACGACTCCCGCCGCGACGGCCGGGTGTTCACCCAACGCGGCCTCGATCTCGCCGAGCTCGATGCGGAAACCGCGGACCTTGACCTGGCCGTCGACCCGGCCCAGGTATTCGACGGCCCCGTCGGAACGCAGCCGGGCCAGGTCACCCGTGCGGTACATGCGCGATCCGGGCCCACCGTAGGGGTTGGCCACGAACCGCTCGGCGGTCAGTCCGGGGCGCCGCAGGTACCCGTACGCCAGTTGTGCGCCGTCCAGGTACAGCTCTCCGACGACACCGGGCGGGACCTGGCGAAGTTCGCCGTCGAGGACGTGGACGCGCGTGTTCCACACCGGGCGGCCGATGGGGACGGGCCGACCGTCGTCGTCCTCGGGACGGCAGGTCCACGCGGTCACCTCGATGGCCGCCTCGGTCGGACCGTACTGGTCGACCAAGCGGACCCCCGGCAGCACCTGGTGGAACCGACGCGCGGTCGCCGTGGTCAGGGCCTCGCCTCCGACGACGACCAGGCGCAGTGAGTCACACCGGCCGGCGTCGGGGTGCTGGAGGAAGGCGTCCAGCATGGAGGGCACGAAGTGCGCGACCGTGACCCGCTCGCGGCGGATCAGCTCGCACAGGTACGCCGGGTCCCGGTGTCCCTCCGGCCGTGCCACGATCATGGCGGCCCCGACCCGGAGCGGCCAGAAGATCTCCCACACCGAGACGTCGAAGCTCGACGGCGTCTTGTGCAGCACCCGGTCCTCGGGCGTCAGCCGGTGATACTCCTGGCCCCAGCGGAGGCGGTTGTCCACGGCGCTGTGCGGGACGACCACGCCCTTGGGCCGGCCGGTGGAGCCCGAGGTGTAGATCACGTAGGCAGGGTCGGCCGGGGCCGGTCCCACCGCGGTCGCGCGGGCGGTGTCCGCCGAATCCCTCGGCGCGAGCACGCTGACGCCCTCGGGCACACGCAGCCTCCCCGCCTCCTCCGGGGTCGCGATCACGGCGGTGGGGCGGGAGTCCTCCAACATGAAGGCCAACCGGTCGGCGGGGTAGTCGGGGTCGAGGGGCACGTAGGCGCCACCCGCGCGGTGCACCGCGCACACCGCCACGATCAGGTCGAGCGAGCGGGGCACGGCTACGGCCACGACGGCCCCCTGGCCGACGCCACGCGCGGCAAGCCTCCCGGCGAGGGCCCCGACGAGCCCGTCGAGCTCGGCGAACGTCACCACGTGCTCCCCGTCCACGATCGCCGTGGCGTCCGGGGTCCGCGCGATCCCCTCGGCGACGGCGTCGGCGAGCGTGCCGGGCTCCAGGTCCCGGCCGGTGTCGTTCCACTCGGCGAGGAGGCGCCGCTCGTGGTCGGAGAGGACCTCGATCCGGCCGATGCGCCGGTCGGGGTCCTCCGCGACGGTGGTGAGCAGTCGCGTCAGGCGGTCGGCGAGGGCCTCGACGGTGGACTCGTCGAACAGGTCGGTGCGGTACTCGATGGTGCCGGTGAGCGGCCCCTCGACACCGTCGGCGGCGCGCTCGGCGGTCAAGGTGAGCGTGAGGTCGAATTTCGCCGGCGCGAGCCGGACGGAGAGGCGTTCGGTCCTCACCCCCGGGATGTCCAGGGCGATCTCGGCCCCCTGGTCCACCACCAGGGCCACCTGGAACAGCGGGTGGCGGCCGGGCTGCCGCTCGGGGTTGGCGAGGTCCACGAGTTGCTCGAAGGGCAGGTCCTGGTGGGCATAGGCCGCGATGTCGGCGTCCCGGACCCGGTGCACCAGCTCCCGGAACGTCGGATCGCCCTCCGTGTCGGTGCGCAGGACCAGCGTGTTGACGAAGAAGCCGACCAGGTGGTCCAGGCCCTCGTCGGTGCGACCGGCCACCGGTGTGCCCAGCGGGATGTCGGTTCCGGCGCCCAGCCGGGTGAGCAGGGCGGCCAAGGCGGCCTGGAGGGTGGTGAAGAGACCGGCGCCGCTCTCGCGGGCAAGGGCGCCGAGCGCTCGGTGGACCTCGGCGTCGACACGGACGGGGACCGCGCGGCCCTCGTGCCCGGTCTCGGGGGTGCGACGGCGGTCCACCGGGAGGGGCACCTCGTCGGGGAGGCCCTCCAGGATCTTGCTCCAGTGGGCCCACTGCTCGGCCGCGAGGCTGCCCGGGGTGCGCACGTCCCCGAGGAGCCGGTCCTGCCACAGGGTGTAGTCGCCGTACTGGACCGGCAGCGGCGTCCACTCGGGCTCGCGGCCCTCCGCGCGAGCCCGGTAGGCCAGGCCCAGGTCGGCGGCGAGCGGCCCGAGGGACCAGCCGTCGCAGGCGATGTGGTGGACGGTCAGGAGCAGGACGTGGCGGCCCGGTCCGAGGAGGTACAACCGGGCCCGCAGGGGCGGGCTGTGCACGAGGTCGAACGGCACGAAGGCCGCGGCTCGCAGTTCCTCCTCCAGGGCCGGGCCCTCGGCGCGGGCGCCGCTCAGGGGGACGATGTCCAGCAGGGACGGCAGTTCCTCCGGGGGCAGGACCCGCTGGTGGGGCACGCCCTCCCGGTCGGGGAACACCGTACGCAGCGCCTCGTGCCTGACGACGACGTCGTGCAGGGCAGCGCCGAGCGCGCCGATGTCCAGCGGGCCGTCGAGCCGCAGGGGCAGCGGAATGTGGTAGGCGGCGCTGTCGGTCTCCAGTCGCTGGAGGAACCACAGGCGGCGCTGGGCGGCGGAGAGCGGGATCTCCTCGGGGCGGTCGGTCGCCACCAGCGGGGGTCGCCGGTCGCCGGAGCCGGCCGACCGGGCGAGGCCGGCCGGCGTGCGCGCCTCGAAGACGGTCCGGATGGGCAGTTCCGCCCCGATGACCGTTCTGATCCGGCTGACCAGGCGCATGGCGAGCAGGGAGTGACCGCCCAAACGGAAGAAGTCGTCGTCGGGGCCCACCTCCGGCACCCCCAGCACGTCGGCGAAGACCTCGCAGAACCGTGCCTCGCGGGCATCGGCCGGGCGGCGGCCCGCCGCGTCGACGACGCGAAGCTCCGGTTCGGGCAGGGCCCTCCGGTCCAGTTTTCCGCTGCTGGTGAGCGGCAGCCGGTCCATTCGGGCGAAGGCCGCGGGCAGCATGTACTCGGGCAGGTGTCCGGCCAGGTGGTCGCGGAGCGCCGCGGCGTCGACCGGCTGGTCGGCGATCGGGACGACGTAGGCCGCGAGGAAGGGTTCGGCCCGGTCCTCGTCACGGACGACCACGGCCGCCTGCGCGACGCCGGGGTGCCGGGTCAACACGGCCTCGATCTCGCCGAGTTCGATGCGGAAGCCTCGGATCTTGACCTGCTCGTCGGCCCGGCCGAGGTACTCGACCTGACCGTCGCGGCGGAGCCGGGCGAGGTCGCCGGTGCGGTACATGCGGGACCCGGGCGGCCCGTAGGGGTCGGCGACGAACCGCTCGGCGGTCAGGGCCGGGGCTCCCAGGTAGCCGCGGGCCAGTTGGGGGCCGGCGAGGTAGAGCTCGCCGGGAACCCCCAAGGGGGCGGGGCGCAGTCGCTCGTCGAGGACGTGGGCGCGGGTGTTGTCGAGCGGGCGGCCGATGCTCGGGGTGGGGCTGTCGTCGAGGTCGCAGGCGAGCGCGTCGACCGTGAACTCGGTGGGCCCGTAGTAATTGTGGACCGCGGTTCCGGGTATCCCCGCGAGGCGGTCCCACAGTTCGGTTCCGACGGCTTCGCCGCCCAACATGATCGCACGGGGACGATGGTGGTCGCCTTCGTCGAGCAGCCCGGCGGTCAACAGCGTCCGCGCGTAGGTCGGGGTGAGGTCGAGGAACTCGATCCGCTCACGACGGACATAGGCGACCAGAGCCCGGGGGTCCAGCCGCACCTCGTCCGCGACGAAGTGCATGCAGTGTCCTTCGAGCAGCCAGAAAAAGGGGTCCCAGGCGGTGTCGAAGGTGAGGGAGGCCACCAGTCCCACGTTGACACGGGGGCCGCCCTGCGGGGCGTGTCGGCGGACCAGGCGGACCCGGTGGTGCCGCGCGAGGTGTGCGAGGGCCTGGTGTTCCACGACCACGCCCTTGGGCGTGCCGGTCGAGCCGGAGGTGTGGATGACGTAGGCGGGATCGGAGGGGCCTGTGGCACCGGCCCGGTCGGCGTCGGTGAGGTCGTTCGGGGAGTGCGCGGCGACGCGCTCGCGCTCCCGCGGCTCGCCGAGGGCGAGGACCGGCGTGGCTCCGAGGGGTCCGTCGGCGGTCCGTCCGGTGGTGAGCACGCACACGGGCCGGGTGGCCGCGACGACGGCGGCGAGCCGTTCGGCGGGGGCGTCGGCCGCGACGGGGACCACGGCGGCGCCGGACTTGAGCACGGCGAGGACGGAGACGATCGCGTCGGCCTCACGGTCCGACAGCAGGAGGACGTGGCGTTCGGGTGCGGCGCCCCGTCGGACCAGTTCCCTGGCGAGGCGGTTGGCCCGGGCGTTGAGCTCTCCGAAGGTGAGCCGGGTGTCGCCGGCGACCAGGGCGGGCGCGTCCGGGTCGGTGGCGGCCCGCTCCTCGAAGGCGCGGTGGTAGCTCTGGGCGGGGACTTCGAGTTCGGGGCCGTGCGACAGGGCGCGGAGGAGGTCCCGGTCGTCCTCCGTGAGGAGTTCGATGTCGCCGACGTGCTGGTCGGGGTCGCGGGTGACGCTCTCCAACAGGAGTGTCAGTCGCCGCATCAGGGCCTCGGCGCCCGCGCGTTCGAACAGGTCGTGGCTGTACTCGACGAAGCAGGTCAGGCCGGCGGGACCGCCGTCGGCGTCCTTGCGTTCCATGACGTTGAAGGACAGGTCGAACTTGGCGCCGCCGGGGTCGGCCTCCACCACCTCGCAGGTGACGCCGGGCAGGGACAGCGTCGCCTCGGGGAGGTTCTGGAAGGCGAGCATGACCTGGAACAGGGGGTGCCAGGCGAGGGACCTCGGCGGGTTGAGCGCCGTGATCAGTCGTTCGATCGGCATGTCCTGGTGCGAGAAGCCCCGCAGGTCGGTCCGGCGGACCCGCTTGAGCAGTTCCCGGAAGGTGGGGTCACCCGAGGTGTCCACCCGCAGGACCAGAGGGTTGACGAAGTAGCCGACCACGTCGTCGTAGCGGGAGTCCCCGCGTCCGGCGGTGGGGCTGGCGAGGGGGATGTCGGTCCCGGCGCCGGAGCGGGTCAGCACGGTCGCCAGGGCCGCCTGCACGACCATGAACAGGCTGACGCGGCAGGTACGGGCCAGGGCCAGCAGCTCGCGGTGCAGCTCGGCGGGGAACTCCCAGGGGAAGTAGTCGCCTTCGTGGGACATGACGGCGGGCCGCGGCCGGTCGGCGGGCAGGTGCAGGCATTCCGGTATGTCCGCCAACGCCTCCTGCCAGTAGGCCAGCTGACGGCTGATGCCACTGTCGGGGTCGTCGAGGCTGCCGAGTCCCTCGTGTTGTTCGCGCGCGTACTCGGCGAAGTCGGCGGAGAGCGGCTCCCATTGGGGCGCGTGGCCCGCGGAGCGGGCCGTGTAGGCGGCGCTCAGGTCACGGCCCAGCGGGGCCATCGACCAGCCGTCGCCGGCGATGTGGTGCTGGACCATCAGGGCGAGGTGGTCTCGGGGACCGAGGACGAACACCCGCAGACGCAAGGGGGGTTCGCGGGTCAGGTCGAAGCATTCCCGGGAGGTCGCGGCGATGAGTTCGGGGAGATCGTCCTCGGTCGCCTCGACGACCGTGAAGGGGACCGCGAACGCGTCGGGGGAAAGGACCCGCTGGTAAGGGGTGCCGTCGAGGTCGGGGAAGACGGTGCGCAACGCCGCGTGCCGTGTCATGACGTCGACCAGGGCGGAACGCAGGGCCTCCGTGTCGAGGGGACCCCTCAGGCGCAGGGCCACGGGCATGTTGTAGGAGGCGTCGCCCTCCTGGAGCCGGTCGTTGAACCACAGCGCGAGTTGCGCGTAGGACAGCGGGATCTCCCCCGGCACCCTGCTTTCGCTGAGCACTTCTTCGTTCCTCCCCCGTGTCACGGCCGCCCTGTGGGGGTCGCGTCCACTCTTTGCCGGTGTGTGCGGGCACGGGGTCCTTGCGGTCCCGGGCCGTCGATCGATGGATGTGCGGTCGGGGCGGCCGGAGTCCGGTCGCCCCGGCCGCACCGGCCTCAGCGGGCGGTCCAGTGGTAGGTCACGTCCGGCTCGTTCTCCTCGTTTCGGCTGCCGTCGTCGAACTCCCCGGCGGTGAAGCCGTGGTGCTCGTAGAAGGAGCGGGCCTCCTCGTTGCGCTGGAAGACGTGGAGCGAGAGTTCGTGCGGGGATGCCTCCTTGACCGCGGCGAGGAGGGCGGAGCCGATGCCACGTCGTCGGGCGTCGGGCCGCAGGTAGAGGTGGTCGAGGACGGTCCCGTCGAGCGCGGCGAAGCCGACGATCGCGGGGTCTTCGCCGGTCTCGGCCACCCATACCGTGCTGCCGGGCAGGACGATGGCCTCGATCCAGTACCGGGTCTGCTCGTCGGTGTGGATCCTGGGCAGGTACGGCATGGCGGCTGCCCGCGAGGCGAGGAAGACCTCCGTGATCTCGGCCGCGTCGGCCGCTCGCGCCGCACGCAGCCGCGGCTCGCGCGGCGCCGTGTTCTCCTCGGCACTGTTCGGGTTCGAGGACATGAGGGGTCGCTCTCTTCTGTCGGATGCGTCGGGTGTCAGAGTTCGTACAGGCGGCTGGCGAAGGAGACGCCCGCCGTGTGGGGGTCCCAGGTGAGGTCCTCGGGGCGGGGTCGGTCCACGGCCCGGGCGGGCAGGCCCGCGTCCTGGGTCATGGCCAGGAGGCGGACCGGGCGGCCCGTGTCCCTGACGGTGAGGGTCACCTCGGTGCCCGCGGAGGCCGGGGCCACGAGGAGGAGGCCCCACTTCCACACGGATTCGGTGTGCGGGCGGTTGACGCCGCCGCTCAGGGCTCCGGTGTCCGGGGCCGAGCCGGCGACCCGGGCGGCCACGACGGGGGTCGCCGCGGTGTCGACGTACAGGGCCAGCAGCGTCGGCTTCCCGGCCTCGGGCCGCACCGACAGGCGCAGGGTGCGGTCGCCGCCCTCGCGGGTGTCGGACACCCGGGTGACGACGGGGCGTGACATCGGGGCGACGGGGGCCGGGCCGGCGAGCAGGCCCCCGGGCGGTGCGGCCAGTGCGGGGGACCACTCCTCCAGGGAGTCCGTCCGCCGGTCGCCCGTGTAGTGGGTGACCCACGGGTGCGGGTCGGCGTCCTCGGACACCCACACGGCCTTCCCCCGGTCGGCGTCCAGGGCGTACATGAGACTGACGGGGCGCGGGTGCTCGCGGTCCGGCGTGTCGACCACGGCCTGGACGCCGAGCAGGGCGCCGCCGACCAAGGCCAACGCGACGCCGCCCGCCACCGCGCGACGGACGTGGGCGGCGGGCGCCACATGGGCGAGGGGCAGCAGCAGCGCCGCACCGGCGGGAACGGCCAGGGCGAGGGGGGCGGCGGCGGACGCGAGCCCCACGGTCGGGAACAGCAGGGCGACCAAGGGGGCCGTGAGCGCCACCGCGGGTAGGGCCGCGACCGTGAGCGCAATCGTTCGCCACAGCATACGCTCGGCCGCGCGGGCGGCCAGCGCGACACCGATCGCACCGCCCAGGGCGGTCCAGGTGAACACGTAGGCGGCCCCGGGCAGCAGCACCGCCAGGACGATGGCCAGCAGGGCCGACCACATGGCCGTTCCGGCGGCGGTCTCCACCGCGCCGGCCTTCCGACCGACCCAGACCAGCCACAGCCACACGGCTGCGGCCGTGAGTGCCAGCAGGCCCGCGACGGCGGGTCCCGTGCGGTACGGATCGCCCAAGTGGAAGAGGGCGTAGGAGGGCCGGACGAGGAGCAGGGCCTGCCAGGCGGCCCATCCGAGCGCGGCGGCGGCCACGAGCGGCAGGGGCAGGGTCAGGGCGACCCGGACCGTCCCGCGCAGCCCCAGAGCGCGGCGCCGGGCGGCGTACCCGACGGCGACGGCGAGCGCGATTGCGGCGAGCGACGCCAAGGGCAGGACAGCGCCCTGCGGGTAGTGGACCAGCAGCGGGCCGAGGTTGAACCAGGTGGCCTCGGAGGCCCGCTCCACCGCGCCGAGGTCGGCGGCCGACAGTTCGCGGACGGCCGAGAGGGAGGTGCCCCCCAGGTCCTGGAGGCTGTCGCGGTCCACGTGCGCCAGGTCGTCCTCGGGCCCGTGGTAGCGGGCGCTGCCGCCGATGACGGCGAAATTCAGCCCGGTCGCACCGGCGGCCCGGAACCGGGTGAAATCGGTGTCGTTCGGAAGCAGTCGGTATATTTCGTCGGAGAGGGAGGTCGCCACCGGCGGGGCGGCCCCCAAGGCTTCCACCAGGGCCGCACTGTGGGCGCCCGTCTCGAACATGACGGCCCGACCGCTGGTTCCGCGCGCTTCGAGGTTGACGACGACATCGGGCCCTCGACGGGTCTCGGCCAGTCGTCGCGCCGCCGCACGCCCGCCGAGCTGGGCCGTCTCCTCCATGTCGGTGAAGAGCAGGACCACGTCGTTGCGCGGTGCGGGGCCTTCGCGCAGGGCGCGGGCGATCTCCAACAGGGAGCCCACGCCGAGGCCGTCGTCGGAGGCGCCGGGACCGGTGGCCACCGAGTCGGTGTGCGCGACGAGCACCACGCGGCCGGTGGGGGAACTCCCGGGGATCGTGGCGGTGATGTTGTGCACGCGGCCCGCCAGATGCGCGCCGCCCTCCCCCGCCAACACCTCGGTCGACTCCTGCGGGTCCGGCGAAAGCCCGAGGCCGCGCAACCGCTCCGTCACATAGGCCCGGACCTCCTCGGCCTGGGCGGTACCGGAGGGGTGCGGAACCCGCCCGACGCGTTCGACGTGGGTCATGGCGCGCGTCGCGGAGAAGCCGGAAAGCCCACTGTCCGCCGGTTCCGCCGCCGGGGGAACGCGCACCGGAAGAACGCAGCCGAGCGCGACGAGACACAGCAGCAAAATTCCGGAAAGCGCGGGTACGCGCAGCCTCATCCATCCCCCATATTCGACGAAGCGCCCTCGTGGGGGGCTTGATCGTTCGGCAACCTAGCAGGGCTTCACAGAAGGAAACAAGGTCTTCACAAAACACGGGGCATGCGCTTGTATGGGCCTATGCAAGCGGGTCGACGCCACTGCTTCCCCGCTCCGCGAGCCACTTTCACATGGGGGGATCAGGGGTGAGCATCCCCGCCGTTCGTTTTCGGGACGTCGTGAAGACCTATGGTTCGACGAACGCCGTCGACGGGCTGGATCTCGATGTGCCGCAAGGCAAGTTCTTCGGGTTGTTGGGCCCCAACGGCGCGGGCAAGTCGACCACCATGCGACTCGTCACCGGGCAGAGCCGGGCGACCGGCGGAACGGTGGAGGTCCTCGGGCACCGCATGCCCGAGAATTCCCGCACGGTCCGCTCGCTGCTCGGCGTGGTGCCTCAGGAGAGCAATCTGGACACCGAATTGACGGTTCGCCAGAATCTCGACGTGTTCGCCAGGTTCAGCTCCATGCCCCCCCACCGGTACGCGGAGGCTGTCGAACAGGCGCTGGCCGCGGTGCGGCTCTCCGACCGGGGCGACAGCCGGGTGGAGGCGTTGTCCGGCGGCATGCGGCGCAGGCTGCTGCTCGCCCGCGGCATCCTCACCGCTCCCCGCCTTCTGCTCCTCGACGAGCCGACGGTGGGCCTGGACCCGCAGATCCGCCAGGACCTGTGGGACGTCATGGAGACACTACGGGCCTCCGGCACCACGGTGTTGATGTCGACGCACTACATCGAGGAGGCCGAGCGCCTCGCCGACGAGGTCGCCGTGGTCTTCGCCGGCCGGCAGATCGCCCGGGGCACCCCCGGGGAGTTGCTGCGGGCCCACGCCGGGGCACAGGCCGCCGAGTATCGCGGGGACGCGGCCCGTCGCACCGCCGTCGAGGAACTCGTAGCCCGCGCAGGCCTGACGAGCCGGCGTACCGGACTGTCGGTGTCGGTCCTGCGGGCCGAGACCATGCCGAACGACCTGCGCGAGGCCCTGGGCCCCGCCGACGTGCTGCGGCCCACCACTCTCGAGGACGTTTTCGTCGCCCTGACCGGCGAGCTCTTCGTCTGATCCCGGCATCTCGCCGTACCCCTACATCAGAAGGGACCCGCCCCCCATGACGAGGGCCGCACCGGCACGCCAGGCCGAGACGCCGACGAGCGTCCCCGGCGACGAGGCAGAGGCCACGACGCCCACACTGCTGCCGACGATGCGAGCCGTGTGGCTTCGGGAACTCCTGCTCTTCCGACGCTACTGGCCCGCCATCACCTTCGGCTCGCTCATCGAACCCCTGGTGTACATGGCCGGGTTCGGGCTCGGATTCAGCGCCTTGGTGGAATCGGCCGAAGGCCGGCCGTACCCCCAGTTCGTGGGCGTGGGCATGGTCGTGACCTCCGTCCTGTTCGCCTCCGCGTTCGCGGGCATGTTCGAGACCTACAATCGGCGTTGCCACCAGCACCTGTACGACGCGGTGCTCAGCCGGCCGGTGGACGTCTGGGAACTGGTCGTCGCCGAGGCCTCGTGGATCGCGGTCAAGTCGTCCGTCTACAGCTCCGTTCCCCTGCTGGTCACCCTCGCCATCGGTCTCCCCGCGAGTCCCACTCTGCTGCTCGTGCCCGTCGTCACTCTGCTGTCGGGGCTGGCCTTCGCCCTGTGCGGGATGTGGGTGTCCACCCTCGTGCCGGCGATCGACTGGCTCCGGCTGGTCGTCTCGGGCGTGCTGACCCCGCTCGTCATGGCCGCGGGTGTCTTCTTCCCGCTCGACGGCCTGCCGGAGTGGGTCCGCACGGCCGCCGCCGTCAACCCCATCTACCACTGCATGCAGTTGGTGCGCCACGCCGCCTTCGGCGTGCTCGACGCGGGCGACTGGCTGCACGCCCTGGTGCTCGTCGCCTTCACCGCGCTCGCCTGGTTCCTCGCGGTTCGGGGCATGAGCCGCCGACTCCTCGACTGACCCTCCCGACCGACACAGGAGCCACGATGACCAACCCCTTCGACAACCCGGACCGCCCCTACCTCGTGCTGCGCAACGAACGCTCCGACCACTCCCTGTGGCCGGCGGGCATCGACGTGCCCGCGGGTTGGGACGTCGTGCACACCGAGGCATCCCGCGAGGCGTGCGTGGCCTACATCGAGGCGGAAGCGGTCTGAATCCGCGGAGGGCACCAGCGGGCCTCCGGTGCTCGCGGCGTCACGCCGACACCGGACCGAAGGCTCCCCCGTAGAGCAGCCCGGCCGTCAGTACGGCCAGTGCTCCTGCGCGGGCCCACCATCCGGGTACGAACAGTGCCGCGGCCACCGTGTACGGCAGGCCGGTCAGCGCGAACCTCGTGCCGGCGCTACCCAGGTCGACTCCCTTGGAGTAGGCGGCGATGCCGCCCACGACTCCGCACGTCCCCAGGAGGAAGACCGCCACCGCCCAGCGCACGCGCCCGCCGGTGGAGGCGCAGGTCGGGATCAGGTTTCGGGCCGATCGGGCCACCAGGGTCAGCAGGAGGACCACGACCGGGACGCCCAGGGCGAGGGCGATCGCCATGCCGCCGGTGCCGCCTCCCCAGCCGGCCGCGAACACCGTGAATCCGAGGGCCGGTCCCGCGGCCGTCATCAGCCCCCAGACCGTCAGCAGGTGCAGGGCCGTGAGCGCTCCTTTGTCCCATCTCATGGCCCCGAGGCTCTCAAGCGGCCCCGCTCAGCGCATGAGTACACGTACTCACCCAAGCGACCGACCGGATTTCTCGTGGCCGCACTGCAACCGCCGCGACGTGTCGCACGTCACAGCATGCAGGAGTGACCGACTCCGATGACCAGTTGGGGGAAGCGTGAAACTCACCCGTTCCGTCCTCACCACCACCGCGTGTGCCGCCTTGGCCCTGGGGGCCACGACCGCGCTGGCGGCGCCTGCCTCCGCCGCGCCGAACACCACCCCGCAGAAGGTCTGCGGGAGTGCCTACAAGACCGTGAACTCGGCCGCCATCGGCTCGCTGGGCACCGTCTACCTGACGTACAACGCCTCGAACGGCAAGAACTGCGTCGCGACCATCCGCAACAACCCGGGTGCGGCGGTCGACATGGCGCTGTGGATCGAGGTCCCCGCGACCTGGGAGCGGGGCGAGGACTTCGGCCGGTACACCTCGTACGCGGGTCCGGCCTACGTGTACGGCAAGGGCAACTGCGTCGACTGGGGCGGGGGCATCAGCAACGTCCACGTGCAGGTGTACAACTCCAACTGTGGTGCGTTCAAGGAGCGTCGGGTCACCGAGGTTCGCTGATCCCACGACCCTCTACGGGTCGTGACGGTGTGTCCCGCTTCCGCGTGCGCTCGTTGGCCCATGCGGCGAGGGTCGTGAGCGGGATGCCCAGTTCTCGGGCGAAGGCGGGCCGGGCCGGTTGGAGCACCGCGTTGTTCCAGTCGTGTCCGGCCCCCCACGTCGGCATTCCCGCGTCGAGCGCCTCGCGCAGGCTCATGGCGGGTGCCGTGACGGGCACGCCCCAGGCGGTGGACAGGGTCTGTGCGACCTGCCGCATCGTGAGCAGGTCACCGGCCAGTTCCAGTTCCACCCGGTGGAATCGGTCGGGGTCGCACAGGGCGTGGGCGGCGGCGCTCCCGATGTCCCGTACGGCCACCAGGGCGAGCCGGGTGTCCGGTTGCAGTACGGTCGCCAGGCCGCCTTGGGGGCCCTTGGGTGCCAGCAGGGGCAGGTTCTCCATGAAGAAGGCGGGCTTGATCACCGTCCAACGGGCGAAGCCCGCGCCGCGTACCGCGTCCATGATCGCCTGTTTGGTGTGGAAGTAGTCGGCCATCGCCGCCCACCGGCCTTCGGCCCAGCCCGGGGCCCGGGTGTGCCGGCCGACGCCGCTGGTCGAGGACTGGACGAACTGCCGCACTCCCTCGGCCTTCGCCGCGTCCAACAGGTTGAGGGCCTGGGCGAGTTCGTCCGCGAAGTCGACGCCGGTCTCGCTCATGGGCGGCATCTGCACGGAGAACACCGCGCGGACCCCCTCGACCGCCGGGCCGAGGGAGGCCCGATCGGAGAGGTCCGCCCGGACCAGCTCCGCGCCGAGCGCCTCGATGGCGCGGGCGGGCTCCGAGTGCGGATCCCGGACGAGTGCGCGGACGGGGATCCGGGCGGCCAGGAGGGCGCGGGCCGTGGCCCCGCCCTGTTGACCGGTGGCTCCGGTGACCAGGACGGTATCGCTGTCGACGGGCATGGTCGCTGCTCCTCACACACCGGGGAACGAAAACGGCGGGGTCCGCCGTTTTGCCTGTCGTTAAGATATGGCGGGGCCCGCCGATTTGGCAACGAGGAGATTCATGACCGGTCAGCGCTCGGACGCGCGACGCAACCACCAGCGCATCCTCGCCGTCGCCGAGGCCGAGGTCGCCGCGCACGGCGCCGATGCCTCCCAGGAGCGGATCGCCCGGATCGCGGGGGTCGGATCGGCGACCGTGCGCCGCCACTTCCCCACCCGCCGGGCCCTTCTCGAAGCCGTGTTCCACGAGCGCGTCGAGGGCCTCGCCGAGCGGGCCCGCCGGCTGGGCGCGGCCGAGGACGGCCGCACCGCCCTACTGGAGTGGCTCCGCGCCCTCGTCGACTACGCGGTCTCGGCCCGCGGGTTCGCCGACACCCTCAGCTACGAGCCGCCGACCGAGGACGCCTCCCCCGACTCCTGCGGCGCGAGAATCGAGGCGGCCGGAACTCCCCTGCTGGAGCGGGCCGTTCGCGACGGGGCGGTCGCGCCGCACGTCACCTTCCACGACCTGCTGACCCTCTCCGTGGGCATCGCCCTGGCCACGGAGCACCACGAGGACCCCGGCGCCCAGGCCGGCCGCCTCTTCCGACTCGCCGTGGAGGGGCTCAGCCCGAGGCCGTGATCGCGGCCGGCGGGGGCTCGGCGTGCACGGCACCGGCCGCGGTCTGCCGGGGCCGTGCCTCGTGGGGTTCGGCGCCGACGAAGGAGAGCGGCCGGTCCGGGTCCGGGCGGGTGATCTCGATCCGGCCCGGCGGGAGGGTTCCGGACAGGTTTCGGTGGTGGTGGGCACCGGGGTGGGGCGGGGTCGTTGTCCCGTTGGCACATCACCGGGGACGGGGTGGTGCCACGACGCGGCGCGCACCCGGCGCCCCGCGCCCCGTTCCGTCCCCCCGCACGCGCGAAAGAGGACTCCCGCCATGCGACAGCCTTCCCTCTGGGCCACCGCCGCGGCACTCGCCGCGGTCCTGCTCGGCGTCACCTCACCGGTGCACGCCGACTCCGTCTCCACCGGCAACACGACCAGCTCGATGGAGCTGTCGACCGCCTCGGCCTCGCCCGGTGAGACGGTCACGTTCACCCTGACCCTCACCAACGACACCGCCGCGCCCGTGACCGCCGCGCACACGCTCACCGCGAGCGATCCGATCTTCTCCCCCACCGACAGTCTCGCCTGCGAGACGCTCGCCGGTCCCTGGGCCGGGGTGTGCGTGGTCCAACCGCCCGGCAGGACCTTCCAGGTGAACCACGGCTTCGGCTCCTCGCCGAAGATCCCCGCCCACTCCACCGCCCGGGTGCGGATCACGACCACCGTGGCCGCGAACGCCGCCCCCGGCGTCCACACCCTCACCCCCACCGGGAACGTCGGCGGCGCCGGCGGGGCCTTCTCCCCCGCCTCCGTCCCCTTCCGGGTCCTCGAACCGGCCGATCTCGCCGTGGGGCTCACGGCGCGGGCCGACGGGGCGAACAGCTCCGTCACCTACACGCAGACCACCACCAACACCGGTCCCGGCACCCTTGCCACCGGCACGGTCACCACCACCCTCCCCGACCGCACCACCTCCGTCACCGGCCTCCCGGCCCACTGCGCCTACGACGCCGCCGCCAAGGCGGTGGCCTGCACCGCCGTCGACCTCGCCGCCGGGGCCACCGCCCGCTCGACGTTCACCGCCCACCTCGACCTGCTCTCCCTCGGACGCCTGTCGGCCGTCGCCACCCGCACCCACAGCAGTCCGATCGACCCCGACCCGGGCAACGACACCGCCGGCGCCGACTGCTCCGCCGGGACCGGGCTGACCGTCCGCTGCTGACGGAGCGGGGGCGGGTCAGGTTCTGTTCGTGAGCACGGGCAGGCGGTCGACCCCGCCGATCAGGGAGCCGCCCGGGAACGGCAGGGAGCGGGGCGGTACGGCCGGGCGCAGGTCCGGGGCGCGGTCGGCGAGCGCGCCGATCGCCGTCCGCAGCTCCAGCAGGGCCAGGGCGGCCCCGATGCACCGGTGGGGGCCGTGCCCGAAGGCGAGGTGCGGTCCGGGGGGCCGCGTGATGTCGAAGACGTTCGGCCGGGTGAAGACGGCGGGGTCGCGGCCGGCGTGCGCGTGCGAGGGGACGACCGCCTCGCCCGCCCGGACGAGGGTCGTGCCCACCGTCACGTCGGCGACGGCGAGGCGGGGCAGGCCCACGTCGGCGATGGTGTCGAAGCGGAGGATCTCCTCGACGGCCGGGGTCAGCAGGGTCCGGTCCTCGACGAGGGCCCGCCACTGGGGCGGGTGGTTCAGCAGGGCGAGGACCCCGTTGGTGAGGGTGGCGGCCGTGGTGGCGTGGCCGGCGACGAACAGGTTCACCGTGGTCGCGAGGAGTTCCGCGCGGCTGAGCCCGCCGGCCAGATGGGCCCGGCGCAGCCGGTGCAGCACCCCGCCGGGGATCAGGGTGTCGGCCCCGTTCTCCGGCAGGAGCAGGCGTTCCCAGTGCAGGCGCAATGCCTCGTGACCGGCCCGTGCCTCCCGAGGCGGCAGGGAGGTCAACGCGAGTTTGCGGCGGGCCCACCCGGCGAGTGGGGCACGCCGTTCCGGGCGCACCCCGAGGACCTCGCACAGCACGGCGTCGGCGAGGGGCAGGGAGAACGCGGCGTGCAGGTCGACGGGGGTCGTGCCGTCGGCGGGCAGGGCGTCCAGGAGCCGGTGCACGTGCCCGGTGACGGTGGGGGTGAGGGCCGCCACGGCGTCACGGCGGAACGCGGGGGCGCACAGCCGTCGGACCCGGGTGTGGTCCGGCGGGTCGAGGCCGAGCAGGCTCGGCTCGTCCCGGTCGGCGAGGGTCATGCGGGGCCCGCCCGGGGCGGTGAGCATCTCCCGGCGGCTGAACCGGCGATCGGCGAGCACGCGAGTGACGTCGGCGTGCCGCACCGCGAGGTGTGCGGGATGGCCGCTGGGCAGGGTGATCCGGGCCAGGCCGGGAGTGGTCAGGAGACCGGTGTGCGGCATGGGGGCCAGGCAGTGCGGACGGTCGAAGGGGTAGCCCGGGGGCCGGGGCCCCGAAGGGCTCGGGTGGTGCGGGTCGGAGGGCGCGGTCGGGGTCACGGGGTTCCTTCCGTCGGGCCGGTGCCGGACGGTCCCGTGCCGCTGGGGGCGGGCGTGATCGGGGCCGGGGTGGGCGGAGCGGGCGTGGTCGGGGCCGGGGTGGTCGGCAGGCCGCAGTCGGCTCTCGGGTGCGTGTGGGGCGGACGGGGTTCGCGGCGCAGCAGGTCCCGCCACCGTCGGTGCAGCGCGGCGTCGGTGGCGAGTCCGAGCCGGTCCAGCACGCGCGTGGCGGTGGCGCGGGGGTCCTCGGCCAGGTCGCGGAACCGGACGGTCAGACAGCGGTCGGAGACGGCGGGGTCGGTGGTGAAGGCCCGCATCCGCGCGAGACCGACGTGGGTGGCGGCGGTGAGTTGACGGCCGACTTCCCGGGGGTCCACGGCGTCGCTGCGTTTGCGGCGCGCCGCGAGGGCCAGGCCGCACACCGAGCCGATCGCCTCGTCGAGGTCCCGTTCGAGGACCACGTACCGGGCGCCGGGATGCGCCGCGTCGAGCTCCGGGAGGTGCCACAGGTGGGAGGGGCTCTTGAGCAGGAGCCGGGCGTCGGCGGGCGCCGGGCGCCGGGCCAGGACGTGTGCGAGCTGCGCGCGGTGCAGGCGGTAGGCGGTGGTGAGGTCCTGTTCGGCGAGCCAGGCCGCGTACGTGGGGACCCGGTAGCCGATCGACCCGAGCACGCTGTTGCGAAAGTCGACGTTCATGAGGTGCTCGCACTCCTCCGGCGCGTGCGCCCCGGTCGGGTGCACGCGGGCCAGGTCGGGCGCGGTGCGGGCGAGGTCGGCCACGTGCCGTTCGGCGTCCGCGACCAGCTCGGCGTCCTCGACCCCGGGCGGGGAGAGCGGCGCGAGAAGCTCCCACAGGCGCGGTGCCCGCAGCGCGGGGTGCTCGGCGAGCAGCCGGTGCAGGAGGGTGCTGCCGGTGCGGGGCAGTCCGATCAGGACCACGGGCGGGGCGAGCTCCAGGGGCGGTACGGGACCGGCGTGCAGCCGCAGCCGCGTGCACAACGCGCCGAGGAGGGTCGCCCGGATCTCGGCGCGGCCCGCCGGGGTGAGCCGGGCCTCGGACTCCAGGGACGCGATCAGCACGTCGAGGGCGGGCCCGTGGGTGGGCGGCCCGAACGCGCGCAGACCGGTGCGTCGGACCGCCTCCGCCCGGAGCTCCTCGGCGTCCAGGCGCGGCGCGGCCGGCAGCGTCGCCGCGTCCACGAGGTCATCGGCGCGGCCGCTCATCGGTCACCGGCCGCGGGGTTCGGGTCCCGGCCGGCCGCCGCGCACCGCTCGGCGATCAGGTCGACCAGGGCGAGGAGGCGGGCCGGTTCCGTGCGCGGGTTGATCGGGCAGAGCCGGAACGTGCGGCGACCGGCCACGGTGACGCCGACCAGCATCGCGCGCCCCTCCGCCCGCAGTTCCCGGCATACCCGGTCCACGAGCTCGTCGGGCCGGTCGGGGTGGGGGCGGAAGGTGACCACGGCCGAGGACGGGCCGGTCACCAGCTCCAGGCCGGGGTGCGCGTCCACGTGCGCGGCGACGGCCTCGGCGGCGTCGAGCCCCCGGTCGACGGCGGCCCGGAACGCCCGCGCGCCGAACACCTTCAGCGACAGCCACAGCCGCAGCGCCCGGAACTCCCGGGTCTGCTGCACCCCCCACTGGAGGTAGTCGGGCTCGGCGTGCGGATCGCCGGAGGTGTCCGCGCCCGCTTCCAGGTAGGACGGGAGCTCCACGCCGAAGGCGCGGGTCAGGTGCTCGGGTTCCCGCAGCAACACGCAGCCCGATTCGGCGGGTTGGAAGAGCCACTTGTGCGGATCCAGGCTCAGCGAGTCCGCGTCGGCCAGGCCCGTCAGTCGCGCCCGTCCCCGTTCGGTGAGGGCGGCGGCCGCGCCGAAGGCCCCGTCCACGTGCAGCCAGAGGCCCTCCGACCGGCAGAACGCGGCCAGTTCGGGCAGCGGGTCCACGGCGCCGGTGGCGGTGGTCCCGGCGTTGGCCACGACCAGGAACGGGCGCAGTCCGTGCCATCGGTCCTCGGCCACGCGGCGGGCCAGGTCGGTCGGGCAGATCCCTCGGCGCGGGTCGCCGGGCAGGATCCGGACCCGCGTGGAGTCGATGCCGAGGACGTGCAGGGCCCGCGGTACGGAGAAATGCGTCTGGTCGGAGAAGTAGGCCGTGGCGGCCCGCGCCTCGGTGCCCACCCGGGCGTCGCGCGCCGCGGTCAGCGCCGTGAGGTTGGCGGTGGATCCCCCGGACACGAACAGTCCCGAGGTGCCGGGGCTCAGCCCGAGCAGTTCGACCAGCCACCGGACCGTGGCCGACTCGATCGCGGCGGAGACCGGTGCGGTGAACCGCCAACCGCCCGGGACGGCGAAGCCGGTGGCGAGGGTGGCGCCCAGGATTCCGGTGACGGTCCCCGGGGAGGGCGTGAACGCGAGGAAATCGGGGTGGTCCGGGTGGGCGTTGCCCTCGCGCAACAGTCGCCCCACCTCGTCCACGACGTTCAGCGGGGCGCCCGCCGGGCCCTCCGGCAGGGGCTCGGCGCGCAGCCGGGCGCCGGTGGCCGGGGCGTCCGGCGCGGCCACGGGGGAACCGGGAGGGGCGTCGTGCAGGTGCCCGGTGACGATCTCCCACGTGCGCCGACCCAGGGCACGTGTCACCTCCGCCGGCAGCTCCAGGGCGGCCGGGGCCCGTTCGTCGGGGTCCGATCCCCCGTCCTCGTACATGATCGTCTTCACGGAACGACGATGGGCCGGTGCCCACGGGCGGCGCAAGAGCCCTTTTCGGGCGCCGGTTTCCGGCCGGGCCGGACTCCTCGGGGCGCGGCACGGGCTCCGGGGGGGGGTGGGTCGGGCGGGGGCCGGACCGGGTTCGGTCCTTCCGTGCGGCGGGCGCCGCCCTCACCCGGGGCCGGCTCGACACGGACGGGGGCTCAGCCCGCGGGGTCGCCGCGGTCCCCGGTGCGCTCTCCGGCGTGCTCTTCGGCGTGGTCGAGGACGATCAGGATCTCGGCGGGCCCGCGGTCGCTGCGCAGGGCGTGCGGGATCGTGGTGGGGAAGGACGCGCTCTGTCCGGCCTCGACGCGGACGACGCGGTCGCCGAGGTAGAGGACGACGGTGCCGGACAGGACCGTGAACCGGTCGCGGCCGGGGTGGACGCCGAGATCGTCCGGGCCGACCTCGCCCGCCTGCTCCGTGATCCGCATCTTGCCGACGGTGGGGCCCCGGGACCCGTCGCCCTCGTTGAGCAGCCAGGTCGTCAGCCCGCGACGGGGGTCGTGGTCGGGCCGGATGATCACGCCGGAGTCCTCGGGTGAGGCGACGAGCGCGTCGAGGGAGGTGCCGAGCGCCCCGGCGATGGCGGTCAGCTGGTCGAGGCTGAGCCGCCGGTGACCGGTCTCGATGCGGCTGAGCTGGGACGGGCTGATCCGGGCGCGTTCCGCGAGGTTCTCCTGCGACCAGCCGCGCGCCGTGCGCAGGGCCCTGATCCGGGTCCTGACGGCGGCGTCCACGGTCGATTCTTGCTCCACCGGCAAGAGCCTATGACACCTCGGCGGTGATCGACCTACCGTCGGGGCATGACCACACATCACGAGCGGGCCGAAGAGGCGGAAGCGGCCTTGGCGGGGCTGCTGGAGTTGGACGGCGAGGTCCTGGCCCCCTATTTCGCGGGGCTCACCGATCGGCTCGCCGAACTCGTCGACCGTCCTCCGGCCCGTGTCCTGGACCTGGGCAGCGGCCCCGGCACGGGCAGCCTCGCGCTCGCCCGCCGATTCCCCGGCGCGCGGGTCACGGCGGTGGACCTCTCCGCGCGCATGCTGCGCCGCCTGCGGGAGCGGGCCGCGGCGCGGGGGGTGGGCGACCGGATCGGCACGGTCGAGGCGAACGTGGACGAGTCCTGGACGCGGATCGGACGGGGCGGGCCGTACGACCTGGTCTGGGCCTCCGCGTTCCTGCACCACGTCGCCGATCCCGCCCGGGCCTTCACGCGGATCTTCGAGAACCTGCGTCCGGGTGGGCTGGTCGCCGTCACGGAGATGGACTGCGTGCCCCTGTTCCTGCCCGAGGACGCCGGCGTGGGCCGGCCCGGTCTGGAGGGCCGGCTGCACGCCGTCACGAACACCGGGTCGCCCCACGACTGGACCGACGCGCTCCGGGCCGCCGGGTTCGTGCGCCGGGACCGCCGGCCCGTCGACATCCGCCTCGACGGCGCCCAGGCGGGCCCGTCCCTGAACGCCTATGCCCACGGTTTCCTGGCCAAACTGCGCTCCCACGCCTCCGAGGCACTGACGGCGGAGGACCTGGCCGCGCTGGACGCCCTGCTGGATCCGGCGCACCCCCTCGCCGTCGCCCACCGCGACGACCTGGTCGTGCGCACCACCCGCACCACCTGGACCGCTCACCGGCCCTGAACGGTTCAGGGGGTGTGGGTGGCGATGAGGAGGCCCGTGGACCAGGTCAGGCGCAGGGGGTGCAGGTGGGGGTGGTGGGTGACCTGGGTGAGGAAGGCGTCGACGGCGCTCTGGTGGCCGGGGGGCCAGGAGGGTTGGGGCAGCAGGTCGTCCACGACGTAGAGCCCGCCGGGTTCGAGGAGGCGGAGCACGTCGTCGAGGCGGGTGAACTTGCCGGGTGGGCAGTCGGCGTACGCGAGGGCGTAGGGGCCGGGGTCGGGTGTGTCGAGCCAGGTGTCGGCGTCGGCGGTGACGAAGCGCACGCGCCGGTCGTGGCCGAGGTGGGTCTCGGCGACGGACCGGACCCCGGGGTCCTCGTCGATCGTGAGGAGCCGGGCGTCCGGGGTCATGCCGTGCAGCAGCCACGAGGTGCCCGCGCCGGTGCCGGTGCCCAGTTCCAGGAGCCGGCCGCCGGGCTTGGAGCTGGCCAGCGCGGCCAGCAGGGCGCCGGTGCGTTCCTCGCAGGCCATCGCGAAGCCCAGGGCCTCGGTGTCGGCGAGGATGGCGTCCAGGGCGGGTGGGCGCGCGGTGGGGGTGTCCCGCACGGGCGGTCCTTTCGGAGGGGGTGTTGGGTCAGCGCAGGACGAGGGAGAGGGTCCGGGGTTGGTGGAAGACGGCGCCGCTCGTGGTGACGGCGGCGCCCGGGGCTGGGGTCGCGTCGGCGAACCGGTGGGTCAACGCGGCCAGCAGGGAGGCCAGTTCGTCGAGGGCCAGGCGCGCTCCGGCGCAGGCGTGGGGTCCGGTGCCGAAGGTCATCAGGGGTCCGCCGGCTCGGTCGGGGAGGAAGGCGTCGGGGTGGTCGAAGGCGGCCGGGTCGCGGTTGGCGGCGGCGAGGTCGAGTTCGACGACGGCGCCCTGGGCGATCGGGGTCCCGTCGAGGGTCGTGTCGGCGGTGGCGAAGCGGACGGTGCGGCGCAGGGGGGTGAGCCACCTGAGGGATTCGCGGACGACGTCCGCCGGTGCGAGCCGTCCGGTGCGGACGGCCCGCCACAGGTCCGGGCGGCGGAGCTGGGTCACTATGAGGTTGCCGGCGGCGGCGGCCGTGGTGCGGGTGCCGGCGGCGAGCAGCAGGAGTGCCGTGCGGACGGCCGTGTCGAGGTCGGTGTCGAGCGCCGGGGTGGACGTGGGGTCGGGCGCGGGGTTGGGTGTGGGGTTGGTGAGGGAGTTCTTGAGCAGGGTCAGCAGGCCGTCCGGTTCCGGGCCGGCGCGGAGGTGGTCCCGGACCCAGGCGGCGAGTTCGTCGCGGGCGGCGACCGCCGCGAGCGGGGGGCCTGGGGTCTCGATGTGGTCCGTGATCGGCACGAGCCGGTCCCACACCCACTGTGCGTCCCGCGCCGGCAGGCCCAGGACCCGCAGTAACACGCGGGTGGGCAGGGTGGCGGCGATCCGGGTCATGAACTCCACGGGCTCGCCCTCGGGCAGCGCGTCGACCAGTTCGGCGACCGCGGGGTCGATGACCCGGCGCCGCCAGTCGGGCATCCGGCCGGGGGTGAACCAGGTGACGTGCGAGCGCAGTCGGCGTCGGCGCGGTCCGTCGACGTCGATGGCGGTGGGGCCGAAGAGTTGGCGGGTCGCGCGGAACGGGTGCTCGACGGTGAAGTCGGGACGGCGCAGCACCTCCCGCACCAGTCGGTGTTCGGTGAGGACGAGGGGCGCGGGCGGGGCCTGCACCGCTCAGACCTCGAATCGCAGCGGGGCGCGGCCGGCGAGGAAGTCCGCCAGTCCGCACAGGTCGCCCATGGTCTCGCCGGCGCGCAGTCGGGCCCGCAGTTCCTCCTCGCGTCGTCCCAGCAGGACGGCGGCCCGGATGACGGGGCCGGCGGTCTCGGCGGGGACGGTCAGCACGCCGTCGCCGTCGGCGAAGATCCAGTCGCCGGGGCGCAGGGTCCGGCCGCCGACCGTGACGGTCTCCGGTACCTGCCGGGCGGGGACCTTCGCGGTCTTGGCCGACACGAAGGTGACCTCGGTGCTGTGGACGGGGAAGCCGATGGCCGGGAGGGTGTCCACGTCGCGCACGGCGCCGTCGACGATGAGCCCGGCCAGGCCCCGGTGTTTGCAGGCGGTGGCCATGATGTCCCCGGCGAGGGCCTCGGAGCGGGCCGCCGTGTTGCGCACGAGGATCACCCAGCCGGGCGGTGCCTGGTCCAGGGCCTGGAGCACGGGCAGCATGTCGTTGTCGGTGTGCACGGGGAAGACCGGGCCGGCGATGGGCAGGCCGGGGGTGCGGGAGCGCAGGGGCGCGTCCACGACGGCGGCGTGGTCGGGGGCGGCGTCGTGCAGCAGGGCGCAGCCCAGGGGGGCGAAGAGGGCCGCGAGCCGGCGGATCTCCTGTTCGTTCTGCCCGGTCATCGCTCCTCCCCGGGGGCGGGCGGGGTCGAGGCGACCATGTCGTACAGCCCGTTGATCGTGTAGAAGGAGCTGATGGAGTAGTTCTCGACCGGGATCTCCCGTCCGGTGAGGCGTTCGAGGGTGACGATCAGTTCCACCAGGCGCAGGGAGTCCACCAGGCCGAGGGTGAAGAGGTTGTCGTCGGGTCCGAAGGCTTCCGTGACCTCCGGGTTGCTCTTGGTCAGGAACTCCGTGACGGCGTCGGTGAACTCGGGGCGGTCGAGCATGGTGCTCTCGTGCTCCTTCCGGGTGTTCAGCGGGTGGGATCGGTGGTGGGGCCGGTGGTGGGGCCGGTCGTGGCCTTGACGGCGGCGACCAGGACGGCGAGGGCCGCCTCCAGTCGGGCGGGTGGGATCGTCAGGGGCGGGGCGACGCGGACGCGTTCGGAGGCGGGGCCGCCGACGAAGGCGACGACTCCGTCCTCGAACGCGCGGCGCACGGCCCGCGGGCCGCGTCCGCCGAGCACTTCGAAGGAGAGGGTCGGCCCGGTGAGGTGGACGCCGCGGACCTCGGGCAGCGGGCTGAGCCGGTCGGCCGCGTCCCGCAGGGCCCGGTGCACGCCCGCCGCCAGGTCCGCGACCGGGGTCGAGTCGAGCCAGCGGGTCACGGCGGCGGCGGCCCGGTAGCCGGGCACGCCGGTCTGGAAGGTGTGTGCCAGGCGGACGCCGGGGTCGGTGTGCGGTCCTTCCAGTGCCTCGTCGTGGACGACGGCCGACAGCGGGTACAGCCCGTTCGTGAGGGACTTCCCGAACAGCAGGACGTCGGGGGTCAGGCCCCATGCGCGGGCCACGCTCAGCGGTCCGTGCCGGTGGAAGCCGCTCTGCACCTCGTCGGCGACGACGATCACGCCGGCCTCGCGGGCCCCGGCCGCCAGGTCGGCCAGCCAGGCGCGTTCCAGGGGGACGTAGCCGTTGGCGCCCTGCACCGGTTCGAACAGCAGGCAGGAGTAGAGGGACCAGTCCGGGGGCGGGGAGCCGGGTTTGAGGAAGTCGACGTCCTCGCCGAGCCGGGTCACGCCCGGGCCGGCCTGGAGCGCGAGCGCGTGCTGGATGCCGGTGACGGCGAGGGTGTCCTGGCCCAGTCCGTGGAAGGAGCCCTCCATGGCGAGGATCCGGCCGGCGCGGGCGCGGCGGGCCAGGGCCAGGGCCGTGGAGACCGCGAAGCTGCCGCCGACCTGGAACAGCACCCGGTGGCGGGGGAGGTTCAGGCGGGCGCACAGCCAGTCGGCGACCTCGTCGGCCTCGGGCGGGTAGAAGCAGCCGGCCAGGTCGGCGGGCTCGTCGGCGGAGGCGGTGATGTCGGGGTTGGCGTGCCCGAAGTTCACCGCGCCGTAGGCGCTCATCAGGTCCGTGTAGGCGCGCTCGGGGCCGTCGGGGGTGGACAGCACGAGGACCTCGTTGCGGGCGCTCACGAGCCGGTGCCGGGAGGACAGGACGTGGGATTCGTCGAGCAGACTGCGCCGTGACGTGTGCCGTGACATGCGACCTTCTCTCAACGGGTGCCTTCTCGGGGCGGGTGGGCGGCGCTCGCCAGGGCGTGCGCGGCGCGGCGGTCGAGCTTGCCGTGCACCGAGTGCGGCAGCGCGGGCACGAGGACGACGCGGCGCGGCACCATGTAGTCGGGCAGGCGTTCGCGGCAGTGGGCCCGCAGTTCGCGTTCGCTCGGGGTGGCCGGCGCGTTCGGTCCGGACGGCGCGGCGGGCACCACGCACACCGTGGGTTCGGCGCCCTCGCCCCGGTCGGTGACCAGGGCGACGACGCCCGCGACGGCGGGGTGCTCCAGCAGCACCCGTTCGATCTCCTCCAGTTCCACCCGGTTGCCGCGGATCTGCACCTGGTGGTCGCGGCGGCCGGCGAAGCGGAATTCGCCGTCCTCGGTGAGGGTCGCCAGGTCCCCGGTGCGCAGCACCCGTTCCGGGGCCAGGGGCCGGGTCGGGTCGGGCACGAGGGCGGCGGCGGTGGCGTCGGGGTCGCCCCAGTAGCCGCTGAACAGGGTGGTGCCGCGCAGGTGGAGTTCGCCGGTGTCGCCCGGTTCGGTGACCGGCTTGCCGTTCTCGTCGAGCAGCAGCAGTTCGCAGCCCTCGTGGGCCGGGCCGATCGGCATCGCGTCCCAGGTCTCGGGGATCGGGTCGGGCAGGTCGCGGAACGAGCACTGGATCGACTCCGACTGCCCGTAGCCGTGCGTGAGTCGGACCCCGGGCAGGAGCCGGGCGAGCCGGCGGACCTCGGGGCCGGGGAAGTGTTCGCCGGTGAAGTGGACGGCGCGTAGGGCGGCCGGGACCTCGATCCGCTCCCCCGCCGTGGCCAGCAGCGGGCGCCAGACCGACGGGACCGCGCTGACCAGGCTCACCCCGTGCGCGTCGAGCCGGCGCAGCAGGCGGCGCGGGTGGTGCACGAGCATCCTGGGCACCTGCACCAGGGTGGCGCCGGAGCCGAGGGCGAGCCCGAGGTCCAGCAGGCTGAGGTCGAAGCTCAGCGGGGAGAAGCTGCCCACGCGGGCCTCGCCGGGCAGGGCGAAGTGTGCGGTGAGGGCGCGGAAGAAGGCGACGAGCGAGCGGTGCGAGTTGGTGATGCCCTTGGGCCGGCCGGTGGTGCCGGAGGTGAACACGATGTACGCGGGGTCGGTGCCGAGGGCGCGGCGGTGCGGGACGGGGCGCGGCGCTCCCCTGTGGAAGCGCGGGCCTTCGGCGGTGACCTCGGCCGCGTGGGCGACCGGGGCCGGTGGGGGCGGGGCGCCGGGGGCGTGCAGCCAGGCCGCGGCCTCGACGTGTGCGGCGATCTCGCGTACCCGTGGGGCCGGGGTGTCGGGGGACACCGGCACGTACACGGCGCCGGCCATGGAGCAGGCGAGGAACACGCCGACGGCCTCGGCGGTGGGTTCGAGGGCGACGAGCACGCGGGCGCCGTCGGTCAGGCCGTGGCGCAGGAACTCGGCCGCGCAGGTCCGGGCGTAGTGGGTCAGCCGGGCGTAGGACCAGGTGCCGGTGGGGCCGTCGACGGCGTCCCGGTCGGCGGGTCCGCGCAGGAGCAGTTCGTGGGTGAGGGGGTCGGTGGGCAGGGTGTCGGTCACGTGGTCGTCTCCGGGGGGTCGAAGGCGAGGGCCGCGAGGAGTCGGCGCAGCGCGGTGGTGTCCCCGCTGATCCGGACCCCGTCCTCGGCGAGCACCTCGTCCAGGTCGCGCCGGTGCCGGCTCAGGTCGTGCCAGGGACCGGCGGGGCCCCGGTAGACCACGTCGGCGGTGTCGGCAGCGTCGGCCGACCCGCGGTCGCCGGTGATGCCCTCGGGGGTCGCGCGGATCGTCCACCGCGAGGGCGAGGCGTCGAGGAGTTCCAGGCCCAGTACTATGCCCGCGCCGATCTCCGCCGGTCGGTAGACGGCGGCCAGCGGCGCCAGCCAGCGGTCGGCGGGCACGCCGATCAGGGTGCCGGAGGCCCGGAAGGTGACGGGGCCGTCGGCGACGCCGCCCTCGACGAGGGTGCGCAGGACCCGCCCGGTCCTCTCCTCGACCCGGCCGCGCAGGAACAGCGGCTCGCCGACGGGAGTGGGGCGCAGGTAGCGGACCTCCAGGCGGGCGGTCATGGTGGGGCCGTCCCAGGCGGCGGTGCCGATCAGCGCCATCGCCTCGTCGACGAGGGCGGCGAGGTGTCCGCCGTGGGCGATGCCGGGGGCGCCCTCGGCGTGGGCGGGGACGGTGTACCGGGCGGTGCCGTGTTCCTCGTCCCAGGTCAGGCGCAGGCCCAGGCCCCGTTCGTTGGCCGTGCCGCAGCCGTAGCAGCCGGGGTAGTGCTCCAGCGGGTCCGTGCTCACGCGGGCGGTTCCTCTCTGCCGACGAGGGTGGCGACCTCGGGCGTGCAACGGGCGTGGGGGCCGTGCGCGGCCAGGGTGGGGCGTGGTGGGCCGGCCAGGGGGACCAGGCGGTTGGAGGTGGAGCCGTGGCAGAACTCCTCGAAGCGCGAGGTGTCGCCGCCGTCGATCCGGGCGAAGGCGGCCAGGCCGGGGTCGAGTGCCTTCTCGACCCCGTCCTCGTCGGTGAACTCCAGGCGGCCGTGGTTGAGGAAGGCGACGACGCCGAGCAGCAGGGTGCGGCGGGCGCGGGCGGGGATGCCGAGCCGGCGGCACTCCTCCTCCATCAGCAGGCTGCCGGCCACGCAGTCGGCCACGCCGGTCCTGCGCACGAGGTCGGTGTCGCGGGCGAGGGAGAACGGCAGGGACTGGAACCGGAAGTCGTGGGTCAGCCAGCGCATCAGTTCGGCCGGTCGTGGGTCGAGGACGCGGTGTCGGACGCCGGCGGTGGTGAGGTGCCAGGTGACCTCGACGGGCCCGTCGGCGCCGGTGACGGCCAGCTCGTGGGCGGCGGGTTCGGGTCGGGGCCGGCCGGTCAGTTCCCGGACGGTGCCGCCGGATGCCTCTGGCAGGGGGCGGGCCACCGTCCACCGGTCCTCGTCGCCGCAGTGTTCCGGGGCGCCGCAGGAGGCCCGCAGCCGCAGCCGCCAGTCCATGGGCGCCAGCCAGGTCGCGGTGTCCGCGCGGGCCAGTCGGCCGACGAACAGGGCGGCGTACTCGGGCAGCGACCGGAGCGACCCGGAGTACAGGCCGAGGTTGTAGAGGTCGTGGGCGTCGAAGCGTTCGTCGCCGGTGGGTCCCGCGGACGGCAGTCCCTCGCGGACCAGGAGGTCCAGGAGGGCGTCGTCGCAGCGCAGGGTGCGGCGGGCGGCGGCCCGGTCCTGGTCCTCGCGGCGGTGCGGGGCGGGTATGGGGACGAGGGCGGCCAGGGAGTCGGTCCAGCCCTTCGTGTGGTCCTCGTCGCCGGTCACGGGGCCTCCGATCCGAGGGGTACGGGTCCGAGGGGTACGGGCGGTCGTGGGCGGTATTCGGTCACGCCGGTGGGGTCGGGTCCGGTGAGTCGTCGCCACATGGCGCGCCGGCGGGGTTTGCCGCTGGTGGTGCGCTCGACGCAGCCGGTCGGCCCGTGGAAGAGGCGGCGGTGGACGCCCGCGCCCACGTGCCGGCGCACGACGGTCGCGACGGCGTCCCAGGGGCCCGCGGCGCCGTCCGGGGCCGGGTCGCGGGGTGCTCGGCCCTCGATCAGGACGATGACCGTGTCGGTGGAGCCGACGGTGCCGAGGAGGGCCACGACGCGGAACGGGGGCAGGCCCAGGCGCAGGGCGACCTCGTTCTCGACGTCCTCGGCGAACACCGTGGTGCCCCGTACCTTGAGCGCGTCGCCGAGACGTCCGACGACGAAGAGTTCGCCGTCGCGCAGCAGTCCGCTGTCGCCGGTGAGCAGCCAGCCGTCCGCGTCGGCGATCGGGCGCGGGCCGGCGGGGCCGAGGGCGCGGTGGGCGACGCCGGGGCCGCGGACGGCGATCGTGCCGAGGTGTCCCTCGGGCAGTTCGGTGCCGTCCTCGGCGAGGATCCGGAGTTCGGCGCCGGCGATCGGGGGGCCGCAGCCCACCACCCGGGCCGAGCGGCTCACGGCGGGGCTCGTGGCGGGGCTCGTCGTGGGACGGTCGGGGGTGGTGAGGGGGGTGGGGGCGGGGGCCGGGGCGTGGGCGGCGTCGGGGCGCAGCACGGTGCGCACGGCCCGCCCCGGGTGGACGCCGGTGACCGCGAGGGTGCTCTCGGCGAGCCCGTAGGCGGGGCACAGGGCCTCCGGTGCGAAGCCCCGGGGCCGCAGGGCCCTCGCGAACCGGTCGAGGAGTTCGGGATCGACGCGTTCGGCGCCCACGATCACCGACCGCCAGTGGCCGAAATCCCATCCGTCGAGGGCCTCGGGGCGGCGTTCCACCTGCCGCAGCACGTGGGACAGTCCGAAGGCGGGGGTCGCGGTGAGGGTCGCGCCCAGGGCGCCGAAGCACTCCAGCCACAGGAGGGGGGAGCGGACGAATTCGGCGGGGCTCAGGGCGAGGATCCCGGTGCCGGTGACCACGGGGGCGAGGAGGCAGCCGATCAGGCCCATGTCGTGGTGGACGGGGAGCCAGGTGGCGGTGAGGTCGCCGGGCCGCATCCCCAACCACCGGGCGATTCCGGCCAGGTTGCTCTCCAGGTTCTCGCGGCCCACCTCGATGGCGCGGGGTTCGCCGCTGCTGCCCGAGGTGAACTGGAGCAGGGCGGCGCGGGCGGGGGCGCGGGGGACGGTCAGGGGGGTGGCGCGGGCGACGCGTTCACCGGTCAGGACGGGGGCGACGAGTCCGGCCCGGTCCCGGGCCGCCTCGACGTGGGTCAGGCCGGCGGTGTCGGTGACGACGGCGGCGGGTCGGGCGGTGCGCAGGCGGCGTGCGGTCTGCTCGGTGTGGCGGGCGGTGTCCGCGAACAGGGCGGGCGGGGCCAGCGGGTTGGGGGTGGCGCCGGCGGCGAGGGCGCCGAAGAAGGCCGCGACGAACTCGGGTCCGGTGGGCAGGACCACGGACACCGCGGCCCCGGGGCGGACGCCGGCCTCGGTGAGGGCGCCGGCGACGCGGAGCGTGGCCTCGGCGAGGTGGTGGTAGTCGCGGCGTCGCCAGGTGTTCCCGGTGCGGAAGGAGATGCCGGTGTCCTCGGGCGGGTCGTGGAGCCAGTCCAGTAATCGGGTCACCGGGCGGCCTCGGCGAGGCGGGCGACCAGCGATTCCACGTCGTGGACCGTGACGATGTCGAGGACGGCGGTCTCGTCGACCCGGCCGATCGCGAAGCGCTCTTCGATGGTCGCGGCCAGTTCGATCAGTTGGAGGGAGTCGAAGGCGAGGTCGTCGGCCAGTCGGGCCTCGCCGGTGACCTCGCTCGGGTCGAGTTCGCCGATGCGCGCGACGATGGCGCGGACCTCGTGGGTGATGGTGTCCTGCGGGCTCACTCGTTCGCCTCTCCGCCGGGGGGCCGACCGGCCGACCGGCTCGGGTGGGTGCCGTAACGGTCCTCGTACGCGGTGACGGCCCGTTCGCAGGCCCGGAACCAGGCGTGCCGGGCCTCGTCCGCCAGGTCGGGCAGGCCGATCCGCACGAGGCGCCGGCGGAGCGTGGCCGCCGCCGCCTCCCACTGCTCCACCAGGGCCCGCCCCTGACGCACCGTCAGGGCCCGCAGGCCCAGGGGGGTGATCAGTCGGCGTTCGGGGTCGACCAGGGCCATCGCGGCGGCGGGGATCCCGTCGAACACCTCGCGGGCGATGACCTCGCGGTGCCCTTCGCGGACGCCCTCGCGCAGCGCGATGACACCGAACGCGGCGTGCCGGGCCTCGTCGCGGGCCACCCGGGCCAGGCCCTCGGACAGGGCGGGCAGGCCGGGCAGGGCGTCGACGGTGCGGGCCAGGGAGTGCAGCAGGGTCATGGCCAGGACCCCCTCGGCCATCAGGTGGTAGAGGGTCACCGCCCGGTACCAGTGGGCCGGGTCGCCGCCGGGTCGGACGGCCGAGGTCAGCTCGCCGAGGCGGTGTTCGACCACGTCCGCGAACGCCTCGGTGCGGCGGCCGGGGGTGTGCAGGTCCTGCGGCCGGTGGGCGTCGGGGCCGACGAGGGCGTCGAGGCAGCGTTGGAAGAACAGGGTGTGCCGGGCCTCGTCGGCGAGTTGGGTGCACAGGTAGAGCTGGTGGTCGTGGCGGGGTGCGCCGTGGGCGAGGGGGGCGAGGGTCTCGGTGACGGAGACCTCGCCGAGGAAGAGTCCGGCGAGGCCGGTGAGGAGGCCGTCGCGGACGGGCGCGGGCAGGGCGTCCCAGGCGGGGCGGTCGCCCGCGAGGTCGAGGTCGGAGATCCGCCAGTTGTGCTGTTCCCAGCGGTCGTACAGGTCGAGCGCGCCGGCGCCCCTGGCCTCGGGGACGTCGGTGTCGGTGTCGGGATCGGGGTCGCGGGCGTTCGGGGGCAGGTCCTCGATGATGCGCTGGGGCACGGGTGTTCCGCCTCTCGCGATGTCGCGGTCCGGCGGAACTCGATGGCACCCGCCCGGGGAAGACCCGTCGAGCATGCGGCCCGGAACCGGAAGGGTATTGAACAAATTCGCACCGGTATGCCGAGCGAATGGCCGACAACCGTCTGTGAGCTGGGGGCTTGCGCGGCCCAGCATGTGTTCACGACGAACGCACCCGAACCACCGGCGCGGCAGCGCAGGAGAGGACCCGCCGTGCGCGATCGCAGCTGCTCCGCCGGACCCTTCGAGTGGACGCGGGACACCCCTTCCTCACGGCTGGCCCCGGGTGTTCGCGGCTACCGGGGCTACCGGATCCCGCTGCACCGACCGTACGAGCGGCTGCACGTGCCGGGTGGCACGGTCACGCTCACCGTGCTGTTCGGGGGCGGGATGCGGGTCTCCTCCCGGCCGGGCGCCGGCGACGGGTGCACGGGGGTGGCCTCCGCGTCCCTGGCGGGGTTGCACACCCGGGCCCGGACCAGCGAGTACAGCGGCCCGGTGCACGGGCTGGAGGTCGCGTTCGCACCGTGGGCGGCGTTCCGCGTGTTCGGGGTGCCGATGCACGGGCTCACGGACACCGTGGTGCACCCCCGGGAGCTGCTCGGCGCGCGTTTCGACGGGCTCGCCGGGGAGTTGGCGGCGGCCGGGGACTGGCCCGCGTGCTTCCGGCGGCTCGACGGCGCGCTCGCCCGGTGGGCGGAGGCGGGCCCGGCGTACTCGCCGGGGGTGGTGTGGGCGTGGCGCGAGTTGGAGCGCACGGGGGGTCGGATCCCGATCCGGCGGCTGGTGGAGGGCAGCGAGTGGGGGTGGCGGGCGCTGGAGAATCGTTTCCGTGACCAGGTGGGCGTGCCACCGAAGACCGTGGCCCGGATCCTGCGGCTGCGCCGCACGGTGCACCTGCTGCGCGCGGGCCGGCCCCCCGCCGAGGTGGCCGCCCTCTGCGGGTACAGCGACCAGGCCCACCTGGCCCGCGAGGTCAAACGCATGACGGGCCACACCCCGGCCCTCCTGCGCACCGGAACCCCGAGCGCCTGAGTCCCGCGCACCCGTGCCGGAGCGGCGTGGTCACGCCGAACGCGGAGAGACCGGGCCGGCGGGGCGGGTGTGGTCTCGCAGTGGGCGTGTGTCGGGTCAGTGGGGTGGGGTGTGTGCGGCGGCGTCGCGGCCGTAGCGGGTGAGGAAGCGCGCGAACTGCACGCGGTCCGCGTCGTCCCAGTGGGCGGTGATCTCCTCGAAGGCGCGGCGCTGCTCGGTGGCGTAGCCCCGGCGGGCCGCTTCCCCGGCGTCGGTGAGTTCGAGCAGGCTGCTGCGGCCGTCGTGCTGGGAGGCGACGCGGCGGAGCAGACCGTCCGCGATGCAGGCCGCGACGGCGCGGCTGGCGACGGGCTGGGCGACGCCCATCTCCTCGGCGACCCCGCCCACGGTGATCCGGCCGGCCGCGTCCGAGACCACGTTCAGGACGATGTTGCGGGTCAGGTCCCCCCGGCCGGCGCCGACGCGGCGGCGCAGCCTGGACAGCGCGGGGCCGACGTTGTCGAGGAGATGCAGGGCGCGAACACGCGGGACCGGCGCGCGGCGATCGCCGAGGACGACGCGGTGGCCGACGTGCGCTCCTCGGGGTTCGCCCTGCCCCCGCCGGGCGGGCACCCGAGCGAGCTGTTCCCCCCCGGACTTCGACCCCGGCCGGCGCGCCGGCGGCGGCCGGGACGGCGGCCCCGGGCGGCGGGCAGGGCGAGGGGCGCCGGGGTGAGCCGCCCTACCACCCCGACGCCACCGGCCCCGAGGCCGCGGCGGCCTCCGTCCCGCGCCTGATCGCGCACGGCTCGGACTACGTGAAGTTCATGATCGACGACGGCAGCGTCGAGGGGCACCCGGGACTGCCCGTGCTCGACCGGGCGAGGCTGAACGCCGGTGTCGCCGCCGCGAAGCGGCACGGCGTGCTGACCGTCGCCCACGCGTTGACCATCGACGCCACCCGCATGGCGATCGAGGCGGGCGTCGACGGCCTGGCGCACCTCTTCGTCGAGCCGCCCACCGAGGAGATCATCGGCATGATCAGGGACGCCGGGGCCTTCGTCGTGCCGTGCACGGTGTTGAACGCGTCCATGATGGGCATCACCGGCGGCGAACTGGCCGACGACCCGCGCGTGGCCTCGCGGCTGGACGAGGACTGGGACGCCACGCTGCGTTCCTGCTTCGGGCACTACCCGCAGGGCCGGTTCCAGGACGTCCTGGACAGCGTGCGAGCCCTGGCCGACGCGGGCGTGGACCTGCTGGTGGGCACCGACGCCTCCCAGCCGATGTCGTTCCTGGGCGGGGTCGCGCACGGTGCCGCTGTGCACCAGGAGCTGCGGCACCTCGTGGCGGCCGGCCTCGCCCCGGCGGCGGCGCTGCGGGCGGCCACCGCCACGCCCGCCCGCCGCTTCCGGCTCTCCGACCGCGGCCGGATCGCCGAGGGTCTGCGCGCCGACCTGCTGCTGGTCGACGGCGACCCCACCACCGACATCGGGGACACGCTCAACACCCGCGCGGTGTGGCGCCGCGGCACCCGCCTGGCCGCCTGAACCCCCGCGCGTCGGCCGAGCGCGGGGGCCTGCCGCTCAGACGTGGCCGCCGAAGTACACCTCGGTTCGCGCGATGCGGCCGTCGCGGACCAGGATCGCCTCGGTGTTGCGGTGGCGGACGCCGGTGCGCAGCTCGTACTCGTAGCGCACCAGGACCAGTTCGCCGCCGCCCTCCGGGCCGGCCGGCACGATCTGGAGCATCCGTTGCCAGGCCACCCGCGTGGCGGTCGGGAAGCAGCGGTCGAAGAAGGCCGCCCGGTCGATCGCGTCGTCCTGGGGGCTGGTGAAGGTGAAGTCCTCCGCGTACAGGGGTTCCGCCGCCGCCCGGTCCCCGGCCAGGTAGCACCGGAACACCTCGTCCACGAGCCGCACCGCTGCCGCCCCCGTGTCCCTGCCGTTCACGCGCGCCCTCCTCTCGTCCGACTCCCACTCCACCACGCCCCGCGCACCACCGCCGGCCCACCGCGGCGGGCCGGCACACCGTGCGCTCACGCTCCCGAACACCCCCTGGGGCACGGTTCCACCAGGTGGGCGCACGGGACCGGGGGGACGGGCCTCGGTCGGGCCCGGGGTCGAGGGGTGTTGACGGAGGGGGTACATTACGGAACGACCACCGCGGGAGCTCGGGAGCAGCCGGGCTGAGAGGACGGACGGGACTTGTTCCCCTTTCCGTCGACCGCATGAACCTGGACCGGGTAATGCCGGCGTAGGAAGAGTGTTGACGATGGATGCTGCCCTCGTGCGTGCCCGGCAGGGTACGACCGTTTCCCCTGAGGCCGTGGCCGACGTGATCGCGTCGCTGCGGGATTCCGCTCCGCTGGTGCACTGCCTGACCAATGTCGTGGTGTCGCAGTTCACCGCGAACGTGCTGCTCGCGGCGGGGGCCGCCCCCGCGATGGTGCACAGCGCGGAGGAGGCCGGCGCGCTGGCCCGGGTGGCCGGCGGCGTCCTGGTCAACCTGGGGACGGTCACGTCCGTGACGGCGGAGGCGATGCGCGTCGCGGTGACGGAGGCGGCCGGGGCCGGGCGGCCGTGGGTGCTCGACCCGGTGGCGGTCGGCCCGCTGCCCTGGCGTACCGAACTGGCCCACGAGCTGCTGGCGAGCGCTGCCCCGACCGTCATCCGCGGCAACGCCTCCGAGATCCTGGCGCTGGGCGGCGGGACCGGCGGGCGGGGCGTGGACAGCACGGACTCCCCCGAGGCGGCGCTGGACGCGGCCGACGCGCTGGCCCGGCGGCACGGTTGCGCCGTGGCGGTGAGCGGCCCGGTGGACGTGCTCACGGACGGGTCGCGGGTGGTGCGCCTGGGCAACGGGCACGCGCTGCTGCCGCTGGTGACGGGTACGGGCTGCGCGCTGGGCGCGCTGGTGGCCGCCTGCACGGCCGTCACCGACGACGCGCTGCTGGCCGCCACCGCGGCGACCGGGCTGCTCACCGTGGCCGCCCAGGACGCCGCCGCCCGCTCGGCGGGCCCGGGCACGTTCGCGGTCGCGTTGATCGACGCGCTGTACGAACTCGGCCCGCAGCGGCTCGCCGAGGCCCTCGACCTGCGCTGAACCGTGCGCGGGCCGCGCGGCGCCCCGCGGGCGGACCTGCCCGCGTCGGCCGGCGTGTCCGCGCACGGGCCGATCCGGGCCGGGGCGGATCCGGCCTGGTCCGGCCGGGCCCGCGCGTCGGGTCCGTCGTCTCTCCACCGCCCGCAACCCGCCATCTGTCCCTGTGCCTGTGCCTGTCCCCCGAACCGTTCCGATCCGTTTTCCGTGCCCTTCGCGGCCGGGAGCGCTCCGAGGACCCACCCATGCGATCTCCTCTCGACCTGTCCCTCTATCTCGTGACCGACACCCGGCTCTGTGGTGAGCGCGGTGTCGCCGCCACCGTGGCGGCGGCCGTCAAGGGCGGTGTCACCGCCGTCCAGTTGCGCGATCCGGACGCCGACGCCCGCGCGTTGTTCGCGCTCGGCCGGGCGATCCAGGGCGAACTCGCGGGCACCGGCGTCCCCCTGATCGTCAACGACCGCCTGGACGTGGCGCTCTGGTTGGGCGCGGACGGGGTGCACCTCGGGCAGCGGGACGTGGCCCCCGAGGTGGCCCGCCGTCTGCTCGGTCCGCGCGCGTTCGTGGGCCTGTCGGTCAGTCGCCCGGAGCAGTTGGCGCACGTGTCGGAGGCCGTCGACCACCTCGGGGTCGGCCCGGTGTTCCCGCAGTCCACCAAGCCCGACGCCGACGCCCCGCTCGGGCTGGACGGGCTGGCCCGGATCGTCCGGGAGAGCCCGCTGCCGTGCGTGGCCATCGGCGGTATCGGCGTGTCGGAGGCCGCCGCGGTCGTGGGGCGCGGCGCGGCCGGCGTCGCCGTCGTCAGCGCGGTCTGCGGACGCCCCGATCCCGAGGCCGCCGCCCGTTCCCTCGTCCACGCCCTGCACCAGGAGGTCTCCGCGTGAGCATCCCGCCCAACGTCCTCAGCATCGCCGCCAGTGACCCGTCCGGGGGTGCCGGGATCCAGGCCGACCTGAAGGCGTTCTCCGCCAACGGCGCCTACGGCATGGCGGTGCTGACCGCCCTGACCGCTCAGAACACGCGGGGCGTCACCGGCATCCACGCCGTCCCGCCGGCTTTCGTCACCGAGCAGCTCGACACGCTCTTCGCCGACGTGCCGCCGGCGGCGGTCAAGATCGGCATGCTCGCCGACGCGGGCATCGCCGAGGCCGTCGCGGACGCCCTGGAGCGGCACCGGCCCCTGTACGTGGTCCTCGACCCCGTCATGGTCTCGACCAGCGGCCACCGTCTGCTGGAGGCCGACGCGGTCGCGGTGCTGCGCGAGCGCCTCCTGCCGCTGGCCGACCTGATCACCCCCAACCTGCCCGAGGCCGGGGACCTCCTCGGCACGGCCGCCGCCGCGAACCGCGCGGAGGCCGTCGAGCAGGCGCACGCCCTGTTGAAGACGGGCGTGCGACGCGTCCTGCTCAAGGGCGGGCACCACACGCACGACGCCGAGTCCGTGGACGTCCTCGTCGACGGCTCCCGGGGCGCGGACGGCGCGGTCGTCACCGAGTTGTCCGCGCCCCGCGTGAACACGCGCAACACCCACGGCACCGGCTGCACCCTCTCCGCCGCGATCGCCGCCCTCCGCCCCCGGCACGAGGACTGGCCGACCGCCGTCCGCGCCGCCAAGGAGTACCTCACCGGGGCCCTGCGCGCGGCCGACACCCTGCGGGTCGGTCACGGCCACGGCCCCGTCCACCACTTCCACCAGTACTGGAGCTGAGCCCCATGACCACGACGACGTTCTGTGACGAGCTGTGGACGTCCACGGCCGGGACACGCGCCGCCATCGACCGGCTGCCGTTCGTCACCGGCCTCGGCGACGGCACCCTGGACCGGGAGAAGTTCGTCTACTACCTGGCCCAGGACGCCCACTACCTGCGCGACTACGCCCGCGCGCTGGCCGCCGCGGCCGTGAAGGCGGACCGGCCCGAGGACATCGCGTTCTTCGCGAAGTCCGCGCACGACGCCGTCGTCGTGGAGAGCTCCCTGCACGAGAGCAACGTCGTCGACGTCGACGCCTGGACGCCCTCCCCCACCTGCACCGGGTACACCTCCTACCTGCTGTCCGTGGCCCACACCCAGGGCTACGCCGAGCTGGCGGCCGCGGTCCTGCCCTGCTTCTGGATCTACGCCGAGGTGGGCCGGGTACTCCTGGAGCAGGCCGGGGACCTCGCCGTGCACCCGTACGGGGACTGGATCGGCACGTACGCCGACCCGGAGTTCGAGGCCGCGACCGAGCACGCCCGACAGATCGTGAACCGGCTGGCGGACCAGGCCGACCCGGCGACCCGCGCGCGGATGCTCACGGCGTTCGGCACGGCGTCCACCTGGGAGTGGATGTTCTGGGACGCCGCCTGGCGCACCGAGTCATGGCCCGTCGGCGCCGTTCCCGCCCAGGTCTCGGAGCCCGCGAAGTGACGACCACCACCGAATCCGACGCCGCGAGACCGAACCCGAACCCGAGCTCGGCGCCGACGCCGGCGCCGGCGAACGAGGCGCCGCTCACGCTCGACGAGCCCGCGCCGAAGATCCTGACGGGCCTGGACCAGGGCACCTTCTGGGCGAACCTGGGCGTCAGCCTGCTCGGCTTCAGCGGGATGCTGGTGGTCCTGGACCCCCTGGGCACCGGCAGTCCGACCCTCTCGTTCACCGCCGCCGTCACCGCGTCCGTCGTGGGCACCCTGATCGGCACCTTCGCGCTGGGTCTGGCCGCCGTCACCGGGGCCCGCACCGGCGCCCCGTCGATGGTGCTGCTGCGCGGCCTGTTCGGGGCGAAGGCGTCCTATCTGCCCACGGTGCTCAACGCGCTCCAGATGGTCGGCTGGGCCGTGTTCGAGCTGGTGGTCATCTCCACCGGCCTGCAGATCCTGGCCCGGCAGGTCTTCGGCGACCCGGGCCCGGGCTGGCTGTACGTGCTCGTCGCGGGCGTGGTGACGACCGCCCTCACGCTCCGGCCGCTCGGCGCCCTGCGGCTGATCCGCCGCTACGTCACGGTCGCCGTCGTGCTCGCCGTGCTCTACCTGGGCTGGGACCTCGCGGGGCGGGGCATCCCGATGGAGGGCGGGTCCTGGAAGGACTTCTGGTTCGCCACGGACAGCGTGATCGCCGTCTCGATCTCGTGGCTGCCGCTGGTCGCCGACTATTCGCGGCACTCGCGCAGCGAGAAGGAGGCGTTCGGCGGGCTGGTCGTGGGCCAGACCCTGGCCGGGGTCGCGGGCTCGGTGCTCGGCGTGGCCGCGCTCGCCATGATCGCGTTCGACAGCACCGACCCGTACAAGGTCTTCGACCCGTTCACCGCGACCAGCGTCGGGGTGATCTGCTTCGGCGTCCTGGTGCTGCGCGAGGTCGACCAGTCCTTCGCCAACGTGTACTCCACCGCCGTCTCCGCCCAGAACCTGCTGCCGCGCGCGGACCGGCGCGTGCTGTGCCTGATCAGCGGCGCGCTGGCCACGGGGCTGGCGCTGCTGGTGAACATGGACAGCTACGCCAGCTTCCTGTACCTGATCGGCGCGGTGTTCATCCCGATGTTCGCCGTCCTCGTCGTGGACTTCTTCGTGCTCGGCGGGCACCGCACCTGGGACGTCTCCGAGCAGGCCCCGACCCGGTGGGTCATGTTGCTGCCGTGGGCGCTCGGTTTCGCCACGTACCAGCTGATCGCGCCGACGAACATCGCGGGCTGGTCCGACTTCTGGGCCTGGCTGCAGGGGGCCGTGGGCCTCACCGTCCAGCCGTGGATGAGCGCCTCCCTGCTCTCCTTCGCGGTGGCCGCCCTCACCACCCTCGCGGTGGGTCGCGGCCGCCGCCGCGCCCCGGTGGCGGGCTCGGGCGCGGGCGCGGACCCGGTCGCCTCGACCGGGCGGCCCGCCGGGCGCTGACGGGCGTCGGCTCGGGCGTCGGCTCGGGCGGGGGTGCTCCGGGGGAGACACCCCCGCCCGGGCCGCGTTCGCGCGCGGCGGCGTGGCGAGGGCGCCGTCCCGCGCGGTGTCACGACATGCTGACCACGGGCGGGGCGCATCGGACCCCGGCCCCGTGCGCCGGCCCGTCCGGTGCCGATGGGAGTGGAGGCTGCCGTGGACGTTCAGGGCCTGCTCGACCGTGCGGAGATCGGTGGTCTTCTCGACCGGTACGCCCGCGTCTTCGACGTGCGGGACTTCGGCGCGGTGGTGCCGACGCTGTTCACCGCGGACTGCGCGGTGAACCTGCCGCCGGGCACGCACGAGGGCGTCGAGGGCCTGGACGCCTTCCTCGCCGCGGTGATGGCCCCGTTCGACCGAACCCAGCACGTATTCACCAACTACATCGTCGGCGTGCGCGGCGGTCGGGCCGACTACCGCGCCAACGCGCGGATCACCCATCTGATGAGCGCCACCGGAAGCCGGGTCGACGAGGTGTTCACCGTCGGCGCCGTGATCACCGGCACGGCGACCCGCACGGCCGAGGGCTGGCGGCTCTCGACCACCACCCTCGACCCGGTCTGGCGCGAGGGCGAGGGCCCCGGACCGGACATGCGGGTCTGAGACCTCGGCGGGGACGCGGAAACGGAGGGGCGTTTCGTGGTGGCAGCCGGCAGGGTGGGGTCCATGGCGAACGTCGAAGTGTCTCCCGGGCTCTCCCTCGCGTACGAGGGGTTCGGTGACCCCGGTGATCCGGCCGTCCTGCTCGTGATGGGCTTCGGGACGCAGATGCTGGGGTGGCACGAGGAGTTCTGCCGGGCGCTGGCCGCTCGCGGTCGGTACGTGATCCGGTACGACAACCGTGACTGTGGTCTGTCCACCCGCTTCGACGAGCACCCGGTGGACCTGGGGAGGTTCATCGGCGCCGTGAGCTCGGGAGACATCCCGGCCGCCCTGGCGATGATCCCGTACCGGCTCGCCGACATGGCCGACGACGGCCTGGGACTGCTCACCGCGTTGGGCGTCGAACGCGCCCACGTGGTCGGCTCCTCGATGGGCGGCATGATCGCCCAGACGATGGCCGTCCGCTCCCCGGAACGGGTGCTGACGCTGACCTCGATGATGTCCTCGACCGGCGAGAGCGATTACGGCCGGGCCGCCCCGGAGGCCCAGGCGGTGCTGTTCGCGCCGAGGCCCGCGGACCGCGAGGGGTACGTCGCGTCGGCGGAGCGGGAGCTGGTGTGGGCGTCCAAGCGCCACGGCGACGCCGCCGTGCTGCGCGAGGCGGCCGCCGCGGCCTACGACCGGGCCCACCACCCGGCGGGGATCGCGCGGCAGCTCGGCGCGATGGTCCTCGCCGGATCGCGCGCGGAGGAGCTGCGCGCGCTGCGGGTGCCGACACTGGTGATCCACGGCCTGGACGACACCCTCATCGACCCCAGCGGCGGAGAACGCACCGCCGAGCTGGTGCCCGGCGCCGAACTCCTGCTGATCCCCGACATGGGCCACGACCGGCCCCGCGCACTGTGGCCCACGCTGATCGACGCCCTGGTCGCCCACACCGGCCGAACCCCGCGGGACACGCTCCGGCCGTGACGGGGCGGGGCGTGTCGAGCCGGGGCGTGACGGGGCGGCGCCGGGTGTGGGCCCCGGGGCTCAGGGGCGGGCGGCCGCGGCGGCGACGATCCAGTTGCGGAACTCGACGGCGTAGTGGCGCAGGTGGTGCTCCAGGACCTCGTCCGGGCAGGTGACGGGGAAGTAGACGGTCAGGCTGGAGGTGAACCCGTCGGCCGTGTCGCCGAACTGGATCAGGGCCCGCCCGACGACGGTGCCGTCGGCGAGGAACAGGTTGGAGGACATCTTGCGCGGGAACTCCGACTCCGGGAGCAGCTCGGCGGCGTCCTCGGCCCAGTCCAGCGCGGCGGTGCCCCAGCCTCCCATGTAGAAGGAGGCGACGTGCGGGCCGATGTTCTCCACCACGCGCGCGCCGATCTCGTCGGTGCCCATCGCGTAGTGCTCGGGGTGCGCCGCGAGCAGCGGCCGCTCGTCGCCGGCGAAGGCCGCGTCCATCCAGGTCAGGAACTCCGCCGAGGTCAGTCCCCGCGTGGCGAGCACGGTGGTGCCGCCCTTGAAGGCGCCGTCGGAGGTGCGGGCGTGCTCGCGCAGGACGGCGTTGCCCTCCTCGATGTCCTCGGCCAGCAGGTCGAGGATGCCTTGGCGGCCCAGCAGCGTGCGGAAGCGGTCCACCGCGCGGCGGGCGTAGAACAGCTCGAACTCGTCGATGCTCCCGCCGCTGTGCGGTCCGGACGCGAGCGTCACGGTCACGGGCTCGGGGGTGCGGTCGTCGGTCGCGGTCATGGGTCACACCTCTCGCTCATTATGTGAATGCGAATTCGCGTTCACATAATGAGGGTACGCCTCGGGCCTCGACGGTTGTCAAGCGGGCGGGCGGGGGCGGTCGATCGGTTGGCGGGCGGGCGGTCGCCGGGGCAGGCGGCCGGAGCTGCGCCGATAGCATGCGGGACATGAGCAACGAGCCGGAGCCGTCGGCGTCCTACCGGGAACCCCAGCAGGCCCGCAGCGCCGCCACCCTGGCGCGGGTGCTGCGGGCGGCCGAGGAGATCGCCTCCACCACCGGCCTGGAGGAGATGACGATCGCCGGTGTCGCCAAACGCGCCGGCGTCGCCGTCGGGACGATCTACCGCCGCTTCGAGGACAAGGAACAGCTGATCGGCGCCCTGACCGAGCGGATGCTGGAACGCCGCGAGGAGTACGTCGCCGAGCGGCTGCGCGCCGCCGAACCCTCACTCGCCGGGGTCATGGACGCGTACGCGCACGCCCTGCTCCAATCCTTCGCCGATCACAGCGGCCTGTTCCCCGAACTGCTGCGCACGCGCGGCACCAGGTCCCTGGAGCGCGGGGCCCGCACCATCACCGAACTCCACCGCCTGCTCCTCGAAGCGGCGGCCCCCTACACCGACCAGGTCCGCCGCTCCGAGCCCCGGCAGGCCCTGGACACCGCCGCCCGCGCGATCCTCGGCGCCTGTTTCCACGACTCGCTGCGCCCCGACGCCGCGACCGGCGAGGCGGCCAGGCGCCGGTACGGTGACGAGCTCGGCGAGATGGCGCTCGCCTACCTCCTCACCCCCGACCGGGGCCACACCCCCGTGACCTGAGCCGCCACCCGGCCGCGCCCGTCCCCCGGCGCGGCGTTCGGCCGTGTCCGAACGGCGCGCGGAGCCGGTCCGCGTAGGCTGCCGCTTGCCCGCCCGGAGCCGGGCCGGCGAGGCGGGACGAGAGGGCACGCGCGTGTGGCACGACCTGATGCACCCGGACCTCTCCCTCCTGGAGAAGGCGGTCCGCACGGTCCTGGTGTACGTGCTGGTGCTGGTGTTGCTGCGATTGGGGGGCAAACGGGACCTGGCACAGCTCAACACCTTCGACCTGGTGGTGATGTTGCTGCTGGTGACGATCCTGCAGAACGCGGTGATCGGCTCCGACGACTCGGTGGCTGGGGCCGCGTTCGGCGCGTTCGTGCTGATCCTCGCCAACGGGCTCACGGTGAAGGCCACCATGGTGTCGGAGCGCTTCCGCCGCGTCGTCGAGGGCCGGCCGGTCACGCTGGTGCGGGACGGCACCTGGCTGCCCGAGGTCATCGGCCGCAACCGGCTGCGCCGCACCGACCTGGAGGTGGCCGTGCGCGCGCAGGGCGGCGACGCCGGCATCGAGGCCGACGAGGTCACGCTCCAGCCGAACGGGACCCTGCTGGTGACCCTGCGCAAGGGCGACCAAGGCGCCGACAAGAACGACGTGGCCGCCCTGAACGCCGAGCTCGTCCGGCTGCGCCGCGAGGTCGCCGAACTGCGCCGGGACATCGCCGCGCGCCCCTGACCCGGGGTCCCCTTGAGCCGCGCGCCCCTGAGCCGGGCGGCACTGACCCGCGTGCCCCCGACCCGTGCCGCCGCAGGGGGCGGCGGGGATGCGGGCGGGCCGGTCACGGGCGTGGCGGGTCGGGGTCCGACGGCGGTGTCGGGCGCGGGTCCTTCGTGTAGTTGTAGACCGTCGCCCGCGCGACGCCGAGCCGGTCGGCGATGAGTTGCGCGGAACCCCTGGTCTCGAAGAAGCCCTGGCGGTGCAGCCCCCGCACCAGTTCGCGCCGCTGGTCGCGGGTGAGGGCGCGCGGGGTGACGCCGCGCTCCGCCGCGAAGGAGTCGACGGCCGCCGCGAGTTCCCGGCCGCCGCGGTCGCGGAGGGTCTCCAGGGGCCCGTCGCCCTGTTCGGCGTCCGTGACGGCGTCCGTGACGGGGTCCGTGGCGACGAGGCGGGCCAGGGAGAGGGCCAGCGGGGACAGCGTGCTGACGTCCAGGTTCAGACACAGGGCGGCGATGTAGCGTCCCTCGGCGTTCTTGACGCCGATCGAGGTGCTCTTGGCCGGACGTCCGTCGGGGAAGCGGTTGTCGTAGTTCTGGACCACGTCCGGGTAGTCGGGGTCGGCGACGCGGCGCAGGCCGAGTTCGGTCGCGGGGTCGCCGACCCGCCGCCCGGACAGGTTGTTCTCGATGACGCGGACGGCGGCGTCGGGTCGGCGCAGATCGTGCAGGACGACCTCGCACAGGCCGGGGAACATGCGCCCGACGGCGACGGTGATGCGCTCGACCTCCCTCAGGAGGTGCTCGTCCCCGTCCGGCGGGGTGGCGGGGGCCGTCATCGGGTGCCGCCCGGTTCCCGGGCGTCGTCGCCGGGTCCGGCGAACACGCCGGCCATCCGTTCCGCGGACTTCAGCCCCGAACCGGTGAGCACGACGACGGTCGTCTCGCCCTCGGCGATCCGTCCGGTCCCGATGAAGTGGTCGAGGGTGGCCGCGGCGACGCTGCTGGTCGGCTCGGCGTACAGGCCCCGCGCGCTCAGCGCGCGGACGGCGGCGTGGATCTCCGCTTCGGGGACGGCGTGGGCGGCGCCGCCGGAACGACGGATGGCCTCCACGGCCTCGGGCAGCCGGACGGGGTGGGCGATGGACGCGCCCTCGGCGATCGTCGGCAGCCGCTCGCCGCGGGCGGCCGGGTCGAGGCCGTTGAAGGTGTCGGCGATGGTCGCCCAGTGCTCGGGCTGGCCGACGAACAGGCGCGGGCGCCGGTGGATCTGACCGGCGTCGAGCAGTTCGCCGAACGCGAGGTCGCAGCCGATGACGTTGCTGCCGGCCCCGGCCACCAGGACCACGTTGTCGGGCGCGGTGAAGCCGAGGGACTCCCACATCTCGTAGGCCACGGTCTTGGTGCCCTGGATGAACATGGGGTGCCAGTTGTGGCTGGCGTAGGGGATCTCCCGCGACTGGCGGATCGCCTCGGCCGCGACCTCGTCGCGGGTGCCGCCGACGAGTTCGATCTCGGCGCCGTAGGCGCGGGCCTGGAGGATCTTGGCGGCGGAGGTGGCGGCGGGCACGATGATCTTGGCACGGATGCCGGCGGCGGCCGCGTAGGCGGCGACGGCGGATCCGCCGTTGCCCGAGCTGTCCTCCAGCACGCGGGTGGCCCCGTGGGCCGCGAGGTGGGACATCATGACCGAGACGCCCCGGTCCTTGAAGCTGGAGGTCGGGTTGAACCACTCCAGCTTGAAGTGGACGCGCCGGCCGGCCCAGTCGAGCGGGATCATCGGCGTGCACCCCTCGCCCAGACTGACCCGGTGGGCGGCGGGGACGGGCAGGGCCGCCGCGTAGCGCCACAGCGAGCGTTCGGCGGTGTCGACGCGGTCGGGGCGCAGGCCCGGCAGCGGGCTTACCGCGAGCGGCCCGCCGTCCTCGCCCCGCCAGCGGGGCTCGTCCAGGGGGTAGCGCCGCCCGGACCGGTCGTGCAGGTCGGCGACGAGGGGCTGAGGTTCTGCGTTCATGGACTTTCCCGGCTTCCGCGGCTCGACGCGCTCCCGCCGACGCCTTCCGGCGCGCGGGCGCCTTCCCCCCGATCATAGACGGACTGTCCATGTGTGGACGATAAATCCAACCGGGGGGGTGGGTGTCGGCGCGCTCGGGGTCAGGGCCGCAATGGGTGCCGGACGAGGTCCGGGTGGGGCACGCCGACCTCGACGCGGTTCTCGTCCAGGCCGTTGACGATCAGCAGGGAGCCGGCCGCGAAGACGAACTCCACCGTCACCGTGTCGACCGCGAGGTCGGGCGTGGTGGGGCGCGACGCGAGGAGGGCCACCTCCCGCAGTTCCTCGCCGAGGAGCGGTGCGAGGCGCTCGTCGCCGTGGGACCACCGCGGGGTGAATGCGAACCACTCCCACCCGGTGACGGGCGCCGTCGTGTCGATCGTGTTCCAGCCGATCGAGAGCTCGTCGAACCTGTGGTGGCAGAGCTCCACCCGGACGCCCTCGAAGTCCAGCACCACCGGGCAGTCCGCGAGCACGCCCTCGTCCTCCGCGTACCGCACCAGCGCGGAACCCGTCAGCCGCCGCCCGACCAGCGCCGCGAGGCGCGCGCCGTGCTCCCGCCGGATCGCGTCCGCCCCGACCACGTACACCGGTTCGAAGCCGGAGATCCCCATGTCCACGACGCCCGAGTCTTCCCGCCCTCCGCCCCGCCGTCCACCGCGTTTCGACCGGAGCGGCCGCGCGCCCGGCCCCGGTCGTCAATGCCCGGGATGTGGCGGGGCGGTCGGTAGGGTCGAATCCTCTCCGTCCGCCGCGAAGCAGTGAGCCGGGTCCCATGCGCAGAAGACTCATCACCCGCCTGGGGCAGCGCCTGCGCCCGAGTCGCGAGGACCGGGTGCCGCCCGCCCCCCACCCCGTCTCGTTCACCGGGGAACCCCTGCTGTTCCGGCGGAGACGGCAACGGCAGGCGGACACGGTGACGCTGCCCGCCCGTGTCGTGGACGAGCCCGAATGGGCGCAGAGCCTCGCCGACGTGCTGTGCCGGCTGGGTGAGCTGCTGCTGCGGTCCGGCGCCTACACGGGTGAGGTGACGAACACGATCGACGACGTCGCGGCCCGCTACGGCATGCAGGTGCGCTCGTTCATCGTGCCCACCGGGCTGTTGGTGCGTCTGGGCACCCGGCCCGGCGGGCACGGCGGGGTCATCGACTTCATGCCGGTGCCCGGGCAGAACCTGCGCCTCGACCAGGTCCAGCGGCTCCACGACCTGGTGCGGCGGATGCGCGGGGAGGCCCTGCCGTTGGACGAGGCGCACGCCGAGCTGCGCCGGGTGCGGGAGCTGCCGCGGCAGACCTCGGCCCCGTTCGGCGTACTGGGCTACGTGATCCTCACGATCGGTCTGGGCATGATCCAGCACGCCACCCTGCCCGCCCTCCCCGGGTACGCGGTCCTGGGCCTCGGCGTCGGTGTCCTGCGCGAGATCGCCAAGCGGTACCCCGCCCTGGCCACCCTGCTGCCCGTCGTGGCCGCCGCCGGCGCGACCGCCGCGTGCGTGCGCTGGGCCGGACCGCTGCTCCACGAACAGCCGACGGCCCTGCTCATCGCCCCGCTGATCGCCTTCCTGCCCGGCACCGCCCTCACCATGGGCGCCATCGAACTGGCCACCGGGGCCATGCTGTCGGGAATCGCCCGGCTGGCGGGCGCCGCCAACGTGCTGCTGCTCCTGGCCCTGGGCATCCTGATCGGGACCTCCGTCGGCGGGTCCCATCCGCCCACCGGGGCCCCGCCCGCGCTGCTCGGGTCGTGGGCGGTGTGGACGGGTGTGCTGCTGCTCGGCCTCGGCTTCATCATCCGCGACTCGGCGCCCCGCGCCGCCGCCGGCTGGGTCCTGGCCGCCCTCCTGCTGGAACGCGCCGTCCAACTCGCCTCCGGGCACCTCGAAGGCCCGCTGTTCGGCGCGTTCGCCGCGGGGGTGACCCTGCCACCGCTCGCCGCGTACATCGCGCGCAGGACGCGGATCCCGAACCAGGTGATCTTCCTGCCCTCGTTCTGGATGCTCGTCCCCGGCTCCCTCGGCCTCAAGGGCGTCTCCGACCTGCTCCTCACCCGCACGACGAACGACATCGGCGTGCTGATCACGGCCGTGCTCACCGTCCTCGCGATCGCCCTCGGCGTCCTGGTCGGCGCGAACCTCCTGCGCCAGACCAAGATCGAGGTATCCCCCTACCCCCCGCCCGACGACCCACCCCCGGTCCGGGAGTAGGTGCCTACAGTGGCCGGATGGGAAACGGTTTCGGTGGTGGTGGGCGTGTTCTGTACCTGTCCAACGGGGGCACCACGGTCTTCGTGGAGGTGCTGATGCCGGCCGTGTCCGACCTCGCCGAGTCGGAGTGGGACCACCGGTTCGCCGCTCTGCTCAACCTCCAGGACCAGCGGGCGATGGGGCGGGGCGCCGTCGGTTTCGATCTGGAGGAGATCGACTGGGGCGAGACGGTCGAGGAGTGCGCGCGGGCGAAGGCGTTCGTGTTGCGGGCCGTGGACCTGGCCCTGACCCGTCACCGCTGGGACGAGTTGTCGTACGATCCCCCGTTCGCCCCGGACCATCTCCGGCGGTTCCGGGCCCTGGTGGACTCCTTCGACCCGGTGCCGGGCGACCCGCGCGCCGCGTGCTTCCCCGCTGCCCACGAGCGGGCCGTCGCCTGCTGCGTGCGACACCGGATCCTCACGGCCCTGCCGCTGTGGGACGGCTGCCTGTTCTGCGGGGAGGCCGACGAGGGCTGACGCTCGGTGGGGCGGGGCCGTGGGTCGGATCGGGGTGACGGGTCGGGGTGACGGGTCGGGTCGGGACAGGTCAGGTCAGGAGGGTGGTCGTGAATGTCGCGCGGTGGTCCGCGAGCCAGGTCTGGACGCGGTCCCAGCGCTCCCGTCCACCGCGCTCGACCCATGCCCGGACGTAGACGGGATCGCCGTCGGCCACGCGGCGCACCACGAAGGCCCGGCAGACCTCCGTGGCCCGCTCGATGACGAGCGGCAGCTCGGCCCGGTCCGCCGTCGGGAGGCCGTAGCCGTCGACGAGGATCCGCAGCCGTGCGGGGGCGTCCCGGGGCTCGGGGTGCGAGGCCGACGCGGACTCGGGATCGAGCATGGGCACCCAGTAGCGGGCGGCCATGGCGAGATCCCAGACGGGCCGGCCCGGGGCCGCCGAGTCGAAGTCGATGAGCGCCTCGGCGCGACCGTCACGGAAGACGACGTTCTCCGGGCACACGTCGTTGTGCACCAGCATCGTGCCGCCCTCCGGGTCGGCCAGGTCCGCGGGCCAGTCGACGCCGGTGTCGACCGGGAGGGCCGCGCTCGTGTCGTGCAGGCGCCGCAGCAGGCGCCCCACCGACGCGAGGGCGGCCGAGGTCAGGGCCCAGTCCGGGAACGGCGGCAAGGCCACGTCGCCGGGGACGAACGTCAGCCGCTCGCGCCCGTCCGCGGTGAGCCCGACGGGACTGGGCGCCCCGTCGAAACCGTGCGCCCTCAGGGCGCGGAGGTGGGCGTGGAGGGCGTGCGCGTGGCGCGGCGCCGGGCGCTCCACCAGCTCCCCCCGCCGGAGGACCGCCCCCGCGTTCGCCATCCCGCCGACCAGCGACTCGCGTTCACCGCCACCGTCGCCGTCACCGTCGTCCGTCATGGGAATCACGCCGACGCCGGATCAGACGCGGAGCGGGGTCTCGGGGACGTCGTCGAGGTAGGCGACGGCGTCGACCTCGGTGCGCCGGGATTCCAGGAAGCGTGTCCACGCCTGTTGTTCGTGCAGGACGGCGCCGAGTTCCCAGACGCAGAACGTCGCGATGTGCGGTTCGCCGTGCGGCAGCAGGACGAAGCCCGTGCCGTCGTCCACGTAGACGGTCTTCCAGCACTCGTTCTCGCCGCGCCAGGTGCTCACCAGCAGCAGGTGCGCTCCGCCCACGCGGTGGAGGATGACGAAGCCCAGTTCGTCCTCGAAGCCGAGCCCTTCGGCCCGCGCGCGGACGAACTCCCGTGCCCCGCCGACCGCGGCCGCGTCCGGGGGCGCGTCCTGCGGGTACAGGTCGTACCACTTCAGTTCCGCACCCGGGACGGACAGCCTCCGGCCCACCGTGAGGATCTTCCGCACATGCCGGTAATCAGGCGAAACGCTGCCCACGGCACCCCTCCGTCCACTCGTTCACGATCACGGGGCCGTCAGGGTAGTGCACGCCGCCGTCGAGCTCCGGGGGGCGTGGGGGTGGAATGGACTGTTCCGTGGGGGTGGTGGGCATCAGCGGGACATGAACGACGCACGGGAGAACGGGACGCCGGGCGCGCGACGGCGGCGGGGCGCGGGGGGCGCGTCCGGGTGTGCCGGGTGTTCGGGGTGCCTCATCATTCCCGCCGCCCTGCTGCTCATCGGGGTGGTCCTGGTCGTCGTCCTCTGGTTCGGCATGCCCTGGGAGTGGTAGGCGCGTTCACGGCGTGTCGGTCGCGGTCGCCGGGGTGAGCGCGGCGGTGAGGGCGTCCAGGAACATCAGGCGCCCGGACGGTGCGGGCGCGGCCGGGGCTTCGGGGCCGTCGCCGGGCGGGCCACCGTCGTCGGTGGTGGTGGCGGCGCCGGGGCTCGGGGCATCGGACGGGCCGATGTCGAGGGGCCAGTACGGGCGCCAATCGCCGTTCTCGTCGGTCCGGGCGGTCAGTTCGCCGATCCGTACGACCTCGCCGGGGAACTCGCGGGCCGCGAGGGTCTCGGCACGCCGCCAGTCGACGCGGGCGGCGGGCAGCACGGGGTCCGGGACGCGGCGGGCCTCGAACGAGACGACCGTGCGGCCGGGACCCACGACGACGTCCACGCGCAGCGGCATGAGCACGCCGTTCTTGCGCGAGCGCCAGGAGACGCGTTTCCCGGCCGGCCCGGCCTCCTCGCTCGGGGCCACGCTCGTTCGGCCGACGAGGGCCCAGGGGAAGTGTTCGCGCACGAACCCCTCCGCCGTGGCCCGGGCGGTCGCGTCGTCGACGGGGGTGGGCGCCCGCCCGGCCGGCGGGGAGGTGCCCGGGGTGTGCAGAAAACCGGAGGTCACCTCGCGCGAGGGCCATGCCAGTTCCAGGTTGCCCCGGTCGGTGGCGGCCACGAGCCGTCCGCGGTCCTGGAAGAACTGCACCGTGGCGATCCGCGCGTCCTCGCCGAGGAACCCGACGACGGCGTCGCGGGCGGCCCGCTCCTGTTCGGCGTCGGCGGTGTCGGCCCAGGCCACCTCGCTCGGGACGAACGTCACGGTGGCGGCGGCGGTGAGGCCGAGGGCCGTCATGCCGACGGCGCAGCCCACGAGCGAACGCCGGATCCCCCGTCCGTCCCCGCCGGCCGCCACCCCGGTGCGGGCGCGCGCGGCGCGGCGGAGCGGGCCGGCCGCCGCGAGCCCGGCGCCGAGGGCCGCGCCCAGGGCGTTGGTCCACAGGTCGGTGCTGTCGCAGGCCCGCCCGACGCCCGGTGTCAGGGCCTGCGCGACCTCGATGACGGCCGACAGGCCCACGCAGCCCAGGGCCACCGGGACCGGCCGGCGCGTCGTCCACGCCCCGAAGGCGGCCAACGGGAGGAACAGGAGGACGTTCATCACCCCTTGGGCGGTGAACGTGCCGGAGACGAGGTCGCGGGTGACGAAACAGGTGCCCGAGGCGGGGGCGGACGCCGCGACGGGGTACAGGGTGGCGGTCAGGACCACGGCCAGGGCCGCGCCGGTGAGGGCGCCGAGGAGCCCGCCCGGTCCGCCCCGTCCGAGCCGTTCGCGCCGTTCGCCCCGTCCCAGCCGCCGGGCCGTCCACCAACCCGCGAGGCCCGCGAGCAGGGAGGCCAGGACGGCCGCCACCGCGAGATCCGGATGCGCGCGCAGCAAGGTCTCGATCACGAACCCGTTCCCCCCGAAACGCCGAACACCGAACGCCGAAGCGTGGCCTGGTCCCCACCACCGTGATGATCCACAACGGAGGTCGGGGGATTCCAGGCCCCGCGTGGAACATGGCCGAAACCGCATCGGGCAGGCTCACCCGGTCAAGGGTCGGACCTCGTCGGATCCGGGAGCACGCGAGCACGCCCACGTCGACCGACCGTCACCCGCTCACACCGAGGAACCGTCCATGCACGCCAGTACCGCGATCCGCCTCATCGAGCCCGCCGACGCCGCCGCCATCGCCGCCCACCGGACACGGGACGCCGAGGCGTTCCGACGGTGGGAGCCGGCGCAACCGGCCGAGTTCTTCACCCCGGAAGGCCAGGCGGACCGGATCGAGGGCCTGCTCGCCGGCCACCGGGCGGGCACCGTCTGGCCGGGTGTGGTGCTCGCCGACGACCGGGTGATCGGCCAGGTCACCGTAGGCGGCATCCTGCCGCAGCCACACCTGCGGCGCGGCTCGGTCGGGTACTGGATCGCCGGCGTCGCCCAGAACCGGGGACACGCCGGCCGCGCGGTGGGGCACGTGCTCCGCGTCATGACGGACGAGCTGGGCCTGCACCGCGCCGAGGCGTCCACCAACCTGGAGAACCTGCCGTCACAACGCGTGCTGCGCCGGCACGGGTTCGCGCCGTACGGCGTCGCCCGATCCGCGATCCTCCTCGACGGGCGGTGGCAGGACAGCCTGTTGTGGGAGCGGATCCTCGGCGACTGACGGCGTGGCGGCCGGGACGTGGGTCAGTGACGGGTGCGGGGGCGGCGGAACCACTGGCCGGCGACCGAGTTGGCGAGGCCGAACAGGACACCCAGGCCGAGGAGGAGCGAGAGCAGGTTCAGCAGCAGGACGAGGATCGTCATCGGCGGGGAGCCGGGGAGGATCAGGGAGGCCACGAAGCTGATCGCACTGATCACGCTCAGCGTCGAGCCGAGGACGATCCCGGACACCCGCACCTTCGGGCCGCCCTTGCCCATCTTGACGGCGGTCAGGATCGTCCACACGGTGAAGCCGAGCACGACGAGGCCCATGGCGAACAGGGACCCCAGGGCGAGGGCCGTGTCCTCGCCGCTCGGCGCGTCCGAGCGGGAGCCACCGCTGCTGAGGGCCACGGTCGCCAGCGCGAGGAGGGCGCCGCCGACGAGGACGCCGAGGACCTGGAAGACGGCGGTGACGAACAGGCACACGCGGGCCGTCATCACCCCGCCCGGCATCCGCGCCGGGGGCGGGGGTGCGGCGTGGGCGTGGGCGTAGGGCATGCTCTGCCGGTCGCCGTAACCTGGCTGGAAGTAGGGGGTGTCGGTGGCGCCGTGGCTCAAGGTGATTCCTCCGTAGGGGCACGCGGACGGGCGGGCACGCCGGAGGAAAGCCGATGTGAGTGGGCGGTCCCCCCGATACCCGCGACACTTCGGACGCCATCCTAGGCATGCGGGGCCGCGAGCCCGCGTCGGCCGGCGGGAAACGGTGCCCGTCAGTCGGCCGCGGCCTTCCACCGCTCGACGGCCGCGGCGTCGACGGCGTGCGCCGGACCGTTGTAGAGCTGGGCGTGGCCGTCGTCGGGATCGGACCAGGCGTTGGTCGCGAAGAGGTAGGTGGCGCCGACGCGGTAGGGGGCGGGGCCGTCGAGGTCGAGGGACTGGGTGACGGTGACCTCGCCGCGCAGCGGTCCCTTGAGGGACTCCTTGACCCGGACCCGGTAGGTGCGGGAGTCCACGTCGGAGACGGTGCGCACGCCGGTCTCGGCGACGACGTCGCCGACGAAGACGTTCTGGGCCTGGTGGGCGACCACCCCGGGGTCGGTGACGTCGTAGGAGTACAACGCCTCCTGGCCGACCGGTTGCACCACCCGGTAGGTCAACCAGGCCCCGAGCACGAGGGCGGCCCCGACGGTGGTCCCGACGGCGGCGGCGAGGGTCTTGTTCACGGCGGTCATCCCCACAGGGAGTGGTAGTCGGCGCGGTCCTTGGCGGTCGGCGCGTTGATGTTCTCGGCGTCGATGTCCCGGTGGTTGGGCCACAGGAGGGACGCCTCCGGGAAGGGCTTGTGGCACAGGCCGAGGGCGTGCCCGAGTTCGTGGGCGGCGACGTGCCGGCGGTGGTGGTCCGTGCCGGACCTGCCGCCCTTGTCCAGCCGGTGGCGGTTGAGGTACACGTTGTCCGCCCCTGTGTGGGGCTTCCACTGGGCGTCGCGCCGCGCCCAGTCGCCGTCGGACCGGTCGACGTCGCGCCACTGGAGGTCGGCGATCTCGGTGGAGGTGTCCCGGTGGATCTTCACGCGGGTCAAGCCGTTCGTGCTCCACTGTCGGTTCGCGTAGGCGACGGCGTCCTTGAACACGGTCTCGTCGTCCTCCCAGGCGATGACCCTTCCGTCGACGGAGGAGTGCCCGCGGGAGTCAGAGCCCGAGGGCGTGCAGGTCGCGACGGCGAGCACGTGGGTGCGCGGCGCGGGCCACGCGGGGTGGGGGAGGGCGAGGAGGGTGGCGGCGGCGCAGGCTGCGACGACTCCCCCGGGCCGCCCGCTAAAGCGGGTCACGGGCCGAGGTTAGCGGTTCCGCGGGCGCCCGGCTCCACCGTGCCGGGCCGGCCCCCTCGTACGGAGTAGGCGCCGGTCCGGCGGCGCCGCCGGCGGCGGGGGCGTAGCCCGATGCGCGGGCACGGGCACGGGGACGGGGACGCGGACGGGCACGGGAGCACCGAGGGCTCGACGCCGGGTGGAGCGCCGTCGGCGTCGCCCGTGTTCCCGTGCGGGTGCACGGCGCCGGCGTGTACCACCGGCGGTCCGTCGCTCCCGGGGCCGGTCACAACCGTGAGGCCGCCGCCGTCTTCCGGAGCCACGCCCCCTTGAACCACGTCCTCGCCCGGATCCACCACAACACCTCGGCGACCGCGGATCGGAAGCGGCCTAAGGCGCCCGGCTGACGGCGGGGAGAACGCGGGCGGTGCGAAGGGGGCTGGAGCGGGGACTCGCGGGTAAAGGGGAGGTCATGAACGAGCAACGTGATGCCCTGCCCGGCTCCGGCGACCTGCTCGCCGGACTGAGCCTGGACACCAGTCGTCCCGAGCAACCGGTGCTGCTCGACGGCGCGGGTGACCCCATCGACACGTGGCGGGAGAACCACCCGTACGACCGACGGGTCCCCCGGCGGACCTACGAACGGTCGAAGCGGATCCTGCAGATCGAGCTGTTGAAGCTGCAACGCTGGGTGAAAAACACCGGCGCCCGCGTCGTCGTGGTCTGCGAGGGCCGGGACGCGGCCGGCAAAGGCGGCACGATCCGCCGCTTCACCGAACGTCTCAACCCGCGCGGGGCCCGCGTCGTCGCCCTGGACAAGCCGACGGAACGCGAAGCCGGCGAGTGGTACTTCCAGCGTTACGTCACCCACCTGCCGGCGCGCGGGGAGATCGTGTTCTTCGACCGCTCCTGGTACAACCGCGCCGGGGTGGAGAAGGTGATGGGGTTCTGCGACGACGAACAGCACTCCCTCTTCCTGCGGCAGTGCCCCGCGTTCGAGGAGATGCTGGTCGAGGACGGGATCCTGCTGGTGAAATTCTGGTTCTCCGTCTCGCGCGCCGAGCAGCGCACCCGATTCGCGATACGCCGGGTCGATCCCGTGCGGCAGTGGAAGCTCTCGCCGACCGACCTCGCCTCCCTGGACCGGTGGGACGACTACACGGAGGCGAAGGTGGCCATGTTCCGGGCGACGGACACCGCCGTCGCCCCGTGGACCGTGGTCAAGACCAACGACAAGCGTCGCGGCCGACTGGAGGCGATGCGGAGCCTGCTCCGGGGCATCGACTACGCGGACAAGGACCACGACGCCGTCGGAACCCCCGACGCCCTCATCGTCGGCCGGGCCGAGACCCTGCTGGAACCGGGCGAGGACCTCGCCGCCCTCTCCCCCACACCGTTGGCGCACCCCGCACGGGGCCCGGTAGGGGTGGTGGCCCGAGCATGAAGGATCGGGCCGCGCCCCCCGAAGCGAGTGCGGGCCGGGAAGCGCGTCCGTGAAGCGGATCGCCCGAGCCTCCGGAACGCCATAGCGTCGATCGCCCTCCCCGCTTCGGGATCCGACGGAGCGTCCCGGCCCGGAACGACGCGCAACAACTTCGGAACGAGACTCCGGGGCGTCTTTCGGGGCGCCCGGCGGGCATCGTTCAATGTGGACACGTGGAGCTTGAACTCACTTGTTTGGAGGCCGAGTTGCCGGAAGACGCAGTTCCGCCGGAGGGACACCCCGCCCCTGCCGTTCCACCACGTCCGGCGGACCCGCCCACCCCTCCACGCCGACGATTCAGCGTCGGCGAGATCACCGCCATCGTCTCGGCCCTGGTGGCCGCGATCGGTGTCGTGATCGCACTGCTCACGTACCTCTCCCCGAACCGAACAGCTCCCAGTGCCGCACCGCCGCCCGCGAACACCCCGACAGGCACCACGACCGCACCTCCGACACCATCCGTCTCATCCTCGCCGACACCCCCACCACCGTCCCCGTCGACACCCCCGTCGACGCCTCCCCCGACCGCCTCGCCGAAGATCAGCGCACCCCGATCAGGGCCCGGTCGAGTGCTCCGTGAAGAGACGTTCGACCTGTCCGCGGAGCTCGGGTTCCTCATCAGGGATCAGCAGTTGCGCCCGAAGCCCGACGCCAAGAATTGGAAGGGGGACGTGGTCTTCAATTCGGCCTACGGAAGGCTCGACAGCCTGACGGACACCCGGTTCGTGATGCTCGGCCCCAAGGACGACCCCGCGTACGGGACATGTTCGACGAAGTCCGCGTTCGTTCCGACCGTGTCCATCGGGGACCTTGCCGGCAAGTCGATATGCGCGTTCGCCACCGGCGGATCGGTCGCGCTCATCAGCGTCCCCGACTCGTACGACGGATTCGGCAACGACCCCATTCCCATGACCGTCACCGTGTGGGCCGGCGAGTAGACCCCGCCGGAAGAGCATCCTCCGCTGCCAGGTGCGCCGATCGCGGCCCTGTGGGGGGAAGATCGGGTTCGGATAGGGTGAAGGGGTATCCGGGACTGCCATCCGGGATCGTTCTCGGTTGATCACGTCTCGCGGAGGCAGGCCCATGTCCCGGTCCTCGTTGTCCCTCGGTGTGTTCGCGGCCCTGACGGCGGCGGCGCTCCTGTCCGGTTGCGCGTCCCCTGACGGCGGGTCGAAGGCCGCGTCCTCCCCGTCCGTGTCCGGGGCGCCGGCCGCGTCCACGCCGACGGCCGCCGCCGATCCCGCGTCCGGGACCCCGGTGTCCGAGTCGCCGGTGGCCGCGACGCCGGACGGTGCGGGGGCGTCGGGGGCGGACGCGGTCGCGGGGACTCCCGGGCCGGAGAAGGTGCGTGACGCGTTCGCCGGACTTCAGGCGACCCTCGACGGATCGTGCACCCCCGCCGAATGCGACTGGTGGATCAGCCGGGTCGACCGGGAGATGCGCGAACTCGGCGAGGCCATGAGGGCCGACCCCAAGGGTCCGGGTCACTTCCCCGAACCGCTGCGGTGGATCAAGGAACTCGACCGCACCCTCGGCGGGGACCACAGCGCTCGCAACCTCCGCGCGCACGAGAAGCAGCTGATCCGCACGCGCGACCGCATCAACACCTGGATGCAGGACCACCCCGACGACTACCGCTGAGCGCGAACGACGAATGAACGGACGGCCGGTCCTGGCCTGTTCACCCTTCGTACTGGCGAGTAGGGTGGGGGAACTTCCCAGGAGGCACTCGTGAGACGTTCGTCGCGTTCCCCGCTCGCGCTCGCCGGTCTGTTGGCCGGGGCCGCGGTCGCGCACGCCGTGGCGCCCAGGCCCTTCGACGCGATGGTGCCGCGCGCTCTGCCCGGCCGGCCGCGCACGTGGACGCGGGCGAGCGGCGCCGTCGAGGCGGCCCTCGCCCTCGGACTCTTCGTTCCGCGCACGCGACGCGTGGCGGCCTTGGCCTCGGCTGGGTTCTTCGTGGCCGTGCTGCCCGCGAACGTGCAGATGGCCGCGGACTGGCGCGGGCGGCCCGCCCCGCTGAAGGCGGCGGCTCTGGCCCGGCTGCCGTTGCAGGTCCCGCTGGTGGTGTGGGCCCTGCGCACCGCCAAGGCGGCGGGGCGCGACACGCGCGGTTGAGTCCCGGGCGGCCGTGCGCGCCCGGGCGTCCACGTCACGTGGGCCGCCGGCCGTGGCGGAGGGCCTCCGCGAGGTGCATGTCCGGGCGGGCAAGGTCCGTCTGCCCCGTCCCGAGGCCGCCGGCCTCCTCGACCGGACCGGTCGACCGACCCGCTCGCCCGCTGATCCGAGTACGCGGGCGTCGCCGTCTGAGTAGGGCGACTCTGTCGCGGGGCCTGTGGTCCGGGTTGGCTGGGGGTGTGAACGCAGCCGATTCCGCTTCCCCCGTGCCCGTGCCCGTGACGCCGCCGCCTCGGGACCCGACCCGGCGTCGGGCCGGGCTGATCGCCGTCCTGTTCCTGCCGTCGGTGGTCGGCGCCGGGGTCCTCGTCCTCTCCTCCGAGCGGGGGTCCCGGTGTGTGACGTACGGGGAGCGGTGCGCCTCGGGGTTGCCGGGGTGGTTGTTCGGGTGGGGTGTCGGGCTCGGGGCGGTGGCGTTGGTCGTCGCCCTGGCGGCGCCGGCCGTGCGGGTGCGACGGGTGGCGCTCCTCGTCCAGGCCCTCGCCGAGTGCGTCGCGCTCCTCGTCGTCCTCGGTCGCGCCTGACACGTGGTCCGTTCCGCGACGGGCGGCCCGGCTCGGGTGGGACCTTGATCGTGAGCTGTGCCACGTGACGGTACGTCGGCGCGGGCGCCGGCTGGTTCGACGGGGCTCGGGATGGTAGGGGGTGCGGGGCCGTTCGGGGGTGAGCGCGAAACCCCAGGTCACGGCGAGGTAACGAGGGTGAGGGGCGGCGTACTGCGGGTCACTCGGGGAACGAAATGGCCGACTTCAGGCCGTCGGCTCGCCGATTGTGGCCGATTCCACGCTGTTTGAGTCCCCGTCGATCGCGGTGGTAGGGCTTGGACCCATGATCAAAACCACTCGACGTCCCCGTCACGCCAAGCCCCGTTCCACCCGACCCGCCACGATCCGGGCCGGGGTCCTCGGTGGCGCCATAGGCACCATCGCGCTCACCGCCCTGGCCACGCCCGCCTCGGCCCACCAGATCGATTCCGGCCCCGCCGGCGACACGGCCACCTCCCGACCGGACTCCGGCGGTATCGGCACCGATTCCTCCACCGGTGAGCACGTGACCGGTGACGCCGCCGCCGTCGTCGACTGGGTCCGTTCGCAGGTGGGCAAGGCGTACGTCATGGGCGGGACCGGCCCCGGCGCCTACGACTGCTCCGGTCTCGTGCAGGCCGCGTTCCGGCAGGCCGGTGTCGACCTGCCGCGCGTCTCCCAGGAGCAGTCCGCCTCCGGTCACGAGGTCGACCTGTCCGCTCTGCGCCCCGGCGACCTCCTCTACTGGGGTTCGTCGGGCGCCGCCACGCACGTGGCCGTCTACATCGGCGACGGCGTGTACGTCGGCGCCCAGAACTCCCGCACCGGCGTGGTCAAGCGCACTCTCGACTGGGACGCCCCCGATGGCGCCCGCCGGGTTCTCTGACCCCGCCCCCCGTCCGTGTCCCCCGCACGCGGGCCCCACGCGGCCGGCCGCCACACCCGCCCCCGTTCACCCGGGCCGGTGTGGCGGCCGGCCGTTTTTCATCACCGCTCGTGACCGAATCCGCGGGCCGCGTGCGGTGTTCGGGTCAGGGGCGGGTGCCGAGGGCCTGGTCCAGGTCCACGAAGGCGGTCTCGGCCCGGTCCGAGCCCAGGTACTCGTCCACGGCCGAGGCCGCGGCCACGCGCGACTGCCACGTGCGGACGACCTCGTGCAGCGGGGTGAGGGTGTGGCTGTGGCGGGAGTCCTCCAGGGCCTTGGCCCAGTCGCGTTCGAAGGCCGGCACCCAGCGGTCGGCACGGGGGTCCGCGCGCAGCCGCACGAGCACGTCGGCCGCCGCGCCGGGTGCCGGCGGCGCGGGCGGGATCGGTGGGGCGGATGAGGGCGAGGATTCCTCGGGGTGCGCGCTCACGGATCTCCTCCAAGCGACGTCGTCACCGTCACGTTAGCCGCCCGCGCGAGCCGGACACGAGGAATCCGCCGGGTCGTTCGGCGGGGCGGGACGGACGCGCACGGCGCGGGGCCGGTCGGGCCGGGGTGGTCCGACCGGCCTCGGGCCGGGGCGTGGGGCCGTCAGGCCGTGTCGGGGGCGGCGGTCCGCGGGGTGAGCTTCTCGGGGTCGGTGAGCCGGGGGGTGGTGGTCTCGGCCATGGCGGGTGCTCCTCGGGTCCGGATTGCGCGGGTGGGCGGGGGCGCGGGTGGGTCAGTGGGCGGGGTGGTGAACTGTTCGGGCGCAAGTTGACTCAAGTGTGTATAGCTGCCTGATGGTTGGTGTTGGGTTCGTGGTGTGAATCTCAAGGAGTGGGCGAAGGCGAACGGTGTGCATCCGCATACCGCCTATCGCTGGTTCCGTGAGGGCACGTTGCCGGTGCCCGCGACGCGGGTGGGGCCGCGCACGATCCTGGTGAACGTCGAGGCGAACTCCTCGACAACACCGACCGAAGGCGTGGGCCTGTACGCCCGGGTCTCCTCGCACGATCAGAAGGCGGACCTGGAACGTCAGGTCGCCCGGCTCGCCGAGTGGGCCGCGAAGACCGGCCGGCCGGTGGTGCGCATCGAGTCGGAGATCGCCTCGGGCATGAACGGCGCCCGCACGAAGGCGCGTCGCCTGCTTGCGGATCCGAAGGTGACCCTCGTGGTGGTCGAGCACAAGGACCGGCTCGGGCGGATGAACGTCGAGCTCGTCGAGGCCGCCCTGTCCGCGACGGGCAGGCGCCTGATGGTGCTCGATGACGGCGAGGTCGAGGACGACCTGGTCCGCGACACGGTCGAGGTCCTGACCTCGTTCTGTGCTCGCCTGTACGGGCGCCGGTCGGCGAAGAACCGCGCCCGCAAGGCACTTGAGGCGGCAGCCGCCGATGAGTGGAAAGCAGCTCCGCCCCATCGACGCGCCGTTCGTTGCGCCGGGTCCGTCCGGTGTCGCGATACGGACCCGCCTCAAGGAGCCGGCGTCCGGCGACGAGCAGGTACTGCGTGCGGTGGGCGAGCATCTGGGTCGGCTCGCCTCACGTGATCTCGCCGTGCGCTGCGCCCAGGGCCACGAACGCCGCCGCCCCGACACCACCGGCGCCCCGACGGCCGGTGCGGAAGCCCGTGGTCAAGACGATCCCGCTCGCCGCCGCCCGCGCGGCGGGCTTGGTCGGGGTGGACACCAACGCCGACCACTTCGCCGCCTACCGGCTCGACCCGCACGGCAACCCGATCGGCGGCCCGCGCCGCTTCCCCTACGACCTGACCGGGACCGCCGGCCACCGCGACGCCCAGGTCCGCCACGCCATCACCCGACTGCTGCACTGGGCCAAACGGTGCGGTGTCACGGCGATCGGCTTGGAGAACCTGGACTTCGCGGCGGAGAAGACCCGCGAGAAGCACGGTCGCAGGAAGCGGTTCCGGCAACTCATCTCCGGCATCCCCACCGGCAAACTCAAGGCCCGGCTGATCTCGATGGCCGCCGAGCAGAACATGGCGATCATCGCCGTCGATCCGGCCTACACCTCGATGTGGGGCGACGAGCACTGGCGCAAACCGCTCACCAGCCCCCGCCGCAAGATGTCCCGACACGACGCCGCGAGCGTCGCGATCGGGCGACGCGCCCTCGGGCACCCGATCCGGCGACGGACGGCACCGCCCCGCCGGCACCAGAGCGATGCCGGCGGGCATCGGACCGTCCAGGCCGAACCGGACACCCGAGGACGTGAGGAAACCCGCCCCGCGTACCCGGACCACGGACACGATCCGTGCACCCGAACGTGGAGAGAACCCGGGCGACCAGGACACCCAAAACCGTTCGGGATGTCCGCAGTGCACAGGAATGGGTCCAAGACTCACCCCTGCTCGCTGACTAGGAACGGTCGGTCTGGTTGCCGACGGCCTTGCGGGGCAGGGCCGCGCAGAGGACGGCGCACAGGACGTACGTGCCGATCGCCCAGGGCGCGGCGTGGGTGACCGCGTCGGTGAGGCCCTTGTCAGCGTGGGTGAAGAAGACGTTGCCGATGACGGCGACGCCGAGGGCCCCGCCGAATTGTTGGGCGGTGGACAGGATCCCGGAGGCGCCGCCGGCGAGCCGGCCGGGCACCGTGCTCAGGATCGTGTTGACCAGCGGGATGATCAGGAGGATCAGGCCGACCCCGGCCAGGAACAGGCCGGGGACCAGCGGCCAGGCGCCGGTGTGGGTAGGGGCGGCGTCCTGGGCGACGTGCCGGACCCAGGTGAGGCCCGCCGCCATGACCAGGGCGCCGACGATCAGGACCGTGCGGCCGAACTTCGCGACGAGCGGGTCGACGGCCGGGGCGGCGAGGATCGAGCCCGCGCTGAAGGCGATCATCAGCAGGCCCGCCTGGGTGGGGGTGTAGCCCTGCCCGGACTGCAACCAGATGGTGAAGACCAGGAAGAAGCCGGACATGCCGCCGTAGAAGAGGAGTTGGACGGCCAGGCCGGCGCTGAACGCGGGCTTGCGGAACAGGCCGGTCGGCAGCAGCGGGTGTTCGATGCCGCGCCTGCGCTCCGAGACGGTGAGGCCGACGATGGCCAGGACGCCCGCGGCCAGGCAGATCCAGCCCCACAGCGGCCAGCCGTTGGAGCGGCCCTGGACCAGCGGCAGGACGATCGCGACGAGGCCGGCGGCCATCACCAGGTTGCCCGCGAGGTCGACGCGGCCGGTGAAGGCGTGGTCCTTGGAGCCGGGGATCCATCGGGCGCCCAGGACCAGGACGATCAGGGCGAGGGGGAGGTTGACGACGAAGATCGTGCGCCAGCCCCAGCCGAACAGGTCCCAGTCGGTCAGCACGCCGCCCAGCAGGACGCCCACCGCCGTCGAGATGCCGGCGATCGCGCCGTAGAGGGCGAAGGCCCGGCCGCGTTCCTCGCCGTCGAACATGGTCCGGAACGAGGCGAGCACCTGCGGCATGATCACCGCCGCCGCGACGCCCTGGACGCCGCGGGAGGCGACGAGCACCTCGGGCGTGGCGGCCAGGGCACTGGCCAGACTGGCCGCCGCGAACAGGCCGACGCCGGTCATGAACAGCGCCTTGCGGCCGTACCGGTCTCCCAGGTGTCCGGCGATGATCAGTGTGGCGGCGAAGCCGAGCATGTAGGCGGACACCGTCCACTGGAGCTCGGCCGGGGTCGCGCGCAGTTCCGCGCCGATGGACGGGAGGGCGGTGTTCACGATCGAGCCGTCGATCATGTCCAGGAGGGCCGCGAGGATCATCACGAACGCGGCCGCCCACCGTTTGGGGTACGGGGCCGTCCCCTCGTCGCCGGCGGTCGGGCCGCCCGCGTTCCTCATCCCGGCCGCATCGGCCGTGTCGGAGATGTCGGGCGACATCACACCACTCCCTCGGAATCGATCGAATTTCACGTATCTTGGCTTTCAAGCCATTAACGACACTGAGGGGAGATAGCTTGAATGTCAAGTGAACCCGATGCCGTGACCGCCCGCCTGGGCGCGGCGACCCAGGGCTATCAGGGGGCCGTCGACGACTTCGACCGGGAACTGGCGCGCCTGCTGGGGGTCAACGAGACCGATCTGCGCTGCCTGGAAATCCTTCTTTCGGTCGAGGAGACCACCCCGCGCGAGCTCAGCCGGCAGCTGGGCCTGACCACCGGCAGCGTCACGACCATGCTCGACCGCCTGGAGAAGCTCGCCTACCTCACCCGCGGCCCGCACCCCGACGACCGCCGCAAGACCCTCGTGCGCATCACCCCGGCCGCGGCGCGACTCGCCTACGGCCTGATCGGGCCGTTCATCGCCGAGGCGCACCGGGAGGTCGCCGGCCGCTACTCCCCCGAGCAACTGGAACTGATCACCGACTACCTCACCTTCACCCGCGAGGTCCAGCTGCGGCACGTGGAACGCCTGCGCGAGATGCCCGCCCCCGGGCCCGGACGCAGCGGCGGACGGCAGGCCCGCGGCCCGCGCAACGGCCCCGCCGGCGGCCGCCCCGCCGGCGGCTGAACCCGTCACGCGCGGCACGCGGACCCGCGTCGCGCCGGGGCCGCCCGCCGGGGGCTGCCCGCCGGGGGCCGCCCACGCCTGCGGGGTCAGTCGGCGCGGAGGAGACCGGCGGCCTCGGCGAGGTCCGCGTGCGCGGGGCCGAAGGATCCGGCCGCCACGAGGAACATCGAGCGATCGGTGAGGGCGCGGGCCAGGCGCGCCGGATCCCCGGGCAGGGCGCGGGCCAAGGCCACGCCCTCGTCGAAGTACGGCGCGAGCCCTTCCTCGTAGGGCCGGCGCCGGTGTACGTCACGGAAGGCCACGCGGACGCCGATCCGACGCCACACGTCGATCAGCTCCGGCAGCCGCCCCGCCTCGCGCAGGACCGCCGCCCGCGCCTCCAGGGCCGGCAGCGCGGCGAGGAAGGCGTCCTTCACCTCGTGCGATCCCGGGTACGCGGCGTCGAGCGAGGGCATCGGGGAGTCGGGGCTCGCGACGGGTTCGGCCGCCCGCCCCGACAGGAGGAACAGGGCCTTCCACCAGTCGGGATCACCGGCCCATGGCCTCGGCCCGGCCCCGGCCGCGAGCTCCCCCAGCACGTCCAGGGCCTCCCGCCGGGCCGCCTCGGCGCCCGCGCCGTCCCCGACGGAATCCCGCATCCGCGCGAGGTGCACCGAGACCCAGACGAGCGCGGTCCGCGCCGTGCGCCCCTCGTCCGCCTCGCTCCGGATCGCTTCGAGGAGGGCCCGGAAGGCGGCGGCCGCCTCCTCGTGCAGCCCCGCGACCTCCAGGTTCGCGGGCAGGCGCACCGAGCCCGGGTACACCCGCCCCGGTCCGAGATCGCGGGCCGCCTCCTCCTCCAGCGCCGCGGCCTCCCGGAACCGGCCCTCCTCGGCCAGGACCACCGCCAGGGGCAGGACGTCCCCGGCCTCGGCCAACTCCTCACATGTCGCCCGCCCCTCCGCTCGGCGCCCGAGGGCGTACAGCGACTTCTGATGGACCTTCAACGCCCAGTGCAGGTCCCGCGTCCCCTTCGGGGCCTCGCCCTCGACGGCCCGGGCGACCCGGACGGCCTCGGCCGCCAGGCCCTCCGTCGTACGCGGGTCCCCGATCTCGTACCACCGCTTGATCAGCGCGGCGACGAGCTTCGGCGCGTACGCCCGAGGGCCCACCCGGGCCAGAACCCGGTACGCGCGGACCAGTTCGTCCGAACTCGGCTGCCGGGACCCCAGCAGCAACAGCCGTGCCCACATGACCTCTTCGTGATCGACGGTCACCGTTCCCCCTGTCTCCGGATGACGCACGAGGGAGATTCTCAGAGCTGGGGAACGGACCGGACAAGCCTCGCGAACTGTGCGTTCCGTCCTACGAAAAACGGCGCTGACCTGTCATGATGGTCATGATTTCACCCCTCTCCCTCCCGGCAGGCGCTCCGCCCCGGCGGCCGGGGTGGCCGGAAAGACGCGCGGTGGCGCGTGACCGGCCGCGGCGAAGGCGGTGTGGACCGCGTGCTCGACCCGTTCCCGGTCGGCCGCCCCGATCAGCACGATCGCCGAGCCGCCGAAGCCGCCGCCCGTCATCCGGGCCCCGAGCGCGCCCGCCGCCCCGGCGGCCCGTACCACCAGGTCCAGTTCGGGTGTGGAGACCTCGAAGTCGTCGCGGAGCGAGGCGTGGCCCGCCACGAGCACGGGTCCGATCTCCGCCAGGCGGCCGGCCGACGCAAGCGCGGCGACCCGGCGGACCCGCTCGTTCTCCGTGACCACGTGCCGCAGGGCCCGCGCCGCCTCCGGGCGGACGGCCGGGTCGGCCGCCAGCCGGTCCAAGGCCGCCCGCAAACCGGCCTGTTCCACCGCCCGCAGCGAGTCCACGCCCAGCGCCCGGGCCGCCTCCGCGCACCGCTCGCGGCGCTCCGCGTACCCGCCGTCGCCCAGGTCGTGGCTCACGCCGGTGTCCACCACCAGCAGCGCGAGGCCCGAGGCCGCGAAGTCCAGCGGCACATGGGAGGAGAGCATGTCGCGGGTGTCCAGCAGCAGGGCGTGGCCGGCCCGGCAGCAGGCCGAGGCCATCTGGTCCATGACCCCGCACGGCACGCCGACCACCTCGTTCTCGGCGCGGCGGGCGATCTCCGCCACCCGCTCCCCCGTCAACGAGCCCGCGCCGCGGAGGTCGGCGAGGGCACGGACGGTGGCCACTTCCAGGGCGGCGGAGGAGGAGAGTCCGGCGCCCACCGGCACGGTGGAGTCGAACCGCAGGTCCACTCCCCCAGGCGCCACCCCGGCCCGGGCCAACGCCCACAGCGCGCCCGCCGGATAGGCCGCCCACCCCCACCGCGCCGCCCGGTGCCGGGGCGGCTCGGGGGTGAGGAGCTCGGCGAGCGGGATCTCGACGAGGCCGTCGGCGACGGAGGTCGACAGCCGGACCCGCCCGTCGGATCGGGGGGCGGCGGCCGCGTACACGGCGTGCGGGAGCGCGATCGGCATGACGAGGCCGTCGTTGTGGTCGGTGTGCTCCCCGATCAGGTTGACCCGGCCGGGCGCCGCCCACACCCCGGCCGGCCCGCGCCCGTACACGGCGGCGAACGAGGCCCGCAGCGCGGCGGCGTCGGGGCGGGGCGCGGGGTGTTCGGTCACGGGGCGACCTCCCGCAGGCGGGCGGCGGCGGCCTCGGGGGCCACGTCGCCGATGAACGCGTCCATGCCGGACTCCGAGCCGGCCTGGTACTTGAGCTTGCCCGGCGCCCTGCGGATCGTGAACAGCTCCAGGTGGCAGGCGAACTCGGTGCGCAGCGGGTCGCGGACGGGCGCCTGGTGCCAGGCCGCGACGTACGGGGTCGGGCCCTGGCCGGGGCCGAAGATCCGGTCGAAGCGGCCGGTGAGGTCCAGCAGGACCGCGGGCAGTTCGGCCGCCGCCGCCTCGTCCAGGTCGGGCAGGGTCGGGACCCGGCGGCGGGGGTAGAGGTGCAGTTCGTAGGGCCAGTGCGCGGCGTAGGGGACGAACGCGGTCCAGTGGTCGCCGGCGGTCACGATCCGGCGGCCGTCCGCCCGTTCCTCGGCGAGCACGTCGTCGAAGAGGTTCCGGCCGCCCGTCTCGGCCCGGTGCGCGGCCACCCGGTCCAGCGTCCGGCGGGTGCGGGGGGTGACGTAGGGGTAGCCGTAGATCTGGCCGTGGGGGTGGGCCAGGGTTACGCCGATCTCGGCGCCCCGGTTCTCGAAGCAGTAGACCTGCTCCACCCCGGGGAGCGCGGACAGCGCGGCGCTGCGGTCGATCCAGGCCGCGAGCACGGTGGCGGCCCGTTCCTCGTCGAGGTCGGCGAAGCTCCCGGTGTGCTCGGGGCCGAAGCAGACGACCTCGCAGCGGCCGCCCATCTCGCCGCCCAGCGAGGGGAAACGGTTCTCGAAGACCACGACCTCGTAGTCCTCGTCGGGGATCTCCGAGCGGACTCCCGGCCGGGACGGGCACAGGGGGCACTCGTCGGCCGGCGGCAGGTGCGTCCGCGCCTGCCGGTGCGCGGCCGAGACCACCGTCTCCCCCCGCAACCGGTCCCAGCGCGCCTGCGAGGCCACCGTGACGGGCTCGATGACCCGGCCGTCCACGGCGTCGCGCGGGCCGGTGAAGCGGGCGTCGAAGTAGAACAGCTCCCGGCCGTCGGCGAGCCGGGTCGAGGTCTTGCGTACGGGCATGCAGCACCCCCGGGCGCGCCGCGCGGGCGCGTATCGACTGTGGGAACGTCGCCGAGGCCGACCCTAGCGCGCGGGGTGGTGATCGGTCTCCGTCCGTGTCGTGACCTTCGCGGCCGTCGTGACCTTCGCAGCCGGGGTGCGGGTGCGCAGGGCGTCGACCAGGGAAGAGGTGTCCGCGGCGGCTCCGCCGGTCTCGGCGTGGTGCCGCATCAGGGCGAAGAAGGGGGCGAGCAGTTCGGTGCTCACGCCCTGTTGTCGGGCGGTGGCCTCGAAGGTCGGCACGCCGGCTGCCTGCATGCCCAGGGCGGACACCACGCCCGTGGTGAAGTCGCCGCTCTCCAGGCGGGCCGCCGTCTCGTGGACCGTGCCGCTCATGGCGCCCAGCCACTGCGCCAACAGTGGCGCGAACTCGGCTGGTTTGACGCCCTGTTCGTCGCGGATCAGGGCGAAGGCGTGGGTGATGCCGGCGAACATCCCGTACATGCCGCTCAGGAGCGCGACGTCGTACAGGGCCGCGAACCCGGGGTCGGTGCCCACGAAACGGGTTCCCAGGGGGACGGCGAGGGTGTCGCGGTGCGCCGTGAACAGCTTCTGGGATCCGCTGTAGAAGACGTACCCGCCGGCCTCCGGCACGCCGACCATCGGGGGCACGGCCATGATCCCGCCGTCCGTGAACCGCGCCCCGCGCTCGGCGGCCCACGCCGCGCGGGCCCGTGCGGACTCGGAGGTGCCGGTGGTCAGGTCCACCCAGTCCTTGCCGGTCAGGTCGACGCCGTCGAGGGCGGTGGTCACCGAGGCGTCGTCGAGGAGGACCGTCACGATCAGCGGCGCGGCGGCGACGGCCTCCGCGACGGTCGCGGCGACCGTCGCGCCCGCCTCGCCGAGGGCGGCGGCGCGGGCCGGCGTGCGGTTCCACACCGTCACCTCCCGGCCGGCGGTGAGCCAGGCGCGGGCGAAGGCGGCGCCCATGGCGCCGAGTCCGAGGACGGCGATCCTCCGGTCCGCGCCCGCTGCGTCCGCTCCGGGTCGGGTGCTGTCGGTGTTGGCGTTCTCGCTGGTCAGGGTCTTGTCGAACGTGTTCTTCGTCATGCCGCAAGCCTCGTCGGGCGGCGGAGGGCCCACAAGTACGCACTGTGAAGTGACCGGTTACCGCGAGGGAAGCATCCTGGTCGCGCGGTTGTTGCCCTTGCCGTACCGACACCGTCCGAGAGGGGCAGGCAGGATGACGAGCGAGCGGTTGCGGCCGGGGGCCTACCACTGTGGGGTCGACGCCGCGTTGGGCGTGATCGGCGGCAAGTGGAAGGTGCTGTTGATCTGGGCGCTCGCCGAGCACCCGGGCATCCGGTTCGGGGAGCTGCAGCGCCGGGTGCCGGGCATCACGGTCAAGGTCCTCGCGTCCCACCTGCGGGAGTTGGAGGAGGACGGCGTCGTGCGGCGGGTCGCCCACGACGAGGTGCCGCCGCGCGTGGAGTACGGGCTGACCGAAGCCGGCTCCCGCCTGAACGCGGCCCTCGCCCCGCTGGGTGCTTGGGGCAAGGACCACGTCCTCGGCGGCGGCGACCGTGTGGAGGTGTCGGTGGCACCGGTCGCCCGCTGAGGGGCTCGCGGGCGGTCTACGCGGTCGGGGTGCGGCCGTCGCGGGGGGCGAAGGTGGTGAGGGCCTCGGTGTCGGTCGTGCGGGCGTGGAGGTAGTGGTCGGCCCACGCCTCGATGTCGGGGTAGGCGGACTCCCGGCCGAGCCGGGTGACCGCGGCCCCGATGTCGAAGGAGGTGGTGCGGAGTTCGACCCCGGGACCCAACAGGGCCCAGTGCGCCCCGGTACGCCCGTAGGGCATGCCGATGCTGCCGGGGTTGACGACGAGGCGGCCGTGGGCGAGGCGGACGAAGGGCATGTGGGTGTGGCCGCACACCACCGTGCGGGTGTCGGCGTCGAGCCCGTGCAACACCTCCTCCCAGCGGTCGAGGCGGGAGTCGACGAGGACCACTTCCTCGTCGTCGCGCGGGGTGGCGTGGCAGAACAGCGTCTTTCCGAGGCCGGCGACGGGCAGGGAGAGGGAGCGCGGCAGGGAGTCGAGGAGGTCGAGGTGGTCCTCGCGGAGCTGTTCGGCGGCCCAGGGCGCGATCGGGTCCGGGATCGTGTCGCGTTTCCCCCGGCGGTATTCGAGGAGTTCGCGGTCGGCGTTGCCGGCGATCCAGGCGACCCGGTCGCCGAGGCCGCTCAGCAGGTCCAGGACCTGCGTCGGTTGCGGGCCCGCGGCGATGTCGCCGGTGAGCACGATGCGATCGGCGGAGGCGACGGCCGGCTCGGCCAACACCGCCTCCAGGGCCGGCAGGACGCCGTGGACATCGGACAGGACAGCCACCCGGTTCACCATGCCCACCATGGTGAACACGGCACCGCCCGCACGTCACCCCTTTTCGCCGAACGCGAAGCCCACCCGCCCCGTCGCCGGGCCTTCGGGCGGCCTCGGGCACGGTACGGGCCGGTACCGAAGCCGCCGTCGGCGTCAGTGGGGGTGGGTGTGGATGGTGATGTTGTGGTCGGTGACGGCGGAGCGGTCGCCGGTTCGGTGGGCGGCCGTGCGGGCCGCGGCGGCTCCGGCGCAGGTGGGGCAGTCGGGGGTGGGGACGGGGTCCGTCCAGTCGTGGTCGGGGAGTTGGACGATGCCGGCGGTGGTGACGGTCTGGTTCATGGGGTGCCTTCGTGATCGTGGAGCGTCGCGCACGGGGAAGCTACCCACGGTCGGCGTGTCGGCATGACCGGATGCGGTGAATCGGGCCCGCGAGGACCGGAATCCACCCGTGTTGTGGCCGGGAAGCACTGGCCGGGGCCATGGCCTCGCTCAGCGCTCGTGCCGGTCGGGCCGGGCGCGGAGGAGGCCGTGGCCCGTCAGCGGCGCTCGCCTCGGGCGATCTCGAAGTGGTCGACGCGTTCGCCGGTCTCGGCCAGCGCGCTGACCTTCATGCGGGGGTGCCGGCCGGTCTCGACCTCCACCGCGAGGAAGGAGTAGTTCGTGTAGCGGACCCGGGACCATTCGACGGTCTCGGCGGCCTTCTTGGCGCCCTTGACCCAGCGGTAGGTGTCGACGCTGTCGCGGTCGGCCACGTGGCCCTCGTAGGAGTCGGGCACGGGGAAGCTGTACAGGGAGCGGCCGGCGGCGCCCGCCGTCACGTACACGATCCCGTCGCGGGTGGGGTCGGTGCGCTCGCCGATGGGGACCTTGCGGCCCACCCGGTTGCCCTTGATGGCGTCGGTCCGCTCGTACACGTGGTTGTGGCCGTTGACGACGAGGTCCACCTGGTGCTTCTCGAACAGGGGCACCCACTCGTCGCGGACCCCGCCCTCGGAGGCGTGGGAGCTGGTGGTGGAGAACGCGCAGTGGTGGAAGAAGACCACGATGAAGTCGACGTTCCGGTCGGCCCGCAGTTCTCCCAGGCGGCGGTCGAGCCAGGTGGTCTGGCGGCCGGCGCTGATCCCGAAGTTGGCGGGGATCTCGTAGGAGACGTCGTTGGCGTCGAGGGCGATGACGCCGACGTTGGCGTGCGTGAAGGAGTAGGCGCCCGGCAGTCGCACGGGGTCGGGGCCGTTGTCGGGCAGGGTCCAGCGGGCGTTCTGGCCGCCGTAGCCCTGCGGGTCGTACCAGGCCTCCATGTCGTGGTTGCCGGTGGTGACCATCCACGGGACGGTCTTGGCGACGGTCTCGGTCTGGGCGAGGAACTGGTCCCAGGCGCGGGCGTCGTACTTGTCGGAGGCGCTGCCGGCGCCGGAGGAGTCGGCGTAGCAGATGTCGCCGGCGTGGAGGTGGAAGGCCGGGTTCTGGGCGAGAAGCACGGCGTCGTTGCCGAGGGCGTGGTAGCTGACGCCCTGGTCGCCGAAGGCGGTGAAGGTGAAGTTCTCGGGCCGGGCGGGGGCGGTGGTGAAGGTGCCCAGGGTGCCGAGGTTGCGGTGGTCGGCGGGGTCGAAGCCCTCGTGGCCCACGCCGTAGTAGTAGGTGCGGCCGGGGCGGAGCCGGTCGAGGCGGACGTGCAGGTAGAACTGTTCGGCGGCGGCGATCCGGCCGTTGTCCAGGAGCGGGGTGCTCAGGTGTCGCACCTCGGCCTCGATCTTCTGCCCCAGGTCCCACGGGCTCGTGCCGAACCGCAGGTAGGGGCGGCGCACGGCGAACGGGACCTGCCAGGAGACCCGCATCTGCGTCTTCGGGTCGGCGCCGTACTGGAGGTGCCGGCCGAAGGGGGCCACCAGCGCGCCGTCCACCGCGCGGCGGGCGGCGGCGGGGGCGGGGGCCTGTGACGGGGTCGGCGCGGGCGCGCCGGCGGCGTGCGCGGCTCCGGTACCGAGGGCCGTGGCGATGCCGGCCGCGCCGGCGCCGGCGGCGCTCGCGCGGAGCACGCGGCGCCGGGTGAGGCGCGTGCGCAGGTACTCGTGCTGCTCGGCCATGCTCATGCGCGCGGCGAGGTCGTCGGGGATGCCGAAACGGGGGATGTCCGTGTCCATGGCGTGAAACATCCTCTCGTCAGGCGGCGCGCGGGCGAGGGGAAGGTGAACGGACGGCGGCCGACCGCCCATGAGATGTCCCGGAAATCGCCGATACGTGCGAGACCATGGCACATCTTCGGGGTGAAACGGGGTCAATTCGCGCGCTGTGGGCCGTGTTCCCCCGTGGGGGGTACCGGATGCTCCGGTTCCCCGCAGCGGCGGGTGAGGGAGGCGACGAGGGCGGCCAAGGGGCGGGCCACGTCCTCCGGCACGTCGGCGAGGGCGCGCGCGAGGCTCCCGGCGGCGGGCGGGGCGGGTTCGGGGGCTCGCGGGGCGGGGTCCTCGGGGTGGTCGTGGGCGCGCGGGGCGGGTTCCTCGTCGGCTAGGGCCCGCAGGAGCAGGTCCCGGTGGACGGAGCGCAGGACCCGGTCCAGGGCGTTCGGGGGCGGGTCGACGAGGAATTCGATGCCCTCCCCGAAGAACTCGGCGAGGCGGGTGGCGTGGTCGAGGTTGGGCGCCTTGCGGGTGCGGATGAGCTTGTCCAGCCATTGCGCGCTGGTGCCGGCCCCGGCCGCCAGCTCCGCGAGGGAGTACACCCGGCGTTGTCCGTCGGGGGTCCGCTTCAGGCGGGTCGCGCGCAGGAAGAGGATGCGGTCGACCACGCGTCGGTGTCGCCGCTCGGCGTCGTCCGGGCCTTCGGCGTCGTCCGGCCCCTCCGTGCCGGGTTCGAGCACCGGCCGGCCCTCCAGCAGGTTCCGCACCGTCTCGGGTGGCAGCCCGCTCGCGTGGGACAGCCCGTCGTCGCCGTCCACGCGTAACAGGTCCGCCGGCTCCTCGCCGATCCGTGTCGCGAGCCGGGTGATCTCCTGCGCGGTCCGCGCCGGCGCCGGCGCGGGCCTTCCGTTGTCGTGCATGCGCGAAACGCCCTCTCCCTGCCCGGTCTCCTGGTGGGGCGACCCTAACGAGGGTTCCTGTGCGCGGCTTTCGTTTCGAGCGGTCCCCGAGCGTCCTTCGAGCGTTCCGTCAACTGTGGTTGGTTATCCATCAACTGTGATTGTTCCTTGATCGTCCCGCGAGTACGGTGTGTCGCATTCACGCCGCGGATCTTCCCGGACGTCTCAACCAGCCCTGCTCACAGGGCAGTTGAGGCGCGCCGGTCATGCCCGCGCGACCGTTCTTCACGGGGGGAACATGAACACGCTGTCGTCGGCTTTCTGGAGCAGGCGAACCATGCTCACCACGATCGCGGGAGCCGCCGCGGTCGGCGTCCTGCCCTCGGCGCTCACGCTCGGCGGCCCGGGATCGGCCCGGGCCGCCGAGGGCCCGGCGGGCGGGGACACCGGCGACCTGCCGGCCACCGACCGGGGTCGGGCCGTGTGGGCGTACAAGACGGGGGGCCGGGTGGTCCGCGAGCGGGCCGCCGTCGCCCTCGCGGGGTCCTCGGGCGCCGTCACCGCGTTCCTCTCCGGCACGCTGCCGGCGGCGCGGGCGGAGGACAACCGGGCCTCGATCCTCTCCGCCCTGTCCTACGCGGACAAGTCGGTGCAGCAGTCGGCCGGGACCGCGCTGGCCGGCGGGGACGCGGCCGTCGCGACCTACCTGGCCGGTGGCTGGGTCAAGCCGCTGGAGACGGACCTGCGGGCCGCCGTGTTCACGGTGTTGAACAACAGCGGCCCCGGAGTGCGCCGCGAGGCGAACAAGGCCCTGACCAAGGGCACGTCCGCCGCGTACGACACCTTCCTGACCAAGACCCGCTTCACGGCGCAGCTGGAGGACGACCGGGTCGCGGTCTTCACCGTGCTGGCCTCCGCTTCCGACTCCCCCGAGCTGAAGAAGTACGCCGAACGCGCCCTGGACGACGGCTCCTGGCCGGCGCTGCGCCGGTTCCTGGCCTCGGGCCAGCACATCGCGCGGGCCCGCGACGACGAGAAGTCGACCATCGACCAGCTCGTCGCGATCGTCGAACGCGAGGGCAAGCGCGCGCAGTTGGAGTCGGAGCAGGCGGTGGCCGCCTCCGACGGCGCCAAGCGGGCCGCCGAGGCGGCCAAGACCGCCGCGCTGAAGGCGGCGGACGAGGCCCGCGCGGCCCAGCAGGACGTGGAGAAGGCGGCCGGCGCCGCGAACAGCGCGGCGAACGCCGCCCGGGGCGCCGCCGACGCCGCCGCCACCGCCATCGGCGCCTCCCGCCAGGCGCAGGCCGCTTCCGGCCGGGCCGCCTCGGCCGCGCAGGCGGCGGCGGCCGCCGCCGCTGCCGCCGGCAACGCGGCCTCGCGTGCCTACGGCGCCGCCATCGCGGCCTCGAAGGACGCGGGCAAGGCGGCCGACGCGCGGAAGGCCGCCCAGGGGGCGCGGGACGCCGCCGCGCGCGCGACCCTCGCCGCCGAGGCCGCCGACCAGGCCACGATCGCCTCCCAGCAGGCGTCGGCGGCCGGTTCGGCCGCCGCCGGCGCCGCGCAGAGCGCCGCCGCCGCGCCAACGCGGCCGCCGACGCCGCCGCGTCCTCGGGTGCCGCGCAGGCCCAGGCCGCCAAGGCCCGGCAGGCCGCGGCCGAGGCAGACGCCGCCGCCGCCCGCGCGACCCGGGCCGCCGGCACCGCCCGCACCCTGGCCGACCGGGCCGCGAGCGCGGCCCGCGTCGCCCGGGACGCGGCCCGCGATGCCGCCGCGCACGCGATCAAGGCGGCCGAGGCCGCCGAGGAGGCCGCCGACAACGCGGGCAAGGCCATCGAGTACGCCCAGCGGTCCACCGCCTACGCGGCGGCGGCCGTGGACGCCGCGAACACGGCGACGAAGGCGATCGAGGAGGCCCGTGCGGTCGAGGCCGCCGCCCGCGTCGCCGAGGAGGCCCGGGTCGAGGAGGACGTCAAGCTCGGTGTCGTGGAGGCCCGTGCGCAGGCGCTGGCCGAAGCGGAGGACCTGGCCCGGGTCGACAGGGTCCGCACCCTGGCCGACCGGACCTCGACCGAGGCCAAGGACCTGATCGCGGCGGCCGAGGCCGCGCTGCGCGCCAACGCGCCCGACGCCGTGGGCGCCGGCCGCAGGGCCGCCGTCGCGCTGCTCACCTCGGATGGCACGTGGACCCGTGAGGCCGCCGAGTTCGCGCTCGCCGGCGCCGACGCCGACGTGCGCAACTGGGTCGACACCGACCGGCAGCTCGCCCAGCGTCAGGACGACCGGGAGAACGTCCTGGCCGTGGCCCGGGTCGCGACGGCGGCGGTGGCCGCCGCCGCTCAGCAGGCCCTGGTGAGTTCCGATCCGAACGCCGCCCGCGTGTTCCTCGAAACGGGTCTCGTCCAGGCCGCCGCCACCGACAATCGGGCGACCGTGTTCCGGATCCTGGCCGAGAACCCGGGCAAGGCCGTCAAGGCCAAGGCCGAGGCGGCCCTCGACAACGGCGGCGCCCGGGCCCTGCACCACTTCCTCACCGTGGAGCTGGCCGAGGCCGTCAAGGAGGACGACCACGTCGAGGTGTTCCGGCTCCTCGCCTCGGGCGGCCTGTACACGAAGGCCGCCGCGCAGATCGTGCTGGAGGGTAGCGCCCGCATGCGGCGCCACTTCGTGATGCACGACCAGTACGAGATCGCGCGCCTGGACCACGACCGGGCCTCGCACGTGGCCGCGATCCGCGCCTCCATCGCGCACGGCGCGCGGGTCGCCGCCAAGGCGCACCAGGACGCGGCCCGCGCCTCCGAGGCGGCCGCGCAGGCCCGTCAGGCCGCGCAGGATGCCTCCGACTGGGCGCTGAAGGCCGACGGCTACGCCCAGGACGCCGAACGGGCCGCCGGTGAGGCGCGGACGAGCGCGGACGAGGCCGACCGGTCGGCGGCCGAGGCCGCGGCCTCGGCGAAGAAGGCCGAGGGCGCCGCGTCGGTCGCCCGGGGCGCCGCGCGGACCGCGAACTACTCGATGCGCCAGGCCGTGCAGTCCGCTCGGCAGGCCGCGACCTTCGCCGCCCAGGCCCAAGCCTCGGCCTCCCAGGCCCATGCCTCCGCCGTGCAGGCCGGTCAGGACGCGGAGGCCGCTGCCGCCGCCGCCGGTGACGCGCACCGCATCGCGGCCGACAAGCGGGACGCGGAACTGCGGGCGCAGGCGCAGCAAGCCGCCGAGGAGGCGAAGCGGCACCAGCAGGCGAACACCAGCCCGGTCGGCCCCGTCGACGACGACGGGGACACCAAGTACTGGGGGATGTGGCCGGAGGACGTCAAGGACACCAAGGACTGGGCCACCGTCACCGGGCACTGGAGCTCGGTCCTGGGCACGGCTTCCGCGGCCCTGTGCGTCGGCGCGTTGTTCTTCCCGCCGCTCGGTGTCGCGGCGACCGTCGTCGGCGCCGTCTCCCTCGGTCTCCAGGGCGCGAGCGCGGTGCTCAGCGGCATCAGCTACGGCCTGGACGACGCCCGGTTCCACCAGGCCCTCGGGGCCTTCGCGCTCGGCGCCGTGTTCCTCGGCAAAGGCCAAGTGGTCAAGAAGTTCGGCGAGCAGACCTCCAAGGCCGTCGGTGCGGCGATGCAGAACGGGGCGGACGCCATCGGCAACGCGGTGACCTCCGTCGTCGGCTTCCTCACCTGGTGAGCGGACCACCGACACCTCCCGGGCCCCGGGCCCGTCCCCCAGCCTCCACAGGCTCCACAGACAAGGAAGAACGATGAAGCTCACCCGACGGATCATCGCCGCCGGCGCGCTGGCCCTGGCCGGTGCCGTCGCGGCCGTGACCGCCGCCGTCGCCGCGCCGACCACCGCTCCGCGGGCCGCCGGCGCCGCCGAACCCGGCTACGCGATCGAGGACTTCTCCTACCCCGACGGGGCCCGGATCGGCGCCGAACTGGGCATCGTCCTCAAGCGCGGCGACGGCCGGATCACGCTGGTGGACTGCGCCTCCGCCGACAGCAAGGTCCAGGTCTTCTCGCGGACCGTCGGCACGGTCTGCTTCCGCGCCACCGGCCCGACCGGGCAGCTCAGCGTGGAGATCCCGACCGTGTACGGCCTCAAGGGCGACGCCACCCACAAGACCGACGTGACGCTGACCGCCGAGGGCGCGCCCGAGCAGAACATCGCCGTGGCGAAGAACGAGTGGAAGTCCGTGGGCGAGACCGTCGACCCGCAGCGACGCGACCACGTCCTCGTGGAGATCCGCACCTCGCAGTGACGCCGGCCCCCACCGCCGGCCCACCCCCACGTCGAACCCTGGCAGCCGCCCGCCCACCCGTCCGCACGGGGCGGGGCGGGGCCGCTGCCGAACCGGAAGAGGAACCATGTCATTCGTTCGTCCACGTCGCACGTGGCTCGCGGCCGGCCTGACGGCCGTCCTGGGCGCGTCGCTGCTGTCCGTCGGCACCGCCGAGGCCGCCGTGGGAACCCCGACCCCGGCCGGGCAGGCCGGTTACGCCGCCCGGCTGGCCATCGGCTCGGAGGACACCGGGCGGGCCTGTACCGCCGCCCTGGTCGACCCGCAGTGGCTGGCCGCCGCCGCGAGCTGTTTCGCGGCCACCCCCGGCGACCCGGTGCCGGCCGGCGCGCCGAGCACCGCCGCCACCGCCACCCTGGGCAACGGTCAGACCCTCGACGTCGTCGACCTCGTGCCGTACGAGGGCCGTGACCTCGTCCTGGCGCGGCTGGCCCGCTCGGTCACCGACGTCACCCCGGTCAAGCTCGCGACGGCGGCCCCCGCCGACGCCGCGCCGATCGTCGCCACCGGCTTCGGCCGGACGAAGACGGAATGGGTGCCGGGGACCTCGCACCGCGCCGAGTTCAGCGTCATCGGCAAGGACGCCGACGTCCTGAACGTCACCGGCAAGACCGCCGGCGACTCCCTGTGCAAGGGCGACACCGGGGCCCCGCTCGTCAACGCGGCGGGCGAGCTGGTCGCCGTGGCGAGCCGGTCCTGGCAGGGCGGCTGCCTCGGCGAGAGCGAGACCCGCACGGACGTGCTGGCGGCCCGCGCCGACGGGCTGGCCGCGCGGCTCCAGTCCGCCCGGCAGCGGCCCGTGGTGATCGCGAGCGGCCGGACCCTGGCCTCCGGCACGGTCCTGGCCTCGGAGAACGCCAAGCTGATCATGCAGGCCGACGGCAACATGGTGCTCTACCACCGCACCGGTGACCAGGACAAGGGCGCCGTCCTGTGGGCCTCGGGCACGGGCGGCAACGCCGGAGCCTTCGCCAGGATGCAGGAGGACGGCAACCTCGTCGTCTACAAGAAGGGCTCCAGCGGCACCACCGACCAGGGCGCCCTGTGGGCCTCGGGCACCCACGGCAACGCGGGCGCGCGCCTGGAACTCCAGGGCGACGCCAACCTGGTGATCTACACGAAGACCGGCGGTCACGGCATCGGCGGGCACCTGTGGCACACCGACACCTACCCGCGTGGCGACAAGCTCGCCTCCGACGCGCGGCTGATGCCCGGGCAGTGGATCTCCAACGGCACCCACGCGCTGATCGTGGACATCCAGGGCAACGTCCTGATCCGCGAGATCGCCACCAACCGCGAGGTGTGGGGCAAGTACACCTGGAACCCGTACTCCTGGCTGCACATGCAGGCCGACGGCAACCTCGTGCTCTACCGCAAGGACTCCGGCAACGGCTCCGGCGCGGTGTGGGCCTCCGGCACCTGGGGCACCGGCGTGTACGGCACCCTCGACGCCAACGGCAGCCTGACCCTGCGGTGGAAGGAGGGCGGCCCGCGCTGGAGCAGCAGCAGCCTGATCGGCGCCCAGTCCGGCCGCTGCCTGGACTTCAACGGCACCGAGGCCACCATTTGGGACTGCTGGGGCGGAGCGAACCAGCAGTGGGACTACACGCCCGCCAAGGAAGTGCGGATCCCGGGCAACCTGTGCCTGACCGCCGAGGCCGGCGCCCCGCAGACCTCGCGCGTGCGGGCCGTCACCTGTGACGGGCGCGCCGAGCAGAAGTGGAACTACGACGGGGTGCGCATCGCCAGCGCGGTCAAGCCCGACCAGTGCGTGAACGTGTTCGGCGAGGCCACCGCCAACGGTTCCGCCGTGGGCCTGTGGGCCTGCGGGGGCGGCGCCAACGAGAAGTGGAGCAGGATCGCCTGACCCGGTGCCCGGGGGCCCGGTCGACGCGCACGCGCCGGCCGGCCCCCGGCACCAGTCCGGGGCCCGGCCGCGCCAGCGGCCGGGCCCCGCGGCGTGCGCCCCGGAGCGTCGCGGCGTCGCGGGGTCGGGACGGCCGGCACGAAGCCGCCGGCGTGGACGGGGTCGTGCGCGTCGCCTTGGAGAACGGCGAACTCGGCGCGTACGTACCGTGATCGGCGCGCCCTCCGGATTCCGCTTGCGCCGGGCCCCGTCAACGATGCTTGTCCGCCGGGACAAGGATCGTTGAGTCCTGGACGATCCGCGCGTAGGGTGCGTGCACGGATTCCCTGGAATCGAACACCCGCCCATGGGAGCGCACCCGGTGGAACCACTCCTGCCCGAGACCCTGCGGCGCCTCGACGCGCTGATCGACGAGCGGGGTCTCGTCAGGTCCGAGCTGTTGGACGTCGCGGCGCTCGCCGAGCGGACCGCCCTCGACGCGCGCACCGTCCGTGACCTCCTCGCCGGCCGGCAGGCCCCCGCCGACTCCGTGGACGACCGGGTGCGCTCGCGGCTCAAGGCCCTGTCCGACGCCTGGCTGGCCCGCACCGGCCGCCCCATGTCCGAGCTGGCCCACCGGGTGTCGCAGCGGTCGGGGATCTCGGCGTACTGGGCCCGTCTGCTCTGCACCGGCCGGAAGGTCCCCAGCCTGCGGACCCTGGAGGGGCTGGTGGCCTTCTTCGGGGTCGAGGGCCGCGAGGCGTTCTTCACCGCCCCCGCCGACGAGGCCCTCAACCGGGCACTGCTGCCGCTCCTGGGCTCGTCGGCCGGCCCGCCCGCCGGCCCCGAACAGGAGCCCCTGCTCGCCCTGATGCGCAAGCACGGGGTGCGGGCCGTGGACCTGCGGCGCGCCTCGATGACCCCGGAGCAGCTCGAACGGGTGCTGGTCGGGGTGCTGCACTCGGTGACGCGCACGACGGCGACCGCGCCTGGCGACGGCCCCTGACCCCGCCACCGGCCCCGCCCCCTCCCCCGCACGCCGCGCCGGCCCCCGGCGCCGGCCCCCTCGACACCCGGCCGAGTCCTGCCCCGGGCCGACCCGACGCGCGCGTCACCGGCCGGTCCCGGCGGCACCTCCCGAACCCCGGATCCCGCCCCGCACGGCCCCGCCCCGACCCTCGGCCCCCGAGAAGTCCCCCGAAAGAAAGCGACCCATGCCTCAGACCTCACCCACCGGCCGGGCCCGTGCCGTCGTCATCGGCGCCGGCGCCACCGGCCTGTTCGCCGCCTCCGTCCTCGCCGAGTTCGCCGACGTCACCGTCATCGAACGCGACACCCTGCCCACCGGCCCCGAGAACCGCAAGGGCGTGCCCCAGGCCCGCCACGCCCACCTCGTCTGGAGCGGCGGCGTCCAGGCATTCGAGCGGCTGCTCCCCGGGTTCGTGGGCGAACTCGTGGCCGAGGGCGCGTGGCTGGCCCACATCATGGGGGACATGGTCTCCCGCGCCCCCAACGAGGTGTGGTTCAACCGCTTCGGCTCCACCCACCACCGCAACCTCGTGTGCTCCCGGAACCTGCTGGACCACGTGCAGCGCGAGCGGGTCCTCGCCGACCCGCGCGTCACCCTCCGTCAGGACACCGCCGTCGAGGGCCTCACGGGCGGGTCGAGCCGGGTCACCGGGGTCCGCGTGCGCACCGGGGAGGTCACGGAGACCCTCGACACCGACCTCGTCGTCGACGCCTCCGGGCGGGGCTCGCGCGCCTCGGTGTGGCTGGAGGAGTTCGGGCTGCCGCCGGTGGCCCGCCGCGAGGTCGACGCCGGCGTGGCCTACGCCACCCGCGTCTTCAAGGCCCCCGAGACGGTCCCGGCGAACTTCCCGATCGTCAACGTGCAGGCCAATCCGGCCAAGAGCCCGGGGCGGGGCGGGATCCTGCTGCCCGTCGAGAACGGCCGGTGGATCGTCACCCTGTCCGGTACCCGGGGCGGCCGGCCCACCGGGGACGCGGACGCGTTCCTGCCGTTCGCGCTGGGCCTGGGCGATCCCATCATCGGGCGGCTGCTGAAGGACGCCGAACCGCTGGGCGAGGTGGCGACCTCCCGCAGCACCACCAACGTCCGCCGCTACTACGAGCGCGTCAAGCCCTGGCCGGCCGGGTTCGCGGTGCTGGGCGACGCCGTCGCCGGCTACAACCCGGTGTACGGGCACGGGCTCACCGTGGCCGCCCAGTCCGCGCTGGCGCTGCGGGAGGTGCTGCGGGCCCGGGGGATCACGGCGCCCGACACGGCCGCCCGAATACAGCGGGCGACAGCCCGGCCGGTGTCCGGGGCGTGGAACCTGGCCGTCGGCCAGGACGTGTTCTACCCGGGGGCCAGCGAGACCCCGCCCAAGGCCCTCGACAAGCTGCTGACCCGGTTCGTGGACCGGGCCGTGGAGACCGGGGCCCGGACCCCGCGGGCGCTGGGGGCGCTGCTCGACGTGATGAGCCTGGAGAAGCCCGCGACCCGCCTGTTCTCGCCGGACATGCTCGTGCCGATGGTCTTCGGGCCCAAGCGGCCGCACCTGAGCAAGGCGCCGTTGACCAGCGCGGAGTTGAAGAGCGTGGTCCGGTGAGTGCGCGGCGGCGGGTTTGCCGGCAGACTCGCCCGGGGCCCGGGCCCATGGGTCCGGGCACGCCGACCGGCCGGGTGGGGTGCCCCGGGGGGCCGTGACCGTCGAGCACCGACACGCAAGACCGACTGGACCGCGCGGAGGAACGGCGGGGTCGTGCCGGGGCGGTGCCCCGGCCACCGCGACGGGGGCACGTCCGCCCCTCCTCCGCGCGCCGCACACCGAGGGGCATTTCGTGAACCGAAGGAAGATGGGGCGACACGTCAACACCATCGTGGCGGGGGTCGGCCGGCCCGTTCCGTCCGATCCCGACGCCCTGTTCGAGTCGCTGCGCGCGTGCGTGGAGCGACAGTTGCGCGCCCGGGGCGAGGAGGCGCGCGTCGAACTGCATTTCAGGGAGTTCCCGGTGGACACGGTGACGGGGTTGATGCTCGACCTCACGACCCGCAAGATCGTCATCGTCGAGGCGAACACCACGAAGACCCACCAACTGATCATCCTGGCGCACGAGATCTGGCACCTCTTGGAGGGTCACGGGCACGTGCACGGCGCCGAGCCGGCGGCCGTGCGCGCCGCCGCGCGGCTGCTCGGCGGGGACCTCGACCTGGAGTCCGCCGTCGAGCAGGTCGCGACGGCGGCGCGCACGGACTTCGACGTGGACGACGAACGGGACGCCGAGACCTTCGGGCTCCGCCTCGGCGCCGTGTTCCGCCCGTACCTGGAGAACGACGCCGAGCGGCCGCCCACCGACGGCCTCGCCGGCCGGATCCACTCCAGCCTCGTGCACCGCGGGTTCCGCCGGTGACCACGTCCACGCTCGTCGCGTTCTACCTCTCGCCGGCGATCCTGTTCGTCGCGGCCCTCGCCCGCCTGTGGGCGCTGTTCCGCAATCCGCACGACGCGCTGCTGCGGGCCGTGTGCGCGCTGATGGTGGTCGGTTCGCTGATCCTCGTCTCCGCGGCCCCGCCGACGGTGGGGCTGCTCAACGAGGTCACGGGGGTCACCAACATCGCGGCCCCCATCGTGTACACCATCTTCAACGCGTTCAGCGGGGCCTGCATCGTCGTCCTGGTCCACTGGCGGGGCGGCGAGGCGGAGCGGATCTCGCGCACGACCCGGCGGCTGCTGATCGCCTTCGCGCTGGTGATCGCCCTGCTGTGGGCCCTGTTCCTGGTGGGGGACGCGCCGATCGAACGACGCCGCGACTTCGACACCTTCTACGCCCGGACGCCCTTCATCCGGGAGATGATCGTCCTCTACCTGCTGACCCACACGCTGTCCGCGCTCACCATGATCGTGGTGTGTTGGCGGTGGTCCCGGCAGGTGCCCGGTTGGCTGCGGTTCGGGCTCGCGACCGTCTCCGCCGGGACCGTGCTCGCGCTCTGTTTCGACGTGCTGAAGTACACCGCCGTGGTGGCCCGGTGGACCGGGCACGATCTGGACCGGCTCAGCAGCGACCTCGCCGTGGGCGTGGCCGCGTTGGCGGCGTCCCTGCTCGGCGTCGGGTTCCTGATCCCCCCGATCGGGCAGCGGGCGGCGGCCTCGTGGCGCACGATCCGTCGACACCGGGAACTGCGGCCGCTGTGGCAGGTGGTGCGCGGGGAGATCACGACACCGGGGGCCGATCCGCTGCCGTGGTGGGCCTCGGCCGAGTTGCGGCAGCTCCAGCGGGAGCGCGACTTCCACGACGCGATCCTGCGCCTGGCGCCCTATCTGGACCGGGAGGTCGGCGCGGCCGTCCTGGAACGGGCCCGCGCGTCACGGCGTTCCGAGGACGAGGCGTTCGTCGAGGCGGACGCCGCCGTCATCGCCGCGGCCGTCGTCGCCAAGGCCCGCTCCGGCCCGACCCTGGAGCCCGAGGAGCGGTGGACGGTGCGTTCGTCGCGGAGCACCGACGACCTCGTCCGGCTGTCGCGGGCCCTGGCCGGCTCTCCCCTGGTCCGCGCCGGCCGCGCCCGCGCGCTCGCGGGCCGCACGACGCCCTGACCGGCCCCGCGGCCCGGCACGCCGGGAAGCCGCCGCGGGTGCCGATCGGAACCGGCCGGCGCCCGCCCCTCCCCCGGCGGGGGCGTACGGCCGGGTCGACACCGTTCCGCGCGGCGCGGATCCGCTCCGTCCGGCTTCGTCCGCCCCCCGGGTCGGTATGTGCGAGGCCCGGCCCCACCCGGGGGTGGGGCCCGCCACCCCCGGGGGCCGGATCCCGCCGCCGGCCGGTTCTCCCCTGCGGTCACGGGCGGTGCCTCGGACAGACTCCTCGATCACGACCCCCACGGGCGTCGGCGTCCGGTCCTCCTCCGGCGCCGCCCTCACCGTCGATCCCGGGAGCGGACCTTGACCATCACCTCACGTTTCGGCGCGGCCCTGTCCGCCGTGTCCCTCGCCGCCCTGGCCGCCCTGGGCACCTCCGGGGCCGCCCACGCCGCCGCGAGCGGACCCTCGGGGGTCACGGGGGCGGCGGCGGACTACTGCGCGGAGAGCTGGAGCCAGAACCACCCCACCCTGAGCCGGGGCAGCACGGGCAACGCGGTGCGGCACGCGCAGTGCAAGCTCGGCAAGTGGGGGCACCCGGTCGCGATCGACGGGGTCTTCGGGCAGGCCACGCAGAACGCGACCGTCGCCGTGCAGCGGGAGTGCAACATCACGGCCGACGGGATCATCGGCGTCAGGACCTGGCGGTGCCTGGACTGATCGCCCGGGGCTCGCGGGCCGGGGGGCGGACCCCGTGTGCGCCGTCCCGCGTTCCTGCGCGCCCCCGGCCCGCCCCCGTGCCGCCCTGGCCGGGGGCTGTCCCCGAAGGCCGTCCGGGGGCGAGGCTGCGTCCATGAACACCAGCGGCCCCCAGGCGGGCGAGTCCCACGACCCCGGTCACGAAGGCCCCGGTCACGACGACCACGCGGACCACGCGGACCACGCGATCGTGCTCGGCGCGGGCATCGCCGGGCTGTTGGCCGCGAAGGCCCTGCGCTCGCGGTTCTCCTCGGTCACCCTCGTGGAACGGGACCGACTGCCCCGGGAGGCGCCCGCGTTCCGCCCCGGGGTCCCGCACTCCCGTCACCTGCACATCCTGTGGGAGGCGGGCATGCGGGTCGTGGAGTCCCTGCTGCCGGGCGTGGCGGAGGGATGGTGGGAGCACGGCGCGCGGATGGCCGAGGCCCCGAAGGACTACCGCTGGCTCAGCCCCGTGGACTGGTTCGGTCCGCTTCCGGGCGCGCGGATGCTGATGGCCGACCGTGAGGTCATCGAGTGGGCGATCCGCCGCGAGGTGCTGCGCGACGGGGCCGTCACCGTGCTGGAGCGGCACGAGGCGACGGGGCTGACCACCGGCGGGGACGGCGCGGTCACCGGCGTCCGGATCCGCCGCCGGGGCCCGACCGGGGACCCGGCGCCCGAGGCTCCCGCCGACGCGCGGACCCTGCGGGCCGGGTTCGTGGTCGACGCCACCGGACGGGGATCCAGGGCACCCGAGTGGCTGACCGAGATCGGCCGGAGCGCGCCGGCCGTCACCCGGTACGACGCCCACCTGGCCTACGCCACCCGCACCTACCGGCCCGCCCCGGAACACCGCGGGGCCCCGCCGGTCTACGTGCAGGGGCGCACCGGCAACACCAAGGCCGGCGTGTCCATCCCCGTCGACGGGGACCGCTGGGTGGTCACCCTCTTCGGGCTCGGCCCGGACGCGCCCACCGCGCGGGAGGAGGACTATCTGCCCTACGCCCGCGACCTGCGCAGCCCGCTGCTGTACGAACGCCTGCGGAACGCCGAGTTCCTCTCCCCCGTGTTCGGCTTCCGCGGCACCGCCAACGAACGCGTCCACTACGAGCGGACGACCGACTGGCCGCCCGGCCTCCTCGTGCTCGGCGACGCCGCCTGCCGCTTCAACCCGGTCTACGGCCAGGGCATGACGGTGGCCGCGCTCGGGGTGCGGGCCCTCGCCCGGGCGCTGGACGAACGCACCCCCGCCGGCCTGCGGCGGGACGCGCACACCGTGCAGCGCGCCGTGGCCGACGCCGCGACCGCCGCGTGGACCATCGCCACCACCGAGGACCTGCGCCACCCCGGCACGGCGGGCCCGGCCCCCACCCTGGCCACCCGGTTCTCCCAGGCGTACATGACCCGGGTGATGGCGGCGGCCAACAAGGACCCGGAGGTGTGCCGCGAGTTCTTCCGGGTGTTCTCGCTGAGCGCCCCGCCCTCGGTCCTGATGCGACCGACCACCCTGCTGCGGGTCCTCTCCCACGCCCGGCTCCCCGCCGAGCCCGGCACCGCGCCCCGGCCGGCGCACGACCCGCCCCGGCCCTGAGGGCGCCGGGCCGGGCGGGCCACGCGACCGTTCGGCCCGTCCGCCGTCACCCGCGCGGAGCGTGCGACGCCCGCAACGGCGCGCGCCGTCCGCCGAGTGCGCCCCCGACGTGTACGACGGGCACATGTCCTCCACCTTCTCCTCCTTCCCGGCCGCGGCGGGCGCCGTCGCCCTCGGGGTGACCTTGGTGTTCGCCGCGCCCACCGTCGCCGCCTCGACGCCACGACCGCCCGGGTCCGCCGGGGCGGGGGTCGAGTCCCCGGCCGGCCGGGCCGCCCGGGCCGAACCCGAGCTCGGCCCGCTGCCCGACGCCACCCCCGGCAGCGGGTGCGAACCGGGCTGGGAAAGCTGCCCGGCGGTCGAGATCGGAGTCCGGGGAGCCGCCGACACGAGCACCCCGACGGTGGGCGACACCGTCACGGTCCGGCTCGGCGTGGCCAACCTCCTGACCCGCGCACGCGGCGACTACCTCCTGGGCACCGAGGTCGAGGTGACCGTGCCGGACGGGCTGACGGTGCTGTCGGCGACCCCGTCCGACGGCGGGACGTACGCGAACGGCACCTGGACCGCCGGGCGGCTCGACCCCCGCCAGGAGAAGTACCTGACGCTGACCCTGCGGGTGGACCGCGCCGGACCGCTGGCCCTGACGGCCGTCAACGAGGACATCGACGATCACTGGCCCCAGAACAACCGGGCCACCGTCTCCTTCACCGCCGCGCCCCGCGCGCGCAAGGAGGTGCGGTTCGAGCAGCCCTACGTGCCCGTCATCGCACCCGGGGCCACGGGCACGGTGGTCCTCCAGGCATTCAACCGGGGGCCGGCGACCACCTTCTCCACCCTCACCCTGACCGCCCCCGAACACACCTCCTTCGCCTCGACCGACTACACCTGGAACGGCTCCCCCGGCGCCCTGGACTGCCGGGCCTCCGCCGACCGGCACACCCTGACCTGCACCGGCGGGCCCGAGACCCTGCCGGCGAACGCGCAGAGCGCCCTCGACGCGCGGCTCGTCGTGGACGCCGACGCGCCCGCGGGCACCACCCTGCACGGCGGGCTGTGGACCCCCGGCCCCGATTTCGACGAGGCCCCTGGCCGGTTCGCGGCCGCCACCCCCGCCAACGGTTCCCGAGGCGAACGCGGCGAACCGGGCGCGCGGGGCGAACGCGGCGAGCCCGGCGCACGAGGTGAACGCGGCGAGACCGGGCCGACCGGGCCGCGTGGCGAGACCGGACCGGCGGGGCCGCGTGGGGAGAAGGGCGAGGCGGGTTCCTGCGCGAAGTGCTCCGGGCACCACCGCGTGGTGAAGGTGATCTCCCGGGGGCCCCTGGACGTCCGGACCGGGCCGTCCACGAGGCACGGCGTCGCGGGTCGGGTCGCCCCGGGCACCATCGTGCACGTCACCTGCAAGGCGAAGGGCGAGAAGGTCGACGGGAACGAGTTCTGGTACCGGCTCGCCAACGGCCGGGGCTGGATCAGCGCCCGCTACGCCGAGAGCAAGCAGCACGTGCCGCTCTGCCACTGAGCCGCGCAGCGAACCGACCGGCGCGTCGATCCGGCACACCGCCCTGGGGCGGGCGCCGCACCGACGCGCCGGGTGGGGTCACAGCGGGCGGCAGAGCAGGGCGTCGGGGGTCTTGCCCTTGGCCCAGGCGCCGGTGAAGGCGACGCCGGCCGCGTACTCGTCCTCGGCGCACTGGCCCTTGAGGTTGCCGTGGGCGAACTCGCCGCCGGGGGCGCCGGGCGGGAGGTTGTCGGCGCGGTCGAACCAGACCGTGCGGCCCGTCGTGGGCAGGGCGCGGGAGGCCGGGGCGCACAGCACGCCGGAGGTCTGTTGGGTGCGGACGGCGTAGCCGATCAGGAACTGGTCGCGCGGGCACTGGAACTTGGTGTACCCGCCCGCCCAGTCGCCCTGCTGGACGAAGCGTTCGTCCTTCACGGTGGTGAACGCGCCGGTCGGGGCGAGGAGGCCGGGGGCCCGCGCGTCGGTGCACAGGCCGCGGCCGTCGCGGTGGGAGAGGCCGACGAGTCGTTGTCCGTCGGGGCAGACGCCCTTGCGGGCGCCGGAGTCCCAGTCGCCGGCGGCGCGGGCGCGCCGTGACCGCACGGCGTCGGCGTGGTCGAGGTTGAGCATGTTCCACCGCTCGGTGGTCGGGATCGGCCCGGTGCGGGAGGGGGCGCCGACGAGGCGGTTCCAGTGCGGGGCGCGCCAGTCGGCCCCGTCGAGGACCCCGGAGCGGCGGCCGGCGGTGTCGTAGTCGAGGAGTTTCCAGTCCCCGTGGCCGGTGAACCCGACCAGGGGCCAGTAGGCGAAGTCCGTGTCGTTCTCGACGAGGTAGTCGACGAAGTTCCCGAACCAGGTGCGGGCCTGCGGGTTGTTCTCGCCCGCGCCGATGCCGAACTCGCTGATCCACACGGGCGCCGTGTAGTGCCGGCCGGTGTCGGCGGCCACGTAGAGGGCCTGGCCGCGCAGGGTCGCGAACAGGTCCTCGCGCGAGAGTTCCTGGTAGCGCCAGTCGTGGGTCTCGCCGGCGCCGGTGGCCCCGGTGTGCCGGGGGCCGGTGTAGCCGTAGAAGTGGGCCGAGTAGACGAGTTTGTCGGAGGCGACGAGGGTGTGCGAGAGGGTGCGCACGGGTTCCAGGGTGGGGCGTCCGTGGGGCAGGCCGTCGGCGGGGATGCCCTGCCAGTTGATGCCCTCGACGATGATCAGCAGGTCGGGGTTGGCCTCGGTGAGGATCCGGTCGGCCAGGCGTTGGGAGGCGGCCCACCAGTCGTGGTCGTCGCCCCCGTTCCAGTTCGCGTCGTCGGTGACGGTGCGGCGCACCTCGTTGTAGAGGTCGGCGCCGACGACCCGCTTGTCGTCCTTGTAGCGCTTGGCCAGCATCAGCCAGTCGGCCTCCCACTGGGCGGTGCTCTGGCCGGTGTTCCAGCGTTCGTTGCCGTCGAGTCCGCAGCAGAAGCGGGAGGTGTTGGTGTGGTTGTTCAGCACCACCGCGAAGCCCTCGGAGGTCGTGGCGGCGATCACCGAGTCGAGCACCTGGAGGGGGGTCTTGCCGCGCAGGTGCGGGTTGGCGGCGACGGAGGCGTCGGACACGGGACGGGTGTCGTGCAGCATCTCGTTGGAGTAGGGCAGGCGGACGCTGTTGAGGCCGAGCCGGCGGAAGTCGGCGAGGATCGTGGCCACGGGTGCCCGGTCCAGGCCCAGGGGCATCTGGTCGGCCTTCTCGGCGTCGTGGTGGTTCGCGGGGTCGTCGATGTTCCCGGAGCCGTTCCACGATCCCTGCGCGCCCTGCCAGTTGCCCGATCTGAGTTTGAAGCGGTTGCCCTCGGCGTCCACGACGTACCGGCCGCGGGTGCTGAGCGGGGGCTTCCAGTCGGCCGCCGGGGCGGCCGTGCCGGGGGCGGGGGCCGGCACGGGGTCGGGCGCGGGGGCGGCGCCGGAGGGCGCGGCGAGCGTCCCGGCGAGCAGGCCGCCGAGGAGCACCGCGCCGAGGAGGGTCTTCTTCATGGGGTCCTTCGCGGGCCGGGGGGCGACGTGTTCACATGTGTGGACGTCGGGCCCTGCTGTCGAGCGGTCGGACGCATTGAACCGGCAAGCGCGCGGCGGACGACAGCGTTCCGCCGGCGCCCCGCCCACCGCCCCGCCCCGGCGTGCCCGCCCCCACCGCTCACTCCCGGGGTTCGGCCCAGTAGGCGGTCCGGACCAGGCCGGCCTCGAACTCGTGGCGCGGCAGGCCGATGCCCAGGGCCTCTTCCAGGGCGTGGAAGTACAGGGCGAACTCGTCCGTGAGCTCCGGATGGTCCATCTCGGCGCGGCGCAGGGCCCGGTTGACGAAGTCCAGTTCGCCGGTGCGCGGGTGCGGGGCGCGGCCCCGGTCGTACCAGATGAGTTCGAAGACGCCCTCGTCGTCGTCGAGGCGGCGGCCGTGCCGTATGTGGTCGACGGTGTAGATGGCCTTGGCCATGGTCGCGGACAGGAAGACGCTCTCCTCGATCCCGAGCGCCGCGTACGCCTCCTTGTCGGCGTAGGCGCCCGGCGGGGTCTCGTGGTGCAGCAGGTAGGTCCACGCGCCGACCTGTCCGAAACAGCAGCTCTTCCACTGCCGGTCCTGGTGGGTCCGGCCGTCGTCCGGGGCCCACAGGTCCTTGAGGCGGGTGCCGTTCGCGACCTGCTCCGGGTCGGCCCCGTACAGCAGGGCCAGGGATTCGGGGTCGACGCTGCGTCCGGGTGCGGCGCGGTGGAAGACGAGCTCCGTGTACGGGTGTTGCTCGCGCCAGGTGCGGGCGATCCAGGCGAACCCGTCCAGGGGGTCGCGTCCGCAGGGCGCGGGGGTCTCCGTCGCGTCCAGGGAGCCGGTGCGGAACCGGGCGCCCCAGGTCGGGTCGATCCGTTCCAGCGCGAGCGCCGTCTCCTCGGGGGCGGCGCGCCGGCCCAGCGCGGCCTCGGCGATCAGGTACAGCGCCCGGTCGAGATCGCGGGTGGCGAGGAGTTCCCGCCAGGGGCCGTCGTGGACGCGCGCGGTGCCGTCCGCCTCCAGCAGCACGCAGGGGGCAGCATCCTCCTCCGTCTCGGCGTGCTCGGACCATCGGTCCACCTCGTCCTCGGTGTGCACCAGGAGCGGCGGCGGCAGGTCGCGGAGCGGGGGGTGCGCGGCGGCGGCCTCGCGCCAGGCCGCCGCGAGGGTGTGTTCGGTGATCGTCATGACGTCAGGGTAGGGAGGGGCACCGACAACGCGGCTCACAACCAGGGGGGTTGTCTCGTCAGGAGGGGTGAGCGGGCGACGGGCGCCCGCCTGCCAGGGAGTGGTCACCACCATGAAGACACCGTCCGCCGGGACCCTGCGCGTCGTCCACGCGATCGCGCTGCTCGCCACCGGCCTCCTCGCCGGGGCCTTCGGCTACGGGGCGGCCAACCTCGTCCCCACGTTCAACGCCGTGCCGTTGGAGACGCGTCTGTCGTTCCACGCCGAGCTGATGAAGACCAACGGGATCACCATGCAGGCGGCCATGGCCGTGTCGACCGTGGGTTCCCTGGCCCTGGCGGTCCTGGCCCGGGGCCGTACGCGGCTCGCGGCCGGCGCGGCGGCCCTGCTGACCCTCGGGTCCTTCCTGATCACCCGGCTCGGGAACGTGCCGATCAACGGCCGGATCAAACAGTGGGCCCTCGGCCCGGTGCCCGCGGACCACGCGGAGATCCTGCGCCGCTGGGAACTCTTCAACGACCTGAGGACGCTCACCGCCCTCGCGGCCTTCACCCTCCTCGTCCTCACGGCCCTCGGCCGCGTCGAGGCCCGTTGTCAGTGCGGGAGCTCAGGATGACCCCCATGACCGAGAACAGTGCCCTGCTCACCCCTGCCGCCTACGTCGAGGCCGTCACCGGCGCCGTGGCGGCGTCGGCCGCGTACTACGGCGACGGGACCACCCCGCTGGGGGACGACGAGTACGACGCGTTGCTGCGTGCCATCGCCGCCTACGAGGAGGCCCATCCGGAGGAGGTGCGCGCCGATTCGCCGACCGGGAAGGTGGCCGGCGGCGCGGTCGGGGGCGACGTGCCGCACACGGTGCCCATGTTGTCGTTGGACAACGTCTTCGACGCCGCGGAACTCGACGAGTGGGCGGCCGGGTTGGAACGGCGGCTGGGGCGTCCGGTGGCCGGCTGGTGCGTGGAGCCCAAGCTGGACGGGCTGGCGATCGCGGCCCGGTACCGGGGCGGGCGGCTGACGCGGGTGCTGACCCGGGGCGACGGGCTGGCCGGTGAGGACATCACGCACGCGGCCGACGCCGTGCTGGGCCTGCCGGCCGTGCTCACCGAGCCGGTGGACGTCGAACTGCGCGGCGAGGTGCTGCTGACGACGGCCCAGTTCGAGGAGGCCAATCGGATCCGGCTCGCGCACGGGGCGACGCCGTTCGCGCATCCGCGCAGCGGGGCGGCCGGCACGCTGCGGGCGAAGGACCGGCCCTACCGGATCGAACTCACGTTCTTCGCCTACGGCGCGATCGGCCTGGACGAGCTCGGGCACACCGCCCTGCTGGAGACCCTGGCGGCGCTGGGCGCGCACACGGCCGCCGGCACGGCCGCCGCGCCGATGTACTGCGAGAGCCCGCAGCGGGTGCGGGAACGCGTCGACGCGATCGCGGCCCTGCGCGCCGAGTTGCCGTTCGGCATCGACGGGGTGGTGGTCAAGGCCGACGCGGCCGCCGACCAGCGGGACGCGGGCAGCGGCTCGCGCGCCCCCCGGTGGGCGGTGGCACGGAAGCTGGCGGCCGAACACAAGGTGACGCGGCTGGTGGCGGTGGAGTGGAACGTCGGCCGCACCGGCATCATCGCCCCGCGCGCCGTGCTGGAGCCGGTGGTCATCGACGGGGTCACGGTCACGTACGCGACCCTGCACAACCCGGCCGACATCGGCCGCCGGGACCTCAGACTCGGCGACCGGGTGTTCGTGCGGCGCGCCGGCGACGTGATCCCCCGGGTCGAGGCTCCGTTGACGGAGGAACGCACCGGCGCCGAGACCCCGATCGTGTTCCCCGAGGTCTGTCCGCGCTGCGGGGACGCGATCGACACCTCCGAACAGCGCTGGCGGTGCGTGCGCGGACGGAACTGCCAGGCCGTGGCCTCGGTGATCTACGCGGCCGGGCGGGACCAGCTCGACATCGAGGGCCTGGGCGGCACCCGGGCGGTGCAGTTGGTGGAGGCCGGCCTGGTCAAGGACCTCGCCGATCTGTTCACGCTGACCCGCGAGCAGCTCTTGGGGCTGGAGCGGATGGGCGAGACCAGCGCGACGAACCTCCTCGCCGCGATCGAGACCGCGCGGGCCGCCGCGTTGAACCGGGTGTTCTGCGCCCTCGGCGTCCGCGGCACGGGCCGCACGATGTCCCGACGGATCGCCGCGCACTTCGGATCGATGGACGCCATCCGGGCCGCCGACGCCGAGGCCCTGGCGGAGGTGGACGGCATCGGCGTCGAGAAGGCCCGCGTCATCGCGGCCGAACTCGTGGAACTCGCCCCGCTCCTGGACCGACTCCGGGCCCAGGGGGTGGGCACGGCGGTCACCGCGCCCCGGGCCCCCTCGGGCGCCGGGCCCGAGGCGGCGGACGGCGCGGAGGGCTCCGGCGGCGCGGGCGAGGCGGCCGGGCCGTTGGCGGGCGAGGCCGTGGTGGTGACCGGATCGATGACGGGCCCCCTGGCAGCCCTCTCGCGCACCGAGATGAACGAGCTGATCGAGCGGGCCGGAGGGAAGGCGTCGTCGTCGGTGTCCAAGCGCACCACGCTGCTCGTCGCGGGGGAGAAGGCCGGGTCCAAGCGGGCCAAGGCCGAGGAGTTGGGCGTGCGCGTGCTCGGCCCGGAGGAGTTCGCCGCTCTCGTCGTCGACCTCCTCCCCCGCGACTGAAGGGGTGTGGGAGGGCGGGGGTCAGATGCCGGCGAGGACGCGGCCGGCCTCACCGGCCGCGGTCAGGGCGCGGGCGTGCTGCTCGGCGGCGATGTCCTTGAGGGCTTCCATGCCGGGGGTGGTGGCGGCGAGGGTGAGCTCGCGCTTGACGAGCGTGAGCTCCGCCTGCCACACGTCGGCGAGGATGCGCTCCAGGTAGGGGGTGGAGTGGTCCCAGCCCTCGCGCGGGGTGCCGGGGCCGTAGCCGCCGCCGAGGGTGGTGACCAGCAGGGTGGGGGTGCCCTGGAGGAGGGGGGTGGTGGGGCCGGCGCCCGCGATGACGAGATCGGCCCAGGTCTTGAAGTGCTGGGAGACGCCGAAGTTGTAGAAGGGGACGGCGAGGATCGCGGCGTCGGCGGCGCGGAGTTCCTCGGCGAGTTCGGCGGCCAGGGCGAGGGCGGTGAGCTGGGCCGGGGTGCGCGCTTCCTCGGGGGTGAAGGAGGCGGTGGTGGCGAGGGCCCAGGCGTCGGCGGGGAGGGGTTCGGTGCCGAGCCGGCGCCGGGTGACGGTGCCGTCGGGGTGCGCGGCGCGCCATTCGGCCTCGGCCTTGTCGGCTATCTCGGCGCTCGTGGAGGTGGTGGGCAGGATGCTGGCGTCCAGACGGAACAGGTTCACGGCGTGGTCCTCACGAGAGACATGGGAGTGGCAAAGGGGGAACGGGCCGGTGGCGTGGTGGCCTCGGTCCTTCCACTCGACAGCCTAAACGGACTTCACCCCGTTTACTATTCCGCACGATAGATTTGAGCCGTGACCCCTTCTGTCGTGCCCTTCGGAAAGCCGCGTGCCGAGCGCGCCGACGCGGTCCGCAATCGCGTGCACCTGCTGGAGACCGCCCGCGAGATGATCGCGGAGTACGGCGTGGAGAGCCTGACGATGGACGGGCTGGCCGAACGCGCCGGGCTCGGCAAGGGCACCGTCTTCCGCCGCTTCGAGACCCGCGCCGGGATCTTCCGGGCGCTGCTGGACGACGTGGAGACGCGGTTCCAGCAGCAGGTCCTCTCCGGTCCCCCGCCCCTGGGGCCGGACGCCGACCCGGTCGCCCGCCTCGTCGCCTACGGCCGGGCCCGGATCTCGTTCCTCCTCGAACACCGGGCCATCGCCCGCGCCGGCATCGACCGCAACCCGTCCCACCCGGTCGTGTCCGTGTCCCAGGTGCACATCCGCATGCTGCTCGGCCGGGCCCGGGTGCCGATGCCCGACCTCGACGGCCTCGCCGTGCAGCTCACGGCGGCGCTGGAGGGCCCCGTGGTGCTCTACCTGTCGATGAGCGAGGAGAGCGGCCCGCCGGCCGGCGAGGTCGAGCGCCTCCTCACCGACAGCTGGCAGGCCCTGATCGAACGCATCGCCCGCTGAGGCCAGGGGTCACGGAGGGTGGGGCTCAGAGGGGGGTGAGGGTCGTGGGGTGGTTGAAGTGGGTCACGGCCTCCGCGCCGAGACTCTTGATGAGGATGCCGGCGCCCAGGGCGATGCCGACGACGGAGACGGCGTCGCCGGCGAGCAGGCCGATCGCCCCGTTGAGGGCGAGGACGGCGCCGTAGACCACCGCCCCCAGGCGCACGCCCCGGCCCCCGGCGCGGAAGCGGGCCGCGAGGACGAAGCCCGCGGCGGCGAGGACGAGGGTGATGCCCCCGCTGAGGATCAGCGCGGCCGGCCGGAGGCCGGTGGCGTGCGGGCCCTGCCCGGTGTGGACGACGGCGGCGGTCACCATGTAGAGGACCCCCGCGACGGCGTTGAGGGCGCCGGCCGCGAACAGCGCCGTGCGCGTGCCCCGCAATCCGCGCGGCAACCGCGCGTCCCGCGGGATGGGGAGGGGCGTGCTGCCGGGATGCATGGGGTCCTCTGGGTGGGGCGTGATCGGTGCGACGGGCCGTACGGGTCGCCGGCGGGGCGAAAACGACGCTACTCCTCGCACGGAACGAGGCGCGCACCGATGGTCCCGCCCTTCAGTGCCTTTCGCCTCCTGCGCCGGGCTCGAACGGGGGTCGGGCCTGGGGCGCGGTCGCGGATTCCCGGGGCCGGGTCGCCGCGGAGGGTCACTAGGCGGGTGTGTGGGGCGCCGGTGGGACGGGCACCGGGGTCAGCCCGCGACTCGGTCGAGGTGGGTGGTGGGGGTGGTGGCGTGGCGGTGGTGTTCCTCGCGGGCGGCGTCGAGCAGGCGACGCCAGGAGGTGACGAGGGGCCGCCGGCGCAGCAGGGCCCTGCGTTCGCGTTCCGTCATGCCGCCCCAGACGCCGTGCTCGATCCTGCGGTCGAGGGCGTGGGCGAGGCATTCCGTGCGCACGGGGCAGCCGGCGCACACCGCCTTCGCCTGGTGTTGGGCGGCGCCGTCAACGAAGAGGATGTCGGGGTCGAGGCCGCGACAGGCGGCGCTGACGATCCATTCCCGGTGACGTTCCGACGACCCCATGGATGATGCCCCTTCTCCCCGGGCCTCGTGACGGCCCCGTGCGTTCTGACAGCAGGTGTCGCGACGATAGGACAAGCGGATCGGTGGACAAACGTCTCACGGCGGGAGATGACCCGATCGGGTGAACCCGTCCGATTCCGAGCCCGAGCCCCGGCCGGGGGTGCGAACGGGCGGGGCTCGGCGGCGGGCAGGCACCGGGTCGGCGTGCGGTCAGCCCGTGATCGAGAAGAAGATCGCGCCGTCGGGGGCCCACCACCAGGCGCCCTCGCCGTCCTTCCACTCCGAGGCCCAGCCGTCCAGGGCCTCCGTCAACAGGCCCAGGTCGTAACGAAGGTCGGCGTCGATCGCGTCGTGCACCGCGCGGTACGCCTCGATCGCCGGGACCGCCTTCGCCAGCGGCCAACTGCCTATTTCCGGGGAGCCGTCGGTGGGGTACGGGACGGGGAACGGGACCTCGTCGGCCCATCCGCTGTACACGTACTGGTACGGCAACAGGTCAGCGGGCACCCCGAGTTCGGCCAGGGCCTTGTCGAGGACGCCGAAGAAGGTGCTCGGGCTGCGGTAGCTGCCCAGGGTGTCCGGGTCGCTCGCGTTGTGGTCGATGACGATCTGGAGGGCCGTGTGGTAGGCGCATCCGGCATGCTCCGCGTCCGACTCGGCGCGACCGGCGAACAGGCCCTCCAGGGCCTTCGGCACCGACAGTCCCCAGTCCACCCCCTGCCGGTCCAGGTCGTCCTGACGGTCCGCCGCCGCCTCCCGCATCAGACCCATGAGTCGCGTCTCGTCCTCGGTCGGCTCGACGACGGGCAGGAAACGCAGGACGCGGCCGGGGTTGGCCATGCTGTAGTTCACGACTTTGCTCATGGACCGCATGGTGCCAGGCCCCTCCGACAGGCCGTCTAGACCGCCCCGCGCCCTCGGGCGGCGTCCACCCGCAGGGCCAGGGCGGTCGCGACGGCGCCCGCCCCCTCCCACAGGCCGACCCCGAGGAAACCGGCGGGGGCCCGGCCACCGAGCACGGCGAGGGTGAAGACGGCGCAGGTGAGCAGCCGGAACGGCACGGTCCAGCGGAAGAAGGGCCGCCAGTCGGAGGCGGCGGCCAGCAGGTAGTAGACCCCCATGTTGAGCGCGGCCATGGACGAGGCCGTCGCGAAGACCACCGTGTGGTCACCGGCCGCGCGCCCGCCCACCGGCGCGGTGGGAAAGCCCATCAGCCGGATCAGGACCTCGGGCGAGATCAACCCCACCACCCCCAGGGCGGCGGCCAGGAAGCCGAAGACCGCCATGGTCCAACCGGCCGAGGAACGGGGCAGGGGACGCAACGGGACTCCTTCGCGGACGGCGGGCGTCGGGGGCGTGAGGTGCGCGGGGCCCGACGTTACCCGGACGGGCCGCCTCCCGGGAGGGGTGGGACGGCTGCCGCGGCCGGGTCAGCCCCGGGTGTGGAGGGCGAAGCCCGCGCGGCCGGCGGGTTCGAGTCCTTCCCTCAGGCGCAGGGAGGGGATCTCGTAGTCCCCGAAGTTCTGCCGGCGGAAGGGGATCGGCTCGGTGGTCTCCAGGGCGAGGAGCCGCTCCCGCCACGCCGCCGCGATCGCCGGGTGATCGGCCTCCGTGGTGCGGTCGGTGCCGTGGAGCACGAACGGGGGCAGCACGTCGAGTCCCGGGTAGTAGAGGATGCCGTGGTGGATGGGGAAGAGGACGTCCTCGATGGGGCCGTTGATGCCGCGGTCGGAGTAGTGGGAGGCGGGGCCGCCGACCGTGACCGAGAGCATCGCCCGCCGGCCGGCGAGGGTGCCCTCGCCGAAGCGCTCCCCGTACTTGGTGTCGCTGTGCTCGCCGACTCCGTAGGCGAAGTGGAAGGTGAACACGCGGTCCACCCAGCCCTTGAGGATCGCGGGCATCGTGTACCACCACAGCGGGAACTGGAAGATGATCGTGTCCGCCCACAGCAGCTTCTCCTGCTCGGCCCGGACGTCCTCGGTCAGGGTTCCGGCGTCGAAGGCCCGGCCCGAGTCCCGGGCGACCTTCAGCGGGGAGGAGGCGTGCGGGCCGTAGTCGGCGGCGTCCACGACGGCCTTCCAGCCCATCCGGTACAGGTCGCTGACCCGCACCTCGTGCCCCGCCTCCGTCAGGGTCGTGACGGCGATCTCGGTCAACGAGCCGTTCAGGGAGTGCGGTTCCGGGTGGGCGTGGACGATGAGGGTCTTCACGGGGAACTCCTGCGGGTGTCGGGAGGGCGTCGGCCGGGGCGGCCGGTCGGGAACGTCCCGATCCTGCGGGTTCGAGGGCGCGGCGTTCAGGGGCGTGACTTCCTCGGACCGGACTTCCTGGTACCGACAGGGCCGGCCGGGCGCGCGGGTGCCTTGGGCATACTCGTGGGCATGGACGATCTCGCGGGTTTCCTTCGCACACGACGCTCCCGGATCGACCCGGCGAGCGTGGGCATACCGCTCGACACCCGGCGTCGGGTGCGCGGGCTGCGGCGCGAGGAGGTCGCGCACCTGTCCGGCGTGAGCTTCGACTACTACGTGCGCCTGGAGCAGGGGCGCGCCAACCAGCCCTCCGAGCAGGTCCTCGACGCGCTCGGCAGGGTCCTGGAGCTGGACGCCACCGAACGCGAGCACCTCGGGCGGCTCGCCCGGCAGCCCCGGCCGCGTGCCCGCGCCAACGGCGGGCGGGTCCGTCCGGAGGTGGCCCGGGTGCTGGACCTGATCTCCGGCGCGCCCGCGTTCGTGATCGACCACCGGCTCGACGTCGTGGCCGCGAACCCCCTCGCCCGGCTCCTGTTCGGCCGGTCAGTGCCCGGCATGAACACCGCGCGGCACATCTTCCTGGACGAGACCGAACGCGGTCTGTACGCGGACTGGGAGTCCTGCACCCGCGACGTGGTCGGCCACCTCCGGCTGGCGGCCGGCACCCACCCGGACGACACCCGGCTCGCCACCCTCATCGGGGAGTTGTCCATGGGCAGCGAGCGCTTCCGCCGGCTGTGGGCCCGCGCGGACGTGCGGGCGCGCGCGCACGGGCGCAAGGCGTACCGGCACCCCATGGTCGGGCTCCTGGAGCTGCATCAGGAGAACTTCGCGCTGCCCGACAACCCCGGCATGGAGATGATCGTGCTGTCCGCCGCCCCCGGCACCGCGGCGCAGGACGGTCTGCGCCTGCTCGCGTCCCTCGAAGCGGACCCCGACACGGGCGCGAGCACCGCGGCGCCGGCCGGGCTCAGGGGACGATGAGGACCTTGCCGCGGATCCCGCCGGACTCGCTCAGGCGGTGCACCTCGGCCAGCTCGGTCAGCGGGCGGACCTCGCCGACGTCGATGCGGACGACGCCCGCGTCGACGAGTCCCACGAGCTCCGACAGTTGCGCGCGGTCGTTGCGCGCCACGAAGTGCATGGCGCTCACTCCGGTGTCGGCGGCCGGTTCGACCGGGGTCGCGATCGAGACGATCCGTCCGCCCCGCCGCACCAGGGGGACCAGGGCCTCGGCGGCCGGCGGGGCCAGCGGGACCAGGTTGAGCAGGAGGTCGACGGGGGCGTCGAGCGCGGCGGCCAACGGGCCCGCGGTGTGGTCGATCACCCGGTCCGCCCCGTGTTCCCGGACCGCCGCCGCGCTCCGGGGGCCGGCCGTCGCGAGGACCTCCGCGCCGGCGTGTTTGGCGAGCTGGGTCGCGAAGCCCCCGACCCCGCCGCCCGCCCCGTTGACCAGGACCCGCTGACCGGGCCTCGTCCCGCCGTGCTCGAAGACGGCCTGCCAGGCCGTCAGCCCGGCCACGGGCAGGGCGGCGGCGTACGCGAGGGGGACGGAGCGGGGTGCCGGGACCAGCAGGTCGGCGGGGACCGACACGTACTCGGCGGCCGCGCCCCCGCCGTCGAACCGGCCGACGACCCGGTCGCCGACGGCCGGGCCCGTCGTGCCCGGGCCTCGTGCGACCACGGTGCCGGCCACGTCCCAGCCCGGCGCGTAGGGCAGCGGCACGGGCAGGAAGGCGCGGAGCAGTCCGGCCCGCTGGGCGGCCTCGGTGGGGTTGAACGAGGTCGCGGCCACCCGCACGAGCACCTCGCCGGGGGCCGGGCGGGGGCGGGGGACGACCTCGGTGCGGATCACGGCGGGGCCGCCGTGGGCGTGGACGCGGGCGGTCCTCATGGTCGGGTCGGGATTCTTCCGCTGATTCGTCATGCCCTGAACCTATGGGCGCTCGGCGAGACGAACCATGCGCGTGAAGACCCCGGTTCATGCGTGAGCGTCTCGCGCCCGTACGCTCGGCCCACATGGACGTACTGAGCGACGTGATCGCCGTGACGCGCACCGGTCTGCCCCGCTCGGCGCACGTGGTGTGGCACGCGCCGTGGGGGCAGGAGTTCGCCGGCGTGCCCGGGTCGGCGGGGTTCCAGGTGGTCCTGCGGGGTTCCTGCGTGCTGCTGCCGGCGGGCGGGGAGCCGGTCCGACTGGGCGCGGGCGACGTGGTGTTCCTGCCGCACGGCAGTGGGCACACCCTGGCCGACGACGTCGACGGCCTGGCGACGGCCGCCGCCTGCGGCCCCGGGGACCCTCGTCCGGTGCACGTGTCGGACCGGGTCGATCCGAGCGGCCGGGGTGGTCCGGCCACGGCGTTGCTCTGCGGGGCCTACCGGCTCGACCCCTCCCGCGCGCACCCGTTGCTGCTGACCCTGCCGGACGTGCTCCACCTGCCGGCCCGGCCCGACCGGGATCCGCGGTTGCGGGCGGCGATCGACCTGTTGGCGGCCGAGGTGGAGAACCCGGGTCTGGGCACGGACGCGGCGGTTCCGGCGTTGTTGGACACCCTGTTGCTGTACGTGCTGCGCGGGTGGTTCGGCGAGGAGTCGGCGCGGGGCGCGGGCACGGGGTGGGCCGCCGCGTTGAACGATCCGGTGGTCTCGGCGGCCCTGCACGCCGTGCACCGGGATCCGGCGGCGCCGTGGACGGTGGCGGGGCTCGCCGCGCGGGCGGGGATCTCGCGGGCGCCCTTCGCGCGGCGTTTCGCCGCGTTGGTCGGTCGGCCGCCGCTGGCGTATCTGACCTGGTGGCGGATGACGACGGCGGCGCGGCTGCTGCGCACGTCGGACGCGCCGTTGCGGATCGTCGCCGCTCGGGTGGGCTACGCCTCCGAGTTCGCGTTCGCCCACGCGTTCAAACGGGCCCACGGGATCGCTCCGGGGGCGTACCGGCGGGCGGGCCCGTGAGGTGACGTGTCCTCGAATTCCGCTTCATGCGGGCTTATTTCGGTCGGACTGTCTGAAAAGCGTCTTTCAGGGCGGTGGTTCCGGTGCCCAGAGTTGGTCCGGACCACGCGGAGACGCCGCGTGGCGGTAGCGAGAGGACCCCTGTCCCGTGACACGAATATCCCGGAAGCGATTGACGAGCGCGCTGCTTCCGCCGACCGTCGTGGCCCTGGTCCTCGCCCTGACGCCGTCCGCCGACGCCGCGCCGGCCCCCGCCAAGCCGACCTACGGCGACCTGGTCGTGAACGGCTCCTTCACCGGCTCGTCCACCGGCTGGTGGAACGGCCCGGGCACCACGATGGCCGCGACGGGCGGGGCCCTGAAGGTGGGGGTGGCCGCGGGCACCGCCAACCCCTGGGACGCCGTGGTGGGCCAGGACGGGCCGCTGCTGCGCAAGGGCGTCGCGTACACCCTGTCCTTCGACGCGAGGGCCTCCGCCGCCGGCACCCGGATCCGTTCCACGGTCCAGCTCGGAGCGGCACCCTGGACCGCGCCGCTGGACCGCACGGTCGAACTCGACACCGCGAACCGGCGCTTCACCTTCTCGTTCGTGTCCACCGTGGACGCGCCCGCCGGGCAGGTGACCTTCCAGGTCGGCGGCCGACCCGCCGCCGTGGACGTGACCTTCGACAACGTCGAACTGACCACCTCCACCGCCCGGGAGGGCTTCTACGTCGACCCGAACAACAACGCCGCGACCTGGGTGGCCCAGAACCCCGGCGACCCGCGCGCCGCGCGGATCCGCACCGAGATCGCCGAGAAGGCCGCGGTGAAGTGGTTCGGGGACTGGACCAAGGACGTCACCGGGGAGGTCTCCGCCTACACGACGGGGGCCGCCGCGACCGGGAAGGTGCCGGTCCTGGTCGCCTACAACATCCCCGGCCGCGACTGCGGCGGCTCCTCGGGCGGCGGCAGCGCGGACGCCGTCGCCTACAAGAAGTGGATCGACGCCTTCGTGGCCGGGATCGGGGACCGGCCGGCCGTGGTGATCCTGGAGCCTGACGCGGTGGCCCAGTCGGCCGACGCCTCCTGCATCTCCGGTGACCGCCTGGAGGCCCGCTTCGACATGCTGTGGTACGCCAACCAGCACCTGAAGGCCCAGAACCCGCTGGTCAAGACCTACCTGGACGCCGGCAACGCCGGGTGGACCACGAACCCCGGCGGCATCGGCCTCGCCAGGATGGCCTACCTGCTGAACCGTTCCGGCGTCTCGATGGCCCAGGGCGTCTCCGTGAACGTCTCCAACTTCGACGACGACGCGATCTCCGACGACTACGGCCGCAAGCTCACGGACCAGGTCTTCCGCGACTTCGGCGTCCGCTCCACCTGGGTCGTGGACAGCGCCCGCAACGGCAACGGCGGGTGGAGGACGCCCGGCGACCCGAGCAGCGGGCACGTGGGCTACTGCAACCCGACCAAGCGCAAGCTCGGGATCCCCTCCCGGCTCGGGAACGGGACGGCGGCCGAGGCGTACCTGTGGATCAAGCACCCGGGCGACTCCGACGGCGACAAGGCCGGCGAGTGCCCGGCCGGGTCGCCGAAGGCCGGGGCCTTCTCCCCCGAGCTGGCCACCGCGCTCATCGAGGGTCGCTGACCGGAGGCCGACGACGGCCCCCCACGCCCCCGCACGCCTCCTCGCCCTCGGCGGGGGTGTGCGGGGTCAGCGTCCGTTGACACGCAATCACCCATTGGGGTGAGAGATCACCCGGACAAGGTCACGCAGAGTTACGGTGGGTGATGTGTCTACCACCGACTGTGCACCCGATCCCTCCGTCCTCCTCGACCCCGCCCCTGCCACCGGTGATCCCGCCGACGGCGTGACCAAAGGCGAACCCGCGGGCCTGACCGCGCTCCGACGCGACCTGGAGGCCGGCGGGGTCCACGGCATCGCCGTCACGGTCGTGGACAACGCCGGCATCACCCGGGTGAAGGGGGTGCCGGTGGCCCGGCTGGCGGACGCGGTGACCTCGGGCGTCGGCTACCCGCCGGTGTACGACGTGGCCCTGGTCGACGACTCGTTCACGAACAGCGCGCACATCGGCGGGCCGATCGGGGACATGCGGATGGTCGCGGACCCGGAGCGGCTGACCGCGCTCGCCGCCTCCCCCGGCTGGGCCTGGGCCCCGGCCGACCGCTACGAGCAGTCCGGCGCGCCGTACGCGGGCTGCCACCGACTGTTCGCCCGACGGATGACGGAACGGGCCCGAGAGGCGGGTCTGGAACTGCGGGTGGGCTTCGAGACGGAATGGACGGTGACGCTCTCCGAGGAGGACTCGGCGAGCCCCTTCCACGGCCCCGGTCACGGCATGGCGCGGTTGACGGCGGCCGGCGGGTACGCGGCCCGGATCCTGCGGGCCCTGCGTTCCCAGGGCGTGGACGTGCTCCAGCTCCACCCCGAGTACTCGCCGGGGCAGTTCGAGCTCTCCACCGCCCCGACGGACCCGGTACACGCGGCCGACCTGGTGGTGCTGGTGCAGGAGACCGTGCGGGCCGTCACCCGGGCCGAGGGCTGGGTCGCCAACTTCGGTCCGGTGGTGCGGATCGGCGAGGTGGGCAACGGGCGGCACGTCCACTTCAGTCTCTGGCGGAACGGCGTGAACCTGTGCCACGCGCCGGACCGTGCGGTCGGCATGAGCGAACCGGCCGAGTCCTTCGTCGCCGGGGTGCTGAGCGAGTTGCCCGCGATGTCGGCGATCGGCAATCCCAGCACGGCCGGCTACCTGCGGCGGGGCCCGCACACCTGGTCCGGCGCGTACGCGTGTTGGGGGGTGGAGAACCGGGAGGCGGCGGTGCGGTTCATCCCCGGCGACCCGCGCCGGCCGGCCACCGCCAACGTGGAGGTCAAGTGCTTCGACGCGGCGGCCAGCCCCTACCTGGTGGTCGGCTCCGTGGTCGCGGCCGGGTTGGCGGGGCTGGCGGAGGGCCTGGCGCTGCCCGACCCCGTCGTCGGGGACCCGGCGGAGGCCGACCCGCGGATCGCCCCGCCCCTGCCGGTGACCCTGGCCGAGGCCGTGGCCCGGTTCCGCGCCTCCGACGTGCTGCCGGCGGCCCTGGGCGTGCCGCTCGCCGAGGCCCTCTTGGCCGTCCGAGAGGGGGACATCGCGCTCTTCGCCGACGCCGAACCCCAGGCGATCGCCGACGCGACCCGACACCGGTACTGACTCGGGGAGGGGAGGGAGAAGGGGAGGGGGAAGGGCCGGTCAGGGGCCGGTGACGGCGAGGGTGAGGCCGAGGAGGATCAGGGCGACGCCGCCGGCCGCTCCGATGCCCGCGAGCCGCCCGGGAGAGGCCGCGAACCAAGTGCGGGCGGCGGAGGCGCTCAGACCCCAGGCCGTGTCACAGACCAGGCCGATCCCGGCCGGGATCAGGCCGAGGGTCATCATCTGGAGCGGGACGGCACCCGCGCCGGGGTCGACGAACTGGGGCAGGACCGCGGCGAAGAAGATCAGCCCCTTGGGGTTGGTGGCCCCCACCAGCAGCCCGTCCAGGACCGTGCGCAGGTCCCCGCGCCGCTCCTGCGCGTCGGCGGTCGGCGCGGCGCCCGTGTCGTGACGGTGTCGCACGGCCCGCACGCCGAGGTGCACGAGGTACGCGGCGCCGGCGAGCTTCACGACGGTGAGGAGGGTCGGCGAGGCGTTCACCAGGGCGCCCAGGCCGAGGGCGACGGCGAGGACGAGGCAATAGCAGCCCAGCAGGTTGCCGAGGACGGTGGCGAGGGCGGTGCGGCGGCCGTGGGCGAGGGCGCGGCCCACGACGAAGAGGACGCTGGGGCCAGGGATCGCGATGACGACGAGGGACATCGCGGCGAAGGCGAGGAGGCTGTCGTTGGTGACCATGGGACGGGGTTCCTGAAGTGGGCGTGGGGGCGTGGCGGGCACGAGGGCGTGCGCGGCGGGGCCGCGGGGTGCGCGTCCGGTGCTGGAAGGGGGTGAGACGGGTGGGGCCGGATCCGGTGTCGAGCCTCATCGACGGGCGGGGCCGGGATCAACTGATTGTGCAATCCTGCAATCGTGATCACGCTGCGTTTCACCGAGTCCGCCGAGGAGGACATCGCCTTCTCCGTCTCCCCGCTGCTGGAGGCCGCGTACTCCTGGCACGTGCTCGCCGATCCCGGGCACCACGCGCTGCACGTGCCGTGGGTGCGGCGGTGCCGTCGGCTGCCGGACGGGTTGCGGCGCCGGTTGCGGGAGCGGAGCTTTGTGGTGGCCGACTACGTGCCCGCGTTCTTCGAGTGCCGGGCCGACGACCACGACGCCGATTTCACGGACCGGGTCGCGGCCGTGCGCGCCCTGCCGGCGGACGTGTTGGCCGCCGAACTCGTGCGGACCCTGGTGGACACCACCCGGCACACCGGACGGGACGTGGTCGAGGAGCCCCGGGTCCGGGCCGAGGTCTTCGCCGAGCTGCGAGAGCGGGACCCGGGACGGGCGGAGCGGCTGGGCGAGGTCCTGGACGATCCGGCGGGGGTCGTGGAGGAGGTGCTGGCCGTCCTGGAGGACTACTGGGAGGCCGCGTTCGAAGAGGAATGGGAGCGGGTCGAGCCCTCCTTGTACGCGTCGATCGCGTGGGCGGGGGACCGGATCGCCCGGGAGGGCCTGTTCCCGCTGTTGCGCACGCTGGTGCCGCAGATCCGCATCGACCCGGGCCGCCGACTCCTGCGGCTGGACCGGCCGCACGACCACGACATCGACGTGAGCCGGGAGCGGCCGGTCACGTTCACGGCGGGCCACTACACGTGGCCCCACGTGCGCGTCACCTGCGACGATCCGTGGCCGGTGCGGATCGCGTTCCCGGCGCTGCCGCTCACCCCGGCCGCCGTGGCCCGGCCCGCCGGGCACGCGGACACCCTGACGGCCCTGCAGGCCCTGGCGGCGGCGCCCCGGCTGCAGATCGTCGCGCACCTGGCGGGCCACGCCCGCAGCACCCGGGAGCTCGCCTCGTTGCTCGGGCTGTCCGCGTCCGTGGTCTCGCGTCATCTGCACCAGCTGACCCGGGCGGGGCTGACGACGACCCGGCGGGACGGCTACTACGTGCTGTACTCCCTCGACGCGGCCCGGCTGGAGGAGATCGCGGGCGCGCTGGTGGCCCTGGGGTCCGGGACGTCCCCGGCCCCCTGAGGGGCGCCGTGCCGGGTCGCGGCTATTCGGGCGGGAGGGCTCCGCGCCAGACCGTGACGTCGAGCGTCACGTAACTGGCGGCCTCCTTCGGGCCGGAGGTTCCCTGGTAGACGACCAGGGCCAGGTTGCCCGAGTCGGTCCGCACGCAGATCTCGGCGCCCTTCGAGAGGATCTCCTTCTCGATGGAGTTGGTGAAGCGGGTGACGCCGCGGCAGGTTTCGAGGGAGCCCTTCTCCTCGGAGTCCAGGAGCACGAACGTGGCATCGTCGTACGACCGGAACGTGCAGTCACGCCCGCAAGACAAGTACATGTCATCGCCCAGCCCTCGACGGGGTACGAGTGGGTCGTCGCCCAGCTCGATCCGGTGGTTGAAGGGCAGTTCGAGGCCCGGGTAGGACGCGGGCTTGGGGTCGGTACGGGGGCGGGGGCTCGTGTTGTCCGTTCCTGCGCCGGACCCGCCGAACGTGCCGGATTCGGCGGATTCGGCGGACGCCGCGGCGCGGCGGTTCTCCTTGGTCGCGGTGATCCCCACCGCCACGCAGCCGCCGGCGAGCAGCATGAGCGCGCCGACGATGGAGCCGAGCACGATCAGTACGCGGTTGCCGCGCGAGCGGGCCGGGGGCGGGCCGACGAAGTACGGGACGGGCCTCGGCGGGTGCGGGACGCGGGTGGGTGCCGGGGGTGTGGCGTACGCGGGGTGCGGCGGCGGCCCGAAGCCCGGGAGGGGGTGGTGGCCCGGCACCGTCGCCCTCGGCACGGGCACGGGCGGGTGGGGCGGGGCCGGGCGGTGGCTCGACGGGGCGGTGCGGGTGGGCGGCTCCGAGGGCATCGGGGGCGCCGGCGCCGGTGGTGCGGGTGGGGTGCCCCCGGCGGGGGTCACGGTCATCGTGGGCACGTACTCCCCTGGCGCCGGGACCGGGTTCGGGATCGCGTCGTGCAGGGCGGTGATCTCCGCGGCCACCGCGTCCGGGAGCCAGTCTCGCGCCGCTCGCGGTCGTTCGGCGGCGGCGCCGGTACCGGTGCCGGCCCGGCACAGGTCGAGGAGTTGGGCCGGGGTGGGCCGCTCCGTCGGGTCCTTGGTCAGGCAGCGTGTGACCAGGGGCCGCAGTTCCTCGGGCAGTCCCGTCAGGTCGGGTTCCTCGTGCACGATGCGGTAGAGCACGCCGTGCGAGGGCCCGTCCCCGTAGGCGGGCGCGGCCAGGGCCGCGTACGCGGCGAGTTGGCCGAGGGCGAACACGTCGGTGGCGGGTCCGACGCGCCGGCCGGCCGCCTGTTCCGGTGACATGAAGGACGGGGTGCCGATCGCGACCCCGCTCGCCGTCAGGGAGGTGGTGTCGGCGGCCCGGGCGATGCCGAAGTCGATGACGCGGGGGCCGTCGGGGGCCAGCAGCACGTTGGACGGTTTGAGGTCGCGGTGCACGACGCCCGCGTCGTGGATGCTCCGGAGCGCCTCGGCGATGCCCGCCACGAGGGTCAGGACGGTGTGGGTGGGCAGGGCGCCGTGTCGGGCGACGGCCGCCGCGAGGGTGGGCCCGGGCACGTAGGCCGTGGCGAGCCACGGGGTCGGTCCGGTCGCCCCGGCGTCGATCACGGGCGCGGTGTACGGGCCGTGGACCCGTTGGGCGGCGCTCACCTCCTGCGCGAACCGGCCGCGGAATCCCGGGTCCTCGGCGAGTTCCGGACGGATCACCTTGATCGCCACGGGTCGACCGCCGGGGGTGTGCGAGAGGTAGACCTTTCCCATGCCGCCCGCGCCGAGTCCGGCGGCGAGGCGGTATCCGGCCACCGTCCTCGGATCCTCTCCCGTCAACGCTCTGAAGTACGCCGTCGGGGCCGCTGTGTCGCTCGCCCTGTCGCTCATCGGCCGCCCCCCGTTTCCGACCTCGCCCACCCCGGTGCTCCCCCCTCGTGCCGGGGCTCCCCGGAGCCCCGTGATCTTGCGTCGGGTGACGCTACCAAGGGCCGGTCCGCCGCACCCGGGCGAGGATCGACAGCCCCACCCCGTCCGTACCTCGCTGACCTGCGCTTTCGCGTACGCGCACCGGTGCGGGCGACGCCGTCGGGCGGGGTGTGGGGGACGGAATGGCCGGTACCGCGGTGCGGGCCGGCGCGGAATCGACCTGCGGAGGCGGCGGGTCGGGTCCGCTTCCGCCGACATGCCGGCGCGGGCTTCCGAGGGGGCTGCGGCATCGGCGGGAGAAGGGGGCGACACGGGGCGGGGATGCGGGGCGGGGGGTGGGGGGAGCGGGAGGGTGGGTGTCGGTCGTCGGTGAGGTGGGACGGAAGGGCGGTCGCGGGTGGCGCACGCGGCGGGGGACGCGGTCCCCGGGGCGGGACGGTCGGGGAGCTCCGGGCGGTGGGGCGGGGTCGGGTGGGCGCGGGAGCGGGACGGGCCGTTGCCGGGGTTGTTGTTGGCGTTGACGGTGGTGGCGGGCGCGGTCGACGCGTTCGGGTTCCTGGTGTTGGGGCACGTGTTCGTGGCCAACATGACGGGGAACGTGGTGCTGCTCGCGCTGTCCCTGACCGGTGGTCCGGGGCTGTCCGCCGCGGGTTCCGCCCTCGCCCTGGGCGCTTTCTTCTGCGGGGCCCTGGTGGGCGGGCGGGTGGCGCGGCGGACGGGGCACCGGGGGCGGTTGGTGTTCCGGGCCGGGCTCGCGCAGGCGGTGTTGGTGGGCGGGGCGGGCCTGGCGGTGTTCTTCGCGGGGGTTCCGGGGCCGGGGGCGGGGCGGGCCGCGTTGATCGTGGTGTTGGCGTTCGGGGTGGGCTTGCAGAACGCGGCGGTGCGGGGGTTGGGGGTGCCGGACCTGACGACCACGGTGTTGACCATGACGATCACGGGGATCGCGGCGGACCTGCGCCGGGCCGGTGGGGCGGGGCCGGCGGCGTGGTCGGGGGTGCGGGCGCGGGTCGCGTCGACGGTGTGCCTGTTCGCGGGGGCGGCGGGCGGGGGGCTGGTGATCGGCGCGGGGGCGGCGGCGGGCGCGTTGGCGGGGGCCGTGCTCGTGTTGGCGGGGGTGGTGTGGGTGGCGGGCCGTTCACGGGACGGGCGTGCCCCGTGGACCCGGCCGTCGCGGCCTCCGTCGGCGGGCGTCTGAGCGCACGCGGGACGGGTCGGGCACCGCGTCAGGCGACGGGGCCGGTGACGGGGCCGGTGACGGGGAAGACGGCGCCGGGGGCGGCCCAGTCGATCGGGCCGCCGTAGGTGCGGGCGGCGCGGGCCTTCGCGTCGGCCGGGGTGAGGGGGTGGCCGAGGTGGGTGAGGAGCAGGGCGCGGGCCCCGGCCGCGGTCGCGGTGTGCCCGGCCTGTTCGGGGGTGTGGTGGACCGGGGGCGGCCCGGTGGGGTCCGGGGGTGTGTCGGTGGCGGTGTCGGCCTCGCAGAGGAGCAGGTCGCAGTCGCGGGCGAGGGCGGTGAGGGCGGGGCAGGGGGCGGTGTCGCCGGAGTGGACGAAGGAGCGCCCGTCGGGGGTTTCGGCGCGCAGGGCGAAGGCGGGCATGCCGTGTTCGACGGCGCGGGTGGTCAGCGTGAGCGAGCCGACCCGGGCGGTGGCCCCGTCGGTGGATTCCACGACGGCGAATGCCTGCTCGACGGGGCTGCGGCGGGGGGTGTGGGTGAGGAAGTCGGCGAGCCGGTCGGCGGTGCCGGGTGGTGCGAACAGGGGGATGGGGGCGTCGAGGCGGAGGTCCGCGTGGAGGGCGCCGTAGTAGGCGGTGAGGAGGTCGGCGCAGTGGTCGGCGTGGAGGTGGGAGATCCAGATGGCGTCGACGCGGTCGAGGGGCACGTGGGCGCGCAGGGCGCCGAGGGTGCCGGTGCCGGCGTCGACCCAGATCCGGGTGTCGGCGTGGGAGAGGAGGTAGCCGGAGCAGGGGTTGTCGGGGGCGGGGTAGGGCGTGGCACTGCCCAGGACGGTGAGTTCGAACGGCTCGTCGGTGCGCATCCGGGCATGGTAGGCAGCCCGAGATCCGAGGTCGCGGCCGCGGCCTCGGATCTCGGATCTCGGATCTCGGGGTGGGTCGGGGTCAGCCCGGGGAGCCCACGGCGCAGACCAGGATGGGGCGGGCCCTCGTCGGGTCCAGGGCGTTGCGCACCAGGTGCCAGACGTTGAGGTCGTACGCCTCCCCGATGTGGCCGACCGGGTCCAGCGGGCAGGAGTCCTGCACGTACAGGTTCCGCACCCCGGGTTCGCGGACGAACGAGGTCTCCGGCGGGGTCACGATCTCGTCGTACCGGGAGGTGATCACGGTGTACTCGATGCCGGGCCGGGCCACGGGACCGTCGTTGAGGGCCACGACGGCCGGGCCGCCGGGCATCTCGTCGGAGAGGACCGGCACGCCGACCGCCGCGACGATCCGGTCGAAGGTCTCGCGGCCGATGACCCGGTCGGCGAGGCGGATCAGTCCGGCCGCGTCCGTGCCGTGGGTGGGCGGGGCGATGGCCACGATCCGGCCGAGGCGGTTGTCGATGCCCTGTTTCTTCGCCAGGTACAGGGCCTGGAGGCCGCCTTCGGAGTGGCCCACCACGTCGACCTTCGCGGCCCCGGTGGCCGCCGCCACCCGCAGCACGAACTCCTTGATCTCCACGTTGGACTCGGCGACCGGCTTCAGGCCGCCGACCAGCGGGAATTCGGGATGGGCGCCGTAGGTGAGGGAGAAGGTGCACCAGCCTCGGGCCGCGAGGTCCGCCTGGAGGAAGTTGAGGTCCTCGTACCAGGTGGCGAAGGTGCCGTGCAGGAGCACCACCGGGTGCCGGCCGTCCGCGGGCCGGCAGTCGAAGTCGTTGATCCGGCCGGCCGAGGCGGCCGGCGCGCCCGCGGGCGCCGCGACCGCCGCGGTCGGTGCGGCGGGGTCCGGTTCCGCCGCTCCGGCCACCGCCGTCGGCGTGAGCACCCCCACGCCGAGGGCCACCGCGAGCAGTGCCCGCAGCAGCGGGCCGCGCCGGCGCGCCTGTCGTCGTCCACCCATGGCACACGTCCCTTCCGTTCGTTTCCGTCGGAACGCACACCATCTCGGTCCGGGGCGGGCCGCGTCGCCTGGCAGGACGCGCAGAAGCCTTCCGCCCGCGTTTGTGCACGCCGACAATGCCTCTCGTGCACCCTGCCGCCGCCCTGCTCCCGCACGTGCCCCGGATGGCCGCCGCGATGGCCCGTCGGATCGCCGAGTTGCCCGCCTACCGGGCGTTGCCCTCGGCGGTCCGCGACCACGATCTGGTGGTCAACACGGAGGCGGTGCTGCGCCTGTTCCTGACCACGGCCGCGGAGGGGCGGCCGGCCACGGACGCCGAGCTCGCCGGTCCGATCTCCTGGGGTGCGGAACGGGCCCGCGACGAGGTGCCGTTGGCCACCGTGCTCGCCGTGTACCCGCTCGCGGCGCGGGCCGCCTGGCAGGCGGTGGCCGATGATCCCGCGTCGGCCGGTCCGGTGGATCCGGGCGCGCTCACCGAGGCCCTGCTCGACTTCCTCGGCCGGGTGCTGCCGGCCGTGGCCTCGGCTCACCTGCGGGAACAGCACGAGCTGCGGCGGGGTCACGACGAGGCCCGCCGGGCCCTCACCGAGGCCCTGCTGACCGGCCGCCCGGCCCGGTCCCTGGCCGAACGGCACGGGTTGGCGCTCGCCGAACGGCACGACGTGGTGGCGCTGCACCTGCCGGCGCCGGTGCCCCCGGCCACCGCGACCTCCCTCTCGCGCGCCCTGCGCGGCGCCCTCGCCGAACATTCGGAGGTGCCGGCCGGTCTCACCGACACGGGTGCGGTCCTGCTGGTGCCCCTCCCCCATCCCGGCGGCGCGTCGACCGATGGGGGTGGCGGTCCGGGGCCGGCGGAGCCGATCCCGGAGCGACTGTCCCGGGCCCTCGGCATCCCGTTGTACGCGGCCGCGCACCGCGCCGACTCGCACGGGGAGATCCCGGCCGCCCGGGCCGAGGCCGTCGAACTCCTGGAGCTCGCGCGGCGGCTGCGTCCCCCGAACCGGCTGCACCGGCTCGTCGACCTGGCGGTGGAGCGGCAGTTGACCCGCCCGGGTCCGGCCCGCACGGCGCTGCGCGCCCTCCTCGACCCGCTGCTCCCGCACCCGCACCTGCTCGACGCCCTGCGCGCCTATCTCGCGTTCGCCCACGACCGGGGCGCGGCGGCGGGGGCGCTCAGCATCCATCGCAACACGCTCACCTACCGCCTGGACCGGATCCGGGTGCTGACGGGGCGTGATCCGCGGGATCCGACCGAGGTGGTGCCGTTGGCGGCGGCCCTGACCGTCGTGGACGGCGGCGGTCCGGCGGACTGAGCGGTCCCAGGGTTCAGGCGGTCTCCTCGACGGGGTGTTCCTCCACCGAGTGGGAGTCGGTGAGGCTGAGCGCGCCGCCGGCCGCGATGAGGCCGACGACGACCGCGAGCAGGCCGTAGGCCACGCGTTCGCCGTGGAAGAAGGAGGAGACGAGTTCGCCGCTCCAGGCGCCGTCGGGCAGTCGGGTGGTGACCAGCACGGCGATCAGGGTGCCGATCACGGCGGTGCCGACGCTGGAGCCGACCTCCTGGGCGGTGTCGTTGAGGGCGGCGCCGACGGAGGTGCGGTTGGCGGGCATCGCGTCGACGAGGGCGACCGCGCAGATCGTCATGACGGTGCGCAGGCCGATGGTCATGAGGACCATGCAGGCCGCGATGACGGCGTACCCGTGCGAGACGCCCCAGGCGAGGCCGGCCAGCGCGCCGGCCATGCAGGCGGCGCCGACGAGGCAGGCGACGCGGTGGCCGAAGCGGCGCGCGAGCCATTCGGACAGGGGGGTCGCGGTGAGCATGGTGACGATGATCGGCAGGTTGGCGAGGCCGGCGCGGACCGGGCTCCAGCCGTAGGCGTACTGGAAGTGCAGGATCAGGCCGAACATGACGGCGGCCATCGCGATGGAGGTGCCGATCTGGGCGATGGCGGCGCCGCGCACGGTGCCCTGGGAGAACAGCCTCAGGTCGAGCATGGGGGCCGGGGTGCGGCGTTCGTGGCGGACGAAGGCGATCGCGGCGGCCAGTGCGCCGGCGATCGAGGCGAGGGTGATCGCGGAGGCCCAGCCGTGCTCGACGCCGCTGGTCAGGGCGTAGCAGGCGAAGCCGATGGCGGCGACGCTCAGGGCCGCGCCGGGCAGGTCGAGGGCGTCGCGGGTGAGGTCCTCGGGGCGGTCGGCGGGGACGCCGAGCCGGACGCCGACGCAGGCGATCAGCGCGATGGGGGCGTTGACGAGCAGCAGCCATTCCCAGCCGACGTGGGCGAGGGCGGTGCCGCCGAGCAGCGGGCCGAGGACGAATCCGGACATGCCGACGACGATCATCACCGTCATGGCGCGCATCCGCAGGGCCTTGTCCTCGAACAGGCGGAAGACCAGGGAGTTCGTGATGGGGGCCATGGCGGCGGCGGCGATGCCGAGGGCGGCGCGCAGGGCGATGAGTTCGCCGGTGCCGGTGACGAACACGACGCACAGGCTCAGGGCGCCGAAGGCCGCGAGTCCGATCAGCAGCACGCGGCGGCGGCCGAGGCGGTCGGCGAGGGAGCCGGCGGTCAGGAGCAGGCCGCCGAAGGTGAGGGAGTAGGCGCCGGTGACCCACTGGAGCGCGGTGGTGCCGCCGCCGAGGTCGCGGCCGATGGTGGGCAGCGCTATGGACAGCAGGGTGTTGTCGACCATCTCGACGAAGAAGGCGAGGCAGAGGGCGGCCATGGGGATCCAGGCCGCGCGCAGGGAGGTGTAGGTGCGGGGGGTGGTGCGAGGGGGGTTGGTGTCGGGGGGGCTCAGAGCCATGGGGGGTCCTCTCGATCGAACGCCGTACGAGTATCGAACACCGTACGATGCGGTACGATAGAACACTGTTCGATGGAGTGCAACCACGAGGGGAAGAAGCCATGGCAGGGCAGCGCAACGGCGCCGGCGCGGGACGACGACGGGCCTCGCACTCGATGGAGTCCGTGCTCACCGAGGCGGTGGCCCTGCTCGACGAGGCCGGGGCGCCCGCGCTCACGTTCCGCGCGCTCGCGCAGCGCCTCGGCGGCGGGGTGGCGAGCATCTACTGGTACGTGGCCAACAAGGACGAGCTGCTCGACCGGGCCGCCGACCACGTGATGGCCGGGGTGCTGACCGACGTGGAGAAGCTCCCCGAGGGTGAGGACCCCGTCGACAACCTGCGCGCGATCGCCCTGACCCTCTTCGACGCGATCGTGGTGCGCCCCTGGCTCGGCGCGTACTTCATGCGCAACACCGACGTGCAGACCAACGCCCTGCGCGTGTACGAGCTGCTCGGGCAGCAGACCCTGCGGCTGGACCTCACGGCGCGGCAGCGCTTCCACGCGGTCTCCGCGATCGTGGGGGTCGTCGTCGGCTCCGCCGTGGACCTCGGACAGGAGCCCCCGCAGGAGGTGCTCGACGGGGCACTGGGCCGCGATGAACTGCTCGGCCGCTACGCCGCGACCTGGCGCTCCCTGGACCCGGCGGCCTTCCCCTTCGTCCGCGAGATCGTGGACGAGTTCGACGGCCACGACGACGCCGACCAGTTCCGCTCCGCCCTCGACCTGACCCTGGCCGGACTGCGGCTCCAGGCCGGCGGCTGAGCTACGCCGGGGCCGTCCGCCCCGTGCGCCGCCGCCCCAGGAGCGGCACGGCGACGAGGGCCAGGACGATCATGGCCGCGGTCGCCAGGCCCGTCAGGGCCGTCCAGGCGCCGCCCGCCGCGCCGCCGGCGGCGCGGTCGATGCCGCCGGTGGCCAGCATGGTCGTGGGATCGGTCAGGGCGTGCAGGAGGATCGCCGCCCACAGACTGCCCGTGACCCGCAGGGTGAGGTACATGCACACGCCGAACCCGAAGGTGTAGACGACCGTCGTGGCCACGGTGGCGACGGGGACGCCCGAAAGCAGGTTCGCCGTGTGCAAGAGGGCGAACAGCAGCGAGGACACCAGCATCGTGTACCGCTCGGAGCGGCCCGCGTCGCGCAGGATCCGCACGACGAGACCGCGGGTCAGGAACTCCTCGGCCACGCCCACGCACAGCCCCGCCAGGGCCAGGGCCAGGACCCGCGAGAGGGACCAGGCGTGCGGGTCGACGGTGCCCAGGTGCCCGGCCACGGCGAGGAGCACGAGAATCGGACCGCACCACATCCAGCGCCGACCGCCGCCACGACGACGCGCGAACAGGTCCCGGAGCACCCCCCGTCGACGGGCGAAGAGCAGCAGGGACAGGGCGCCGACACCGATCGGCAGCGCCAGACCGAGCAGGATGCCCCCGGCACTCGCCAGGAGGTCCCCCTCGACGCGGTCGCCCGCGAGCAGGGCCACGACGCGGCCCACCGCCAGGAACCAGGCGAGGTAGCAGACGACCACCGCCGCGGCCTGCCAGGCCGCGGGACGGGGGAAGACGCCGCGGACGGCGACGGAACGACGGCGCCCCCTGGGGGAGGGGCTCGGCAACGGACCGTCGGATCCGCGCGGGGGGCTGTTCATGCGCCCATCCTGGGCCGCGTCGCGGGGTGTCGACAGGGATCTCCGACCCGAATCGGTGGGACCTCCGCACCCCTGGGCCGGGCCGGAGGTCGCGTGACCGCGCCGGCCGCCGACCCGTCCGCGGGAGAACGGGCGGGCCGGCGACGCGGGACGTTCGGCCCGGCAGGGGCGGTCCGGGGACCCTGCCCTCGGGCCTCGGCCCGGAACGAGGATGAAGGGATGCGGACAAAAGCGACATCCCACAAGGGCGGACGAACCCCGAACGCGCGACAGCGCATGCAGGAGCGGCGCGAGGCGGAGGCGAACGCGGCGCGGCGCAAGCGGCGCGCCGCCATCGCCGCGGTGGTCGTCGCGGGCGCCGCCGTCGTGGCCGGCGGGTTCTGGGCGGCGCGCTCCGGCGGCTCGGGCGCGAGCCCCTCGCCGGGCGCGAACAGCGTCGCGAAGGCCAAGGACGGCCCCCTGGTCACGCCCGGCCTCGCCGACGGCGTCAACGCCCTGGTCTACGGGGACAAGAAGGCCCCGCACACCCTCGACGTGTACGAGGACCCCCGCTGCCCCTTCTGCGGAATCGTGGAGCGCGGGCTCGGCGAGGAGATGCAGCGGCAGGCCGACGCCGGAAAGTACAAGATCGTCTACCACCTCGCCTCCTTCCTCGACGGCCCCTCCGGCAGCGGCTCGAAGAACGCCGTGAGCGCCCTGGCCGCCGCCGCGAACCAGGGGCCGAAGCAGTTCGCCGCCCTGCACGCCGAGCTGTACAAGGACCAGCCCGACGAACGCGAGGACGTGTTCGCCGACAGCGCGAAGCTGCTCGCCCTCGCCGCCCGCGCCCCCGGCCTGGACCAGGCCGCGCTCAAGGCCGACGTGGACAAGGGCACCTACGTGCCGTGGGCGATCCGCCACAACGAGACCGTCAACAAGTCCCTGGAGAAGACCTGGCAGGACAACTCCCTGCCCGGCCGGCCCGGCACCCCCGCCGTCCTCCTCGACGGGCACCGGCTGGAGGTCCTGACCGGCGGGGGCGGCGCCGAGGTCAAGGCGGTCGGCGCGAAGGAGTTCACCGCCCTGGTCGACGCCGCGCTCCCCACCCGCTGACCCGACCGGCCCGGCCGCGCGGGGCCAAGGTCCGCCACGACCGGTGACCAACGGCCGGCGCGGGGCCGCCGGCCGGAACGGTATTCCGGTGGAGGGCGGGCGCGCGTCCGCGTGCCCGCGTGTGTCGAGAGGTGTGTGTCGTGGGATCGGTTCGACAGGTGCGGGCGCAGATCGCGCTCGCGGTGCTCGGGGTCGCGGCGGTGGCCGTGCTCGTCGGACGCTGGTCGATGATCGGAGGGCTGAGCGCGCTCGCGGACTACGGGACCCTGGCCCTGGTGTGCGCGGCCGTGGCCGCCGGGACCGTGGGCGTGCTGGCCTGGCGGGTCTCCGAGGTCGTGCGCTCGCGCGCGACGCGGGTGGGGCTCGGGCTGGGCGCGGTGCTGGTGGCCGCCGCCGTGTCGGCCGGGACCCTGGTCGGGTGGGCGGGCGCCGATCCGCACGGCCGCTACGACCGCGCGTACGGGCGCACGGGCGGTTGCCTGGCCGGGACGGCGTACGCCGGTGACGACGTGCGCGTGGCCCTGCTGGCCGACCTTCCGGCGCAGGCCGCGACCCCCGGGCATCCCGGGCACCCCGGGTTCGCGGACCGGATGGTGGTCCGGCCGGTCGGGCTGCCGCGCACCGCGGAGCTGGTCTTCGACCACGCCGGCACGGGCGCGCGCCCGGTGCCGGAGAACACGGCCACGGAGGCCGTGCTGCGGGCGCACGGCTGCACGTGGTGAGGGCTCAGGCCGGATGGTGGTCGGGGACCGCGTCGAGCCGCAGGTCGTGTTCGAGGAGGGCCTTCAGGGAGCACAGGACCGTGGTGAAACCGCCCACGGTGTCCCCGACCCAGCGCAGGGCCTCGGCGGTCGAGCCGCGGAACCCGGTCTCGGCGACCTCCACGAAGGTGGTGTCCCCGGGGCGCGGGGTGAAGCGCAGTTCGACGGCGGTGGGCTGGTCGTAATTGCCCCAGGTGAAGCGGAGCAGTCGCGGCGCGTCCACCTCCTCGACCCGGATCTCGGCGGAGGCGCCGTAGGTGCGCCACTCCCAGCGCAGGTGGGCGCCCGGTGTCATGGGGCCGGAGCTGTCGGTGTACCAGAAGCGGGTGGTGACGGCCGGGTCGACGAAGGCGTCGAACACCTCGGCCGCCGGCCGGCGGATCAGCATGCAGGCGTGGGCGGAAGGGGGTTCGGGGGCCGGGGCGTTCTCCATGGCACCGATCATGCCCCCGGCCGCCCGGACCCGGTCGGCGACCCGCCGGCGCGGTCGGCGCGTCGGCGTGGCAGGAGCTTCGTGGGTGGGGCTTCGAGGGGGAGTTGGTCCCCGGTGGCGCCGAGTTCGAGCCGCGCGTAGTCGGGGTGGTCCAGGCGGTGGTGGACGAAGATCTGGTCGGCCCACGCGGGGTCGAAGGGGGTGAAGGCGCGCAGGCCGAGGACGCGCCCCATGGGGCGGTCGGGGCGTTCGGCGGTGAACTCGGCCACGGCGGCGGCCTCGCCGATCCCCTCGACGGTGCCGGGCAGGTCGTCCAGGTAGCAGGTGACCCGGGGCAGCAGGTGGGCGTGGCCCGGGGTGCGGAACAGGTCGAGGGCGGTGGCCGTGGCCGAGTACGTGTCGAGGTCCAGGGCGATGAAGCCCACGGGGTGCTCGCGCAGTGCGTCGGCGTGCGCGTCGAGGTGGGCGGGGAGGGTGTCGGCGAGGTCGCCGAGCACGAGCTCGGTGTCGGTCAAGGCGTCGCTGTCGCTGTCGGTTTCGCCGAGGCGGGCCCGCAGCCGGGCGTGGTCCATGGTGTAGAAGCCGGGGCCGAAGAGGTGGGGCAGGTCGCGCGGGTCCTTGGCGGCGGGCATGCCGGCGCCGCTGTCGAAGCCGACCACGCGGACGCGGACGCCGGTGGCGGCGGCGTAGTGGCGGGCGTGCGCGGCGAGGGCGAGCAGGCCGTTGCCGCCGGCGACGCCGAACTCGATCACGGTCACCCCGGGGTGGCCCAGGCGGGCGGCGAGTTCGGTGGCGCGGCGCACGCCGTGGGCGTAGTGGGGGCGGTCCACGAGTCCGAACCGGTAGGCGGCGGCGGAGCGGGCGCCGGGCAGTCGGCGCACGAGCCGGTGCAGGGCCGCCTGGCGGGTGCCGGACTTCGACCAGTCCCACAGCAGGTCGGCCGCGCCGCCGGTGGGCCGCCGCCCGTAGGGATGTCCCTTCTGGGCCGTCGTCGTACGGGGCTTCGCGCGCATGGGGAGCCTTTCGTCCGAACGGGTCCGGTGCCCTGGCAGTATCGGCCGGCCCGGCCCCGGCGGGGGACGGGATTGGCCGGGATTGGCCGGAATCGCCGGGCGGCGCGGCGGGTTCGCGCGGGCGCGGGCCTCAGCGGAAGGCCGCGCGGTGCGGGCCGAGGTCGGGGTCGAGTTCGTGGAGCATGCGGCGGGTGTCCTCCAGGATCCCGGCGGTGCACAGCACCTGCCAGCGCAGGTAGGACGGCGACTGCCGGCCGGCCGCCGTGAGGAAGGCGCTCTCCGCCACGCCGAGCAGCCGGCGCAGGCCCGGGTCGAGCGCGGTGTCGGGGGGCGCGTCGTCGAGCCGGTGGTCGGCGATCTCGGCGAGCACCCGTGCGAGCGCGCCGAACACGGCGTCCAGGCCGGGGGCCACGCGCGCGTCGGGTGCGGGGCCGGCGGGGTCCTCGGCCCGCTCGTGGTGCAGGGCGGGGGCCCGGCCCTCGCGGTAGGTGAGGTCGTACAGGCCACGGGTGATGCCCCGGAGTTGGTGCCCCACGTGGTCGAGGGCGGCCGCGGCCTCCGCCAGGCGGGCCACCGACGGGGCGCGCCGGCCGGGGCGGCCGCCGGGGCGTCGGGCGGCCTCGTGGGCGCGGCGCACGGCGGAGCGCACGTCGTCGAGCCGGCCGCTGAGGTGTCGGGCCCGCCGCACCCAGTCCCCGGTGTGCCCGGCCCAGTCCTCCGCGCCGACCCGGTCGGCGATCTCGGCGAGCAGGGCGGCCATGTCCCGGGTCAGCCGGGCCGTCTCCTCCCGGGCGCGCCGGGTGAACCCGGGCGAGGGCACGAGCAGGGCGATGACGGTGCCGACGAGGACGCCCAGGACGTTCTCCTCGATGCGTTCGGTGCCGTACCCGAGGTGGTCGCTGCCGGCCACGACGAGGATGCCGGTCAGGGCGATCTGGTGGACCTGCGCGCCCAGTCTCAGCAGCCGGCCGGCGAACAGCCCGATCAGGGTCACCAGGGTCACGGTGAGCAGCCCGCCGCCCCCGAGCGCCGCGACGGCCGCGCCGAGCAGCACGCCGACGACGATGCCGGCGGCCCGTTGCAGGGATTTCAGGGCGGTCGCGTACGGGGTGACCTGGGCGACGAGGACGGCGCCGGCCGGCGCGAGCCCGGGGGCGTCCAGGTGCAGGAGGTCGGCCGCGACCCACCAGGACAGGGCGGCGGCCAGGACGGTCTTGAGGACCATGACGCCGTCGCCGAACCCGTTCACGAGCCGGCCGAGGTGGGTGGGGGTTCCTGACACGCGCATGCCTCCGGCGAACGGAAGAGGACCGACGGGGACGGACGGGGGCCCGAGGGCCACGCCGACGGTCCTCCACTGTCCCCGCGCCCCCGGCGCCCGCGCACGCGACACGACGGGCGACGGCGGGGGTTGGCCGGCCGGGTGCAGGTGCGCACGGGGACGCGCGGCGGGTGGGTGGTGCAGACCGTCGAGAACCCCGGGCCGCGCCCAGGGCCCGAGCGGGTCGCGACCCTGACCGAGCCGTTCCGACGCGCGACCGGGCGGGTGCACGCCGAGCACGCGGGTGCCGGCCTGGGCCTGGCCGTCGTGGACTCCGTCACCCGCGCCCACGACGGGGTCCTGACCCTCGCGCCGCGCGAGGGGGGCGGCCCGCGGGTCACGGTGGACCTCCCGGCGGCCCCCGGCCCCGCCGCCGGCTAGGGGCGTTCGAGCATGCGGCGGCGGAGGGTGTCGTAGATGGGTTCGCTCTCCAGGCGGTCCGCCGTCACCGTCGCCGCGTAGGAGGCGGCGACCAGCGGCACCAGCAGGGCCGTGGCCCCGGTCATCTCCGCGATCAGCACGATGCCCGTGATCGGTGCCCGCACCACGCCCGCGAACAGGGCGCCCATGCCGAGGACCGCGAACGCCGCCGCGTCCGCCCCGCCCGCGCCCGCCGGCAGCAGGGGCGCGAGCAGTACGTGCGCGAGCACCCCCCACAGCGCGCCCAGGGCCAGCAGCGGCGCGAACAGTCCGCCCGGGGTGGCCGCCGCGTAGCTGAGCGGGCCCGCCAGGAAGCGGACCGCCAGGTACAGCAGGAGCACGGTCGCGGTCGGGGTCCAGCCGGTCAGCAGGCGGGCGCTGAGCGATTCGCCGCCGCCCGCGAGGGACCGGTCCGCCGACATCAGCAGGCCGACGACCGCGCCGATGACGGCGGCCCGGGCCACGAGCGGCACCCGCGTGAACCGGTCACAGAAGGCCAGGGTGGCGACCACGAGGGCGCTGTAGGCGGCGCCGAGCGCTCCGGTGGCCGCGCCGAACAGCACGAACAGCGGCAGCAGCCACATCGCCGGGACCTCCGGATCGGGGATCGGGAAGACGGCGTCGTCGCCGACGAGGGGGCGGGCGCAGGTCACGGCGGTGGCGGTGCCGATGAGGGCGAGCAGCACGAGCCGGGGCCGGACCGTGCGGGTGACCTCCTCGCACACGAACAGCAGCCCGGACAGGGGCGCGGTGAACGCGACCGCCAGGCCCGCCCCGGCCAGGGAGGTGTGCGCCATCCGCGCGTCCTCCGGGCCCAGGCCGGCGCGTCGTCCGGCGATCGCGCCGACGGCCGCGCCCATGTGCACGGTCGGTCCCTCGCGGCCCAGGACGAGGCCGGAGCCCAGCGCGATGAGTCCGCCGACGAATTTGACGGGCAGCAGGCGCAGGGCGCGGGTCTCGCCCTGTTGGCGCCACACCGCCTCCACGTGTTGGACGCCGCTGCCCGCCGCGTACGGCGCCAGGCGGGCCAGGGCGCAGGCGAGCGCCGCGCCGACGGCGGTCAGCAGCACGGGCACCGCCCAGCGGGCGGCCGGGCCGTGGGCGGCGGCCGTGTCGAGCAGCAGGACCCGCCACCGGTCGGCGTGTTCCAGGCACCAGCGGAACCCGCCGCCCACCAGGCCGACCACGGCGCCGGCGAGGGCGACGGTGACGTGGGTGCGCAGGCCCTCGGCGGGGCGGAGGACGGCGACGGCGGCGGCCCGGAACCGGTCGGCGCGTGGGGTGGTGGCCATGGCGTCGAGCCTGGACCCCGACCCGGCCGCGGTCCGGGGGGCACGCCGCCCGGCCGCGAAGGCACTCCCCCGGCGGCCCAACCCCCGGGATGGGTAGGGTGCGGGGCATGGGGATGACGGAGGCGTTCTGGGAGCGGGTCGACGGTACGAGGTTCCGGGCCACGGAGTACACCAGGGGTCCGTGGGACGTGGGTTCGCAGCACGCGGGGCCGCCGGCGGCCCTGCTCGGGCGGGCCGTGGAGGACCGTCCGGGGGCCCGCGAGGACCTGCGGCTGGCCCGGATCACGTTCGAGATCCTGCGGCCGGTGCCGATCGGCGCGGTCGAGGTGGACGTGCGGGTGGTGCGGGCCGGGCGGGGGACGGAGCTGGTGGAGGCCACGCTGACGGCCGAGGGGGCGGCGGGGCCGGCGATGCTGGCGCGGGCGGCCCGGATCCGGGTGGCGCCCGCCTCGGTGCCGGCCGTGCGTCCGGGGCCGGTCGAGGCGGGGCCGGCGGAGTCGGTGGAGGTGCCGTTCTTCGCCGTGCCGTGGGAGGTGGGCTACCACACGGCGATGGAGACGCGGTTCGCGCGCGGGTCGTTCACGGAGCCGGGGCCGGCGGCGTGTTGGATGCGGCCCCGGGTGCCGTTGATCGCGGGGGAGCCGCTGCGGGCCCTGGACCGGGTGTTGTTGGCGGCCGACTCGGGCAACGGGGTCGGGGCCGTCCTCGACATCGACAAGCACCTCTTCCTCAACGGGGACCTGACGGTGCACCTGCACCGGCATCCGGTGGGCCCGTGGGTGTGCGTGGCGGCGGACACGGCGGTGGACCCGGACGGGATGGGGCTCGTGGACATCGCGTTGCACGACGAGGACGGGCCGATCGGCCGGGCGGGGCAGACCCTGTTCGTCACCTCCCGCTGAGGGCGCGCCGGGCGGCGATCTCGGGGGTGGGCCCGGGGGTGGGCCCGGTCGCGGGGGGCCGGGGCGGGGTGCGCAGGGCCAGGCCCACGGCCACCGCGCCGAGGGCGCACAGCGCGGCCGTCCCGTACAGCCCGTACCGCAGGGCCTCGGTGAAGGCGGCGGCCGGCGGTCCCCCGGCCGGGCCCGCGCCGGCCGCGACCCGGGCGGCGGCCTCGTGGGAGCCGACACGGCCGGCGATCAGGCTGACGAGGACCGCGCCGTACACGGCGATGACGACGGCCTCGCTGCCGATCCGCAGGGTGTTGAGGAATCCGGCGGCCATGCCGGCCCGTTCGGGGCCGACCGAGCCGATCGCGAGGCCGTCGCCGACGCCGAAGGCGATGCCCGCGCCGAGGCCGGTCAGGGCGAGCGGGGCGATCAGGGGGCCGACGGCGCCGTCGGGTTCGATGACGGTCAGCCACGCGTTGCCGACCGCGAACAGGGCCTGGGCGCCCGTGATCAGGGCCCGGGCCGAGGCCCCCCGGTTGACGAGGGCGCCCGCGAGCGGGGGTGCGAGGAGCACCGGGGCGGTCAGGAGGAAGAGCACGCCGCCGGCGGCCCCGGCGGAGAGCCCGGCGGCGCCGACCAGGTAGCTGGGCAGGTAGGTCAGCAGGGTCACGAAGCCGAGGGTGGTCACGACCGGCACGGCGCACAGGGCCGTGAAGCGGCGGTCGCGCAGCAGCGCGGGCGCGAGGAGCGGGGCGGCCGAGCGGGTCTGGGCGACGCCGAACGCGCAGAGCAGCAGCGCGCCGCCGAGCAGGGCCGTCAGGGTGCGTCCACTGGTCCAGCCCCATTCCGGGCCCTGGGCCGAGCCGACCACCAGGGCGCCGAGGCCCGCGACGAAGAGGGCGGCGCCGGTGACGTCGAGGCGGGGCCGGTGCGCGGCCCGGGATTCGACGACGAGGCCGACGCCGGCCAGGGCGGCGAGCAGGACGAGGGCGTGCGCGCCGAAGCCGGCCCGCCAGCCCAGGGTGCCGACGAGCAGGCCGGAGAGGGTGGGGCCGGCGGCCAGGCCGAGTCCGGCGGCGCTGCCGAGGGCGGCGAAGGCGCGGGTGCGGGCCGGGCCGTCGAAGGTGGTGCCGAGGATCGCGCCGCCGCTCGCGAAGACCCCGGCCGCGCCGATCCCGGCCAGGCCCCGGGCCAGGTCGAGGGCGAGGACGGTCGGGGCGAGGGCGGAGGCGAGGGAGCCGGCCGCGAAGACGGCGCCGCCCGCCGCGAAGACCCGCCGTCGGCCCCACAGGTCGGAGGCCGAGCCGGCCACGAGGGTCAGGGAGGCGAAGGTCAGGTTGTAGGCGTTCACGACCCATTGCAGGGGGGCGCCGGCGGCGTCGAGGTCGCAGCCGATCTCGGGCAGGGCCACGGCGGAGCCGGAGATGGCCATGGGCACGGTCACGAACGCGAGCAGCACCACCACGAGGGTGGCGACTGGACGCGGGCGACGCGCGGGACCGGGGTCGGGGGTGGGGTCGGGGCCGGGAGCGGGCATGACGGGGGAACTCCTCACGGGGCAGGGCGGAGTGACGTGACGACAGATTGCCGCTTGGAGGACAGTGCCACTCAGTGGCAGAAACTGTCAAAGGGCGAAAGCGCCCGAGTGGTCGCCCCGGGTAGGATCGGCGGCGTGAGCGAGAACCTGCGGGAACTGCCGCTGCGGGAACGGAAGAAGCTGCGGACGCGCCGCGCGCTGTCCGAGACGGCGTTGCGCCTGTTCACCGAACGCGGCTACGACGCGACCACGCTGGACGAACTCTGCGATCTCGTGGAGGTCTCCAAGCGGACCTTCTTCCGCACCTACCGGTCAAAGGAGGACGTGGCCCTGGCCGCCGACAGCGATCTGTGGTCCGCGTACCTGGGGCGGACCCCGGAACTCGACGCCGGGCGACCGCTGTTGGAGGCCCTGCGCGAGCTGCTGGAGAGCACCCTGGCCGCGATGGATCCGGACTGGGAACGGCGCTTCCTGGCGACCAGGCGCCTGGCGGACGGGGTGCCGGCGCTGCGCGCGCACAGCCTGGGCTACTGCCAGGACACCACGCGGGCGCTGGTCGAGGCCGTGAGCGGCGAGCCGGAGAAGACGGGCGACGGCGGTGCGGGCGACGGCGCGGGCGGGTCCGCGGCCCGGATCCGTCGGGGGCTGACCGTTGAGGTGTTCGTGGCGGCCTGGCGCACGGCGTCCTCGGAGTGGACGGCGGCGGGCGGCCGGGACGGCCGGGCCGGGCTGGCCCGGTGGATCGACGCGGCGTTCGCCGAACTCGGCGCGGTGCTCCCGGCCGGAGCGTGACGCGGGGCCGGGGCCGGACCACCGCCCCCGGCCCGCCCTCTCCCGGCCCGCCCGTTCCCGTGCGTGCCCGATCCGCCGGCGCCGGGGGTCAGTCCTCCTCGGCCGTGGTGCGGGACCGGGCGCCGGCGCGGGTGCGGGTTCCGGAGGGGGCCCGGTCGGGGTGTCGGCTCAGGTACTCCTCCTCAAGCTCTCGCAGCCGTCGCGAGTGCGTCTCCAGGGCCCGGTCCGAACCGTGCAGGAAGGTGGCGTGTCGGGTGCGGTGGATGGTCTCCAGTTCCTTGAGCAGGGTGGCGTCGTCCAGTTCCCGCGCCGCGCCGCCCTCTCGGGGCTCCGTCATCGTGGTCGGCTCCTCGTCTTTCGGGGTCCTCGTCCGGGCCGCGCCCGGGACTCCATGGTGCGGACCGCCGGGGAGTCCGGGCCGGCACGACATGCGCGGAGGCCGGCCGTGGTGTGATGGGGGCGGTCGGATGGCGTGTGGGAGGGGAGCCGTGGAGCGGGTACTGGTGGTGGGGTCGACCGGTGCGGGCAAGACCGTGTTCGCGCGGGCCCTGGGCGCCCGCCTGGGGCTGCCGCACCACGAGATGGACGCCCTGTACTACACGGGCCCCGGCTGGGCGGTGAACGAGGACCTGGTCGGGGAGGTGGCGCGGCTGGTGGCCCGGCCGCGTTGGATCGTCGACTCCCTGGGCGACCCCCGGGTGCGCGGGCCCTTGTGGGACCGCGCGGACACGGTGGTGTGGCTGGACTACCCGCGTCGCGTCGTCATGCCGCGGGTGCTGCGCAGGTCGCTGCGACGGTCGGTGACCCGCGAGGCGCTCTTCGGCGGGAACCGGGAGCGGTGGCGGGAGTGGGCGAGCCGGGAGCACCCGGCGTGGTGGGCCTGGGCCCGGCACGCGGACCGGCGGCGCGAGATCGACCGCCTCGTCCACGACCCCCGGCACGCCCCCCTGACCGTGCACCGCTTCGACCACCCCCGGGCCGCCGCGGCCTGGTCACGCTCGCTCTAGCAGCCGGTCGGAGGGCGCGGGGGCGGTCAGGGGCCGGGGGTGGTGGACTGGGCGGTTTCGAAGGCGGCTTTTTCCTGGTCGCCGAAGTTCGTGCCGGCCATGTACGGGCTGGGGGCGCGGCCCTGCATGTCGGCGACGGCGTCGAGGCCGCCGGCCTCGGACTGGGCGAAGTGGGAGGTCACGCCGACCAGGAGGCCCCGGCCGGTGGTCGGGTCGAAGTCCTTGAACCAGGGGCCGCCGCTGGCGCCGGGGCTGAACTGGGCCCGCGTGATGTCGCTGTTGGTCTCCCACCACCATTCCCGGTTGATCCAGGAGGCGCCCTGGCTGAACAGCAGGGAGCGGCCGTCGTACACGCGTTGCCGGTCGGCGGGGACGCCGTTGACGTTGGGGGCGCCGTCGATCACGGCCGCGCCGCCGGCGGCGAAGTTGGGGCCGCTGTAGCTCTTGTAGTTGACGCTGGGGAAGCCGAAGGTCGTGCGCGGTGTGGTGCGCGGCTGGTTGAAGGCGATCGGCTGTCCTTCGCCCACCACGTCCTCCAGCGGGCGGTCCTCGGTCGGGTTGTCCACGACCATCGCGACCATGTCGTTGTTGTTGAGGAAGTTGGCCTGGGCACCCCAGCCCTCGGTCCACCAGGCGCGGGTGACCGGCCACACCCCGTAGGGGGCGACGTCGGGGCCGATCGCGGGGCCCGTGGCGGGGTCGGTGCCGGGGGCGACGCGGGGCACGGCCGCGCCCCGGAAGCCGGGGACGAAGGCGACGTTGGTGGCGATCTGGTTGAGGTCGGGGTTGTTGAGGCCCCAGTTGAGGCGCAGGCAGTGGGCGGCGGCGACCACGACGCTCTTGTTGAGGCTCTTGACGACGGTGGCGGTGCAGGTGCTCAAGGCGGCGGGGGCGTTCGGGTCGTCGGCGTTGCGCATCCGCATCACGAGCTTGCCGACGGTCCGGGTGATCCGGGCCTCGCCGGTCCACGGTCGGGCGGAGTCGTCCCAGCCGGCGGCGGGGGCGACGGCCTCGGTCCCGTCGGGGTTGAGGGCGGCGGTCGACAGCCGGTTCAGGTTCCAGAACGCGGCCTGCGCGCGGAGGGCCTCCGGGTAGTCGGCGCCGAGCGGGACGAGGCGCAGTTCGACGGGGCCGGCGGCCTGCGCGGCCGGGGCGCCGCCCAGGGTCGCCGCGGCGACCGCGGTCATCGTCACGGCCAGGGCGGCCGTGCGGCGCGGGGTCGGCGGCTTCATGGGGGCTCCTCGGCGGGATCGGGTCTCGGGTGTCGGCGTCGGCGTCGGCGTCGGCGTCGGCGTCGGCGTCGGCGTCGGGTCGAAGCCAACAGCACTCGTCCGTTCGGATCGAGACCTCTTTCGGCCTATTGATGTGACGCTCACACGATCCGATGTTCAGCAGGTACGGGTGGAACGTCGAAGGAGTGCTCGTGGCCCACGCCGGACGAAGGAACCCTCGGCATCCGGTGACGACGGCGGCCGCGGCAGTCGCCGCCCTGGCCCTCGCGGCGGCCCCCGTCGCCGCGAGCCCCGACCCGCCGCGCACGGGGGGCCGGGGGTGGGAGACCGTCTGCTCGACGTCGGCCGGCCCGCCGCACGCCGAGCGCACGGTGCGGCTGCCCGCCGGCGCCGCCGCCGCGCTGCTCCGTTCCTCCCCCTCCTACCCGGGGCCGTGCGCCGAGTACGGCCCGGCCCTGCCGCTGGGCGCGGGCACGCTGCGCGCGTACGCCCAGCGCGAGGGCGGGCGCCCGCTGGCCCTCGGCTTCACCTTCCCGGCCGCCGCCCTGCGGGACCTGCCCACGGCGGTCGGCGACGGGCGGCACTGCTTCGACCGGAACGAGGACGGCCGCTTCGACCTGGCGACCGAGTGCTCCGTCGGCCACGAGCACGTCCTGGAACTGCCCGCGGGCTTTCGGCGGCACGTGGACACGCCGTTCTCCTGGGGGCTGGTGAACTGGAACCCGCAGGGGCACATCCCGATCGGGGTCTACAACGTGCCGCACTTCGACTTCCACTTCTACCTGCGGCCCAAGGCCGAGAGCGACGCCATCCGGCCCGGGCCCTGCCCCGCGCTCGTGAACTGCGAGGACTACGCGCGGGCGAAGAAGCCGCTGCCCGCGCGCCACCTGCCGCCCGACTACGTGGACGTGGACGCCGTCGAGCCCGCCATGGGCAACCACCTGGTCGACAGCACCTCGCCCGAGCTGCACCACGGCGGTTTCACCCACACCATGCTGTTCGGGACCTACGACGCGCGGGTCACCTTCCTCGAACCGATGATCACCAAGGCGTGGTTCACGGGGCTGCGCGAGGGCACCGTCCGCGACGCGTGCTTCCCGGTGAAGCAGCCCGCCGCCTGGCGGACCGCCGGCTGGTACCCGACCTCGTACTGCATCAACCACCGGGCCGACCGGGACGAGTACCGGGTCGCGCTGACGGGGTTCGTCCACCGGCCCGCCGGCTGAACCCGGCGCTCGGCCCGGCGCGCTCGCGGGCGCGGGTCCGGGCCGCCGCGACCTGACATTCCGTCAAGATCGCGCCGGCCCGCAGACCCGTTCGATCGAATGTCCGCGTGTTCCCGCGCCCTTTCGCGCCGCCCGCGCCCCGCGCCCAGCATGCTTCGGGGCTGTCGGGACACCCCCGGCGACGCGAGAGGCGGACTGGTCGTGGTGTGGAGCGCGGTGATCGCGGTGGGCATCGGGGCGGCGGCCTCGGTGGGCATGGCCCTGGTGGGCCTGCGGATCAGCCGGAGCGGCTCGATGCCGGACACCGGGCCCGCCGTCGGCAACGCGGCCGGGGTGGTGTTCTCCTTCTTCGTCATCACCCTGGCCTTCCTCATGGTCAGCTCCGCCCAGAACCTGGCCACCGCCCGCCAGAACAACTACGCGGAGGCCGGGGCGCTGATGGACATCTACCTCACGGCCCGGGACGTCCCCCAGCCGGTGGGCCGCGAGCTGCGCGACCACTCCCGCCGCTACGCCCACCTCGTCATCGACGAGGAGTGGCCGGCGATGGAGCACGGCCACATGGACACCGACACCTGGGCCATGGCCTACGGCCTCCAGTTGCTGTCCACCACCAAGATGCCCGAGGCCACCAAGCCCGCCGCCGCCGGCGCCGCCCGGGACGCCTCGCTGCGCCTGCTCCAGCAGCGCCGGATGCGGGTCGCCGACGTACAGGGCGGGATGCCGCCGGTCATGCTCGGCACCACCCTGGGCGCGGCCGCCCTCGCCCTGGCCTTCCTCGTGCTGATCGGTTGGCCCGGCGGGCGCCGCGGCTTCTGGGCCATCGCCGCGCTCGGAGCGGTCTGCGCCTACGGGATATGGCTCGTGATCCAGCTGAACCACGCCTACGCCGGAATCCACGTGGAACCCTCCGCCTTCCGAGAGGCCCTGGTCCGCATGGACTTCGTCGACAGTCACGGCATCTGACCACACCCCCGCACCCCCACACCGTCCACCCCGTCCCCTCGGCCCCGCTCTCTGAGGAGTCCCCGTGCCCCCGCTCCCCCGCCCGACCCCGCCGCGCCCGCTCGCGTCCGCCCGGCTGCGCTCCGCCGTCGCCGTGGTCTCCCTCGCCACGGCGGGCGCCCTGCTGCTGCCCGTCACCGCCGCCGCCCACGGCGACCACGGCGACCGGAACGCGCCCGCCGCCGGCCAGGCGCCGGTGCCCGAGGCCGTCCGCCGCGAGATCGACCCGCAGGAGGTGAAGAACCTCGGCCAGAGCCACGCCGAGGAACACGCCCGCACCCGGGCCGCGCTGCGGGACATCGGCGACTACCCCAACCCCACCCGCGTCGAACGCCTCAAGCAGCTGACCGAGTCCCAGCGCAAGCTGAACGACGGCTTCGGCCCCAAGGTGTACGGCCGGTTCGCCGAGTACTTCCCCTCCCCCGACTACGCCGTCCACATCGCGCAGCTGCCCACCGGCAAGATCCTGCTGTTCTCCTTCGAGCCGGTGGAGGACAACCCGCAGAAGGAGACGGCCCCCACCAACACCCCCGGCGGGGACAACGCCGGACGCGCCTTCCTCTGGGACCCCGCGCGGGGCACCGGCCGGGACGCGTTCAAGCAGGTCACCCCGCCCGTGGTGGACATGCCCGACGGGCTGGACCAGCCCCGACCGGCCCCGTTCTTCTGCGCCGGGCACTCCTTCCTCCCCAACGGGATGCTGGGGGTCTTCGGCGGCAACCTCGGCGGCAACGGCGGTTCGGGCGCCAAGCTCTCGCTCGTCTTCGACCCGTGGACGGAGACCTGGCACCGCAACGGGGACATGGCCGTCGGCCGCTGGTACCCCTCCGTGGTCACGGGCGCCGACGGCCGGCAGCTGATCTTCTCCGGGCACACCGAGATCGGCTGGTCCGGCACCCCCTCGACCCTCGTCGAACGCTTCCCGGCGAAGAGCCACAAGGTGCCCTGGCTGACCACCGACCGGCCGCACGGCGTGCCCGTCGAGAGCCTGCGCACGACGGCCCCCTTCACCCTCGACTACCCGCAGCTGTTCTCGATGCGGGACGGGCTGGTGTACGCGCTGGGCCGCAAGCCCGCCGAACAGTTCACCTTCGACCCCGTCGACGACACCCGCGACGAACTGCCGGCGCGGCCCGACGGGGTCAACCGGCTCTACGGCGGGGCCGTGCCGATGCCCGGCGGGCACAAGGGCCCCGAGGCCGCCCTCGTCATCGGCGGCGACCGGGACAGCGGGGCCACCTGGCGGCTCTCGCGGGGCCGGTGGACCAAGGACACCTCGCGGGCCTTCGGACGCACCCAGGACAACACGCTGCTGCTGCCCGACGGCAGCATGGCCACCTTCGGCGGCTCCTTCGACGTGCGCGACTACGGAAACGGCCTGTTCAACCCCAACGCCGACCTGAAGTACCGGCAGATCGAACTGCGGGACGCCGACGGCAAGTGGTCCCTGGGCCCGGCCCAGCGACTGCCCCGCGGCTATCACGGCAACGCCGTCGTGATGCCCGACGGCCGGATCATGGTCACCGGCGACGAGCTCCAGCAGATCGCCAACGACCCCGACATCCGCGACGACATGCACGGGTCGATCGAGATCTACGAGCCCGCGTACCTGCACCGGGGACCGCGCCCCGACCTGCGCGCCGCCCCCACCGGGCCGATCCGCTACGGCCGCCCGTTCCAGGTCGGCAGCCGGACCGCGGACCGCGTGAAGCGGGCCGTGCTGCTCGCGCCCACGACCGCCACCCACGCCGTCAACACCAGCCAGCGGCACGTGGAGCTGCTGATCACCAAGCGCGAGGGCGACCGGCTCACCCTCCAGAGCCCGCCGGACGCGGCCGCCGCCACGCCCGGGTTCCACATGCTGTTCCTGCTGGACGCCGACGGCGTCCCCAGCGTGGCCCAGTGGGTGAAGCTGGAGCCGGCCGACCTCTCCTGACCCGCCGGCGTGGCGGACGAGGCCCAGGCCCCGTCCGCCGCGCCGGTCACGGGTTCTGGACGTAGGGGGGCCAGGCGCCGGGCGCGGGCGGGGCGGCGGGGTCGGCGGTGGGGCGGTCGCCGAAGGGGGACCAGGCCGGTTCGGGGACCGGGCGGGCGTGCGCGGCGCGGTGCGTCGCGGGGGCGGGGGCCACGTCGTCCAGGGCGGGGAGGGCTGCCGGGTCGGCCGCGCTGCCGCCGCCGAGGTTGTTCAGCAGGTGGTTGAGGACGAGGGCGACCAGGCAGCCGGCGGTGATGCCGGAGCCGAGGACGGTGGCGAGGGGGCCGGGCAGGGCCGCGTAGAACCCCGGGTCGGCGATGGGGAAGAGGCCGACGGCGAAGGTGACGGAGGCGATGATCGCGTTGTGTCCGGTGCCCAGGGCCGCCTTGGCCAGGGTGCGGATGCCGGCGACGGCCACCGAGCCGAAGAAGACGATGCCGGCGCCGCCGAGCACCGGCAGCGGCACCACGGCCACCAGGGAGCCCAGGACCGGCACCAGGCCCATCAGCGCGAGGACCGCGCCGCAGACGGTGACCACGTAGCGGCTGTGGATGCGGCTGAGGGCCACCAGGCCGACGTTCTGCGCGTACGAGGTGGTGACGAAGCCGCCGAGCACGCCGCCCAGCGCGGTGGCCAGCCCCTGGGCGCGCAGTCCGCCGGCGATGGAACGCGGGGTGGCGGGGCGGTCGGTGACCGCGCCGAGGCCGATGAGGGCGGCCGTGGACTCGGTCATGGAGACGAGCATGACCACGATCGTCGTCCCGATGACGGCCGGGACGAGGGTGGGGGTGCCGAAGGCGAAGGGGGTGGGCAGGGCGAAGGCGGGGGCCTCCTGGAAGGTGGAGGTGTCGACCTTGCCCAGGGGCACGGCCACCAGGGTGCCGACGATCATGCCGAGGAGGGTGGCGACCCGGCCGAGGAAGCGGCCGGAGAGGGCGCGGTGCAGGAGCAGGGTGACGGCGAGGGTCACGCCGGCGAGGGCGAGGTTGGTGCTCGACCCGTGGCCGGGGGTGTCGGCGTCCCCGCCCTGCACCCACTGGCCGGCGACCGGCAGCAGCGAGAGCCCGACGAGGGTGACCACGCAGCCGTTGACCAGGGGCGGGAAGAAGCGGACGAGGCGGGAGAAGAGGGGGGCCAGCAGCAGGCACAGGACGCCGGCGACGACGGTGGCCCCGAACACGGCCGGCAGGGTGCCGGGCCCCTCGGTGGGGGCGGCGGCGAGGACCGGGGAGACGACGGCGAAGGACACGCCTCCGGTCAGGGGGGCGCGGGCGCCGATGCCGAAGAGGTCGAGGGTCTGCGCGACGGTGGCGAGTCCGGAGACGAGGAGGGCGGCGGCGAGGAGGGTGGAGAGTTGGACGGCGGAGAGCCCGAGGGCTCCGCCGATGATCAGGGGCGGGGCGGTGAGACCGGCGTACATGCCGGCGACGTGTTGGAGGGCGGCCGGTACCAGTCGGCGGACGGGAAGTCTCTCGTCCACCGGGTGGGGGGTCGCGGCGGCGGCCGGGGCGGCCTGGGCGCGGGACGGCATCGTGGGTCCTTGGAGTCCGTCCGTCGGGCGGATCGGACGGGGGCTCGGGCTGTGGGACGGGCGGGGCGGTGCGGGGACGGTCGCACCGGTGGGGCGGGCGGGGCGGATCCTCGGGGTGGTGGGATTCGGCCACAGCTTCGTTTCGCATCTCGGAAAGAGTTTTCCATTGGCGCCGGGACGGGACTCTAGGGAGATCCCGGACCGTCGTCAACACCCCCAAGGAACCCGGCCGATGCCGCGTGGATTTCGGAGGAACCGCCAAAGACCTGCCGTGATCCCTCCCGATTCCCCCCTGATGTCGCCCCGGATCGCCCTGACCGCGCAGGTGGGCCACCGGCGCGCGGGAGGCGGTCCGGGCCTCGGGGCACGCCGGCCGGGAGGAGGGTGACACGTGTCCTCGATTCGTCCGTGGCACACGGGTCTTGGCCAGATCGCGACGGTTCCCTACGGTGTGCCGCCATGTCCTCCACGGAAGAACGACCCGACCTGCCGCCCCTGGCACCGGCCCGTGCCGCCGCCCGCCGCGCCGCCCTCGGACTGACCACCGGTCAGGTGGCCTGGGCGCTGGGCGCCTACCTCGGCCGCCCCGTCCACCCCGACGCCGTCGCCGCCTGGGAGAGCGGCGCCCACACCCCCGACACCCCGACGGTCCGCGCCCTGGCCGCCGCCCTGTGGTGCGAACCCGCCGACCTCGTCGGCGACGCGACCACCCTGGCGCAGTGTCGCGCCGTGGCCGGGCTCGGCACCGGCGAGGTCGCCGCCCTGGTGGGCCTGACCCGGGCCCAGTGGGAACGGGTCGAGGCGCACGACCGCTGGCAGGGGGACGCGGCCCGGAGCGCGGCCCTGCTGCGCGCCCTGCGTCCGCCGCCCGCCTGTTGGGTCGCGGTCTGCGGGAAGACCGGTCACCTGCGGGTGGTGTTGCGCGAGGCCGTCACCGGCTGGTGGCCCCCGCACGTGCCGGCGGTGGCGGCGATCGTGCCGATGGCGCCGGAGGTGATCTCGACCGCGTTGGAACGCCTGCACCTCGCCTACCAGCGCCTGGACCAGCAGGCGGGCGCCTCGCCGGAGGCCGCGGCCCTCGCCGAGCAGCGCTCCACGACCTTCCTGGACCACGTGGACGGCTACCTGTGGGAGGCGCTGCGGCTGCCGCCCCCGGCCTGATCCGAACCAGTCGTTTCGAACAGTCATATCCGGGCAACCGGCGCTCCGAGAACGGTTCTTGACAGCCCGGTGAAAGCGTGAGGAACTGTGTCCGCCGGACCGGCGGCGGCCTCACACCGCCCCGTGTCCCCCGTCGGTGCCGCTCGCCCGACGTCCCCGGACGGCCTTCCCGGTCGCCCGTTCCGCACCACCCTCCGCACCACCCCCTTCACCGCCGCCGTCGCGACGCCCGTCCCGTCGCCCGGTCGGCCACCCGTGGCCCGGTACCGCCGTCGGCGTCCGCGTCACCGCCCCACCCGTCTCCCCGCGGCGCCCCGTCCTGCCCGCACGCCCTTGTCCACCCTTCGCACCGGGAGTTGCCCCCGCATGTCCGCGTCCAGCGAACCCGAATCCACCCCCGCGTCCCCCGCGTCCCCCGCCGAACCCGAACCGGACCACGCACCCGAGCACGAGCCCGCCCCCGAATCCGCCCCCGAGCCCGCCGAGAAGCACCCCGTCGACCGGAGCCTGCCGCCGCTGAAGCTGCTCGGGGCCGGCCTCCAGCACGTCGCCGCCATGTACGCGGGCGTCGTCGCCCCGCCCTTGGTGGTGGGCATCGGCGTCGGCCTGTCCACCGCCGAGGTCGCGTTCCTGATGAGCGCGAGCCTGTTCACCTCGGGCATCGCCACCCTCCTGCAGACCCTCGGGTTCTGGAAGGTCGGCGCCCGACTGCCCTTCGTCAACGGGGTCTCCTTCGCGGGCGTGGCCCCGATGCTCGCGATAGCGAAGGCCGAGTCCCCCGAGGACGCGCTGCCCGTCATCTACGGCGCGGTCATCGTCGCCGGCGTCTTCGGTTTCCTCCTGGCCCCCTGGTTCTGCAAGTTGATCCGCTTCTTCCCGCCCGTGGTGACCGGCACCGTGATCACGCTGATCGGCGTCTCGCTGCTGCCCGTCGCGTTCAACTGGTCGCAGGGCGGCAACCGGCAGGCCGATGACTACGGCAGCCTCGCCAACATCGGCCTGGCGGCGGCGAGTCTGCTCGTCACCATCGTGCTGCGCCGGTTCCTGACCGGGTTCCTCAAGCAGATCGCGATCCTGCTGGGCCTGGCCGTCGGCACCCTCATCGCCCTCCCTCTCGGCCTGGCCGACTTCTCGGGCGTGGGCGACGCCGACCTGATCGGGTTCCCGACCCCCTTCCACTTCGGCGCCCCGCAGTTCGCGGCCGCCGCGATCATCTCCATGTGCATCGTCATGCTCGTCTCGATGACGGAGTCCACGGCCGACGTCCTCGCGCTCGGCGAGATCGTGGAACGCCCCGCCGACGAGAAGACCCTCGCGGCGGCCCTGCGCGCCGACGGCCTCGGCACCGCCATCAGCCCGCTGTTCAACGGGTTCGCCGCCAGCGCCTTCGCGCAGAACGTGGGCCTGGTCGCCATCACCAAGGTCCGCAGCCGCTTCGTGGTCGCGGCGGCCGGCGGCATCCTGATCCTGCTCGGCCTGTGCCCGCTGCTGGCCTCCGTGGTCGCCCTCATCCCGCAGCCCGTGCTGGGCGGCGTGGGCATCGCCCTGTTCGGGACGGTCGCCGCGAGCGGGGTGCAGACCCTCACCGGCGCGGCCCTGGAGAAGGGCGACAACGTGCTGATCGTCGCCATCTCGCTCGGCGTCGGCATCATCCCGATGGCCGCCCCGGACTTCTACCACGCGCTGCCCGAGGGCCTGCGCATCGTCCTGGACTCGGGCATCAGCACCGGCTGCGTCACCGCCGTCCTGCTGAACCTGGCCTTCAACCACCTCGGGCGGCGCGGGAGCGGCGCCGGGACCGCGGGAACGCAGGAGGAGCGGCCCGCCGTCGCCGGGCACGCCGTGCACGCCTGACCCGAACCCCGCACCCGAACCCCGCCCCGCCCCCGTCCGCGCGCCGTCCCGCGCGGGCGGGGGCGTCAGCGGTGGCCCAGCACGTTGACCACCCGGCCGTTGGGGTCGCGCACGAGGAAGCGGCGCACCCCCCACTCCTCGTCCCGCGGTTCGCGCACGATCTCCGCGCCGCTGCCGCGCACCACCTCGTACGCCGCGTCCACGTCGTCCACCTCGACGCTCAGATCCGGGACCACCGGCGCGGTCGGGTCCCCGGTGGCGAGGCTGATCTGCGCCCCGGGGGCCGTCGGGGAGGCGAGGGTGACGATCCAGCCGTGGTCCATGACCTCCTCGAAGCCCAGCAGGCCGTAGAACTCCCGGCTCTCGTCCAGGGCTTGAGAGCGGATGTTGGGCACGACACGACGTACGGTCATCGACGACTCCTGATCCGGGAGGGAACGCGTCCGCGGGACAGTCAACACCCACAGCGCCCCGGGCGGGGGCCGATCGGCGTGCGTTCGGGGCGGCGGCGGGTTCAGGGCGCGTAGCGGGCGGCGAGGGCGACGGCCCGGTCGTGGAGCGCGGCGCGCAGCCAGGGCGGGTCCAGGACCTCGATGTGGGGGGCGTACTGCCACAGGGCCCACTCGGCGTGACGCCGGTCCTGAAAGCTCAGGGTGAGCAGCGAGCGGCCCTCCGGGTCGGTCTCCTCGGCGTGCAGGACGAGGGCGGTGTCCACGAGGTGGTCCCGGTGCGCGGGTTCGGCCCGGGCGCGCACGGTGACCTGCTCCCCGCCCGCCGTGCGGAAGGCGACCCCGCGCTCCCGCCAGGTGTGGTCGAGGTCGACGGCCTCGGGGCGGGCGGCGGGTTCGTCGAGTTCCTCGGCGTCCAGGATCCGCGAGAGCCGATAGGTGCGTTCGGCGCCCTCGCGCACGGCCAGCAGGTAGCCCTGTTCGCGGACGGAGACCAGGCCGACGGGGTCGACGGTGCGCCACGCGGGCGTCGCCTCCCCCGCGCGGTAGCGCACGCGCAGGCGCCGGCCGGCGAGGACGGCGCGCCGGATCCGGGTCACGGTGGCGTCGGGGACCTCCTCGGGCGCGACCCGGCGGGAGAGCAGATCGGTCGCGGGGTCCACGAGGATCCGGCGGGCGGCGCCGGCGGCGGGGTCGCGCAGGTGCTCGGGGAGGGCGTCGAGGAGTTTGAGCACGGCCGAGGCCAACGCGGAGCCCAGGCCGAAGAGTTGGGCTCCGCGTCGGGAGCCGGCGACGACCAGGGCCAGGGCCTCGTCGTGGTTCAGGCCGGTGAGTGGCGTGCGGAAGTCCGGCAGCAGCGCGAACCCGCCGTGCCGGCCGCGCTCGGCGTAGACGGGCACCCCGGCCGAGGACAGGGCCTCGATGTCGCGCAGCACGGTGCGCGGGGAGACCTCCAGTTCCCGGGCGAGGGCGTCGGCGGTCATCCGCCCGTGCCGACGCAACAGGAGCACCAGGGTCACCAACCGATCGGCACGCATCCCGGCACCCTACGTCCCGGATCCCGGCCCGGAACATCCGCCCCGAATACCTGACCGAGGGTGTCGTGTATTCGCGGCAGGCTTCTGATCACGGAGGTCACGGCCCGGTGGTTCGCGGGGTCGGGCGTCCGCGATGTGGACGAACCGAAAGGACGGTGCGGTGATGGAACGGATCGCGATCAACCCGGTCTCCTGGTCCGTGGGGATGGGCTTCAACCAGGGCGAGGTGGTGAGCGGACCGACCCGGACCCTGTACATCTCGGGTCAGACCGCGATGAACGGCGAGGGCAAGCCGGAGCACGAGGGGGACATGGGCGCCCAGTTGGCCTTGGCCGTGACCAATGTGGAGGCGGTGCTCGCGGAGGCCGGCATGTCCTTCGGCGACCTCGTCCGCCTCAACGTGTACACCACCGACGTCGACCTGCTGTTCCGCCACTACGGGGTGTTGGCGGGCCGGCTGGCCGCGGCGGGGGTCGCGCCGACCACGACCATGCTCGGCGTGACCCGCCTGGCGGTCCCCGGGCAACTCGTCGAGCTGGACGGCGTGGCCGTGGCCTGATCCCGGCGCGGGACGGGGGCGGGCGGGGAGGCGGTCTTCTGTTCGAACGCGGGCCGGGGGAGCATCGGGGGATGACCTCAGATCCCGCGATCCGACTGGGCCTCGCCCTCCCCCAGTACGGGGAGCACGCGCTGCCCGAGACCGTCGCCCCGTTCGCGCGCGCCGCCGAGGAGGCCGGGTTCACCTCCTTGTGGGTGTCGGACCGGGTGCTGACCCCGGTGCGGCCGGCCGTGCCGTACCCGGGGCGCTCGGTGGAGGACCCGTTCCCGCCCGGCTTCCTGACCTTCCTCGACCCGTTGACGGTGCTCACGGTGGCGGCCTCGGCCACCCGGACCGTCGCGTTGGGGACGAGCACCCTGAACGCGCCCTGGTACCCGCCGCTGCTGCTGGCCCGGTCCCTGACCTCGATCGACCGGCTGAGCGGGGGACGGCTCGAACCCGGTTTCGGGATCGGGTGGATGCCGGAGGAGTACCGGGCGGTGGGTGCGGACTTCCACCGGCGCGGGGCGCTGTTGGACGAGGCCCTGGACGTGCTGGAGGCGATCTGGGCGGGCGAGGAGTTCTCGCATTCCGGTCCGGCCTGGGAGATCCCGCTCTCCCGCAGCGGTCTGCGCCCGGCCCGGGCCTTGGGGCCGCCGATCCACCTCGGTGGTTTCGGCGCGGCCGCGCTGCGCCGAGTCGGCCGGCGGGCCGCCGGCTGGGTCGGGTTCACCGCCCCGCCGGCGGTGCTGGACCCGCTGTGGGACGTGGCCCGTCGGGCGGCGCGGGAGGCCGGCCGCGATCCCGACGCGCTCCGCCGGCACCTGCGGCACAACGTGACGGAGGGCGAGGACGACGCGACGACCGCCGCCGCGGTCCGCGCCGCCCTGGCCTGGGGCGCGGACTCCGTCCTCCTCGACCACCAACACGTCACCCGCCGGCCGGACGAGTCCCTGGAACGCGCCCTGAGGGTCCTGGACATCCTCCGGGGGTGACCACACTGATGTGCACCAATGGGCAACGGTTGCCCGGGGGAGGTCGGGTGAGGGACAGTCGGGGAAAAGGAACGGTTCCTTCGACTTGGTGAGGTGAGGGATTCGTGCTGCGGATCCCGAATGACTTGGACGACACCCGCGCTCAGAACTCCACGACCGTCGAACCCGATTTCCCCTGGGCCGGTGCCCCGCATCCGGTGCTCGTGGCCGACCCGCGGGGCTACCTCGTGCGGCACAACGCCGCCGCCGGGGCCCTGTTGCCGGCCGCCAGAGCCGGGACCCCGTTGCGGGAGGTGGTGCCGCCCTGGGTGTTCGCCGCCCACCGCGCGCTGTCCTCGCGGACGGGGCGGGCACGCGGGCCGCGCGCGGTGGGCGGGGAGATCGCCGGGCGCCGGTTCGAGGCCCATCCCAGCGTGCGCGCGGACGGCACGGTGGCATGGTGGCTGGTGGACGAGACCGACCGGCACCAGGCCCGGGAGGCGCTGCACGAGGAACAGCGGCGGACCGCGTTCCTGGCGCGGGCCTCGGGCAGCCTGTTGGCCTCCCTGAACCTGGACCACTGCATGGACGTGACCGCGCGGCTCGCGGCCGACAACCTCGCGGACGCGGCCCTGGCCATCGCCCCGGCCCGGGGCCGGCTGCTGCCGATGGTGGGCTGCGTGCGCGGCGGCGCGCCCGCGGCCCGCGAGGAGCGGGTGGACCCGGACGTGGTGCCCGGGTTGAGCGAGGCGCTGCGGGGCTTCCCGCCGGTTCCCTCCCGGTGGATCGATCCGGCGACCGCGCCGCCGTGGCTGGTGCCGGAGGGGTTCGGGCCGGTGGGTTCCGTGGTGATCACGCCGCTGCCCGGGCACGGGGTGCCGGCCGGGGCCCTGGTGCTGTTGCGGGCGGAGGGGAGCGCCCCGTTCACCGAGGGCGAGGAGGTGTTCGCGCGCCTGTTCGCGGCGCGGGCGGGGGCCGCGATGTCGGCGGCGCGCCTGTACGCGGAGCAGTCGGCGATCACCGAGGTGCTGATGCGGGAGCTGCTGCCGCCGGTGCTGCACCGGATCTCCGGGGTGGACTTCGCGGGCCGCTACCGGCCCTCCGCCGATCACGAGCGGATCGGCGGGGACTTCTACGACGTGCACCCGGCCCCCGCCGAGGGCGGCGCCTCGCTGGTGGTGCTCGGCGACGTGTGCGGCAAGGGGCTGGAGGCGGCGGTGCTGACGGGGAAGATCCGCAACACCCTGCACGCGCTGCTGCCGCTGGCCGACGACCACCACCGGGTGCTGTCCCTGTTGAACACCTCGCTCCTCAGCTCCCACCACACGCGGTTCGCGACCCTGGTCCTGGCCTCCGTGACCCGCACGGGCAACACGGTGGACCTGACCGTGACCAGCGGCGGGCATCCGGCGCCGCTGGTCGTGCGCGCGGACGGCACGGTGGAGGACGTGGACACCCGGGGCAGTCTCGTGGGCGTACTGCCCCGGGTCAGCACCCGCACGGCGAACGTCTCGCTGGCGCCCGGGGAGTCCTGCGTGCTCTACACGGACGGCATCACCGAGGCCAAGGGCGGCCCGCTGGGCGACGCCCTGTTCGGCGAGGAGCGCCTGAAACGCGCTCTGTCCGCCTGCTCGGGCATGCCCGCCGAGGGCATCGCCGAACACGTCCAGATGCTCGCCGCGCAGTGGTTGGGCGACCGGCGGCACGACGACATGGCCGTGGTCGTCGTCTCGGCCCCCCGCACCCGGCACCTGAGCGCGGTGGGCGGCCACACCCGGGGCAGGTTCACCGCATGAGCACCCACACGAACACCACCGCCCACACCGACACCCTCGACACCACCGACACCGCCGACCTCGTGCGCCGGCTGTGGGACGCCGTCGCCGAGGGCGACGAGTACGCGGCCGGCGAGGTGGTGCTGCGCGCCCTGGACGCGGGCACCGATCCGGAGGCGGTCCTGCTGGACGTGATCGCCGTCGTGCAGGGCCGGGTGGGCGAGGAGTGGGCGGCCAACCGGATGAACGTCGCCCAGGAGCACGCCGCCACCGCGATCAACGAACGGGTGATCGGCGCGCTGGCCGCGCACCCCGCCGCGCGCACCACCCCCACCGGCGGCCGGATCACGGTGGCCTGCGTGGACGGGGAGTGGCACGCGCTGCCGGCCCGGCTGCTGGCCGAGGTGCTGCGGCTGCGCGGCCGGCGGGTCGACTACCTCGGGGCCCACGTGCCCGCCTCCCACCTCATCGCCCACCTGCACACCACCCGCGCCGACTGCGTGGCCCTGTCCGGTTCGCTGGCGACCCGGCTGCCGACCGCGCACGCCACGATCACCGCGTGCCAGGCCGTCGGCGTGCCGGTGCTCGTCGGCGGCGCGGCCTTCGGCCCCGACGGCAGGTACGCCGACCTGTTGGGCGCGGACGCCTGGGCCCCCGACGCCCGCGCCGCCGCCGACCGGCTGCGGCGCCCGATCCCCCGCCCCCGGCCCGACCACACGCGCGCGGAGGACCTGCCGCACCTGGCCGACCAGGAGTACACCGCCGTCGCGCGCGACGGTTCCTCACTCGTTCGGGCGGTCTTCACCGGTCTGGAGGAGGCGTACCCGGCGATGCGGGGGTACGACGCGGCGCAGCGCGAGCGGACCGCCGAGGACCTGGCGCACATCGTGGAGTTCCTGGCCACGGCCCTGTACCTCGACGACGACCGCTTGTTCGTCTCCTTCGTGGAGTGGACGGCGGGGGTGCTCGGCGCCCGGGGCGTGCCCGCGGCGAGCCTGCCGCCGGCCCTGGCGCTGCTGGCCCGGGAGCTGCGGGACTTCCCGCGTGCCGGTCGCGTCCTGCGGCGCGCCGGCGAGGCCCTGGCGGGTGGGGGTGGTCGCCCGTGAGCACGCCACCGCCCCCCGAGGACCGGCCGGGCCTGCGGTTGACCACGACGGACGCGGAGGACGGGGTCCGGGTGGCGCTGAGCGGTGACCTCGACCGGGACACCGCGGACGAGCTGCTGCGGGAGGTGGACCTGCGGCTCACGGACGGCTCGGGGGCCCCGGTCCTGCGGCTGGACTGCGCGGAGCTCGGCGCGATCGACTCGATGGGCCTGTCGGCCCTGCTGATGGTGCGTCGGCGCACGGAGGCGGCGGGGGTGGGCCTCCGGCTGGAGGACCGGCCCGCGCACCTGGACCGCGTGCTGTCCCTGACCGGGACCCTGGAGCACCTGACGGCCTCGGAGCCGGGCGGGGCCGCCGACCCACCGGGCGAGCCCGGGGACCGGCGACCGCACCGGATCTGACCCGCCCCCGCCCGGACGGGCCTCGCGGGCGGGGCGCCTCGCGGGCGGGGCCCTCAGGCGAGTCGGCGGCGGTCCTCGTCCGTCCAGGCGCGGGTGTCGCGGGGGCGGGCGTACGGTTCCTCGTCCTCGGGGAGCCCGCCCGCCACCGCCCGCTGCCGGGCGAGCTCCGCGTCGAACTCCAGCCCGAGCAGCACGGCCAGGTTGCCGATCCACAGCCACACGAGGAAGACCACCACCCCGGCCAGGGCGCCGTAGGTCTTGTTGTAGGAGGCGAAGTTCGCCACGTAGAACGCGAAGCCCGCCGAGGCCGCACCCCAGATCAGCAGCGCGCCCGCGCTGCCCGGGGTGATCCAGCGAAAGCCCCGGTCCTTCGCGTTCGGCGCGGCCCAGTACAGCAGGGCGATCATCACGATGCCCAGCAGCACCAGCACCGGCCACTTGGCCACGGACCAGACGGTCAACGCGCCGTCGCCGATCCCCAGCACCCGGCCGATCTCCCCGGCCACGTCCCCCGTCAGGACCACGATCAGCCCGCCGACCACGGCGAGCAGCATCAACGAGACCGTCAGCCCCAGACGGAGCGGCAGCACCTTCCACACCGGACGGCCCTCCGGCAGGTCCCAGATCGCGTTCGCGGCCCGGATGAACGCCGCGACGTACCCCGAGGCCGACCAGAGCGCCAGGAGCACGCCCACCGCCGCCATCACCGAGCCGACCCCGGCCCGGCCGCCCAGTTGGCGCACGGCGTCGTCCACGATGCCCCGCACCGAGCCGGGGGCGAGCCCCCGCGCGATGTCCAGCACGTCGCGGGTCGCGGCCTGCCCGGCGAAGCCCAGCAGGGACACCAGCACCAGCAGCGCCGGGAAGAGGGCCAGTACGCCGTAGTAGGTGAGGGCCGCGGCCCGGTCGGCCACCTCGTCGTCGCGGAACTCCCGCAGGGTGCCGCGCGCGGCCCGTCGCCACGCGCCCCGGGGGAGGTCGGTGAGCCGGTCGGGGGCGCGCTCCTCCACCAGGGCGGAGGGACCGGCCGTGGCGCCCCGGCGGTCGTCGTTCTCGGGTGTCGTCGTCTCGGTCATGCGGGGCGGATGTCCGCTCCCCGGCGGACCATGCGTCCGGTGCGCGGGGGATCAGGGGCGGGCGGGCTCCCACGGCGGCGCGGCGGCGCCCTCCGCCCACGCGTCCAGGTCCGCGCCGGTCAGGCACAGGATCCCGACCTCGGCGGCGTAGCGCAGCGCGGGCTCGGTGAACGCGGAGGTGGTGACCACCACCGCGACCTCGGCCCCGTGCACGGCGAAGCAGGTGCCGCCGAAGCGTTGCAGGTCCTGGGAGCCGACGGGGCGGTCGGGCGCGTAGCGCTTGCACTGCACCACCAGCCGGCGGCCGTCGGGGGTGCGGGCCAGCACGTCGGCCCCCAGGTCCCCGGCCCCGCCGCTGACCTCCACGAGGGCGCAGCCGTCGCGCGCGCACAGCGCGGCCACCGCGTGTTCGAATCCGTCGGGGTCGGCCCCGTGCGGCCGCGGCACCACCTCGGCCGGGGTCGGGCCCGGGACCGGCTCCGCCGGCGGGCGACGCGCGGGACCGCGCCGGCGGCGTCCGCGCACCCCGGCCACCACCGCGAGGCAGGCCAGGAGCAGGGCGGCCACGATGGGCCCGCCGGAGCGCACCGGCACGTCCCACAGGGTGCTCGCCAACACGCCGAGCCCGCCGGCGGCCGCCGCCGTGAGCCCGGCGCCGAGCACCAGGTCCCGCCACCCCGCGATCGGCTCCGCCCCGGCCCGCGCCGCCCGTGTTCCGTCCACTCGGTCCCCCTCGCCCACACGTGTGTCCTCCGGCGTGTGACCGGGAACGGGGACCGCAAACCCGTTCGAGGGGAGCTCTCAAACGGGCGCGCGGGAGCGGGGCGCCCGGGCGCCGCGATCTCGTGCGCCGTTGGGGCGCGGGCCGGGGTGGGCAGTCTGACGGCGGCACAGCGCCGGCGCGGCGCCGGCGGGGTGGACGAGGAGGCGGACGATGGCCGGTGTGTTCCAGCGGGCGAAGGTCCAGGCGATGTTCGACGCGTTCGACGCGGACGGGAACGGCGTCCTGGAGGAACGGGACTTCGAGGCCCTGACGGAACGCTGGGGCCGGCTGCCCCGGGTGGCGGACGGGCCGGAGCTCGCGGCCCGGGTCCGGCTGGTGATCATGGGCTGGTGGCGGCACCTGTCGACGGTGGGGGACGCGGAGGGGGTGGACCGGATCGGGATGACGGAGCTGTTGGCGATGGTGGACCGGCTGCCCTCGATGCGGGAGAGCGTCGAGGCCACGGCCGAGGCGATCTTCGACGCGGTGGACGAGAACGGGGACGGGGCGATCTCGCGCGAGGAGCACCGGATCCTGATCGACACCTGGCACGGGCGTCCCATCGCCACCGAGGGGGTCTTCGACCGGCTCGACGGCGACGGCGACGGACGCCTGGACCGCGCCGAGTTCGCCGCGCTGTGGACCCAGTTCTGGATCAGCGAGGACCCGGCCGAACCGGGCAACCTGATGTGCGGCCCCGTCCCCGGCTTCCCCCTCTCCTGAGCCCCGCCCGCACGCGAGTCGCGCGCGTGTAGCCCATTCGAGGAATCTGCCCGAATGGTGGTGTTTCAGTGGCAAATGACCCGTAACTGAACAATGCTCTCCCTCACGCCGTACAACGGCGACGTTTCGGCCCAGCGCCGCGCGACGGCGCGCGAATCCGGGTGAGGTGGGAGTGGGGGTCCTGCGCGACCACGCCGAACTGGTGTTGTTCCTGTGTCTGGCCCTGGGCTATCTGGTGGGCAAGGTGCGCGTCGGGCCGATCGTGCTCGGCGGCATCTGCGGCACGCTGATCGTCTCGCTGCTGTTCGGGGCGTGGACGGGCGTGGAGATCGACGCGGACGTGAAGACGGTGTTCTTCGCGCTGTTCATCTTCGCCCTCGGGTACCTGGCGGGACCGCAGTTCTTCGCCCACCTCAACCGGCGGAGCCTGCGGTTCCTGACCCTCAGCCTGATCGAGCTGGCCACCGTGCTGGGCCTGGCGTGGCTGATCGCCGAGTGGTTCGACCTGGACGTGGGCACCGCCTCCGGCATCCTCGCGGGCGCCGCCACCGAGTCCGCCGTGGTGGGCACCGCGACCGAGGCCATCGGGAAGCTGCCGGGGCTCTCGGCGGACCAGGTGGGCGCGTACCAGGGGCACGTGGCCACCGCGTACACCGTCTGTTACCTGTTCGGCCTGATCACCATCGTGATCTACACCAGTCAGATCATGCCCGCCCTGCTGCGGATCGACCTGCGCGAGGCATCCCGCGCCCTGTGGGAGCGGATGCGGGGCGACGCCGGCGGGGCCCTGGGGGACGACGAACGCGAGGCGCTGCCCGGACTCGTGGGCCGCACCTACCTGGTGACCCGGGCCGACGGGCGCACCGTGGCCGAGCTCCAGGAGTCCTTCGACGGGCGGATCACCGTGGAGGCCGTCAAACGCGGTTCGAAGGACCTGCCGCCCGAGCCGGGGCTGCGGCTGCTGCTGTCGGACCTGGTGCTGCTGGTGGGCCGGCGTTCGCTGATGATCGAGGCCGGGCGGGAGATCGGCCCGGAGACCCCGGGAATCCCGGGCGTGGACACCCCGTTGGCGAGCGCCGAGATCGCCGTGACGGACGCTTCGGCCGTCGGGCGCAGCATCCGTGACATCCAGGGCGAGCACCACGAGTTCGCCGACAACGGGGTGTACGTCACCGAGGTGGTGCGCGGGGACCAGCGGCTGCCGGCGAGCCCGGACACGGTGTTGGCGCGGGGAGACGTGGTCACGATGGTGGGCGCGCGCTCGGGCCTGAACCGGGTGGTGAAGCGGATCGGCACGATCGCCCGCAACGACGCCACCGACTTCGTCTACCTGGGCCTGGGCATCGCGGTGGGCTCGCTGATCGGGCAGGTGTCCGTGCGGCTCGGCGGGGCCCCGCTCTCGTTGGGCACGGGCGGCGGCTGTCTGGTCTCGGGCCTGCTGTTCGGCTGGTTCCGTTCCCGCAGCCAGACCTTCGGCGCGTTCCCGCCGCAGGCCGCGAGCACCATCAAGGACATGGGTCTGGCGATCTTCATCGCCTGCACCGGGCTGACCGCCGGCCCGCAGGCGTGGCCGCTGCTCAAGCAGTACGGGGCCCTGTTGCCGGTCGCGGGGATCGCCATGGTGCTGGTGCCCGCGACCCTGTCGCTGCTGATCGGCCGGGCCCTGCTCAAGATCGAGCCCCCGCTGCTGATCGGCGCCATCGCGGGCCAGCAGTGCTCCACCCCGGCGATCACCGCCGTCACCCAGAGCGCCGGCAGTTCGGTGCCGATGCTCGGCTACACGATCACCTACGCGCTCTCCAATTTCCTGCTCCCGCTGACCGGGCCGATCCTCGTCGGCATCCTCGGCGCCTGACCCCTCCCCCACGACAGGTCACCACATGATCGATTTCCTCGACCGGAACATCTTCACGCCCCACCCCGAACTTCTGGTCTTCCTCACCGTGGCCCTGGGCTTCCTGATCGGCAAGATCCGCTACAAGGCCATCGCCCTCGGTTCCGTCACCGGCTGCCTGATCATGGGGCTGGTCGTCGGCTCACAACTCGGCATCGAGATCGACGCCACGGTGAAGAACCTGTTCTTCACCATGTTCCTCTTCGCCCTCGGCTACCGGGTCGGTCCGCAGTTCTTCCGCGGCCTGAAGAAGGACGGTCTGCCGCAGGTCCTCAACGCCGTGATCGTCTGCGTGACCGGGCTGCTGGTGTGCTGGGGCTTCGCCGCGATGCTCGGCTACGGCCCCGGCCTGTCGGCGGGCCTGCTGGGCGGCGCGCTGACCCAGTCGGCCGTGATCGGTGTCGCGGGCGACGCGATCTCCAGCCTGCCGGGGCTGAACGCCGGGCAGATCAAGGAGCAGTCGAACCTGGTGGCCATCGGCTACGCGGTCACCTACCCGCTCGGCACGATCCTCGCCGCGATCCTGCTGTCCTCGATCATCCCGCGCCTGTACCGGCGGAACATGGCGGCCGAGTCGGCGGCCCTGGCCGCCGAGATGGACGCCGGGCAGGACAACCCGGACCTGCACGAGGGCTACTACGAGGTCGTGCTGCGGGCGTACACCATCGACCGCCCGGACCTGGTGGGCCGCACCATCGAGGACTTCGAGCAGCAGCAGAAGGCCCTCGGCCGGCGCGTGTACATCACCCGGGTGCGGCGCGACGGCGCCATCCTCGACCACACGCAGGAGACCGTCCTGCGGACGGGGGACGTGGTCGCGGTCTCGGCGCTGCGCGGCTCCCTGGTCGAGTTCGACGCCCGCACCCACATCGGGGCCGAGGCCGACGACGTGGAGCTGCTCGGCTACCAGACCGAGACCCTGCACGTGGTGGCCTCGCAAAAGGAGCAGCTCGGCAAGACCGTCGCCGAACTGCGCGCCGAACCCTTCATGGTCGGCGTGTACCTCGACAAGCTGTACCGCTCGGGCGCCGAGTTCCCCTACCGGCTGTCCACCGAGATCGAGCGCGGGGACACCCTGGTGCTGACGGGGCCGAAGCGGCTGGTGGACCCGGCGGGCCGGGCCGTGGGCAAGCCCGTGCCGACGAGTTTCGCGACCGACATGATCTGGGTCGGCCTCGGCATCTTCCTCGGCGGCTGCATCGGCATCCCCGCGCTGAAGGCGGGCGGCGTGCCGATCTCCCTGTCCACCTCCGGCGGCGCCCTCATCATGGGCCTGGTCTTCGGCTGGATCCGCGGCAAGTACCCGACCTACGGAAACGTTCCGCCGGGTGCGCAGTGGTTCATGGACACCCTGGGCCTGTGCCTGTTCGTGGCCGTGGTCGGCATCAACGCCGGACCCTCGTTCACCTCGGGCCTGTCGCAGGCGGGCTGGGGGCTGCTGATCTTCGGGGCCATCGCCACGGTGATCCCGCTGATCGTCGGTTTCCTCGTCGGACACCACATCCAGAAGATCCGCTTCCCGATCCTGATGGGCGTGCTGGCCGGCGGTCAGACGACCACGGCCGCGATCGGCGCGATCAACGAGACGGCGAAGAGCAACATCCCCGTCCTCGGCTACACCGTCCCCTACGCCATCGCCAACGTGCTCCTGACCATCTGGGGCGCGGTCATCGTCCTCCTGCACCACTGAGCCCTCCCCCACCCACACGAAGGAGCACACCCCGATGAGGACCAGCTTCACCCGCGAGGAGATCCAGTCCTTCGCCCAGCTCTCCCCGTTCGAGCTGAAGGACAAGTTCATCCAGATCGCCACGGCGGTCCAGGAGGACAAGCCCGGCCAGAAGGAGACCACGGCGCGGGCGATGCTGAACGCCGGTCGCGGAAACCCGAACTGGATCGCGACCGGCCCCCGCGAGGCTTTCTACGCCTTGGGCTATTTCGCGCTCGACGAGTCGCGTCGGGTGTGGACGGGGGACAACCTGGGCGGGATGCCGGAGAGGAAGGGCATCTCCGTCCGCTTCGACTCCTGGACCCGCCGCCACCCCGAACTCCCGGGCGTCGAGCTGCTCCAGAAGTGTGTGGACCTGGCCGTGTCCCGGTTCGGCTTCGACCGCGACGCGTACATCCACGAGCTGACCGACGCGATCACCGGCGACAACTACCCCGTCCCGGACCGGATGCTCGTCCACGCCGAGCAGGTCGTGCGCGGCTACGTGGCCGACGAGATGTTCACCGGCCGGCCCCCGGCCGACAACCTGTCGCTGTTCGCGACCGAGGGCGGCACCGCCGCCATGTGCTACATCTTCGACTCCCTGATGAAGAACGGGATCCTGCACAAGGGCGACAAGATCGCCCTGATGACCCCGGTCTTCACCCCGTACATCGAGATCCCCGAACTCGACACCTTCGAGTTCGAGGTCGTGAACGTGCAGGCGAGCCTGTTCGCGGAGACGGGCGTGCGGGAGTGGCGCTACCCGACGGAGGAGGTGGCCAAGCTCGCGGACCCGAGCGTGAAGATGGTGTGTCTGGTCAACCCGTCCAATCCGCCGTCGTTGGCGCTGAGCGAGCGGGTCGCGAACCAGATCAAGGAGATCGTGGCCGGTCCGAACCCGAACCTGATCGTGGTGACGGACGACGTGTACGGCACCTTCGTCCCGGGCTTCCGCTCGATCGCGGCCGACATCCCGCGCAACACGTTGCTGGTGTACTCGTACTCCAAGCACTACGGCTGCACCGGCTGGCGCCTGGGCGTCATCGGCCTGCACGACGACAACGTCATCGACGAGATGATCGCGAACTTCCCCGCCGAGCAGAAGGACCGCCTGGCCAAACGCTACGGGACCCTCACGCTGGAGCCGGAGAGGATCCGCTTCATCGACCGCCTCGTCGCCGACTCCCGCTCCGTTGCCCTCAACCACACCGCCGGGCTCTCGCTGCCGCAGCAGGTCATGATGAGCCTGTTCTCCCTCTTCGACATGCTCGACGAGGGCCAGGCGTACAAGCACAAGCTCCGCGAGATCGTCCACCGCCGCCTCGACCTGCTCCTCGAAGGCGCCCAGATGAAGATCAGCGAGGACGAGGGCCGGGCCGCCTACTACATCGAACTCGACCTGCTCGCGGAGGCCGAGCGGGTGCACGGCAAGGAGTTCGCGGACTACCTGGAGAAGAACTACGAGCCGGTGGACCCGCTGTTCCGGCTCGCCGAGCAGACCTCCGTCGTCCTCCTCAACGGCGGCGGCTTCGACGGCCCGCAATGGTCCGTCCGCGTCTCGCTCGCCAACCTCGACGACCTCGACTACCTCAAGATCGGCCACCACCTCCGCGAGATCTTCAACCAGTACGCGCTGGAGTGGCAGAGCGAGACGGGCGGCTGACCGCCCCTCCCCCGCACGACGGCACGACGGCACGACGACAGCGCGAGACGGCACGACGACGCCGCACGAGGAGACAGCCCCCGCCATGCCCCCCACGGAACGCACCACCGCCCACCGCTATCCCGAACGCGTCACCTACGACCGTGACGACGCGTACGCGATCCTCGACGAGGCCCTCGCCGTGCACGTCGGCTTCACCACGGACGACGGTCCCGTCGTCGTGCCCTGCCTCCACGTGCGGCGCGGGGACGAGCTGCTGCTGCACGGCTCCACCTTCGGGAGGTTCGTGAAGACCACGTCCGCCGGGGTGCCGTTGTGCGTGACGGCCACCCTGATCGACGGGCTGATCCTGGGCCGGGCCGCCTCGCACCACTCCGCCGCCTACCGGTCCGTCATGATCTTCGGCACGGCCACCCCGATGGAGGACGTGCGGGACCGGGTCACCGCCCTCGCCGACATCGTCGAGGGGGTCCTGCCGGGCCGGCTCACCGGCCCGCACGCGGCCCGCGGCCCGGACGCCCACGAGGCCGAGTACACGGCCGTGCTGACCCTGCCCATCGAGGAGTTCTCGGTCAAGGTCCGGGCCGGGTTCGCCCGGGACGAGCCCAAGGACGACGCGGTGGCGGCCTGGGCGGGGCACATCCCGCTCACCCTCACCGCGGGCACCCCCGTCCCGGACGCCGTCACCGGCACCCGCTTCCCCGTCCCCGACTGGACCCCCCGGGGCCCGGCCCCCGACACCCGCTGACCGGGTCACGACGCACCGCGCCCCCGGACCCGCGATCGCGGGTCCGGGGGCGCCGGGTCGGTCGGGCCGTCGGTCGGGCCGTCGGCCGGGCCGTGGGTCGGTCGGGGCCTCAGCCGGTCTTGGCCTCGGCCTCGGCCGCCTCGTCCTCCGGTTCGCGGCCCGGGGTGGGCAGGTTGAAGCGGATGATCGCGAAACGGAAGACCACGTAGTAGACGGCCGCGAAGACCAGGCCGATCGGGATGATCAGCCACGGGTTGGTGGCGAGCTTCCAGTTCAGCAGGTAGTCGATCAGGCCGGCGGAGAAGCCGAAGCCGTCGTGGACGCCCAGGCCCCAGGTGACGGCCATCGACAGACCGGTCAGGACGGCGTGGATGCCGTACAGGGCCGGGGCCAGGAACATGAAGGTGAACTCGATGGGCTCGGTGACGCCGGTGACGAAGGAGGTCAGGGCCAGCGAGACCATCATGCCGAGGACGGCCTTGCGCCGGTGCGGCTTGGCGCAGTGGGCGATGGCGATCGCGGCGGCCGGCAGGCCGAACATCATGATCGGGAAGAAGCCGGACATGAACTGACCGGCGGTCGGGTCGCCCGCGAAGAAGCGCGGGATCTCGCCGTGCACCAGGGAGCCGTCGGCGGTGGTGAAGGAGCCGACCTGCTGCTGGAAGAACGTGTTCAGGAACTGGTGCATGCCGATGGGGATCAGGCCGCGGTTGAACACGCCGTAGATGCCGGAGCCGACCGAGCCCAGGCCGATCAGCCAGTGCGAGAAGGAGCCGAGGCCGTCACCGATGGGGCCCCACAGCAGGCCGAAGAGGACACCGAAGGCGGTGCCGATGAAGGCCATCAGGATCGGCACCAGGCGGCGACCGTTGAAGAAGCCCAGCCAGTCCACGAGTTGGGTCTTGTGGAAGCGCTGCCAGACCATCGCGGAGATCAGGCCGATGAGGATGCCGCCGAGGACGCCCGGGTCCTGGGGGGTGCCCTTGGGCAGGGCCTCGGTGACGGAGCCGGCGACGGGGAACGCCGTCAGCACGTTCTTGTAGACGAGGAAGCCGACGAGCGCGGCCAGCGCCGTGGAGCCGTCGGCCTTCTTCGCGTAGCCGATCGCGACGCCGACGCAGAACAGCAGGGGGAGGTTGGCGAAGACGCCGTTGCCGGCCGTGGCGAACACGTCGGCGACGGTGCCCCAGTGGAGCCCGTTCTTGCCGAACACGTCGTCCTGGCCGAGCCGCAGCAGGATCGCGGCGGCGGGCAGCACCGCGACGGGGAGCTGGAGGCTGCGGCCGATCTTCTGGAGGCCCTGCATGAGCCCGGCGCCTGGCTTCTTCTTGGTCTTCTTCGAGGGCGCCGTCGTGGCGGAACTCATGGTCGTCCTTATGGATGTGCTGGGGGTGTGTGAAGGCGGGCACCGGGCGGGAGGGGGACGCCCGGGGCACGGGGGGGCGCCCGGTCAGGCGCGCTTGCGGGTGTTGCGGGCCATCCGGTGCCAGGTGTGGCGGCGACCGCGGATGGCGACGGAGTAGTCGTAGAGGAACTCGGGGTCGGGGGCCCCGGCGACGAAGGCGTCGCCGATGTGGTGGGCGTCGACGCCGATCTCCTTGGCGTTCAGCGCGAGCTGGGGCACCAGGGTGCGGTGGGAGCCCTCCTGGCTGGTGCCGATCGTGCCCATGGCGATGGCCCCGGCGGCGTGGATCCGGCGGACGGCCTCGGCGGCGATCTCGCGGGTCACGCCGGGCACGGTGCCGGGCAGCGGGACGAGCACGCCGTCGGCGCCCGCCTCCGCGACCGCCGTCATGCCGGCCACGTCCAGGGGCTCGGGGCGGCCGGCCATGTGCATCTTCCCGGACCAGATGGCCACGTCCTCGCCGAGCGCGGCGCGCAGTTCCCCGCTGGTGCGGGCGATGTCCTCCAGCGTGGCGCCGGTCGCGGGGTTGGCGGTGACGCAGATCAGGGCCACGCCCTGGTCGACGAGGCGCTTGGCGTTCTCGACGGTGGCCGCGCGCAGGGCGGGCACGTCGCCGGGTTCGAGGTTGACGCCCACGGGGCGGCCGAGGAAGTCGGCGAGAGCGGCGAGGTCCCGGTAGCAGCCCATCACCGGGAACTCCCAGGAGGTGCCGTCGAAGACCTTCTCGATGATGTTGAGGACGAGGACGTCGGCGCCGAAGGCGGAGACCAGCTCCATGTTCGAGACGCCGCCGGTCTCGTGGGCCGAGGCGAGCATGGCCGTGTTGGGCCACACCTCCGCCACCACCGCGCGCCCCTCGGACGCCGCCACGGAGGCGGTCAGTTCACGGCCGCGCAGGGTGGCGAGTTCACTGCTGTCGAGGTCGAGGATGCGCTGGGTCACGGGCTGGGTCCCTTCGATCACGACCGCGGGGCGGTCGCTTCCGGTGCTGTCCCCCGACACACCAGATTTACCAGAACCAGACCAGATCGAAGAAGTTTCCTACGCCCCCACCGCGCGGGACCAAGGTCCCGCGCCGACCCGTCGGCGCGGCGGTCCACCACCCCCGGTCCGCCATCAGATATACCAGAGCCGATCCAGATAAGGGATAAGTGAGCGCTCGGGTGATCGCGGGAGGCTCCCCCGTACGCGACACTGGTACCGCCCCCCTCGCACCCGCGCCGCCGAAGGAGCCGCTCACGTGTCGGCGACCCCCGACCTCGCCCCCGTGGTCCAGGACGGATCACACCCGCCCTACATCCTGACCAGGGACGCCCTGGGACGGGCGATCTCCACCGGCGCCCTGCCGGCGGGCCGCCGGCTGCCCTCCGAACGCTTCCTCGCCGAACGGCTCGGCGTCAGCCGCGTCACCCTGCGCCGCGCCCTGGGCGAACTCCAGGACCAGGGGCTCATCGAGTCCTCCGCGCGCCGGGGCTGGCGGGTGCGGCCCGTGGCCTTCACCCACTCCCCCGAGGGGAGCACCGGGTTCAGCGACGTGAACCGCGCCATGGGCTTCGCCGTCACGGCGAACACCCTGACCCGGCGGGTGCGCCCCTCGGACTCGGAGGAGGCCGAACAGCTCCGAATCCCCACCGGCACCCCGGTCTTCGAACTGCGCCGCGTCCGCTTCCTCGACGGGCTGCCGATCTGCGTCACCCACGACCTCGTGCCCGAGGAACTCGCCTCCGGGCTGGTCGACGAGGACTTCGCGACCGCCTCCCTCTTCGGTCTGCTCCGCGAACGCGAGCACCCGGCCGCCGCCGCCCAGTACACCGCCCGCGCCGCGCTCGCCGACCCCGACGAGGCGACCCTGCTCGACCTGACCCCGCCGGCCGCCGTCCTGCGGGCCACCCGGCTCTCCTTCCTCGGCGACGACGTGACCCCGCTGGCCTGGAGCCGCGAGGTGTACCGGGCGGACCGGTACGAACTGCGCCTTCGCCTCGGCTGATCCCGATCGGCCGGCGCCCGGGGGTGGTGCTCCGGACGGGTGCGGGGGCAGGATGCGGGCCATGAAATCGATCATGAGCCTCTCGGGGAGGACGCTCGCCGGCGCGCTGTCGGCGGGCCTGGTGCTGGGTGTCCTGGGCCCCCTGCTGACCAGGGAGGCGGCCGACGGCGGACGCGAGACGGTGGGCGGGCCGGTCGGGCACGTGGTGCATCTCGTGACGAGCGCCGGCTGGTCCTGGGCGGCGCTCGCGTTCGCCGTCGGATGGGCGTGCCGCTCCTGGCGCCGGGCCGCGTGGGCGGCGCCGGCCTCACTGGTGGTCGCGGTGGCCGCGTACTACCTCGTCAAGCTCGGCCAGGGCGACTACCGGCGGTTCTCGCCCGAGCTCCCCGGACCGGTCGACACGTCCACGTGGCCGATCGACTGGGGGAACCTCCTCGGGCACATGGTGGTGTGGTGGATCGCGGCGCTCGTCTTCGGCCCGCTCCTCGGCGCGGCCGGCGCCCTCGCCCGCGTCCCCCGGCCGCACACGCGGCTGCTGCTCCTGGCGGTGCCGCTCACGGCGGTCGTGGACATGAGCGTCCGCCTGCCCGGGAACCCCGAACTCGACGGCGCGCTCACCATCGACACCTGGGGCGTCGTACGGATCCTGGCGGTCCTCGCGGCGGCCGCGGCCCTCGCCCTCAGCGCCCGCACCGCCCTCGCCGGCCGCCGCCCCTGACCCGGCCCTGACCCGGCCGGCGAGCTCAGGCCGTGCGGGCGGCGGTGGTGCGGGCGAGGAGGTCCGCGCGGCCGGTCGGGGTCAGGGAGCCGTGCAGGCGCAGCCGGGCCAGGCCCCCGTCCGGGAACACGTCCAACCGGGCGTGGGTGCCGGTGGCCGGCGCCGGCAGGGGCAGGCGGTGCAGGGTGTCGGGCCGCAGCGGCACGGCCGGCAGGACCTCGCGCCACGGGCCCTCCGGGCCGTCCTTGACCGAGAGGGAGGCCCAGCCGGCCGCGTTGCCCTTCAGGTTCGCGGTGTCGATCTCGACGGCCCGTATCTCGCTGTGCGCGGCAAGACGGTAGACGATCCAGTCGTGGCCCCGGTCGCGTCGGCGCCGCGTCTCCCAACCGTCGTCCTGCTTCAGGGAGATCCCGGGCATGATCGTGTTGCCGGGCGAGGAGTAGAACCCGTCGGAGGCGTCCTCGACGCTGCCCCCGTTGATCACGCACACCACGTCCACGGTGCCGAGGAGGTCGAGCCAGGCGGGGTCGGGCAGCACCTCGCCGTGCACGCGCAGGCGGGCGATCCCGCCGTCGGGGTGCTGGGCCACGCGCAGGTGGGTCCAGCGGCGTCCGGACGCGATGGCGAAGCCGTTGGCGGCGTGGCCGCGCACCGGGGTCTCGGGCAGGATCTCCTCCCAGTGCACGCTGTCCCGGGCCAACTCGGCCTCGGACGGGGTGCCCTCCACCTCGGCGGCCCGGATGCTCACCCGCTGCGGGAAGTTGCCCCGGAAGTGGGCGGTGTCCACGACGATCCCCCGGATGACGCCGGGGACCCCGAGCCGGACCAGCGCCCAGTCGTGGTCACCGGCCTCGGGGAACGGGTGCCGGGCGTCGCGGCCGCGCCGCCGGCGGGTCTCCCACCCGTCCATGACCTTGCCCTTGTGGCCGTAGGCGTGGACGTCGAAGACGGCGGGCTCGCGGGACAGGAGGTTCTCGCGCTCGCCGAAGAACTCGTCCTCGGCGGCGAGGACGGCGCCGCCGAGCCGACGGTCGGCGAGGTCGGTGAGACGGGCGAAGGCGAACTCCCCGTGCCGGTAGTCGGCGTAGGGGTCGCCGGAGACGTAGGGCGCGGCGAAGGCGTCGTCGGGGACGGGGACGGAAGCGGCGGCGGGGGTGGGGGCGGGGGTAACGGACATGCGGGGCACCTTTCGCGACGGAAGGGAGCGGACCGAACGGCCCGGCCCCATCAATCTCGCAGCCCCGCACCCCTCAGGTCCATCGAACGTTTTCGAAGGAACCGTTCAGTTGAAACGAAAGGTCTGCCGAACTGACGAGACCTCACAACCGGCGCTCTTCGGCCGAGTTGTCGCCACACCGTCGGCAGCGCGCGCGCCCGGTGTTAGCCTCCCCCCTTGTCCACGACGGGGGAGGAACCGCATGAGGAAACTGCTGAGCTTCGCTTTCACACTCGCGCTCGCGACCGGGGTCTCCGGCGCCGCGACGACGTCCGCCCACGCGGCCACGGACCGGAGCGGGGCGGTACGGCTCGACATCCCGAACAGCAGCCCGTGCAGGGCCGGTCGCACCGTCATGCAGGGCATGGTCGCGGGGCCGGGGGGCCGGCTGTACATCGTGTTCACCAAGGCGGGCGGCGAAGAGCCGGTCCTGTCCACGTGGTCGCGGGACGGCTCGGCCTGGGACGGCACCAGCTGGACCTGCGCCGGGGCGCCGACCTCCATACCCGCGCTCGGCCACGGAAACGACCTCGCCTACCACCCGGACTACCGGGGCGAGGGCCCCGCCCTGATCGCCACCCAGGGAAGCCAATCGGCCTTCCCGAGCGCCAACGTGGCGGTCGTTCGCCTGGACGCGTCGGGATCCGTCGGCGCGACCGAGGTGGTCCGTCTGCCCATCGGCAACATCAGCGGTTTCTGCTACAGCGCGACGGCGGCCGACGGCGCCGGCAAATTCGCCGCCCGCCGCGCGGGCAGTCTGTGGACCCACCCCGGTTCCGGTTCGCTGACGAGCGGATGGACCCTGGTGAAGAGCAATCTGACGAGTCACGACAATCGTTCCGACCAGGGCATCGACTGCTCCGAGAACTACATCTGGAACACCAAGTCCATCAACACCTCCACACCCGCCGACGGGTGGAACTGGGTGTACCAGTACAACTGGTCCGGAGGTGACGTGGAGAGCGACATCGGGATTCCGGGGAAGAACCTGGAGGACGAGATCGAGGACGTCACCCACATCGGGGGCGAGTTCTTCGTGGGCGTCAACCGGAACGAAGGGGCCTCCGACCTCGTGAAGGTCTTCGTCGAGTGACCTCCCTTCGACCGCACGGCCGAGAGCGGAGGTGCCGGGGGTATGAGGGAGGCGTGGGGGCCGGTGGCGGTGTGGGCGGTCCGGCACGGGCAGAGCACGGCGAACGCGGCCTTCGCCGAGGCCGAACGCACCGGGTCGACGGCGGTCCCGACCGGTCTCGACCGTGACGTGCCGCTGTCCGAGCTCGGCGTGGCACAGGCCCGGGGGCTCGGACGGTGGTTCGCGAGGGAGGACGGGCCGGTGGACCTTGTGGTCTGCTCCCGAGGTGACGGCGGTCCCGAACGCTTCCGTCTCGCTGTGGCGGCCCTCGGCCGGGGCGGGGCCCGGCGGGGTTGCGTCCGGTGGGGTGTGGGAGCTGTGCCGTTGGGGTGAGACCGGGCATCCGGCGGGCGGGTGAGCGGGAGATGTCGGGGGTCCGGCCGCGAGCGTGCCGGGTGCGGGCGGGTGTGGGGCCGGGGTGGCCGCCTGCCGGCGGCGGGCAGGTCAAAGGCGTCTCCCGGTGGCGGCGGGGAGGGGGCGGGGGTGCGGGTCCCTTGCCGTCCTCGGGCCGGGTCGGGGGTCGTGGGGCTCGGGGTTCGGTGCGCGACGTGGGGTGTCAGTGTGGGCGCCAGACGTGGACGTGGGCGACGGACATGCGCAGGGGGCGGGTGCCGCGTGGGGCGGGGTGGTGGCGGCCGGCCGAGACCGAGAGGTTCAGGACGAGGTACGCGGACCAGCCCGCGCCCACCCCGGACCGGTCCTCGTAGACCCGTCTGCCGCCCACGTACCAGGTGTTGCTCCGTGAGCCGAGCAGCAGGCCCACCGTCAGGGGCCGGCCGGGCGCGACGGCCGCCGGCGCGGAGTGGCGGGTGCCGGAGGGGCGGACCTGGTTGGCGAACTCCAGGATGCCCGGCGCGTCCGCGTGGTATTCGAACACGTCGACCTCGTTGCCCCCGTCGCGCCAGGTCCACAGGCCCGGCCAGGCGCCTCGGTCGGCGGGCAGGACCACCCGCGTCTCGATGTAGTCGCCGACCCGTACGCGGAAGCCCTCGCGGCTGCCCTCGGTGGTCATCAGCGCGGTGCGCCAGGTGCGGCGGCCGTCGCGCAGGCGGGGGCCGTTCGGGGTGGCGGTCAGTGTGGCCGTGCCCTTGTCGAGGGTGATGGCGCGGGAGTCGAGCCAGTCGAGTTTGTCGTCGGCCGGGTTGTGCGTGCCGTACCGGTAGGCACCGGAGCGGTCCGTCCGCCAGCGGCGGCCCCACGCGGGCTTGGTGAAGTCCTCGGCGAACACCAGGCGCTTGCCGGCGGTCGGCGGGCGGGGTGGCGGCGCGGCGGCGCCGACGGCCGCGCCCGGGTGGCCGCTCGTGAACGCCCACAGGAGGAGGGTCGCCGCGATCAGGAGGGCGAGGGGCCGGTTCCGGCCGGCCCCGGTCCGGTTCGCCCGTCCCGTTCGGCGGTGCTGTCGGTATCGGTGTCGGTGTCGGGAGGGCGCCGGGCGGGGGGCAGGGCTGTCGTGCATCGGTCGCCTTCCGGTCGGGAGGGGTACGGGAACGAGCGGTGCGATGACGGGGCGCGCGGCGGGCTTTCGAGGGGCGTGAAAGGGGTGGTGTGGGGATTCTCGTGATCGGCGTCCCCGGGGGACACCGGCCACGCCGCGAGCCCCGCCGATGCCACTCCCGCAAGCGGGATTCCTGGTTCCACCGGCGTACGCCCCGTCACACGGGAGGCCACCGCCGATGCCGATCGTGGGGTCGGCCCGCCCGGGCGGCCCCCGATGTCGGCGGGGATCGGCGGGTGTCGGCGGGGGGCGGGCGCCTCATGCCGGCGTCGGCCGCCGGGCCGGTGGGGGCGGTGGCGTGTCGGGGCGCGGCCGGGGCGTTCCCGGCGCCCCGACCCCGCGTGGTCGGGGCGCGGGCGGCCCGCGTCCTCGGTGCCCCGGGCCCGCGCGATGGTGGCGTGAACCCGCCCCCCGCGTGCGGCTGTTGTCGGGGGCGATGCGGTCCCGCATGCTGCCGGGTATGCGATTCTCGGTGAACATTCCCAATTTCGGAGACTTCGCCGACCCCCGGCGGGTCGCGGCCTTGGCCGTGGCCGTCGAAGAGGCCGGGTGGGACGGGCTGTTCGTGTGGGACCACGTGGTGCACCGCGCGCACCAGGGGCGGCCGTTCGCCGATCCCTGGATGTTGTTGACGGCGGCGGCGCTCGCGACCTCGCGGATCCGGCTGGGCGCCCTGTTGACCCCGGTCCCCCGGTACCGGCCCGAGCAGCTCGCCCGGCACGTGTCCGGGCTCGACCGGCTCAGTGGGGGTCGGGTCGTGTTCGCCGCCGGTCTGGGCGGGCCCCTGGAGGACGAGTACCGGAGCTTCGGGGACCGCTCCGAGCCGCGCGTGCTGGGTGAACGGCTCGACGAGGGGCTGGAGTTGTTGTCGCGGTTCTGGTCCGGCGGTCCGGTGACGCATCACGGCCGGCATCACGAGGTCCGTGACGTGACCCTGCTGCCGACCCCCGTGCAGCGGCCGGGTCCGCCCGTGTGGATCGGCGGGTTCTGGCCGCACCGGCCGCCCATGCGGCGGGCCGCGCGTTGGGACGGCGCGGTGCCGCTGTTCGACACGGCGCGGCACGGGCACGTGCCGGATCCGGCGCGGGTGCGGGAGCTGGTGGGTTTCGTGCGGGAGGAGCGGGCGCGCGCGGGGATCGAGCGGCCGTTCACGTTCGTGTTCGGCGGCGCCACTCCCCCGGACCCGAAGCGGGCCGGGGAGGTGGTGGCGCCGATCCGTGACGCCGGGGGCGACTGGTGGGACGAGCGGCAGGTGCAGGGCGGGCCGGACCTGGACCGGTTCGCCCCGGTCATGCGCCGGGTGGCGGCCGGCCCGCCGGTGCTCCCCTGAGGCACCCGCGGGGTTGCCGGGGGCCGTGTCCGGTGTGCGTAGGGTGGTCGGATGATCGACGTACCCGAGAGCTTCGAGCGGACCACCCTCGCGCGGGAGGGCGCGGACGGCGCGCCGTGGTTGTCCGGGCTGCCGGGCCTGGTGGGCGAGCTGTGTGCCCGGTGGGAGCTGCGGCCCGGGCCCGGGGTCACCCACGGCGGGGTGGGGCTCGTCGTGCCGGTGCGGCGCGGTGACGGGTCCCCGGCCGTCCTGAAGGTGTCGTTCCCGCACCCCGGCAACGTGCACGAGCCCGACGCGTTCGAGGCGTGGCGCGGGAACGGGGCGGTGCGGTTGTACGCGCGGGACGACGCGTCGTTCGCGATGCTGCTGGAGCGCGCCGGTACCGGCACGCTCGCCGAGCACCCGGACGGCGACACCGTCGTCACGGTGGCCGCCGGTCTCGCCCGTCGGCTCGCCGTTCCGGTCCCGGCGGGGGGCCCGGCGCTGCCCCGGCTGTCCGCGCGGGCGGCGCGGTGGGAGCGGGAGCTGCGGGCGGACGCCGCCGAGCTGTCGCACGGCATGAGCGGGTACGCCGTGGACGCGGCCGTGGCCACCGCCCGAGAGCTGGGGCGGGAGCAGCCGGAGTCGCTGGTGCACGGGGATCTGCACGGCCGGAACATCCTGCCCGCCGAGCGGGAGCCGTGGCTGGCCGTGGATCCGAAGGGGTTGGTGGGGGATCCCGCCTACGACGTGGGCGCGCTGCTGAAGTCGCGGGTGCCGTCGATCCTGCCGCTCGCCGATCCCGCGGCCGGTGTGCGGCGGGTCCTGGACCTGTTCGCCGACACCGCCGAGCTCGATCCCGGGCGGGTTCGGCGCTGGGCGCAGTTCCACATCGTGCGCGCCGCGTTCTGGGGCCGGCGGCACGGTTTCCGGGTCACCCGGGGCGGGGAGTTGGACGCGGCGGTGGTCACGCGGGCGGCGGACTCCCTGGCCCATCTGCTGGCCTCCTGAGGACGGCCGCGCCGACCCCCGTGGCGGGTGGTCGGGGGCCGTGCGGCACAGTGGCGGACATGTCATCCCACGCGACGATGTCCCGCCGGCTCGACACCGAGCGGCTCCTGCTGCGGCCCTGGGCCCTGTCGGACGCCGCCTGGTTCCGGGACCTGCTCGACGAACGGGGCGACGGCAAGGAGCGCACGGTCGAGGGGGTGCGGACGGGCATCGCGGAGCTGCTGGCGGCGACCGAGGACACGGGGATCGCGCTGCTGCCGATCGTGCGCCGGGCCGAGGGCGACCCCATCGGCTACTGCGGGTTGATCATCGGCCGGGCGAGCCTGGCGGAGCCGGAGATCGCGTACGAGCTGTTCCGGCACGCGCACGGGCGCGGGTACGCGACGGAGGCGGCCGGCGCGGTGCTGGGCGCGGCCGCGGCGACCGGCCGCACCCGTCTGTGGTCGACGGTCGGCACGTGGAACACGCCGTCGTTGCGGGTGCTGGAGAAGCTCGGGTTCACCCGGGACCGGGTCTCGACGGAGGAGAACGGCGAGGTCGCGTGGCTCACCCGGGCCCTGCCCTGATCGTGGGCCCCGCCCCGGGCCCCGCCCCGGCCCGTCTCCTCGCGGCCGGCGGGTTCGCGCGACGGGCTGCGCGCGGCCGGCGGGCCGCCTAGGATCACCCTTGTGCGGGATTGACAAGGCGACTCGGACGGGGATGGGCAGACCATGAGCGGTACCGGGAGCTCGAACACCGAGTGGGCGGTCCTCGCCGAGGCCCACGAAGCACTGCGGGCCGCGGTCGGCGGGGTGCCGGAGGACGGCTGGGGCGCGCCGACCCCGTGCGCGGAGTGGAACCTCGCGCAGGTGGTCCGGCACGCGGCCGGCGATCAGCTGGCCTACGCCTCCGTGCTCACCGGCGGCCCCGGCCCCTCGGAGAACCCCTTCGATCCCTCGGGAGAGCTCACGGACGACCCCGGGGCGGGGGTCTCGGCGGCGCTGGAGGCGGCGGCCGAGGCGTGGGCGGGGGTCTCGCCGGACGCCGGCGAGGTGTCCGTGCCGATCCCGCCGCACACCGTGTCGGCCTCGGTCGGCGTCCGTGCCTGCGCCCTGGACGCGGCCGTGCACGCCTGGGACATCGCGCGGGCCACGGGCCGGCCCTCGCCGCTGAGCCCCTCGCTGGCCGGGGACCTGTTGCCGGCGGCGCGTCAGCTCGTGGAGCCGTTGCGGGGGTTCGCGTTCGGGCCGGCCCTGCCGCCCCGGGACGGGGACGACACGGCCTCGGCGCTGCTGCGGCACCTGGGCCGCGACCCGCACTGGACCCCCTGACCCCGGTCGCGCGGTTCGGGTCAGCCGAGGAGCTCGACGTGGCCGTTGGTGCCGTCGACGCGGATGCGGGCGCCGTCGGGGATCAGGCGGGTGGCCCCCTCCACGGCCACGACGGCGGGCAGGCCGTACTCGCGGGCGATGACGGCGCCGTGGGTCATGAGTCCGCCGACCTCCGTGATCAGGCCGGCGATGCCGACGAACAGCGGTGACCAGCTCGGGTCGGTGAACGGGGTGACGAGGATGTCGCCCGGTTCGAGGTCGGCGCGGGCCATGTCGAGGACGACGCGGGCGCGGCCCTCGACGGCGCCGGCGGAGACGGCGAGGCCGAGCAGGGCCCCGGGCGGGGCGTCGTCACGGCGGTGGGCGCCGGTGAGGGCCACGCCGTCCGAGGTGAGCACGCGCGGCGGGGCGAGGGTCTCGTGGACGTGGAAGGTCTCCGCGCGCTCGCGCAGCAGCTCCGGGTCCACCGGGCGTCGGTCGCGGGACGCCTCGTGGAACTCGTCGAAGGTGAGGAGGAAGGCGTCCTCGGGGGTGCTCAGGACGCCGGCCCCGACGAGCCGGAGGGCCTCCGCCAGCAGGGCCTTCTTGTAGAGGAGGTAGCGGCTGACGATGCCGTACTTGGGGTACTCGCGGTAGCCGATGAAGGTGCGGACCCGCTCGACGGTCCGGCGGGTCTCCTCGACCTTTGCCTCGCCGTCGGGGAGTTCCCGCAGCCGGGCCAGGACCTCCTGTTCCTTCTCGCGGGCGCGGCGCAGCCCGTCCTCGAAGCGGCGGGCGGCGGCGCCGGGGGCGAAGTGGTCGACGTTGTCGAGGAGGGCGGGCAGGAGGGTGGTGGGGCGTTCGCTCCAGCGGGGGCGGGTGATGTCGATCTCGCCGGCGCAGCGCATCCCGTACGCGTCGAGGTAGTCGCGCAGGGCGGCGCGGGCCTCGGGTCCGCCGGGGAGCGTGTCGAAGGCCGCGTCGTCGAGGAAGTCCTCGTCCCGGACGGTGCGCAGGTGGGCGACGACCTGCGCGTGGGGGCGGATCACGTCCGCGACGTCGAGGAGGGCCAGGCCCATCTCGGAGGTGACGTTGCCGGGCGCGGACAGGGTGAGGGTGTCGGCCGGGTTCTTCTCGCCGAGCCACTGCCCGAGGTGGTCGTTGAGCCACCAGGTGGCCTCCATGCCGGCCATGATGGCCCGCATGCTGACGGGGTCGGACAGGACCCGCTTGTGTTCCTCGAAGGCCGTGCGGAGGAAGGTGAAGAGTTCCGGGCCGCTCTTGTCGCGGATCTCGTGTTCCAGGGCGGCGACGGAGGCCCGGCTGCGGGCGATGAGCTCGGTGACCACGGCCGGGTCGGTGGGGAGCGGCTCGGGGGCGGCGCCTGCCGGCGCCGGGGGCGTGGCGGGGGCCGTGGCGGGGGTGGCGTTCGGGAGCGGGGGCAGGAAGTCGGGGCGGGCGAGGACGGTCTCCAGGGCGTCCCGGACGAGGGGGTCGCCCTTGCCCATGGCGTCCAGGAGCGCGGCGCGGGGGCCGGGGGCGGCGAGGCGGTCGGTGACGTCGACGAAGAGGCGGCTGCCGGCCTCGACCATCGGCACCATGGCCGTCAGTCGCCACATGGACAGGCCCAGGGGCTTCATGGCGTCGGTCATCATCTGCCCGTGCCCGACCGAGACGTGCACGCGAGGGCCCTTGTCACCGGTGTCGGGGACGGGGAAGAGGGTGGTGATCGGGCGGGCCTGGACGATCCGGAAGCCCTGCTCGTCCAGGCACCACTCGATGTCCTGGGGCCGGCCGAAGGCCCCCTCGATCCGGCGGCCGAGCCGGACCAGCTCCAGCACCTGCTCGTCGGTGAGCGCGGGCCGCTCGCGCAGGGCGGGGTCCACGGGGACCTCGTGCACGCCGCCGCCAGGCAGGGCGCGCAGGGCGCGTTCCTTGACGGCGACGCTCCGGTCGCGGATCTCGTCGTCCCGGACGGCGTACACGTCCGGGGTGACCAGGCCGGAGACCATGGCCTCGCCCAGCCCGAGGCCCGCGTCCACGGTGCTGACGGTGCGGTCGCCGGTGACGGGGTCGGCGGTGAACAGGATCCCGGAGGCGTGCGGCAGCACCATGCGCTGCACGATCACGGCCATGCGCACGGCCCGGTGGTCGATGCCGCGTCGGGCCCGGTAGGCGACGGCCCGGTCGGTGAACAGGGAGGCCCAGCAGCGGCCGACGTGCCGCAGCACCTCCGCCGGCCCGAGGACGTTCAGGTAGGTGTCCTGTTGGCCGGCGAAGGAGGCCGTGGGGAGGTCCTCGGCCGTGGCGCTGGAGCGCACGGCGCAGGCCGCGTCCGCGCCGAGGCGGGCCGTGGCGTCGGTGATCTCCTCGGCGAGCCCGTCGGGGAGCGGGGTCTCCTCGATCGCGTGCCGGATCGCGGCGGCGAGCGCGGCGAGCGCGGCCCGGTCCTCGGGGTCGGTCGCGGACAGGGCGTCGAGGAGCCCGTCGAGTCCCGGGGTGCGCGCCGTGACCAGGCGGAACGCCTCGGTGGTCACGCAGAAGCCGTCCGGGACCCGGACCCCCTCGATCTCGGTCAGGGCGCCCAGGTTCGCGGCCTTGCCGCCCACGAGGTCCCCGCGCGTCCCGTCCGTCGCGTCGAGGTCCAGCACATACCGCTCGGTCATTTCCGCCCTCACTGTCGCCTGCCCATGAAGATCCCGGCCCCGACCCGTTTACGCAGGTCGGGGGCTCAGGTCGGACATCTTGCCCCGGCCCCGGGGCCTTGCCGCAAGCCCCCCGGTCGGCTATACCTTGAGCAGGGAGAGGTGTGAGTGTCCCGTCCTCCCTCTCTCGAACCCTCCCTTTTCGCCTTCGGCCGTCCCTGCGGCGGCGCTCAGCGGTCGAGGGGCTCGCGCGAGGTCTCCGGGAGCGTCAGGTAGACGACGGAGGAGAGCGCGCAGAGCGCGACCACGTACCAGGGGAACAGGGCGGAGTGGCCGAGTTCCTTCAGCAGGGTGCCGACGTAGGGCGCGGTGCCGCCGAACAGGGCCACGGTCAGCGAGTACGGGAAGCCGATGCCCGCCGCCCGGACCCGGGCGGGGAAGACCTCGGCGTTGACGGCGGCCGAGATCGACGTGAAGCCGGTCAGCAGCACCATGCCCGCGCACTGGACGAGCAGCAGCGAGGTGAACGAGCCGTCGAGGGCGCCGAGCAGGGGCACGACGAGCAGGGCGGAGCCGAGGCCGAAGAAGAGCAGGGCGGGTTTGCGGCCGAAGCGGTCCGAGAGCAGCCCGCCGAGCGGCTGGAGCAGGGTGAAGAACGCCAGCGACAGGGTGCCCGCGAGCAGGGCGTCCGCCTTGGCGATGCCGGTCTCCAATTCGGCGTACGTCGGCAGGTAGCTCGTCCACGTGTAGTAGGCGAGGGTGCCGCCGGCGGTGATGCCGCAGATCAGCAGGGAGGCGCGGGGGTGTTGGCGCAGCGCGTCGAAGAGGCCGGGGCGCGGGGTGTCGGGGCCCCGGTCGGCGCGGGTCTCCTCGGCGCCGCGTCGGATCCAGAAGCCCACGAGGCTGAGGAGGGCGCCGAGCAGGAACGGCACCCGCCAGCCCCAGGCGTTCATGGCGTCCTCGTCGAGACGGGCCACGAGCAGGGCGGCGAGGCCGGAGGCGGCGAGCTGCCCGAGGGAGGTGGAGACGTACTGGAAGGAGGAGAACAGGCCGCGCCGGCCGGGGCCCGCGGATTCCACGAGGAAGGTGGTGGAGGCGGCGAACTCCCCTCCCACGGACAGCCCTTGGAGGAGTCGGGCGGCCACGAGGAGGATCGGGGCGAGGACGCCGACGGCCGCGTAGGTCGGGGTGAGGCCGACCAAGAGGCTGCTGCCGCCCATCAGCAGGATGGTGACGGTCAGGGCGGCGCGCCGGCCGCGCCGGTCGGCGACGGCGCCCATGAGCAGCCCGCCGACGGGCCGCATGAAGAAGCCGACGGCGAAGACGGCGAAGGTGGAGAGCAGCGGGACCAGGGAGTTGTCCGCGCCGGGCGGGAAGACCTGGCGGGCGAGGTAGGCGGCGAGGAAGGTGTAGGCGTACCAGTCGTACCATTCGACGGCGTTGCCCACGGAGGCGGCGAGGAGTTGCCGTAAGGGCTTGCGGGGCGGTGCGGGGGTTCCCACGACGGTCTCTGTCATGATCACGATCTTCCCGCGCGGTCCGGTCCCCACGCGGGAGGATTCGCGCCGTCCCCGCGCCGGGCGCGGGGGTGACGCGAACGGGGGACGGTGCTTGTCGCGGCGGGCCCGCGCCCCCACGCTGGGGGGATGCACGCACCCGCGCCCGCCCCCGTGGTGGCCGCCGGTCCCGACGGGGCCGGTGGTGCGCGGCGGCGGGCGCTGGTCGCGGGGGCGGTCGGCAATTTCGTCGAGTGGTACGAGTTCGGGGTCTACGGGTACTTCGCCACCGTCCTCGCCGAACGCTTCTTCACCCCCGAGGGCGGTGGGGCCACGGAGGCCCTGGTGCGCGCGTACGCCTCCTTCGGTCTCGCGTTCTTCTTCCGGCCGCTGGGGGCCGTGCTGTTCGGCCGGCTCGGGGACCGGATCGGGCGGCGGCCGACGTTGGTGGCGGTGGTGTGCCTGATGAGCGGGGCCACCGCCCTGATCGGCCTGTTGCCGACGTACGCGCAGGTGGGCGCGGTCGCGCCGTGGCTGCTGACGGGCCTGCGGGTGGTGCAGGGGCTGTCGGCGGGCGGGGAGTTCGGGGGTGCGGTGGCCGTGCTGACGGAGTTCGCGCCGCCGGGGCGGCGGGGCCGGTGGGGGGCCTGGCAGTCGTTCACGGTGGCGCTCGGGCTGTTGGCGGGGGCGGGGGCGGCGGCGCTGCTCGCCTCGGTGTTGACGCCGGGGCAGCTCGGGGCGTGGGGGTGGCGGGTGGCGTTCCTGTCGGCGCTGCCGTTGGGAGTGTTCGCGCTGTGGTCGCGGTTGCGCCTTCCGGAGACGCCGGTGTTCGCGGCGCGCGCGGCCGGGACCGCCCGGGGGGACGCGCCGGGCGGCGGGGTGGGGGCGCGGGCGGTGGTGGTGGCGGTGGGGCGGGTGATGGGCTGGTCGGCGGCCGGGTACACGTTCCTGGTGGTGCTGCCCTCGTACCTCCAGCACACCCTGGGCGCCTCCTTCCGGCAGGCCCTGGTGGCCACCGTGCTCGCGAACCTGGGGTTCGCGGCGACGATCCTGCCGGCGGGGGCGGTCAGCGACCGGATCGGGCGGCGGCCGGTGATGATGGCGGGGGCGGCGCTGGTGGCCGTGCTGGCCCTGCCGTTGTCGGCGTTGACGCGGGATCCGCAGGCGCCGTGGTGGGCGCGGGCGGCGGCCTTGGGCGCGGCGGGCGCGGCGGTGGGGTTGATGGCGGGGCCGGGGCCGGCGATGTTGGCCGAGATGTTCCCGACCCGGGTGCGGTCGACGGGCCTGGGGCTGGCGTACGCGGTGTCGAACGCGGTGTTCTCGGGGTGCGCGGGGTTGATCGTGACGGCGTTGGTGGCGCGCACGGGGGACCCTGCGGTGCCCGCGTACTACGCGGCCGGGACCTGTCTGCTGTCCGCCGGCGCGTTGTGGACGCTGCGCGGGGACGACCATCTGAGGACGTGGTGAGCGGGATGTCGGTGACGCGGGTGATCGGGTTGATGTCGGGGACCTCCCACGACGCGGTGGACGCGGCGGCGGCCGATCTCGACGTGGCCGGCGACACGGTGACCCTGTCGCCGCTGGGGTCCTTCGGGGTGCCCTACGAGCCGGGGCTGCGGGCGGAGTTGGCGGGGGCCCTGCCGCCGGCGCGGACGGACCTGGCGGCGGTCTGCCGGTTGGACACGTCGATCGGGCGGGCGTTCGCGGAGGTCGCGGCCCGCGCCGACCGCGAGCTGTGCGCGGGGCGGGCGGATCTGATCGCCTCGCACGGGCAGACCGTCTACCACTGGGTGGAGGACGGGCGGGTGCGGGGCACCTTGCAGATCGGGGAGGCGGCCTGGATCGCGGAGCGGACCGGGCGGCCGGTGGTGTCGGGGTTCCGGACCCGGGACGTGGCGGCGGGCGGGCAGGGCGCGCCGTTGGTCGCGGCCTTCGACCTGTTGTGGTTGCGGGGGCGGTCGGGGCGGCCGGTGGCGTTGAACCTGGGCGGGATCGCGAACGTGACGGTGCCGGAGGGGCCGGGGGGCGAGCCGGCGGCCTTCGACACGGGGCCGGCGAACGCGCTGATCGACGCGGCCGTGACGGCGGCGGAATCGGCGGCGGGGGCGGGGGCGGGGGCGGCGATGGACGTGGGTGGGCGGCTCGCGGCGCGCGGTCGGGAGTGCCCGCGGTTGTTGGCGCGGCTGCTCGCGGAGCCGTACTACGCGCGGCCCGCGCCGAAGACCACGGGCAAGGAGTTGTTCCACCCGGGCTATCTGCGGGCCGTGGCGGGGGCGGAGGCGGGGGCCTTGCCGCTCGTCGACGTGGTGGCCACCCTGACCCGGTTGACGGCGCGGACGGCGGCCGACGCGCTGCGGCCGTACTCCCCGTCGGAGGTGGTGGTCTCGGGGGGCGGCACCCGCAATCCGGAGTTGATGCGGCGGCTGCGGGAGGAGCTGGGGGCGGGGGTGGTGGTGCGGACCTCCGACGAGTTGGGGGTGCCGTCGGGGGCGAAGGAGGCGTACGCGTTCGCCGTGCTCGGCTGGCTCACCGCGCACGGGCTGCCGGGGGCGGTGCCCTCGTGCACGGGGGCGCGGCGGGCGAGCGTGCTGGGGTCGGTGACCCCGGGCGCGGGCGGCGCGGTGCCGTGGCGTTCGGCGGGCGGGCCGGTGACCCGGCTGCGGATCGCGGCGGGTTGAGCGGGCCCGCTGTCGGGGCGGGGGCCGGGCGGGTCAGTCGCCGGCGGCGGCGAGGGCGCGCGGGAGTTGGTTGCGGCCCCGGACGTCGAGCTTGCGGTAGATCCGGCTGAGGGTGGCCTCGACCGTCTTGACCGAGACGAACAGGGCGCGGGCGGCCTCCTGGTTGGTGGCGCCCTCCCCCACCAGGCGGGCCAGGCGCCGTTCGCGTTCGGTGAGGGCGGGGGCCGCGCCCCGACCGGAGAGTCCGTGCAGGTGGGCGGCGGTGAGGGCCTGCCAGGGTTCGGCGCGGGCGGCCGCGAACAGGGCGTCGGCGGCCTCCCAGGCGGTGCGGGCGGCGGCGGCGCGGCGGTGCCGGCGGTGCAGCCGGCCCAGGGTGAGCAGGGTGCGGCCCTCCTCGACGGGGTAGCCGCAGCGCGCGAAGACGTGGGCGGCGTCGTCGAGGAGTTCGGCGGCCTCGTCGGCGGCCCCGGTCTCGTGCAGGACGACGGCGGCGGCGCGGGTGAGGGCGGCGCGGACCACGGTGTGGGCGGGGGTGGGGGCCACCCGTTCGCGGGTGCGGTCGAGGAGGTCGCGGGCGGGTCCGGTGCGGCCGTCGAGGGCGAGGGCCTCGGCGGCGTCGGCCTGCCAGCGCAGCACACCCGGGTCGAGGGCGCCGGTGAGGTCCTCGCGGGCGATCACGTCGGTGAGGGCGGCGGCGGCCTCGCGGGGGCGTCCGCTGTGCAGGTGGACGGCGCCCAGCAGCCACAGGTTGCGGGTGATGTGCAGGGTGTCGTGTTCCTCGCGGGCCGCGTCGAGGCCGTGCCGGGCGTGGTGCAGGGCGGTGGTGAAGGAGCCGCCGTGGGCGTGGGCGAGGGCGGCGGTGTAGTGGGCGGGGCCCGGCGACAGGTCGGCGGTGCGGGTGAGGTCGAGGGCGGCGTCGGCCCAGTGCAGGGCCTCGGCGCAGGCCCCGAGGCCGGCCTCGACCTCGGCGAGGCTGCGCCACAGGTCCACGAGGGATTCGGCGTCGCCGGCGGCGCGGGCGGCCGGGAGCAGGGCTCGCAGCATGGCGCGGGCCTCGGCGGGTCTGCCGTCGAACACGGCGTGCCGGGCAGCGAGGTACTGGGGGCTGTTGGAGACGCCCATGCGGTGCGGGGGCACGCCGAGGGAGAGCGCGGCGGCGAGGGTGGCGGGGGCGGTGTCGAGGCGGCCGAGGACGCGTTGCATGCGGGCGGTCATGGTGAGGGCGGCGGCTTCGAGGGCGGGGTCGCCGGTGCGGCGGGCGAGGCCGGCGGCGGTGTCGGCGTGCCGCAGGGCGAGGGGGGCGTCGCCGGTGAGGACGTTGGCGCGGACGGCGCAGCGCAGTTCGATCGCGGCGAGCAGGGCGGGGTCCCCGTCGGCGGCGCGGCGGGCCTCGGCGAGCAGCAGGTCGGTGTCGGACATGTCCTGGCCGGCGGCGTCGGCGGTGGCCAGCAGGGCGGTGACGCGTTGTTCGGGGCTGCCGCCGGCCTCGGCGATCGCCTCGGCGGCGCGTCGGGCGAGGGCGACGGAGCCGGCGGCGGCCGCGTCGCGGGCGGTCTCGGTGAGCCGTTCCAGGCGCAGGTCGGGGCGGTCGGTGGGGGTGAGGCGGGCGGCCTCGGCCATCAGGCGGGCGGCGGTGGGGCGGTCGCCGGCGCGGCGGGCGGCGGGCGCGGCCCGGGCGGTGTCCTCGGCGAGGGCGCGGTCGGTGCCGGTGTGGGCCTTGGCCCGGTGCCAGGCGGAGCGGACCGGGTCGTGGACGGCGTCGGCGAGGGCGGCGTGGGCGCGGCGGCGGTCGTGGCCGGTGGTGGTCGCGAGGAGGGCGGCGCGGACGGCCTCGGCGGCGAAGCGCACGGGGTCGGGGCCCGCGTCGGCCTCGGGGTCGGGGACGGCGTCGGGCGCGGGGGCCCGGGCGGGGACGGGGGCGCGGGGGGTGGGTTCGTGCGGGTCGGTGTGGGTGAGCAGGCCGGCGCGGTGGGCGCGGGCGAGGTGTTCCTCGGCCTCGGCGCGGCCGGCGCGGGCCAGGAGTTCGCTGTCCGGGCGGTGGGCGAGGGCCGCGATCCGCAGGGTGTCGGCGACCTCCTCGGGCACCTCCTCCAGCCAGGCTTCGGCGGCGGCGACGAGGGCGGTGGGCGCTTGGGGCACGGGGCCGGGCCGGCCGCCGGGGGGCGCGGTCTCGGCGAGGGCGCGCAGGCAGGGCGCGAGGAGTCCCCGGTGGCCGCCGGTGAGGCGGGTGACGGCCGGTGCCCAGCGGGCCGGCAGCCCGGCCGCCGCGAGGAGCTCGGCGATCTCCTCGGGGCCGGCGGGGAGCAGCGGCAGCACGGGCGGGTGCCCGCCCAGGACGCGGACGGCGTGCGCGGGGCGGCCGGCGGTGCGTTCGGCGGCCAGGATCACGAGCCGGTCCGGGGGCAGGGCGCGGGCGCAGTGGCCGAGGAGTTCGGCGCCGGCGGGGTCGAGCCACTGGACGCCGTCCAGGAGCAGCACGCTGCCGGGGCCCGCGCCCAGGAACTCGACGGCGGCGCGGCGGGCCCGGACGGGGTCCGTGCCCGGGGCGGGCGGGACGGTGGGCGCGGGCGGGGCCGCGTGGGATGTGTGGGCGGCTTGGGCCGCGTGGGCCGCGTCCCGGAGGATCGGGTCGACGGAGAGCAGCGGAAGGCGCTCGTCGCCGGGTTGGGTGTGCACGCGCACGATCCGGCGGCCCGCCGGCGCGGCGAGCAGCGGGGCCGCCGCCTCCAGGAGGGTGGTGCGGCCGGCGCCCCAGGGGCCGTGCACGACCACGCGGCCGGTGCGTCGTGCGGCCGCCTCCACCGCTCGGACCAGGGCCGGCCACGGGGCCCGTTCGTGTGCGCTCGTTCCGTCCACGGACGGCACGTTAGGCGCGGCGGCCCGGCCGCGACAGCCCCGGGGCCGGTCCGCCCCCGGGGACAAGGGTTCTCCCCGATGCCCCGGGTGACGCGGGCGAGGCGAAGGCGGGCCGGGGCGGCGGCGCGAGGGGGTCGGGGTCAGATCACCTCGTCCAGTTCGGCGCGCATCCGGTGCGCCTCGCCGTCGCGGGCCACGGCCTGCGCCAGCAGCATCCGCAGCACGAGCACGATGAGCGCGACCCCGAGGATGGCCACCCCGATCCCGGCCATGATGACGGTGACCCCCGGGTCCTCGCGCTGACCCGGCGCGTTGACGGCCGTCACCGCGAACCACACCAGGGACGCCCCCGTGATGGCGCCGATCACCCCGTCCACGTAGCGGAACGCGGCGGGCGAGAACACCGTGCCGCGCCGCACCATCGACACCAGTCTCCACACGCAGACCGCGACCACCTGCACCGCGACCATGCCCAGCGCGGTGAGCACGCGCATCGCGGTCAGCGGGAGCGTCCCGTCCTCCGGATCCGCGCCCGTCACCACGGTCCACACCATCATGACCTGCAGTGCCAGGGTGCCGGCGAGCACCATCACGAGCACGGCGCGCAGCGCACCCACGGTCAGCTTTCCCACGAGCCCTACCTCCCATCGTTTGACGATGGGAATCTATCGATTTTCGATAGGTGAGGCAAGATGCTCGCGGAATCCGGCCGGCCGATCATGGAGGGATGCGCGTCACCCGCCTGCTCCGCATGGCCCTCCTGATCCAGTCCGCCCCCGGCCTGACCGCCGCCGCCCTGGCCCGGGAGTTCGAGGTGTCCGAACGCACCGTGATCCGCGACGTGCAGTCCCTCCAGGACGCCGGCATCCCGATCCGGGCCGAACGCGGACGCCTGGGCGGCTACCACCTCGCACCCGGCCACCGCACCCGCCTGACCACCCTCCACCCCACCGAGGCCGAGACCCTCTATCTCTCCGGACTGCCCACCGCCCTGCGCGACCTGGGCCTGTCCGACGCGGCCGGCGCCGCCCGGCTCAAGCTCTCCGCGACCCTGCTGCCCTCCGTGCGGGCCGCGGCCGAGTCCTCCGAGCGGCGCTTCCACCTCGACGCCCCGGCCTGGTTCCGGGAACCGGCGACCCCCGAGGTGCTGCCCGAACTCGCCCGCGCCGTCTGGGGCGACCGCGCCCTCGCCCTCGGCTACGCCCGCCCCGCCCGCGACGGCGCCCCGCCCCGGACCGTCACCCGCACCGCGCACCCCCACGGCCTCGTGCTGAAGGCGGGCGTCTGGTACGTCGTGTGCCGCGTCCCGGACGACGGGGCGAGGGGCGACGGGCCCGGGTGGCGCACCTACCGCGTCGACCGGATCACCACGATCCGCGAACTCGACCCGTCCGACGCGCCCGACGCGGTTTTCACCCGCGAACCCGGCTTCGACCTCGCCGCGCACTGGGAGGCCCGCGCCGCCGAGTTCGCCCGCGCCCTGCTGCGCGAGACGGCCACCGTCCGCCTGACCGCACGCGGGCTGCGGCTGTTGCCCACCGCCGCCGACCCCGCCGGCCTGCCCGAGGCCCTCGCCTCGGCCTCCGCCCCCGACCCCGCCGGCCGCGTCGTCCTCGACCTGCCCGTCGAATCGGCGGAGGTCGCGTTCGCGCAGCTCGTCGGACTGGGCGCGGAGGTCGAGGTGCTCGCCCCGCCCGAGCTGCGCGGGCGCTTTCGCGAACACGCCCGCGCCCTCGCCGCGCTCTACGCCCCGGAGGGCCGCGCGGAACCTCAGCGGTAGTCCTCCACCGGCGCCTTCCTGCCGCCGTGGTGGACCTCCTCGAACCAGGCCCACGCGTCCGGCCGGCTGCCGTCCACGTCCCGGATCCCGTACACGCGGGCCAGTTCCCCGCTCGACGTCGACCGGCCGTTCCACCGCCCGGCCCGCTCGGGGTCGGCGGCGAGCGCGGCCACCGCGCGGGCGAGGTACCAGGGGGACTCGGCGATCGCGAAGTCCGGCACCCGCTCGATCGCGTCCCGCCAGTTCTCCTCCGTCACCCCGAAGCCCGCGAGCATCTGCTCGGACCGCAGGAACCCGGGCGTGACGGCCACGGCCGTGCCCCCGTACTCCGCGAGCTCCTCCCCGAGCCCGAAGGCCATCCGGATGGGCGCGTTCTTGGCCAGGTCGTAGTACATGTTCTCGCGGTAGCGCCGATTGGAGCGGGCCGTGCCGTCCGTCACCTCCACGTGCAGGGGCGCGTCCGAGCGGATCAGCAGGGGCAGCAGCAGGGCGGCGGTGATCACGTGGGACCGCACGCCCAGTTCCAGGATCCGCAGCCCGTCCTCCAGCGGCGTCTCCCAGCTCTTCTTGCCGAACACGGAGTCGGTCAGGAGGTGTTCGCCGCCCCACAGGTCGTTGACGAGCACGTCGAGCCGGCCGTGCCCCGCGTCGATCCGGGCGACGAGGGCGCGGACCTGTTCGGCGTCGAGGTGATCGGTGGGCACGGCGATGCCGGTCCCGCCGGCGGCGGTGACCAGGTCGGCCGTCCCCTCGATGGTCTCGGTGTCACGGCCGACCTCGCTGACGCGGGCACGGGTGGTGCGGCCGGTGACGTACACGGTGGCGCCGGCCCGCCCGAGCTCGACGGCGAGGGCACGCCCGGCCCCCCGGGTGGCCCCGGCGACGAGCACGACACGACCGGCGAGGGAACGGGCGGGGGCGGCGGAGGTGGAACTGTCGATGTCCATCCCTCCACGGTGCCCCCCAAAGGTGACAGTTCCCGTCACCCTTTTCCGGCGGGTCAGGAAAAGCGGTCAGGAGAAGCGGGTCAGGTGGAGGGTGACCACGTAGGGCTCGTCGATCGTGCCGTCGGGGAAGAGGGACAGCAGCCGGCGGCGTTCGGTCGTGGTGAACTCGGCGGTGGACTCCGCGCCGAGGAGGAGGAACGCGGAGTGGCTGGCGTGGTTGGCGAGGTGGGCGTCGAGGGGGATCCGGCGCGACCAGCGGATCCTCCGGACCACCGGGGCGGTCTCCGCCTCCGCCTGTCGGTGGCGGGGCGGGCGGCCGACGGGCGCGGTGTGCTCCGCGATCCGGGCCTTCTGCGCGGCGACCCACGGGACGGTGCCGTCGAGGTCGTTCCACCAGCGGGCGAGCACGCCGTCCGGGCGCAGCACCCGGCGGGCCTCGGGCACGGAGCGGTCGGGGTCGGTCCAGTGCCAGGACTGGGCGTAGGTCAGCAGGTCGAAGGCGCCCGTGGCCAGGGGCAGTCGGTCGCCGTCGCCGCGCACGACGGGGACGGTCGGGTCGGAGCGGTGGAGTTCGGCGGCCATGCCGTCGCCGGGTTCCACGGCCAGCACGTCGGCGCCGCGGGCGCGCAGCAGGGCGGTGGCGATGCCCGTGCCGGCTCCCACGTCGGCGACGCGCGCGCCGGCCAGGGGGCGGCCGGAGAATTCCTGGATCGTGTCGAAGAGCGCGGGCGGGTAGCCGGGGCGGTTCGCGTTGTAGAGGGCGGCGGCGGAGTCGAAGGAACGGGCCCGTGTGGTCATCGCGTCGTGGCTCCGATCGTGGGGTGGAGGCCGAGGCGGTCCAGGACGGCGGTGACCTCGGCGCGTTCGTCGGCGTCGAGGCCGCGCAGGGGCAGGGGGAGGTTGGGGTCGGCGGTCAGGCCGAGATGGGCGGCGGCCGCGGCGAGGACGCGCAGGGAGCCGCGGTGTCGGGCGAAGAGCTCCCACAGGGGCCGGAGCCGGTCGGAGGCGGCGAGGGCCTCGTCGGGGCGGCCGGCGCGGGCCGCGCGCAGGAGGGCGAGGGCGGGTTCGGGGAAGGTGCCGGCGACGGCCGAGTACCAGGCGTCGCATCCGGCGTTCAGGCCGGCGGCGGCCGCCCCGTCCCCGCTGATGCCCACCGTGGTCGTGTCGGGCAGGATCCGGCGCAGTTCCCCGACCCGGGCGCGGGCCCGCTCGGGGTCGGCGGGCAGCGGCGGGATCTTCAGGGACGAGACCCGGGGCAGTCGCGCGATGCGGGCGTACAACTCGTCGGTGAACGCGAAGTGGGTCGTGCCGGGGTTGTCGTAGACGACGAGGGGCACCGACAGGTGGGCATCGACCTGCTCGAACAGGCCGAAGACGTCGTCCTCGGTGAGCGGCTGGTAGGAGACGGGCGCCAGCAGCACCCCGGCGGCGCCGGCGGCCTGGGCGTCCTCGGCGGCGGCGAGCACGTCCCGGGTGCGCAGGGCGCCGATCCCGACGAGGACGGGCACCCCGTCGGCGTGTTCGACGGCGAGGCGGGCCACGCGGGCCCGTTCGGCGCGGTTCAGGTAGGCGTAGGAGCCGGTGGAGCCCAGGGCTCCGATCGAGTCGACGCCGGCGCGGGCGAGCCGGGTGACGAGGGCCGCGAACGCCTTCTCGTCGACCTCGCCGTCGCCGGCGACGGGGGTGAGCGGGAAAGCGCTCAGACCGGTGAACACGGGATGCCTCCAGGGGGTGCGGGATCGGGCGGTGCCGGGGTTCGGGCGGTGCCGAGGTTCGGGCGGTGCCGAGGTGCGGGTGGTGTCGGGTGGTGTCGGGGTCGGCCTGGGCCCGGGTCAGACGGTCGCGGTGGGGTGGGTCGGGTCGAGGTGGTGCACGGCGGTGGCCTCGCAGTGCGGGCCGAGCAGGGCCGTCAGCTCCTCGGCGGCGTCGCGGACCAGCTGCCCGTCCCGGGCGGCGGCGACGGTCTCCAGGATGAAGGCGACGCGGGCGGAGTCCTCCGTGACGCGGGTGCGGTGGGCGTCGCGGTGGTTCCAGTGCCGGGTGAGGATCCCGTCGGCGTCGCTGTAGACGACCTCGCCGGCCTTGGGGGTCTCGACGGTGTCGGGTTCGCCGAGGGGGGTGAAGCTCTCGGTGCCGTCGGCGAACCGGATCTCGACCTCGCCGGTGACGTGGTCGAGGTCGAAGGCACCGGCGGGCAGGCCGTGCCGCACGGAGACGAGGTTGTAGGAGTCCACGGCCGGGTTGATCCGCGGCAGGGAGCCCTTCTTCAGCAGGCGTCGGCCCAGGGCGTCCACGCTGGGGCGAATCCGGCGCGGGTTGGTGCCGAAGGCGCGGTAGGCGGCGTGCCAGGACTCGACGCGGGGGTCGGTCTCGTCGGCGGGCCGCCACGGTCCCTCGGCGAGCCGGTCCTCCAGTTCCGCCAGGGCGGCGACGGTCGCCGGCCACGGCCCGGGCCGCAGCCCGCCGGCGGTGACGACCGTGACGAGGGTGTCGGGGAAGGCGTCGGCGACGGGGCGGCCGAGGCGGAAGAGGGTCATCGGAGGTCCGTTCCGAGGGGGGTGCCGGGGGTCGGGCCCGGTGGCGAGGGACGCGCGCCGAGTGGACGGCCCGTCACCCACGTGCCCACCTCAGAAGGATGACAGGCCCACCCCGCCCCCACGCGCCCGGGTCACACCGAACGCGCCGGACGGGCGGGGCGGGAGTGCGGAACCGCCCGGAAACACCGTCCCTCGAACGGGGGGTTCCGGGGCTCGGGGGCGCCGGCCACCCCGGCATCCGCTCGACGACCCGTTCGCGGTCCGGGAGGTGCCGAGCCCGGTGCGCGCGTGCACCGGGCGGAAGGATCCGGCGGCAATTCCTCCCGGGTCGCGTCGTGCCGCGGCAGGGTCGGGTTCTCGGGCAGCGGGTGGCGCACGAGGCTCAGGTCGAGGTCGGTGGCCGTGACCGGGGACGGGGCGCGTCCGTGGGCCGGCCGGTGGGCGACGCCGCCGGTGCCGGCCCCGACCTCCGGGCAGGGCAGGGCCGGCCCTGGTCCGCGCCGGCACCGAACGCCTCCGGGCGGTGCCCGGTGCCCGGGGCGAGGGAGCCCGGTCGGGCCGTCGGGGCGGGCCCGTTCGGCGGGGTGCGGCCGGCCCGGCACGTCGTCGTGGCGGCGGTGGCCCTCGTGGAGCGGACCGGGCCGGGCGCGCGCCGGCGTGCCCGCCGAACGCCACGAGCGACGGCGTGCGCGCCGGAGGGACGGGGGAACGACACGCGCCGGCGTGCGCGGGCGGGGCCTGCGCGCCCGCGGGCGCGTCACGCCCGCCCGGGTGTGGTCAGCGGTCAGCGGAAGTCCGCGGCGTGGTCCAGGGCCCACCGGCGGAAGGAGTGGGCCGGGGTGCCCGTGAGTCGTTCCACCGTGTCGGTGACCGGCTCCGGGTGGTCGAGCATCCGGGCCTGGGCCGGGACCACGGTCTCGGCGAGTCCCGCCGGCCACCCCGCGGCCCTCATCCGCTCCACCGCCTCGGCCTGTGTCAGCTCCTCGAACCGCAGCGGCCGGCCGATGGCCTCGCCGATCAGTTCCACCTGCCGCTCCTGGGTGACGGGTTCGGGTCCGGTGAGCAGGGGGCGCGCGCCGAGCAGGGTGTCGGTGGTCAGCGCGCGGGCCGCGACCGCCGCCGTGTCCGCCTCGTGGATCAGCGGGCGGGCCAGGGCTCGCAGCGGCGCCCGGACCCGGCCCTCGGCGCGGATCTCCGGCGCCCAGCCCAGCGTGTTGCCGGCGAACCCGGTGGGGCGCAGCGCCGTCCATTCCAGGCCCGAGGCCCCGACGAGTCGTTCCAGTTCGGTGTGGAAGGAGGTGATCGGGTCGGCGGGGCCCGCCTCGTTCACGCCGTCGGCCCCCACTCCGGCGGAGGAGAGGTAGACCACCCGGCGGGCGTGCCGGGCGATCTCGGCGATCGTCTCCGCCGCGCCGCGGGCGTCGAGGAAGGGCCACACGAGGAAGACCGCGTCGATTCCGGTCAGGGCCGCGCCGAGCGACGCGGGGTCGGCGAGGTCACCGCGCACGGCGTCCACGCCCGTCGGGAATCGCGTGTCCCGCCGTACCAGCGCCCGCACGGGCACCCCCGTCGCGCGCAGCCGCCGCACCACCGCTCCGCCGACCTGCCCGCTCGCGCCGGTCACCAGGATCCTGGACTGTGTCATCGCTCGTCCCCTCTGTCTCGCCCGTTCGATGGCACGAGCCTGCGCCCTCAAGCGCGGTCGAGGTCAAGTGCCGCCGGCGGGCGCCCGAGTATCGGGCACGGGCGCCCGCCGCGGACGGGGTCCAAGGGCCCACAAGTGGGGACGAAAGGCCGACCGAGGGCCCGAAAGGCGTTGTTAGGGTCGCCTTACTCTCTTCGAAACGCACAGGGCTTGGTACCACCTGCCCGCACAAAGGAGCAGGTGAGCATGGTCGGACGGGGTTGTGTGCGCAGCGTGGGCCGGAGGTCGCACCGGTGACACCGTCACATCCGACCCCGGGTCCCGGGGCCGTTTCCGCGCGCCCTCCCGCGCCCTCCGGCCCGTCGGCGTCCCCGACGGCACCGGCCCCGACGGCACCGGCCCGGCCCGGTGGGCGGGCCGCCGCTCTTCGCGTGCTCGGCCTGGTCGTCCTCGCCGGCGTGCTGCTGCTCGCGGTGTGGGCCAGTGTGATGGTCGGTTCGGGACGGGTCGCCGCGTCCGACGTGCTGCCCGCCCTCCTCGATCCCGATCACGCGGACAAGGCGCACCTGATCCTGCGCGAGGTCCGCTTCCCCCGCACCGCCGCCGGCGTGCTGGCGGGCGTCGCCCTCGGCCTGGCCGGCACGGTCATGCAGGGCATCGCCCGCAATCCGCTCGCCGATCCCGGCATCCTCGGGGTGAACGCGGGGGCCTCGGCCGCCGTGGTCTTCGCGATCGCCGTCCTCGGCATGACGAACCCCTCCCACTACATCTGGTTCGGGTTCCTCGGCGCGCTCGCCGCCTCCCTCCTCGTGTTCTGCGTCGGCTCCCTCGGGCGCGGCGGTGCCACCCCCGTCAAACTGGCCCTGACCGGCGCCGCCACCAGCGCGGCCCTGTTGTCGCTGACCACGGCGATGCTGCTCACCGACGCGGCCTCCTTCGACCAGTACCGGTTCTGGCAGGTGGGCTCGTTGACCGGCCGCGAGCCCGACGTGCTGTGGCAGGCCCTCCCGTTCGTGGTCGTGGGCTCCGTGCTCGCGCTCGCCCTGGGCTCCCGCCTCAACGCGCTGGCCCTCGGCGACGACCTGGCCCGCGCGCTGGGCCAACACGTGGGCCGCACGCGCGCCCTGTGCGCGGCCGTGGTGGTCCTGCTGTGCGGGGCGGCCACGGTCGTCGCCGGGCCGATCGCCTTCCTCGGGCTGGTGGTGCCGCACGCGGCCCGTCTGTGCGTCGGCCCCGACCACCGGTGGGTGCTGCCGTACAGCGCGCTGATGTCCCCCGTGCTGCTGCTGGTCGCCGACCTGGTCGGACGGACCGTCGCCCGGCCGGGCGAAGTGCAGGCCGGCGTGGTGACGGCCGTCATCGGGGCCGTGCCCTTCGTGCTGTTGGTCCGCCGCCGCAAGGCGGCCGGCCTGTGACCGCCCCGCGCCCGGCCCCGGCACCTCTCCCGGTCGCCGAGCCCTCCGCCCCGCACGTCCCGAACTCCCCGACGGACTCCCCCGTGCCCCACTCCCCCACCCGTCCCGCCGCCGCCCGCGCCGAGGCCCTCGCCGTCCTGCGGGCCGGGCGCCGGGCCCGCCGCGTCCGCCGGTGGACGGTCCCGTTCGCCCTCGGCGCGGGCCTGCTCCTCGTGTTCACGACGGCCCTGTGCGTGGGCGACCTGGCGATCCCGCCGGGCGAGGTGTTCGCCGCGCTCACCGGCGGCGGCGATCCGGGCACCCATTTCGTGGTCGTGGAGCTGCGATTGCCGCGCGTGGTGCTCGGGCTGCTCGTCGGCGTCGCGTTCGGGCTGTCGGGGTCCCTGTTCCAGGCCCTGTTGCGCAATCCGCTGGCCAGTCCCGACGTGATCGGCATCAGTCAGGGCGCGAGCGCCGCGGCCGTGCTGGCCTCCCTCGGGTTCGCGGTCAGCGGGATCGCCCTGTCCGGCGCGGCCCTCGCCGGCGCCCTGCTGGCCGCCGCCCTGATCCACGTGCTGGCGCGTCGGGGTCAGGTCTCCGGGGCACGGTTCGTGCTGGTCGGCGTGGGGATCGGGGCGGCCCTGTCGGGCATCACCTCGTACCTGCTGACCCGCTCCGAGGTCGCGCAGGCGCAGAACGCGCTGGTGTGGCTCACGGGCAGCCTCAACGGCAGCACGGTGGAGCAGGTGTGGCCGTTGGCCGCCGCGCTCGTGGTGCTGCTGCCGCTGACCGTCCTGGCCTCGCGGGACCTGGAGCCCCTGCGGCTGGGGGAGGACACGGCGGCGGGACTGGGCAGTCCGGTGGCCCGGGCCCGGTTCTGCCTGCTGGGGTGCGCCGTCGCCCTGGCGGGGGTGGCCACGGCGGCCGCCGGGCCCATCGCGTTCGTGGCCTTCGTCTCCGGGCCGATCGCCCGGCGGCTCGCGCCCACCTCCGGGGCCGCGCTCGTGCCCGCCGCGCTGACCGGGGCGCTGCTCGTCACCGCCGCCGACTTCGCGGCTCAGCACCTGCTGTGGTCGAGCCAGTTCCCCGTCGGCGTGGTCACCGGCCTGATCGGGGCGCCCTGCCTGCTGTGGCTGCTGGCCCGGGCGCACCGCACCGGACGCCTCGGATGAGCACCGCCCCCGACCCCGACCCCGACCCCGACCCCGACCTCGACCCCGAATCCGCCCCCGACCCGTACGACAAGGACCCCGCCATGCCCCCGGCCGGCCCCCTCCTGGGCACCCGTGACATCCGCCTCGGCTACGACGGCCGCGAGATCGTCCGCGGCCTCACCCTGGACGTGCCGCCCGGGCGCATCACGATGATCGTGGGGCCCAACGCGTGCGGGAAGTCCACCCTGCTGCGGTCCATGGCGCGGCTGCTGACGCCGATGTCCGGGACCGTGACCCTCGACGGCCGTGACATCCACGCGCTGCCCACCCGTGAGGTCGCGGCCCGGCTCGGGATCCTGCCGCAGACCCCGGTGGCCCCCGAGGGCATCACCGTCGCCGACCTCGTGGGTCGCGGCCGGCACCCGCACCAGGGCTGGTTCCGGCGCTGGAGCTCCGAGGACGACGCGGCCGTCGCCGACGCCCTGCTCGCCACCGACGTGCTCGAACTGGCCGACCGCGCCGTGGACGAGCTCTCCGGCGGGCAGCGCCAGCGCGTGTGGATCGCGATGGCGCTGGCGCAGCGGACCGAGATCCTGCTGCTGGACGAGCCCACCACCTACCTCGACGTCAGCCACCAGCTCGACGTCCTGGACCTGCTCGTCGACCTCAACCGCGAGCACGGCACCACCATCGCGGTGGTGCTGCACGACCTCAACCTCGCGTGCCGCTACGCCGACCACATCATCGCCCTGCGCGACGGCCGCGTCCTGGCCGAGGGCGCGCCGGCCGAGGTGGTCACGGAGGACCTGGTGCACCGCGCGTTCGGCATGCGCTGCACCCTCGTCCCCGACCCCGTCTCGGGCACCCCCCTCATCGTCCCCATCGGGCGGCACCACACGCCGCTCGCCCGGCCCGCCTGACCGCGCGGCCCCCACCCACACGCCCCTCCCCCGCTCCCCCGTCACGAACAGAGGTCCGTCCCGCATGTCCCGCACCAGCACCGCCCGTCCGCGCACCACCGCCCGCCGGCGGACCGTCGTCGCCCTCGCCACCTCCGCCGCCCTGGCCGCCGGCCTCACCGCGTGCTCCTCCGGCACGGCCGAGGACAAGGCCGACGCGCCCGCCGGATCGGACGCGGGCTTCCCCGTCCGTGTCGCCACCAAGTTCGGCGAGGTCACGGTGGAGCAGAAGCCGAAGCGGGTCGTGGCGCTGGGCTGGGGCGACGCCGAGACCGCGCTGGCGCTCGGCGTGCAGCCGGTCGGCGCGAGCGACTGGCTCGCGTTCGGCGGGGACGGCGTCGGCGCCTGGGCCAAGGGCCTGTACACCAAGAGCCCCGAGAAGATCGGCACGCTGGAGCCCGAGTACGAGAAGATCGCGGCCCTCAAGCCCGACCTGATCCTCGACACGAAGTCCAGCGGCGACCAGAAGCGGTACGACACCCTCAGCAAGATCGCGCCCACCGTGGGCGTGCCCGAGGGCGGGGAGAACTACCTGACCAACTGGGAGACCCAGACGAAGATGGTGGCCGACGCCCTCGGCGTGCACGCCAAGGGCGAGCAGCTCGTCAAGGACCTGGAGAAGAAGTTCGCCGACGCCGTCACCGCGCACCCGGAGTTCAAGAACAAGACCGTCACGGCCGGTTCGCTCACCAGCGTCGGCTACGGGGCCTACGTGCACGGCAGCGGTCGCGTGGACTTCCTCGAACGGCTCGGGTTCAAGAACAACCCGAAGGCCGACGCCAAGGCCGGCAAGTCCTTCTTCGTGGAGGTCTCCCGCGAGGACCTCGACATGCTCGACGCGGACCTGATGATGATGGCCCCGATCGGCCTGACCGCCGACAAGATCAACGACGACCCGCTGTTCCGTCGGATCCCCGCCGCGCAGGCCGGCCACACCATCGTCTTCGACCCGAAGTCCGACCTCAGCACGGCCTTCGCCACCGACTCCGTGCTCTCCGTCCGCTACGCGCTGGACCACGTGGTACCGGAGATCGCCAAGGTGCTGAAGAAGTGACCCGGCGCCGGTGACCCGGACCCCGCCCGCGCCGGTTCCCGCGCCCGCGCCCATGACCGGGCCCGCGTCCGTGCCCGCGCCCAGCGCCGGCTCCGACTCCGGCTCCGGCTCCGCCCGGCCCGCGTGGGAGTCCCTCGACCCCCCGGTCCGGGCCCGGGTCGAGGAGCGGCTCGGCTCCCGCGTGGTCGGGGCCCACACCCACGCGGGCGGTTTCACCGGCGGCGTGGCCTGCGGGCTGCGCCTGGCCGACGGCCGGCGCGCCTTCCTCAAGGGCGCGCCCGCCGACCACCCCGACGCCGACCGGTACGCCGACGAGATCGCGGTGACCACCGCCCTGCCCGCCGGCCTCGCGCCCCGGGTGTGGTGGTCCGCCGAACCCCCGGAGTCCGGAGGCTGGTGGTGGCTGTGCCTGGACGAGGTCCCGGGCGGCCGGCCCGTGCTCGCCCCCGGCTCCGCCGACACGGCCGGCGCGGTGCGCGCCGTCGCCCGTGCCGGTCGGCTGCTGGCGCCGTCGCCCGTGTCCGGCACCCGGCCGGTGGCCGAGGCGGTCGGCCCGTGGCTCACCGGGTGGTCCGCGCTGCGCGCCGCCCCACCGGCCGACCTGTGCCCGTGGGCCCGCCGGCGTCTCGACGCGCTCGCGGCGATCGAACGCGACTGGTGGCCGGCCTCCGCCGGGGACACCCTGCTCCACTGGGACCTGCACCCGGGGAACATGGTGCGCGGGACGGACCCGGCCACCGGGATCGTGCTCGTGGACTGGTCCTACCGCCTGCGCGGCGCGGCCTGGATCGACGCGGCCGTGCTGGTGCCCCACCTGATCCTCGACGGGCACACCCCGGCCGGGGCCGAACGCGCCGTCGCCGACCTGCCCCGCCCGGCCGATCCGCGCGCCCTCACCGCGTTCGCCGCCGGTCTCGCGGGCCTGTGGGCCTCGGCCGCGCGCGGCCCGGCGGCCCTGGCGAACCCGGCGCTGCGGACCCACCAGGAACGCGCCGCCGCCGGCTGCCTGGCCTGGCTCCGCCACCGCGCGGGGCGCGGGGATCGCCGTCGGGGTGTCGGGGCCGAGGGCGAGTTTGGGTGAGGCCATGGCCTTGACGCCGGGGGCGTACTGAGAGCGGTGTCGGCGGAAGTCGGTGTCGGTGTCGGTGAAGCGGCCGGTGGGGTCGGTGAGTGGCATGTCCTCGACCGTCTCGCCGGCGGCCCGTCGGTGAGCAGACCGCTTCGGACGTGGTCGCCGGTGCGGAACGGACCCGAGCACGGACCCCTCGGGCTACCGGGCCGGTTTCACCCGGCGCAGGAGACGGGTGAGGGCCGTGATCGCGGCGTGGTTGTGGCCGGCGAGGGCGTAGCAGGTCGTGGCCAGGGTGGTGGGCAGGAGCGGGATCAGCCACCACAACGGCCACCAGGCGACGGTGGCCAGGACGCAGACCGCTCCGATCGCGGTGGCCGCGGTCCAGCACAGGCGCAGCGCCCGGTCGAGGACGTGCCGGAGGGTGATGTTCCAGCGCGGCGGGTTCGGCGTCCGATGCACACGGGCACGCAGGGCGGGCCACCACCGGAGGTAGACCTCCCAGGGGTCGAGCATGAAGAGCACGCCCGGGCCGATCAGCAGGGAGCCGAGGCCGCCGTTGCGCGGGGAGACCCAGGTGGTCACGGCGTACTGAAGGACGGCGCCGCCGGTCACCAGGAGTATCCCCACCGTGCGGCACAGCAGGAGGATCAGGACCCGCATCAGGCCCGGGTCGGCGGGATCACCGTCGGGTGTGGTCGGCGCGGGTGTCTCGGCGAGGTCGTCGGCGACGCGTTCGCGAAGTTCGGCGCCTTCGTGGAGGAAGCTCTCGGCGGTGGCGAGGGCGCGTTCGACGTCGGCGAGGAAGAACTCCTCACCCAGTTCGGGCGGGAGCCCGACGGCGCCCGGCGCGCCCTCCTCCGCGTTCGGCGCCGGGATGCGCAGCCGGGCGAGTTCCTCGCGGAGGGTCGCCGCTTCCCGCCGGGCCTGGGCGGCGAGGGCCTCGGCCTCGTGGCGAGCCCGGCGCGCGGCCTTCAGGTCGGTGCGGGCGGTGTGCAGGTACTCGGTGAGGGTGGTGATCTCCGCGCGCTGCCCGGACTGGGCGGCCCGCACGGTGGTGGCCTCGTCCTGGAGGTGGCCGATCAGGGTGACGAGGAGGAAGACGATCTGTTGGGTGGCCAGGCGGTCCTTCTCCAGTTCGGTGTTCCGCTCCAGCGCCCGCAGCAGCTTCTCGGTCCGTTCGTGGGCGACCGCGAGCGTCGCCTCCCCACCGGCGGCGGGCCGGACGGCGGGCAGCGGCCCGGTGGGGTTGCGGGCGGCGCGTAAGAGGGTGTGGGCCTGGTCGGTCTCGACGGCCCGCAGGCGGGGTTCGCGGACGGTCGCCTTCACCAGGGCGTCGACGAAGCCCCGCGGCGGGATCCTCCCGCTGAGGTTCTCGCTGATCGTCGACTTCCCGTAGGGCATGACCCGCTCCAGCTCGCGCACGGTCGTCCCGCACCGGTCCACGAGCCCCCGTAAATACAGGGCCAAGTCCTCGGCCTCCCGCGACTCCGATCGCAGCGGTGCCCAACCCCGACCACGCTTCCCAGCCGCCATCCCCGCCCCCGGCTTTGTCCGGCCCGTCCCGGACAAGGAGCCCCTTGTCCGGAGTTCACCGGCCGAAGGCTACGAACAAATCGCCGGACACACAGCAGGGCCTCACGCTCGACACCACCGTGCCACCCCCCGTTCGCCTCGATGCGCCCCCCTGCGTCTGGAGCCCCCGATGCCCCGCACCACCACCATCCCCCTGCCCCGGCCCCTGCTGTTGACCCGGTTCGCCATCGACCTCGCCGCCCGCGGTCGGATCATCGACCTCAGCCGCGAACCCGACGCCGCCACCCGCCTTCCGCGCGGCCGCGCCGGAGGCCGCTACCGATGCTGCGCGTGCGGCAAGCCGCTCGTCTTCTGCGCGCCCACCACCGTCGAGTCCTTCACACCCCGGTTCCGGCACGGCCCCGGTGGCGTCGACCCCGACCGGTGCAAGAAGCCGGCCCGCCACGCCGCCGCCGTCCAGGGCGACCTCGCGCGCGCCCGGGATCTCCTCGACCGCCTCACGCGCGCCCTGCCGGGTGTCGGCGGGGACATCGAGGTCGACCCGGCCGCCGTCGCCGAGCCCTGGCTACTGGCGCCCGCCGTGGTCCTGCGACGCGGCCGGCACACCGCCGTCCTGGAACGCCCCGACCGCCTGATGACCTCGCAGGTCCGGTGGGCCCGCGTCGAGGCGGCGAGGGCGCGGCACGGCGACGGGCTCGTCCACTGGTGGATCCACGACCGTGCCGAACCCCACTACGACCACGCCGGAACCCACCCGGCACGCATACCCGACGGCCCCGACCACCACGACAAGGTCCGCCCCACCCCCGACCAACGGGCCTTGGCCGAAGCCGGTGTCCAGGTCGCCTGGCTCACCGACGAACACCTCCTGATCCCCTACGGCATCACCTCGGCCACCCACGGCACGTCGCGGTCCGACGAGCCCGCGCGCGAGCGGCGGATCTCCCACCCTCGGCCGGCGACCGGGGCCCCGTGGTGGGGGCTCGTGCCGGTGCCGCTGCGAGAGCTCGGCGGCCCGGGGTTCCGGCCGCTCGCCGCGCACCACGTCATGGCGACCCTGGCCGCAGCGGAACGCGAACGCGACGCCCGGCCGCGCCTGGCCGGTGTCGCGGTCGTCGCAGCGGATCCGATGCCGGTCCAGCTCGCCTTCGACTCGGTGACCGGCGGGCCGGTGGTCGACGTGCCGGTGGGCGACGTGCCGAACCCGCCACCGTCGCCGTCGGTCCCGATCGCGGCTCCGATCGCGGCTCCGGTGGTGATCCCCGCAGAGGGTGGAAGCCCGGGCCGTCGGGTGTCCTGGCGCGGAGGGCGCCGGTGGGACTGGCGGCGGGCGTTGTCCGTGGTGTGGCGGTCCTGGCGTGCCCTCCGCGCGCGCTGACCGGCGGCCTTCTCCCGGCTGTGCCGAAGGCCCCGCCGTGGCGGGGCCTTCCCGGCGAAGCGCACCTCGATGGTCGGCGGTCGGGTCGTCGAGGTGGTGGGCGGTGGCGTGGCCGCGGGTGTCCCGGCGACGGGCGACGTCCTGACGCCGCCGGCCGTGGCGGAGTCGCCCCCCGCACGCGCGCCACTGCCGGTGGCAGGCCCACGGGGCTGTCACCGGCGACGGCCCCGGTCCGACGGGGGCGCGGGCGCCGGCGGGCGGTCAGGGGCGGGCGGTCAGGGGGTGGGTGGGGGTGTCCACAGGGCGGTGAGCAGTAGGCGGACCTGGGTGACGAGGCGTTCGGTGTCGATCGCCCCCGGGTCGGTGAGGGCGAGCCGGCCGAAGTGTTCGGCGCACGCGACCAGGGCGTGCGCGAGGATCTCCGGGTCGGGCGCGGGACGGCCCGGGGTCGTGGGGTGGGAGGCGAGCCAGGTGGTGACGCCGCGTCGGACGCGGCGCCGGTCGGCCTCGACGCGGGCGTGGACGGCGGCGGGCGTGCCGGGCGGGGTGAGCAGGATCAGCCGCCAGGTGTCCGGGTCGGAGCGCAGCGCGGCGCCGGCCCGGCGGACGGTCTCCACGGCGTAGCCGACGGGGTCGGGGTGGGCGGCCGGGTCGGGGGCGGCGTCGGCCAACAGGGCGAAGGCGCGGGCCTGTTCGCGGTCGAGGAGGGCCGCGAGGAGGGCGTCGAGGTCCGCGTAGGCGCCGTAGACCACGGAACGGGCGACGCCGGCGCGTTTGGCGACGGCGTCGACCGAGACGGCCCGGTAGCCGTCGGCGACGATCACCGCGAGGGCGGCGTCGAGGAGTTGGGCGCGGCGTTCGACGAGCGGCATCCGGGGCGCGTAGGGCCGGCGGGTGCGGCGGGGGGCCGGGGAAGGGGCGGGTGTCGACACCTTGGCAGCTTACGACAGCTGTGTCTTAATCGAATAGGACAGCACTGTCGTATTCGGCCCGGCGGGTTTCCCGCCAACACGAGGAGCGGTTGATGACACGGCGAGGCGACACGGTCGAACCGCACGAGGACCACGGCTTCTTCGGCCCCGGTTCGGTGGTCTGGAAGGTGTGGGGGCACCCGGCCGCCCCCACCGTCGGCTTCCAGCGCTCGGTGGTGGTCGAGGAACTGGACCCGCCCCTGGTCGCGGCGGTCCACGGCACCCAGGGCATCTACGAACGCGCCCGCACCCGCTACGACCGCACCCTGCGCTACTTCGCCATGGTCGCCTTCGCGGGCACCCGGCAGGTCTGCCAGGCCGCCGACGTCCTGGTCCGCGTCCACTCCAAGGCCATCGGGCACCTGCCGTACGGGGAGGGCACCTACGACGCCAACGATCCCGAGTCCCAGCTGTGGATCCAACTCACCGGCTGGCACTCGATCCTGTACGCCTACGAGAAGTACGGGCCCGGCAAGCTGACCCCGCGCGAGGAGGCCGAGTACTGGGCGGCGTGCGCCACCGCCGCCGAGTTCCAGACCTGCTCGCCGCAGGACGTGCCCCGGGACCGCGAGGGGGTGCGGGCGTACTTCGCGCGGATGCGCCCGCGCCTGTCGGCCAGTCCGATCGCCCGGCAGGCCATGCACCACCTGCTGCGCACCGAGCTGGTGCTGCCGCCGGTCCCGTGGTGGGCGCGGCCCGCGCGCCTCGTCGTGGCGCGCGCGCACCGGATCGCCACGATCGCGACGATGCCGCGCTGGATGCGGGAGATGGCCGGGATCCGGCAGTCCCGGGTCCTGGACGCGCTGATCGTGCCGGTGATGCGGGTGTCCTTCGCGGTGACCCATCTCAGCCCGCGCCTGGAACTCCTCCTGCTGGGGCTGCTGTCCCCGTCCACGGTGGCGGTGGTGGCCCCCGTCAAACTGGGGGTGCCGGCGCGGGTGCCGGAGACCCTGACCCCGGCGCAGGCGCGGGAGCGGCACGGCTTCGTCCGCCCGTCCGAGGCCCACGCCGAGTTCCGGGCCCGGCAGGCCGAACGCGTCTTCGGCCGGGGCGTCGCCCCCGACGATCAGGGCCTCCTGGACTCCCAGGACCTCCTGGGCCCCCTGACCTGAGCCGCGCGCGGTCGGACGGCCGGGGGGTCAGGGGCCGCCGAGGCCGCCGCCGGATCCGCCGGGGCCGAGCTGGTGTCCCCCTCCGCCTCCCCCGCCTCCCCCGGCTCCTCCGCCCGGGCCGTCCCCGCCGCCGCTGTTGCGGACGATGTAGACGATCATGGCGAGGACCGCGCCGCCGATCGCGAGTTTCACGAGCACCTCGATCAGGTCCATCCGGCCATGGTGCGCCGGGACGGCGCCGTTGTCAGTACCGCGTCGGCGGCTGCCCGCTCGGCTCGACGGCGTACTCGGTGAAGCGGCCGCAGGGGGTGAAGCCCAGCCGGCGGTAGACGGGCTCGCCGTCCTCGGATGCCTGGAGGACCGCCGTGCGCCCGCCGTCGGCGCGCGCCGTGTGCAGGGCGGCCAGGGTGACGGCCCCGCCGTACCCCCGGCGGCGTTCGGCGGCGCGGGTTGTGATGTTGTACACGCCGACGACGCCCGCGTGCGAGAACACCTCGGCGGTGCAGACGGGTCGGCCGTCGCGGTATCCGACGAGGTAGCGGGCGGGGCACGCGGGGTCCAGGGCCGCCGGGGCGGCCTCGTGGAAGAAACGGCGCACCGTGTCGGCGGGCGGGTCCCAGTTCGCCGCCACCACCCCGGCCCAGTCCGCGAGTTGGGCGCGGGTGCGGACCCGGACGAGGTCGAGGCCGACCTCGGGCGGCGGGGGCGGCGCGGCGGTCAGGTCGCGCCACATGGCCGTCTCGGTCCCGGAGGGTCGAAGGCCGGCGTCGGCGAGGACGGCGGGGAGGGTGGACGGGGTGGAGGCGGGGCCGACCCACCAGGAGAAGGGCCGGCCGGTGTCGCGCAGGGCGCGCAGCGTCTCCGTGACCCGGGTGGGCGCGTCGGCCTCGGTGAAGCGGGCGGCGGCGACGATGTTGAAGGTGTCGTCGGCGAGGCCGCTGTCGGCGATCAGGAGGTCCCGGGTCGCGCACACCCGGGCTCCGGGCAGTCGTCGGTGCAGGTGGCAGGCGTGTTCCGCCAGGTTGCGCTCCACCCGGTCCCACAGCCGCGGCTCGTCCTCGTTCACGGGGTCCATCCCATCACACGCGGGCCGGTGGGCGGACGGGTCAGGTCCGGTCCCGGAGGGTTTCGAGGCGGGCGCGGAGGGTGTCGTGGTGGACGAGGAAGCGTTCGGCGGTGAGGGGGTGGCGGGGGGTGATGCCGTGGCGGCGCAGGGAGTCGGCGAAGGGTTCGCCGGTGGCGGTGGTGTGGGCGGCGGCGGCCTGGACGGTGCGGTAGGCGTGTTCGCGTTCCTCGCCGGCGTCGAGGAGGTCGGCGAGGACTGCGGAGGAGTGGACGAGGCCGTGGGTGGACTCGACGTGTTCGGCCATGCGGTCGGGGAACACGGCGAGGTTCGCGACGAGTTCGGCGGCCTTGACGCTCTGGTAGTGGGCCACGCACAGGGCGTCGGGCAGGATGACGCGTTCGACGCTCTGGTGGGCGAGGTCGCGTTCGTGCCACAGGGCCACGTTCTCGGTCGCGGTGTCGGCGTAGCCGCGCAGGAGGCGGGCGAGGCCGGCGAGGCGTTCGCTGGTGGTGGGGTTGCGCTTGTGGGGCATGGCGCTGGAGCCCTGGTAGGCGCCGGTGCGGCGTTCCTCGATCTCGCGGACCTCGGTGCGCTGCAACAGCCGGGCTTCCAGGGCCAGTCCCTCCACGCAGGCGCCGAGGAGGGCGAGGGCCTGGAGGAGTTGGGCGTGCCGGTCGCGGGCGACGACCTGGCTGGGCACGGGTTCGGGGCTCAGGCCGAGGGCGGCCAGGACCTCGGTCTCGACCCGGGGGTCGATGAGGGAGTAGGTGCCGACGGCGCCGGAGATCGTGCCGACGGCGATGGCCTCGCGGGCGGCGCTCAGGCGGGTGTGGCAGCGGTCGACGGCGAACGCGAAGCCGGCGAGCTTGTGGCCGAAGGTGGTGGGTTCGGCGTGCACGCCGTGGGTGCGGCCGATCATCACCGTGTCCCAGTGTTCGAGGGCGCGGTCCACGAGGGTGCGGCGCAGGGTGCCGGCGGCTTCGAGGACGAGGTCGGCGGCGCGGGTCAGGGTGGTGCCCAGGGCGGTGTCGACGAGGTCGTAGCTGGTCATGCCGTGGTGGACCCAGCGCGCGGAGCTCTCGGGCAGGTGCTCGCAGAACGCGGCGAGGAAGGACAGGACCTCGTGGTCGCGGTCGCGTTCGATCTCGGCGATCCGGGCGGGGGTGGGGACGGGGGCGCGGCGCATGTCGTCCACGGCGGTCTCGGGCACGTGGCCGAGGCGCGCCTGGGCCCGGGAGGCGAGGATCTCGATCTCGACCCACAGGGCGTAGCGGGTCTCGTCGGCGAAGAGGGTGCCCATGGCGGGGAGGGTGTAGCGGGGGATCACGGCGGTCCTGCCCTTCCGGTGTGGCCCCGGGTCGCTCGCGCGGAGCCGCCTTCGGGACGTCGGGAGGGCGGGAGCGGGAACACCGGGCGTGATTGCACTAGTGCATATCTGGTTTTGCACTGATGGAATGCACGAGTCAGCATACGCCGCCTCCCGGACCCCTCCCCCGGCGGGTGGTCGCGGACCTTCGACCCTGCCCGGTTCCGCGAAGGACCGGCCCTTTCGGGCACTCCGTCTGGTCTTTGTCTGGTACGGGATTTCTAGGATCGTCTCCGAGAACCGACCCCAGGGACCGAGGAGAACGCACAGGTGACACCGCAGGACACAGCGGGCCCCGAGGGGCACACCCCGTGGATCGCGGTGTACGACGACAAGGTCGGCTGGGGCCCCGCCCTCGTGCCCGTCGGCGCGCCCGCCCCCATCGATCCGACCCTCGCCCCGATGGGCCGGGCCTTCCTGTGCCTGTCCCGCGAGCCCGACCGGCGCGGGGCGGGCGTGGTCCGCGCCGCCCTGATCGAACTCCTCGCCCCGGCCCCGGGCGAACCCTCCGTGCGGATGGTCGCCGTGCCCGACCAGGAGCCGAGGACCTCGACCGGCCGGCCGCTGCCCGTGCACGGCGCGCCCGCGTTCGCGGCCGGCGAGGACCTGGAGGTGTGCGTCACCACCGCCCCCGATCCGCGCGCCGGGGGCCGGCCCTCCCACACCACGCACGTGCGCGCCCCGGGCACCGCCGCGTGGCGGCACGCCGGGGTGTTCCGACCGGCACGCGACCCCGAGCCGGGCACCCGCACGAGCACGGGCTCGGGCATGGGAATGCGCACGGCCACGGGCACGGGCACGGGCACGGACCAGGGCTTCGGCACGGCGTCGGGCGCGATCCCGACCCTCGCACCCCCGTGCCTGGTCGCGCACGAGGGCCGAATACACCTGCTCGCCGCCGACGGCCCCGAGGTCACCCACCACGTCCTGGCCCCGCACGCCACGATCGGCCGGGCGGCCGGGCACCGGGACGAACCCCCGGCCGCCGCCTGGGCCCCCGCCGACCCCGGCCCCGCCCTGCCCTGGCCGCACCCTCCCGTGCGCCGACTCGCGGCCTGCTCCCACCGGGGCGAGATCCACGCCGTCATCACCCTGCGGGCCGACGCCCGGCGCGGCGTCCCCGCCGGTCGGATCCTGCACACCGTCTTCGACGGGTCCGCCTGGAGCCCCGCCCGCCCCCTGCGCGGGGCCCGGTCCGGCGACGGCTGCGCCCTCGCCTCGCACGGCGACCGGCTGCACGTGGTCTACCCGAACGCCGACGGCGCCGGCCTCGTGCACCAGATCGGCTCCGGCCGGGGCTGGACCATGCCGGTCACCCTCCCCCTGCCCGCCGGCAGCGGCACCCCCGCCCTGGCGAGCGGCCCCGCCGGCGACCCCGGCGCCGGCGCGCCCCTGGTCCTCGTGCACCGGGGCCGGGCCCCGTCCCGGGCCGCCCCCGAACTCCCGCCGGCGCGCCTGCCGTCCACCGGACAACTCGTGGGCGGCGAACGCACCCGGCACTCCCCCGGCCGCACCCTGCGGGTGCGGCACCGGCTCACCGCCACCGTCCTGCCCGCCGGCGGCGTGGTCCCCGTCGCCACCGTCCTCGCCGTGCTGCACGCGGGCACCGACGTGTACGCGCGGGACCGCTGGCGGGGCGTACCGGGCACCGTCGCCGGCGAGTTCACGCTGTGGCACGTCGAACAGGGGCCCCGGGGCGGGCGGTTGCTGCCGGTCACGGGCTCCGAACGGGCCGTGCGCAGCGGCCGCGACGCCGAACCGGCGACCGTGCGCACCGTGTGGACCGGGCTGTCGCACGGCGAGTACGAGGTCCGCTTCCACGGGCACGCCCTGGGTCGCGAATCGGACTCCTGGCGGCGCAAGGACCTGGACCGGGCGACCGCCGAGGTGGACCCGACCCCCCTGCGAATCACCGTCTGACCGCCCCTACATCCACCTGACAGAAGGTCAACAGGCCCTGAAACACAGGACGTCGTACCCCTGTCGGCGATCCGCTCGGCACTGATCGACTCTCGACCCAAGGCCCCGGCCCGCTCCCGTCACCCGCCCCCTCTCGGAAACACGGAACTCGACATGAACGACCGTCACGTACTCGTCGTCGGCATCGACGGCGTCCGGCACGACCTGCTGCCGGGACTGCGCACCCCCCACCTCGACGCGACGGCCCGCGCCGGGTTCATGGCCCCCGTCCGCATCGACGACTCCACGCCCACCATGTCCGGCCCCTGCTGGGCCACCGTCGTCACGGGGGTGAAGGTCGCCAAGCACGCCATCTGGGGTAACCGCCTCGACGGCAACCGGCTCACCGTCTTCCCCGACTTCCTCACCCGCCTGGCCGTCGACCACGGCCGCCGGACCTACGCCGCCGGCTGCTGGGCCCCCCTGTTCCTGACCCGGGACGGCGGCCCGCTGTTCGCCGCGCCGAGCCGGCTGACGTTCGTCGGGCCGCACGAGAACACCCCCGAGGGCTGGGAGGAGGCGGACGAGGAGGTGGTCGAGGAGACGGTGCGGGTCCTGGGCGCGCGCCGGGCCCCGCACGCCTCGTTCGTCTACCTCGGCGCCGTCGACGAGACCGCCCACCACCTGGGCTGCGGGCCCGAGTACCGGCGGGCGATCGAGGCGGCGGACGCGCGCCTGGGACGGCTGCTGCGGGCCGTGGAGGAGCGCCCCGCCCCGGCCGGCGAGTGGACGGTCGTCGTGGTCACCGACCACGGCCACCGCGACGAGGGCGGGCACGGCGGGCACAGCTCGGCCGAACGCACCGCGTGGATCGCCGCGCGGGGCCCCGGCCTGTCCCCCGGGACGGCGCCGAGCACCGTCCGTCACGTGGACGTCGCCGCCCACGTGCACGCGGCGCTGGGCATCACCCCCGACTCGCACTGGAGCCTGGACGGCGCCCCCTTCACCCCCTGAGGCCCCGAGGATCCGGGCCGGCCCCGGCGCCGGCGCCGGCCGGGAGACGCCGCATCCAGGTGTCCACGGGGTCCTCGGACTCCACCGTGAACCCGTGCCGGTCGTAGAGGCGCCGGGCCGGGCTGCCGGTGAGCACCTGGAGACGGACCTCGACGCCCTCGCGGTCACAGCGGGCGAGCAGCTCGCGCAGGACGGCGGAGCCGATGCCGGTGCCCTGCCGCTCGGGCGCGAGGTAGAAGTGCTCCAGCCAGTGCGCGTCGGGGGCCGGCCGCAGGGCCACGCAGCCGGCGAACGCGCCGTCGACGGCGATCACCCAGGTGTGGGCCGGGTCGAAGTTCCGGCGCAGCCGCTCCCGCACCCACCGATCGTCATAGCGCCCCAGCCGTTCCAGGTCCTCGCGCAGGACCACGGCCCGCAACTCCGCCACCGGCTCCACGTCGGCCGCGCCGGCCGGCCTCATACTCCACCCCGTCATGCCCGGCACCCTAACCCGCCGGCCTCCCCGCGCCGGCGGGCGGCGGCGCGCAGAGCCTCGGTGAGGGCGGCCACGGTGGGCTTCGGGTGCCCGGTGCGACGGACCGCCGCGCGCAGCCCGGGGCGGCCGGCTCGACGGCGGCGCGGGAAGCGAGCGCGGTAGCCAACCAGGCGCACGCCAGGGCAAGTTGGGCGCCGATGTCGACGGGTGACGCACCGGGGCACGGGGCTGAGACCCACCCGCAGACATGCCGGACGGACGGCCGGGCGGACGGCCGGGCGGCCCGGCCGCAGTCCGTGCTCGCGGGCGCCGGGGCGAGCGTGCGCCCTGCCAGGTCCCGCAGGTCCGGGGGCGCCGGGGGCGCGGTCGGGGGCGGTGACGACGAGCAGCGGGACGAGGCCCACGCTCGGGGGGCGTCGTGTCGGGCTGGTGGCGGCTGGTGGTGGTAGCGCTGCCCGAGGAGCACGTCGACGGTACCGAGGGCGAGCTCGCGCAGCCGGGCCCCGTCGGTGACGTGACAGGTGACGGCCGGCCGGGGGCAGCTCGGAGAGAGGCGGGGGCGGGGGCCATGATGCCGGCGCCGGTGGACGGCAGCGCACCGAGCGCGACCCCCTCGCCGACCGCACCCCGAACGGCGACCACCGCGCTCTCGGCCCCGACCTGGCGGACGCGGGGCGGCGGGAGGGTCGCACGGCAGGCCGTCGCTCCCTACACGGCGGGCATGCGGGCGCGGGCGCGCGCGTTCCCTCCGACGTGGACGTGCACCGCCTCGACGCCTGATGGTCCTCGGCGTCACGGGGGTCATGCGCTGCGGACGACCCGCGCCCCCGCCCTCGCGCCACGCCGCGCCGCGCCGCGCCGACAGGGGGCCGACGGATCACCGACGAGTCGCGGCCCCCTCCACGCCCGGCCCATCGGCCGGGGAACGCACCGAATTCGCTTCCCTGGTAGCCGAGTTGGCGGCGGGATGCTCTCGGGACGGCGGGGGTGCGGACGGGCGGCGGCGGGTGGGGATCCACACCGTGCGTCGTCGCCCGTCACGCTTCGCAGCGCCCGGCCCGGGGGGCGTGCTAGGCTGACGTCAGTTGCGGTTGTGGCATTACCCACCATCTTGTGCCTGAGGGCTCCGGCTCCCAGGATCTTTTTGTTTTCCGGTGTTTTTTCCGGATGGGTCATTACAGCGGCTGGGAACCCCCGACCGGGTGGTTCCCGAGTTCACGCTTCCAGAAGGAGAACATCATGGCGACCACCGGTACCGTGAAGTGGTTCAACGCTGAAAAGGGCTTCGGCTTCATCGAGCAGGACGGCGGCGGCGCCGACGTCTTCGCCCACTACTCCAACATCGCCACCCAGGGCTTCCGTGAGCTCCAGGAAGGCCAGCGCGTCACCTTCGACGTGACCCAGGGCCAGAAGGGCCCCCAGGCGGAGAACATCCTCCCCGCCTGACCCTCGGCACCCCGCGGCACCGTCCGCGATGTCTGACGCCGAAGGCCGGCGCCCCCTCGGGGGTGCCGGCCTTCGGTCGTTTCCGCGTACACACCACGCCGCGGCTCAGACGCCGGGCTCCCCGACCAGGGGGGACCGGTCCACGAGGAGACGGTGCGGGCCGGAGCCCAGCTCACCGAGGTGGTCGGTCGGATTGGCCACGGCGCAGCGGTCCAGGGACAGGCAGCCGCAGCCGGTGCAGTCGTCCAGGAGGTCCCGCAGCCGCGTGAGCTGCTCGATGCGGGCGGTCAGCTCCCCGCTCCACCGGCGGGACAGGCCCGCCCACTCGGCCCGGGTCGGCGCGTGATCGTCGGGCACCGCGGCCAGGGCCCGCCCGATCTCCCGCAGGGAGACCCCCACCCCCTGGGCCACCCTGATCAGGGCCACCCGCCGCAGGGCCGAGCGCGGATAACGGCGCTGGTTCCCCGGGGTGCGGCGGCTGTGGATCAGGCCCATGGCCTCGTAGTGGCGCAGGGTGCTGGTGGTGACGCCGGCGCGCTCGGCGAGCTTCCCGATGGTGAGTTCCTGAGCAGAGCGCGGGCGGTCCATGGCCTCCACGATACGGGCGCCGGCGCGGGTCACGGCGCCCTCAGCCGGCGGCGGACGCACGCACACCGGCCCCCTCGACCGCCCCGTCCGGCCCGTCCGCGCCGCCCGTCCCGTCCGCGACCCGTCCCCGACCCGGGGTGCCGACCACGGCGGCCAGGGTGGCCAGGACCGCCAGCCCGAACAGGGCCGCGCGGGCGGAGTCGAGCATCACGGGGGACCCGAGGTTGATCAGAGCGCCGGCCAGGGCGGACCCGAACGCGAACGCGAACTGGCCGATGGTGTTCAGCGCGGCGGATGCCTTCGCCGCCTCCCCCGGGTCCGCCGTGGCCCCCAGCACCGACGTGGACAGGTGCGGCATGGTCATGCCGACCCCCGCGCCCGCCACCAGGTAGACCACCGCCCAGAGCACGACCGTGCCCGTGCCCGCGTGCTCCCGCTGCGTGAACACGGCCAGGAACAGGGCGCCGGCCAGCACGAACGGCCCGACCCGGCTCAACCGGGCCAGGACCGACGGACGCGCGCCCGAGACCGCGACCTGCGTGCCGCACCAGCCCAACGACAGCGTCGTCCCCAGGAACCCGGCCGCGAGCGGCGACAACCCGGCCAGCCGCTCGCCGAACAAGGCCACGAACGCCTCCAGCGACGCCGCCGCCGTGATCAGTGCCCGCACCAGGTACAGGCGGCGCAGCGGCGCCCCGGGCCGGTGCACCATCGCCGGGAACACCCGCGCGCACCGCCCCCGCCGCTCCACCGCCAGGAACACCGCCACCAGCACCAGTGCGCCGAGGATCGCCGCGCCCGTGACCCACACCCGGGAGAACACCCCGGCCACGCTGATCAACACGGCGGCCCCGGTCATCAGCGCCAACGACACCACCGGCAACGCCCCCGCGCCGCCCATGCCGCCTGTGCCGCCGCCCGCGCCCCGCGCGCCGGTCCGCACCCCGGAACGCACCCCGGCCGGCAGCAGTCGGGCCACCAGCACCACGAACGGCACCGTCCCCACCGTGACCAGCAGGAACGCCGAGCGCCAGGCCCCGAACCGCGCGAAGATCCCGCCGATCGCGGGGCCGAGGAAGAAGCCGACCGCCATGGCCGCCGACACCAGGCTCGTGCCCCGCGCCCACAGGTGCGCCGGAAGCGCCGTGCGCACCGTCACGAAGGCCAGCCCGTTCAGCAGGCCGACGCCGAAACCCTGGAGGACCCGGCCCGCGAGCAGCGGTTCCATCGCCGGGGCCGCCGCCGCGACGAGCGTGCCCGCCACGAAGGTCCCCAGCCCCACCCAGTAGGCGCCGCGCTCCCCGCGCCGGGCCGCGATCGAACCGACGAGCATCGCCCCGGCCACCGAGGCGATCATGAACACGGTCGTGGCCCAGGCGTAGAACCGCTCCCCGCCGATGTCCGCCACCACCGTCGGCAGCAGGCTCGCCGTCACCCACATGGTGGTGCCGTCCAGCACCATCACCCCCGCGACCAGCGAGGCCGCGGCCCGGTGCCGGGGGCCGAACAGTTCGCGCCACCCGCCCGGGCGGTCCTCGGGAGGGGCGGGGGCAGGGGCGGCGGCGGTTTCCGGGGAGTCATCGCGTATGTCCACCGGCACACCGAACAACTTCAAGCGCACCTGAAGTCAAACCGCGCCCGCGTCAGGCGGCGGGCAGGCACAGCAGGAACCGGCCGCCCGCCCGGTCCGAGGGGGGCGGCTCGGCCGTGAGGGTGCCGCCGTGCGCGCCCGCGATCTCGCGGGCGATGGCGAGCCCCAGGCCGGTGCCGCCGGTGTCGCGGGCCCGGGCCGGGTCGAGCCGGGTGAACCGGGTGAAGATCGCCTCCCGGTGTTCGGCGGGCACGCCCTCCCCGTCGTCGGTGACGGTCAGCGCGAGCGTGCCGTCGGGGGTGCGACGCAGGGCGAGATCGACGCGGGTCGCGGCGTGCCGGTCGGCGTTGTCGAGCAGGTTGTCCAGCACCCGGGCCAGCTGCTCGGGGCGCCCGGCCAGGCACGCGGGGCCGGGCGGCAGCTCGGTGCGCACGGGCACCCGCCCCGGGCCCCGGCGGGCCGTCACCGTGCGGACCAGCTCGGCGAGGTCGACCGTGCGGGCCGGGGTGGACTCGCGGGCGTCGAGCCGCGCCAACAGCAGCAGATCGGTGACCAGGCGCTGGACGCGCGCGGAGTCGCGTTCGAGGTCGGCCAGGCAGAGCAGGTCCGGGTGCAGGGAGGCCAGCTCGATGTGGGCGCGCAGGGCCGCGATGGGGTTGCGCAGCTCGTGGGAGGCGTCGGCGACGAACCGCCGCTCGCGCTGGAGGGAGGTGTGGAGGCGTTCGAGGGTGGCGTTGGCGGTGCGGGCCAGGTCGGCGATCTCGTCACGGGAGGCGGGCACCGGCACGCGGCGGCGCGGATCGTGCTCCGTGATCTCGGCCAGCTCGGCGCGGATCGCGGCGACGGGGCGCAGGGCGCGGGCGCAGCTGTGCCACGTGACGGCGCCCACGAGCAGCAGCATGAGGGGGATGCCGGGCAGCACGGCGGCCAGGGTCATGCGGCGGGCCTCGTCGGCGGTCCGCAGGGTGGTGCCGGCGTAGACGACGGCGGGGACCTCGGTGTCGCCCCGGGCGACGCGGGTGGGGACGGCGACCACGCGGAAACGCTGGTCGGGAGTCTTGGTGTCGGCCGGGGTGAGGGTGCGGGCCTCGTGCGGACGGCCGGGCGCGGGCCGGAATCCGGCGATGGGGCCGCGGCCGATGAGCTGGTGTCCGGCGGCGAGGACCCGGCCGTCGTCGGCGACGACCTGGAGCAGGTTGCTCTCCCCGTCGGGCACGGACAGGGTGGGCAACAGGCCGCCGGTGCGGGCCTGTTCGGCCACGGCCTCGGCGCGTTTGAGGGCGGTCTCCTCGGCGGAGCGGACCAGGCCGGCCCGGGTCAGCACGAGGAACCCGGCGGCGGTGGCCGCGAGCACCAGACCCACGACGAGGACCGCGCCGACGGTGACCCGCACCCGCACCGAGGCCAGCTGCGGCCCGGCCCGGAACGGCCGCGGCGGCCGCAGCGACCGCCGCTCAACCGGCATCGCGGGCCGCCAGCCGGTAGCCCTGCCCGCGCACGGTCCGCAGGAGCCGGCCGCCGGTCTCGGCGAAGGGCTGGTCGAGCTTGCGGCGCAGGGAGCTGACGTGGGCCTCGACCAGATTGGGGTCCCCGCCTTGGTGGATCCCCCACGCCTCCCGGAGCAGGGTGTCCTTGGCGAGGGTCAGCCCGGCGTTGCGGGCCAGCACGTCGAGGAGGGAGAACTCCCGGTCGGTGAGGGCGATCTCGACGCCGGCGCGCCGGCAGCGGCGTTCCCGCAGGTCGAGCGTGAGGTCCCCGACCCGCAGCACATCGCGTTCGGCCGCCGGTCCGGAGCGGCGGAGCAGGGCCCGCAGGCGGGCCAGGAGCACGAGGTAGGAGAAGGGCTTGGACAGGTAGTCGTCGGCGCCCCGGTCGAGGCCCTCGGCCTCGTCGTACTCGCCGTCCATGGCCGTGAGCATCAGGATCGGGGTCCGCAGGCCCGCCGCCCGCACCGCCGAACAGATCCGCAGCCCGCTCGGGCCGGGCAGCATCACGTCGAGGATCAGCGCGTCGTACTCGCCGGTGAGTGCGGCCTGGAGCCCCTCGTCGCCGGTGTGGGCCACGTCCACCCGCATCCCGGCGGCCCGCAGCCCGCGCCCGAGGACGGCGGTGAGGGACACCTCGTCCTCGACCAGGAGGAGACGGGGCGCGTCGGCGGGCACGTCGGGCTGCTGGGGATGCACGGGCGGTCCTGGATCAGGGGGTGGGGAGGGAGGCGGCGGTCGGTCGACGGGCACCCGGGCGTCCATCCTCCCCCGCCCCGGCCGGCGGGGCGTGCGACCGGCGTGCCGTTTCCGCGTCATCCTGAGGTAGCGCCCCAGGCCGGCCGGTCAGCCCTCGGGACGAGCCGGGTCGGCCCGGTGGGAGGTACCGGTCTCCGCCTCGAAGGCGGGGCGGACGGTGACCGTGTCGTACACGATGCGCAGGGTCGCGATCCGACCGTCGGCGTCGAGTTCGGCGAGGTCGACCACGTCGAAGGGGGCCGGGGCGCCGGAGGCGAGGGTCCAGTCGAAACCGAACCAGAACGCGACCAGTCGCCCGCCGTCGACCGTGCGGCCCTCCGTCGTACCGCGCGGGATCAGCCGGGAGGAGCCGGTGTCGGCGAACAACGCGGGATAGAACTCGCGCGCCGGCCGGGGCCCGTACAGGGGCGAGTGGACGACGGCGTCGGGGGCGAACAGCCGGAGAACACCGGCGACGTCACCCCGGGCAAGGGCGCCGAGGTAGGCACCGACGAGGTCATCGGCGGCGGAGGGCACGATCGCGCTCACCGGGGGACGTGCCGATTCCAGTCGTAGTGGTCCCGCCCGAAGTCGTGGGACAACTCCCGAACCGTCTCGGCATCGGGCCGCCCCCCACGCTCACCCTCGGCGGGGCGGGTGTCGCGGGCGGGGGTGTCCGTGGCGCCGTCGGCCTCGCGCCGGGCGGAGTTGTCGGCATCGGTCCGGGACCGACCGACGGTGACCGCGCCGCTCGCGCCGTCCACGTCGAGCCGGTGCAGGGTGTCACCGCTGCGCACGTCGACCTCCCAGCGCGCGGCCCCGTCGTCGTTCTGCACGGAGACAGCGCGCACGTGCCCGCCGCCGGCCGCCGTGAGGGCGAGGTCGGCGGCCTTCTCCCGGTCGACCTTCGCGAGGGCGAGGGCGTCCAGCGGGTACCGCAGACGCGCCCGGGCCCGATCGGGCATCCGGTCCGCACGCGACCCGATCAGGGCCCCGCTGCCGGGGTCGACGGTGACGTTGTGCACCCGCGGCTCGTCCGTCATCACGTCGACCTCCCACACCAGGGCCCCGTCACGATCACGCAGCTTCGCGGAGGTCACCTTCCCCCCGGGAACCGACTCGACGGCGACCCGAGCGGCGGCCACGTGCGTGATCGCGGGGCCCCCGGTCTCCCGCCCCTTGCCCTCCGAGGCACTCGGCGCGACCGCCTCGGGACTCACGGAAACAGAGGCACTCGGCACGACACCGGCCTTGCCGGCCGCCGCACCACCCTCACCCTTACAGGCGACGAGCACCGGCACGGTCAACGCGACCAACACACCGGCGGACAACAACGAACGCTTCACTTCAAGCTCCTGGGGGGGGACAGACCCGCACGACTTCCTCCGCACGGCACACCCACCACCCTGCCGCCCCCACCTGAAGACTTCCTGAACCCCCCTGAACCCCCCTTCAGAATCAGCCCCCGGGCCTCGCGTGCGCGGGGCCGACCCGGGGGTCATCCCCGCGTGCGCGGGGGCTGGGCCGCGCGGACGTCCTCCCACGCGGAGCTCCGGTCACCCCTCGCCCGTGGGGTCATCCCCGCGTGCGCGGGGGCTGGGCCGATCGAGTGCTCACCTTCAGGTGGAACTCGGGGTCATCCCCGCGTGCGCGGGGGCTGGAGTCTTTCACCTGCGGGTTTGTCGCGGCGGGGTGGGGTTTTTGGCAAGGATTGGGGATCGCGACATTTCCGGCATTTCTGGGCCTTGGGGGTGGGGAGCCTCTTGGGGTTGGGTTGTTGGGGGCTATCTTCGCTGATTTTGTCGGCGCTTGGGAGCGTACGTCCGAGCGGGTCGGGGTTGTTGCGCGGTGGGGTGAGCGATCGGGGCTGGGGTGGCCGCCTGCCGGCGGCGGGTAGGTCAAAAGCGTTTCCCGGTGGCGGCGGGGAGGGGTACGGGGTCTCGGTGCGTTGCCGGGTGCGGGTGGGGCGGGGGTGCTCCGGGCCCCTTGGGCCCGGCCGGGGCTGGCTGCGGCCTGGCCCCTGGGGGCGGGACACCGGGGTTGGGCCGCCCCCAGGGGCCTCAGGTGGTTGAAGCAGCCGAGGCTCCGTAGGCGGTCGGGGGGTGGTGGGGCGTGGGGCGCGTTCGGGCCGGGTTCGTGTGGGGGCGGCCTTCCGGGGCTCCGGGGGTGGTTGTTGGCGGGGGACTTAGGCTTGCCACGGGATCGGGGGGACGGGCAACCGCCTTGGCCCCGGCCCCCCTCCGCCGCCCCTGGGAAAAGCTTTTGACTTGCCCGCCGCCGGCAGGCGGCCACCTCGGCCATCCCACGACCCGTCGCCCGGCGGATCAGGGCACCACAGGGTGCCTGTTCCCGCCCCCCAACGCGCCCCAACGCCGCCGCCCGCGGCCCGTTGTCCGCCCTCAGGGGCGGTTTCGGGGCGCGGGCGGGGGCGGTGGCGGGCTTGGGGGGTCAGGGGGTCGTGAGGCCGAACCAGTAGCTGAAGGTGTCCAGGAGGGTGTTCAGGGTGTCGAGGGGGGTCAGGGTGCCGGTGGTGATGGTGAGGACGCCGGTCGTCAGCAGGTCCTGGGGGGTCGCGGCGGCGATGGCCAGGTCGTTGAGGCCGGCCCGTGTGACCTGATAGACCGCGTCGACGCTCGCGGGCTCCAGGGTGCCCGGGTACTGCACGAGGACCCCGTTGCGGATCCGCAGGGTGTAGGTGTCCGGGTCGTCCGCGAGGCCGTCGACGACGGTGAGGCCGAGGGACAGCGGGTTCTCGGCGGCGCGGGGACCGTTGAGGCGGATGCCGAGGTAGTCGAAGAGCATGCTCAGGGGCATGGCCTCCAGCACGGGCGGGGTGATGATCGCGGGCGCGGGCAGGTCGGGGGTGCCGTCGACGGGGCGGACGCGCAGTTCGTTGGCCGCGGCGAGGTAGAAGTTGCGCCACGGGCCGCTTTCGGCCTGGTACCCGAGCTGTTCGAGGACGTCGGCCTGGAGGGCGCGGGCCGTGGTGTTGGCGGGGTCGGCGAAGACCACGTGGGTGAGGAGTTCGGCCGCGAAGCGGTAGTCCGCCTGGGACTTGGCGTTGTCGAAGGTGGTGCGGGCGATGTCGACAACCTTGTCGGCGCCGCCGAACGCCTCCGTGTACCGGGCCCCGGCCTCTTCCGGGGGCAGGGCGTGCAGGTGGGCGGCGTTGCCGTCGTACCAGCCGAGGTAGCGCTGGTAGACGGCCTTGGAGTCGTGGTTGACGGTGCCGTAGTAGCCGCGGTTGAACCACTGCCCGGACAGGGACGCGGGGACGGCGTCGTCGAGTTGTTCGCCGATCTCGACCAGGGTGTGCCCGTGGTTGGCCAGGCGCAGGGACTGGTCGTGGAGGTACCGGTACAGGTCGGCCTGGGAGGTGAGGAACGCGCGGATGGTCCCGGGGGCGTCGTCGGTGTTCCACCGCGGCCAGAAGTGGGAGGCGAACAGGGAGTCGGAGCGGTCCGCGTACCAGTCGGCGGACTGGGTGAGGAACTCCGACCACGCCTTGGCGTCCCGGACCTGCGTGCCGCGCAGGCTGTACAGGTTGTGCAGGGTGGGCGTGGCGTTCTCGGCCATGCACAGGGCGCGCACGTCGGGGAGGTAGAAGTTCAGCTCGGCCGGGGCCTCGGTGCCGGGGGTGAGCTGGAACTCGATGTTGACGGGCCCGAAGGCGATCACGGTGCCCGGCGCGGCCTGGTCGGCGGTGACGGTGAACGTCGGGGCGAGCAGGCCGGAGGTGCCCAGGGAGTTGCTCTTGCCCAGGCCGGCGTCCACCTGTCCGCGTTCGGACCGTTCCAGCAGCGAGCCGTACATGAACTGGGCGCGGCGCAGCATGGCGTTGCCGGCGTAGACGTTCTCGCTGACGGCGTGCTCCAGGAAGCCGTCGGGGGCGATGATCTCCACGTCGGCGGGGGCGGTGCGGTCTTCCCACAGGCCGAGGACGCCGCCGTAGTGGTCCACGTGGGAGTGGGTGAAGATCACGGCGCGGATCACGCGGTCGGCGCCCCGGTGCTCGCGGTACAGGGCGAGGGCGGCGGCCGCGGTCTCCTCGCTGATGAGCGGGTCGACGACGACGATCTCGCGGGAGGCGCCGGTGGGGTCCTCGAGGAAGGTGATGTTGGACAGGTCCATGCCCCGGACCTGGTAGACGGCGTCGGCGACGACCTCGTAGAGGCCGGCGTTCATGTTGAGGACGGCGTTGCGCCACAGGCTGGGGTTGACGGTGTCGGGGGCCTGGCCGGTGAGGAAGGAGAACGGGGTCAGGGACCAGGCGGGGACGGGGCCGCCGCCGTCCTTGTCGACGGTGAAGTCAGCCGGGAGCGCGGCGAGCAGGCCGTGGGCGGCGAACGCGGCCTCGGTGTCGGAGGCCGGGTCGGGGACGACGACGGCCGCGTTGAGGTCGCGGGTGAGCGGGGTGGCCGGGCGGGGCGTGGTGCGGTCGGTGTCGCTCAAGGGTGTTCCCTTCCACGGACGCGGGTGTGGGGGAAGGGCGCGGGTCGGTCGTGGTGTCGCGGGCGGGCGGCACCCGCCGCCTGGGTGGGGCGGCGGCCGACAGGTCCCGATCATGGCAGTCGGCCGGCGGCCGGGCCAGGGTGTGATCCGGCCGGCCGGTGCGGTGTCCGTCCCTTGGGACGTGGGTCGGGTGGGGGGCGTCGTCCCTGCGGCTCACCTGGGGGAATGTGCCGGCGGTGGTTTCCGGGGGCATGGTCGGGCTCGGGTTCCGTCCTGCGGAACGCGTGGGGTGGGCGGGGGCGGGGCCACGGCGTTCCCGGGTGTTCGTCCGATTCGCGGGGGTGTGCGGTCCGTCGGGGCCGGGTGTCCGGAAATGCCCGGCCCCCGCCCGGGGAGGGGCGGGGGCCGGGCGGAGCCGGGGCCGGGCCGGGGCCGGGCCGGGGCCGGGTGCTGTGGGTCGTGGGCCCGGTGGTGCCGGTCGGGGTCGGGTGTGGGGGCCTGGCGTTCGGCTCGGGCACGTGGACCCGGCGTGTGGGCCTGGCATGTGGACCCGGCATGTGGGCCTGACGGCCCGGCGTGCGGGGCCTGGCGTGTGGTTCGGGGGCCGACCGGGTAAGTCAGGACCAGACGGTGAAGGTCGCGGTGACGGTGGACTTCTTGCCGGCCGCGTCGGTGACGGTCAGGGTGACGTTGCGGAAGCCCCAGCCGCTCGGGGTGCCGGAGACGACGCCGGTCGAGGCGTTGATCGTGAGGCCGGCGGGCAGGTTGGTCGCCGTCCAGGTGTAGGGGGTGGTGCCGCCGGTCGCCGACAGGGTCAGGGTGAAGGGGCGGCCGGCGGTGAGGTTCTGGTTGCCGGGGTTGGTGAGGGTGGGGGCGCCGGTGCCGAGGGTGGTGATGGTCCAGGTGAAGGAGGTGGAGCCCTTCTTGCCGGCGGCGTCGGTGGCGGTGACGGTCACGTTGTTGGCGCCGGCGGTGGTGGGGGTGCCGGTGACGGTGCCGGTGGTGGCGGCGATGGTGAGGCCGGCGGGCAGGCCGGTCGCGGTCCAGGTGTAGGGGGCGGTGCCGCCCTCGGCGGAGTTCTTCAGCTCGACGGGGGTGCCGGTCGGGCCGGACTTCGCGGAGACCGCCGCGACCGTCACGTCACCGGGGGTGGGGGTGGAGGTCGCCAGGGTGGCGTTGAACTTGGTCAGGGCCTCGATGACGGGCTGGAAGATGGTGAACTTCTCGCCGCTGCCGGAGGAGCAGGTGGCGCTGCCGCCGCCGGAGTGCAGGCCCACGGCCTTGCCGCCGGTCGCGGTGACGTAGGAGCCGCCCGAGTCGCCGCCGGCGGAGCAGGCGCTGGAGTAGGAGAGGCCGTTGATGGTCACGTTCCCGTAGTCCACGGTCTGGTTGACCTTCGTGACCTCGCCGCACTGGAAGCCGGTGGTCTGGCCGGAGCGGCAGATCGCGGTGCCGACCACGGCCTCGTCGGAGCCCGTCAACGTGACGTCGCCCTTGCCCCACCCCGCGACGGTCGGGGCGAGGTCCCAGCCGGCCTGGTCCACGTCGACGATGCCGAAGTCGCCCTCGGCGTTGTTGTAGCTGCCGGTGCCGCCTTTGTTGGAGGTGCCGACGCGGGTGCCGTCCTTGCCGTACGCGGCCTGGCTCACGTCGTTGGTGCAGTGACCTGCCGTCAGGAACGCCTTGGCGCCGCCGGAGCGGGTGACGGGGAAGCCGATGGAGCACGGGCTTTCCGTGCCGGGCACCCACTTCTCGCCGCCGACGACGCTGCCGCCCTGCTGGCGGGGGGCGTCGGAGGACGCGACGAGGTTCACGACCGGGCCGAGGTCCCCGAGCTTCGCGGTGAACGCGCGGGTGGCGGCGGTGGCGCGGGCGGGGTCGTAGCGGACCTCGACCCGGTTGGCCCGCACGTCGGGGCCCCAGGAGATCAGGCCGGGCACGCCCTGGGCCCACTGGTCCAGTCGGCGGGTGGTGCGGTTCAGGGTCTCGGCGCTGTGGGCGACGCGTTCGGCGACCGCGCCGGTGCGGTGGACGGCGTCCGCGTCGGCGGCGGTGGTGACGGCGGCGTGCAGACGCCCGTCGGAGGCGTCGAACCAGAGGCCGGCGACCCGGTCGCCGACGGTCGCGCGGAGCGTCGTCGCGGTCCGCGACGCGGCCTGTTCGGCGGCTATGCGCTCGCGGACCTGCCCGGCGGACAGGCCCAGATCGCGGGCCATCGCCGCCCGCACGTCGGCGGGGACGGACGCGGCGGGCTCCGGTGACGGAGCGGGCACGGGGGCGGCGCCGGCCGGGGCGGGCAGGGCGCCCAGGCCGATCAGGGCGGTCGCGGCGAGGAGGCCGGTGAGGGTGCGACGGCGGACTGCTGTGCGCATCGGGGGAGTTCCCTTCACTGCGGGAGAAGGAGGCGGAAGCGGGGGCGGACGGCGCCGACGGACACCGGTACGGGTGGCCGGGCCGGGGCGCGGTCGTCGTCCGACCGCCGTGGGGGGCGGGTGCGGGCGGGGCCGGCGCGCGGACCTCGTGGGTCGCGGCCGTACGGTCCCCAGAGCCCCCGGCGGGGAGTGTCGGGCGGAGGGCCGCTCGGGACTGGCCACAGCCTGGGCCCCGGCCCCCGACCCCGAACAGTGGGGAAATCCCTTGTCCCCGCACCGGGTTCCACCGGCGCGGTCCCGGGGGCCGGATCACGCGCCCACGACGGCCCCCGATGGCCCGCGACACCCCACCCCACCGGGCCCGGCGGGCCACGGGGCCTTGGCGGCTGCGGGCCGGGGTGCGGCGGGCTACGGAACGGGGCGGACCGCCAGGCTGGGGCGAGCCGCCGAGCCGGGGCGGACCGCCAGACCGGGGCGGGGGCTGCGGGACGGGGTCCACGATCGGCCCCACGCACCCGCCGCCCCGGCCGGGCGGGCCGCCACGGCGTGCGGGGGCCCCCACGGGGTGCGGGGGGGGGGCCGTAACGGCGTCGGGCCTGTGACACCCCGCCCGTTCGCACCATCCACGAGGGCAGTCCACCCAACGCGACGACACGACACGGTCCGAGCCGGAACAGGGCGGGGCGGGCAGGGCCGAGGGGGTGAGTACGACGCGGGTACGGCTACGTCCGGCCGGGGGGCGGCCTGGGGGCTCGGGGGGGCAGCACGGCCAGGGGGGCGGGCGCGGCCAGGGGGCGCGGCCAAGGGCGGTCACGGCCCGGCGGGGCCGGCCCGGCCCGGAGAGACGAGCGGGGCCCGGCGGACCTGGCGAGGTGCGGGCCGGGTGGGGTACGCAGGGGGTGGGCCAGGCTCGTGACGCGTCACGCAGCAAGCGGTCCGGCGGCGCGCGGGACCCTGTCGCAGCACGGCAGTGGCGCCCTCGGGCACGCGTTGACCACGGCACGGCGCCCGAACCCGAACCCGGACCCAGGCCCGGACCCGGACCCGGACCCGGACCCGGACCCGGCCAACGCGCGGACCGGGGTCCGGGGAACGACGTACGCGGGCGCTGGCGGGGTGCGCGGGTCGAGCCGGAGTGGGGTGGACCTGATCCGCCGCAGGTCGGCGGCGGGACCGGGCCCGAACTCCGGTGGTGGCGTGCGGGCGGGAGGTGTTGGCCTGAGGCACAGCCGGGCGCCCAACGGCACGGTCCCGCACAGGCCCGCCGGGCGCCACCCGCGCGGGTGTCACGTTGGGAGGACCTGGGGTGGCCGTCCCCAGGGCACGGAGCGCGCGTGCCGGCCGGACTGAACGAGGTTCGAACGCATGGCGGTTGCGGGGTTCGGACGCGTGGGGCGGGCGCCGCCCGGCGCCTGCGACCCGAGCAAGGCACGCGGCGGTCGCGAGGTCACGCGGGCGGGATGCATGCGGCCCGGCCGGGGGCTGCGCGGCGGGGGCGGACACGCGTGGGCACTGAGTGTGCGTGCCCGGGCCGGACTGAGCGGGGTTCGGACGATTGGGGTCCACGCGGCCCAGCCGGTGGGCTGCGGGGCGGGGCGGCGGGCATGCGTGCGCGCGGAGCGCGCGGCCGGACGGTGTGCGGGGGTGGAGTGCGTGGTGGCTGTGAAGTGGGTGGTGGCTGTGAGGGCCGGGGAGGGCCGGGCTTGGGGACGGAGCTGTGCGCCCGCCCCGGGGTGGGGCGAGTGTGGATGGGGCACTTGGACGCCTCCTCTTGGGCATCCCCCTTGGGCGTGCTCGCTTGGGCGCGCCCGCTTGGGTCGCCTTGGGCGTCCCCCCGGGGTGTGGCAGGGGGGTGTTGTGGTGCCGGCCTGGGGGTTGTTCGGGGTGGGGGTGGGTCAGGGGGTGGGGGTGTTGCGGGCTCTGAAGGCTGCGGCTTTGGTGCGGTTTTGGCAGGCCGGGGAGCAGAAGCGGCGGGTGGCGTTGCGGGAGGTGTCCATGTGGACGCGGTCGCAGCGTTCGGCCTCGCAGACCCCGAGTCGGCCGGCGAGGGCGCCGCCGACGGCCAGGGCGAGGCCGGTGGCGCAGGCGGCGGCGTGGGCGGCGGCGAAGGAGTCGTCGGGGCCGTGGAAGTGCAGCCGCCAGGGGTTGCCGGGTTCCTCGGTGCGGTCGAGGCGGGGGCGGGCGGCCGTCTCGCGCAGCAGGGTGTTGACGGTTTCGGCCGCCGTGTCGGGGCGTTCGTCGCGGACCGCTTCGAAGACCTCGCGCATGTGGCGGGCGGCGGTCACGAGGAAGGCGGCCTGGGGCTCGTCGATGACGCGCGGCAGTGAGCCGCCGACCTTCGACAGGGCGCGTTCGATGGCGGCCGGCAGTTCGGCGCCGGTCGGGGCCCGGTAGGGGCGTCCGCCCGCCGAGCCGTCCGTGAGCGTGTTGACCAGGGTGACGGCGTTTTCCAGCACCACAGCCACGTGACTGTCGAACAACACTTGACCGGTTACTCCCTCCATGGTTGGCTACCGCTTCGTGACTGACGATATGCGATTCGATGGTTATGCGCGAGAAGCGGTCGCCGAGCGACCCGCGCCGCGCCGGGGCCCGCCGGGACTCCCCCGCACCGTGTGGCTCCTCGTCACCGCCCGCGCCGTCAACCGCCTCGGCGCGTTCTCCATCCCCTTCCTCACCGTCCTGCTCACCACCGACCTCGGCGCGAGCGCCGACACCGCCGGCCTGATCTCCGCCGGGTTCGGGCTCGCGGGCGTGCCCTCCCGGCTGCTCGGTGGCCGGCTGCCGCGTCTCATCGGCCGCCGGCACACCCTCGTCCTCGGCCTGACCGGCTGCGCCCTCGCCCAACTCGGGCTCGCCGGGGTGGACTCGGTCGCCGGCGCCGCCGTGCTCGCCGTGCTCCTCGGGCTGGCCTTCGAGATCCACGAACCGCCCGGTCAGGGCCTGATCGCGGAGGCCGTCCCGGCCGCCGACCGACCGCGTGCCTACGGGCTGTTCAACGCCGCGCTCGCCGTCGGCGGCACCGGCGCCGGGCTGCTCGCCGCCCTCCTCGGCCGCTGGGACCTGCGGTGGCTGTTCGTCGCGGACGCCGTCACCTGTCTGGCCTGCGCCCTGTTGTTGCGCCTGTTCCTGCCCGCCGACGCGCCCGCCCGCGCCGGGGCCGCGCGCGTCACGACCGGCGCCGCACGCCCCGGCGCGGGCCGGCCGTGGCGGGATCCCGCGTTGCGGTTCCTGCTGCTCGCCGGGACCCTGTTCGCCGTCGTGCACCTGTGGTTCACGATGGGCCTGCCGCTCGTGCTGGGCCGGCTGGGGCTGCGTCCGACGGACGCGGGCCTGCTGTTCACCGCGTCCGCCGTCACCGTCGTGGCCGCGCAGCCCCTGCTGCGGGCCGCGCCCGTCGCGCGGCTGCCCGACGGCGCCGCCCTCGCCCTCGGGCACCTGCTGCTCGGCGCGGGTCTCGGCGGGCTCGCGTTCTCCCACGAGCTGCCGGGGCTGCTCGCGGCGACCGCCGTGTGGAGCCTGGGCGAGGTGCTCGTGTTGGGGCGGGTCCTCGGGGTGGTCGCGGGCCTGGCCCCGCCCGGCGGCGCGGACGCGTACCTCGCGGTGTACGGGGTGAGCTGGAGCCTGGCGGGGGTCCTCGCGCCGCTCTCCCTGACCCGGGTCCTGGGCCACGGCGGACCGGCCGGACTGTGGCTCACGGGTGCGGCGTTCTGCCTGGTCCTGGCCCTCGCGCACCGCCTGCGGAGCGGTCCCCGCCTGCGGAGCGGCCCGCGCGTTCGCCTCGACCCGGCCGCCCGTGCCCCGCGCACCTGAGCCGCCCCCGCACGCGCGCGGGGGCGGGGCCGTCGCCGGCCCCGCCCCCTCCCCTCCTCGCCGGAGCCCCGCCGGGACCCGCCGGATCCCGCGGGATCCGCCGAGTCCGCCGAGGCCCCGGTGATGCCCCCGGGCCTCAGCCCAGGCTCGTGCGCCATTCCGGGTAGAGCCGGTCCGCGTCGGCGCTGAAGCTGTGGAACGCGCCGCGCAGTTCCTCGTGGTCCTTGGCGTACTCCACCAGGCCGATGCCCTGCTGCCAGGCGTCCTGGGCCTGCCGCAGCGACAGTGCGCCGGCGGTGCCGCCGTCCCGGTGGCCGAAGGCCCCGCCGCCGGAGGTCTGGATGACGTTGGAGTGGCCGAGGTTGTCGAAGAAGCCGGGCAGGCGCAGGGCGTTCATGCCGCCGGAGACGATCGGGGTGGTGGCCTTCAGGCCGAGCCAGTCCTGGCGGTAGTGGGGGCCGTCGGCCACGTCGCGCTCCAGCATGTAGGCGATGGCGCGGTCGTCGGAGTCGCCCTCCATCTTGCCGTGGCCCATGGTGCCGGTGTGCATGCCGGACGCGCCCTGGAGGCGGGTCATCTTGCAGTGGGCGAAGGCGGTGTAGCCGCGCTTGGACTGCGGGCTGGTGACGGCCCCGTGGCCGGCGCGGTGGAAGTGCAGGAACTGGCCCGGGAAGTTGCGGCGGGCGGTGGTGACGGCGGTGGGGCCGGCGACGTAGCCGTCCACGAGGAACGCCACGTGGGAGGCGTTCTCGGCGAAGGTCTCCAGGATGTACTCGCCGCGCGCGATCATCTCGGCCGGGTCGTCGGCGGTGATGTTGGCGGAGAACAGCTTGGCCTGGCCGGTGGCGTCCTGGGCGCGGCGCATCGCGTCGGCGACCTCGGCGATGGTCTCCTTCAGCGGGGCGAAGACCTGGTTGCCCTGGGGTTCGTCGTTCTTGATGAAGTCGCCGCCGAGCCAGAACTGTTCGCAGGCGGCGGCGAAGGGGGCGGGGCGCAGGCCGAGCTTGGGCTTGATGATGGTGCCGACGACCATGCCGCCGTCGACGACGGGACGGTCCAGGACCCGCCACATGTCCACGATGTTCATGGTCGGGCCGTCGAAGAGCCGCAGGTAGGCCGGGGGGACGTGGAAGTCGGTCATCTTGGCGTACTCGACGTCGCCCATGCCCTGGTTGTTGCCGATGGTCAGGGTGAGGAAGGAGGCGAGCATGGCGCGGCCGTCGATGATGTTCCGGTCGAAGAGCTCGATCGGGTAGGCGATCTTCATCAGTTCGGTCGCCTCGTCCACCTCGTAGACGAGGGCGTCGACGCCCTTGGTGAAGTCGTCGGTGGTGCAGACCTCGACGTTGGTGCCGGTGGAGGACTCGGCCGCGAAGTGGGCGGCGGTCTCCAGGTAGCCGTGTCCGGCCTTGGGGCGCATGGTGTACGCGCAGAGGACGTGGCGGCCGCCGGCGAGGAGGTCGGCCTCGGCGAGGTCGAGGCGGGCGTAGCGGGAGGACTGGTCCATGGTGGTGCTCCTGAGGCGTGGAGGGTTCGGCGTGCGGGCCGGACCGGGGGTTTCGAGGCGGGCGGCGGGGCCGGTGGCGAGGCGCGCGGCGGATCGGGCCGGCGGGCGGATCGGGCCGCCGGGCGGGTCAGGCCGCGACGGGCGCGAGGACCTCGGGGTTGGCGCAGTGGGCGAGGGGTTCGCCGCGCAGCCAGCGGTCGACCTCGGCGGCCACGATCCGGGCCGCCTTGTGGGCGACCTCCTGGCTGGCGCCCGCGATGTGCGGGGTCATGACGACGCCGGGGGTGGTCAGCAGCCGGGAGTCGGCGGGGACCGGTTCGACGGGGTACACGTCGAAGGCGGCGCCGGCCAGTTGTCCGGAGTCGAGGGCGTCGCAGACGGCGTCGTAGTCGAGGAGGGCGCCGCGGGCGCAGTTGACGAGGACGGAGCCGCGCGGCATGAGGGCGATCCGTTCGGCGTCGATCATGCCGGTGGTCTCGGGGGTGACGCGGGCGTGGAGGGAGACGATCCGGGAGCGGGTGAGGAGTTCGTCGAGTTCCACGCATTCGGCGATGCCGTCGAGGAGTTCGGGGCGCACGTAGGGGTCGTGGACGAGGAGGGTGGCGCCCATGGCCTTGAGGGCCCTGGCGACGCGGGAGCCGATGGCCCCGTAGCCGATCAGGCCGATGGTGGCGCCCTCGATCTCGATGCCGCAGTTGTCGTAGTCGTAGTAGTCGCCGCGCCACACGCCGGCCCGCAGGTCGGTGTGGGTGTCGCCGACGCCGCGGGCGGCGGCCAGCAGCAGGGTGAGGGTGTGTTCGGCGGTGGCGACGGCGTTGCGGCCGGGGGCGTAGCAGACGGCGACGCCGTGTCGGGTGGCGGCTTCGAGGTTGGCGTTGACGGGGCCGCCCCGGCTGATGCACATGAGCTTGAGGTCGGGGCAGGCGGCGAGGACGCGTTCGGTGAGGGGGGCCATCTGGGTGACGCAGACCTCGACGCCCTGGAGGGCCGCGATGATCTCGTCCTCGGTGCCGGATGCCTCGATGACCTCGGCGACGGGGCCGAAGGGGGTGTGCGGCCAGGGGAGTTGGATCTCGCGGACGTCCAGCGGGGTGTCGGTGGCCAGGGTGACCGCCTCGGTGAGGAGGCGCGGGAGGACGAAGTGGTCGCCGGCGGCGAGGACGGTGGTCATGTCGGTGCTCCGATCGGGCGGTTCAGGGCCTGGTGAGGGGGGTGCCGAGGGCGTCGGCGAGGGGGGTGTTGAAGGTGAGGAGTCCGACGCCGGTGGGGCCGAGGCGGATCTCGGTGCGGGTGTTGTTGTCGAGGACGGGCAGCGCGGTGCGGAAGGAGTCGAGGTCGATGCCGAGGAGGTCGCACAGGAGCACGCGGAACAGCGCGTTGTGGGCGACCACCAGGACCCGGCCGCCGGGGTGTTCGACGGCGAGTTCCTCCAGGCAGGCCCGGCCCCGGGCGGCGGCGGCCCGGGGGTCCTCGCCGTCGGGGAGGTGGTCGGTGACGGGTCGGCGCAGGTAGGCGGCGAACTCGGTGGGGAACAGGTTCGACATCTCGGTGAGGTTGAGGCCCTCGCCGCGTCCGAAGTCCAGCTCCAGCAGCCGTTCGTCGACCCGGGGGGACAGCCCCAGGGCGCGGGCGGCGGGTTCGGCGGTGAGCCGGGCCCGGGAGAGCGGGGAGTGGACGACGGCGTCGAAGGGGCGGCCGGGGGCCTTCGCGGCCCAGGCGGCGAGGTCCTCGGCCTGGGCGCGGCCGGTGTCGGTGAGGGCGATGTCGGCGCGGCCGGCGTAGCGGTTCTCGGCGTGCCAGACGGTCTGGCCGTGTCGGACGAGCACGAACTCGGTGGGGGCGGCGGTCACGGTCGGGCCTCCTTCGCCCGGGCCGTCTCCGCGTGGGCCGCCTTCGTGCGGGCGTGGTCGGCGACGGCGGCGTCGAGCCAGCCCCGGGTGACGAGTTCTTCGAGGAGGCGCAGGTAGACGGGGGTGAGGTGGGCGGTGCGGGCCGGGTCGGGGGTGATGGTGGAGCCGATCTCGACCATGCGGGCGGCGGCGGCGCGCGGCCCGTCGCCCCCGGTGGCGCCGGCGGCGAGGACGGCCATGCCGATGGCTCCCTCGGCCTGGGTCGGCAGGTGCACGGGCCGGCCGAGGAGGTCGGCGCGCAGCCGGTTCCAGTAGGGGTTGCGGGCGCCGCCGCCGGTGAGGGTGAGGGGGCCGTCGACGGGGGCGCCGAGCAGGTCGAGGTAGTCGAGGCAGAGGCGTTCGACGCAGGCCACGCCGAGGAGGTGGGCGTGGAAGCGTTCGGCCTCGTCGGCGGGTTCGCCGAGGGTGAAGGGTTCGGCTTCGGGGGCGCGGAAGGGGAAGCGTTCGCCGCCGGTGGAGACCAGGGGGTAGGCGACGGCGGTGCTGTCGGCGTGGGCGGCGGCGGCCTTCTCGGTGAGCGCGGCGAGGTCGGCGCCGGGGAATTCGCGGGTGAGGACCCCGGCGCCGCTGCTGGAGGCGCCGCCGGGCAGCCAGGTGTCCTCGGGGCCGCGGTGGCAGTAGACGACGCCGCCGGGGTCGCGGATCAGCCGGTCGGAGGTGCCCTTGAGGACGAGGGTGGTGCCCAGGACGGAGTTCCAGGAGCCGGGGGCGAGGGCGCCGGCGCCGATCTGGGCGGCGCAGCCGTCGGTCATGCCGGCGACGACGGCGACGCCGACGGGGATGCCGGTGGCCTCGGCGGCCTCGGGGCAGACGGTGCCCAGGACGGTGCCGGGGGTGACGACCTCGGGGAGGAGGAACGGGGGGACGCCGAGCTCGGCGAGTTCGGCGAGCGGCCAGCGGTCCTCGATGAGGTGGTAGCCGGTCTTGAGGGCGTGGCTGGCGTCGGTGGCCGCGGGGGCGCCGACGAGACGGCGGGTCACCAGGTCGGGCTGGTGGGCGAGGTGCAGGTCGGAGCCGGCGGCCGTCATGGCGGGGGTGGGGTGTTCCAGCAGCCACAGGAGTTTCGGCAGGGCCCAGGAGGGTTGCATGGACCGGTAGCCGAGGGTCTCCCACACGGGGGCGCCGACGGTGTTGACGCGGGCGGCCTGCTCGTGGGCGCGGCCGTCGTCGTACATGAGGCCGGGGGTGAGGGGGGTGCCGGCGCCGTCGGTGAGGAGGATCGTGCCGGAGGTGGCGTCGAGGGCGAGGCCCTTGACGCGGCCGGGGTCGATCTCGGCGAGGGCCTCGCGGCAGGCGCCGGCCAGCGCGGTCCACCACTGCTCGGGGTCCTGTTCGTGGCGGACCCCGTCGCGGGTGCCGGTCAGCGGCCGGGAGGCGGCGGCCAGGACCTGTCCGTCGTCGGTGACGGCGACGCAGCGGGCGGACTGGGTGCCCAGGTCGAGGCCGAGCCAGACGGCGTCGGAGGGGGGCCTGGGGGTGCCCATGGGGGGTGTGGGGGCTTCAGACACGGAGGGCTCCGGGGCGGGTGGAGGGGAGTTCGGCGCCGGCGGCCCAGCCGCCGGCGCGGGCGCGTTCGCGACGGTCGAGGAATGCCTTGTACAGGTCGTCCTGGGCGGCGGCGCGGGCCGGGTCGGGTTCCCAGGTGGTGCGCATCCGCACGTACTTGGCGGCGGCGCTGTGCATGCTGGATTCGGCGCCGCTGAGGACCAGGCCGGTCAGGAAGGCGCCCTTGGCGCCGAGTTCGGTGTCGCCGGAGCGGGCGGTGGGGACGCCGGTGGCGTCGGCGATCATCTGGCACCACTCGTCGCTGTTGGCTCCGCCGCCGCACAGCCGCAGTTCGGTGACGGTGGTGCGGGAGGACTCCAGGCAGTCGCGGAGCACGAGGGCCAGGCCCTGGAAGACGGAGCGGGCGATGTCGGCGCGGCTGTGTTCCAGGGAGAGCCCGGACAGGCAGCCGCGGGCGTGCGGGTCGAGGAAGGGGGCGCGTTCGCCGGCGGGCGAGAGGTAGGGGAGGAAGACGAGACCGGAGGGGTCGTCGGGGGCTTCGGAGAAGGCGAGTCGGGACAGGTCCGGGGGCCCGTCCAGGCCCAGCAGGTCGGCGGCCCAGCCGAGCACCTCGGCGCCGTTGAGGGTGGGGAAGGCCCGCAGGACGCGTTCGCGGCCCCGGTAGGCGATGTTGATGCCGGAGGGTTCGCCGCTGGTGTCGACGCCGGTGCGGACGATCTCGGTGCACAGGGTCGTGCCGAGGATGGTGCACGCCTGGCCGGGGTTGACGACGCCGACGCCGCGCGCGGTGGACGCGATGTCGTAGGGGGCCATCACCACCGGCAGGCCGGTGGGCAGGCCCAGTTGACCGGCGGCCTCGGGGGTGATCTCCGCGATCCGTTCGTTCTCGCCGACGACGGTCGGCAGCAGGTCGCGGTGGTGGGTGAGGCCGAACAGGGAGAGGATCTCGGGGTCGTAGTCGCCCGTGGAGTGGTCGAGGAAGGGCGCGGAGGCGTCGGACTCGTCCATGGCGACCCGGCCCGTCAGGCGCAGGAAGAGCCAGCCGGCGGCGGTGAGGGCGGCCGTGGTGTCGCCGAGGCGGCCGGGGTCGTTGGTGTCGAGCCAGGAGAGGATCGCGTTCGGCATGCCGCTGCACGTGAGGGAGCCGTTGCGGCGGAACGCGGTCTCCAGGACGCCCTCGCGGTCCCAGCGGCCGAGGATGTCCCCGGCGCGGCCGTCGGACCACAGGATCGCGGGCCCGGTGGGCCGGCCCTTCGCGTCCACGGGCCACAGGCCGTCGCCCTGCGCGGTGAAGGTGACCAGCCAGACGGGGTCGGAGAGGTCGGTGAGGACCTCGCGGACGGTGTAGACGACCGTGTTCCACACGGTGTCCATGTCCTGCTCGGCCCAGCCGGGCCGGGGGCGGCGCACTTCGGTGGCCAGTCGGGAGACGGCCAGTTCGTTGCCCTGGTCGTCGAAGACCACGGATTTGATCATCGTGGTGCCGACGTCGATGGCGAGGACGGACATGGGTCAGACGCCTTTCGGGGTGGACGCGGTGGGGGCGGAGGCGGCGGGGGCACGGTGCCCGTCGGGGGCGGGGGCGTCGGGTGCGTCGAGGGCGGGGGCGTCGACGGCCTCGGGCGTGGCGGCGGCGGCCTGGTCGGCCGGGGTCCGCAGCCAGATCATGAGGACGGCGCTGACCGCGTGGTAGCCGGCGAAGATCCAGGTGACGCCCATGACACCGAGCGGTCCGAGGAACAGGGCGACGGTCAGCGGGCCCAGGAAGGTGGAGGCGCCGGCGCCGAGGTTGAGGGCGGCCATGGCCTGCCCCTTGTGGCGGGGCGCGATGGCCGTCATGAGGGCCGACAGGGGCACGTAGCCGGAGAGCGTCGCGCCGTAGAACACGGCGACCAGGAGACACAGGGCGTAGTGGCCGCCGACGGCGTCCGGGACGTGGAAGAGGACGAGGGTGGAGATCGTGCAACCGAGGCCGCCGCACCAGGCGACGGTGTTGCGCCAGCCGATCCGGTCGCCGATGACGCCGAACATCAGGTTGGTGACGATGTTCGTGCCGAACATGACGGCCACCAGGCGCAGCCACTGCTCGTTCGTCAGGCCGACCGTGTCCACGAACCAGACCGGCAGCATGACCATGAAGCCGAACTGCGAGGCCGTGTTGAACATGCGGACCGCCGCGCCGGCGCCGACCCGGGGGTTGCGGTAGAGAATCGTCAGCGAGCCCACGAGCCCCTTCATCGGGCTCTCCCCGGCGGGCGCCAGACGGGCCGCGCCGATCGGCTCGCGGACGGGCAGCAGGGCGACGAGACCGCCGACGCAGACCACGCCCAGGGCCACCCACAGGGTGGCGTACTCGCCGGCCCGGGGGATCAGGAAGCTCGCGCCGAGGGAGCCGAGGGTGGGCAGACCGGCGGAGAACGCCGACCAGAACCAGCCCATCGCGCTGCCCATCTGCCGGGGCGGGGCCACGGCCGCGATCCACACCAGGAAGGCGTACGCGAACAACGGGAAGGCCAGGCCGCGCAGGGCGTAGGCCACCAGCAGCAGCGGATAGGACTCGCTGGGGATGGCGACGGCGAGGAAGAAGACGTGGGTGACGGCGAACAGGCCCAGGCCCAGCCACATGACCCGGCGCGGGCCCCACAGGTCCGACAGCGCCCCCGCGAACCAGGAGGCGATCGCGCCGGTGATGCCGTACACGGTGAAGATGAAGGCCACGTCGGAGCCGGATATGCCCAGGCTCGCGAGGTAGGGGGACAGGTAGCCGGCCTCGATGCCGACGCCCGACATGAAGATCAGCAGTCCGACGTAGCCCCAGGACAGGGGGCGGGGGATGCCCATGCGGGAGAGCAGGGATCCGTCGGTCGGGGGGCTGTGGGTCGGGGCGGGAATCGGGGTGTTCGTCATTGAATCTCCCCTGAGCGGGTGGGTACGGGCGCGATCGCCGGCGGCGGATCGGTCGGGACGGGGTCCGCCGCACGCGTCGGCCTCGACGGCGACGCGGGACGCGGGGGGACGGGCCGGGCCGTCCGGGAAGGGGTCCCGGTGGCTCCGGCGCCCCGCTGCGGGCCCCGTTGACACCGAGCGAACAGGCAGGCCCGTGGGCCCGTCAACCGCGGTCGAGAACTCCCCGTCCACAAGGGCTTTCTCCGTGATAGGAGGACTTTCGGCCCGGCCCGTGCCGCGCCCGGAGCAGGGAGGGTGAGGGGGAGAGCGGGGTGTGAGAACGGTGTGAAGTTCACAGGCCCTGGGGACGGACGCGAAGGGCCGGAAAACGGCGGGAAGGCGGGACGGGGTGACGGTCGAGGACCGGGAGGAGGTCAGGGAGCGCAGGCGCCGACTCATCCGGGAGGCGGTCCTCGCCGAGGGCTTCGCCCGCGCGGCGGACCTGGCCGACGAGCACGGCGTCAGCCTCATGACCGTGCACCGCGATCTGGACCTGCTCCAGGCGCAGGGCTGGCTGCGCAAGACGCGCGGCGGGGCCACCGGACTGCACTCGGCGCACTTCCACGGGAACGTCGCCACCCGACTGTCCACGATGGCCGCGACGAAGAAACTGCTGGCCCGGGAGGCGGCGCGGCTGGTGACCCCCGGACAGACGGTGCTGCTCGACGACAGCACCACCTGCCTGCCGATGACCCGCGAACTGACCACCCGCACCCCGGTCACCGTCATCACCAACTCGCTGCCCGCGATCACCGCGCTGAGCCGGGAACGCGGGGTGCGGCTGTTGGCGTTGGGCGGCGAGTACTACCCGGCGTACGACGCGTTCCTCGGACTGCTGACGGCCGACCAGGTGTCGGCGCTGCGGGCCGACGTGCTGTTCATGTCGACGACGGCCGTCACCCGGGGCCGCTGCTACCACACCTCGCCGGAGACCGTGCAGGTCAAGCGGGCCATGATGGCGGCGGCCGGGCGCACGGTGCTGGTGGTGGACCACACGAAGTTCTCGCGGGACGGGACGTACGCGCTGGCCCCGCTGTCCGCGTTCGACCTCGTGGTCACCGACGCGGGACTGCCGGAGCACGAGGTCACGTCGATCCGCCGCACGGGCACGGAGGTCCGCGTCGCCGAACCCGACCAGCCCCCCGTCTCCCCCGTCTCCCCCGTCCGCACCGGCCGCGGGGCATAGCCGGGGAAGGCGCGCCGATCGGTCAACTCCACCGGATCGGCCGCCATTTCGCCCCATCTCCGGACCTCGCCCCACACGCCCCCGCACCGGAAACGGAATCCTGCGCGACGGTTTCCCGCCGGCGTCGCGGGAGTGACGGGTGAGGGCGGGGCACGGGCCGACCGTGCCCGAAGGGGCGCGAGGGGGCGCCGGCGGAGCCGGGTCGGCCGCCGGAATCCCGGGTTCTGGTGCGCGAACGGGCAGCCGGCCGGGGGCCTCCCGGGACCGGGACGGAGGGCCGGCGATGGTGGCGGCAGTCCGCCAAGCGGGGCGCGGGACGCGGGCGGCGGGGCGCCGCCGGCGATCATGTGTGGCGGGGCCGGTCCGCCCGGCGGCTCAGGGACCGGCCCCGAGGACACGTCACGTCGCACCCTGCGGCGTGCGGTCGATTCGGGGCGGCCGGTCCCGCGCCGGAGGGGTGCGCGAGACCGGCCGCCCACGACGGCCGACGGGGCCGGGGCGGCCGAGGGCACCGGGGGAGGGCGCCGCAAGACGGAGCGGGGGGTGTGCCGGGTGGCGGGTGTCGGTGTGCCGGGAGGGCGGGAGGGCGGGAGGGCCGGCGTCGGGTATTGGGTAGCTTGCTCCCATGTCCACTCCCCCTCCGTTCAGCCCCGTCGTCATGCTGCTCACCGTGAGTCGCGTGTGGGAGGCCGCGCTCACCGACGCCCTGAAGCCGCTCGGGCTGACCCCCCGCAAGTACGGGCTGCTGGGTCACGTGCGCGGGACCCCCGGGATCTCGTTCAGCGAACTCGCGCGGCGGTCCCGCATCACGGTGCAGAGCGCGCACTCCGCCGTGGCGGCCTTCGTCACGGCCGGTCTCGTCGACGACATGACCGCGCACGCGGGCGCGGCGTCGCGGCTGCGGGTCACCCCGGAGGGGGACGCGCTGCTGGCGCGGGCCGCCGAGGCGGTGACGCGCCTGGACGCGGAGTTCGCGGCCCGGCACCCCGAACTGACCGATACCCTGCGCGCCGAGATGGCCCGCATGACCTCGGCCCCCCGCGAGAGCTCTCGCTGACACCGCGCGGCTTGGTCCGCGACGGCGCGCGGCACGGTCCGCGACGGCACGCGGCTTGGTCCGCGACACCGCACGGCCCGGTACACGACGGCGCGCGGCACGGACCCGGTCGGCGCGACCCCTTCGCCCCTCGCCGGGTCCTTCCCATTCCATGACCTTCAGGTAGCCTGAAGGTCATGGAACCTCTCCTGCTGTCCCTCCACATCGTGGCGGGCATCCTCTTCGTGGGCCCCGTGGCCGTCGCGACCAGCCTCTTTCCCCGCTACGCGCCCCTGGCCGCGCCACCTCCCCCCGGCGCCGATCCGGGCGTCGATCCGGGCGGGCGCGGGCCGGACACGGCCCGGCTGCTGCACCGGATCACCCACCGCTACGGCGTGCTCGCCGTCACCGTGCCCGTCGCGGGTCTCGTCCTCGCCCTCGTGCAGGGTCGTGCGGGCGACGTGTGGGTGGTGGTCGCGATGGTGCTCACCGCCGTCGCCGGCGCCCTGCTCGTGCTGCGGATCGCGCCGGCGCAGCGCGAGGCTCTCGACTCCCCGGACGACGGGGCCCGGCTGCGTCGACTGGGCGCGATGACCGGCGTGTTCAACCTGCTGTGGGCCGCCGTCGTGGTGCTGATGGTGTCGCGCCCCGGATCGAGCCCGTCGTGAGCCCGTTGCTGCGCACCCTCGGGGTGCTCTCGCTGCTCGAACTGGTCAGCGTCCTGGGCCTGGTGGGCAATCTGCTCACCGTCCACGACCCCGCCCTCGCCGGGCTGCTCGGGCCGGCGCACGGGGCGCTGTACCTGACCGTCGTCGTCACGGCGCTGTTCGGGCGCGGTCTGACGCGGCGCACCCGGATCGGTGCGGCCCTGCCGCTCGTCGGCGGCCCGCTCACGCTGCTCAACGTCCGGCGCGAAGCGGGCGCACCGGCCGGCGACCACGGGGCACCGGCACCGGCACCGACATCGGCGTCGACATCGGACGGGGTCCTCTCGTGAGTTTCCGCCACCACCTGCGCCGGCCGCGCGCGGTCACCGCCGAGGAGGCGGTCCGGCTCGTCGCGGACGGCGCGCTCGTGGTCGACGTGCGGCGCGCGTTCGAGTGGAACCGCGTCCACATCCCCGGGGCCGTCCACCTGCCCCTGGCCGAACTCGCCGCCCGTTGCGAGGAGTTGCCGGACGACCGGACCCTCGTCACGTTCTGCACGGGCGGCCTGCGCTCCGCCGGGGCCGCGAACCTGCTGACGGAGTTCGGCTTCACCGCCGTCAACATGACCGGCGGCCTGATCGCCTGGCGCGCGGCGGGCGGCCCCCTCATCCCCTGACCCGCTCCCGTCAGGCGGGGGAGGGCGGGCCCGTCCGATGGGGTGCCCGCGTGTCCCGCGCGGGCCGGGCGTGCCGTTCCAGGATTCCCTCGACCACTCCCATCAGGCGCTCCCCCACCCGGTCGACGCTCCCGTTGTGCGCGCTGACCTGAGCGCCTTCCAGCACGAAGGTGATCGCGGCCGCGGCCTCCTCGGGGTCGCGCAGGCCGGCCCCCGTGCACATGGCGACCAGCCTGCGGGTCTGGAGCGCCTTGTGCTCCTCGATCACCCGGCGGGCGGGGTGGGCGCGGTCGGGCAGTTCCGCGAGGGAGTTGACGAAGGGGCAGCCCCGGTAGGAGATCGCCGGCAGCCCTTCGGCGATGAAGCGGGCCAGCCCGAGGATCTGCTCCCGGGGCCGGTCGGGGTGCTCGGCCTCGACCCGGTCGAAGGCCGCCTGGTAGTCCGCGGCCAGGATCCGCAGCCACTCCGCCACCAGCGCGTCCTTGGTGTCGAAATGCCGGTAGATCGCCATCTTGGTGGTGTCGGCACGCTCGGCGATCGCCTGGACCCCCACGCGCCGGATCCCCTCGTTCCGGAAGAGTTCTTCCGCGGCGTCGAGGATGCGCTCGCGAGGTGGCAGTTTGGCCACCCTGCCCGGTCTGCTGCCGGCTTCCATGGCCGCTCCGTGACCTCCGGGTCCGCTGCGGGACCGCTCGATTTTCCTTGCACGGTACCAGTCGGTGCTGCACGATACCGTTGAGTATCGCACGAGACCTGTCGGTATCATTTCGTGAGGAGTGAACGGTGAGGATCGCCGAGTACGTGACCTTCGACGCGGTCGGACTGGCGGAGCTGGTGGCTCGGGGCGAGGTGACCCCCGCCGAAGTGGAGGCGGCCGCGCGCGGGGCCGCGCGGGTGGTGAACCCGCGGATCAACGCCGTCGTGGAGACCTGGCCGGCCGAGGACGCGCCGGCGCCGGGCAGCACGCCCCTGGCCGGGGTCCCGTTCCTGATCAAGGACATCGCGGTCGCCATGGCCGGCAAGCGGATGGAGCTGGGCAGCCGACTCGCCGCCGGGAACGTGTCCGCGGCCGACTCCTCCCTGATGCGGCGTCTGCGTCGTGCCGGGCTCGTGACCATCGGACGCACCGCGACGCCGGAGATGGCCTACAGCAACACGACGGAACCCGTCCTGTACGGCGCGACCCGCAATCCCTGGGACCCCTCGCGCGGCGCCGGCGGGTCCAGCGGGGGCGCCGGGGCCGCCGTCGCGGCCGGCGTGGTCCCGATCGCGCATGCCACGGACGCCGCCGGCTCGATCCGTGTCCCCGCCGCCCACAACGGCCTGTTCGGGTTGAAACCCACCCGCGGCCGCGTGTCCGTCGGGCCCTGGTTCGACGAACTCTTCAACGGCCTCGTCGTGCACGGCGGCGTCAGTCGCACCGTGCGCGACAGCGCGGCCCTGCTCGACCTGATCCGGGGCCCGGAACCGGGCGACCCCTATTTCGCCGAGGAACCGTCCCGGCCCTACGCGGCGGAGGTAGGCCGCCCTCCGGGCCGGCTGCGGATCGGCGTACTGGCCCGGGCGTGGGGCGGGCACCGCACCAGCGCGCCCGTGGCGGACTCGCTCTCCCGGACCGTGCGCCTGCTGGAAACCCTCGGCCATCGGGTGGAGGCGGTCACCGTCGACCTCGGGGTCGACTGGGAGGAGTTCGTCCTGGCCTCGGCCCGCCAGTGGACGGCGAACCTCGTGGCCTCCATCGACGACCTGGCCGCCGCCCTCGACCGGCCCGTCGACTCCTCCACCCTGGAGCCACCCACCCTCGCGAGCCACCGCTACGGGCAGAGCGTCACCGGAGCGCAGTTCGTCGCCGCCCTCGGGATCCGGAACCGGATCTCACGGAGCCTGGCACGGTACTTCGGGACCCACGACGCGCTGCTGACCCCGAGCGTGCCGGACCTGCCGCCGCTCCTGGGCACCCATGCGGCGGGCGCGGAGGCGTTGGACGGACTCGGTTGGCTGCGCCGCCTCTTCGACCACGCGCCGTTCAGCGCGGTGTTCAACGTCGCGGGCACGCCGGCCATGTCGGTGCCGATCACGGCCGACGCGGGAACGGGGCTCCCGATCGGCATGCAGTTCGCCGCCGGATACGGCCGCGAGGACCTGCTCTTCCGGCTGGCCGGACAACTCGAACAGGCCGCGCCGTGGTCGAACCGGACGCCCGCCGTGTGGGCGGCGAACCCCGCGGGACGCTGACCGGCCGCTCCCGGGCACTCCCGGGCGAACGCACGGCGAGAGCATGAATTGGAGCGCCGTTCCATATTGCGATCAGCTTGCCGCAGGGGATTGACCCGGGATGGGATCCGGGTCACATTGAGTGGCGTTCAAAGTGATGTGCGCCCACCCTCGTCCTGCCACGGGAGTCCCCCCATGCCCATCGAACAGCGCGGTGTCGACACCATCCCCGAAGCGGAACGGACCAGCGGCCCCCGGGACCTGGTCGCGATCCTGCTCGGCTCCAACCTCTGCCTCGGCGTGATCGTCTTCGGTTGGCTGCCCCCGTCCTTCGGGCTGGGGCTCGTGCCCTCCGTCACGGCCGTCGTGGTCGGCACGCTGGTCGGGATCGTGTTCACCGCACCGCTCGCCCTGGTGTCGCTGCGGACCGCGACCAATCTGTCCACGTCCAGCGGCGCGCAGTTCGGCGTGCGGGGGCGGCTGGTGGGGTCGGTGGTCGGGTTGCTGTTGTCCCTCGGCTACACCGCGCTCACCCTGTGGATCGGGGGTGACGTGATGGCCGGCGCCCTGGCCCGCCTCATCGGGCTGCCCGACACCGGCCCCACCCGGGCCGCGATGTACGGGCTGCTCGCCGCGTGCACGGTCGTCGGCGCCGTCTTCGGCTACCGGCTCCTGCTGCGGCTGAGCCGGGCCCTGTCCCTGCTGATCGTGGCCCTGCTGGCGCTCGGCGTCGTGGCCTACGCCCCGCAGTTCACCACCGCCGCCCCGCCCGACACCGCGTACCTGCTGGGCTCCTTCTGGCCCACGTGGCTGCTGGCCTGCGTCGCCGCCGGGCTGAGCGGGCCCGTCGCCTTCATCACCCTGCTCGGCGACTACACCCGCTACGTCTCCCCCCGCCGCCACGACTCCCGCACGGTATTGCGCGCCACGGGCCTGGGACTGCTGATCGGCCTGCTGATCCCCCAGCTGTTCGGCACCTTCACCGCCCTCGCCGCCCGCGCCGGCGCCGAGTACGCCGGGCCGCTCGTGGCGGCCGCGCCCTTCTGGTACCTGCTGCCGCTGCTGGTCGTCGCGGCGGCCGGATCGGTCGGCAACGCCGGCCTGATGCTGTACTCCATGGGCCTGGACCTCGACGCGCTCCTGCCCCGCGCCACCCGCACGAGGGCCACCGTGATCGCGGCGGCCGTCGCCACCGCCTTCGTGTTCCTCGGCTCCTTCGGCTGGGACGCGCAGTCCGCGATGACCTCGTTCGTGCTGCTGCTCACCGCCATGGGCACCCCCTGGGCGGTGATCACCCTGATCGGTTTCGTCCGCTGCCGCGGGGTCTACGACGCCGACGCGCTCCAGGTGTTCAACCGGCGGGCGCGCGGCGGCGCGTACTGGTACCGCGGGGGCTGGAACCCGCGCGCGACGGTCGCGTGGGCGGTGGGCGCGGCCGTGGGGCTGACGGCGGTGTCGACCCCGGTGTACGAGGGCCCGCTGACGGCCCTCACGGGCGGGGTGGACTGCGGTTTCGTCCTCTCGGGCCTGGTCGGCGGCGTGCTCTACGCCTCGTTCACGGCGCGCCCCCGGCCGGTGGTTCGGCCCACGGACTCGCCCGAGGTCGAGGCCGAGCTCGATGCGGCCCCGGACCGGGCCCGCATCCAGCCGGCCACGCCCTCCGTGTAGGCCGGCAGCAGTTCGCGGCCGAACCGCTCCCGGTCCCAGTCCCCCACCAGGACCGCGGACGGATCGACGCACACGTAGGCGGCGGCGACCACCCCGGCCTCCGTGACCACGGTCCGCGCCTCGTACAGCGGGCCCTCGTAGGCGTCCAGAAGGGCGCGTTCCCCGGCGGTCAGACCGAGCAGCAGCCGGCCCTCGGTCCGGCCGCCGGCCCGGGGCACGAGCCCCGGGTAGTCGCGACCGCGCAGGGCCGCGGCCCGCCACCCGGCCAGGGCCGCGGCCTCGGCCGGCGGAACCCGCCCCAACAGCACCCGCAGCACCGGCGCGAAGCACAGGCTGCCGTACACGAACAGCGGCGGCTCGGCCGCCGGGTGGTTCGTCGTCGGTTCATCGCTCGGCGCCAAGGCCACACCCCCCGGGTGGTCGTCGTCCCCCGGAGCGTACGCCCCCACCCCCCATCCCGGAACGCCCGCCGAAGGGTCGGTCAGTGGGGGAGGCGGGTGGCCAGGCCGTCCAGGACCACCGCCAGGCCCTCGGTGAACTTCGTCTCGCGCAGGGCGACCGGGTCGGGGATGCCGGGGTCCTCGTGACCCTCGGCGGCGGCCAGGTCCTTGATGAACTCGCCTTCGGAGCGGCCCGACCGGGCCACCGTGGTGAGCCACGCGCTCTCGGTCGAGCTCATGCCGACGACGTAGGAGTAGAGCACGTCGATCGCCGTGTCCGGCACCGGGAAGCGGGCGGTGGTGAACAGTTCGACCAGCGCGTCGGCGAGGGCGGAGAGGTTGGGGCCCCGGTAGGCCAGGGCGGTCCTGCCGAGTTCGGCGCACAGCCACGGGTGCCGCAGGGCGGTCTCGCGGAACGAGCGGACGCAGGCGGTGACGGCGGCGCGCCAGTCCGGGGGGTCGACCGGGGGGACCAGGACGGCCCCGATCACCTCGTCCACGGCGAGTTCCATCAGCTCGTGCTTGGTGGCCACGTGCCGGTAGAAGGAGGTGGCGCCGGCGTTCAGGCGGGCGCCGAGCTTGCGCATGCTGAGCGCCTCGGCCCCGGCCTCGTCGAGCATCGCGATGGCCTCGCGGACGATCACCTCGCGGCTCAGCGCGGGCTGGCGGGGCTCGGGCGCGGGGCGCGCCCAGACGGAGGGGACGGGCTTGACCGGTGCCGGCATCTCGCTGCTCCTGGGGTGCGCACGGTGTTCGCTCCGAGAGTACAGCCCGGATTGGGTGCCACCGGCGGGCGTGCGGGCGCGGAGCCGCCCGGCCCGCCCCCGAGCGGGTCGGGTGGCTCCGCGGTGCGCCGGCCGGGGGGTGTCCGGCGGACCGGACCCCCGGCGTCCGGTGTCACGGGATACTGTCGCACACGGCGTGCCCTGATGCGTACAGTGTTCGCCGGCGGGTTTTCGTCGGTGACGGAGACCCGCGCGCGAACCGGGTCCCGGCGCGACGCTCGGAGGGGAGCGCCGCGCCGGGACCCGGTCGGGGGGCCGAGGCGCACGGGACGGGGCGCAAGGACCGTGCGGCGGTGGGAGCGGGGTGGGGTGTGGCGCCGCCGTGCGTGGCGCCTTGGGGCGCCGACCCCTTCCGCCTGGGGATCCGGGGCGCGTGGGGCGCGCGGCGGGCGATCGGTCCCGGCCGCGCCGCGTCCCCGTCCGGCGCCGGTTCGATGCCCGGTTCGCCCGCTATAGGGTGCTGATGTGACGGATGCGCAGCGCGGGGAAGGCTCCCCGGATACCGGTACGGGTACGGGTACGGCGGTCGAGGAGCGGCACGCGACGTGGCTGGAACTGTTCTTCGACCTGATCGCCGTGGTCGGCACGGCGCAGTTGGCCCACCTGCTGCACGGTGATCCCTCGGCCGCCGACATCGGCCTGTTCGTCCTGCTCTACCTGGCGTTCTGGACCGTCTGGATGTGCTTCACGGTCTACGGGAACGTGGCCGGCGACCGGGCCCGCGAACGGACCCTGCTCGTGGGCATGCTCGGCATGGCGGTGCTGGCCGCGTCGGTCGCCGGGGTGCACGAGGGCGAGCACGAACGGGCCTTCGCCCTCACGTACGTGCTGCTGCGGTTCGTGGCGAGCGGGGTGTGGCGACGCCGCCGGGAGATGCTCGTGGACTGGCCCGTGGCCCAGTTCACGGCCGGGGTCACGCCCTGGGTGGTGTCGATCTGGGTGGACGGCCCGGCCCGGCACTGGCTGTGGGCGGCCGGCCTGGCCATCGACCTGTGGGCCACGCTGGGGATCTCGGCGGCGCGGATCCGCGAGAGCGTGACCGCCCGCCTGTCGGCGCCCCCGCGCGGGGGCGGGCCCCGGACCGGGGGACGCGGCCCCCGGACCGGACGCGGGGCCCACGACACACGGGAGGCCCCGGGCGCACGGGTGGCCCGGGACGCGCGGGAGGCCCGGGATCGGCTGCCGCTCACGTTCGCGCACGTGGACCCGGTGCACCTGGGCGAGCGGCTCGGCCTGTTCACGATCATCGTGCTCGGCGAGGGCGTGGCCCAACTGGTGACCACCGGCTCCGGCGAGGGCTGGGACCGGCCCCTGTGGGGGTTCGGGCTCGCCGCGTTCCTGCTGCTGGTGGCCCTGTGGCGGTTGTCGCTCGTGCGCGGGTACGGCGGCGTGCCGACGCTCGGGGCGGGCGTGCTGCCACCGCGCCTGGTGCTGCTCGCGCACTGCGTCGTCAACGGGGCCCTGACCGCGCTGGCCGCCGGCCTGGGCGCGGCGATGGCGCACCGGCACGGCCCGCTGCCCGATCACGTGCGCTGGACCCTGTGCGCGAGCCTGGCCGTGTACGTGGCGGTCGCGGTCCTCGCGGCGGTGGTCACGCGCCGGGCCCGGGGCGGTCCGCGGGACCGCCGGGGCCTGTTCGGGCACCTGCTGCCGGCGCTGCTGGTGTCGCCGGCGGTCGGCCTGTTCGGGGGCGGGCTGTCGGCGCTCGCGGTGGTGTGGTTGCTGCTCCTGGGACCGGCCTGGGGCGTGGCGGGGTATCTCGGCCGGCCCGCGCGGCAGGCGCCCGAGATGCCTAAGGTGCCCGAGGTGCCCGACGCGCGCACGTGAGCCGTGCGGGCCGGGGGTTCACAGGAGGGCGAGGACCTCGTCCGTGGTGCCGGTCTCGCCGAGGCGGGGGAAGATCCGCTCGACGCTGTTGCGGTGCGCGTCGCCGTTCATGTCCGTCATCGCGTCCACGGCGAGGGTGACGTGGTAACCGTGCTCGTGGGCGGCGCGGGCCGTGGACTCCACGCCGATGCTGGTGGCGATGCCGGCGAGGACGATCTGGGTGATGCCCCGGCGGCGCAGTTGCAGGTCGAGGTCGGTGCCGTAGAACGCGGACCAGTTGCGCTTGGTGACAAGCACGTCCCCGTCGTGACCGGCGAGTTCGGGGGCGAGCACGTCCCAGCCGGCGGGCGGGGGGCCCTGCCGGCGGGGGGCCTCGGTGCGGCCGGGGACGGCGTCGGCGCCGTCGGCCGCGGTGGTGACGCGGACCAGGACGACGGGCCGACCGGCGGCGCGGAAGGCGTCCGCGAGCCGCACGCTGCGGGCCAGGACCTCGCCGCCGGGGTACGGGCTGCCGGGGATGGCCAGGATGCCGTGCTGGAGGTCGATGACGACGAGCGCGCTGGTGGGGTCGATGGCGGTGAGGGTCATGGGGGGGCGCCTTTCACTGGGGGGGGTGGGCGGTAGGGGCTTTCCGGCGGTATCGGGTCCGGAGGTCGGGGGCGGGAGATACGGGTCGGGGGAACGGGAGTGGGGGGCACCGGGGTGGGGTGATCGCCTCAGCTCGTGGTGATGCGGTCCAGGAGGGCCATGGCCGTGCTCACGGCCCGGATCTCCTCCTCGGTGCCGTGTTCCTGGAGGGCGCGCGCGAGCCAGGCCCGGCGGGCCCGGAGTTCGCCGCGCCAGGTCTCGTGCCCGAGTTCGGTGACGCTGACGACCCGGCGTCGGCCGTCCCGGGGGTCGGGGTCGCGGCGCACCAGGCCGGCCGCTTCCAGGGCGAGGACGGTCGCGGCCACCGACTGCGGCCGGACCCCTTCGGCGGCGGCCAGCTCACCGGCCGTGGCGGGCCCTTGTTTGACCAGCCTGATCATCACGGATGCCTGGGCCGCGCTCAGGTCGGCGGCGCCATCCGTGACCCCGTCCGGGGCGTGCAGGGCCTGGAGTCGGCGGCGCAGCCGGCCCAACGTCACCCAGGTCTCCCCGGCGGCGACGGCCGCCGCCTCGGACACGCCGGCGGGCACGAGGGCGGGGGCCTGGGCCTGGGTCCGGGCCTCGTTCCGGGCCGAAGCTCGGGCCGGCGGCGGATCGGTCGACTCGGTCATGTCCCCACCCTAGATCAACAGTCCGGACTGTGCAGTGCGCACTGCACAGTCTTGGCTGTCTTTTTGTCGGCCCATGACCGTGCCCCCCGCACGCCGCCACACCGCACCACACCGCACCACCCCGCACCGGACGGGTCGGCCGGATTGGGCCGAACGGCCCCGTCCCGACGGGCCCGCGCGCGGCTGTCGTTCCAGAGTGTGGCCATGATCGACGACACGGCCCACTGCCCCCACCAGCCGCTGCCCCCGGTGCGCGACTGGCCGCCGCCGGACCTGCACGGCCCGGACTTCGACCCGATCCTCGCCGACCTGATGCGGGAGGCCCCGTTGACCCGGGTGCGGCTCCCGTACGGCGAGGGCTGGGCCTGGCTCGCGACCCGGCACGAGGACGTGCGGGTCATCACCAGCGACCACCGCTTCGGCCGCACCGAGGTCACCCGCCGCCAGATCACCCGCCTCGCCCCGCACTTCGCCCCCCGCCCCGGTTCTCTGGCCTGGGCCGACCAGCCCGACCACAACCGGCTGCGCAAACCCCTCGCGGGCGCGTTCACCGTCTCCGCGATGCGCCGGCTGCGCCCCCACGCCCAGCGGCTCCTCGACGGGCTCGTGGACGGGCTGCTGCGCCAGGGGCCTCCCGCCGACCTGGTCGAGCACGTGCTGGAGCCGTTCCCGCTGGCCGTGGTCAGCGAGGTCATGGGGGTGCCCGTCGCCGACCGGGAGCGCGTGCACTCCTGGACCCGGCGGATCATCTCCACGGCCGGCGGGCCGGAGGCGGCGGGGGCCGCGAAGGGGGAGTTGTACGGCTGGATCACCGAGACGGTCCGGGCGCGCGCCGAAGGCACCGGCGAGGACGTGTACGCGCTGCTCGGGCGGGCCGTCGCGGCCGGTGAACTGTCCGAGGAGGAGGCCGTCGGGCTGGCCGGGCCGCTGCAGATCGGGGGCGAGGCCGTCACCCACAACTGCGGCCAGATGCTGTGGCTGCTGCTGACCCGCCCCGACCTGATGGCGCGGATGCGGGAGCGTCCCGAGGACCGCCCCGGCCTGCTGGACGAGCTCCTGCGCTGGATCCCGCACCGCAGCACGGTGGGTCTGGCCCGGATCGCCCGGGAGGAGGTGGTGGTGGCCGGTCGGCGGATCGCGGCGGGCGAACCGGTCTACGTGTCCTACCTGGCGGCCAACCGCGACCCCGTGGTGTTCCCCGAGCCCGACCTCATCGACCCCGACCGGCCGGCCAACCCGCACCTGGCGTTCGGCAACGGACCCCACTTCTGCACCGGCGCCGTGCTGGCCCGCCTCCAGCTCGAACTGCTCACCGACACCCTCGTGGACCGGTTGCCCGGCCTGCGTCTGGCGGTGGCCCCCGACGAGGTGCCCTGGCGGCAGCGCACGATGATCCGGGGACCGCTGGCCCTGCCCGTGTCCTGGTGACCTCCCGACACTCTCGACGCCCCCGACACTCCCGACGCCTCCCGGCCCGCCCGCACGGGCCGGGGGCGTCAGCGGCCCGCGCGCAGTTCGCGGATCAAGGCCCGCACCGCCCCCGAGGCGGTCAGTTCGGGGGTGGTGACGTAGCCGACCGTGCGCGTGGGACGCTGCGGGCCGAGGTCGGTCACGGCCACCGCCGGCGGGGCGCCCTCCAGCGACAGGGCGGGCATGATGGCCATGCCGAGCCCGCGTTCGACCATGGTCAGCACCATGCCGTCGTCCTCGGCGCGGACCGTGGCGCGCGGGATCCAGTCCTGCCGGGCCCACCAGGCCCGCGTGTAGGAGCCGCAGTTCTCGTCCCAGTCGACGAGCGGCAGGGCGCGCGGGTCGGGGTGGCCCTCCGGGTGCACGAGCGCGTACGCCTCCTCCACCAGCCGGCCGGAGACCAGCCCCCGGGGCAGTGCCGTGGTGCCGCCCAGGGTCGCGATCCCGAGGTCGGCGCGGCCCTCCGCCACCTCCCCGGCCGTGCCGGGCCCCAGTTCGCGGACCACCCGCACCTCGGGTTCGAGGCCGGGGTGACGGCGGGTCAGCCGGGCCAGCGCGGGCGGCAGCAGGTGGAGGGCGGCGCTGCGGAACGCGGCGATCCGCAGCCGTCCGACGGGTTCCTCGTCACCCCGGGCGGCGGCCCGCGCCTCCGTCACCAGCAGGTCGAGCAGGTGCAGGGCCCGCCGGGCGTGGGCCACCGCCCGCGTCCCGGCCGGGGTCGGTCGGGCCCCGCGCCGGTCCCGTTCGAAGAGCACGACCCCGACCTTGCCCTCCGTGCCGCGCACCGCGTGCGAGACGGCGGACTGCGTCACCCCCAGCACCTCGGCCGCCGCCGAGAACCCGCCGCTGTCCGCGACGGCCACCAGAACCCTCAACTCCTGTGTGCCCAACTCGGCCATGAAACCCCCCGTGATCTCCGATCGCCCCAGGTCACGCCTCGGGTGACGCCCGGTTCGCGTCACCCCCATCCCTACCATGAGCGTGATTCATGGCAGCGCGCCGGGCATGAACGCGACCCCCTCCCCCGGGCCCCCGATCGCCGCCTAGCGTCGTCCCCATGAACGACACCGCGCTGTACGTGCACCAGATCGCCCGCCCCACCGGCTTCCCCACCACCGTCGACTTCGCCACCGTCGCGGGCCCCGTCCCCGAGCCCGCCCCGGGCACCGCCCTCGTCGAGAACCTGCTGCTGTCGGTGGACCCCTACCACCGGGAGCTGATGGACGGCGGCCCCGACGGCTTCGCCCTGCACACCCCCCTCGAAGGCCGCTCGGTGGGCCGCGTGATCGCCTCCCGCGACCCCGGGCTCGCCGAGGGCGACCTCGTCTTCCACCGCGCGGGCTGGCGCACCCACGCCCTGGTCACCGCCGGCCGGGCCGGTGCCCGCCGGCTGCGCGCCTGGGACGGGATCCCGTTGGAGGCGTACCTGAGCATCCTCGGCGGCACCGGGCTCACCGCGTACGCGGCCCTCACCCGCACCGCCCGGTTCCGCGCCGGCGAGGACCTGTTCGTGTCGGCGGCGGCCGGCGGCGTCGGCACCGCCACCGCCCACCTGGCCCGCCTCATGGGCGCGCGCCGGATCATCGGCAGCGCGGGCTCCGCCGCGAAGGTGCGCCGGCTCACCGAACACCTCGGCTTCGACGCGGCCTTCGACTACCACGACGGCCCGGTCACGGAACAACTCGCGGCCGCCGCCCCGGACGGCATCGACGTGTACGTGGACAACGTGGGCGGCGACCACCTGGAGGCCGCGATCGACGCGCTGCGCGAGTTCGGCCGGATCGCGTGGGTGGGGGCCATCGCCCAGTACAACGGCGACGGCGCCCCGGCAGCGCCCCGCAACCTCTTCGACGTGGTGGGCAAGTCCCTTCGTCTGGAAGGGGTGTTGGTGCGCAATCACACCGACCTCCAGGACGAGCTGGAGGAGTTCGTGGTCCCGCACCTGCGCTCGGGCGCGGTCGGTGTGGACACGACCGTCATGGACGGCTTCGACCGCACGACGGAGGCATTCGTCTCGATGCTGCACGGGCACAACACGGGCAAGATGCTGGTCCGTCTCTGAGCGCGCGGGCGGCGGGGGCTACGCGGGTTTCGGGCCGGCGGGGTGGGTGGTGTCGGGGAGGGTGGGGTTCGGGAGGCGGGTGCGGGCAGACCACCGGATCGCGCCCGCGACCGGCAGGAGCAGCAGCGCGAACGCCGCCGCGAACGCCGGGGACCCGCCCGTCGCCCCGCCCGTCGTCGCGTCCGTCGTCACGCCCGTCACCGCGTCGGTCACCGCGTCCGTCGTCGTGCCCGGGATCGTGGCGACGGCCGTGAACAGGGCCGAGGCCAGGGCCAGGACCAGGGTCTGGCCGAGGTTCTGCGCGGTCTGCATCGCCCCGCTCGCGTGGCCCTGTCGATCGGCCGGGCTGTGCGCGAGCGAGAGGAGCGTGAGCGAGGGCACGGCGAGTCCCATGCCGAAGGCGGCCGTCGCCATCGAGGTCACGGCCAGGGCCGGGGGCACGACCGGCAGGGTGCACAGCGCCGCGATCGCCACCGCGACCGCCATGACACCGGCCCCGACGGCCACCAGCCGGTGGCGCGGCACCCCGGCTCCCACGCGGCCCTGCACCAGGGAGCCGGCGGCCCAGGCCAGGGCCGCGCCCGTGAACCCCAGGCCCGTGACCACCGCCGGCACGGGCCGCGCCGTGCTCAGCATCAGCGGGACGAAGGACTCCAGGGTGAAGAAGGTGCCCGAGATCAACGCGCGCAGCAGCACCGTGGCGGGCAGGCCGCCGTGGGCGCGGGTGGTGCGGGGCGGCAGCAGCCTGGGGGCGAGGGCCAGGAGCGCGGTCACGCCGATCGTCGTGCACAGCAGGTGCCGGAGGTTCCAGGCGGACACCCCGTACTGGGTGAGCGCGGCGGCCACGCTCACCGTCACGGCGACGCCCAAGGAGGGACGCCGCGGGGTCGCCCCGGGCCCGGCCTCCGGCGGCCCGGCGTGCGCTCGCGCGTGAACCGGGGGGTCGACGGGGTCCCTCAGCAGCAGTCCGGCGACGACGGCCGGGACGAGGACGAGCGCGGCGACGGCCCAGAACACCACCCGCCACGACCAGGCGGCCGCCACCAGCCCGGCCGGCGGCGGCCCGAGCAGCGAGGGCACGATCCAGCACGCGCTCATGAACGACAGGGCGCGCGGCCGAAGGCGCTCCGGGTAGGAACGTCCGACGGCGGTGTTGACGGCCACCGCGACCAGGCCCGCCGCGATCCCGTCGGTGAACCGCCCGAGGGCCAACTGCCAGATGGTGGTGCTGGTAGCCGAGACGAGCAGGGTCACGACGGTCAGGGCCATCCCGACGACGAGCGGACGTCGGGGCCCGTCCCGGTCCACCCACGCCCCGCCCAGCACCCCGCCGAGCAGGCTCGCCGCCACGAACGCGCCCGCGACCAGCGGGTAGAGGCGCACGCCGTCGAGGTCCCGCGCGGCCGACGGCAGCACGGGCATCACGGCGAGGGCCGCGAAACCGGACAGGAACATGATCGCGGCGAGGCTCGCGGTCATCGGCAGGTGCGCGCGGGAGAACAGCCTGGGACCCGCGTCGGGTTCGGAACCCACACCGGGGCCGGGGCCGGGGCCAGGGCTCGCGTCGGGGGCGGGGCTCGCGTCGGGGGCGGGGCTCGCGTCGGGATCCGGGCGGGGGCCCGAAGGGGTGGTGGAGTCGTCGGGGTCGCTCGTCACCGGCAGCAAGCTACGGCCCGACTCCCGTCCGTACCAACCGATTTCGGCGGATCGCGGCCCACCCCACCCGATGGTGGGACGCCGGCCCGCGCGAAAACCCGACCGGGTCGGGGCCGGTGTGTCGACGCCGGCCCGGCGGGCCCCGGCGGCAGAATCGGCGCGTGAACCGAGTTCCCGAAGACGGCATGGTCCTGGTCCCCGGCGGCTCCCTGATCACGGAGACCCCCGAAGAGGGGCGTCGCCTGGCGATCGACCTGGCCCGTCACACCGTGCACAACATCCAGCCCGATCTCGACGCCCTGAAGGCCGGCCGGCCGCGGTACGCCGGCAACCCCGAGGACCTGATGGCGGCGGCCCAGGTCGTCGCCCTCGAATTCCGCACCATCGCGGCGGCCAACGACTACTGGCGCCCCTGAACCCGCACCGGGGCACAGGCGGGCGGCGGGTTACGGACTGCTCAGCTTCCGGAAGAGCGTGTCGATCTCCGCGCGGTCGGCGATCAGCGGGAGGGTGTCGAAGTACAGCTCCCACTCGCCGGCCGGGCCGAAGCGCTCCACGATTCCGAACGGGATGTCCTTGCCCTTCGGTCCGGAGACCGTGCCGTGCCACTCCACGTAGGTCGTGGTCGCGCCGAAGGCGACCTGGCCGGTCTTGAAGCGGACGTCCGCCGTGTCGAAGAACCGTTGGAGGTAGGCCCGCTTGCCGGCCTCCGTCCGCAGCGGTGTGTCCGATCCCGGCCCCGACAGCCGGGCGTTGCCCATCCGGGCGAGGAGGGCGTCGACGTCCTCCCCGTTCCATGCCGCCAGGCGGTCCGGGAGCTCCGCGGCCCGCAAGCGCTCGGGCGCGCGGCCCCGGGAGGGGGCCGGGCCGGAGTCCGTGACGCCGTCGAACAGGGCCTTGGGCGCCAGGTCCGGGACGGTGTCGCGGAACAGGGCGTAGCGGTCGTAGTAGCGGCGGGCCTGGAGGGTCTTGCCGTCGTCACCCAGGACATTGCGCGCGATCTGCGGGTAGGCCACCTTGTGGCCCTTCAGCGTGATCTCGTTCCACTGGCCGAACATCATGACACCGCCGTCGGCGACCACGTCCGTGCCCCGGTAGCGCAGACCGGGTGCGAGCCGCAGGGATCCGGTGATGGAGGTGCCGATCACGGTGTGGCCGCGCTGGGGCGCGCTGCCCGCCTCCCAGAGGGTGGCGTCCTCGTCGAAGATGTCGAGGTAGGTCTTCACCCGGGGGTGGTTCAGGTCCCCGATGGCCGGCGGGGTGCCGGTCGGCAGCTCGCCGAAGGCGATCTGACGCCGCATGAACGCGCAGGCGTTCGGGGTGATCCGGCCCTCCAGTCGCTCGACCTTGGCGCGCACCTCGGGGCAGTCGCCCCGGGCGGCGGCCTCCCCGCCGCCCGGCAGGGCCGCCGCAGAGGTCGCCACCCCCACGACCACCGCCGCCACCGCGATTCCCACCGCACCACGCCGACCAGTGAACATGTCCGTACCCCGTCTCGTTCCCGCCCGATGCGGCCCGTTGCCGCCCGTGCGGGAGCAACATGCCCGTCCGCCGGGGCGGGGGGCGATTACCGTCGAGGTAATGGCGCAGGTCAGATGGTGTACGCGCCTCATCGGAGGCGGGGTCGGTCAGTCGGTCGCGGGGACCACGCCCGGCAGGCGCAGCGGGCGGCGGCTTCGGGGATCGGGAGCCCCCTCAGGGAGCTTGGGGTTCCTCGGCGCGGGGTTCCTCGGTGGGGTGGAGGGAGCCGCGGATGCCGGTGAGGACGACGGCGATGATGCAGAGCGCGATGAGGGTCTCGGCCCACAGGAACGCGATCCAGTCCATCAGGCAGCCGATCGGGGGCGCGCCGGGGGCGGTGTTGCGGAACGCGGCGAGGGCGAAGAGGGTCGCGGCCATCCAGGACAGCGCCGGCCAGACGATGCCCTCGCCGCGCGTCGTGAGGTACCAGGTGCCGATCAGCACGGATCCGGCCAGGGCCCACATGACGATCATCATGAACACCGCGAACACCAGCGCGCTGCCCGAGCGGACCAGTTCCACGGCGAGGGTCTCCTGCCCCGGCACGGAGGCGGGGGCGGCGTCGACGGCGAAGAGGGCGTCGTTGTTGGAGAACAGCAGGCGCACGGGCACGGGCTCCCCGCCGAGCACGGCCCCGAACTCGACGTCGGCCTCGTACCGGTCGAAGGGGTAGTCGCCGATCGCGCCGGTCAGCGCGACCCGCACGTCCTTGGTGGTCAGGCGTTCGCCGCCCTTGAAGGAGAGGTCCCCGGCGGTCGCGGCGGAGGTCTGGAGGAGCAGGTCGCCGACGGGCACGAGCCCGCCGTCCGCGCCGAGCGCGCCGCGCGGCTCGGCCCGTACCCGGAGCACCAGCTCGCGGGCACCGGCGTCCACGCGTTGCACGGTGGCCCGCACGTCCACCCGGTCGCGGGCCTCGGAGCCCACGGCGTGCACGGTGTCGATGGTCTGCCGCTCGGAGATCTGGAACCAGGAGCCGACCACCACCGCCACCACGACGAGCAGGCCCAACGGGAGCAGGATCGGCAGGTACCCGGAGCGGGCCCGGCGCGCGGGCACCGCCGGCCCGTTGCGCGGGGGCGCGGGTTCGGTGCGCGTGGGCGCGGGTTCGGCAGGCGTGGGCGCCGGGTCCGAGGGCGCGGGCTCGGGGGGTGTGGGCTCGGGCACGGGGCTCCTCGGAACGGCTCGACGGGGCACGGGCACCGGCTCGGGGCACGGGCTCGGGGCACGGGGCACCGGCGCGGACCGCGTCGGCCGCGTTCCCCGATCCTCCTCGGCGGGACGGGCGGGCGGGGCGAGGGGCCCGGGCGTGTCGGCCGGGATCACCCGCCGGCGTCGCGCCGGCGGGCAACCCCGGGCACCGGGCCGAGGGTTGGGCCGAGGGTGGCGGGGCGGGACAGAGCGGGGCGTGGACGCGGAGGAGTCGGCGCGGGTTCCGTCCCGGGGACGTGTCCATCGACACAGTCCTACGACTTTGTCACCCGACAAAGTCACTCGTACGCTGAGGGTGCCACGAAGGACAGCCGGTTCGGAAACGGAAGGCACGCCCATGACCCACGCGCCCACGCCCGCCGCCACCATCGCCCCGCCCGCCACCTCTGCCACCTCTGCCACGCCCGTCACCCCTGCCGCCCCCGCGACACCCACCACCCACGCCTCCCCCACCACCCCCGCCCCCGTCGTCGCCCCGCGGATTCCCGAGCGGCCCGCCCTGCCCCTGCTCGGGCACGCCCTCTCCGTGCCCTCCGGGGTCGACGGACTGCGCCACCTCATGCGGGAGTTCACCGAACTCGGCCCGATCTACCGGATCCGCGCCCTCGGCGACGAGACCGTGATGGTCGCCGGCCCCGAGCTCGTGGCGGAGCTCGCCGACGAGACCCGGTTCCGCAAGAACGTGCACCCCGACCTCGTGGAGATCCGCGCCCTCGCCGGCGACGGCCTGTTCACCGCGTTCCCCGACGAGCCCAACTGGCGCAAGGCCCACGACATCCTGATGCCGGCCTTCTCGCTGAGCGCCATGCGCGGCTACCACGGCACCATGCTCGACGTGGCCCGTTCCCTGCTCTCCTCCTGGGACCGGGCCGCCGCCGACGGCCGGCCGGTGGACGTCGCCGAGGACATGACCCGGCTCACCTTCGACACCATCGGCCTGTGCGGCTTCGGGCACGACTTCCGGTCCTTCGAACGCGAGGACGCCCACCCCTTCGTCGCCGCCATGTCCCGCGCCCTCGCCCACACCCAGGCGCAGGGCGAGGCGCTGCCCGGCACCGGGTTCCTGCGGCGCGGCGAGGCCCGCCGGTTCCGCGCGGACGTGGACCTGATGACGGACCTCGTGGACGACGTGATCCGGCGCCGCCGCGCCTCCGGCGACACCCGCACCGACGACCTGCTGGGCCGGATGCTGCACACCCCCGACCCGGCCACCGGCGAGCCCCTCGACGACCTCAACATCCGGCACCAGGTCCTGACCTTCCTCATCGCCGGCCACGAGACCACCAGCGGCGCCCTCGCCTTCGCTCTGCACCACCTCGCCCGCAACCCGGCCGTCCTCGCCCGGGCCCGCGCCGAGGTCGACGCGCTGTGGGGGGACACCGACCGGCCCGAGCCCGCGTACGGCGACATCGGGCGGCTCGGCTACCTGCGGCAGGTGCTCGACGAGAGCCTGCGGCTGTGGCCCACCGCCCCCGCGTTCGCGTTGGAGCCGATCGCCGACACCACCCTCGGCGGGTACCCGGTGCGACGCGGCGAGAGCCTGATGGTGCTCACGCCCGCCCTGCACCGCGATCCCGGCTGGGGCGACAACGTCGAACTGTTCGACCCCGAGCGCTTCGCCCCGGAGCGCTCGGAGACCCGCTCCCCGCACCTGTTCAAGCCCTTCGGCATGGGCGAACGAGCCTGCATCGGGCGGCAGTTCGCGCTGCACGAGGCCACGCTGCTGCTCGGCCTGATCGTGCACCGCTACCGGCTCCTCGACGACCCCGAGTACCGCCTGGCCGTCCAACAGACCCTCACCCTCAAGCCCGAGGGCCTGCGCCTGCGACTCGCGCACCGCACCACGGCCGACCGTGCCACCGCCGAGCACGCCGCGCCCGCCGGCACTCCCCCGACCTCTCCCGCCCCGGCCCCCGCCGGCGACCCGGCCGCGGGCGGGCGCCGGGCTCCCGGCACCGCCCTCACCCTGCTGCACGGCTCCAACCTCGGCACCTGCGCGGGTCTCGCCCGCGAACTCGCGGGCGCCGGCGCCGACCTCGGGTTCGACCCCGTCGTGGCGTCCCTCGACGACCGGGCGGGTCGGCTCGACCCGGACGCCGGACCCCTCGTGATCGTCGCCGCCTCGTACAACGGCCGCCCCACCGACGACGCCGCCGCCTTCGTCTCCTGGCTCGACGGCCTGAACCCCGGGGACCTGACCGGGCTGCCCTACGCCGTCCTCGGCGTCGGCGACCGCAACTGGGCCGCCACCTACCAGCGCGTGCCCGCGCTCGTCGACGCCGGGCTGCGCGCCGCCGGCGCCGTGCCCCTGCTCGACCGGGGAGCCGCGGACGCCGCCGGGGACCTCGACGGGACCGTGGACCGCTGGGGCGCCGACCTGTGGCGCGTCCTCCTGGACCGCTACGGCACGAACACCGGCGCCGAGGCCGGGACCGGGACCGGGGAGGCGACCGGGGACGGGGACCGGGACGGGGACGGGTACGGGGACGGGTACGTGCTGGAGGACGCGCCCGCCTCCGTCGACGCCGGGCTCGCCGCCCACCACGGGCTGCTCCCCATGCCCGTGCTCGCCGCCCGCGAGCTCGCCGCCGTCGACTCCCCCGGCGCCCGCTCCAAGCGCCACCTGCGCCTCGCCCTGCCCGCCGGCACGACGTACCGCACCGGCGACCACCTCGCCGTCCTGCCGCACAACCCCGAACCGTTGGTCCGACGCGTCCTGGACCGCTTCGGCCTCGATCCGGAGCGCACCGTCCGCCTGCGCACCCGCCGCCCGGCCCGCACCGCCCTGCCCGTGGACCGGCCGCTCACCCTGCGGGCCCTGCTCACCACCTGCGTGGAACTCCAGGCCCCGGCCGGCCGCGCCGACCTCGCCCGGCTCGTCGAGCACACCGCGTGCCCGCCCGAGCGGCGCCCCCTGGCCGCGCTCGCCGAAGCGCCCGACGCGGAGTTCCGTGCCCGGGTCACCGACGCCGGGCTCTCCGTCCTGGACCTGCTGGAGCGCTTCCCGGCCTGCGAACTGCCCTTCGAGCGCTACCTCGACCTGCTGCCCGTGCTCCGCCCCCGCACCTACTCCATCTCCTCCTCCGCCCTGGCCACGCCCCACGAGGTGGAGCTGATGGTCTCCCCGCTGACCGCCCCCCACCGCTCGGGCCGGGGCGAGTTCCGGGGCGTGGGCTCCCACCACCTCGCGGGCCTGCGCCCCGGCGACACCGTGGCCGCGCGGGTGCTGCCCTGCGCCGACGCCTTCCGACTCGCCGACGATCCGGCCGTCCCGGCGGTGCTGATCGGCGCGGGCACGGGCGTGGCCCCGTTCCGGGGCGCGGTCCTGGACCGGCTGGCGAGCGGGGAGCGCGGCCCGCTGCTGTGCTACCTCGGCAACGGCGCGCCGGACCTGGACTACCTGCACCGGGAGGAGTTCGAGGCGGCGCAGGCCGCCGGGGCGGTCAGCCTGCGGCCCGCGCACTCGAAGGCGCCGGTGGACGGGGTGCGGTACGTGCAGGACCGGGTGCTGCGGGAGGGCGCGGAGGTGCACGCGCTGCTGGAGGCTGGCGGTCGGGTGCACGTGTGCGGCGACGGGCGGCGGATGGCACCGGCCGTGCGGGAGGCGTTCCGGACCCTGCGGCGGCGGCACGCGGGAGCCACGGCCGAGGAGGCGGCGGCCTGGCTGGACGGGCTGATCGCCGCCGGCCGCTACGTGGAAGACGCGTTCGCGGGCTGAACGAGACACCCACCGCCGGGCGGGCGCCGGCCCGGACCAGTCCCGGACCCGCCGGGGCCGGCACGGACCCGACAGGGACCGGCACGGACCCGACCGGGACCGGCACGGACCCGACCGGCACCGGCACGGACCCGACCGGCACCGGCACGGACCCGACCCTTCGGGGTCAGGCCCGTGCCGGCCCCGCCGTGTCGGGCACGCCTCCGCCCGGCACGCCCGCGTCGGACACGTCCCCGCCCGAAACGGCACCGTCCGGCGCCTCCCCCGCCGGGACCGTCGCGGTCAGGACCGCCCGGACCTCCGGCAGGTTCGGGCGGCCGCCCGCCAGGGCCAGGACGCTCGTGACGAGCGCCCGCAGCCCGGCGGCCTCCAGGGTCGGGTCCGTGAGGGTCAACCGCTGCACGGTCAGCCCGTCGAACGCCCCCGTGAAGAACGCCGCGATCTCCTCGGCCGGGGTGGCGAGCCGGTGGCCGGTGCGCACGGCCACCGCCGTCAGCATCGCGGCCGTGGTCGCCGCGACCTCCCGGTACTGCGCGTCGAGGGTCGCGCGCAGGGACGGGGTGCGCAGGGCCAGCATGGTCAGCTCCATCAGCACCTGGTGCCGGTCCGGCTGCTCCCGCACGGTCCGCCACAGCGCGGCCACCAGCGCGGCGACCGTCTCCTCGAAACCCGCCTCGGGCGGCTCCGCGCCCGCGACCCGGGCGATCAACTCGCCGCTGAGCCGTTCCAGCACCGCCCGGTACAGCTCCTCCTTCGTGCCGAAGGTGTAGTGCACGGTGGCCTGGGCCACGCCCAGTTCCGCCGCGATGGCGCGGGTGCTCGCCACGGCGACGCCCTCCCGGGCCATCAGCTCGATCGCCGCGTTGATCAACTGGGGGCGGCGTTCGGCCGCGGTCACGTGAGCCATGACCGCATCGTACGACCTGGTCGACCGACCGGGTCGCACACGCGTTCCCGAGCCCGTCACCGGGGCCGGCGACCCAGGGGCAGCAGGTACTGGAGGGGGCGTTCGAGGTCGTCGAGGCCGAGGAGTTCGTGCGCCAGGTCGTCGTGGAACCCGCCCAGGGGCGTGCCGACGAGGTCGAGGGCGGCGGCGGTCAGCAGCAGCGTCTGCGTGAGGTGGCCGGTCTCCAGCAGGGCCAGGCGCAGGGCGCGCAGCCCGTAGCGGCGGCGCAGGGTGCCGAGGTCCGCGTACACGCCCAGGAGCACGGGCACCTCCTCGACGCCGATCCGGTCGGGGTCGGTCTCGGGCCGGGTGAAGTACGTGGACAGGGCCTGTACCGCCGTCCGGTCCGGGGCCGGGCCGATCCGGCGCAGGGTGCGCGTGCCCGGTTCGCACTCCCAGGTGCCGGCGGGCACCCCGGGCACGTCGAACACGAGCAGCCGCACCCGGGCCGTGTACAGGGCGCCCGCGCTGGGGTGCGGGCGGTGGACGAGGGTGCGGGCGGTGCCGTCGGGGAGGCGTTGTTCGGTGCGGGCGCTCTCGGCGAGGGAGTGCCACAGCAGGGCGCCCAGGGTCTCGGCGTCGACCGGTCCGGTGAGCGGACCCCGGGTGGAGACCCGGGCCGCGAGGGCCTCGCGGAGGGTGACGTCCGGCAACGGGCCGGTGGGCAGGGCCAGTTCGGGGCCGGGCCGCTGCCAGGGGTTCGGGTTGGCGGGCCGGTCGGCGAGCGGGGCCGTCGGGCGCAGGGCGCTGTCCTGGCCCCGGCCGATCTGGAACTTGCTGCGTTCCAGGTAGCGCAGGTCGGGGGCGGTGCGGGGGCTCGGGAAGTAGGTGGGCGGCTCGTCCTCGGCGTCCAGCAGGGTGCGGGCGGCCAGTCGGCACACCGCCCGCTCCTCGTCGGGGGTGGCGCCGAGCCGGTTGAGCAGCATGTGGAGTTGGGAGGCCCACACCCACCCGTGCGTGGATCCCGGACCGTCCGCCGCGCGCAGGCGCGCGTCGGCCTCGCGGACCCGCTCGGTCCACTCCGTCAGCCACGGCGCCGCCCGGCCCTCCGTCAACCGCCGCCGCAGGTCGGCCGCGCGCCCGCGCAGGGCGGTGCGTTGCGCGGCGTACACGGCGTTCACCCGGGCGTGCACCGAGGCGCCCGGCAGCAGCGGCACCTCCGTCACCCACCGCCAGCCGGCCGCGTGACCGCGCAGCCAGCGCGCGGCGGCAGGTTCGTCGAGGTCCAGGGCCCAGGCCGTGGCCTGCGCCAGGTCCGCCGCGAGGGTCAGCCGGGCCGCCGCGCCCCGGCCGCGCAGCTCTCCCAGGGCCCCCAGGGCCGCCCGGGTGGAGGCCACGAACACGTCCTCGGCGATCGGGAGGGCGCGCGGGCCGCCGTACCGGTCCGTCTCGGGCTCGTAGGGCACGAGGCGCGACTCGCCGTGCGCGGAGGGCCAGGGGCCGGGCACGGCGGGCAGGGCCCGGGCGGCCGCCGTCAGTTCCGCCGGCAGCCGGGCCGCCGCGCCCCCGGCCGGGCCGTGCACGCGGATCCGCAGGTGGGGGCCGTCCTCGCCGTAGCGGATGAAGAACCAGCCGTCGGCCTCCCCGGCGGTCACGAGGGCGTCGAGCAGCGGGGCCGCCGTGTCGAGGAGGAAGGCGTCGACGTGCTCGGCGGTGGTGTGCAGGAAGAGGTGGTGGCCGTGCCAGGAGCCGGCGTTCCCGGTCCCGGCCCCGGTCAGGGGCACGGCCCTGGGCGCGGTCGGCGGGGCGGGCCGCGGGGGCGTCGTCGTCATCGTGGGGTCCTCGGGGCGGGAGCGGAGGCGGGTGCGGGGGCCTGTGTCAGGGGAACGGGTGCGGGTGGAGGGGCAGGTCCTCGGGGGCGGTCGGTCGGGGCGTGCGTCCGAGCCGGTGGGGCACGTCCCGGAGCCGGGTCAGGCCCCGGACGCGGCGGTTGACGTGCCCGAAGGTCATGGGCAGGGCGCCGGGCACGAGCACCTTCACGGCGTGCAGGCCCAGCCGGCGGCGCAGGCCCGGCTCGGACTGCACGACGGTGATCACCTCCAGGTCGACGCCCGCGAGCCGGTCCGCGGTGGCCCGCAGGAGTTCGGCGAGGTCGGTGACGGGCTCCGGGGCCCCGGGCCAGGTCTCGGCGACGGAGCGCACCGGGGTGTCCGCGAACAGGAACTCCAGGCGCGGACCCGCCTCGGGCAGCGTGTTGACGCCGACGTGGTCGTCGAGGGACACCACCAGCTCCGGACGGTCCACCATCGGCCGCAGCCGCGCCGGGTCGCGCGGCCCGCCCTCGGCGAGGGACCGCCGGGCCGCGTCCAGCACGTTGGTGACGACCTCGGCGACGGCGGAGCGGATCGCCGCGCGCGGATCGTGGTGGGCACCGGCCGCGAGGAACACGCGGGGGGCGTCCGGGTGGGGGCCCTCGTAGCGGCAGACGGCCACCACGGCCGGGATCCCGAAGTCGTTCGTCGCGTCGAGGAGGACCAGCCGGTAGCCGGCCAGGGCGGCGCGGTCGGCGAGCAGCGCGGTGTCCGGGTCGTCGGCGGGGAGCAGCACCCGGGGCAGGGGGGTGGCCGCGTACCAGGCCATCAGGAACGCGTCGCGTTCGGCGACCTCGAACAGCCCGTAGAGCGCGGCCTCCTCGGGACTGTTGCCGAGGCCGCAGCCGTTGGAGGACTCGTAGACCACGCGCGGCCGGTCCGGGCCCGGCACGTCCCAGTACGCCACGTGCTCGGGCACGAGGACCGGCCGGCCGCGGGTGACGGAACGGCCGTGCACCCACGGCATCACGAGGTCCGGGGCGTAGGGCACGGTCGGGGAGGCGGGGTGCCCGTGGTGGGCCGGGTCGGGCAGGCCCAGCCGCGCCGGGTCCAGGGCCCGCTCGGGGCCGAGCTCGACGAAGGAGGCACGCAGAGCGGTGCGCCGGCCGGTGGGGCGCATGCCCGTGAACCGTTCCACGCCCTCGAACAGCGCGATCCGTTCGCTGTCCTCGAAATCGCGGGCGCGGCCGTACCCGCCGTCGTCGACGCGCCGGCCGTCCGTGACGAAAGCACTGGTCAGGGAGAAGGCCGAGTCCTCGGAGCGGAACAGTCGGCGCACCGGCCCGAAGCGCTCGTCGTACAGGGCCGCGCGCAGCCGGGCCCGATCGGTCAGCGGGTTGGGGCGACGCAGCACGCGCGGGTCGGGCAGCGGCCGGGGGGCGGCGGGCAACGGGGGCGCGGCGGAGTCGGAGTCGTCCGGCAGCGGCCGACACACGGCGCAGCCGCCGACGGGACGCACCCGGTGCGTGGACCACGTGGCCCGCCCGAGGTGCACGACGTGCACGAGCGCCCCGTCGTCGGGGTCGGGGGCGGGGGCGGTGGCATCAGGGGCGGGGGCCTCGGGGGCAGGGCCGGAGCCGGTGGGCGGGGGCGCGAGGAGGTCGCGCGCGAGGGCCTCCAGCGCTTCCGTCAGCGCCGGCGCCGGCACCCCGGCCAGTTCGAGCGTGGGACTCGTCCACGGCACGCGGCCGCCCGTCGTGGCCAGCCGCTGGTACTCGACGCAGCACAGGCACGCGGCGGCGCCGGGCCGCAGCACCGGCCCGACCACGGCGAGGGCCCCGTCGAAACGCACGGGAACGAACTCGACGGGGTGCGCGAGGGCGTGCCGGCTCAGTTCCTCGGCGAGCCCGAGGGTCCAACGCGGCAGCACGACCAGAGCCCGCCCGGACCGCATCACCCGCGCGGCGTCCGCGTCCACCACGAGCGGCGGCTTTGTGGTCGGGGTCGGGGCGGTGGTCGGGGCGCTGGTCACGAGGTCTCCCGAGGGGTACGCAGAACGGTGAACCCGAACGCGACCAACCGCGCCCCGAACTCGCCCCCGAGGTCCGGCTCGGACGGCGACCCGGCGGAGCGACGGGGCTCGGTGGTGAGCGAGGGCCCGGTGACGGGCGAGGGCTCCGCAGCGGGCGAGGGCCCGGTAGCACGCGGGGGCCCGGTGACGAGCGAGGGTTCTGAGGCTCGCGAGGACTCGGCGGCGGGCGACGACCCGGTGATGAGCGAGGACACCGTAACGGGCAAGGATCCGGTGCCGCGCCGAGGCGCTGACGCGGGCGAGGGCCCAGCGGCGGGCGACGGCCCGGTGGGGAGCGGGGTCCCGGTGATGAGTGAGGGCTCTGAGGTGCGTGAGGGGCCGGTGATGGGCAGAGGCTCGGTGGTGGGCGAGGGCCCGGTGGTACACGGGGGCCCGGTGACGAGCGGAGGTCCTGAGGCGCGCGGGGGCCCGACGGTCGGCGGGGCCTCCGTAGCGGGCGAGGACCCGGTGATGCGACGAGGCTCGGTGGCGGGCGACGGCCCGGTGGTACACGGGAGCCCGGTGACGAGCGGAGGTTCTGAGGCGCACGGGGGCCCAACGATCTGCGAGGGCTCCGTGGCGGGCGAGGACCCGGTGATGCGACGAGGCTCCGTGGCGGGCGAGGGCGGGGTGGTGGGCGAGGGCTCAGTGGTACACGAGGGCTCCGCAACGAGCGAGGACCCGGTGGTGCGACCGGGTTCGGTAGTGCGCGGAGGTCCGGTACGGGGCGAGGGGCCGGTGGCGGGCGGGGGTTCGGGTGAGGACGTCAGACGGGCCGCCGTGCGCAGGAAGGCGTCCTCGCGGGCGGCGAGTTCCGCGAGCCACTGCCCGGTCCATCCGGTGTCCTCCCACGCGGCGACCCCGGCCCCGGCGGCGGCCGTGGGCGCGATCGCGCCGCCGGAACCCGGCACGAACACGACGTCCGCTCCCTCGGGAACCCCCGCACGGGCGACCGCCGCGAGCGCGGCGAACGCTGCGGCGTCCCCCGGCGTGGCCTCGACGGCCGTGCCGAGCGGCACGGGACCGCCGGACTCGGGCCCGCTGGACTCCTGCGACCGGTCCGGGAGAACGTCGGCGCGGTACGCGGCCGCGTCCGGGGCGAGCCGGACCACCCGCATCCGGGCGGGCACGCCGAGCCGGACGGTCAGGGTGTGCCACCAGTGCCGGGCCTGCGGGTGCTCGGACCAGCGGTCGGCCGGCACTGCGGACTCGGCGGGTTCGGCGTGCGTCCCGTCCGTCGACCCGGGTCGGGGTCGGGCGGCGAGGCTCGCGCGCAAAGCTCGTCCGAGCGCGTGCGCGGGAGTCAGCCCGACGGTGAACAGGCCCTCACCCAGCCGGAGTTCGGCGGCACGACAGAGCAGTTCGAGTCGGGCCAGGTCCAGTCGGGGCGCGCCCGTGACCAGGACGCGTTCAGGCCGGTCCGGGTCGGGCAGCGGACAGCGGGCAAGTGGCACGGGCAGTTGGGGGAGGCCGGCGGGGACCGGTTCGGGCAGCGAGCCGGCGCGGACGTCGGTGAGGGCAGCCAGGCGCCGCAGGGCCTCCCCCAGGCTGGCGGGCGGGGGCAGGGGGCGGCGGTCGGCGTCGATCCGGTCACGGCCGGGGCGGCTGAGGTATTCGGCGCGCGGTGGGCGGGTCTCTGCGAGGAGGACCGCCGGGAGTCCGGGCAGGAGCCGGTCGTCGTCGCCCTCGGTCGCCGGGTCGGGCAGTCCGGCGGCGGCGCACAGCAGCCGGTGGGCGGCGGCGCCGGCGAGGAGGGGGAGGAACGCGGCGGGTTCCGGGGCGACGTCGGGGTCGGCGTGGGGTGGGTCGGCGGGGCCGAGGCGGGCCGCGAGGTCGTGGGCGTCGGAACGGGCCTGGGCGGGACTCGCGACGGCGGTGACATGTCCGCCGCCGGGGTGCCGACCCACGGCCACGGCCCGCACCTCGAACCCGACCCGACGGGCAGACAACAGGACCTGATGCGGCGGCAGTTCGGGCTCGTGGACGCGGGATACGCGCAGTCCGCCCGCCGTCAGGGCGCGGGCGACGGCGTCGGCGAGGGGGTCGTCGGGGGTGCCGGAGGCCACCTCGGCGCGGGTGCCGGCGAGCGCGGACCGGGCCGCGTCGGGGCGCGTCGCCGTGACGCCGAGCCAGTCCGCGACCGGGGCGCTGCCGCCGGCCGTGCCCGGGCCCGCGTCGGGGAGGAACAGGTCGTGTTCGGCGAGGCGCGCGACGAGGGTGCTGACGGCCCGATGCGGGGCCGAACCCGCGCCGAGGGAATCCAGGAACTCCTCGAACCGGCCTTCCCGCAGAGGTCGTTCGGTGACCCGCCACAGCGCGGGCAGCGCCTCGCTGCCCTCCAGGGTGACGCTTTCCCGCCGCCCGCGCAGATGCAGTCCGGCCCGCAACGGAGTGACGGCCACACCAGGCCGCAACCGAAGCCGAGCCCGGACTCCGGCGGCGACCGACGAGAACTCGGCGCCACCGACCGGGTGGTCTGCGAGGCGGCCTACGGTCGGGGCGTCGGCGCCGAGGTGATCGGTGGGGTGGCCGGCGGTCAGGTGATCGGCGGCAGGACGGTCAGCGGTCGACTGGTCGACGGGACAGTCGGGGGTGGGGCGGTCAGCGACGTGACCGTCGGCGCTCGGGTGGTCGCCGGGACGGTCAGCGGCGAGGTGATCGGCGGCAGGACGGTCGGCAACGTCATCGTCGGCGGTCGTGCGGTCGACGGGGCACCCGGCGGCGAGGTGATCGGCAGCGGGGCGGTCGGTGGCCGGACGGTCGGCAGGACGGTCGACGGTCGAGTGGTCGACCGGGAGTCCGGAGGTGAGGTGAACGGCGACGGGCCGGTCGATGGCACGCCCGGCGGTGAGGCGATCGGCAGGGTGGTAGGCGGTCGGGCGATCAACCGAGGACGCGGCGGCCGGGTGGCGGGTGGGCGGGTGATGGGCGGCGGGGTGGTCGACAGTCAGGTCGTCGGCCGGGGGCCCTGCAGCGAGGTGATCGGCGGCGGAGTGGTCGGCGATCGGATGGTCGGCGGTGAGGTGATCGGGGGCGGCGTGGTTGGTGGCGGGCCGGCCGGCCGAAGGCTCGGCGACCGGGTGGCCGGTGGCCGGACGGTCAACGGGACGCCCGGCCGCGAAATGATCGTCGACAGGGCGGTCGACGGTCAGGCGGTCGATGGTCGGGCGGTCGGCTGGGGACGCGGCGGTGGATTGACCGGCGGCGAGGTGGTCGGCGGTGAGGTGGTCGGGAGTGGCCTGGTTGATGGGGTGGTCGGCCGGGCGCTCGGCGATCGGATGGCCGGCGGAGGGACGGACGACGAGAGGCTCAGCGGTGAGGTGATCGGCAGCCGAGTGGTCGGCGATCGGCTGGTCAACGGCCGGGCAGTCAGCTGCGGACCCGACCGCAAGGTGATCGGCAGCCGGGCGGTCGATGGCCGGGCAGTCGTCGACCAGGGACCCGGCCGCAAGGTGACCGGCGGCAGGGTGATCGGCGATCGGGTGGCCGGCGGCGGAACGGTCGGCCAGAGGCTCAGCGGTGAGGTGATCAGCAGCCGAGCGGTCGGCGATCGGCTGGTCAACGGCCGGGCAGTCAGCTGCGGACCCGACCGCAAGGTGATCGGCTGCCGGGCGGTCGTCGACCGGGGACCCGGCCGCGAGGGGACCGGCGACGGCGTAGTCGGCGATCGGATGGCCGGCGAGAGGCTCAGCGGTGAGGTGGTCGACAGCGGAGTGGTCGGCGGTCGGATGGTCAACGGCCGGGCAGTCAGCTGCGGACCCGGACGCGAGGTGATCGGTGGCAGGACGGTCGACGGCAGGACGGTCGACGGCCGGGGACCCGGCCGCGAGGGGACCGGCGGCAGGGTGATCGGCGGTCGGGAGGCCGGCGGCGGAACGGTCGGCCAGAGGCTCAGCGGTGAGGTGATCGGCAGCCAAGTGGTCGGCGATCGGCTGGTCGCCGGCGGGACGGTCGACGAGAGGCCCGGCCGTGAGGTGACCGGTGGCAGGGTGGTCGGCCGCGAGGGGGTCGGTGGTCGGGGGGTCGACGGGCAGGCCGTCGGCTGCGGACCCGGCCGCGAGGGGATCGGCGGGGGCGTGGGTGGCGATCGGGTGGCCGGCGGCGGGACGGTCGGCCAGAGGCTCAGCGGTGAGGTGATCGGCAGCCAAGTGGTCGGCGATCGGCTGGTCGCCGGCGGGGCCGTCGATGAGGGGCCCGGGCGCGAGGTGATCGGTGGCGGGGTGGTCGGTGGTTGGGTGGTCGACGGGCAGGCCGTCGGCCGGGAGCCCGGCGGTCGGGGGGTGGTTGGCGGCGGGCTTGGGGGTGGGGGTGGTGGGGGTCATGGGGTTTCCTCGACCGTGGCGACGGCCCTCGTCAGTGCGGTGTGCCAGTCGGTGCCGGTCAGGGCGGGCACGGTGCGGATCACCAGGTGGGCAGCGAGGTACCGCTCCAGGGGCTGGACGTCGCAGATGGCCAGCAGCCGGTACAGGGCGTTCGTGGCGGCGCGGTGGATCAGGTAGTCGGGGCGGTCGAACATGGTGCCCTGCGGGTCGGAGCGGCGCAGCAGGTGGTGGAACTCGCTGTAGCCGGTGCGTTCCTCGTGGTTCCAGCGGCGGGCCGTGCCCCGGTCTCCCGTGGCCTCGGCCCGGGCCCGGTAGGCGTCCGGGGAGCCGTGCAGGTCCGCGCCCGCCGCGTGCCGGTCGCGCACGAGGTCCCAGGTGTCGCGCGCGTACTCGGCCCACACCCGTTCCCCGTCCCGCGCGTCGCCGGCGACGATCCGGCCGACGAGGTCGGTGACGGCCGCGGCGAGGGGTTCGGCCTGGCTGGTGAAACGTTCCCGCAACCGGCCGTCCGGGTCCTCGTGGAAGAGGAAGTCCTCCAGGTGCGAGACGTAGGACCAGTGGGCGCCGGCCAGGCCGGCGGGGTGGGCGGCGGCGTGCGCGGCGAGGGCGACGACGGCGAGTTGGACCCGGGCCTGGGCCCGGTCGCCGTGCTCGCCGAGGAACTCGGCGCCGGCGCGCAGGGGGGCCAGGCCGGCGCGCAGGAGGTCCTCGCGCAGGGCGGTCCCGTCCTCGCCGAGGAGGGTGCGGGCGGTGTCGCGGTCGGCGGGTTCGATCCGGACGGTGTTGTCGGCGGCGATCGGCCCGTGGGGGCCGGGGAGGAGCTCGGCGCGGCCGGCGGCCTCGGCGCGGCGGAGCAGTTCGGCGTCGGTGAGGTCGGAGCGCGAGGGGTGCCGGCGCAGCCAGGCCCGCAGGTCGACGGCGGCGGCCTCGGCGGCGGCGTGGACCCGGGCGGGCGGGCCCGTCAACCGCAGGCGCAGGTGCGGGCCGTGCAGCCAGTGGCGTTCCACGTGGGCGTGGAGGCCGTCGGCGGTGAGGGCCTCGGCGAGCGGGAGCACCGCCCCGCGCAGCAGGGGGGCCTTGACGGGGTGGTGGTGAAAGACGACCACGTCCAGGCCGGCGCGCGGCGTGCCGTCCGTCTGCGGCCGGCCTTCGGCCCGGGGCGGGGTCTCGGCGTGTGACGGGGCCTCGGCCCGGGGCGGAGCGGTGTCGGGGGTTCGCACGCCTCGTACGCTTCCTTTCGGCGCTCGTGTCGTCGTCGTGTGGCGGTCCGAGGCCGGACCGAGGGCCGGACCGGGGGGCGGGTTCACCGGCGGCGCCCGGCCCGGTGGATCTCCAGGACCAGTTCGACGGCGTGGGTGGGGTCGGCGGAGCCGCCGGGGGCGGGCAGCGCCTCTTCGAGGACCACGCCGGTGTCGGCGTGCCGGGACAGCCATTTGGCGAGGCAGCGCAGGTGCAGGGCGTTGCCGAGGTCCACGAGGTGGGGTTTGGGGCGGCTGAGTCGGTGCAGGAAGTCGGTGGCGGCCCGGCCGGTGACGGGGCCGCCGGCGGGCTGGAGGAAGAGCTGTTCGGGCAGGTCCAGGAGGGCGCGCCAGCGGGCGACGGTCGCGACGGGCAACGCGTCGGCACCGGCGCCCGCACCCCCACCGGAACCGGAACCGGCACCGGAGCCCGAGCCCGCGCCGGGGCCGGGGTCGGGGTCGGGGCCGGGGCCGGGGCCGGGACGGGAGCCCGAACCCGGGCCGGGAGCAGGGCCCGAACTGGGACCGGCGCCCGCACCCCCACCGGAACCGGAGCCCGGGCCGGGGCCGGGGCCCGAGCCCGGGCCGGGGCCGAGGTCCGAGCCCGGGCCGGGGCCGAGGTCCGAGCCCGGGCCGGGGCCGGGGCCAAGGTCCGGACCGGAACCCGCGCCCGAACCGGGACCGAGGTCCGAACCGGAGCCCGAACCCGGGCCGGGGCCGGGACCGAGGTCCGGGCCGGAGCCCGCGCCCGAACCGGGGCCGGGGCCCGAACCGGAGCCCGAACCCGGGCCGGGACCGGGGCCCGGACTCGCGCCGGGGCCGGGGTTCGGGGTGGTTTCGGCGGCGAGTTCGGCGCGGAGGGCGGCGAGCACCTCCGGGGGCAGCAGCCAGCGGCGGCGGCGGAGCACCAGGTGTCGGTGGCGCAGTCGGGGGGTGCGGGTGACGGTCCCGCCGGGGGCGGGCACGGCGCGGCGGGGCACGAGCGGCCCGAAGTCGACGGCGCCCTCGGGGTGGTCGGCCAGGTGGGCGCCGAGCCGACGCGGCAGCAGCAGGGGGGCGAGGAAGCCCGGGTACAGCACGTCGAGGTCCTCGCCGGTGTCGCGCGCCCGCAGGCGGACCTGGTCGGTCGCCGGATCGTGGACGAGGTCGAGGTCGCCCTCGGCGAGGACCCCCGGGCCGCGGGTGGGGCCGATCTCGTCGGGCACGAGCAGCGGGTGCAGGTTGGCGTTGAAGCCGCCGACCGGGCGGATCTGCGCGGGGCGGGCGCCGGGGCCGAGTCCGCGCCGGATCTCCCGGGAGACCTCGGCGGCGGCGCGCGGGTCGAGGGCGTCGAGGAAACGGCTGGTGAAGCGGCCCCAGCCACCGTACACGTGGTTCACGCACAGCGGCCCGGGGCCGCCGCCGGTGGCCGGCGCGGGGGTGCCGCGTTGGAGGAACCACGCGTAGCCGAGGGGGCGTTCGCGGGTCCAGGCGGGCAGGCGGGCGGGCAGGCCCGTGACGAGGTGGGGCGGCAGCACGACTTCGTCGGCGCTCCCCGACGAGTCGCCCGGCCCGTCGCCCGGCCCCTCGCCCGGCCCGTCATCCGACCCGCCACCCGCCGCGCCCTCGCCCTCGCTCGCGTGCCCTCCCCCGGCCTCGGGCCCGTGGGTCGCGCGGACGAGTTCGGCGCGGAGGTCGGCGAGGGCGTCGACGCCGGTGGGGAACGCGGCCCGGTCGGCGGGGGCGAGGGCCGCGAGCCGCCCGGCCTCCTCCCACGCCTCGGCGATCTCGGCGCCGAACTCCCAGGGGTGCCGGCAGACCCCGCCGACCCCGTGCCGGGCGACGAAGCGGTCACGGACGACGCGGCGCAGCAGGTGCCCCAGGTCGAAGAGTTCGGCGAGGGCGCCGGCCTCCGCGAGGGCCTCGTGATCGGCGTCCTGGAGGAAGCCGCCGACGGGCAGCGGTTCGGGGGCGACGACGTCCTCGGACAGCACGTTCAGGGGCGCCGACACGCTCGGCACGGGCCGGCCCGCGTCGGCCAGCAGCGCCTTCCAGTCCCGGGACAGGCCCGCGAGCAGGGCCGGGCGTTCGGTGGGCGGGGCCGCCGCGAATTCGGCCGTGGCCCGGGCGATCGCCTCGACGGCGGCGGCGCGGGCCGCGTCCTCGGGGTGCGTCGTGCCCAGGGCGCGCAGCCATCGCGCGAGGCCCGCCGTCGGATCCTCGTCCTGGGGCGGCACCGGGTCCCCGGGCACCAGCAGGCCGGCCCGGCCCAGCCGGTCGAGGAAGTCGGCGACGGCCGCCCGACCCTCGTCCGGCCCTTCTCCCCCGCCGCCCTCCCGCAGGGCGGCGGCGAGGAGTTCGGCGACCTCGGGCAGCGGCACGGGGGTCGCGGCGCGTTCGGTGACCAGGGCCAGCGGCCCGCTGCGGGGCAGCTCGACCTCGTCCTCCTCGGCCACGAGGTAGCGGCCGCCGGCGAAGGTGGTGCGGTCGCGCGCGTACGCGGCGCGGCCCTCGTGGACGCGGGCGCTGCTGGTGATCCGGTGCGGGAGGCCGGCGCGGCGGTGCGGGGCGGCCAGCAGCGCGTGGGTGAGGGCGGTGGTCAGGGTGCGATTGACCTTGACGACGGGGTGGAGGGGCCCCGGGAAGAACGGCGCGACACCCCAGGCGGCGACGCCCGTCGCGGGGGCCAGCGCACGGTCGGCGGCCGGCGTGGACGGGGCAGTCGGCGCACAGTCGGCCGTCGGCGTGGACGGGACGGTCGGCGCACGATCGGACGTCGGCGTGGGCGGGGTGGTCGGCGCACGATCGGCCGTCGGCGTGGGCGGGGTGGTCGGCGCACGATCGGACGTCGGCGTGGGCGGGGTGGTCGGCGCACGATCGGACGTCGGCGTGGACGGGACGGCCGGCGCACGGTCGGACGTCGGCGTGGGCGGGGCGGCCAGTGTGGGCGGGGCGGTTGAGGGGCCCCAGCCGACGGCGGTGAACCAGGACAGCGGGCTGGTCTTGGTGCCGGCGCGCAGCGCGTACCGCAGCACCGTGGGCTCCTCCTTGCGGGTCCTGCGGTCGAGGACCCCGGTGCCGGCGCGTTCCACGGCCCGCAGCAGATCGGCGCTGACGAGGGCGACGGCCTTCCCGAGGGCGGGTTCCCGACACAGGGCGGCCAGATCCGCGCGCTCACCGGCGAGCGCCTCGCCCGTGACCGAACCCAACTCAGCCACAACCGAGCCCCGTTGGGCGTCGAGGTCGAGCCAGGCGCGCAGGAGGGGCACGCGGTCCGGCAGGTCGTCGAGGCGGTCGAGCAGGGCGGGCCGGGGGGCGCGGCCGTTGTGCAGGGCCCGGCGCAGCGGCAGCACCACGTCCCGGTGGAAGGCCGCGGGGTGAGCGTCCCGGCTGTCGTACAGGGCGTCGCACAGCGGCCCGAGCAGCCGCGCGGAGTCCGCGTCGATCCGGCGCAGCCGGTCCAGCAGGGCCCGGAACCTCGCGCCCGCCGGCCGTTGGGCCGGGTGCGCGAGGACGGTGGCGCGGACCAGCGCGTAGGGCGCGGAGCGCACCCGGTGCGCGGCCGACGCGGCGTCCCCGGCCCCGGAGCCGGCCCCGGTCCCGGCCCCGGTCCCGGACCCGGCCTCGTCCGGTTCCTCGTCCGGCCGGCGCGGCTGCGACATGGCGGTTCCCTCCTGTCGGTGACGGGGCGCGGCCCCCTCGCCGTGCGCGGGGCACGGCGAGGGGGTCGACGCGGGTGTCACGGTGTGGCGGTGTGGATCCCGGCGGGGAGCGGTCAGACGCTCAGGACGCCGGTGGTGTCCTGCTGGGCACAGGAGGACGAGCCCTGGCAGGAGCAGGAGCCCCACGAGGCCCCACCCTCGGGCAGCGCGACGGTGTCGCGCATCGAGGTGACGGTCAGGTCACCGAGGTCGAGGTCGAGGTCGGCGAGCTCGAAGTCCTGGTGGGAAGGGGTGCGGTCCATGGTGGTCTCCTCGGATCGTGAGGCGGTTTTCGGGGCACGCGCCGGTCGACGCGACCCCGTGGTGCGGGTGGTGCGGTCGTACTGGTGGTGCGGGTGGTGCGGTCTCGGTCAGCCGATGAGTTCGCTGCCGTCCAGCTGCGGCTGGGTACAGGAGGAGGACCCCTGGCAGGAACAGGCGCCCGACGAGGCCCCGCCCTCGGGCAGCGCGACCGTGTCGCGCATCGACGTGACGGTCAGGTCGCCGAGGTCGAGGTCCAGGTCCCGCAGGGCGAACTCGGGGGTGCGTGCACTGTCGGACATGCGTGTCTCCCGTGAAGAGTGGAGGTGCAAGCGGAAGGTGCCGTGACCGGGCGTTCGCGTCCCCCGGGTGCCGTGGTCCGGGCGGGGGCCCGTGGTGCCTCGTCCGGTCGGACCCGGGCGCGGCCGACGGGCCGGCCCGCGACGGGAACGGCTCTGTCGATCGGCTTGATTCGGACCCCGTCCGGCCGTTGACGCGGCCGGGCAAGCACGATCTTCCCCGGCACCCAGGGGCGGATGCAGTGCCAACTCGGCCAAACTTTCGGACACCGGAATCCAGTGATCCGTCCGGTATCGGCCGGCATCCGGAGCCGGGTTCGCCCCCGCACGGCCCCCCACCTGCACACCGGCGCACGCCGGGCCCGCCCGCAGGGGGCACATGCCGGCCGAATGGTCCAGTCGCGGTACGGCCGGTTCCCCACAACTCGCTTTCCAGAGAGCCTCGTTCGCCACGTGGTAACGCCCTGCCACCGACCCCCGGAACGCCCGACCCGCACGACGTGACACCCGCCCGGGACGGCCCACACCGCACCTCCCGAACCGGAACGAAACCCGGCCCGCTCCCCGGCTCACCCCCGCCCGACCCCCGCCCCGTCCACCACACCCCCACCCGCCCACGACCCGGACACCCCTTGCGTCCCGAGCCCCACCCCGAACGGTGCGTTCTCGGCCACGCCGGGTCGGCCGCCGGGGCTCGTGCGGGTTCAGGCCCGGGGTGCCGGCCGGCCGGGGCCGTCGGGGCGTTCGATGCGGGCGAGGGCCGTGTGGTGGAGGACCGGGACCAGGGGGCGCAGACAGTAGAGGGTCTTGCCGAGCCACAGTGCCCGGTGTTCGGGTCGGTGGGCGGTGAGGTGGGTGTGGGCTCGGTCGAGGGCCTCGTCGATCCGGGGCGTGGGGGCGTGGGTTCGGGCCGCGGTCGCCAGGCCGTGGACGGCGTATCCGGTCTCCTCCGCCGTGGATCCGTGCAGGCCCCAGCCGCCGTCGGGGTTCTGGGTGGCCAGGAGGTTCCGGGTGGCCTGTCGGCAGAGGGACCGGGCGAGGGGGTGGTCGATGCGGGCGGTGACGCGGGCGAGTTCTCCGTCGGGGTAGTGGGGGGAGAGGTGCCATTTGCACAGGGGGCGGCCCCGGGTCGTGGTGCGGTCGAGCCACCGGAGGACCTCGGTGAGGCGTTCGTGGCGTTCTTCGAGGGCGAGTACGGCCGCGACGTGGATGTTGGTGGTGATCGAGGCGTCGTGTTCGAAGCGGTAGGTGCGGTAGCAGCCCTGGTCGGGTGCGTACAGCGGGTCGAGGTTCTCGGTGCCGGGGATCTCGCGGCCCAGGTGGTGGGCGGCGAGCATGGCGCAGGACGTGGTGTCGCTGTCGCCGGGGATGGCGAGTCCGCCGCCCACGGTGCCGACGGCGCACAGGAGGCCCGACGGGTGGCGCAGGTCGGTGCAGAGCGCGTCGGTCTCGGCTCGGGTGACGGTGCGGGCGGTCCGTGCCTCGTGTTCGAACATGGTGGTCCAGGCGGTGGTGAAGTGCGGGACCCAGTCGAGGTAGGGCGTGAGCGTCGGGCGTGAGTGGAGGTAGTCGCGCAGTCGGTCGAGGAGCGGGGCCGGGGCCTTGACCTCGAAGTGTTCCGTGTGGAGGAGGAAGAGGGCGGACGCGGCGGGGGCGTTGGCGAGGGATCCGTTGGGTACCTGGAAGGCTTCGAGGAAGGCGGCCGCGTCGACGGCCTCGTCGCCGTAGACGCGTTCGGCGCAGTAGCCGGCGATGGACCGGTCGGGGTCCAGGAAGTGGTCCCATGCACGCATCCGTCGCCATTTCTCGCGCTCTCGCGCGATGACGGACCGCACGGGTGCGGGATGTGCGGGGACGGGCCGGCCGGTGTGGTGGGCGAACCGGTCCAGGGCGTCGACGAGTCCGCCGAAGGTCAGGGTCTCCAGCGCCTCGCCGGGGGTCTCGGGGACGAGCGTCGGCAGGGCGGCCAGGGCGGGTTCGGCGAGGGTGCGCTCGCCGGCGTGGTGCAGGGCGAGGGCGGCGGCGTAGGTCGACAGGTAGGCGTCGTACCAGCTGGTCCCGGGCGGCGCGCCCCAGGTGAGGGGGGTCGTGCGCCGGTCGATGAGCCATTGGACGCGGGCGGACCTCTGGGGTCCGTCGATCAGGGACAGCACGGCGATGTCGTAGGTCGAGGGCGTCAGTTCGTCGGGGCGGGTGAGGGGCGTCGTGACGGGGTTGGGCGTCATGGGGTTCTCCGAGGGGGGTCGGGGCGGTCGGCGGCGGGCCCGGGTGGTCGGGCGCGGAGGTGGAAGACCCGCAGGTCCCGTCCGCTGCGGTCGGCGTACGCCCGGTAGCCGGGGTAGCGGGCGAGGAAGCGCTGCCAGATCTCCTCGCGTTCCGGCCCGTCGACCGGGCGGGCGATGACCGGGATCACGCGGCCGGCGATCGTGATGCCGGCCCGTGGGGTGCGCAGGAGGTTGGTAGTCCAGGCGGGGTGTTCGGGGCGGCCGAAGTTGGATCCGACGACCGCGTATCCGTCCCGGTGGACGACGTGGATCAACGGGGATCGGCGGGGGCGGCCCGATCGGGAGCCGGTCGACGTCAGCAGGAGGGTGGGCACGCCCAGGGGGCGCACCAGGCTCCAGCGGCCGTCGCTGTGGTGGTGGAGCAGGCGGTCGACGGGAACGACGACGCGGCGCATGGTCTCGCCGGCGAGGGCGGAGGCCGCCACGCGTTCGGACAGCCGGGCGGCGAGGCGGGCGAGTGGGCGGGGGGTCGGGGTCGGTGCGGGGGTGGCGTGCGCGAGGCCCGGGGGCGGCGGCTGCGGATGCGGGCGGGGCGGGTGCGGGGCGGCGCGGGCGGGGCCGCCGAGGCGGGCGGCTCTGGTCAGGACGCCCGGGGCCAGTGCGTAGGCCCGGTAGACCCACCTCACGTATCCGGGGACGTCCACGACCGGCCGTCGGTGGACGATGCCGTCCAGTACCGCCTCGGCGACCTGTCCGGGCGTGGCGGCCGGCAGGAGGTCGGCGAGGCGGGGCAGCCGGCTCCAGGGGACGTGCTCGGCGAAGAAGTCGGTGCCCGTGACCGTTCCGGGCCGCACGACGGTGACGTGGATCGGGGACGCGTGGAGTTCCTCGGCCAGGACGTGGGAGTAGGCGTGGACTGCGGCCTTCATCGCCGCGTAGGCGGCGGAGGGGCCCTGGACGAAGACGATGCCGGCGGAGGAGCCCATGGTGACGATGTGTCCGCCACCCGCCGCGCGCATCAGGGGCAGTGCCGCCTTCACCCCGTGGAGCAGGGCGTCGTATCCGGTCCGCATGGTGCGTTCCGCGTCCTCGACGGTCATGTCCTCCACGTCGCGCCACTGGGTGAAGGCCGCGTTGTTCACGAGGATGTCCAGCCGCCCTTCCGCGGCGTGGACGGCGGTGACGCACCGGGTGAGGGCGTGCCCGTCGCCGACGTCGAGTTCGTGGAAGGTCACGGCGCCGGCGGCGGTCTCGGCCCGCAGCTCGTCACGGGCGGCGGCGATGTTGCGCGGGGAGATGTCGACGGCGTGGACGCGTGCGCCCCGCAGCAGGAGGGCGCGGGTGACGGCGAGACCGATGCCTTGTGCCCCACCCGTCACCAGGCACACCGTGCCTGCGAGACGGGCCGGTTCGCGGGCCGGGAAGAGTGGATGCATGGGGGTGGTCCTGGTTCCGTGCGGGATTCGGCGGGGGTGCGAAAGGGGTTCGGGACCCTCGGTGTCAGTGGCCGAGGTCTCCGTGTCGGTACTGGCGCACGGACCACAGGAGTTGGCGTTCCAGGGCCAGCGCCGCCGGGCAGCCCGTCGCGGTGCGGGGACGGAGGGACTCGCGGCAGTCGGTCAGGAGCCGGTGGACGCGTCGGCGTGCCGTCCGCGGGGGCAGGCCGAGGAGGATCGCGTTGAGGGTGCCCTCGTCGCGTTCCCGTGCGACGCCGCTGAGGTCGTTGGCGAGTCTCGTGGCGAGCGAGGCCACCCGGCACGCCTGCCGCAGGTCGGCGGCGCCGGCGGCCTCCTCGCCGACGGCCGGGTCGGACCACAGGGCCAGGACGACGAGGGCGAAGCCGATGCTCCCTCGTGCGTGGTGGAGGTATGCGTCGAGGGTGGGGGCCGGGTGGCCCAGGGACATGCGTCGTGCGGCACGGAACTCGAAGAGGGTGCCGTCCAGGGCGGCGAGGGCCGCGTCCTCCCACACCGGCGCGAGGACGGCGCCGTTCGGGCCGGACAGGAGGTCGTGTCGGATGCCGGCGAGGGCCCGGGCGAGCGGGTCCGCGCCGGGTGTGGAGCCCACCGCCACGGCGCGCAAGTGAGCGAGGCCGCGTTCCACCGCGTGCGGTCGGGCGTCGGGTCCGTCGGTCCGGGCGTCGAGGGCGAGCGCCCACAGGGCGGTGCGTCCGGCGAGGAAGCAGACCTCGGGGGGCGACCACGGGGCCGCGAACGCCGGGATCATGGCGGCCAGGGGTGCGGCCCTCGGGTCGAAGGGGGCGCCGAGCCCGCGTGCCCAATCGCCGAGGGAGGCGGCGGTCCGCAGCGTCATGGCTCCCGCGTCGGCCGAGGCCGACGGGTCGAGCAGCTCGTGCGTCCGCGCGGGCGTGGGCCTGCCGGGCCTGCCGGTCGTGCCCGGGGCATCGATCACGTGGCCCTCCGGGTGGCGGTGTCCGCGTGGTCGCGCAAGAGCTCCCGGGCCGCGGGGTGGAGTCGGGCGCCGGTGTCGAGGAGGCTCAGGGCCTGCCGGCGGCGCCGGTCGATCATGTCCTCGACCGTGCGGCGGGCACCGCAGGCCGTGAGGATCTCGCGCACCTCCTCGGCGAGCGTCTCGTCCAGGTCGGGGCGGCCCAGGAGTCGGGACAGGCGCCGCCGGTGCGCGGGGGTCGCGTCCCTCCGGGCGAGGGCGACGAGGACCGTGTGCTTGCCCTCGCGCAGGTCGTCGAGACGGGACTTGCCGGTGACCTCGGGGTCGCCGAACACCCCGAGCAGATCGTCCCGGAGTTGGAACGCCTCCCCCAACGGCAGCGCGTAGGAGCTGAGTTCGTCCAGCAGGCTCGGCTCTGCGCCCGCGAGCATCGCGCCGAGGTGCAGGGGTCGTTCGACGGTGTACTTGGCGGTCTTGTGGCGGATGACGTCGAGGGCGGTCTCCACACTCGCCCGGGGATCGTTCGCCGTCATCACGTCGAGGTACTGGCCGCCCACGATCTCGGTGCGCATCGCGTCGAGGACCGGGCGCACGGCGGCCAGTTGGGCGGGATCCAGACCGGAGGAGTGGAATATCTCGTCGGACCAGACCATCGCCAGGTCGCCCAGGAGGACGGCCTTGCCGACCCCGATCCGGGCCTCGGCCCCGGTCCGGGGGCCGTCGGGCCCGCCGGGGGCCAGGGCGCGGTGGAGGGTGGGCCGGCCCCTGCGGGTGTCGGAGTCGTCCATGACGTCGTCGTGGACGAGGGCGAACGCGTGGAACAGCTCCAGGGACGCGGCGGCCCGCACCACCGGGGGTGGGGGGTGGTGTCCGGTGACGGCGACGTACCCCAGGCACAGCATCGTCGGTCTCAGGCGTTTCCCGCCGGTCAGGACGAACTCTCCGAGGGTGGCCACGGCCTGGGTCAGACGTGGATCGGCGTAGTGGGGTCGGGCCAGGAAGGTGTGGAGCGTCCGCTCCACCTGGGCCCTGATGTGGACGAGTGAGATCGGGGTGGGGGCGGTCGGGGCGGTCATGGCGCGCCTCCGTAGGAGGTGGGTACGGGACTGTCGAGGTCGGGCCGGCCGTTCGGTCGGTTCAGTCGCTCGGGGCAGGGGGCCGCCCGGGCTCGGGTGCGGGTGCCGTGCTCGAATGGAGGGCGACGAAATATGGGGCCTCGGGGGCATCGCCTGGCGCAGATTCGATTCTGCTGTTCCTGCCGCGGACACGGACGGATCCGGTGCCGGGGATCGGGGCTCGCCTCGCGAGGCATCTCCCGGAGGGGACCTCGGGCGCGCGGCCCGCCGAGGGCGGAGCGGGGCGTCTCGCAGGCCCCTCGGCGCGAGGGGCGTGGCGATCGGAGGGCTGCGGCCTAGCCTTCGGTGTAGAACTGCCGCGCCCAGTCGCGGTATTGCAGGATCGGGCCGTCACCCTCGGCCAACTTGGGGTGTTCCAGGTGGATCTTGTTGCTCCAGATGCGGCCGTCCCTGCGGATGTCCCAGGCGAGCAGACGCAGCAATGCCTTCGCGGTCAGCCTGTTCACGGCCGAGGCCGCCGCACGCCCCGCGGTCGGTCGCGCGGACACCGCGACGCGAAGGGCGAGTCGGCCGGGGCCGATCGGGGTGGCGAGGCCCCACAGGTGGCAGTCGACCCCGGTGACGGGATGCCTCGTCTCGGTCCGGGAGAACCCCATTCCCTGCACGGAGACGGTCATCTCCGCGGCCAATCCGGCCGTGGCCACGAACACCCCTTGCCCCGGGGTGTACCGCATGGAGACCCCGGCACGTGTCCCCTCGAACACGGCGGGCCGGGTGACGGTGGCCGAGACCCCGTGCACCGGGGCGAAATGCCCCTGGTCGAAGACGTTCTCGTAGACGTCCTGGGGATGGTCCCTCAGGTGGATCACGTGGGACCGCGGGGGCTCGAACTCTCCGGGCGCCAGGGGCTCGATCTCCCACGAGGGGGCCTCACCCCGTGCGTGCCACCAGACCATGACGAAACCGTCGACCTCACGGCACTCCAGGGGCGCCACGCGCGCCTTCGGCGGCGGTGGTGTTCCGTAGCCGGTCGCCACGCAGGTGCCGTCCGGGCCGAACCGGAAGTGGTGGAAGGGGCAGCGGATGGTCTCGCCGACCACCGTGCCGCCGTGGCCCAGGTGAGCGCCCAGGTGCGGGCAGAAGGGACGGACCGCCCGTACGGTTCCTCCGGCGGTGCGGTAGAGCACGACGTCCTCGTCCATCAGACGCCGCGTCAGCACGCGGCCCGGGCGCAGCTCGCCGGCGTCGGCCAGGCCGAACCAGCCGTTGGGGTACGGAATCGCCGGTGACGCCCGTTCCCGTTGTTCCCTCGCTTCTCTCCGTTCTCTCCGCTCGGTTCTGCGCGCCGCCAACGGGTGGTTCCACCTGTTCACGACCTGTCCTCCCTGTGCCGACACCGATGAGGTCGATACGCGCCCCGACCGCTCTCGGTCCGGTCCGGAGGGGCGGATTCCTCCATGGTGCGCAGCGCTCCCCCGCGCGTCCACAGGCCACGTGTCCCCCACACGGAGGGCGCGCGGGCGGATCGGCGCCCGGGCGGCGCGCGCCGAGGCCCTCGGACGCGCCCGGCGCGGAACGCGTTCCGGGCCGGGGTTTCGAGGGCGGGCGAGCATGTGGGTCGGGGGTTGAATCAGGTCAGGCGGGTGCGGGTCCAGTAGAGGGCGAAGAGGAGGGCCGCCACCGTCAGGGCCAGGCAGGTCGCCGTTTCGATGTGTTGCAGGGGCGCGAAGTGGCTCTGTGGGTGGTATTCGACCCACGAGCGCGTGATGTCGTGGTCCCGCAGGCACGCCTCGTAGACGGACTGTTTGCCGACCATGCACGCGTCCGGCACCTGCGCGCGTGCCCCGTTCGAGGTCAGCAGGGAGTAGTCCCGGACCCAGACCCCGTCGGGGATGATGTTCTCGGTGGCGGCGCCGCGCGCGGTGATCGCCGGCCGCAGGTACGGGCGCGCCCACTCCCAGGCCGCGAACACCCCGCCCCCGACCAGGAGGCTCGCGCCCATCGCCGTGATCGTGCGGCGCAGCAGCAGTCCCAGGGCGATGCCGACGGAGACGAGCAGCAGGGTACGGGCGACGGGCGTGGGGCCGGTGGCGTTGAACGAGCCCCAGTCGTACCAGGTGGCGTACGTGCCCGCGTGGTCCAAAAGCAGTCGGCGCCACCGGCCCGCCGCCCACGTGACGGGGACGGAGGCGAGCAGGGCGAGGAGCACCGGCGGGAGGACCTTGGCCAGGAACCAGCGGGTGCGGGTGGTGCTCTGGGCCAGGATCAGCCGGTGGGTGCCGGCCTCCACCTCGGTCGCGAACAGCGGCGCGCCGAGGAACACCCCGGCCAGGACCGGCAGGATCGACAGGCCGAAGGTCAGGTTCCGCAGCGGCACCTGGTAGGCGAGGGAGAACTCCGTCGGCAGCCGGCAGCCCTCGCCGGGCGGGCAGGTGCCGATCTCGCGCCGGTGCAGCCAGTCGAGCGCGGCGTCGGCGGTGTGGACGGCGTACCAGGTCAGTCCGGCCGCGAGCAGCAGGGTCACGGCGATGGCGAGGCGCTGTTGGCGCAGCACCAGCCAGGGCAGTCCCCGCACGAGCCGTCGCGGTGTGGCGCGGCCGGTGGTGCGGGTGGTGTGGGAGGGCCGGGAGGGGGCGGCGTGCGTGGTGTTCATGCGGCGGCTCGGCGGGTCTCGGGACGTGCGTCGGGGCGGGAGTCGGGGGCGAGGTGGGGGGCCGCAGGGTCGCCCCGCAGGTAGCCGAGGAGCAGTTGGTCGAGGGTGGGGGCGGGTGCGGACCGCGAGGTGCCGGCGGTGCGCGGGGCCACGTGCTCGTCGGGGGTGAGGTGGTGGGCGGCGAGGAGTTCGTCCACGGCGCCCGCGAGGCGGACCGTGCCGGCGGCGATGACCACGGTGTGGTCGCACAGGGCGGCGAGTTCGGTGATCGTGTGGGAGGACAGGATCACGGTGGTGCCCCGGGCGGCGGCCTCGGCCCGCAGGAGTTCGGTGACCTCGTGCCGGACCAGCGGGTCGAGGTCGGCCATCGGCTCGTCCAGCATCAGCAGGTCGGGCTGTTTGGCGAAGGCCACGGCCAGGGCGACCCGCGTGCGCTGGCCCCCGGACAGGGAGGAGATCTTGGCCTTGAGGGGGATCCGGCCCTCGTCGACGATGCGTTCGGCGGTCTCCCGGCTCCAGGTCGGGTTCAGTTCCAGGCCGGTGCGCAGTGTCTCGGTGACGGTGAAGCCCCGGTACAGGGGCTTGTCCTGGCCGAGCAGCGCGGTCCTGGCCCGGGCGGCAGCGGAACGGGCGTCGAGGCCGAAGATCCGCGCCCGTCCCTCCGTCGGGGCCAGCAGTCCGCCGGCCAGGGACAGGAACGTCGACTTGCCGGCGCCGTTCGGGCCGACGAGCGCGCAGATCCGCCCGGCGGGGATCCGCACGCCGCACTCCCGCAGCGCCCAGCCGCGCCGATGTCGGCGTCCGAGGCCCACGGCCTCCAGGGCGGCGACCGGAGGGACCGGTGCCGGGTCGATCGGTGCCGGGTCGATCGGTGGGGGCCAGGGCTCTGCCATCTCGGGCTCTCTCGTTCGGCGTGCGATACGTGACGCATGACGGGTGACGGGCGATCCGGGGGCGGATCGGCCGACCGCATCGTGCGCAGGCCCGGCTGAAGAGGAGCTGAAGAGAGGGCGACGGCGCCCACCGCGGGGTCGGTGGGCGCGTCCGTCGCGTCGTGACCGAGCGGTCAGGGGCGGGCGTGGGGGCCCTGGGTGGCCATCGTGTGTTGCATCGCCGTGAGTTTGCGGACGAAGAGGAGGGCGCACACGGCGCCGGCCACCGAGATCAGGTCCGTGAGGATGCCGAGGTACGCGGCCTCTTGCAGGGCCTCGGGGGTGTCGGCCCGGTCGTGGAAGGTGCCGGAGACGCGGGAGGCGAAGATCGAGGCGATCCAGAGCGACCACCACGCGGTCACCGGCGTGGTGGAGGTGCGGACGAGGGTGCCGGTGGGGTCGAGGCGGGTGCTCGCCGTCCAGATCTCGCGGGCGGTCCGCAGCGGCAGCCACAGGTTCGCGAACGGGATGAACCAGCCGCCGATGGCCCAACCGGGGCTCTGGGTGAAGGCGTTCGGGCGGAAGATCTGCCCGTTGCCGCGCACTCGGTGGAACCAGACCAGGAAGACGGCGGCCGTGCCGATCAGGCAGAGGAGTTGGAGGGCGGCGGTGATCGCGGTGAGGGTGTCGGCGGTGTGGGCGGCGACCTCGTCGATGTGCACCGGGTCGTCGATCATGGCCTGGGCCACGGATCCGGCGTAGGCGCCCACGCCGGCGGAGAAGAGGTCCACGGCGGCGGTGAGCGAGAAGAGCACGGTCAGCGCGGTGGCCAGGCCGAGCGGCGAGCGCAGGACCGGCGCGGGGCCGGGCGTCGGCACGGGCGGGCCCGGAGGCGGCGGCACGGGCGGACCGGGGACGTACGGCGGGGCCGCGTGCGGATCCGTGTGGGCGCGCACGTGGGTGTGCAGGTGCTGGGGCGGGGGCGGCGGGGTCGCCGGCGGGGGCGGGCCGGGCGGACCGGGCGGGCCGAAGGACATGGCGGGGTCTTCCACGAGGACGGGAGGGTGGGCGATCGGGGGCCGCGCGCGTGGCGACCCCCGGCCAACGTACGCGGGCCCGACCCCCGGGTCCATTCGTTTCCGCTGGTCAGGGACTTAAGGCCGAGGGATCAGAGGCGTTCGGCGTCCGGGGTGCGGGTGGGGTTCTTCGAGGCTTCGGCGAGCAGGGCGCGGGCCTTCTCCAGGGTGGCGAGGAAGATGCCGCGGGCGTGGTCGAGTTCGGCGCGGGCCTCGGCGACCTTCGGGGCCTGGTAGCGGTTCTCGGCGTCGAACCGGGCCTCGTCCACGCCGTGTCGGCGCCGGCATTCGGCGTCGGCGCGCGCGGTGTCGCGTTCGGCCCGGGTGGGTCCCGCGAGGGTCGCGAAGCGCGGGTCCTGACGGGCCGCCATCGGGTCCGCGTAGACGAGCCCCTTGGTCTTCATGCAGGCAGACCAGCGGGTGAAGGCGGAGCGCACGGCGGGGTCGGTACGGGAGACCTCGAAGGAGTGCGTGTTGATGCGCTCCATGGCGGGGGTGTTCGACGGCAGGGGCACGGTCAGCGAGGCGTCGCTGGCGCAGCGTTTCCGGGCCGCCCGTTCCTCGGGGCTTCCCGCGTTCTCGGCGGCGATGTCGCGGTCGATGGCCTCGGCCGTCACCTGTGCCTGGCGGTAGCCCTCCTCGGCCGCCGCGGCCGGTTCGCGCACCCCGTAGCGTCGCGCCGTATCGGCCTCGCCCGTGCGCCAACCGGGCGGTGTCCACGTGACGTCCGGGGTGTCGGGGAACCCGGCCTCGGTCATGCAGCGGGCCGCGACGAGGGTGTGCGCGGCGTGGATGCGGGCCCGGTCGGCGGGTTCGAGGCGGTAGGCGTCGAGGGGGAGGCGCCAGGACGCGGGGTCGGCGCCGTGGCGTCCGCTCGGCGGCAGGGGGACGGCACTCGGGGAGGAGCCGGGCGTGGACGCGGACGCGCCCGGGGGCGCGGGGGCACGGTCGGAGGTCGGGGCGGGCCCGACGGTCGCGCACCCGCCGAGCGCCACGGCCAGGGCCACGACGGCCGAGGCGCGCAGCGGTGCCACGGCGCGCGTCGCCCGCGCGGGCGCCTCGGCGCGGGCCGGGGGCGTCGCGGGGGTGACCGTCGGCGGCGGGGTGACCGTCGATGCCGGGGTGACCGTCGGCGCGGGGGCGATCGTCGGTGGCGGAGTGACCGCCGTCGCGGAGGCGATCGTCAGTGGCGGAGTGACCGCCGTCGCGGGGGTGATCGTCAGTGGCGGGGTCACCCCCGTCGCGGAGGCGATCGTCGGTGACGGGGTGACCGTCGTCGCGGAGGCGATCGTCGTCGGCGCGGGAGCCGTCCGCCGCGGTCCCGTGGTGTCGTCGGCGCGCGTGCCGTGTCCCCGTGCCGTCATGGTTCCCCCTCGCGCCGGCTCGCTTCATGCGATCGTCCGATGATCGACCCACCCTAAGGCCGGGCCCGCGCAGGCCCGTCACGGACCGGTGGGAACCGGCCAGGGGCGGGCGCGCGGTCCCCCCGGAGCGCGCGCCCGCCCGTCCTCTCCCCCGCCCGGACAGGACGGGGAGGCTCGGGCGGGCTCAGTCGAGCCAGACCGCGCGGATCGCGCCCAGGGGGTCGGAGGGGGTGGTCACGGTCTCGTCCCACAGGCGGGTCTCGCGGCCCTCCGCCGAGTAGGCGGGCCAGTCCGGGCCGGGGGCCCCGTCGCGGACGAAGGCCACCCACGCGCCGTGCACCGCGTCCGCCAGTGCCTGCGGAGGCCGTTCGCCGGCGACGGCGGTGACGTTGGGGGCGGCGAGGAGGTCGAAGGCGAAGGGCAGGTCCAGGCAGTGGAAGGCGCTGCCCATGACGGGGGATTCCCAGCGGAACTCGTACAGCCAGGTCGGGGCCGCGTGCGCCGCGCGGCCCTCGGCGATCCGCAGGCCGGGGGCGCGGAAGAGGGCGTCGGTGACGGCCTGGGCGCGCAGCGCGCCGGTGTCCTCCACGCCGAGGGCCTTGGCGTACGCGGCCTGGGCGGGGGCGTCGAGTCCCAGGGCGCCGAGGATCGCGCGGTCGAGGGCCTCGTCGGCTCCGGGGGGTGCGGCGAGGTTGAACTCGTGGGCGGTGAACCCGAGCATGAGCGGCACCCGGCCGACCGGGCCGGAGCCATCGGTCAGGACGTCCATGACGGGGACGGGGATCACCTCGCCGTCGGCGAAGGGGGCGAGCGGCATGCCGGGGACGCCGTCGGCGTCGGGCAGCGGGCCGGTGACGGGGATCGCGGCCTGGAGGTCGAGCAGTTCGTCGTCGGTGAGGGGGGTGAGGGCGGCGGCGGTCGCGGGCACGCCGGTGCGCTCGGCGAAACGGCGCGCGACGAGTTCGGCGGTGGCCCGGTCCTGGGGCTCCATGACGGCACCGGAGACCGAGATCGCGGAGCGGAACAGGTCGGCGGCGGCGGGCGCGGCGAGCAGGGTCTGCACGGCGCCGCCGCCCGCGGACTGGCCGGCGATCGTGACCCGGGCCGGGTCGCCGCCGAAACCGGCGATGTTGTCGCGGACCCAGGTCAGGGCCGCGATCCAGTCGCGGACGGCCCGGTTGTCGGGGGCGTCGGGCAAGGCGAGGAAGCCCTCGACGCCCAGGCGGTAGCCGACGCTCACGACGATCACCCCGTCGCGGTTGAAGGCGGCCCCGTCGTACCAGGGGGAGGCGGCCGAGCCGGCCACGTAGCCACCGCCGTGGATCCACACCAGCACGGGCAGGCCCTCGGTGGGGACGGTCCCGGCCGGGGCGGTCTCCGCGCCGGCGGGGAGCCGGGGGGTGAAGACGTTGAGGTTGAGGACGCCGGCGCCCGGCACGGAGGGCTCGGGGATGATCGTGACCTCGCCGAGCGGACGGCGCTGCGCCGTGGGCCCGTAGGCGGTCGCGTCGAGCGGCTCGGTCCACGGCTCGCAGGGCACGGGCGCGGCGAAGCGCAGCGGGCCGATGGGCGGCCGGCCGTAGGGGATGCCGAGGAACCGGGCGACGCCGTCGGCGTCGCGCAGGCCGCGCACGGGACCGAGGGTGGTGGGGGCGAGGACGGGGGTCGGGACGCCGGTCCGGGTGGGGGCGGGCTCGGAGACGGAGGTCATGGGCGGGGGCTCCTCGGTTCTCGTGCGGGGTTCCGGGCGGTGGGCAGTGCCGTGCGAGGTGCGGTGCGGTGCGGGATATGTGATGACACGTGTAACCCGACGCGCCGGGCCAGACTACGCCGCGACGCACGCCAAAGCGAGAGCCGGCGAGGGCCGATGGGCGAGCCGGCGCGGGGACCCAGGCCGTCTCTTCCGGATCTCGCCTGGCCCTCCCCCGGCCCTTGGGGGCCGGGAGGTGCCCCCATCCCGCCCGGCACCGCACTCCCCCAGGCTGCGCCCGGGGGCGCCCCCACGCCGCGTTGTCGCAATACCCACGTACCCCCGCCCCCGGCCGTCGGGGGCCGGGAGGTGCCCCCGCCGCCTTGCGATGCGCGGCACCTGGGGCCCCAGCCCCCGAGGGCCGGGGGGAGACACGGGCTTGAGCGGCAAGATCCGAACGAGACGGCCTGGGGCGCGACGAACGTCGATGGGGGGAACGACTTTGGGATACAGCGCGGCATTGTCGGGTTTTGTGAGGGTTGTGGTGTGGCGGGAGCCCTGGTGGACGACACCGACCGCCGCGATCCGAGGGAGATGCGTTCCGCGACACCGTTCCTGGTCATCGGCTGTGCCGTGCTGCTCGTCGGCGGGACGGTCGTCTCGTACTTCGTGACGCGGTGGGCGCGTTCCGCCGCCGCCGAAATCGTCACGCCGGACACCGAGGCGATGATCCGGGTCGGCGAGACGGAGCCGTCCGTCCGCTCCAAGCTCCCCCGCGAGAACCCCGACACGGGCGAACTCTGCGGCGGACGGGGCCCGGTGGCGCCCGTCGGCAGCCAGTGCGCCTGGTACCTGTACGCCGACCCCACGGCCCGCGGGTCGGAAACGAACGTCCTGCGTCTCGCGTTCAAGGACGGCCGGTTGATCGAGAAGCTCCACTACCCGGTCACGGCCACCGGGATGCGACAGGCCGTCGGGGCATGACCCCGACCGCCGGCGCGACACACACGACCGAACACGACACGAGGAGGACGACGATGACGGTGAAGAGGACGGGCCGCCGGTTCGGGCTCGCCGGGGGCCTGGCCTTCGTGGCCTGGGACCTCTGCACCCTGGACTTCATGGGCGCGCAGGAGGGCATCCGGGACATGCTCCGGGAGCGCCGCGAACGCAAGGCCGCGCGCGAAACGGCCACAAAGGGGGCCTGAACCCCCGGGGCCCGCCGGCGCACTGCCGCGTTCCCGAGCGCGTCGCGGGTGAGACGTACGGCGAGCGCGCCCGTCGCGTCGCCTTCGCCCCGGCTGGCCCGCGCGCGCACCGGGTCCGCGTGGCTCCGCGGTGCGGGCCCGCTCCCGGAATCCGGTGGTCGGGAACCAGGGCCACGGCCCGTTCGGGACGGCGCGGCAGCGGGGCCGGGTGCACGGGCAGGATGCCGAACCGGTCCACGCGCACGAGACGGTCGGCCGGCAGGGCCGGCAGGTCCACGACGAGCAGCCCGACCGTCTCGCCGGACCGGCTCGGCATGGCCCGGAACATGTCCTGCGGCGTCCGTTCGCGCCACCCCGCCCCGGGCCCGGCCTCCGCGAGGGCGGCGAGTCGAGGGTGACGGAGCGGATCGCGGCGTTCCGTCCATCTGTCCATCCGCGTTCCGCGTTCCGCACGGTTCCCCCGGTGCGGCGCGAGCCCGTACCGGTCGTCCGGCGGGTCGGTGACGGTGCTCTTGCCGGCGCCCGTGCGCGAGTCGGCCGGCGAGGCGGACCGCGGTGTCGTGGGAGGGGTCGGCGCGGTACCTCCGGGTGGGGTGGGCGGGCGCGTCGTACCGCTCCGGCCCCGTCCGTCCGCCGGCACGCCGGCACGCCGGCGCCCGGGGTCGGCGCCCCTGAGGCGCCCCCGCCCCGCACCGCGCCACACCCCGGTCCCGGGGTCGTCGTGGTGCGGGGGCATGCCCGCGCCCCGGCCGGGGGGGTGGTCGGGGCGCGGGGTCCGGGGGTGGGGCGGGTCAGGTCTGGAGGAGGCGGTCGAAGAAGGAGCGGTAGCGGCGCAGGGCCAGTCGCAGGTCCTCGGTGGCCGGTTCCTCGCCCTCGTTCCACTCGCCCTCCAGCTCCCGTTTGTGGGTGGCGAAGGACTCGGCGAGGGTGCGCATCACCTCGGCCACGAGGCGGTCCGCGTCGCGGACCACGCCCCTGGGGTCGTCGACGAACCGGGTCTGGATCTCGCGCCAGTCGTCCCGGAAGCGGAGCGCGTCCTGCTCGGCGAGCAGTCGGGCCTCGTCGTCCTCGGCATTCGCGGGGCCGTCGCGGTCGGTCGTCAGGCTTGTGTCGCCGGCGGTCTCGGCCGCGAGAACCGGGCCGGGGTCGGGTTCCCGTTCGTACTCGTACTCGTGCTCGTGCTCGTGCGGGGCGCTGCCCGGGTGCGCGGGGTCGCCGGCGGCCGGGGCCGGGTCGGCTTCCCCGATGTCCTCGGTGTCCCCGATGTCCCCGGTGTCCTCGGGGGCGATCTCCGTCGCCTCGCCCGGGTAGCGGGCGGCCGGGGGTTCGGCGGGCGCGGGGGCGAGGGCGTCGGCGAGGTCCGCGGTGCCCGGGCGGCCGGCGCCCGGGTCCTCGGGGTCCCGGCGGTCGGTGCGGTGGAAGGGTTCGTGGTCGGTCATGTCGGTCACCCCGTGGTCCCGATGAGTTCGTCGAAGAGGGCCCGGTAGTGGACCATGGCCCCGCGCAGTTCCTCCGTCGTCGCCCGGCCGGCCGTGCCGCGCGCCTGCACCTCGTGCGCGGACCGGTAGTGCTCCAGGGTCCGGCCGTGGGCCACGGACAGGTCGCGGACCCGGTCCTCGTACCCCTGGGTCGGGTAGCCGAGTTCCCGCATGACGCGGGTGATCAGTTCGTCGGCCTGGGCTACGGCGCCCTCCGGCTGGTCGACGAACCGTTCCTGGACGGCGTTCCATTCGCCGGCCCAGGCGCGTCGTTCGCGTTCGGCGGGTTCGCGGATGTCGAGGTCGTCGTGGCGCCGTTCGCGGGCGCGGAGGTCCTTCTCGGCGGTGCGGCGGTCGCCGGTCTGTCGCACCGTGCGCTCGTACTCGGTGCCGAATCGTTCCCGCAGCCGTTTGCGGCGGGCGAGGGCCACCATGGTGACGATCGCGACGATCAGGACCACGACGACCACGCTCAGCACGATGATCAGCGCGCTCGATGACATGGTTCCTCCCCTCGAACCGGGTGTTCCGGTCGCGTGGTTCGGTGGGGGTCGGCGGGCGGTGGCCCGGCCGGCGGGCTTCGTCCCGGCGCCTGCCCCCGCTCCCCGCCCGCAAACCAGCCCCCGGCACCCCCGTGAACGCGGGGACCCGCCCGCCGGGTTCGCCGGCGGGCGGGTCGGGTGGGCCGGCGACCGACCCCTGTGCGGTCGCCGGCGCGTGGCCGGGTGGGGTCAGCCGCCGAGGTAGGCGTTGTGGACGGTGACCTCCGAGACGTTGCCCCGCTTGTCGGTGACGGTGGCCTGGAGCGAGATGCCCCGGTCCTTGGCGGGGTTGCGGACGTGGAAGGCGTCGCCGACGACGGGGACCGTCCTCCACGTGGCGCCGTCGTCGGTGCTGACGGACACGGTCAGCGCCTTGAGGTTCCCGCCGGCGGCCGCGCCCTGCACGGTGACGGGGATCCGCGTGGGCTTGCCCGCCGGGGCCCGGCCCGCGAGGTCGACGGGGGCGTGGAAGCGGACGGTGGAGACGGGGAGGGCGGTGTCCGCGGCGACCTGCCCGGAGCGGAACGCGAAGCTCGTCTCGACGCGGGTGGAGAGGGCGGAGAGGGCGGCGGGGCGTTCGACGGAGGTGGTCAGCCGGTACGCGGCGTCGGCCGCGTCGACGGTGAAGGGGATCCGGCCGCTGAGCGGGTCCTCGTTCTCGGCGATCTCGACGCCGTCGCGGTACAGGGTCGTGACGGCCTTCGTGACGAGCGAGGAGCCCGCCCGGCCGGCGCCGTCGCCGAACAGGGGCACGGCCCCGAGGATCGTCTGCCGGCCCGTGCCCGGGTCGGGTGCGGTGCGCACGACGCCGTGGCCCTGCCCGAGGACCGGGCCGAACACGCCGGTGTTGACGGTCTCCTCGTGGACGCGGCCGGCCGTGACGCGGCGGGCGTCGAGCGCCCACTGTTCGGTCTCGACCTCGCGGTACCCGTCCGCGTCGGGCGCGCCGTGCTGCCGGGCGAGGGTGCGCCAGACGACGCCGTCGCCGGCGGTGACCTTGAGGGTGTGGGTGGCGGGGGCGTCCTGCGGGGCGGAGAGGTTGGTGATGTGGTCGGCGATCCCCGCGATCTCCGGGTACACGCCGATCGAGGTGGCCTTGCCGGGTGCGGGGCTGCCGGACCGGACGCGCAGGGCGGCCAGTTCGGTCTCCTTCACGTGCCGGACCCGGCCGGTGTCGAGGCGTTCGACGCGGCCGCCGAAGGCCACCGTGGTCGAGGTGTCGGCGCCCTGGCGGAAGTGCGCGCTCCAGGTCTGGGCGAGGGAGCCGTCGGTGACGGCGGGGCCGAGATGGGCGGTGCGCAGGGTGGTCTGGTCGAGGAGGCCCCAGCCGGACCTGAGGTCGGCGCCGCCGGTGGTCAGGCGGAAGTTGGTCTGGAGGTATTCGGGGGCGGTGGAGCCGGGGGCGGTGATGTTCACGGGTTTCGTGGTGCGGGCGTCGAGGGTGACGGTGGTGTTCCCGGTGACCGTCAGTCGGGGTCGGGTCAGCCAGTCGATGTTCTCGCCCACGTCGGGGAGGTACTGGAAGACGATGCCCTCCAGGAGGTAGTCGCCCTTGGGCACGCGCAGGGTGCGGGAGGAGGAGCGGTCGGTGAGGACGGCGCGCCGGCCCTTGTCGGCTCCGGTGAGGCCGGTCAGGGCGTGGTCGAAGTACGCGGCGGGCTCGCCGTCGCGGTCGAGGGTCTCGAAGGTGACGTCGTATGCCTCGCCCTCGCGGGTGGCGGTGACGCCGCTGCGGACGGTCGGGCCCTCGGCGTCGGCGCCCGCGCCGGCGACGGTGGCGGTGACGTAGCCGTGGTGGGCGCCGTCGACGGCGCCGCGCCGGGTGTCGGCGGTGACGTCGACCTCGACGCGGCCGCCGGCGGGGATGGTCACCTTGTCGGTGCCGAGGGTGAAGAACCCGGTCGGGGCGGGCTTGCCCCCGGGGTCGGTGCCGGTGACGGCGAGGTCGAGGGTGACCTCGGTCGTGCCGAGGTTGCGGTAGGCGAGGCTCTTGGTGAGCGGTGCGGCGTCGGTGTGCGGCCAGCGGGCGGTGCCGAGGGACAGCGAGGGCTGTTCGGTGATCACCGTCTGGTTCAGGGCGCGGTCGACCCGGACCCGGCCCGTCCCCTGCTGCTGGACCGCGTACCCGCCGTCCTTCGTGGACGCGGTGAGGGCGCCCTTGAGCTCGGCGGCGGCCCAGCCGGGGTTCTTCTGCTTCAGGAGGGCGGCGGCGCCGGCGACGTGCGGGGTGGCCATGGAGGTGCCGCTGATGCGCACGTGGCCGGGGGCGGGGTGCGGGAGGGTGGGGTCGGTGCCGATGTCGCTGCCGGGGGCCGCGGCGGCGGCTATGGCGACGCCGGGCGCGGTGAGGTCGGGTTTGACGGCGCCGTCCCCGACGCGGGGGCCCCGGCTGGAGAACCGGGCGAGGGCGTCGTTGGCGTCGACGGCGCCGACGGTCAGGGCCGCGTCGGCGCTGCCGGGCGAGCCCACGGTGGAGGGGCCGTCGCCCTCGTTGCCGGCGGCGATCGCGAACAGGATGCCGCGGTCGGCGGACAGCCGGTTGACGGCTTCCTCCATGGCGTCGACGCCGGGGGTGTCGGGGCCGCCGAGGCTGAGGTTGATCACCTCGGCGCCTTGGTCGGCGGCCCATTCGATGCCGGCGAGGATCTCGGAGTCGCTGCCGAAGCCGCCGTCGCCGAGGACCTTGCCGCTGATGAGCTTCGCGCCGGGGGCGACGCCCTTGTAGGCGCCGCCCGCGCCGGCGCCGGTGCCGGCGGCGATGGAGGCCACGTGGGTGCCGTGGCCGACGCGGTCCTCGGTGTCGGGCGATTCGGTGAAGTTCTTCTCGGCGACGACCTGTCCCTTGAGGTCGGGGTGGGTCTCGTCGACGCCGGTGTCGAGGACGGCGATCTTGACGCCGGTGCCGTCGAGGCCGGCCTGCCATGCCTTGTCGGCGCCGATCTGCCGGACGCTCTTGTCGAGGGTGGCCTTGCGGACGCCGTCCAGCCAGACCTTGGCGATGCCGGATCCGCCGGCGCGGGCGCCCCGGGCGCGGCGGTCGGTGAGGGCCTCCCAAACGGCGGCGGCCCGTTCCGGGGAGGCCGCGACGGCGTCCGCGTCGAGGGTCGGCAGGTCGCGGGCGGCGGGCGCGGCGGGGGTGTCGCCGGCGGCGCGCAGTCGGGCGCGGGCCTCGTCGGCGGCCGGGCCGCGGTACTGGACGATCAGGCCGAGGCGGTCGCCGTGCAGGGCGCGCAGGGCCGGGTCGGCCAGGGTGGTGACGTCGAAGAGGCGCCGGTCGAGGGTGCCCTCGTCGACCAGTTCGCGGACGTCGGCGGGCAGCACCAGGGTGTGGCCGTCGACGCGTTGGGTGCGGACCGGGACGCGCTCGCGGCCCTTGGCCCGTTCAAAGCGGATCACGTCTCCGTCGGCGTTGACCGTGACCCGGTCGCCGGTGATCAGGGTGACGGTGACGGGCGCGGCCTGGGCGCGGGCCGCGGGGGCGCCGGCGGCGGGGGCCGCGGCGACGGGCGCGGTCAGGCCCGTGCCGAGTGCGACGACGACGGCGCCGGCGAGGGCGCGGGCCCCCGTGGCGCGTCGGGGCGCGGGTGTTCGTGCGGACAACTGTGCTCCCGGAGTGGGCGGGCGGGCGGCCGGTTGCCCGGCGGGCCGCGGGTGCCGGTTCGAGTGGCGCGACACGGTCGTGTGGCGCGGAAGGGGCAGCCGGTCGCCGGTGTCCCGGCCGGGCCCGTCGCCGGGCTCCCGACAAGGGGGGTACGGGGGTGGCGGGGCGGGGTCGGTCGGGGCGGGGCGGCGACCGGCTGCGGCAGTAGTCCACCGGCCCGGGAATTGTTCAGCAGCCCCGGTTCGGGCGGCTGAACAATTGTTCAGTGCCGGCCGAAGAGCCCCTTGTGACCTGCCGCGGGGCGTTCCTAGGGTGGGAACGATCTTGCATTCGGGGTGGGAGGGGGCCTGGTGGGCAGGCCGGAGAAGGCGCTGGACCCGCAGGCCGGGCCGGTCGAACGGTTCGCGTGCGAGTTGCGCGCGCTGCGGGTCGCGGCGGGCTCGGTGCCCTATCGGGAGCTGGCCGCGCGGGCCGGCTATTCGGTGACGGCGCTCTCCCAGGCGGCGGCCGGCGCCCGCCTGCCGAGCCTGCCCGTGGCCCTGGCCTATGTCGGGGTCTGCGGGGGTGATCCGGTGGCGTGGGAGGAGCGGTGGCGGGCGGCCGAGGCCGAACTCCTGGCCCTGCCGGCCGACGGCGCCGACGCCGGCGCGGCCCCGCCCTATCGGGGCCTGACCCGGTTCGAGCCCGAGGACGAGGCGGTGTTCTTCGGTCGGGAACGGTTGACGGAGGCGTTGACGGCGCTGGTGGCCGAGCATCGCGTCACGGTGGTCCTCGGTCCCTCCGGCAGCGGCAAGTCCTCCCTGCTGCGGGCCGGGCTGATCCCCCGGCTGCGGCGCGGCGCGGCCCCGCTGCCGGCCGCCTCGGCGCTGCGGATCCTCACCCCCGGCGAGCACCCGGCGCGCACCCACGGCGCGGTGCTCGCGCCGGCCGCCGGGCCCGGTGACACGTGGCTGGTCGTGGACCAGTTCGAGGAGTTGTTCACGCTGTGCGCCGACCCGGACGAGCGCCGCGAGTTCCTGGACGCCCTGCTCGCCGCCCGCCGGCCCGACAGTCGGATCCGGGTGGTGCTCGGGGTCCGCGCCGACTTCTACGCGAACTGCCTGGCCCATCCCGAACTCGCCGAGGCCGCCCGGGTCGCGTCCCTGCCGGTGGGGCCGTTGACCCCGGAGGAGGTGCGCGGGGCGATCGTGCGGCCCGCGACGGCGGCCGGTCTCACCGTGGAGCGGGCGCTGACCGCGCGGCTGGTGGAGGAGGTGACCCGGGAGCCGGGCGGGCTGCCGCTGCTCTCGCACGCCCTGTTGGAGACCTGGCGGCGCCGACGCGGACGCCTGTTGACCCTGGCGGGGCACGAGGCGGCGGGCGGGCTGCGCGGGGCCCTGGCCCAGACCGCGGAGGAGGTGTACGCGGCGCTCGGCGAGGACCGCGCGCCCGTGGCGCGCCGGTTGCTGCTGAGTCTGATCACCCCCGGCGCGGACGGGGTGGCCGACACCCGCCGGCCGGTGCCCCGCGACACCCTCGTGCCGCCCGGGTCGGCGACGGCCGAGGAGGCCGGGGCGGTCCTGGACCGGCTGGCCAAGGCCCGGCTCGTCACCCTGGACCACGAGGTGGTGGACCTCGCGCACGAGGCGTTGATCACCGCCTGGCCCCGGCTGCGCGATTGGATCGAGAGCGACCGCGAACGGCTGCGGCTGCACCGGCGGCTGACCCAGGCCACCGAGAACTGGCTGGCCCGCGACCGGGACGCCGGGACCCTGCTGCGCGGCGGGGAACTCGCCGAGGCCGAGACCGCCTTCGCGCCCGGCAGCGGCCCGGCGGCCGACGAGCTGAGCCCGCCGGAGGCCGCGTTCCTGCGCGCGGGCCTGACCGCCCGCACCCGCACCCGCCGCCTGCGGCACGCGGTGACCGCCGTGGTCGCCGTCCTGCTGGTGCTGCTCACGGTGGCCGGCACGACGGCGTGGGACCGGGGGCGCGCCAACGAGGCCCGGGCGGCCGAGGCCGCGTTCCAGGAGAAGCTGGACCGGGCCCGGACGACGGAACTGGACGTCCTTCAGGCGGTGTCGAAGGCCGAGCGCCTGCGCCGCACGGAGTCGGGGTTGGCGCAGCGGCTGGGCGTGGCGGCCTGGCGGCTCGCCCCGGGCCCGGAGACCGAGGCGGCGTTGGTGGCGGCGGCCGGGCAGGCCGAGGTGGACGTGTACGACGTGCCGGACACGACGCCGCCCGAGAGGCCCGCGGACCGGATCGGCGTCGAACTGAGCGCGGACGGCCGGGTGGTCACGGTGAGCACGGCGACCGCGGCGCGTTCCTGGGACGTGCGGCGCAAGGCCGCGCTGGGGCCGTCGATGAGATTCGGGCAGAACCTGCTCGGCGGGATCTCCCCGGACGGCCGCACGGCCGTGGTCATGGAGCCGCTCGTTCCCGAGGGCGACAGGATCGGTGCCCGGCGGCTGGATCTCGTCTCGGGGCGGGCCGTCGACGCGGTGCCCCGTCCCGTGGCGCAGTGGGTCTCCTGGACGGACGCGCCGAATCTCGTGATGCAGGACGTCATCGACACCTCGGACGACCGCCGGCTCTCCTTGCGGGACGTGCGCGACGACCGGGTCCTGCTGGAGGTGCCGACGGGCCGGCGGCCCGTCTGGGCGGTCAGCCCCGACGGGCGTCGGCTCGCCGTGTGCGCGCGGGAGACGGAACCGCTGAGCGCCCGTGAGCGGGCCGAGGTGCCCCTGCGGGTGTTCGACGTGACCCGGGGCCGCGAGTTGCCCGCCCGACGGCCCGGGGGCTGCGCGATGGAGTCCTTCGCGTTCACCGGCGACGGCGCGGCCCTGGCCGTGCGCACCACGACGGGGGTGAGCCTGTGGGAACCGGACACGGGCCGCGAACGGGTCCGGATCGCACACCCCGGGCTGACCGAGGTGACGACGAGCCCGGACGGCCGCTTCCTGGTCGGGGCCGACGGCGACGAGGTCCTGCTGTGGCGTCTGGCGGCGCCGGAGCGGCCCGTGTTCCGCTACCCCCTCGTCAACGAGGTCGCCTCCGGGTTGCGGATCGATCCGCGGGACGGCGTGATCCGGTACCTGACGGAGCACCGGCGCGGGGACCGCGTGGTGCGCTCCATCTCCTACGGGCCCGCGATGACCTCCCGGTGGAATCCCGACGCGGCGTCCGCGGGCGTGTTCAGCGCGGACGGCACCGCCTACGCCGTGGCCCGCCGGCGGGGTGGGGAGAGCTGGTTCGAGACGTACTCCGTCGCCGACGGCCGGCGCACGGCCCGCACCCCCGCCGGTGCCTGCCCGGCCCCCACTCCGCTGCCCGGCGGAGGGCACGCGACCGACGGTTGTCGTTCCCTGCTCGCGCTGAGCCCCGACGGACGGACCCTGGCCCACACCCGTACCCCGATGGGCCCCGACGCCGCGTCGGACACCACCGAACCGGCGATCCAGGAGCCGGGCCTGTGGGACACCGGCCGTGACAGGGCCCTCCCCCTGCCCCCGCAGCCGAGCGTCCCGGCCGGCGCGCGGTCCCCGATCACCGGGTTGGCGGTCTCGCGCGACGGCCGCTCCCTGTTCACCACGCGCTCGGACGTGGACGTGGTGGACGTCCGCGAGCTGCCGAGCGGTCGCCGGACCCGGCCCGAGGACCTCGGATCGGACCGCGTCGACGTAGGGGGCGGCGCGCTGCCCGAGCTGCCCGGTCCGCTCGCCGTCCGGCCCGGTGGGCGGACGCTGGCGTCCTCCGCGCGCGTGTTCCCCACGGGCGCCGGCCGGGGGGCCGAGCGGGGGTTGGGCATCGAGGACGGCGCGGTGCTCGCCTGGTCCTCCGACGGAACGTGGTTGGCGGTCGGCGACACCACGGGCGGGGTCACGATCTGGGACGGGGAGCTGCGCCGACGGATGCGTTTCCTGGCCGCTCCCGTGGACACCCCGCGGGTGGGGGCGGTGGAGGCGGTCACCGCCCTGGCCTTCTCCCCCGACGGCCAGTACCTGGCCGTGGGCGGCGCCTCGGGCACGCTCCGGCTCTGGGACACCCGATTCGACCGCGCCCTGGGCACCCTGCCCACTCCGGGGGACGCGATCCTCGCGCTCTCCTACTCCCCCGACGGGCGCACCCTGCGCGCCGTCGGAGCGCACAGCGGCCTGAGCCGCGTCGAGGTCGCCCCGGAACGGCTGGTCGCGCGGGTGTGCGCGCGCGCCGGCGGCAGCCTGACGCCGGCCGAATGGCGCAACCACCTGCCGATCCAGCACCGTCGGGAACTGTGTTGAGGGCGGCGGGCGCGGGCGGGGGGTTTTCTCGGCACGTGAGACGTCCCGTATCCCGCGTGCCGTCCGCGCCCGTCCGGGGCTACGATCCGATGAACGAAAATCAGCCTCGGGACAGTGGGGAGCGACGTGACGCCGAACCGCGGTACGTGCGCCGCCCCGGGCTGTACCGACGCGGCGTGTCGCGGCTGAAGCCGCCCGCCGCCGCCCGGCGCCCCGTGCGTCGCCGTCCCCGCGTGGCCCCGGCCCCCGAGGCGGCGCGCGTCGCGTCCGGCGGCCCGCCCCTCCCCCGGCGCCCGCCGCGCCCCCGCGGCTCCTTCCATCCGCCTTCTTCCGCACTGGAGTTCCCATGACCCTGTTGACCACGTGGCCGGAATCCGGACCCGAGACCCTGGTGCGGCGCACCTCCGACCCCGTCGAGATCGCGGCGGCGCTGGCCCCGCTCGGGGTGCGCTACGAGCAGTGGCCGATCCGGCCCGAGGTGCCCTTCGACGCGGACTCCGAGACGGTGTTCGCGGCGTACGCGCCCGAGATCGAGAAGCTGAACGCGCAGGAGGGCTTCTCCACCGTCGACGTGCTGGGCCTGCACCCCAGTGAGGACCCGGAGTTCCCTGCGAAGGCGAAGGCCGCGCGGGAGAGGTTCCTCCAGGAGCACACCCATGACGACGACGACGAGATCCGCTTCTTCGTCTCCGGCGCCGGCATCTTCTACCTGCACGTGAACGGCGAGGTGCACGCGGTGCTGTGCGAGCAGGGCGACCTGCTGGGCGTGCCGCGCGGCACGACGCACTGGTTCGACATGGGCACGAACCCGTCGTTCACGGCGATCCGCTTCTTCCACGAGGAGGACGGCTGGATCGGGAACTTCACCGGGGACCGCATCTCGGACCGCTTCCCCGACTTCGACACGATCAGCGCGGGACACCGGGCGTGAGCACGGTCGTGGCCGAGGTGGACGCCGTGGTCCTCGACATCGAGGGCACCACGAGCGCCACCGGTTTCGTGGTCGACGTGCTGTACCCGTACTCGCGGGCCCGGTTCGGGGCCCTGCTCGCCGAGCGGGGCGAGGAGCCGGAGGTGGCGCGGGCGATCCGTCAGGTCCGCGAGGAGATCGGGGAGCCGGCGGCGGACGTGGCCCGGGTCGAGGAGGCGCTGCACGCGTGGCTCGACGAGGACCGCAAGGCCACCGCGCTCAAGACGCTCCAGGGCGTCCTGTGGTCGGAGGGCTTCGCGCGCGGGGACCTCGTCTCGCACTTCTACCCGGACGTGCTGCCGGCGCTGCGGCGCTGGCACGCGGCGGGCATCGCCCTGCACGTGTACTCCTCGGGTTCGGCGGCCGCGCAGCGCGCGTGGTTCGCGCACACCCCGGAGGGCGATCTGCTGCCGTTGGTGGGCGGGTTGTACGACACGGAGAACGCGGGGCCCAAGCAGGAGCCGGCCTCCTACCGTCGGATCGCGGCGGCGACGGGCGTGCCGGCCGGGCGGATCCTGTTCCTCTCCGACCGGCCGGGCGAGCTGGACGCCGCCCGGGCCGCCGGATGGCGCACCGTCGGGGTCCGCCGGCCCGGGGAGCCGTATTACGAGCAGGGCGTCGGCGACCACCCGGAGGCGGGGGCGTTCGACGCGATCGAGATCGAACCAGGGAGCGCACTGTGACCGTCATCGACGCGGCGGGGACCGCCGGCATCGACCGTGCGGAGGTGGAGGCGGCCGGGGCGGTGCTCGCGGCCGAGTCGGCGCGGTTCGCGTCCTTCGGGTGGATGCGGGGGACCTCCGGGAACCTCTCCAGCGTCCTGTCCCGGGACCCGCTGCGCCTGGCGGTGACGGCCAGCGGCCACGACAAGGGCGAACTGCGCGCCGGTGACGTGGTGTTGGTCGACGCCAAGGGTGCCTCGCTGGACGGTGGCCGGCCGTCGGCGGAGGCCGAGCTGCACGCGCGGGTCGCGGCCCTGACCGGGGCGGGCGCCGTGGTGCACGTGCACACGGTGGCCTCGGTGGCGATGGGTCGGCGGGAGCCGGGCGGCATCGTCTTCAAGGACCTGGAGATGCTCAAGGGGGTCGGTCAGCCCGCGCACGGCGTGGAGGTGACCCTGCCGGTGATCGCCAACAGCCAGGACATGCGCGAGCTGGGCGACCGGCTGGAGGCGGCGCGTGATCCGCGGATGCCGGCGGTGGTGGTGGCCGGGCACGGGCTGTACGTGTGGGGCGCGGACCCGCGCCAGGCCCGGCACCACACCGAGGTCGTGGAGTGGCTGCTGGAACTGGCCCTGACGGACCGCTGATCGGGGCGGGCGCGGACCCGCCCGACGGGGAGCGGGGCGGAACGGGGCGTCGGCCCCCGTCCCGCCCCGCTCTCCCGTGCGCGCGGGCGGGCGGGCGGGCGGCCGCTCAGGCGAGGTGCTCGCCGGGGAGTTCGCCCGCCGAGACCTCCAGCACCCCGCGTTCGGTGACCAGGGCGGTGACGAGCCGGCCCGGGGTCACGTCGAAGGCCGGGTTGTGGCCGCGGGAGGCGGCGGGCGCGGTGCGGACCCCGCCCCACTCCAGGACCTCGGCGCCGTCGCGCATCTCGATGTGGATGGCGTCGCCACCGGCGGTGGCCAGGTCCACGGTGCTGGTGGGCGCGGCCACGAGGAAGGGGATGCCGGCGTCGGCGCAGGCCAGGGCGACGCCCACGGTGCCCACCTTGTTGGCGGTGTCGCCGTTGGCGGCGATCCGGTCGGCGCCGACGATCGCCGCGTCCACCTCGCCGCGCAGGATGGTGCCGGCGGCGGCGCCGTCGGCCTGCACGAAGTGGGCGATGCCCTCCTGGTCGAGTTCCCAGGCGGTCAGGCGCGCGCCCTGGAGCAGCGGGCGGGTCTCGTCGGCGTAGACGACCTCCACGAGGCCGCGGGCGTGCAGTTCGCGGATCACGCCGAGGGCGGTGCCCCAGCCGGCGGTGGCGAGGGCGCCGGTGTTGCAGTGGGTCAGGATCCGCAGCGGGCGGTCCACGCCCACCTTCTTGATCAGCCAGTCAGCGCCGTGCGCGCCCATGGCGTGGTTGGCCTCGACGTCCTCGCGCTGCACGGCGAGGGCCTCGGCGAGGACCGCGTCCACGCCCTCGTCGAGGCGGGCCAGGACCCGGTCGACGCTGACCATGAGGTTGACGGCCGTGGGGCGGGCCGCACGGATCCGGGCGATCTCGGCGCGCAGCCGTTCGGCGTCCCAGCCCTCGCGTTCGCCCTGGAGCAGCGCGAGCGCGACCCCGTACGCGCCGGCCGCCCCGATGGCCGGCGCACCCCGGACGACCAGGCGGCGGATGGCGTCGACGAGGGCGTCGACGTCGCGCACGACGAGGGTGCGGGTGTGCTGCGGCAGGGCGGTCTGGTCGATCAGGGCGAGGGAGTCGCCGGTCCATTCGACGGCGCGCAATTCCTGCGGTTTCTGCGACATGGATGAGTGCTCCTGGATCTCCGGGGAGTGGTCACCCGGACGGGCCTGTTGAGGGTGCGCGTCACCGTACACGACCGCGAAGAACCACAGTTCGAGACGATCGTACGAGTGTGCGGGTCCCGGTGTTACCCTCCACCTGCTCCACCACACACCGGATGGCCGAACGAAAGTCGAGGAGGGACCGTGCTGCTGACGATGCGCCGCTTCCTCGACCACGGCCGGTGTTCGAGCGACGCCTGTCGCGGCTGACCGCGCCGCCCCGTTCGCTCCACCCCGCTCCGCCCGCTCCCCCGTTCTCCGCCGCGCTCCCCGCGTCCGCGGTCACCTCGCGGCGAATCCCGCGTTTCCCCGGAAGGCACCGCCATGCTCCACAGATCACGCACGTTCCGCCTCGCGGCCCTCGCGGCCGGCGCCGCCCTCGCGGTCACCGGCTGCAACGCGGCCGCCGCGAAGAAGGACCCGGCCGGCGCGGACACGGCCGGCAAGAAGGCGTTCACGCTGGTCACCCCCGACCCGGTGGGGCAGAACGAGTTCCTCAAGCTCGCCGTCACCGGCATCGAGTCGGCGGCCAAGGCGCAGGGCGGCACCTCCAAGGTCTTCCAGAGCTCCGACGTGTCCTCCCAGCAGCAGAACCTCAAGGCCGCCGTGGACGCCGCCCCCGAGGTGGTCGTGCTGGTCGGCTTCGAGTTCGCCGACGCCGTGGCCCAGCAGGCCGGGACCCACCCCAAGCAGCAATTCCTGATGGTCGACGCCTGCACCGCCAAGCCGCTGCCGAACGTGAGCTGCGCGGTGTTCCGCGAGCACGAGGGGGTCTTCCTCGCGGGCGCGGAGGCCGGACTGCTCAGCGCGAGCGGCAAGGTCGGCGCCGTGGACGTGCTCGACACCCCGCAGTTCCGCCGCTACAGCGACCCCTTCGCGGCCGGCGCCAAGCACGCGGCGAAGGACCCCGCCAAGGTCGTCGCGACCACCCGTTTCGTCGGCGGCCAGTCCCCCTTCGACGACTCGGCGCGCGCCAAGGAGCAGGCCGGTTCGCTGATCGCCGACGGCACCGACCACATCATGGCCGCGGCCGCCGCCGGCAACTACGGCGTGTTCGAGGCCGCGAAGGCCAAGGGCGCGTTCGCGTACGGCGTCGACGTCAACCAGTGCCCGACCGCCGCCGGCACCGTCGTCGACAACGTGGTCAAGCGCACGGACGTCGCCGTGGACAAGGGCGTCGCCGGGATCCTCGCCGGCAACGCGGGCAAGACCGTCTCCTACGGTCTGAAGGAGGGCGGCATCACCCTCACCGGCCTCGGCGAGAACCTCGCGTCCACCCAGTGCGTGATCGCGAAGCACCCCGACGTCGTCGAGCGGATCAAGGCGCTCCGCGACGAGATCGTGGCCGGGAAGCTGAAGGTCGATGACCCCGCCGCCGTCTGATCCCACCCCCGGCGCCACCCCCGGCGGGCCCGCCGTGGAACTCCGCGGCATCACCAAGGAGTTCCCCGGCACCCTCGCCAACGACCGCGTGGACCTCACGGTCCGGCGCGGCGAGATCCACGCCCTCATGGGCGAGAACGGCGCCGGCAAGTCGACCCTCATGTCGATCCTGTACGGCATGCTCCGCCCCGACGCCGGCACGGTCCGCGTCGACGGCCGCGAGGTCGCCTTCGCGAACCCGGGCGAGGCCATGGCCGCCGGACTGGGCATGGTGCACCAGAGCTTCAAGCTGTTCGACTCGCTGACCGTCGCCGAGAACGTGGTCTACCGGGCCGAACCGCGCCGCTTCGGGTTCGTCGACCGGGCCGCCGCACGCCGCCGGGTCGCCGAACTCGCCGCCCTGCACGGCCTGCCCGTGGACCCCGACGCCCGCATCGCGGACCTGCCGGTGGGCGTGCGCCAGCGCGTCGAGATCCTCAAACTGCTGTACCGGGGCGCCCGCACCCTCGTGCTGGACGAGCCGACGGCCGTCCTGACCCCCGCCGAGGCCGACGCCCTGTTCGCGGTCCTGCGCCGGCTCGCCGACGAGGGCCACGCCGTGGTCCTCGTGACGCACAAGCTCCGCGAGGTCATGGAGGGCTGCGACCGGGTGACGGTGCTGCGCGACGGCCGGGTCGTGGCCCGGATGCGCACGGCCGACACCACGGCGGAGGAGATCGCCGCCGCGATGACCGGCCGCGCCGTCGAACTCGACCGGATCCACCCGGCCGGCCGGCCCGGCCCGGCGGTCCTCACGGTCTCCGGGCTCTCGGCCGCCGGCGTCCACGACGTGGACCTGACCGTGCGCGCCGGCGAGATCGTCGGCATCGCGGGGGTCGCGGGCAACGGACAGAGCGAACTCATCGAGACCCTCGCCGGATTGCGGCCCGTCACCGCCGGCCGGATCGACCTCGCCGGCCGGGACCTCACCCGGGCCTCCACCGCCCGCCGGCGCCGCGCCGGCCTGGCCTGGGTGCCCGAGGACCGGCACGCCGTGGGCACCGCGCCCGCCGCGTCCGTCGCCGAGAACCTCGCCATGGGCCACCACCGCACCACCCTGGGCCGCCGGGGACTGCTGCCGCCCAAGGCGGTCCGGGCGCACGCCCGGGAACTGATCGAACGCTTCGGCGTCAAGGCCGCCTCCCCGGCCGTCGCCGCCCGCTCGCTGTCCGGCGGCAACCTGCAAAAGCTCCTCATCGGCCGCGAACTCGCCCACGGCGCCCCACTGCTGCTGGTGGAACAGCCGACGCGGGGCGTGGACGTGGGCGCCGTGCGCACCATCCACGACCACCTCGTGGACTACCGGGACGCGGGGCACGCGGTGCTGCTGGTGTCGGCGGAACTGAGCGAGATCCGGGGCCTGGCCGACCGGGTCCTGGTCATGTTCGAGGGCCGGATCGTGGCCGAGTACACCAAGGACGAGGCTCACGAACGGGTCCTGGGCCTCGCGATGGCCGGCGCCCCACCCACCCCCGAACCCAAGCCCGAACCCGAGCCCGTGCCCACCCGAGAGCCCGTACCACCCGCACCACCCGCTTCCGAGGAGGCGTGACATGACCACCATCCGCGTCCTCACGGCCCGCGCCCTGGGCTCCCCCCTGTTCCTCTCCGTGCTCGCCGCCCTCGTCGTCGGCGCCCTGTTCCTGGTCGGTACCGGCGCCGACCCGCTGGGCGCCTACGCCGCCGTCCTCACCGGCTCCCTCGGGGCCGACGGCATCGGCGCCACCCTCACCACCGGCACGAGCGTCCTCGGCATGGCCCTGGCCCTGGCGATCCCGCTCCGCGCCGGCCTGGTCAACCTGGGCGGCGACGGGCAGCTCGTGCTCGGCGGGATCACCGCCGCCGTCGTCGGCCTGTACAGCCCGCTGCCCGCGCCGCTCACCACCGTCCTCGCGATCCTCGCCGGGATGGCGGCGGGCGCCCTGTACGCGGCGCTCGCCGCCGTCTGCGAGATCCGCTTCGGGGTGCCGCTGCTGGTCAGCAGCCTGCTGCTGTCCTACCCGGCGACCTCGTTCGCCTCCTGGCTGGCCCGCTATCCGCTGAAGGAACCGGGATCGAGCCTGCCGCAGACCCGGCCGCTGCCCGAGGGCGTGGCCCTGCCCGCGTTCGGGGCCTCCACGGTCACCGTCGGCCTCGTCCTCGTGGCCCTCGCCGCCGTCGCCTACCACCTGGTCGACCGCCGCACCGCGGTCGGATACGAGATCCGGATGACCGGGCTCGGCCCCCGCTTCACGGCCGCCTCCGGCGTGGCCCCCGGGCCCCGAACCCTGGGACTGCTCGGCGTCTCGGGCGCGCTCGCCGGTCTCGTCGGCGCCATCGGGGTGCTCTCCTTCCCCTACCGCTTCCTCGACGGCGCGCTGACCGCCCCCGGCTACACCTGGACCGGGCTGACGGCCGCGCTGCTGGCCGCCGCCGCCCCTGCGGGCACGGCCCTGGCCGCGTTCTTCTTCGCCGTCCTCCAGGTCGGCGGACTGTCCATGGAGCGGACCACGGAGGTCCCGCGCGAGCTGACGCAGGTGCTCCAGGCCGTCGTGATCGTGTTCCTCGCCGCCCGACTGCGCGTGCCCCTGCGCGGCAGACGGCGCCCCGCGCCCACCACCCCGGAGCCCGAGACCCCGGGCTCCCCGACCGCACCCCCGCAGAAGGTCCGGGCCCGCTGATGTCCCTCGACTCCGATCTGGTCCTCTCCGCGCTCCGCGCGCTGACCCCGATCCTGCTGGCCGCCCTCGGCGGCGCCCTGTGCGAACGCGCCGGCGTGTTCAACATCGGCCTCGAAGGCATGATGCTCATGGGCTGCTTCACCGCCGTGGCCACCTCCTGGTTCACCGGCAGCCCCTGGCTCGGCGTGCTCACGGCGGCCCTCGCGGGTGGCGCGTACTCGCTGATCCTCGCGGTCGGCGCCGTCACCATGAAGGGCGACGCCGTGGTCCTGGGCGTCGCCATGAACCTGCTGGCCGTCGGCCTCACCGCGTTCCTGCTGCGCACCGTCTTCGGCGTGCAGGGCACCTTCGACGACCCGAACCTCGCCGGACTGCCCGAGATCGCCGGATTCTCCCCGCTGGCCTGGCTGGCCTGGGCCGCCGTCGGCGTCGCCGCCCTCCTGCTGTCCCGCCACGTGTGGGGGCTGCGGCTGCGCGGCGTCGGCGAGGCCCCGGACAGCGCCGCCACCCTCGGCGTGAACCCGACGCGGTACAAATACGCCGCCGTCCTCGCCTCCGGCGTGCTGTGCGGGGTCGCCGGCGCGCAGCTCTCGCTGGGCAACGTCACCCTGTTCTCCGAGAACATGACGGCCGGCCGCGGCTGGATCGCCGTCGTGGCCGTCATGCTGGGCCGCGCCCTCCCGCTCGGCGTACTGCTCGCGGCCCTCCTCTTCGGCCTCGCCGAGGCCACCGGATTCCGCCTCCAGGGCCTGGGCCTGCCCCAACAGGCCACGGACGCGGCCCCCTACCTCGTCACCCTGATCGCCCTCTTCCTCACCACGGCCAAGCGCCGACGCACCACGGGAGCCCCCGCATGACCACCACCGCGCCCGACCTCCTGCCCGTCACCCGCATCCCCCGCACCGGACTGCCGGCGCACGCCCTCGTGGTCGGCGACCCGGCCCGCGCCGCCGCCGTCGCCGAACTCCTCGACGGGGCCCGGGAGGTGTCCTCGCACCGCGAGTACCGGGTGTTCACCGGGGAGTGGCGCGGCCTGCCGGTCCTCGTGGCCTCCCACGGGGTCGGCGGACCGGGCGCCATCCTGCTCTTCCAGGAACTCGCCGACGCCGGCGTACGGGACGTGATCCGCTTCGGGACGGCCGGCGCCATGCGCACCGGGATCGCCGACGGGGACCTGGTGGTCGCGGAGGCCGCCGTCCGCGACGACGGGGTGACCCAGCAGCTCGTGCCCGCCGAGTACCCGGCGGTGGCCGCGCCCGAGGCCGTGCTCGCCCTGGCCCGCGCGGCCCGCGAGGCCGAGGCCCCGCACCACCGGGGCATCGTGTGGACCCGGGCCGCGTTCCAGCCCGGCCTGATCCCGCTGACCTCCTACGCCGGCGCCGGGCTCGCCGCGATCGAGATGGAGCTGTCGGCCCTGTACGTGACGGCCTCGCTGCGCGGGCTGCGCGCGGGCGGGGTCCTCGTCGTGGACGGCGCCAACGCCGACGAACTCGTGGACGCCGAGGCAACCGGCGGCTACGACCCGCACCGCGAGGTCGTGGCCCGGGGCGTGGCCCGGGGCAGCGCGGTGGCCCTGGAGGCCCTGCGGATCCTGGCCGGGGACGGGCCGCGATGAGCGCCCTGGTCACCCGGGGCTTCGTCGGCCGCTCCCGCACCCGCAACCCGGGACTGCCGCCGGGCCAGTACGACGCCCGCTCGGACTGGCCGGTGCTCTCGGCGGAGGTCACCCCCGACCTGCCCACCGAGGACTGGACCTTCCGGATCGACGGGCTGGTCAGCGAGGCCCGCACCTGGACCTGGGAGGAGGTGCGGGAACTGCCCGGCTCCACCTGGGAGGGCGACATCCACTGCGTGACGACCTGGTCGAAGTTCGGGGTGCGCTTCGGCGGGGTGTCCCTGGACGTGTTCCTCGACGCGGTGCGCCCCGACCCCTCGGCCACGCACGCGGTGGCGTACGCGCACACCGGCTACACCACGAACCTGCCGTTGGCGGACCTGCGGGGCGGCCGGGCCTGGCTGGCCCTGACCGCCCAGGACGCGCCGCTGACCCCGGAACACGGGGGTCCGGCGCGCTTGTTGGTGCCGCACCTGTACTTCTGGAAGAGCGCGAAGTGGCTCGCCGGGATCCGGCTGCTGGACCACGACGAGCCGGGCTTCTGGGAACGCAACGGCTATCACGCGCGGGGCAACCCGTGGGAGGAGCAGCGCTATGCCGGCGACTGAGGCTTCGGGGTCCGGGGTCGGGGTCGGGGCCGCGTCGGGTCCCGCGTCCGGGTCCGGTCCCGCGTCCGGTTCCGTTTTCGCGGTGCCGGAGCGGATCGCGGTGAGCAACCGGGCCGCCGCCCAATGGCGGCGCGCGGTGCTGGTCGGGATCCGGCGCGAGACCCCCCGCGTGTCCACGTTCCGCTTCGCCGTGCCCGACCGGCAGGAGCACCTGCCCGGGCAGCACCTGATGCTGCGGCTGACCGCCGAGGACGGCTACACGGCGCAGCGGCACTACTCGATCGCCTCTCCGCCCGAGGACGCCGGTCACCTGGAGCTGACCCTGGACCACGTGGCGGGCGGGGAGGTCTCCGGGCACCTGCACACGGTGGCCCGGGTCGGCGACGAGTTCGAGGTGCGGGGCCCACTGAGCGGTTTCTTCGCCTGGCCCGGGGACCGGCCGGCGCTGCTGCTGGGGGCGGGCACCGGGGTGGTGCCGCTGATGTCGATGCTGCGGCACCGGCGGGTGCGCGGGCTCGACGTGCCGCTGCGGCTGCTGGTCTCCGCGCGCACCCGGGCGGAGCTGCCGTACGCGGCCGAGTACGGGGCGGAGACCACCGCCGTGCTGACCCGCGAGGGCGAGGGCCGGCGGTTGTCGGCCGATCACCTCGCGTCCTGTTTCGCGGCGGGCGCCCCCGAGTGGGAGGCATACGTGTGCGGCTCGAACGCGTTCGCCGAGCACGCCTCGCGGCTGCTGGTCGCGCTCGGGCAGCCGGTGGACCGGATCCGCATCGAACGCTTCGGCTGACGGCGCCGGGGCTCGCGTCAGCGGGCGGTCGGCAGGCGCAGGGTGAAGGTGGTGCCGGGCGGCGGGTCGGCGGGGTGAGCGGTGAGCGTGCCGTGGTGGCGGTGGGCGAGGTCGCGGGCGATGGCCAGGCCGAGCCCGCTGCCGCCGGCGTCGCGGGTGCGGGCCTCGTCGAGCCGGGTGAACCGTTCGAAGACCCGCTCGCACTCCTCGGGGGTCAGCGCGGTGCCGTCGTTGCGCACGCTGACCGAGGTCTCCGGGCCGTCCACGACGACCGTGAGCACCACGGCGGTGCGGGCGTGCCGGACGGCGTTGTCGAGGAGGTTGCGCAACAGCCGGTGCAGGCCGATCCCGTCCCCGCGCACGGGCGCCTGCTCGGGGGCGGCGGCCACGGTGACGGGGTGCCCGAGGTGCCGGTGTTCGAGGGCGAACTCGCGGGCGAGACCGGCGAGGTCGACCAGGGATTCGGGGCCGGGGCCCTCGGGTCGGGCCAGCAGCAGCAGGTCCTCGGTGAGCTCGTGCAGCCGCCGGGTCGCGGCGAGGGCCTCGGTCAGGGTCTCGTCCCGGCCGGTGCCGGGGTCGGGGTCGGTGCCGGGGTCGGCCGGGTGGTCGAGGGCCGATTCGAGGCGGTAGCGCAGGGCGGCGAGCGGGGAGCGCAGTTCGTGGGCGGCGTCGGCGACGAACCGCCGTTGGCGTTCGACGGCGTCCTCCAGCCGGTCCAGGGTGGCGTTCGTGGTGAGGGCGAGGGCCCGGATCGGGTCCCGGCCCTCGGGGACGGGCACCCGGCGGTCGAGGGCGGTGTCGGTGATCTCGGCGACCTCCCGGCGGATCGCCTCCACCGGGCGCAGGGAGCGGCGGGCGGCGGCCCAGGCGGTGAGGGCGAGGAGCAGGGCGGCGGTGGGCACGCCGATCGCGAGGGGGCGGATGAGAGCGCCGGCCGCGTACTCGGCCACGTAGGGCGGGACGAGGACGTAGAGGGTGGAGCGGCAGGAGCCGTCGGCCTCGGTGGGGTGGGCGCAGTGGTTCGCGGGGGTGTGCAGGGGCAGGACGACGGCGGTGACGGTGCGGTGCGCGAGGTAGTGGGCCTCGGCGTGCACGATCGCGCCCTCGACCTCGGGCAGTCCGCCGGTGACGGGCCGCAGGCCGCCGTCGGGGAGGTGGAAGCGGGCGGCGCCGGTCTCGTCGACGGCGCCGAGGCGCACCTCGGCGGTCAGGGGTTGACCGACGGCGCGGCCGGCGGGTGGTCCGGGGGTGGGGGCGGGCAGCAGTTCCGGGAGGTCGGCGAGGTCGAGGGCGCCGCCGGCGGCGGTGAGGACGCGGCCGGTTCGGTCGATCTGGACGAAGGGCCCGTCGCCCAGCCCTTGGGGGGTGTTGCGCAGGTCCTGGGTGACCTGTTCGCCCAGGCGCAGGGAGAGTTCCATGGCGCGCTGGACGGACTCCCCGTACACGGCCTCGTACACGTGCGCGCGGAACCACCAGGCGGCGCCGGCGCACAGGACGAGGGCGGCGAGGCCGGCGACGAGCGCGGTGCGGACGGGGGCGGGCAACCGGCGCGCGAACCGCCGGGGGCGGGGCCGGGCGGGTCGGGGCTCAGTGGGCACGGGGGGCCTCGTCGGGGCGCAGCCGGTAGCCGTGGCCCCGGACGGTCTCGATGCTGTGGGTGCCGAAGGGGGCGTCGACCTTCTTGCGCAGCGCGGAGACGTACACCTCCACGATGCCGGTGCCACCGGTGTAGGCCGGATCCCAGACCTCGTCGAGGACGGCCTCCTTGGAGACGGGGCGGTCGGGGGTGTGCAGGAGGCAGGCGAGGATCGCGAACTCCTTGGGGGTGAGGGCGAACTCGACGGCGCCCCGCCCGGCGCGGCGGGCGGCGAGGTCCAGCCACAGGTCGCCGGCGCGGAGCACCGTGCCGTCCTCGGCGGTGCGGGCCCCGCGTCGCAGCAGGGCGCGCAGGCGGGCGAGGAGGACCACGGAGGAGAAGGGTTTGACGAGGTAGTCGTCGGCCCCGGTGTCGAGGCCCTCGGCCTCGTCGTGTTCGCCGTCCATGGCGGTGAGCACGAGCACGGGGGTGGCGAGGCCGGCGGCGCGCGCGGCGGCCAGGACCCGCTGCCCGGGCAGGCCGGGCAGCATGAGGTCCAGCACGATCACGTCGTGCCCGCCGGCCAGGGCGCGCTGGAGCGCGTGCCGGCCGTCGGTGACGAGTTCGACGCGGTAGCCCTCGGCGGTCAGGCCGGCCCGCAGGGCGGGGCCGAGCTGGGGGTCGTCCTCGACGAGCAGGATCTCGTGCGTCGCGTGCATGGGGACAAGGCTCGCACGCGATTCGTCTCGTTTCCTGAAGATCGTCCTCAGGTTCGGGGGGTGCTCCCCGAAGGGGCGGTCCCCGAGGGGGCGGGTCGTGGCGGGAGGAGTTCGGGGCGTTTGGCGGTGCGGCCGTCGCCGGAGGAGCGGCCGCGCAGGCGGCGCCCGATCCAGGGCCCGGCGAACCCGGCGAGCCAGCGCGCTTCGGCGGCCACGGCGCGCAGTCCGGTCGGGGCGGGGGGCGGCGGGTCGGCCAGGGGGCGGGTCCAGGAGTCGTCGCTGCCGGGCAGGCCGAGGGCGTGGGCGACGCCGGCGGCGATCATGGCGTGGCCGCGCGGGGTGGCGTGCAGGCGGTCGGCGCTCCACATGCGGGGGTCGACGGCCGTCTCGTGGCGGGCGAAGTCGGCGACGGCCACACCGTGCCGGTCGGCGGCTCGGCGTATCCGGTCGTTGAGGGCGTGCACGCGGGGCGCGGCGCCCTTGGCCAGGGGCACCAGCCGGGCGATGTCGGGGAAGGTGACGGTGGCGACGCGGGCGCCCCGCGCGGTGAGCGCGGCGAACATGTCCTCCAGGGCGGCGGCGACCTCGTCGGCGTCGAACCTCGGGCGCAGGGCGTCGTTGACGCCGGCGACGACGGTGGCCAGGTCGGGTCGCAGGGCGAGGGCGGGGGCGAGTTGCCCGTCGCGGACCTGGCCGGCGAGGCGCCCCCGGACGGCCAGGTTGGCGTAGCTCATCGCGGGGTCGTGGGCGGCGATCAGTTCGGCGAGGCGGTCGGCGCAGCCGCGCAGGCCGGTGGTGTCGTCGCCGTCGCCGACGCCCTCGGTCTGGCTGTCGCCGAGGGCCACGTAGCGCAGCCCCGACGCCGGGAGCGGCGCTCGTTCATCGGTGGTCACGGGTGGTCCGCCTCTCGTGGAGAACTCTCGTGGCCCGCTCGTACCAGGCCAGGTTGGCCCGTTCGAACTCCAGGCCGCGCAGGCAGGTGAGGTAGGGGCCGATCCGCTCGCCCCGGCGCAGGTACTCGTCCTCGGCGCGTTCGCCGCGCATGCCGAGGAGCAGTGACTCGAAGAGCCGGATCTTGGTCTCGGCGAACTCCGCGCGCTCCGCGAGCCGGTCGATCAGGTGCGCGGTGTCGACGTGGTCGGCGGCCTGCACCTTGACCAGGAGGTCGTCGCGGATGACGGAGGGCCTGGTCTCGGCGGCGGTGAACTTCTCCAGGAGCGCCAGGCCGGGTTCGGTGACGCGGAACACGCGCTTGGTGGGGCGGGTCTCCTGCACCACCTCGCGGCCGGTGATCAGCCCTTCCGCCTCCAGTTTCGCGAGTTCGGCGTAGAGCTGCTGCGGCGAGGCGTGCCAGAAGTTGGCGACGCCGGTGCGGAACGCCTTGGCGAGCTGGTAGCCGCTCAACTCCTCGTCGAGCAGAGCCGCCAGGACGGCGTGGCGCAGTGCCATCGGGTCACCTCCCGGTCGTGGTGCGGGCACGTCTTCTCAGGAACGCGCCGCCATGATAGTCAAGAAAATGACTATTCGCATCGATGACCGTTCACCCGATCCAGCCCAGGAGTCGCCATGAGCACCGCAGACCGCTTCGCCGCCGCCGTCGACGCCGCCGACCTCGACGCCCTGGCGGAACTGTTCACCGAGGACGTCCGCCTCAACAGCCCCGTCACCTCCAAGCCCTTCGAGGGCCGGGAGGCCGTGCTCGCCCTCTTCCGGGTGCTGCTGCGCACGTTCGAGGACTTCCGCTACGTCGGCCGCCTCGCCGGCGAGGTGGGCGCCGCGATCGACGCCGGGGAGACCGACCGGGACCCGGCGGCGGTCCTCGTGTTCCGCACGGCGGTCGGCGGCCGGCCCGTCCACGGCATCGACCTGCTGCACCTGACCGACGACGGCCGGATCGGCGAGATCACCGTGATGCTCCGCCCCCAGCGGGCGGTGGTGGCCGTCGGCGAGGCGGTCCTCGCCGGCCTGACCGCGGACGGCCACGTCACCACCTGACCCCGCACCGGGCAGCCACGCGATACGGCACGGGGCCGGGCCCTTGGCGACTCCCCGAAGGACGTTCGCCCCCGAGGCCCGGACCCGAGCCGGCGCGAGGCCGGCCACAGGGACGGAACGTGCCCTCCAGGCACGCCCGAATCACGAACGACCACGTCACCACCTGACCCCACACCGGACGACCACGCGAAACGGCACGGGACCGGGGCCTTGGCCGGCCCCCGGGGGACGTTCGCCCCCGGGGCCCGGACCCGAGCCGGTGCGAGGCTGAGACAGGGACGGGGCGTGCCCTCCGGGCACGTCGCGGGCCGGCCGACGGCCCTTCCCGGCCGTCACGGACGTCGCGGGCCGACCCTCGGGCCGGCCCGGCCGAGCCGTCCCCCGTCCCACCCGTCGCCCATCCCACCCGTCACCGGCCCCGCCCGGGTCCAGGAGCCCCCACCTCCATGTCCTTCCGCTTCAACCCTCCGCCGACCTGGCCCCCGATCCCGCCCGGCTGGACCCCGCCGCCGGGCTGGACCCCGGACCCCTCGTGGCCGCCGCCCCCGCCCGGCTGGCAGTTCTGGCTGCCCGTGGCCCCGCCCACCCCACCGCACGCACCCCCCGTGCCCACGATCCCGCCCGCACCGCCGGCCGCGATGCACGTGCACACACCGCACGCGCCCACACCACCGGCCGCGCCGCCTGTGCACGCGCCCGCGCAACCGTTCGTGTCACCGGCCGCGCCGCACGTACCCGCGCCCGCGCCCGTGCCCGCTCCGCACGCCGCGCCGCACATGTCCGGCCCCGTGCCCGCACCGCCGACCGCGCCCCCTGTCTCCGCACCCGCGCGACCATTCACGTCACCGGCCACGCCGCACGTACCCGCACCCGCGCCGGTGCCCGCTCCGCACGCCGCGCCGCACGTATCCGGCCCCGTGCCCGCACCGCCGACCGCACCCCCTGTCTCCGCGCCCCCCTCCCGACCGTTCGCGTCGCCGGCCGCGCCGCACGTACCCGCGCCCGCGCCGGTGCCCGCTCCGCACGCCGCGCCGCACATGTCCGGCCCCGTGCCCTCGCCCGCGCCCTCGCTACTGGTCGCGCCGCCCGGCGCCCGGCAGCGGGCGGAGGAGTCGGCGCGGGCCGGGGGCGCGTTGTTCGGCAGGCGCCGGCGGGCCGAGGAGGCCGCGGCGGACGCCGACGCCCGGGCCCGGGACCTGGCCGCCGAACTCGCGGGGCTCCGGGCCGAGGTCCACCGGCTCGGTGGCCTCACCCCCGCCGAGATCACCGCCGAGGCCCAGGCCCGCGACGCGGCCCGCCGACGCGAGGAGGAGCGTCGGGCCGAGGAGGAGACCGCACTCGACCGACGCCTGCGGGAGAAGGTCGACGCGTGTTCGGCTCGCCTCGCCGAACGCACCGCCGAGGCCGAACGACGCGCCGCCGAGGCCGAGTCGCGGGCCGCGCACGTCGAGGGCCGCATCACGGACGCCGACGCCCGCCTCGCCGAGGCAGCCCGTGCCCTGGTCGCCACCCGCGACGAGGTGATGCTCCAGGAGGCCGGGATCTACTCCTACCGGCACCCCCTCCAGGACGCCGTCGCCTACACCGCGCGGCTCGCCGAGCTCCGCGATCACGTCAAGACCCTCACCCGCAACGGCGAGGCCGTGCAGGGGGCCACGGGCTGGACCGTCGACGGGTCCCTCGCCAAGGGCCGCAAGATGGTCCAGGACTTCTCCAAGCTGATGCTGCGCGCCTACAACGCGGAGGCCGACAACGCGGTCCGCTCCATGCGCCCGCACCGCCTCGCCTCCCTGACCGACCGCTTGGAGAAGTCCCGCGAGACCATCGCCAAGCTCGGCGCGACCATGCAGATCCGGATCTCCCCCGCCTACCACCGGCTGCGGCTGCGCGAACTCGAACTCACCGCCGACCACCTCGCCAAGGAGGCCGAGGAGAAGGAGCGGCGGCGCGAGCTGCGGGCGCGGCAGCGGGAGGAGGAGAAGCTCGCGCGGGAGATCGAACGGGAACGCGCCCGCCTGGACAAGGAACGCCGCCACTACGCGAGCGCCCTGGCCCGGCTGGGCGCCGAGGGCGCGGAGGCCGATCCGGCGGCGCGGGCCGAGTTGGAGGCCCGCTTGGCCGAGATCGAGGGTTCCCTGTCGGCGGTCACGGAACGCGAGGCCAACGCGCGGGCCGGGTACGTGTACGTGATCTCCAACATCGGGGCCTTCGGCGACCGCATGGTCAAGATCGGCATGACCCGACGGCTGGAGCCCATGGACCGGGTCCACGAACTGGGCGACGCCTCCGTGCCGTTCCGTTTCGACGTGCACGCGCTGATCTTCAGCGACGACGCCGTCGGGCTGGAGCAGTCCCTGCACCGCGCCTTCGAGGACCGCCGCGTCAACCGCGTGAACCGGCGGCGGGAGTTCTTCCACGTCACCCCGACCGAGGTCCGCGAGGCCCTGCGGGACCTGGCGGGCCAACACCTGCTGGAGTTCCGCGAGGACGCCGAGGCCCCCGAATGGCGCGCGGGCCGCCCGCCCCATGAGCCCGGGCAGGACGGCCCCCCGCCCCCCTGAGCCGACACGGCGGGCGCTCGTCCGCGCGCCGGCGGCACCGGTGTGGGGGCGCCGCGGCAGGGGCCACCGACACCACGGTGCTCAGGCCGCGACGACGCCGCCGAAGTCGAGGTCGACGACCTGGTAGAAGGCGTGCGCGCCGTCGGCTATCTCCCACACGGCCAGCAGCACGTGCCGCCCGGTGCGGTCCGGGAGCGGCACCGTGTGCCGGGTGGGGTCGGCGGGGGTGAGGGCGGGCACGTGGTCCCAGTACGGGTCGAGCATCGACTGCACCACGTGGAAGGGCTCGGGCTCGAACTGCTCGCGGGTCAGCGGCAGATCGGGGTTCCAGTCGCGGCGGGTCACGAAGTAGGCGAACCTGCGGGTCAGATGGGGGGTGGGCAGGCTCCAGGTGACGGGCAGGCCCGTGTCCGGCCGCACCGGGTGCCCCCGCCACGGCGAACCGTCCGGCGCCGTCGTCCCGTCCAGGATCAGCGCCTCGCCGAAGCCGGCGCTGGCGATCCGCCCGTCCCGCAACGGGTCCCCCCGGCCGGGCACGTCGTGCGGGGCCGCCGGGTCGGTGAGGCCGATGTCGGCGGCGGGGAAGAACTTGTTCGCCTCCAGGCTGCCGGCCAGCCACTCCGGCAGGTGCATCGAGGCGCGGGACGCCGGACTGACGACGCGCCCATGTCCGTTGAAGCTCATGATCGCCACACTTCCCTCTGCCGCACCGCGGCCCTGGTCGGTCGGTCTCCGGTCGAGGACGCCTGCCCCGCCCACTTCGCTCCAACCCCGCGCGCGCCCCGGTGATTCCTCGATCGCCGACACCCGGTGCGCGGGCCGGTCGGGGCGCGTGGCCGAATTCTCGGGACGAACCGTGGAAGAGGGCCTGTGACATGGAGCGAACGCGTGGTGTGGCGGGACGGGACGCACCTGTCCCGCCGGGACCGGGGCGGGCCCGGGCGACCCGTGGTCCTGCCGCACGAGTTGGCGGGGCACGCCGGCGAATGGGACCTCGTCGCCGAGCGGTTGGCCGCCCGGCACCGGGTGGTGGCCGTCGACCAGCGGGGGCACGGCGCGAGCGAACGCCGCCCCGAGGACCGCTCCCGCGCCGCGTACGTCGCCGACGTGCTCGCCGTCCTCGACTCGCTCGACCTGCGGGAGCCCGTGCTCGTCGGCCAGTCGATGGGCGGCAACGCGGCCCTGTCGACCGCCGCCGCCCACCCCGCGCGGGCGCACGCCCCGGTGCCGGTCGAAGCCCTGACGGAGGGCACCCGACGGGCGGCCGTGCCCGGCGCGAGCCCCGGCCCGGGCACGGGGCGTCAGGGGCGGGTGGCCGGAGCGCGGCGGTTCAGGTAGGCGAGCACGGCGAGCACCCGGCGGTGGCCGCTGTCGCTCGGCGGCAGGCCCAACTTGAGGAACACGTTCCCGATGTGTTTGCTCACGGCCCGCTCGCCGACCACCAACCGGGCCGAGATCGTGGCGTTGTCGTGGCCCTCGGCCATCAGCCGCAGCACCTCCGTCTCGCGCGGAGTGAGGGATTCCACCGGGTCCGGTCCGCGCCGGGCCAGCAGTTCGGAGACCACCTCGGGATCGAGGGCGGTACCGCCGGCGGCCACCCGTTCCAGGGCGTCGAGGAACTCGTCCACGCGCCCCACCCGGTCCTTGAGCAGGTAGCCGATCCCGCCGGCCCCGGCACCCAACAGCTCGGCCGCGTACGTCTCCTCCACGTACTGCGAGAGCACCAGCACCGGCAGTCCGGGCCGCTCGGCACGGGCCGCGAGCGCCGCGCGCAGTCCCTCGTCACGGAAGCCGGGCGGCATCCGCACGTCGAGCACGGCCGCGTCCGGGCGGTGCGCGAGCAGCGCCGGCAGCACCTCCGGTCCGGTCGACGCCACCGCGACCACCTCGTGCCCGGCGGAGGTCAGCAACAGCACCAGTCCCTCCCTCAGCAGGGCGTTGTCCTCGGCGATCACCACACGCACGGAATCTCCACTTCGATCACGGTCGGTCCCCCGACGGGACTCGACACCCGAACACCGCCGTCGAGGGCGGCGATCCGCCGGCGCAGGCCGGGCAGGCCGGTCCCGGCCGCCTCCGAGGCCCCGCCGCGTCCCTCGTCGCGCACCGACACGAGCAGGGCGCGGGGGGCCCGGGAGAGTTCCACCCGGGCCCGGTCCGCGCCGCTGTGCCGGGCCGCGTTCGTCAGGGACTCCGCCACCGCGAAGTAGGCGGCGGCCTCCACCGCCGCCGGGGGCCGGGCGGCCCCCTCGACGCCGTCGGCGGTCACCGACACCTCCAGGGTGCTGCCGGCGGCCAGGGCCCGCACGGCGCCGACCAGGCCGCGGTCGGTGAGGATCGGCGGGTGGATGCCGCGCACCACGTGGCGCAGTTCGGCGAGGGCGGCCTCGGCCTGGTCCTGGGCGTCGTCGAGCAGCCGGCGGGCGGCGTCCGGGTCCCGCTCCAGGGCGCGGCGGGCCAGGCCCACGCGCAGGGACAGGGCCACCAGGTGGGCCTGGGCCCCGTCGTGCAGATCCCGTTCGATGCGTCGCAGCTCGGCCCCGTGCGCGGCGATGGCACCCGCCCGCGTCTCGGTCAACTCCGCCACCCGCGCGGTTAGTTCGAGGCGGCGCAGGGCCTCGGGCGAGGGTGCGAGGAGGGCGGCGGAGAGTCGGGCCTCGGCATCGGCCAGCGCGTGCGTCCACGCCGGCACGGGCCCGGACCGGCCGGACAGGGCGCGCCACACCGCGTCCACCGGCAGGCCGACCGCCCACAGCAGGAGCCCGGCGAGCGCGAACAACCAGCCGTGGAACAGGTGCAGTCCGAGCCAGCGCAGGTCGCGCACGGTGCCCGGGTCCCGCAGCGCCGTCCCGATCCGGGCGCGCAAGCCGCCCACCAGCGGCGCGTACGCCTCCGGCACGGGCGTCCCGAGCCGCCGGGCGACCTCGGCCCGTTTGAACCCGGCGATCCGCCGCAGCAGGACCACCGCCTCCGGCACCGCCCCCGCGCCGACCAACACCGCGCCGGCGACGGCGGCGAACGCCAACACGGGCAGGAAGGCCATCGTGGCCACGGACAGGCCCGTCGCCCGCAGCAGGTACCTCATCGCCGGCCACGCCCGCCGCGCACTCGTCCTCACCCGGTCAGCCTAGTGCCGTGACCAGGGGGTGGTGTACCTGGCTACACCCCCGGTCCGGGGTCTCGGCCCCTCGTGGGGAGCGGGGGGCGGGGGGCATCGTGGGAACCACCGCGGGCCGCTGGGGCCCCCGGCCCTGATCCCCTCGGAGGACCCCGTCGTGAAGGCTCTGTTCTGCTCCCTGGTCGCCATCGGCGTCGCCACGAACGTGGTCGCGAACTTCGCCGTCGAGGGCGGCGCCCAGATCGCGTGGGGCGTCGTCAGCGGCGCGCTCTCGCTGGCCGGCCTGACCGGCCTGGCGCGCCTGTACCGCGACCGCCGCCGGCCCGCCGGGGTCTGAGCCCGCCGGGGTCCGAGCCCGCCGGGCCTGACGGCGGGGGCGACGCCGACGCCCGCCGGAAGGTCGCCGAGGGGACGCCCCCTCGGCGGCCTTCCGGCGTTCCGGTGCGGGCGGTCGGGCGTGCGTGCGTGCGACCTGGGCGGGCGGGGTCGGGAGGTTTCGCATTGTTGAAACACTCCCTTCATAAGCGTGGTCAATTATTGATCTCGCTTATGCAGCACCCCGATCGAACGAGGAGCAGACCCGTGCACTCCACCCCCTCCCCGGCGGGCCGGGCCCGGGCCCGGATCGGTCCCGCCCTCGGCGTGGCCGCCGCCGTGCTCGTCCTGTGGTCCCTGACCGCCTGGTCCGGTGCGGTGGCCCCGGGACTGCTGCCCACCCCCACCGAGACCGCCGCCGCCCTCGCCGACTCCGCCCGCACCGGGCTCCTCGCCGAGGACCTCGCCGCCAGCCTCGCCCGCGCCGGGCAGGGCTTCGCCCTCGGCGCCCTGGTCGGCAGCGCCCTCGGCTTCGCCACCGGTTACCTGCCGCGCCTGTCCGCCGCCGTCACCCCCCTGGTGTCCTTCCTCCGCCCCATCCCCGCCATCGCCCTGGTCCCGCTGGCCACCGCCTGGTTCGGCATCGGCGAGACCGCCAAGCGCCTCCTCATCGCCTACGCCGTCCTCCTCGCCGTCTGGCTGTACGTGCACGACGGGGTCTCGCGGATCCCCGCCACCCACCTGCGGGCCGCCCGCACCCTGGGCGCCCCCGCGCACCGGCGGTTCACCGAGGTGCTGTTGCCGGCCGCCGCCCCCGCCCTGCTCGCCGCCCTGCGCTACGGGGCCTCGGTGGCCCTGCTCGCCCTGGTCGCGGCCGAACTCGGCGGCGCGGACAGCGGACTGGCCTACCGCCTCCAGGTCGACGGGCAGTTCCTGCGCGTGGACCGGATGTTCGCGGGTCTGATCGTGCTCGGGCTGCTCGGCGTCCTCGTGGACCTCGTGCTCGCGGGCGTCGGCCGCCGCTTCGTGCACTGGAGCACTTCGTGAGCCGCCGCGTGCGCCTGGAGGGCGTCTCGGTCCGCTACGGCTCCACCCCGGTCCTCGACCCCGTGGACCTCGACCTGCCCGCGGGTTCGTTCACGGCCCTGCTGGGTCCGAGCGGCTGCGGCAAGTCCACGATCCTGGGCGCCGTCGCCGGGTTCGTCGCCCCCGCCGCCGGCCGGGTCACGGCCGGCGCGGAGCCGGTGCGCGGCTCCGGCCCCGACCGGGGCGTGGTCTTCCAGCACTACGCCCTCTTCCCCTGGCGCACGGCGCGCGGGAACGTCGAGTTCGCGCTGAAGCGGCACGGCCTGCCCCGGGCCGAACGGCGCCGGCGGGCCTTGGCGGCCCTGGCCGAAGTGGGTCTCGCCGAGGGCGCGGAACGCTATCCGGCGCAACTGTCCGGCGGCATGCAGCAGCGGGTCGCGCTGGCCCGCGCCCTGGCGGCCGAGCCGGAGGTGCTGTTGATGGACGAGCCCTTCGGGGCCCTGGACGCCCTGACCCGCACCCGCATGCAGGACCTGTTGCGGGAGTTGTGGGCGAAGCGCGGGGCCACGGTCCTGTTCGTCACCCACGACATCGACGAGGCACTGGCCCTCGCACAGCGGGTGGTCGTCCTCGGCGGCTCCCCCGGGCGGGTGCTGGCCGACCATCCCGTGCCCGAGGGTCCGGTCGACCCCGCGCTGCGGGCCCTGATCGCCGGGCACCTGCTCACCCCCGCCGACGCCTGACCCGCGCCCCCGCCCCCGCGACCCCGACCGCACCCGCGACCCCGACCGCGCGCCACGCCGCCCCGCCCCACACCACCGCCCACCAGCGCCCGTCCCGGAAGGACCCTCCCCCCATGCCCCGACCCCGTCTCGTGACGGCGGCCCTCGCCGCCGCCCTGCTCTCCCTCCTCGCCACGGCCTGCTCCGCCGGCGAGGACCGCCCCTCCCCCGCCGCGGCCGGGCGTCCGACCGTCACCCTCGCGACCAGCGACCACCTCGGCGGCGCCCCCGTCCACGTGGCCCAGGAACGGGACCTGTGGGCGAAGGAGGGCATCGCCGCGAGCGTCACCACCCAGCCCACCGGCCGGGACGCGCTGAACGCGGTGCTCGGCGGCCAGGCCCAGCTCGGCGTGGTCGGCGACCTGCCCGCCGTGACCGCCGCCCTCGGCGGCCGGGACCTGCGGATCGTCGCCGACCTGTCCCGGTTCACCGACTGGCGGTTGCTGACCCGCACCGATCGGGGCGTGACCGGGTTCGCCGCCCTCAAGGGCCGCAAGGTGGGCGTCCCGCAGGGCACCAACGTGGAGTACGCCCTCTCCCGCATGCTGGACTCCGCCGGTCTGAAGCCCGCCGACGTGACGATCGTCAACCTCGCGCCCAACCAGGTCACCCCCGCCCTCGCGCGCGGCGACATCGACGCCGGGATCACCTTCCCCTCCTTCTACGACGCGGCCCGCACCGCCCTCGGCGCGCGCTACGCCGAACTCCCCTTCACCGGCTACACCGCCCGCACCCTGCTCGTCGCCGGGCCGAAGGCGGACCCCGAGGGCACCGCCGCCGCCGTCCGCGCCCTGCTGCGCGCCCAGCGGGAGATCGCCGCCGACCCGGCCGGGGCCCGCGCGGCCGTCCTCGCCCAGGCCAAGGGCGCCGTGCAGGCCGGGTACGTGAACGCCTTCCAGCCCCGCTACGAGTACGGCGCCACCCTCTCCCCCGCCCTCCTCGACCAGCTCACGGCCGAGGCCGCGTGGGCCAAGTCCGCTCAGAAGCTCCCCGGTTCCGCCGACCGCGCGGCCCTGCTCGGCCGGCTGGACCCGGCGCCGTTGAAGGCCGCCGACCCGGCCGCCGTCACCGTCCGCTGAACCCGTCAACCACACCCTCCCCTCGAAGGAGCACCCCATGACCGTCGACCAGAACACCCTGCGCCGCCGGGGCGTCGGCCTGATCGCCCACGACCCCGCCCGCAGCTACGGCGGGCACACCCTGTACACGCCGATCACCAGCGCCGGCGAGATCCACCTCGTGGACATCGAGGGTCGTCCCTCGCACACCTGGACCTCCCCGCACCCGCCCGGCCGGCAGGCCCAGATCCTGCCGAACGGGAACCTCTTCTACGCGGCGAAGGACACCACGGGCCCGACCCTGTTCCCGATCTGGGACGTCTACCACGGCGGCATCTTCCAGGAGTTGGCCCCCGATTCCACGGTGCTGCGCGAGGTCCGCCACCCCTTCCACCACCACGACGCCACGGTGCTGCGCAACGGCAACCTGCTGATCGGCACCGTCGAACCCCTCTCCCCCGCCGACGCGGCCCGGATCCGCGGCGGGATCCCCGGCTCCGAGGCCCCCGGCGGCGTGATCTACGGGGACGTGGTGCTGGAGATCACCTGGGAGGGCGAGGTGGTCTGGCGCTGGGCCGCGATCGAGCACCTCGACCCGGAGCGGGTGGTGCTCAACCCGCACTTCGCCCGCAACCACTGGCCCATGGCCAACACCGTCAACGAGCGGGCCGACGGCTCCGTGGTCATCGGCTTCCGCAGCGCCTCCACCACGGTCTCGGTGGACCGCGCGGACGGCTCCGTGCAGTGGCTGATCGGCCCGGACGTCCTGGCCCAGCAGCACCACCCGCACGAACTGCCGGGCGGCACCGTGCTCGTCTTCGACAACGGCACCTACCGCGACACCACCTCCGTGCCGTACTCGCGGGTGCTGGAGCTCGACCCGCGCACGGGCGAGGAGGTGTGGTCCTACACGGACAACCCGCCGCAGAACTTCTACAGCCCCTACATGTCCAGCGCCCAGCGGCTGCCGAACGGCAACACGTTCATCGCGGAGGGCTCCTTCGGCCGGCTCTTCGAGGTGACCCCCGACGGGGACGTGGTGTGGGAGTTCGTCGTCCCGCAGTTCCGTTCCTTCGGCGACGGGGTGGGCCTGGAGTCCTCGGCCGGGGCGCAGAACTCGGTCTTCCGGGCGCACCGTTACGCGGCCGACGAGCTGCCCTGGCTCTGAGCCTCAGCCTCCGGCGGCCCGCAGCAGGACGCGGGCGGCGGGGGTGTGCCGGTAGAGGACCGAGCGTCCCTGCCGGTGCCGTTCGAGGAGGCCGGCGTCGGTGAGGACCCGCAGGTGCCGGCCGACCGAGCCGAGGGCCAGGCCGGTGGCGGCGACCAGGTGCGTGGTGCTCATCGGGGTGACCGTCAGGAGCAGCACGCGGGCCCGGGCCGGTCCGAGCAGGGCGGTCAGGGCCCGGGGCGCCGGCCGCCGCCCCGGCTCGGCGAGGACCCCGGTGCACGGGTGCACGAGCGCGTACCGGTCGGGTTCCCGCCAGGTCACCCAGCCGTGTCGGGGGGTGACGGGGACGAGCAGCAGGCGGGCGCCGATGATCTCGCGGTCGGGGTTGTCGCGGGCGTTGATCCGCAGCCGGCCGTCGCCGAGCCACCGGACGTCCGGGCCGAGGCATTCGAGGGCGGCGGCCCAGCCGCCCTCGGCGACCTGTCGGGTGCGGGCCACGACGTGGGCGGCGAGGAGTTGTCGCCGCCGGTCCCAGTCGGGGGCCACGGCCCGTTCCCACAGCCAGGACAGCAGGTCGGCGGCGATCCCCGGCAGGTCCTCGGGGCCCGCGTCAGGGCCCGCGTCCGGGTCGGGCCCGTCCGCCGGTCCCGCCCACCCCGCCTGCTCCTCGGCGTCGGCGGGCCGTCGGGGGCGGTCGTGCCGGCGGGCCGCGCGCAGGTCGGCGCGGGCCCGTTCGGGCGGGGTGGCCCGGACGACGGCCAGTTCCCCCGCGAAGTCCGCGGTCCCTTCGACGGGCGGCACGGGCGTGAGGAAGTCGGCGGTCCAGGTCCGCCGCAGGCCGGCCCGCACCAGGGCCGCCGTCCCGGGGTCCCGGTCCAGGCGGGCGCGGAACGCGGGCAGGTGCGCGGCCACCCAGTCCCGTTCGGCGGGGTGCGAGGGGGCGCCGGCCACGAGCACCCGGAGCGCGGCCACCGTCTCGGTGAGCGGGGAGAGCGCGAACCGGCCGTGCGCGAGGGTCTCCGCGTCCAACGCCCACAGTCCCATCGGCCCGCCCCTTCGTCGTTTTCGCGTGTGCGCGAAACGATAACGGCCCGGGACCCGTGCCTCGGATCCTCCCTGACATGCGCAGTTACCGCGAACTCCTTCGCACCCCCGAGTTCCCCGCGTTCTTCGCGGGCTCCGCCCTGTCCGTCGCGGCCGGCACCGTCGCCTCCCTGGCCCTGGCCACGGCGGTGCACGCGGCGACCGGCTCCGCCCTGCTGTCCGCCCTCGCCCTGTTCGGCCCCTCGCTGGCGCAGGTGGTCGGCGCGACGACGCTGCTGTCCGCCGCCGACCGGCTGCGGCCGCGCGCCGTGCTGACCGGCCTGGCCCTGTTCGGCGCGCTGGGGGCCCTGCTCCAGGCGCTGCCGGGGCTGCCCGTCGCCGCCGGGTTCGGGATCCTGGCCGTGCAGGGCCTGGCGGGGGCGGTAGGGTCGGGGGCGCGGCCGGGGCTGCTGCGCGAGATCCTGCCGGCGGACGGGTTCCTGCTGGGACGTTCGGCGCTGACGGTGGCGACCGGCACCGTGCAGATCTGCGGGTACGCCGTGGGCGGGGTCCTCGTGCCGTTCCTGTCGCCCCGGGGCACGCTGCTGGTGGGTGCCGGGCTGTACGCGCTCGCCGCGCTCGTGCTGCGGTGCGGGCTGGGCGACCGGCCGCCCCGGGCCCTGGGGCGGCCCTCGATCGCCGCGACCCGACGCGTCAACGCCCGTCTGTGGTCGGCGGCCCCGCGCCGGGCCGTGTACCTGGCCCTGTGGGTGCCCAACGGTCTGATCGTGGGCTGCGAGTCCCTGTTCGTGGCCCACGACGCGCGGCACGCGGGCCTGCTGTTCGCGGTGGCCGGGGTGGGGATGCTGGTGGGGGACGTGACGGCCGGCCGCTTCCTGTCGCCCCGGGCTCGGGCCCGACTGACGGCCCCGCTGCGGCTGCTGCTCGCCGTCCCGTACCTGGTGTTCGGGTTCGGGGAGGGGCTGCCGACGGCGGTCGCGGTGGCGGCGGTGCTGCTGTCCTCGGTGGGGTTCTCGGCGAGTCTGCTGCTCCAGGAGCGGCTGCTGGAGCTGACGCCGACGGAGTTGGCGGGGCAGGCGCTCGGGTTGCAGTCCGCCGGGCTGCTCGCGTGTCAGGGTCTGGCGGCGCTGCTCGCGGGCGTCCTCGCCGAACTGCTCTCGCCGGCCCGGGCGATGGCCCTGCTGGCGGTGGCCTCGCTCGCGGTGACCCTGGTCCTGGCCCCGCGCCTGCGGCCCGCGCCCGCGTCCGGCCCCGCGTGCGGGCGCCCGCCCCGGCGGATGGGCCGGGGCGGGCGCGGGCGCGTGCGCCGGGCGGATCAGACCCGGTCGGCGGCGATCAGCACGTACTGGAAGGATCCGTCCCGGTAGGAGTTGATGAACGCCTCCTCGATGCCGGTGACCAGGCTCGACGTGGCCCGCAGCTCCCAGTAGGGCAGGGTGTCGGGGGTCAGGTCGATGACGGCCTGGGGCACCAGCCGGTTGTCGGCCATGGCCTTGAGGTACTCGCGGCGGGAGTGGATGTTGCACTCGAAGTGGGCGTTGATCTGGGAGACCCACTTGGAGGGCTGGCCGTAGCGCGGGTTCCAGCAGCCGGTGATCGTGACGTAGCGGCCGCCGACCTTCAGCATCCGGGAGTGCTCGGCCATCAGGTCGTCGAGGTCGACGTACATGCTGGACTCGTTGTTCCAGGAGCCGGCGACGGAGCCGGTCTCGAAGGGGGTGTGCAGCATGTTGCAGACCCGGGCCCGCACGTGGTCGGAGATGCCGAGTTCGGCGGCGCGCGCGTTGCCGAACTCGGCCTGCTTGGCGGAGAGGGTGACGCCCTCCACATTGCAGCCGAAGCGCTGGTGCGCCATGACGCTGCTGCCGCCCCGGCCGCAGCCGGCGTCCACCAGGGTGTCCTCGCGGCCGATCTCGCCGAGGTGGTCGAGGAGGACCTCGGCCTGGGCGGACTCCAGCCGGTGCAGTTCGGCGATCAGCCGCTTCTCGTAGTCGGCGGCGGCGGGGTCGCCGAGCGCGGCGTGGTCCACGGCGCCGATGCCGTAGTGGTGGTGGTACAGCCCGTCCACGTCGCCCAGCTTGAGATTGACGGGGCGGGCCTCGCCGTCCCAGTAGCGGGCGATGTCCCCCTGGTAGGGGGTGGCGGGGGACGGGATCCGGACGGCGCCGGGGGCGGGGGCGGTGAAGGAGGTGTGATCGGTCGTGGTCACGGTCGTGTCCATTTCCGCCTACCAGAAGTCGGGCAGGCTGTAGCGGTAGGTGTTGGTCATGTGCCAGTGGTGATTGCCGTCGACCCAGGCCGCGACCCCGCGCAGGAACCGCTGGACGCTGGGGACGGGGCAGGCCGCGGCGAGCGCGGCGGCCTCCGACTCGAACTCGTGCATGAGCCGGTTGTGGACTTCGACGGCCTTGAGATAGCCGGCCTGGTGGGAGGTCCCGTCGCGTTCGGCGATGACGACGGGCAGGTTCAGGTGGCGGCCGGGGGCGGCGAGTTCCTTCGTGTACGAGTAGAGGTCGTTGACGATGGTCGTCGCGTTGCCGGCCAGGGCGATCACGCGTTGCATCGCGGGTTGGGCGTGCAGGTCCGCGGGCAGTTCGTAGCCGCCGACGGTGTCGGTGATCGTGGGGCAGGGGCGGAAGTTGTTGAACTGGCGCATGGCCAGGTACTCCCACACCTCGGGCAGGTGGTCGGTCTCGGCCCAGGCGGCCTCGGCGAGGTAGCCGAGGTGCAGGCGGGCCATGTCGTGCCGGAACCGGTCCGCCTGGGAGGCGGTGGCGGCGCCGGTGAAGTACTCCATCGCGGAGCGGTAGGCGCGGCGGGGGGCGTCGGAGTGCAGGGACTCGGCCCACGGGCCGTGGTACTCGGCGGTGGTGTGCAGGGGGTCGAGGGCGGTGTGGGCGAGCAGCAGTCGGGCGCCGAGGCCCTTGGGCGAGCCGCCGTGGTCCTCGCAGTAACAGTCGTCCACCGCGTTCTCGGCCACCATGAGGCGGGTCGCGAGCATGAGGTGGTCGACGGTGGGGGCGTCGGGGTGGCAGGCGACCATGTAGCGGCCGACGGAGAAGCCGTCGAACTGGTCCTCCCACTCGTCGGGGTAGAGGTCGATCTCCTCCAGGGCCCAGTCCTTGATCCGGCGGCTGACCTCGGCGACCCGGGCCGGGTCGGGTTCGGCGATGGGGTGGAAGTACAGGCCGGGGATCGGGATGCCGTCCGGATCGGCCTCCGGCGTCGGCTCGGCCGGGACCGGCACGGCGAGGGCGGCGGGCGCCTCGGGCACCCGGATCACGGGCACGGTGACGGCTCCGACGGGGGGCGCGGCCGGGGTCGTGGGCGCGGGTGCGTCGGGGGTGGTGGGGCGGGTGAGGTGGAGGGCGGAGGTGCCCAGTCCGCTGGGGCCGCGCAGCAGGCGGGCCCGTTCGGCGGCGGTCGGCGACTCGACCGGCGCGTCGGCCGCGGCGGGGCTCGCGACGATGGCCGCGGTGACGGGGGTGGGGGGCACGGGTCCGGGGATCTCCGGGACGGCGTGCGCGGGCGTGGCGGTGGGCGCGGGGGGTGCGGGGGGTGCGGGTCGGGAGCCCAGGACGCCGACCAGGTCCTGGGCGCGGGAGGCGAGTTCGGCCAGGGCGCGCGCGCCGAACGCGGCGGCGGCCTCGGGCAGTCCGCTCTGCGGCGGGAGGATCTCGGGTTCTGGCATCCGTCTGGGCTCCTGTGGCTGGCGCGGGGGGTGGGGTCGTCTCGGCCCGGGCTGCGGGCGCGGCCCCGGTCGCCCGCCGGCGGGGCGCGCGGGGGCGTGGGCGGACCGTCGGCGCGGGGGCGGGCGGTCCGCGCGCCGGATCGGGGCGGGCGGGGGTGGGGCGGGCCGGGAGGCCCCGTCCGTGCGGGTCGGCACGGCGCGCCGGCTCGTGCGGGGGCGCGGGCGGTGGGGGGCGCCCGGGGCGCGGCCCGACGCGGCGGGCGTCGGACCGCTCGGGACGGGCCGGTCGGGCCCGGCCGGGGTCAGGCCCGGCGGGCGATCTGGACGTTCTCCAGGACACCGAGGGCATCGGGGACCAGGATGGCGGCCGAGTAGTAGGTGGTCACCAGGTAGGAGACGATGGCCTGCTCGCTCATGCCCATGAAGCGGACCGACAGGCCCGGTTCGTACTCGGAGGGCAGTCCGGTCTGGCGCAGGCCGATAACGCCCTGGTTGTCCTCGCCGGTGCGCATCACCAGGATGGAGCTGGTGTTCTCCTTGGTGATGGGGATCTTGCCGCAGGGCAGGATCGGGACCCCGCGCCAGGCCGGGACCTGCTGGCCGCCGAGGTCCACGTGCTGCGGGTACAGGCCGCGGGAGTTGAACTCGCGGCCGATCGCGGCGATGGTCCGGGGGTGGGCCAGGAAGTACTTGGATCCCCGTCGGCGGCACAGGAGTTCGTCGAGGTCGTCGGGGGTGGGCGGCCCGGAGTGGGTCTGGATGCGCTGCTTGAAGTCGGCGTTGTGCAGGAGGCCGAACTCGCGGTTGTTGACCAGTTCCCACTCCTGGCGTTCGCGCAGGGCGTGGATGGTCAGCCGGAGCTGCTCCTCGGTCTGGTTCATGGGGTCGTTGTAGAGGTCGCCGACCCGGCTGTGGACGCGCAGGATGGTCTGCGCGGCGGACAGTTCGTACTCCCGGGGGTGGGGTTCGTAGTCCACGAAGGTGCCGGGGATGGTGGCCTCGCCGACGTGCCCGGCGGAGAGCGCGATCTCGGCCTCGCCGTGCTTGTTCTGCGGGCGGGCGGGGCGGGCGGCGAACGCGGTCACGTGCTCGCGGAGCGAGGGGGCGTTCGCGAGGACGGAGGCGAAGTCGGCGCGGGAGAGGGTGAGCAGGGTGCCGGAGGTCTCGGCGGTGACGGTGGCGGGCCAGCGGGCGTCCTCGTCGAGGAGGGCCTCGTCGCCGAAGCGGTCGCCGTCGCCGAGGACCCCGAGGGCGAGTTCGTCGCCGTAGGGTCCGACGCCGGTGCGGGCGAGCCGGCCGTGGGCGATGAGGTGCAGCTCGCCGGCGGGCGCGCCGCGTTCGGCGAGGGTGTCGCCGGCGTCGAAGTCGCGTTGGACGCAGCGGGAGGCGAGGGTGCGCAGCACCTCCTCGTCCTCGTAGCCGCGCAGCAGGGCCAGTTCGCCGAGTTCGGCGGGGATGACGCGCACCCGGGCGCCGTCCTGGACGAACTCGACGCGCCCGTCGCCGACCGTGAAGCTCAGCCGCCGGTTGACCCGGTAGACACCGCCCTTGGTCTCCACCCAGGGCAGCACCCGCAGCAGCCAGCGGGAGCTGATCTCCTGCATCTGGGGGGCGGACTTGGTGGTCGTGGCGAGGTTGCGGGCGGCTTCCGTGCTCAGACTGGACCTGCCGGCCTGTTCCGGTGTCACCGGTGCTTCCGGGCTGGTGTCCACGGTCATGGGGCGAGCTCTCCTTACGGCGGGGCGGGGACGGGCGAAGCCCGTCGGAGGTGCGTCGGAGACGCCGAACACGGAGGTACGGGACGGGAGTTGACGGGACGTGGTGCGACCGTCCCGGTGATCCGTCGACGTCCGGGGGAACCGTAACGGGGGCGCACTCGAACGGCCCCGGGAAACCGGTGATATTAACTCGATGCGATGATCTTGCCCGGGGCGCGTTTCGACGCCGGAACACGGGAACGCGATACCGCACCACCCCGGCGCGCCCCGACCACCCGCCCCCGCCCCACCCCACGAACCCCCGCCCACCTGCCCTTTCCCCACCCGCACCACCAACCCCCACCCCCCGACCCCCACCCCCGACCCCACCCCGAGACACCCCCCGCCCCGAGCGCGAAGCCGAATCCATGCCTCGCACACACGCACGATCACCGCACACGCGTTCCCTTCCGATACCGGGCGCGTCATTCCTGTGGGTGGAGCGCGCGGGAGTGGCGACCGAGCGCTCCACCCGACATCGACGGCCGGCCGCAACGCCCCGGCTCGCAGCCCGATGCCTTCTTCAGGTTTCGTTAAGGGCCGTTCCGTACCGTCCGTGGCCAGTGGTGCTCCTTCGACCGACACCGCCCGATCATCCACCGCCGGTGGTGCCGCGTCGGGATCGGCGCTCCGCCCGAATCCGTCTCTCCGGCCGCCGTTCCGTCTCCGTGAAGGGTCGTCCCGCCGTGCCCGGCTTCAAGTCCGTCCTCACCCGTGCTCCCGTGGCCGTCGCCGCGTGTCTGCTGATCGCCTCGTGCGGTGCCGGTGCCGACGCCCCCGCGTCGGCCGGCGGCTCATCGACCGCTCCCCCGCCCGCTCCGGGCAAACCGGCCGGCGCGGGGACCGGCACGTCGGCGAAACCCGTGGTGACGGACGGTCCTCTGATCGATTTCGATCTGCTGCCCGGACCGGGCAAGACCGTCGGGACCGGACAGCCGGTCTCGCTTGAATTCAAGAACAAGATCACCGACAAGGCCGCCGTGGAGCGCGCCCTGCACGTCACGACCTCCGTGCCCACCGAGGGATCCTGGGGATGGGTCAGGACCCCGCTGGGCGGTCACGACCGCCTGGATTGGCGGCCCAGGACCCCTTGGAAGCCCGGCACCGTCGTCACCGTGAAAGGCGACCTGACCCGGATCGCCCCCGGGGGCGGGCACTTCGACCGGGTCGTCGACCGCGTCTTCACCATAGGCCGGGACCAGGAACTGACCGCCGACCTCGACACCCACCGCCTCGTGGTCCGACGGGACGGTGTCGAGGTCCGACGGATCCCGATATCGGGCGGGGAACCCGTCAAGGACCGGGCCTCACGACCCGGGACCTTCGCCATCGGCAGCCGGGAGCCCACCGTGCACATGACCTCGAAATCGGTCGGCGGCCCCAAGGACTACGACGTGACCGTGAACTGGGGCATGCGCTTCACCGAGACCGGCGGCTACCTCCACGAGGCCACCGGCGACGCACAACGGTACGTCGGCGTCCGCAACCACAGTGCGGGATGCCTCGGGATGACCCCCGCCGACGCCAAGTGGCTCTTCGACTCGACGCTCCTGGGCGACCTCGTCACCGTCGAGGGCGAGGACGCCACCACCGCACTCGGCGGCCCCGGCAACGGCTACGCCGACTGGAGCCTGGACTGGCCCGCCTGGAAGAAGCTCTCCGCGACCGCGTGACCCCCTCCCCACGACCGGGCGGGGCCTACCGGTGCGGGCGAAGTGCGTCGCGGAGGTCCGCGACGAGGAGGTCCGGCTGCTCCATGGCCGGGAAGTGTCCGCCGCGAGGCAGCCCGGTCCAGCGGACGATGTTGGCGAGCGGCTCGGCGAGGCGCCGCACGGGGTGGAAGATGTCGTCGGGCATGACCGCGATCGCGGTGGGGACCTGGGCGAACGGGGGCTGGGGCGGGACGATGCGGATCATCTCCCAGTAGGCGCGGGCGGAGGACCCGGCGGTGTTGTTGAGCCAGTAGATCATCACGTTGGTGAGCATCGCGTCACGGTCGACGGCGTCCTCGGGGACGTCCTTGGCGGCCGTCCAGTCCCGGAAGCGCTCCACGATCCACGCGAGCTGCCCGACGGGCGAGTCGGCGAGAGCGTAGGCGAGGGACTGCGGGCGGGTCATCTGGAGCTGCGCGTAGGCTCCGAGTTCCCGGTCGAACTGCTGCTGCCGCTCCAGTTCGCGCTTCTCGGCCGGGTCGTCGGGGTCGATGTTCCCGGCGTTGGCATTGGCGAAGATCAGCTGGGTCAGGTGCACGGCGACGACGTGCCGCGTGTCGAGTTGCGCGAGCTCGTAGGTGACCGCGCTGCCGAGGTCTCCGCCGTGGGCGGCGTACCGCTCGTGGCCCAGGCGACGCATCAGCTCCGCCCACGCCTTCGCGGTGTCCCGCTGGGACCAGCCGGCCGGCTGGGGGCCGGAGAACCCGAACCCGGGCAGGGAGGGCACGACCACGTGGAAGGCGTCGGCCGCGGTGCCGCCGTGGGCGACGGGGTCGGTGAGCGGCCCGATCACGTCGAGGAACTCGACGATCGACCCGGGCCGGCCATGGGTGAGGATCAACGGCATCGCGTCCGGGTGCGGGGAGCGGACGTGGACGAAGTGCACGTCGTGGCCGTCGATCAGGGTGCGGAACTGCGGGAGGCGGTTGAGGCGTTCCTCCTGCGCCCGCCAGTCGTAGTCGGTGCGCCGGTGTTCGCCCGGCTTCGGCAGGCAGTCCGGCGGGATGCCCCGGCTCCAGCCGGCGCCTGAGCTCGCGTCGGGCCGGCGGGTCGCCTCCAGGCGCCGGGCCAGATCGTCGAGCTGCTCCTGCGGTACCTCGATGCGGAACGGCCGCACCTCTTCGTCGCTCATGACCCGCACGGTAGGGACCGACCCGTCGAGAAGGGTGGAAGCGTCCCACCCCGCGACAGGCCGATCACCGATGCGGACCAACCGGCGACCCGCCCCGAAACGTGGCCGGTACGGGCCGGTTCGGCCGCCGGTCGAGGCGGTGTTCGCACGGGTACGCGTGCCGGGCGGATGTCGCCCGGGAACGCGCTCCCCGACAAGCCGGCTGCTCGGGCACGGGAATTCCGCGCCCGCGAGCGCCGTTGATCAGACGCGTGCGAAGGGACGAATCGGAGGGGGAGACCGTGGACGTGACAGCGGTGGACTGGGTGGAGGTGCCGGCGGGGCGGCTGCTGCGGGGGACGCCGGCCGAGGAGGTGCCCGAGGTCGCCCGGCGGCTCGCCGACACCGGGGTGCCGGAGGACTGGTACCGCAAGGAGGCCCCGCGCGCGGAACTGCGCGTCCCGGCGTTCCGGATCGCCCGCACCCCGGTCACGGTCGGCCAGTGGGCCCTGTTCGCGGTGGCCCAGGGAAGACCCGCGCCGCAGGGCCCGCCGGACCACCCGGTGTTCGGCGTCGACTGGGCCTCGGCCGCGGCCTACTGCCACTGGGCGGCCGAACGCCTGGGAGAACCGGGCATCCGGCTGCCCACGGAGGACGAGTGGGAGCGCGCGGCGCGCGGCGACGACGGCCGCGAATTCCCGTGGGGCGAGGAGTACCGCACGGGCCTGGCCAACCTGGTGGACCTCGGGCTCGGGACCACCACCCCCGTCGGCTCCTTCCCCGAGGGCGCGAGCCCCTTCGGCGTGCTCGACATGGCCGGCAACGTCGACGAGTGGACCGCCACCCGCTACGCCCCGTACCCCGGTGCCCCCGCCGGGGTGCCCGAGACCGAGGACTGGGCCGCCGATCCGCACGTCACGCGCGGCGGGGCATTCCGTCACGATCGCGACCTGGCCCGCTGCGCCCGCCGACACGGCGCGTACGAGAGCGACCTGAACGCGATCGGCGTGGGCTTCCGCCTGGCCGCACCCGCCGCCCCCTGAGCCCCGCCGCCCTCGGCCCCCATCCCCGAACCGGGCGGCGTCGGGGCCGGCAGGACGCCGCGCACGGACACCGCGCGCCCGCCGGGGGGATCAGTCCTCCACGGCCTGGAAGAGGGTGGTCCAGAAGTCCTGCGCGAGGCGGATCGGGGCCGGGACGGTGCTGCCGACCTGGGTGAGGAGGATGCCCGTCAGGCCGGTGACCGGGTCGGCGTAGGTGGAGGTGCCGCTGCCGCCGTCCCAGCCGAACTGGCCGACCGGCGCGTAGTCGCCCCGGTAGGTGCGCACCGCCATGCCCAGGCCCCAACCGCCGTGCTGGCCCTGGCCGAAGGAGACGTGGACGCTGTCGCGGGCCAGTTTGGTGCGGGCGGCGAGTTGCTCCGCGTCGAGGCGGTTGGTGGTCATCAGCTCGACCGCGGCCCGGGACAGGATCCGCTCGCCGCCGTGCCGGCCGCCGGCCAGCAGCATCCGGAAGTAGGCGTGGTAGTCGTCGGCGGTGGAGTTGAGGCCGCCACCGCCGCCCTCGAAGGCCGGGGGCGCGCTGTGCCGGCCGCCCTCCGCCTCGTCCCACACGTGGAACTCGCCGGTGGTCGGGTCGGGGGCGTACAGCGGGGGCAGCCGGTGCAGGTCGGCGGCGGGCACGTGGAAGCCGGTGTCCCTCATGCCGAGCGGTTCGAAGATCCGCTCGCGCAGGAACTCGCCGTAGGACCGGCCGGAGACCCGGGCCACGAGCACACCGAGCAGGTCGCTGGCGATGTGGTACTGCCAGTGCCGGCCCGGCTGGTGCATCAGCGGGAGTTCGCCGAGCCGGCGCAGCCACTCGTCGGGTTCGGGCATCGGGGTGGGCAGGTTGGGGGTCAGGCCGCCCGCGAACACCGCGTTCATGATGGGGGTGCCGAGCGCGGTCAGGTCCATGCCGAGACCGAAGGTGGAGGTCAGGACGTCGCGGACGGTGATCGGGCGGGCGGCGGGCACGGTGTCGTCGAGGGGGCCGGCCACGTCCTTGAGGACTCTCCGGTCGGCGAGTTCGGGCAGCCATTCCTGCACCGGGTCGTCGAGCCGGATCCGACACTCGTCGAGCAGCACCATGCCCGCCGCGACGGACACCGGCTTGGAGGTGGACGCCATGCGGAAGATCGTGTCCCGGGCCATCGCCGGGCCCCCGTCGTGCCGCATCGTGCCGAGCGCCTCCACGTGCGTGTCGCCGCCCCGACCGATCAGCGCGACGACACCCGGGATCCGGCCCGAGTCCACGTACCGCTCCAACACCCCGCGCACGGCGCGCAGTCCCGCTTCGGTGAGGCCCTTGTGCTGTGCCATGGTGATGTTCCCTTCGTTCGCCAATCGGTGAAGACACGAACGACGCTACATTGCGTTTACTCATTCGGCAACAGACTTGGCGCCATAGCGCCTTTAAAAACAAGGCATTTGACGGTTCGTTGCAACGAGTGCTCATCGAATGCAATGAGCCGACCCCGACGGTCGTTGCAATGGGCTGAGGGTGAACGCACGAGGGCCCCGGTGCCGCGCGTCGGGGCGCGGCACCGGGGCCCGGGTCGTCACCGGCCGCCGAGGGGGGCGGCGGTGTCGCCCTCCCGTTACGGGACGGGCTGCTGCTGGGTCACGCAGTGGATCCCGCCGCCGCCGGTGCCGAGGCGGTCGATGTCGAGCTGGACGACCGTGCGGCCCGGGTAGAGCCGGGCCAGGACGGCCTTCGCGGCGGCGTCGGCGCGGGTGTCGCCGAACTGGGCGGCGATCACCGCCCCGTTGCAGACGTAGTGGTTGACGTAGGAGGCGAGGAAGTCGGGGTTGCGGGAGCGGATCTTGGCGTAGTCGGGGCCCTGGAGCCGTTCGACGGTCATGGCGCCGCCCTGTCCGTCGCCGGCGCCGGTCAGCGTCCGGTACTGGGCGCGGGCGTCCTCGGCGTACGCGTCGGTGTCCGTGGACAGCGGCATCTGGACCACGGCGCGGCCGGGGGTGACGAAACGGGAGGTGGCGTCGACGTGGTCGTCGGTGATGTCCTGGCCCCGGACCCCGTCGAACCAGATGACCCGGTCGGCTCCGTAGGCGGTGCGCAGGGCCTCGGTGATCCGGGCCTCGGAGAGTCCGGGGTTGCGGTTGCGGTTGACGAGGCTGCTGCGGGTGGCCATCAGGGTGCCCGCGCCGTCCTGTTCGACGGCGCCGCCCTCGCCGACGAGGCCGGCGGTGCTGAAGGGGACCCCGGCCCAGGCGGCGACGCGGCCGGCGACGAGGGCGTCCTTGGCGTGGGTCTGCTTGCCGCCCCAGCCGTTGAAGCCGAGCCCGATGGCGTCGAGCCGGCCGGCGCCGTCGGTGCGGAACACGGGTCCGGTGTCGCGGGCCCAGCAGTCGTCGACGGGGATGGTGGTGAGGACGGTGACGGCCGGGCCGCACAGGGAGCGGGCCCGGGCGGCGGCTCCGGGGTTCGCGCACAGCACGACGGGTTCGTACGCGGCGATGGTGCGGGCGATGAGGGCGATGTCGGCCTGCACGCCGGAGAGCCGGCCGCCCCAGATGCCGGTGCTGTCGGGCCAGGCCATCCAGGTGCGGGTGTGCCGGACGTCCTCGGCGGGCACCCGGAAGCCGGCGGCGGCCGGGCGGGCCTGGGCGGCGCGGGCGACGCCGGTGGTGCCGAGGGCGAGGCCGGCGCCGGTGAGGGCGGCGCCGGCGAGGAACCGGCGTCGGGAGGGGCCGGGGGTCGTCGGGTCGGGGGTCGGGGCGGCGGGTTCGGGGTGGGGGGAGCGGTTCACGGGGTCCTCCTTCGGTTCCGCGCCGGCCCCGCCGGATGCGGGGCGGTCGCGGTGTCACGGGTGGTCCGGTGGTGCGGGCGGTGCGGTGGTACATGTGGTGCGGGTGGTGGTCAGAGGGCGCGGCGTGCGGCGGCCAGGGCCGCCGGGTCCCAGCCGGGCTGGGGGACGCAGTCGCGCAGCAGGCGGGTGTAGGGGTGTTCGGGGGCGGCGAGCACCCGCTCGGTGGGTCCGCGTTCCACCACGGCGCCGTCGCGCATCACGACCAGTTCGTCCGTGACCTGCCGGACCACGCCGAGGTCGTGGGTGATGAACAGGCAGCCGATCCGGGTGCGTTCGCGGATCTCGGCGAGCAGGTTGAGGATCTGGGCCTGGACGGAGACGTCGAGGGCGGCGACGGCCTCGTCGAGGACGAGGAGGGCGGGTTCGACGGCGAGGGCGCGGGCGATGGCCACACGTTGGCACTGGCCGCCCGAGAGTTCGCGGGGGCGGGCCTCGGCGGCCCGGGGGCCGAGGCCGACCTGGTCGAGGAGTTCGCGGATCCGGGGGGCCGGGTCGCGGTCGGGGAAGTGGAGGGTCAGGGCCTCGCGCAGCGCGTCGGTCGCGCTCGCGCGGGGGTCGAGGGAGTGGTAGGGGTCTTGGAAGACCATCTGCACCTCGCGAGCGCGGGCGGTACGGGCGGCGGCGCCCCGGACCCGGGCCGTGCGGGGCAGGCCGCGCACCAGGACCTGTCCGGTGTCGGCCCGTTCGAGGCCGACGACGACGCGGGCGAGGGTGGTCTTGCCGGAGCCGGAGCCGCCGACGACGCCGAGGGAGCCGCCCTCGGGCAGCAGCAGGTCCACCCCGTCGACGGCCAGGTGGTCGCCGAACGCGCGGCGCAGAGCGCGGACCTCCAGCAGCGGTGCGGCGCGGGCGGCACGGTCGGCGGCTGCTTGGGGGATGGCGGGTGCCGGGGGTTCAGTGGGTGCCTGGGGGTCAGTGGGCACGGGGCGCGCTCCCTTCGAGCCGGTCGGCGTGGTGGCAGGCGGCGCGTTGCGCGGGCCGGTCGGGGGCGGGGGTGGTGTCGGGGGCGCGGGTGTCGCAGATCTCCGTGGCGTGCCCGCAGCGGGCCGCGAACGCGCAGCCGGGCAGGGGTTCGCGCGGGTCTGGCGGCAGGCCCTCGATGACGGGGAGCCGGCCGCGCGGGCCGTCCAGGCGCGGGCCGCAGGCGAGGAGGGCGGCGGTGTAGGGGTGTCGGGGCCGCCGGAACAGGGCGTCGGCGGGGCCGGTCTCGGCGATCCGTCCGGCGTACATGACGTACACGCGGTCGGCGACGGCGGCGGCGAGGTCCAGGTCGTGGGTGACGAACAGCATGCCGGTGCCGTGGGCGCGGCGCAGTTCGGTGAGGAGGGCGATGGCCTCGGCCTGGCCGGCGGCGTCGAGGGCGGTGGTGGGTTCGTCGGCGAGGAGGAGGGCGGGGGAGCCCATGAGGGCGGCGGCGATGACGACGCGTTGCAGCATTCCGCCGGAGACCTGGCCGGGTCGGGCGCGCAGCAGGGTCTCGTCGAGGCCGACGGAGCGCAGGAGTTCGGCGGCGCGGGCCCGGGCGTGGGCGCGGCTCATGGCGCCGGTGAGGACGACGGACTCGGTCATGAAGTCGCCGATGCGGCGCAGTGGGTTGACGGCGGCGCGGGGGTCCTGGAAGACCATGGCGGCGGTGTCGGCGCGCAGCCGGCCGCGTTCGGCGGGGGCCATGGCGAGCACGTCGCGGCCGGCGACGCGGACGGTGCCGGTCGTGCTCGCGCCGGGGGGCAGCAGGCCGAGGGCGGCGCGGGAGGTGAGGCTCTTGCCGGAGCCGGATTCGCCGACGAGGGCGACGGTCTCGCCGGGGGCGACGGTGAGGTGCACGCCGTCGACGAGGGGCCGGGCGAGCCCGGGGAGGGTGATGCGGAGCCCGTCGACGTCCAGCACGGGAACGGGGGCGGTGGGTGTGGTGGGTGTGGTCACGGGGTCCTCCCGGCGACCCGGTCGGCCCAGCGTTCGCCGACGACGTTGAAGGCGACGACCGTGAGCACGATGACGACGCAGGGCAGGACGGCGGAGAGCGGGTAGCCCTGTTGGACGGCGGTCTGTCCGTCGAGGACCATGCGGCCCCAGTCGGGGGTGAGGGCGGGGATGCCCAGGCCGAGGAAGGACAGGCCGGCGAGGTCGGTGAGGGCGTAGCCGAAGTTGACGGCGGACTGGGCGAGGACGGTGGGGGCGACGGCGGGCAGTACGTGCCGCAGGCAGATGCGCGTGCCGGAGTGGCCCTGGACGCGCAGGGCGTCCACGTACGGGCGGGCCCGTTCGGCCAGGACGAGGGAGCGGGTGAGGCGGCTGACGTGCGGGAGGTAGGCGACGGCGAGGGCGAGGACGGGTGCGATGAGGCCCTCCCCGTACACGGCGACGACGAGGATGGCGAGCAGCATGCCGGGGAACGCGAAGACGAGTTCGGTGCTCCGGGAGACGAGGGTGTCGGCCAGGCCGCCGCGCCAGCCGGCGAGGGTGCCCAGGGCCACGCCGGCGAGGGTGGAGAAGAGGACCACGCCGAGGGGGCCGAGGAGGGAGGTGCGGGCGCCGATGAGGAGTCGGGAGAGGGTGTCGCGGCCGGCGGCGTCGGCGCCGAGGGGGTGGTGGGCGGAGGGGCCGGCGAGGGCGTCGGCGAGGTCGACGGCGTTGGGGTCGTGGGGGGCGATCCAGGGGGCGAGGAGGGCGGCGAGGACCACGAGGGCGACGAGGCCGGCGCACAGGCGGTGGGTGAGGGAGCCGGCGGGGCCGACGCGGAGCCGGGAGAGCACGGGCCGGCGGGTCAGGGCGGCCCCGGCCGGGGCGGGGTGGGTCGCGGGGGTGTCGGTGGTGGGGGTGCCGGGGGTGGGGGTGCCGGGGGTGGGGGTGTCGGTGGCGGTCATGCGGCGGCTCCTCGGGTGCCGAGGGTGACCCGGGGGTCGACCAGTGGCAGCAGCAGGTCGACGAGGAGGTTCACGAGGCAGAACAGGGCCACGATGATCAGGGCGACGGCCTGGACGGTGGCGAAGTCCTTGGTGCTGGTGGCGAGTTCCAGCAGGGAGCCGATGCCGCCGACGCTGAACGCGGTCTCCACCAGCACGGTGCACACCAGCAGGGTGGAGACGATGAGCCCGCCGGTGGTGAGCACGGTGCCGAGCGCGTTGCGCACGACGTGCCGGCGGATCACGAGCCGTTCGGGGACGCCCCGGGCGCGGGCCACCGTGACGTGGTCGGCGGCGAGGCCGTCGAGCATCGTGGAGCGGGTGATCCGGGCCAGCATGCCGACCAGGTAGAGGGCGAGGGCGACGGCGGGCAGGGTGAGGTGCCAGAGCCGGTCGAGGAGTCCGTCGCCGGCGCCGCCGGTGGGGAACCAGCCGAGGTCCACGGCGAACAGGCCCTGGAGCAGGACGGCGGCCACGAACGAGGGGGTTCCGAGGGCGAGGGTGGTGGTGATCAGGACGCCGGTGTCGACGGCCCCGCCGCGCACGGCGGCGAGCCGGCCGAGGAACAGGCCGAGAGCCAGCACCAGCAGCAGGGCCATGGCCACGAGCAGCAGGGTGGTGGGCAGCCGGTCGGCCAGCAGGCGGGACACGTCGGTGCGGTGGGTCAGCGAGCGGCCGAGGTCGCCGTGGAGCACGTCGCCGAGCCAGTGCCCGTAGCGGACGAGGAAGGGGTCGTCGAGGTGGTGGCGGGCGCGGACGGCGGCGAGGGCCTCGGGGGAGGCGGAGCGGCCGGCGAGGAGGAAGCTCGCGGGGTCGCCGGGGGCGAGGGCGGTGGCGCCGAAGACGAGGAAGGAGGCCAAGAGGAGGGTGGCGAGGGTTTCGCCGAGGCGGCGGGCGGCGAAGGCCGCGAAGCGGGTGGGGGTCACGGGGCGGCCCCGATGTCGGCGGCCCAGGGCCGGTACAGGTGGGAGATGCCGGCGGCGGCGCCGGTGACGCGCTTGCCGAGGAAGAGGGAGGTGGGCCATTCGGCGACGGGGATCCACAGCAGGTCGCGGGCGGCCCGTCGGTGCAGGTCGGCCTCGATCCCGGCGCGTTCGGCGGGGTCGGCCGTCGCCCCGGCCCGGTCGACGAGCCGGTCGTAGGCGGGGTCGGTGTGGCCGGAGAAGTTGAGGTAGGCGCCGCCCCGGAAGTTGCCGAGGAGGTCGAGGGGGTCGGTGATCGACTGGTAGTAGGTGAGGGGGAACATGTCGATGCCCTCGCGGGCCGCCGGGTCGGTGAACAGGGCGGTGAACGCGTTGGGCGCGATGGTCCGCAGCCGCACGTCGAGTCCGATGGAGGTGCCGGCGGCCTGCACGGCGGTGGCCAGCAGGGACACGTCCTGGCCGATGGGGCTGGTGGCGACGGTGATCCGGCCGCCCTTCGCGCCGGCCTCGGCGACGAGCCGGCGGGCCTCGGCGAGGTCGCGGCCGGGGGCCGGCAGTCCGGCGAAGGCCCGTTCGCGGGCGGCGGCGGGGGCGGCGGCCCACGCGGCGCGGGTGGTGGGGGCGGTGGTGACGGTGCCGGCGCCGCCGAGGCCGGCACGGACGAAGCCGTCGCGGTCCAGGGCGAGGGAGAGGGCTCGGCGCACGCGCGGGTCCCCGAGGGGGCCGGAGGTGTCGGTGACGGCGAGGTTGACGGTGCTCAGGCCCTCCCCGTACCAGAGGGTGCCGGCGCCGGAGGCGCGCAGTCGGGCCAGGCTCTCGCTGGGCACGAGGAAACTGCCGTCGACCTCGCCGCTGAGCATGGCGTTGGTGCGGGCGGAGGGGTCGGCGAGAACCCGGAAGGTGACGGTGCGGGCCTTGGCGGGGGTGCCTCGGTAGCCGGCGAAGCGGGTCAGGCGCAGGGACTGGCCCTTGTCCCAGGCGGTGAGTTCGAAGGGGCCGGTGCAGGCGAGGCCGCCGCTGGTGCCGTAGTCCTCGCCGGCGGCCTCGACCCCGGCGCGGGAGGTGACGACTCCGGCGGCGGTGGCCATGTACTGCGGGAACTGGGAGTCGGGGCGGGTGAGTCGGACGGTCACGCGCAGGGGACCGTCGGCGGTGACGGAGGCGACGTTGCGGAACACCTGGGCCCAGGCGGCGGCGTTGGCCGGGTCCATCTGGCGGCGCAGGCTGAACACCACGTCGTCGGCGGTCATCTCGCCGCCGTTGTGGAAGCGGACCCCGGGGCGCAGGTCGTAGACCCAGGTGGTGGCGTCGGGGTGGGAGACGGCGCGGGCCAGGCCGGGTTCGACGGTGAGGCGCGGGGTCCAGGTCATGAGGGACTCGCACACGTTGGCCAGGACCGTGTTCTGCGGGTAGTCGAAGGCCATGGTCGGGTCGAGGGTGGGCGGTTCGGCGTACAGGGCCCAGGTGAGGGAGTCGAGTTCGCCGCGCGCGGCGGGGGTGGTGACGCTCAGCCGCAGGTCGGCGGGGTCCGTGCCGCGCGGGGGGCCGGCGCAGGCGGTCAGCAGGGCGAGGGCGGACAGGGCCGCGGCGACCGTGGTGGTGCGGCGGCGGGCGGGTCTGCTCGTGCGGGGCGGGGAGGTGGGCACGGTCGCGCTCTCTTCTTCGTGAGCGGGCAGGGTCGCAACGGGGGGCGCGGGGGGCGGGGGCGCGGGCGGGGGCCGCGGGGCCCCGGGCGGGGATCGCGCCCGGGGCCGGTCGGGTCAGGCGCGGGGCAGGGCGCGGGGGACCTGTTGGGTGATGCAGTGCACCCCGCCGCCGCCGTAGGCGAGGGCGCGGGCCCGGACGCCGACGACCTCCCGCCCGGGGTATGCCTCGGCGATGACGGCGAGGGCCTCCTTGTCCTCGGGCACGCCGGCCACGGGGACCACGACGGCGCCGTCGGCGAGGTAGTGGTTCAGGTAGGACACCTCGACCTCCTGGCCGGCGAGGTCCACGAACGCGGTCTGGGGCACCTCGACGATCCGCAGCGGGCGGCCGGCGGCGTCGGTGGACGCGGCCAGCACGGCGCGGTTCGCGCGCATCCTGGCGTGGTCGGGGTGGTCGGGGTCGGCGGGCAGGGAGACGATCACGGTGCCGGGGGCGGTGAAGGCGCAGACCCCGTCCACGTGCCCGTCGGTCTCGGTGTCGAGGAGGCCCCCGTACGGCAACCAGATGATCTTGGTGACGCCGAGTCGGGCGCGCAGTTCGGCCTCGATCTCCGCGCGGCCCAGGTCGGGGTTGCGGTTGGGGTGGAGCAGGCACTGCTCGGTGGTGATCAGCGTGCCCTCGCCGTCCACGGTGATCGCGCCGCCTTCGAGGACCATCGCGGAGGGGTGCCGTTCGATCCCGAGGTGGTCCAGGAGCAGGGCGCTGATCCGGTCGTCGGCGTCCCAGGGCGAGTGCTTGCGGCCCCAGGCGTTGAACCGGAAGTCGGCGCCGGCCCGGCGGCCCTCGGCGTCGAGGACGAACAGGGGCGCGCTGTCGCGGAACCAGGAGTCGTCGATCGGCAGCTCGATCACCGTGACCCCGTCCCCGCAGTGGGCGCGGGCGTCGGCGCCGTGCCCGGGCGGGGCGACCATCGTGACGGGTTCGAACGCGGCGATGGCGCGGGCCACCTCGGCGTACTCCTCCTTCGCGGCGGGCAGGACTTCGCCCCACAGTTCCTCGCGGGTGGGCCAGCCCATCAGGCAGCCCTCGTGCGGGGCCCATTCGGCGGGCATGCGGTACTCGGCCATCGGTGTCTCGTTTCTCGTGCGGTTGTCGCGATGAACAGACTGAAAATTCAGTCAGGATCTTGAAGGCCAAGAGGACTCAGGGCCTGGAGCTGCGGTGGTCAGGACGGGCTCACGCGCCGGCTCGGGGCCGACCGGGCGGTTCGGAGGTCGCCGTCTTGGCGCTCACTGTGGCATTGACTGAATTTTCAGTCAATGGATCGGACGAACCGAACCCACCACGGGCAACGCGGGACGGGGGACGCGGGGCAGGTCAGTGGCGCCGGAGCGCGGCCACTTCCACCTCGACGGCCCCGCGCACCAGCTCGCGCGCGTGCCCGGCCGGCACGGCCCCGCTGAGCCGGCGCGTGCTCAGCCCCTCGATCAGCGCGGTGAGCCGTTCGGCGGCGGCGGCGTGCGCGGGGGCGGGCGCCGTCGGCACGACCTGGCCGAGCAGCCCCGCCACGTCCTGCACCCAGATCAGCGTGGCCCGGGCCAGGTCCTCGCGCAGCAGCGGGTCGAAGACGGCGCTGGCCCGCAGTTCGCCCCAAGCCGTGCTGTTCTCCCGGACCTCGTCGGTGTCCTGGAACTCCAGCAGCAGCGTCGCCTCCAGCTCCTCGCGGGGCGGCAACGGCGGGTCGTCGGGGTCGCGGTCGGCGGTGTAGCGGTCCGCGCGCTCGTTGATGAACTCCAGGGTCCGGCGCAGCACCCCGGTGCGGTCCTTGAAGTGGTAGTAGATCAGCGAGGTCGAGACCCCGGCCTCGGCCGCGATCTCCTCCACCCGCAGCCCGCGCACCCCGCGCCGGGCGATCACCCGGGCGGCCGATTCGAGGATCCGAGTGCTGCGCGACGCCATGATCGACAGCCTACCGGGCCCCGGTACCCCGGGGACCGGCCGAAGGTCACCGCCGGCGACCCGCTCGGGGGCGCTCATTCGCGCGTGTACTGGTCGACGACCACGGTGACCGCGCCGTCCGCGCCCGTCCCCGCCGGCCGGACGATCGCGATCCGCCGCCCCTCGGGATCGCGGACGCAGAACGGCCGCCGCTCCCCCGCCGCCGCGAAGGGCACGGTGTCGACGGGCCGCGTGCCCAGCCCCCGTTCACAGCCCGCCGGGCTCAGCTCCGGGCCCTCGGCCACGTGCGCCTCCGACGCCTCGGAGGGCACGAAGGCCCGCCCCTCCCAGGCCAGGTACCAGCCGGCCGTCTCGGCGGGCACGACCTTCCCGGCCGCGAGGTCGAACTCCCAGCCGGGACCGGGGGCGGTCAGGGTCAGGTCCCGGTAGACGGCGACGTGCCCGGACCCGGCCGGCTCCCCGTCCTCGTCGGCGCCCGGGGCGACGGGCCCCGAGAACCACCAGTACGCCGCGCCCGCGCAGCAGGCCAGGACCGCGGCGCACAGCGCCGACACCCACACCGAACGCCGCCCCCGCGCCCCACGCGGCACGGGAGGCACGGTCGGGGACGGCACGGGCACGGGCGCCTCGACGGGCACCCGCACGGTCGGCGGCCGGGGCGTCGCGAAGGCCGGAACCGCGGGCGGGCCGTACGCGACGGTTCGGTCCACGAGGGGTCGGTCCGCGAGGGATCGGCCCGCGACGGTTCGGTCCGCGAGGGGGCGGTCCGGCGCCGGGCCGGGGCCGCTCCCGGCGACCTCCGCGCGGACCGGCTCGGGCAGCCACCCCGCACCGAACCCGGGATCGGGCCCGACCGCCGGATGGGCCCGGACCTCGGCGATCACCTGCGCGGTCGTGGGACGCGCGCCCGGGTCCTTCGCCAGGCACCGGGCCAGCAGCCCGCGCAGTTCGACGGGCACCCGGGCGAGGTCGGGGGCCTCGTGCACGACCCGGTAGAGGGTGGTGGCGTCGGGCCCGGCGCCGAACGGGGGCGCTCCGCCGGCCACGTGCACGGCGAGCGCGCCCAGCGCGAACACGTCGGTCGCGGGGGTCACGGCGCGCCCCACGGCCTGCTCCGGCGCCATGAACGCGGCGGTGCCGATCCGCAGCCCGGCCCCGGTCAGGGCGGTCGCGCCGACCGCGTGCGCGATCCCGAAGTCGATGACGCGGGGACCGTCGGGGGCGAGCAGCACGTTCGCCGGCTTGAGGTCGCGGTGCACGACGCCCGCGCCGTGCACCGCCTGGAGGGCCTCGGCGATGCCCGCGAGGAGGAGCAGCACGGTGCGCACGGGCAGCGGGCCGTGCCGGCGCACCACCTCGTGCAGCGAGGGGCCCGGCACGTAGACGGTGGCGAGCCAGGGGCGGCGGGCGCTCGTGCCGAAGTCCACCACCTGGGCCGTGAACAGGCCGTTGATCCGGCCCGCGCCCGCCACCTCGCGGGCGAAGCGCTCGCGGAACTCGGGATCGGCGGCGAACTCCTCGCGGATCGCCTTGACGGCCACGGGTCGCCCGGCCGGCGTGTGGGCCAGGTAGACCACCCCCATGCCGCCGGCGCCGAGGCGGGCCCGGAGGCGGTAGCCGCCGATCTCGCGGGGGTCGTCGGGGGACAGGGCCTCCGGGCCGGGGGGTGCTCCGGGCAGGTGAGCGGACATGGGGTGCTCTTTCGGGAGTGCGGTGGCGATCCCGGCGATCGTCGCCCTGACCAGATTCTCAGTCAATACAGGATCCCGCCCACCCTCCCACGCCCGAACCCTCCCCGCACCCGCCCCGCACCCTTCGCGCGACTGCCGATCCACCACCCCGGACACCCCCACCCCAAGCCCACCAGAACCCCTACGAACACACGAAATGGCAGGTCAAAGCCCCTGTCACAGCCCACGCACCGAACCCACCCCACCCCTCGGACGCCCTCCTTCCACTTGACTGAAAATCCGGTCAGTGCCACAGTGGCGACACGCAGCGCCCCGCCTGCCGTCGATCGGCGCTCCGGACCGTCACCGCGCACCCTTGTACCAGGGGCCCGCGGCCTCGTGCCGAGGCCCGCCGGCGCGCCGGCCCGACCGGATGAACCGTTCCCTCCCGGTACACGATCGGAGTCCCCCCATGACCGACCCCTCCCGCCGCACCGCCCTCCAGGCCCTCGCCGGCCTCGGTGCCCTCGCCCTCGGGGCCGTGGGCTGCGGCCCCGGAGAGTCCTCCCTGCGCTCCGGCGCTCCCGCCGGCTCGGCCCGCTCGGCCTCCCCCGGCCCCGCGCGCCGCTTCGGCGCCGAGTGGGACAGCCACACCCGGACCTTCATGTCCTGGCCCGCGCTGGCCGCCGGGGTCTGGGAGGAGGACCTGCCCTACGTCCGCGAGGACATCGCCCGCATCGCGCGCGCCGTCGGGAAGTACGAGGCCGTCGTCATGATGGCCCGCCCCGCGCAGGTCGCCGCCGCGCAGCGGGCCTGCGGGAACGACGTCGAGGTGATCCCCCTCGCCGTCGACGACCTGTGGGCCCGCGACACCGTGCCCGTCTTCGTCGAGGAGGGCGGGAAGGTCGTCGGGGTCGACTTCAACTTCAACGGCTGGGGGAACAAGCAGGAGCACGGCAACGACGCCAAGGTCGGCGCCGCCCTCCTCGCCAAGTACGGCATCCCCCGGGTGCAGGCCCCGCTGGTCGGCGAGGGCGGCAGCTTCGAGACCGACGGCGAGGGCACCCTGCTCGTCACCGAGTCCTCGATGGTCAACGACAACCGGAACAAGGGGAAGTCCCGCGACACCGTCGAGGCCGAGCTGAAGAGCAGCCTCGGGGTGCGGAAGGTGATCTGGCTGGCGGGCGTGCGCGGCCAGGACATCACCGACGCCCACGTCGACAGCCTCGTCCGCTTCACCGAACCCGGGGTCGTGCTCCTGGACCGGGCGCACCCGAACACCCCGCCGGACTCCTGGTCCCGCGCCGCCGACCAGGCCAAGGGCGTGCTCTCCAAGGCCACCGACGCGCGCGGCCGACGCCTGGAGATCGTCGACCTCCCCCAGCCCGACCTGGACCTCATCACGGGCCGCGGCGACGACTTCGTGTCCACGTACGCCAACTTCTACGTGGCCAACGACTCCGTGTTCATGCCCCGGTTCGGCGACCGCAAGGCCGACGACCGGGCCCGGGGCATCCTGCGCGAGCACTTCCCGAAGCGGGACGTGGTGATGGTGGCCATCGACACCATCGCCTCGGGCGGCGGCGGCATCCACTGCTCCACCCACGACCAGCCGGGTAAGCCCGCCGCCTGAACCGGCGGCGCGGACGACGGGTAGGGTGCGGGCGACACACCCGACCGAAGGGAACGCGGCCGAGGATGACCCCACACCCCGCGCCCGCGGACACCCGCCCGGACGGGCGTCCCGATGCCCGTCCGGACGCCCGCCCGGACGCCGATGCCCGTGCCCGCGCGCTGCTCGTCGCGGCCAGGACCCGCACGGACGCCGTGATCGCGCCCCTGCTGGACCGGGTCCCCCGGGGCTCCGCCCGGGTCCTCGGCTACCAGTGGGGCCTGTGGGACGCCGAAGGGCGGCCCGCCGGCGAGGACGGGGCCGGGCGCGGCAAGGCCCTGCGGGCGGCCCTGGTGTTCGCCGCCGCCGGGGCCGCCGGCCGCTCCCCCGACGAACCCCTCGTCGCGGCCGGGGCCGCCGCCGTCGAACTGCTGCACACCCTCTCCCTGCTGCACGACGACGTGATGGACGGGGACGAGCTGCGGCGCGGCCGGCCCGCCGCGTGGCGGGTCTTCGGGGCCGGGGCGGTGGAGCGGGCCGTGCGGGAACTGACCCCGCACGCCGTCACCCTGCTCGTCGAGACCCCCGCCGAGGACCCGACCGCCCCCGCCCGCGCCGCCGGCGTGCTCGGGCACGCGCTCGTGCGGCTCGCCCAGGGCCAGGCCCTGGACCTCGCGTTGGAGGAGGAGGCCCGCCCCGAGGCCGCCGCGACCCTGCGCGTACACGCCGACAAGACGGGTTCGCTGTTCGCGTGCGCCTGCGAGCTGGGCGCCGGCCCCGGCGCGGCGGCGGCGGACCTGGCCGCGTTCGGCGAACACCTGGGCCTCGCCTTCCAGATCGTCGACGACCTCCTCGGCGTCTGGGGGGACCCCGCCGTGACGGGGAAACCGGCGGGCGCGGACCTGACGGCCCGCAAGAAGTCCCACCCCGTGGCCGCCGCCCTGGCCCCGGCCGACGAACCCGGTCCGACGGGCGACCGCGCCCGGCGGCTGCTCGCCCTCTACGGGCGGCCCGGGCCGTGGACCGCGCCGGAGGCCGCCGAGGTCCGCCGGCTGCTCGACGCGTCCGGGGCCCGGGCCCTCTCACGGGACGCGGCCCGCACGCACGAACGCGCGGCCGCGGCGGCCCTGACCCGCCTGCGCCCACCACACCCGGACGCGGCCGAGGACCTGCGAACCCTGGCCACGTTCTGCCTCTCCCGAGCCCACTGACACCCGCCCCCCAACCGACCCTCGCCTCCAGCCCGACCCCTGCCCCGGCTCAACCCCTACCCGCCCCTCACCCCGGCCCGCCCCCTGCCCCGCACCGGCCGCAACCCCGCCGGGCCCCGACCCGACCCCGGCCCCGACCTGCCCCAGCCCGGATCGGCCCGAACCCGGCCCCGCCCCGAGCCCGGACCGGGACCCACCCCGGACCGGGACCCACCCCAGCCTGGCCCGCCCCGGCCTGGCCCACCGCAGGCCCGACGAAGGCCCGACGAAGGCCGGACCCGCCCCGGCCCCGACCGGCAGGCGGGCGGGCGGGTGGGCGGGCCGGCGGGCGGGCAGGCAACCAGGCGGGGCAGACGGGCCAGCGGGTAGGCGGGCGACGGGCGGGCCAGCGGGCAGACAGGCCGGCGGGCGGGCGCCCGGGCGGGCCGGCGGGCCAGCGGGCCAGCGGCCCGCCCCGGCCCACCGCAGACCCGACGAAGGCCGGACCCGCCCCGGCCCCGACCGGCAGGCGGGCGGGCGGGTGGGCGGGCCGGCGGGCGGGCAGGCGACCGGGCGGGGGCAGGCAGGCGGGCAGACGGGCCGGCGGGCGGGCCAGCGGGCAGGCAGGCGGGCCAGCGGGCCAGCAGGCGGGCCAGCGGGCCGGCGGGCAGGCAGGCAACCGGGTGGGGTCAGACGGGCCAGCGGGTAGGCGGGCGACGGGCGGGCCAGCGGGCAGACAGGCCGGCGGGCGGGCCGGCGGGCAGACAGGCCGGCGGGCCGGCGGGTTGTGTCAGGATGCCGGGATGTTCACCGACACGCACGGCGGCGAACCCCTGGTCGCGGGCGAGGCGTTGACTACCCGCCCCGGGTTCTGGGCCGCTCACCTGGCCGAGCTCTGCGCCGAGGCGGAGTGCGCGACCGCCCCGGACCCGGAGCGGTTCGGCGCGGACGAGGCCGACACCGACGCGATGTTCGAGGTCCTCTTCGACCCCGACCGGTGGCCGGTGCTGCGCGTGCCCGTCACGGACGGCCCGACCCACGTCGTGATCCACTACAACGCCGACGGCGAGTGCGGCGTAGTACGGGTCCGCGCGCAACCGACCGGCGACGCCGACCCGCCGCCGCGGTACCTGCCGGAAGAGCCCGTGCGCCGCCCCGGCCCGACCTGGGCCGGGTTGACGCGGATCGCCGACGGACCGCCCGGCCCCGGCGACGGCGTACGCGACCCGGCGGCCCGCCTGCTGCTGCTCCTGCCGCTCGTCGAGGACCCGGACCCGGCTCCGCCGGCCGTCCGCGCGCGGGTGGTCGAGGCCCTGCTCGCGGTCGGTGCGCCCCGGGACACCGTCCACGCCACCGCGGACCACCTGCTCGGACACCTCGCGCACGACGACCCCGACGACCCCGACCACCACGACCACCGCCGGCGTTCCCCGCTCAGCGGGGGCTGAGGTCCGGCCGGTGCCAGGGGGCCGGGCGGTCGAAGAGGTTCGGCAGGCCGGCCGCGTACCGCTCGTCGTCCAGTCGCCGCAGCGCCGCCGTCTCCTCCGGCCGCTCCCACCCGCGCACCACGCACTCCGGGGCCCGGGAACCCGCCGTCGCGAGGAGCGCGTTGACGGCGGCCTTGCCGCTCTGGTCGGCGGCCTCCATCGTGGCCAGGTTCAGGTCCACGTCCACGTGGTCCCCGGCCTGGAACAGGTTCGGCACCTTCCCCGCCGGTTTCGGGCGCCACCGTCGCGAACCCGCCGTGCTGATCAGCAGCGGCTCCGTGTTGTGGGCGAGACCGCCCGGTTCGGTGGGCCAGCGGATCGCGGGATCGGTGAAGCACGAGTGGACGAGGTCCCGGGAGAGCAGCGGCCGGCCGTCGCGGCGCAGCGAGTCCGCGAGTTGGTGCCACACCTCGCGCACCGCCTCCTCCCGCGTGCACTCCCGGGCCGGTTTCCCGGTCAGCGGGCCGGGCACGTCCCACGCGGACACGTCCACGGACAGGCAGTCGTGGACGGTGCCGTCGCCGTAGCGGTCCGCGAACGCGGGACCGGACCAGAACCCGGCCTGCGCGACGGAGGTGAGCGCCCACGGCGAGTCCACGTGGATCACGTGCCCGTGGGCCAAGTCCAGGCGCTCCCGCAGGAAGAACTGGACGCCCGTCATCCAGTCCGTCTCCAGCCGGTCGATCCCGGTCAGGCCCTCGTCCAGTTCGCACACCTCCGGCCCCAGGGTCCGCACCGCCGCCTCGGCGGGCACCGCGCACACGAACCAGTCGGCCTCCACCTCGCGCACGGCCCCCGACGGGGTGCGCACCACGGCCGCCCGCACGGCGCCGCCCGCCGTGCTCAGCCGCGTCACCCGGTGCCCGACGAGGAACCGCACGCCGAGGCCGACCAGGTGCGCGGCCCACGGGCCGATCCACGCCTCGGTGGTCGGCGCGTCCAGCACCCGATCGGCCTCCGCGTGACCGCCGCCGCCCAACAGGCCGTGCCAGAACTCGACCTGGGTGCGGCCGATGGAGGCCACGCTCGCGACCTCCGCCTTCGCCGCGACCAGGGTGCGGGTGGGCCCGATCACGCACATGCGCCGGTAGTCCTCGGAGGCGCCCGCGCCGGCCGCGAACTCCCACCACGAGGTGTCCTCGAACTCACCCGCCCAACGCTCCGGCCCGCTCGTCGCGCACACCAGCAGACGGTTGGCGAAGTGGGCGCTCGCCTCGGGCGACAGCCCCGGGGTACGGGCCAGCACGCGGCCCAGCGCGCGCAGGGTCCCCTCCACGTTCCGCACCCCGGGGCCGCCGGCGATGTCGACCACGAGCCCGTCCCGGCCCCCGTCCCGCGCGAACAGCACCTCCGTGGTCGGCACCAGCCGCTCGGCCACCGAGCCGCCGCCCGGCGCGGGGATCCGGGCCATGGTCTCGGTGACGTTGCGGTAGAAGCCGGGGAAGAACCGGAATCCGTGCTCCCCCGGCAGGTCCCGGCGGCCGTCCCGCCCGGTGCCCGGTACCGGAATGCTGCGGGCCTTGCCGCCCACCGCCCGGGCCTCGATCACGGTCACCTCGAAACCGCGCTCGGCCAGTTCCATCGCCGCCGTCAACCCCGCCGGCCCGGCCCCCACGACCACCACCCGCCGCCCACCCCGCACCCGCACCACGCGCCCCGTCCTCGTCACGCACCACACCACTCACTCACGACCGTGCCGGACAAGATCATCCCACCCGGATCAGCGCCGCAGGGCCGCGTCCAACTCCGCCATCAACACGGCGACCCGCGACCGGCCCGCCGGCGCGGGCGGATACCGCCGCAGCACGGACACGAGCACCGGCCCGGCCCGACGCCGGGCCCCCTCCAGAGAGCGGGCGGCGGCCTCCGGATCCCCCGGGTCCGTGAGCTCCGCCACCCGCGCCGCGCACGCCCCGGCCCGCAGGATGTGGCCGACCTGCGTGGCCTTCGCGATCGGGTGCAGGTACGCGGCCGCCGCCGCGTCCCCGGCCGCCCGCGCCGCGAGCCCGGCGGCCTCCCGCCCCAACTCCCGCGCCTCCTTGGCCGCCCGGTGCGCGTCGAGGGCGGTGACCCGTTGCAGGCGCCCGCGCGGGGCGCCGGCCACGAACTCCTCGGCCGCCACCACGGCCGCCCGAGGCCGCGGATCCCCGGGGACCGCGGCCTCGAACACGGGCAGCACCTCCAGCGCGCTGTCGACCGCGTACCGCGCGACCACGCGCAACTCGTCCACCGTCAGTTCGAAATCACCGGATCCGTTCGCCATCCGTGCATCCTGCCGGCCGGCCGGCACCACCGGCCCACGCGGGCGCACGCAGGCTCGCGACGCCGACGAGACCAGATGTGGACCAGTGCCGTGATTCGTCTACAGTGGTCGTCATGACCCTCGCCTCCCGCCTCGCTCCCGGCTGCCGCCCCCGCGGCTGCCGCGCGCCCGCCCGGCGGACGCACGGACGGCGGGTGCGGTACGTGATCGGCCGGGTGCGCGGCCAGGTCGACGGCACCCGATGGCGCCGCCGCCCGACACGCGCCGCCGACTGACGGATCCGACACCCCGGGCCCGGGGCCGGGACGACGCGTGCCCCCGTCGCACCCCCGCCCGTCCCCCGCGAACCGATCACGGTCCGCGCCCCGCGGAAAGCCCCCGATGTCCCCCACGACACCCGCCCACCCCCACACACCCGACCCCGAACCCGACACCGGCAGCACCTCCGGCACGGGCTCCGGCTCGGGCACGAGCAACGGCAACGGCACCGGCACCGGCACTGGCACTGGCACGAGCACCGACGTCCGCACCGGACCCGATGCGGGCACGGGTACCCGACCCGATGCGGGCACGGGCTCCGGCCCCGGTGCGGGCGCCGGCGTCCGCACCGGTGCCGGCCTGCCCTGGTCTCCCCTGGCGGCCCTCGCCCTCGCCGCGTTCCTGACCCTGCTGACCGAGGCCCTGCCCGCCGGCATGCTGCCCGAGATGGCGCGCGCCCTCGCCGTCGGCGAACCGGCCATGGGGCAGGCCCTCACCGTGTACGCGCTCGCCACCGGCCTCGCGGCCCTCCCCCTGGCCCGCGCGACGGCCCGGTGGCCCCGGCGCCGGCTGCTCCTGTCCGCGATCGGCGCCTTCGCCGTCGCCAACACGGTCACCGCCCTGTCCTCCTCCTATCCCCTCACCCTGACCGTCCGCGTCCTCGCCGGCGTCGCGGCCGCCGTCGTCTGGTCCGAGCTCGTGATCCAGGCCCGCCGCCTGGCCCCCGCCCCGCTGCGGGGCCGCGCCACCGCTGTCGTCCTCACCGGCATCCCGCTGGCCATGTCCCTCGGCGTGCCCCTGGGAACCCTGCTGGGCGATCTCGTGGGGTGGCGGACCACGTTCGGGCTCGTCACCCTCGTAGCCCTGGCCCTGATCGGCTGGATCCGCCTGTCCGTGCCCGAATCACCCGGTGCCGCCCCCGGCCGGCACGAACCCGTCCTGCCGGCCCTGCGCCGCCCCGGTGTCCTCGCCGTCCTCACCGTGACCGCCGCCTGTGTCCTCGCCCACAACGTCCTCTACACCTACATCGCCCCGTTCCTGCGGGTGCGGGACGCAGCCGACGTGCGCGGCCCGGCGCTCGCCGTGCTCGGCGTCGCGTCCCTGCTCTCCGTCGTCGCCACCGGCGCCCTCGTCGACCGGCACCCCCGGCGCCTGACCGTCACCTCCGTCGCCCTGCTCACCCTCTCCACCGCCCTGGCCTCCGCTCCCCTGCACGGCGCCGGCCCGGCGCTCGTGACCACGCTGCTGTGGGGCCTGGGCTGGGGCGGCCTGGCCACCCTGTTGCAGACCGCCGTCGGCAACGCGGCCGGAGCGGCGGGACAGACCCTCTTCGTCACCGTCTGCAACACCGCCATCGCCGGCGGCGGGGCACTCGGCGGCCTCGCCCTCCACGCCCTCGGCCCCGCCGCCCTCCCCGTCACCGCCCTGGTCCTGGCCGCGCCGGCCCTGGCCGTGACCGTCAGCGCCCTGCCGACCCGCCCCGCGACGCCGGTCCGGGCCGGGTGACGGCGACCAGCGCCCCGGCCGCGGCGAGGAAGGAGAACACCGTGCGGGCCGTGTTGGCCGGGCGCCACACCGAGTCGAACCGCTCCAGCACCGACAGGTCCGCACCGGGCGCGGGAGTCCCCAGGGCGGCCAGTTCGTCGTTGAGGGGAATGTTCACCGCGAAGGTCAGCACGAGGACGACGAGGTAGGACACCCCGGCCGCGACCGCCCACCACACGGTCGCGGCCCGCCCGGCCCGCCACGCCGTGAACGCGGCCACCGCCGCCGACGGCAGGGGCAGCAGGAACACGAGCACGAAGAGGGCGCTGCCGTCGATCAACCGGTTGAAGGCCGCCATGGCCTGCGCGTGGGCGGGATCGGCGAGCTCGGCGAGGCCCGGTGTGATCGCGATGTCGAAGATCAGGAAGATGCCCGCCATCAGCCCGGCGGTGAGGGCGGCCACCGCGAGGAGCGGGGTCGTCCACCGGTCGGGTCTCGGGGCGGTCGGCGCTGACGTGGTCACGGGGGGCCTCTCGACGGTCGAAGGCTGCGGCTGCGGGTGCGGCCGTGCTCCCAGCAAAGCCGCCGGGGGTCGGACGTGAACATCGATGAAGCACTCAAGGGCATACGCGAGCGTCCGACAAGAGCGCGAACCGAAAACACCGCGCACCCACCGCCCCCGCGTCCGTACGGTGACCCCGGGACCGCCCCGCCCCGGGGACGGCCAGAGGCCCGAGCACCGAACGGAAGGAGTGGCGGATGGCGCACGTGCCCACGGCGCGCGTCAGAGAACTCACGGCGACGGACGCCCCCGCCCTCGCCGAGATCGACCGTGCCGACGCCGCCGGCACGACAAGACCACACCCCCGAACCACCCCCGCCGACCACGCGGACCGGGCACGGACCTGCGCCTGGGCCTGGGCGGAGCAGGAACCCACCACCGCCGAGGCCGAGGCGCCGGCCGAAGCGAGGACCGAAGCCAAGCTCGCAGCCGACGCCGAGCACGCGGCCGACGCCGACACCCACACCCACACCGACCGACCGCTGGCCTACCTCCTCGCGTCCGAACGCGACGGCGAGGCCGTCGTCGACCACGTCGCCGTGCACCCGGACCACACCCGCCGCGGCCTCGGCGCCGTCCTCCTCGCCCGCGCCTCCCGATGGGCCGCCGAGCGCGGACTCCCGGCCCTCACCCTCACCACCCCCGGCGACGCACCACCCTGGCACGCGCCCTACTTCGCCCGCCTCGGCTTCCGCGAGACACACGCCACCCCCGACGGCACCCGACACCTGCGCCGCCCCGTCCCCACCCCCACGGGCCCCGACGGCCGCCCCCTGTCCCCCGCCGCCGTCGACGCGCTGTGGTGGCTCGCGGAGGAGGGCGTCGTGCCGATCGGGCCCCTCGCGGACCGGCTCTGGACCGACGGCCGCACACCCGACGGCACCCACGCCTCGAACGACGTCGCCCACGCCCACGCCCACATGCTCTTCGCGGACGACCGACTGACGGTCCCCGGACGCATGCGGCTCGCACTCGGGCTGCTCGACCTGCTCGACGACTACTGGGTGACGTGCGAGATCGGGTTCGCATTGGCGGACCTCGCCGACGCGGCACCCACCGACCTGCTGTGGGCCGGCTACCGCCGCCGCCTGGAAGCGGAACGCCCGGCGGAACCGGTGGAGTACTCGCTGTGGGTGGACTGGTTCGAGAACCATCGCACGGTCGAACAGTCCTACACCGGCGTCCTCGGCCGCGACGCGCACCTGCTCGCGCCCGGCATGTCCGAGGCCCTGACCCGCCGGGCACGCCGGGTACTGGAGGTCTCGGGCCCCGTCCCCTGGCCCCTCAAGGCCCCGGCCCTGCACGCCGCCGCACGGGTGCCGGAGCTGCGCATGTCGGTGTTCCACGCCCTCCGGGCCGGCTACCACGACGTGTACGGACACCTCGAACCACGGCCGGCCCACGCCCTGCTGACCGCCCTCCGCATCCCCGCGGACACCCCCCACCGCGCAGCCCTCACCCGGGTACTGGCCCGGGGCCTCGCGAACCACCGCGACGACCCGACGGCATGGCCCCGAACCCCCGAAACACCCCCCACACCGCGCGACGCCACCGTCACCGACGGCGAGATCGAGCCCGTCGGGGGGTGAGGCGGGGCACAGGGCGAAGGTCACATACGAGGGTGGACCGTAGTCCCGGGGCGGTTGGGGGTGTGGGTTGGGGGGTGTGGGTGGGGGTGTCTACGAGGGGTGTTCGTATCGGGGGGTGCTTGCCGGCGGGTTGGGGGTCGGGTGATGGTGGTGAGGTCGCCGAGCGGCGGATCCGGGTTCACTTCGGTCGGGTCGTGTCGCTGTCCCGGCCCCGTGGTCACCGTTGTCGTGTGGTGGGGTTCGGTGGGGTGACGGTCCTGTTCCCGACGGAAGGTTCCGTTGTCGTGTCCCGCTTCGCCCTGCGTTCCATCTCCGCTTCCAAGAAGGCCGTCACCGCCTCCGTCGTGGGACTGGCCGCCGCCGGCTCCCTCCTCGCCGCCGTGCCCGCCCAGGCCGCCCCGATGAACGCCAAGGCGATCGCCCAGCAGATGATCCCCGACCCGGCCCAGTTCGCCGCGTTCAACAACATCGTCTCCCGCGAATCCGGCTGGAACCACACCGCCACCAACACCGCCTCCGGCGCCTACGGCCTCGTCCAGGCCCTCCCCGCCTCCAAGATGGCCTCCGCCGGCTCCGACTGGAAGACCAACCCCGCCACCCAGATCAAATGGGGCCTCGACTACATGAACACCCGCTACGGCAGCCCCGTCGGCGCCTGGAACTTCTGGCAGCAGCACCACTGGTACTAAACCACCACCAGCCACACAGCGTCACAGGCACCAGCCACACAGCGACACCCGCAAGGGCCCCGGCAACCACGCCGGGGCCCTGCGCGCATTCCCGAACGCGGGCGAGCCCGGGGCCAAGGTGGCCGCCTGCCGGCGGCGGGCAAGTCAAAAACCTTTCCCAGGGGCGGCGGGGGAGGGGTCTCGGGCACGGTCCGTGCCCGGGTGCGGCCCGGCTCCGGGCCGGGGTGGCCGCCTGCCGGCGGCGGGCAGGTCAAAAACCTTTCCCAGGGGCGGCGGAGGGGAGCCGGGGCCTGGATCCGTGGCCGTCCACCGGCCCACACGGGGCCGGGCCAGGTCCCCAGCACGCGATACGCCGGGACATGCCCACGGTAATCCCCACCACGCACCCAGACCGTGCGAGGCACGCACCCCACCACACCCACCAAGCAACCCCGGCGACCGCAGACCCCACGTGCCCCACCCCGCCGCCGCAGACGGCAACGCACCACCGCCCCAGACCCCTCCCCGCCGCCACCGGGAAACGCCTTTGACCTACCCGCCGCCGCCAGGCGGCCACCGCAACCACCAACCCACCCGCAGACGGCAACGCACCACCGCCCCAGACCCCTCCCCGCCGCCCCTGGGAAAGGCTTTTGATCTACCCGCCGCCGGCAGGCGGCCACCCCAGCCACGAACCGGCCCGCAGACGGCAACGCACCCCAACCCCCGACCCCACCCCGCCGCCACCAGGAAACGCCTTTGACCTACCCGCCGCCGGCAGGCGGCCACCGCAACCACCAACCCACCCGCACCCGGGCACGCACCCCCACCCCGCACAACCAACCCCACCCCCACCCCTCAGTCCTTCACCGCCCCCGCCAGCCCCGAGACCAGGCGTCGTTGGACGAGGACGAAGAAGACGAGTACCGGGACGGTCATGACCGTCGACGCGGCCATGATGCCGCCCCAGTCGTTCTCGTCCGGTTTGAAGAAGACCAGCAGGGCCATCGGGAGGGTGGAGCGGCCGGTGTCGCTGATGATGAAGGACTTCGCGAACAGGAAGTCGTTCCAGGTGGAGATGAACGAGAACACGCTGGTCGCCACCAGGCCCGGGAGGACGAGGGGGAAGAGGATCTGCCACAGGAAGCGGGTGCGGCTCGCGCCGTCGAGCGCGGCCTGTTCCTCCAGGGCCTCCGGGACCGCTTTGACGAAGCCCCTCAGCATCCAGATCGCGAACGGCAGGGAGAACGCGAGGTGCGGCAGGATCAGCGCGCCGAGGGTGTTGAGTTGGCCCAGGTCCCGCATCAGGAAGAACAGCGGGATGGTAAGCGCTTCGATCGGGACCGTCTGGGCGATCAGGAACATGATCAGCAGGGTGGTGCGGAACCGGAAGCGGAACCGCGTGACGGCGGTCGCGGCCAGGAACGCGATGAGCGCCGAGGCCAGGACGACCGCGCCGGCGACGACGAGCGAGTTGAGGAAGTAGCGTCCGAAGTCCTGTTGTTCGAAGACCCGGCGGAAGGAGTCGAGGGTCGGGGCCAGGGTCCAGGGGCGGGGGTCGGTGGACTGGATCTCGCCGGCCGGTTTGAGGGCGGAGAGCACCATCCAGTACAGCGGGAACGCGACGAGCGCGGCGACGAGCAGCGCGGCGGCGTCGGCGAGGGCCCGGCCCGGGCGGCGTGCGCGGGCGACGCGGCGTGCGCGGCCGGGGCTTGAGGGGTGGCGGCGGGTCGCGGTGGTGGTCACAGTTCTTCCCCCTGACGGCGCAGCAGGCGCAGGTAGAGCAGGGTGACGGCGAGCAGGATCAGCAGCATCACGACGCCGATGGCGGAGCCGAGGCCGTATTCGGAGGACGCGAACGCCGTCTGGTAGGCGTACACGTTGAGGACGAGGTTCTGGCCGGCGATGCCGCCCCCGCCCGTCATCACGTAGATCTGCGTGAAGATCTTGAAGTCCCAGATGATCGACTGGATCGTGACGACGGTCAGGATGGGCCGCAGCAGCGGCGCCGTGATCGTGCGCCAGATGCGCCATTGCGAGGCGCCGTCGAGGGCCGCGGCCTCCAGGACCTCGGCGGGGATGGCCTTGATGCCCGCGTATACGGTGACCATGACGAACGGGAACGAGCACCAGACCACCTCCAGCAGCACGAGGGCGAAGGCGCTGTACCGGTCGTAGGTCCACGAGTGGTCGCCGAGTCCGAGGACGCGGTTGACGGGCCCGAAGTCCGGGTCGAAGAGGAACAGCCACACGGTGGATCCGGTCACGGCCGGGGTGGCCCACGCGCCGAGCGCGGCGAGCATGAGGGCGAGTCGGGCGGCGGGGCGCACACGGGTGAGGAGCACGGCGAGCGCGCAGCCCACCGCGAGGGTGCCGGTGACGCACGCGGCCGCGAACACCACCGTCGTGAGCAGGACTTCACGGAAGCGGGGATCGGAGAAGAGCTCGGTGTAGTTGGCCAGGCCCTGGAAGGAGGTCGGCTGCCTGCCGCTGACCTGCGCCTGGGTGAACTCCAGGAAGGAGATCAGCCCGAGTTGCCAGATCGGGTAGAGCAGCAGGGCGCCGAGGACGACGAGGGCGGGCAGGAGGTAGAGCCACGGGGTGGCGCCGCCGCCGGCACGGCGTCGGGTCCGCGCGCGGGCGGCTGCGTGCCCTGGCGGGTGCCCGGGGGTGCGGTCGGAGCGCGCGCTCTTCGACGTGCGGCAGCCCGTGCGCGCGCGCTCCGGCCCGGGCTCCGGCCCGCGCTCCTGCCCGTGGTCCGGTCCGTGGTCCGGTCCGGGCTCCGGCCCTCGGTGCGGCCCGTGGTCCGGTCCGCGATCCGGCCCGCGCTCCGGCCCGTGGTCCCGATCGTGCTCGCGACCGGTGTCGGCGCCGGCGCCGTGGCCGGGCTCGCGGCCGGCCGGGGGCGGGACGGAGGGCCCGGGTGTCGTGAGCGCGCCGGTGGACCCGGCCTCACCGCCACCACGGCCGCCCCCGCCACCACCGCTGCCGCCGCCCCCGCCACCGGCACGGCCCCCACCGCCGCCGGCACGGCCGGCGATGTCGTGACCGGCACGGCCGGCGTCGGCGTGGCCCGTCATCGGGCGGCGGCGAAGGCCGCGTCCATCTTGGCGGCGGCCGCGTCGGTTGCGGTGGGCACGTCGGCGCGGCCGCTGACGATCTCCTGGAACATGGTGGGGAGCACGAGCGAGGAGTCGATCTTGCCCCAGCCGGCCGATTCGGGCACGAACCTGGTGCCGGCCGCGAGGGTGTCGACGAAGGGTTTGACGAAGGGCTCCCGCGCGGCGGCCTTGGCGCGGACGTCGGTGTAGGTGGGCAGGAAGCCCATGGCGTCGAAGAGCCGGCTCTGGGTGTCCTTGCCGGTGAGGGACTTCATGAGGTCGACGGCGAGGGTGCGGTGCGCGGTGCCGCGCAGGACGCCGATGTTGTTGCCGCCGGCGAAGGCGGGGGCGATGCTGCCGGGGGTGAGTCCGGGCAGGGGCACGACGGCGTACTTGCCCTTGGCCTGCCCCGCGTCGACGGCGGGTCGACTGAAGTCGCCGGCGATGGCCATCGCGGCCTTGCCGGAGGCGAAGGCGGTGACGGTGGCGTTGCCGCCCATCGCGGCGCAGGTGGCGGCCGGGCAGTTGTCGTCGCCGAACAGGGAGGTGTAGGCGGTGATTCCCTTGCGGGCCGCCTCGCTGTTGACGGCGGCCTTGTGGGTGCCGTCCGTGCCGGTGCCGGCGAGTTCGCCGCCGTGGGCCCAGACGAAGGGCAGCGCGCCGTAGGTGTAGGCGCCGCCGACGGCGAGTCCGTGGAGTTCGGGCCGGGCGCCGTGGATCTTCTTGGCGGTGGCGATCAACTCGTCCTGGGTCTTGGGGGGTTGTATGCCCAGGTCGCGGAAGACGTCGGTGCGGTAGTAGAGGGCGCGGACGCCGACGAAGAGGGGGGCGCCGTAGACCTTGCCGTCGACGGTGACGGAGCGGCGGGCGGTGGGGTCGGTGTCCTTGGCCTCGGGCCAGGCGTCGAACTCGGCGGTGACGTCGGCGAGTCCGCCGTCCTTGACGTGTCCGGCGGTGTCGGTGTTGCCGTACTCGATGAGGTCGGGTGCGCTCTTGGGGTCGTTGAAGGCGGCCTTCACGCGTTGGGCTCGGGATTCGACGGGGATGTACTCGATCTGGACGTCGGTGCCGGGGTTGCGGGCCTCGAAGGCGGTGACGGCCTGGTCGACCACCTTCTCCTTCGGCGTGTTGTCGACCTCCCGGAAGAGCCAGACGCGCACGGTGCCGGTCTTGGCGTCGGCCCCCGCTCCGGCGCCGGGTGCGGCGGTCTGGGGTGCGCAGGCCGTGGCGAGGGCGGCGAGGGTGAGGGCGAGGGCCGTGGTCGGTAAGGCGGCGGTGCGGGTGAACGCGGCGGGGAGTTTCACGGGAGGTCCCTCCAGAAAAGGCGTTACGCGTTGCATTGTGCGCAACGGGCGTTTCAAGGTGCACAACACGCAGGAGGTTAAGCACGGTCGCGGCGACCGGGCAAGGGGTGTTGACACTCGGCCGGCAGGTTGGCCGGTGTCGGGGGCGGCGGGTTGCGGCAGGCGCAACGTCGGGCACGACGTCAGGCGCAACGTCAGACGTGCCCATCGCATCGCCCGGTCCCGGCGGTGAGTTCGGCCGCCGCGCCGGCCAGCAGGATGTCCAGGGCGGCCGGGTAGGCGCTGTGGGGCATGCGTTCGGCGAGGAGGGGCGCGGTCGCGGCGATGTGCGGGTAGCGGTCGGCGGGCAGTCGCGCGTACGTGGTCTCCCACATGCCCTCGTCGGCCTCGCGGGAGTCGGCGGGCAGAGCGAGGGAGCCGGCGTCGAGGGCGGCGAAGGCGAGGCTCTGGTCGATGAAGACGTGGTAGATCCGGACGGCGTCGCGGTCGGGGAAGCCGGCGGTGCGCAGGATGCCGAGGACGATCTCGTCGCCTGCGATCTCGCGCGGCCGGCCGGTGACGCGGGCCGCGGTGAGCACGGCGGCCTGGGGGTGCGCCAGGTGTGCGGCGTGGATGCGCAGGCCGAGTTCGCGCAGGTCACGGCGCCAGTCCCCGGTGGGGGACCAGCCGGTGAGGGCGCGGCCGATCAGTTCGTCGCCGATGGCGAGGGTGAGGTCGTCCATGCCGGAGAAGTAGCGGTAGAGGGCGCTCGGGTCGGCGCCGAGCGCGGTGCCGAGGCGGCGCGCGGACAGGCCGGCGCTGCCGTGTTCGCGGAGCATCCGCAGGGCCGTCTCCACGATGACGCGCTCCGAGAGCACGGTTCCGGTCCTGGTCGGTCGGCGGCGGCGTCGTTCGCCCTCGCCGACCACTTTCTTCGCCATGGGGGTTCCTCCGGGGTCTCTCGGGGGCCTCGCTCGGGCCGCTGCCCGGCACTGCCCGGGGCGTCGCCCGGGCGCGCGTCGGCCTTATGCCAACACCATTGACCTTAGGTCGAGACCGCGGCTTTGATCGAGGTCAGGGCGTCCGGATGTCCGTCCGGACCCGGCGAAAGGATCGGATCATGCGTGTGTTGCTGGTCGGGGCCGGTGGGGTCGGCGGGGCGATCGTGCGGATCGCCGCGCGGCGCGGGTTCTTCGAGCGGTTCGTGGTGGCCGACCGGGACCTGCCGCGCGCGGAGGCGGCCGTCGCGGCGGTCGACGACCCGGCGGAACGTTTCGTCGCCCGTGGGGTGGACGCCTCGGACCGGGGCGCGGTCGCCGCGCTCCTCGCCGCCGAGGGCTGTGACATGCTGCTGAACGCCACCGACCCCCGGTTCGTGATGCCGTTGTTCGAGGCGGCCCTCGACGCCGGCGTCGACTACCTCGACATGGCGATGTCCCTGTCCCGGCCGCATCCGGAGCGACCGCACGAGGAGTGCGGGGTCAAGCTGGGCGACGAGCAGTTCGCCCGCGCCGAGGCGTGGGAGGCGGCGGGCCGGCTCGCCCTGGTGGGCATGGGCGTGGAGCCGGGCCTGTCGGACGTGTTCGCCCGTTACGCGGCCGACGAGCTCTTCGACGAGATCGAGGAGATCGGCGTCCGGGACGGCGCCGATCTGACGGTCGACGGGTACGAGTTCGCGCCCTCGTTCAACATCTGGACCACCATCGAGGAGTGCCTGAACCCGCCGGTGGTCCACGAGCGCGACCGGGGCTGGTTCACCACGGCCCCGTTCAGCGAACCCGAGGTCTTCGACTTCCCCGGCGGCATCGGCCCGGTGGAGTGCGTGAACGTGGAGCACGAGGAGGTGCTGCTGATCCCCCGGTGGGTGGACGCGGGCCGGGTCACGTTCAAGTACGGGCTGGGCGCCGATTTCATCGAGAAGCTGCGGACCCTGCACGCCCTGGGCCTGGACTCCACCGAGCCGGTGGAGGTCCGCACGGCCGACGGCGGCACCGCCCGGGTCGCGCCCCGTGACCTGCTGGCCGCGAGCCTGCCCGATCCCGCCGCGCTCGGTGACCGCATGCGGGGCCGGACCTGCGCGGGCACCTGGGTGAAGGGCGTCAAGGACGGCCGGGCCCGCGAGGTATACCTGTACCACGTGGTCGACAACGAGTGGTCGATGAAGGAGTACGGCTCGCAGGCCGTGGTCTGGCAGACGGCGCTCAACCCGGTCGTGGCCCTGGAGTTGCTGGCCTCGGGGGTGTGGTCGGGCAGCGGGGTCCGGGGCCCGGAGTCGTTCCCGCCGCGCCCGTTCCTGGACCTGTTGGCCGCGCACGACTCCCCGTGGGGGCTGCGGGAGCAGTAGGCCGTCCCTTCCGGCGGGCCGACCGCGTGTCCTGTCGGGGCGGGGGGTCGTGGGCGCGGAGACTGGGGGTGTCGTGCCCCCGTCCCTCCCCCCTTCCTCCCCCGTCCCTCCCGTCGATGCGATCCGGAGCCCGCCCGTGGACGTCGCCTTCTCCGTCTCCTGCCGGACCTCCGACGACGAGGAGGAGCCGCCGCGCCGGATCGACGGGGTGACCTCGCTGGCCGTGGTCCTGCCCGACGGGACCGAGGTCGCCCTGAACGTGGACGCCGAGCGCGGTCTGGTCGTGCACCTGGAGGCCGATCCCGACAGCGGGCGGTTCGGGGAGTTCGAGATCCGGCCCGGCGCCGCGAACCTGTTCTTCGTCCGCGCGCACCACCACGAGCACCCCGCTCCCCCGGCCCCGGCCCCGGATCATGTCCGAGGGGACGCCTGAGCGGACGCCGAAGCAGGCGCCGGAGCGGGCGCCGGCGGCCGGCCGGTGCTCGGCTCAGATGGCGTGTCCGCGCCGGAAGTCGATCACCCGCTCGGTCTCCCGGAGCAGTCGCTCCGCCTCGGCCCTGACCTGCGCGGGAACGTCGCCGCGCTCCCGGACGAGCGCGGAGTGGATCGGCGTCTCGTCCGGTACCTGCTCGTGCCGGATCATCCGTGGGTCCTCCTGGTCGCGAAACGACTCGCGAGTCTAGGGCCGACCCGATCGGCGCCCTGCGGCGGGGGTGGGGTTCAGGCGGGTCGGGGCGCGGGCCAGGGGACGGTGGTCTCGGTGGGGCGGGCGTAGTCCACGCCGGCCTGGTCCCAGCCGTACAGCTCGCGGACCTGCGCCGCGAACCAGGCCACGCCGCGTTCGCTGCCGGCGACGGAGCCGGCCGGATCGGCCCACAGGGCGCGCACCCGGTCCTGGACGGTCTCGTCGAGTTCCCAGCGGTCGAGCCGGACGCGGGAGCGGTCGTCGAGGTCGAGGGGGGCCGCGCCGGTGAGCCGGTCCCACAGGTCGACGGCCTGGTCCACGGGGGTGCGGAAGCCCTCGGGGCCGAGCACGTCGTAGAGCAGGCCGGTGTAGAGGGCGATGGAGGGGATCGCGGTGGACGCCTGGGTGACGGCGGCGCCCGCGACGACGGTGTGGGCGCGGCCGCCGCGCGCCGCGAGGTGGGCGTGCAGTTCGCGGGCGGTGTGCTCCAGGTGTTCCTTGGCCGCGCCGATGGTGCCCTGCCGGTAGACGGGGGCGGTGAGTTCGGAGCCGACGTAGGAGAGGGCGACGGTGGCGAAGCCCTCGGCGAGGAGGTCGCGGGCTTCGAGGGCCTCGACCCAGCGGCGCCAGTCCGCCCCGCCCATGACGGCGACGGTGTCGGCGCGTTCGGCGTCGTCGGCGGGTTCGAGGCGGACGGTGCCGGCCTCGGGGGTGCCGTCGTCGGAGAAGCGCAGGGCGGGCGACTCGTAGGGCGCGCCGAGGGGTTTGATCACCGACTGGTGGGTGGTCCCGGTCGCGGGATCGGTGCGGCGGGGGGCCGCGAGGGAGTACACGAGGTGGTCGACGGGCCCGTACCGTTCGGCGATCAGGTCGAGGACCTCGGTCTTGGCGGTGTCGGAGAAGGCATCGGCGTTGACGAAGGTGACGTCGTGGCCCTCGGCGCGGGCGAGGTCGGCGAGGGCGGCGGTGCGGTACCAGCCGGCGGAGGCGGTGCGGCGGGCGTTCTCGGGGGCCTCGAAGGCGACGCCGACGGCGCGCGCCCCGTGGCCGCGCAGGGCGGCGGCGAGGATGGCGAGGCCGTAGCCGGCGGAGGCGCCGAGGACGAGGACCACCGGCGGACGGCCCGCGCGGGCGGCCCCCTCGGTCGCGGGGTCGTGCGCCGCCGCACCGTTCGGGACGGCCTGCCAGGTGCGGCGGACGGAGGCGGCGCAGCCCTCGGGGTGGGAGTTGACGATGAGGAAGCCGCGTTGGGTGGGGGTGACGGTGCGCGGGGGCATGGGGCTGGTCGTCCGTTCCTCGTGGGGTCTTTCCGGGAGCGTAGCGAGGGGGATCTCGCGGGTCGGGTGTGAGCGGACGACGGATGGGCGGCCCCGCGTTGGAGGGGTCCGCCCTTGTGCGAGGGGCGGGTGATCGGGTAGCGGGTGATCGGGTGGTGGGTCATCGGGCAGCGGTCAGCGGGCGGGGGCGGGCTCACACGTCGCGGCGGCGGACGGTGAGGACGGCGAGGGCGAGGGCCAGGGCGGGCCAGAGCAGGAGGACGAGCCAGGAGCCGGGGACGCCGGCCGGGAGGTTCAGGCTCGACGGGTCGGGTTCCCAGGTCTGCACGAGCCGGTTCCAGGCGGGCAGCACCATGGAGTGCTTGAGCTGCGCCGACCACGCCTCGCGCTCCGAGAACAGCGGCGGCAGCATGACCAGGACCCCCACGGCGATCGCGATCGTCCCGCCGGCGTGCCGGACGAGGACCCCGAGGCCGAGGCCGACCAAGGCGCACACGGGGGCCAGGAGGGCGGAGGCGATCATCGCGCGGAACACGCCGGGGGCGTCGAGGGGCAGGTCGGCGAGACGGCCGCCGGTGAGGAGATGGGCGGTGAGGACCGCGCCGCAGGACAGGAGCGCGCCGACGGCCGTCCACAGCGCGCCGACGACCCCGGCCTTGGCCAGGACCACGGCGCCCCGGGCCGGTACGGCGACGGTGGTGGTGCGGACGAGACCGGTGCTGTACTCGCCGACGGCGGCCAGGGCGCCGGAGACGGAGGCCACGAGGATCAGGGTCCACCAACCGGCCGGCGGATAGGCGACGTACGGGAGGAAGGCGGCGCCGGCGGGGCGGTCCCCGGTGAGGGCGGTGACGGCGGTGGCGCCGAGCGCGAACAGGAGGGTCAGGCCGACCGTCCACGCGGTGGACCGCAGCGAACGGAGCTTGATCCACTCGGCGGCGAGCAGATCCCGGAACCCGCCCTCGGGGCCGGGGGCGCCGGCCGCGGTGGAATCGAGAATCGGGGTGGGGGTGGCGGGGGTGGCGGCGGGGGTGGTGGTGCTCATCGGGTGGTCTCCGTCCCGTACTCGACGCTCTCGGCGGTCAGTTGCATGAAGGCGGTCTCCAAGGAGGCCGTGGCGGTGCTCAGTTCGTCGACGCGGATCCGGTGCTCGTGCGCGAGGCCGCCGATCCGGCGGGCCGGTACGCCCGTGACCAGGAGCCGGGTGCCGTCGTGCGCGTCCTCCGTGCGCACCGAGCCGCCGGCGGCGGTCAGCAGCGGCGCGAGGTCCGCGACGTGCGGGCCGGCGACGGTGACCGTGTGGCCCCGGGCCCGTTCGGCGAACACCGGCAGCGGCTCGGCCGCGATCAACCGGCCGCGGCCGATCACCACCAGGTCGTCGGCGGTGTGTTCCATCTCGGCCATCAGGTGGCTGGAGAGCAGGACCGTGCGGCCCTCGCCGGCCAGTCGGCGGAACAGCAGCCGGGCCCAGCGCACGCCCTCGGGGTCCATGCCGTTGACGGGCTCGTCGAAGAGCAGGACGGGCGGATCGCCGAGGAGGGCGGCGGCGATGCCGAGGCGTTGGCGCATGCCGAGGGAGAAGCCGCCGATCCTGCGGTGGGCGGCCTCGCCGAGGCCGACCTCGCGCAGCACCTCCTCGACCCGGCCGCGCGGGATCCGGTTGCCGCGGGCCAGGGCTCCGAGGTGGGCCGCCGCGGTGAGTCCGCCGTGCACGTGCCCGGCGTCGAGGAGGGCCCCGACGTGACGGAGTCCGCGTCGCCGTGTGCCGAAGGGGACGCCGTCGATGGTGGCGGTGCCGGAGGTGGGGGCGTCCAGGCCGAGGAGGATGCGCAGGGTGGTGGACTTGCCGGCGCCGTTGGGGCCGAGGAATCCGGTGACCCGGCCGGGTCGCACGGTGAAGGAGAGGCGGTCGACGACCGTCTTGCGGCCGTATGTCCTGGTGAGTTCGTTGACGTTGATCACGAGGAACACGGTGCCGGCGGGGACCGGGGCCGGGCATCGGCCCGCGGGCCGGCGCGCGGGGCCCCGGATCGGCCCCCGGTCGCATGTCCCCGGGCCGATGTGCCGGGGCCGGGGCGGCCGTTACCCTCACGCCATGAGCAGTCGAACGATCATGTCGTCGCCGGCGGGCGGTCGCGCCGCCGGGATCGCGGGGGCCCTCGGTTACGTCGCGGTCGTGGTGTTGTCCGCGGGCACCGCGAACCGCGCCTCGGGCACGGTGCACGCGGTGATCGCGCTGCTCGCGCTCACCCTCCTGACGGTCCCGGCCCGCCGGGCCCCGCTCGCCGCCCTCGCGCTCGGGCTCGTGGGCACCACCGCCGTCGTGGTGGGCAGCCCCGACTCCCTGCACGCCTCCCTCGCGCCCGCCTTCCAGGCCCAGTTCCTCGGCTACCTCGGCGTGGACGCCCTGCTGGCCCGCGTGATCGCGGTCCGCTCCGGCCCGCCGGCCCGGGGCGCGGTCCTCGGCACGGCCCTCGTGCAGGCGCTGGCGATCGGGGCGTTCGCGCACGGGGACGGGGTGGCCGTGAACGGGATCCTGCTCGCCCTGGCCCTGGCCGCGGCCGGCACCGCCGGGCTGCTGTTCCGTGAACGCCGGGTGCACGCGGTGGAGTTGCGGTCACGGGAGGTGGCCGAGGCGGTGACCGCCGAACGGCTGCGGATCGCCCGTGAGCTGCACGACGGCGTCGCCCACAGCCTGGGCGTGATCGCCCTCCAGGCCGGGGTCGGGCGCCGGGTGGTGCGCACCCAGCCGGAGGAGGCGGCCGAGTCCCTGCGCGTGATCGAGGAGCTGGGGCGCGAGACGGCGGCCGGGCTGCGCCGCACCCTGGTCTCGCTGCGGCGCGCGGAACGCGAGGCGGGCGGGGGCCGGGAACCCGAACGCGGGCCGTTGCCGGGGCTCGCCGACTTGGAACGGCTGGTGACGGCGTCGGCGGCGGCCGGGCTGCGCGTGGAGCTGCGGCGCAGCGGGACGGCGGCGGGCCGGCCGCTGCCGGCCGAGACGGACCTGGCGGCCTACCGGATCGTGCAGGAGGCCCTGACGAACGTGGCCCGGCACGCGGGCACCGACCGGTGCCGGGTCCACGTGCGGCACGAGGCGCGGGAGCTGCTGCTGGAGGTCGTCGACGAGGGCCGCGGCCCCGGCACAGCCGGCGGCGCGGGCGGGACCGGGGCCGGGAGCGGGACCCGGGCCGGGAGCGGGGGCACGGGCGGCGGCACGGTCGGCGGCACGGGCTTCGGGCTCGTGGGGATGCGGGAGCGCACCGACCTGCTCGGCGGCGAACTGTCGGCCGGACCCGGCCCCGGGGGCGGCTTCCGCGTGGCGGCCCGCCTGCCCCTGCCCCCCGCCCCCACACCCGACCGCACCGGCACCGGCACCGGCACCGGCACCGGCACCGGCACCGACCGTCCCGCGACCGACCGCACCACGGCCGACCGTCCCGCAGCCGACCGCGCCACCGCCGACCGTCCCCGTACCGACCGCTCCACCACCCCGGAGGTTTCCCCGCGATGACCGTGCGCGTCGTTCTCGTCGACGACCAGCCCCTGGTCCGTTCCGGACTGCGCGTGCTGATGGCCGACCATCCCGACCTGGAGGTGGTCGGCGAGGCCGGCACCGGTGTGGAGGCGGTGGCCGCGGTCGCGGAGCTGGAGCCGGACGTGGTGGTGATGGACATACGGATGCCGGACATGGACGGCATCGAGGCCACCCGCCGGATCACGGCCGGTCCCACCGCGAGCCGGGTGCTGATCCTGACCACCTTCGACGAGGACGAGCACGTGCTCGGGGCCCTGCGGGCCGGGGCCAGCGGTTTCCTCGTCAAGGACATGGCGCTGGAGGACATCCTGGGCGCGGTGCGGGTGGTCGCGGCCGGGGACGCGCTGATCGCGCCCGGGGTGACCCGTCGGCTGATCGCCGCGTTCACCGAGCGTCCGCCGGCCGGCGGCTCCCCGACCCCGAGCGCGGCGGCACGCCGGCGGGCCGAGGAGGTCACGGAGCGGGAGCGGGAGGTGTTGACGCTGGTCGGGCGGGGCCTGTCGAACCCGGAGATCGCCGCCGAGCTGTTCATCTCGGTGGGCACGACGAAGACGCACGTGTCGCGGCTGCTGTCGAAGCTCGACGCCCGGGACCGGGTGCACCTGGTGATCGCGGCCTACGAACTGGGCCTGGTCTCGGTCGCCCCGTGAGTCCGCGCCGTTTACCGCGCCCCCGGGGTGGTGGCACCATCGTGGCCGGTGTCCGGGCGTCGGACGCGGGTCGTGGAGGGGGAGCGCATGGACGCGGTGGCGGGACAACTGATCGGGGGGCGGTACCGGTTGGCCCGGCTCCTGGGGTCGGGCGGCTTCGGTCGGGTCTGGTCCGCCGAGGACACCGTGCTCGGGGTGCGGGTGGCCGTCAAGGAGCTGCGCCTGGGGCACGTGCCGGCGGAGGAACGGCGTGAACTCCTCGTACGGGCCGCGCGGGAGGCGCGTCACGCCGCCCGATTACGCGACCACTCCCACATCGTCACCGTGTACGACGTCCTGGAGATCGACGGCGCCGCCTGGATCGTCATGCAACTGGTGGAGGGGCAGTCCCTCGCCGAACGGCTCAAGGCGGACGGGACGTTGCCCGAGAGTCGCGTCCTCCCGATCGCGCGGGCCCTGCTCGACGCGCTGAGGTTCGTGCACGACGCGGGCATCACCCACCGGGACGTCAAACCCGCGAACATCATGCTCACGCCCGGGGGCGAGATCCTGCTGACGGACTTCGGGATCGCGGTGGACCGCTCCGACAGCCGCCTGACCGGGACCGGTCTCGTCGTCGGCACCCCCGGGTACACGGCCCCGGAGCGGTGGCTGGGCGCGGAACCCAGCGGCGCGGCCGACCTGTACTCGCTGGGGGTGACGCTGTACGCGGCGGTCGAGGGACGATTGCCGTTCCCGGCGGCCGAACCCCTGGCGGCCCTGAACGCCCCGCCGCCGCCCGCCCCGCACGCGGGCCGGCTCGCCCCCCTGCTCACCCGCCTCCTGGACGGCGATCCCGCCCACCGGCCCACCCACGCCGAGGCCCTCGCCCTCCTGGGCGACCGCCCCCGCACCCCACCGACCGGGCCGGACCGGGGCACGCACGGCGAGAGCAGGCGCGCACCAAACCGCGAGCCGGACCGCGAGCCGAACAGCGGACCGAACCGTGGACCCGACCGCGCGCCGGACCGGACGCCGGACCGGGTCACCGTCAAGCTCGACTCCTCCTCGGACATCGTGTTCCAGGCGGCGAAACAGCACGCCCAGGAAGGCGTGGTTCTGGGGCTGATGCTCGCCGCCGCCAGTTGGATCTTCCAGGTCGGCCCGACCCTGTTCCCGGACCCCGACCCGACGCGGAGCCACATCCTCGCCGCCGTCGTCGCCTTCGCCCTCCCGGTGATCCTCAAGTCGGCCTGGGCACCGCTGCGATGGGGATCGGCCACGTCCGACGTCATCACCGTCGACCACGAGGGCCTCACGGTCACCAGGGACAGCGGGAAACGCACGTTCACCGTCGCCTGGAGCGCGGTCGACCGGATCGCCCTCGGCGTCCTCTCCCCGTCCGGCTCCCTCGGGAAGAAGGGGATCAGGGTCTGGTTCCGCGAGGGCGCCGAACCCACCCGTGACTGGCTGATCAAGCACCGCGTCCCGAAACAGTGGCCCGACGGCAGCTTCATGCTCTACAAGGACGCCGACCCCGCCCACGTCCCGGTCGAACGCCTCCACACCCCCCTCCGCACCTACGCGGGCCCCCGCTACCAGGACACGACCAACCCCCCGAACCCCCACTGACCCGGGACTTTCGGGTGGGGATCGCGGGGCCTCGGGCCTGGGGAGGAAGGGACTTCGGGGGCGTGTCCGTTTCGGGACGTCCGCCGTACTGTGACGAGGTCCCTGCCCTCGTTGACCTGCGGTGATCCACGCCGCGAGGGGTCGGGAGACCCTCAGCGAGGAGCACCATGAGCAGCCGCGCGCCCGCAGCCGACCCCGTGCAGGACGCCCCCCGGATCGGCGCGCCCGCACACCACGCGGTCGGCGTGCACGCCGTGACGAACGCCATGAGGATCGCGCACGAGCAGATGGGCGCCGTGCGCGGCGCCCGCGCCCTGCTGCGGGTGAACCAGCCGAACGGCTTCGACTGCCCCGGCTGCGCCTGGCCCGAGGAGGAGAAGGTCCACAAGGCCGAATTCTGCGAGAACGGCGCGAAGGCCGTCGCCGAGGAGGCTGCATAACTTCCTGAGCTGCAGTTCACGCAAAAAGAGGGTCACTTGGCGGGCAAGTGACCCTCTTTCGTGCCCTCCGGGGGACAAACGGGGGACCGGCATCACGCGGCGGGGCGGTCCTCCCGGTCGACGGGAACGAGCTGCATCCGGATCGGAGCAGGAACCTCTTGGACTCCGGTCTCCAACGAGCGCGGCACCAGCGCCGCGACGGCGTCGGCAGCCCCCTGTTCCATGTGCGGCATGAGCGTGGTGTAGGTGTCGGCGGTCAGGGCGTAGTTGGCGTGCCCCAGCAGGTTCTGGATGGCCTTCATGGGCAGTCCTGCGGCCAGGGAAAGGGAGGCGGCACAGTGGCGCAGGTCGTGCAGGCGTACGGGCGGTACGTCCAAACGGCGGACGAAGCGATTGAACGCCTTGGTGAGGATGTCGGGGTTGACGGGGGATCCGTTGGGCTGGGTGAACACGAAGTCGTTCTCTTCGTAGGCCGGGTGGTTCTCCGGGTCGTCTCGGTGAGCGGCCTTGCCGGCGGCCCGTTCCTTGGCCTGGGCCTTCTTCCACTGCTTGAGGAGGGCGACGGTGCCCTGGTCCAGGCTGATCGTTCGGATTCCCTTCTGGCTCTTGGGGGTGTCCACGAAGACGTTGCCGTCGACGGCTGAGACGAGCTGCTGGACGATGTTCGCGAAGGCGTGGTCGAGGGAGACCTCGGACCAGGTGAGACCGAGTGCTTCTCCTCGCCGCGGTCCTCGGAAGACGAGCAGGTGCCAGATCGGGTAGTACCGGTGATCTGCGGCGGCGTCCAGGAATCTGCCTGCCTGTTCGGGCGTCCAGACCATGGCGCTGCTGGGCTTCCTACCGGTGGCCTTCCAGGTGGCGACCCGTTCAGGTGTCCACACAAGGGCACGGGGCTTCTGATAGCGAGGGATGATGACGTCGTTGGCCCAGTTGTGGTTGATGAGCTTCTCCGACACGGCCATGCGCAGGGCTCCCGAAAGGGCGTCCAGCATCCGTTTCTGGGTCCCTGGGCCGGCAGGGCGGCGATCGAGCTGGCGCGCTGTGGCCGTGCTCGCGCGAGCGGCCTCCCAGACCGCTCTGGTTTCGCTCCGAAGGGCGGTCGGAGCTGCACGCCATGCCTCGCCCGCCTCGGCCTGAACCCGTTGTGCTTCTTCGAGCTTTCGGGCGTTGGACTCCCTGACCTTGTTCTCGGCCCAGACCGCCTCGAACATCGCCTGGATGTGGCGGGTGCGCAGGTCCCTCAACTTCAGGTGCCCAAGCAGAGGGAGGAACCAGCGGTCCAGGAAATCTCGGTAGTCGGCCCGGGTGCTGCGCTTGAGGTCCACTCGAATGGCGAGCCAACGGTTCAGGTAGTCGCCAACACTCTCCCGATTCTGGACGTCAACACCTTGGTGAGCCTCGTCCCAGAGCTTCTGCGCCGCCTTCTCCGCCTCTTTGGCGGTGAGGAACCCCCCCTTCCTGGGTCGGCGGCGCTGACCGTCGATGGCATCCGGCAGTTGGAGGTAGTAGTACCAGCTGCCGTGCTGCTTCTCCTTGGCGCGCAAGCGGGGGCAGTCTGCGCCGAGTTCACGCAGGGCAGGTTTCCCGGAGGCGGTGAGCAGCGGCATCCCATCCGGTCCGACCCTCGGCTCGGTGCACTTGCAGCGTTTGTAGATGCTCCCCCTGAACATGGCGCGTTCTCCCCTCATGGCACCCAGGTGTTCCGTTCGTTTCCTCATCCTTCTGTAGCGGGCGGGACGCCTCGCGCACGGCGGTAGGCTTCTGGCCAGGTGGCGCGGGGGCGAAGGATGTTTCCACCTATGTCCGTTTCTGTTCTCGGTACGACCGGGGCGCCGATCGAGGCGTCCGCGATGAGCATGGCCGAGCTGTTGGAGCTTCCTCCTACGGTGTCGGTGGCGACTGCCGCGCGCGCCTTGGGGATTGGCAAGGACAAGGCGTACCTGTTGATCAAGAGCGGGGCGTTCCCGGCCGCCGTGATCCCGCTCGGTTCGACGTGCCGTGTGGCGACGGCGTCGCTGTGGCGGGTGCTGCACGTCCAGCCCGGCTAGACCGGCACAGTTCGAGGCCATCACACACCCAGAAGAGTGATGTATATCACTGTATGATTCTCAATTGTCCCGGCCACCTGCCGGTTTCATCGCGACCACATCGCGGAAAAACAGACTGAGTGGATTGAAAGTTGTCGGCCTAGTTAGATAGGTGTGTGCACCTCATCGGTAGGCGATCGGTGCCTCCGATGACAGGAGATGGCAATGGCGCAGCGCCTTTGCGGGTACGACGGGAACGGCAACGTCGTCCCGGACGAAGCCGGCTTCCTCCGGCGCGCGGCCGGACGGATCCTCGCGCACGAGTCCCAGGCAGCCGTGGTGTCGTGGCTCAACGCGGCGGGTAGCCGCACGACACGCGGCAACCTGTGGACCAAGCAGTCCTTCGTCAAGACGCTGGAGCACCCGCGCCTCGCCGGCCTCGACGCCGAGGGGGAACCCATTCCCGATTTCGGCGAGACGGTGCTGACCCCGGACGAGCATCGGGCGATTCGCGCGGAGCGACATGCCCGCGCCTCCACCCGTCCGGCACCTCCCGACGCTCATGAGTACCTGTTGACCCACGGCTTCGGTGTGTGCGGACGGTGTGGGACGGCCGTCATCGGTGCCCGATCAACGGAGGGCGCCGATCCTTCGATCCGATGTCCCGCCCCTGCCGAGGAAGGGGCGACGTCGTGCGGCGCGGTCCGGATGCAGGCGCACCGCGCCGAGAGCGCCGTGGCCGAGCAGGTGCTCGCCGAGGTGTTGCGCCCCGGCTTCCTCCACGTCCTGCTGCAACTGCACGGGGACGTGGTCGCGGAGGTCGAGCGCCTGCGGCAGTACGTGGACGAGGGGCCGGCCCGAGAAGCCACGGTGCGGGCGCTGCGCGGCCAGATGGTGGCGAAGGCACACCAGGCCGCCCTGGCGGCGACAGCCGCCGATCTCAAGGCGTCTCGGGAGCGGCTGCGGTACCTGGAGCAGTTGGCCGCCCCGTTGCCCGTGGGGAGCGCGGAGGAGCTGGTCGCCTGGTGGAACGCCGCGCCCTTCGCGTCCAAGCGGGCCGTGGTGCGCCTGGTGGCCGAGAAGGTGCGGATCCTGCCCGCAGGGCAGGGGAAGGGGTCTCGGGATCCGCACCGGCGGATCGAGATCCTGTGGAGGCGCCCGTTCGGCGGGGTGGATCCGGAACCGGCCCTGGAGGCGTGACGAAGAGGGGCGGTGCTCACCTCACGGTGGGCACCGCCCCTCTTTGGGTTCGGGGCGTGGTCAGCTCGCCCACAGGAACACGGCCGGGGCCACGACGAGGCCGAGAGCCGCGCCGGCGATGACCTGCGCGCGGGTGTGGTCGCGGAGACGGACCCGCGACCAGCCGACGAGGACGACGAGCGGCGCCCCGGCCCAGGCCCACGGCCCGTAGGCCGCGGCGAGCATCGCGAGGGCACCGGCCGAAACGGCAGTGTGGACCGAGATCTTCCACACGGTGGTGATCGCGAGGATGACGGTCAGGGTCGCGAGCATGGCCAGGACCAGGCCGACCATCTCGCCGGGAGCGTGGAAGACGAACATGAGGGTGACGCAGGCCGCCACCGAGGCCAGGATCCCGGGGATGACGACGAGTCGGTCCTGTCGGCGGCGGACGTGCCGGTCGCCCCACAGGCCGCGCCGTTGCCCCCACTTGATCCACAGGATGGGGACGACGCCGCAGAACCCGGCCGCCACGATCCCCCAGGCGACCCCTGTCAGGTGGTCGGCGTGCCAGCCCATGAGCACGGTGACGGCGATGATCCACGTGCGCGGCTCCAACACGTCGGTGCCGAACCTGGTGAGGACGGTCGTCCGGGCGGCGGGCTCGACTGCGGTCACGCCGGCTGCCCCTGTTCTTGGGCCGCGAACCGTCGGACGACGGGATCGGCGAACAACTTGGCCAAGCGCCGCACGTAGGCGACCTCGGCGTCGAACGTGGCGTGCTGCCGAGTCGGGTCGGTGCTGAACAGGGCGGAGCTGTCGGGTGCGGTAGCCCCGGTGCGCGCGGACTCCCACGCGGTGCGCAGCCACATCGCGTCGGCGAGGAGGGCCACCTCCTCGGTCGGGCGGCCGGACTGGCGGGCCGCCGCCCGTGCTCGCGCAACCAGTCCTTCGGAGGCGTAGGCCCGGAGAATGAGGATGACGTCGGCGATCTCGATGACGCGTCGGTGCAGTCGAGAACGCGGGCTGCGCCCGACCCGTTCGGCGAGAACGACGTCCGGGGCCGTCGTCACGAGCGGGTCCCACAGGGGTGTGATCTCGCGCAGGGCCCGCGCGTAGAACAGGGAGCGGATCAGCACACCGCCCGCCGGAACGGAGTTGCCCAGGATGATCAGGGCGATGGCCGCGTACTCGATGACGTCGGCGATGGTCTGGGCGGCCTCGTCGCCTACGGGGAAGCGCCATCCGGCGAGGTGGGCGGTCATGTGGGCGATGCGCCACAGGGTGTAGAGCGCCCCGACCGCCGTGCCGGCGCCGAGCAGCCGCAGACCGATCCGAAGGGGGCGGCCCGCCGCACGCTGGCCGTAGACCCAGAACAGTTGGCTGCTGACGGCCATGGCGGCGCAGAGGTAACCGAGGAAGACGAAGCAGTAGGCCGTGCCCGCGGCTACGCCCTGTTGCGCGGCGAAGAAGTTGTCGACCTCGGCCGGGCGCGGTGTGAGGGCGAAGAGCAGCGCGAGGAGCCCGATGGCTCCGGCCGCACTCCCGTACAGCAGGGGGCGCGCCCAACGTAGTGCTTCGGGGCGGGCCATGGTGACGACGAAGAACAGCACGGCGGCCGAACCGATGATGCCGATGCCGTGTTGCAGCAGGGTCGCGAAGTTGACGATGCCCGTCGGCTCGATGATCAGAGACTTCACCTTGGGGCGGGCTATGGTGCAACCGACTGCAACCGCCGCGAATGCGGTCCACAGGGGTCGCTGGCGAGGTATTCGGACAGCGGCGGGCAGGCGCCAAAAGGCCACTGCCCAAAGGGCGATGACAATTGCTGTTTTGATGGTGCTGGTCTTTCTGTGCGTTTAGGTGGCCGGGTGCCCGAAGGCCGCATCGAGACGCCCCAGGACTTCCTCGCCATCTGCTGTGCGGGATTTGGCCTCGGATCTACTCGCCGCCTCGTGTATGAGGGAGGCGAGCCGTTCCGCATCGGCTTCTTGACCGCTGTAGGTTGTGCGGGCGAGCAGGGCGAGCCATGCTGCCGGGTCGATGCCCAATTCGTCGTCCGTTGCCCTGACGGCGGCGGCCTGAGCGCGGATGCGGTCGGCTTCGGCCCTCAAGGTCGCGGCGGGGTGGGTACCGTATCTCTGCCCGTCGCTGGAGAGCGCCGCGAGTGCGGCCATTCCGGCCTCGTCGATGACCTGCTGCTCTGCGGCGGGGCCTCGATGGTTCAACAGCATGTGGGAGACCTCGTGCAGGATGATCTGGGTTCGGAGCAGAGGGTCGGCGGCGCGCGCGTAGTAGACGCGGTCCGCTTCTTCGGTGCTCACCCAGATGCCGCACGGCAGGGCTTCCGTCGATTTCAACTCGATGAGGATCAGCGGACGATTCCGCTCCACCGCCAGCGATTCGAGGAACCTGTCAAGGTCGAACGGGGCATGTATGGGAAGGCGCGCCACGATGGCTTCGAAGGGGTCGATCTTCCTGCGAATTATGCGCTTCCACATGGTGGTACTCCACAGTCCCCCCCGGATCTCTACGCGCCGATGGGTTCGGCGCCGGGGTTAGAGTAACCGGTGATCCGGAAGGTTCCATCCTGTTTCTTCCGGTGAATCGGAACTCACCTGCGGGTTTCGCTTTACGATCATGATCATTTAGAGCCGTCGGCCTTGGGGTCGCCGATCTTGGGCAACCCCTCGGTATCTCGGAACCCCTCGACGATCGTGCGGATGCCCCTCAGCGTGCGGGTGCTCAGGCCGGCCAGCCGGAAGGCGATGGCGCGCACGTTCTGGTCTTCCAGGACTTCCGCCAACTCGTCGGCCGCACGGGCCTGCGCCGCGCTCTCCTTCAGCTCCAGGAGGCGCTTGTCCGTCGCTGCGGCCACGTCGTCGTCGATGAAGTAGCTGACGGGCACACCGAAATGCTTGGCGAGGGCGGCGAGCTTGTCGATGCTCGGCGCCCGGACGGTGCCGTTACGGATGTTGCTGATGCTGGCGTGCGTGATCGTGGGATCGCCGGGACCGGCCGCGGCCTGAACCCGGCGCGCGATCTCCCGATCGGAGTAGGGGCCGCGGTCCGGGGGATGCAGCTCCGCGATCAGTCGCTCCAGGCGCTCGGCGATCACTCCGGGCACGCCGGGGCCGGCGCTGTCCGCCACCGCCCCCACCTCCTCACGCCCGAGTCGGGCCTATCCACCACCTGCTGTGTCGGCACACCCTAGTCAAACTTGCGTGACAGATTCCACTGCATCACGCCACGGTGTCTTGATCACTTGACACTCATAGCCTACCCAAGGGTATGTTTCTCCCGATCCAGGCCGGTTTCACCTCCTCGCCCGCGAGCAGAACGAGGTCACCATGTCGCACTGCGCGAGATCGGCTCAGGATAGGCGCGAGCACTGACACCACATCCTGCCGCTGCGCATGCGCTCCGCGCAGCCGGCCGCATGGGGAGTCCGGGCAAACCGACCTCGGGGTACGAAACCCCTGCCGGGACACACCGGCAGGGCGGCACAGGCCGGCCTCACGGGTGACCGTGGAGGCCAAAGGGGGCAGCAGATCGTGATCGACCCGCAGCGCGTTGCCGCACTGGCGCGCGCACCGCGCGCGAACGGCCACCGGGTCGGTCACGCCGATCCGGCCTCGACGGTCACCGCCCTGATGGCCTTGACGGACCTCCACGCGGGGCAGGCCGGCGCGCTGGGCGCGCCGATCGCCTGGAGCCTGGCGGCCTGCCGCCCCCAAGAGGGCGCCGACGGCCCGACATCCGTGTGCACCACCTGCCCGATCCGCGCCGCGTGCGCCACGGCGATCCCCGGCGGCGTCCCGCTGGAGGTCCGACCTTGGCGCGAGCACTGAGAATCGAGCCGACGCTCGCCTGACCTGCGGCGCCCCAAGCCGCGACATGTGACCCAGAACACGCTCATTGATCCACCCACACCTGGACGCCCCCCAAATAGGAACTAGAATTAAGACATGAAGTTGAGGGAACACCTCAACGAAAACCAGGAGGGGAACACACCATGTCGATCGCCCGCACCGTCAAGGTCACCCAGGTCCACCCCAACAAGAACCAGCCCCGCGCGTACTTCAGCCAGGAGGCCCTGGAAGAGCTGGCCCACTCGATCAAGACCTACGGGCAGATCCAGGCCATCGAGGTCCGCCCCGACGTCAAGGGCTACGAGATCATCTCCGGCGAGCGCCGCTGGCGCGCCGTCCAGATGCTGGGCAAGACCACCATCAAGGTCAACGTCCACTCCGAGAAGGACAACCTCCGCGCGTTCAAAAGGTCGGTCGCGGAGAACGTCACCCGCGAGGACATGACCCCCTTCGAGGAGGCCAACGCCTACCAGCGCGTCCTGGACGAGGAGGAGGGCGCCACCGTCGAGTCCGTGGCCGCCGACTTCGGGAAGACCAAGACCTACGTCAAGGTGCGCCTCCAGCTCCTCGACCTGCGCCTGGAACTCCAGCAGGTCGTCACGGCCGGGGAGATCGGCACCCAGGCCGCTGTCCGGATCTCCGAACTCTCCTTCGCCAACCAGGGCGCGATCCTGGCCAAGTTCACGGCCGGCGACTTCAAGTCCGACAACGAAATCGTGCACTTCGCCTACGCCATGCGTCAGCAGCAGGCCCAGGCCGTCACGATGATCACCGAGGACCTGTCCGAGGACCAGAAGAAGGAGCGCGCGGCCACCCGCGCCCGGACCCGCTCTCGGCTCGACCAGATCGAGCGGGTCCGCGCCCTGCTGGACGAGCTCGCCAAGACCGACCCCCTCCAGCTGGCCGAGGCGCTGGAAGGCGGCATCGGCGCCCGGGAGGAGCAGCTGACCCGCGTCGCCGAGTCCCTGGCGAAGGCCCGGTTCCAGCTCAAGCAGGCTCGCGCCCACGCCGAGGCCAAGGCCATCGTCGTACACCCCGACGCCGAGGCCGGCGCGCCGGTCCAGGCCGTCGAGGAGGCCCCCGTGGAGCCCACCGAGGCCGCGACGCCGAACCGCGAAGATGAACTGGTCGCCGCCTGATCTTCCGACCAGCGGGGGCGGGGCCTGCCGCCCCGCCCCCGCGCCACCACCCGACAAGGAGGCCACCATGGCCCAGCAGCCCGGCCCCAACTGGCAGATGATGACCGACGGGGACTTCGACACCGAGGCCCCGCTCACCCTGCCGGTCCCCAGCGGCCCCACCCGCATCCCGGCCGCTCCGGCCGCCGACGGCACGCCGGCGCTGTTCGGAGAGCAGCCGCGGCCCACCCGCCCGGAAGCCCGACGACCCGGCCCGCCCGTCGAACAGGAAGGGCTGTTCGAGTGAGCACAGCGTTCAGGCACGGCCGGGATTGGGTCAGGGTACCCAGACCCCACGGCCGGGAGCAGGAGTTCGCCTCCCACAAGGTGTTAAGGCTGTTCGACGGGGCGCCGGGCGGCTATCGGACCGCGTGGGAGGTCGATCAGCTCGTGCGGCACGCGCACCGCAACCCCTCCGGGCGTGTGGCAGCACGCACGACCCACGGGGGAACTCCTGCTGTCGTGCCGGGAGCGGCAGATCGCGCTCACGCCGGTTGTGCATCCGCAGCGGATGACGGAACGGCAGCAGGAGGACCTGGACCTCGTGGCGGCCGACCCGTCCGCGCGTGTGGTCCGTCAGCCCGACGGGGAGGTCATCGCGGGCCGATGGTGGGCCATCCCGCCGGCGGCCTCGGCGCTCTTGCTGCGTCGGGGATGGATCAGTCGGCCACCTCACAGCAATGCGGTCCGGGTGTCGGCGGCCGGAAAGGCGGCACTGGGCTGGCGGTGGGCGCGGAAGGTGGGCGCGGGTCGGGTCGCCGTCGGGGTCATCGTGGACGGCGTGTTGGACGTTGCCCAGGACTGGACACCCCACCCATAGGAACTAGAATTGAGACATAGGGACAACGTCCCTAGCTGCGCAATTAGGCCGTCAACCAGAAAGGTCATCATGGAAATCGGCGACCTCATGACCCGCACCGCCCTCACGCGAGGCACCGGCTACAAGGTCACCCGCCCACACCACGACACCGTCACCCTGACGATCCCCACCGCCGAGGTCGGAGAGCTGCGATTCACCCGCCCCACCGAGGGCGGGGCCGGCGACTGGACCTTCGGCACCCTCCACGCCGACGACGGCACCACCAGCTTCAACACCCACATCTCCCCCACCTGGGGGATCGGCCTCGACCTGCTGGTGACCGGAGGCGCAGCGTGACCTTCGAGGACTTCCGCGAAGGCGACCAGGTCGCGAGGCTGCCCCAGGCCGGAGCGGGCCCGACGTTCGGGGTTGTCGCCGGCTGGGCGACGGACCCCTTCACCGGTGACCGACTCCTGCGCGTCCGCTGGAACCAGAGCCCCACCACCACCCTCCACAACCCGGAAGAGGTGATGCACTGCGACTAGAACTAGGCCGTCAACTTTCAACGTGTTACGGTCTGATCATCAGGCCGCAGGCACGACCTGAACCCACACCTCCGGGCGGGTAGAGACTCCCGCGCCCCCACCCGCCCGGACCCGGCTCGCCCGATGCGAGCCACCCCCTCCGGCCGGGGCCCGCCCCCACAGCGGGCCCCGGCCCACCCATGGAGCCCAGATGCCTACCGACACCACCACACCGCTCGACCTGGACGACCACCTCGCCATCGAGCAATACGGCCACCCCGTCGCCGAGCTGACCGCCGAGCGGTACCGCGCGCAGGACGTCCTCCGGGAACGGACACGCCCCCGCCGAAACAGACCGGCAACCCCGGCCCGCACCCCCAAAGCGGACCCGCTCGCGGCCCACCACCGCCGCGTCCTCCTCGCCGCGATCTCCGACTGGACGTACACCCCCCGGCCCACGTCGTGACCGAGGAACAGTTCCGCCGGCAGGTACGGCACCTCGCCGAACTCCGCGGGTGGACACTCGCCTACCACACGCACAACTCACGCCGCTCCGACGCCGGCTGGCCCGACGAGGTCTTCGGCCACCCTGCCGCCGGGCGAACCCTCTTCGTCGAGCTGAAGACCGACACCGGGCGGGTCCGGCCCGAACAGCGAACCTGGCTCACCCACCTCGCCGCCTGCGGCCTCGAAGCCGCCCTGTGGCGGCCTCGCGACATGCCCCTGATCGTGGCCACCCTCGCCCCCGCCGGGCCGAGAGCCACCCTCCCCGACAAGCTCTGACCGAGGACCACCCGATGACCACTCCCCCGACCGAACCCCCCACCCCCGGCGCCACCTGGTGCAACGCCTGCGACAGCTGGTGCTCCCCCGTCACGCTGCTCTGCCGCTGCAACTACCGGTGACCACGACCGCGCTCACCGCCCCGAACGACTCGACGCTGGGTGCTCTCCGCGAGATATCAGACCTCGCCAATACACTCTGCGATCACCTGAACGATCAACAGTTCCGGGTTGCCGCACGCATCCGAGACCTCGCCGAAACCCTCCTCGAAGGAGCCTGAGCATGTTCCCCCGCTTCGACAGCCTGCCGCCCTCCGAGGACAGCGACGCCGTTCGCACGGCGCGCGAGCTCCGCGAACGACCGGGAGAGCAGGCACACATCTCGGATCACCCCACACCGGCCGCCGCCGCCAACTTCGCCTACCGCATCCGAACCGGCGCCCACACGGCCTTCCGCCCCGCCGGCCACTACCAGGCGGAGTCGCACGCGACACCGACGGGCGGTGGCGTATGGGCGAAGTACGTCGGCGGGCCCGAAGCGCGCTAGCTCGTCGCCCTCATCACGGGCTCGATCCGCTCTCGTTCGGATCGGGCCCGTTCAAACGTTCAAGGAGCAGCTCGTGGCCGCACCTCCCGCCGGCACCGCCCCGGTTTCCTCACCCTCGGTCAAGTACCTCGTGACGGTCGTCGGCGAATCCGGAGCCACATTCGCGTACGAGGTCGACGCCCCCACCGCGCGCCGCCCCCGAACCGTGGGTCACGCCGTGTGGCATCACCACATGCGCCTCGGCCAAGAGGACGCCGACCCTCGCGACGTTCACGTCGCCCAGCTCACCGGCACCGCAACGACCCCGATCCCTGCGGTGCCCACATCGCGGGGCTGATAGGGCGAGCACCACCTCGCCGGACCGTTGTCAGTGGGGGCTGCCACCATGCGCGCGTGACCATCATCCGCGCGTACCGGTACGCGCTCGACCCGTCGCCCGCCGAGACCGAGGTCTTACGGCGCTACGCCAACGCGGCCCGCTGTGGCTACAACTTCGCGCTCGGCCTCATGGTCGACGCCCACGACCTCTGGACCCGGGGCCGTGACCTCTTGATCGAACAGGGCATGGACCCGGCCGAGGCGGCGAAGAAGGCCCCCAAGGTCAAAACGCCCTCTCGCAACGACGCCCAGGCCCACTTCCGGGCCACCCGCGACGTCGAGTTCATCGGACCGCTCCCCCGTGGCGTGGAACGGCGACCCCGATTCCGATGGTGGGAGGAGGTCAACAACCGGGCGTACTACACGGCTTTCGAGGATGCGGCCACAGCGTGGAAGAACTGGCGGGACTCCCACGCCGGGCGCAGGGCCGGGCCCCGCGTCGGCTACCCCCGGTTCAAGAAGAAGGGGCACGTTCCCGAACGGTTCCGGCTCGTGCACAACGTCAAGAAGCCCGAGATCCGGTTCGAAGGCCCCCGCCGTCTCCGCATCCCGGGAGGCGGCGGCCAGCCCGCCTTCACGGTCCGCCTGCACCAAACCGCCCAACCCCTCATCCGCGAGATCGAGTCCGGCCGTGCCACGGTGACGTCGCTGACCGTGCGGCGCGAGGGGCACCGCTGGTTCGCCTCCGTCCTCTGCCGTGTGGAAGTCGAGCTGCCCTCCGGCCCGAACCCGCGGCAGCGGAAGGCCGGGCGAGTCGGCGCCGACCTGGGCGTGAAGCACCTCGTTGCCCTCTCCGACCCGCTACGGCTCGCACCCGACGCCGAGCCCACCACCGTCATCGACAACCCTCGACTTCTTGAGCGCACGGCCAGGAAGCTCGCACGCGAGCAGCGGCGTATGGCCCGCCGCTACGTTCGAGGCGCGGGCGGGCAGTCGAAGGGCTACCAGGAGGCCAAGGCCCGTGTGGCCCGACTGCACGCCGATCTCGCCGCCCGCCGGAACTCGACTCTCCACTTGATCTCCAAGCGGCTTGTCGAGCAGTACGCCGAGGTCGCCCTCGAAAGCCTCAACACACGGGGCATGACCGCGTCCGCCAAGGGCACCGCCGAAAAGCCCGGCCGCAACGTGCGCCAGAAAGCCGGGCTCAACCGAAGCATCCTGGACGCCTCCTTCGCCGAGCTGAACCGCCAGATCGAGTACAAAGCACCGTGGCACGGAGCCGTCGTCGCGCGCGTCGGAACCTACTTCCCGTCCTCCAAGACATGTTCGAAATGCCAATGGCACAACAGCCAACTGACTTTGAATGAACGCGAGTTCAGGTGTCAGCAGTGCGGTATGGTTCTCGACCGGGACGCAAACGCTGCCCGCAACATCAAGGCTCATGCAACACCGTCCGGTCCCAACCCGGACCAGACCCCTGGATGGGGGCTGTAACGCCCGTGGACTGCACGTAAGCCCTCAGGTGCGCCCCGTGTGCGCCGAGGCGGGCAGGAAGAAGCGGGAAGGCCCGCAAGGGCCAACTGGGGCAGCAATCCCTCAGCCTCCCCAATTGCACAGCGCGCCCGGTCGGGCGAAATGTCGGATTCTGTGAAGCTTGCCAAAACTGGGCATGATCACGAACAAACGCGCAGGTCAAAGACTCCGGCGCCCACGCGTGCGGGGGAGGTCCCCATCGTCCCTCACGTCCGCGAGGAGCCCAAATCCGGCGCCCACGCGTGCGGGGGAGGTCCCGCCTCGTGAAGCACCCGCACCCCGGCCGCGTCCCGGCGCCCACGCGTGTGGGGGAGGTCCCCGGAAGCTGAACACGAACAGGGCGGCATCGCGCCGGCGCCCACGCGTGCGGGGGAGGTCCCGTCTGGGCTTGCCGTCCCCGACGACGCGCCCGCCGGCGCCCACGCGTGCGGGGGAGGTCCCGCGCCGCAACCACCCGCTTGACCTAAGGCCATCCGGCGCCCACGCGTGCGGGGGGGGAGGTCCCTCATCGACTTCGTCGAGCACCACCAACTGGAACCGGCGCCTACGCGTGCGGGGGAGGTCCTATTCCGATCGGGAGCATTCCGGCCGTTTTCACCCGACGCCCGCGCGTGCGGGGAGGTCCCGGAAAGTTGCGACTGCAGGACACTCGTCGGAGCTGGCGCCCGCACGTGCGGGGGGGCCCGCGAGGGCCGTAGCTCTCGAACCGGCACCTGCGCGTGCGGCGGAGATCCCGCTTTGCCCAGCGTGCCTGCTGGGGCACGGAACCGGGGCACGTGCGTGCGGCAGATGTCGCGTCCCAGCATCGGTTCTGGTGCGGCCACCCGCCACAGCCTCCGCACGCAGGGACGGCATCGCGGCGTCGTAGCGGCACCCATGACCGCACGAAGCAGATTGTTTCAGCGCACCGGGTTGGTGATCAGTTCCAGGCCTTCGTTCCAGCAGTACCGGTCTTCGGCGCCGCCCTGCTTGGGCTGGTGGGGTTGGTGGCTGCCGATCTTGACGCCCATCGTCCGTAGGTCGGCCAAGGCCCGGGGGTACGCGATGTGCGCGGCGAGGCTGGTGTTGACGTAGGGGAGAACGGCAGTGGGCACGCCCGCGCCGACGGCCTCGCAGACGATGCTCAGTGCCAGGTTGTCGGCGAAGCCGGCCGCGAGTTTGCAGACCGTGTTGAACGTGGCGGGGGCCACGATGAGGCCGGCTGCCGGGGGGAAGGACTCGGGGGGATCGGTCGGGCTGCTGCGCCAGTCGCAGCGGACGGGCCGGCCGGTGAGGTCCTGGACCTTGTCGGTGTCGATGAAGCTGCGACCCATCGGGGTGGTGGCCACTCCCACGTCCCAGCCGCGGCGCTGTGCCTCCTCGATGAGGACGGTGACACGGGGCGCGGGGCCGGCGCCGGAGACGACGATGATGAGGAACGGCTTGCCGGTCATGGCTGGGCTCCGATACGGCGGGCGAGCTGGTGCAGCTCTGGAATCGTACGGGCTCCGTCGCGGGCGGCCAGGCCCCGGACCAGCGCGCGGACGGCTGGGCGCTGGACTTCCTGCGGGGCGCAGGTCTCGGCGATGCCGATGGCCCAGGCCGCGTCCGTGAGGCGGTCGCGCTGGTCGAAGGCGCGAGCGGCGTCGAGCCAGAGGGCGGCGCGGCGCTCCGGTACGGGGATGTGGCGGCGCGAGAGCGTGGTGACGGCCCGCAGCGCGGCCGTGGTGTCGCCGTTGGTGACGTGGTGGGCGAGGGTGTGGAGTTCGACGTTGGTGGGGCTGAACACCGCCCAGCCGTCGACTGAGTCGAGTTGGACGTAGCGGGCGACCTCGTGGGCCTCGGCGAGGAAGGCCGCGGCGGTGTCGGGGGCCTTGTTGCGGCCGGCGGCGGTCGCGCCGCGAAGGAGTAGGAGGCCGAGGGCGGCGAGGTAGCGGGGGGTGCGTTTGTCGTAGCTGCCGAGGAGCGGGGCGGCAACGTGTTGCACAAGGGTGACGGCCTGCTGGGTGTGGGTGTCGCGGAGCAGTACGTGTGCCTGGAGTCGCGAGGCCGCTGCGAGGGCGGCGGGGTCTTCGGTCTGTTCCGCAGCGGCCATCGCCCGGGTGGCCGCGAGCCAGGCCGTGCCGGTGTCTCCCTGTTTCAGGAGCAGGCCACCACACGTTTGGTAGGCGGTCGCCAAGAGCTGGTGGGCGCGTTCGGTGGGGGTGGTCGCCGCGTGGTGCCGCAGGTCGGAGACCAGGCCGGGGAGATCGTGGGCAAGGGCGGTGTAGTCGCAGCCGTGCCACTGGGCACGGACGGCTGTGGTGCGGGCGTGGAGCACGTCCAGGTTCTCGGATGCGCGGGTTGCCGGGTGGGTGGGTGACGGCATCAGTACGCCGATGAGGGCGTGGGCGGGGCGGGTGTCGGTGACCGCTGTGATCGCGGTGGCGCCGGCGGCGGTCAGGATGGTGCGGCGACGCAAGTCGGCCTCCTCGTCGTGGGGATGAGGGGCAGCGGACAGGCCGAGGCGTTCCAGTGGAATGCCCAGCACTTCGGCGATGGCCCTCACCAGGGTCACCTCCGGTTTGCCGGTGCCGGATTCGAGGCGGCTGATCTTCGACTGGCTGTAGCCGACGACGTCCGCCAACCGGGCCTGCGACCAGTCGTGGTGGCGTCGGGCGGCACGGATCACCTGGCCGATTCGCTTCGCGTAGTCACTGGCTTCGCTCATCGCTCCCTCTCCCCACCATCGTTCCCCGCTTGCCGAGCCTAGAGTGAACGCCCTTGTCGTTTATGCGGGTTCTGCATAGTCGATGCAGGGTGTGCATGGTGATCGCCGCTGATGGTTCGCTCCCGGTTTCCTGAGGTCTGCCGCTCCCCGCCGGCTCTCACACCGTTGGAGGCATGGATGTCCGCTGCCCTGCGCCGAACCGCCATGGACGTGATCGCGGTGCGCCCCGGCCCGCCGCTCACCGGTGTCGTCACGGTCGGCGGTGCACCCGGAAGTGCTGCGGCTTTGATCGCGACGGCTGCGGCGGCCATGCGGCCGGTGCAGATCTCCGCCGTTCCCGAGACGAGCGACATCGCGTTGCTGCTGGCCCTCGTGGAGGGGATGGGTACACCGGTCACCCGCCCGTTGGGTCGCCCGGAGCAGGTGACGGTCCTCGAACCCCAGGGGGTGCACGCACTCGACCACGCCGTTGCCGAGCGGGTTCGTGCTGCGGTGCTTCTGGTGCCCGCGCTGCTCGCACGGCGGGGAGCCGCCCGGCTGCCGTGGCCGGGGCAGGCCCGGCTGGACATGCGGGGCTTGGAGGCCCAGTTCCGGATGTACGAGGCGTTCGGGGACTCCGTCACCGTGGACGACACGCAGTTCGTCGTGAAGGGCGGGTCCGGGCGCGGGCGGGTGCGGCACCGGCTCGTCGTGCCGTCGCGGGGGGCGACGATCACGGCGATGCTGCGGGCCTTGGTCGCGGCACGGCCTCTGTCCCTGGAGGGCGCGCACCTGGCGCAGGGCTCGCGGGTCGTGGTCCACGCTCTCAGATCCCTCGGCTGGTCCGTGCAGGTCTCGGGCAACACGGTGAAGATGGCGCCGCCGCTCGCGCCGCCGCTCGCGCTCTCCCCATGGACGGTGCCCGGGGACCAGGCCGAGGCCGCGGCGGTGGCCGCCGCCGTCGCGGTGACTGGCGGCAGCACCCGCATCGACGCCCTCTCGGAGCACGACGCCGCATCGTTGCAATCCGTGATCGCCCCGCTGGGGGCCATCGCGGTCTACCGGGCCGGCTCCCTGTTCGTCGACGCGGTCGGGCAACCTCCCGCGTCCGGCCCCGGCACGAGCCTGACGGCCGGGGTCGACGGCGTCGACTCATCTCTGATCCCCCTGTTGACGGTGATGGCGTTTGGCGTCCCGGGCCGCCACTTCGTGGCCGACGCGTTGCGCCCCGAGCCGTTGCAGGCACTGCTCCCCCACCTGCTCCGGATGGGGGCGTCGATCCGTCGGACCTCGGACTCCGAGTTCCACTTCGACGGTCCTCAGCGGCTCGTGGGAGCGAGCGTCGAAGCCACCGATTCGATCACGAGCGCGGCACTCCTGATCGCCGGCCTGCGTGCCAAAGGCGTCACCACCATCGCCGAACCCGGCCGGGTCCGGCACGGCCTCGCGACCCTGCCCTCCAAGCTCGCCGCCCTGGGCGCCGACATCGTCACGATCACGCCCTGATCCCCACAACGGCCATCGCGGCCAAGGCCGTCAACGGTCACGGCCTCGCGCGACCTCGCGCCCTGCACCGTCCCCACCCGCAGCGGGCTGCTTGCCAGACGGCACAGCCCTGCCCGAACCCGTAAGGACACGCCTTGCTCAACGTCGAGCCCAACCCCCCGATCGAGCAGCTTGCGTTACTCAGCAACCGACGCGGTACGGCTCTCGTCGACAGCGCCGGATCGCTCCTCTACGCCCCCTACGAGCGTGCCGACGGCCCGGCGGTCTTCGCGGCCCTGCTGGGCACCTCCGACAACGGGCACTGCACGATCCGTCCCGTCGACAGCGGGGACGTCGTCGTGTCGCGCGCCTACCGGCCCGGGGGCGTGCTGCGGACCCTGTGGACCAGCCCGTCGTGGCCGCGCGGCGCGCAGGTGACGCTGTTGGACCACATGCCCGAGGGCCCGGGTGTGCACGTGACGCGGACGGTGACGGTGGGCGCCGGGTTGACAGCCGAGATCATCGTGCGGCCGCGGTTTGACGAGGGGTTGCGGGTGCCGGTCGTCGTTCGGGAACGCGACCGCGCCGGGTGGTCCTGCTGGCGGTTCGAGGCCGGCGGGCAGGTCCTGTACCTGACGGCGTCGGCGGGATGTGACCTGCGGGTGGACGAGGCGGACGGTGCGGTGGTGGGCACCGCTGGTCAGGGGACCTGTGACCTGGTGCTGTCGATGGGGCAGCGTCCGGCACGGCCGATCACCCCGCGAAACCGGCGTGCGGCCGACGCTGCACGCGAGGCCGTGTGGCTGGATCGGAACTGCACCTACCGGGGGCAGTACGAGGACCTCGTGAAGCGGTCGATGCTCACCCTGCGCGCCTTGCAGTACGAGCCGTCCGGGGCGTTGCTCGCGGCGGCCAGCACCTCGCTGCCGGAGGAGAAGGGCGGGGTGCGGAACTGGGACTACCGGGCCGCGTGGATCCGCGACGGGGATGTCGCAGTGTCGGCGCTGGCCGCCGGTGGGGACGTCGAGACCATCACGGCGTGGCGGGACTGGATCGTGAATCTCGTCGGGCCTGACCCTTCCTCGTTGCAGATCATGTACGGGATTGCCGGTGAGCGGGAGTTGCCGGAGCGGACGGTGGATCACCTGAGCGGGTGGCGGGATTCGCGCCCGGTGCGGGTGGGAAACGCGGCGGTGAAGCAACACCAGTTGGACGTGTACGGGAGCTTGGCCAACGCGTTGACGATCATCGCGAGTCGGGTGGGGTGGACGGCCGCCTCGGCTCGGTTGACCGTGGCCATGGGGATGGCCGCCCTGCGGGACTGGCGACTTCCGGACAGCGGCCTGTGGGAGGTGCGGCTTCCGGACGGCGCGTTGCCGCACTTCGTACACTCGAAGGTGCTGGCGTGGGTGGCGGTGGACCGTGCCGCGCGCCTGGTCGCCTCGCGAGACGTGCCCACCGTCCACGACCCCGGGCTCGCAGCACACCTCCACGCCGAAGCCGACGTGATCCACGCCCACGTCATGACCCACGGCTGGAACACCACGAAGGGCGCGTTCACCCAGTCCTACGGGTCCGCCGAGATGGACGCCTCCGCGCTGTTGCTGCCCCGCTACGGGTTCCTGCCGGCCGCACACCCCCGGATCGTCGGCACCGTGGACGCGGTGCTGGCCGACCTCACCGACGACGACGGCCTGGTGCTCCGATACCGAACCTCGGGGGACACCTCCGTCGACGGCCTGCCCGGCGACGAGGGGCGGTTCCTGGTCTGCTCGGCCTGGCTGGCCGAGGCGCTGGCCGCGATGGGCCGGGGCAAGGAGGCCGCGGCCGTATTCAAACAGCTCGCGGGCCTCGCCAACGACTTGGGCCTGCTGGCCGAGGAGTACCACCCCCGCCCTGGCACCGGCATGCTCGGGAACTTCCCCCAGGCGTTCAGCCACGCCGGCGTGGTCTCCGCCGCTGTGGCCTTGCAGCGGGCCGGGGCCTTCGACCCCACCGCGCGGGGAGCGGCCCGATGAACGCTCTGTTGATCGGCACCCACGAGGTGATCGCCGTGACGGCCCTGCTGCGCGGGGCCTCCTGGGAGGAAACGCAGGCCCTCGTAGGTGACGACTCGCTCCAAGCAGTGCTGCACCGTATCCGGGTCCGCAGCGACATGGCGCTGCCCTCTCTGGCTGTGCAGGCCGTGGTCGACGGCCAGGTCGCTGCCCCTTCCCCGGAGACCATCACCCCGACCCGCGCTCTCAGCGACGAGGAAGGGCGCGTGGCCCGTACATGGATTCGGCACGGCTGGAAGCCCGACATGGCGGGCGTCGAACCGGTCGTCTTCTCGGACGTCTTCCGCGCGATCCACCGCGTGCTCGGGGTGCCGCTGCACGCGCACGGCATCACCCTCGCCGGGGCCCTCCTCGCGGCCGGGGTGCTGCCGGAACCTGACGACGCCCCGTAACAGGGCCGCTGCCGGGTCCTGTGCCCGGTCCCGTTGAGCCGGGCCGCCTCGTCCCCTCACCCCCGCCACGACGAGGCGGCCCCATCCCTCCGAGTCCCGCCCGCACGCCCCCACCGCCTTCGCGCCTCGCCGGTCTTCCGGTACGGCGCGCCCAGCGACCAGGAGTCCCACGTGTCCGGCACCACCCCCCGCCCCGCTCCCCACAACCAGGCACCCCCCGTCCCGCCCCGGCGGCCCGTCGTCGTCCGCGAACCGATCCCGGGCACGAACGCGTCCTTCGAGCGCCTGCGGACCTTGCTGCTCCTCCTGGCCGACCAGGTGGAGGTCGGACAGTGATGTACTCCGTCGCCGACCCCGTCCTTCTGCGGACCACCGCGCGCGTGCCGCAGGCCCCGCCGGGCGGCTGGCCCGCCCCGGACGCCGACCCGGCCGACCTGTCCCGATGGCTGCGCACGGTGTGGGCGCAGGACGGGGATCTGCGGGAGATGGTGCGGGCGTTGAGCGGTGACTTGGCCGCTTCCCTGGACCGTCTCGAAGGTGCCCCCGAGCGGGTGCTCGACGCGCGGCAGGCCCTGCGGGCGGTGCGGGCGTTGATCCGCTACGGAATGCGGCGGGGCCGGCCGACGCCGCTCGGGCTGGCCGCCGGGGTCGCCGAGGGCGTCGTGGACGGCACGGTGGCCCGGGTGCGGGTCGGTGAGCAGCATCGGGCCGTGGTCCGGGCCGATGGTCTGTGGCTGCACCAGCTCGCCGACGCGCTGGAGGCCGTCCCCGAGCTCCTCGCCCGGTTGTCGGTCGTGACGAACACGGCGATGTCGGTGCGTGGGCCGTGGGTCGAGGTGTCGTGGTTGCCGCGGGCCGTGGCCTTGCAGGAGACCACCGTCGATCGGGTCCTGGTGGAGGCCACGGGGGTGGTGGAGCAGATCCTGGAGGCGGCTCGGAGCGGGCCCTCGACGGTGGGTGATCTCGCCGAGATCGCCGTCGCCGACGGTGCGGACCCTGCCACGGCCGCCGCGATCGTCAGCGATCTCGTGCAGGCCCGCGCGTTGATCACCTGCCTTCGTCCGCCGTCGACCGAGCCGGATGCCCTCGGCGCTGTTCTCGCGGCCCTCGATCTGGCCGGCGCGGAGGACATCCCGGCCGTGGCGGGCACCGTCGAGACGCTGCGGGATATCCAGCGTCGGATGGCCGCCCACAACGGGCGCCCCGCCCACGAAGGCGGTCCCGCCCGCGCCGACCTCGCACGCGTGATGGACTCGGTGACCTCGACGCGTGCGCCGCTCTCCGTGGACCTGCACCTGGACGCCGAGGTCGTGTTGCCCGAGCGGGTCCGTCCCGACATCGCGCGGGCCGCCGAGCTGATGATGCGCCTGGGCCAAGACCCGGTCGAGCCCGCGCACTGGCGGCGGTGGCGCGAGGCGTTCGTGGCCCGCTGGAGCACGGGTTGCGCGGTCGCAGTCGAAGAAGCCGTCGACCCGGCTCGGGGCATCGGCTTCCCCGACGGGTACCTCGGCGCCCGGCCCTTGACCCCGCCCGCCCCGACCATCCGCGACCGCCGGCTGGCGGCCTTGTTCCAGCACGCCGCCGCCACCGGCAAGGACGAGGTCGACATCACCGAGTTCGCGGCGTCCCTGCCCGAGCCCGTCGCGCCGCCGGCCGTCGACATGACCTTCGAACTCGACGCGGCCGGCACCGTCGACGTCGAGGAGGGCCGGTACACGCTGCGCGTCATCGACGCCGCCGACGTCGGCAAGCTCACCGGCGGACGGTTCGTCCCGCTGCTCGGCCGGCACCCCGGCGGGATCACCGACTCCCTGCGCCAGGCCCCCACCCACCGGCCCCAGGCCCTCCCCGTCCAGCTCTCCTACCCGGCGCTGCGACCCAAGGCGTCGCAGATCGCCCGAACCCCGCTGCTCACCACGTACGTGCTGAACGTCGGCGACCACCTCGACCCCGGCCGCGGCGACGTCCTCACCCCGGCCGACGTGATGATCGCCGCCGACGACGAGGGCCTGTACCTGTGGGTCCCCAAACTCCGCCGCCGCATCGAGCCCCGCCGCATGAACCCCCTCCAGGAGTTCTGGCACATCCCCCCGCTGGTCCGCTTCCTGTCCGAACTCCCGGTCAGCGGGTGCGGGGTGTTCGGGTTCCCCTTCGGCGACGGCCTCGACTTCGGGTCGTTGCTGGTGCACCTGCCGTTCCTGCCCGGCCTGCGCTCGGGCCGCGTCCAGCTCTCCCCGCCCCGCTGGAACCTGATCGACGCGCCCCTGCCCGGCCTCGACGCCCCCGCCGAGGAGTTCGCGCGGGCGCTGGGCCGCTGGCGGGCCGAGCTGCGAATCCCCCGGCACGTCCGCGCCTCCCTGTGGGGCCTGCAACTCACCCTCGACCTCGACGAGCCCGCGCACCAGGACATCCTGCGGCACGAGATCGCCGGCGCGCCGATCCCCGTCATCCTCAGCCCCGAGCCCGACCCCGACGCCTACGGCTGGACCGGCGGACGCCGCGTCGAGATCGCCGCCCACCTCCACCGCACCCCCACCACACCCCGCCGCCGCGCCCCCGCCCCGCCCCGGCCCGTGCTGGGGGCCCGGCCGATCCCGCCCGGCGACGGACTCCGACCCCGCCTGCGGATCCACGGCGCCGACCTGCGCAACCGCGACATCCTCGACGCCTGGCACCAGCACGCCACCGGCCTCAACACCGACACCACCGTGTGGACGGAGCCGCACCCGGACCACCTGGACCTGTGCGTTCGGGTCGACGCCCGACGGCTCGTCGACCCGGTGCGCAGCGCGCTCGGCGCACTCGGGCACACGCTGATCACCAGCGGGCTCGCCGGCCGGCTCTCCCACCCCACCCACCACCCCCACGTCGGGGCGTGGGGGCGCGGGGACCTCCTCGCCCTCGCCGAGGACGTCGCCGCCGCCTCCACCCACCTGGCCCACCAAACCCCGGACACACTCCGGGTGAGCAGCGCGGCCGTCGCCGTCCTCGCCCTGACGGTCGCAAGCCACGGCGGCGACGGTCGCCGGGCCCGCGCGCACCTCGTGAGCCTGCCCCCGCTGCCCGGCCCCCGGCTGCCCGACCACCTGCGCCGCGCGGTCCTCAACGCCGCCCCCACCACCCCGCCCACACAGCCCCCGGCCCTCCAACGCCTGTACGACACCGCCGCCGTCTACCGCCGGGCGCTCGCCGACGCCGGCGGGCCCGCCCCGCTCGACGCGCTCGCCCACCTGGTCACCACCCACCTCCACCGGGCCCTGCCCAGCAACGAGGACCGGATCCTGGCCCGGCGCCTGGCCCGAGCCGCCGCCCTCGCACGCACCCACCACCAGGCGCCCGCCAAGCCCGCCCGCTGACTTCCGGGACCAACCCGGATCACCCCAACCCGTTCACGAGAAGAGGACCCATGCCCTCGAACGACCCGACCACCGGCGCCGACACGCCCTCCCTGGCCGAGGCCGTCACCGCCGCCGCCGAACGGATCGCCGGCGCCATCGAGGCCCAGACCCGACGGGACACGCTGATCGCCCGCCGCCAGAACTACCTGAACATCATGCTCACCATCGCCGCCAACCCCCACCTGGCCATCTCCATGTCCGGCACCGCCGAGCGTGAGCACTACGCCCCGATCGACGCCATCTACAACGGCCTCACCAACTGCTGGGTGTTCGACGTCGAGACGGGCAGCGCCACCCCCGACGAGCTCAGGCCGACCATCGCGAACACGGTCAAGGCCCGGTCCTACCGCGAGATCTACTGGCCGAAGTCGTACAAGGCCCGCGAGCGAGACGACGTCGAAGGAGACGCCTCGGCCATCGTCCGCGAACTCATCCAGGAGGTCGTGGTCGAGCACCGCCGGCAGGCCGGCGCGAGGCCCTGATCCTGCCCCCGACTTGAGGCCGGACCGCCCGCGGGTCTCCTCGTGCGGCAAGTCCGGCCCGGTACCGACACGTGGTTCACCTGCCGCGCGCCGGGAACCACGGCCCGGAGTCCGCTTGATCAGCCGGGGTCGTGGAGCCCGCGGCGTTCGTCGCTGATCCGTTCTCCACCCCCTCTTACCCCCGTGCCGGGCGGTGCTCCCCTTCGCCCGCCCGGTACGGGCCCAACACCCACACCCGACACCTGGGAGCGAGCCCGCCATGTGCACACACCAACCGGCCTGCCCGCCGGCCGACGCCACCGACCGCGAGGCCGCCCAGGTCGTCACCGGCGGCCCCGAGCACGGAGTCACCACCCTCTGCAACGGCGTGCTCCTGTTCGAGGACGGCGGCGGTCTCCTCCCCGACGGCGGCGTCATCGCCCCGCGCCGGCCGGGCGTGCGCCCCCGGGTGACGGCCTGAAGGCCCACCCGATCGGCGGCCCGGTCGCGGTAGGACTCCTCGTGACCGCTACCGGGATCTGCCTCGCCGCTGGCACCCCCGGCACGGACACGGGAATCGTGCCGGGGGTGTCCGCCCCGACCGCACTCCCCAGCACCCTCATCCCCACCCCGTCGAGCGGCCTGGGGGCCGCCCTGTTCCAGGGCTGGGGTTCCACCCAGGCCGCCGACCACCCCACCTAGGCCCTGGCCGCCACCCGCGTCACGTCCGTCGAGACCCGGCCCGGCGCCGACGCCGAGTTCGTCCTCCTGCACACCGCCCCGGGCGGCGCCTACGCCCTCGCGGAGGCTTGGGCCGCCTGGCCCGAAACCCGCCCCAACGTCGCCACCCGCGTCCAGTACCTCGGTATCTGCGACCGCACCGGCCGCATGCTCACCAGCGCGCCCTTCGCCCCCGGCCGATAACCGCCCACCAACCCGGCCCGCCTCCTTGGCCCAACCTCCCGGAGACCCCGTTGACCGACCAACTGCCCACCACCGTCGCCGGATACCGGGACAGCTACCCGCCCGACAAGCCGGTCACCATGACCTCCGCGCCCCTCTCCACCTCCAACGCGACCGCCCTGGGTGTGAGGCCCGGCGCCCCACTGGCCGGGGCCGTGACGGTGTCCGGGTCGAAGAACGCGGCGTTGCCGTTGATCGCCACGGCCGCGACCCTCATGCGGCCCGTTCGGATCGAGAACCTGCCCGCCTCCACCGATGTGGAGGTCTTGGTGGCGTTGCTGGGCACCATGGGTACCCATGTGGACCGGCCCGTGGGCGACTCCGGCACCATGATCGTGACCAACACTGCGGGCGAGTGCTCTCCGGAACGGGAGTTGGCCGCCCGGATCAGGGTCTCCTACTACCTGGTGCCCGCGCTGCTGGCCCGTGTGGGACTCGCCCGGCTGCCCTGGCCGGGCGGTTGCCGCATCGGAGACCGCGGGATGGAACTCCACCTGAGGATCTACGAGGCGTTCGGCGACCGTGTTCGAGCCGATGCCCAGGGCTACGAGGTGCGTCGGTCGGGCGAAGGCGAGATCTCCGCCGTCCGCCACCAGTTGCCCTTCCGGTCACGGGGGGCCACGATCGCGGCGGTGCTGCGCGCCACGATCGGCCGTCGACCGCTTCGGTTGGGCAACCCGAATCTCTCCCCGGAAACCCTGACGGTCCTCGATGTGCTCCGAACCACCGGATGGTCCGTCCAGGCGACCGAGGCCCTTCTTTCGCTGGACCCCGCTCCCACCATCGCATCCGACGTGCTCCTGCCCACCTGGCGGGTGCCGGGGGACAAGATCGAAGCCGGAACGCTTGCCTGCGCGGTCATCGCCACCGGCGGCACTGCGCGAATCGACGGCGTCCTGGAACGCGACGTCCTGCCGCTGGTCACCAAGCTCCTGGGTATGGGGATCCCCGTTCACATGCAAGGGACTGCCCTGTACGTCGACGGACACGGGACCAAGCCGACCGGTCGGCCCGTGGAAGCCCTGGCCTCCCTCGCCCCCGACGGCCTGGATGCCGACTTCGAGCCCCTGCTGATGGCATTGGCACTCGGATTCCCCGGCGCGCACCGGTTCGCCGACGCCCTCAACCCCGGCCGCCACGGCAACCTGATCCCCGAACTGCGGAAGCTGGGCGCGGCCATCGAGGAGACGTCCCCGACCGAATGCCGGCTGACCGGTCCCCAGAGGTGCACCGGGACGCAGGTCGTCGCGACCGACATCCGCACCGGTGCGGCGCTGGTGATCGCCGGTCTGACCGCGCGAGGGGTGACCACCCTCACCGGGTTGGACCAGCTCCGGCGCGGATACACCGACCTGCCCGGCAAGCTGGCCTCGCTCGGGGCCGACGTGTTCGCGGTGACGCCGTGAACAACGCTCGCACGCTGAACGGCATACTCTCGACCACCGACTTCCACTCCGCGCTGCCCCAAGCCGGGCGCATCATCGACCACCTCGCCGTCGCCCGCCTTGACCACCTGATCGTGGACTGCGGGGACTTCTTCGAGGGCACCGGCCACTATCTCCTGGGCCGAGGCCGGCCCGAGCGCAAGATCCTCACAGGCCTCTACGACGTTGTCGCCCCCGGCAACCACGGCTGGCGGCACCATCTGGAGGACGAACGCCTCCGGCGGATCACCGTCTGCGCGAACGTCGTCGACACGCACGACCGGCCGAGGTTCCGGCCCCTCCACCACGTGGCCATCGCCGGTCGTCGCGTAGCCGTCACCGGCGTGATCGGGCAGGCGGCGTTCGCGACGATACCGGGCTCCGAACGCGAGGGGCTTACCGCCGTGGACCCGGTGAAGGCACTGCGGGCCCTGCTGCTGGCCCACCACCACATCGTGGATACCTGGGTCCTGCTGAGTCACGCCGGAGTGGACCACGATCGGAACCTCGCCGGCGAGCTGCCCTTCTTCGACGTGATCTTCTCCGGGCACTGCCACAGCGACATGCCAGAGCCCGTGCGCGTCGGGGCAACCATCATCCTCAAGGGCCGCGAACTCGGACGTGGATTCGCCGCGGCCACACCTGCGGGTGCCGACCGGACCTGGACCGGGGCCACGGCCCTGTTCGCGGATTCCACCGCCCCGCCCGCTCCGCGCGTCCTGCCCAAGGTCCGTCGAGAGATCGCGGCCCTCGGCGAGCGACTCCACACCGACCTGGGGCGTGTCCGTCCGGCTCACCACAACCGCGTAATCGACCGCTCCGCCCTCATCGCCGCCCTGGCCGCCACCGTCCACGCCGAGGGGGCCGCCGACGTCGTCCTCCTCAACGAGACCGCCCTCCGCGCGACCCGGCTCGGCACCCGACTCACCGGCGAGGCCCTCGCCGAGATCGAACCGTTCGGAAACACCCTCGTCACCGTTTCCCTTCCTCCGGACCTTCGCGACCTGCACGCCTTGATCCAGCGCCTCACCCCGCTCCTCGGCCCCCTGGTGGTCCAACCGGCCCCGCCACCGCCCATCGCCACGACCGTGACCACCACGAGTTACCTGGCCGCCGCCCATCTGCCCGGTGCCACCGTCACCCACACCGGGCCACCCATCGCCGACGTCCTACGCCTCCTCCTCACCACCCCCGGAGACTCTCGATGATCCTCACCGGCCCCGAGATCACCGCCGCCGCCGGCGACGGGCGGTTGCGCATCACGCCCTTCGCTCCCGAGCAGGTCAACCCCAACAGCTACAACGTGCGCCTGGGATCGACCCTGCGCGTGTACACCGATGACGTGCTGGACGCTCACCGGAACAACGCGACCACGACCATCACCATCGACGACGCCGGATACGTCCTCCAGCCCAACCGGCTCTACCTCGGCCACACCGAGGAGCACCTGGGATCCGACACCTTCGTCCCGCTGCTGTTCGGCCGTTCCTCCGTCGGCCGATTGGGCCTGTTCGTCGAGATCACCGCCCCCATCGGCGACATCGGCTTCCACGGCCAGTGGACCCTCATGCTCACCCCCACCTGCCCCCTGCGGGTCTACCCCGGAATGAAGATCGGCCAGGTCATGTTCTTCGTCTCCTCCGGCGAGATCGCCCCCTACAACGGCAAATACCAGGCCGCCGAAGGCCCCCGGCCCTCCGAGTACTGGCGCGACCTCCACACCAAGGTCGCCGCATGATCCTCACCGGCCCCGCCATCGCTCACGCCCAGGCCACCGGCGCCCTGACCATCGACCCCTACGACCCCGCCCGCGTCTCGCCCAACGCCTACGACTGGCGCCTGGGGAACACCCTGCGCGTGTGCGCCAGCGCCCTCGACGCCGCCGCCCCCACCCCCTACACCGAGGTCACCATCCCGGCCGACGGGTACATCCTGCGGCCCGGCACGCTCTACCTCGGCCACACCCTGGAACGGACCGCGAGCAGCGTCTACGCCCAGTTCCTCAACGGCGATCACGCCACCGGCTCCCTGGGCATCTGGGTCCACGTCTCCGCACCGCTCGGCCACCAGGGCCACGCCATCCCCTGGACCCTGGAGATCCGCGCGACCACCCCGGTCCGCGTTCACGCCGGCCAGACCTTCGGCAAGCTCGTCTTCTTCCACGCCCACGGCGCCCCCGCGGACTACCAGCGGCTTGGCCTGAAGTACCGGACCTCCACCAGCGTCGAGACCTCCCGCCTGCACGAGGAACTGGCCCCCGGGAGCAACCGATGACCTCTCTCGTCACCGTTCTCGACCTGCCCTATCCCAGCGCCGGCGGCAGTGTCGAACTCTTCCTCGACCTCTACAGCGGTGCCCCCGCCGCCTTCCCCGCCCGCGCGTTCATGCTGGCCCCGACCGAGCCCACCCCACCCGAAACACCCACTGGCATCGAACTCCTGCACGTCCCCGGCAAGAGCATCACCGACCCCGGGTTCACCCCCTACGTCGGCCGTCTCGCCCACGCCATCAAGACCGCAGCCGGCCCCGCCAACCCGCAACTCCTCCACCTCCACCACCTCGCGTTCGGAGCGACCCCCGCCCTACTCCATGCCTTCCCCGACCGCCCCGGCATCGCCTTCGTCCACGGCACCGACCTCCTCTTCGCCGAACAGCACCGCGACCAACGCTCCGTCCTCACCCACGCCGCCCGCGCCGCCACCACGATCGTCGTCCCGACCTGGGCCATGGCGGACCGCCTCCGCACCATCACCCCCAACATCGACCCCCACAAGATCCACAGGATCCCCTGGGGTATCCCCGACCAGCTCTTGGACTCCCCGCCCCAGCACCGCCCCCGCCGCCCCGGAACGCCACTGCGCGTCCTCTACGCCGGACGCCTCACCGAGGAGAAGGGCGTGGACCTTCTCCTGCGCGCCGTCACCCTCGCCCCCCGCATCGAACTGTCCGTCGCGGCCCCCCGCGCCCAGTACACCGCCCTCGCCGACCGTCTGCGAACGACCCACCCGGCAGGCCCGCCCATCCGCTACCTCGGCTGGTTCCCCCGCCACCGGCTGTGGTCCGTCATGGCCGACCACGACCTCCTCGCCATGCCCTCCACCACCCTGGAAGCCATGGGCTTGGTCGCCCTCGAAGCCCAAGCCTGTGGCCTGCCTGTCCTGTACCAACCCGTCCCCGGCCTGACCGAAGCCCTCGGGGACACCGCCCAGACCACCGACTTCCGCACCCCACACATCGCAGCCCGCACCCTCGAACTCCTCAGCGACTCCACCAGCCTCCTCGGCGAGCTCCGTGACGCCGGCCGCGCCAACGCTGCCCGCCACCGCTTGTCCACCACCATCCGAGCCATCACCGAACTCGGCACCACCCTCACCTGACCACTCCCCAGGTCCGTGGCGCGGGTCACACCCGCCGGTCGCGTCACTACGCTGGCACCTCGCCCGCGCCACACATCACACCCGGGAGACCCCCGTGCGCCACACCCCTGACATCGACGCCATCACGGACCTCCTGACCACCGGCGTCCGCTCGAACGCCTACCCCGGCGCCGTCTGGGCCATCGGCGACCCCGACGGCATCCACGCCCAAGGAGCGGTCGGGTTCCTCACCCCCGACCACCCCGACCAGCCGATGCGACATGACACCGTCTTCGACATCGCCAGCCTCACCAAGATCACTGCCGTGTGGACCGTTCTGGGCACCCTCGTAGACGAAGGCCGCCTCGACCTCCACGCCCCCCTTGGCGACACCTGGGACGAAGTCTCCGGACACCCCATCGGGGCCGTCACCGCGCACCAACTCCTCACCCACACGGCGGGAATGCCCCTGCGCGCGAACCTTCGCAACCTCTACGGGACCGACCCCGCCACCGTGCGGGCCGGAGTCCTTCACGAAGCCCTCCACCGCCCCCCGGGCGAAGCCGTCGAGTACACCGACCGCGCCGCCCTCGTCCTCGGGTACCTCATCGAACACCTCACCGACCAACCCCTGGACAAGGCCGCCACGCAACGCATCTGGGCCCCCCTGGGAATGAACGAGACCCGGTTCGGCCCCCTCCCCGCCCATCTCACGACCCGCACAGCACCCACCGAACTCGACCAGGACACCGGCACCCACCTCAAGGGCACCGCCCACGACTTCTCAGCACGCCTCCTCAACGGCGTCTGCGGCATCGCTGGCGCCTTCTCCACCACCGACGACCTCGCCCGCCTCCTGCGCCACACGCTGGCCCCGACCCCCGGCACCGCGTTCTCCGCCAGCTGGGTCAAGGAATCCCTCCGCGTCCACACCCGCGACCTCGCACCCGCCCGCGGCCTCTTCTGGCACCCCGCCCCAGGCACCACCCCCGCCGACGACATCTGGGTTCACTACGGCTTCACCGGCACCGCCACCTGGATCGCCCCCACCCAACAACGCTGGGCCACCCTCCTCACCAACAAGCTCCACCTCACCCGCGAACGCGAACCCCTCACCACCATCCGCAACACCTTCCGCTCCCGGTGGGCAGACACCCTCGCCAACACTCGGTGACCCGTCAGGAACAAGGCGCCGCAGGTCACCGGCGGTAGAAGGAGAATCGCCGACACACATTGCGACACGGAAGGGCCCCGGCCGCTGGCCGAAGCCCGGGGCGGGCAGTCCGCCCCGGGCCGGATAGCCGCCGGAGCGGAAGGCCCACAACCGCCACGCCGCACCCACGACGAGAGCCTCACCACAGCCGGAACATGACCTTCCGATACCTAGCCGCGCCCGCTCACCAGTGCAGCGCCGCGAATGGAGTAATAGGCAGAGGAAGAAACGAGCAGGGGGCCGGCCTCTCCAATCACTTAGGGTCGAAGCGTGGGCGCGGGCTGGGAGTCCCTGTGCCCTCGTCCCCTGTTCCTCGCATCCCGGAGTCGCTGGCAAGCCTTGCCGTCCCGTTGGCGGACCTGATCGGCTACCACCGCAATCCCCGTACGGGGGATCTGGCCGCGATCACGGAGTCCTTGGCGACGCACGGGCAGTACAAGCCGATCGTCGTCAACCGGGGCAGCTTGACGGGCCGGCCGGCCGAGATCCTGGCGGGCAACCACACGGCGAAGGCCGCGCGCGAGCTTGGGTGGGACGAGATCGCGGTGACGTGGTTGGACGTCGACGAGGACACGGCGGCGAAGATCGTCGTGGTCGACAACCGGACGTCGGACCTGGCCGGGTACGACCACCTGCTGCTCGCGGACATCCTTGGTGACCTCCCGGACCTGGCGGGCACCGGCTACGACCAGAACGCCTTGGACGACCTCCTGGACCGGGTGGAGCTGCCGTCGGCCCTGCCCACGGAGACCGGGGACACCGAGGGTGATCACGTGGAGGTCGACTACCTCCAGTGGGGGTACGTGCAGTGGGGTTCGACCCGGGTGCAGGTGACGCGGGAGGAGGTCGAGCGGCTGAACGCGGCACACAACGCGTACGTGGACGGGCATTCGACGGACGCGGGGTTCGCTCACTGGGCGCTCGACGGTCGCGGCCGTACGGCCGGGTCGGCGGTGGCGGGTGCCTGAGTTTCGCGAGGCGATGCCGCTGGACCGGTTGCGGCCGGCGGACTACAACCCGCGGCGCCTGTCCGAGGAGGCGTTCGCGCGGCTCCAGCGATCGCTGGACCTGTTTGGGTGTGTGAAGCCGGTCATCGTGAACAAGACGGGTGTCCTGGTCGCGGGTCACCAGCGGACGAAGTCGCTGGCGGCGCTGGGGGTGCGGGAGGTTCCGGCGATCGTGCTGGACCAGCACGTGAAGCTGCACGACGAGATCCGGTTCAACCTGCTGCACAACAGCGTGGAGACCGACACGTCGACGGTGCGGGTGCCGGCGTGCCCGGAGGACGTGCACGGGTGGTCGTGGCTGGAGCCGGACCTGATCTCGGTGCGGGCCCGGGCGGGGGTGGCGATGCAGTCGGAGATCCGGCGGTTGATCACCCGGTACGGGGCGTGGGGGTCGATCGTCGCGGATCACGCCGGGCGGGTGATCCTCAACCAGGACTACGCGGTGGTGTGCCGGGATCTGCGGGTGCCGCTGCTGGTTTACCGGGTGTCGGTGCAGGAAGCGGACGAGCTGATCGAGTGGCTGGACGGGGAGTACGGGGTCTACGACTACTCGGGCGTGGACATCAAGGCGTACAACCAGCACAAGTGCCAGATGCACCGGTTGGCGGGCGAGGACGGCGCCTCGAACCGGTCGTCCACGTACGAGCGGCACGTGTTGCCGCTGCTGGCGACGTTGTCGACGCCGGTGCGGATCGTGGACTTCGGGGCCGGTGAGGCCGCGTACATCAAGCGGCTGCGGGCGGAGGGGCACGACGCTCACTGGTACGAGCCGCACGTGCGGACCGGGGGGACTGCCGGGTCGCTGGACGTGGCGGCGTCGGTGTCGCAGATCCGAGATTTGCAGCGGGATGTTCCCGCGCGGGGCCTGTACGACGTGGTGGTGCTGGACTCCGTCATCAACAGCATCACGTCGCTGGAGTTCGAGGAGTTCGTGCTGACGGCGTGCAACTCGCTGCTGTCGGAGGACGGCGTGTTCGTCACGGGGACCCGGAGCCTGGGGAGTGTTCAGCAGAAGCAGTCTCCGAACCGGACGCGGATGACGTCCCAGAAATATCGGTGTGCTCTGGATTTCCTGGACGAGAACAATTTCTCGGCGACGTTTCAGCAGGGCGTGTGGACGATGCAGCGATACCACACGAAGGCGTCGTTGCGGGAGCTGATGTTGCGGTTCTTCGGGGAGGTGGAGGTGAAGGGGTCGGAGACCGGGGGCAACATCTACGCGGTGTGCCGTCGACCGCGCGCCTTGTCGCCGGAGCGGCGCCGCGCGGCGTTGGAGTGCGAGTTCAACATGGAGTACCCGGGTGGCTACCGTCACAACCGACACAAGCCGTTGGTGCGCGCTCTGATGGAAGCCTGCGCAATTCGAGATGCGGAATTTGCGCCCAATTTCCCCACTGAATAGAATTAGGGGATGAATTCCCTAACCCCCGGAGGGGGAAATGAAAGCACCCGAGATAGAAATCGACAGTACCGGCGGGCGTTACCGGTACCTGTGGCTCAAGTACGTTACGGGCGTCGACCTGACGCGGCACTGCGCCCGGTCCCTGCACGGGACCTACAGCCGGCTGGTGTCCCCCGAGCTGGAGCACATGGGGGGCGTGCTGGACGAGGCACGTCCCCCGCTGGCCTGGTACCTGTGCGGGGTGACGAGCCGGTGGGCGGACAACGCCCATCTGGCCTTCGAGGCCGCGGCGTCGGATGAGGAGCACGCGGACTTGGAGGTGCTGGGCCTGCGCGTGACCCTGCGGGGTGCCCGCCCGATCCGGTTCGGAGCGGACGCGATCCCCGAGGACGACCCCCGGGCCGGCGACCCGGCCTTCGCGACGTGCCGGAACTGGCAGTTCGCCCACCACCTCGCCCGGGCGCGGGGGTTGTCGAGCATTCCCAACCGGCCGGGCCGGGCGCGGGCCTGGCGGGTGCGGGGGCAGATGCCGCTGCTCTAGGACTTGTCCGGCCGATCATGTGCGGAGCCAGATGGTGAGGGCTGCGGCGGTGGCGGTGCCGAGATAGACGTATCGGCGCTTGTCGTAGCGGGTGGCCACCGCCCGGTGCTGCTTGAGTCGGTTGATGGCTCGCTCGACGGTGTTGCGCTTCTTGTACCGCTTTTCGTCGAAGCTGGGTGGCCGCCCGCCGCGTGAACCCTTGCGCAGGCGGGCGGCCTGCCTGTCGGTCTTCTCCGGGATCGTGTGCCGGATGCCGCGGCGCCGCAGGTACTTGCGGCAGGGCCCGTTGCTGTATGCCTTGTCGGCGGCGACGCTGTCGGGCTTCTTGCGGGGCCTGCCCGGCCCGAATCTCGGGACCCGGATCTTCTCCAGAACCGCCGTGAACTGCGTGCAATCAGCCCGCTGCCCTGGCGTGACGATCAGAGACAGCGGGCGGCAGCGGCCATCCGCGCTCAGGTGGAGCTTGGTCGTGAACCCGCCGCGCGAGCGGCCCAAACCCTCACCTCCCGCACCACCTCCACCAGGCAGGCGGCGAGGCTCTGCCACGGCGTCTCGCCCTGGTGTTCTGCTGGCGCGTCCCCCTTTGACCCGTTAGCCGGCGGCGGATCGGTGCGGGCGCCAGCCGCATGCTGATGCGCCCGCACGATGGTGGAGTCAACGGAGACGTCCCAGCCGATCTCGCCTGCGGCATCGGCCTCAGCCTGGACCTGCTGGAGCAGACGCTCCCACGTTCCGTCGGCCGACCACAACCGGTGGCGCTCATAGACCGTCTTCCACGGCCCGAACCGTTCGGGCAAGTCACGCCACTGCACGCCGGTTCGAACCCGGTGCAGAATCCCGTCGATCACCTGCCGATGATTCCGCCACCGGCCACAACGCCTGTTGCTGACCGGCAGGAACGGCCGCAGCCGTTCCCACTCGGCATCACTCAGATCACCCCGCCCCATGGCAGGAAGAACGACCCAGACAGACGGCAGTCACAAGATCACACGAACCCTGATCCCTACTCCGTGACGAAGGGTGCGTATCCGACTGGGACCTCGCTCACCTGAAGGTCCGAGAAGAGCAAGGTCACGTTGTGCGCGTTGGTTTCAATGCGCACCTCGTGAAAGTCGATCCCAACGGCCTTCGACCAGCGGCGGGTCGCCTCCGACTCAGGAAGGAGTTTGGCTCCCGGGTACAGGTCGTGCCACTTCACGCCCCAGACGTATCCGTCGAGGTCAACACCGGTTTCATGGTCGATGAGCCGGTCATCCAAGGAGACCCGCCAGGTCTCCGCCGGCACCGACGTCTCACACCGGGCCTCAACGCAGTACCGGAAGAGATACCGCAGGTGGGACGGTGCGATGCCGGTACGGGGATCAGCCGTCGCGTAGACGATGACCTCGTAGTCGCGCATGTAGTTGGTGTATCCGTGGTGCACGACAGCGTGATCGAAGGTCTCGTCCAGCATCTGCTCAAGTACGGCGGTATCCATGCCGCCCTTCTACCTCACTCGGTGAGACCTTCAACAACGAGATTCACGGGTGTTGAGCGCAGTCACCTCAGTGATCGCCCGGACAGGTCCTAGGGCGCCGGTCGAGGCGCCGATGCCGGTCACGGGTTCCGTGGCCGGCATCGGCGTGTTCGGGCGGCCCGGCCGGTACGGGATCATGGGGAGGTGGGGTGCGGGTCCCAGGAGAGCCATGGGCCGCCCCACCCGGGCCGCGAGGGCGGCGATCACCCAGCGCCGCGCCGACGCCATCGACTTGAAGCTGGCCGGTGTCGACTGGCTGACGATCGCCCGGAAGCTCGCCGCTGACCCGGCCGTGAACTCCGATGGTGTCGCCTACCCGCAGGGGTACGGCATCGAGGTGTACCGGCGTGGCGGGGAGCCGCCCACGGACGGGCGGCTGATCGAGCTGGCGTGCAAGGACGTGTCGAAGGCCCTCGCGGAACGCTCGACCGCGTTGAACAGCGCGACGGACGAGCTGCGGGCGGTGCAGGCCGAGCGGCTGGAGCGGCTGTTCTTCTCCGTGTACCGCGCGGCCGTGCGGGACGGGTCTCTACAGGCCGTGGACCGGGCCGTGCGGATCATCGAGCGCACCAACCACCTGCTCGGACTCAACCTGCCGGTGCGGACGGAGATCACGGGCGCGGACGGCGGCGCCGTGCAGGTCGAGGCTCCCGGACTCGCTGAGCTGGAACGGCTGATCGGGCTCGCCGGGGACCCGGCGGCCGGGGATGGCCAGGGTTGAGGAGGCTGCGGTCCTCCGGGCGTACCGCGGGCTTCCCGCGGCGCGCCGGCGGGAGGTTGCCGCAGCCTCGACCCCTACCCTCCGGGCCCGCCTCGTGCAGGTCGAGCGGGAGATGGCCATGGACCGCTCGCCCGGGGCGATGGCGGCCGTCCTCACCGACGGGAAGGAGATGCAGGCCCCGCACCTGGGGCTGATCGACCGGGCCTTCGAGCAGGTCGCGGCGGGCCGGCCGACGCGCCTGCTGCTGACGATGCCGCCCCGGCACGGGAAGTCTCGGCGGGCGGCCCGGTGGGCACCTCTGTGGTACCTGCGGCGCCGGCCCGAACACCGGGTGATGATCGCCTCCTACTCCTCCGATCTGGCCGACGACCACGGTCGGTGGATCCGGGACTCGATCCTCACCTACGGGCCCCAGCTCGGGATCGCGATGAGGGCGGGCAGTTCGGCGGCGAACCGGTTCGACCTCGCGAACGCGGAGGGCGGGGCGGTCATGGCCGGTGTCGGCGGTGGCCTCACCGGCAAGGGCGCGCACCTGGCTGTCGTGGACGACCCGATCAAGGACGCAGCCGAAGCCTCCTCCCCCACCATGCGGCGCCGGCTGTGGGAGTGGTGGCAGGCAGTCCTTCTGACCCGTATCGAACCTGGCGGGTCGGTGATCTTGATCCAGACCCGCTGGGACGAGGACGACCTCGCCGGCCGCGTGCTGGCGGAGGAACGACACCGGTGGACCGTCATCGACCTGCCTGCCCTCGCGATGGCCGAGTCGGACGCGTTGGGCCGGGCGGTCGGGGGCCCTTGTGGCCGGAGCGGTACGACGCCGCCGCGCTCGGGGAGATCCGGGCGTCGGTGGGCGAGCGGGTGTGGTGGTCGCTGTACCAGCAGCAGCCGCGCCCGCAGGACGGCGGCGTGTGGCAGTGGGACTGGATCACCGCGAACCGCTGTTCCCCGGCCTCGTTCCGGGGCGTGGACCTGGTCCGGGTCGTCGTCGCGGTCGACCCGGCGGGCGGGGAGTCCGCAGTCGGCGACGAGACGGGCATCATCGCGGCCGGGCAGGGCGCGAACGGGCACCTGTACGTGCTGGACGACCGGTCCGGGAGGCTTAGTGCGGACGCCTGGGGTCGGGAGGCGTGCCGGCTCGCTGTGGAGCTTCGCGCCGACGCGATCGTGGTGGAGAGCAACTACGGGGGCGACATGACCAAGCAGGTCGTCAGGCAGGCGTGGAACGACCTCGCCGACAGCCGTGAGACGAACGGCATGCTGACCCCGGCGGTCACCTCGGTCACGGCGAAGGTCGGGAAACGTCTCCGGGCCGAGCCGGTGGCGCAGCTGTACGAGCAGGGACGTGTTCATCACGTAGGCGAGTGGCGGACCTTGGAGCAGCAGATGGTGACGTGGGTCGCGGGCATGGGCTCGCCGGACCGGATGGACGCGGCCGTGCACGCCCTCACCCACCTCGCCGGCGGAAGCGCCGCCTTGGGGAGCGACGGGTACTCGGACGGCCGCCTCGGGGGTCGGCGGTAGGGCCCGGTCTCCTAGGCTGGTGACGGCGTGGGGGTTGGGAGCAGCACAGTGGGTGTGCGCCAGTTCGTGTCGGATGCCTGGTCGTGGCTGAACTACAAGCCGATCATGGCCGGGCCGTCCGGTCTCCCGCACCGTTCGTTGGGGCCGGGGCCCGGGCAGGGCTGGGTGCCGGCGGAGGACGCGCGGCGCCTCGCGGCGTACAAGGTCCTCGCCGCCTACGACTCCAACCAGGCCGGGGAGCTCGCGGCCCTTGCGGGCATCGAGGCGGGGCGGGAGCGGCGGGAGTACGGGGACGCCGCCGTGCTAGTGACCACCACGACCGCACACCTGCTGGGCCGAAGCCAGCAGATCGAGGTGTCCGAGGCCGACGGTGACGACGCGGTGCCGGGGGCGGTCGAGGTTCAGGACCGTTTGCGGGCGTGGGCGGAGGCCGAGCTGTTCCCGCTGCGGCTCCAGGCCGCCGAGCGGAAGGCCGTGTTGCTGGGGGACGCGGTGTACCTGCTGGCGTGGGACCCGGAGCGGGGCCGGGTGCGGCTGCGGACCGTGGACCCCGGCTTCTACTTTCCGGTCCTCGCCGACGACGGCGACCCTGGGGACTACCCGACCCGTGTGCACCTGGCGTGGGAACTGCCCGAGGACCCGGAACGCGGGCTGGGGGCGCGGGTGCGGCGGATCACCTACGAGCTGGGCCCGCTCCCCGAGCCGGAGACGGGGCGGGTCCATCCCTGGTCGGAGAGGCCATCGGCCGTCACCTGCTACCTGACGGACGCGGAATGGGACTTGGCCGACCTGCGGATGGGCCAGACCGTCGACGCGTTGCCGCTGGACCGGGCCAGGGTCCGCGCACGGCAGGACGGGACGATTCTGGATCGGCTGGATCTCCGGATCGACTTCGTGCCCCTCGTCCACGTCACCAACAGCGTGGACGACGGGGAGCACTTCGGCCGGTCGGCGTTGGCGCCGGTGATGCAGGCGTTGGACGAGCTCGCGGAGACGGACACGGACTCGGCGCGCGCGTCCGCTACGACGGGCTCGCCGATCCTCGGCCTGTCAGGGGTGCGGACGGAGGTCGATCGGGTGACGGGTCGGCCGCGCCCGTTGGCGGTGGTGCCGGGGGCGGTGTTCCAGCTCGGGGAGTCCGGGCGCCTGGACGTGGTGGACACCTCCGGGCAACTGGCCGAGTTGCGGGCCCGGGTGGAGGAGATCCGGGACCGGGCGGCGACGAACGCCCGGCTTCCGGCGGTCGCGTTGGGGACGGCGGACCCGACGCGGGTGCCGAGCGGGTACGCGCTGGAGCTGTCCATGGGGCCGCTGGATGCCCTGGTGGGGTCGATGCGGCTGGCCCGCGCCCACAAGTACGCGCTGCTGCTGAAGATGGTGCAGCGCCTGCACCAGGCCGGGCAGGCCGAGGGCTGGCCAGCGGGCCCGTCCGTGCCCGCCCGGCTGGTGTTCGGCCCCCACACCCCCGTGGACCGCAGTGAGGTCCTCGACGAAGTCGTGCGGGCAGTGACGGCGGGGCTGTTGTCGCGGGAGACCGGTGTGCGGATGCTCCAGGTGGCCGGGTACCCGGTCGAGGATGTGGCGGCCGAACTCGGCCGCGTCGACAGCGGACAGCCGGACCCGGCCGCTACTCGGCCGGGTCCGGAAGGTCCTCCCAGCGAGTCGTCTTGAACTGCTCTTGCTGGACCTTGGCGGGTGCTCGAAGGTCTTCCTCCGAGATCTCGTGCTTGTCGCCTCCGGCCCATTGGGTGAAGTAGGTTCCGTGACCGCCGGGTATGCCTTCGACGCGGGTCACGAACATGCAGTCGCCCATGCGGTCGCCGAACTCGGGCCCCAGGACCGTCCCTTCCCTGGCGGCGGGAGCTCTGCCGAGTTCTGTACCGTCTTCGTCGAAGATGACCTCGTTGTAATCGGCGCTCCATCTTGCGAGGCAGCCTCCTACTACGAGTCCGGGGTCGGTGACCTCGGCCTTCTGAACGCTGACGATTTCGGCGGTGAACGGGGTGCGATCCACCCACGGGCGCCACACCGCCGCAACGGCGCCCAGCACGGTGACGGCCACACCCAAGATGAGCGCACGGCCCACGGCGCGGCTCTTCAACCGCGCCTTCCTCAGTTCTTCCACAGGTCCCCCCTCTGGCGTTTCCCGGTGATCTTGTCATGGGTGTGATGGGGCGTCGGCCGGGGCTCCGTAGACTCGGTGGCGTGGGCGCGGGGCTCGCGAGGAGTCCTACCGTCATGCCCCGCCACCTGCTTCCCGCCCCGTCGACCGTGCTGGGTCACCGCCGCGACGGCCGGCCGATCTTCCCCGTGCTCGGCGCGTCGTCCGAGGACCCGTCCAACGACGACGCGGCCGAGCCGCAGGTGACGATCGGGCAGGCCCGGTTGCAGCAGATGATGACCCGCGAGAAGGACCAGGGAGCCCGCGCCGGCTCCAAGGCCCTGGTGGAGCGGCTCGGGTTCGGGTCGGCGGCCGAACTGGAGCAGTGGATCACGGGGCAGCGGGACGCGGAGGCGTCGCGGCTGTCGGAGGTGGAGCGGCGGGAGCAGCAGCTCGCAGATCGCGAGTCGGCCGCCGCCCGCCGCGAGGCCGCCGCCGTGGCCCGAGAGCGGCAGGCCGCCCGGCGGGCCGCGCTCGCGGGCGTGGGCGCGGCCGGTGACGACCTGGCCGACGCCGAGGCCCTGCTTCGGGTCCCCGACGACGCCGACGAGACCACGCTCGCCGAGGCCGTGACCGACCTCAAGGCCCGGCGCCCGGAGCTGTTCCACACCGCGCCCGCCGCCGTCCCGCCGGCGCCGGCCGGGGGCCCGGTGTCGGGGCCGCCGACGCGCCCTGGCGGGCAGGCCCCGCGTCCCGGTGCGGCCGGTCTGGACATGGCCCGTCGCCGCGGCCTGATCACCGGTACCGGCTGACTGGTTGGGGACCACGCCCCGCTTCGTGGACGCCGCAGCCGACCGGCCCGGCGAACCCCTCCAGAAGGAGAGCAGCGGAGTGATCCCTCCGTCCACGACCACCACGACCCTGACGGGCGACCGGACCTGGCTCGGTGCCCGGCACGGTACCGACTCCATCGACACGATCACCGTCGACCTGGGCAAGCTGACGAAGAACACCCACTACGTGGAGCCGACGGCCGCAGGCCCGCACGGCTACGTCCGTTCCGGTGTTCCGGTCGGTCGGATCACCGCGTCCGGCCTGTACGGGGCCTATGACCCGGCCGCCACCGACGGCCGCCAGACCCTCGCCGGCGTGGTCTTCTCGGAGGCCGCGTTCGTGCCCGGCCAGAGCAAGGTCCCGGCGGCGCTGCTGTGGCACGGGGTCGTGATCCCGTCCCGGGTGCCGGGCGGCATCGACCTGACCAAGGTCGTCGCGTCCCCGGCCGGGGCGCAGCTGCGGTTCGTGGAGGTGGGCTGACATGTCGATCGCTGACCTCCTCAAGGGCGTGTCCGCCGCCGACCTGACCGTGTATGCCCGGTCGATCCCCTCCCCCGCCGACTTCCTCCTCACCCAGGACGTGTTCGCCGAGCAGCGGATCCGCGACGTGAAGTGGCGGATCCGGAACACGAAGCGGCGCGTGAACGTCGCCTCGTACCGGGCCTACGACGCGTCGGTGCCGATCGCCCGCCGCCAGGCGGAGCAGACCATCACCGAGGGCACCCTGCCGGGCCTCGGCCAGAAGCTCCTCGTCGGCGAGCTGGAACAGCTCCTCCTCGACGCGGCGCGCGGCGCGGACGAGGACCAGCTTGTGGAGCTGCTGTACGACGACGTGGAACGGCACGTCGAGGCGATCCGCTCCCGTCTCGAACTCGCCGCCGGTGACGTCCTCGTGGACGGCAAGTTCTCCCTGCTCGGGGAGAACGGCCTGACGACGGAGGTCGACTACGGGGTGCCGGCGGCGAACATGCCGACCGCGCCGAAGCCGTGGTCGGCGCCGGACGCGGACCCGCTCGCGGACGAGCTGCGGTGGATCGACTACCTCGACTCGATCGGCGCGCCGGCGCCCGAGCTGGTGATCACCTCACGGAAGGCCGCGTCCCACCTCGCGGGGAACGCCTCGTACCGGGCGGCGTACTACGGGACGGCCGTCGGCACGCAGACCCCTACGTCGGCGCTCTCCCCCGAGCAGGTCAACAGCGTGCGCGGGATCTACGGGCTGCCGCCGATCACCCTGTACAAGGCGCAGGTGTGGCAGAACGACGTGTCCAAGCGGGTGCTGCCCGAGGACAAGTGGATTCTGCTGCCTCCCGACCGTGCGAAGTGGGGCCAGACGCAGTACGGCACGACCGCCGAGTCCCTGGCCCTGTCCCGGGGCGCGGGCGCGCAGATCGAGCGTGAGGACGCCCCCGGCATCGTGATCACCCGCGACGCCCAGGACGACCCGGTGCAGATCTGGACCAAGGGCGCCGCCGCTGCGATGCCGGTGCTGGCCGCGCCGGACTGCCATATCACGGCGACGGTCCTGTGAGCGCGGCCGTGAAGGCGCTCGGGGTGCTCGCCGCGACGGTCCACGTCCTTGACCCGGTCGAGCGGGTGCCGGTGGTGCTGACGGCCGGCACGGGGGTGTTCGACCCGGCCGTGGCCGAGCAGATCACCAACCTGAACTGCTGGCAGACCGCCCCGGCCCCGGCCGTGAAGCGGAAGCCCGGCTGACCCCGAGGCCGGGCGCCCCCGTCGTGGTGGCGCCCGACCTCGTCTTGGAGGTGACGATGGATCCGGCTGTCCTGCGGTGGCTGCTGGCCCAGCTCGGGCCGGACACGGACACCGCCGACCTGGTGACCCGGTACGAGCGGCTGAGGTCCGCGCGGGCCGTGGCCGACGAGGTGCTGTCCGAACGGATCGCAGTGCTGCTGGCCGAACCGCTGCGGGTGACCGTCAACGGGGTCGCAACAATCGACCAGGCCGGGAACCTCGCCGCGCTCGAACGCCGGCTCGCTCAGGTCCGGGACGTGGATGGGCGGGCCCCGGACGATGCGGAGGCGGCCGTGGACGTGCTGTCCGTCGTCCCGCTAGTGGCGCGGGCCCGCCGCTGAAAACAGACGTGCCCCGACCGGTTCCACGGGTCAGGGCACGTCATCCACAATGCAGCCAGCAAGCGTGGATGGTTGATGTGTTCAACGCTACGGCAGTTCGCGGGACAGCTTCACCTACTCTGACCCACTTCTCCCACCCAACGGATAGAGGTGAACGATCAGAGCTGCGAGCTGTTCACGAGCAGTACGGACATCTTCGGCAGTCTGCAAGGCAAGACTCGCAACAATGGAATCTTCCGAGACATCCCCCCGCCGGATTCGACCAAGAACTCCCTTTCCGTACATCTCAACCCAAGAGGATCTTGCATAGATCACAGCATCCAAAAACTCCAAGTCGGCCGGACAGTAAATTCGCATCAAATTTCGCATTGTCCTACGCGCCGCAACTCGCCCTTTGCGTCCAGCAAGCCGCTGCAGAACAGGGGGCTTGGGATTAAGAATCCGGTCTATTTCCGCCCTGTGCCGCTTCAGGAAACTCCCTCCAAACCAGCCCGTCTGAACGTTAATTCGCTCCAAGAGCTCCGGCACTCGATCAGGATCGACTCCACTCCGCCCAAACGCCAATAAGTACGTATTAGTGGCAGCCTCTTCCCATTCCCTTAACAACTCATGGAGCTCCAACAGCGCCCCGTGGAAGTTGGGCCACCCCGGAACAACCGCCGCCTTACTCGCAAGCTTTCCAACAAGGCTTTGAATTAGCTGGGCACCAGCTCGTGCACCTATTGACGCTTCCATTCCCAACATCTCGCCTCCTAAGCGAGAAGGGTAGATCACCAAGGCCCTCACCGCATGGATATCCAAAATATTCACAATCGATCTTCCCTGTGAGTACGCTTACGCTCCAACCATGGGAAAAACGCCTTCTGACCTGCGAGTACATATCCGCGCATCCGCTACCGGAGACCACGCGACCGTGGAGGTCGACGGCCGGGACCTATCGTCCGCCGTCACCGGCTACCAGGTGACCCAGGTGCCCGGTGAACCCGCGCAGGTCACGCTGCTCGCGGCGCCGGGCGGCGCCGGCGTCGAGTTCGAGGGCCTGTCCTCGGTCACGGTGCAGGTCGAAGACCCGCACGGCGCCGTCGCCGACTTCCTGGCCGAGACGAATCCCGAGATGCTGCACCGGGCGGCTCTCGCCCGCACTGACCTGGACGGCCGGCCCGGAGAACTGACCCGGGCCGTCCTGGCCACGCTGCGGGAGTGGGCGGCGGCCGGTGAGTGAGCAGCAGACCACGTCCACCGTGGTCGGCCGGTTCATCGAGCGACACCTGATGCCCGACACCGTGGCCGTGACCCGGCCCATGCCTGGCACCCTCGACCCGGCCACCGGTGAGGTGGTCGCGCCTGCTCCCCGGGTGCTGTACCTGGGCACCGGCGGCCTGTACCCGCAGCAAGACAAGACGGCCTCCCAAGCGGACGGGGTGGCCCCGGCCGAGAGCCGGGACCGGTACCGGCTGCTGCTGCCGCTCAAGGCCGCCGAGGTGCAACGCGGGGACCGGGTGGTTGTGCTGGAGGCCCGCGACGCGCAGGCCCGAGGCCGGGAGTACGACGTGGTGAGCCTCGGCGAGGTGTCATCCCTGCCCGTCGTACGGCTCGTGTGGCTGGAGCAACGTGACCGAACGGGGGCGCCGTGAGTAAGCGCGGGGGGACGTTCAACCATCCGGTGCAGGTGGCCGCTGCCTTCGACGCGGGTGGCCTCGCCGTCCGCTCCGGGTCCCAGGCCGCGGCCCGGGTCGGGGCGGCGCTCTTGGTGGCGTCGATCCGGCAGCACGCGTCCGGTCGGCCCGGGCCCCGGGTGATCACGGGCGCCTACCGGGCGTCATGGCAATCCGAGATCACCGGGAGCGGCGACGTCACCACCGCGCAGATCGGCAGCAACGCGCCGCAGGCCCGCCGCCTGGAGTACGGGTTCGTCGGCACCGACAGCCTCGGCCGCCGCTACGCCCAGCCGCCGTTCCCGCACGTCGGGCCGGCGCTGCGGGCCACCGGCCCGGCCGTCGCCCGGCTCCTCGCCCGAGCCCTGGAGGACGCCCTGTGAGCACCCTGTCCGAGGACATCGACGGCGCCCTGTCCGAGGTGCTGGCCGTGAACGGGCGCGGGCTCCTCGCCCGTGCCGTGATCGTTGCCGAGGCCCTGGACGAAGACGGGGAGCGGACCTTGACGGTGGTCACCACGCCGGGCCTGCCTGATTGGGACGCCCTCGGCTTCCTGCGCTACGGGATGCTGTCCGTCGAGGGCCCCGCCGGCGCCTACTTCGCCGGGGGTGAGGAGTGATCTCCCGCGCGCCGGTGACGGCCGCGATCCGGGACCTCCTCGCCGCCGGCGTCGGCCGCCCAGTTGGCGTCGGGGTCCTACCGACCGGCACGGACGGCCGCCCCGCGCCCCTCCCCTACCTGGTGCTGTACCCCCTCGGCGGCACGACGGAGGGAGCACCGCTCACGGACCGTGGGGAGGACGCGTCGTGGGAGTACCAGGTCACGATCGTCGCGGGCCGTACGGATCAGGCGGAGTGGGCGGCCGACCGCACCCGCGCGGCCGTCCTCGACAGGGACGCCGCCGGCCGGTGGGCGTACCCGCTGACCCCGGCGGGGGCTCGGGTGTGGGCGCGGGAGCCCGTCGCCGAGGATCTGGGGGACGCCGACACCGGGCTCGTGACCCTCGTCCACCGGTACCGGTTCAAGGTCACAGCGGGCTGACGTGCGCGGGCCCAGGTCAGGCCAGGCGTTCCAGGAGTTCGGCCCACTTCTTCGCCTGCTGCTCGGCGACCTCTCGCACCGTGCCGGAAGCGGTCTCGTCGGCGGCGTCCGCGTCCGGGGTGGGCGCGCCCGTGACGACGTGCGGGCCCTGCTCCTCGTGCTCATGCTCGTTCGTCGGCATGCGCCCAGGGTAGGCGTCCGCCCGCCGGCACGCGCACGCCCTCCACGGGATACCGGGCGTTCAGTCCCAGGTCTCGGGGCCGCCGCCCCGCCACTCCACGAACGCGCTGTCCGTGAGGTCCAGGTCTTCGGGGTCCTGCATTCCAGCTTGGCGCAGCAGCTCAGGGATGTCCGCCAGACGGTACGCCGTCCCGAGGATCGTCCCGTCGAACCTCACCCGTCTCCACCCGCGTTCGTCCGGCGGGTACACCACGACCTTCTTCAGGCGTATGCCTCCACCGTTCCGGGCCCGCGGGTCACGCGCGCGGTGGCAAGCCCGTACGGGTGAGCCTCACGGCGGGGGTGCCAAAGGCGCGACCCCTCGCCGTGAGGCCGGTGCGGGCTACATGTGGCGGGGGGTTTCGTCGTCCGTGGTGTCCGCCCCGTTGGGGGCGACCCCCTCGGCGATCACGAGGCGCAGCCGGTGGATCTTGGGGCCCCAAAACTCGGACACGACGCGACTGCCGCGCTGCACGAGGGGCAGGCCGACGGCCAGCCCGAGGCCCAAGAGCCCACCAGCAGCCAAGACCGGGTGGTCCGTGACGATGGAGGGGACGGTGATGATGATCTGCACTGCTACTCCCTGAGGAATGGGCACACCGGCCCGATCCCTTGATCAGGCAGCCAGCACCCACACGGACGTTCGAGCCGAAGGTGCGCAGCCCAGCCGTCCGGGGCCCCGTGGTGTGACCGGGGCCGCCAAGCGCAGCACACCGCAGGGAGCACGATCCCGCAGCACCGAGGAACTCGCCGCCTGACCCCACGCACGCCGGAGCGCGGCTCGCTCTGCTGCTCGTTGCAGACGTCGCACCCTACGTACGAGGGCCAGAGCCTGGCGGAGAACAGCCGCCCGCAGTCTCAGCCGTGCGAGGAGCTCGTTACGGTCGACCTCACTGAATCCCTGTGGTGTCTCTTCCTCGGCACCGACCACCCAGAAGATCGGCTCGTCGCTGCAATGGATTTTCTGTAGCAGCTGTTCGACCCGCAGTTGCGTGGTGAACACGCTCTTGGATCTCCCTGGCGAGGCGTATTGCTTCGCCTGGATCAAGGTGATGTCGTCGCCGGACGTGCGGATCACGTCTATGTCGCGTTTCAGACTGGCAAGGCGCTGCTTCCAACGCCGCACATGTCGGGCAGATGCCCCAGCGACCTCATCGGTGGGCTCCCAGTGTTGCAACGCACGCCAACCTTCGGAGTCCACGTTCCAGCTCAACGGTGCGGCCTCATCGTCACGACGTGCATCGTCACCATCGGTGTCGTCGTGCTCGTCCGCAGCCATGCGCGCAGGCTACTCCCCGAGGGGCAGCATCGTCAGGCGCATTGCCAATGTCCCTGCCCTGGCCAGCGGTATCGTGGCAGAAGGCAGTTCTTGCTCCTCACCGTGGAGGCCCCTCGCGGACGGCCAGCCCACTGGGGAGGGCCGGTTCCCTGACGTGACGTCGAGGGACGGGGCCTGACACGACTGCGCCCTCGTCCCGGAATCGGACAACAGTGCAGATCAAGAAGTACAGCCGGCGCGGTGTCACCCGCGTGGTCTGGCTCCCCACCGTGAAGGACCCGGGCCACGTGCCGACCCGGGCCGAACTGACCGCCGGTACCGACCTCTCCGCCGCCATCGCGGCGATCGACGGCTGGTCGATCAGCAACCAGGCGATCGAGACTCCCGACCTCAGCTCCACGTTCGAGACGAAGATCCCGGGCACCGACAGCGCCGACGACTCCAGCCTCACGTTCTACGAGGACGAGACCGCCGACGAGGTCGAGCAGCTCCTCAGTAAGGGCGCGGTGGGCTGGGTGGCGATCCTCCGGAAGGGCGACGTGCCCGGCAGCCGGTCCATGGACGTGTTCCCGGTTCGGGTCGGCTCCCGCTCGCCGCAGTACAGCGTCGACAACGAGGCCGCCAAGCACGTCGTCAGCTTCAGCATCACCGAGGCGCCGGTGCAGGACGCCGCCGTGCCCGCGCTCGCCCCCAAGCCGTAACCGCTCCCGCCCCGACCGTCACCGGCCGGGGCCCGTTCCTCGGAGAACACCATGCCCTCCTCCCCCACTCGCTCGCCGTCGATCGACGCGGAGCCCCCCGAGCCCGGTTCGTGGGCCGCGAAGATGGCCCGGCTGCGTGCCCGCCCCGTCCCGGAGCAGGTACTGCGGATCTGCGACGACGAGGCCGCCCGAACGCGCCTCGACCAGGCAAAGGTGACGGCTGCCCGGCTCCGGATGTCGGCGGCCGAGACGCCGGCGGGGTCCGCCGACCTCGCGGCGGCCGAGGCCGATCTCGACACGGCCCAGGCCGACTTCGACGCGGCGTCGATCGAGTTGGCGTTCCGTCCGGTGCCGCGTCCCGTGCTGGACGCGCTGGTCCGTGCTCACCCTGCGAGCGAGGAGCAGGCCGAGGCCGGGGAGGCGTGGGACCCGGCGACCTTCCCGGCCGCGATGATCTCGGCGGCCCATGTCGAACGGGACGCGACGGGCCGGGTCGTGGACGGGATGACGGTGGAGGAGGCCCAAGAGCTGCTGGACACCTGGCCGATCGCGGAGGCCAACAGCCTCTTCGCCGGGGCTTGGCAGGTGCAGCAGGTGTCCCGGGTGTCGGTGTCGGAGCTGGGAAAAGACTGATCGCAGACGAGGCGTTCCGGGCGGAGCTGGAGCTATGTGACTGGTACCGGATACCGCACAGCGTGTTCCTCGGTGTCGGGGACGGCCGGTGGACGGCGGCGGACCGGGCAAAGGCATTGGCGTGGGCCGCGTACCGGCGCGAGGTGTGTGACCAGTGCGGTACGCGGCCGGCGGAGTGGGACGCGGAGCGCGGGGGTGATCGGCACGCGTACGTGACGACGTCCGTTCGGTGCGTCGGGTGCGAGCTGCTGGCCTTCGAGCAGGAGCAGGTACCCGAGGGGGCGGACGGGTACGGGGTGCGGATCGGCCTCGTGCCGCGGCCGGTGTGGGAGGAGCATCAGCGGGTCGAGGCGGCACGCGAACGCTCGTAGGCTGATCAGCAGGACCGTCCGCCGTTGCGGCGGACGGTTCGGGGGCGTGTGGGCGTCATCGTTGGGCGTGGGGGACAAGGGGCACCGGCCCGGTGTCGTCGTACCTCCTCAACGTGCAGATGCGCGCCGACGCCGCGCAGTTGCTGTCCGGGCTGCGCACCGCGTCCGGGGCCCTCCGGTCGCTGGGCCAGGACGTCGACCGGATGCACCGCACTCTCGGTCGGGTCGGATCGAGCGGTGCGGGCCTTCGTGGTCTGGCCGGCGACACCGACGCTGCTCGGCGTGGCCTGCGGGGTCTCGGTGCCGACGGCGAAAACGGCACTCGGCGACTGCACCGGGGCCTGCTCAGCGCCCGTCAGGAGGCACACCACCTGCGGTCGCTGCTCGTCGGCGGGGGCATCGTCGCCGGCATCGCGGAGATCGCGAAGCAGGGCAACGAATACCAGCGGAGCATCCAGAAGTGGGGCGCGGTCACGAACGCGTCCGGGGTGGAGATGGTGCGGGCCGCGGCGAAGGCCCGCGAGCTCGGGTCCGATCTCACGATCCCGGGGACGTCGGCGGCGAAAGCGGCCGATGCGATGGTCGAGTTGGCGAAGGCCGGGCAGACCTCGTTCTCGTCCATCTCGAACGCGCGGGCCGCGATGCAGCTGGCCGCCGCCGACAACCTGTCCGCCGCCGACGCCGCCAAGTATTTGGGTGACGTCATGGACCAGTTCGGTCTCAGCTCGAACAATGCAGGTAGGGCTGCTGATGTGCTGGCGTCGGGTGCGAACGCAGCCTCGGGCGGGCTGATCGACATCTATTACGCGATGTCGTACACGGGGCCGGTTGCGGCTCAGCTCGGGGTGAGCCTGGAGGACACCGCGACCGCGACCGCGATGCTGGCTCGCTCGGGCATCCTCGGGTCGAAGGCGGGCACGTCGCTGCGGGGCATGCTCACGAACTTGGCGGCGCCGAGCAAGCGTGCGAAGCAGGGCTTGGCCGAGCTGGGGATCGAGGCGTGGGACGCCGAGGGCCGATTCAAGGGCCTGCGGAACATGATCGAGGGCTTCGAGCAGGCTTCGAAGCGGATGAACCCGCAGGAGTTCAACGCGGCCATGAGCAAGCTCGTCGGCAAACCGGCGTTGGCCGGTGCGCTTGCGTTCGCGCACCAGGGTGTCGCTTCTTTCGACCAGCTTCGGACGGCCATCGGTCGGACGGGGGCGGCCGGGGAGATCGCGGCCTCGCAGACGAAGGGGCTCGCGGGTGCGGTCACGCAGTTGAAGTCGCAGTGGCAGACCACGACCCAGACCTTGTACACCGCGGCCGCGCCCGGTCTGGAGGCGTTCACGCGGTTGGCGACGGCGGGGCTGGGGGCGGCCACACCCGTTATGGAGGGTGCGCTCGACTACCTGCACGACCTGTACACGCTGGCCGGCCCGGGCCTCGGCGTAGACCTCGCGGAGATTTTCGACAAGATCGGCGATGCCTTCGACGGGGTCGGCGGGGCGCTCGGGGACTTGTCGTTCGATCTGCTGGTGTCGGGCCTGAACCTGCTGGCCAACGCGGGTCAGGGTGGCCTGGAGGTCATCGAGAACCTGGGCGAGGGCCTGGCGCCCGTCGGTGACGCTCTCGCCGAGCTCGTGGGCGAGGCCGGGCCGGGCGCCTCGGCCGTCGACATGATCACGATGGCGTTGAACCTCGTGATCGACGCCGGCGTGGGCGCGTCGGCCGCGCTGGGACCGATCGGGTCTGTGGTGGGCTGGCTGGTGTCGGCGTTCACCGCGTTGCCGGGGCCGGTTCAGCTGGCCATGATCTCGATGCTGATGGCGTCCCGGGTCACGCCGGTGATGTCCCGGTTGGCGGGGCAGGTGTCCGGCCCGCTCGTCTCCGCCTACCGAGGGTGGGGGGAGCAGATGCGGGTCCATGCGGCGGCGGCAGCCGCATCCGGCGAGTCCGTGTCCCGGATGGGTCAGCACCTGGCCGTGCTCCAGGCGCGTGTCCCGGTGATCGGGCAGATGGGTGCGGCGTTCCGAAGTGCGGAGACCCGTGCCCAGGGGCTGACTCGCGCGATGGGGGCTGGGCTCGGCAGTGCCGCGCGCGGCCTGATGGGCGCGCTGGGTGGCCCGTGGGGGGTGGCTCTCGCAGCGGCCGGTGTCGGTCTTGGGCTGCTGGCCTCGCATCAGCAGAAGGCCGCAGCGGCGACGGCAGCACACCAAGCGCGCGTCAGCAGTCTCACCCAGGCGTTGCGGGAATCCAACGGCGCGATCACCGACAGCGTGCGGGCGACTGCCGCGCAGAACGTGATGGACACCAAGGTGTTCGGCGAGAAGGAGAAGTTGGTCGACGTCATGAAGGAGGCCGGGGTCACCGCCCGGCAGGTGACGGACGCCTACTTGGGCCAGGGCACCGGTCTGGCTGGGCTCCAAGCACAGTTGGAAGCCACGGCCCAGGCGGAGCGCCGAGCGATCGTGACGGCCGCCGGCGGTGCGGTGGACTACACCGAGCGTGGCCTCGCGGCGGCGCGGGCCGCGAAGGCGCTGGGGGCGGTGAAGGGCGAGCTGGAGAGCGGCATGTCGGCAGCGAGGGACCTCGCCGACGCCCAGGCCCTGGGGGCGAAGTCCGCAGCGGACAGCGTTGGGCCGTTCGGGCGGTTCAGTGATGCGATGCGCCGGCTGTCGGATTCGACTTCCGACGCTGATTCCCGGGCTCGCGCGCTGCACGAGGCTCTGACGGTCTTGGCGGGCGGTTCCGTGTCCCTCAGCGCGGCCGAGAACCGGCTGAACTCGGCGGTGTCCAGCGCGAACGAGTCCATCAGCCAGGGCGTGGACCAGACGCAGGGGTACGGGAAGACCCTGTTGAACATGGACGGGACCTTGTCGACCGTCACCCGCAACGGGCAGCGGCTGTACGACACGTTTCAGGGGCTGGGCACGAGCGCCGCAGATGCCAGCTTGGCCGCATACCAGTATGCGCAGACCAACGGGAAGGACGTCGGTGCGTCGCTGGAGGCCGCCCAAGAGCAGATGGAGAAGGCCCGGCAGGCGGCGATCTCCACAGCACGGGGGTACGGGTTGGGCGCCGAGGAGGCAGCGCGGCTGGCGGACGCGGCAGGGCTGATTCCGGAGCAGGTGTCGATGCTGCTCCAGACCGCCGGCATGGACGAGGCGACGGCCGAGCTGATCGCTGTCCAGCAGAGCCTGAAGGCCACCCCGGACGAGAAGACCGTCACGGTGTCGACGCTGTCGGATGAGGCGCGGAGCAAGCTCACCGAGCTCGGGTTCAGCCTGAAGGATCTGCCGGATCGGCGTGTGGAAGTGACGGCGTCGACGGAGGCAGCCCGGATCGGCCTGGACGGGGTGATTTCGCGCATCGCGGCGACCCCGTCGGCGAAGACGGTGAACGTGACCTCGGTGACCGGGGCCGCGATGACGAGTCTCCAGCTCGTGCAGGCCGAGATCGCCCGTGTGCCGTGGCTGCGCACGGTGACGGTGGCGGCGCCGACGGACTACGCCCGTTCGCAGCTTGAGGCCTTGGGGTTCACGATCGCGGCGGTCCCGAACAGCAAGAACGTGACGGTGACCGCGCCGACGGGCGATGCCTCCGCGAACGTGTCCGCGCTGGCCGGTGCCATCGCTTCGCTTCAGGACAGGACCGTGCACATCACGACGGTGTACGACTTCATCGGTGGCCAGCCTGCGGGCCCGTGGGCGGGCGGCTACAAGTTCGAAGCCCAGGGCGGCATCCTCACCTACTACGCGGCCGGCGGTATGCGGCAGGAGCAGCACGTCGCGCAGATCGCGCGGGGTGGTGAGTGGCGGGTCTGGGCGGAGGACGAGACCGGCGGTGAGGCGTACATTCCGCTGGCGTCGGCAAAGCGGACCAGGTCGAAGGCGATCCTGGGGGAGGTCGCGCGCCGGTTCGGCGGGGAGGTGTCCTACCACGCGTCGGGCAGCGTCAGCGGCGGGGACTGGTCGTACGAGCCGAGGGGGTCGAGCACGTTCGGGATCTCGTCGGTGGTGACGATGGCCCGTGACAAGGAGGGCGAGTTCAGCCTGTCGCTGTTCGAGAAGAGACTCAAGTCGTCGGTGACGGCGGCGCAGGAGTGGCGGGCGAACCTCGTGAAGGTGGCGCAGCGGGCCGGCACGGGCGTGGCGCAGGCTCTCGCGGAGATGGGCGAGGACGGCGTTGAGCTGACGAAGAAGATGGCGGGCGGGTCCGCGAAGTACGTGGCGGACATGGCCGCGCAGTTGGAGAAGCTGGCCGACGCGGCGAAGGGCTCCCTGTCCGATTTCACGGTGCAGGCGCAGGCCCGGGTGAAGGACGGCAAGGCGTTCCAGGAGAACCTGGCAAAGCTCGCCGGTGCCGGGTACGGGAGTCTGGCGGCGCGGCTCGCGGAGCAGGGTGACGAGACGGCGGCGAAGCTGGCGCGGGAGGCGGTGGCGAGCCCGAGCAAGGCGGCCGAGGCCGACAAGGCCGCGAAGGAGACCGGCCGCTTGCTCGCCGGTGACCAGCTCGCCGACCTGGTGAAGATCATTGCCGCACTGGGCTCCGGTCGAGGTCTGCACACGGTCGCGGAGACGGCCCAGTTGGACGAGGACCGGGTCATCGAGGTCGCCGGTCTCGCCGTCGACCAGATCAAGAAGGCCGCGGGCGCGAAGGCCGCCAAGTTCCTGGCTGACCTGGGGAAGGCGCAGAAGGGTCTGGCGTACGCGTCCGGCGGGATCTGGGAACCGGGCATCTACCCCGGGCGGGGCCAGGGGCTTGTGAAGTTCGCGGAGGCGGAGACCGGTGGGGAGGCGTTCATCCCGCTGGCGACGTCGAAGCGGCGGCGGGCGCTCGGCGTCCTCGGGGAGGTCGCGGGCCGGTTCGGGGTGGGGCAGTCGGCGCTGCCGGTGCGAACGGTGCCGGCTTCGGCGCCGGCGGTGAAGGTCGTCGTCGTGCGGGAGCCGGACTCCCGTCCGCTGGTCGGGTCGATGCCCGTGACGGTCACCTCGCCCGGGGCATCGGCCGGGGACATCAGCGCGGCCGTGATGCGACGGCTGCGCGCGGCACAGCGGGGAGGGCGAGCGTGACGGACGTGGACTTGGCCGAGTGGCAGATGGATGTGGGCGGGGTGCTGCTCGGGCCCGGCACGTCGGTGCGGGTGGCCGACGTGGAGGGGCTGGGGATGGTGGAGACCCGGGCTCAGGACGCTGAGAACCCGCTCGGGGACGGTGGTCTGGTCGGCGTGGACTGGTACGGGGCGCGGGAGGTTCGGGTGACCGCTGGGATCGCCACCCCGGGGGATCCTGGGGCCGCGCTGGACGTGTTGGCCAGGTTGCAGGAGGTTGCGGACGATCCGGCCGTACGTCTCGTACCGGGGGCGACGACGTCGCTGCGGCTGCGCTGGCCGGGGCGGGGCCCGCGCCGGGTGTTCGGCCGGCTGCGCGAGGTCGAGGCGGGCATGGAGCGGGTGGGGGCCGGGTGGATCCCGCTGGATCTGCTCTTCGTCGCCGTCGACCCGCTGATCTACGACGATCGGGAGTCCGCGCTCGTGCTGCGGTTGTCCGCTGCCGGGCTGGGGGGTCTGCGGGCCCCGATCGTCGCTCCCGTGACCACGGGGGTGGCTGTGCCCGACGAGCGGCGCGGGTGGGTCGTGAACGGCGGGCGGCGGCCGGCGTGGCCGACGGTGCGGATCACCGGGCCGTGCACCGGGCCTTTGATCACGCACTCGGAGTCGGGCCGCGTGATCGACCTGTCCGGGCTGCACGTGCCGGCCGGGGAACGGGTGGAGGTCGCGACGCGGCCCGGTACGCGGTGGGTGCGGCGGGAGTCCGGTGGTCTTGCCGATCTCGGGTCGGTGCCGCCCCCGCCGTTGCACGAGTTCCGGATTCCGCCGGGGCGGTCCGAGATCCGGTGGACGGCCCGCGACTACACCGCCGATACCCGGTGCGAGGTCACGTGGCGTGCCCCGTGGCCGTCCTTGTGACCCCGGCCTGCCCCCCCTTGTTCTGTTCTTGCTCTTGGAGTTCGCGATGACGTTGATCAACCCCCCGCTCCTCACCCACGGCGGTACGCACTCGGCGCGGGCGTTCCGCATGATGATCCGGGACCTGGCCCGGGGCTCTCAGGGGGTGACCGAGGGCGATGACCTGCGGGTGTCGGCCGCGACCACGCCCGGTGCGAGCGTCGTCGTCGCGGACGGGTCGGCAGTGGTGCTCGGGGCGCAGCCGGCGCAGGGCGCGTACACGCAGTACAACGTGGGCCCGGCCGTGGTGCCGATCGCGCCGACGGGGGCGGCGGCCCGGTCGGACCTGATCGTGCTGCGGGTCGAGGATCCGGAGTACGAGGGCACGCGGCTCCCGGATCGGGACGACATCGGGTACTTCCACGTCGTCCCGAACGTGCCGCGCACCACGACGTCGGCGCCGGCGGGAATGACGGCGGTCTCTCTCGCCCGCGTGGACCTGCCGGCGTCCACGGCGGTGGTGACGGCCGCGATGGTCACCGATCTACGGAAAGTCGCCAACCCCCGGCTGACGCGGCGCCTGGCGACGGCAAGCCCCCTCAAGGATGAGGTGAACAAGGGTGGCGTCGGGGACTGGGTGGACTGGCCTTCGGTCGGGAAGTGGGCGGTCGCGGTGCCGGAGTGGGCGGTGACTGCGCGGATCATCGTGACGTTGTCCGGGCTCCAGGTCCTCGGACCGGTGCACGCCTGGGCCACGTTCCGGCTGGGGACGGTGGAGGCGCAGGGGGTCATCGTGCACGACGGGGCTCCGTCCGGGGACGTGCGCGTACAGGTGATCGTCGCGGACACCCTGACCGTGCCGAAGGCGTTGCGCGGCACCACGCAGACCGTCCAAACGATGCTGATGTTCAAGACCACGCCGGGGGCGTCCGTCGAGGCCGACACCGCCACCACCCTCATCTGCGATGTGGAGTTCGAGGAGGGGGTGTACTGATGCCGCAGTACCGGTACCGGACGTGGGACGCTCTCACCCGCCGGCCCCTCCTCCAGGACCTCCAGCTCGGCGACGTCGAGTTCGGGCCGCGGCTGAACGCGGCTGGCGAGTTCAGCGGGGAGATCCCAGTGCGCCTGCCTCTGATCGGCACGGAGGTGCTGGCGCCGGGCGCGACCCTGCTCACGGTGGAACGCGACGGGTTGGGCCTGTGGGGCGGGATCGTGTGGCGGACCGAACCGGACGGGGCGGCCCTCCCCGTCGAGGCCTCCGGCTGGGGCTCCTACCTCCACCGCCGTCACGACCTGCACGGGATGCTCAACGGGCGGGGCCCGTGGGTGAACGCCGACCCCTGCAAAGTCGTTCGGGACGTGTGGGCGTACGCGCAGGAGGCCCCGGACGGTGACCTCGGCGTCGTCGTCGACCCTGTCGTGAGCCAGGCGAAGGTGGGCAGCCCCGCCGAGCCGTACCGGTCCGACTGGTGGGAGATGCCCGTTCTCGGGGACATCGTGGACGACATGGTCAAGGTCGAGGGCGGGCCCGAGTGGACGGAGGACACCGTCTGGGAGAAGGGCGTTCCGCGGGGCCGGATCCGGTTGGGGTGGCCCCGGCTGGGTACGCGCCGCACGGACATCGCCTTCACGACTGGTGTCAACGTGATCTCGGCCCCGCCGCAGTCCCACGACGGCGACGAGTTCGCCCAGGTAGTCATCGCTCTCGGGGCCGGTGAGGGCCGGGCCCGGCGGCGGGCCGTGGACGCGGTCCGGGACGGCCGTCTGCGCCTGGAATCGGTGCTGGAGGTGCCCGGGGAACGCGGGGAGGACCGTCTTGCGGCGCGGGCCCGCACCGAACGCCTGGCCCGGCAGATCTTGGGCGAGATCACGGACATCGACGTCATCGACCATCCGGCGGCCCCCGTGGGGTCGTGGCAGGTCGGTGACGACGTGCCGGTGCGCGTCGACGGCGGGTGGGGGCAGTACGCGGGATGGTGCCGGATCACGGGGTGGACGATCCGGCCGCCGCGCGGAAAGGACCCCGAGCAGATCACGCTGCACCTGCGCCGTTCCGACCGCTACACCTACGGAGGCTGACGTGAGTCGAGAGGTGCAGCAGTTCGCGGCCCGCCTCGCCGCCTTGGAGAAGCAGGTGGTGCGGCAGGGACGGGCGTCCCGCCTGTCGCACGCCTCGCTGGAGGGCGGAGCCATCGACGTGTACGACCAGGCCGGGTCGCTGACCGGCGTGGTCGGGGTGCAGGCGGACGGCACCACGGGCGTGGTCACGGTGAACGGGCCGACGCCGCCGACGCCGACGGCCCCGTGGGTGGCGCCGGCGCTCGGGGCTCTCCGTATCACCTGGGACGGTGACTTCACCGACGCGGTGGCCCCGCCGTTGAACCTGGCCCGGATCCAGGTGCACGTGGCGGGCGACGAGGCCGTGCCGGTGGACGTGCGAAACCCGGCGGCGACGATCGAGTCCGCCGCCGGGGCATCCGTGACCGTCGCGGTCCCGGCCGCCGGGCCGTGGTGGGTGCGGCTGGTCGCGGTGTCCACGTCGGGCCGGCCCGGGCCGGCGTCGGCGGCCGTCGCCGGCGCGCCCCGACCCGTCACCGGGCAGGACGTGGAACCGGGCGGGCTGGGCCCGGACCGGATCGCGGTCGGCGTCGACGGCAACCTCGTGGCCGACCCCGGGTTCGAGGGGGACGCCGCTGCCGCCCGGATCGTGCCCGGCACTGGGTGGTCGCTTACTCCGGGGCGGGACACCCCGAAGGCGATCACGGTCACCTGCACGTCCCCGGCCACAACGGACTTCCGCCACGAGCTGGGCAGCTTCCCGGCGACCCCCGGGACGCGGCTGTGGTCGGCCGCCGACGTGGTCGTGTCCTCTTCGTGGGTGGGGCGGTCCGCCGACCTTGCCGTGCTGTGGGAAGGCCCGGACGGTGCTGCCCTCGGGGAGAGCGTCCTGTCGGCTCCCCCCGACGCTCCGGGCCGGAGCTGGCTCTCGATCTCGGGCAGTCCGGCGGTCGGGGCGCCGCCGCAGACGGTGACCGGCCGGATTGTCCTCCGGGCTGTGGCCGCGTACGCGGGCACGGTCAGCTGGGACAACGTGGTGGTGCGGCCGATCCTCACCTCGACCGGGCCCGGTAGCCGTGCGGAGGTCTCCCCCGACGGGCTGCGGATCTTCGACGCCGAGGGCCAGGCCCTCGTCTCCCTCGTCGCCGGGCAGCCCCAGTACCTCACCATCAACACCCCCGGCGGGCGCACCGTCGCCTCGATCGACCAGAACGGCGGCGCCGCGTTCGGAGACCTCGCGGTCGCCGGTGGCCTGTCCCTGCGGGGCGAACCCCTGGATGCCCGGCTCGCTGGACTGGCCCGGGGGGTGGTGGCCACGTATATCGGCACCGACACCGTGCAGGGAACGGTGGGCGCGGAGTTCGGGTGGGTCGAGCTGCCGGTCACGATCGATCCGGCGCGGCACTACCGGATCATGGTGGACGGGTACGCGTCACCGTCCGCCGCCGGCGGCGAGGTCTGGCTGGTGCTCCGGACCGGCGGCACGGCCGCGCCCACGGTGACCTCGCGACAGCTCCAGAGCAGCATCACCCCCCTGACCGGCGGCTGGAGCCGGGTCCGCTTGGAGTACACGGCGCCGGGCTCCGCTCTCGGCGGTGGGCAACACCGGCTGCTGTCGACCGTGCAGTGGCGGGGCGGGCCGGCTGGTGGAACCCTGACGTGGCGCTGCGGGCCTACGTTCCCGGCGGTCATGCTCGTCGAGGACACGGGCCGGGCTGTCGCCTCGACGGGTGCCCTGAACCGCGGCGGCACCGAGCCCACGACGCCGCCGGTGCAGCGCGTCACGAGGACGTACGAGGCGGCCTGGTCCGGGACCTACACGGGGCGGTCCGCGTACAGCTCGTACCACGGGGCGCAGATGCTCCAGGGCTACTACTCGTCCACCAACGGCCTCACCGCCTCCCTCGTCGGCTTCGCCCCTGCGCTCGCAACGGACTTGGCCGGGGCAACGGTGGAGAAGGTGGAGGTGTTCCTTCACTTCGAGCACTGGTACGAGGCAGCGGGCGGCACCGCCGTGCTCCGGCTGCACGGGCACAACAGCCGGCCGGCCACGTTCAGCACGGACTCGAAGTCGATCGCGGTCCCGTGGCGCCGGGCCGAGGGCAAGTGGGTGGACATCACGTCCTTGTGGACGGCCGGCGGGGCGTGGCGGGGTGTGACCCTCGACCCGGCTATCACCACACCCAGCTACTACGGCCGAGCGCACGGCGTGGGGCAGCAGTACCCTCCGCAAATCAGAATTAACATCATAAAGTAGCCATAGGGGAGGTTCAGTACATTCCACCCAAGCGCCCCCTGAAGGCATTCAATGCCGATAGCCATTGCACAAAAACAAGCCATCTAGCGATATCTTCAAGCCACCCGTAAAGCTGGCCGACATCTCGACCGGTGAACATGCGACGGGGTTTGCATCCACTCTCGTCACGATCACCTGCCGAGCTTCGGGCGAAGCAAGATCAGCAGGTGAATCGAGTGCGCGTACCAGATCATCCGGGTACGCGCACTCGGCATGCCGCTTCTTCACTCGAACTGGCGTCAACTCTTGTCGAGCATCGCCGAGTACGCGAGAGTTCCCACATCCGAGCACTTCCGCCCGAAGCAGCGCCGGATCGGAAAAGCAAACCCCAAAGAAAAGGCAGCCAATTGCCTGCGCATAAAACACTAAATCGAGCGACCTTGACCACAGGCGTGATCTGCGCACTGACGGCGACCTCAGATTCCATGCATGAATACATCTTGCAAGTACCAGACATTTCCGCAGCCACGACCCCGGTCGCGCTGCTCTGCATCGCATCCGGCACCATGCTCCTGGCAACAAAGGGAGCGAACAGGCTCGAATTTCAATGGTCGGGCACACTCAACCTCAAGGTAAACGCCAAGAAAAAAGACGTTTAAGTGCATGACGGAAAAGGCTAGCCGCCAAGGGAGGGTGGAGGGACTGCCCCCTTCCACCCTTCCCTCCGAATACGAAACGTTCATTCGCGAGCACTTCGCGCTCCTTACCCGCGTAATCTACCTGCGAACGCTAAACCATCACGATACCGAAGAAGTATGGAGCGCCACTCTTCTGCGCATCTATACCAAGTGGGAAAAAATCAAGTCCCATCCGAACCCTCTCGCCTTGACATATCGGATCACATCTGACTTGACCACCGATTACATGAGGGCAAAGCTCAGGAGAGAACGCGTAGAGTCGCCACAGGAGATCATCCTAGACAGATACCAGACAGAGCCGAACGACTACGCAGACCTCTCCGCAGCACTCGAAACGCTCCCTAAGGTTCAACGCACAGTGGTGGAGTTGCACTATCTAGTCGGATTCCCTAGGCAAGAGGTTGCCGATCTGCTTGACATCACCATTTCAACGGTCAATGTCCATCTCCACAAGGCGAGGCGCAGACTCGCCGAAGTCCTTACAAGCGAGGCTCCTCCGCCTGACCCACTGCACTAATATGAGCTGTAGGCGCGGGGCCTGGAGTGATTGACCATGTCCGTGCCGCCGTCTGCGGAGCCCACCCTGTGGGAACTGCACCGTGCGGTGCAGCAGCTCCGGGAAGACCTGCGCGGGGACCTCGCTCATCTGGCAGCGCGCTTGGATCACGTCGTCACCCAGGACGTGTACCGGGCGGATCAGCGGGCGGTGGAGCAGCGCATCGGCCAGGTGGAGGCCGGTCTCGCCGCGCTGCGCGGAGAGCACGACCAGGCGCAGGACCGGGGCGAGGCGCTGCGTCGAGAGGACGTGACCCAGGCCGCTGCGACCCGGCGGCTGGTGATCTCGGCTTTCGTCGCCCCACTCGTGCTGATGGTGGCACAGATGTGGCTGATGTCGCGCGGGACGTGACCTTCCCCCGGCCTCGACGCCGGACTTGTTCGATCTTGGGGCGCGGAGAATCCGAGATACGACATGGCAACACCGAAGAGCGCGGACCAGTTCCTCGCGGCCCTCATCGCCGAGGGCGTGAAGGTCGTGGAGCGACCTGGCTGGCGCACCCACAACCGCAACCACGTCGGCGCCTGGGGGCCCGTGAACGGCGTGATGGTGCACCACACGGTCACGAAGGGCACCCAGCACACCGTCGACCTGTGTTCGACCGGCTACGAGGGCCTGCCCGGCCCGCTGTGCCACGGCGTGATCGGCAAGGACGGCGTGGTCTACCTGATCGGCTACGGCCGGGCCAACCACGCGGGCGCCGGAGACAGCTCGGTGCTGAACGCGGTGATCGCGGAGAAGGCCACGTTCCCGAAGCCGACGAAGGCCGACGTCGACGGCAACCCCCGCTTCATCGGCTGGGAGTGCGAGAACATGGGCGACGGCTCCGACCCGTGGCCGGCGGCCCAGCTGGAGGCCATCGAGCGAGCGTCGGCGGCCGTTTGTCGGTCGTACGGCTGGACCGCACAGTCCGTGATCGGTCACCTGGAGTGGCAGCCCGGGAAGGTCGACCCGAAGGGCTTCTCCATGAACGACATGCGGAAGCGGATCGCGACCCGTCTCGCCTCGCCGCCGAACAAGGGCGACGGCGGCAACAACGGCGGTGGTGGCGGCGGTGCGAACACGTACACCGTGAAGGCCGGCGACACCCTGTCCTCGATCGCCCGTCAGCTCGGTGTGCCCTGGCAGGAACTCGCCCTCGTCAACGATCTCGTTGAGCCGTACACCCTCACGCCGGGCCAGGTCCTGAAGGTCCCGCGTTGAGCCGCCCGAGCGAGGCGACGCGCCGCACCCTGCGCACCCTGTTCCAGACGCTGCTCGGGCTGGCCGCCGGCCTCCCCCTGATTGTCGGTGCGGCGGGCATCCCCCAGTCCGCGGCCGGTGTTGCCGTGGTCCTGGCCGTCGCGGGTGCCGTCACCCGTGTGATGGCTCTGCCCGTGATGCCCACCCTGCTGCCGGACTGGCTCTCGAACCCCACCCCGCCGAGCTCGGCGGACTGACCTTCGCCCTCCCCTCGACCGGGGCCGCGCTTCCGCGTGGCCCCGGTTCTGCGCGTCGTTGTCGACGGCCGGAACCCCCGCTGGCCGTTGCGCATCGGCTGGGTAGGGTCGAGGGCAACATCCCGCTGTAGGAGGAGGGCCATGACGGGCATCGTGATCGCGCAGACGACCATCGACGACGAGGTCAAGGCGAAGGCGCTCGCCAGGGGCGCCGTCGAAGCGCGGCTGGCGGCTTGCGCCCACATAGACGCCCCTTTTGACGCGGTCTACTGGTGGGATCAGAAGGTCCAGTTTGCCCGGGAGTGGCGAGTCAGCTTCAAAGTCCCGGCCGACCGCGCGGACCGTCTCTGGGCGTGGGTCGCGGCCGAGCACCCTTACGAGGTGCCGGAGTGGATTCTTCTGCCCCTGGCCGGCGGCGCAGAAGCTTACCTGCGGTGGGTTGCGGCAGAAACCGCGCCGCAGTAGCGCCCCATCGAGGTCCCCATAACGTTATGGGGACCTCCATCTGGCCTTTTCCGTAGCCTCGTTCAGAGCACACCGTAACGTTACGGTGTGCTCGTGGGCGCGGCTCTGCACCTCTACGGCTGTGGGCAAGCGTTCACGCGGCAAGGGCGTGCAGCCTCTCCGCGAGGCCGCCGCGGTTTGTGGGAACGGCGGTTGCGAGGAGGCCCGCCCGGGTGCGTCCCATGGCCGTGGGCCTGGTGCCGGCCGCCGTGGCGAACTCGTGTGCGACTTCGGCGCCTTCCTCTGCTCGGCCGCCTCGGAGGAGGGCGAGGGCGAGGTCTCCGAGGATGACGACGCCGGATTCCGCACGGTCGTGGCCGAGGCGGCGCGTTGCTTCGGCGGCGGTGGTGGCGAGTTCGGGGCGGCCCAGGAGGCCGTAGACGGAGAGGGTGAGGGCGTCGACTCGGGCGGGGGTCATGAACCGGACCCAGGCCGCTTCGGTGTTGTCGGCGAAGTCGTAGACGGTGCGGGCCCGGTCGAGTGCGCAGAGGGCGGCGGTCGGGTCGGTGTGGGCGGCTTCCTCGGCGTAGCGGCCGTAGATCCAGGCGGCTGCGGTCGCGTTCCCGGGACCACGTACGTGTCGGGCGGCTTCCGCGAGGGCTTCGAGGGCTTCCCCCGGGGTGGTCGCGCCGTAGGAGGTGTAGCCGAGAGCGAGGGCCCGCAGGGGCGGGTGCCCGGCGCGGGCCGCACAGTGCATGGTGACGCCGTAGTAGCCGGTGGCGGCGTGGCGGTCGCCGAGGTCCCATGCGAGCCACCCAGCGAGGGCGGCGGTCTCGCCGGCGGCGACGACGAGGGCGCGTTCGTGGGTTCCGGCGCGGGGCAGGGCGGCGGTGATGGTGTCGAGGTGGGTCTCGACGTCGGCGCGGAGTGCGACGGCGGGCAAGTCGAGTTCGGCGACGTGGAGCTGGGCGGCACGGCCGACGAGGGTGTCGGCGGTGGTCTGGTCGATGCTGGAGCCGCGGGCCAGGGCGTGGGCGAGGCGGTCCCAGGGCGTGGAGGTGAGGGCGGTCCCAATGAGGGCGGCTCCTCCGGTGATGGCGGTGCGGCGGCGCATGTCGTCGTCTCCTTCGCGGTGTTCTCGGGCGGCGCGCCGGCGGGCCCGTGCGGCGGCGGCCTCCTGGTCGAGTGCTCCGGGTGGCAGACCGAAGCTGGCCGTGATGGGGACGAGGCTGTGACGGGTGGGGATGGTCTCCCCCTGTTCGTAGCGGGAGATCTCCCTGCGGGTCGTGGTCGGACGGCCGGAGAGCAGGTTGACCGCGTCGGCCTGCTGATCCTGTGTCCGTTCTGCCTGCTCGCGCAGGGACCGGAGTAACGCGCCGAACTGCTCTGGCATTGTGGCTCCTGGGGGTGGTGGCAGCTCCATGATTCCCTCAGTTCCCCCTCAGCTTCCCCCCTTCGCCGGTTTTCCCCCGTGGGGTTCCCCTGGGATGGGGAGGGGCGTGGCGGTGACATGGCCGGGTGACCAACATCCGAGCTTTCTCCGCCGGCGCGGCCCGAGCCCGCGCCGCCAGCAGTCCTCGACCGGTACCTCCTCGGACGGTCGCCCCCAATCGCCGCGAGGCGCTGGCCGCGCTCGTGGACGGGTGCCGTGCCGCGCGTCGCGAGTCGGACCGGCCCTTGGGGGATCTGGCCATCGCCGTGGACGTCGACGGCCGGCAGGGCGCCGTTCTCACTGATCGCGACCTGCGGCTCGCGGCGGTCGTTCGGCGCCTCGTGGGCACGTGGGCTCAGCACGCGCAGCTCCCCGCGGACATGGGGGACGTGGTCCGGTTCGTGGCCTCCGACCTGGTGACGATGGTCCTCTGGCAGGGGTCGAGGCCGAAGATCGCGGTGCGGCTGGCCGAGGAGGACTGGCTGGTGGTCCTGATGGTCGGCGATGGGGAGCTGTCGGACGTCATCGCGCACAGCACGCCGGAGTTGCCGAACGGGACGCTCACCGTGGCAGGGTCGGCGGGCGGGCGACTGCGGGCCTTGGCGGGCGGGGGCTACGCGTTGGCAGTGCCGCTGCCGGTGGTGTCCAGGTGAGCGGGGCCGCGCGCGAGGAGTTACGGTGGCGGGCCCGTCTGCTGTGGGTGTTGCGGCACCCGCTGGTCTACTTCGACCGGCAGTGGGGGTTCTCGCCCTGGCTGACCGTGGCGGTGGGGCTGGTCTGGACGACGCTCATGGTGTTCTTCGGCTGGGCGTTCGCCCCGTTGGTGTGAGGGCGTCCGCCGGGGGCCTGCGCGGGTGGCGGCCGAAAGGGCAGAGGGGGAAACGTTCCCGTGCGGTCCCGGCGGCCTGCCGGTGGATCACAGCCGGAGATGCCCATATTCTAGTTCCATTGTCGAGTTGGGGAGATTGGTTCGTCATGGCGAAGCCGCTGATCATGGGGCGCCAGGAGATCGCGCGGGTGTACGGGATCGGGGTGCAGGCGATCACGACGCAGTGGGTGCCGCGCGGGGTCCTCGGGTACGACAGCGCGGCCATCGTTTCGGGCAAGGCCGTGTGGCCGGGCGGTCTGATCGTGTCGCTGGCGAAGGAGCCCGGAAAGCGGGGCCGGCAGTTGAACCCCGAGGCCCTGGCCGCGTTGAAGGTGGAGCAGGGGGCGGGGTACGCGCCGATGAAGGCGGAGGAGATGCCGCGGCTGGTTGGGTCGCACGAGGTGGCGGCGATCTTCGGGGTGCCGCAGATCTACGTGAACCAGGGGATGAACGCGGCGCAGAAGATGTTGCCGGAGCCGGATTGGACGATCTCCGGTTCGCCGGTGTGGATACTGGAGACGATCACGGCCGGGGTGGAGCACACGGAGGCCGTGTCGGCTGCGGCGCGGACGTCGCCGGGGCGGTGGAGGGCGGATGCTTCGGTGATCGAGGCGTTGACGGTGGGGGCGTACGACGGGCCGGGGTCGACGATCGCGGCGCGGGGGGTTCACGCGAAGGCCGCCGACTCGGCGTAGGGGCGGCGGGCGCGCCCGGTCGCGGTGCGCGGCGGGGATGGTTGACGCCCCCTCAAATGGAACTAGAATTGAGACATGAAGGAAGGGGGGGTTGGGTGAAGAACACCCGATGCCGTAGAAATATGCCATCAACTGATGAAAGGAGTCCGGCCGTGACACCGAGCCCCGTGCAGCTGGAGCTGCCCATGGCCCCCCTGGTCCACCCCGAGCGCGGCAGCGGCCGGCTGACCATCCAGCAGCGATTCGAGGCGTTCCACGAGTTGAACCCGTGGATCCTCGACCGCCTGGAGGGCATGACGGCCGACTGCCTGGAGCGCGGCATGGACCGCGTGGGCATCGGGATGCTGTTCGAGGTCCTGCGCTGGGAGTACGGCCGGGCGACCACCGGGGACACCTGGCGCCTGAACAACGACTACCGATCCCGCTACGCCCGGCTACTGCTCGACCGGCACCCGGAGTGGTCCCCCGCCTTCGAACTGCGCGGCCTCCGCACCGCGTGAATTAGGCCGTCAACTCTCATGGAGATGTGATGTCGAAAACCACACCGAAACTCCGCACCCGGAAACCGACCGGGGTCATCCCCTGGCCCGTCGTCCTCATCGAGGGCGAGGAGAAGGCCGGCAAGTCCTACGTCGCCGCCGCATTCACCGGCTCCGAGCAGACCGGACAGGCGTACTGGCTCCAGCTCGGCGAGGACACCGCCGACGAGTACGCCGCCGTCCCCGGCGCCGACTACCTCCTGATCGAACACAACGGCACCTACGCCGACATCCTCGGCCAGCTCGAAGCCGTCCACGCCGAGGCGACCCGTGCGGCCCGCGCCAAAGAGGCCCCGGTCGTCCTCGTCATCGACTCGGTGTCGAACCTGTGGCGCATGTTGGTCGGATGGACACAGGACCGGGCCCGCCGTTCCCAGGCCGGACAGAAGCGGCTCGTGGCCGACCCGGACGCCGAGATCAAACCCACGATGAACCTGTGGAACGACGCCGGTGAACGATGGGGCCGGGTGATGTACCTGGTGCGGACGATGCCCGGGATCGTGCTGCTGTTGGCCCGAGGCAAGGAGGTCGCAGCCGTCGACGACAAGGGCGACCCGATCCCCCGCTCGTCGGACTGGCGGGTGGAGGGGCACAAAAGCCTGGCCTACGACGCGACGGTGTGGGTGCGGTTGCGCCGCGACGAGGCCCCGTCGATCGTCGGCGCCCGCTCGTTGCGGTTCCAGGTGCCGCGCGACAGCCGCCGGCCGAAGCCGCTCCCGGACTTCACCGTGGAGGGGCTGATCTTCGGGCTGATGGGCTGCACGGTGCACACCCAGCCGGCGGCGACCCCGGAGTTGACGGGGGACCTCGCGCAGGCGTGGCAGCCGAGGGTCGACGCGGCCGCGAAGCAGGGCGTGGACGCCCTCAAGCGGCTGTGGGTGGTCGCGGAGAAGGACCGGGCGCTGGACCGGGAGAACCTGGTGATCGTGCGCTCCGCGATCGAGCGGGCGGCGGCGGCGCTGGCGGCGCCGCCGACGTTGGACGACCCGACCGGGGACGCCGCGCGCCTGCGGCAGGCCGCCGCGAAGGCGGACGCGCCCCCGGACCCCGAGTTCGACGACGAAGCGGCCTGACCCCTCCCTCACCCTCGTTCTCCGCCGGGGCCCTTCGCGGGGCCCCGGCGGCTTCCTGGAGTCCACCATGACCATGACGGACAGTCCGTCCATCTGGGACGCGGCGCACACCGACGACGCCCGCCGCCCCCGCTCCCGACAGACCGCGCTGGGGGCGTCGGACACGATCTGCCAGCGCCGCGCCGGCTACATCCTCGCCGGCGCGCCCCGCGACAACCCCCACGCGGACAAGCGGCGCGCGATCCTCGGCACGTACATCCACACCGGCCTGCTGGAGTCGGCCCGCCGCGAGGACGGCTGGTTGGTCGAGAAGGAGGTGAGCGACGGTGTGGTGCGGGGACACATCGACGCGGTGCACCTGGACGCCGAGACCGCGGCCCGCGTTCCGAAGCGACACCGGCCCAGGGTCCCGGCCGACGTCGTGACGGTCGAGGACATCAAGACCAAGAGCCTGGGCGGCTGGGACCGCGTGGTGCGGTTCGGCGCGACGGCCGCCGAGATGCGGCAGGTGCTGTTGTACGTGGATCTGCTGCGGCGGGTCGGGTTCGCCGACATACCGGGGCAGCGGTACCTGCACCGGCTCGGCCCGCTGAACGTCCAGGCGGTCCGGTTCCGGTTCATCTGCCGGGACACGGGCGCCGAGCACGTTCAGACGATCCCGATCGACGAATGGCTTCTGGAGCAGGCCCGTTGGTGGGTGGAACGGGTCCACGAGGCCGGCGACCCCGAGGATCTTCGGCGCGACCACGACGGTCCCGGTCTGTCGGCAGTCTGCGACAACTGCCCCTTCGTCCGGTCGTGCTGGCCGGAGCAGGAGCCGGGCACAGCGCCCCAGACGATCCTGGTCCAGGACGACGAGGCCCGGGCCGAGGCCCTGGCCGAGTACGTGGCCGCACACGAGCGGTGGCGGCGCGCGGATGCGGCGAAGAAGCTCATCCGCAAGACCCTCGACTCCGCCCCGGAGGGCATCTACGGCGAGAACAGCCTGCGATGGACGGGCGGGAAGGAGAAGGAGGAGGTCGACGTGCAGGCCATGGTCGACGCGTTCGACGAGGCCGACCTGACGGTGCCCATGACCCCGGACACGGACCGGATGATCGCGTTGATGAAGGCGGCCGGGTTAGTCGTGCCGATGCGGCCGTCCCGGAAGCGGACCACCCGGGCCATCAGCATCAGCCCCGCGCCCCAGGCGCCTTCCACGGCCGCCTGACGACCGTACGGCCCCCGGATCCACCCCGGGGGCCGCTCCCCCTTTTTTCGCCCCGCTGAACCCCGTACAACCGTTCTGGAGCCCCCGCTGTGACCATCCTTCGCCGCCACCTCAGCACCGGGTACACCGTGCTGCCCACCGCCACCATCGACGACACCCGCCTGTCGTTCCGGGCGCGTGGCATCCTCGTCTACCTGCTGGCCAAGCCGGACGACTGGGCGGTCTCCGGTGAGCGGATAGCGCGGGCGGGCAAGGAGGGTGTGGAGGCGGTGCGCACGGCGATGCGGGAGCTGCGGAAGCTGGGCTACTACCGGGTGGTCCGGGAAAGGGCCAAGGCCGGCACCTGGACGTCGATCACGGAGGTCTACGACACGGCGCAGCCGTGGGCGGCCGAGGAGTTCCGAGAGTCGGAGGCGAAGCGGTTGGCGCGGCGGCGCGCGAAGGTCGAGGTCGACCAGACCACCGAACCCGGGTTTCCGGGGGTCGGCTCCCCGGGGGTCGGCTCCCCGGAGGGCGGAGAGTCGGGGGGTCAAACAAGTACTCACACCAATAACCCCCCTACCCCCGCCGCCGAGGCGCCGGGGGCTTCGGCCTCGCCTGTCGAACAGGCCCCGGTCGGGGCCGGGTCGACGGGGTGTGTCGCACACCCCGATCGGCCGGGGCGGCGGTGTCGGGCGTGCGGGACCACGGAGCGGCAGGCGCGCAGGGCGCAGGCGGACGAGGCGCGCCAAGCGCGGGAGGCTCGGCAGAGGGCCCGTGACGCCCAGGTCCTCGCTGAAGGCGCCCAGCCGGTGTCGGAGCTGTCGGAGGCGGCCTCGGCCGCCATTGCCACCATACGGGCCACGCAGAAGGCCACCCGTGGACAGCGGCGCAAGAATTAGGCCGTAAACTGACGGCCACAGATGGCACACTACTCCTGCGTGATTGACGGATTACAGCATCAAAGTGCGCGCCAGCCACGGGGCCAACTAGGCCGGCAACCAACCCGCCCGCGACGGGCCCTCAACATCGGAGGACGCGTGATCAACAGCACCGCCATGACCGGCTGGGTGGACCGCGCCGCCTGCCAGGGCCAGCCCGCCTACGTCCTGTCCGCCGATCAGGTCAACGCCGGCCTGTCGACACTGCGCCGGGCTACCGCCCCGCTGATGCGGGCCTGCGAGACCTGTCCCGTCCTCGCGGCCTGCTACGACCGGGTGCGCCCGAACGGCAGCGCGTTCGACGGGGTGTGCGCCGCCCGCCTGTGGGTCAACGGGCGCGAGCGGGGCGCGTCCCCCAACGCGCCCGCCCTGCCCAAGGCGCTGCCCTCGCGGGCGGGGGTGTGCGGGGAGACGAGCGGAGTCCAAGGCCACCGCCGCGCCGGGGAGCCGCTGTGCGGAGCCTGTCGCGCGTTGGACATGCGGGCCAGATCTCGGGCGGCGGGCGCGGCCACGATTCGCACGCGAGGCCGTCGCGCCACAACGAGCGCCCAGGCGTCCGCCTGACGGCCGACGACCGCGCCCTGGACCCCAGACGCCGTCCGCCCCACCCACCCCCGCCGCAGCTCACCGACCTGCAGCACCGTGGAGCGATGCGGAACGCGAACCCCTGGGCGCGCGAACGGGCGCACCCTCGCGCAGCACCCTGCCCCCTGCCACGGACAGGCGCACCGAGATGGATCACACACACCGCCTGACCTGCGATTTCAAGTGTTGACACCTCCTGTATTGGAACTAGTATTTAGCCATCACCTCAAGGTGATTCCGCCAGAACGACACCCAGGAGCAACCCGCATGAATGCCACCAGCGCGAACCCGGACGACGCGCACCACTTCACGACCTGGCCGCCGGAGCACCCGGACACCCTCTCGCCGACAGGTGGCCCGCAGGCCCCGCGCACCGTCGCGATGCGGCGCCCCGCCTCCCCGATCCGCACGGGGCGCAGCCGGATCCGGATCCGCTGACATTCCGCTCGACCTGGAACTTCATGCTTGACGCCCCCCACGAAGGAACTAGAATTAAGTCATAAGCAGGACAGTCAAGGAGGACATCGTGGGAGCACTGGATTTCTTCACCACCGGCCCCGGGAAACAGCCGGAACTCGCCTTCAGCCACGCGGTCATGGAGGCCCGCCACTTGCACGGACACGGTGGCTACACCGGCTCGATCGCCGAGAAGGACGAATACGAGGTTGTCGCGGGCGAACCGGTACAGAGCGAGATGGACGCCGAGACCCGCGCCCACGAGCTCCTGAGGGAGGGCCGGTTCGACTCCAAGTGGGGCCCCGCCGGCGCCATCCCCATCGACCTGGGGGACGGCGAGCGCGGCTGGCTGTTCTTCGGGGTCGCCTCCTACTGATCGGGTCGGGTGGGCGCGCTCCGGCGCGCCCACCCGGACAGGAGAACACCACCGTGAACAGCCCCACCGAGCCGCCGGCACACCTCGCCGCCGCCACCCGCGAGGTCGCGGCCGAACTCGGCCTTACCGACCAACAGCGCACGGACGCCCTCGGCTTCACGATCGAGATCATCACCAGGCACCACCGGGCCCTTCCCGCGCACAGTCGCGCCGAACGGCCCTTCGCCGACCACCTCGCGGCCCTCGACACGGGCACCTGGACGGCCGCCTACGCGGCCTGCGCCCTGCACGTGCAGGGCCACAGCGCCAACGCCAAGGCGTTCCTTCGCGACGTCGACGACCTCCGCCCCTGACAGAAAGGACGAGCCGTGCAACAGCGGCTGACCGCCGAGGCCGCCCTGCGCATCGCCGGTCACTTCTTCGACTCCACCGCCCACCACCCCGAGACCTGGATCGAGCAGGTACCGCCCCTCCACGCCGCCTGGGATTCCTGCTCGCCGTCCGACCAGGGCAGGATCCTCCTCGGATGCGCCTACCGGGCCCGCAACAGGCCCCCGACCGCGCCGCCCGGACCCGTCGGCGACAACATGCGCCTCCTGATGGGCGCCGTGCGCCTCACCCTCCACCGCAACGGCGGATCCGCCCGGGCCCTCCTCAACGACCTCGAACACGCCCGCCGGGCCGCCGCCCTCGTCACTTCGCAGAGCCGATGGGCCGGGCTGCTGGTCGCCCTGCACTTCTACGCCGCTCAAGCGGCATCACCCACCACCGAAACGGACAACGAGGTGTTCGCATGACCACTCCGCAGCAGATCCTGACATGGCTTCGCCGGCCGAGCACGACGGAGCCCGCCCTCGACGATGACGGCGCCGGCGACCTCTCGGGGGACAGCGTCTTGTGGCGGGGGCTGGAGCCCGAGTTCCAGGCGGACGTCCTGATGCTGGCGGCGTGGGAGGCCCGGGGTTCGGTGATCGACACCGGGGAGGACCCGAGCATCCAGTACGCCGAGTTCCTCACGGACCTGGCCGCGGGCGCCGGCCTTGCCGGGCAGGACGAGGAGACGTTCCTGAACACCTCCAGCCCCGCTCACCGCGTGTGCCTGAGCCTGGCCTTCGACAGGCCGGACTGGGCCGTGTGCATGAGGACCGCGCTCCTGTTGGCCCGTGCCGCCAAGGCCGGCGGATGAAGCCGGGCGCCCGCGTCCTCGTACGCGGCGAGAACGGCCTGCCGCTCGCCGGCCGCGAAGGCCGGCCGATCGCCTTCACCGTCACCGCCACCGCCGACAGCGGGCCCGACGCCCGATGCCGGCTCACCAGCGAGGACCCCGCCACCGTCGCCCTGGTCGACGGCTGGCACCCGGCCCTGCGCCTCATCTCGACCTGAAAGGGGCCGCCGTGTCCATCACCATCGAGCACACCCGCGCCGGCGGGACCATCGTCACCGGCACCAGCAAGGGGGACGGCACCGCCGCCATCCTCGGCACGCGCCAGTTCGGCTGGGGTCGGGCCAAGTTCCATTGGAGCCGCACCCAGGGCTTCTGGTACCTGCCGCACTCGCGGGACCACCAGGCGGACTCGCAGGTCATCGAGCGGGCCGCCGAGCTGCTGCGGGCGGCCGGCCACGAGGTGGAGGTGCGCGTCGACGAAACGGTGCGCCGCACGTTCGCCGAGGCAGAGACCGAACGCGCCGAACGGGCGCAGACTCGGGCGGAGCGAGCCGAGGCGCTGGCCGACCGGGCCTCCGCCCGGGCCGCCGGGCGGGAGGCCGCGGCGCGCGACATCATGCGGCACATTCCGTTCGGCCAGCCCATCCTGGTCGGACACCACTCGCAGCGGCGGGCCGAGCGGGACCAGGAGCGCATCGACGGGCACATGCGGGCGTCGCTCGCCGAGGAGGCCAAGGTCGTCCACCACGAGAACCGGCGGCGGGCCGCCGCCGGGTACGAGCAGGCCCGCAACAACGTGCCGCGCAGCCTGCGGCGGATCGAGCGGCTGGAGGCCGATCGGCGGGGCCTGGAGCGGATCCTGTCCGGGCAGGTCGATCACGGCTGGGACCTGGGGAACCCGGAGTCGGTGGCCGAGTTGACGCGTCGCCGCGACGAGGTGCTGGAGCAGTTGGAGCACTGGCGTGGCGTTGTCGCCGCCGCCGAGGCCGCCGGCGCGAAGGTGTGGGGGCGCGAGGACTTCGCGAAGGGCGACTTCGTGCGGTCGCGCGGGCGTTGGCTGGAGGTGCTGCGGGTGAACGCCAAGTCGCTCAGCGTCCCTTCGACGTTGAAGGCGACGACGACCGTGGTGACGCTGGAGAACAGCGACCTGAGCTGGACGGAGCGGCTGCCGTACGACGCGGTGGGCGGCCGGATGTCGGCTCAGGACATGGCCGCGAAGCTCGTGGAGGGGTAGGCCGGGGGCTCGGTTTCTTCTTGACGCCCTCTTGAATGGAACTAGAATTAAGGCATGGAGTGAGGGGGGAACCCCCACCACGAGGGGGGCGGACCCGCCGCCCCCCTCACCCACAGCCCAGGAGGAACAGATGACCGACCACCTTGACGGCCTGCCCGTCACCCCCGAGAACATCGCCGCCGCCGCCATCGCCCTCGACCGACTCCGCCGACGCGGATGGACCGCCGTCAGCGGCTACCCCGGCCCCGCCGGAACCTGGCGGGAAGTCCTCTGCCAGCTCTGCGGACACCGAGGCCCCCACGCCCACGCCGACCTGCGCAACCCCACCTACGACCGAGGCCACCGGTGCGTTCCGCCCGAGCAGGCCGAACGCCTCCTGGACATCCGCCGCATCGGCGGGCACCCCTCCTGCACCATCCACGCCGTCACCGCCGCCGCGTTCCACACGGCACTCACCGCCTGGATGGTCGCCGACGCCGCCGGGGACACCGAGGCCGCCGCCATCGCCGCCGAAAGGTGCCTGGGCCGGTGCGCGGCCTCCGGACGCCGGGCGCGCGCCGCCAAGACCGTCGTCCCCTCCGTGCGCCCGCTCGGCGTGACCCTCAGCAAGTACGCGCCCGGCGACCGCCTGTCCGTGCTCTACCGCACCGTCGACGGCCACATGCGGTGGGCGCACAACCGGGTGGTCATCGAGATCGACCGGCCGAACGACACCCCGACGCTGTACACCGACGCACCGACCGACGCCGACACCAGGTTCCTGGAGGTCCCCGCCCACCCCGACTACGCCCGGCACACGGGTTCTCGCCCGCTCCACGAGCGTCCGGCGGAGGAGCTGCTCGCCGACTTCCTGTGGCACATGCACCGCTCCCACCGCGACTCGGTCCGGAGCAGCTGGCCCGAGGGGCGTCACGGGGCGCGCGTCGACACGGCGTTGTCCGTGGCGGAGCAGGACGCGCACCGCGAACAGGCAATGCTGCACGCCGTCGAGGGCGAGCGGCGGAACATCCGGGTGACCTTCAGCCCGGCCCTGCTGCCGGCCTCCTGGCGATGACCGCACACCCTTACCCAAATTGGCACTGCTTTTAAGTCTTGGAGTGATCGTGTACTTCCGCCCCGGCGACCGTGTCGCCTACGGCTACGTCTCCGCCACACACGGCCTGGCCGTCGCTCTCAACGTCCTCGTCATCGAGGTCGAAGACTCCGAAGACCAGCCCTACCCCGAACTCTGGCTGGCCCGGCCGGACGGAGCCCTGCCCGTCCGAATCACCGCCGACCCCCGGCGCGTCCGCTCCCTGGAGGGCATCCCCCCGGAACGCCAGAGCGACGAGGTCCTGTACGCCGGCGCGCTCTGGCACAGCGTGCGGTCCGTCGCACGCCACCGCCCCTCGTGGCCGGCCGGGCCGCTCGGCCCCGTCGTCCGCGTGCCCCTGAGCGACGCCGAACGCCGCGACCACGAGGCCCAGGCCACCTGGCACGCGGCCGTCCTGTGGCGCCGGCGTCCCGACCTCCACGCCCTGCTGCTGCGCAACCTCCGCGCCGCCCTGTAGCCCCTTCCTCCCTCCGCCCCGGGCACCCCTCCCGCGAGGGGTGCCCGGCCCATTTCGAGGACGCCTCATGCAGCTCACGCAGCTCGACCTGTTCGCCGACGACGACCCCGCGCCCGCTCCCCTCCCGAAGGCTTCGACCCCGGCCCTGCTCCCGGCCACCCCTGCCCGGCCCAAGCCGACCACGCCGCGGATCCTCCCCACGCCCTCCTCGACCTCCGCCCGGCCCGACCTCACCGGCATCGCGGCCGATTCCAGCTGGGCCGACAACCTCGCGGTGAAGATCGCCGAGTCCGTCGCGCACGCCTGGCACACGGCCCACGGCGGCTCGAACATCGCCATGCCGATCGGCGCGGTCGCCGCACTGGCGCTGGTCGCCCAACGCGACCCGGACGGGCCCCCGCTCGGCGAGCAGATCATGAGCCTCTCCACCGACGACCTGATACCGCTGCTGGCCCGAATCTGGTCCCAGCACTGGATGTCCTACCCCCACCTCGTCGACCGGGCGCTGCCCATCCACGGCTGGCTGGAGCAGGATCTCGCGCAGAACGAGCGGTACGCCGTCCGCCAAGTCGTGCACGCGGCCCTCCGCACCGGCCTGCTCCGCCTCACCGGCCACCACGCCCCCGAGGACCGCGCCCACGCCGACGTCCTGTCCCACGTGATCCAGATGCTGCGCTCCCACGGCGCCCGCGACGGCCTCGGAGAGTTCCACACCCCGCCCCCGATCGCCGAGACCATGGCCGTCATCACGGTCATGCCTCCCGAGCCCGGGGACAGCATCCTCGACCCGGCCGCCGGCTCCGGCGGCCTGATGCGGGCCGCTGCCCAGGTCATCCGCCGCCACGGCATGGACCCGGCCGAGTTCACCTGGGCGATGGTCGACATCGACCCCATCGCCGCCTCCTGCGCGGCCACCAACGCGATCGTCTGGGGCCTCACCAACGGGAACGGGACGAACGTGACCGTGGCCTGCGACGACTCCTTGGCGAACGCCCGCGCCGTCGAGGACGCCCGCAAGCGGGCTCGGGAGGTCATCGAGCACCGCAACTCCGTGGTGGGCACCCTGCGGCTCGCAACGAACGTACGCCGGGCACAGGCGTTCTTGGCCAGGGTCGCGTGAGGACCACGCGACCCTGGGGCCGCTCGCGGAGACACGCGGCCCTCGGGGTCCCGGCCGGACAGCTGACCCTGCTGCCGGTGTCGGCCACCGGTCTCGCACCGGCCCCCCACGCCGTCGCGCCGGAGGATCCGAACGAGTTGCTGCGGGCCGCCGACTACGTGGTGGTCAGCAGCAGCGGGGGGAAGGACAGCCAGGCCGCGGCCTCCCACGTGGCCGCACGACACCGGACGTTGGGTGCACGTGGGCAGCTGGTCGTGGTGCACGCGGACCTCGGCGACGCCGAGTGGCCCGGGGCCCGTGAACTTGCCGAGCGGCAGGCGGTACTGCTCGGGGCGCGGTTCGCGGTGGTCCGGGCCGACGGTTCCCTCCTCGAACGGACGGTCCGCCGGCACGAGCGCCTGCGGGCGAAGGCCCACGCCGAGGCTGCGCGGCAGGGCGCCGACCCGAACGCCGCGACGGTGGCACCCGCCTGGCCTTCGGCCCGAGCACGCTGGTGCACGTCCGACCTGAAGCGAGGCCCGATCCGGAAGCTGTTCACGGCCCTGGCCGGAGAAGCCCGCCAGGCGGGGATCACCCGGCCGGTGCGGATCCTGTCGTGCATCGGACAGCGGGCCGCCGAGTCCTCGGCCAGGGCCCGACTCGCACCGGTGCAGGCCGACACCGGGGCCAGCTCGGGCCGCAAGACGGTGACGATCTGGCGGCCGATCCACTCGTGGTCGGACGCGGACGTGTGGCGGGAGATCGCCCGCTCGGGCCTGCCCTACCACCGCGCCTACGACTGGGGGATGTCTCGCCTGTCGTGCCGGTTCTGCGTGCTGGGCTGCACCTCCGATCTGGTCCTGGCCGCACGGCTGGCACCCGAGGCCGCAGCCGAGTACGCGACCGTCGAAGCCTCCGTCGGGGCGACGTTCCGACACCGCCTGTCGATGGGAGAGGTGATCGAGCGGGCCGCCGCCCTCGACCGGGCGCACGGGCCCGCGCCCCGGCCGCCGGCGGGAACGGCGCTGGCCCGCTACGTGGGGCGCCGCACGACGGCGAACTACTTGACCAGGGTGCACGAGGGCCTGGAGCACGCCGCTTGACCTGCGGGCACCGAGACCCCCGCAGCGGAACCGATCCGCAACACAACGAAGAGGGAACCCGCATGCCCGAGATCGCCATCCGCGTCAGCCCCGACGGCCGCACCCGCGCCTACGAGCTGCCCGACCTTCACACCGACCTCTCCACCGACCGGCCGACCATCGTCGCGCGCGCCCTCGTCGACGTCCCCGACCTGGTCGCCGAGATACACCGCCCGAGCGGCATCATCCTCGTCTTCACCCGCAGCCCCCGCGACGCCGACGCCGGGCCGATCAACGGACCTGCCCGCTACGCCTGTTACGAGCTGGGCACCCACGGGCTCGTCCCCTACGACTTCGTGGGCCCGGCCGTCTTCGTCGGCTACGAACCCGACACCGACACCCTGCGCGGCCTGCACTCCGACGACGCCGCCATGATCACCGCCACCGCTTCCTGGACCCCGGCCCGAAGGGCCCTGTAGCGCCGCGCGCCGCCGGGCGCCGGTCCACCTCGCCCCGGCCGGGTCCGGCGGCCCCGGGAGCCCGGGCTCCCCTCGCCCTCACAACGCCCCACGCCGAACCGCCTGACCTGCGCGTTCACAGTTGACGCCCCCCTTGAAGGCACTAGAATTAAGGCATGAGGGAGGGGGAGTCACACCCGGAACACCACCCTCATCACTCCGAACACCCCAAGAAGGAGCCACCATGCCCACCACCGTGATCAGCGTCGACGAGGCCGGCCACCACCGCACCTACGAGATCCCCGACACGTCCGGCCCCACCGAGGTCAACCGCACCGTCGCCCGCGCCCTCCTCGGCCCCTGCCGCGTCGTCGACCGGATCCCCCACCCCACCGGCACCGTCGCCATCATCGCCCGCAGCCCCCTCAACCGAGGCGAGTACTCCAACTTCGTCGCGGACATGGCCTGTCGGGAGCTCGGCCACGACCCCGACCCCCGCACCCTCGTCGGCCCGATCGTCTTCGCCGGCCTCGACACCGACACCGAAACCCTCCAGGGCCTGCACCCCGACGTCATCGCCGCGATCACCGCCGCCACCCTCTGACGCCAACCGAAAGAGCCCACCGTGTCCATCACCGCCTTCGGCCACCGCCAGCGCGCCCGCAAGGAGATGCAGACCGTCGCCGAAATCCTCGCCGACCACCTCGACAGCTCCTGGGGACCCCCCGAGATCCTGCTCGACCTCTCCCTCACGATGCACCGCACGGACGGGGCCGCCCTCACCGCCCGACGCCTCTGGGACGGCTTCTGCATCCACTTCACGATCACCCCCTGGCAGGACCGCCCCTTCAACGCCGGCGTCATGGTCGCCGGCGCCGACATCAACCCCGACGCCGTCATGCACACCATGACCACCCGCCTCCTGCCCGTCCTCGACGGCTACCGGGCGGTGTTCACCCAGTCCGGGAAGATCCTCACCACCGTCCCCGTCCAGCCGGCAGAGGCACCCCCCGCCAGGCCAGCCCGCAAGAGTCGGGCCGCGGCTGCCACCGAGCCCGGCAAGGCGAGCACGCCGCCCCCCACGAACACCCCGGCCTCCACCCCCGCGACACCGGCCCCCGCTGTCCGCCGCACCAGGGCCCCCCGCAGCCCGGCCCCCGACACCGACAAGCCCGCCGTCCGCAAGGCCACGGCCAAAAAGAGCCCCGCGAAGAAGAAGGCCCCCGCGACCACCACCCCACCGGCCAACTGACCATCCCGAGGGGCGGGAGCACACCCCGCCCCTCGATCCCCCGCAAGGAGAGCCCTCACCATGACCACCACCACCGAGCCCGGCACCGTGCAGCACCTCGGCACCTTCGGCTGGGCCGACCCCCGCGAACTCCTCATCGACGCCTTCAACCACCGCAAGGCCCGCGACGACGACGACAACTCGACCGAGCCCGACCCCGGCCTGATCGATTCCGTCATGGCCATCGGCGTCACCACTCCGCTCGTCGTCCGCCCCCAGGGCGGCATGCACCACGGCCGCCTGGGCGTGGTCGCCGGGCAACGCCGCCTCAAGGCCGCCCAACTCGCCGCCGAGTACGCCATCGCCGCCGGCGACCCCGTCCGCCTGGTCCCGGTCCTCATCCGCGAGGACCTGCGGGCCGCCGACGACGAGACCCTGATCTCTTCCCTCTCCGAGAACCTGTACCGCGCCGACCCCACCGGCCGCGACATCCTTGACGTGGCACACCAGTTGGCCCTGATGCCCCTCGGAGACGAACAGCGGGTACGGGCCGCCCGCACCATCGGCCTCACCGCAGCCGACGTCGCCGCCGCCCCGACGGCCGCCAAGCTCACCGACCGCAACCTCGACGAGGCCGTCCGCGCCGACTTCGACCTGATCGAGATGGCCGACCTCCAGTCCGTCGAAACGATCCCGGGCGCCATATCCACCCTGTTCCGGGCCAAGATGCGCGACACGAAGAAGGGCGACGGCACACGGGGCCACTGGGCGCACACCCTCACCGCCCTGAAGGAGCAGGTCTCCGAAGCTGCGGTGCGCGAGCGGATGATCACCGAGTTGAAGGCCGCCGGGGTGAGGGTGATCCCGTTGCCCAACCACTGGACCGGCAGCCCGGTCCGCGCGCTCTCCGACCTCGTGACCACCCTGGGCAACCCCCTCACCGAAGAAGCACACGTCCGCTGCCCCGGGCACGCGGCAGCCGTCTCGCCCACGTCTGCCGTCATGGAGCTGGTGTGCACCGACTGGAAGGCCGCCGAGCACGACCTGACCGACGCCGCGAAGCAGGCCGGCGCCACCCCCAAGGCCAGCGAGGAGGCGGCCGAGGAACGCCGGCAGGTCATCCGCTACAACAAGGCGTGGCGGCAGGCCCGGACCGTCCGCCGCGACTTCGTCACCAGCCTGTGCGCGGCCTCCGGCGACGCCGACGACGCCACCTGGACGCTGATCCTCTCCGTCATCACCGGCACCTCCTACGAGTACCGACGCCACACCGGATCCACGAACGCGGCCACCCTCGTCGCCAAGTTCCTCGGCCTGGCCGACCCCAACGCGAACGCCAACGGCGACCACGACCGCAGCAAGGACCCCTTCGGGCCGACCATCGCCACCCTCCCCAAGTCCCGACGCTGGTCGCTGCTCTTCGCCGAGGTCGCCGCCATGTTCGAAGACCAGGTGATGCACGACGCCGCTTGGCGGGCCCCCTCCGCCTCCATGCTCCGCTGGTGGGACCACCTCACCGCCCACGGCTACACCCCGCACGAGATCGAAGCCGAGCTGATCGAGGACCTGCGCCGCAGGCTCGGACCGGCCTCGAAGCCGAAGCAGTAGCCCACCGCCACCCAGGCCGACCCACACCCGCAACGGAACCAGAATTCAACCATGCGGGGCGGTGTTCACCACCGCCCCGCCAACGGAGCCCCCACCATGACCACCCGAACCACCAGCCTCGGCGGCCAACCCATACACATCCGCACCAGCAACCGCACCACCACCGACCTCACCGTCTCCCCCGCCGGCGACATCACCGTCCGCGGCCCCCACACCCTCACCGACACCGACGCCCAAGACCTCGTCTCACGCCGCCGCGAGTGGATCTACCGCCGCCTCGCCGCCAACGCCACCCGCAACGGCCCCACCCTCGCCCTCGGAACGACCCGCAACATCCTCGTCCTCGGCGTCGCCCACCGCCTGCACCTCGCCGGCACCGCCCTGGCGCCCTCCACCCAACCGACGATCACCATCCCCTCGTTCGCCACCACGAACCGCGACAAGGCAACCAAAATCCTGATCAACCACCTCGCCGAAGCCGGAGAAGAATGGCTGAAAAACAACGCCGCCAAGCTCCCCCGCCGCTACGAAACCATCCGATTCAGCACCACCGGACGCGTACACCTCCACACCCTCCGCCAACCGTCCCTGACCCTGAACTGGAGCCTCGCCCAACTCACCCCCCTCGACCTCCACCACTACATCGGCCGGATCCACCACCGCATCAAGCCGACCCCCGAACTCGCCCGCACCCTCGCCGGCCTGTGGCGCGGCGACCTCACCCTCCCACCCCAGGAACTCCCGACCTGCCCCTCCTGCGGGGCCAAACCCAACACCCTCCACGCCGCCGAGTGCATGATCTCCTGGTGCGCCTACACCGGCCGCTACCGCGACGACTGCGACCACCCCCGCGCCACCTGCGTCACCCTCTGGACCGGACGCCGCCCCGGCCACGCCGAGTGCGAGGAGTACGGACTCTTCTACCTGTTCCTGGGCGGCCGGTTCGTCCCCTGCAATCACGACGACCCGGGCGCCCACCCGGACCTCAACCGGCTCCGCAGGCTCTGCGGCTGGTCACGGACCGAGCAGCGCATGGTGCTGTCCCCCGCGAGCGACCGCCGCCACCTTCGGCAGCGTGAATCCTGAACGGCGACACCCAGTTCCACGAAAGTCCTGCTCAGGCACTCCTCACCTTCCCGCAATCCGAGGCCCATCTACCCGCGACAACCCCCGGACGGGGGACAGGCGGGGGACAGAAGGCCGAGGAAGGGCCCGGATCGGAGACGACAGCACCGGCCGATCAGGGGCGCGCCTCCTCGTCGCCGGGCGAGCCCAGGACGCGTGCCCTCCTCACAGGGAGACGGTCGGGCACGGGGAGCACGGGCCTCGCCGCCGGGCCGGGCGGGGGACTTTCGGGTGGGGATCGTGGGGCCTCGGGCCTGGGGAGGAGGGGGCTTTGGGGGCGTGTCCGTTTCGGGACGTCCGTCGTACTGTGACGAGGTCCCTGCCCTCGTTGACCTGCGGTGATCCACGCCGCGAGGGGTCGGGAGACCCTCAGCGAGGAGCACCATGAGCAGCCGCGCGCCCGCAGCCGACCCCGTGCAGGACGCCCCCCGGATCGGCGCGCCCGCACACCACGCGGTCGGCGTGCACGCCGTGACGAACGCCATGAGGATCGCGCACGAGCAGATGGGCGCCGTGCGCGGCGCCCGCGCCCTGCTGCGGGTGAACCAGCCGGGCGGCTTCGACTGCCCCGGCTGCGCGTGGCCCGAGGAGGAGAAGGTCCACAAGGCCGAATTCTGCGAGAACGGCGCGAAGGCCGTCGCCGAGGAGGCGACGCGGCGGCGCGTGACGCCGGAGTTCTTCGCGCGGCACTCGGTGACGGATCTGTTGGGCCGGTCCGGGTTCTGGTTGGGGCAGCAGGGGCGGTTGACGCATCCGATGCTGCTGGAGGAGGGCGCGACGCACTACGCGCCGGTGAGCTGGGAGCGGGCCTTCGAGATCGTCGGCGAGGAGTTCGCGGCCCTGGACGATCCCGATCAGGCCGTGTTCTACACCTCGGGCCGCACGCCGAACGAGCCCGCGTTCGCGCTACAGCTCTTCGCCCGTCGGCTGGGCACCAACAATCTGCCGGACTGCGCCAACATGTGCCACGAGTCGACGGGTTCGGCGCTGGTGGAGACCTTGGGCGTCGGCAAGGGCAGCGTGTCGCTCGACGACATCCACCACGCCGACCTGGTCATCGTCGCGGGCCAGAACCCGGGCACCAACCATCCGCGCATGATGGCCGCCCTGGAGCGCACGAAGGACAACGGCGGCCGGATCATCAGCGTCAACCCGCTGCCCGAGGCCGGTCTCGAACGGTTCAAGAATCCGCAGCGGCCGCGCGGGGTCGTCGGCGCCGGCACCCCGTTGACCGACCTGTTCCTCCAGATCCGCGCCGGCGGGGACCTGGCGCTGTTCCGGGCCCTGAACCTGCTGCTGCTGCGCGCCGAGGACGCCGCGCCGGGCACCGTGCTGGACCAGGAGTTCATCACCGCGCACACGCTCGGGTTCGCGGAGTGGGCGGCGGACGCCCGGGGCACGGACTGGGCGGACGTGCTCGCCGCCACCGGCCTGACCCGTACGGAGATCGAGCGGGCCGCCGAGATGGTCCTGGAGTCGAAGAGCGTCATCGTGTGCTGGGCGCTGGGCCTGACCCAGCACAAGCACTCGGTGCCCACGCTGCGGGAGATCGTGGACTTCCTGCTGCTGCGCGGCAACGTGGGGCGGCCGGGGGCGGGGGTGTGCCCGGTGCGCGGGCACTCCAACGTGCAGGGCGACCGCACGATGGGCATCTTCGAGCGGATGCCGGAGCCCTTCCACGCGGCCCTGGACGCGGAGTTCGGGTTCACCTCGCCCCGGCGCCACGGGCTGGACTCGGTGAACGCGATCCGGGCGATGCGCGACGGGGCGGTGCGGGTGTTCGTGGGCATGGGCGGCAATTTCGTGGCCGCCGCCCCCGACACCCCGGTCACGGAGGAGGCGGTGCGGCGGTGCGCGCTGACCGTGCAGATCTCCACCAAGCTCAACCGCTCCCACCTGGTCACGGGTCGGCGCGCGCTGATCCTGCCCACGCTGGGCCGCTCGGACGAGGACCGCACGGCGGCGGGGCCGCAGTTCGTGACGGTGGAGGACTCGATGGGGCTGGTGCACGCCTCGCGCGGCCGGCTGAAGGGGGAGCCGACGCTGCGGTCGGAGACCGCGATCGTGTGCGGCATGGCGCGGGCGGCGCTGGGGTCGGAGGATCACATTCCGTGGGAGGGGTTCGCGACCGACCTCGACACGCTGCGGGAGCGGATCGCGCGGGTGCTGCCCGGGTTCGAGGGGTTCAACGCGCGGGTCCGGCGGCCCGGCGGCTTCGCGCTGCCGCACGCGCCGCGCGACAGCCGCACGTTCCCCACGCACACGGGGAAGGCGAACTTCACCGTGAACGCCATGGTGGTGCCGGAGATCCCCGAGGGCCGGCTGCTGCTGCAGACCCTGCGGTCGCACGACCAGTACAACACCACGATCTACGGCCTGGACGACCGGTACCGGGGTGTCCGCGACGGTCGGCGGGTGGTCCTCGTCAACCCCGAGGACATCACCACCCTCGGCCTGGTCGAGGGCGCGTACGTGGACCTGGTGTCGGAGTGGCCCGACGGGCGGGAGCGACGAGCGGCGCACTTCAAGGTGGTCGCGTACCCGACGGCCCGGGGCTGCGCGGCGGCGTACATGCCGGAGGCCACCGTGTTGGTGCCCCTGGACCACACCTCGGACGTCAGCAACACGCCCGCCTACAAGTCGGTCCTGATCCGGTGCGAACCCGACAGCGGCCCGGAGGCCGTGGTCGTCATCTGACCCGGGACCTCGGGGCGTCAGGAGAGGAAGGCGCGCGCGCCGCGCAGCTCGGTGGTCAGGAGACGGGCGGCGCGGGTGCTGTCGAGGCGGACGTCGACACCACCGGGCAGGCCGGAGTCGGCCCGCCGGGCCGTGGGCAGCGCACCGGGGTCGAACCCGTGCCGGCGGGCGAGAAGCCGCCCGAGCTCGTACCGGCTGACCGGATCGGCACCCCCGAGGTGCAGCACGCCGGACAGGCCGCGGGCGGCCCCCTCCAGCAGGGCCTCGGCAAGATCGGCCACGTGGACGGGGCAGCGGATCTCGTCGGTGAAGAGGGCGCCGGCGCGCCGGCCCGCCGCGAGGTCGAGGACCAGGCGTTCGTGGCGGGAGCGGCCGTCGCCGACCACGAGGGAGGGCCGGCCCACGAGGGCGCCGGGGTGCGCGGCGAGGACGGCGGCGTCGGCGTCGGCCTTCGCGACCCCGTACGGGGTGACCGGGTCGGGTGCGTCGTCCTCGGTGTAGGCGGCGGCCCGGTCGCCCGCGAAGACGGCGTCGCTGGAGACGTGGACGAGGCGGACGCCGGTCTCGGCGGCGATCCGGGCCACGCGGGCCGGTCCGTCGGCCGTCACCTCCCGGTCCGCGCCTCCCGACACGCAGGTGACGACCGCGTCGGGGGCGAAGCGTCGAAACAGGGCGGCGATCCGGTCGGGGTCGCGGATGTCGAGCCGGTACCGGTCGACGCCGTCGGGGGTGCCCTCGGGCGCGGGCCGGCGGTGGTACGTGCTCGCCGTCCGGTGTCCGGCGGCCAGGGCGCGACGCACCAGGCTCCGTCCGAGGTGTCCGCTGCCGCCCACGACGAGGATCCGCATGCCCGGCACCGTAGCCGGGGCCCGGGCGGGCCCCGAAGGGCGCACGGTGGGAGCGTGGTGGCGCGATGGCGTGGTGGCGCGATGGCGTGGTGGCGAGTCGGGTGCCACGGATGGCGGCGCGTGCGCGGGGTGGGGGGCGGGAAGGGCTCCGGGCATGGACGAAGACGCACGCGGCGGGCGGGACGGACGCGACGCAGGGGGTCGGGGCGACGGCGGCGACCGTACCGGGGACGACCGGGGCCGTGACCCGGCCGAGGAACGGCCGGCGGCCCGGCACCGGCGGCCCGCAGGCGCGGACGACGCGACCGTGGCCGCGCTCGGCGCGTTGTCGGAGGCGTGGGAGACCACGATCCGGGCCCGGGGCGCCCTCTACACCTTCCACCAGCTCACCGGCGGCGCCGACCTGAAGCTCGACGACGCCGTCCGGCTGCTGCGGGAGGCCGGGCACGGGGCCGCTGCCGACCGGGTGGAACGGGAGATCCTGGGGCGCAACGTCGTCCCCGGCCACTGGACCTTCCAGCTCGTCGAGGAGTACGACCGCACCTACTGGGCGCCCTTCGCCGAGGTGGAACGGGCCCTGCGGGAGGAGCTGCTGGAGGGCAGGCCGCACGTGTACGAGGCCGAAATGAAGGAACGCCGCCGCACCAAGGGCCACCCGGACCACACGGCCCGGTGAGCGGACCCGGTCCGCGGGCGCCGGCGGGCGTGGTCAGGGGGCATGGTCCGTGGGCGTGGTCAGGGGGCGTGGTCAGTGTGTGGCGGCCCCCGGGGCGACCGCGGTGAGCAGTTCCACGGACATGACGCCCTCCTCCCCCAGCGCGGACGTGGCCCGGCACAGCCGTTCCATCAGCGCGGTCGGCTCCTCGCCGATGCGGCGTGCGAGCGCCTCCCGGTTGCGGGCGAGGTTCACGAGCTGCGCGGCGTAGGTGGGGCGCACGTGCGGTTTCAGGTCGTGCACGGTGATCGAGGTGAAGCCCTGCGCCTCCAGCAGTTCGACCCAGGTGCCGCTGGTGACGAAGGAGACGGGGATCAGCGCGTTGACCTCCGCCCAGCGTTCCGCTCCCGCCCACGGCGCGGTCAGCACGTCCTCCAGCACCAGTCGCCCGCCGGGCCGCAGCACGCGGCGGATCTCGCGGAGCGCGGCGGGTTTGTCGGGGAAGTGGCAGGCCGATTCCATCAGCAGGGCCACGTCGAAGACGCCGTCGGGGTACGGCAGCGCGGCCACGTCGGCGACGCGGAACGCGACGCGGTCGGCGAGCCCCGATTCGACGGCGCTCCGGCCGGCCACGGCGATCTGGAACGGGCTGACCGAGACCCCCTCCGCGCGGGCCCCGGTGGCGGCCGCCAGCCGGAGCGCGGCCTGGCCGCGGCCGCAGCCCACGTCGAGCAGGCGGCCACCGGCGACAAGGCCGGTGGCCAGGCCGACCACGTCGATCATGCGGTCCTGGGCCCGGTCCAGGGGGACGGAGGTGTCGGCGGGGTCGTCCCAGTAGCCGTGGTGGGTCGACCTGCCGAGCGTCGCCTCCCAGGCCAGTTCGGTCGCGTCGTAGAACTCTCCCACCCGGCGGGCGGTGTCCCCCGAGGGTTCGGGCGCGGGGTCCTCCCGGAGGGTCGGTCGCTCCGTCGTCATGCTCCACCCCTGTGCGTTTCGTCCTGGTTCGCGCGGCCCGTGCACTGGTCATCCTCGAAGGGGCGGGCGACGGGGACAAGGGCGCGCGGCGGGCGCTGTGGGCCCGTCCGGCGCGCGCCCGCGCATCAGAGGGCGGGCGGGGCCGGTTGACCCGGACGAGGGAAGGTCTTGACCGGTTCATTGCTTTACGTGACCGTCGCAACAGAATCGGACATTCGTTACACATCCGACGGACGTTCGCCGGGCGGGCCTCCTAGCGTCGTTGATGCCGCCGCACGGGCGACACCACCGTGATCCGTGAAGAGGACCCATGCGCACCACCTTCCGCCGCAGCCTGACGGTCGCGGCCACGACCGGCCTGATCACCGCGCTCGCGCTGCCCGTCGGCAGCGCCCTCGCCGCCGACGCCGACACCTCCCCCGGCGCCGACACCTCCGTCACCGGCACGGCCACGCCCCACGACGACACCGACCCCGGCACCCAGAGCCAGGACCAGAGCCAGGGCCAGGGCCAGACCCTCGACAACGGGGCCGTCGCGCACGTCTTCCCGCTGCCCGACGCCGGCTACACCGCCTGGATCACCCTGGACGGCGCCCGCATCGCGAACCTGAGCGCCGACCACCCCACCGCCACCGTCAACGGCTTCCGCTACGAACTCAACCAGGCCAACGGCTTCGTCGGCGTCCTCCACCCCGACGGATGGCACAGCGAACAGGACCGCCCCCGTCCGCTGCCCCCGACCCCCACCCCCACGCCGACCCCGCCGAAGCCCAAGCCGACCCCGACGCCCACCCCCACCCCGGACCCCGACGAGCAGGACCTGTCGCTCTCCAACGGGGCGGTGGCCCACGTGCACACCCTGCCCGGCGGCGGGTACACCGCCTGGATCACCCTCAACGGCGCCCGCATCGCGAACCTGGGCCCCGACCACCCCACCGCCACCGTCAACGGCTTCCGCTACGAACTCAACCAGGCCAACGGCTTCGTCGGCGTCCTCCACCCCGACGGATGGCACAGCGAACAGGACCGCCCGCGGCCCACCCCCACCCCCGTGCCGCCCAAGCCCAGGCCCGAACCGACCGCCACCCACGCCACGCACGCGCCCGTCGTCCCGAAGGGCGGGGTCGCCGCCGGCGGCACGGGCGCCGAGGGCGGGACCGACACGCTGCTCGCCGGCGTGGGCGGGGCCGCCGCCCTCACGGCGGGCGGACTCGGCTTCGTGGCCCTGCGCCGCCGCCGCGCCGGCCGCTGAGAGACCGGGCGTCGGCGGCCCGGTCCGCCGACGCCCGACCGTCGGCCGCATCTCCCACGCGAGCGCGCCCGACCTCCGACCCCGGCGCCCCGTTGTGACGTCAACCGTCCACCGGGGCGCCGGATTCCCGCCCACCGGGTGTCACCGGGGCCGGCTCGGGCTAACGTGTCGTCATGTCGCATCTGACCTTCGAGGACCCCGGTTCGGAGTTCGTCGCCGACCCCTACCCGACCTATGAGGCCCTGCGCCGGCAGGGCCCCGTGCACCGCATCGTGCTCCGCGACGGCATGCCCCTGTGGCTCGTCGTCGGGTACGAGGCCGGGCGCGAGGCCCTCACCCACCCCGATTTCGGCAAGACCCCGCCGGCGGCGCTCGCGCTCGACCCCGCGTACGCGGCGGCGGCCACCAACATGCTGGAGGCCGACCCGCCCCGGCACACCCGGCTGCGCAAGCTGGTCGTGGGCGCGTTCACCTCCCGCGTCGTGGAATCCCTGCGGCCCCGCGTCGCGGAGATCACCCGGGAACTGCTGGACGCCATGGCGACCCAGGACGCCAACACCGCCGACCTGGTGGCCGCACTGGCCTACCCGCTGCCGATGACCGTGATCTGCGAGGTCCTCGGCGTCCCCGACATGGACCGGGACCGGTTCCGCGCCTGGTCCCAGGAGCTCGTGGCCCCCACCGACCCCGAGCGGATGCCCGAGACCCTGTCCGCGCTCGTGGCCTTCCTCCGCGAACTCATCGAGACCAAGAGCTCCCGGCCCGGCGAGGACCTGCTGTCCGCGCTGATCCGCGCCCGCGACGAGGACGGCGACCGCCTCTCCCCCGACGAACTCGTCGGCATGGCCTACCTGTTGCTCATCGCCGGGCACGAGACCACCGTCAACCTGATCGCCAACGCCGTCCGAGCCCTGCTCGACCACCCAGACCAACTCGCCGACCTGCGCGCCGATCCCGACCGGCTCCTCGGCCCGACCGTCGAGGAGACGCTGCGCTGGGACGGGCCCGTGGAGAACTCCACCTACCGCCGCGCCCTGAAGGACGTCGAGTTCCACGGGACGGCGATCGCGGCCGACGACGCGCTCCTGGTCTGCCTGGCGGGCAGCGACCACGACCCCGAACGGTGGGAGAACGCCGACCGCTTCGACATCCACCGCCAAAACCGCAGCCACCTGGCCTTCGGCCACGGCATCCACTTCTGCGTGGGCGCGCCGCTGGCCCGCATGGAGGCGGAGATCGCGCTGCGGGCCCTGCTGGAACGTTTCCCGGACCTCGCCCACGACCGCAAGGCCCCCGAACCCGAATGGACGACGGGCACCCTGATCCGGGGCACGAAGACCCTCCCCGTCACCTGGTGACACCCCGGGGCCGGGGGTGAGGGTCAGGCCCCGGGCGCGAGTGCGCGTGTGGGTGTGGCCGGGCCGCCCCCTCCCCGTCACCTGATGACGCCCCCGGGCCGGGGGTGGGATTCAGGCTTCGGGCTCGGGCGTGGCCGGGTCCGCACGCATCCGGCCACACCCGAGCTCCGGCCCCGGGCCGGTCCCACGGGCCCGCCCCCACGCCACGCCCCCGACCCGCCCTCGCGGGCCGGGTCGGCGTGGGGGCGGGGGGTTTCGTAGGCTGGGCGCATGCGGACGCGTCCCACGCTGAGCTGGACCCCCGACGGAGAGCCGAGCCCCGCCGGCACCGACCCGGAGCCGGTGGCCGACGCCCTGCGCGCGGGCGGCGTGGTGGTGCTCAGCGGCGCCGGGATCTCGACGGAGTCCGGCATCCCCGACTATCGGGGCCCCGGCGGCAGCCTGACCCGGCACACCCCCATGACGTACCAGGAGTTCACGGGCGCGCCCTCGGCCCGCCGTCGCTACTGGGCCCGCAGCCATCTCGGGTGGCGCACCTTCGGCCGGGCCCGCCCGAACGCGGGCCACCGGGCCGTCGCCGCGTTCGGACGGGCCGATCTGCTCTCGGGTCTGATCACGCAGAACGTCGACGGGCTGCACCAGGCCGCCGGCAGCGAGGACGTGGTGGAGCTCCACGGCGGCCTGGACCGTGTGATCTGCCTGGACTGCGGGACCCTCGGCAGCCGTCGGGCGCTCGCGGAGCGGCTCGCCGAGGCCAATCCCGGGTTCGCGCCCACGCCCGCCGCCCTCAATCCCGACGGGGACGCCGACCTCACCGACGCACAGGTCGTCGACTTCGTCGTGGTGCCCTGCGAGGTGTGCGGCGGGGTCCTCAAACCGGACGTGGTGTTCTTCGGGGAGAGCGTCCCGCCCCGGCGGGTCGCGCACTGTCGTGAGATCGTCGCCGGCGCCCGCACCCTGCTGGTCCTGGGCTCGTCGTTGACGGTGATGTCGGGGCTTCGTTTCGTCCGCCAGGCGGCGGAGGCCCGGATCCCGGTCCTGATCGTGAACCAGGCCCCCACCCGGGGCGACCGGCACGCCGCGCTGCGGATCGGCCTTCCCCTGGGCCCGACGCTGACGGCCGTCGCGGACCGCCTCGGCCTGCGTCTGCCGGCCGCACCACCCCCCTGAGCCCCCGCCCCCGCCCCCCGTTCATCCGGCCCGCCACCCGCCTCCCGCCTCAGCCGAGGAAGCCCGGGAGGGCGAAGCGCTGGGCGAGCTTCTCACCGTCCTCCTTCGCGCTCTCCGCGTTGACCGAGTAGACCAGCGTGCGCGTGAGCCCCCGGTCCGCGCCGATCACCGTGTGGTAGCCCGGGCGGGATCCGGTCTTCGCCCAGATCACCTTGCCGCCGCCCAGGTCGAGCCGCTGGAAGCCCATGCCGTAGCGGCGGTTCCCGTCGTACTCCACCGGGCCGCTCGGCAGGCTCAGCATGGTGTCCACGAGCGGGGTGGGCAGCAGTTTCCCGGAGAACAGGCCGGTCACGAGGCGTTCGAGGTCGGCGGTGGTGGATATCAGGTCGCCGGCGGCGCGCCGGTCCGTCATGTTCCACTCCGTGACGTCGACCCGCTTCCCGCCGATCTGCTCGTAGGCCCGGTTGTGGACGCCGTGCACGAAGGGGTCCCCGCCCTTCGGGAAGCCGGAGTCCCGCATCCCCAGCGGGCGCAACACCCGCAGCTCGGCCTGGTGGGCGTAGCTGTCCCCGGTGACGTTCTCGATGAGCAGGCCGAGGACCGTGTAGTGGATGTTGGCGTAGCGCTGGACGGTGCCGGGCGCCGAGAGGGAGCCTGCGGCCAGGGAGGCCCGGACGACCTCGCGGGGGGTCAGGGTGCGGAAGCGATTGGCGTAGAGCTCGTCCTCGGTCCCGCCGAGGCTCGCGCCGTCGCGCAGGCCGCTGGTGTAGTCGAGGAGTTGTCGGACGGTGGGCACGCGGTCGCTCGGGAAGTCGGCGGGGAAGACGCCGGGCAGGTAGCGGTCGGCGCGGGCGTCGAGTTCGACCCGGCCCTCCGCGACGAGGTCGAGGACGGTGGCGGCGGTGACGATCTTGGTGGTGGAACCGGCGCGGAAGCGGGCGTCGGGCCTGGCGGGCGCCTGGGTGATCCGGTCGCGGACGCCGGCCGACCCGGACCAGGTCTCGGTGCCGCCGACTCTGATGAGCGCGGCCGAGACATCGGCGTCCGGTACCCCCTTCAGTGCCTCGCGGAGGGCCAGGACCCCGGCGCTGGGGGTCGTGGTCTCGGCGGTGGCACGGGCAGGCGCGGTGCGGGCGGCGGGGTCGGTCGCGGCCGACGCGACGCCGGCGAGGGGGGCCAGGGTGGCTCCGACGAGGAGGGCGGCGATGGCGGCGCGGGTGACGGTCTTCACGGGGTGACTCCTGTGGCTGGGGCGGGTGTTGGGTGTTCCCGTGTCCCTCGGGAACGAGCACCATCTTCACGATCTTGACCCCGCCGGCGGATCCCCCGCACGGGGGAGGGCACACCCGGAGATCCACGAGGGGTGCGCGAGGTGAACCCCTGGGGGACGACCCCGAGTTCTCTCGGGGTCGCCTCCGGCGCGCGCCGTCGGTTTCGCCGCGCCCCTCCCGCACCGGACGCGCCGCGGGAACGGCACGGAGCGACACGCGTGCGACACGGCCGCGGCACGGAAGCGGTACGGAGGCCGGACTTCCGCCCCAGCCGATCGGGGGCGTACGCCCCGGCCCCCACCGTCCGCAATCCGGTCGCCCGGGGCTCCCGGCCCGGACAGCCTGGGGGGATTCCGCCGCTCCCCGCCCCGGGGTCGGCGCCGTGTTTCGAGGTGATGGCGTATCTCCCAGGCCCTGTAGCGCTCGTCCCGAGTCGCTTCCCGGTGTTCCGCCCCCAATCGTGGCGGAACTCCGACGTGCGTCCGGACGGCGGTGTCCCTCGGCCCGGGCCTCGCCACACACCTTTTCGTCGTTCCCTGTTCCTCGCCCTGTCGGCGTGCGCTCCCGCGCCGCCCCCGGGCCGGTCGGGGTGGGCGGGGCCCGGCCTGGTGGGAGCGCCGCTCGCCGACCTCGCCCTCGCCCGGATCCCGGAGCGGCACGCGGGTTCGGCCTCCGGGGTCTTCAACACCGCCATCCAACTCGGCATCGCCGTCGGCACCGCCCTGACCGCGCCGATCCTCTTCGACCGGCTCGACCCCGCGGAGCTGCCCGCCGGGCCCTCCGCGCGAACGCTGCTGACCGGCGTCTTCGCGGACGGCCTCTGGTACACGATCGGCGCCCTCGTGTCCATGGCGGGCCTCGCCCAACTCCTGCTTCACGGGGGACCGGCGAGGAGCGAGGCCACTCCCGCGCGGTAGGGCCGACCGCCTGTTCGCCCGCGATACGGGACGGTATCGTCCGGGATGTGGACAGGTGTTGCGCGGGGCGGAACGCCGCCGACAGGATGGGGCCCATGGCCCCCTCCCTCACCTCGCGTCGTCACGTGGATCTGCTGCGTGTGTCGACCATGCTGTGTCGGGCCTTCTCCCGCCCCTCGCCCGGCTGTTGATCCGCCGATCCCCTGATCCGCTGATCCGCCGGCGCCCCTGAGGGCTCCCCGCGCCCCCCGGCCCGCTTCCCGTTCCCTTCCGCACCGCCTCACCGCCCCCGCGCCCGTGCGCGTGGCTCCGCCGCGCCCGGACGGCGGGTGCGGCGCGTTGCCGTCCCGTCGAGGTCCCCTCATGTCGCACCACCCCGTCCTGTTCCACTGGTTCCTGCCCACCGGCGGTGACGGCCGTCATCCCGGCGGCGCCACCGTCGTGCAGGGGCGCACGGAGGCCGCCGTGCGGCGTCCGGCCGACATCCCGTACCTCGCACAGGTGGCGCGCGCCGCCGAACAGGCGGGTTTTCACTCCCTGTTGACGCCGGTGGGGCTCGGGTGCGCCGATCCCTGGATCGTGACGACGGCGCTGGCCCAGCACACCAGCCGGATCGGGTTCCTCGTGGCCTTCCGGGCCGGTTTCGCCAGTCCCACCCTGATCGCCCAACAGGCCGATTCCTTCCGCCGGTTCGCGGGCGGCCGGATCGCGCTGAACGTGGTGACGGGCGGTGATCCGGCCGAACAGCGGGCCTACGGCGACACCCTCGGACACGACGAGCGCTACGCGCGCACCGAAGAGGTCATGACCGTGCTGGGCGAGCTGCTGGCGGGGCGGGAGGTGGACCACGAGGGCGCGCACCTGCGGGTCGCCGGCGCCCGCCTGGCCGATCCGGAGCTGCGGCATCCGGTGCCCCTGTACTTCGGCGGCGCGTCCCCGGCGGCCGAGGAGGTCGCGGCTCGCCGGGCCGACGTGCAACTGCTGTGGGGGGAGCCGCCGGCGGCCGTCGCGGAGCGTGTGGCGCGGCTGCGGGAACGGGCCCGGGCGGTGGGGCGCACGGTGCGGTTCGGGTTGCGGGTGCACGTGATCAGTCGGGACACGGCGGCGGAAGCATGGGCGGAGGCCGATAGGATCCTCGCCGGGATCGACCCGGAGGCGGTACGGGCGACGCAGGAACGTTTCGCCCGCATGGATTCCACAGGTCAGGCCCGAATGACGGCGCTGCACGGCGGCGTCGCCGACGCGGCGCGGCTCACCGTCGCGCCGAACCTGTGGGCGGGCGTCGGGCTGGTCCGGGAGGGCGCGGGCACGGCGCTGGTCGGCTCGCACGACGAGGTGGCCGCGCGCCTGGCCGAGTACCGGGCGCTGGGCATCGACGAGTTCGTGCTGTCCGGGTACCCGCACTTGGAGGAGGCGTATCGGTTCGGCGAAGAGGTCGCGCCCCGGTTCCGGGCCCTGACGGCGGAGCCGGCCGCGTGAGCGCGCTGACGACGGCCCCGGCCGAGACCCCGGCCGCCCCGGCCCCCGACGGCCCGGGAACGCGGCGCGCGGATTCGCCGGCGCGGGCGCGGTGGCGGCTCGCCGTGCGCTGGGGGCTGCTGCGGCTGCTCGCGTTGGCGGTGTTGCTGGCGGCGTGGCAGGCGGTGGTGTCGGCCGGGGTGTGGCCCCGGGTGCTGGTGCCCTCGCCGGGCGAGGTGTGGCGGCAGTTCCTCCTCGCGTCCACCATGCACGACGGGGTGCGCGGCTACGGCGGGCACCTGCTCGTGGAGCACCTGGGCGTGAGCCTGGGGCGGATCGGGACGGGCTCGGCGTACGCCGTCCTGGTGGGGGTGCCGCTGGGCCTGCTGCTGGGGACGGTGCGGCCGTTGGCCGTGGTCCTCGAACCCGCCGTGACGTTCCTGCGGACCCTTCCCCCGCTCGCCTACCTGTCGTTGCTGGTGATCTGGTTCGGCATCGACGAGGCGCCGAAGATCTGGCTGCTCGTGATCGCCGCGCTGCCGCCGATCGCGGCGGCCACGGCGGCGGCGGTGCGCGCGGTGCCCGGGCACCTCGTGGAGGCGGCCCGGGCCCTGGGCGCCGGGCCGGTGTCCCTGCTCCTGTCGGTGCGCCTGCCGGCGGCGCTCCCGGAGATCCTCACGGGCGTGCGGATCGCCGTGGGCGTCGCGTACACCTCGGTGGTCGCGGCCGAGACGATCAACGGCGTGCCCGGCATCGGCGGCATGATCCGCGACGCCCAGCGCTACAACCAGACGGCGTTGGTGATCGCGGGGATCCTCGCGATCGGGGTGTCCGGGATCGTCCTAGACGCGCTGCTGCGGCTGCTGGAGCGCTCGGCGGTGCCGTGGCGCGGCCGAGCCTGAGCCCGCCCCCCATCCCCATCCCACCCCGCCCCTCCCCCTTCCTTCTCGCTGTCCTCACCCTTCACACCGGAGATCCGTCATGCCCAGAAACCCGTCCCGACGCACCCTGCTGTTCGCCGCCGCCCTCGCCCTGACCGCCGTGGGCGCGACCGCCTGCGGGGGTGGTGGGGACACGGCCGAGGGCGGGGACCGGCCCGTGGTCCGGATCGCGTACCAGGCGATCCCCAACGCCGATCTGGTGGTGAAGAACCAGGGCCTGTTGGAGAAGGCCCTGCCCGACGTGACGGTGAAGTGGGTCAAGTTCGAGTCCGGGGGCGACGTGAACACCGCCGTCATCGCCGGCGCCGTGGACCTGGGCCTGGCCGGTTCCAGCCCCGTGACCAAGGGCCTGTCGGCGCCGCTGAACATCCCGTACAAGGTGCTGTGGGTGCATGACCTGATCGGGGACAACGAGGCGCTCGTCGCGAAGTCCGGGATCGGCTCGGTCAAGGACCTGGCGGGCCGCAAGGTGGCCACGCCCTTCGGGTCGACCGCGCACTACTCGCTGCTGGCGGCGCTCACGGCGGCCGGAGTCGACCCGTCGAAGGTGTCGATCGTGGACCTCCAGCCGCAGGACGCCCTCGCGGCCTGGAAGCGCGGGGACGTGGACGCGGCCTACGTGTGGACGCCGACCCTGGGCGAGCTGAAGAAGGACGGCAAGGTGCTCGTCAGCAGCCGGCAGCTCGCGGAGCGGGGCAAGCCCACGGCCGACCTGGGCGTGGTCACGAACGCGTTCGCCGCCGCCCACCCCGAGGTGGTCACGGCCTGGGTGAAGGCGCAGGACGCGGCGGTCACGCAGGCCCGCACGGAGCCGGACCGGGCCGCGAAGTCCATCGGGGCGGAGCTGGGGCTGCCGGCCGACGAGGCGAAGCGGCAGCTGGCGGAGCTCGTGCTGCTCGACGCGAAGGAGCAGGCGGGCCCGGAGTACCTGGGCACGCCCGGCAAGCCGGGGAAGCTGGCGGCGAACCTGCGGGACGCGGCGGAGTTCCTCAAGGGGCAGAAGGCCGTCGACGCGGTGCCGGACACGGCGGTGTTCGAGCGGGCGCTCGCGGTGGAGGAGCTGGCCCGTGCCGCGCGCTGACGACGGGACGGGTGCGGGCGCGGCCGGTGCGGGCGCGGCCGGTGCGGGCGCGGCCGGTGTCGCGGTCGTGCGGGCCGAGCCGGTCGTGGAGCTGACCGGGATCTCGGTGCGGTACGGGGCCGGCGAACGGGCGGTGACCGCGCTGGCCGACGTGGACCTGCGGGTGTCCGCCGGGGAGTTCGTGGTCCTGGTCGGGCCCTCCGGCTGCGGCAAGACCAGTCTGCTGCGGGTGGTGGCCGGATTCGAGCGGCCCTCCTCGGGCCGGGCCTCGGTTCGGGGCGCGGCGCCCCGGCCGGGCGCCGGGGCCGGGGTCGTGTTCCAGCAGCCGCGGCTGTTCCCGTGGCGGACCGTGGGCGGGAACCTCGCGTTCGCGCTGGCCCGGCACGGGGTGCCGCGTGCGGAGCGGGCCGCCCGGATCGCGGAGCTGCTGGAACGCGTGGGGCTGGCGGGGCTGGCGGATCGGCGGACCTGGGAGTTGTCGGGCGGTCAGCAGCAGCGGGTGGCCATCGCCCGCGCCCTGGCCGCCGAACCGGAACTGCTGCTGATGGACGAGCCGTTCGCCGCCCTCGACGCCCTGACCCGGGAGCGCCTCCAGGAGGAGGTGCGGGCGCTCGCGGGCCGCTCGGGGACGACGGTGCTGTTCGTGACCCACTCGGCCGAGGAGGCGGTGTTGTTGGGCTCGCGGGTGGTGGTGCTGGCGGCGGGCCCGGGGCGGGTGGTAGCGGAGCTGCCGGTCGATCTCGACCGGGACCCGGACACGGACGTCACGGCCCTGCGCTCCTCCCCCGCCTTCACCCGCCTGCGCACCCGTCTGACCGCTTTGATGCGGCCCTGAATCGGGCGCCCTCGTCATGGGTTCACGGGGTGGGCGGGGGCGGTTCGAGGGCGGAGATCTCGGCGAGGGAGAGGCCGAGTTCCTCGTGGAGGAAGCGGACCATCGTCCAGTGCGGCAGCGCGCCCTCGTCGAAGGGGCCGAACGCGGCGACGTAGGGCGGGATCCAGCGCAGTGCCTCCTCCGCGCCGCGTCGCCGGTCCGGGCCGCCGCCGCGTACCGCCGTGTCCGTGTAGGCGGTGTAGGCGATGCCCCGGTGGTGCACGAAGAAGCCTCCCGGCAGGCGCTGTTCGCACAGGTCGCGGTATTCGCGGGTCTGGAGGATGAGGTGGTGCCAGACCTCGTCCACGGCCTGTTCCACCGGCAGGAACAGGCCCGCGAGCCGGTCGGGGTGGGCCGAGACCAGCCACAGGTAGCGCAGGGCTTCCAGGACGCGCCGTTCGGCGACGGCCCGGCTCGGTTCGGGGTCCGGATCGGCTGCGAGGGCGGCCCCCACCGTCTCCTCGTGCAGGTCGGGGTCGAGCAGCGCGCGCAGTGCCTCGGGGGTGACGGGCGGGGCGGTGGGGGCCAGGGGTGGGGTCACGCGGTGTCTCCTCGGGGGGTGCGGCGCAGCCACGGGTACTTGCCGGAGGGGCCGATCGGCAGGTGCTCGTGGTGGGCGAGGGTGGTGGGGCGGCCGATGAGGGCGCCGACCGCCGTCGCGAGCCGGTCGGCGGGCCCGGCGGGTGTGGGGGCGCCGTCGAAGGTGGTGTGCCGCAGCACGGCCCGAGTGCCGCGCGGGGCGTCGTCGGCGGGCAGGTCGAGTCGGGCGAGGAAGGTGCCGGGGGCGTGTTCGGCCACGAGGGCGTCGAGGTCGCCGTGCGCGACGGGGCCGTCGGGGCCCGCGAGGAGTTCCTTCTCCCGGCCGCAGAAGGAGACGATCCGGGTCGGGTCGGCGCTGCCGTCTTCCGTGCGCACGCAGTCGCCGGACCGGTAGCGGACCAGGGGCATGTGGGGGTTGCGCAGGCTCGTCACGATCAGGCTGTGGATGCCGCTGCCCGGGGCCACGGGCAGGAGTTCCACGCTCATGTCCGCCAGGTGGGGGTGGTAGCGGCCTTCGCCGTCACCGTGGAAGAGGTAGCCGAGTTCGGTGCTGCCGAAGAGGTCGACGACGGGGCAGTCGAAGTGTCGGCGCAGGTACCGGCGGACGGTGAGCGGGGTGTACTCGTAGGCGTGGACGATGCTCGCGGGGCGCGGGAACCGCGCGGGGTCCCACAGGCCGAGGGCGCGGGCGTGCCGCACGAGGTGGGCGAGGTGGTAGCCGGAGCAGTCGAGGTGGTAGGCGCCCTCGGGGTGGGCGGCGGCGACCCGGCGGATCTCTGCGAGGATGCGGACGACCTCGGCGCGGTCCCAGTCGCGGCCGGGGTCGAGGCGGCGGTTGAGGTAGACGGTGCGTTCGTCGAGGCGGCGTTCTTCGAGGGTGAGGTGTTCGATCGCGGCCGGTCCGGGGCCTTGGTCGGGGCCTTGATCAGGGCCGGGGTCGGGGTCGGGCGTGGGATTCCCGGTGCGCCGGCGGGCGTTGACGCGGGCCACGTGCTCGGTGGCGAGGACGGTGGTGAGGGAGACCCGTTGGCAACCGGCCCGCCAGGTCGCCGAGATGGCCGGGTGTTCGCTCCACAGCCGGTAGTAGGAGTGGAGCAGGAAGTACGGCGGCCGGATGAGCCGCATCCGGGCGTGGTTGGTGCCGGTGGACAGGACGTATTCGGCCTCGCCTGCGGCGAGGGCGGCGGCGAGTCTCGGCGTCATCCAGTTGTCGGGGAAGCCGCAGGCGATCTCGGGTTTCTCCAGGACGGGGAAGTGGCCGCGGTCGAGGGCGGGGCGGTAGAGCGGTATGTCGCGGACGAAATCGACGACTTCGGGTGCGGGCCAGGCGCGGCCCTCGGGGCCCGGGTCGTCCGTGCCGGTGGGGTTCATGGCCGGTTTCCGGTTTCGGGGGCGGGGTGGGCGGGGCTGGGTGGGGGGACAGGGGTGCGCGGGGGTGCCCGCGGGGCCGGTTCCGCGGGAGGGTCCGGCCCCGCGGGTGGCTCAGGATATGCAGCCGGACTTGCCGGCCGGGGCCGCGCCCCGGGCGCCGGTGTGCGCGCTGATGCAGCCGCTCTTCGCGGCGGTCGTGGTGGGCGAGTTGGCCTCGGTCCAGCGCTGCCAGACCTCGTCCGTCGTGAGCCTGCGGATGACCTGTTCCACGGGTGCCTCCGTTGAGGGGGGTGGTTCACGGGCTTTCGGGTTGCTCGCGGCGGTTCGACACCTTGTGCGGTGTTCGCCGCCACGAGAAACGTAAAGCGATCACCAAGAGAAGGTCAATGGATCACCAAGAGGCTGACCGGAATCCGTCCGTGACGGGCCGAACACACCCCCTTGCGACCGGCTCAGCCCGGCGGGGCCGCCGTCGTGGGCGCCGGTTCCCACGGTTCACGGACCCGGACCGGCGAGGACCCCACGTCCCGCCGGCGCGCCGCCCACCCCTCCAGGGCGGTCCGGCAGGCGTGGTCCAGATGCCGCAGGCCGCTCAGGTCCAGTTCGACGGGCCGCTCCTCCGGCAGCGCCTCCAGTGTGTCCAGGATGTGCGGCAGGCGCAGGAAGGTCGCGTTGCCGGTGAGACTGACCACGGCCCGCCCGCCGCTGAGTTCGCGGACGGAGACGTGCACGTGCGAGGTCTCCCACGCGGCCTTCACCACGGCCATCAGCAGCCCGAGCAGCACCCCCTCGAACATGTTCGTCACCACGATCGCCACGGCCGTGACCAGCAGGATCACCGTCTCGCCCCGGTGCGCCCGCCACAACGCGGGAATCGCGGTGAGCGGGATCAGCTTCACCCCCGCGTGGATCAGCACGGCGGCGAGCGCGGCCAGCGGGATGACCCCGATCGCGACCGGCAGCAGCGCGGTGAACAGCAGCAGCCACACCCCGTGCAGGATCCGGGACAGCGCGGTGCTCGCCCCGGCCCGGACGTTGGCCGAACTGCGCACGATGACCGCCGTCATGGGCAGGGCGCCCAAGGCCCCGCAGACGGTGTTGCCGACCCCCTGCGCGAGGAGTTCGCGGTCGTAGTGGGTGCGCGGGCCGTCGTGCATCCGGTCCACGGCGGCCGCGCTGAACAGGGATTCCGCCGAGGCGATCAGGGTGAAGGCCAGGACCGTGCCCAGCACCGCGGCCGAGCCCAGGCCCGCGAGGTCGTCGAGCCCGGGCGGGCGCACGGCGTCCAGAAGACCGCGCACCTCGACCCGGGGCACGTCGAGACCGAGCGCCAGGACCCCGGCGGTGGCCAGGGCCACGGCGGCCAGCGGGGCCGGCACGGTGCGCAGCACGGCCGGGACCCGGTGCCACAGGACCAGCACGAGGAGGGTGAACACGCCCACGCCGGCGGCGGTCAGGGCCGCCCGCGACCCGGCCGTCTCGATCACCAGGGCGGGCAGGCCGAGGATCTTGTCGAGTCCGGAACGGGGCTGTCGGGCACCCGCGAGGGTGTGCAGCTGGCCGACGATCAGCACGAGGCCGATGCCGGCGAGCATGCCCTGCACGACGGAGACGGAGATGGCGCGGAACCAGCGGCCGCAGCGGGCCGCGCCGAGGCCGACCTGGAGCAGACCGGTGGCCAGGACGATCGCGCCGAGCATGCCGAGGCCGAAGTCGGTGACGGCTTCGAGGACGAGGACGGTCAGGCCGGCGGCCGGGCCGCTGACCTGGAGGGTGCTGCCGGGCAGCATGCCGACGACGATGCCGCCGACGATGCCGGTGATCAGGCCGAGTTCGGCGGGTACGCCGGAGGCCACCGCGACGCCCACGCACAGGGGCAGCGCCACGAGGAAGACGACCAGGGAGGCCAGGGCCTCGCGGCGCAGCAGCGCGGGTCGGCGCAGGGCGGTCAGGGCGGTGCTCAGGGGCGTGGGGTGGGGGTCGGGGCCGCCGGGTGGGGCGGTGCCGGTGGGGGCGGGGGTGCGGGGCATGGCTGTGGTGTCCCGTTCGTCGAGGGTGTGGGGCCCGGGGCCGTGCGCGGAGGTGCCGGGGCACGCGTCGGGGCACGGGCGGGGCGGGCCGGGGGTGGGGCGGGACGCGCGAGCGGTGCGCGCGGAGGGTGTCGCCGGGCCGGTCAGAGTCTGCTGAAGACCGTGCCGTCGCCCAGGTCGGGGCGGTGCGCGCTGACGACGCCCGTGTGCACCTCGTAGTACCAGGCGTGGAGGGTGAGCCGGCCGGCCGCGAGCCGTTCGCGGACGCAGGGGTAGGCGCGGAGCACGTCGACCTGTTCGAGGACGTGGGCGCGGACGGCGGCGGCCACGTCCGGGCGGTCGTGGTCCGGCGCGGGGGCGCGGACGGCGGAGCGGGGCGGGACGGAGCGGTCGAGCCAGTCCCGCACGGCGGGCAGGGCCGAGAGGTCCTCGCCCCGGGCCACCGCGCCGACGGCGCCGCAGTGGGAGTGGCCGCACACGACCACCGATTCGACCCCGAGGGCGCGCACGGCGTACTCGATGGTGGCGGCCTCGCCGCCGGTGGGGCCGTCGTGGGGGTACGGGGGGACGATGTTGCCGGCGGTGCGGAGTTCGAAGAGTCGGCCGGGTTCCGCGCCCGTGATCAGCGTGGGGACCACGCGGGAGTCGGAACAGGTGATGAAGAGGGCCTCCGGGGCCTGTCCGGCGGCCAACGCGCGGAAGCGGTCGGCGTGTCGGGGATCGGCCACGTGGCGCGTGGGGAACGCGCGGGCCTGGTCGATGAGCGATTGCATGAGGGCCTGCCTCCTGCGTCCGGCGGTGGCCGGGGCGCGGTGTGGTCGGGTCGGGTCGTGCGCGGCGATCGGCTCGGGACGGGTCCGGAAGGGGGAGCACGTCCGGAACGGGGTGGTGGGGGAACGGCGTCGGTCCCCGGGAATCCGTTCGACGCGTTCGGTCGTGCCGGCTGCCGCGAATTCAATTTACCAAGGCATTACCAATCGGTGACAGATGCAATTCTCGCCACGCGTTACTCGCCACGACGGCGGCACTCCGCCGGACGCCTGCGCCCGGAATGATCAACTCCGCTTGACTCGTGCCGATTTGAGGGCACATGGGGGCATGAAAGGGCGCGATAAGCGCGCACGCCGGGCGCGTGAGACGGGTGCGCTCCGGGCGATTTCCGGCCGAGGAAAGCCGTGCGGCATTCAACTGTTCGACGAGTGAATTTCGGAGATTTGCGGCCGCGAGTCGCCGAATGTTCGAACGGAATATGCCAGAACGCGTGTGCGGGATTCCCCCGCGAGCGCCTCGGCGGCCGGTCACGGGCCCGGAAGCGGAGGCCGGGGACACCGCGACGGGCCGCGCTCCGCCCCCACCCCGCCCCCATCCGGGGACGGGGGCGCACCGCCCTGGGGTGGGGTCGGTTCCGGGCACATCCCCACCCGCGGTGACTGTGGGCGCGGGGACCGGCTCGCTAGCGTCGATGACACGCCGGCGGGCGTCCCGGCACAGGGCCGCCCGCCCGCGCCGGGAGGCGGGGACGGACCCGCCCCGACCACACGGGGGATCCACCATGCGCACCGCTCACGAATCAGCCCGCACCGGCCGACGGAGCCGGCTCCTGGGGGCCGCCGCCCTCGTCGTCCTCGCCCTGACCACGGCCGCCGCCTGCCAGAACGGCGAGGGCGGACGCGACAGGGGCACCGTGCCCTCCCGCTCCGCCGACGCCCCCGCGCCCTCGGGGAGCGCACCGGGCACGACGGCACCGGACCCGACGGCGCCGGGGTCCCCGGCGCCCACGTCCGCGAAGCCCGCGCCCCCGTCCGGCGGGACCACCGCCCCGAGCCCGGGCCGGGGCACGGCGAGCCCCGGCAAGGGAGCGGGCTCGGGCGGCTCCGGCGGCGGAGGGAACGCGGCCCCGCCGTGCACGGGGGCGAACCTGTCGGTCACCTCGGCGGCCGAGCGACAGGACAGCCTGCGCAACCTGTTCCTCACCGCCGCCAACACCGGCCGCACCACCTGCACGCTGTACTTCCACCCCCTGATCCGCTTCGATTCCCGGCCCGAGGAGGCCGTCCCGATGGAGTCGGAGATGGTGCCGGTCGTGCTGAAGCCGGGCGAGAGGGCCTACGCCGGGGTGCGGCTCTTCCGGGAGGGCGAGGGCAAGGACGTGCCCACCGACGCGGTCACCTCCATGACCCTGCGCTTCCACAGCGCCGAGGCCAACACCGTGGTCGGCAAACCGTTGAAGGTCGCCTTCCCGGACGGCGGGAGCTTCGTGAACATCGACGCGAACGTCTCGGTCACGTACTGGAACCGGAGCCTGGAGAAGGTCCGGAAGTGGACGTTCGCGGTGCACTGAGCGCGCGGGCGATCGGCCGGGCGTGAGCGGCGCGCGGGAGGGAGTCTCCACCCGTGGGTGGAGAGAGGGACTCCACCCGTTCTCCACCCGTGATCAACCCTGGCGCCGATGCCTCCGACCTGGGGTTCTCCGTACCTTCGAGGAGGAGTCGGAGAGCGACGACGGGATCGCCGGCGGTTCTCCTTCTCCGCCCCGTCCCCGTAGTCCTCTCCGTCCCTCCCGGAGGTTTCCGTGTCCGCCTTCAACATTCTCGTGATCATCGCCGTCGTGGCCCTGATCCTCGTACGACAGTTCCGGCCCCAGCGCTGGGACCCCTCGCGTCGCTGGTGGCTGGTGCCCGTGGTCCTGGGCGTGTTCGCCGTACGCGGCGGCGGTCTGATCGACTCCGGGCACACGGGGTTGTCGATCGCGCTGCTCGCGGCCGAGATCGTCACCGGTGCCCTGATGGGCGTGGGCTGGGCCTGGACCACACGGGTGTGGAAGGCCGAGGACGGCAGCGTGTGGACCCGGGGCACCAAGGCCACGGCGGCCGTGTGGGTCGGCGGGCTGGTGATACGGCTGGGGTTGGCCGGTCTCGGTGTGCTGCTCGGTCTCCACCTGGGCACGGGCGCCATGCTGCTCGCCCTGGCCGCCTCCCTGTTGGTCCGGTCGGGAGTGATGGTGCTGCGGCACCCGGAGGTCCACGCGTCGTACCGTGGTCGCGACGCGGCCGTCGGCCGGCGGTCCGCGACCCTGCCGGAAGGACCGGGGCTGCGGTGACGGCGAACATCTGGACCGGCTGGCCCTCGATCGAGGCGCTGACCCGTCAGCCCTCGACGCGGGCCCGGCGTGGCCTGAACCTGGCGATCCGTCTGATCGTGGCCGGGGTGCTGGTGTGGTCCGCGGTGGGTGACGCGCACGGTCCCGGGCGGCTCGCGTGGATCGGGATCGCGGCAATCCTGATCGGGTGCGCGGCCCTGGTCCGGGTGTACTGGCGGACCACACTGGCGCACCGGTTGGGGCCGGCCATGGCGGCGATGCTGCCGCTGTTGGCCGCCGGTCCCGCCCTCTCGGCCCTGGGGTGGCGCACCGGGGCGGTGATCGTGTGGTGCTGTTGCGCGCTGATGGCGCTCCGGCGGCTCCCGTTGGCGGCGGCCCTGCCGTGCACGGCGGTGGCCCTGGCCGCGTACGCCTGGTCGAGTCCGGCGACCTGGCCGACGATCCTGTCCACCGCCGCGGGTCTCGGACTGGTCGGGTACGTGCTGCGGCTGGACGCCGAGGCCCGGGCCACCACGGCCCGGCTGCTGGCCCAGGAGCGGGCCCTGCTCGCCGGGGAGCGGGACGCGGCGCGGGCCCGGGCCGAGTCGGCGGCCCTGGAGGAGCGGTCCAGGATCGCCCGGGAGATCCACGACGTGCTCGCCCACAGCCTGTCGGCACAGCTCGTGCACCTGGAGGCGGCCCGGATGCTGATCGAGCGGGAACCGCCCGGGGAGTTCCGCGACCGGGTGCTGGAACGGGTGGTGCTGGTGCGGGGGCTGGCCCGGGAGGGGCTGACCGAGACCCGGCAGGCCCTGTCCGCGCTGCGCGGGGACCTCACCCCCCTGGAGGAGTGGCTGTCCGGGCTGCTGGACCCGGCGGGCGGGGGCGGCGGCTTCCGGGCCCCGGAAGGGGTGCGGGTGACGGGCGAACGGCGGGAGTTGCCCGCCGAGACCTCGCAGGCCGTGCGACGGGTGGCGCAGGAGGCCGTGACCAACGTGCGACGGCACGCGCCGGGGGCCGAGGTGACCGTGCACCTGTCCTACCTGCCGGACGAGGTGCGCCTGGAGGTCCGGGACGCGGGCGGCGGCGGTGGTGGTGGTGGCGGTGACACGGGAGGGGCCGGGGCCGGCTACGGTCTGGTGGGGATGCGGGAGCGGGCCGAACTGCTCGGCGGATCCCTGGAGGCGGGCCCGTGCGAGGACGGGTTCGTGGTCAGCTTGCGGGTGCCGACGTGAACGGGGCGGAGACGATGGGCGTGGAGCGGTCGGGGTCGGACGGCGGGCGGGACGGGTCCCCCGTGCGGGTGGTCGTGGCGGACGACCAGTCCGTGGTCCGCGAGGGCATCGTGATGCTGCTGGGATTCCTGCCCGGGATCGAGGTGGTGGGGGCCGCGCGGGACGGCGTGGAAGCGGTGGAGCTGACGGCCGCGCTCGCGCCGGACGTGGTGTTGATGGACCTGCGGATGCCGCGCTGTGACGGCATCGAGGCGACCCGACGCATCCGCTCCGAACACCCGGGCACCGAGGTCGTGATCCTGACCACCTTCGCCGACGACGACTCCCTCTTCCCCGCGCTGCGGGCGGGGGCCCGGGGCTACCTCACGAAGGACGCGGGCGGGGAGGAGATCGCCCGCGCGATCACGGACGTGCTGGCCGGGGAGGCGGGGTTGGCGCCCGGCATCCAACGCCGGCTGCTGGAACGGGTCACCGGCGCCGTTCCGCCGGCGGCGGCCCCGGCGTCGGCCCCGGTGGAGCCGCCCGACGGGCTCACGGCCCGGGAGGTGGAGGTGCTGCGGCTGATCGCGGACGGGCTCGGCAACCCGGAGATCGCCCGGGCCCTGCACATCTCCACCGCCACCGTGAAGACGCACGTGAACAACATCTTCGCGAAGACGGGGGCCGCCTCCCGTGCCCAGGCCGTGCGGTACGCCTACCACCACGGCCTGGCCGTCCTCGGACGATCGGAGGAACGGTGACCGCGGGGCGCGGCCCGGCCCTCCCGGGGGCGGGAGGGCCGGGCCGGCTGATCGGGGGCGGGTCAGAGGGCGTTGCCCAGGCGGCTGGTCAGCAGGCGGGTGAACCGGGCCGGGTCGGGGAGTTCACCGCCCTCGGCGAGGAGGGCGCCGCCGTGGATCAGTTCGGCGATCTCGGCGAGCGCCGGATCGGCGGCGTCCCGGGCGTGGGCCTCGCGCAGGGCGGTGACCAGCGGGTGGGTGGGGTTGAGCTCCAGGATCCGCTTCACCGGGGGCATCTCCTGGCCCATGGCCCGGTACATCTTCTCCAGGGTGGGCGTCATGTCGTGGGCGTCACCGACCACGCAGGCCGCCGAGGTGGTCAGGCGCGTGGACAGCCGGACGTCCTTGACCTGCTCGGACAGGGCCCCGCGCAGCCACGGCAGCAGGGCGGCGTACTCCTCCTCCCGGGCGGCCCGGTCGGTGTCGGCGGCCTCGTCCTCGGCGGTGTCCTCGTCGAGGTCGACCTGCCCCTTGGCGATGGACTGGAAGCGGTGCCCGGAGTACTCCGGCACCTGCTCGGTCCAGACCTCGTCGACGGGGTCGGTGAGGATCAGCACCTCGTACCCCTTCGCGACGAGCGCCTCCATGTGGGGGGAGTTCTCGACGGTGGCGCGGTTCTCGCCGGTGAGGAAGTAGATGGCGTTCTGGCCCTCCTTCATCCGCTCGACGTACTCGGCGAGGGTGGTGGTCCCCTCCGGGTCGTGGGTGGAGGACGCGGACACCAGGTCGAGCAGGGCCTCGCTGTTGTCGGGGTCCTCGATGAGCCCCTCCTTCAGCGCCCGACCGAACTCGGCCCACAGCGTCGCCCAGGTCTCCGTGTCCTTCGCGCGGGTGTCCTTCAGGGCGCCCAGGACCTTCTTGACCAGTCGGCGGCGCACCCCGCGGATCTGCCGGTCCTGCTGGAGGATCTCGCGGGACACGTTCAGGGACAGGTCGTGGGCGTCCACGACCCCCTTGACGAACCGCAGGTAGTTCGGCATCAGCGCGTCGCAGTCGTCCATGATGAACACGCGCTTGACGTACAGGTGCACCCCGGGACGGCTGTCGCGGGAGAACAGGTCGAAGGGGGCGCGGGAGGGGACGAACAGCAGCGCCTCGTACTCGAAGGTGCCCTCGGCCCGCATGTGGACGGTCAGGGCCGGGGCGGTCGGATCGTGCGCGAGGCCCCGGTAGAATTCGTCGTACTCCTCCTGGGAGACCTCGCTGCGGGGCCGCGCCCACAGGGCCTTCATCGAGTTGAGGGTGACGGTGGCGGGCTCGGCGTCCGCGTCGGACCCGGAGTCGGTGTCCGCGTCCGGGTTCGAGACGGGCCGTTCGGCGGCCATGGTGATGGGCCAGCGGATGAAATCTGAATATTGCTTGACGATCTGGCGGATCTTCCACTCGGCCAGGTAGTCGGCCAGGCCGTCCTCGCCGTCGGCGGGCTTCAGGTGCAGGGTGACGGAGGTGCCGGTGTCCAGGCCCTCGGCGGACCGGATCGTGTAGCTGCCCTCGCCGTCGGACTCCCACCGGGTGCCCTCGTCGGTGCCGGCCCGTCGGGTGCTCAGCGTGACCCGGTCGGCGACCATGAACGCCGAGTAGAAGCCCACGCCGAACTGCCCGATGAGGGTCTGCGCCGCCTCCGCGTCCCGGGCCTCGCGGATCTTCTCCAGCAGGCTCGCGGTGCCGGACTTGGCGATGGTGCCGATGAGCTCGACGACCTCGTCACGGGACATGCCGATGCCGTTGTCCCGGACGGTCAGGGTGCGGGCCTCGCGGTCCACCTCCAGCGAGATCCGCAGGTCCTCGGTGTCGGCGCCCAGGTCCGGGTCGGTCAGCGCGGCCAGTCTCAACTTGTCCAGGGCATCGGAGGCGTTGGAGATCAACTCGCGCAGGAAGATGTCCTTGTTCGAGTAGATCGAGTGGATCACCAACTGCAGCAACTGGCGTGTTTCGGCCTGGAATTCCAGCGTCTCGACACTGCTGCTCACGAATCTTCTCCTCGGATCTGTCACGGGTGGTCCGCCCGGTGCCGTCGAGCCTTCGACGTCACCGAACGCAAGCCATCGTACGAAACGGGTGACGCCCGTGCGGGCCGTACCGGACGGTCCCGGGCGCCCGACCCCCGTGACGACGGTCACCGCATGCGCCGGGCCCCACCGGGTACGCGGCGCCCTGTCGGCCCGACCGGGTCGGGCGCAGCGAGAGGACGGGAGCGGGAACGTGACGAACAGCGGCACGAGCACGAACACGACGGACACGGTGGCGGCGGAGCTCCGGGCGGCTCGGGAGGAGATCCTCACCGCGATGGACCGGCAACGGCGCGAGATGACCCAGGCCATCACCCCGGAGGGCGGACCGCGGGACTCCGTCGACGTGGCGAGCGCCGACAAGGACGCCATCGTGCTCCAGACCCTCTCCGAATCGGAGACCCGCACCCTGGCCCGGATCGAGGTGGCCCTGGACCGGATCGAGGCCGGCACGTACGGGGTGTGCGCCGACTGCGAGCGCCCCATCCCGGCCGCGCGCCTGGCGGCGATGCCGGCCTCCGTGTTGTGCGTGGAGTGCCGGCAGGCCCACGAGGAGCAGGCCGGCTGACCTCACCGGCCGAGCACCCCGACTCGACGGTCGGCGTGGGAGGCCACATCGGGCGGGAGAACACAACGTCGACAGGGCTCTCCGGGGCGGCTACCTTCGCCTGGTCCGGCGCTCGAACCGGGCCCCCACCAGGCATCCGACCAGGGAGACACCCATGCCCCGGCTCGCTCTGTACACGTTCGGCACCCTGAAGGCACCCCTCGCCGATCCCTCGCCCCTCACCCGTGCACTCCACGACAGCGGCGCGGAGGTCTACCGCCGCATCAGCCGACATCCCGGCTACCTCGGCCACGCCGAAGCGGCCGACGGCGCCCGGGGCACGCACTTCGACCTGGACTGGGGCGCGTGGGGGGAGTTCGTCGTGCCGTCCTGGTACGCCAAGGGCCGCACGGCGCAGGCCACCGCCCTGGCCACGACCCTCTCGCTCTGGACCGAGCTGCGGCACGCCTTCGACGCCGTCCACACCGGACCGCACCGGGAGGCGCTGGCCAGGCGTCACGACTGGTTCGAGCGGGCCGAGCACCCGAAGCACGTGTTCTGGTGGGCCGCCGAGGACACCACACCCACCTGGCGGGACGGGGTGTCCCGGCTGGAACACCTGCACCACCACGGCCCCACAGAGCACGCCTTCACCTTCCGCCACTCGTTCACGGCGAGCTGAGCAGCGGCTCCAGTTCGGCGTCGGTAGCGGGCCGGAGGGTGGCCAGGACGCGGCGTGCCGGGCCGAGCGCGGCGGGCTCGCGCAGGCTCACGACGTGCACCAGTCCCGCCCGGCGCAGGCGCAGTTCCCGCACCGGCGCTCCCCCGCCCCCGTACGTGATCAGCAGTCGGCCCTCGCCGTCGTCCACGCAGCGGACCGGGTCGCCGAGGGGCACGGGGCAGCCCCGGGCGTCGGCCCGCCGGGTGTCGTGGCCCTCGCGTTCCACCCGCAGGGAGAACCCGGGGCCGCCGCCGTCGCTCGTGTACTCGACGCCGAACGCGTCCTCGCTCGCGCCCCGCACGTGCGCGGTGTGTCCCGGAGGCGCCTCGCCGATCCGGGCCAGGGCACGATCGACGCGGTGCGAGGTCAGCCACGCGTCGAGGGTCGGCGGCCGGGACGCGGTCCACGCGGACCAGCCCACACCGGCCGCGAGCACCGCCGTCAGGGCCAGGGCGCTCGTCCGCACCCGGGTGCGGGGGACGAAGAACGCGGCCACGAGCGCGCAGGCGGTGCCGCCGACGAGGAGGTGGGACGGGCCGGAGCCCCCCGACCGGGCCGCGGCCCGGTCGAGCAGCACCGCCCCGAACGCGGCCGCCGCACCCGCCACGTGCACGAGGACCGCCCAGGTCCACAGACCGCGCACGCCGCGCGTGAACGGCACGTGGGACCGGGCGGCCGACCCGAGCCACGCCGTCAGGGCCACCCCCGCGCACAGGGCGAGCAGCGCGACGGCGACGACCACGCCAAGATCGTCGCCGAACAGGGACGCGAGCAGCAGGATCGTTTCAGCGCCGGTCAGCACGCACCCGAGCACCCACACGGCCGCCAGGTGCACGGCAACCGCGCGCCCCGACCCCTCGTCCTCCCGCGCCCCCGCGCCCCGCCGCGCCTCTTCCGTCCGCCGCGCCCGCCCCGCCCGTTCCGTGGAGTCCATGCCCGTGATCACGCCGCCCCGCACGGCCTCGGTTCCGCGCGACACGGGGGCGGACCCCACCTCAGGCCGGGGCGACGACCGGCTTGAGGCGCTCCGTCGGGCTGCCGAAGGCCAGGAACAGGCTCCGCCGCGCGATCAGCCACGTGCCGTCCACCTTGCGGAAACGGTCCTCGTAGTGCCCGACGTTGACCGGCGGCCCGGAGAGCGGGATCGTGCCCGGCTCGTGGCCGTCGACGCGGTAGGTGGCGAAGTAGGTGGTGGCGTGGGCGGTGTGATCGGAATCGAGGGTGACCCGGAGGTTGGTGCAGACCCGGCGCGAGAGCCGGTCCGCGGGGCGCGAGCCGAAGTACGCGCGCAGGGCGTCCCGACCGGTCGACCGCCGCCCGTCGTGCGCCCATTCCCACACGCCGTCCTCGGTGAACAGCTCCGCCACGTCCCCTGGTTCCCCCAGGTCGAGGTGGTGCACGAAGTCGAGGATGACGCGTTCCATGGCGCGTTCCGCGAGCAGGCGGTCCAAGGGCTGTGATTCGGTGCCGTTCATGCGCCCGAGGGTTTCAGGACCCCGCCCGCCCCGGCAACCGGTTTCCGCCCGACTCCCGCAGGCCCGCCCGCTTCGCGCGCAGCTCGCGCCACAGCAGGCGGACGGCGGCGGGTTTGCCCGGGGAGGCCGGGCCGCGCAGCAGGGCCGGCCCGGCGGCCCGCGCGGCCCGGCTCGTCAGCGCGTCCACGCCGAGCAGGCAGCGCACCATGGGCCGGTGCGCCGGCGGCACGAGGTCCACCACGGGCCGGCTCGCGAGCAGCCCGGCGTCCACACGGTCGAGGAGTTCGGTGAGCAGGGCGCGCACGGCGGGGGTGTCGGCGCCCGCTTCGAGCTCGGCGCGGGTGACCCCGTGCCGGGCGAGCGTCGCGGTCGGCAGGGTGAGGCGGTCGTCGGCCAGGTCCTCGGAGAGGTCGTTGACGAAGTCGAGGAGTTGGGCGGCGTCGATGTACTCGCGGCAGGCCGCACGGAAGGCCCCGTCCGGGTCCTCTGCGGGACCCAGGACCCCGGCGACGACCATGAACCCGGGCAGCGAGTACGCGTCCACGTAACCCCGGTGGTCGGCCTCGTCGGTGAACCCGGCGAAGTCGAGGTCGACGGGGGCCGCGTCGAGGTGGGCGCGGACGTGAGCGCGCAGGGACGGGTGGGCGGCGGCGCTGTGCAGCAGGGGTCGCAGCTCGGGGTGGTCGGTGCGGCCGGTGTCGAGGGCCTCGGTGGTGTCGCGGGCCCAGCGCGCGGCGGCCTCGTGGCGGGCGTGCGCGGGGCCGCTGTCGAGGAGGGTGTCGGTGTGGTGCATGAACGCGGCGGCGGCGATGACGTGCGGCAGGGTCGCCAGGGGCAGCAGCACGCGGGAGGCGAGCGCGACCTCGCGCCGGTAGCGCGTGATCCGGCGCAGTTGGCGCGTGTAGTCCTCCCGCAGTCGCGGGTCGCGGATGCCCGCCGCGTCCATCGCCCGCCGCCAACCGCCCATGCGCCCCGCCCCGCCCGTACCGCCGTGTGTCGCCCTGCCCGCCTCGCACATGCGTGCGAGACCTCGGGCGAGTCTACGGGGTCAGCGCAGCCAGGCCGGGGCGAGGGCGGCCCGGGTGAGGACGCGGGGGCTGCCGGTGCCGTCGGCGGGGACGGTCAGGAGGTCGGCGCCGGAGTCCCCGGGCAGGGAGTACTCCAGGGTGTCGGGGTCCACCCACACGGCCTGGTCGTCCACGCTGCGGGTCTCGGCCAGGGCCGTCTCGGCCCCGCTGCGCAGGTCGAGCACGTACAGCCGCCAGGGTGCTTCGGCGGGCAGTCCGGGGACGCGCTTCTTGAACGCGATCCGGTGTCCGTCGGGCGAGAGGGAGGGGCATTCGACGTTCTCGCGCAGGGTGGTGACGGTGCGGGCGGCGAGGTCGCCGCGCACGAGGTGGGTGCGGCCGCCGGTGGCGAGGGTGGCGTAGAAGGTGCGGCCGTCGGCGGCGAAGGTGACGCCCCAGAAGTTCACGTCGGCGGCGCGGTAGGGGGCGCCGTCCTTCACGATCGCGTACTCCTCCAGGGAGGCGTCGTAGCGGCCGGTGTCGAGGTCGAGGATCGAGGTGCGGGTGGAGAAGTTCGTGCCGGCGTAGCTGTCCCCGCCGACGAACACCGTCCAGGCCACCCGCCGGCCGTCGGGCGCGACCCGGGCCCGGGTGGGGATGCCGGCCAGGGGTTTCGTGGCGCGGGGGCGCAGTCGGGAGTCGAGGACGACGGCCTCGTAGGACTCGGTGAGGGCGCCGGGCACGGCGCGCAGGCAGACGCCGGTGCCGGCGGCGGCGTGGAAGCGCAGGCATTTCACGCCGGACACGGTGCGCGGGCCGGTGGGGTCGTCGGCGTGGACGGTGGCCAGTTCGTCGCGGTGCGGTCCCCAGGCCATGTTGCGCAGGACGATCAGCCCGCCGGGCTCGGTGGGGCGGTCGAGGGTGACGCGTCCCTCGGTGAGGACGGGCCCGCCGGCGCGCGGCCGGTCCTTGGCGGCCGCGCGGTCCGCCGCGCGCCACAGCACGCCGCCGGCGCCGGCGGCGAGGAGGAGGCAGGCCAGGGCGAGCAGGGCGACGCGCGGGCGGGTGGTCATCGAGCGGGCGGTCATCGGGCGGGCGGCCTTTCGGGGGTACGGGCGTCCTCGACGGAAACGGGGACGGGGGCGGCGGCCCCGGGCCGGGGACGCAGCAGGGGCCAGGCCGTGGCGGCGCAGGCCAGGGCGAGGCCGGCGACGGCGAGGGCGGGGCGGGGGCCGAAGGCGGTCCAGGCCGCGCCGAAGGCCAGGGAGCACAGGAAACGGGCGAGGGCCTGGCCGGTCTGCACGAGGGCGAGGCCGGCGCCGCGCCGGTCCTCGGGGATCACGTCGGCGGCGGCCGCCGCGAGCACGCCGTCGGTGGCCGCGTAGAACGCCCCGTGCAGCGGGAGGACGAGCAGGGCCAGGACGGGGCCGGTGGGTCCCCACAGGAGGAGGGCGTAGGCGGCGAGGAGGGCGAGGTGGCCGGCGAGGAACACGGGGAGCCGGCCGAGGCGGTCGGCCACGCGGCCGAGGGGGACGGCGAGCGCGAGGAACGCGGCCGCCGTGCCCAGCGGGAGCAGCGCGAACCACTGGGCGGGCAGGCCCGCGGTGCGTTGCAGGAGGAGGAAGACGAAGGCGTCGCTGACGGTGCACAGCCCCAGCAGGGCGGCGGCCACCGTGATCCGTCGCAGGGCGGGCAGCCGCAGCAGCCCGAAGGCGGCGCGCGAACGTCCGACCCCGGCAGCGGGAGCGGCAGCGGCTGCCGGGCCGGCGATCGGGGCGGGGCGGGCCGGCACGAACAGCACCAGCACGAGCACCCCGAGCACCGCCGTGCACGCGCTGAGGGTGAACACGGCGTCCCAGCCGCCGGGGGCGACGGCGAGCACGAGGAAGGCGAGGAGCGGGCCGAGGAGGGCGCCGGTGGTGTCCATGGCGCGGTGGGCGCCGAAGGCACGGCCCCGGTCGGCGGCCGGCACGGCCAAGGAGATCATGGCGTCCCGGGGCGCGGTCCGCAGTCCCTTGCCGGTGCGGTCCAGGGCCAGGACGAGGCCGATGGCGGGCACGGTGTGCGCGAGCAGGAGCAGGGGTTTGCAGAGGGCGGAGAGCCCGTAGCCGAGACCGGCGACGGTCTTGTGGCCGCCGCGCCGGTCCCCGAGGTGTCCGCCGAGGAGGCGCACGAGGGCGCTGAAACCGTTCTGCACGCCGTCCAGGAGCCCGAAGCCGAGGGGGGACAGGCCGAGGCCGGCGACGAGGTAGAGGGGGAGCACGGCGGTGACCATCTCGGAGGAGACGTCGGTGAGCAGGCTGACCGTGCCGAGGGCGAGGACCGTGGGGGCGAGGGCCCGCCGCCCCGGACGCGGGGTGTCGCCGGCGGGGGCCGGGGACTGGTCCGGGGCGGTGGGTTCGGCTCGCGTCACGGTGGGTGCGGGGGTTCCGCGACTGTCCGCGACGTACATGGTCAGTTCGCCCAGATCCCGGTGACGTCCTGGGCGCCGGCGGCGTTGCCGGCGTGGGTGGTGAGACCGGCCAGGGTCTCCAGGGTGTGCAGCACGTCGTAGTGGTTGTAGGTGCCGGCGGCGGTGCTGCCGGGGGTGACGGGCTGTCCGTAGAGGACGGTGGGGATCTTGTTGCCGGCGAGGCGGTTGTCCTCGTCGAAGGTGACGACGAGAAGGCTGTTGTGGGTCTTGGCCCAGTCCGCGTACGCCTTCAGGTTGTTCTTGAGCCAGGTGTCGCCGGTGCCCACCGAGCAGTCGTGCATGTCGTTGCAGAGGTCGGGGACGACGAAGGAGACCTTGGGCAGGGTGGTGAAGTCGGTGGGGAACTGCTTCATGGTCTTGGCGGTGCTGGTGGGCACGTTGGAGAACGCGAACCAGGGGTTGTGCTTGCGCGCGTACTTGCCGCTGGAGCACGTCGTGGACCCCTGGGCGGGCAGGCCCTCGTTGAAGCTGCCGAAGGTCTTGCCGGCGGCGGCGAGTTCGGAGGCGAGGTTGGGGGCGGAGGAGAAGCCGGGGGTGTAGCAGGAGTCGTCGGTGACGCCCTGGTTGGAGCCGGAGAACAGTTGCAGGTAGTTGGGCTGGCTGGGGTGGGTGACGCCGTAGGAGTTGGTGAGGTTGGCACCGCCGGCCTTGAGGGAGTTCAGGTAGGGCGCGGAGGAGCTGCCGATCACCTGGTTGTAGGCGTGGTTCTCGAAGACCACGACGAGGACGTGGTCGGGCGCGGGCAGGGCGCTCGCGGCGGGGGCGGCCTGGGCGGCGCCGAGGCCGGTCCACAGTCCGGCGGCGGCGAGCGCGAGGGCCCCGGCGCCGGCGAGGAGGGCACGGCGACGGGTACCCGAGGATGTCAGGGGCATGGCAACGGAAGGGTCGGGGGTCTCGGCGGTCATGACGTTCTCCCTGGTGGGACGGGGTGTCGGGGTGGCGGCGCGGACGCACCCTACCGACGGGCCCGACCGCCACCGGCCCCGAACGGGCGAACGGAAGGCGAACAACGGATGCCCGTCCGGCCCTCCGCAAAGGGATGCCCGGCAAGCCCCCAAGCACCGGTCAAGAGCCGGTCGACGGCGCCCCAACCACCCCATCACGAACCCAAGTCGCCCCTACGGGCGACGCCCCCGCTCCGCGCGCCCTTCAGCGGCGTGGCAGCGCGGCCACGTCGGCCTCCGACTCGCGGACCAACGGGTGGTCGTGGATCTCCTCCGCCATCCGCCGCGAGCGCGCGAACTCCCGCAGCGCCGCCGCTCCGACCCCGCCCGCCGCGTGCACCCGGCCCAACCCCCGCAAGGCCCTCGCCACGCCGGTCCCGCAGGCCCCGCGTCATCTCCAGGCTCCGCTCGAAGGAGGCCGCGACCGCCGGATCCCCCGCGTCCGGTTCCGCCTGCGCCGGCCCGCGCCAGGCGTACGCCTCGGCACGCCGGTCACCCAGCGCGTGGAACTCCCCCACCACCTCCCGGAACAGCGGGATCGCCGCCCGGAACCGGCCCTGTCCCCAGCGCACCACGGCCAGGCCGCGCCGGGCCTGCGCGGCCGGCCGCCGATCACCCGCCGCGTCCAGGCGCCGGGCCGCCTCGATCAGGGTGCCGGCGGCCCGGATCGCGCGGGTGGTGTTGCCCGGTCCGCCCTTGCCGATGATCGCCACGATCGGCCGGGGGGCCTCGACCGGACCGGCCAACAGGGCGTCCAGGCGGGCCGGGGAGGCCGCGCGGCCGGTGAAATCGGCGGTGTCCCGGGGCAGCGTCCGGGGTATCCGGGCCGCTCGGGGCCGGCCGGTCCGGCGCCTTGCCCGCCTGCACCCAGGCCGGCGAACCGGCCGCGAGCGCCGTGACCCCCGCCATGACGTACCGCACGGGCCCCACCGACCCGAACGCCTGCCATCCGGCCGCCGCCGCGAACGCCCCCGCGACCCCCGCCCCACCCGCCGGTGACGAGCTCGGGCCCGGGCCACGAGAGGGGCGAGGCCCAACGATGTTGCGTGAAGGAGGACTTGACCCAACGACAGTGGACCGGACGAGCGGTCGGGTGTGTGGTCAGACGGGGTCCTCCTCGCGGAGAAACTCGGCGCAGCGTTCGCCCAGCATGATCGCGGCGGCGTTGGTGTTGGCGTGCGGGATGACGGGGAACGCGGAGGCGTCCGCGACCCGCAGGCCGTCCACCCCGCACACCCGCAGGCGCTCGTCCAGCACACCTTCCCCGGGGCGGCCCATCCGGGCCGAACAGGCCGGGTGGTAGGTGGTCTGGGCGGTGCGCCGCAACCACTCGCCGACCTGCGCGGGGGTGCGGACCTCGGGGCCGGGGTTGAGTTCGCGGCCCAGGATCCCGGCCAGGGGCTCGGTGCCGGCGATCTCGCGGACCAGCGCCAAGGCCCGGGTGAGGGCCCTGAGGTCCGCGCCCTCGGGGTCGGTGAGCAGGTTCAGGGTGATGACGGGCGACCGGCGGGCGTCGGCGCCGGCCACGCGGACGTGGCCCTCGCTGCGGGGCTCCCAGTGCGAGGCGACGACCGTCGCGGCCGGCCGCGGGTGCGTGCCCCGGCCCTCGTCCGCGAAGTAGGCGGGTGCGAAGCCCAGTTGCAGGTCGGGGGCCGCACCGGCGGGCCGGTCGGGGGCCGAGGGCAGGTGGCCCATCACGTCGAAGCCGGTGGAGGCCACCGGGCCGTCGTGCCGCAGCAGCCAGCGCAGCACGTCCGCCCGCCCCAGGGTCTCCAGGCCGGTCAGGCCCTCGGCGAGCTCCCAGTTGACGACGGCCAGCGGGTGGTCGACGAGGTGGGCGCCGACGTGCGGGGAGTCGAGCAGGGTGGGGATCCCGGCCGCGTCCAACACCTCGCGCGGCCCGATGCCGGAGAGTTGCAGCAGGTAGGGGGTGTGGAAGGCGCCGGCGGCGAGGATCACGCCCCGCCGGGCCTCGACCCGCTCCGGCCGGCCCCCGGAGCGCGGGCCTTCGAGGAGGACGGCGCGGGCCCGCCCGTCCTCCACCAGCACCCGGTGCGCGAGGGTGCCGGTCAGCACCGTCAGATTGGGGCGGCGGCGGGCCGGGCGCAGGTAGGCGTGCGCGGTGTGCCGGCGGCGTCCGTCGCGCACCGAGACCGGGGTGGGGGCCACGCCGGCCAGGTCCGGGCCGCCGATGTCCCGGGTGGGCCCGATGCCCAGCCGGGCGGCGATCGTGCCGGCCGCGTCGGCGAAGGCGCGGGCGTGCGGGTGGGGGACGGCGTGGGTCACGGTGATCGGGCCGCCCGTGCCGTGTCGGCGCGCCCCCGGGTCGGCGCGGGCGGCGTGTTCACGGGCGAGGAAGTGGTCCTCGATCCGGTGGAAGACGGGTTCGACCTCGCGCCAGGACCAGCCCGGCAGCCCGCGACCGGCCGGGCCCCACCCGTCGTAGTCGGCGGCCGAACCGCGCACCCACACCATGGCGTTGAGGCAGGAGGTGCCGCCGAGGATCCGGCCCCGGGGCTGGGTGAGCCGGCGGTCCGCGCAGCCGGGCTCGGGTTCGGTGCGCAGGTCCCAGTCGGCGGGGCCGCCGAACAGGGTGCGGAAGAGCAGCGGGGCGGTGACGGCCAGTCGCCGGTCGGTGCCGCCTGCCTCCACGAGCAGGACCCGGCGGCCGGGGTCCTCGGACAACCGGGCGGCCACCACCGCCCCGGCCGATCCCGCGCCGATCACGATGTGGTCCCACTCCCGCACACCGGAGGACGCGGAACGGAAGGCACGGGAGGCACGGGAGCTACGAGGGAGGGGAAGGGACAGGGGCACGGGCGGAGCCCTTTCAGGACACGGGAGGCGAAGGGGTGGCGCGGGGTGGGGCGGGCCGCCGGCGCGGACACGGCGGGACCCGCAGCGTAGGGCCCGAGGCCCGGCGCACGGTGCGCACGGGACGGGCTCGCGAGAAGCATCAGGATCACGCCGCGTACACCCCGCGCCCTCCCCCGCTCCCCCATCTCCCCCGCCCCCCGGGGCCCGGGGCTTGACCTTGACGCGCGGGTCAGGGGTGAGCATGGGCGGCGTCCCGTCCGTCACATGCTCCGGGGAGACACCCGATGCCCACCGCCCCGTCCCGCCACGCCCTGCCCCGCACCGCCCGCGAGGTCCGCCTCCGCGCCGTCCCCGAGGGGCTGCCGCGCCGGGAGCACTTCGCCCTCGTGGACGTGCCCCTGCCGACCCCGGGGCCCGGGCAGGTGCTGGTCCGCAACCGCTTCTTCCTGGTCTCCCCCGGCCTGCGGACCCTGCTCGGCGGCGGCGTCCCCGGCACCCCGCTGCCCGGCGTGCACCCGGGGGACCCGCTGTTCGGTCCGGCCGTGGGCGAGGTGGTGGCCGCGCCGACCGGCGGCCCCCTGCCGCTCGGGCGCACCGTGGTCCACCTGCACGGGTGGCGGGAGTACGCCCTCGTGCCGGTCGCCGACTGCGTCCCGACGGACGGCGCCCTGCCGGACCCGGCCGCGTACCTCTCCCACGGGTCCGCGGCCTACGGGGCGCTCTCTCGGATCGCCCGGGTGCGGCCGGGGGACGTGGTGTTCGTGACGGGGGCGGCCGGCGCCGTCGGCTCCATGGCCGGACCCGTCGCCCGGCTCTCGGGGGCGGCGAAGGTGATCGGCAGCACGGGCTCCCCGGCGAAGGCGGCCCGGCTGCGGGACGAACTCGGCTACGACGCGGTCGTGATACGCGGGGCCGGGCCGATCGCGGACCAATTGGCCCGGGTCGCGCCCGAGGGCGTCGACGTGCTGGTGGACACGGTGGGCGGCGAGCAGTTGACGGCTGCCGTGGACGCGGCCCGGCCCGGGGCCCGGTTCGCGCTGGTCGGCGCGTTGGCCGGGCAGTTGGCGGCGGACCGGGACGGCGGCAGCGCGCCGGCCGGGGTCGACGTGCTGCGGCTGGTGCTCTCGGGGGTGTCCCTGCGCGGGTACCGGGGCGCGGACCATCCGGAGGTGGACGCGGAGTGGACGGCGTGGTTCGGGGACCGGCTGCGCGCGGGCCGGATCGGTTTCCCGCATGTGCGGATCCCGGGCATGGAACGGGCGCCGCGAGCGTTGGAGGAGACGATCGCCGGCCGGCACTTCGGGGCGGTGGTCGTGGCGGTGTAGGCGGGAGACGGGCACGGGGGTGGTCGGGGTGCGGATCGGCGAGGCGGCGGCGCGGGCGGGGACGACGCCGAGGGCGTTGCGGTTCTACGAGCAGCGCGGGCTGTTGCCGGCGCCCGTGCGCACGGCGTCGGGGCAACGGGAGTACGGGCCCGAGACGGTGCTTCGGGTGCGGGTGGTGCGGGAGCTGTTGGCCCTGGGGTTGACGGTGGAGGACCTGCGCGCCCACGCCCATCGCCTGCACCTGCTCGCCCCCGGACAGCCCCCGAACTGCGCCGCGACCCCGCCCGCCGAAGCGGCGGACGGGGTCGCGAGCGGGATCATGGGCGGGGTCGTGGGCCGGCGGCTCGCCGCGCTCGACGCCGAGATCGAGCGGCTGTCGGCGGTGCGGGCAGCCCTGGCCGCGCGCGCGGGCACGACCACGGCGCGACCGCGCGCTCGACAGCCCGCGTCAGCGGCGGCGGGAGCGGGCCGTGGTGAGGGCGTGGCAGACCAGCAGGGCGACCGTGAACGCGAGGCCGACGCCGGCGGCCTGCCGCATGTCGGGGATCTCGATCGCGGTGGCGGCCACGGCCAGCACCCCGAGGCCGGCGAGCACGGCGAGCTTGTCGCCGCCCGGCACCGTGAACGCGCCCGGTTCGGCGGGCCGCGCGGCCCGCGCCCGCCGGAAGGCGATGTAGGTGGCGAGGATCAGCAGCCACACCAGCAGCACCGCGAACAGCGCGATCGACATCATGATGCCGAACAGCCCGCTGACGTCGTAGAACGCGAGGAGGGCGGCCACGGCGATGCCCACCGTGGACGCGGCCAGCGCGCCCACCGGCACGCCCCGGGAGTTGACGCGGGCCAGCGGGGCGGGGGCCAGTCCGTCGCCGCCGAGGGAGTGCAGCAGGCGGGAGGCGCCGTACAGGTGCGCGTTGGCGGCGGAGACGGCGGCGATCAGGACGACGGCGTTGGTGAGGGTGGCGGCGGCCGGGACGCCCACGTCGGAGAAGACGCGGACGAAGGGGCTGGACTCGACGCTGCCGTCACCTGCGGCCAGCCGGCGCCACGGGATGAGGGCGAGGACGAGGGTGATGGCCAGCACGTAGAAGACGCTGAGCCGCCAGGCGAGTTGCCGCATCGCGGTGCGGATGGTGCGCTGCGGGTCGGCGGCCTCGGCGGAGGCGATGGCGACGACCTCGAAACCGGCGTACGCGAACATGACCACGGCCATCGCGAGCCAGATGGACGAGGCACCCTGCGGGAGGAAGCCGCCGTCGTCGGTGAGGTGGGCCAGGCCCGTGGCCTCGGTGCCGGGGAGGCCGAAGAAGACCAGGAGGGCGGCGCACAGGATGAACGCGCACAGGGCGGTCACCTTGACGGTGGAGAGCCAGAACTCGGTGGTGCCGAAGGACTTCACGTTGATGACGTTGACGGTGAGCACGATCGCGGCGACGGCCAGGATGGCCGCCGTCATCGGGACCTGCGGCCACCACCAGCGGAGGTAGAGGGCCGAGGCGACCACCTCGGTGCCGATGACGACGACCGCGCTGAACCAGTACAGCCAGCGGGTGAGGAACCCGGCCCAGGGGCCCAGGTAGCGGTGGGCGATGGCGCCGAAGGAGCCGCGCACGGGGTGGGCGGCGGACATCTCGCCGAGCAGCATCGCGATGATCGCGACGAGGATCGCGCCGATGGCGTAGGAGACGATCACGCCGGGGCCGGCGGCGGATATCGCCGAGCCGGAGCCGAGGAAGAGGCCGGTGCCGAGGGCGGAGCCCAGGCCGATCATGGTGGTCTGGCGGTGGGTGAGCGAGCGGACCAGGCCGTCGTTCTCGGCACCGTCGTGGCGCGGGCCCCCGTGCTGCGGGCCGTCGTTCTCGGGCGTGGGTCTGTCGGGGCTGCTGGTCTCCGGTGCGGCCATGGCTGCGGGCCCTTCTGTGGCGGGTGAGGGGAGGTACGAGAGCGGGCGGTGCCGGGCGGGCCGGCCCCGCCGGTCAGAACTCGCTGGTGCGGAAGGGCTTCGCGGGGCGGCCCAGGTTGGGCTTGCCGAGGACCCCGGGCGCGGAGAGGGCGTAGATGCCGTGGTTGGTGAGGGCCCAGGCGATGTTGCGGTCCCATTCGACGTACACGCCGTGGGTCTGGTTGCCGTAGGCGTATTCGGGGGTGTCCGTGCCGTGTGCCTTGGGCACGAAGTAGGCGCTGATCTCGGGCTTCTTCGGGTTCGTCACGTCGAAGAACTGCACGCCGGCGTTGTAGAACCCGTAGGTGAGGAGGCCGGCGTCGTGCTTGCCGGGGTTGGTGTAGTAGCCGGTGCGCTTGGGGCCGAAGCTGCCGCGCCGCTGGCAGTAGTCGGTGAAGCCGGCGCTCTTGGGCGGGGTGGGGCGCGGGAGGGTGCCGACGACGCGGGGGTTCTTCGGGTCGCGGGCGTCGATCTGGTAGACGTCCTTGTACGGCTCGTAGCAGTCCTCGGTGAGGGGGTAGCCGGAGAAGTAGATCATTCCGGTCTTCTCGTACTGCGAGACGTCGATGTTGTCGCCCTCGGTGCCGGCGGCGGACTGCGGGAGGGTGAGCCGGCCGACGGTGCGCAGGTTCGCGGGGTCGGAGATGTCGAGGACGGCGAGTCCGTAACCGCCCATGGCGGCGAAGGCGTACCGGCCGCCGCGTTCGATGGGCTTGGGGATGAACAGGGGCATCCGGGCGCCCATCCAGCTGGTGCGGTTGCCGCAGCGGGGGTTGGCGCGGTAGGCGGCGTCCTCGCCGGTCCGCTGGCCGGGCAGGTGCCAGGTGTCGAGGAGCTTGGGGTGGGCGGGGTCGGACATGTCCCAGGACTGGTAGCCGGCGGAGTGCAGGTTGGTGGGGTACTCGCTGCCGGAGTAGGTGTCGTCGGGGGCGGTGGCGAGGAACATGTAGCGCTCGCCGGTCCAGTACGGCACGTCGAGGGAGCCGGAACCCGCTTGCGCCTTCGCCGGGTCGCTGTTCAGGGGATCGGCCTGGCCGGCGTCGGTGGAGACGGTCGCCAGGAGCTTCCAGTCCTTCTTGCGGGGGCCGTCGAGGCGGTAGACCTTGAAGCCCTTGAGGCCGGGTTTGGCGCGGAGCACGGCGACGCCGGCGGGGTTGTGGAACTTGTCGTGGGCGGGGTCGTCGGTGAGTTCGGAGATCTGGCGCTTGCTCTCGAAGCTCTGGACCATGACGTAGGCGCGGAGCTTGGCGTTCCACTGGATGGTGGAGGCGCCCCAGTAGTCGTGCGCGGCCCAGTCGCCGTTCGCCTTGGTCTCGTCGCCGCCGACGTCCCCGCGGCCGAGCTTCTCGACCACGCGGACCTTCTTGACGTCGGTGACGTCGTACACGCGGCCTTCGGAGCGGTCGTACTGGAAGAGGTAGCGGCGGCCGTCGAAGTCGACGATGTTCTGCCAGGTGTGGAAGAAGTCGGGGGTGAACTCGGCGCCCTCGTAGGCGGCCTCGACCTTCATGTTCTTGATGTACGAGCGGGTGTCGTAATCCTTGTTGCGGCCGGGGAAGGAGTGTTCGTTCTCCTCGTCGACGGGGGTGAGGGCGGGGTGGCGGAAGGTTCCGTCGAGTTGCATGCCGTACGCGCCGGGGTCGGCGGCGGCGGGACGGCGGTCCTCGCAGACCTCGCGGACGTTCGGGTCGGCGGCGGCCCGGGGCGCGCCGGAGGCGCCGGGGGTGAGGAGGGTGGTGACGGTGGCCGCGGCGACCACCGCGGCCAGGGCGGTGCGGCGGGGCGTGATTCTCATCGGGCAGTCCTCTGGGGGGATCTCGGTGTCGGGGGAGGGACAGGCGAGGCGTGCGGGACGTGCGTGATGTGCCGGACGGGGCGACCGGTGCGGGGCCGGGCCCGTGCGGGGCCGGGCCGGTGGGGGTCGGCGGCGGCCCCGGGCGGGATCGGGGTGGGGGCGGTCAGGTGACGGTGGGGCGGGTGGTGAACTCGGGGGTGCGGTGGGCCCCGGTGCTCGCGATCTCGCGCAGTTCGGTGACGGCGTGCAGCACGTCGGCGTGGCTCACGTACAGGGCGTTGACGCCGAACCGGAGCAGGTCGGGGGCGCGCATGTCGCCGATCACCCCGCGCGCGGTCAGTGCCGCGACCAGGGGGTACGCCTCGGGGTGGCGCAGGGCGATCTGGCTGCCCCGGCGGTCCGGGTCCTCGGGGGTGACGATCTCGAAGCCGAGGCCGGCGAGGAGGGTGTCGGCGCACTCGCGGAAGAACGCGGTCAGGGAGAGGCTCTTGGCGCGCACCCGCCGCATGTCCACCCCGTCGAAGGCGGTGAGCGCGGCCTCCAGGGCCAGCAGGGAGAGCAGGGGCGGGGTGCCGATCCGGGCGCGGGTGATGTCGGGGGCGGGGGTGTAGGTGCCGGACATGGCGAAGGGTTCGGCGTGGCCGTGCCAGCCGGTGACGGGCTGGTCGAACTCGGCCTGGTGGCGGTGGGCGATGTAGGCGAAGGCGGGGGCGCCGGGGCCGCCGGAGAGGTACTTGTAGCCGCAGCCCACCGCGAAGTCTGCCTCGACGGCGTCGAGTTCGAGGGGCAGGGCGCCGGCGGCGTGGCACAGGTCCCAGTGGGCGAGGGCGCCGGCGGCATGGGCGGCGGCGGTGAGGGCGGCCACGTCGTGGAGTTCGCCGGTGCGGTAGTCGACGGGGGCGTAGGCGGCGACGGCCACGTGCTCGCCCTCGGCGGCGAGGACGGCGCGGACCTCGCGGGCCGGGACCCTGCGGACCTCCAGGCCGAGCAGTCGGCCGACGGAGTCGGCGATGTACTGGTCGGTGGGGAAGTGGTCGGGGTCGGTGAGCAGGAGCCGGCGGCCGGGGCGCAGCCGGGCGGCGGCCAGCAGGGTGTTGAAGAGCTGCACGCTGGTGGAGTCGCCGACGACCACCTGTCCGGGGGCGGCGCCGATCAGCCGGCCGAGCGCGTCGCCGGTCCGCAGCGGGGCCTCCCACCAGCCGTTCCCGTTCCAGGAGCGGATCAGGTCGGTGCCCCATTGGCGGTGCACGGCGTCCTGGAGGGCGGCGGGGACGGCGGCGGGCAGGGGGCCCAGGGAGTTGCCGTCGAGGTAGGTGACGCCCTTGGGGAGCAGGAAGCGCCCGCGGACGTGGGCGAGGGGGTCGGCGGCGTCGAGGGCGGCGGCGCGTTCGGTCAGCATGCGGGAGCTCCCTCGGTGGTGGGGTGGGCGGTGTCGGGTGCCGCGACCTCGCGGTCGCGGACGAGGTCGAGGGCGATGTCGGCGAGCAGGTCCTCCTGGCCGCCGACGAGGCGGCGCCGGCCGGCCTCGACGAGCAGGTCCCGGGTGTCGAGCCCGTGCCGGTCGGCGGTGGTCTCGGCGTGGCGCAGGAAGCTGGAGTAGACGCCGGCGTAGCCGAGGGTGAGGGTTTCGCGGTCCACCCGGACGGGCCGGTCCTGGAGCGGGCGGACGAGGGTCTCGGCGGCGTCCTGGAGCGGGAAGAGGGCGCAGCCGTGGGCCCAGCCGCGTTCGGGTCCCATCAGGTCCAGGACGGCGATCACGGGTTCGAGCGGGGCGTTGCCGGCGCCGGCGCCCTGCCCGGCGAGGGAGGCGTCGATCCGGTGGGCGCCGGCCTCGACGGCGGTGACGCTGTTGGCGACGCCGAGTCCGAGGTTGTCGTGGGCGTGCACGCCGATCTCGGTGTCGGGGTCGAGCACGTCGCGGTAGGCGCGGACCCGGTCGCGGACCCCGTCCATGGTGAGCCGGCCGCCGGAGTCGGTGACGTACACGCAGTGGGCGCCGTAGGACTCCATCAGCCGTGCCTGGGCGGCGAGTTCGGCGGGCGGGGCGAGGTGGGACATCATCAGGAAGCCGGAGACGTCCATGCCGAGCTCGCGGGCGAGGCCGATGTGCTGGGCGGAGATGTCGGCCTCGGTGCAGTGGGTGGCGACGCGCACGGAGGTGACGCCGAGGGCGTGGGCGCGGCGCAGGTCGGCGGCGGTGCCGATGCCGGGGAGCAGGAGGGTGGTGAGGCGGGCGTGGCGCAGTACGTCGGCGGCGGCCTCCAGCCATTCCCAGTCGGTGTGGGCTCCGGGTCCGTAGGTGACGGAGGAGCCGGAGAGGCCGTCGCCGTGGGCGACCTCGACGGCGTCGACCCCGGCGGCGTCGAGGGCGGCGGCGATGGCGCGGACCTGGTCGAGGGTGTAGCGGTGGGAGACGGCGTGCATGCCGTCGCGGAGGGTGACGTCCTGGATGTAGAGCCGGTGCGGGGGCGGGGGCGGGGTCTGCGGTGTCGTGGGCTGCGGCGGGGTCATCGCGGCGGGGTCCGTTCGGCCAGGCGCTCGGCGGTGCGCAGTGCGGCGGAGGTCATGATGTCGAGGTTCCCGGCGTAGGCCGGCAGGTGGTGGGCGGCGCCCTCGACCTCCAGGTAGACGGAGACCAGCAGCCGGCCGCCGCCCGCCAGGGGGATCAGCGGGTCCCCGTCGGCCAGGACGCGGAACTGGGGTTCCTGCTTGAGCCGGTAGCCGGGCACGTAGCCGGCGACGGCGTCGACCATGGCGTGCACGGAGGCGCCGATCTTCGCGATGAGGGCCTCGGTGTCCTCGCCCGTGTCGCCGCCGGCGTCTCCGCCCGTGTCGCTGCCCGCGTCACCGACGACGCAGTGCACGGTGTCCCGCATGAGCAGCGGGGGTTCGGCGGGGTTGAGCACGATGATGGCCTTGCCGCGCGCGGCGCCGCCGACCTGTTCGAGGGCGCGGGAGGTGGTCTCGGTGAACTCGTCGATGTTGGCGCGGGTGCCGGGGCCGGCGGAGCGGGAGGCGATGGAGGCGACGATCTCGGCGTAGTGCACGGGGGTCACGGCGGAGACGGCGGCCACGACGGGCACGGTGGCCTGGCCGCCGCAGGTGACCATGTTGAGGTTGCGGGCGTCGAGGTGGGCGTCGAGGTTGACGACGGGCACCACGTAGGGGCCGAGGGCGGCCGGGGTGAGGTCCACGAGGATCTTGCCGTGGGGGGCCAGGGCGGCGGCGTTGTGGTGGTGGGCGGCGGCGGAGGTGGCGTCGAAGACGAGGTCGATCGTGTCGAACCCGTCCATCGCGATGAGTCCTTCGACCCCGTCGGCGCTGGTGGGGACGCCGAACCGGCGGGCCCGGGCGAGGCCCGCGGACCCGGGGTCGATGCCGATCATCGCGGCGGCGGTGACGGTGCCGCGCCCGCGGACGATCTTGACGAGGAGGTCGGTGCCGATGTTGCCCGAGCCGATGATCGCGGCTTTCATCGCACGGCCTCCTTGAGGATCCGGTCGAGGTCGAAGAAGCGGACGGCGTTCCCGCCGAGGACGGCGGCGCGTTCGGTGTCGGTCAGGGCGCTCTCCCGGACCAGCCGGCCGATCTGCTCCTCGCCGAGGGGGAAGGGGTGGTCGGAGCCGAGCAGGACGCGTTCGGCGCCCATCACGTCCACGAGCAGCCGCAGCGCGCCGGGGTCGAACACGGCGGAGTCCACGGCGAAGCGGTCGGTGTAGTGGGACGGCGGGTGGGGGCTGTCGGCGCGCACGAGGTCGCGCCGGTGCCAGGCGTTCTCGGCGCGTCCCAGCAGGTAGGGGAAGCTGCCGCCGCCGTGCGCGAACAGCAGGCGCAGGGAGGCGGGGAGGCGTTCGAAGGCGCCGGAGAGGATCAGGGAGAGGATGGTCAGGTGGGTCTCGGCGGCCATGCCGGCGAGCCAGGCCATCATGTACCGCTTGTGCCGGGGCCCGGCGGGCAGGTCCCAGGGGTGCACGAGGACGGCGGCGTTCTCGTGGGCGCAGTGGGCGAGGAATTCGACGAGGGCCCCGTGGTCGAGGTCGCGGTCGCCGAGGTGGTTGCCGATGTGCACCCCGTGGAAGCCCTGGGCCATGGCCTCGGTGAGGGCCTCGCAGGCGGCCTCGGTGTCCTGGAGGGGCACCTGGCACAGGGGGGCGAGGCGGTGCGGGGCGTGGGCGGCGTAGGCGAGGATGCGGGAGTTGACCACGCGGCACCATTCGGCGGCGCGTTCGGCGTCGAGCCCGTAGCCGAACAGCAGCGGGGTGCTGGAGAGGACCTGGGCGTCCACGCCGAGCCGGTCGAGGTCGGCGACGCGGGCGGCGGGGTCCCACAGGGTGCGGGTGACGGGCCGGTACTCGGCGGAGCCGGCCATCATCATGCCCGCGTCCTCGCCGTCGCCGGTGCGCAGCCAGGGGCCGTCGGCGCTGCCGGTGAGCAGGCGGGACTCGGCCCGGCCGATCTCGGGGAAGACGTGGGCGTGGATGTCGACGACGGTCACGCGCCGGCCTCCTCGTCGCGGCGGGTGCGGGGCCGCAGGTGTTCGGGCCAGTCGCGGCCGGGGTGGACGGCGCCGCAGTGGCCGCAGGTGCGGGCGGCCTCGTCCTCGTGGAACGCGGCGAACAGCGGCGGCAGGTCCTCGACGATGGAGACGAGCCGCACCTCGGCGCGGTGCACGAGGTGGTGGCATTCCACGCAGTACCACTCGAAGGCGTCGACCTGCCCCCGGGGGCGGGCGAATTCGACGACGAGGCCGATGCTGTCCTCCTCGGGGCGTTGCGGGGAGTGCCGCACGTGCGGCGGGAGGAGGAACACGTCGCCCTCGCGGATGTGCACGTCGCGCGGGGGTTGTCCCTCGGCGTCCATGACGCGCAGCACCATGTCGCCCTTGAGCTGGTAGAAGAACTCCTCGATGGGGTCGTCGTGGAAGTCCGTGCGGCGGTTGGGGCCGCCGACGATCGTGACCATGAGGTCGGCGTCCTGCCAGATCTGCACGTTGCCGACGGGCGGCTTGAGCAGGTGGCGGTGTTCGTCGATCCAGGCGTGGAGGTTGAACGGGGTCATGGTCACGGGCGCTGCTCCTGGGGCCGGTCGCGCGGGTGCGGGACGTGTGCGATGGCGCTGATCTCGATCAGCAGGTGGGGGTGCGGGAGTTGGTGGACGGCCACGGTGGTGCGGGTGGGGCCGGTCTCGTCGAAGTATTCGGCGTAGACCTCGTTGTAGCCGCCGAAGTCGTTCATGGAGACGAGGTAGGCGGTGACGGACACCAGGTCGGCGAGGCTCGCGCCGGCCGCTTCGAGGAGGGCGGCGATGTTGTCGAGTACGGCGCGGGTCTGGGCGCGGACGTCGAGGTCGGTGACGCCCATCGGGTCGACGCGCGCGCCGACGAAGCTGCCGTCGGGGCGGCGGGAGCTGGTGCCGGAGACGAACAGGAGGTCGCCGGCGCGGCGCAGGTGCGGGAAGCGGCCGCGCGGCGGGGCAGCGCCGGGGACGATCACCTCGGGTCCCCCTCGCGGTCGCGGTGCGGGTCGGCGGGGGCGGTGGTGAAGCGGACGCTGCCCAGGCCGGCGACGGTGGCGCGCACGTGGGTGTCGGGCGGCAGGGGGACGGCGGCGGTGGCGGCGCCGGCGAGGACCACCGTGCCGGCGGGCAGCGGGCCGGTGAGGCGGGCGGCGGCGGCCAGGGCGCGCAGCGGGTGCCCGAGGATCGCGGCGGTGGAGCCGGACTGGGCGAGCCGGCCGTCGAGTTCGAGGAGGACGCCGAGGTTGCCGAGCTCGTGGCCGTCGCCGGGGGTGCGCCAGGGTCCGAGGACGTAGCGGGCGGCGGAGGTGTTGTCGGCGACGACCTCGGCGAGGGAGAAGCGGAAGCCGTCGTAGCGGGAGTCGATGACCTCCAGGGCGGGGGCCACGGCGGCGACGGCGGCGGCCGGGTCGCCGTCGGCGGTGAGGGCGTGGCCGAGGAGGAAGGCGATCTCGGGTTCGACGCGGGGGTGGATCAGGTCGTCCACGGGGTGGACGGCGCCGTCGGGTATCGCCATGGCGTCGGTGAGCCGGCCGTGGATGAGGTCGGAGACGCCCATCTGGCGCATCTTGGCGCGGCTGGTGAACCCGAGTTTGACGCCGGTGGCGCGTTCGCCGCGCGCCAGTCGGCGGGCCACGAGGGCGGCCTGGACGGCGTAGGCGGTGTCGGTGCCGTCGTCGGCGAGGCCGGTGTCGCCGCCGGGCAGGGGGCGGGCCAGGCGGGCGGCCTCGTCGAGGGCGCTCGCGAGGTGCTCGACGCGGGCCGACGGGGGACGCGGGTCGTGCGCGGTGCTCATCGGGAGTCCTCCCGGTCGGTGGTGGCGGGTCCGAACGCGGCCCGGACGCTGCCGAGTCCCGCGATGCGGGCTTCGAGCACGTCGCCCGGGGCGACGGCCGTCATCGGTCCGAGGGCCCCGGTCAGGACGGTGTCGCCGGCGCGCAGCGGGCTGCCCACCCGGACCAGGGTGTCGGCGAGCCAGACGGCGGCGTTCAGCGGGTGGCCCAGGCAGGCGGCCCCGGCGCCGGTGGAGACGGGTTCGCCCCGCAGTTCCAGGACCATCCCGGCGGTCCGCAGGTCGAGGTCGGTCAGCGGGACGGGGCGGGCACCGAGCACGTAGGCGCCGCTGGAGGCGTTGTCGGCCACGGTGTCCACGGCCGTGATGTCCCAGTCGCGGATCCGGCTGCCGACGATCTCGATGGCGGGCAGCGCGAAGGCGGTGGCCCGGATCACGTCGGCGAGGGTGTGCCGCTCGTGGGTGAGGTCCCGCTCCAGGACGAGGGCGATCTCGGCCTCGGCCTTGGGTTGCAGGACCGTGCCCCAGGACAGTTCGGCGCCGTCGGCCAACGCCGTGTCGTCGAGCAGCACGCCGAAGTCGGGCTGGTTCACACCGAGTTGGGCCTGGACGACGGCGGAGGTCAGGCCGGTCTTCCAGCCCGTGATCCGGCGGCCCTCGGCGAGCCGGCGGGCGGTGAGCGCGGACTGCACGGCGTACGCGGCGGCCAGGTCGCCGGCGGGGATCAGGTCGCGCACGGGGGCGCAGGGCACCCCGGTGCGGTGCGCGGCCTCGATCCGGGCGGCGGCCTCGGCGAGGTCGGGCGCGAGCCCGGGATACGCCTTCTGGTTCTCGGGTCGGGTCACAGTTTCACGCACACGTTCATGGGCTCGGAGAAGAAGTCGAGGGAGTGCTCGCCGCCCTCGCGCCCGATCCCGGACGCCTTCACCCCGCCGAACGGGGTGCGCAGGTCGCGCAGGTTCCAGGTGTTGACCCAGGCGATGCCCACCTCCAGGGCGGGGGCCACGCGGTGGGCGCGGCTCACGTCCCCGGTCCAGACTGTGGCGGCCAGCCCGTAGGGGCCGGCGTTGGCCAGGGCGAGGGCCTCCTCCTCGGTGTCGAAGGGGGCCAGGTGCACGACGGGGCCGAAGATCTCGTCCCGGACCGCCGGGTGCTCCTCGGGCAGTCCGGTGAGCACGGTGGGCTCCACCCAGAACCCGCCGTCGCGTTCGTCGTCGAACCGCGGCGCCCCGCCGCCCGCGAGGACCCGTCCGTCGGCGCGGGCCTTGTCGAGGTGGCCGAGCACCTTGTCGCGGTGGGCGGCGGAGATCATCGGGCCGTAGCCGGTCAGGGCGCGGGCGCCGGCGGCGAGGGCCTCGGCGAAGGCGTCGAACACCGGGCGCTCCACGTACAGCCGCTCGGTGCACAGGCAGACCTGGCCGCTGTGGGTGAAGGAGGAGCGCAGGGTGCCGGCGACGGCCGCGTCGAGGTCGGCGTCGGCGAAGACCAGTCCGGCGTTCTTCCCGCCGAGTTCGAAGGAGACGGGCGCCAGCCGGGTCGCGGCGGCCCGCATGATCGTCGTGCCGGTGCGGGACTCGCCGGTGAAGGCGATGGCGTCCACGTCCGGGTGTTCGGTCAGCCACTGCCCGGCCGCTCCGGCGCCGGCGCCGTGCACGAGGTTGAAGACCCCGGCGGGGGCGCCGGCCCCGGCGATCACCTCGGCGAGCAGGCAGGCGGTGCCGGGGGTGAGTTCGGAGGGCTTGGCGACCACGGTGTTGCCGGTGGCCAGGGCCGGCGCGACCTTCCAGGTGAGCAGCAGCAGCGGCAGGTTCCACGGGGAGATCACGGCGACCACGCCGAGCGGCTTGTGCACGGTGTAGTTCAGCGCCCCGCGCCCGTCGGGGGTGGGGGTGTGCCAGGAGCGCTCCGCGCGGCCGACCAGGAGGTCGGCGTAGGACCGGAAGTTGGCGACGGCGCGCGGGATGTCCACGGTGGAGGCGAGTTCGCGGGGCTTGCCGGTGTCGGCGCACTCGGCGCTGACGAACTCCTCGAACCGGTCCTCGATGCCGTCGGCGATCCGGTGCAGCAGCCGGGAGCGTTCCGCCGGCCCCCAGGAGGCCCAGGGGCCGCGCAGCGCCCCCCGCGCGGCCCGCACGGCGCGGTCGACGAGTTCGGCCGGGGCGGCGGGCACCTCGCCGACGGTCCGTCCGGTGATCGGGTCGACGAGCGGGAACGGCGCGCCGCTCGCGTCGAACCCGCCGTCCACGTAGTGCCGCACAGGTGAACGCACCGTGCTGACCTCCCTTGCCTGGCCGGGCAGTTCGGGTCCTGCCTCCGGCTCGTGCCGGTATCATGCGCCCACCGGGCCATACCGAACCAATGCCGAAACAAGCGATTCCCATACCGAGCTCGACATGTCACGGGAAGGAGCCCCGCCGTGGACCTCTTGGACGGCCGGCTGAAGTTCCGCCACCTGACCCTGCTCGTCGCGATCGTCCACCACGGCGGGGTGGGCCGGGCCGCCGAGTCCCTGCACCTGACCCAGCCCGCCGCGACCCGCACCCTGCGCGAACTGGAGGCGGTCGCCGACCTGCCGCTGTTCGTCCGCGAACCGCGCGGGATGCGCCCCACCGTCTACGGAGAGGCCCTCGCCGAACACGCCCGCGCCGTCCTCACCGAGATGCGGCGGGCCGCCGAACACCTGGAGGGCCTGCGCAGCGGCCACGACGGCACGGTCACGGTCGGCACCCTTCTGGCCGGCGCGAACGTGCTGCTCCCCCGCGCCGTGGCCGCGCTGAAGGCGGAACGGCCCCGGCTGACCGTCGTGGTCCGCGAGGGCACCCCGGACGTGCTGCACCCGGCGCTCCAGGCCGGGGAACTCGACGTGATCGTCGGCCGGGTCGGCCCCGCCCCGGAGGCCGACGACCGCCTGCACCAGCGAGTCCTGTACCGGGAACGGATCCGCCTCGCCGTCCGCGCCGGCCACCCCCTGCTCGACGCCGGCGGGCTCACCCTCGCCGAGACCCTCGACCACCCGTGGATCCTGCCGGTGGAACAGACCGCGCTGCGCCGCGAGTTGGGCGCCCTGCTGGCCGACCGGGGCCTGACCCCGCCCGTGAACCGCGTCGAGTGCACCTCCATCCTCACCATGCGGGCCCTGCTGCTCCAGACCGACATGGTGGCGCTGCTGCCGGAACTCGTGCTCCGCGAGGACGACCGGCTGCGCGCCCTCCCGGTGGACCTCCCCTCGGTGGGCCGCACGGTGGGCACCACCGAATCCGCCGGCCGCACCCGCACCCCGGCCCTCCAGGCCCTGGTGGACCACCTCACCCGAGCGGCCGGCCGGCTCCGAGAAACCCTGGACACCCCACCCCCCACCCCCTGACCCCACCCGACACGCCGTCAGGACGAGGCGCGGGACCAAGGACACCGGAGGCGGGGGGACTTGGGCCCTTCGCCCACGGCCCGGTCGGCCCGGGGCGGGGGGTGGGTGTGGTCCATACGATGGGGATGTTGCCCCTTTCGTCCCTTCCCCCCGTTTTGGAGCGTCATGGCCGCCGGCTCGTTGCCGACCCTGTTGGAGGACCATCCGGTGATCGCCGGGGTCAACGACGAGGAGGGGTTGCGGGCCGTGTTGCGGTCCGAGTGCGCGGTGGTGTTCCTGCTGTTCGGCGACGTGTTGACGCTGCCGGGTCTGGTCGCCCGGTTGAAGGCGGGCGGGCGGACGGTGTTCGTGAACGTCGACCTGGTGGACGGGTTCTCCGGCCGCGAGGTGGTGGTGCGGTGGGTGCGCGAGCACACGGAGGCGGACGGGATCCTCAGCTCGCGGGCCCCGCTCGTGCGCGCGGCCCGGGAGCTCGGGCTGTTCGCCGTGCACCGGTTCTTCCTGATCGACTCGATCTCGTACCGCAACCTCGCCAAGCAGGTGCGCGGTTCGAAGCCGGACTGCGTGGAGGTGATGCCGGGCTGCGTGCCCCGGGTGATCTCCTGGGTGGTCGCGGACCTTGACGTGCCGGTGATCGCGGGCGGGCTGGTGTGCGACCGGGAGGACGTGTTCGCGGCGTTGAAGGCGGGCGCGAGCGCCATCGCCTCCTCCAACCGCGAGGTCTGGGAGATGTGATCCGCGCCGGTCCCGTGATCGCGGGACCAAAGGCCCTGGGGCGGACGCCACCGTTCCGCATAGTTTTCGAACACGGGCCGACGGGCGGCGAGGAAGCCGCCCGCCGAGCCCTCGCGTTCCGCACGTGACAACCGCACAGGTGCCCGGACCCGCCGGGAGAGTTACCAGAGACCAGAGAACAGTGACTCCCCATCACCCGGGGGATCCCTGTTCTCTTTTTTTGTCCCGGTCCCACGAAGAGGTGGCACGAAGAGATGACGCGGACCAAGCGGTGGATCGCCTTCCTGATCCTGTCCATGACCGGCGGGATCATCTTCCAGGTCGCCTACATCCGGTTCGTGTTCCTGGGCCCGACGGCCGACGCGCTGGAGCTGTCGGCGCAGGACTACGGGAACATCGTCTCGGTGTTCGGCGTGGTCGCCATGGTCATGTACTTCTTCGGCGGCTGGTTCGCCGACCGGTTCCTGCCGAGGAGCCTGATCGTGTGGGCCCTGGTCGGGATGGGCGCCGCCGATCTGTACCTCGCGACGGCGCCCGGATACCTCGGCACGCTCGCCGCCCACGTGCTCATGGCCTTCGTCGGCATGGGCCTGTACTGGCCGGCGCTGGTGAAGTCCATCGGACTGCTCGGCGACGCCTCCGAACAGGGCCGGTTGTTCGGGTTCCTGGAGGGCACCCGGGGGCTGACGTCCACCGTCTTCGGTTTCGTCGGCACCGGCATGGTCGCGGCGGCCGTGGTGCCCTCGGCGGGGGTGCTGTGGCTGATCCGGCTGTACGGGGTGCTGTGCTTCCTGTTCGCCGCGCTGGTGTGGCTGCTCGTCCCGGTGGACCGTGAACGGCTGGACTCCCTGGAGTCCTCCACCGTCACCCTGGGGCAGTTGTGGCGGGCGGCGCGCAACCGGTACACGTGGCTCATCGGCGGCACCGCGATGCTGATGTACTGCTTCTACACCACCCTCGGCTACTTCTCGCCGCTGCTGGAGTACCGCTTCGGGATGGCCGCCGCGCTCATCGGCGTGATCGGCGTGGTCCGGACGTACGTGTTCCAGTTCGTGGCCGGCCCGGTGGGCGGGATCGTCGTGGACAAGGTGACCCGGTCCTCGCCGCGGTTCCTGCGCTGGATGTTCGCCGGCTGCGCGATCGTCGCCCTGGTCTTCCTCGTGATGCCGGCGACCCCGTCCCTGATGTGGGTGGCCGTCGCCCTGATGTTCCTGCTCTGCCTGTTCGTGTTCGCCGCCCGCGGCGTGTACTTCGCCACCGTCGGCGAGGTCGGCATCCCGGAGAACGAACGGGGCGGGGTGATCGGCCTGGCCTCCGGCATCGCGTTCCTCCCCGACGCGTTCCTGCCCTCCCTGTGCGCCTGGTGGATCGGCGACCCGGCGGCCACCCCGGCGGTCCCGGAACGGGGCGGCGGCTACCAGAGCCTGTTCGTCTTCCTCGTCGTGACCGCCCTGCTGGGCCTGGTCCTCACCACCCTCACCGACCGCTCCCGCCGCCGCGACCTCGCCGCCTCCGGCCCGGCGCCCGCCGGCCGGGCGCCCTCCTCCACCCCCGACGCACCGTCCCCCTCCCCCGAGCTCGTCCCCACCGAAGGCAGGTAACCCCGTGGACATCACCGAGTTCTCCCTCGACCTCTTCTCCCTCGACGGCAGGAACGCCATCGTCACCGGCGGCAACACGGGCCTGGGCCGGGCGTTCTCGCTGGCCCTGGCCAAGGCCGGCGCGAACGTGTTCATCCCGTCCGTCGCCCCCGACGACGGCACCACCGAACGCCTGATCGCCGAGACCGGGCGCGAGAGCGCCTTCATGGAGTGCGACCTGACCGTCGCCGGCACCCCGCGCCGGGTCGTCGACGCCTGCGTGGAGACCTTCGGCTCGGTGGACATCGTGGTCAACTCCGCCGGCATCTGCGCGATCGCCGAGGTCACCGAGTTCGGCCGGGAGCAGTGGGACCCGATGGTCGCCCTCAACCTGACGGCCGCCTTCGAGCTGAGCAAGGAGGCCATCACGCACATGATCCCCCGGCGCTCCGGCAAGATCATCAACATCGCGTCGATGTTCTCCTTCCTCGGCGGCCAGTGGTCCCCGGCCTACGCGGCCACCAAGCACGGCATCGCCGGCCTCACCAAGGCATACGCCGACGAGCTCGGGCAGTACAACATCCAGGTCAACGCCATCGCCCCCGGCTACTACGCCACCGCGATCACCGAGAAGACCCGCTCCGACCCCGCGACGAACCAGCGGGTCATGGACCACGTCCCGGCCGGCCGCTGGGGCGAGGTCGCCGACCTCATGGGCACCACCGTCTTCCTCGCGAGCCGCGCCTCCGACTACGTCAACGGCCACGTGCTGCCCGTGGACGGCGGCTACCTGGTCCGCTGACCCCGCCCCGCTCCACCGCCCGCCCCTCCCCCCCTTCTCTCCGCTTCGCACCCCTCCCGAAAGGCACCACCGTGGCTCCCTCCGCCTCCTCCCTCCACCGCGACGAGATCGTCGAGCGGCTGCGCGCCCTCGTCCCCGCCGAGCGCGTCGTCACCGACGAGGGCAAGCTCCGCCGGGCCAGTGTCGACCGGTTCAAGAAGTACACCTCCGTGCACGGCATCTTCGACGGCCCCTTCCCCTGCGCCATCGTCAACGCCCGCTCCACCGAGGAGATCGCCGCCGTCCTCGCCTTCGCGAACGAGCACCGGATCAACGTCGTCGCCCGCACCGGCCGCACCGGCACCGAGGGCGGCCTGGAGACCGCCGTGGAGGACACCATCGTGCTCGACGGCTCCGGCCTCGACACGATCGTCTCCATCGACGAGGAGAACATGCAGGCCACGGCCGGCTGCGGCGTCAAGCTCCAGGACCTGGAGGACGCGCTGCGCGCCCGCGGCCTGACCACCGGCCACTCCCCCCAGTCCAAGCCGCTGGCCCAGATGGGCGGCCTGGTCTCCACCCGCTCCATCGGCCAGCTCTCCACCCTGTACGGGGCCATCGAGGACATGGTCGTCGGCCTGGAGGCGGTCTTCCCCGACGGGCACGTGGCCCGGATCAAGAGCGTGCCGCGCCGCGCCGCCGGACCCGACATCCGGCACGTGGTGATCGGCAACGAGGGCGCCCTCTGCTACATCACCGAGGTCACCGTCAAGGTGTTCCCGTTCCAGCCGGACAACAACGAGTACCACGGGTTCCTCGTCGACGACATGGCCACCGGCATCAAGGCCATCCGCGAGGTCGTCGTCGGCGGCTTCAGGCCCTCCGTGGTCCGCGTCTACTCCCCCGAGGACGCCCACCAGCACTTCGCCCACTTCCACCGCGACAAGTGCGTGGTCGTGTTCGTCGCCGAGGGCGCCAAGGGCCTGGTCGAGGCCACCTCCGCCGAGATCCGCCGCGTCATGGCCGGTCACGCCCACGAGGTGGTCGAGCCGAAGCTGATCGAGGACTGGTTCGCGAACCTCAACTGGGGCCTGGACAAGATCGAGGCCGAGCAGCGGTACATGCTGAAGGAGGCCGAACTCGGCTACACCACCGAGGTCTCCGTCGACTGGTCGCGCACCGCCGAGCTCTACGACAACGTCATGGGACGCATCCGCGCCGAGTTCCCGGCCGCCGAGGACCTGACCATGCTCGGCGCCCACTCCTCGCACAGCTACCAGACCGGCACCAACCTGTACTTCGTCTACGACTACAAGATCACCTGCGAGCCCCGCGAGGAGATCACCACCTACCACATCCCGCTCAACGCGATCATCGTGGAGGAGGCGCTGAAGGTCGGCGGATCGATGGTCCACCACCACGGCGTCGGCAAGTACCGCACCCCGTGGGTGACCGAGGAGCACGGCAGCGCCTACCGGATGCTCACCACCCTCAAGGCCGCGTTCGACCCGAACGGGATCATGAACAAGGGCACGATCTTCCCGATGGACGAGCCCGCCGCGGCCACCGTCGCCTGACCCGCGGCGTGGGGGCGGGCCCGGGACACCGCCGCCCCGGGCCCGCCCCCACGCCCGCACACACCCGTACGCCCGCACCCGCACCCGCACCCGCACCACCAGACCCCCGTACCCCCGGCCCGTCCGGGGACCGCGCCACAACGGAGTGGACCTTGACCGGCAGCACCCCCGCCCGCCCCCGCTACCTCCTCGGCATCGACAACGGCTCGCAGAGCACCAAGGTGACCGTGTTCGACGAGGACGGCCGCCCCCTCGCCTCCGGCCGCACCCCGCTGCGCCCGTACGACACCCCGCGCCCCGGCGTCGTGGAACACCCCGACGACGACCTGTGGGACTCGATCGGCTCCGCGAGCCGGGCCGCGCTCGCCGCGTTCGCCGCACGGGGCGGCGACCCGGCGCACATCGTGGGCGTGGGCCTGTGCACGATCCGGTTCTGCCGGGCCGTGCTGAAGGCCGACGGGAGCCTCGCGCAGCCGGTGATGAGCTGGATGGACGCGCGGGTCTCGCGCCCCTGGGAGCCCGGGAACCCGGAGGCCGCGTGGGTCACCACCTCCTCCGGGTATCTGGGGGCCCGGCTGACCGGCGTGTTCGCGGACACCTCCGCCAACCACGCCGGCATGTGGCCCCTGGACGCCGCCACCCGGCGCTGGACGAAGGACGAGGAGGCCCTCGCGGCCTGCGGCGTCCCCCGTGACATGCTCTTCGAGCTCGTGGACCCCGGGGACGTGCTGGGCCGGATCACCCCCGAGGCCGCCGCCCACACCGGGATCCCGGTCGGGCTGCCGGTGGTGGCCACCGCCAACGACAAGGCCGTCGAGGCCCTGGGCTGCGGGCTGCGCTCCGGGTCCCAACTGCTGGTGTCCCTGGGCACGTACGTGGCGGGCATGACGGTCGGCCCGTGCGACGTGCCGGACCCGAAGGCGTTCTGGACCAACCACGCCTCCGTGCCCGGCGCCTGGCTGTACGAGAGCCACGGCGTGCGGCGCGGCATGTGGACGGTCAGCTGGTACCGCGACCTGCTCGGCGACGGGGTCGCGGGCGAGGCCGGCGCGGCCGGGCTGTCGGTGGAGGAGTACCTCAACCGGGGCGCGGCCGAGGTGCCGGCCGGCTGCGAGGGCCTGATCACCCTCCTCGACTGGCTGGCCCCCGCCGACAAGCCCTTCCGCAAGGGCGCGCTGCTCGGGTTCGACGGCCGGCAGGGCCGCTTCCACGTGTACCGCTCGATCCTGGAGGCACTGGCCCTGACCGTGCGGGACGCGGGGGTCGCGATGGGCGAGGAGCTGGGCACGGGGTTCGAGGAGGTGGTGGTCTCGGGCGGCGGCGCCGGCTCGGACCTGCTGATGGGGATCCTGGCCGACGTGTTCGGGCTGCCGGCCCGCCGGCCGGAGCTGACCGACGCGGCCGGGCTGGGGGCCGCGATCTGCGCGGCCGTGGGGACGGGGGTGCACGGGTCCTTCGAGGAGGCGGTGGAGCGGATGACGCGCACGGGCGCGCGGTTCGCGCCCGATCCGGGGCGGCACGAGACCTACCGGCGGCTGGGGGCGATCCACCGCGACGTGCGCCGGCACACCGACGAGGTGCACCGCCGCACGCACGAACTGTTCGGCTGAGCGGCCGCGTCGGCGGGCTCCGCGCGGCTCCGGGAGGCTCCGGCCGGCGGCGTGCGCCGGTGGGCGGGCCCGCGTGCGAGGGGGCGCGCGGGTCCGGTCGGCGCCGCGATCGCGCGGACGGGCCGCGTCCGCCCGCGTGTTCCGTCGGCCGTTCGCCGGGCGGGTGCGCGACCATACGGGGGCCGGTGCGCGCACCGGCGACGCGTACGAGCAGCACCAGCACCGACAGGAAGGGCGGACGTGTCCGGCAGCGAGAGCGAGAACCCGGCAATCCCCTCCCCGACCCCCGCGCCGAGCCGCCCGAGGACCAATCGGGACTGGTGGCCGGAGCAGTTGGACCTCACGGTCCTGGACCGGCACAATCCGCGGGCCGATCCGATGGGCGAGGACTTCGACTACGCGCGGGAGTTCGCGGGCCTGGACGTGAACGCGCTCAAGCGCGACGTGATGGCCGTGATGACGGCCTCGCAGGAGTGGTGGCCCGCCGACTACGGGCACTACGGGCCGCTGTTCATCCGGATGAGCTGGCACTCGGCCGGCACGTACCGGATCGCCGACGGGCGCGGTGGCGGCGGGGCGGGCGCGCAGCGGTTCGCGCCGCTCAACAGCTGGCCGGACAACGCGAGCCTGGACAAGGCCCGGCGGCTGCTGTGGCCGGTCAAGCGGAAGTACGGCCGGCGGATCTCGTGGGCGGACCTGCTGGTGTTCGCGGGGGACTGCGCCATCGAGTCGATGGGCCTGAAGACCTTCGGGTTCGGCTTCGGCCGGCCCGACGTGTGGGAGACCGAGGAGGTGTTCTGGGGGCCGGAGGACACCTGGCTCGGGGACGCCCGCTACAGCGGTGACCGGGAGCTGTCGGGTCCGCTGGGCGCCGTGCAGATGGGGCTGATCTACGTCAACCCCGAGGGTCCGAACGGCAATCCGGACCCGATCGCCGCCGCCCGCGACATCCGCGAGACCTTCGCGCGGATGGCGATGGACGACGAGGAGACGGCCGCGCTGATCATCGGCGGGCACACCTTCGGCAAGTGCCACGGCGCCGTGGACCCGCAGTACATCGGGCCGGAGCCCGAGGGCTGCCCGGTGGAGTCGCAGGGGTTGGGCTGGCACAACACCTTCGGCTCGGGGGTCGGCCCGCACGCGCTGACCAGCGGCCTGGAGGGGGCGTGGACCACCCAGCCGACGAAGTGGGACAACGGCTTCCTGGACAACCTGTTCCGCTACGACTGGGAGCTGACGACCAGCCCGGCGGGCGCGCGGCAGTGGACGCCGACGGATCCGGCCGCCCGGGACACCGTGCCCGACGCGCACGATCCGGCGGTGCGGCACGCGCCGATCATGTTGACCACCGACCTGTCGATGAAGCTGGACCCGGTGTACGGGCCGATCGCGCGTCGGTTCCACGAGCACCCGGAGGAGTTGGCGGCGGCGTTCTCCAGGGCCTGGTACAAGCTGCTGCACCGGGACATGGGGCCGCTGTCGCGCTACCTCGGGCCGTGGGTGGCGCAGCCGCAGCTGTGGCAGGACCCGGTGCCGGCGGTGGACCACCCGCTGGTCTCGGACGCGGACGTGGCCGCGCTGAAGGCCCGGGTGCTGGCCGCCGGTCCCTCCGTCTCCGACCTGGTGACCACGGCGTGGGCCTCGGCCTCCTCGTTCCGCGGCACCGACAAGCGGGGCGGGGCGAACGGGGCGCGGATCCGGCTCGCGCCGCAGAAGGACTGGGAGCTGAACGCGGTTCCCGAGGTGGCGGGGACGGTGCGCGCGCTGGAGGCGGTACGGGAAGCGTTCCACGCGGAGCAGACCGGTGACACGCGGATCTCGCTGGCCGACCTGATCGTGCTGGGCGGCTGCGCGGCGGTGGAACGGGCCGCGCGGGAGGCCGGGCACGAGCTGACCGTGCCGTTCGCGCCGGGTCGCACGGACGCCGTGCAGGAGCTGACGGACGTGGAGTCCTTCGCGGTGCTGGAGCCGGCCGCGGACGCGTTCCGCAACCAGGTGCGGGCGGGCGAGAAGCTGTCGCCGGAGACGCTGATGCTGGAGCGCGCGAACCTGCTGACGCTGACGGCGCCCGAACTGACCGTGCTGATCGGCGGGATGCGGGTGCTGGACACCGGGTTCGGGAAGTCCTCGCACGGGGTGTTCACGGAGGTCCCGGGCCGGTTGACGAACGACTTCTTCGTCAACCTGCTGGACTCGGACGTGGAGTGGAAGGCGTCGGAGACCGAGGAGAACGTGTACGAGGGCCGGGAGCGGTCCACGGGCGCGGTGCGGTGGACGGCCACGGCCGTCGACCTGGTCTTCGGTTCGCACTCCCGGCTGCGGGCGCTGGCGGAGGTCTACGGCTCGGACGACGCGGGCGAGAAGTTCGCGCGGGACTTCGTGGCCGCGTGGGACAAGGTGATGACCCTGGACCGCTTCGACCTGGCCCGCGCGAGGGGCTGAGCGGGCCGGCTCGGCGGCGGGCGCCCCGGCACGGTCCCGGGACCGGCGCCGGGGCGCCTGCCGGGTCTCGGGGGCGGGGGCGGCTTGAATGGGGGGATGACGACGACTCCCCGGCGGTACACCGTGCACCTGGTTCCCGAGCACCTGACGGACGGCGGCACGTCGCCGGCGAGCGCGGCGGTCCGCACGGCCGTGGTGGAGGCCACGGGGGAGCTCGGGGTGTCGGGCTATCCGCGTTACGCGGGCGAGGGGCTGGTCGCCGAGATCGACGCGCGGGTGCCGGCGGTGGAGGCCCTGCTCGTGGACGGCGCGGAGCTGGACTACGGCCTGCGGGCGATCGTCCTGCCCTGACCGGCCCGACCCCCTGATCGGCCCCGCGATCGTTCCCGATGGCAGGTGCAGGCAAAGCGCGAAGGCCGGTGCCGGCCGCGCCCGCGTGGGCGTGACCGGCACCGGTGGGACGGGCGGGGTGCCCGCGGGGGTCAGAGGATCTCGATGGACTTCACCTTCGGCGGGCGGTTCGGGAAGCTGATGTCGGTCCACCGGTTCACGCGCACCGAGTCGCCGTTGGCGTCGTAGTAGATGAGGTCGTTGTTGCCGGTGGAGATGCGGTCCACCCACCAGTTGCCGAAGTCGGTGCGACCCTTGTTGGCGTAACAGTCCACGCTGGTCCGGCCGTCGAGGTGGGACCAGATCTTCAGGTAGTTCTCGCCGCCCCGGCATTCGATGTGGTCGATGGCGAACGCGTTGCCCGGCACGGTCATGGTCAGGGCGGCCGCGGCGGCCACCGCCACCGTCACCGAACGCACGGCCCTCTTCGTCTTCGAGATCACGGGGTCTCCTCCACACGGGTGTCGAACGGGCAGGCCGCGGCGGGCGCGCCGCGGACACGGCGCGGGGGACGACGCACGGCCCCGTCGGTCCGACGGCCCGTTCGCGACCGGTCCCCCGCTCGCCCTGTGACGATCCCGCGCCCCGGAACCCGCGTGCAATCGACTTTGCTGTTCGCGGCCGGAACGCATCCCCGAATGTCCGAATAGGAACCTCCGCTACCGCTTGGCCGATTCGCGGCTCTTGACCCCATCGCCGCGCGGGCGCCCGTCAGGGGCGGCGGGCGGTCCACACCGTGCGCTCGGTGCGCACGGCGAGTTCGGGGTGGAGGCCCAAGGAGTCGGGGGAGTTCGGGTCCAGGAGGCGGTCGAGGGCGGCCAGGTCGGCGGGGTCCAGGGCCTCGGCGGCGGAGGCCCGCAGCCGGGTCAGGCTGTTCACGGCGTAGGGGCGCACGGCGGCCGAGCGCTCGGGGTCCACGTGCACCGTGATGCCGCGTTCCTCCTCGACGGCGAACCCGGCCTCGACCAGCAACGGCCCCCAGTCGGCGCCCCGGTGCGGCAGGTGCCCGCCGGCGGCGCGCTCGCTCGCGGCGTGGGCGCGGTCCTCCAGGCCGGGACGGTCGGCGGGGGCGTGCGGGGGCAGGAAACGGGGGAAGCCGGCGAGCTCCACGACGACGAACAGGCCGCCGGGGGCGAGGAGTTCGCGCACGCGGCGCAGGGCGGCGCGCGGGTCGGCGAGGTGGTGCAGGGAGGCGGAGGCCCAGACCAGTTCGGGGGCGCCGCCGTCGACGGCGAGTTCGGGCCACGGCGCGTCCAGGTCGGCCTCGACGGTGTGCACCCGGTCGTCGACCCCGGCGGCCCGCGCCTTGACCCGCAAGCGGCCCAGGTGCGGGGAGGAGGCGTCGACGGCGGTGACGCGGACGTCGGGGAAGCGGTCGAGCAGCGCGAGCGTGCCGGCGCCCGTGCCGCTGCCGAGATCGAGGATCCGGCGCGGGGGCGCGGCGAGGGGGAGGCCGGCGGTGATCTCGTCGAGGTGCTCGGCGAAGACCTCGGCGTCGAGATCGAGGATCTCGGCGTGGTCGACGGCGGCGACGTGCGCGTGCCCGGAGTGACCGGGGTGAGCGTGCGAGGCGTGAGAGGCGTGCGAGCCGTGGGCGTGCTGGGCGTGAGCGTGCTGGGTCATGGCGCCACCGTACGAGCGGAATGCCGATTCGGCACGACCCCTTGCCGAATCCGCAAGCCGATGCCCGAGAACCCTGCCGAATCCGCAAAAGCCGAGGTCAGGGCCAGGGAGGTCAGGTGCGCTCCGAAACCCCCTCGGGGTGCCCGCGCCGCGCGTCACGGTCGAAGATCCCCAAAATCTCGCACGGTCCGCCGGCCGTGCCGATCGCGTGCGGGAGCATGGTGGGGAACTCGGCGGCCTGATTGGTCTCGATCCGAAAGCGGCGGTTGCCGAGCAGCAGGATCGCGGTGCCCGACAGCACCACGAGCCACTCCCGTCCCGGATGCGCCCGCAGCTTGGCCGGCCCCTCCGGCGGCTCCGTCATCCGCTGCCGCACCACCGTCATCCCGGGATCGGCCTTGACGGGCCAGCGCATCAGCCCGTGCGCCGCGTCGATCGCGGGATGGGAGATCACGTCCTCGTCGGCGCGCTCGACCAGCTGGTCCAGGGAGGTGTCCAGGGCCCGGGCGAGGTCCACGAGCTGGTCCAGGGCCAGCCGGCGCTGCCCGTTCTCGATCCGGCTCAACGTGGACGCGCTGATCCTGGCCCGCCCCGCGAGCTCGGCGAGCGACCACCCCTGCGCCACCCGCAAAGCCCGCACCCGCGTCCGCACGAGCACATCGAGATCGTCCCCACCGGCATCGTCCCACGTCATGGCCCCACCCTAGGCCGTCCACGACACGGACCCGCGCGGGAAACGGGTTGCCGGGGCCGGGGGCAGTGGATAGGAAGGGCGGATGTTGAAAGGTGAGAAGGTCGTGTTGCGGGCCCGGCACGAGGAGGACGTCCCCGCGCTGCGGGCCGAGTTGTACGACGACGTGGTCAACGGGTCCCGGGCCGAGGGGCGGCCCTGGCGGCCGGTGTCGCCCGGGGTGAAGGACTCCCGACTCGACCCGGGCGAGGGGGATCCGGCGCACGTGACGTTCTCCGTGGTGGAGGCGGAGGGCGGGGCCCTGGTGGGAAGCGCGACCTTGTGGGGCATCGACAACCACAACCGGACCGCGCACATCGGCCTCGGCCTCTTCCCGGCGGCGCGCGGCAAGGGCTACGGCAGCGACGTGGTCGCCGTGCTGTGCCACTACGGGTTCGTGGTGCGCGGCCTGCACCGGATCCAGATCGAGACCCTGGCGGACAACACGGGCATGCTGCGGGCCGCCGAACGCAACGGCTTCGTGCGCGAGGGCGTGCTGCGCTCCGCGGCGTGGGTACTGGGCGAGTTCCTGGACGAGGTGATCCTCGGCCTCCTCGCGGAGGACCGACCCGGGCGGACACCCGGGCCGTGACACGGGCGCGCCGGGAGGGAGCGGGGACGACAGTCGTGGTCGAGGGGGTTTCGGCGGAACCGCCCGGGGTGACCCGGCGCGCGTACCTGACACAGGACTGGCTGGACCTGGCCTTCCTGCACTGGCCCGCCGACCCGGTGGAGGTGGCCCGGCTGCTGCCGGCCGGCACGGTGCCGGACACCTTCGACGGGGTGACGTACGTCGGGCTGATCGCGTTCCGGATGCACCGGGTGGGGTGGTTCGGCGGGCCCGGCGTGCCGTACCTGGGGAGTTTCCCCGAGACGAACGTGCGGCTGTACTCGGTGGACGAGCACGGGCGGCGCGGGGTGGTGTTCCGCTCCCTGGACGCCTCGCGACTGCTGCCGGCGACCATCGGGCGGGCCCTCTTCCGGATGCCGTACACCTGGTCGCGGATGTCGGTGGAGCGGACCGGGGACGTGGTGGTCTACGACGGCCGGCGACGGATCCCGGGGCCGCGCGGGGCACGGTGTCGGATCGCGGTGCGGCCGGGGGAGGCGGTGGTCGAGCCGAGCCCGCTGGAGCACTTCCTGACGGCCCGCTGGGGCATGCACACCTCGGTGCTCGGCCGACCCCTGTACCTGCCCAACACGCATCCGCGGTGGCCGTTGCGACGGGCCGAGTTGCTGTACTGCCGGGAGGACCTGGTGCGGGCGGCGGGGTTGTCCGCGCCCGCGGGACCGCCGGTGAGCGTGCTGTGGTCCCCTGGGGTGCCGGTGCGGTTCGGGGGGCGGGTGGACTCCTCGGGTGTGCCGGGCGGACCCGGTGGGGGCGCGTAGGGTCGGGGGCCGAGCCGCCCGCGCCGGCGCGGCCGAGGGCGGCGCGCGGCCCCGGGCGGTGGGGGTCAGAGCCAGCCGCGGAGGGCCGCTCGGGCGCCGGCCTGGAAGCGGGTCTCCGCGCCGAGTTCCGCGAGCATCGCCGTGATGCGCCGGCGGGCGGTGTGCACGTGGACGCCGAGCTGTCGGGCGATCGCCTCGTCCTTGAGGCCGCCGGCCATCAGCCCGAGCAGTTCGCGGCCGGGTTCGCCGGCGGGGGCCTCGTCCGGGCCGCCGAAGGGCAACGCGCCCTGCCAGACCGCCTCGAAGAGGCCCACGAGGGCGGGGGCGAGGAGACCGCCGCCGACCACGAGGGCGGTGTCGGCCGGGTCGGCGTCGCCGGTGGGCGGCAGCAGGGCGGTGCGGCCGTCGACCAGGAGCAGTTTGGTGGGGACGGCGGGAGCGGCGCGCACCCGCAGTCCGGCGGCCATCATCGGGGCGAGTTCCCGCAGCCGGCCGGGCCGGTCCAGGGCCTCGGTCCCGACCACCACGCGAACCCGGACGCCGCGCGCGAGCAGCCCGTCCATGCCCTCGTCGGGGCGGTACTCCTCCGGGCGGGTGGGCATGGCGTAGGGCGGGCGGTCGAGGATGGCGACCTCGTGCCGGGCGGCGGCGAGGAGTTCGCCGATCCGCCGCACCACGTGCGGGCGCCCCGTGAACAGTTCCAGATCGGGGCCGAGCGCCGTGCGGTCCGGGACGAGCCGCGCGGTGAGGGCGTCGGCGGTCTGCCGCAGCCGCTCCAGTTCGGCGGCCCGGCGGTGCAGTTCGGCGGTGCGGTGGTGCACGAGGGCGCGCACCGCCCGGTCGGCGGGCACGGGGTGGGGCAGTTCGCCGGGCGGCGCGCCGCGCACGAACCCGAGCTCCCGCAGCCGTTCCAGCGCACGGGTGAACTCGGGCTGCCGCATGCCGAGTTCGGCACGCAGCCGGTCGGCCCCCGCCGACCGGTCCCGGGCCAGCGCCCGGTACACGCGTTCCTCGTCCTCCGCCAGCACCGCCTCCCCCGGCACCGCCTCCTCCGGCGCGTCGTCCCCCGGACCCGTTCCCCCCGGACCCGATGCCCACAGTGTCGTGTTCATGGTCATGTACCGGATTCTCGGCGTCCGTACGGTCTGCCCACAAGTGTGCGTCCCCACTTGTGAACAGGGCTTATTCCTTGATCCACGCGGGCGCAACACATTCCATGGGGCACCGACCACCGGTGTGCGCCCCCGCGCACGCCCGTACCGCAGCCGCCGCGCCCCCCTGACCGGCGCGGCCACGGAGGGGAACCCCAGTCTTGAGCAGGTCCAGCACACCCCGGCCCACCGGCCGCACACCCGGCGGCCGCATAAGCGGCGCCGCCGCGTTCTCGATCGCGGCGGCGCTCCTGTCCGGCGTCCTCCCGGGCTCCGCCCTGGCCGCGCCGCCCACGCCCGCGACCCCGCCCGCCGCCGAGGTCGTGCCCGGCCGGGACACGGCCACCCCGGCCCTCGTGGCGGGCATCGCGGAACGGGCCCCGGCGGCCGGCAGTCCCGCCGACGCCGCCGTCGACCACCTCGCCGCCCGCGAGGGCCGCTACGCCATCGCCGACCCGCGCCGCGACCTGACGGCCGCCGCGACGGTCCGCGAGGGCGACACCGAGACGGTCCGGTTCGCGCAGCGGCACCACGGCGTGCCGGTGCTGGGCGGGCAGTACCTGGTGCGGATGGAACGACGCGGCGCCGAACGCGTGGTCACCGGCACCTCGGGCCGCTACTTCACCGGCCTCGACGTGGCCACCCGGGCGAGCGTGGGCCCCGAACTCGCCGGCCGGCGCGCCCTGGCCGCCGTGCGCGAGGAGCTCGCGGCCGGGAAACTCGCCCCGGCCGCCGACCCGACCGGCCCGCGCCGCCCCGGCACGAGCGCCGCGCCCCGCAAGGCCGGCCCCGGCGCCGGCCCCGCCTCCGGCGCCCCCGTCAAACGCGAGGTGTACGTGGACGCCCGCTCCGGGTACCCCGTGCTCTCGTACTCCGGCATCCAGAGCGTCACCGAGGCCGCCGACCGCGCCACCACCAAGCCCGCCCCCGCCCCCGCCGCCGGTGTGGTCGGCGACGGCACACGGCTGGACGGGAAGAAGGTCCCCCTCAACCTGCTGCGCGACGGCGCCCGGTTCACCCTCGCCGACCACGCCCGCACCAACCCGCCCGGCCGCACCCCCCTGACCACGTACGACGCGAGCGGCAAGCGCGCCGACGAGGTGGGCGGCGTGTGGCCCGAGGGCATCCGCCCCGTCTCCTCCGCCACGAAGAGCCTCGGCCCCGCCGCCACCGCCTCCGGCGCCGTGGACGCGCACTGGGCCGCCGGCCAGGTGTACGACTACTACAAGAGGAACCACGGCCGCGACAGCCTCGACGGCGCCGGCGGCCCGATCGACTCCCTCGTCGGCGTGAGCGACGAGTACGGCCTGCCGTACGTGAACGCCTTCTGGGACGGCACCAAGATGGTGTACGGCACCGGCGACGAGGAGTACCGGCCGCTGTCGGCGGACCTCGACGTGGTCGGCCACGAGATGACCCACGGCGTCGTCGAGCACACCGCCGGCCTCGTCTACGTCGGCCAGTCCGGCGCCCTCAACGAGGCCGTCGCCGACTACTTCGGCAACGCCATCGACGTCACCGCCTCCGGCACCCCCATGAGCGACCCGGACGCCGGCCTGCTCGGCGAGAACCTGTGCCGCACCCTCGCCCCCCGCGCCTGCGCGCTGCGCGACCTCGGCGACGGCCGCACCACCGCCAAGGACTTCCTCGGCGCCTCCTACGGCACCGACAACGGCGGGGTGCACCTCAACTCCACCATCGTCTCCGGCGCCCTGTGGGACATCCGCGAGGACCTCGGCGGCCCCCTCGCCGACAGGATCGTCTACCGCGCCCTGACCTCCTACCTCACCCCCCTCGACGGGTTCACGCAGGCCCGGGCCGCCGTGCTCGCCGCAGCGAGGGAGCTGGGGGTCACCGGCGCCCGACTGCGGTCCGTGCAGCGGGCCTTCGACGCGCACGGCATCGTGCCCGGCTGGGAGAAGGCCCTCGGCGTCGACTCCGACCGGCTGCTCGGCGACGTGAACACCACCGGCACGCAGCCCGGCGCGGGCGGCGGCCGGTGGGTGAGCTCGTATTCGAACGAATCGGGCGAGGAGACCTACTCGGTGTACGCCGGCCGCACCGACGGCGCCGGCGGTCGCAGGCTCCTGAGCCCCGACGACGGGCGCGCGCACGTCTCCCCGGACACCGACGGCAAGGCCGCCGCGTGGGCCGCGTACGGCCCGCGGGGCGTCGCCGTGCTGACCCGGTCGCTGACCGGCGGGCCGGTGCGCACGGTGTGGAACGGTGACGGCCGGATCGGCAACGTCCGGATCGCGGGCGACGTGATCGCCTTCCAGCACGTGTCCGAGCAGGGGCTCACCCGCGTCGGATACCTGCGCGCCGGCGACAGGACGCCCCGGTGGGTGGGCGCGGGCCGCGCCGACGTGGTGACGGCGCTGCCGACGCTGAACGGCGTGAACCTGGCCTACGCGAAGCTGTACACCGACGCCGACGGATGGCAGCAGGTCTCCGTCGAGGTCACCGACGTGCGCACGGGCCGCGCCCGGCTCGTCCCCGCCAAGGGCGGCTTCAACGGCATCGCGAGCCCGGTGGTCACGAAGAAGCACGTGTACTGGCTGGTGGACGACATCCCGGACGACAACCGGATGGCGCTGCGCCGCGCGAACGTCGACGGCACCGGGCTGGTCGACCTGATCGACGAGCAGGACCCCGCGGCCCACTTCTGGAGCCTGGACGCGACCGACGAGGCCGTGAACCTGGTGCGGTGGCAGCCGGCCACGGGACCGCAGGACGGGCCCCGTTGGTCCAACGAGCGGCTGCCGAAGATCGTGCAGGTGGACGCGAACGGCAAGAACCTCGTGCGTCTGTCGTGCAATCGCGGCGAGCAGCTCGGCGTGGCCGCCGACACCGGCCGCCGGGCCGTCTGGCTGGACGGCACCACGGGCCACACCGACCTCGTCACCCGGGCCCGTCCGGCAGGCCGCTGCTGAGCCCCGCCCGTCCCCCGGGGCCACCCCCGGGCCCGCCCCCGGCCCGCGCGAAGGCGAGCAGCGCGGCCAGGTCGGCGGGCCCGGCGGAGGTGTCGACGGTGAACGTGGGCACGTCGAGGGAGATCGGCTCGAAGGCGTCCAGGTCGTGGGCTCCGGAGTCGACGGCGGCGAGCAGCGCGCGGTCGGCGTGGGCCGCGCGGTGCGGGTCCCGGGCCGCGCGCGCCGCGATCCGCTCCCGCGCCACGGCGGCGGGCACGACGCAGCGCACCACCCGGATCCGGGCCCGGTCGGCGAGCGGGACGAGCCCGGGGCGCCACAGCCGGTCCTGGTAGGCGGCCTCGGCGACCACCCGGACCCCCGCGTCGAGCAGGGTGCGCAGCACGTCGAAGAAGGCCCGCAGCGCGACGAGGTCCGGATTCTCCCGGTCCCCCGCGGCGCCCGGCCCGCTGTCCGCGACCAGGCCCTGTTTGATCTCGTCCCGGACCACGGCCGGGCAGCCCAACGCGCCGGCCAGGGCGTGCGCCAGGGTGGTCTTCCCGCTCCCCGGCCCTCCCGACACCACGAGCAGCAGCGGCCGGGGGCGGTCGGGGTCGGTCACGGCGCGTCCTCCTGCGGTCCGGGCCCGGGCGCCCGGGCCCTCCCAGGGAAGCACACCGGCGGGAAGCACACCGCCGGGAAGCGCACCGGCCCGCGCGCCCGTCAGGACCCGCCGGTTCCCTTGGGCGCCGCCGCGCGCAGCGGGGCGGTGTGTTCGCGGATCTGTTCCGGGGTGAGGTAGGCGTCGGAGTACTCGAACTCGCGGAGGGTGCCGGCCTTGCGGGACTGGAAGCCGGTGCGCACGAAGTCGTCGCCGGCCACCGCGTTGAGCAGCCAGTTCGTCATCACCCGGGTCTTGGCGACGGGGGTCCGCAGCGCGGCCCAGTGGTAGCCGCGGGCCACCGCCTGGGCCGCCGTGCCGTGCAGTTCCACCCCGAGCGGCTTGGAGACGGCGTCGCGGCCCCCGAGGTCGACGACCAGGCCGAGGTCGCGGTGCACGTAGCCCCGGGTGGGCCGGCCGCGCAGGTGGGCCAGGACGTTCTCGGCGACCACCTTGCCTTGGCGCTGGGCGTGTTGGGCGGTGGGCGGGCAGATCGCGTCCCCGCCGGCGGCGAGGTCGGGGACGGCGGCGGCGTCGCCGAGGGCGAACACCCCGTCGGTGCCGGGCACGGACAGGTCGGGGCGGACCACGAGCCGGCCCTTGAGGGTCTCGGTGCCCACGGTGGCCATGAGCGGGCTGGCGGCGACGCCCGCCGTCCAGATCAGGGTGCGGCTGGGCAGCGTCCGGCCGTCGGTGAGGGCGACGGTCTCGGCGTCGACCTTCGCCACCGACACGCCGAGGGAGACCTCGATGCCGCGTTTGCGGAGGATCTCCAGGGCCACCGCGCCGAGTTTCTCGCCCAGTTCGGGCATCAGCCGGGGCGCGAGGTCGACGAGGTGCCAGTGGATCTCGCGGGCGTCCAGCCGGGGGTAGCGGGACACCGCGTTCAGGGTGAGCCGTTGCAGGCACGCGGCGGTCTCGGTGCCCGCGTACCCGCCGCCGACGACCACGAACCGCAGCCGCGCGGCCCGTTCCTCCTCGTCCTGCGAGGCGTCGGCGAGGTCGAGTTGGGCGATCACGTGGTCCCGGAGGTAGGCCGCCTCGGCGAGGGTCTTCATGCCGCGCGCGTGGTCCACGAGGCCGGGGATGTCGAAGGTGCGGGTGATGCTGCCGGGGGCGAGGACCAGCACGTCGTACGGCAGGTCCACGACCTGGTCGGTGATCGTGCGCACGACGCACACCCGGGCCGCCGTGTCCACGCCGATCGCGCCGCCCGGCACGATCCGGGTGCGGTGTCGGCGGCTGCGGCGCAGCGAGCAGGCCACCGACTGCGGGGTCAGCACCCCGGAGGCCACCTGCGGCAGCAGGGGCAGGTACAGCTGGTAGGAGAACGGCGTGACCAGGGAGATCTCGGCCTCCCCCGGTGCCAGCCGGCGCTCCAGGGTGCGCACGCACTCGACGCCTGCGAAACCCGCGCCCACCACCAGGATCCTCGTTCGCGCCACGACTCGTTCCCTTTCGCGGGTGTGTGCGCGGGGCCGGGGGCTCCGCGCCTGCCTCGTTTCCGTGCCTTGTCCGCCGTGCTCGTGCGTCCGCCGTGCCCGGCTCCAGCCTGGTGCGGGGGCGCGGGGACGGCACCCCGGGTCCCGCGAACGGGTGACGCCGAGGCTTGTCCCGGGTGCCGGGCTCAGTGCTCGTCGGGGCCCGCCTCGGGCGGGCCGATGCCGTCCACGTCCTCCGGTTCCACCTCGATCAGCGTGAACGGGCCCGCCTGCGGGCCGTCCGCCTCCAGCATCCGCACCAGATGGCCGGGCAGCGGTCCGACGAGGGTGATCGGCACCATCCGGTGCAGTTCGACCAGCCAGGACACGAGCTCCGGATCGGCGTACGTCACCCCGCGCAGGTCCAGCACGAGCTGTTCGACGCCCTTCGCGAGCACGGTCTCCTCCCCGATCGCGCCCAAGGGTCCGAGCGCCGCGCTCCACTTCGCCCTCGCACTGGATCAACCGCACCGGCCCGAGGGACTTCTCGACCGTCACCCGCACGTCCATGACACCTCCCCGCCGTCCTGCGTCGTCCTGTTCCTCCCGCGTCTGACCGGGCAGGGCGGACTCAAACGTGCTTGTCGGGTTCTCCGAGTTCCGGGGGCCCGGCCGGGGCGGCGGATGGTGGTTGTGACAAGGCCCGGTCCGAAACGTTGCGCGGGCCCGGGTCGGGGGCGCAGGATGCTCGCGCGAGTGGTTCGGTCGCGCCGTCGGCGTGGGCCGCCGGCCCGGTGTCCTGCCGCACTCGCGCCCGATCCTCCGCGACCCGCCGCCGCCCTTCGGGGTCGCCGCGTCGCCGGGGGTGGGAGGCGCCGGCGTCCCGTCCGGGGCGTGACGACGTACGGCGAGCGGAAGCGGGGCTGCACGGCCATGGGTTCTTCGGTGGATCGGATGGAGGACGAGCTGCGGGCGCTGTCGCTCGTCGAGGCGCGGCGGGCCGGTGAGCGCCTGTACGCGGAGATCGCGGCCCGGGGGCTGGTCGTGGCGGGCACGAGCGCGCGGGAGTTGTCGGACCGGATACGGGACCTGGGGGCGGCGCTGCTCGGACCCCGGCGGATCGCCCCGGTGCCGCGTCCCTCCGACCCGCCCGACGCGGCGGGCGCGGCGGCGCCGGCGGTGCCCGTGCCGGTCGGGTTGCCCCGGTGGGTGGTGCGTTCGGGCCCGGACACCGTGACGATCGACGGCGGCGCGCCGGCGGCGGACCGGCCGATCGCGGAGTCGGACGTGGTGTGCGTGGACCTGGGGCGGCTGCTCGGGGCGTACGAGGGCGGGTTCGCGCGGACCTTCGTGCTGGGGGCGAACCCGGCGCGGCTCGCGCTGCTGCGGGACCTGCCGGCGGTGCACGCGGCGGGCCGGGAGGCGTACCGGCGCGATCCGGGGTTGACGGGGCGCGGGCTGTACGAGGTGGTGGCGGCGCGGGCGGCGGAGGCCGGTTGGGAGCTGGGCGGGCCGCACGTGGGGCATCTGGTCGGGGAGCCGGCGTACGGGGGCGGGCCGGAGGGGGCGTACCTGTGGCCGGAGAACGACGGGCCGTTGCGGTGTCGGGACGGTGCGGGGCGGCGGGCGCACTGGGTGCTCGACGTGCACCTGGTGGCGCGCGACGGCGGTTTCGGCGGGGTGCACCGGGACCTGCTCGACCTGGTCTGAGCGGGTGCGGTTCGCGGGGCGCTACATCGAAGGATGCAGTGGGGGGCCGGGCGGGATCGTCACGCGGGACGACGCGGTGGGCGGGGCTGCTCGGCGAGGCTGGGGAGGTGCCGTCCGGGGGTCCTCGGGGCGGCCCGCCGAGAGGAGTACGTCGTGGTCGTCGCCCTGATCATCGCCTGTGAGGTCGGCTTCTGGGTGTTGCTGGCGCTGGGCCTGGGCCTGCGCTACGTCGCCCGGATGCCCCGGCTGGGCGCCGCCGTGTTGCTGCTGGAGCCGTTGTTGGAGCTGACCCTGTTGGTGGTCAGCGTGATCGACCTGCGCGGCGGGGCCGAGCCGAGCTGGCGGCACGGGCTGGCGGCGGCGTACATCGGGTACACGGTCGCGTACGGCAAGTACACGATCGACTGGTTGGACGGGCACGCCGCGTACCGGTTCGGGGGCGGGCCGAAGCCGCCGGGCTCGTCGTACGGCCGGGAGCGGGCGGTGCACGAGTGGAAGCTGTGGGGGCGGACGCTGATCGCGGCGGTGGTGGCCTGGGGGCTGTTGCAGGGCGCGGTCTGGTTCGTGGGGGACGCGGGTGACACGACGGCGCTGCGGTCGTGGCAGTACGGGGTGTGGCGGGTGGCGGGCATCCACGCGGTGATCGCCCTGACGTACACGATCTGGCCCAAGCGGCCCAAGCGCGACGCCGACGACGGCGCGCCGGCGGGCGACGGCGAGGAGCGTTGGGACGGCGTGGCGTACGGGCGGCGGGCGCGGCGCAAGGCGGAGGCCGAGGTGTTCGGCGAGGGCACGTCGCGGCATCACGGGGAGCGGGACCGGGGGGAGCGGGACCGCGCCGACCGCTGGTGAGGGGCGGTCGCGGGGGCGGTCGCGGGGGCGCTCGTTCGGCGCAATCGGCGGTGCGGGGCGCGGGCGGGGGTGTGAGGCTGCGAGGGTGACGACCCAGACCTCCGCCTCCCGTCCCGCGTCGGGGCCCTCCCGGCCGTCCGCACCGCCCGTGCTCGACGTGCGCCGGCGCAACGTGGTCTTCGGGACCATCGTGCTCGGCATGTTGTTGGCGGCGCTGGACCAGACGATCGTCGGGTCGGCGCTGCCGACGATCGTCTCGGACCTCGGCGGCGCCGAGCACATGTCGTGGGTGGTGACCGCGTACCTGTTGGCCGAGACGGTGGCCACGGTGCTGGTGGGCAAGTTCGGTGACCTGTTCGGCCGCAAGTTGATCTTCCAGGTCTCGACGATCGTGTTCATCGTGGGCTCGTTCCTGTGCGGCCTGTCCTCGAACATGGGGCTGTTGATCGCGTGGCGCGGGGTGCAGGGCATCGGCGCGGGCGGGCTGATGGTGACCTCGATGGCGCTGATCGCCGACGTGATCCCGCTGCGGGAACGCGGCAAGTACCAGGGCGCGATCGGGGCCGTGTTCGGGGTGTCGACGGTGATCGGGCCGCTGCTGGGCGGGCTGTTCACCGACCACCTGAGCTGGCGGTGGGCGTTCTACGTGAACGTGCCGATCGCGATCGTGGTGGTCGCGGCGGCGGCGCGGACCATTCCGTCGGTGCGCTCGGCGGTCCGGCCGGTGATCGACTACCTGGGCATCGCGTTGGTGTCGGTCGGGGCGAGCGCCCTGATCCTGGCGACGAGTTGGGGCGGCAACGAGTACGCGTGGTCCTCGCCGGTGATCATTGGGCTGTTCGCGGGCGGGGTGCTGGCCCTGGCGGCGTTCTGCCTGGTGGAGACCCGGGCGAAGGAGCCCATGCTGCCGATGCGGCTGTTCGGGAATCCGGTGTTCGCGGTGTGCTCGGTGCTCAGTTTCATCGTGGGTTTCGCGATGCTGGGCGCGATGACCTTCCTGCCCACCTACCTCCAGTACGTGGACGGGGACTCGGCGACGGTGTCGGGGCTGCGGACCCTGCCGATGGTGGCGGGGCTGCTGCTGTGCTCGATCCTGAGCGGCAACGTGGTGAGCCGGACCGGCACGTACCGGATCTTCCCGATCGTGGGCTCGGTCGTGATGGGCCTGGGCCTGTGGCTGTTGTCGCTGATGGGGCCGGAGGTGTCGATCTGGCTGGAGTCGCTGTACATGTTCGTGCTGGGCTGCGGCATCGGCCTGTCGATGCAGGTGCTGACGATCGCGGTGCAGAACACGGTGGACTACGTGGACCTGGGCACGGCCACCTCGGGCGTGACCTTCTTCCGCACCCTGGGCAGCGCCTTCGGCACGGCCGTGTTCGGGACCCTGTACGCGAACTCCCTCGGCCCGAACCTGACCTCGGGGATCACGGAGGCCGCGCGGGCCACGGGCACGGCGCCGGCCGAACTGGCGACGGCCGCGAAGTCCCCGTCCGGGGTGCACGCGCTGGCGCCGGAGGCGGCGGGGCCGATCGTGCGGGCGTACGCGGACAGCCTGCACACGGTGTTCCTGTGGACGGTGCCGGTGGCGGCGATCGCGTTCGTGGTCGCGCTCTTCCTCAAGCAAGTGCAGCTCCGCGACACCGCCCGCTCCTCCTCCACCGACCTGGGCGAGGGCTTCGCGCAGCCGACCGGCGCGGACTCGCAGCGGCTGCTGGAGGCGTCGATCGCGCGGATCGTGCGCGGCGCGGACCTCGACACCGGACGCTCCATCGTGACCGCGTCCGGCACCCGGCTGGACGTGGCGGGGGCGTGGGCGCTGATGCAGGTGGAGCTGAGCACCCGCGCGGTGGGGCACGCCAACCTGAACCTGATCGCGGGCCGCCGCCGGATGCCGCCGGAGGTCCTCGCCCCGGTCTTCGACCGGCTCGTCGGCGAGGGCTACCTGACCCGCACCGACCGCTTCCTCCAGCAGACCCCGGCGGGGACGCGGGAGGCGGAGCTGATCGGGACCGCCTGGTCGGACTGGCTGAACGCGGAGCTGGAGAGGGACCGGGGCCGGCCGCGCAGCGCGGAACTCCGCTCGGCGGCCGACGCGATCGCCAAACGCCTCATGGCGGAAGACCTCTCCCACGGCCTCCCCACCCCCACGAGCACCGGAGCCCGCTGAGGGCTCCGGGACCGGCGGGCCCTCAGGCGCGGGGGGTCGGGGGGTGGGTGCTCCAGCGGAACCAGGCGCGGTCGTCCTCGATGTGGAGCAGGAACTCGGCGGCCGGGCCGGTCGGCGACCGCAGGGTGAGGGTGGCGGCGATCGGGGCGTACTCCTCGTCGAAGCGCCCGTACTCCCCGGCGTCGAGGACCGCGAGGGAGCGCGCGAACCAGGGCGCCACCTCGGCGAAGGCGGGGCCGGGCCGGAACCGGCCGCGCAGCCAGGGGAACTCGGCCTCGTCGACGAGGATCTCGCCGAGCGGTTCCCCGGACCGCTCCAGTCGCCACACCTGACCCACGAATCCCATGGCGCTCCCCCACCCGTCCCCTCGTGCCCGACCCCTCCCCGGGACCCTTCCCGGCCGCGGCGCCGGCGACCCGCCCACGTCGATCGCGGACCGGATCCGTCCGCGATCGACGGCAGGATGGGGGGATTCGGCCGAGACGAGGACGAGGAGCCGCCCCGTGACCCCCGCACCCCCCATGACCCCCGTGACGGTCCGACGCGGGGAGGCGGGCCGATGAGCGCCCTGCTCTCCGCGCGGGCCCTGAACCGGGCGAGTCTGGCCCGTCAGTTCCTCCTCGAACGGGCCGCCCTCCCCGCGCGCGAGGCCGTCTCGCACCTGTGCGGGCTCCAGGCCCAGGAACCGCAGGAACCGTTCGTCGGCCTCTGGTCGCGGCTGCGGGGGTTCGACCCGGCCGAACTGTCCGGGCTGCTGACCGACCGGCGGGTGGTCCGCACCCACCTGATGCGCCGCACCGTCCACCTCGTGACCGCCGAGGACGTCCTGGCCTGGCGTTCCCGCCACGACGCGATGCTGCGGCAGCGGGTCCTCGCCACCTACCGGGAGGAGCTCGCGGGCGCCGACCTCGACGCGCTGCGCGCCGGGGCCCTCGACGTGCTGGCCGACGGGACCGCGCGGTCCATGTCCGAGCTGGCCCGGGAGGTCGGCGCGCGGATGCCCGCCCCGCCCACCCGGCCGCTCGGGGAGCTGCTGGTGGCCGCGCTGATCCCGATGGCGCAGCTCCCGCCGCGCGGGCTGTGGCGGCACAAGGCGGGGGTCCGCAACCTGCCGGTGGCCCAGTGGCTGGGCCGCGAGGTGGACCCGCCGGCCGACGCGGGGGCGGCCGACGCGGAGGACGCCGTCGGGCGGAGCCTGGTCCTGCGCTACCTGACGGCCTACGGACCGGCCGCGTCGGCGGACCTGCGGGCCTGGTGCGGGCTGTCGGGGCTGCCGGGCGCGGTCAAGGCGGTCCGGCCGGAACTGGTGTCCTTCCGCGACGGCCGGGGCCGGGAGCTCCTGGACCTGCCCGACGCGCCCCGCCCGGATCCGGACACCCCGGCCCCGGTGCGGTTCCTGCCCGCGTTCGACAACGCGATCCTGGGCTATCAGGACCGGAGCCGGATCATCGACGACGAGCACCGGGGCCTGTCGGTGGCCGGGGAACGGGTGGTGCTCGTCGACGGCCGGGTCGCGGCCACGTGGACGGCGCCGGCGGACGGCGGCGCGGTGACCGTGTGCCCGCTGGGGGCACTGGGCCGCGCGGAGCGGGCGGCGGTGGCGGCGGAGGGCTCGGCGCTCGCCGCGTTCCTCTCCGACGCGGCCGGTGACGAGGTCCGCTTCGCCGACCGGTGACGGCCCGTTGCCGGCCCGGACCGGCGGTGAGAGGCTGCGGACACCGGCACCGACACCGGTACCGACACCTCACCGGGGGAAACCGTGCACACGATCACCGCCACCCGCCGCCGCGCCGCCGCCGCGGCCCTCGCCGTCCTCCTCACCGCCGCCCTCACCGCCATGGGCGCGTCCGCCCCGGCCTTCGCTAAGGCGGCGGGCGACAAGAAGGTGGAGGTCATCAAGTAGCCCGCACGGGTCGGGCGTCGGCGCCGTCCGGGATCCGGGTGATCGTGGTGGGGGAAGGGCGCGCCGGGTGGGGTCCGTCGAACGGGGGAGGCGGCGGCAATTCCGGTCCCCGCGCTCCCCCTCGCGCGGGGCGGGGTCGGGCGTCCGGGGTCAGGCGTCCAGGGTGAGGTCCGTGGTGGGGACGGAGCTGCACGTGAGGACGTCGGCGGGCGGGAGGTCCTCGGACGGGGTGACCAGGTGCGCGGCCTCGCCGGCCAGCACCGTGCACGCGCAGGACTCGCACTGCCCGACCCGGCAGCCGCTGGGCATCCGCACGCCGGCGCGTTCGCCGAGGTCGAGGAGGGGGCCGTCGCCCTTGCGCCAGATCGCGGTGCGTCCGCTGCGGGCGAAGGTGACGGTGTGGGCCGCGTCGTCGGGGATGTCGAGTTCCCGGCGGGCGGGGCGGAAGACCTCGCTGAAGATCTCGAACCGGGGCACCCCCCGGGCCCGCAGCCCTTCGGTGACGGCGTCGAGCATGGGCTGCGGGCCGCACAGGTAGAAGCGGGCGCGGCGGGCGATGAGGTCCGCGTCGATGTCCGCGGCGCCGATGAAGCCGGTGCGGTCGTGGAGGCCGGCGGCGGTGTCGGCGGGGGTGGGGGTCGCGTAGTGGTCGACGATCCGCAACGTGGGGATCCGGGCGGCCAGTTCGCGGAGCCGGTCGCGGAAGGGGTGTTCGGTGGAGTCGGGGTTGCCGAAGTGGAGGACGACCTCGGGGACGGTGCCGCCGCCGGCCGCGAGGGTTTCGAGGTGGGAGAGGAAGGGGGTGATGCCGATGCCGCCGGCGATGAGGACGACGGGGTGGTCGGTGTCGGTGGGGACGGCGAAGGTGCCGGCGGGGTTGGTGACGTGGAGGGTGTCGCCGACGCGGGCGTCCCGGTGGACGTGGGTGGAGAAGACGCCGCCGGGCACGTGTCGGACGGCGAGGGTGTAGGCGGTGCGGTCGGGGTCGACGGCGGGGCCGGTGAGGGAGTAGCTGCGGGCGTCGGCGGGGTCGGCCGGGGTGCCGTCGGGGAGTTCGGCGCGGACGGTGAGGTGTTGGCCGGGGCGGAAGTCGGGGAGGGGGAGGCCGTCGCGGGGGGTGAGGGTGAGGGCGCGGACCCCGGGGGTGACGGTGTCGAGGGCGGTGACGGTGAAGGGCCGGGTGCCGGTCCAGGTGCCGTCGGCGGGTGCCGGGCTCAGCCGGCAGGCGGCGGCGCGCAGGGGGACGGCGCCGCTGAGGGGGTCGGTGTCGCTGTGGTCGACGAGCCGGTTGTAGTTGCTGCCGCCGGCGGAGGCGGGGTCGGCTCCGGGCAGGGCGAGGTCGGGGGCCTGTTGCCACCAGCCGTACTCGCCGATGACGACGCCGGGGTGGAGGGAGTCGTCGAAGCGGGCGCGCAGGCGGATGGTGCCGGTGCGGGTGGTGAGTTCCACCCATTGGCCCTCGGTGACGCCGTGCGCGGCGGCGGTGTCGGGGTGCAGGTCCACGCTCGGGTCGCCGGCGCGGCGCCGCAGGGCGTTGACGCCGCGGTGCTGGCTGTGCACGAAGTACCCGTGTTTGGCGCAGGTCAGCACGAGGGGGTGGTCGGCGTCGACGGGGGCCGGGTCCCGGTGTTCGGGGACGGGCGGGTAGCCGTGGTCGGCGAGGCGTTCGGAGTAGAGCTCGACGCGGCGGGTGGGGGTGTTGAACCCGGCCACGGTGCCGTCGCCGGTGGGCGCGGCGTGGCGGCGGTGCTGTTCGGGGCGCGGGACGCGGACCCCGCCGGGGGTGGCGCGCAGGGCGTCGGTGGTGAGGCCGAGGGGTTCGAGCTGCCAGTTCCAGGCCGCGTCGATGTCCCCGTCGAAGAATTCGGCGCCGAGGCCGATCCGGCGGGCGAGGTCGAAGACGACCTCGGTGTCGGAGCGGGTGCCGGGTACCGGGTCGACCATGCGGGGCCGCAGTTGCACCTGTTCCTGGGCGCGCGGGCCGATCTCGAAGCCGAAGCGGAGGGCCTCGTGTTCCCAGGCGCTGTTGACGGGCAGCACGATGTCGGCGGTGGTGCTGGTGGGGTTGTGGAAGAGGTCGAGGTGGACCTGGAATTCGAGGGTGCGCAGGGCGGCGGCGACGCGGTCGGAGTCGGGTTGGGCGACGACGAGGTTGGAGCCGAAGCCGACGAGGGCGCGCACGGGGTAGGGGCGGCCGGTCTCGACGGCGGTGCACAGGTCGCCGGCGTTGACGTAGCCGGTGGCGGGCGGGCCGAGGGGGTGCTTGTCGAGGCCGAGGGCCTTGGCGCGCTGTTCGGGGGCGAACTGGCCGGGGTGGGTGGCGGGCCGGTAGGCGGGGGCGGGGGCGAGGTGGTTGCCGCCGGGGGCGTCCCAGGAGCCGGTGAGGGCGTAGAGGGTGGCCAGGGCGCGTTCGGTCTGGGAGGCGTTGGCGTTCTGGCCGACGCCGGTCCAGCCGTAGTAGGTGACGGCGGGGGAGGCGGCGATCTCGGCGGCCAGGGCCCGGATCTCCTCTTCGGGGATCCAGGTGGTGGCGGCGGTGCGTTCGGGGGTCCAGGCGGCGCAGGCGCGGGCGTACTCGGCGAAGGCGGGGACGCAGTGCACGGAGCCGCCGTCGCGCAGCCGGACCCGGTAGCGGCCGCGCAGGGCGAAGCGCTCGGGGTCGTGGGCGGCGCGGGCGGTGTCGTAGGGGGCGGCCCCGCAGATCCGTTCGTCCCAGACCACGAACGCGTCCTCGACCTCGGCCCCGTCGCCGGGCCCGCCGGTCAGGGCGGTGCGCACGGGGAGTTCGGCGGCGCGCAGGAAGTGGCCGTTGTCGGTGCGCACGAGCAGCGGGCCGTTGGTCCAGGAGCGGACGAACTCCTCGTCGTGGCCGCCGGTCTCGATGAGCAGGTTGGCCAGGCCGAGGGCGAGCGCGGCGTCGGTGCCGGGGCGCACCCGCAGCCAGTGGTCGGCGCGCAGGGCGCTGGTGGAGCGGCGCGGGTCGACGACGGCGAGTTTGGCGCCCCGGCTCTGGGCCTCGGAGAGGGCCGCGGACTGGGAGAGCCAGGTCTTGGCGGGGTTGAAGCCCCACAGCAGGGCGAGGGAGGTGTGGGCGTAGTCGGGGGGCGGCAGGGGCGCGCCGAAGGTGAAGGCGTGCGCGAAGTCCTTGTGCCAGTTGCACAGTTCGGCGCTGTAGACGGTGTTCGGGCTGCCGAAGAGGCGGATGAGGCGTTCGATCCACTCGGTGGCGTCGGAGACCATCGTGCCGGAGGGGGTGGCGACGGCGAAGGCGACGGATTCGGGGCCGGTCTCGTCGGCGATCGTGGTGATCCGGTCGGCGATCTCGGCCATGGCCTCGTCCCAGGAGATCTCCTCCCAGCCGGGGTCCGGGTCGGTCTTGGGGGTGGTGCGGCGCAGGGGTGAGGTGAGCCGGCCGGTGCCGTGCGCGATCTCGGCGACGGCCCGGCCCTTGGGGCACATCGCGGCGCCGGTGGGGTGCTCGGGATCGGGGCGGACGCCCGTGATCCTGCCGTCCGTGATGGTGTAGATCGCCCCGCACCGGGACTTGCACAGCGTGCAGTACCCGTGCTTTTCCACCGCCGTCGTCACGTCCTCGACCTCCGTACGCGCCGGGACGGTGCTCGGGGACCGCCCCTGTCTCCTCCCATTGCACGCCCGTTTGATCGATCGTTTCGCTGCCATAGGACCTGACCTGCCGGGCCCTTTGACCTGCGGATACGTACCGTTTCCGGATCGGCGGGGGGTCGGGTGGCCCGGGCCCCGTCGGGGGGCGTCAAGAACGCGACAAGGCGGTCGGTGGCGGCGTATGGGAGGCGTCAGGACGGCGGGGTGGAGGGGCGCGGGGGTCGTCTGATGAGTGGCGGCCCCTTCGGGGTGCGTACCGCTCGTCTCATTCGATTTCAGGAGATTCACGATGGTCGACGTGGCCTTCGTCGTCACCACGCTCGCGTTCTTCGCGCTCGTGGCCTTCGTCGCCCGGGGGGTGGCGAAGCTGTGAGCGTCGAGAACCTGATCGGCCTTCTCGTGGCCGTCGCCCTGCTCGGATACCTGGTCCTGGCGCTCGTCAAGCCGGAGAGGTTCTGAGGTCATGGACGACCGGATCGCGGGCCTGCTGCAAGGGGTCGCCCTGATCGGCGCCCTCGCCCTGTCCTACCGCCCGCTGGGCGACCACATGGCCAAGGTGTACTCCTCGGAGCGGCACCACCGGCCGGAGCGGTGGATCTACCGCGCGATCGGCGCGAACCCGGACGCGGAGATGCGCTGGCCCGCCTATCTGCGCGGGGTGCTGGCCTTCTCCACCGCGGGCGTGCTCTTCCTGTACGGGCTGCAACGGCTGCAGGGGGTGCTGCCCGGTTCCCTCGGCTTCGCGGCCGTCTCGCCGGCGCAGGCGTTCAACACGGCCGCGTCCTTCGTCGCGAACACGAACTGGCAGTCGTACGCCGGCGAGCAGACCATGGGGCACCTCGTGCAGACGGGCGGCCTGGCGGTGCAGAACTTCGTGTCGGCGGCCGTCGGCATGGCCGTGGCGGTGGCCCTGGTGCGCGGTTTCGCCCGTTCCCGGACGGGTGAGCTGGGCAATTTCTGGGCCGACCTGGTGCGCGGCACCGTCCGGATCCTGCTTCCGCTGGCAGTGGTCGGGGCCGTGGTCCTGGTGGCCTGCGGCGTGATCCAGAACTTCGCCGGGATCCACGAGGTCGGGCAGTTCGCGGGCGGCGCGCGGCAGTGGAACGGCGGGGCGGTGGCCTCGCAGGAGGTCATCAAGGAACTGGGCACCAACGGCGGCGGGTACTTCAACGCCAACTCCGCCCACCCCTTGGAGAATCCGAGCGCCTTCTCCAACCTGTTCGAGATCTTCCTGATCCTGGTGATCCCGTTCTCGTTGACGCGGACCTTCGGCCGGATGGTCGGCGACCTGCGCCAGGGCTGGGCGATCCTGGGCGTGATGGGCGTGATCTGGCTCGCGTTCACCGGCCTGATGACGTGGACGGAGTACGCGCACCACGGGGCGGCGTTCCAGGCGGCCGGCGGGGCGATGGAGGGCAAGGAGACCCGGTTCGGGATCGCGGGCTCCGCGCTCTTCTCCGTGGCCTCCACCCTCACCTCCACCGGCGCCGTCAACTCCTTCCACTCCTCCTACACCGGGCTCGGCGGCGGCCTCCAACTGCTGGGCATGCAGCTCGGCGAGATCGCGCCCGGCGGCGTGGGCTCGGGCCTGTACGGGATGCTGATCATGGCGATCATCGCGGTGTTCATCGCGGGCCTGATGGTCGGCCGGACCCCCGAGTACCTGGGCAAGAAGATCGGCACCCGCGAGATCAAGTTCGCGGCCCTGTACATCCTGGTCACCCCAGCCGTGGTGCTGGGCTTCACCGCCCTGGCCATGGCCCTGCCCTCGGCCCGGGCCTCGATGCTCAACGGCGGCGCGCACGGTTTCTCGGAGGTCCTGTACGCGTACACCTCCGCCGGCAACAACAACGGCTCCGCCTTCGCCGGTCTCAACGCCAACACCGACTGGTACAACGTCACCACCGGCCTCGCCATCCTCCTGGGCCGCTTCCTGCCCATGGTGCTCGTGCTGGCACTGGCCGGTTCCCTGGCCGAGCAGACGCCGGTGCCCGTGACGGCCGGCACCCTGCGCACCGACAAGCCGCTGTTCGGCGGCCTGCTCGTCGGCTCGATCCTCATCGTCACCGGACTCACCTACTTCCCGGCCCTCGCGCTGGGACCGCTCGCCGAAGGGCTCGCGAAATGAGCACCATCACCCCCACCCCCACCCCCACGCCCGCCGCGCACGGGGAGCACGCCGCGAGCCCCGCGGAGCCCACCGCGGGCCGGGCCGGCGCCGGGCTGTTCGACGCGTGGCAGCTGCTCACCTCCATCCCGGACGCGCTGCGCAAGCTCGACCCCCGGGTGATGGTCAAGTCGCCGGTGATGTTCGTGGTGTTGATCGGTTCGGTGGTCACCACCGGCCTGGCGATACGCCACCCCGGCGACGGGTTCGGTTGGGCCATCACGGGCTGGCTGTGGTTGACGACGATCTTCGCGAACCTCGCGGAGGCGGTGGCCGAGGGCCGGGGCAAGGCCCAGGCCGACACCCTGCGCAAGGCCAAGACCGACTCCGTCGCCCGCCGGCTGACCGGGGAGGGCGAGGCCGAGGAGTCGGTGTCGGGCGCGCTGCTGCGGGTCGGGGACCTGGTGGTCTGTGAGGCCGGGGACGTGATCCCGGGCGACGGGGACGTGGTCGAGGGCGTGGCCTCGGTGGACGAGTCCGCGATCACCGGCGAGTCCGCGCCCGTGATCCGCGAGTCCGGCGGCGACCGGTGCGCGGTGACGGGCGGCACCCGGGTGCTCTCGGACCGGATCGTCGTGCGGATCACCACCAAGCCCGGTGAGACCTTCATCGACCGGATGATCGGCCTGGTCGAGGGGGCCGCGCGGCAGAAGACGCCGAACGAGATCGCGCTGAACATCCTGCTGGCCTCGCTGACGGTGGTGTTCCTGCTGGCCGTGGTGACCCTGAAGCCGTTCGCGGTGTACGCGGGGGCCGATGCCCAGACCTCGATGATCGTGTTGACGGCGCTGCTGGTCTGCCTGATCCCGACCACGATCGGGGCGTTGCTGTCCGCGATCGGGATCGCGGGCATGGACCGGCTCGTGCAGCGCAACGTGCTCGCGATGTCGGGGCGCGCCGTGGAGGCGGCCGGGGACGTGTCCACGCTGCTGCTCGACAAGACCGGCACCATCACCTACGGAAACCGGCGCGCGAGCGAGTTCGTGCCCGTCTCGGGGGTGAACGAGGCCGAACTGGCGCGGGCCGCGCAGCTCTCCTCCCTCGCGGACGAGACTCCCGAGGGCCGTTCCGTGGTCACCTTGGCCGTCGAGTCCCTGGGCCTTCCCGCCCGGGACCGCGCGGACCTGGTGGGCGCGGAGTGGGTCGAGTTCACGGCGCAGACCCGCATGTCGGGCGTGGACGTGGACGGCCGCAAGGTCCGCAAGGGCGCGAGCGGGTCGGTCATGACGTGGGTGGCCGAACGGGGCGGGCACGTGGCCGAGGACGCCGCCGACCTCGCCGACCGGATCTCCGAGGCCGGCGGCACCCCGCTGCTGGTGGCCGTGGAGGACGCGGACGGGGCCCGGGTGCTCGGCGTGATCCACCTCAAGGACGTGGTCAAGGAGGGCATGCGCGAGCGTTTCGAGGAGCTGCGGCGCATGGGCATCAAGACCGTGATGATCACCGGCGACAACCCGTTGACCGCGAAGGCCATCGCGGAGGAGGCCGGTGTCGACGACTTCCTCGCCGAGGCCACCCCCGAGGACAAGATGGCCCTGATCAAGCGGGAGCAGGCCGGCGGGAAACTCGTCGCGATGACCGGCGACGGCACCAACGACGCCCCCGCCCTCGCCCAGGCCGACGTGGGCGTCGCCATGAACACCGGCACCTCCGCCGCCAAAGAGGCCGGCAACATGGTCGACCTCGACTCCGACCCGACGAAACTCATCGAGATCGTCGCGATCGGCAAGCAGTTGCTGATCACGCGGGGCGCGTTGACCACGTTCTCCATCGCCAACGACGTGGCGAAGTACTTCGCGATCATCCCGGCCATGTTCGCCGTCGCCTACCCCGGCCTGGACACCCTCAACATCATGCGGCTGTCCTCGCCCGAGTCCGCGATCCTCTCCGCCGTCATCTTCAACGCGCTGATCATCATCGCCCTCGTGCCCCTGGCCCTGAAGGGCGTGCGCTACACGCCCGGCGGCGCGGACGCCATGCTCCGCCGCAACCTCGGCCTGTACGGGCTCGGCGGCCTGATCGCCCCCTTCGTCGGCATCAAGCTGATCGACATGCTCCTCTCCCTCATCCCCGGGCTCTCCTAGGACCAGGACGCGCTGACGCCATGAACACGACCCTGCTCTCCACCACCCGACTGCTGACCGCCGCCCTGCGCGCCCTGCTGGTCCTGACCCTCGTCTGCGGGGTGCTGTACCCGCTCGCCGTCACGGGCATCGCCCAGGGCCTCTTCCCCGGCAGGGCCAACGGCTCGGAGGTCACCGACGCGCACGGGAAGGTGGTCGGCTCCGCCCTCGTCGGGCAGCGCTACGACCTCCCGAAGCGCGACCCGGGCGACCCGAACGAGGCCCCCCGCCCCGACCTGCGCTTCTTCCAGCCCCGCCCGTCCGCGGGCCTGACGACGAACACGATCAACACCGGGCACTCGCTGCTCGTCTCCGGCGCGACGAACCTCGCGGGCGACAACCCGAAGCTGGTCGAGTCGGTGAACGCCGCCAAGGCCGCCGTCATCGCCGACAACTCCACCCCCGGCCACGAGATCCGCCCCCAGGACGTACCGGCCGACGCCGTCACCTCCTCCGGCTCCGGCCTCGACCCCCACATCTCCCCCGCCTACGCCGAACTCCAGACCCGCCGCGTCGCCGAACGCAACAAACTCGACCTCGCGCACGTGGAGAAGCTCGTCGCCGACCACACCACCGGCCGCACCCTCGGCTTCCTCGGGGAACCCACCGTCAACGTGCTCGAACTCAACACCGCCCTGCGGGACCTCGCCGGACACTGACGAGGTCCCGGGGCGGGCCGGGCGGGCGAGGCCGTCGAGCCCGGCCGGTGCCGGTCAGGCCGTGACGATCTCCGGGCGGTAGAGGTCCAGCCACATCGCCAGGTCCAGGGCCCGTTCCAGTCCGCGCCGGGCCGCCTGGGTGGTCAGTGGGCGGGGCGAGCGGGCCAGGCGGGTGAGGGCGGCCCGGTCCACGAGGCCGAACACGTCGTGCGCGGGCTTGGCCAGCAGGTCCTCGGCCTGGGCCCGCAGCGCGGCACCGTAGCCCGGGTCCTGCGTGGACGGGTAGGGGCTCTTGACCCGGTCGTAGACGGAGCGCGGCAGCACGTCGGCGGTGGCCTCGCGCAGCAGGCTCTTCTCGCGCCCGTCGAAGGACTTGAGCGCCCACGGGGTGTTGTGCACGTACTCGACGAGCCGGTGGTCGCAGAACGGCACGCGCACCTCCAGGCCGACGGCCATGCTCGCGCGGTCCTTGCGGTCGAGGAGGATCCGCACGAAGCGGGTCAGGTGCAGGTGGGACATGACCCGCATCCGGTACTCGAACTCGCTCTCCCCGGCCGGCCGGACGATCTCGCGGACGGCCGTCGCGTGGGCGTCGCGGGTGTATCCGTCCAGGTCGAGGCGGGCGGTGAGGTCGGGGGCGAGGACCTCGCCGTCGCTGCCGAAGCGGGCGTCCATGTGCACCAGCCACGGGAAGGTCGCGCCGGCGCGGGCCTCCTCGTCGAAGAACTGGAGGTAGCCGCCGAAGACCTCGTCGGCGGACTCCCCGGACAGGGCCACGGTGGAGTGCCGGCGGATCGCGCCGAACAGCAGGTGCAGGGAGGCGTCCATGTCGCCGAAGCCGGTGGGCAGGTCACGGGCGCGCAGCACCCGGGCCCGCAGGTCGGGATCGGCGAGGGCGGCGGAGTCCAGGACGATGTCCTGGTGCTCGGTGTCGGCGAAGCGGGCCACGTCGTGCACGAAGGGGGCGTCGGGGGTGCCGCGCAGCTCGTCGGCCACGAAGTTCTCGGCCTGGCCGACGAAGTCGACGGCGAAGCTGCGGACCCGTTCCCCGTGCGCGGCCTGGCGCCGGGCGGCGAGCGCGGTCATCGCGGAGGAGTCCAGGCCCCCGGAGAGCAGGGTGCACAGGGGCACGTCGGAGATCAGCTGGCGGGTGACGATGTCGTCGAGCAGCTCGCGGACGTGCGCGATCGTGGCGTCCCGGTCGTCCTCGTGCGGGCGGCTCTCCAGCGCCCAGTAGCGGCGGACGCGGCTGCCGGTGCGGTCGACGGTGACGAGGGTGCCGGGTTCCACCTCGCGCATGCCGTCCCAGACGGCGTGACCGGGGGTCTTGACCATGGTGAACAGCTCGCGCAGGCCGTCCGCGGTGACCCTGCGGCGGGCGAGGGGATGCGCGAGGACGGCCTTGGGTTCGGAGCCGAAGAGGACCCCGTCGGGGGTGTCGTACCGGTAGAGGGGTTTGACGCCCATCCGGTCGCGGACGAGGGTGAGGCTGCCGACGCGGGCGTCCCAGACGGCGAAGGCGTACATGCCGTTGAGGCGGGCGGGGAGCTCGGCGCCCCATTCCAGCCAGCCCCTGAGGACCACCTCGGTGTCGGAGGAGGTCGTGAACCGGTGGCCCCGGGCGGCGAGTTCGGCACGCAGTTCGACGTGGTTGTAGACCTCGCCGGAGTAGACGAGGGTGACGGGCCCGTCGGGGGTCTCGGCGGTCATGGGCTGCCGGCCGCCGGGGAGGTCGATGATGGCGAGCCGGCGGTGCCCGAGCGCGGCCGGGCCCTGGGCCCAGACGCCGTGGTCGTCGGGGCCGCGACAGGCCATCGTCTCGTTCATGGCCCGGAGCTGCTCGACCGCGTCCGGGGCCCCGAGGTCCCGGGAGAAGGAGATCCAGCCGGATATGCCGCACATGGGGAGCCTCCGCGAGGTGTGGTGGAGAGGGCGGGGAGAGGTGGGGTGGGGTGTGCCGGAGGGGACGTAGTTGTATACGACACCTACATCTGCAGCCTGCGCCGACCGGTCGCCTCGGTCAACCTTTCCCGGAGGGCGAAAACCGCTCCCAAGAGCCCCGGGAAGCCCCCCGGCGGCGCGTTTCGGCCGCGTTTGACGTCCCCATTGCCCACCCCGCCCCCCGACCGGACCCGCCCCTCCCCAGCCCCCGGACACACGGCCCCGCCGACACCACCCGACTTTCGGACAGCGGGCAAAACTTCGTCCAAGCCCCGTAAAACGAAGGCAACGACACCGAAACCCGAAGGTAATCCGGGGCCCCCGCCCCGCAGGGCGGAGGGACCGGGCCGAAGACCCGTCGGGAGGGGCCCAACGGCGGCGGGAAGGCCGGCGGGACGGGCCTAGGGTGGGGAGGGCCGAGGCGGCCCGGACGGCCCCTTCGACGACGCGCCCCGCGCGCGCCGCCGCCGCACGCCGTCCACGACCACCCCGACCACGGGCCGCGCGCCCGTCCCCCGAGGACCGCGCCGCCCGCGCACGACACGCACCACACGCACGGCAGGGCACGGCAAGGAGGGCCTGGGATGGGCACCGCTCCGATCGGCGATCACGACGGAGGACCCGCCCCCTCCCCCACCCGCCGGCCGCCCTCCCCGACACCCCTCGCGCCTCTCACGGCCCTCGCGCCCCTCGCGCTCCGGTCGACGGGCGGTGCGCGACGGTGAACAGCGGCCGACCCCGCCCCCACGACCTGGTGCGCCTGTGCGCCCCCGACGCCTTCCACCCCGCGCCCGGACGGGAACGCCCCGCGCGCGTGGACTGGGTGGTGGTCTCCCGGGGCCGGGCCCCGCACGGCCACCTGGCCGTCACCGCGCGCGGCGCGGGCCCCGGCCAACGGTGCGCGGGCACGGTGTTCGCGGAGGACGTGACGGACGTGCGGACCCCGTGCGACCTCGTGCGGGTGACCGCGCCGCGCGAACTGCCCGTGTTCGCGGCCGTGCGCGTGCTCGCCTCCCTGCACCGCCCCCGGTGGGTGGCCTCGTGGGGGCCGGGCGGCGACGCCGGATTCGAACTGGCCTCGCGGGTGCCCGCCGCCGGACCGCTCAGCGCCCTGGACCTCGTGCTGCACGTGCCCCGGCCGGTACCGCCGGCGGAGGTCGGCCTGTGGTCGGCCCGACTGCGGGAGGCCCTGCCGGTGCGGGTGAACGCGCAGTTGCAGACGCCGGCGGGCGGGGTGTCGGCGGACGAGTTCGCGCGGGCCGCGTTCCCCGTGACGGCCCGGACGGCGGACGGGCCGCGCCGGATCGCGGACCCGTGGGCCCCGGACCCGGCCCCGGTATGGCCCTTCGCCCCGGGCGCGGGCCCGCGCCCCTCCCCGACCGCGCCCGCCCCACCGGCCCCCCTCGCCCACCTCACCCGCTGAGCCGGGCTCCACGCGGCACGGACCGACCGGGGCCGGGTACGGCGAACGGCGAACGGCGAGGGGTGATCGAACCGGTCGGGGCCGGAGAGGGACGGGACGGGTCGGGGAGGGTCCGGGGGGTCCGGCGGGTCCGGGAGGGTCGGTCAGCGCTGCGAGAGTTCCGACGGGGCCTCCTGCACCACCCAGCCGTTGCCGTCGGGATCGGCGAAGAACAGCCACGAGTTCCACGTGTCGCCCTTGCCCTCCTCCCACCCGTTCGCGCCCACGCGCAGGACCGGCGACACCTCCACCCCGCCCTTCACGAGCTCCGCCCGGGCCGCCTCGATGTCCGTCACGCACAGCTGAAGCCCCTGGAGTTGCCCCGGCTCCATGTCCCGCTGCCCGGGCGCCGGGGGCATCCCGGAGAGCAGGGTGACCGAACAGCGCGAGCCCGGCGGGGTCAGCTGGACCACCCTCATGCCGGGGCCGACCTCGGTGTCGATGTCGACGGTGAAGCCGAGCTTCTCGGCGTAGAACTCCTTGGCCCGGTCGACGTCGGCGACGGGCAGGGGCACGACTTCCAGGGTCCAGTTCACGAAGGGCTCCTCACGGGGGCGAGATCCGGCCACGCCCACCGTGCCACACCGACCGGACACCACGCGGGCATTCCCGCGCGTCGCCCCACCGCGCGCCCCCGGACCGCGCACGCGGGGGCCGGTCGGTGGCAGGGCAGGTCGGTGGCGGGGCCGGTCGGTGGACAACGGGGCGCCGTGCCGACAGGATCGCCCACATGAGCGAGCAACATCCCAACCCGTACGCCAACGACGGCCGGCCCGAGGGCGGTTCGCCCCACTATGGATACCCCGGCCCGTACCCCGAGTACCCGGCCCAGCCGCCGACCATCGGCGCCGGCCACCCCCTCGTGCCCGCGCAGACGAGCCCCTACGGCGCCCCGACCCCGCCCCCACCGCCGTCGTACCCGGCGGGCGGCGGCGGCGCGTCGTTCGCGATCGGCGACATCTCGGTGGTGGGCGATCAGATCATCACCCCGTCGGGCACGATGCCGCTGCGCGGCGCCACGTGGAACGCGGTCGACTTCTCCCGCACCGAGACCAGGATGCCCACGCACGCGGTCGTCCTGGCCGTCGTCTTCTTCGTCTTCTGCCTGCTGGGGCTGCTGTTCCTGCTGATGAAGGAGAAGACCACCACGGGCTATATCCAGGTCACCGTCGCGGGCGGCGGCCGGCACCACCAGACGATGATCCCCGCGGTCGACGAACGATCCTTCCCCTGGGTCATGGCCCAGCTGAACCACGCCCGTGCGCTGAGCCTCTGAGCCGGCCGGCACCGCGTTCGGCGTCCGCCCCCCGCACGGGCGCGGACCCGACGCGCCCCGCGCGCACGAGGCCCCCGGCATCGGCCGTCCCGGTGGACGCGCTCACCTGTCCGACGGCGTACCGTCCCCGCTCCTCCTCGACTCCCGACAAACGGACCCTATCCTTCCGCATGTTGCCGTCCGTGTCCGGAACCGATCGGCATCCACCGCACTCATGATCCATGGCGGGCGGTGGCCGATCGTCGCCGCGCGCCCCTGCCTTTCGAGTCGAGACAGAAGTCGAGGAAACCTCGTGCCCAAGCCGCCGCACCGACACCTCACCCTGAGCATCACCGTGCTCGCCGCGCTCGCCGGCGCACTCACCCCCACCGCCGCCTCGGCCGCCGCCCCCGCGACCACCGCCACGACCACTGCCGCGCAGGTCGACGCGCCCGCCGCCCCCGCGCCCGACCTCGACGGGGTGACGGCCGCGCTGAAGGCCGCCATGGCCCAAGGCGCGCCCGGCGCGATGGCCCGGTGGTCCGGCCCCGAGGGCGTGCGCGGCCGCACCGAGGGCACCCTCGACCCGGCCACGGGCGCCCCCATGGACATCGACGCCCGGTTCCGGATCGGCAGCGTCAGCAAGACGTTCAGCACCGTGGTGCTGCTCCAGTTGGCGCAGGAGGGCCGGCTGGAACTCGACCGTCCGGTGAACACGTACCTGCCGAAGCTGCTGCCCGACGCCCGCATCACGGTCCGTCACCTGCTCACCCACCGCAGCGGCCTGTCGGACTACACCAACGCGATGTTCGACAAGACGGTGCCCGGCTTCGAGGCGGTCCGCAACCGCGTCTTCGACCCGCGCGAGCTGGTGGCCCTGTCCCTGGCCGAACCCCGCACGGGCGCGCCCGGCGCGGCCTACTCGTACTCGAACACCAACTTCGTGGTGGTCGGGATGCTGATCGAGAAGCTGACCGGCCGTCCGCTCGCCGAGGCGTACCAGAAGCGCGTGTTCGGCCCGCTGAAGCTGCGCGACACCTCGTACGTGCACCCGAGGACGGAGATCCGCGGGCAGCACGTGCGCGGCCGGCTGCACCCGGACGAGGCGGGCGCGCCGCTGGTGGACTCCACCGAACAGACCGTGTCGTGGGCGCAGGGGGCCGGCGCCGTGATCTCCTCCCCCGCCGACCTGAACACGTTCACCAGCGCCCTGATGAAGGGCCGGCTGCTGAAGCCGAAGATGCTGGAGGAGATGACGACGGTCACCCCGACCGACGCCACGAACACCCGCTTCTACGGGCTGGGCCTGCGGCGTTACGACCTGTCGTGCGGGGTGCGGGTGTTCGGGCACACGGGCACCGTGCAGGGCTACTACACGTACGCGTTCTCGACCCGCGACGGCAAGCGGAGCCTGTCGGCGATGGCGAGCACCTCGAACCGGGGCTCGGCGAACACGGCGCTCGGCGGCACGCTGGAGGCGGCGTTCTGCGGCAAGAAGCCCGCGCCGGCCGCCAAGTCCGCGGCCCGTTCGGCGGCGCCGTCGACGGGTGCGACGGGTGCGACGGGTGCGACTGGTGCGACTGGTGCGACGAACGGGACGCAGTGGCCGGGTGGGGCGATGGCCCGTCCGGCGGAGCGCGACCTGCCGGCCGAACGAGGCTGACGAAGACCCGCCCCTCGGCCCGGCCCGTGCCACCGACCGGCACGGGCCGGGTCCTGGCGATCGGTGCCCGGCGCGATCGACCGGCTCAGCCCCAGGCCGTGGCCAAGCCCTCCAGCCAGGCCGGCGGCAGCTCGGCCGCGTCCCACTCCTCCCGCAGCGTGTCGGGGGCGGTGACCAGGCGCTCCAGGACGGCGATGCCGGCGGGCGAGTGCAGCAGCAGGTGCCGGCCGTGCACGGCGACGGCGCTGCCCGGCCCGTACTGCGCGTACAGCCGTTCCAGGCGGGTCCGGTTGTCCTCCGCGAACGCCGACAGGTGCCCCGCGTAGCCGGCCCGACGACCGGTGCCCATCGTGCCCAACACCACCCGCAACACCTGGTCGGAGACCTCCGGGTCGAGGTCGGAGGGCTCGGTGAACGACAGGTGCAGGGGGGTGACGGCGACCTTCGCCCGCTCCACCGACATCCGCGTCACCGGCGGGCGTTCGGCGCCCTCCGGGTCGGCGACGCGGCCGGGCAGGGCCGGCCCCAGGGCCTGCCGGGTCAGCTCGTCCAGCCGCTCGGCGGCGGCCCGCAACCCGTCACGGCGGCCACGCGCGTAGGGCGCGGCCGGATCCGGGTCCGCCGGATCGGGCGCGGGATCGGGCGCGGGATCGACGCGGTCCACCTCGCGGCGGGCCACCGCCAGGACCCCGGCCTCGACGAGGGCGATCAGCTCACTCGCGTCGTCGGGTCCGATGCCCATCCGACCCAGCAGCCGACGCAGGGTCTGCTCGGCGTTGGTGACGTCGGCCTCGTCCAGCGCACGCGGTTGCTCGTCGGCGTCGTTCACCGGGAGTTCCTCCTCATCACGGGGTGCGGGAGCGCCCGCGCGGGGGCGCTCCGTCCGAGCATGCCTCACCCGAGCCCCGGACGAACCCCCCGATGATCGAAACACCCCCCGAGCCACCGGCCCCGGCGGTTCGAACCCAGCGCACGAGCTGCGCGCGTGGGGGGGGCGGTGGTGGAACGTCCGAGCCGGCCGCTGGGGGGGAGGCGGGAGGCGGATACGTCAAAAGCCTTCCCGGCAGGGGCGGGGAGGGGCCTGGGGCTGGGGCGCGTTGCCGTCTGCGGGTGGGATGGTGGCCGGTGTGGCCGCCTGCCGGCGGCGGGTAGGTCAAAGGCATTTCCCGGTGGCGGCGGGGAGGGGCCCAGGGCGGGGGCGCGTTGCCGTCTGCGGGCCGGCTCGTGGCCAGTGTGGCCGCCTGCCGGCGGCGGGCAAGTCAAAAGCCTTTCCCGGCGGCGGCCGGGAGGGGGCCCAGGGCGGGGGCGCGTTGCCGCCTGCGGGCCGGCTCGTGGCCGGTGTGGCCGCCTGCCGGCGGCGGGCAAGTCAAAAGCGTTTCCCGGCGGCGGCCGGGAGGGGGCGGACTCTCGGCGCGTTCCCGGGTGCGGCTGTGGTGTGTGGGGCCACGGTGGGTCTGGGCCGGGGTTGTTGCTCGCATGGGGTGGCCTGTGGTGGGGGTTTGGGGGCGCGAAGGCCCTCCGTCGCCGAGCTGCCCCTGTGGGTGGGCAGGGGGCGGGGCGCGCACGGTCGCAGTGCACGATGCCGATCACCCGAGGTGTTTCCGGGCGTGTCGCACGCCGTGGACCCACCTCCGCCCCGTGCGGACCGGAGCACGGCCACGCCCCCTGCCCCCGGGCCCCCTCCGCCCCCCTGGGAAAGGCTTTTGACTTGCCCGCCGCCGGGAGGCGGCCACACCAACCCCAAACCGGGCCGCAGACGGCAACGCACCCCAACCCCAGACCCCGCCGCCACCAGGAAACGCTGTTGACCTACCCGCCGCCGGCAGGCGGCCACACCAGCCACCAACCCACCCGCAGACGGCGACGCACCCCACTCCCGGACACCTCCCCGCCGCCACCCGCACCCCGCACCCCGCTCGCCGCCCCAGCAGTGCTCTCCCGGCGGGGGGCCTCATCCGTTACAGCGGGCGGCGCGTTGCCGTGGTCATTCCCGAGGCGTTGGCCGTGACCGTGGCCACGGCCGTGGCCGCGCGGGCGGCTTGGCGGGTGAGGGACGCGACGCTGTCCGTGAGGGGGCGGGTGGCGCGGGCCGGGGCGCCCAGCGCGTACGTGCCCGGGTCCGGCGCCCCGTCGAAGAGGACGCGGCCGGTGCCCGGTTCGACCGTGAAGCCGCCCGAGGGGTGGGGCGTCGGGCGCGGTCCGTGTCGGCGGATCCCGGGCAGGGGCTCGGGGGCGATGGCGTGCACCGCCGAGATCACCAGACCCCCGGCCGGCGGGACCGGGACCGGGACCGGGACCGCATCCAGGCGGCCCACCGTGACCAGGCCCGCGCGCATCGCCTCGCGCAGGGTCCGGGCGTGGTCGGGCGGCATCGGCAGCAGGACGTTGTTCACGAGCCGCCCGTACCGGCCCCACCAGCTGGCCCGGGTGGCCTCCGGGAGGAGTTCCAGGGCCTCGGGCCCGGTGTCGAGGAGGATGCGCCGCAGCACGGTGCGGGCCCGCTCGGCGCCCGGTTCGCCCGCGAGGTGTCGGTCGAGGCGGGCGGGGGCGGGTTCGGTGTCGGCGAGTTCCGGCGCGAGGTCGGACCAGTGGGCGCCGGCCGCCGCGAGTTCCGCCGTCATGGCGGCCCGCAGGGCGTGGGCCGTCCAGCCCTCGCGGCGCGACGCGCGCAGGGCCGCCCGGACCTGCGGGGCACTCGCGTCGGGCGGGCGGGCCGGGTCGGCGGGCGGTTCCTCGGGCCGTACGGCCGGCAGGAGTCCGTGGCGCGAGAGCAGCCGGATCGGGGCCCGCCGGCCGGCCCGCAGCAGGGTGACGGCGGTCTCGACGGCGGTGAGGCCGGTGCCGATCACGGTGACCGGGGCGGTGGCGGGGACCCGTTCGGCCAGGGTGCCCAGGGGGTACGGCGTCGGCAGGTGCCACGGGGCCGGGCCGAGGCCGAGGGGGTCGATCGCGCGCAGGCCGCCCACGCACCACACGACCCGCGCGGCCGTCACGGTGAACGAGGCCGTCACGGTGAACGAGGGCGCCCCGGCGGGCGCGGCGGGTCCGGGTCGGATCCGCAACCGGGTGCCGTCGCCGGTGCGTTCGGTGTCGGTGACCGGTCCGAGGTCGGTGCGCACGGACGCGCCCCGCGCGCGCAGCTCCGCGACCGCGGCCTCGGCGGTCCCGGCCAGGTAGCGGCCGTAGTGGGCGCGGGTCGGGTAGGTCGGGGAGCCGCCGGGGCGGTCGGCGTCGGGGTCGGGCCGTTCGAGGAGCCGGCGCAGCAGGTGCCCGGGGTCCTCGTGCCGCACGGACATCAGCCGGGCCGGGAGGTTCACGCGCGCGGCCGGGCCGGGATCGGGGCCGAACGCGGCGCCCCGCCACGGCTCGGGCCGGGCCCGGCACACCCACAGCCGGGCCGGCGGCGGCCCCGGGAGACGGGCGAGCGCGTCGAGGAAGGCCACCGCGGCCGGCCCGTCACCGACCACCACCAGGTCCACGCCGCGCACGGGCCCCACCTCCGCCGTCCAGCCTCCCGCGTCGCCCGGGCCGCGGGGGCGGCGACGCCCCCGGAACGGGCGGTGCCGCGCCCCGAACGGACGCGGGGCGGGGGCGGGGGTCGTAGCGTACGGGGGTCCGTGCACGCCGTCCCGGAAGGCCCGTCCATGACCTCAGACGCCGTACCTCCCCGGCCCCTCCGGCCCCGTCACCGTGCCCGGCCCCTTGCCCGTCCGGCGCCGGGCCTCGTCCTGAGCGCGCCGGACCCGGCGGGCGGCCCGGCGTTGGACTTGCGTCGCTGGGCGGTGGAGGACGCGCGGGCGCTGGTGGCGGCGTTCCGGGACCCTCGGATCCGTGCGAGCACGGCCCTCGCGTTGGACGACGCCGACGCGGCCCGGGAGTGGACGCGGACGGTGGCGCGGCAGTGGGAACAGGGCGTCCGGTACGCGTTCGCGGTGCTCGCGGAGGGGGAGGTGGTGGGACACGTGGTGCTGAAGGGGCCTCGCCCCCATGAGGCCGAGGCCGAGGACGAGGCCGCGGAGGACGAGGGCCGGGGCGAGGGTGATGCCCGGGACGGCGCCGGACCGGGTGCCGACGGCGGTTTCGGGGCCGAGGTGGGTTATTGGACGGTGGGGGCCGCGCGCGGTCGGGGGATCGCACCGCGTGCCGTCCGGGCGGTCACGGAGTGGGCATTCGGGCTGTGGGCGCCGAGCGGCCTGGACCGGATCGACCTGCTCCACCAAGTGGACAATCCGGCGTCCTGCCGGGTCGCGGGGAAGACGGGCTTCGCGCACGTCGACATGCTGCCGCCCGCCCCACCCGAGTTCCCACTCGCCGGGCACGTGCACCGGCTGTCGCGCCCGGGGGCGACCGGGACGCCGCCGGCACCCTGAACCGGGCCGGTGCCGGGCCGCCTCCCTCGAATCTGCCCGGTCAACCCCACGTCTCCCCAAGGCCCTTGGGGATGGGAACACCTCCCAACACTCAGGACTGAAGGAGAGCGCACCCTCGCACCGGGGTACTGGGGGGAACCAGGGGGACCGGGGTACAGGGGGGACTGGAGAACCGGGGGGACCGGGGTGACCGGGGTACGCAGGTGCTCCGACCACGCGTCGTGGGGAGCTCCCGGGCGGAGCCCGCGGGAGTGCGGAGCCGGGCGAATGGGGGGGGATCCCCAGCCCTCTGGGGCTGGGGAGGGGGTTGGGCGGGGGCGGGCGGGGCGGATTCGGCAGGGACGGCCCAGGCGCTCAGCCCGCGCGGCCGTTGCCAGGGGTCGCCGGCCGGCGCTGCGGGGGCGGGCCCGCGAGGGTGCGGGCGAGCATGCGGCGCATGCGGTGGTTGATCCGCCGGAGCTCCGCCCAGGGGTCCTGGTCGTGGGGCTCTTCGGGGCCGGCACCGGAGCGTGGTGCGGGGCGCGGGTGGGACGGTCGGGGCATGGGGCGCTCCCCTGGGAGAGGTGTCACGGGCGGGCGCGCCGGTCGGGACGCGCCGTCGCTCCCGCGTATGCCCGGTCCCCACGCCCCCCATGCGGCCGATCCGATCCCCCCGACCACACCGCTCTCCCCCACCCCACCAGCCACAGGGCCCCCTGACCCCGGCCATTCCAGGCTTCCCCGGTCCGACGGCCACAGGGCACACCCGCCCCCCGGCCCGTCCGAGCCGGCCCGGTCCGGCGGACTCCCCCGACCACAACGGGCTGCACAGCCCCCCGACCACACACCGCGCTCCCGGCCCCAGACCCCGGGGCCGGGCGGCCGTTACCGGCCCCACCGACCGGCCCGGCCCCACTGGCGCCACGGCCACAGCGGGCTCCCCTGGCCCACCGGTCACAGGGCGCGCTCGACTCCCGGCCAGTCCGGGCTTCCCCGGTCCGGCCGACTCCCCCAGTCACAACGGGCTGGACGGGCTGCATGGCCTCCCGACCACACGCGGCTCTCCCGGCCCCGGGCCCCGGGGCCCACGCCCGTTACCGGCCCCACCGGCCCCACGTCCGCAGCGAGCTCCCCTGGCCCACCGGGCATAGGGCGCGCCCGGGCCCCCGGCCAGTTCGGGCTTCCCCGGTCCACCGGCCTCCGGCCGGCAGCGCTCCGGTGCCGGCGTGGTCCTGCGGGCGGCCACCGCCCGGGATCCGGCCGTAGGCCGGCTGTCGGTCAGGCGGCGAGTGGCGGGTGTGCGTCCGTGCGCAGGCGGTAGCGGCCGGCATCGCGGCCGAGCAGGCGGAGGTCGACGAGGTAGCGGCGGACGGTGACGTGGTCCGTGTCGGAGCCCTCGCACCAGCGCGCGAGGTGGGCGTTGACGCTCGCCTCGTCGTATTCGGCGCCGGCCTCGAAGGTGCGGTGGGCGAGGTGGCGGAGCACCACTTCGCGGCGGCTCCACTGGCCGGGGAGGGAGAGCAGGCGGCCATCACGGACGAAGGTGCGCAGCAGGGACTCCGTGCGCGGGTCGTCCTGTGCGTGTCCGTGGTCCTCCGCTGGGGCCTCCTCGGCGCGGCGGGCCCGTTCGGCCTTGACGAGGTCGCGGAAGAGGTCGGGGACGGGCGTGATTCGGCCGGCGTCCTCGGTCACGAGTCCGGCGGCGCGGAGCCGGCGGAGCGCGGCGGCGACCTCCTTGGGCGCGAGGCCCGTGGCCTCGGCGACGGCGGTCGGCGAGTCGGCGCCGAGCACGAGCGCGGCGTGGACGCGCAGCCGGTTCGGTTCGGCGAGCTGGGCGACGACGGCGTCCGCGCTCGGCGCCGCACTCGGGGCCAGGCTCGGGGTCGGGGCCTGGCTCACGTGCGGGGCCGCGGTCGCAGCCGGGGCCGAGGGCGCAATCGGGTCCTGGTCCACGGTCGGAGCCTGGCGCACGTGCTCGGCAGGGCTCACGGTCGGGGCTTGGCTTGCGTGCGGGGCCGAGGTCGTGGACGGGTCCTGGCTCGCGTGCGCGGCCGGGCTCGTGGCCGGGGGCGGGGTCGTGTCCGCGCTCATGGGGCGGCCTTTCGGGAGTCCTCCGGCGGGAGGTGTGCGCCGGGGTGCGGGCGTGCGGGCGGGGGCGTGCGGGGTCGGCGCGCCGACCGGGGTCGTGGGCGGCGCGCCGACGCCTCATGCTGCGCCGGCCCGCCGCCCGTCCGCCGGCGGTTTTCGCCTCGCCGCGCGACCCGTCCGACGGGTTTCGGCCGGCCCGCACGGGTCCCGGCGGCCGAAAGCGGAAGGTGATCATCAGGCCGGCCGATCCGTCCCGACGACCGCGCCCCACCCCGGACTTCACCCGCGCGCCACCCTCCCGCAGCCCGTGTCACGGAAGGGAATCGAGAGGTCCGAGGGGGTGGCGGGGGCGGTGTGAGGGCTGTCACACTCGCGGGGTACGCTGGGAATCGTTTCAGCACACAAGATCATCTATTTTGGGTGACGACGCGGCCCGGTCCGCCCGCCCGGCACCCGGCCCGAACCCGGCGGCGACGTGCGTCGCTTCCCACCCTCCTCCTCGCCCTCCCTGCCGACCTTTCCTGGAGCCGTCGTGCGCATCGCCCTCCGCACCACTCTCACCGCCCTCGCCCTCGGGGGCGCCCTCGCCCTGACCGTCGGCGGCGCCCCGGCCGGTGCGAGCACCCCGCGTGCCGCGACCCCCGCCGTCACCGTCGACCCGGCCGGCTGCACGGCCGTCACCGTCGTGAGCTCCGTGCGCTCCGGGCTTAAGGTGGAGCTCGTCAACAGCGCCCACTCTGGCGCCACCGCGCGGCTGTACGCGCCCACCGGCGGCCCGGCCGTCTCCGGTGTGGACCAGGAGCGGCCCGAGGACGCGAAGAACGGCATCCGGGTCCTCGCCCCGCTCGGCGCCTCCCCCGTCTTCGAGCAGCGGGCCCAGGCGGGTGCCGCCTGGCGTGCCACGCCCTTCCCGGCGCTGCCGGCCGACTGCCGCGTCAACGGCCCCGTCGTGCGCACGGACCGGCTCGGCGGCCAGTACACCGCGCAGGTGTACCGCACCTCCGCGCAGGCCCACACCGGCCGGATCCTCTTCGGCAAGCACCTGATCGGCTTCGTCGGCGCCAAGGGCAAGCCGGGCGCGTTCGTGCTCGACGAGCGGGTCTGGGTCCTGAACGCCGACGGCAGCTCCGTGACCTGGACCGGCGCGCACACGGCGGCGCGGCCCGCGCCCGGCCGCTACAAGCTCGTCGACGGCTCGATCGTCACCCTGACCCGCGACGCCGCCGGCACGTACTCGGCCCGCCTCGCCTCCGGAGGCACCACGAGCGCGAAGCTCACCGTGGACGAGCGCTCGGGCGCGCTGCGCGCCGGCCGCGTGTACGTCGTCCTGTCGGCGGACGGCACCCTCGCCGCGCACGTGACGGGCACGACCAAGCAGGCGGCCCCGATCCGCATCGGCGCCTGACAACACCCCTGACCGACACCCCCCGGCCCCGAAGCTCGGCTAGGTCGTCTCTTTTGGATCTTGCCGGTTAAGCCCGCGTCGTCTGGTGCCGTGCATCGCAAGGCGGAGGGGCGCCCTCGTACTGGGTACGTGGGTGTTCCCGACAACGCGGCGTGGGGGTACCCCCGGGCGGAGCCTGGGGGAGTGCGGTGCCAGGCGGCGCGGGTCAGGCAAGATCCGGAAGAGACGACCTAGTGCTGGGGGCGGGGCAGGGTTGCCAGGAGGAGGGTGTGGACTTCCGCGGCTACGGCTCGGGTCTCCGGTTCCGGGGCGCCCTCGGCCAACTCGCCCAGTAGCAGGGCCGCCGCGTGCACGACGGCCACCGGCACGGGCACGGTGCGCAGGCCGGCGAGTGCGGCGGCGGCGCGGTCGGTGGGGGTGCCGGGCACGAGGGCGGGCGGCCGTGCGTCCTCCCGCGCGGCGGGGCCGGTCGGCGGGCCCTGCGGGATCAACCGGGCGACACCGCGCCCGAGGCCACGGGTTTCGGGAGAGGTCACGCGCCCAGTCTGGTCGGTGGGCGGCCCCGTTCCCAAATCCCCCCGCCGCGCGGGCCCTCCGGACCGGCCGACTAGCCTGCACCGCATGGCGGGCGGTCGTCCCGTCCGTGTCACAGGGGGAGTCCGTACATGCACACGTCCACCGAGTCCACCGTTCGGATCGGCGCGCTCGCGCCGCTCGGCCCGCCCGGTTGGGTCGACGCCGGGCGGCATCTGCTGGCCGGTCTGGAGCTGGCCGCCGCCGAGGCGAACGCGGCGGGCGGGATCGGGGGCCGGCCGCTGGAGTTGCTGGTGCGGGACACCGCGGCCTCGCCGGAGCGGGCCGCGGAGGCCGTGGAGGGGTTCGCGCGGTCGGGGGCGGTGGCCGTGGTGGGCGAGTACCACAGTGTCGTGGCCCGCGCGGCCGCCGGTCGGGCCGCCGCGCTGGGTCTGCCGTTCCTGTGCTCCTCCGCCGTGCTCGACGCGCTCGTCGAGGAGCCGACGGACGCGGTCGCGCGCATCGCGCCCGCCCAGTCGCGGGGGTGGCGGCTGTACGCGGACCACCTGGCGGCCGAAGGGCACCGGCGGGTCGCGGTCGCGACCGAGCCGAGCGCGTACTGGGCGGCGGGGGCCGGGATCCTGGCGGCGCGGCTCGCGGAGCACGGCGGCGGGATCACGGAACTCGACGCGCGCGCCCTGTCCCCCGAGGCCCTGTGCGACGCGCTCGCGGCCGACGGGGCCACGGCCCTGTTGCTGCTGACCGGGTTCCCGGACCCGGCCGTGCCGATCCTGCGGGCGGTGCGCCGTGATCCGCGGCTCGCGGGGCTGTTGGTCGGCGCGCCGGCCGGGCAGCCGGAACTGCCCTCGTGGGCCGGGCAGGCGGGGGCGGGCGGGGCCGGTGTGCCCTTCCTGCGCTACCTGCCCGCGGAGCCGGGTCCGCTCGCGCTGCGGGTCGGGGCGGCGCTGCGCGAACGGCTCGGCGAGGAGCCCTCGTTCGTCGCGTACGAGGGCTGGGACACGGTGACCGTGCTGGTCGAGGCGCTGCGGGCGCACGGCACCGGGCGGGCGGGGCTCACGGGCGCCTGGCCCCGGCTGGCCGTGGACGGCACCCGGGGCACGATCCGCTTCTCCCGCCCGCCGGGCATCGACGTGTGGCAGTGGGCGTGGGCGCCGATCGAGGTCGTGGACCGCGACCCCGCCGACCCGACCCGGTTCCGCACGCTGCGCACCGCGGGCACCCCGGACGCGGGCTGAGCGGAACCGGGCGCGCCGGTCACTCGTACTCGGTGCCGCCCTTGCGGGTCAGGTACGCCGGGTTGATCGCCTTCGCCATCGCGCGGGCGCCCAGCACGGGGCTGTGGCGCTCGGTCGCCGGCCGGATCACGACGCCCTCGCGCAGGTGCGCGGCCCGGCCCGAGACCGTCTCCTCGCCCTCGGCCAGGGTCAGCACCAGCGCCTCGTCGTAGGGGCCCGCGTACAGGCGGGGCACCAGCGGCAGTCCGTACTCGCTCGCGAGGGCCTCCAGCTCCGCCGGGGCGAGCCGGCGCACCTGTCCGTCGCTCTCCACGGCCACGTCGAACGCGGCGAAGCCCGGGGCCGCGTCGGCGGAGCGCGCGTCCGCCCCGTACGTCAGGTCCTGCACGCCGGCCCCGTGGACCTCGCCGAAGATCCCGACCCGGCTCGCGCCGAACCGCTCGGCGAGCCCGGTCGCGATCTCGGCGAGCCGGTGCCCGCGCACGGCCCGCCAGTACACGTTCCGCTCGTCCTCCTTCAACGCCAGGGACTTCGCGCCGAAGCCCTTGGAGGAGACCAGCACCCGCTTCTCGGCCACGAGGAGGGTCAGCAGGCAGGCCGTGCCGTGCAGTTTCTCGGTGACGACGACGGGCTCGCCGGGGGCGAACACGTCGGGGTGCCGGCGCAGGTTCTCCACGTCGCCCCAGGGCAGCAGGTCGGGCGCGGACTCGACGTCGCCGCTCATCCGGGTCGGCACCGGCGGCGCCCACTTGGTGATCCCGAGGCGGTCCGCGAAGTCCGTGCCGGCCTCGGCGGCGCGGGCCAGGTCCTCGCCGGCCAGGGCGCGCGGCCGGCAGACCAGCCCCTGGGACAACTCGCCGCGCAGGCGTACCGCCTTGACCCGGTCGGCGCGGGATCCGGCGAGCCGGCCGGTCAGGTTCAGCTCGGCGATCAACTCGGCCGGGAGCACGGCCTGTTCGGGTATGTAGAGCGCGAAGTCCCCGGTGCGGTAGGCGCCCTTGGCGACGACGGCCCGGTAGAGGCCGACCTGTGCGAGTTCCAGGGCGTCGGCATCGGGGTGGGGGTGGATGGTCAACCGCTCGGCGGTGACGCGCAGGGTGGACACGGGCGGCTCCTTCGGCCGGAGTGCGAACGGGGAAGAGGGGGGAGGGGTGCTCCCGGTGCACGGCCGGGCCGGGCGGGGCCGGGCACGGGGGTCGCCCGTGCGGCTCCGCCCGGCGGCGCGTGCGACGTGCTCACTCTCGGGGACGCGGGCGCGCCCGGTCCACCCGATTTCCGCTCAGGCGGGCAGGTGGAGGGTGGCGACGGCGCCGCCGTCGGGGGCGTTGGCCAGGGTGAGTTCGGCGGCCAGCACCCGGGCCTGCGCGAGGGCGATGGTGAGGCCCAGGCCGTGCCCGGTGCCGCGTTCGGCGGCGCCGGTGTGGAACCGGCGGGGGCCGTCGCGCAGGATCACGCCGGGGAAGCCGGGGCCGTGGTCGCGCACGGTGATCCGCGCCCCCGCGCCGGGGTCGCCGCCGGGGCCCGGGTCGACGGCGACGGTGATCTCGACCGGGCCGGCCCCGTGCCGGTGGGCGTTGACGACGAGGTTGGACACGACGCGTTCGAGCCGGCGCGGGTCGGTCTCCACGCTCGCGTCGGCCGCGGTCCCGGGCGCGGCGGTGACCTCGGCGTCGAGGCCGGTGCGGGCCACGGCCTCGGCGACGACGTCGAGGAGCGGCACCCGGTCGCGCACCGCGTGCTCGGCGCCCGCGTCGAGTCGGGAGACCTCCAGCAGGTCCTCCACGAGGGACCGCAGGTCGCGGACGCGGGCCCGCAGCAGGTCCTCGGTCTCGCCGGGCGGCAGCAGGTCCATCGCGGCCAGGAGCCCGCCGACGGGGGTGCGCAGTTCGTGGGCCACGTCGGCGGTGAAGCGGCGTTCGTCGCGCAGCCGGCGGGCCAGGGTGTCGGCCATCATGTCGACGACGGCGGCGATGTCGCTGACCTCGTCGCCGCCCGGGACGGTGCCGGTGCGGGCGTCGAGGTCGCCGTCGGCGATGCGGTGGGCGGTCTCGGAGACCCGGCCCAGCCGGCGCCCGAGGAGGCCGGCGCCGTACCCGGCCAGGGGCAGCAGGACGGCGAGGGAGAGGAGGGAGGCCACGGCGACGGTGATGTCGAGGCGACGCAGGTCGTGGTAGCGCGGGCCCATGTTGAGGCTGACGGCGAGGATCGGGCTGCCGGGGCCGTCGACCCGCTGGGCCGCCCAGACCTCGGGCCCGACCGAACCCTCCACGAAGGCCGTGTGCCGCTCGTCGTCGCGCGGGTCGGCCAGTTTCCCGGGGAGGTCCGGGGGGTCGAGCGTGCCGTCGTCCGAGAGGGTGCCGGTGCGTTTGTACACGTCCATCGAGGTGTGCAGCCGGTTGAAGACCTGGGCCTCGGACTGCCAGCGGATGTTCGCGTCGGTCCAGACGTGCACGATGAGGCCGACGGCGAACGCCACGCAGCAGGCGGTGGCGGCGGCGAGCGCGGCGATCTTGCGGCGCAACGGGATCCGCCGGGGCGCACGGGGCGGACGAGGCGAGCGGGGCCGACGGGGCGAGCGGGGCTGACGGGCGGCGGCCACGGGTCAGCGCCGGAACTTGTAGCCGAAGCCGCGCACCGTCTCGATCCGCTCCCGCTCCGGACCCAGCTTGCGCCGCAGCCGCTGCACGGCGAGGTCCACGACGCGGCTGTCGCCGTCCCAGCCGTACTCCCACACCCGGCGCAGCAGGGTGTGCCGCTCCAGCACGATGCCGGGGGCGGCCACGAACTCCAGCAGCAGTTTCAGTTCGGTGGGGGTGAGGGCGACGGGCTCCCCCGCGATGGTGATCTCCATGCCGGCGGTGTCGACGACCAGGTCCCCGAAGGTGAGCACACCCGCCGTGTCGGGGGTGTCGGCGACGCCTGCCGGGCCCGGTTCGGCGCCGCCGCCGGGCACCCAGGAGGCACGGCGCAGCAGGGACCGGATCCGGGCGAGGAGCACGTAGGTGTCGACGGGTTTGACCACGTAGTCGTCGGCGCCGGCCTCCAGGCCCGCGACCACGTCCAGGCCGTCGCCCCGCGCGGACATCATCAGCACGGGCACGAGACTGCTCTCGCGGACCCGGCGGCACAGCCCGATGCCGTCGAGTCCCGGCAGCATCACGTCGAGGATCAGCAGGTCGAAAGCGTTCTCGCGGAAGGCTTCGAGGCCGGTGAGGCCGTCGGCGACGGCCCGCACCTCGTAGCCGTAGCGTTCGAGGGCGACGGCGAAGGCGCGGCGCATCAGCTCGTCGTCCTCGACCAGCAGCACCCGCACGGGATCGGTGGCCTCGGCGGCGGCCTGGGGGGTCGATGACACGGGCGGGACTCCTTCGGGGGCGACTGAGGGCACCTCCCGAGGCCGGCCCGGGCCGGAGCGGCGTCCCGGTGGGAACGATACGACAGATCCCGCCCCGCCCCCACGACGCCACGGCCACGTCCCCGCCCCCGCCCGTACCGACGTTCCCGCAGGTCACGCGCGAGCCACTGCGCCGCGCCCCCACTCCGTCCCCGCACGCGGGGACCCGCCGGGCCCGCGGGTCGACGCACGATCAAGCGGCGACGGATACACGACCGATACACGCGTGCCGCTCGGGGTCCGCGAGCTCAGGGGCGCCCGGGCGCCCCCGTGAACGCCTCGGCGAAGGTGAGCGCCGGGCAGGGCAACAGGTCCACCAGGGCCCGCCGCTGCCGGGGCGCGAGGTCGGTGGGGCGGAGGAGGACGGCGGCGTCCGCGTCGGTGCGGAGGCACAGGGCGGCGAGTTCCTCGGCCTTGCCGCGGCCGAGGACGGTGCGGGGGGGGAGAGCGGCAGGTGGAGGCGGGCTGCCCCGCCGTCGGAGATCCCGCGCCGTTGGAAGAGCCGGCCGACGACCAGGGCGCCGCGTGCGGTCAGGGCGTCGGCGGCCTCGATCGTGAGCCGTTCGAGCTCTTCGGGGCGGGCGGAAAGGCAGCCCGTGAGCACGATGCGCGTCCCGACGAGCGGGACCGGCACGGGCGCGGGGGTGACCCGGGCACGGCGGGGTGACCGACGGCCGGCGCGTGGGAGTTGCCGCATGTCGTGCACGGTAGGCCCGGGGGCGGGGGCGGCGCGCGTGGTTTTCGGGCGCGGTCAGGGGGTGAGGAGGGAGTGGGCGCACGCCAGGACGGTTTCGCGGGCCGGGCGGGGGTGCCAGCCGAGGAGGCGTTGGGCCTTGGCGGTGCTGTGGCGGTTGCGGCGGCCGAGGGCGGGGGCGATCTCGGCCATGGCGGGGTCGACGCGGGCGGCGTCGCGTACGAGGTCGTCGTCGAGTTCGGTGGTGTTCACGGCGCGGCCGGCCTCGCCGAGCCCGTCGCGCAGGGTGTGGGCCATCTCGGACATCCAGAGGAACTCGCCGGTGCCGAGGAAGCGCTCGCCGGCGGCCTCGGGGGCGGCGAGGGCGCGCAGGTGGAGGTCGACGAGGTCGCGGACGTCGACGATCTCCAGGCCGATGCGGGGGACGCCGGGCATCCGGCCGTCGAGCATGCGGGCGATGATGCCGACGGACCCGGCGGTGCGGTCGTCGAGGAGGGGGCCGAAGACGGCGCCGGGCAGGACGGTGGTCAGCGCGGGTCCGTCGGGGTGGGCGGCGGCGAACTCCCAGGCCGCGCGTTCGGCGACGGTCTTGGAGCGCCGGTAGGGGATGAGGGTGGGGTCCTCGGGGTCGGTCCACAGGGTTTCGTCGGTGACGCCGTCGGTGGCGTAGGAGGAGGGGCTCGCGGCGTTCGCGGCGGAGGTGAGGACGACGCGGGCGGCGCCGGCGGCGTGGGCGGCGCGCAGCACGCGCAGGGCGCCGTCACGGGCGGCGGCGACGAGTTCCCCGGGGTCGGCGGGGGCGCTGAGGCCGAGCGGGGAGGCCACGTGCAGGACCTCGTGGACGCCGGTGAGGGCGGTCTCCCAGCCGGCGTCGGAGGTGAGGTCGGCGACGGCGTGTTCCAGGCGGTCGGGGGTGACGGCGTCGGGGCCGAGGGCGCGGGCCAGGGTCGCGGTGAGGGCGCGGCCGCGTTCGGCGGAGCGGACGGTGGTGCGCACTCGGCGGCCCCGGCGCAGCAGCTCGGCGACGGTGTGGCCGCCGATGTAGCCGGTGCCGCCGGTGACGAGCACGGGGGCGGCGGGGTCGGGGTCGGGGGTGGCGGTCGGGGTGGGGGTGGGCTGGGGCATGGCGGGCTCCGGGGTGACAGAATGAGAGCGGAGGGGGCCTCCGGTTCTGTTTCGACCGTAACGGAGACCCCCTCCGGTTCGCAATCCGCCGCGCCCGACGCCGCCCGCCCGAGGAGCCATCCGCCGTGCCCGACACCCCCGCCGACACCCCGCCCGACGGCATGAGCGCTCCCCCGCGCGCGCCCGGGCGCGCCGACGCCGCCGCCAACCGCGAGCGCGTGCTGGCCGCCGCCCGCGCCGCGTTCTCCGAGAGCCCCGAGGTGTCGCTGTCGGCCGTCGCGCGCCGCGCCGGTGTCGGCATCGGGACCCTGTACCGGCACTTCCCGACCCGGGAGGAGCTGATCATGGCGCTGTACCGGCGGGACCTGACCGCCCTCGTCGAGCTGGCCCCCGCGCTCCTCGCCGAACACCCGCCGCTCGTCGCGCTGCGGTCGTGGTGCGAGGAGGTCGCGCGGTACGGGCGGCTGAAGTTCGGCGTCGCCGAGGTGATCCACGCCGCGTCCGCCGCGCACGAGGGCCCGGACCCCTTCCTCGACCCCTTCCTCGGCGCGATCGAGGCCCTGCTGCGGGCCGGGGCCGCCGACGGCTCCCTCAAGCCCGGACTCGCCCCCGAGGACGTGCTGTTGCAGCTCGGCGTGTTGTGGCGGATCGATCCCGGCCGGCCTGGCGCCGAGGAGCAGGTGGAGCGCGTGCTCACCCTCGTGGTCGACGGTCTGCGCAGCCGGGGACAATGACACAGGTCCGCGCGCCCCGGCCCCGGGGCGGCCCCTCGTCCCCCGGGAGTTCTCGTGGCCGGCCCCGCCGAACCCGCACCCTTCACCCTGCTGCCCGGGGACCCCGGCTCGCCGGTGCTCCTGCACGTGCCGCACTCGGCCCGGCACGTGCCCCCGGCCGCCCGGGCCGGGATCCTCCTCGACGGGCCCGCGCTGGAGGCCGAACTCGACCACATCACCGACGCGCACACCGCGGAGATCGCCGAACGGGCCGCCCAGCGGGTCGCCGAACGGGCCGCGAACACCCCGTGGCGGTTCGTCAACGGCCTGTCCCGGCTGGTCGTCGACCCCGAGCGCTTCCCCGACGAGCGCGAGGAGATGGCCGCGGTCGGCATGGGCGCCGTGTACACGCGCACCACCCACCGCGAACCCCTGCGCGCCGCCGACTTCGACCCCGAACCGCTGCTCACCCGCTGGTTCCGGCCCTACGCGGCGGCCGTGACACGGGCCGTGGAGGACCGGCTCGCGGCGGTGGGACGGGCGGTGATCGTGGACGTGCACTCCTACCCGACCCGTGCCCTGCCCTACGAACTGCACGGGGACGGCCCCCGGCCGCCGATCTGCCTGGGCACGGACCCGTTCCACACCCCGGCGTGGCTCACGGAGGCCGCGCGCGCCGCGTTCGCCGACTTCGGCGGCACGGGCCTGGACAGCCCCTTCGCGGGCACCTACGTGCCGCTGCGCCACTACGGGCGCGACCCCCGGGTCTCGGCGCTGATGGTGGAGATCCGCCGCGACGGCTACATGAGCGAGCCCGGCGGCCCGGCGGACCCGGGTGGCCTGGCGCGCCTCGCCGACGCGCTGGCCGAGCTGGTGGGCGCCGTCGAACGGGCCGTCGAGCGCGCCCCCGACCCGGCCTGAGCCCGCGTCACCGCGCGGGCGTCACCGGACCCGCGTCACCGATCCCGCGCCACACGGCCGCGTCACCGGACCCGGCCCACCGCGCCCGGGCTCACTGGCCGACGCGGCCGTCCACGCGTTCGCGCAGCAGGTCGGCGTGACCGCTGTGCCGCGCGTACTCGTCGATGCGGTGCACCATCAGCTCGCGGACCGCGACCCGCTCCCGCCCGATGAGCCGTCCGAGGTCCCCGCCGTGCTCGGCGAGCACCGCGTCGACGGCGGCCTGCTCGCGCGCGAGGTCGGCGAACGCGGACTCGACCGTCGCCGGATCGGGCACGGCGCCGTCGAAGTCGGCGTCCTTCGGGCCGTACAGGCGGGGCAGCGGGGGTTCGGTGTCGGTGATCCGGTTCAGCCAGTCGCGCTCCACCTCGGCGAGGTGGCGCACGAGGCCGAGCAGGGACATCGGGGACGGGGGCACCGAACGGGTCGCGAGCTGCTCGGGCGTGAGCCCCTCGCACTTCATCCGCACCGTCAACCGGTAGTTGGCGAGGAAGCTCAGCAGCGTGGCGAGTTCCCCCGCAGGGGCCGGTCCGTCGAGGGCGCGGGGGTCGTCGGCGGGGTCCACCCACATGTCCGCGTACTGCGTCGCCTCGGTCCACCGGCGCACGCGCACGGAAGAATCGTTCATCCCCACATCCTCACGCCCGCCCCGTCCCCGCCGCCACGTCATTTCCCCGCCGTGCCGGCCCGGCCGGGACGGTGGACAGGGGCGGGGGTGGACGGAAGGATGCGGGGATGACGCTTTCGGACCCCAAGGCCGATCTGCTCGCACAGTTGCGCGCCGCGCGCGAGGCGCTGCTGTGGAAGCTGGACGGGCTCGACGAGTACGCGGTGCGGCGGCCCCTGACCCCGACGGGCACCAATCTGCTCGGCCTGGTGAAGCACCTGGCCGGCGCGGAACTGGGCTATTTCGGCGACACCTTCGGCCGACCCTCCGGAATCGCGCTGCCCTGGTTCGCCACGAGCGGCGAGGACAACGGGGACATGTGGGCCACGCCCGAGGAGTCCCGCGAGTGGCTCACCGACCTGTACCGGCGGGCCTGGGCGCACGCCGACGCGACGTTCGAGGCCCTGCCCCTGGACGCGGTGGGACGGGTCCCGTGGTGGCCGGCCGAACGGGGCGGGGTCACCCTGCACCAGGTGACCCTGCGCGTCATCGGCGACACCCACCGGCACGCCGGGCACGCCGACGTGCTGCGCGAGCTCCTGGACGGCTCGGTGGGCCTGGGGCCGGGCGTGGACGGGACCCCCGAGCAGGACCCGGCCTGGTGGGCGGCGTACCGCGACCGCCTGGAGTCGGCGGCCCGCCGCGCCGCCGGCCTCGCGCCGTGAGCCTCGCGCCTCAGGGTGCGAAGACCGCCGTGAGGCCGCGGGTCGGGGGCGGGCCCTCGGGGGTGAGGCGGGCGGCGAGGTGGCCGTCGGGGCGGACGAGGAAGGCGGCGGCGCCCGGGGAGCGGTAGAGCCGGGCGAATTCGCCGCGCCCGTCGCGCACCGCGCGCACCGGGCGCACCGCGCGCACCGGGCCCGGGGGCGCGGGCTCCGGGGTGTCGGCGGGGAGGATGCCGAGGACCTCGACCCGGCCGCCCGAGCCCTCCGCGATCCGGGCCACGAGCGGGGCGAACGCGGCGAAGGGGTCGGCGCCGGGCCGGGTCGCGGGCGCGGCGTGCAGCAGGAGGACGTGGTCGCGGTCGCGCAGCAGGTCCAGCAGGCGGAGCGGGTACGTGGCAAGGGGGTCGATCAGGCCGCCGCAGTCGGGGGCGAGGTCGCCGGGGCCGGGGCGGGGCGCGTGCGGGTCGGCGGGTTCGACGAGGGGGCCGCCCCGGTAGGTCACCAGGAGTTGGGCCTCGCGGAGCATCGGGTCCGCGCCGTCGGCACCGGGGGTGGTGGGGACCCCGTGGGCGGCGTGCCGGACGGTGCGGCCGACGACCTCCTCGCCGACCGGTCGGCGTTCGGCGTCGTAGCTGTCGAGGAGGCCGGGGGCGGCGGCGCCCTCGGCGGCGAGGGCCAGTTTCCAGGCCAGGTTGTGGGCGTCCTGGATGCCGGTGTTCATGCCCTGGGCGCCGGTGGGCGGGTGGATGTGGGCGGCGTCGCCGGCGACGAACACCCGGCCGCGGCCGTACCGGTCCACGATCCGGTGGCTGATCCGGAACACGGAGGACCAGCGCAGGTCGGAGGCGGTGACGGGGGTCGGGGAGAGCCGGTCGAGGACGGCCTGCACGTGGTGGAGCTCGGGGCCGCGGCCCGGGGTGAGGCCGTGCGCGGGGCGGTCGGCGGCCTCGAACGTGTCGGAGGCGTCGGGCGCGTCGGGGTCGGGGCCGTCGGTGGGGTGTGCGGCGAGGTCGGCGGGGACGTTCATGGACACGCGGTGCCGGCCGCCGGGCAGCGGTACGCACACGAGGACGTCGTCGGGGCCGCCGGCGGGGTCGTGGCGGGTGCTGCGGACGGCGTGGCCGGCGGGCAGGTCCCCGGTGAGGATCACGTCGGCGAGCATGTAGGAGGCGGGGAAGGCGCCGCCCTCGAAGGCGAGGCCGAGGGATTTGCGGACGAGGCTGTGGGCGCCGTCGCAGCCGACGAGCCAACGGGCGCGCAGGGCGCGGGGGCGGCCGGCGGGGTCGGCGAGGAGGGCGGTGACCCCGTCGGCGTCCTGGTCGAGGGAGAGCAGTTCCGTCTCGCGTTCGACGCGGGTGCCGTGGCGGGCGAGGTGGTCTTCGAGGATGCGTTCGGTCTCGTACTGGGGCAGGGCGGCGAAGCCGTAGGGGATTTCGGGCGGCAGGGCGAGACGGGTGCGGGCCCGTTCGACGCCGTCGACGAGCACGAGGTTGCCGCGCAGCGGGACGGCCGCCGCGAGCACGTCGCCGATCAGGCCGGCGCGGTCCCAGATCTCCAGGGTGCGGGGTTGGACGCCGACGGCCTTCGCGTAGGGCAGGCGGGCGGGCAGCCGGTCGATCAGCCGGCAGGACACGCCGCGTCGGCGCAGTTCGAGGGCGGCGGTCAGGCCGACGGGGCCGGCGCCGACGACGAGCACGTCGACGGGCGGATCGGTCATCCCCGCGTCGAGGTCGGTGCTGCTCACGGGTGCTCCCGGGTGGACGGCCCCCGATGCGGACTCCTGCCGGTCCCCTCCATCATGGCCCGCGCGGTCGGGGGTCGCCCGGCGCGCGGCGCGCGGTCCGGCCGGGGCGCGGTTCAGCCGGCGACCGAGCGCCAGATCCGGTCGGGCAGGGTGCGGGCGCAGGCGTCGAGGTCCACGTCGCCGACGGACAGCGCGCGGCGGGCGGCGGCCACGACGGGGCCCAGCACGAGGGCCTCGATCAGGGGCGCCGGCAGGTCGGCGAGTTCGCCCGTGGCCCGGTGGGCGTGGATCCAGCCGGCGACGGGCGCGAGGCGGGCCTCCTGGGAGGCGCGCAGTTGCGGGGCGCGGGCCATGACCTCGCGGTCGGCGCCGGCGGAGTGCACGAGGCGGGCGGCGTCGGGGTGTTCGCGGACGAAGTCGAGGTAGGCGAGGACGACGGCCTCGACGCCGGCGCGGGCGCCGTCGGTGTCGCGCAGGGCGGTGGTGAGGGCGTCGAGGAGCCGGCCGGTGGAGCGCAGGGCGAGGGCGGTGAGGACCCCGTGCAGGCTGCCGAAGTGGTGGTAGACGCTGCCGGGGCTGACGGCGCCCTCGCGGGTGAGGGCGGCGACGGTGAGCCCGGCCTCGCCGCCGTCGGCGTACAGGCGCAGGGCCGCGTCGAGGACCCGTTCGGCGGTGGCCTCGCCGCGTTGCTGCTTGGGGCTCATCGGGCGGTGTCCTCGAAGGGGTGGGGCGGGGTGCGGGCGGGCGAAGTGGTCAGGGTACGCGAGCCCTCGCGGGGTCTCGCCGGGCGTCTTTCCGGAATTTTTTCCGGAAAACTCGACGTTCCCCCTTCCGGTTCCTCCCGGGGGCCGCGCACACTGATCCCGCCCGGTCCCGGGCCCCCGCCACGTGGGGGGAGGCGGGGGCCCGGACCGGGCGACGCGGGAAACGGCACGGGGGCGGGTCGCATGGCCCCGGCCGGCGGGGACCCGGCGCGGGCCCCGGACGACACGGCGGCCCGCTCGGGCACACCACGCCCTCACCTTTCGTCCCGTTTCGGGACCTTGGTCCTTGTGACGTGGATGACACAATCCGGGGCACAAACGACCTTCGTCCCGCGTTTCAGGGGCATCTCGGCGGCCAGGCTGATTGCGAGACACCCTGTACATCGCAAGGAAGCAACCCCTACACATGCCCGTTCGAGAACAGAACACCACCGAGCCCGAGTCCGCGGCCGAGTACCCCGATCCGGAGGCGGTGGCCCGACACCGGTCCCTCTTCCGGGTCGTGCACCGCCGCCGCAACCCGCGCCTGACCGCGTCCGACATCACCGTGACCGACGAGGACCAGGTGCGGCGGGCCGTGAAGGCGACGGCGCTCGGCAACGCCATGGAGTGGTTCGACTTCGGCGTGTACGCCTACCTGGCCGTGACCCTCGGCAAGGTGTTCTTCCCCTCCGGGAACCCCACCGCGCAGACCCTGTCGGCGCTGGCCACGTTCGCCGCCGCGTTCCTGGTGCGCCCGCTGGGCGGGCTCGTCTTCGGGCCGCTGGGCGACCGGCTGGGCCGCAAGCGGATCCTGGCCCTCACGATGATCATGATGGCGGGCGCGACCCTGTCCATCGGCCTGATCCCCGGCTACGCCTCCATCGGCGTGTGGGCCCCGATCCTGCTCGTGCTGTGCCGCATGGTGCAGGGCTTCTCCACCGGCGGCGAGTACGGCGGCGCGGCCACGTTCATCGCCGAGTACGCGCCCGACAAGCGGCGCGGGTTCTGGGGCAGCTTCCTGGAGTTCGGCACGCTGATCGGCTACACGGCCGCCGCCGGCCTGATCACCGTGCTCACGGCCCTGCTGACCCCCGAGCAGATGCTCGACTGGGGCTGGCGCCTGCCGTTCCTCGTCGCGGGCCCGCTGGGCCTGGTCGGCCTGTACCTGCGCACCAAGCTCGACGAGTCCCCCGCCTACCGCAAGATGGAGGAGGCCGCGGCGGCCGGCGAGGACCGGCCCAAGCAGTCCTTCAAGGAGCTGTTCACGACCCAGTGGCGCGCGATGCTGCTGTGCGTGGCCCTGGTCGCGGCGTTCAACATCAGCGACTACATGCTGCTCTCCTACATGCCGACGTACCTGCACGCCCTGGGCTTCGGCGAGACCGGCGGGCTGATGTCCATCGTCGTCGTGATGATCGTGCTGATGGCCCTGATCAACTCCGTGGGCCGGCTCTCGGACCGGATCGGGCGCCGGCCGGTGCTGATGGCGGGTTCGGTGGGCTTCGTGGTGCTGTCCGTGCCCTCGTTCCTGCTCATCAAGACCGGGTCGACGGTGTGGGTGTTCGCCGGTCTGCTGATCCTGGGGCTGGTGCTGCTGTGCTACCTGGGCGCGATGTCCTCGGCGCTGCCCGCCCTGTTCCCGACGGCCGTGCGCTACAGCGCGCTGTCGATCGCGTTCAACATCTCGGTCTCGCTGTTCGGCGGGACCACCCCGCTCGTCGTGCAGGCCCTGATCGACTCCAGCGGTGACGACCTGATGCCGGCCTACTACACGATGCTGGCCGGTCTGATCGGCGTGGTCGCGGTGCTGTTGATGAAGGAGACCGCGCGGCGACCGCTGGCCGGTTCCCCGCCCTCCGTGGCCACCGCCGAGGAGGCCCGCGAACTGGTCCGCGAGGACCGTTCCGCGACGGCCGGCGCCCTCTGACCCGGCATTTCCCGCACCCCTCCGCACATCCGCGCGACCACGCGAAACCATCGGACCCGTCGGCCCCAGGCCGGCGGGTCCTTCGCGTGTTCCGAAACTCCCGACGCGCTTCGGGCCCCGGTTCGGCCCCTTTCGACCGACACCCGCCATTGTGCCGACCTCGGCCCGGGTTATCTGCCGTGGGATCCACCGATTGACAGGGCATCAGGGCCCCGGGTTCCTGTGTGATCCACCAGCGGAGCCCGGCATTTCGCGGCCAACGGGACATCTGGGGCCGGTTCTTGACAGCCTTGTGAAAGCGTGAGCAACTGAATGCGCCGGGACGGTCCGGGCTGTTCGGACCGCCTTTCGGCCCGCCGAGCCCCCACTGCCGGCGGCTTTACCGGGACAGCACTGCCCGGTCGGGACACGCCCTCGGACGCGCACACCATGCGGGCCCACGGGTCCCGGCCGCCACCCCTCGTCGGTGACGCAGACCCGACGCGCATCGTGGCAGCCGCGTCCCGGACCCCCACAGTCCTCGGACGCCTCGGGCCCCGCCGCACCGTCGTGTTCACCGCTCGTCCCCCACCTGCCGTTCAGGAGACGCACCGCCATGTCCGCTGCCACGGGCTCCGTACCCGACCCCCGGCCCGCCGAGGCCCCCGAAGCCCCTGAAGTCCCCGAGGATTCCGCTTCCGCTTCCGGTCCCGCCGGCAAGCCCGAGAAGCACCCCGTCGACCAGGGCCTGCCGCCGCTGCGGCTGATGGGCGCCGGCCTCCAGCACGTCGCGTCGATGTACGCCGGCGTCGTCGCCCCGCCCCTCGTGGTGGGCGTGGGCGTCGGGCTGTCCACGGCCGACATCGCGTTCCTGATGAGCGCGAGCCTGTTCACGTCCGGCATCGCCACCCTGATCCAGACCCTCGGCTTCTGGAAGATCGGCTCGCGGCTGCCGTTCGTCAACGGCGTCTCCTTCGCCGGCGTGGCGCCGATGCTGGCCATCGCCAAGGCCCAGAACCCGGAGGACGCGCTCCCCGTGATCTACGGGGCGGTGCTGGTCGCGGGCGTGTTCGGCTTCCTGATCGCGCCCTTCTTCGGCAAGCTGATCCGGTTCTTCCCGCCCGTGGTGACCGGCACCGTGATCACCCTGATCGGGGTGTCCCTGCTGCCGGTGGCGTTCAACTGGTCGCAGGGCGGCAACCGGAAGGCCGAGGACTACGGCAGCCTGACGAACATCGGCCTGGCGGCGGCGAGCCTGCTGCTCACCGTGCTGCTGCGCCGGGTGCTGACCGGCTTCCTCAAGCAGTTGTCCATCCTGTTCGGCCTGGCCGCCGGCACCGTGCTGGCGCTGGTCCTGGGGCTGGCCGACTTCAGCTCGGTCGGCGAGGCGGACCTGATCGGCCTGCCCACGCCGTTCCACTTCGGCCCGCCGCAGTTCGCCGTCGCCGCGATCGTCTCCATGTGCATCGTGATGCTCGTGATCATGACCGAGACCACCGCGGACGTGCTCGCGCTCGGCCAGATCGTGGACAAGCCGGCCGACGAGCCGACCCTGGCCGCGGCCCTGCGCGCCGACGCCCTGGGCACCGTCGTCAGCCCGCTGTTCAACGGGTTCGCTGCGAGCGCGTTCGCGCAGAACGTGGGCCTGGTCGCCGTCACGAAGATGCGCAGCCGGTTCGTGGTCGCGGCGGCCGGAGTGATCCTGATCGCGCTCGGCCTGTGTCCGATCCTCGCCCAGGTCGTCGCCCTGATCCCGCAGCCGGTGCTCGGCGGCGTCGGCGTCGTCCTGTTCGGCACCGTCGCGGCGAGCGGGGTGCAGACCCTGGCCGGGGCCGGCCTCGGCCGCGGCGACAACGTGCTGATCGTCGCGATCTCGCTGGGCATCGGCCTGATCCCGATGGCCGCGCCGACCTTCTACCACGCCTTCCCCGAGGGCCTGCGGATCGTGCTGGACTCCGGCATCAGCACCGGCTGCATCGCGGCCGTCGCCCTCAACCTGGCCTTCAACCACCTCGGCCGCAAGGGCGCGGCCGACGAGGAGGCGGAGCCCGAGCCGGCCGCCGCGCACGCCGCGCACTGACCCCACCCGCGGCGACCACCGCCGCACCGACCCCGCCGGGGCCGCCCGAGGACCGCGCACGACGCGCGCGCCCGGGCGGCCCCGGCGCGCGTCGTGCGGGCCGCGTCGTGCGGGCCGCGTCGTGCGACCGGCCCCGGGCGGTCCGCCCGTTCGGACCGCCCCGGGTGCGGGGGGCCGGCGGCGCGGTGAGGCTGGCCGGGACCGGTGTGTCCGACGAGGAACGGGAGTGCTCGCGATGGCCAAGGCGTACCTGGTGGGCGGGGGGATCGCGTCGCTGTCGGCGGCGGCGTTCCTGATCCGCGAGGGCCGGTTCCCGGCCGCCGACATCGTGGTCCTCGACGCGGGCGAGCGGCCCGGCGGCAGCCTCGACGCCGCCGGATCCCCCGAGACCGGCTACACCATGCGCGGGGGCCGGATGTTCGAGGTGCACTTCGCCTGCACCTACGACCTCTTCGACTCGATCCCCTCCCTCGACGACCCGTCGAAGTCCGTCACCGAGGACACCTTCGCCTTCCACGAGGACTTCGCGTGGAACGACCACGCCCGGCTCGTGGACGCGGCCGGCAAGGTCGTCGAGTCCCACTCCATGGGCTTCTCCGAACACGACCGGCTGGAGCTGATCCGCTGCGTCGGCACCCCCGAACGGTTCCTCGACGGCAAGCGCATCACCGACTGTTTCTCCGAGGGCTTCTTCCGCACGAACTTCTGGTGGATGTGGTGCACCACCTTCGCCTTCGAGCCCTGGCACAGCGCCATCGAGTTCCGCCGCTACCTGAACCGCTTCGTGCACCTCTTCAAGACCTTCGACACCATGTCGGGGATCTACCGCACGCGGTTCAACCAGTACGACTCCCTCGTGCGCCCCCTGGTGGCCTGGCTCACCGACCAGGGGGTCGTGATCCGGGAGGGGGTCACCGTCACCGACGCGGCCCTCGCCCCCGGCGACGCGCTCACCGTGACCGCCCTGACCTGCGAGGAGAACGGGCGGACCGAGCGGATCGAGCTCGGCCCCGAGGACCTCGTCATGATCACCAACGGGTCGATGACGGCGGGTTCCGCCCTCGGCTCCACCGACGCCGCGCCCGTCCTCGACCCGGCCGAGGCCGGGGCCTCGTGGCGGCTGTGGGAGCGGCTCGCGGCGGCGCGGCCGGGCGAACTGGGCCGGCCCGAGGTGTTCACCGGCAGCCCTCAGGACTCCACCTGGGGCTCGTTCACCGTCACCACGAAGGACCCGAGGTTCTTCCGGCTGATGGAGAAGTTCAGCGGCAGCGAGGCCGGCAAGGGCGGGCTGATCACGTTCAAGGACTCCTCCTGGCTGCTGACGATCGTGCTCAACCACCAGCCGCACTTCCACGAGCAGCCCGAGGACACCTACGTGTGGTGGGGGTACGCGCTGTTCCCCGACCGCGAGGGCGACTTCGTGCCCAAGCCCATGCGGGAGTGCACGGGCCGCGAGATCCTCGACGAGGTGCTGCGGCACCTGCGGTTCGAGGAGGGCCCCGGGATCCTGGACGCCTCGATCGTGATCCCGGCGCTCATGCCGTACATCACCAGCCAGTTCCTGGTCCGCGAGGGTGGGGACCGGCCGGCGGTGGTGCCGGCGGGATCGACGAACCTGGCGTTCATCGGGCAGTACGCGGAGGTCCCCGACGACGTGGTGTTCACCGTGGAGTACTCGGTGCGGACCGCGTGGGAGGCGGTGGCCGGGCTGCTGCGCCTCGACCGCCGGCCGCCGCCGGTGTACAAGGGCGGCCACGACCCGCGCGTGCTGGTCGAGGCCCTGCACACCCTGCACCGGCGGTAGTCGGCGGTAGTCGGCAGGAGGGTGCGGGGCCGGGCCGGCCCGGGGGTCACAGGATGCGGGTGCCCTCGGGGCGGTGCGGCGCGAGCCGGCCCTCGGCGGTCAGACGGGCGACGGCCTTGCGGACGGTGGGCCGGGAGACGGCGTAGGCGGTGGCCAGGGTGAGCTGCGAGGGCAGGAACCCGCGCAGCTCGCCCACCACCATGCGCCGCCGCAGGTCGTCGGTGACGAGGGTGGCCAGGGAGTCGTGGGTGGGCAGTCCGGCCGCCGGGCACGGGGCGGCCTCGGAGGGCCGGGCCGGGGCGTTGCCGATCCGCAACCGGGTCCGGGCGGCCCGGCACACGAACTGCGCGGTGGTGGCGGAGACGTGGTAGTGGCGGGCCACGGTCTCGGGGGGCGGCACCGTCCCCCGGGCCGGACCGGACCGTTCCGCCATGTGCAACAGGAGGTCCGTGGCGATCTCCTCGTACCGGGGGATGTCGTGGGGCACTGCTGCGACCGCCTTCGCGCTCGGGGTTCCCGGAGCTGACCGTCGTCCGACGGGCCGACCTGCGGGCGCGGGCGCGACCGGGGGACGCCGGGTCCGAACCGGACGACCGGGGACCGCCGGAGCGACCCCCACCGCCACAGATATACCAGATCCAGACCAGACGCCCCATTCGAGCGCCGGGGTCGGGGTCGGGGTCGGGGTCGGGGTCGGGGTCGGGGTCGGGGTCGGGGTCGGGGTCGGGGTCGGGGCCGGGGTCGGGGTCGGGGCCGGGGTCGGGGTCGGGGCCGGGGTCGGGGTCGGAGCCAGGGCCGGGGCCGGGGCCAGGGTCGGGGTCGGGCCGGTGTCCGGGCCGAGGCCAGGGCCGGTGTCCGGGCGGTGGGCGTTGGGGCCGGGGCCGGGCGGTGAGCGGTGGGTCGGACGAAGGGCGGGGTCTCAGGCCGCGACGGGCGGCGTCGTCCCGCAGCCGGCGGCAGGGCGCGGGCGGGCGAGGGACCGCGCGCGGCGTCCCACCCGCGACCGCTCCGCCGGGCGCGCGTCCGGGACCGAAACCGGTGCGAGGGGCGCCGCGGTCGGCGCCGCGAGCAGGTCCGGGGAGGCCGTCAGCAGCGCCGCCAGCCGCGCGTCCGCCGCGTCGCGCAGCCGGGCCGCCTCCCGGGCCGCCGCGGCGAGTTCGGCGAGGGCCGGGGCCGCGCCCCGCACGTGCCGTTCGGCGGCCGAGAGCCGACCGGCCGCGAGCGCGGCCCCGGCCCGACCCGCCTCGCGGTGCCGGAAGTCCAACTCCCCCGCCCCGTCGAGCAGGGCCGTCGCCCGGGCGTGGTCCGGCCGCCCGGCCGGGTACCGGGCCAGGAGGGTCGGGCCGGGGTCGGGGACGCCCAGGTAGTCGGCCAGCATCCGGCTTCCCGGTCCGTGGGGTGTGGGGGTCACGGTCTTCGATCCTTCTCGGGAGGGGCCGACGAGGGCGGGCGCGGGGGTGCGGGTGCGGATGCACGGGCACGGGTGCCGGGGCACGGGTGCGGGTGGGTGGGTGCGGGTGCACGAACACGGGCACGGGGGTGCGGGTGCGGGCGGGCGCGGGGGCGCGGGTGCGGGTGCATGGGTGCGGCTGCGTGCGTGCGGGTGCACGGGCACGGGCAGGGCACGGGCGCGGGCGCGGGGGTGCGGGTGCGGGGGTGCGGGTCCACGGGCGAGCACGGGTGCACGCGCGCGGGGGCGCGGGCGGGTGCGGGGGTTGGTCTCCGCACCCGCCCGCGGGTCCGGGTGTTACGCCTTCTTGCCGTCGACGTGCGGGGTGCCGGCGGGCACCCGGATCGTCTTGGCGTGCGCGTTCTGCCCGCTGCGGTCGAGGTCGGCGGCCTTCTTGCCGTTCACGTGCGGGGTGCCGGCGGGCATTTTGACGGTCTTCGCGTAGTCGCGGCCCTGACCCTGATCCCGGTGTCCGTCGCGCCGGCCGTCGTGCTTGTCTTCGTGCTTCTTGTCGTGGTCGGACGCCTTGCCCGCCGGGATGTGGGCCGTGGAGACGGAGGCCGGGACGGTGTGGCGGTGGTCGCCGCCGCCGTGGTGGGCGGGGGCGGCGCTCGCGGCGCCGATGGCGGTCACCGAGGCGATGAGGACGGTGGCGGAGGTGATGGCGACGCGTCGGGTGAGCTTCATGGGGGGGGGTGCCTTTCCGGGCTTCCGGGGTGGTGCTTCCTTGATGAGACGAACGTACGCAAGCCCGGCATTTCGCTTCTCTAACAGCCCCGTTCAGCGGACCGCGACGTCCACGGTGAGCCCGCCCTCGGGCTCCGCGCGGGCGGTCACGCGCCACCCGTGGGCACGGGTGATGGCGGCCACGATGGACAGGCCGAGGCCCGCGCCCGCGCCGGGGGTGTGCTCGCGTTCGCGGAGCCGGCGGAAGGGTTCGAAGAGCAGCGGGACCAGGTCGGGGGGCACGGGGTCCCCGGTGTTGGTCACGCGCAGCCCCTCGGGGGTCACGGTGACCGTGACGGTGCCGCCCGGGCGGTTGTGGCGCAGGGCGTTGTGCAGGAGGTTGCGCACGAGGTGGGTGACGAGCACGGGGTCGGCGTCCACGCGCACGGGCTCGGGCGGCGCGGTCAGGGTGATCGCGACCTGCCGGCGGTCGGCCTCCTCGCGCAGGTCGGCGAGGGTGCGGGCGGCGGTGTCGACGAGGTCCACGGGGGTTCGACGTTCGAGCCCCTGCTCGGCGGTGGCGAGCAACAGCAGCCCTTCGATGAGCTGTTGGCTGTCGGTGGCGACCGTGATGAGCTTCTCGCGGATCCGGGCCACGCGGGCGGGGTCGGCGTCGCGCAGGCCGATCTCGGCGGCGGCGCGCTGCACGGCGAGGGGGGTGCGCAGTTCGTGGGCGGCGTTGGCGGCGAAGCGGCGTTGGGCGCCGACGAGGTGTTCCATCCGGTCGAGCATCGCGTCGAAGGTGTCGGCGAGTTCCTTGAGCTCGCCCGGCGGGGCGTCCAGGTGGAGGCGTTCGTGGAGGGTCTCGCCGGAGAGCCGGCGGGCGGTGGCGGTGATGACGGCGACGGGCCGCAGCACCCGTCCGGCCATCCACCAGGCCAGGGGCAGCGAGAGCACGGCGAAGACGCCCAGGGTGAGCAGGGAGACGCGCAGCAGCCGGCCCAGGGCGGCGTCGGCGGCGTCGGAGATGAACGCGGAGGGGTCGACGTCGGAGGCGGAGGGTCGGCCGCCGGCCGGCTTCCAGTTCGGGCCGATGGTGCCCCCGGGTTCGACGGCGGACGGCGGCAGCACGATGGTCTTGGTGACGGCGTTGCCGATCCGCTCGTCGAGCCCGCTGCGCACGACGAGGAAGACCACGGTGATGAGGGCGGCGCCGGTGAGGACGAGGAGGCCGGCGTAGAGGGCGGTGAGCCGGCCGCGTTCACCGAGCCGGGCGCGGAGGGGGAGCATGTGCCCCTGTCTATCCGAGGTCGACCTTTCGGTGTCGTAAGGCCCCGCGCGTGCCGGTTCGCCCGGATCCGGCCGCCGCCGGGCGCCCGGCCCCTCGCCCGGACCACGAAATCCGAATCCTTGCACGCCTGGCGCACACGGGATCGACTGTGATGGGGTGCCCCCATGGACGAGATCATCACCACCGAACGAACCCGGCACCGGCGGATGCGCGCGAACGGCAGTGTCCGCAAGGCCGATCTGCACGCCGTGCTCGCGGCCGGTTTCGTCTGCCACCTCGCCGTCGTCGTCGACGGCTCCCCCCTCGCGGTGCCCACCTGCTACGGCGCCACCGAGGACACCCTCTACTTCCACGGCTCCGTCGCCAGTCGCAGTCTGCGGGCGGACCCGACGGCCGAGGTGTGCGTGACCGTCACCCACGTCGACGGGATCAGCCTGGCCCGGTCCGTGTTCGAGCACGGCATCGAGTACCGCTCCGCGATGATCCACGGGGTGCCGCGCCTGACCGAGGGCGAGGAGAAGCTGACCGGGCTGCGGGTGCTGACCGAGCAGTGCGCGCCCGGGCAGTGGGACTACGCCCGTCGTCCCAGCGCCAAGGAGCTCGCCGCCACCGCCCTCCTGGCCCTCGACCTGACCGAGGCCGCCGTGAAGATCGCGGCGGGCCCGCCCGAGGACGGCGACGGGCCGGACGCCCGGCTCGGCCTGTGGGCCGGCAACCTCCCGGTCCGCACGGTGATCGGCGAGCCGGTCCCCGCCCCCGACCTGCCCGCCGGCATCGCCCTCCCGTCGCACATCGCGGCCATGCGCCGTACCCCCTGATCGGGCCGGGCGGGGTCCTCCGATCGGTCGACCCCGGGGTCCGACGGTCGGCGACGGGAGCGGGTCCGCCGGGGGGACGCGCGGAGCGGGCCGGACCGCGCAGGATGGGCCCATGAACCCCCACGACCGACTCCTCCTCGACGCGGCCCGCTCCGGGGACGCCGACGCGGTACGGGCCGCGGTCGGCGCCGGGGCCGCGCCCGACGTGCGTGACGAGGCCCTGCGCACCCCGTTGCTCCTCGCCTCCCTCGGCGACCACGTGGCGGCGGCGGAGGCGCTGGTCGCGGCGGGCGCCGATCCGGACGCGCCGGACTCCCGCCAGGACACCCCGTGGCTGGTCACGGGCGTGACCGGCAGTGTGGCGATGGCCCGGGTGCTGCTGGCGGCCGGTCCCGACCTGCGGCGCCGCAACCGCTTCGGCGGCGTCAGCCTGATCCCGGCGGCCGAACGCGGCCACGTCGAGTACACGCGCTTCCTGCTCGCGGAGACCGCGATCGCCGTCGACCACGTCAACGACCTGGGGTGGACCGCCCTGCTGGAGGCGGCGATCCTCGGCGACGGCGGCCCCCGGCACCGGGAGGTCACGCGGCTGCTGCTGGCGGCCGGCGCCGATCCGCTGCTGCCCGACCGGGACGGGGTGACGGCGCACGCGCACGCGGTGGCCCGCGGTTTCGAGGCCCTGGCCGCCGTCCTGCGCGACGCGGGCGGCGCCCCCGACACGGACACCGACACCGACGCCGGCACCGGCGGTGACCGGTGAGCGCGGCCCGGGGTCGGCGGACCGGCGCCGCCGTCCGCGCCGGCCTCGCGCTCGCGGCCCTGTGCGCCCTGGCCGGCTGCGCCGGTCCGGGCACCGGCCCGACCGGCACCGCCGCCGGCGCCCGGTCCGCGCCCTCCCCCGCGCCCGCCGGCACCCCGCTGCCCGCGGCCACGCCCACCCCGGCCGGGACCCTGCTCCTGGCCGATTTCGGCTCCGACACCGTCACCTTCGTGGACCCGGCGCGCGGCCCGGTCGGCTCCGTGGTCGTGGGCACGGCCCCCTACGGGCTCGCGGTGGACGCGCGCGGCACGGCGTGGGTGGCGACCGCCGAGGGCGTCGCCGTCGTGGACACCCGGGCCCGGACCCGGACGGCCCTCGTGCCGTACCGCACCGAGACCGGCCCGGTCGGCACCGGCGAGTACCGGGCCGGCGGCATGGGCATCGCCCTGTCCCCCGACGGCTCCCGCGCGTACGTCGGCGTGAACGTGCCGGACGGGAACGGGGTGTTGGAGGTGATCGACACGGCCTCGCGGCGGGTGGTCGGCACGGCCCCGGTGGGCCGCCGGCCCTTCGACGTGGACGTGGCGCGCGACGGCTCCGAGGTCTACGCCACCGGCCACGACTCCTTCGACGTGACGATCGTGGCCGCCGACTCGCTGCGCCCGCGCCGCGTCGAGGTCGCCCCGTACGGGACGGAGGGCGGGCTGGGCTCGTGGCTGAAACCGCACTACGCGGCGGTCCGGCCCTCCGACGGCCGGCTGCTGCTGCCGTTCGAGGGCGAACGCCTCGCGGTCCTCGACCCGCGCGACGGGCGGGTCACGGTGGAACGCTCCACCGCCGACACCCACCAGCACGGCGCCGCGTTCACCCCGGACGGCCGGCTGCTGATCGTGGGCACGGGCGCCGTGGAGGAGGGCGAGGGCCCCTCCCTGACGGTGCGGGCGCCCGACGGGACCGAACGCGTGTACCCGCTCCGGGGCCCGCACGAGGACGTGGCGGTCTCCCGCGACGGGCGCACCGCGTACGTGACGGGCGGCTTCACCCGGGACGGGTACTGGAACGGGCTCACGGCCGTCGACCTGACCGACGGCACCACCCGCCGGCTGCCCGCCGGTGCCCGGCCGCTGGGCGTCGCGGTGCTCTGACCGGCGCGCCCGGGGACGGTCCGGCGAAAAGGTCGGTGCGCGGGGGTCGCGGGAACGGGTAACGTCCCTGTCATGTTCTGCCAGACGCCGACGTACGAGTGAGAGCGTGACGGGCCCCTTCCCGGGCCCGTCCCCCACCGACGCATCCCCAGATCACTCCACACCAACGCCGGGAGAACCCGTGACCGTGAGCAAGAACATCAACAACCCCATCGGCCAGGGCGGCGGGCAGCGCAAGCGCCTGTCCCGCGCCGAGCGTCAGAACAACGGGCCGCACCGCAACCGCGACCGTCAGGGCGCCGCCGACCAGAAGGCGGAGCTGCTGCGCAAGATGCGCGAGAAGACCGGCGCGGCCGAGACCGGCGAGCAGCCGGAGACGGCCGAGCGGGCCACGACCGCCGAGCAGACCGAGCAGACCGGCGGGGACACCGCTCGGGGTTGATCCGACGCCGCCCCCGGGGCGGCGGCCACATCCGGTGGGGCCCGGACCGCGACCGCGCGGTCCGGGCCCCGCCGTCGTCCCGGGCCGGTCCGGTCCGGTCCGGGCCCGCGTCAGAGCCCGTGTCAGGCCGAGCGCGCCGTGTCGGCGGGGGTGACGGGGTGCGCGAAGGGCAGGCCGCGGGCGTGCCGGTCGAGTTCGGCGACGGCGCTGTCGACGAGCCGGTCGAGTTCGCCGCCGAGGGAGCCCGCGAGGTGCGGGGTCAGGAGCACGTTCGGCAGGTCGTACAGCGGCGAATCGGCCGGCGGGGTCTCGGGTTCGGTGTGGTCGAGGACGGCGTACAGGCGGCCCGAGACCGGTTCGGCGGTGAGCGCGTCGGTGTCCACGAGGCTGCCGCGCGCGGTGTTGACCAGGGTCGCGCCGTCCCGCACGAGGCCGAGCCGGCGGGCGTCGAGCAGGTGCCGGGTCTCGGGCAGGGCGGGGGCGTGCAGGCTGATCACGTCGCAGGCGTCCGGCAGCGTGTCGAGGTCGACGGGTTCGGCGCCGGCCGCCCGGAGTTCGGCGGGGTCGGCGTACGGGTCGTGCACGAGCACCCACAGGTCGAAGGGGGCGAGCAGGGCCAGGACCCGGCGCCCGACCCGGGAGGCGCCGACGAGGCCGACGGTGCGCCGGTGGTTGCCGACGTGCGGATCGCGGATCGGGAGGTCGGGGGCGGCGCGGGCCGGCCGGTAGGCGTGGGCCGCGGGCAGCACCCGGCGAGGCCGACCACGTGCACCTGCTGGTGCACTACCCGCCCAAGGTCGCACTGTCGAAGCTGATCAACTCGCTCAAGGGTGTCAGCTCCCGGTACCTGCGGGCCGAGTACACCGGCCGCATCAACCACATCGGGCTCGGCTCCGTCTTCTGGTCCCGTTCCTACTTCGCAGGCTCGTGCGGCGGCGCACCCCTCACAGTGATCCGTCAATACATCGAGCAGCAAGAACGTCCGCTCCAACGTGCCGGTCAGAGCAGTCCAAAGGTGCGTCTCCCTCCCCGGCTGAAGCCGGGGACACCCACGCAAGATCAGAGATGGCACACGGCGGCACCAACTTCGGGTTCTGGGCGGGCGCCAACCACACCGGGGTCCGCCCCGAGGGCCCCGGTCACCAGCCCACCGTCACCAGCTACGACTACGACGCGCCGATCGGCGAGGCCGGGGAGCTGACCCCCAGGTTCCACGCCCTGCGCGAGGTCATCGGCCGGTACCTGCCGCTGCCCGAGGGTCCGTTGCCGGGGCCGCCGGCCCGGATGCGGCCGGCGGCGGCGGTCCCGGCCGGGTCCGCCGACCTGTTGGGCCTGCTCGACACCCTGCCCTCGCCGGCCGGGGGTCCGCTGCGGCGGGCGGTCCCGGAGTCCATGGAACGGGTGGGCCAGGACCGGGGCATGATCCACTACCGGACGCGGATCGGCGGGCCCCGCCCGGCCGAACCGTTGCGCGTGGACGGGCTCGGCGACCGGGCGTACGCGTTCGCCGACGGGGTCCCGTTGGGCGTCCTGGACCGCGAACGGCCCGACGAGGGGCCCGAACCGGCCGTCGGCCCGGCCGGTGTGGTCCTGGACCTGCTGGTCCTGGCCCGGGGTCGGGTCAACTACGGGCCGCTGCTCGCGGACCGCAAGGGCATCGGGCGCGGGGTGCGCCCGGGCCGGCAGCACCTGTTCACGTGGGAGGTCCGCCGGCTGCCGTTCGACGCCGAGGACACCGTGCGCCTGCACGCCGCCGTGCGGGATCCGGCGGGAGCCGAGCCGCCGCGTCCCGGCCGGCTCTCCCTGCACCGGTTCACCCATCTCGCCGAGCACCCGCCGGCCGACGGTTTCGTCGACACCGCGGGCTGGGGCACGGGCCTGATCTGGCTGAACGGGTTCCTGCTGGGGCACTACGACGCGCCGCGCGGCCCGCAGCGCACCCTGTACGCGCCGGCGCCGCTGTGGCGCTCCGGCGGGCCGGACCCGGGGGCCGGGCCGGACGAGCTCCTCGTCCTCGAACTGGACCGCCCCGGCCCGGGACTGTCCCTGCGCGACCGCCCCGACCTGGGCCGCCCCACCCCTTTCCCGCCGGAATAGGGGCAATGGTCGGCCCGGATCGCACGGGGCGGGACCCGGGCCGGGGCGGGGTTCTCGGTGACTCCTACGAGGGCTGTCGGAGGGTCCGATGGTGGGCTCGGACAATCAACCAAGAGAGTGCTTGACCGGTGAACGAACACCGGCGTACGTTCGACCAGCCGACCCGTGCGCGTCTGGAAGGAGGCTGTCGTCGGATGTCCGTTCACCGCGAACTCCCCAGCCTGTCCCGCCAGATCGCCTGGACCCCGGGTCGTGTCGCCCACGGCTCCTGACGCCGTGCCCCGGCGCGCTCCGACGCGCCCGCCTCGACGCGCCCGCGCGCGCCGACGCCTTTTCGCGTACTTCACACCGTTCGCACCCCTTTTCGTCTCCCCGCCCCGGATCCGGCACGCCCCGCAGGCGTCGTGGTCCGCCCGCGCGGGGAGGCGCGTCACCGATCACAGAAAGCTCCTGCCCATGGCGTTGACGTATGCCCGACCGATCCCGCGTGCGAGCGGAGGCCGATCGTGACCTCCGCCCGCATCACCGTGAACGGTGAGGAAAAGGACATCGCGCCGGCCGCGCCGCACACCACGGCCCTGGACTTCCTGCGCGAACGCGGTCTGACCGGCACCAAGGAAGGGTGCGCGGAGGGCGAGTGCGGCGCGTGCTCGATCCTCGTCGCGCGGCCCGGCGTGGACAAGCCCACCGACTGGGTGGCCGTCAACGCCTGCCTGATCCCGGCGGCGGCGCTCGACGGGCAGGAGGTCATCACCTCCGAGGGCCTGGCCACGCCCGCCGACGCGGCCGGCGCCCCGCCCGTGCTCCACCCCGTGCAGAAGGAACTGGCGGAGCGCGGCGGCTCGCAGTGCGGCTACTGCACCCCCGGTTTCGCGTGCAGCATGGCCGCCGAGTACTACCGGTCCGACCGCGCCCCGGCCGCCGAGGACGCCTGCCCGGACCACGAGCACGGCCCCAACGGCTTCGACCTGCACTCCCTGAGCGGCAACCTGTGCCGCTGCACGGGCTACCGGCCCATCCGCGACGCCGCGTTCGCCGTCGGCTCCCCCGCCGAGGACGACGCCCTGGCCCGTCGCCGCGAGCAGGCCCCGCCCGCCCCGGCCGCGACCGCCTACGCCGCCGACGGCGCCGAGTTCCTGCGTCCCGGCACCCTCGCCGAGACCCTGGAGCTGCTGCGGGCCCGCCCCGAGGCCACCGTGGTCGCCGGCAGCACCGACTGGGGCGTCGAGGTCAACATCCGCTCCCGGCGCGCGGCCTGCGTGATCGCCGTCGACCGGCTCGCCGAACTGCGCGGCCTGGAGCTCACCGACACGCACGTCGAGATCGGCGCGGCCCTGACCCTCACCGAGATCGAACGCCGGCTGGCCGGCCGGGTCCCGCTGCTGGCCGAGCTCTTCCCGCTGTTCGCCTCCCGCCTCATCCGCAACGGCGCCACCCTCGGCGGCAACCTCGGCACCGGCTCGCCCATCGGCGACAGCCCGCCGGCGCTGCTGGCGCTGGAGGCGTCGGTGGTCCTCGCCGACGCCGACGGCGAGCGCGAGGTGCCGCTGGCCGAGTACTTCACCGGCTACCGTCAGTCCGTGCGCCGTCCCGACGAGCTGATCCGGGCCGTCCGGATCCCGCTGCCGCTGTCCCCCGTCACCGCCTTCCACAAGATCGCCAAGCGCCGGTTCGACGACATCTCCAGCGTCGCCGTCGCCTTCGCCCTCGACATCGAGGACGGCGTCGTGCGCAAGGCCCGCATCGGCCTCGGCGGCGTGGCCGCCACCCCGATCCGCGCCCTGCGCACCGAGGCCGCCCTGGAGGGCCTGCCGTGGTCGGAGGCGACCGTCACCGCCGCCGCCGCGGTCCTGCGCTCCGAGGGCACGCCCATGGACGACCACCGCGCGAGCGCCCTCTACCGCTCCGCGATGCTCGGCCGGAGCCTGTCGAAGCTGTACGCACGAACCACCGAGGCGGTCTCGTCATGAGCCAGTTGTCCCAGCGTCCCGAGAAGCCCGTCGTCGGCGTGTCCATGCCGCACGAGAGCGCCCATCTGCACGTCACCGGCGGCGCCCTCTACACCGACGACCTCGTGCACCGCACCAAGGACGTGCTGCACGCCCACCCCGTGCAGGTGATGAAGGCCCACGGCCGGATCCGCGCGATCCGCGTCGAGACCGCCCTCGCCGTGCCCGGCGTGGTCCGCGTCCTGACCGGCGCGGACGTGCCCGGCGTCAACGACGCCGGCATGAAGCACGACGAACCCCTCTTCCCCGACGAGGTCATGTTCCACGGCCACGCCGTGGCCTGGGTGCTCGGCGAGACCCTGGAGGCCGCCCGGATCGGCGCCGCCGCCGTCGAGGTCGACCTGGAGGAACTGCCCTCCGTCATCACCCTCGACGAGGCCATCGCGACGGAGAGCTTCCACGGCGCCCGCCCCCTGATGACCACCGGCGACGTGGAATCCGGCCTCGCCGACTCCGCGCACGTGTTCACCGGCGAGTTCCGCTTCTCCGACCAGGAGCACTTCTACCTGGAGACGCACGCCGCGCTGGCCCTGATCGACGAGGGCGGGCAGGTGTTCGTGCAGAGCAGCACCCAGCACCCCTCCGAGACCCAGGAGATCGTGGCCCACGTCCTGGGCCTGCACAGCCACGAGGTGACCGTGCAGTGCCTGCGGATGGGCGGCGGCTTCGGCGGCAAGGAGATGCAGCCGCACGGCTTCGCGGCCGTCGCCGCCCTCGGCGCCCTGATCACCGGCCGGCCCGTCCGCGTCCGCCTGACCCGCACCCAGGACCTCACCATGTCCGGCAAGCGGCACGGCTTCCACGCCGCCTGGAAGATCGGCTTCGACGCCGACGGCCGGATCCGCGCCCTGGACGCCACCCTCACCGCCGACGGCGGCTGGAGCCTGGACCTGTCCGAACCGGTCGTGGCCCGCGCCCTGTGCCACATCGACAACACGTACTGGATCCCCAACGCGCGCGTCGCCGGCCGCATCGCCCGCACCAACAAGGTCTCCAACACCGCCTTCCGCGGCTTCGGCGGCCCCCAGGGCATGCTCGTCATCGAGGACATCCTGGGCCGCTGCGCCCCCCTCCTCGGCCTCGACCCGGCCGAACTGCGCGCCCGCAACTTCTACGCCGCCGGCCAGGCCACCCCCTACGGCCAGCCCGTGCTGCACCCCGAGCGGATCTCCGCCGTGTGGGAGCAGGTGCTTCAGGACGCCGACGCCGACGCCCGCCGGCGCGAGATCGAGGAGTTCAACGCCGCCCACCCGCACACCAAGCGGGCCCTGGCGGTCACCGGCATCAAGTTCGGGATCTCCTTCAACCTCACCGCCTTCAACCAGGGCGGCGCCCTCGTGCTGATCTACAAGGACGGCTCCGTCCTGATCAACCACGGCGGCACCGAGATGGGCCAGGGCCTGCACACCAAGATGATGCAGGTCGCCGCGACCACCCTGGGCATCCCCCTGCACAAGGTGCGCCTGGCCCCCACCCGCACCGACAAGGTGCCCAACACCTCCGCCACCGCCGCCAGCGCCGGCGCGGACCTCAACGGCGCCGCCGTCAAGAACGCCTGCGAACAGCTCCGCGAACGCCTCCTCGTGGTGGCGGCCGGACAGCTCGGCGCGCCCGCCCCCGACGTGCGGATCGTCGAGGGCGTCGCCCGCGCCCTGGGCTCGGAGAAGGAACTGGCCTGGGACGACCTGGTGCGCACCGCGTACTTCCAGCGCGTGCAGCTCTCTGCCGCCGGCTTCTACCGCACCGAGGGCCTGCACTGGAACGCGGGCACCTTCCGCGGCTCCCCGTTCAAGTACTTCTCCTACGGGGCCGCCGCCGCCGAGGTCGAGGTCGACGGGTTCACCGGCGCCTACCGGATCCGGCGCGTGGACATCGTGCACGACGTGGGCGACAGCCTCTCCCCCATGATCGACATCGGTCAGGTGGAGGGCGGGTTCGTCCAGGGCGCCGGCTGGCTCACCCTGGAGGACCTGCGCTGGGACGCCGGCGACGGCCCCGCCCGCGGCCGGCTGCTCACGCAGGCCGCGAGCACCTACAAGCTGCCGAGCTTCTCCGAGATGCCCGAGGAGTTCCACGTGCGGCTGCTGGAGAACGCCACCGAGGAAGGGGCCGTGTACGGCTCCAAGGCGGTCGGCGAGCCCCCGCTGATGCTCGCGTTCTCCGTCCGCGAGGCCCTGCGCCAGGCCGCCGCCGCCTTCGGGCCCGCCGGCACCTCCGTGGAACTGGCCTCCCCGGCCACCCCGGAGGCCGTGTACTGGGCCCTGGAATCGGCCCGCGAGGCCGGCCCGACCGAGGCGCCGGCCCCCGGCGCCGGGGAAGGGCGCCCGCGGGAGACGAGCACCCTGAGCCATGTCTGACATGACATGGACCGCCGCGGTCGCGCGGTTGCGGACACGCCGGGAACCCGGCGTGCTCGTGACCGTCGCGGCCGTGCGCGGCCACGCCCCCCGCAAGGCCGGCGCCAAACTCGTCGTGGGCCGCGCCGACACCTGGGGGTCCATCGGCGGCGGCAACATCGAGGCCGTCGCCATCGACCGGGCCCGCGAACTGCTCGAACAGCCCGGCGGCGAGCCCGAGTTGATGGACTTCGCGCTCAACGACAAGGTGACGGGCCCGCACGGGGTGCAGTGCTGCGGCGGCGCCGTGACCATCCTGCTCGAACCGCTCCCGGTGGTGCAGGCCGTCGCCGTGTTCGGCGTCGGGCACGTGGGGCTGGAACTCGCGCGGGTCCTGGCCCGGCACGACCTCGACCTGTACCTCGTCGACTCGCGGGCCCCGATGCTCGCCGAGGAACGCCTCGGGGTCCTCGCCGACGCGGCGGCCCACGTGCACGTGCGGCACACCCCACTGTTGCCGGAGGAGGTCCTCGCCGAACTCCCGCCCGGCACCCACGTGCTGATCATGACGCACGACCACGCCGAGGACGCCGCCCTGTGCGACGCCGCCCTGCGCACCCCCGGCCTCGGCTCCATCGGCCTGATCGGCTCGGCCGCCAAGTGGACCCGGTTCCGGCGCCGACTGGCCGCCGAGGGCGGGCACGACGCCGAGACCATCGACCGGATCAAGACCCCGATCGGGATCCCCGGCATCACGGGCAAGGAGCCCGCCGTGATCGCCGTCAGCATCGCGGCGGACCTGCTGCGCGCCTTCGAACAGACCCCGACCCCGGACACCGCCCCGGCCGCGAGCGGAGTCTGACCTCCCGCCCTCCCGTCACCGCCCCGTGTCGACCGGGGCGGGGCCGGGGCCGGCGGCGGGGGCCGGCCCGGGCACCCGGGGCAACCGGAAGCCGACGGCGGCCCCGCCGCCGGGCGCGGCGTCCGCGAGGACGGTGCCGCCGTCCAGGGTCACCAGATCCCGCACGATCGCCAGCCCCAGGCCCGAGCCCGGGGTGCCCTGGGTCCCCGGACCCCGGTGGAAGCGGTCGAACACGGCCCGGCGTTCGGCCGCCGGGATGCCGGGGCCCCGGTCCTCGACGACCACTCCGCCGTCCGCCGTCACCCGCACCGTCACCGGGGAGCCCTCGGGCCCGAACTTCACGGCGTTGCCCAGCAGGTTGTCCAGGCAGCGCCGCAGCGCCCCCGGCCGCGCCCGCACCCACGGCCCCGCCCGCTCCGGATCCGGTCCGGTCACCGTGATCGGGCGTCCGGTGCGGCGGCGCCAGCGCTCGGCCGCCTCGCGCGCCTCCACGCCCAGGGACAGGATCGCGGGCCGTTCGCCCACGTGCCGGTCCCCGGCCAGTTCCACGATCTCCCGCACCAACCCGTCCAGCGCGGCGGTCTCGGCGACGAGCGTGTCCAGCACCTGCGCCTCGTCCGCCGCCGCCAACCGGCCCCGGGCCCGTTGCAGGAGCTCGGCGCTGCCCCGGATCGAGGTGAGCGGGGTGCGCAGTTCGTGCCCCGCGTCCTGCACGAGCTGCCGCTGGGCCGCCCGCGAGCGCCGCAGCGCCGCCAGCATCGCGGCCACGTCCGCCGTCAGCTGCCCGATCTCGTCGTCCCCGGCCGGCGGAAGCGGCGCGGCCAGGTCCCCGGTGTCGGTGATCCGGCGCACCGACCGGGCCAGTCGGCGCACCGGGCGCAGGACCCGGCCCAGCACGAGCCAGCCGAGGAGCACGGCCGCGCCGGTGGCGGCGGCCGTGGTGCCGGCGATCCGCCACTGGAAGGCGGTGTCCAGGCGTTGGGCGCCCGCGTAGCTCTGGCCGACCATGAGCGCGCCCTCGGCGCGGCCCGGCATGGGCAGGGTGAGGATGCCGTATTCGACCCCGTCGGCGGCGACGAGGTCCTCGCGGCTCTCGCCGGCGCCGCTCCGGGCCACCTCCCGGGCCCCGGCCGACACCGGCAGCCGTACCGCGTCGGGCCCGGTCAGGGGGCGCACGCGGCCGTCGGGCGCCAGGACCTGTTCGACGGTGCCGGGGCGCGAGGGCGGCACCCGGCCGGCGTCCAGCACCACGAGGTCGGTGCGGGCGCGGTCCACGAGGGCGTGTTCCAGTTCCTCGCCGAGCAGTCCGCCGACGCCCCGGTAGGCGACGAACGCGGCCAGCGACATGGCCAGCACGGTCGCGGCGACCACCACGCACATCACGCGGGCCCGCAGCGACCGGGCCCGGACGGCGCGGCGGAGGGTACGGGTCCGGGCGCCGGGGCTCACGTCGCACCCGCCCGGACGGTGAAGCCGACGTTGCGGACCGTGTGGATCAGGCGGGGCGCGCCGTGCTCCTCCGTCTTGCGCCGCAGGTAGCCGATGTACACGTCGAGGGAGCGGCTGGCGGTGTCGAAGCCGAAGCCCCAGATCAGCTCGTAGATCCGGGCCCGGGTGAGCACCGTGCCCCGGTTCTCCATCAGCAGTTCCAGCACGTCGAACTCGGTCTTCGTCAGGTCGAGTTCGCGGCCGGCCCGCTCGGCGCGGCGGGCGGCCGGGTCCAGCAGCAGGTCCTCGACGCGCAGCGCGCCGGTCTCGGCGGGCGGGTCGGTGCGTCGCAGCAGGGCCCGGATCCGGGCCAGGAGTTCCTCGACGGCGAAGGGTTTGGCCAGGTAGTCGTCGGCGCCGGCGTCGAGGCCGGCCACCCGGTCGCCGATCTGGTCGCGGGCGGTCAGCACGAGCACCGGCAGGCGCTCGCCGCGCCGGCGCAGGGCGCGGCACAGGGAGAGGCCGTCGAGGCGGGGCATGACCACGTCCACGATCGCCAGGTCCGGGCGTTCGGACTCCGTCAGGTCCAGGGCGACGGCCCCGTCGGGGGCGGCCACCACCCGGTAGCCCTCGAAGCGCAACAACTGTTCCAGCGTGGCCCGTACGCCCGGGTCGTCCTCGGCGACGAGCACCGTGCGGCCCGCCGCGATCGTCTCTGTCATGTGATCATCTTGCGGGCCGGCGGCGGCCCGTCCGCCACCGGCCCGGTCCGCACGCTCGTGCTCGTGCTCGCGCTCGTGCGGGCAATCCCGAACCAGGGTCGCTTCGGTCGCTTCGGTCGCCGTGTGCACCGCGTGTCCCCGGGTCAGCGGCGGACGGGGGTGACGGCGATCGGCGGGGTGCGGCGGGCGCACGAGGTGTCGCCGACCGTGCCGGTGGTCACGAAGCGGGTGGAGAGTTCGACGGCGCACCCGTCGGCCGAGAGCTCCGGCACGTGCCCGGTGTTGCGCACGGGCACGAAGACGGCGCCGGGGAACTTCGCGGCGGCGCGGCGTCCGTTGGCCTCGGGGGTGTTGGCGTCGAGGTCCCCGGAGAGGACCAGCACGGGCACCCGGGGCAGGGCCGGTCGGATCGGCTGTCGGTCGGGGGCGTGCTCGCGCGGCCAGTCCAGGCACAGGTCGCCGCCGTCGGTGGGGCCCTCCAGGTAGCCGCGCGGGGAGAACGCGCCGAACTCGCCGGGCGCGGTGCCCGCGAGCGCGGCCCGGTACTGCCGGCGGCGTTCGGCGGGGCCGGCCTCCGGCGACCAGGCGGTGCGGTAGTCGTTGCAGACCACGGCCGTGTACGGGGCCTGGTCGGCGTCGTCGGCCCCGGTGTACTCGGCGCGCACGAGGTCGAGGAGGGGCTTGGTGTCGCCGTGCGCGAAGCGGTTGAGGGCCTGCGGCAGGTTGCCGAGGAGGGAGGGCGCGGTGGGGTCCGCGCCGACTCCGGAACTCGCGGACTCGAAGGCGAGGTTGGCGAGTTTGCCCTCGGTGAGGAGCAGGGTGCGGGTGCGGTCGGTGCCGGCCAGGGGCACGGTCGTCCTCAGCGGCCGGTCCCGGAGGCGGGCCGCCGTCGTGGCGAGGTCGCGCACGGCCTGCCGGCCGTCGCAGGCCGGGCGTCCGCCGGCGGTGGGCGCGGCGCGGTCGCAGATCCGGCGCACGGCGAGGGAGACGGCCTGGGCGCCGGGGCGGGACAGCGGGTCGAAGTCGAGGGGGTAGGCGCCGGAGAGGACCATGTTCCGGACCCGTTCGGGGTGTCGGCTCGCGTACACCGGCATCAGGTAGGTGCCGTAGGAGAGGCCGTAGAGGGTGAGGCGGGGGACGCCGAGGCGGGCGCGGATCGCGTCGATGTCGTCGGCGGTGGCGGCGCTGGTGTAGGCGGCGACGCGGGGGCCGAGGGCCCGGCCGCAGCGGGCGACGGCGGCGCGTTGTGCGGCGCGGTCGGCGAAGCGGAGGTCGGCGTCGGTGAGTCCGCACTCCAGCCGTTCGGAGCGGCCGGTGCCGCGCGGGTCCACGAGCAGCAGGTCGTGTTCGCGGAGCAGCCCGGAGAGAAGGGGGGTCACGTACGGGGCGCCGTCGACGAGGGATTCGCCGGGGCCGCCGGGGTTGACGGCGACGGTGCCCTTGGCGGGGCCGGGACCGGAGTGCCGGACCACGGCGAAGGCCACGTCGATCGTGCCGAGTCCGGGCCTGTCGACGACGAGCGGGCGGGTCTGAAGCCCGCAGTCCACGCGGTGTCCGGGCACGGTCGGGCACCAGGTCCCGGGGTCGGCGGCGGGCACGCTCTTCGGCGCGGTGCCCGCCGGCGTCGGGTCGGGGACGGTCCGTACGTGCGCCGGTCCCGAGGTCGGTCGGCCGGTCGCCGCCGCGCTCGCGACCGGCAGCAGCGTCGTCGCGATCGCGAGGGCCCCCAGCAGGGCTCCCGCCCTCGTCCACCCCTTGGTTCCCGTGAACCCCATCGGCCCGCTCCGTTCCTCGTGCTCCGTGTGTGGACACGACGATCACGGACGGGCCGCAGGGCGGCGGCAGAGCGGCGGCAAAGGCGTGTAAGAAAGCGTCCGGCGCGCTGGGAGTGGTCCGGATCACAGGTCGAAAGTCCGGGTTCCCGGAATGGGCCGCCGGCCGGAACGGTTGCCTCCACCGCGTTCGATCGTTGCCCGCACCCCCGTCCACGCACCGCGTGGGCACCCGAGAAGGAGCAGTTTCGTGACCGATGGCGCCCCGTCCGCGACCCGCGCGGCCGAGATCCTCTCCCGTCCCCTCGCGTTGAACGGCCTGACCGTGCCCAACCGCATCGCGATGGCCCCGATGACGCGCATGTTCTCGCCGAACGGCATACCCGGCGAGGACGTCCGCTCCTACTACGCCCGGCGGGCGGCGGCGGGCGTGGGCCTGATCATCACCGAGGGCACCTACGTCGGCCACGAGTCGGCCGGCAACAGCAGCCGTGTGCCGCGCTTCCACGGCGAGGAGCAGTTGGCCGGGTGGGCGCGGGTGGCCGAGGACGTGCACGCGGCGGGCGGCACCATCGTCCCGCAGCTGTGGCACATCGGCATGGTCCGCGAGCCCGGCCGGCCGCCGTTCGCCGAGGCCCCGCCGGTGGGCCCCTCGGGGATCACGGTCGGCGGCGCGGAGGGCGCGGGCAAGGCGATGACCCAGGGCGACGTGGACGCGGTGATCGGGGCGTACGCGCAGGCCGCGAAGGACGCGGAGCGGCTCGGTTTCGACGGGGTGGAGGTGCACGGGGCGCACGGCTACCTGCTGGACCAGTTCCTGTGGGGGTTCACCAACCGTCGCGAGGACTCCTACGGCGGGGACGCCGTGGCCCGGACCCGGTTCGCCGCCGAGATCGTCGCCGCGATCCGCGGCGCGGTCTCCCCCGGGTTCCCGGTGATCTTCCGCTTCTCGCAGTGGAAGCAGGAGGCGTACGAGGCCCGGCTGGCCGAGACCCCGCAGGAGCTCGCGGCGATCCTCGAACCGCTGGCGGAGGCCGGGGTGGACGTGTTCCACGCCTCCACCCGCCGTTACTGGACCCCCGAGTTCGAGGGCTCGGACCTCAACCTGGCCGGCTGGACGCGGAAGCTGACCGGCCGGCCCGTGATCACCGTCGGCTCGGTCGGCCTGGACGGGGACTTCATCGGCGCGTTCGCGGGCCACGACTCCGGCACCCGGGGCATCGAGGACCTGCTGGAGCGCATGGAACGCGAGGAGTTCGACATGGTGGCCGTGGGCCGCGCCCTGCTCCAGGACCCGCTGTGGGCCCGCAAGGTCCTCGACGGCCGCTACGAGGACCTGGCCCCGTACGACGCGAAGTCCCTGACCGCCCTCAGCTGACGCGGCCCCGCCGACGACGCGGCCCGGGCCCCCGGATCGGGGCCCGGGCCGCGTCCGTTTCCCGGGGGCGGGCGGGGTCGGGGGGTGGGGGCGGGGTGGGTAGGGTCGGCGTGGTCAGGGGGTCGGTTCGGTCGGCCCCCGCGCGGGTGGGAGGTTCGACGTGGTGGGTGTGGATTCCGGTTCGGTGCCGTCGACGGCGGCGCGGGAGGTCGCGAGGGTGGAGGTGCCGGGGGCGCGCGGGGGCACCCTCGTGGTGCTGCCCGGCGCGGGCGGCCGGCCGCTGGTGTTGGTGCGCTCGGGGCGGGAGTGTCGGGTGTTGCGTCCGGACGGTTCGGCGGAGCGGCTGATCGCGCCGTGGTCGCACGAGTTCGGGCAGGCCGCGCTCGCCCCCGACGGCCGGACCGTGGTCTTCGCGGGTCCGCACGCGCTGCGGGCGGTGGCCGTGGCGACGGGGCGGACGGTGTGGGAGGTGCGGCACCGGTGCTGGGAGGGGTGCCCGGGCCACGATTCGCCGGTGGAGTTCGCGGACGACCGTGCGCACCGGTACGCGGCGCACGGCGCGGTGGCGTTCTCGGCGGACGGCCGGCTGGTGTGGGCGCACGTGCCGGGCGCGCCGGCGGGCGCCGAACCGGTCGGCGAGGCGGAGGAGTTGTGGCTGCTGGACGCGTTGGAGGGCGGGATACGGGCCCGTTGGGACGCGGACTCGGGCGGGGCGGCGGGTTCGAGCCCGACCGGGCTCCCGACCTCGGGGCAGTGGGTGACGAGCATCGGCTACGGGCAGGACGGGGCCGCGATGCGCTGGGTGCGGGGCGCGGAGCCGGGCGCGGTGGTGGAGGACTTCGGGCAGGCCGATCTGGTGGGCCTGTCGGTGTCCCCGTCGGGCCGGTTGCTGATGACGGTCGACCACGACCAGGCCGAACTCGCCGTGCGCACCCTGCCGGTGGAGGCGGCGGCCGGCACGGAGGTGCTCGCGGCGGTGGCGGCCGAGGGCCTGTTCCCGCCGCATCCCGACTCCGGGGAGGACTTCGACCCGGAGGAGTTCCCGGCCTGTTTCGACTGGACGGGCGGCTTCCTGGACGAGGGGACGCTGCTGGTGGGCACCGAGGACTGGGACGACGAGCGGGGCCCGGGCCGGCACTGGCTGCTCGACGCGGGGACGCTGCGGCCGGTGGGGCTGCTCGCGTACCCGGACGACGAGGCCGGCGCGCGCCCGGAGCCGCTCGGGGACGGGACCTGGTGGACGTACGACCGGGACCGGGAGCGCGTGCGCGTCTGGTCCCGCTGAGGCCGCGGGTTCAGGAGCCGGCGGTGAGGCGCTTGCCCATCCACTCCAGGGCCGGGGGGATCTCGCGGCGCCAGGTCTTGAAGTTGTGCCCGCCGCTGTCGAGGAGGATCGAGGAGACCCGGGCCGGGGCGGCGACCTTGGCGACGAACTCGCGGGTCTCCCTCAGGTTCGGCTCGCCCTGGAGGGAGGAGGTCACCAGCAGGGAGGTGCCCTTCTTCCGGGGAGTGTGGTCGAGGTACCAGAGCAGGTCGGAGCGGTTCTCCTCGGCCTTGTTCCCGTGGAACAGGTCGCCGGAGTCCCGGTCGATCTCCGGCCGGTACTCGGCGGACAGGCCGATGCCGACGCTGTAGGTCTCGGGGTGTTGCAGCCCCACCTTCAGGGCGCAGTAGCCGCCGGTGGAGTCGCCGATGATGCCCCAGCCGGCGGGGCCGGTCGCGGTGCGGTAGGTGCCGGAGATCGCCCGTACGAGGTCGGTGCCGAAGAAGCTCTCGGCGCGGGGCCCGCCGGGCACGTCGACGCACTGGGTGTTGCGGGCCGAGATGGTGGGCCGGGTCATCACGAGGATGGTGGGCTCCATGCGGTGCTGCCGGCTCAGGTTCCAGGCGGTCTTGGGGTAGTCGAGGCCCTTGACGAGGTTCTCGGCGGTGCCGGGGTAGCCGGTGAGGACGACGGCGGCGGGGAAGCGACGGTGTTCGGCGCCGGCCTTGAAGTACTCCGGCGGCAGGTAGACCAGGGCCTCGGCGGCGGCCCCGGACGTGGCCCCGTGCACCGTGACCCGTTCGACCACGCCGCCGGCCTGCGGTTTCGCGCCGCCGGGGGTGCGGGCGGGGATCCGGCCGAGGATCTGCACGGCGGCGCCGCCGGTGGTGGCCTGCCGGGCCGGGCGGGTGCCGGCCAGATCGGCCCAGGAGTCGTACAGGAGGAAGGCGCGGTTGGCGACGAGCCCGGCGGAGGCCAGCACGCACACCTGGATCAGGGCGATCAGGCCCACCCGGCCCAGGACCCGCAGCGGGCCGGGCCGGCCGAGCCGGGGCCAGGCGAGGATCGCGCCGGCGAACAGGAGGGCGGTCAGGGCGAGCACGCACGCGAGCAGCGCGCCACCGGTCAGGCTCATCGGTATCCCGGGGCTTTCGAGAGGATCTGCCAACCGAACGGATGCGCCCGGTGCGCGCCGACGTTCGACGCGCACCGGGAAGGATGGGTTCCGCGCCGCGCGCGTTGCGCCCCCGTTCTCGTCTTTACCGGACCTTTTCGATCGGCCGCGCGGGTGTCACCGTCCACCGTCCGGCCCTGACCTGCGGAGACGTCACGTGGACAGGGGGGTCGCCGGGTGCTTCCCTCGAACGAGGACGGGCACGGGAACGTGCGAGCGAACAGGGGACGGTTGAGTGAATCTGTCGACGGGCGTGGTGGTGACGGCCCTGGGGCTCGCCCTGATGGGCCCGGTCGGGACCGGGACGGACGGCGCCGCCGCCGTGCCCGGCAACTGTGCGCACACGGCGACCACCGACCGCCCGACCCTGCGGGAGGGCGCGCGCGGGGCGGCGGTCAGACAGGCCCAGTGCCTGGGCAACGTCTGGGGCGGCGTGCCCAAGGTCGAGGCGAACGGCGTGTACGGGCCGTCGACCACGCGCAAGATCCGCTGGATCCAGGGCTGCCACGGGCTGCCGAAGGACGGAGTGGTGGGGGCACGCACCTGGGAGGCCCTCTACCACCCCGTCGCCGACTGCTACGACCCGTACCCGAAGTGAGCTACGGGGTGTAGCGGGTGGCGCTGCCGTACAGCTCGCGGGTGAAGGAGGACACGTACGCGCTGCGGTCGGCGCCGTCCAGGTTGTACGTGAGGTACACCCCGTAGCCCTCGGAGACGGTCCGCTTGGTGAAGCTCGCCGCCGTGGTGGTGGAGGTCCGACCGATCTCGACGGCGGCCGGGGACAGCTTGGACTTGGGCATCCCCAGATTGGGCACGTTCCACTGCCCGTAATACGGGTTCCAGGCGTGGTCGAAGGTCGAGGCGAGGTTCACCCCGCCGTAGGAGAGCCGCGCGGCGGCCGGGCCGATGTTGTAGAGGGTGATCAGCTTGTTCGGCAGGTTCGCCCGCAGCGCGGTCACCAGGTGCACGAAGGAGGACGCGTTGGGGGCGCCGGTGCCGTTCTTGCCGTACTCGGCGTACTCGTCGTCGAAGTCGACGCCGTCGAGCCCGTAGCGCGTGACCGTGTCCGAGAGCTGCCGGGCGAAACCGGCGGCGGCTGCCTGGTCGGGGAAGTTCGCGAACCCGGCGCCCTCGTGGTTGCCGAGCACGGACAGCACCACCTTGATGCCCTTGGCCTGGAGCGGCCGGATCTGGGTGGCGGCGTTGTCGAGGACACGCTGCACGTTCTCGTTGAAGTGCAGGTACGCGGACTTCTTCGCGGTGTCGTAGTTGATGTTCGCGGCGAAGATCACGGCGATGTCGAAGGCGTTGCCGCCGCCGTTGGTCAGGGTGTACTTGCCGACGTTGAGGATGCTGTTGCTGTTCACCTCGACGTACGCGACCGAGACCGGCCCCTGCTTGGCGACGGCGGGAGCCACGACGGGCGTGGGGGCGGGAGCGGGGCGGGCGGCGGCGGGGGTGGGCGCGAGGGCGGCCGGCCCGAAGGCCAGCAGGGCCGCGCCGAGCACGCCGAGGGCGCCCCTGCGGCCGAGGGCCCGACCGTGTGCGTACGTCATCGTGGTGCACTCCTGTCCCGTGGGGGTGGCGGTCGAAGGCGGTCTACGCGCCCCGCCCCGCCCCCGTCAACACCCCCCACCCCACAACCACCACCTTCAGGCCACGCCCACCCGCGCGTCAGTCCGCGGCCCGCCCGCGCGTCAGGAACGCCTCGTCCGCCCAACACCAACCGACCCCGCCCGTCGGGAAGGCCCGCAGGACCACGGGGTGCCCCGTGGCCCGGTGGTGCGCGTGGGCGTGCCGGCCGGGCGAACTGTCACAACAGCCGACGTGCCCGCACTCCGCGCACCACCACAGGCGCACGGGGGGCCGGGCGGACGGCGGGCAGTCCGGGCAGCGGGCGGGCCGGGGCACGGACCCCGGCGCCGGCCCGGCGGGCAGTCCGCCGAGGTGCGCGCACCCCCGCCCCTCGGGCCTCCCGCCGTCGACCGCGACCCGCCACACCGGCTCCCGCGCCGCCCCGCCCGCCCCGCGCCCCGTCCGCTCTCCCGCCACGCGCCCTCACGCCCTCTCCTGGACCGACCCTCTCCAGTGTGCGCCCGGCCCGGGGTCAGGGGAGGGTGCCGCCCGCGTTCGCGGTGAGGCGGGCGAGGACCTTCAGGGCGGTGACGTAGTCCGCGTCGTCGACGCCCTCATGGAGGGCGGCACGAATGGCGGGGGCGTTGCGCGCGACGGCCCGACGGCTAGTGGTTCGACGGGTGTCGGGGTGCCGGGACGCCGGGCTCGGCGGAGCCCGTGCGCGGGCTCGGGACGGCGGTCCGGCCCCCTGCCGGCGCGGCCGTCGTCGAGCGTGCCGGGGTCTGCGCGCGCAGTTCCGCGAGGCCCTTGCGCAGGCCCGTGCGAAGCAGGCCGGTCAAGGGGCGCTCGGCGAACCGGTGGATCAGGTGGGCGCACACCAGCATGAGCACGGTCAGCCCGCACACCAGCGGCACCGGCGGCACCACCCCGCGCAGGCTCTGCAGGATCGCCATGCCCGCGACCATGTGGATCAGGTACAGCGGGTAGGTCAGGGCGCCGGCCGTCGTGAGCCAACGCCAGCGGATCCGGTCCAGGCGGCCCAGGGCCAGCGCCGCCATCAGCGCGAAGCCCAGCAGCAGGGCGAGTCGCGCGGGCCAGGTGGGCAGGGCGTCGGCGACGGCCGGGCCCAGGTTGACGTTCATCCGGGCCCGCACGTGCGCCTGCCCGATCAGGAACTGCACGGCGACCAGCCCCCACAGCAGGGCCGTGGGGCGGAAGCGGTGCATGAGGTGGAAGAGGACGCCCGCAATGAAGTACGGGGCGTACTGGGGCAGCGCCAGGTTGTAGAGGAGGGGGATCCCGGAGTTCGGGGCCAGGACCGCGACGGCCGTCCACACGGTGCAGAAGGCCAGCACCCGGTGGTACGTGAGGCCCCGCAGCACGACGACGGCGAAGAGGGCGTAGAAGGTCAGCTCCACGTACAGGCTCCAGTACGCGTGGTCCACGTGCGGTATGCGGACGCCCTCCTGGAGCATGCTCAGGTTGACCAGCACGTCACCCCATTTGCGCCGGCCCTGCGTGCCCGGCAGGAACCACAGCACGGCGGCGGTGAGCAGCACCGCGCACCAGTAGGCGGGGAAGAGCCGCGAGACCCGCGAGACGACGAAGTCGCCCAGCGGCCGGCCCCAGGCGCTCATGCAGATGACGAAGCCGCTGACCAGGAAGAACACCTCCACGCCGAGCCAGCCGTACAGGGCGACGGGTCGGGCGAGGGGGAACAGGTCGGAGGTGTCGGTGACGCCCCACCCCGTGCCGAGCGCGACGTAGTGGTACAGGAGCACGGACAGCGCGGCGAGCAGGCGGATGCCGTCGAGCGCGCGGAGCCGTACCGGCGCCGAGGCCGCGCCGGGGGTTGTGGACATGGTTCTCCCTGCGAACCGTGGGGGACACGTTTACCGCGAACTTATATTCGATGCCCCGGTCCGCGATACGCCCGCCCCCTTTTATCCGCCCCCCTGCCCGCCCCCCTGCCCGCCCCCCTGTTCTCCCTGCGGCAGCAGCTCCCGGACCAGGGGGGCGACCTGGTCGGTCTCGACGAGGAACCCGTCGTGCCCGTACGGGGAGGACAGCACCCGGGTGGCGTCCGCCGTCGCAATGCCCGCCGCGAGTTCGTGCTGCTGCGCGAGCGGGTACAGCCGGTCGGAGTCGACGCCCGCGACGAGGGTGCGCGCCGTGACCCGGGCCAGGGCCGCCCGCGTCCCGCCCCTCCCCCGCCCCACGTCGTGCCCGTTCATCGCCTCCGACAGCACCACGTACGCGGCGGCGTCGAAACGGCGCACGAGCTTGTGCGCGTGGTGGTCGAGGTAGGACTCCACCCGGTAGCGGCCGCCCCGCGCCGGTTCCTCCCCCTCCTGCGGGCGCCGCCCGAACCGCTCCTCCAGCTCGGCGCCCGCCCGGTAGGTGATGTGGGCGATGCGCCGGGCGACGCCCAGACCGAGGTGCGGCCCCCGGCCCGGGCCCGCGTCGTGGTAGTGCCCGCCGCGCCATCCGGGGTCGGCGCGGATCGCGTGCGCCTGCGCCGTGGCCCACGCGATCTGGTCCGCGCTCGCCGCCGCCGGGCAGGCCAGCAACAACAGCGCCGCGACCCGTTCCGGACGCGACACCGCCCACTCCAGCGCCCGCATCCCGCCCATGGACCCGCCGGCCACGAGCGCCCACCGGTCGATGCCCAGGGCGTCGGCGAGCCCGGCCTCGGCGGCGACCTGGTCCCGTTGGCCCAGGCGCGGGAACGCCCCGCCCCAGGGTCGCCGGCCGTCGGGCCCGGTCGTGGCGGGGCCGGTGCTGCCCTGGCAGCCGCCGAGCACGTTCGGGACCACGACGAACCACCGCTCGGTGTCCAGGGCCCGGCCCGGCCCGATCAGCGCGTCCCACCACCCGGGCGTGGGATGCCCGGGGCCGGCGGGGCCCGCGGCGTGGCTGTCGCCGGTGAGGGCGTGCAGGAGGAGCACGGCGTTGTCGCGGGCGGGCGCCAGGGTGCCGTGGGTCTCGTAGGCGAGGGTGAGCCGGGGCAGCCGGCCGCCCGCCTCCAGCCGGAGGGGGGTGGTCCGGTGGTGCCACAGCCGCCGGCCGGGCGGGTCGCCGTCCCGCCACGCGCCGGTCGCGGGCGGCGGGGACGGAGGGGGCGGCGACGAGGCCGGGGGCGGGGGCGGGGCGGGCGGGAGGCCGGTCAGGACGCGCCCTTCGCCGCCCGGAAGCCCGCTTCCAGGTCCGCGATCAGGTCGGTGGGGTTCTCGATGCCGACGGACAGCCGGACCAGGCCGGGCGAGGTGCCGGTGGCGGCGAGCTGCGCGGCGTCGAGTTGGCTGTGGGTGGTGGACGCCGGGTGAATGACCAGGCTGCGCACGTCGCCGATGTTCGCGAGGTGGCTGAAGAGTTCGAGACCGTCCACGAAACGCTTCCCGGCCTCCACCCCGCCCCGCAGCTCGAAGGCCAGGACGGCACCCGCGCCGCGCGGCAGGTAGCGGCGGCCGGCCTCGTGCCAACGGCTCGACGGCAGACCGGGGTAGTGGACGGCGGCGACCTCGTCGCGGGCCTGGAGCCATTCGGCGAGGGCCTGCGCGTTCGCGGAGTGCCGCTCCACCCGGAGGCTGAGCGTCTCCACCCCCTGGAGGAGCAGGAACGCGGAGTGCGGGGCGAGGGAGGGGCCGAGGTCGCGCAGGAGCTGCACGCGCAGCTTGACCGCGTACGCGCCGGGACCGAGGGCGGGCCAGTAGCGCAGCCCGTGGTAGCTGGGGTCGGGTTCGGTGAACTCGGGGAACCGCTCCGGATGGCGGCCGAAGTCGAAGGTGCCGGCGTCCACCACCACCCCGCCGATGGTGGTGCCGTGCCCGCCGAGGAACTTCGTCGCGGAGTGCACGACCACGTCCGCGCCGTGCTCGATGGGGCGCAGGAGATAGGGGGTGGGGACGGTGTTGTCGACGATGAGGGGCACCCCGGCCTCGTGGGCCACGTCGGCGACGCCGCGCACGTCGAGGACGTTGCCGCGCGGGTTGCCGAGGGTCTCGGCGAACAGGGCCTTGGTGGTGGGGCGGATCGCGGCGCGCCAGGCGTCGAGGTCGTCGGGGTCCTCGACGAAGCTCACCTCCACCCCGAACCGCGGCAGGGTGTGGCGCAGCAGGTTGTAGGTGCCGCCGTAGAGGGAGGCGGCGGAGACGATGTGGTCGCCGGCGCGGGCGACGGTGAGCAGGGCGAGGGTCTCGGCGGCCTGCCCGGAGGCCACGGCGACGGCGGCGACCCCGCCTTCGAGGGCGGCGATCCGCTGTTCGAGGACGTCCTGGGTGGGGTTGTGGATGCGGGTGTAGATGTTGCCGGGTTCGGCGAGGGAGAACAGGTCGGCGGCGTGGGCGGTGTCGCGGAAGACGAAGGAGGTGGTCTGGTAGATGGGGACGGCGCGGGCGCCGGTGGTGGGGTCGGGGGCGGCGCCGGCGTGGAGCTGCTTGGTCTCGAAGGACCACGCGGAGGTGTCGGGCCCGGCGGGGTCCTGGGCGGTCGGGTCGACGGTGCTGCTGCTCATGCTGCGCTCCTCGAATGCGGGCGGGCGGGCGGTACGGGCTGCGGGCGGTACGGCGTGCGGGGCACGGAGATGTGACGGGACGTCAGGACGCGGGGAGCGCCGGGCGACGCACGCGGCCGTGCGGTGGAGCCGGGGCGGGCGGACCGGGCCGGCGGGACCGGGCGGCGCGGCGGGCGCGCGGCTCGTTCGTGGGTCCCGCGCGACCGTCACGGGCGACCGCGTCGAGTGGGGCCCGACGCGCCGGACCAGCCGAACGGGCGCGCCCTGCATGGCGTGTGACGACCCGTCAGTGGCCGGCGGGACAGCCCGTGGTCGTGACACGGCCGTGGTCGACGTGGCGACGGGTCACGAGGGCGACGGTCATGGGTCCAGCGAAGCACACCGGCGGCCCGCCCCGCCGGCCGTCCGTGCGGTGGTGCGGGAGATTGTCGAACCCCGGCAACACTCCCTTCACACCGGCGCCCGCGCGGCACGCGCGGGGCGCACGGATCACAGGCGGGGGAGGTTGCGGGCGAACATCGCGCGGAGGGCGGCCAGGGTGTCGGGGTCGGGGACGGAGCGTTTGGGCAGCCAGGCGAGGTCCCCGGTGCGCGCGTCCCACAGCACGAGCAGGCGGGCGGTCTCGCCGTGCGCGGTCCAGGTGTCCCAGGGGAGGCGGGTGTAGGTGCCGTCGGCGTGGTCGTGCGTGACGTCCGCGTCCCGGAAGCAGGTGCTGTGCACGGGGTTCTCGCGGGTCTCCCGGTACAGGCGTGCCAACAGCCAGAGTTGCCGCGCGGGCCACAAGGAGGGCCAGAGCACGGCCATCAGGAGCAGGAAGCGGGGGACGGTCGGGGCGGGGCCCAGGAGCAGGAGCGCGAGGACGGGGGCCGTGATCGCGGCCACGAGCAGCAGGGTCACGGCCTCGCCGGCGCCGGTGCCCGTGCGGCGCGTCCGCCACAACAGCACGTCGGCGAGGTCTCGCCCGCGAGCCCTGTGGGTGACGGTGTGCCTCTCGTCCTCGCCGTCCGCGTCCTTGTCCGTCTCGTCGTCGTCAGCCGTGCGCACGGCACAGACCGTAGCGGAACCGGGGCTTCCCGGCGGGGAGGGGGTGTTCGGGGCCCGGTCGAAGGGGCGGGCCCCGAACACCCGGGGCCGACCGTCGGGGGGGGTGACGGCGGCCTCGGGGCGATCACCGGGCCCTGTCGGGGGGCTACCCGGTGAGCGTGCGCCCGACAGCTTCAACGACGGGCCGCAGAATCGGTTCCGCAGATCCGCGGCCCCCCTCGCCCCGAACCTTCGTGCGAGCCGCCGGACGCCGACGGCCCGACCCTCCGCCATGGGTGCGGGAGGCCGGGCCGTCGGCGGGGGTCAGCGGTGGCCGAGGGGGTCGCGGGGGACGGTGGCGGGGACGGGCACGAGGACGGGGCCCGGGTTCACCGGGCCGGCCGCGCGGTCGAGGAGACGGCGAGCCCGCTCGCGCAACAGGGTCCCGGCCTCGGTGACGCGCACCGGCTTGCGGTGTATCAACCGGCTGCCCTCCAGGGCCTCCAGTTCGGCGACGTGCCGCAGCACGTCGGAGCGCCGCCGGCCGAGGTGGCGGGCGGCGGCGGCGAAGGACCGCAGGTCGACGACGGTGACGAAAGAGCGCAACAGGTGTGTGTCCATGTCGATCCCCTGTCCCGAACTCCCGGCCCGGAACCCCTTCCGAACCGATTCGACCGAGTTCGCCCCCCTCGCGGGGTCGCCCCACCCGGCCCACGACACGATCTTGAACCCTCGGAACCCGCTCGCGAACCCCTCGAAGAACGCTCGTGTCCGACGCACGACCCCGCCCGAACCCCCTTCCGGAACCGGCCGCGCGCCCCGCCGAACCCCCGCCCGCGGACCTCGACCCCACCCGCTCGCGCCTTCCGTGACCTGCGAGTTCCCCGGGCCCTCCGCCCGGCACGCCCCCGCGCCGCCCATCGACGCCCGGGCCCCGATCGGATTCCGCGCGCCCCGACCGCCCCGGGCTCCCGGGCCCCCCGCCGACCGCCCGCCCGGACAAACCACCGCGCCGCCCCCGCTTTCGGCCGAAAGCCGCCCCTCCCGCGCGAGGAGCCGGCGACGCGAGACGCGAGACCGGGCCGGACCCGTCGTGCGGTCCGGCCCGACCGCGGGCCCGGCAGGTCACAGCGGCTCCCCCGGATCGGCCCGCCCGTCCGGTCCTGGAGCGACACCCACGTCGCGCTCACGAGTGCGGCCCTCCTCGGCCGCGCCGACGCGGCGGTCGTCCTGTCGCACAGCGGCCTCGCCCCCGAACCCCGCGAGGTGCCGGCGGAGGCCGCCGCCGTCGCCGTGGCCGACCATCCCGCCTCGTCCCCGCCGACCGGCGCCGAACCGGTCCTCACCACCGGCGGGCGCGCGACCGGCCGGGGGCCGATGTCGTCCTCGACATGCTCCCCGTCACGGTGCCGCAGCGACACGTGCGCGCCCGCACGACCAAGGTCATGGCGGCCGCGGGGCAGACCGTCCAGCCCCATCGGGGCGAGAATCGACCGTGCCGGCCCGGCCGGGACCCGCGGGGCCGAGGCGAAGACGGAGCGACGAGGGGGACGCGCATGGCGCTCGTGTTGGGCATCGACGGCGGAGGCAGCAGCCTGCGGGCGGCGATCGCCGACTCCGGGGGCGGGCCGTTCCTGGCCACGGCGACCACCGGCGCGGGCAACGCCCGCTCGGTCTCCGAGGCCCTGCTGACGGAGCGCCTGGCCCACGTCATCGGGGGCGTGTTGCCGGCGGGCCGTGCGGGCGAGGTCAGCTCCGTCGTCGCCGGGTTCGCCGGCGCGGGCGCGCCCGATCGTGAGCACGACGACGGGCGGCGGCGCGCCGAACGGGCCCTGTCCGAGGCGCTGATCCGGCACGGGGTGCGGCCGGCGCGCGTACGGGTCTTGGCGGACAGCGAGATCGCGTTCGCCGGCTGCCCCGGCAACCCGCCGGACGGCATCGTCGTGCTGTGCGGCACCGGCGCGGCGGCGGCCCGGATGCGCGGGCGCCGCCTGGCCGCCGTGGCGGACGGCTGCGGTTGGCTCGTCGGCGACGACGGCAGCGGCTTCTGGATCGCCCGCGAGGGCATCCGTCGCGCTCTGCGGGCCCTGGACGGCCGCGGGCCCGCGACACTGCTCGTCCGACGGTTCTCCGAGACGTTCGAAGCGCGGAAGCGGGACGCGGTGTCGCTGCGCTTCGCCTTCGTCGACGGCGTGCGCGCCCTGCCGCACCCCATCCGGCTCGCCGCGTTCTCCCCGGTGGTGGTCCGGGCCGCCGCGGAGGGTGACGCCGTGGCGGCCCGGATCCTCGACGGGGCCGCGGACCTCCTGGCCGAGAGCACGGCGGCGCTGCGGCCCGTGCCCGGCGAACCCCTGGTGACGGGAGGCGGGCTGCTGGGTCCCGAGGGACCCCTGCTGGACCGGTTCGCGGCGCGGGTGTCCCCGTGGGGGCTGATCGCGCACCCGGTCCCGGACGGGCTGCCGGGAGCGGTGGCCCTGGCCAGGTGACGCGCGCGGCCCGGTGAGGTGTTCGGCACGTCGGTCGGGGATGATGGCGGGGTGTCGGTGACCGTGGAGGCGGTACGGCCCGCCCCGTCCGGGCCCGTGACCGTCCGGGTGCGCTCGGCCGCGGGCACCGTCGTGGCGCTCTGGGAGGGAGCCCCCGGGGCAGTGGGGCGGGAACACCACGTCGAGTGGACCGTGGACGAGGACATCGCGTGGACGGTGAACACCCGGCCGAGTGCCCCTGGTGTTCCCGAGCTGCGGGAAGAGGGCGACCACATAGCCTTTCGCGGGCTGCTGCGCCTCTGCGAGGACGGCGGGGCCGTCCTGGACGTGGGTGGCACGTCGATCCTCTTCGACGTCGCCGACCCGTCCTTGCCGGAAGGCGTCGACGGATCGTGGGTCACGGTGCGTGCGGCACGCGACCGCGTCACGGTCTGGCCCAGCGGGATCCGACCACGGGCTCAGAAGGTGCTCTCGATCCAGTGCGCGTCCGTGAGGTAGCGGCGGTCGTGGCCCTGCGCCAGGTGTCGGGCGAACGCGGGGTCGCCGGCCTCGGCCCGGCCGCGCATCCAGGCCACCAGCGCACGCAGCCGCTCCGCCGTCACCCCCGGCAGCCGGGCCCGTTCCTCCCCGGACAGCCCGTAGGCGTCGGCGAACAGGGCGAGCCGGCGGGCGGCCTCCGGCACCGGCAGGGTGAGCTCGACCTCGTCCGGCGCGTACAGGGGAACGAAACGGTAGGCCGTGTAGGCGGCGTCCCACAGGCGGGGGCCGGGGTGGGCCGTGTCGAAGTCGATGAACGCGACGGGCAGCCCGTCCCGGAACACCGTGTTGTACGTGGCGGCGTCGCCGTGGCAGATCACCTCCGCCGGTTCGCGGGCCGGGAGCATCCACACGTCGTCCGGCTCCCGGACGAACCCGGCCGAGGCGTCGTGGAGTTCGCGCAGCAGCCGGCCGGCGGCGGACAGGGAGGCGTCCGCGCGGACCTCGGGCGCGGCGAACTCGTGCCCGACCCGGCCGGGCAGGTACTCGACGATCTCCTCGCGGGCGTCGGGAGTGAGTCCGTACGGGCGGGGGGCGCCGGTGAAGCCCGCCTCCCGCAGGTGCGCGAGCAGGCGTTGGACGGTCCCGCTCCACGGGCTCGCGGGGCGCCTGACCCGGGCGCCCTCCCTGACGACCCGGTTCACTCCGCCGACCATGACCTCGTGTTCCTCCATGCGGCCAGGCTATCGACGCAGGTCACGGGCGTCCTGCGGGTTTTCGCGACCCGTGCGCGGCCGGGCAGGACGGACGGCGTGAACACGAGCGTCGCACAAGGGCGTTGACAGGGCGGTCGGAGGGCGGGAATCATCGGTGGGAGAGCGCTCTCCCACCCGGGTCGCGCGTCGGCGAACCGGGGAGGGCCCGCGTCGTGACCGTCCGAGAACCCCATCGACCCACCCGACCCACCCGATCCGGCCGCACGGAGCCCCCGCCCGCGACCCCGCCCGCGCAGTCGTCCCCCACCGCCCCCGTGCGCCTCGAACCCGAGGCCGTCGTGGCCCTGTTGACGGGCGCCGACACCTGGCGGACCCGGCCCGAGCCGCGCCTCGGGCTGCGGGAGATCGTGTTCTCCGACGGACCCGCCGGGGTGCGCGGGCCCGGCTGGGACGCGCGCTCCACCGCCGCCCTGATCCCCTCCGCCGGCGCGCTCGCCGCGCTCTGGGACGAGGACCGGGTGGCCGCCGTGGGCGCGCTGCTCGGCGACGAGGCCCGCCGCAAGGGCGTGCACGTGCTGCTCGCCCCGAACCTGAACCTGCACCGCGCCCCCCTCGCCGGCCGCCACTTCGAGTGCCTCTCCGAGGACCCGCTGCTCGCCGGGCGGACCGGGGCCGCGCTCGTCCGGGGCATCCAGTCGCGGGGGGTCGCGGCCTGCGCGAAGCACTTCGTGGCCAACGACTCCGAGACCGAACGGCTCACCCTCGACGCCCGCCTGGCGCCCCGCGTGCTGCGCGAGGTGTACCTGGCCCCGTTCGAGGCGGCCGTCCGGGCCGGGGTGTGGACGGTGATGTCGGCGTACAACGCCGTCAACGGCGTCCCCATGAGCGAACACCCGCTCCTGACCGATCCCTTGTGCACCGAGTGGGGTTTCGACGGGGTGATCGTCTCGGACTGGGGCGCGGTGCGCTCCACCGTGCCCGCCGCCCGCTCCGCCCAGGGGCTCGTGATGCCGGGACCGCGCGGGCCCTGGGGGCCGGAGCTGGCCCGGACCCTCGCGGACGGGCGGGTGCCGGGGGCGGCGGTCGCCGACAAGGTGACGCGGCTGCTGCGGCTGGCGACCCGGGTAGGCGCCGCCGCCCCCGACCTGCCGAACCTGCCCGACCTGCCGGACCGGCCGAACCTGCCGGACCGGCCCGACGGCGCACCCGACGCAGCGGGCCCCACCCCCACCACCCCCGTGCTGACCGCCGCCGCGCCGCCGCCCGACGACCCCGCCGTCCGGGAACTCCTGCGCGAGACGGCCGCCGCCTCCTTCGTGCTGCTGGAGAACCGCACCGGCCTGCTGCCCCTGGCCCCGGGCCGGATCCGCTCCCTCGCCCTGATCGGGGAGCACGCGAGCGCCCCCCGGGTGCAGGGCGGCGGCAGTTCCGAGGTGTTCCCGCACCACGTGGTCACCCCCCTCGACGCCCTGCGCGTCGCCGCCCCCGCCGCCGGGATCACGCCGCGCCACGCGCCGGGGCCGCGCCGCACGGGGCCCGAGGCCGTCGTCCCCCTCGACGGCCGGCTCGCCCGGGACCCGGCCGACGGCGCCCCCGGGGTCCGGCTGCGGGTCCTCGACGCCGACGGGCGGGTGCTGCACACCGAGGCGCTGCCCGGCGGCCGCGTCCCCGAGCCCGAACTGCCGCCCGGCGCGCACACCGTGGAGCTGCTCGCCGACCTGCTGCCCGACGTCGACGGGCCCTGGACCCTGGGCCTCGCCGGTTTCGGCCTGCTGGAACTCTTCGTCGACGGCCGGCCCGTGCTCGCCGAGGAGCACCTGCCGCTCACCGCGGACCCGGCCGTCATCCACGTCCGGCCCCCGCACCACACCGTCACCGTCCCGCTCCGCGCCGGACGCGTCGTCCGCGTGCACGCCCGACGCGCGCTGGCGCCCGGCACCGGGCGCGCGACCGCGCTCGTCCTCGCCCCGCCCGCGCCGCCCGCAGAGGAGGCCGTCGCCGAGGCCGTGGCCGCCGCGCGCGCCGCCGACGTGGCCGTGGTGTGCGTGGGCACCGCCGAGGGGGCCGAGTCCGAGGGCCACGACCGCACCACCCTGGCCCTGCCGGCCGGTCAGGACGCCCTCGTGCGGGCCGTCGTCGCCGCCAATCCGCGCACGGTGGTCGTCGTCAACGCGGGCGCGCCCGTGGAACTCCCGTGGCGCGACGAGGTCGCGGCGGTGCTGCTGACCTGGTTCCCCGGGCAGGAGTACGGGCACGCGCTGGCCGACGTGCTGCTCGGGCGGCGCGAGCCGGGCGGCCGGCTGCCCACGACCTGGCCCGCCGCCCTCGCCGACACCCCTCCCCCGCCCTCGCCGATCCCCGTGGCCGGCGTGCTGCGCTACACCGAGGGCCTGCACCTCGGGCACCGGGGCCGGCTGCGCCACGGGCCGCGCCCGGCCTGGTGGTTCGGGCACGGCCTCGGCTACACGACCTGGGAGCACGAGCGGGCGGCCCGGCCGGTGCGACTGCCGGACGGGGACGTGGAGGTGGAGGTCCTCGTGCGCAACACGGGCCGGCGGGCCGGGCGGGAGCTCGTGCAGGTGTACCTGGCGCGGCCGGACTCGGCGGTGGAGCGGCCGGTGCGGTGGCTGGCCGGGTGGGCGGCCGTGACGGCCGGGCCGGGCGAGCGGGTCGCGGCCCGGATCCGGATCCCGGCCCGGGCCCTCGCGCACTGGTCGGAGCGGGCGCGGGCGTGGTGCACGGAGCCGGGCGCGTTCACCGTCCTGGTCGGACGGCACGCGGACGACCTGCCCCTGCGCACCACGCTCGTCGTGCCCGGGGCCCCGTGGGGTGCGGGAGCGGGTCAGCGCAGGCTGGCGCCGTAGACGTGGTCGACGGGGATGGTGACGAGCACGCGCCGTTCACCGACCATCACCGCGCGGAACTCCTCCCAGTCGGGGTGTTCGCCGGCGGCCGTCCGGTAGTACTCGACGAGCGCGTCGACCTCGGGGCCGTGCGGGTCGGTGCCCGGGCCGGTGAGGGTGGCGATGCCCTCGGCGGTGGCCCAGGAGATGCCGTCGGGGCTGGTGACCTCCAGCGAGGCGCGGGGGTCCCGCCGCAGGTTCGCGAGTTTGGCCGCGCCCTCGTCGGCCGACACCAGGATGACGCCCGTCGACTCGTCGTAGTGGGTTTGGACGGGGGAGAGTTGCGGACGCCCGTTCGCCTTGATGGTGGCCAGCACGCCGAGCCGGCTCTTGGCGAGTAACGCGCGGGGATCGAAGGATGAATCGCTCATGGGGTGATCATCACCCACCCCCGGGCGGGCACGTCAAGGGGACCCGGTCGGCGCGGGCGTGCGGCACGGACCGAACCGGGGTCCGGGCGGGCGCCGGTGGGCGGTCCGGCCGCGCGGGGTTCCGGCTCGCGGGGGCCGGCCGGCCGCTACAGTGCGGCCATGGACACCGGGCGGGACACGGGCGGCGACGGCGCGGGCGAGGGGCCCGGCGCGGGACACGGCGCGGGACACGGCGGGGCTCGCGGCGCGGGCGCGGGCGGCGCCGGTGTGCGCACCGTGCCGGCGCCCCGGTCGGGCGCCCCCACGCTGGAGGACGTGGCGCGGGCGGCCGGTGTCTCGCGGGCCACGGTCTCGCGGGTGGTCAACGGGGTGCGGAACGTGGACACGGCGATCGCGCGGGCGGTGCGCGACGCCGTCGCGGCCACCGGTTACGTGCCGAACCGGGCCGCGCGCGCCCTGGTCACCCGGCGCACCGACACCCTGGCGCTGGTGGTCTCGGGCGCGGGTCCCGAGGACCGGGACGCGGAGTTCGCGGGGCGGGTGTTGGGCGACCCGTTCTTCGGGCGGGTGGTCAGCGGGGTGGTGCGGGCGTTGCGGCCCCGCGGCCTGCACCCGGTGTTGATGTTCGCGGAGTCGGACGAGGACCGGGGGCGGGTGCTGGCCCACCTCACGCGGGGCGGGGCGGACGGGGCGCTGCTGGTCAGCACGCACGCGCGGGATCCGCTGCCCGGGATGTTGGCGGCGGCGGGGGTGCCGGCGGTGCTGTTCGCGCGGCCGCCGGAGGGGGTGGCGCTGGACCACGTGGACCTGCGGCACCACGAGGGCGGTGCGCTGGCGGCGGGGCGGCTGCGGGCGACGGGCCGCTCGCGACTCGCCGTGATCGCCGGGCCGGCGGACGTGCCGGCGAGCGCGGAGCGGGTGGCCGGGTTCCTGGCGGGCGCGGCGGAGGGCGGGGGTGGCGCGGGCGCGGGGCGGGTGCCGGCCGTCGTGCACGCCGATTTCACCCTCGCGGGCGGGGAGGAGGCGATGCGGCGGTTGTTGGACGCGTCGCCGGACGTGGACGGGGTGTTCGCGGCGAACGACCTGATGGCCCAGGGGGCGTGCCTGGTGGCGCGGGAGCGGGGGCTGCGGGTGCCCCGGGACGTGGCGGTGGTCGGGTTCGACGATTCGGCGGCGGCCGGGGCGAGCCGGCCGCGGTTGACGACGGTGCGGCAGCCGGTGGAGGACATGGCGGTGGCGATGGTGCGGCTGCTGTTGGAGCGGATCGAGGGCGGTGGCGGGGCGGGCGAGGGCGGACGCGGCGACGCGGCCGACCGGGGGCCGACCGCGTCGCTGTTCGATCCGGTGCTGGTGGTGCGGGACTCGGCCTGAGACCGGGTCGGGGTGTCCGCGCGCGGCCCGTTCGGCGGGGTGTGGTGCGGGCGGCGCGCGGAGTTCGGGCGGGGCACCTGCCGCCGGCCGGGTCGGACCGCGTCAGGTCGGGCCGGGTCAGACCCGCTCGAAACGGGTCAGGAGTAGACGCCGAACTGGAACAGGCTGTAGCCGTAGCCGGTGCCCCGGGCCGTCAGGTCCAGCCGCACGTAGCGGCCGTTCGCGGCGATGTCGAAGTCGTCGATGCCGCCGTCGCCGCCGGTGACGGTCTTCGCGGTGCGCCAGTTCTGGCCGTCGTCGGAGACCTTGATCGTGTAGTCCTTTCCGTAGGCGGTCTCCCAGACGAGCTGCACGTGCCGCAGGGCGCGGTTCTCGCCGAGGTCGACCTGGAGCCACTGCGGGTCGGCCCAGGTGCTGGCCCAGCGGGTGTCGGCGCGGCCGTCGGTGGCCAGGCCGGGGGCGCAGGGGCAGCCGCCGTAGCCGTCGTTCTGGAAGGTGGAGGCGGTGGTGGGGCGGCCCTTGGCCACGTCGGTGCCGGCCACGGGCGGCGGGACCACGCGCACGGAGCGCTGTTCGACGCCCACGTTGCCCCGGCCGTCCTTGGCCTTGACGTACAGCTTCCACACGCCGGTGCGGGAGGGGGCGGTGACCTTCAGGGTGCCGCCGCCGAGGTGGGTGGAGGGGGCGGAGACCAGGCCGCCGCCGCCCGTGACGTACTTGTCGCCCCACAGCACCTCGTAGGCGAGCGGGTCGCCCTCGGGGTCGGTGGCGGGGGCGCGGACGGTGATCTCCTTGCCGGCCGGGACGGCCGTCGGGTCGTCGACGGCGGGCACGGACACGGTGGGCGGCAGGTTGTCGCCGGCGGTGTTGCCGCCGTACGCCCGCTTGAGGGCGTAGTAGGACTTGCGGCGTTCGCCGGCCGGGGTCAGGTTGAACCAGTGCCCGCCGAAGTCGTATTCGGTGCCGTAGTGGAAGACGGTGGCGCCGAGCGCGACGCCCCGGTGGCCGGTGACGCAGTTCCAGGCGTTGGTGTAGCCGTCGGCCTTGGCCTGGTCACCGGGCTCCAGGGGCACGCCGTTGGCGTCGTTCGGGACCTCCCACTCGCCGGCCGGGCCGGTCTCGGTGACGATGTAGGGCTTGGTGTAACCGCCCTGTTCCCAGGCGGCCTTGACCCCGCACACGTCCTTGTAGGCGTTGACGGCGTACAGGTCGAGGTCGGGGCTGTTGCGCTTGTAGTAGGTCCAGGCGCCGACCCAGGCGTCGGTGGAGGTGACGGGGTGGTCGGTGTCGACGGCGTGGATGGCGCGGGCCACGTCGTTGACGTAGGTGGTGTAGGCGTTGCGCTGGTTCTCCAGGGCGGTGCCGGAGTAGCAGTTCTGGAGGCCGAGGACGGATTCGTTGCCGACGTTCCACATGAGGACGCCCGGGTGGTCGCGGTAGGTGCGGACCCAGTTGACGAACTCGTTCTTGGCGTTGGTCTTGTAGGTGGTGTCGGTGACGTAGTCCACGCAGCCACCGCTGCCGGGGCCGCCGCCGGGTTGCAGCCAGAACCCGGCGACGACCTTGATGCCGTTGGCGGCGGCGGCGTCGAAGAGCTGCCGGCTGCTCGCGTCGGTGCCCCAGGTGCGGATGGTGTTGGCGCCGAGGGACTTCACGTCGGGCAGCAGGCGGGCGGCGTCGGCCGGGGAGGGGCCCCAGGTGACGCCCTTGACCTGGTAGGGGGCGCCGTCCACGGTCAGCTGCCAGTTGCCCTGGCTGCCGGTGACCTTGACGACGCTGCCGGCCGCCTGGGCGGGGGCGGTGGGGAGCACGGTGAGGGTGCCGGCCAGCAGGGCGGCCGAGACCAGGGCGCGCGTACGGGAGTGCACGCGGGGACCTCCTGTGTTCGGGGGTGAGGGGGACGAGTGCGGGTGCGGGTGCGGGGACGGGGACGGGGCTACGGAAGGCGTCCGTCGGCGCCGAGGACGGCGCCCGCCTCGGGGTGGGTCTCGTCGTAGCCGCGCGCGTTGCACTGGAGGCCGCCGCGCACGCAGTGGTCGACCATCGCGGCCAGCGTGCGGTCGTCCCACGCGTTGAAGAAGTCGTAGTGGAAGGAGTGGCCGGAGCCGCTGGCCAGGCGCACGTTCCTCATGTCACCGCTGACCGGGAAGGCCATCTTGAACTCGACCATCGGCACGGCCACCGGGTGGCTCGCGGGGCACACGTTGTCGTTGCTGCCGGGCTTGACCACGGGGTAGGACATGTGGGCCTTGTGGTCGGGGGTGTCGAGGTACTTGCCGTCCCAGCAACTGGGCGCCTGCATCCGGATGTTGAGCTGGGTGCCGGCCGGGCAGTTCGCGGGGAACTCCACGTTCTTGTAGCTGTCGCCGCACTCCCAGCCCTCGACCCAGCCGCGGTGCGCGCGGAACTCGGCGGCCGTCTGGGTGGGGCTGCCGACGAGGTAGCGCAGGCCCTTGGGGAAGGGGCGGACGCTGCGGTAGTCGGTGACCCCGGACTTGTAGTAGATCGTCTGCGGGCCCGTGGGCAGCACGGCGCGGTCGCCGTCGTAGAGGGTCGGCATCCAGTAGCCGGAGAGGTCCCCGCCGGCGGTGCAGGTGGTGCCGCCCGCGCCGAGGGAGGCGGTGGTGCTGAACGCGTTGGTGGTGGTGTTGCCCATGAACGTGTGGTTGTGGGAAGCGCCGGGGCGGCCCGCGAAGACGATCGGGTCGTCGGAGGCGGTGTGCGTGACCGAGCAGTTGGCCTGGAACTCGTGGAAGTACCGGTCGGGCGGCACCTCCCACGAGGGGGTGACGCCGGTGACCTGCGGGACGGCCGGGATGTAGCCGTCGCCGTCGGGGTCGTCGCCGGTCGCGAGCGGGGCGGCGGCCTGGTGGAGGGCGTGCTGGGGGACGGCGCCGGTGTCGGGGGCGGCCTGGGCGGTCAGCCCGAGCCCGGCGAGCCCGGCCGCCGCCGTCATGGCGAGGGCGGCGAGGATCGGCACGAGGGACAGCGGGCGGGTGCGGGAGGTCCGACGTGACACGCGGGACGCGAGGTGGGGGGACGGGCCCGGGGACGGGTCGGGTGACGTGTTCGGGGACGGGTCGGGTGACCTGCGGAGTGACACGGTCGCGGCTCCTTCCGTGCGGGGGGAGGGGCCCGAGAGAGCCGGGAGAGCGCTCTCTCGGACGTTCCGGAAAAACGGGGCGACCGGTGCGGCCGCCCCGCCGGTGCGTACTGAACGGGGGATCGATGCGTGAGTGAACTGCGCCGCGAGCGAGGCGTCAAGGGGTCGCGCACGAAGCCCTCCTGACGCCACGACACCCCGCCGACACCCCCTCGGACCTGGCACGTGGCCTGGCCTCGGAGTTTGTTCACGCCATGGGAAAAGTCGTGAGCCAAGAACGATCGAGAATCCGTCGCCTCACCCACCCCGCGACGGATCCACGACGAGGTCACGACTCGGAACGGATCGACCGAGCGCCCGCCGAGCCCCCACGCCACCCCCACGGCGCACACCGCGAGATCCGAATCCCCCGCCACGACCGAGGCGATGGAGGCGACCGAGGCGACGGACCCGACGGACCCGACGGCCGCGTGGAGGCTCACCCGCTCGCGGCACACCTCGCGAACATCGCCGCCGAGCACCGTCGCCGGGGTCACCACCGCCGTCCGCGGCACGTGACCACGCGCCCCCGCCCGGGGTGCGGGCGGCGGCCGGCCCGCGAGGGCACGACCGAACGAAGGAGCGGCCCCGATCACGATGAGGGCGGCGCGGACGGAACGGCTCGGGGCTCAGCCGGGGGTCGTGTCGCGGGTGGTCCTCGGATCGCGCGCCGACCGGGGATCGTGCGGGCGGGCACCCCGGTGCGTGCCCGCCACGGGACCCCGGCCGGGGTCCGACACGGCCTCCGGGTACGGGGTGGGGCCCCGCCCCGAACAGGCCGGGCCCTCGTGCCCGGCGGGCCGCACGGGGGGCGGGCCGGTGTCGCCGGCGGTGTCGAGGAGGCGCCAGAGCTGGTCGACCTCGTGGAGGAGTTCGGGCAGGTCCCCGGCCAGGGCCCCCGGGCTCGGGCGGGTCACGCCGGTGGGGCCGGGCGTGCCCGAGGGGCGGACGGGGCCCGCGGTGAGTTCGGCCAGGGGGCCCGGACGGGAGGGGTCGGGGTCGGGTCGGACCTCCAGCGCCAGCCAACGGCCCTCCTCCGGCACCACCAGCCGGGCCGCGTTCGGGTCCTCGGACGGCGTCCGGCGCGACCAACCGCGGGCCCGGGCCACCCCGTCCAACAGTTCCCCGACCGGCACCGGCGGCGGCGTGACCGGCTGGGGCGGGGCTCCGGGCGGCGTCGTGGGCTGGCAGACGCCCCGGTCGGCGGCGGCGAGCGCGGCGCGACCGGCGTCGGTGACCACGACACGTTCGGGTCCGCCGGGCACGCGGGGCGCGAGAGTGCGGATCAGGCCACGCCCGACGAGGGAGAGGAGCGCGCCCGAGAGCATGGCCTGCCGGTCGGCCCACCGTTGCCAGACGGGGTCGCCGACGCCGCCGGGCGGCTCTCCGGTCCGGTGCGCTGTCGTCGGCACCGGCCCGGCCGCCGTGACGTACAGCGCCAGGAGTTCGTGTTGGCCGGGGCTCAGACTCATGCTCGAACCGTACAACCGCCGCCGGCCCGGCGTCCGGAGACCTCCCTCGCGCCGGGCCCCGGCACCCCCTCCACCCTCCGCCCGGCCCACGCCCAGGACCCCGAAGGCACGGCCGGCGCGGGCCACGGCGGGCGGGGAGGCGGGTGCCGGCGGGCAGGAGGTCGGGGGTCTCAGGCCCGACCGGGCGCAGGATTCATCAGCCGGCCGGCCGGCAGACGCCGACACCGGCGATCGGGTCGGGCGGCCGCGACAACGCCCCCGGGGGAGGCGGCAGCGGGTGTCGTACGTCGAAACCCCGAACGGCGGGGCGAGCCGGGGCGCGGGCAGGCCCGCACGCCGGTCGATCCTCCGGCAGACGCTCCCCAGGCGGCCTTGCGCACCGTGTTCCCGCCTCGGCGCCGCAGATCCGTCGCCCGCTTCCCGAGGATGCGCGGGCTCGGTCGGGCGAACGGGGCCGTCCGGAAACGGCCACACCATGATCGTTCCACCTCGGGACAGAGGCCGATCACGCGCCCGTCCCCGCGAAGGTCGGCCGCCACCGATGCCGTACCCGCCCGCGCGACCGATCCGGAACGCTCGGCCGCCGGGCGTCGAGGCCGTCACCAGTGCGCCGAACGACCGGCCTGCCCGACGCCTCGCTCGTGCGTGCGCTGCGCAAGCCCCTGCTCGAACGTGCGCGTCCGACCGGGAACCGTTCGCCCCCCGCTGATGGCCGCGACCGTCCACAACCACCCGGACGCCGTCCTCTGCGGCCGCCGTTTCGTCGAACCGGCGTCCACGCCATCGGACGCCGCGCCACCGTTCGCCGCCACATTCCTTTCACGGTCATGGCCACACCGCCATGATCACCGCGACCACCCAGTCCACCGGGCGCAAGGCGGGTTTCGCCCGACCTTGCGGGGTCTTGCTCCACGGCACGTGGCCGGGCGGCTCCACCCACGGCTGCGCCCGGGCCACCGCACGCCCCTGACGGGTCCGGGCCGGCGCCCCGTCCCCGACGGCCCCGTCCCTCGTCGGCGAGGGCACTCCCTGATTCCCCGCCGTCGACCTGTCGGGGATCCCGTCCCCGGTACCCCGTAAGTGTTCTGACACCGCGTCCCCCCCCCATGGGTCGGCAGGGCAACTGCCGTTGCTCCTGATGTGACCGACGCATGGTCCGGGCCCGTGGTTGAGCCCTGTGAGGCAGCGGAAACGGCGGTCACCGTTCCGTCTCACGCGGGACGCCGTGAAGGTTCCGTGCGGGTTGCCGGAACGGTGTGGCCGGAACCTGGGCGCATGGTCGGACGCCATCAACACCCGCGGGTCCCGGACGGATCGTGCACGTGAGCACGAGAGGACCCTCCGAGGAAGTCTGCGGGAAGGCCGAACACCGGCCGCCCTCTTTGACGCACCGCGGAACCGACTGGTCGTCCACCCGGCGGCCCGACCCTCCAGTCCGCCCGGACCCCGGGGGTCAGCCGAGGCGGAGGGGGAGGCGGTCGGCCAGGGGGGTCAGGGCCTCGGTCTCGGGTGGGGTGGGGGCGCGGCGGCCGGTGGCCAGGAGGAGGGCGTCGACGTCGGGGAGGGACGACGGGAGCGGGGCGCCGAGGACCTCCTCCAGCAGGGCGCGCGAGCGGCGCGGGCCGGCCGGGTCCGGGGGCGGGAGGGTCGGCAGGTGGGCGATCAGGTCCAGGTGGTGCAGGGTCCACTCCAGGACGTACGCGTCGAGGTAGTCGCGCACGGTGAGCACGAAGCCCTGCGTGCCCACCCGGCCGTCCGGGTCGGCGAGGGCGGCGGCGCGGCCGGCGGCGGCACCCACGTCGTCGAGGTGGTGCAGCAGGAGCGCGGGCTGCCCGTAGGCGGCGGCCAGGCGCACGGTGAGCGCGGCGAGCGGATCCTCGCCGGGCGCGGTCCCGGGCGGCTGCGGGGCGGGGCGCCAGTAGTCGGCGGCGTTGTGCGTGGGCGCGGCGTCGACGGGGGTGGCGAGGGTGATCAGCACGTCCTGGGCGTCGATCACGAGGTGGCACGCGAGGTCGCGCACGAGCCACCCGGCGCAGCCGGAGGGACGGGCGAAGTCGGCGTCGGAGAGCGCCGCGACGGCCGCGCGCAGGGCCGCCCAGGTGTGAGCGAACAGATCCACGACGGCACGCTACCAGCGCACCACGCGACCCGTCCGACGCGGACCGGCGCGGCCGGACGCGGGCGGGCGCGGGCGGGCGCGGGCCGAGCGTCTCGCGGCGATCGACGGCGGGCACGGGGCAGGTGGCGCCGCAGCCGCCCGGGCGGGCGGACCGGCACTCGGGCGAAGCCGTACACGGGCGCCGCGCTGCCGGGCGCAGGGCGGGGTCGGACACCGTACGTGCCCGACTCCGGGCGTGCCGAGCCGCGAATGGACCGGGCGCCGGGTGCCGGGCTGCGGGCGGACCGAAGGCGGATGAGTCGGTGGCCAGGCGTCCCGGTGGCCGGATGAGGCGGTGGCCGGGCGGGCCGGAGGCCGGGTGAGGCGGTGGTCGGGTGAGGCGGTGGTCGGGTGAGGCGGTGGTCGGGTGAGGCGGTGGTCGGGTGGATCGGGCGACGGGTGGGGTGATGGCTGGGGTGGGGCGTGCGGTGGTTGGGGGTGGTTGTGGGGCGGCGGTGGGGGTGGTGTTGCGGGGGTGGGGGGTGGCGTGGAGCCTCGGGGGCAGGGGCGTGTTCGCGTGCCCCGAACCCGAGGAGGAAGTCCGCCATGTCCCCCGCCCCGCCCCCGCCGCCGTCCGACGCCGTACCCGGGGACGCCCCGCCGCCGTCCGACGCCGTGTCCGGGGGCGCCCCGCCCCCGCCGGCGTCCGACGCCGTACCCGGGGGCGTTCCGCCGGCGTCGTCCGGTGCCGTGTCCGAGGACGCCCCGTTGTTGTCGGCGTCGGTTCGGCAGCCCGAGGGGACGCCCGAGCGGTTGCGCCGTCAGATCGACTTCGTCGTGGAGGTGGACCGGCTGAAGACGGTCCTGCGGCGCAGTCCGCTGATCGCCGCCGACCGTCGGGAGAACGACGCCGAGCACTCCTGGCACCTGGCCCTGATGACCCTGCTGCTCGCGGAGTACGCCGACGAACCCGTGGACACGGGCCGGACGCTCGCGCTGGTCCTCGTGCACGACCTGGTGGAGATCCTGGCGGGTGACACCTTCCTGTACGACGCCGAGGCCGCGGCCGATCAGGAGGAGCGGGAGCGGCGGGCGGCGGACCGGCTGTTCGCGTTGCTCCCCGCCGACCAGCGGGACGGGTTCCGGGCCCTGTGGGACGAGTTCGAGGCGCGGGTGACGCCCGAGGCGCGGTTCGCCAAGGCCATGGACCGGCTCCAGCCGTTGCTGCTCAACTACGCGGCTCGTGGTGGCACCTGGCGGACGCCCGGGGTCACGGAGCGGGAGGTGCTCGCCCGGAAGGCGGTGATCGGGGACGCGTCGGCCGAGCTGTGGGCGTACGCGCGGGAACTGATCCGCACGGGTGCCGACCGCGGCTGGGTCCCCCGTGCCGACCCCGACTCCTGCTCGGATCCGGGCTCGGGCTCCGCCCCCGGGACGTGACAGGGCCCCCGCGCGTCGAACACCGCGATCGGCGCGCGAGGGCCCTGGTGTCGGGGGCGCCGCTGCGGCGAGAGCCACTCGGCCGGCGTCGACCCCGTACGCATGCCAGTGAACCAGGGTTCCCCCGGCCCGGCACCTGGATCCGAACACGGAACCGCACCTGCGTGACACGCGTCGGACCAGTCAATCATCCAAGAGGTGAATGCGCCATATTGCCTGGCAAAAAAGATGTGGCCCGGGGATGTCAGGTCGCTTTTGCGGTAGCTGTTCAGGCTCCGGCGTTCAGGGTGCCGTCGATGACGGTGACCGCGTGCCCCGTGAGCCGGGTGCGCGCTCCGCGCCACGAGGTGCGGACGCGGCCCGGGCGGGGCGATGCCTGGAGGCCGATCAGGTCGGCGCGTCCGAGCCGCTCCGACCAGAACGGCGCGAGGGCCGTGTGGGCGCTGCCCGTCACCGGGTCCTCCGGCACCCCGACGTTGGGGTAGAAGCAGCGCGACACGTAGTCCTGGCCCTCGGCCGGGTCGGCGGCCGGCGCGGTCACGATGACCCCGCGCGGGGCGAACGGGCCGAGCAGGGCGAGGTCGGGGGTCAGGACGCGGACGCTGCGTTCGTCGGCGAGTTCCACGAGCAGGTCGCCGACGTGCGGGGAGGTGGCGTGCGCGGAACGGACGGGGGCGCCGCCGAGGGCCTCGGAGAGGCCGTCCGGGACGGGGCGGGGGTGCAGGGCGGAGGTCGGGAAATCGAGGGTGACGGCGCCGCCCTCGGGGTCCACGCGCGCGGTGAGCACGCCGCTGCGGGTCGCGAAGCGGACCTCCCCGCCGACCTCCCCGTCCGCCTGCCCGCTCTCTCGCAGCACGTGCGCGGTGGCGAGGGTGGCGTGCCCGCACAGGTCGACCTCGGCGGCCGGGGTGAACCAGCGCAGGGCCCAGTCGGCCTCGCCGCCGGACGGGAGGGGGTGGGCGAACGCGGTCTCGGCGTGGTTGACCTCGCGGGCCACCGCCTGGAGCCAGGAGTCCTCGGGGAAGGCGTCCAGCAGCAGCACGCCGGCGGGATTGCCCGTGAACGGACGATCGGTGAAGGCGTCGACGATTCGAATGCGCATGATCCGCACGCTACCGGGCGCGCACCGGAACGCGCTTCGGCCGTCCGGCCGGCGCGCATCGGGGCGAAGGGGCCGGTGACCAGGGGCTTCGGGACGGATCGCACGGGGCGGGGGCGTTGTTAGGGTGATCGTTTCGCCTTGTTGGAGGACTGCCCGATGACCACCCCGCCGCCGCCCGGCCCGTTCCCCCCGCCGGAGTCCCACCCGTCCTCCGACCGGGTCCCGCCGCCGGCGTCGACGCCGTACGTCGACCCCGCGTACCCGTCCGCCCGGCGCGAGCCCGAGCCCGGGGCCGGGGCCGGGGCCGGGGCCGGGGCCGGGCCGCGGGCGTGGGCCTTCGGTTCCGGGAGCCACGACGCCCCCCACGTCCCGAACACCCCGCACCCTCCGCACGTCCCGCACCCTCCGCAAGCCCCACACACTGCGCACACCCCGTACGCCCCGTACGGCCAGGCGCCCGGGCCCTTCGTCGCGCCGCCCGGCGGCACCGCGTACCCCTCGGCCTCGCACGGCGGGTCGTTCCCGCCCGCCTGGGCCTCCGCCCCGGGCACTCCCCCGCCCGCGCCCCACAAGCCGTCCGTGAGCCTCGGGCGCGTGGGCACGGTCCTCGGGGCCCTCGGCGTGTTCCTCGCCCTCTTCCCCCCGATGTTCTTCATCGCGGTCGGTCTGGGCGTGCCCGCCGTCGTGCTCGGCGCCCTCGCCCTGCGCACGCTGCGCCGACGGTCGGGCTCCGACCGTTCCTCCGCCTGGGCCGCGCTCACGTTCGGCACGCTCTCGGTCGTGATCGCCTGCGTGATGCTCTTCGTGATCGTGCCCGCCGTCGGCGACGCCAAGGACCGGCGGGAGGCCGGCGGGTCGCGTTCCGGACCGGGCGCCGCCGCCTCCGAGAGCCCCGGCCCGGACGGCTCCCGGACCTCCGGGCCCGAGCCGACGCCCCCGCCGACGGCGCCGAAGCCGCTGGCCTTCGGCGGCACGCACACCTACCCGAACGGGGTCACCGTCACCGTCGGCGCCCCCGAGCCCTTCACCCCCGGCCGGTACGAGAGCGGGGCCGCCGAGGGCGAGCGGCTCCTGCGGTTCGAGGTGACCGTGACGAACGGGTCGACGCAGAGCGTCAACCCCGTCGTGCTGCCCGCCGTACGCGACGGGCTGGGCGTGGACACCAAGGCGTACTACGGGGCGAGCGGGCACAAGCCGATGCCGCCGACCCTGGCCCCCGGTGGGACCGCGACCGGCCGGCACGCCTTCCTGTTGCCCGCCGACGCGGGGGACGAGATCCAGGTGGACGTGCGCACCATGTTCCGCGAGAGCCTCTCGGAGTCCGACGGGATCTGGCTGGGCCGCGTCGGCTGACCCACCGGGCCGGGCCGGGGCCGGGCAGGGGTCGGGTCGGACCGGGGGCGTCCGGTCCGGCCGACTGCCCTGGCGGGTGCGGCGGTTGGCCGAGCCGGTCCGGGGGGACCCCGTCTCACCCCTCAAGATCACCGCGTGCAGAATGACCCGTATGCCGCAGACGAACACACCGATGACGGCCGGACCCGACGACGCCGCGACCATCGGGCGCGTCCTGTCCCGCGCCTTCCACGACGACTCCATGATGGGCTGGTTCTTCCCCGACGAGACCGCCCGCGAGGCGACCCTCGCCGCGTACTTCACCACGATCTTCACCCGCCAGTACGCGCGCACCGCCCTGTGCGAACGCACCGCCGACGCCGCCGCGTTCTGGGTGCCGGCCGAGGCCCGCGACGAGGCCGTGCCGGACGCCGAGACCATCGCCGCCCTGCTCGACCTGCTCGGCGACCGGGCCGGGGCGTTCCGTGACGCCGTCGGGGCCGCCGCCTCCCACACCCCGGCCGAACCGCACTGGTACCTGGCCGTGATCGGCGCCGACCCGGCCGCGCAGGGCACCGGCCAGGGGGCCGCGCTGCTGCGTTCCGGACTGGCCAAGGCCGACGCCGCCGGGCTGCCCGCCTACCTGGAGTCGTCCAAGGAGGCCAATCTGCCCTTCTACGAGCACTTCGGCTTCACCGTGCGCGACGAACTGTCGCTGCCGGGCGGCGGTCCCGCCCTGTGGTCCATGTGGCGCGAACCCGGACGCCCCGCGCCCGCGGCCTGAACTCCGTGCGCCGGACGGGACTCGCACCCGCGTCTCCCCACGAGCGGTGGGGCGTTCTCGTCTTGGACCACCGGCGCCCGGACGCGGGCCGGCCCGAGGGCGGGTCCGCGTTCGGGCCGGATCGTATCGGGTGCGGGGCCGCGGGTCACCACCAGTACAGCGGGTAGCGGGGGGCGGTCGGGCGGGCGCGGGAGGCGGCCCAGCCGGCGGCCACGAGGAGGACGCAGGCGAGGGCGAGCAGCGGCACGAACGACCGCGGGTCGGGGCCGCGCAGCACGATCACCACGGCGGTGGCGCAGGCCGGGGAGTGCGGGGTGCGGGCGATCGTCATCACCGCGAGGGCGAGGCCCGCGGCGAGCGCCGCGACCCACGCGTGCGGGCCGAGCAGGCCGAGCGCGAGGAAGCCCAGGGCGGCGCTGAGAAGGTGGCCGAGGACCACGCTGCGGGGCTGCGCGAGCGGCAGGTGCGGCACGCTGTGGACGATCGCGGCGGACGCGGCGATCGGCGGGATCAGCATGGGTTCGTGCACGAGCGCGCCGATGCCCACGAGGGCGAGGAGGGCGACGGTCACGGCGCTCGCGTTGTGCAGCACGGCGGGCACGGTCGGCGGGGCGGGGGCGCGGCCGGCGAGACGGCCGCCGACGCCGACGCGCGGCCGGCCGGCCCGGCGCGAGGGCACGGCGCTCGGGGAGGCCGCGACGGGAACGCCGGACGCGGCGGGCGTCGGGGTGGCCGCGGGTGCGGCGGTCGCGGTCGGCGTTTCGGGCAGGGCGGGGTGTTCGAGGTTCACGGTGTCGGTTTCGGGGCGGGTGCGACCGCTCGGGGTGCGGCGCGGGCAGGGGCCGGGCCGACGTCGGACGGCGCTGTCGCGGTCGGTGCCCGGCAGGGTGCGCCGATCCTACGGAACCCCGTGTACCGGCCACGCACCCACCCCCTGGCCGGCCTCCCCGGGCTTCCGGGAAGGGGGCGGGGCCGCCGCCGGGGTGGTGCACCATATCGGGGGGTTCCACTGGGGGGACCGGCGCTGTGAGGGAGGCGTTCGCCGTGCTCGAATGGAAGCGGATCAACACCGGGATGCGCCCGGTTCCGGATCCGGCCGCCACGCCGTCGGTGTGGGCCGTGGTGACGGGCGCCGCGCTCCTGTCCGTGTTCGCGTTCAACCTCGTCGACTCCCAGGGCGACCCGGCCCTCGACCTCGGCGTGCTCGCCGTCATCGCCGCCCTCGCGGGCAGCGGCGCCCGGTTCGCCGCCGCCCCCGGCACGGCCCTGTTGTGCTGGCTGATCCTCAACGCCTTCGGCACCCCGCCGATGGGCGAACTGACCTGGGCCGCACCCTACGATCCGGCCCGCATCGGCTGCCTGCTCGCGGCGGCGGCCACCGGCACGGTCGTCGGCCGGGTCCTGAACGCGCGGGCCGCGCACCGCCGTCTGGGCCCCTGAGCGGCGCGGACCCGCCGGACCGGGGGACCCGCCGGGAACCGGCCGGCCGCCCTGACCGATGATCGTGTGGGGATCCGGTCAGTGGATCCGGTCAGCGTCCTGTCCCGGGGCCCTCGGGCGCCGGGCGAGCAGCACGGGAGTGTGCACCAGCCATGTCGTCCGGCCATGTCGAGATCCGCGCGCCGCGCGCGGAGGACTTCGCGCAGTGGCGCGCCCTGTACCGGGGTTACGCCGAGTTCTACGAGACCGAGCAGAGCGAGGAGGCCGCGGAGCGGGTCTGGGGGTGGATCCACGATCCGGCGCACGAGGTGAACGCGCTGGTCGCGGACGCCGGCGACGGCCGCCTCCTCGGGCTGGCGCACTACCGGCCGTTCGCGCGCCCGCTGGCCGCGTCCGTCGGCGGGTACCTCGACGACCTGTTCGTCGACCCCGAGAGCCGCGGCTCGGGCGTCGCCGACCTGCTGCTGGAGGCGCTGCGCGGGATCGCCGAGGAGCGCGGGTGGACGGTGGTCCGCTGGATCACCGCCGACGACAACCACCGGGCCCGCTCGAAGTACGACCAGGTGGCCCGACGCACCATGTGGATCACGTACGACATGCCCGTCTCGGGCTGACCCGCCCCAGCGCCCCAGCGCCCCGCCGGCCCGCCGCGCGACACACCGCCGCGACGGGCCGGCTCCACCCGCCTCGGGCCGCCTCAGCCCGCGTCCACGCACCCGGGTACGTCGGTACGCACCAGTTTCGTCGTGTCGAGCCGGATCGCGCATCCGTCCACGAGGGTCAGCGTCCGCTCGTAGGTGAACGGCCCGAACGCGCCGCGCGCCGCGAACCGCACCACCGGCCCGGCCGCCCCGGCCGCCGGCGGCAGCACACTCCACGTGCCGTACTGGGCCGCGTCCATCACCTGCGGGCAGGTGTCGGCGGGGGCGTCCGCGCAGGAGCTCGCGAGGTCGAACGAGAAGGTCCCGTCGGCCCGCAGGGTGTAGGTCTCCACGGCCGCCGGCGTGCGCGTGCGCGGCGCGGGTTCGCGCCAGGAGCCCACGAGCAGGGCGGCGAACGGGTCGAGCGCGCGCGGCGCGACCGCGACGGGCGCGGCCCCGACCGGTGCGCCGGCGGGCGAGAGCCTCGCGTCGGCGGAAGCGCCGGCGCTCGCGACGGGCGAGGCCGCGAACAGCGCGGCCAGGGCGAGTCCGAGGACGGCGGCGGGGCCGGTCACGGGGTGGGGGGTCATGGGGGTCTCTCTCGTTCGCGGGCCGGTCGCGCGGTCGCACGACACGGGGGCAGACCACCACAACCGGGCCCGGCCAACGGCGTCCCGCGTCCCGCCTCACCCGAACCGGTGAACCCGCGCCCGCCCCACCCGCCGCGCCCCGCCACGACGCGACCGCTCCCGTCAGGGGGTCGGGCGCAGCCCGGCCAGGAGGACGTCCAGGGCCAGGTCCACGGCCTCGTCCAGCGGGGTGTCGTCGAGGAGGGAGCCGACGGCGAGGGCGGCCAGGCCGTGCACGGTGGAGAAGGCCACCTGCGCGAGCCGTTCGGGGTCCCCGGCCCGGACCCCTCCCTCGGCCTGGGCCCGGGCGATCAGGCCGGCGGCGACCTCCAGGCAGTGGTGCCCGAGCGCGCGCAGCTCCTCCGGGGAGCCCTCGGCCCGTTTGGCCGTGAACATGAGGGCCAGCAGCGGGGCGTGGCCGACGGCGAACTCGACGTAGGCCCGGCCCAGGGCCGCCAGGCGGGCGGGGACCGGGCCGGGGCCTTCGGCGGCGGTGGTCAGCCGGGCGTTGAGGCGGGTGAACCCGGAGACGGCGAGGGCGTCGAGAAGGGCCTGCCGGTCGCGGAAGTGGCGGGACGGGGCGGCGTGGCTGACGCCGAGGTCCCGGGCCAGGCCGCGCAGGGAGAGCCCGTCGACGCCGGTGTCGGCGAGGACGGCCTCGGCGCGGGCCAGCAGGGCGGTCCTGAGGTTGCCGTGGTGGTAGGACCCCTCGGTCACGGCGTCCCCTCCTGTTCTGGCTGGTCGGTACGGCGGCGGTGCGGTGGAGTGGAGTGGAGTACCGGCCTCGACCCCTCCCCGATGTTGTCGTTGACCACAATGATGTCAGCGCCTACATTCGGAGGAGCAGCGACCATCCCCCACCGGACGGAAGTCTCCCTCATGCCCATGACCTACCGGGGAACCACGGCCCTCATCACCGGGGCCAGCGCCGGACTCGGCGTCGAATTCGCCCGCCAGTGGGCCGCCCGCGGCGCCGACCTCGTGCTCGTCGCCCGCCGCGCCGACCGCCTGGAGGAGCTCGCCGCCGAACTCGCGGCCGCCCACGGCGTCCGCGCCCACGTCGTGACCGCCGACCTGAGCCTGCCCGGCGCCGCCGCCGACCTGCGCACCGAACTCGACAAGCGCGGGCTCGCCGTCCAGACCCTGATCAACAACGCCGGCTTCGGCGCCCACGGCCCCTTCGCGAGCTCGGACGCCGACCGGGTCGGCGAGATGATCCGCCTCAACGTCACCGCCGTCGCCGAACTCAGCCGCGCCTTCCTGCCCGACCTCCTCGCCGACGGGCGCGGGGCCCTCGTCAACGTCGCCTCCGCGGCCGGCTACCAGCCCACCCCCGCCATGGCCGTCTACGGCGCCTCCAAAGCCTTCGTCCTGCACTTCACCGAGGCCCTCGCCCACGAGAACCGCCACGCCGACCTGCGCGTCCTGGCCGTCTCCCCCGGTCCCGTCGGCACCGAGTTCTTCGACGTGGTCGGCACCCGCAAGGCCGCCGTGGGCCGCATGGCCACCGCCGAACAGGTGGTCGCCACCGCCCGCCGCGCCCTGGAGGGGCGCCGCACCCCGCCCAGCGTCGTCGTCGGCTGGGCCACCCGCCTGTCCGTCCTCGCCTCCGCCGCGGCCCCCCGCCGCCTCGCCCTGGCCGTGGCGGGCCGCGCGCTCGGCGCCTGACCCGCCCGCCCGCCCGACCCGCCCGCCCGACCCGCCCACCCGGCCCGGACGCGGCCCCGGGCTCAGCCCGGGAGGCCGGCCGGGCCGGCAGCGGCCCGTTCGTCGCCTCCGGCCGTCCCCGCCGGATCCGCCGCCCGCCGCTCCCTCCGGCGCGGCCACGGGAGCAGCAGCAGGGAGGCCACCGCCGCCAGGGCGCACCACGTGGAGACGAACTCCAGCCGCCACAGCGCCGCGCACCCGGCCGCCCCCACCCCGGTCACGAGGCCCAGCCGGCGCAGCGCCCGGTCCTCGGCGAGCAGCAGGGCCCCGATGGTGGCCAGGAGGTAGCCGGCGAGCAGCGGGAGCCCGTGCGGGAGGTCCACGCCGTAGCCGATCCGGCGGCCCCGGATCTCGGCGGTGACGGTGCCCCCGGCGAGGTGGGCGGCCAGGAGGGCGGAGGTGAGGAGGCCGAGCAGCACCGGCGGGTACAGCCGCCGGGGTCGGGGCGGGGCGGCGGCCAGGAGCACGCCGAGCGGGACCCAGGCGGGCAGCAGCGGCAGGGCGATCACGGCCCAGAGGGTGACGACGGGCCCGGCGCCGCCCCCGGCGTGCCAGATCGCGGCCTCCACGAGCTGGTGGACGCCCAGGAGCAGTGGGAGGGCGGCGAGGGGGAGGTCGCGGGCGTCGCGGACCCGGGCGAGGCAGACCAGCCCCGCCGTCCCGATCGCGCCGCCCGCCACGAGGTCGGCCGTCATGCTCCAGCACATCGCCCCACTGTCGCGGTCGAGGGCGTGCTCGGGGCCGCTCGCGCGGGGCGCGGGCCGGGATTTCCGCCGTTCGGTCCCGCGCGCGGCACGTACCGGGACGTGCGGGGTCACGGGGTCACGGGGGGCCGTGCTGCTCGGGGCGGTCGCCCGTGGTCAGGCCGAGGAGGATCAGGCCGGCGGCGAGGAGGAGGGGGCGGGGCAGGGCGCCGCCGAACAGGCAGGCGCCGAGGCCGAGGGCGGTGCCGGCGCGGCGCAGCCGGACGCCGGCCTCGGGGGTGGTGGCGGGCGCGGCGGCGGGGATCGCGGGTGCGGGCGCGTGGGTCACGGTCACGTTCGCTCCTGGGACGTGCGGGCGGGAACGGCGGCGGGCGGGTCGGGCCGGGGCGAAGCGGCAGGGCCGCCCCCGGTCGGCGGAGGCCGCGAAGGGGATCTCGTCCACGGGGGCCGAGGTCCGAGGTCCGAGGGCGCGGCGGAGCCGAAGGGCAGCGGCACGGGGACGGCGCCGCCGGGGGCGGCCGGGGCGCGGGGACACGTTGGGTCGCGATGGGCGCGTGGGCGGTGACGAACACGGCGCCGCCCGGCCGGTGGACGGTGGTCACGGCCGGCCCCGGGCGCGGGACGGTGCGGGGGCGGGCGGGGCCCGGTGGGGGGGGAGGCCGGCATCGACGCGGATTCCGATCGTCCGTGGCGTGGGGCGACCGGGTCGGGGCCGCCGTCCCTCCCCGGGCCCAGCATGACGGGGCGGGGCCGGCGGGCGCATCGGGGCCGACACCCATGTTCGGTACGGGTGTCGGCCCCTCGGCGTGCGTCTCGGGTGCGGATCTCGCGTGCGCCTCGCGTGCGGTTCGCCCGTGGCTCAGGTGCGTTCGCGGGCGCTCTCGGGGAGTTCGGGGGCCTCGGGGAGTTCGGGCCGGTCGGCGGGGGGCTCGACGGCGGTCGGGGTCGGGCCGGCGGGGCCCGGGTCGCGCGGGGCGCGGCGGGCGGCGATCCGGGCGGCGACGGGTTCGGTGTAACGCGCCGTCAGGGGGCCGACGATCACGAGGATCAGCACGTACGCGGTGGCGAGCGGGCCGAGTTCGGGGGCGACGCCGGCGGTGACGGCCAGTCCGGCGATGACGATGGAGAACTCGCCCCGGGCCACGAGGGTGCCGCCGGCCCGGCGGCGTCCGCGCGGGCCGATGCCGGCGCGTTTGGCGGCCCAGTACCCGGTCGCGATCTTCGTGCCGGCGGTGACCACGGCCAGGGCGAGGGCCGGGAGCAGGACCGGGGGGATGTCGGCGGGGTCGGTGTGCAGGCCGAAGAAGACGAAGAACACGGCGGCGAACAGGTCGCGCAGCGGGCTGAGCAGGGTGTGCGTGCCCTCGGCGACCTCCCCGGACAGGGCGATGCCGACGAGGAACGCGCCGACCGCCGCCGAGACCTGCAACTGCTGTGCCAGGCCCGCGACCAGCAGGGTCAGGCCGAGGACCACGAGCAGCAGTTTCTCCGGGTCGTCGCTGGAGACGAACCGGGAGATGACCCGGCCGTAGCGGACGGCGAGGAAGAGCACGGCGCCGGCCACGCCGAGGGCGATGCCCAGGGTGAGGGCGCCGGCGGCGAGGCTCACGCCGGCGAGGACGGCGGTGAGGATCGGCAGGTAGACCGCCATCGCCAGGTCCTCCAGGACCAGGATGCTCAGGACCACCGGGGTCTCCCGGTTGCCGACCCGGCCGAGGTCGCCGAGGACCTTGGCGATGACCCCGGAGGAGGACACCCAGGTGACGCCGGCCAGCACGATCGCCGCGACCCAGCCCCAGCCCATGAGCAGGGCGGCGGCGGCCCCGGGCAGGGCGTTGAGCGCGAAGTCCACGAGTCCGGCCGGGTACTGGGTCTTGAGGTTGGAGACCAGGTCGGAGGCCGTGTACTCCAGGCCGAGCATCAACAGGAGCAGGATCACGCCGATCTCGGCGCCGATGGCCACGAACTCGGCACTGGCCGGCAGCGGCAGCAGGCCGCCCTCGCCGAAGGCCAGGCCGGCGAGCAGGTAGAGGGGTATCGGCGAGAAGCCCAGCCGGCCGGCGAGCCGGCCGAGGAGGCCGAGGCCGAGGATGATGGCGCCGAATTCGACGAGGAAGAGGGCTGAGTGCACGCGCTCACTCCCGTCCGAGGATCGCGGCGGCGGCGTCGACGCCCTCGCGGGTGCCGATGAGGATGAGGGTGTCCCCGCCGGCGAGCCGGAAGTCGGGGGTCGGGGAGGGGATGGCGGCCGAGCGGCGGAGCACGGCCACGACGGAGACGCCGGTCTCGGTGCGCAGTCGGGTGTCGCCGAGGAGGCGGCCGTTGAAGTGGGCGTGCGCGGAGAGTTCCACGCGTTCGGCTACGAGGCCGAGGTCGGTGGTGTGCAGCAGGTTGGGGCTGTGGTGGGCGGGGGCGAGGGCGTCGCCGATGGCGAGGGCCTCGCCGGCGCTCAGGCGCAGGGAGCGGGCGCAGGCGTCGGGGTCGTCGTCCCGGTAGAGGTTGATGGTGCGGGTGCCGTCCCGGTGCGCGATCACCGACAGGTGTCGGTGTTCGCGGGTGGTGAGGTCGTACTGGACCCCGATGCCGGGCAGCGGTGTCGTGCTCATGCGCGCGACGGACACGGCCGGTCCCCCCTTGGGTGAGTGTGGTCGGGGTGCGATGGCCCCCGTGCGGTCACGTTCCGTGGTGGCGGCCCGGGTCTTGGCAGGTCACCGGGGGCGCCACCGCCGCATGGTGCCACGTTCCGTGACGGCGGAACATGGGTGTCGACACGGATGGACAGCCGCGCGCCGGGCCGGGGACGATGGTCGGGGGCTCGCGTGGGCACGGGACGGACAGGGGCGCGAACTCATGACGCTGTACCGGAGGATCTTCCTCCTCAACGCGGCGGTCCTGGTGATCGCGGTGTGTCTGCTGTTGGGGCCGGTGACGGTGTCGACGCCGGTGCGCTCGGGCGAGGCGCTGGTGGTGGTGGGCGGTCTGGTGGCGGTGCTGGTGGTGAACGCGGCGCTGTTGCGGGTGGGTCTGGCGCCGTTGGGGCGCCTGTCGCGGGCGATGGCGGCGGCGGACCTGCGGCGGCCGGGGGCGCGGCCGGCGGTCGTGGGCCACGGGGAGATCGCGGAGCTGACCGGGACCTTCAACGAGATGTTGGACCGCTTGGAGGCGGAGCGGGCGGCGGGCGCGGGCCGGGTGTTGACGGCGTTGGAGGCGGAACGGGGGCGGATCGCGCGGGAGTTGCACGACGAGGTGGGGCAGACCCTGACCGCCGTGCTGCTCCAGCTCAAGCACGTGGCGGACCGGGTGCCGGAGCCGGTGCGGGAGGACCTGCGGCAGGCGCAGGAGACGACGCGGGCCGGGTTGGACGAGATCCGGCACATCGCGCGCCGGTTGCGGCCGGGGGTCTTGGAGGAGTTGGGGCTGCACAGTGCGCTGCGGTCGTTGGTGGCCGAGTTCTCCGGGCCCCGGCTGCGGGTGTCGGCGCACGTGACGCCGGGGCTGCCCGCGTTGGACCCGACGCGGGAGCTGGTGTTGTACCGGGTGGCGCAGGAGGCGTTGACGAACGCGGCGCGGCACGCGGGGGCCGGGCGGGTGGAGGTGCACCTGCGGGCGCACGGGGAGCACGGGGAGCGCGGGGTGGTGTTGGTGGTGCGCGACGACGGGCGGGGGGTCGGGGACGCGCCGGAGGGGGCGGGCATCAGCGGGATGCGCGAGCGGGCCCTGTTGATCGGGGCGGAGTTGAGCGTGGGCGCGGGGCCGGGCGGGGTGGGCACGCAAGTGCGGCTGGGCACGGCCGGCGCGGCGGCGCACGCGGGGCGGACCTCGTGACGGGCGCGGGCGGGGGCCCGGGGGTCTTCGGTCCGGGGCGGCCGGCGCGGGTGCTGCTGGCGGACGACCACGCGCTGGTGCGGCGGGGGGTGCGGTTGATCCTCGACGCGGAGGAGGACCTGACGGTGGTGGCGGAGGCCGCGGACGGGGCCGAGGCGGTGGCGGCGGCCCGGGCGGACCCGACGCTGGACCTGGCGATCCTCGACATCGCGATGCCCCGCGCGACGGGTCTTCAGGCCGCCCGTGAGCTGGCCCGGTTGCGGCCGGGGCTGCGGATCCTGCTGCTGACGATGTACGACAACGAGCAGTACTTCTTCGAGGCGCTGCGGGCGGGCGCGGGCGGGTACGTGCTGAAGTCGGTGGCGGACCGGGACCTGGTGGAGGCGTGCCGGGCGGCCCTGCGCGACGAGCCGTTCATCTGTCCGGGGGCCGAGCGGGCCCTGATCCGCAGTTGGCTGGAGCGGGCCCGGCAGGGCGACCCGCCGCCCCGGCGGGCGGTGACGGAGCGGGAGGAGGAGATCCTCAAGCTGGTCGCGGAGGGGTACACGTCGCGGGAGATCGGCGACCTGTTGACGATCAGCCCCAAGACGGTGGAGCGGCACCGGGCGAACATTCTCCAGAAGCTCGGGCTGCGGGACCGGCTGGAGCTCACGCGCTATGCGATCCGGGTGGGCCTCATCGAACCGTGAGTTGCGAACGCAACTCTGCGCGGGCACGCAGGCTCACACAAAGGACCGCGATGGGCGCACCTTCCCGAACTCTCCGCCCGAGAGCGGGTTTTCCTTGGTAGAGCCCGTTTTGGTCGAGCCCGGGCATCCTCAAGAGAAGCTCTGATGTGAGGCTCGAATAAGTGACCTCGATCACATCAGGCCCGATACAACCACCGCTGCTTTGCTCTCGGGAACTGCGCTCCGGTACTCAGGGAGGGCCGGTCGGACCGGCCTTCGAAGGCCCTCTCGCTTGTCATGGGCACAGTCTGTGACGGGGTCGTGGGGCCCCACATGAGTACGGGTACTCATACGTACACAGGCCCCTCCCGCCGGCGCCTCCCCTTCACGCGCGCAAGCGGGACACCCCCCTCCGGCGGCCCCCGGAGGCTCCTTGTGGAGCTGATCAACGGCCGCCTAATCTCCGCTGCATTCACCCGGCCGAGAACGAACACGAGGGGGGACTCGTGCGAAAAATCGCGCTTCCTGCCATTGCCGCCCTGTCACTGACGCTGCTCCTGCCGCAGCAGTCCGGCGCGGTCACTCCCGCCCCGCAGCCGCGGGCCGCGGCCGCCGAGACGCCCGACCAGCCGCTCGCCCAGGGCACCCTGTCCACGATCGGCCCCGGCCTGTACTCGACCGCGGACAAGACCTTCCAGGTCTCCGAGAACGACGTGGACGCCGCCCTCGTCGGCCGCCGCCACACCGTCGCCGCGCAGGCCGACGGCAGCCTCGCCAAGCCCGAGTCCGCGCCCGCCGGCCGCACCGAGATGGGCGTCTTCGGCCCCAACTGGGAAGCCGAGTTCGTCGGCGGCCAGCTCAACCGGAAGCTGGAGCAGAAGGGCGACAGCATCGTCGTCACCGACCTCGGCGTCAACGAGAAGATCACCTACGCGCTGAAGTCGAGCATCGACTACCCCGACGGCGGCAGCCTCAAGAAGTACGCCACCGCCGACGGCTCCCAGGTCACCGCGACCGCCAAGTGGAACGACGCCACCGGCACCCTCGTGACCACCGTCGTCGAGGTGCTCGGCGTCGACCTGTCCGCGATCGCCTCCGGCGACGACGCGTTCACCGACGCCGCCGGCAAGCCGATCCCGGCCGCCGACCTCAAGCCCACCTACAAGTGGCAGCAGGCCGCGACCGGCACCGACAAGTGGCGGGTCACCAGCGTCGGCAACAACGTCTACGCCACCGCCGTCCAGTACGACGCCCAGGGCCGCGTCTCCAAGATCTCCAACCCCGCCGCCGGCGACCGCCTCGCCACGTCCACCTCGGTCACGTACGCCGCCTCGACCACCGCCGCCGGCGGCGCCCTCGGCGACTACACCGGCCGGGTCAAGCAGATCAGCGTCACCGAGGGCGCCACCACCCAGACCCTCGCCCGCTACGCCTACGACTCCACCGGCCTGCTGCGCACCGTCACCAACCCCAGCGAGGCCGCCGAGCCGCAGGCCACCTACGCCTACGACGCGACCAAGCGCCTCTCCGACATCACCTCCCCCACCAACGGCAGCTGGGACCTGAGCTTCGCGGCCTCCTCCGCCGCCCCGACCGCCACCGTCGACGGCGAGGCCGTCCCCACCCCGGGCACCCCGGTCGAGGGCGACACCCCGGAGGGCGGCGACGGCACCACCACCGCCCCGCCGGCCTCCGACTTCCCCGGCGGTGAGATCACCGACCCGACCTCCTACCCGTCCAAGTGCAGCCGCGCCCGCGACTGGATGTACTACTGGAAGACCGGCTGCACCTCGAAGGTGGCCCACTACGGCTGGCGCACCCCCGGCTGGAAGACCACCCCGACCGGCTACAAGGTCCGCGGCATCAACCACGACCACTGCACCACCGCGCCCGACAAGCCGCTCGGCTACAACTTCATCCCCTCCTGCGACATGCACGACTACGGCTACGGCCTGATCGGCAACTCCTACAAGGGCTACCGCTACTACCTGTCGCGCAACAAGGGCCTGGCCGTGGACGCCGTCTTCTACAGCACCCTCTACAGCAAGACCTGCCCCGCCTACTTCTGGAAGAGCACCTGCCGCTCCCTCGCCAACACCTACTACGGCGCGGTCACGGTGTTCGGGCGGGCCAAGAACGGCGCGAACGCCACCCACTGACCCGGGCGGTCCCGCAGCACCCGCGCACCGGGCCGGGCGGCGCCCACCGACGCCGCCCGGCCCCGCAAACCCAACCCCCACCCCCTCCCCGGGCCACGCCGTGCCCCCTGCTCCCCGAGGCACCATGAAGAAGAAGATCCGGGCCACGCTCGTCGCCCTCGCGATGAGCACGTCCCTCGGCGCGATACCGGCCCAGGCCCTCGCGCTGCCGAACACCACCGCCGCCGCGGCCCCGGCCGCGACCGTCGACCCGCCGCTGTACGAACGGGCCGCCGCCGCGGGCGAGGTCCGCGTCAACGTGCTCACCAAGAGCCGCGAGGACCTCCCCGAGGCCGCCGCCGCGGGCGAGACCCGCCAGGACTTCGCGTCGCTGCCCGTGGTGACCCTCTCCGTGGACAAGGCGGGCCTGGACCGGCTCGCCGCCCAGCCCGGCGTGGTCTCCGTCACCGAGGACCGGCCCGAACGCGCCACCCTCGACGAGAGCGTGCCCCTGATCGGCGGCGACACCGCGTTCGCGGCGGGCAAGACCGGCGCGGGCACCGCCGTCGCCGTCCTCGACACCGGCGTCGCCTCCCAACACCCCTTCCTCAAGGGCCGCGTCAAGGCCGAGGCGTGCTTCTCCCCGATCGACGCCGACCTCGGCGCGAGCAGCCTCTGCCCGGACGGCACCCCCGCCCAACAGGGCCCCGGCTCCGCCGACACCGACACCGGCCCCTGCGCCCAACTCCCCGCCTGCGACCACGGCACCCACGTGGCCGGCATCGCCGCCGGCAAGGGCACCGGCTCGGGCGGCTCCCCGAAGAACGGCGTGGCCCCCGGCGCCGACATCGTCGCCGTCCAGGTCTTCTCCCGCTTCGACACCACCGACGCCTGCGGCGGGGAGGCCCCGTGCGTGGCCAGCTTCCCCAGCGCCCAACTCGCGGCGCTGGAGCACGTGGCCAAGCTCAAGCAGGCCGGCACCCCGATCATCGCGGCCAACCTCAGCCTCGGCGGCGGGCACTACACCGCCGCCTGTGACGGCGACGTCCGCAAGGCCGCCGTCGACAAGCTCCTCGCCGCCGGCGTGGCCACCGTCGTCGCCGCCGGCAACAACGGCTACACCGACGCGGTCAGCGTGCCCGGCTGCGTCTCCACCGCCGTCACGGTCGGCTCCACCACCGACGACGACGAACTGTCCGCCTTCACCAACCGGGGCCCGCTGCTCGACCTCTTCGCCCCCGGCACCGGCATCGTCTCCTCCGTGCCCGGCGGCCAGTACGCCTCCAAGAACGGCACCTCGATGGCCACCCCGCACGTCACGGGCGCCCTCGCCGTACTGAAGCAGGCATACCCGACCAAGAGCGTCACCGAGCTGACCGCCCTGCTGAAGAACAGCGGCCGCGGCATCGTCTACACCGGCGCCACCACCCCCCGCGTCGACCTCGGCACGGCCCTCGGCGGCGGCGGCAACACCCCCCGGCCCTCCGGCATGACCGACTTCAACGGGGACGGCGTCGAGGACCTCGCGATCTCCGACACCCAGGCCACCGTCGGCACCGCGACCAACGCCGGACTGATCCGCGTCCTGTACGGCGGGGGCAAGGGCACCGCCGAACTGAGCCAGGACCTGGACTGGATCCCCGGCGGCTCCGAGGCCAACGACTACTTCGGCGAGACCCTCGCCACCATCGACTGGAACAAGGACGGCTTCACCGACCTGATCGCCGGCACCCCCGCCGAGGACCTCGGCACCGCCGCCGACGCGGGCATGGTCGACATCCTGTACGGCTCCGCCGGCGGCCTCGGCGCGGGCACCCAGAAGGTCACCCACTTCGAACAGGGCATGGGCCCCGGCTCCCTAGCCTCCTCCGTCCACCAGGCCGGGGACCGCATGGGCCACTCCCTCGCGGCGGCCGTCAACGACGCCGGCCGGCCCTACCTGCTGATCGGCGCCCCCGGCGACACCGTCGGCAGCGTCGTCGGCGCGGGCAGCGTCTTCTACGCCACCGGGAACACGAGCCTCACCATCAGCCAGGCCACGCCCGGCGTGTCCGGCGACCCCGAGAAGGGCGACAACTTCGGCCGGGCCGTCACCGCCGACGCCAACTACGCCGCCGTCGGCGCCCCCAACGAGGCCATCGGCACGGACGCGCAGGCCGGCGGGGTCGTCCTCTTCGACGCCAACCGCTTCGACGCCGACGGCCGCCCCGCCCCGCTCTCCTGGATCGACCAGGACAGCACCGTGATCTCCGGCGACGCCGAACCCGGCGACCAGTTCGGCTACTCCCTGGCCATCGCCCCCTTCCGCGCCACCGGCGCCGCCGCCCCCACCGAATCCATCATCGCCATCGGCTCCCCCGGCGAGGGCGTGAGCGTGGCCGGCGCGAACCAGGCCGGCGCGGGCCGCGTGGTCCAGCTCCGCGTCAAGGCCGACGGCACCTGGAGCTACCTGCGCGAACTCATGCAGGGCACCGCCGAGGACGACGTCTCCGGCACCTCCGAGCCCGGCGACCGCTTCGGCGAGACCCTGACCGCCGTCAACACCGCCCCCGGCTCCGTGAGCACCGTCGCCTCCATGCGGCTCGCGGTCGGCGTCCCCGGCGAGGCCCTGGGCACCACGGTCAAGGCCGGCGCGATCCAGACCTTCTCGCTGGCCGGGGCGGCCGGCCCCAACGACAAGTGGATCGAGGCCGGCTACGGCGGCGGCATCCCGGGCCCGCCCGGCGCCAACCAGCAGCTCGGCAAGAACATCCACTTCACCGCCACGAAGCTGTACGTGGGCATGCCCTTCGGCCCGAACGCCGCCGGCGCGCTGTACGCGCTGCCGATGTCCAACGTCACCCAGGGCGGCACCGCCGCCCCGGTGACCGTGTACAAGCCCGGCGCCGGCGGCCTGCCGGCCAACGGCGTGGCCTTCGGCTACTCGGCCCGCTAGCCAGCACATCACGCGCGTGCCCCGACCCCCTCACCGGGGGCCGGGGCACGCGCGCGTCCCGGGCCCGGTCAGCCGGCCCCGGTGAGCGCCCGCAGGGCCCGGACCAGCGCGTCCGCCCCGGCCTCCGCCTTCGCGCGGGCGCAGCCCACGTTCAGGCGCACGAAGCCGGCGCCCTCGGGCCCGTAGACCGTGCCCGGCATGATCGCGACCCCCTGGTTCCCGATCAGCTCCCGTTGCAGGGCCGCGTCGTCCACGCCCAGCGGGCGCAGGTCGATCCAGGCCAGGTAGCCGGCCCCCGGCGGGGTCCAGGCCAGGGCCGGGAAGGCGGTGTTCAGGCGGTCGGCGACCATCCGCAGGTTCTCGCCGACGTACGCGGTGAGCGCGTCGAGCCAGGGCCCGCCCTCACGGTAGGCCGCGATGTGGCCGACGAGGGAGAGCACGGCCGGGGAGGACAGGCCGTCGGCGTCCTTGAGCCGGGTGAGGTACGCCTCGCAGGACTCCTCGTCCCCGAAGATCCCGTAGCTGCCGGTCAGCGCGGGGATGTTGAAGGATTTCGACGCGGAGGTGACCACGGCCCAGCGGGTGCCGGGACGGGCGTGCCGGGGCCACGGGCGGTGCCGGTGCGGGTCGTGGGCGAGGTCGGCGTGGATCTCGTCGCTGACGACGGCCACGCCGTGGGCCGCGCACCGGTCGGCGAGCCAGTCCAGTTCCTCCGCCGTCCAGACGTGTCCGGTCGGGTTGTGCGGGGAGCAGAGCAGCAGCACGGTGGTGTCGGGGCGGGCCAGTTCGCGTTCGGTGGCCTCGCGGTCGAACAGCGGCGCGCCCCGGAACTCGCGGCCGTTGGCGGCCAGCAGGCGCGGGAAGGCGTCGTAGGCGGGGGTGTGGACGAGGACCCCGTCGCCGGGCTCGGACCAGAGTTCCAGGATCCGGGCCACCTGGTAGAGGACGGCCGGGGCGTAGGCGATCCGCCGGGTGTCCACGGGGGTGTCGTGCCGGGTCGCGTACCAGTGGGCGACGGCGTCGAGGAAGTCGGCGTGCCGCCAGCGGGAGTAGCCGAGGACGGCGTGGTCGAGGCGGGCGCGCAGGGCGGTCATCACCTCGGGGGCGACGGCGAGGTCGCTGTCGGAGATGGTGAAGGGGAGGAGGTCGGGGGTGCCGAAGCGGTCCTCGACGTAGTCCCACTGGGTGCACCAGGTGCCGCGCCGGTCGATCACGGTGTCGAAGTCGTACCCGTCGTTCTCGTGGGTCATGGTTCAGCCCGCCGGGGTGAGTGCGGCCAGGGCGTCCTTCACGGACTGGACCTGGGGGCCGATGATCACCTGCACGTTGTGGCCGTCGAGGCGGACGACGGCGAGGGCGCCCAGGGCCTTGAGCCGGGGTTCGTCGAGCCGGTCTGCGTCCTCCACGGTGAGGCGCAGCCGGGTGATGCAGTTGTCGAGGCTGGTGATGTTGGCGGGGCCGCCGAGGGCTTCGAGGATGGCGACGGGGTCGTACTTGCCGGCGACCAGGCGCACGGGCTCGCCCGTTCCGGCGGCCTCGCGCGCCGGCTCGGCGGCGGGGGCGGCGGGCGGGGTGTCCTCGCGGCCGGGGGTCTTGAGGTCGAAGCGGGTGATGGCCCAGCGGAAGAGGAAGTAGTAGACGGCGAACCAGACGGCGGCGATGACGGGGACCAGGTACCACTTGGTGGTGGTGCCCTGGAGGACGCCGAAGACCAGCAGGTCGATGAGGTTGCCGTCGGTGTTGCCGATGTACACGCCGAGGACGGCGGCGGTGAGGAAGCCGAGGCCGACGAGGACGGCGTGGATCAGGTACAGCCAGGGGGCGATGAAGAGGAAGAGGAATTCCAGCGGTTCGGTGACCCCGCCGATGACGCAGGCGACGACGCCGGAGATCAGCAGGGCCTTGATCTCGGGGCGCATGGCGCGCTTGGCGCAGTGGTACATGGCCAGGGCCGCGCCGGGCAGTCCGCCGAGGTAGGCGGCCATCTTGCCCTGGGAGAGGAACTGGGTGGCGGTGTGGGCGGCGCCGGAGGGGGTGGGGCAGGAGAGCTGGGCGTAGAAGAGGTTGAGGGCTCCGCTGACGTGTTCGCCGCAGACGAGGCCGGAGCCGCCGGCGTCGGTGAAGCGGAACAGGGCCACCAGGATGTGGTGCAGGCCGATCGGGCGGAGCAGGACCTCGCCGGCGCCGAAGAAGAACGGGCCGAGGACCCCGGCGTGGGCGATGCCGGAGCCGAGGGAGGCGATGCCGGCGCCGAGGGTGGGCCAGATCAGCGGGACGAGGAGGCCGAAGGCGCTCATGACGAGGGCGGAGACGATGGGCACGAACCGCAGGCCGCCGAAGAAGGCGAGGGCGTCGGGCATCCGCTTGGTGCGGTAGCGGCGGTGCAGCAGGGCCACGACGACGCCGACGGCGACGGCCCCGAGCAGGCCGGTGTCGATGGACTTCACGCCGAGCACGTCGGCGATGCCGTAGTGCGCGATGGCGTCCTTGTCCGCGAGGTCGACGCCGCGCGCGGTGAGGAAGAAGTTGACGGCGAGGTTCATGGAGGCGAAGCCGACGAACCCGGAGAAGGCGGCGACGCCCTTGTCCTCGCGGGCCAGGCCGAGGGGGATGGCCATGGCGAAGAGGACGGGGAGGAACTTGAAGGCGACCAGTCCGGTGTTGGCCATCCACGTGAAGACCAGGTGGAAGCCCTCGCCCTTGAGGAAGGGCAGGTTGCCGGTGACGGCGTCGCTGGAGAGCGAGGATCCGACGCCGAGCATGATGCCGCAGAAGGCCAGCAGGGCGACGGGCAGCATGAAGGTCTTGCCGAGGCCCTGGAGGAATTCCCAGAGGGCGGCCTTCGCCTTGGTCACGGTGACTCCTTCGTCACGGTCTGGGCGGTGGGGGGAGGCGGCGGGGGTCGTGGGGGCGGCCGGCCGTCCGTGTAAAGAATCCGTTGGGAGCCGTGGCGTGGGTCAGGGGAGAAGGGCCCGGTTGTCCCGGGCCCTCCTCCCCTCGCTGCCCGGGCGTCGTCCCGGGCCTCAGCCGGCGGGGGCGGCGGGCAGGACGTGGGCGGCGGTGCGGTCGGTGGCCAGGCACAGGGAGCAGACGGGGGCCTCGTGGGCGGGGCAGGCGGCGAGGTCGGGGCGTTCGTAGGACTGGCCGCACACGTGGCAGGGGAAGACGGCGCCGCTGGGGTTGCCCTCGGCGTCGAGGAGGGGTTCGGCGAGGCCGTCGTCGGTGCGCCGCAGGTACCAGCGGCCGCCGGTGGCCACGGCCGTGAGCGGGGTGAGGACGAAGGCGAGGAGGGCGGCGGCCACCGGGGAGTAGGGCTGGAGGTCGTTGCCGAAGGCCCCGAAGTAGAGGGCGATGGACAGGCCGGAGGCGGCCGTGAACGCGACCACGCCCACGGGGTTGACGGCGTACAGCATGCCCCGGCGGAACTCGGGGGCGTGCGGGGAGAGTTTCAGCACGTACTTGTTGATCATGATGTCGGTGGCGACGGTCACGACCCAGGCGATGGCGCAGTTGGAGTAGAAGCCGAGGATCGCGTTGAGGAAGGCGAACATGTCGGCCTCCATCAGGGCCAGCGCGAAACCGAGGTTGACCAGGACGAAGACCATCCGGCCGGGGTAGCGGCGGGTGACGCGGGTCCAGGAGTTGGTCCAGGCGAGGGAGCCGGAGTACGCGTTCGTCACGTTGATCTTGATCTGGCTGATCACGACCAGGGCCACCGCCAGCGGCACCACCAGCCAGGAGGGCATCATCTCGGCGAACGCGGCCCGGAACTGCTCGATCGGCTCCACCGCCGTGGTCGGGCCGACGGCGGAGAGCACGTGCACGGCGAGGAACACGCCGATGGCCTGCTTGAGCGCGCCGAGCACCACCCAGCCGGGGCCGGCCGCGATCACGGCCGTCCACCAACTCCGTCGATTGACCTCGGTCTTGGGCGGCATGAAGCGCAGGTAGTCGATCTGTTCGCCGATCTGCGCGATGAGCGAGAGGCAGACGCCGGCGCCGAGCAGCACGGAGGCGGCGTTGACGGAGCCGTCGCCGGTGGAGCCCGGGTGGGCGAGGAAGCGGTCCACGCTGTCGGGGTCCACGGCGATCAGGTGCACGAGGGGGGCCACCATGAGCAGCAGCCAGATCGGGGTGGTCCACACCTGGAGCCGGCTGAGGGCCTTCATCCCGTACACCACGAGCGGGATGACGAGGAGGGTGGAGACCAGGTAGCCCAGCCAGAGCGGCAGTCCGAGGCCGAATCTCAGGCCCTGGGCCATGATCGAGCCTTCGAGGGCGAAGAAGATCACGGTGAACGAGGCGAAGATGACGCTGGTCAGGACGGAGCCGAGGTAGCCGAAGCCGGAGCCGCGGGTGATCAGGTCGAGGTCGATGTTGTAGCGGGCCGCGTAGTAGGCGAGGGGGAAGCCGGTGACGAAGATGACGACGGCGGCGAGGGCGATCGCGGCCAGGGCGTTGCCGGTGCCGTGGGCGAGGCCGATGCCGGCGCCGATGGAGAAGTCGGCCATGTACGCGATGCCGCCCAGCGCGGTGCCCGCGACCACCATCGGGCTCCAGCGGCGGTAGGAGCGGGGGGCGAAGCGGAGGGTGTAGTCCTCCAGCGTCTCCCGGACGGCCTGTTCGACCGGTGCGGCGGCGGTCCCGGCTCCCGGTTCGGGCTCGGGTCCGGGTTCGCGCAGCGGTGGTCGGGGGTCCGTGGTGCTGCGGCTCATGGGCGGTCCTCCGGGGGCGGGGTGCGGTGTGTCGTCGTGCCGTGGCCAGTGTGGGAACGCGGTGTTTCCCGCGGCCGGCCTCGCACGTGAACGTCCCGTTTCCGACCCCTCACCCGCCGGCCGACACGCCGAAGGGCCCGACCGCGTCGGCGGTCGGGCCCTTCGGGGGGTGCGGCGGGATCAGGCGGAGGGCTTCCCGGCCGGCTTCTCGTAGGGGGAGGGGACCGGGAAGTACGCCTGGAGGAAGGCCCGCAGGGTGCGGTCCTGCTCCGCGACGCCGATGACCGACTCGGCGGACTCCCCGATGCAGAACACGCTGCGCGAGCGGGTGGCCAGGAGGCTGCTGAGGGTCTGGTGGTGGGCGGGATTGCCCACGTTGACGTAGGTGCAGGAGATGCTCGCCGGGGCGGAACGGCCCGTCAGGTAGGCGTAGTTGTGGTGCAGGGAGGAGGTGACGGAGTAGTCCTCGGGGGAGCGGAACCGGGCCGCCGCCGTGCCCGCGATCTCCTCGGGGAAGCGTTCGGCGATCTCGGCGAGCACGTCGCGCCGCAGCGGGTGCGGGGCGTGCAGGAAGCCGTGGGTGACGACCTTGCCGAACTCGCGGCGCAGCAGCTCGCGATTGTTCTTGGCGGCGGCGAAGTAACCCTCGTCGTCGGGGGTGCGTTCGCCGGGCGGGACGGCCGTGGGCGAGCGGAAGTGGTGGGCGACGCCGTTGGTCTGGAAGAACGCGTTGGCGGCGATCGGCCGGCCGAGGAAGACGTCGTCGTTGAAGTAGAGGAACTGCTCGGAGAGTCCCTCGATGCGGTGCAGCTGGCTCTCGATGGCGTGCGAGTTGAACGTGGGCAGCACGCTCGGGTCGGTGAAGATCTCGCGGTGGTCGACGATCTTGACGCCGGGGTGGGCGGTGTCGAGCCAGGCCGGGGTCTGGCCGTCGGTCACGATGTACACGTTGCGGACCCAGGGCGCGAACATGGCCAGGGAGCGCAGCGAGTAGCGCAGTTCGTCGCGGTTGCGGAAGCGCACGTCACCGCTGTCGGCGCCCTCGCCGGTGTCGATGCCGGCCTCGGCTCGGGCGGCGTCGCGGCGGGCGCGCCATGCCTCGTCGTCGTCGTTGACCCAGGTGTAGACCACGTCCACGGGGAAGTCGATCCGCGACATCAGCGGGTCGACGAACTCCTGCTTGGTGGGGTGTTCGCGGTCGCCGACGCGCAGCGTGGCGGTGGGGGCGAGGTCGGGCAGGCGGGGGCCGATCAGGGTGCTGCCGCGCGGGGCGGTGCGCCAGCCGGGGTACTCGGCCTCCTCGTCGGCCACGTCCCAGAACTCGACGGAGCAGCCGTAGCCGGGGCCGTAGCGCAGGGTGCGGCTGACGCTGGTGACGGGCTTGAACACGCGGACTCCCGCCACGTCCCCGGCCTCGCGCAGTCGCTCGGCGAGCCAGGCGCCGGGCGCGGCGCCCTTGGGGGAGATGAGTTCGGCGTAGACGGGCTTGCCGTGCAGGTGTTCGGCGAGGGCGGCCAGCGCGTCGGCGCGGCGTTCGACCTCGACGGCGATCCGGTGGGCGAAGTGGTCGTCGCGCAGCAGGAGGTAGGGGACGCCCCGGGCGTCGAGGGCCTCGGTGGTGATCTCCAGGTTCCAGTCGCCCATGCGGGAGCCGAGCACGTCGTCGCGTTCCTCGGCGAGCCGGCCGGCGGTGCGGACCAGGGTGTGGTCCTGGGCCTGGATGATGACCTCGCGCGCCTTCTGCTCGTCGACGGAGTCGGCGAGGGTGGTGACGGGGGCGCTGACGTTGAAGCTGCGGGTGCCGCCGGCGGCGATCCGGCGGGCGGCGCGGTCGGCGCGCTCGGCGAGGCGGGCGGGGTCGTCGCGGCGGGCCAGCAGCCGCGTGAACAGCTCCTCCCAGCGCGCGGTGACGCCGGCGGCGCCGAAGCGCTCGCGGACGCCGGTGCGGGCGGCCTCGCCGTAGGCGTGCCGGGCGTCGTCGTCCTCCATGAGCTTGGCCATGGCGGCGGCGAGGGACTCGCGGTCGGCGGCGGGCACGAGCAGGCCGTCGACGCCGTGGCGGACGATCTCGGCGGGGCCGGTGACGATGTCGTAGGCGATGACGGGCACGCCGGCGGCGAAGACCTCCAGCAGGACCAGGGGGAACGCCTCGTTGCGGGAGGGCAGGACCGCGAGGGCGGCCTTGGCCCACTCCTGTTCCATCTGCGCGGAGCGGCCCATCAGCCGGACCCGGTCGTGCAGGCCGCGGGCCTCGACCATGCGACGCAGGTTCACTTCCTGCGGGCCGTCGCCGAAGATCCGCATGGTCCACTCGGGGTGCTCGTCGGCGATCGCGGCGAATGCCTCGATGGCGTGGTCGAGCTGCTTCTCGGGGGTCATGCGGGCGGCCAGCACGATGGTCTTGCCGTCGAGGTCGGAGCGCGGGCGGTAGCCGTCGGGGACGGCGTTGGGGATGGCCACCAGCTCGGGGGCGGTGGCGCCCAGCGAGTCCGCGAACCAGTCGTTGGTGCGGTCGGTGAGGGAGACCAGGGCGTCGATGCGGGGCGCGTACACGAGCAGCGGTTCGCCGCTGACCCCGCGCAGCTGGGAGGCGCGGTGCTCCTGGTGGACGGTGATCACGCGGGCCGGGGCGAGCTCGGCGGCGGCGGCCATCAGGGCCGGGGTGGTGGTGATCAGCACGTCGGTGTCGAGGCCGCCGAGGGCGGCGGTCATCTCGATGTCGGAGAGCCGGTCGAAGGTGCCCTCCCAGGAGGGCTTGACGACCTCGCTGGCCAGCGAGGCCAGGGTGCGGCAGTCGGACTCGGACAGGCCGGTGGCGCGCACGGGGCGCTCGTAGGGGCCGGTCCGGTCCACGAGGTAGCGGCGGGGGATCGGCCGGCCGGCCTCGAAGAAGGGTTCGGGACGGGTCTTGAAGACGCTGATGACCTCGACCTCGTGGTTGCGGTCCGCGAGATGCGCCGCCTGGGTGTAGACGGCCATCTCGGTGCCGCCCATCTCGTCGCCCCAGGTGAGCAGGAAGGTGATCTTCATCGGGTGGAGTCCTCGGAGGAGACGACACGGGCGCAGGCCACGGCGAGGGTGCCGGAGGCGGCGAGATGGGCGTGGACGCGCAGCACGGAGCCGTCGGCGGTCGCGATGCTGCGGAAGGGGGTGCGGAAGACGCGGCGGGGATGGCGCACGTCGGTGAGCTTGCGGGCGATGCGGAGCTTGCCGGAGTCGGTGCGCAGGCGCACGTCCCAGACGCGCTGGGCCTGGCCGGGGCCGGTCATCTCGGCGAGCGGCAGCTCGAAGGCGAAGGCGTCCCCGTCCCAGCGGGTGGCGATGGGGAGGGCGGCGCCGCCGGTGCCGCGGCGGACGGCCTCGGCCTGCCAGGCGGCGCCGGTGGGCACGTCGGTGCCCAGGACCCGGCCGCGGACGGTGATGTGGTCCCAGGCGAGGTCGAGCGCGACCAGTTCGGCCTGGCGGCGGGGGCCGGCGACCTTGAGAACGGCGTGGCCGTCGACGGTGCGCATCACGCGGTGCCGGACGCCGGTGCGCGGGTCCGGGGGGCCGGCCAGGGTGGGTCCGTCGGCGAGGGGGACGGGCGGGGGCGCGGCCAGCGGGGTGCGGCGGACGCGTCCGGCGCGGTCCTCGGTGACCAGCACGAGGCGCCAGCGGCCGTCGCGCAGTCGGGGGCCGCGGGCCTCGGGGGCGTCGTGGAGGGCGTGGCGCAGGGGGGTGGTCAGCGTGAGAAGGATCTCGCCGTGCGGCTGCGGTTCGCGTTCCAGCGGGAGCCGGTGGGTGGTGCCGCGCGAGACGAGGTGGAGCTGGGCCCCGGCGAGTTCGGCGTCCGGTGTGGGACTCGTCACGGCGAGGTTGAGGGTGCGGCCGCCGAGCAGCGAGAGGTGCAGGGGGCGCACGGGTGTGCCCGCTCCCGCGCGGACCCCGAGGGTGGGTACCGTGTCCATCCGTTCGGCGCGGCGCTTGGCGCGGCCGGCCGTGCCCCGGGCCCATTTCGCCGCGCGCACCGCGCGGGCGAGGAGGGGGTCAGCCATCATGCTCCGATCTCCGGTCGTGCCCTGGAAGAGGGGTGCGGCCGGTGCTTCGGTTGCGTGGCGCGGAAGGTTCCCCCTTGTCGTCCCGGACATGGTGCCCGACGGAGGGCACGGAATCGCCGCGGGCGATCCGTCCAGGTGTGTGACCTTCGCGACGCCGGAAGGACCTGCGCCTTCCATACGACGAGAGCAGTACACGGCTCCGGCCTGGCAACCAGTTTTGCCCAGCACTTCATCTTGACGTACTAGTTACATTAACTTAGTTCCGAAGTGGCTCGGCCTCCACGGGTCGGCCCCCTGCCGACCGACCTGTCCGGTCGCGGAGGACAGGCGAGGGCAGGTGGGGTCATGACACAGGGTCAACACGTTCCGGGGATCCGGGAGCGCACGGGCGAGGCACCGGGACCGCGCGGCGGCGAGAGCACCGTGCCCGAGGCCGCGTCGTACCCCCGCGTGCCCCGACAGCCCGCGCCCGCCGGGTCCTCCGGTGGCGTGCCCGGGGTCGGCGGCACCCACAACGCGGAGGGCTCCGCCCTGGTCTCCGTGTACCGCAAGGTGCTGCCCGTGCGCGGCCGCAAGGCCATCGCCCGCCGCTTCTCCCCCGACCGGCGCCGCAAGGTCAAGCAGCAGCTCGCCGCCGCCACGGCCACCCTCCAGGGCGGTCGGCTGCGCTCCTCCGGCTTCGCCGCGACCAATCAGCGGCTGATCGACGGCTCGGGCGCCCTCGTCGTCACCGTCGGCGGCCGACCCCGGCTCGCCGTGCCGCTCGCCGACCTGTCACCGCGCGCGGCCCGCGCCCACAACCTGGGCGCCGTCACCGAGGCCCTGACCGCCGCCGGCGTCGAGCACTTCTGCGTGCGCGGCCGCGGCCGCGGCCACACCACCGTGGGCGTGCCGCTGCGCGATCGGGCCGCGGCCCTGAAGGCCCTGCGTGAGCACGGTCACACCCGGCCCGGCTACCTCGTCGCCGGGGACACCGCGAAGGGACCGGGCCGGATCGCCGCCGCCCACCTCGCGAGCGCCTGGCAGCGGCAGTCCGACGGCGAGGCCCTGCGCCTGTTCTCCTACCTCACCGACCCCGGCCGACGGCTGGTCCTGGGCCCCGAGTACGGCTGCGACGTCGAGTTCTGGCCCGAGGAGGACGGCCGGCTGCTGGCGCCCCGGCGCAACGCGGCCACCGAGTCGCTGCCGCTGGTCGGCGAGGACGTCACGGTGCCCGTCGAGATCTTCACCGCCCCGCACGGCACCCCCGTCACCGGCCGGCTCGACGTGCGCACCCGCCCCGAGTTCACCTCCCTGCTGCCCGGCGACGTGACCTTCCCGGTGGACGCCGTGTACACGTGGGTGAACGGCGCCGATCCCGCGTGGCAGGCCCGCCGGGCCCGTTTCTCGGGGGCCGTCTACCACGCCGAGTCCGCGAACGCGGCCCGGTACGCCGACCACGACGAGCTGCGCTACTCGCTGCGCTCGATCCAGATGTACGCGCCGTGGATCCGCACCGTGCACCTGGTCACCGACGACCAGGTCCCGGAGTGGCTCGACACCTCCGCCCCCGGGCTGCGGGTGGTCTCCCACCGCGAGATATTCGACGACCCGCAGGCGCTGCCCACCTTCAACTCGCACGCCATCGAGAGCCGGTTGCACCACATCGACGGCCTCTCCGAGCGCTTCCTCTACTTCAACGACGACGTGTTCCTCGGCGCCGAGCGCACCCCCGAGGACTTCTTCCACGCCAACGGGCTCACCACCTTCTTCCCCTCCCCCGCCCTCGTCCCGCTCGGTCCGCGCACCGACGAGGACGTGCCGGTCTCGGCGGCCGGGAAGAACAACCGGGCCCTGATCGAGGGCCGTTTCGGAACCACCCCGGTGGCGAAGATGCGGCACACCCCGCACGCGCTCAGCCGCGCCGTGCTGGCCGAGATCGAGGCCGAGTTCCCCGAGCAGCACGCGGCCACCGGCTCGCACCGGTTCCGCAGCCGCGACGACCTCGCCATCCCGTCCTCGCTGCACCACTACTACGCCTTCCACACCCGGCGGGCGGTCCCGGGCGACCTGCGCTACGTGTACCTCGACGTGGCCCACCCGCACACCCCGAACCACCTCGACCGGCTGCTGCTGAACCGGGACAAGGACGTGTTCTGCGTCAACGACACCACCTCGGACGAGGGGGACTTCGAGCGCACGGACCGGCTGGTCAAGGCGTTCCTGTCGGCGTACTTCCCGATCCCGAGCCGATTCGAGCGAAATTCCTGAGATGGATCGGAACCGGCGCACGTCACACCACATCTGACAGGTTGCCCGGGACCCCGCGACCGAAAGGTCGGGGTATCGGGCGCGATACACGATCTGTCCCTTCATGTGGTGACACGCGGGTGCCCCCGGTGTGCGCGCCACCCGCCCACCCTGGATGTCCGCCCGTGTTCCCTCTCTCCACCGGTCCGCGCCCGAGTCGACGCACGGTCGTGACCGGCATGGCCCTGGCCGGCGTGGCCGGCCTCGCGGCCTGCGTGAACTCCGACGGCGCCGGCCCGCGCCCCGAGGACGCGCCGAGCCCGTCGAAGGCGCCCGCCCGCGCCGCGGTGGCCGCGGACCACGACGGCACCAGCGGCTGTCGCACCCTGCAGATCCTCGCCCACCCGGACGACGACCTGTACTTCATGAACCCGGAACTCGAACAGTCCATCGACGCCAACGACGCCCTCGTCAGCGTGTACCTGAACTGCGGGGAGAGCGGCGGCGTCAACAAGGTGCCCGGCAGGCCCCGGCCCGCCCCGGACGTGCCCGGCTACGCGGGCGCGCGTCGCCAGGGCCTGCGCCAGGCGTACTCCCTGATGGCCACGGGCAGGACCGACTCCCCCTGGCGGATGACCGCGCAGCCCCTGCCCGACGGCACCGCCATCGAGGTCGACACCCTCGAACAGCACCCCGGCATCACCCTGGTCTTCCTCGGCATCCGCCAGCACGGCGGCGGGTCCGGACCGGCGCGGGCCCGCGCCATGGGCCTGCCCGACCTGTGGACCAACCCCACGATGCGCACCAGCACCCTCGTGAGCACCGGCTCGCCCGTCACCACCAGCCACCCGATGGACCGCGAGGGCCTGATCGCCGCCCTCGCCCACCTCCTCGACACGCACCGCCCCAACCTGATCCGGATCCTCGACCCGGACCCCGACATGCAGGTGCACGACAAGACCTTCCGCAAGCACCACGACCAGGCGGGCTACTCCGACCACCCCGACCACACCGCCGCCGCGCTGTTCGCGCTCGCGGCCCTGGAGCGGTACAAGGGGCCGGGCCCGGACAAGGACGCGCCGTACGCCGTCGTGCCCTACCGGGGCTACTACAACGAGCGCTGGCCCGACAACCTGCCCCGCGAGCTGATCCGCGCCAAGGGCAACGTGCTCAACGCCTACGGCGGCTCCCCCGACGCGTGCACGTTCACCGCCGGGTGCGGGGACTACGACGTGGGCAAGAACCGCTCCTACGGCACCGGTTGGCTCAAGCGCACCAGCCTGCGCACTCCGGCGCCGCCGGTCGTGACGGCGGGCCCGGACGGGGTGCTGACGGCCTTCGCCGTGCTCGGCGGCCGGCCCGCGACGTGGCGCGAGACCGCCAAGGGCTCCGGCACCTTCGACGAGCGCCCCACCTTCCTCGGCGGGGACCGGCTGCTGCCCGGATTGACGGCCCTGACCACCCGGGACGGGCGCCGGATGCTGTTCGCCGTGCGCGTGGCCGAACTGGGCCCGACCCGGGCCGACAACCGCCGGGAACTCGTCACGTGCGAACAGTCCGCGCCGGGCGGCCCCTTCGGCCCCTGGACGAGCCTGGGCAATCCGGAGCGCGACCCCGACCGGGGCCGCCGGGTCGGCGCGCCCGCCGTCGCCCTCGACGCGACGGGCCGGCCCGTGCTGTTCACCCGCGACTGGTCCAAGCGGGTCGTCTCGCGCCGTCGGGAGGCGAACGGCCGCTGGGGCTCGTGGACTCCGCTCGGCGGCGGCGAGGTGCAGGAGGGCCTGTCCGCGGTGACGGACAAGAGCGGCCGGATCCACGTGTTCGGCTCCGGCCGCGAGGCCGTCCGGCACTGGGCGCAGAGCGCGCCGGGCGGCCCGTTCACCCCGGCCGACCTGCCGCTGCCGCCGCCGGCCGATCCGCCGGTCGCGGCCGTCACGGACACCGGGGACGTGAGCCTGGCCTACCGCGAGGCGAAGACCGCGCGCGTGGTCGGCGCGGTCCTGCCCGCCCGCGGCGGCGCCTGGGCGCCCCGGGACCCGGGCCTGCCGGCGCGCGGGTACGGGGCGGTCGCGCTCCTGCCCTTCCGGGGCGGGTCCCTGCTGTACGCGGCCCGCAACAACAAGGGCTCCGCGAGCACGGCCGTGCACCGGACCGGGGCCGGGGCCGGGGCGGCCCGCTGGGGCACCACCCCGGGTCCCCTGCTGGTCGGAACCCCGGCCCTCGTGGACACGGGCGCGGGCATGGCCCTGCTCGTCCACCTGACCCCGAGCGCCGGCCTCCACGCCGCGCGCCTGAAGTAGGGGCGCGGCGCGGGGCCCGACGCGGGTGCCGACCCGGTGCGGGCGGCGGGCCTCAGATACCGGCCGGGACCGCCGGGGTGTCGGCGACCGACTTGGCGAGTTCGTCGAGGAGCGCGGCGAGCCCCTCGGCGAGGCCCTCGGGGGCGTCCAGGCCCTCGGGGGTGACGAGCCCGCCGGTGCCGGGGAGGGCCACGGCGTGCTCGGCGACCCGGAAGCCGACCCGGGTCAGCACCGGGCGGATCATCTCGGCGGCCGGGGCGCCGCCGGAGGGGCCGGCGCTGTAGCTGAACAGGCCGACGGGCTTGCCCTGCCACTCGCGGTGCAGGAAGTCCACGGCGTTCTTCAGCGGCGCGGTGAAGGCCCCGTTGTACATGGGCATGACGAACACCAGGGCGTCGGAGCGGGAGACGGTCGCGCTCCAGCGCTTGGTGTGCTCGTGGTGGTAGACGCCGGTCGCGGGCATCTCGGGCTCGTCGAAGAGGGGCAGGCCGATCTCGGCGAGGTCCACGACCTCCACGTCGAAGTCCCCGCGGGCGCGGGCCTGCTCGGCGGCCCAGGCGGCGACGGCCGGGCCGACCCGACCGGGGCGGGTGCTGGCGATGACGAACTGCAGGTGGGGCATGGTGTGACTCCTGTGCACGAAAGATCGGGGTACCGCGCCGGTCAGGCAATCAGTCGGGGGCCGCCACCGCAACCACGATCCGTCACCTCGGCACCACTCGGGCGGAGTTGTCCCGGTTCGGGCGTCCGCGTGACGGGACGCGGGGCCCTCAGGCCAGCACGCGGGCCAGGTGCGCGTCGAGGAGCGCGACGGCCTCGTCGGGGGTGTGCACGCCGAGCAGGGTGTACGTGGTGAGCCCGTCCACCGTCGCGAGCAGCAGCGCGCCCTCGGCCGCCGCGCCCACCCCGGAGCCGCCCGCGCCTTCGTCCGTACCGGCCTCGGCGCGGGCCGCGCGCGCCAGGTCGCCGAGGAACGCGGTCAGCGCCGGGACGCCCTCGCGGGCCTCGGCGGCCAGCCGTTCGTCGTGCATGGCGCGGGCGAGCCAGGCCACGCCCACGAGGTTGCCGACCCGGCTGTGCTCGTCCAGCGGCAGCAGCCCGAGCAGGCACTCCCGCAGCAGTTCACGGGCGCCCGGCGCCCGCCCGCGCGCGACGGCCGCGCCCTCGATCCGCTCCCGGATCCGCCGTTCGGCCAGAACGTTCACGTGCCGCAGCGCGAACAGCAGCATCTCGTCCTTGCTGCGGAAGTAGTGCTGGAGCCGGCCGAGCGAGATGCCGGCCTCGGCGGCCACGTCGCGCAGGCTCACGTCGTCCAGGCCGCGCGCGGTCGCGATCCGCCACAGGGCCTCGGCGATCTCCTGCCGCCGGGCCTCGTGGTCCACCTTCTTGGGCATCTCGCGTCCCTCACCCCGTCTTTGCAAGTCGGTCGTACCGTTGTACCGTACGGGAACCAATACAGTTGACTTGAAAAGGCTTCGGCATGGACCCCGCATCCGCCCTCCCCCGCCTGCGCCCGCCCCGCAACCGACCCGCGCCCGCCGCCCTCACCTGGTGGCGGGCCCGCGCCCTGCTCACCGTCAGCGGCCCGCTGCTCCTGCTCGGCCTCGCCCTCGCCGGCTGCTCGGCCCTGTTCTTCCCCGGCGCCCTGCCCTGGCTCGGCCCCCTGCTCGCGCTCACCACCCTCGCCCCGGCCCTCGCCTGGCAACTGCTCGTGCCCCGACGCCAACACGCCCTGCACGCCTGGGAACTCGGCGCCCACGCCCTCCACGCCGCCGACGGCCGCCTGCTGCGCCGCAACCGGATCGTGCCCCTCTCCCGGGTGCAGGAGGTCGACGTCACGCGCGGCCCGCTCCGCCGCCGGTTCGGCCTGAGCACCCTCACCGTCACCACCGCCTCCACCGCCGGCCGGATCCGCGTCCCGGGCCTGACCGACGCCACCGCCCGCGAACTCGCCGCCCACGTCACCCGCGCCGCCGCCCTCGCCCCCGCGGACACCCCGTGAGCCCCCGCCCGCCGGGGCCCGCCCGACGCACCGCGCTCCCCCTCTGCGCGCCCGTCGCCGCCCCCCTCGGCCCCCTGCTCCTCGGCCTGGCCCTCGACCTCGGCCCCCCGCCCGCCGTCACCCGCGCCCTCGTCGCCACGCTGCTCCTCGCCTTCGCCGCCGCCATCGCCCTGACCGCGCTGCGCCTGGACCGCACCCGCTACCGGCTCACCGGCGACGCGCTCGTCGTGCGCTCCGGACTCCTCGCCCGCCGCGAACGCACCCTGCCGCTGCGCCGGATCCGCGGCGTGGACCTGACCGCCCCGCCCGGGCACCGGCTGCTCGGGCTCACCGTCCTGCGCGTGACCGGCGACACCGACACCACCGGCGCCCGGCTCGTCCTCAACGCCCTGCCGACCCCCGCCGCCCACCGGCTGCGCGACGCCCTCCTCGCCGGCGCCGACCCCGACCGCCCCGCCCCCACCGGCGACCTGGCCCGTTTCACGTGGCGCGGCGCCCTGTGGGCACCCCTCACCTTCTGGCTCCCCGGCGGCATCCTGATCGCGGCCGGCACGGCCGCGCGGATCGCCGACACCCTCGACTACCCCTGGTGGCGCGCGGAGGCCCTCCACCGCCTCACCGCGTCCCTCGGCCCCGACCCCGCCGGCCCCGCCGCCCTCCTCGGCCTCCTCGCCCTGCTCGCGCTGGGCACCCTCGGGGCCCTCGGCGCGATCGCCCTGCACGTGGAGAACTGGTGGGGGCTGCGCACCGCGTGGACCGGCCCCGACACCCTCACCGTCCGCCGGGGCCTGCTCACCACCCGCCGCGCCGACATCGAACGCAGCCGCCTGCACGGGGCCCTGCTCCGCGAACCCCTGCCGCTGCGGGCGGCGGGCGGCGCCCGCCCCACCCTGATCGCGGCGGGCCTCGGCGGCCCCGACGAGGCCCACGCCCGGGGCGCCCTCGCCCCGCCCGGACCCCGCGCCGAGGCCCTGCGCCTGCTCGGCGAGGTCCTGAACACCCCCGCGCTCACCACCCCGCTGCGCCCCGCGCCCCCGGCCGCCCGGCTGCGGCGCCGCCGGCGCGCCCTGCACGCGGCGCTCTGGCCCGCGCTCCCCGCACTCGCCCTCGCCGCCGCCACCGGACACCCCGGCTGGGCCTGGGCGGCCGGCGGCTGGACGGCGCTGGGCGGCGGCTGCGCGTGGCTGCTCGCCCGGGACGCCCACCGGAGCCTGGGGCACGCCCTGCACGGGCCGTACCTGGTGGCCCGCGCCGGCACCCTCGGCCGCGACACCCTGGTCCTGGACCGCTCCGCCGTCCTCGCCTGGACCTTCACCAGCTCCCCGGGCGGCCGACGGGCCGGACTGACCACGCTCACGGCCGCGGTGGCCGCCGGCCGGCACGGCTACGCGATCCGGGACCTCGACGCGCGCGAGGCCCCGCTCTTCGCCGCGCGCGCCCGGCCCGGGATCCTGGAGGAGTTCCTGGACCCGCCCGAACCCGAGCCCGCGCCCGCGCCCGAACCCACGACCGGTCCGCCGCGCCCCGCGCGCGACGCGACGGACCGGCCGGTGCGTCACTCCCGGTAGGCCCCGGCCTGGAGGGCGAACAGGGCCGCGTACTCCCCGCCCGCCGCCATCAGTTCGGCGTGCGTGCCCGCCTCCAGGACCCGGCCCTCGCCGAACACCAGGATCAGGTCACAGCCGACGACCGCCGCGAGCCGGTGCGAGATCAGCACCGTGATCCGCTCCGCCTCCGCCCCCTCCGCGTCGTCCAGCACGGCCGCGTACACGGCGTGCTCCCCGCGCGGGTCCATCGCGGCGGTGGGCTCGTCGAGGATCAGCACGGGCGCCTCCCGGTACAGCCCCCGGGCCACCGCGATCCGCGCCCACTGCCCCGCCGACAGCTCCCGCCCGCCCCGGAACCTCTTGGACAGCACGGTGTCCCAGGTCCCGGGCAGCCCCGCGATGATCCGGTCCGCGCCGGACCGCCGCGCGGCCTCCAGCACCCGCTCCGGCTCCGCGTGAGTGAGGGTGCCCCGGCCGATGGTGATGTTGGAGCGGGCCGGGAACGGGTAGCGGATCGGGTCCTGGAGCACGCAGGCCACGCGGGCGCACAGGGACTCGGGGTCCATCTCCGCCGTGTCCCGCCCGTCCCACAGGATCCGGCCGGTGGTGGGCCGGTGCAGACCGGCGAGGAGTTTCGCGGCCGTGGACTTGCCGGAGCCGTTGGCCCCCACGAACGCGACCCGCTGCCCGGCGCGCAGGGTGAGGTCGAAGGGGTGCAGGGCCGGCCGGTCGGCGCCCCCGTACGTGAAGGACACCCCCTCGAAACGGATCTCCGTCGGCCGCTCCGGGGCCGGCGCCCCGCCCTCGGCGGGCACGAGGGCGCGGTCCCGGAAGGCGAGCAGGTCGCGCACCCACAGGGCGTCCTCGAAGACCAGGTGTCCGACCGTGACCAGTCGGTTCAGCGCGGCCTGCCCGGCCTGCACGGCGAGCACCGCCCCCGCGCCCACCGCCGGCGAGACCCGGCCGTCGAGGAGCAGCGCGCCCAGCGCCAGGTACGTCGCCCCCAGGCCGGCGCCGCCGACCGCGCGCCCCCACAGGGTCAGCCGGGCGGCGTGCGTCCCGAGCCGGGCGTCCTCGCGGGCCATGGCCTCGGTCAGCGCCGCGTGCTCGGCGAGCAGCGCGGCCTGCGCGGTGTCGGAGCGCAGGGCGGCGGCGGAGTCCCGGTCCACCAGCAGCCAGGAGAACACCCGGATCCGGCGCTTGATCGCCTGGTGTTCCTTGAACGACGCGAACCGCGCCCGCGCGGCCCGGGCGGCGACCGCGGCGGCGGGCACCACGGAGAGCGGGAGCAGGGCGAGCAGCAGCGGGTGCAGCACGGCGAGGACGGAGCCGGTGGCGGCCAGGGCCAGGGCGGCGGAGGCCAGGGTCACGACCTGCCCGACGATCTGCCGGGCGTGGAAGAGCCCGCGCTGTTCGGCGCGGAGCACGTCGTCGTGCCAGGTCGGGTCGTCGGCGACGGCGAGCGGGACGTGACAGGCGAGGTGGTGCAGCTCGTGTTCGAGGCGGGCCCGGACGGCCGGCGCGAGCCGGGCCTGGGCCGCGCCGACCAGGGCCTCCAGCAGCGCCCGGCCGCACAGGAAGCAGACGGCGAGGGCGAGTCGGGGCGCGGCCTCGCGCACCCGGTCGGGGGTGGGGGCGGCGGTGAACAGGTGCTGGAGGACGCCGACGGAGGCCACGAGGAAGAAGGCCCCGAGGCTCGCGGCGAGGAGTTGCAGGGTGACGACGAGCAGGGTGTCGCGCCGGCTCGCGGACCAGGCGAGCCGGGCCACGGTGGCCAGGATGCGGGGCATCCGGCGGAGCACCTCGATGCCCGTGGCCTCGGCCGCGTCGGCGTCGTAGGTGGCCCAGTAGGCGTCGACGAGTTCCTCGGCGGCGGCCGTCGCCGAGGTGGGGGTGGTGCGGCCGACGGGGGTCGGCGGGGCGAGGACGGCGGTGGCGGCGTCGGGTGTGCGCGGTTCTCGGAACGTGCTCAAACGGGCCTCCTGGCGTGGGAGTCGACGACGGGAGCCGCCCGCGTGCCGGCCGGTCGGGGGCCGGTGGCGGGGCGGTGTCGGCAGTGTGTCGACCTCAACGGGTCGGGGACGCGTGTCGAACGCGTGTGTTTCGGACGCATCGTCGATCCCGCCGCCCCGGGCGGGCACGGGCGCCCGGGGCGGGGGACCCGTGTCCCGTCGGGACCGGCCGGGGGCGGATCTTGGCCGGTTCCCGCCGGCGGGCCCGGGCGGCGGGGGCGTGCGCCGGGGAGCGCCCGAAGCGTGCCCCGCGTGCCCCGTCCCTCCGTCCGCCCCCGCCGAAGGTCCCGCGCCGGATCGCGCGCACCGGATCACGCTCTCCATCCTTTGGTCATTCCTACGATCGGATCACGGAATTTTTGTACTTTTCTGCCCGAATCCCGGATGATGGTGTGCTTCCCACCCCTCCCCCCACGGAGTAGCGCATGCCTGCCGAAACCGTCACCACCGAGCCGACCGCGGGCGTCGGGCCCGGCACGGGGACCGACACCGCCCCCGTCGAGTCCGCGGGCGTCGAGACCCGGGGCCTGGAACCGGTGCCCGACGCGGAGCGGAGCGGGCGGGTCCGCGAGCTGATACCCACCTGGGTCGCCGCCAACATCAGCGTGCTGCTGCTGACCATGGGCGCCGGCCTGGTGATCTTCAACAAGCTCAACATCTGGCAGGTGCTGGTCGTCTCCGTGGCCGCGCCCGTCGTCTCGTACGGCATGGTCGGCGTGGTCTCCCTGGCCGGCAAGCGCGGCGGCGCCCCCGGCATGGCCCTGTCCCGCGCCGTGTTCGGCCAGCGCGGCAACCTCTTCCCCGGCGCCCTCATCTGGGTCGCCCGCTGGGGCTGGGAGACCATCAACGCGGTCAGCGGCGCCTACGCCGTCCTCACCGTCCTCGACCTCCTCTTCGGCATCAAGAGCAACACCGCCCTGATCGTGGTGACCCTGCTCTTCTTCGTCGGCTGCACCTTCGCCGTCTCCGGCCTCGGCATCAACGCGCTGCGCGTCTGCTCCCGCTGGTCCACGTACCTCTTCGGCGCCTTCAGCGTCCTCGTCCTGGGCTACCTGCTGGTGACCACCGACTGGAGCGCCGTCTTCGACAAGCCCGCCGGCTCCACCGCCATGATGATCGCCGGCATCGGCACCATCGCGGCCGGCGGCATCAGCTGGGTCCCCTCCGGCCCCGACTTCACCCGCTACCTGCCCCGCACCGCCTCCTCCAAGGGCGTCGTGGGCGCCACCATCGGCGGCGCCGGCGTGGTGGTCCTGCCGATGGTGCTGATGGGCGCCGTGATGGCGGTCGGCACCCCCGACCTCGCCACCGCCCAGGACCCGGTCTCCTTCATCGGCGCCCTGCTGCCCACCTGGATCGCCGTGCCCTACCTGCTGATCGCCCTGATCGGCATGCTGCTCATCAACTCGATGTCCATGTACTCGGCCGGGTTCACCGCCCAGACCCTCGGCATCCGCGTCCCCCGCGCCTGGGCCGTCAGCGTCAACGCCTTGATCAGCCTCGTCTGCGGCTTCCTCCTCATGGTCGTGGCCACGAGCTTCTTCGGCTCCTTCATCTCCTTCCTGACCCTGCTGGCCGTGGCCTTCTCCGCCTGGATCGGCGTGTTCGGCGTGGACATGCTGCGCCGGCCCACCTACGACGGCGCCGCCCTCCTCGACACCACCCGCACCAGCGCGTACTGGTACAAGGGCGGCTTCGCCTGGCAGGCCATGACCGCCTGGGCCCTCGCGCTGGTCACCGGACTGCTGTTCACGAAGGTGGACTGGTTCAGCGGCCCGCTGGCCGACACCTGGGTCGGGGCCAACGGCCTCGGCTGGGTGGCCGGGATCCTCACCTCGGCCGTCCTGTACGCCGTGCTCCCCCGTACCCGCCCCACCCCGGCCGAGCGCCCCTGACCCCTCCCCCGAACACCCCGCACCCCGCGCGCCCCGGGCGCGTCGACTCCCCCCGCCGGTCCCGGCGGGCGGACGACGCGCCCGGGGCGTCGCGCGCTCCCGACCCGGGGTTCCCCCACCCCGCGCACCAGTGCGAAGATCGCACGAGATCGTGAGGTTCGGCCGTCGTCCCAAGGATCAGGATCACCGTGAAACGCCCCCTCCTCCTGTGCCTCTCCGGCGGTGCGGCGCTCGCCGTCGCCGGGACCGCGACCCTGCTGTGGGCGCCCTGGGCCGGCACACCGGCGCCCGAGCCCCCGGACCCCCGCGTCCGCGAGTCCTTCTTCGCCCGCGCCGCCGACGCCCGCGCCGCGGCCACCCCGCCCTCCGCCCCCGCCTGGGTCCCCGAGGCCGCCGCCGAGGTGCGCGTCCGCACCCGCACCGACGGCCCGGGCACCCTGCTGCGCTTCGAACTCCCGCCCGGTGGGCGCCTCCCGGCGAGCTGCGAGCGGGTCGGCCCGGCCGGCGCCCCCACCGGGGTCGACGCCCCGTGGTGGCCCGCCGGGAAGGCCGGCTCGGCCGACCGCGAGTGCGCGGGCTGGCGGGTCGCCGTCGAGGGCTCCACGGTCTGGGCCTGGCACGCCGCCGCCCCCGGCGCCGACACCCCGCCGCCGGCCCCGGCCCGTTCCACCACCCCGGGCTGATCCGCCCCGGACCTCCGCCCCGCCCCCGACACCCCGAACGGGCCCAAGGTCCCGGGACCTTGGGGCGGACCCGTGCCGTCGGGGTCGACCTCGGCCTTTCGGCCGATACGGGGTCCGCGCGACCCCGGTGCAATGGTTATGTGAACGTCTCGATGGATATGCAGCCGCCCGCCGCCCCGGTCCCGGCCCCGCCCGCCCCGACCGCCGCCCGCCGGCGCCGCCATCCGCGCGCCCTGGCCACCCTCGCGCTCGCCGAGCTGTGGGAGCGGTTCAGCCTGTACGGCATGGTCGCCATCCTCGTCCACTTCCTCGCCGCCTCCCCCGCGCGCGGCGGCATGGGCCTGCACGAGGGCACCGCCGAGGCCGTCGAGGGGGTCTACATGGCGATGATCTCGCTGCTGGCGCTGCCCGGCGGCTGGATCGCCGACCGCTTCCTCGGCGCCCGTCGGGCCGTGCTCTGGGGCGGCGTGGTCATCATGGCGGGGCACGTGCTGATGGCCGTGCCCAGCCCCGGCGCCGTCTGGCCGGGCCTGGTCTGCATCGTCGTCGGCACCGGTCTGCTCAAGCCGAACATCTCCGCCCTCGTCGGCCGGCTCTACGCCCCCGACGACGACCAGCGGCGCGACGCCGGCTACTCGATCTTCTACATGGGCGTGAACCTGGGCGCGGTGATCGCGCCGATCGTCGTCGGCTGGCTCGGCGAGGAGGTGGACTGGCACCTGGGCTTCGGCGCCGCCGCCGTGGGCATGGCGCTGGGCCTGCTCCAGTACGTGCTGGGCGGGCGCCGGCTGCGGCGCGAGCTGCGCGAGGAGCCGGTGGTGCGGCTGACCCCCGCCGAGCGGTCCAAGCTGGTCAAGGGCTCGCTGTACGGGACGGTGCTGACGGGCGTGCTGGTGGCGCTGCTGGCCGCCGGGCACATGCTGAACATCGACACGATCACCTTCGTGCTCACGGTGGTCGCGGTCGTGGTCCCGGCCGGGGTGCTGTTCTCGATGTACCGCAGCCCCAAGGTGGACGCGACGGAGCGGACCCGGCTGCGCGCGTACGTGTGGCTGTTCCTGGCCGCGACCCTGTTCTGGCTGGTCTACGACCAGATGGGTTCGGAGCTGAACCTGTTCGCCGCGCAGAAGACCGACCTGAGCGTGCTGGGGTGGCACATCCCGGCGAGCTGGACCCAGTCCATCCCCTCGTTGTTCGTGGTGGCGCTGGCGCCGGTGTTCGCGGCGTTCTGGGTGCGGCGGGGCCGGCGGATGAGCACCCCGCTCAAGTTCGGCCTGGCGCTGCTGCTGACCGGCGGTTCCTTCGTGGTGATGTCGGGCGCGGCGGCGATCGCCTCGCACGGGGTGCGGGTCTCGCTGATGTGGCTGGTCGGCGTGTACGTGATCCAGGTGATGGGCGAGTTGTGCCTGAGCCCGGTGGGTCTGTCGGTGACGACGAAGCTGGCGCCGCGCGCGTTCACGAACCAGATGATGGGCGTGTGGTTCCTGGCGGCGGCCACGGGCGACGCGATCGGCGCGCAGTTGCCCCGGCTGGACGCGGTGATCGGGCAGAGCGCGAACTTCCTGTGGCAGGGCGTGGTGGTGATCGCGGCGGGCGCCGTGATGATGCTGTTCACGCGTCGCCTGCGGGTGCTGTCGGGCGAGGCCCCGGCCGCCGCCTGAGCCCCGTCCGCACGAGGTCCGCGACCGGCCCCGCACCCCCCGGTCGAGGGGTGCGGGGCCGGTCGCGTGCGGGCCGCGTCGTCAGGAGGTGGGGACGGTGTCCTCGAAGGAGGTGCCGGCGGCCCGGCGGGCGGCGATCTCGGCCGCGACCTGCGCGGGGCTCAGCACGCGGTCCTTGGCGTGGAACACCCAGTCCACCTTCTGCTCGTACCCGCGCGGCACGGTGGAGCTCTGTCCGGCCAGGTCGATCAACCATTGGTTGAAGTTGATGGACATGGGGCGTTCGGGCAGGTAGCGGGCGTCGTGGGTGCCGAAGAGCCGGCCGTCCACGTAGTAGCGGATGGCGGAGCCGTCGATGGTGAGGACGAGGTCGTGCCAACCGGCGTAGGAGACGCGGGACTCGGTGTGCTGGTTGACGGCCTCCCACGGGTCGGGCCGGTAGGTCTCCCAGCTGGTGGTGTAGAGGATGTTCGCGGGTTCGCCCCAGCCGCCGTTCGGCAGGTACTCGAAGTCGTACTCGGCGTAGTCGTCGGCCATCGGGGCCTTGAGGTCGTTGATGGTGAAGAAGGTCTGCACGAGGCGGTCGCCGTCGGGGCCCGAGGTGGGGGCGTCGGCGAATTTGACCCGGGCCGCGTAGGTGCCGTCGCGGAATTTGCTCGCGCGGGTGAGGACCTCGGTCTGGCGGGTGGTCTCGGGGGTGCCGGCCGTGCTGGTGAGCAGGTTCATGGTGGTGTTGCCGGCCTCGGTGCCGAAGGTGACGTTCTCCGGGGCCCAGGTCGCGCCGGGCACTCCGGGCCCGCCGGCGTTGGAGCGGACGCTCCAGCCGTGCGCGCCGAGGTTCGGGTCGGCGGAGGAGGCGTAGGCGAAGTCGTCGAAGAGGGTGCCCGTGCCGGGTCCGGGCGGGGTCGTGGGGCCGCCGGTGGGGTCGGGGGATCCGGTGGGGTCGGGGCTCGGGGTGCCTTCGGGGGCGGGGGGCGTGCCCCAGACGGGGGCGCCGGCGATCCGGGCGGTGACCTTGGGCCAGTCCGCGTAGGTGGTGCGGGCGGGGTCGAAGGAGTGGTCGTCGGCCTGGTTCAGGCTCTGCCAGTCGGAGCGGTGGAAGCGCAGTTGCAGGTCCCCGGTGTCGGCGCCGGGGGCAAGGGCGCCGGCCCCGGCGGTGAAGCCGATCTCCAGGTAGCGGTCGGCGTCGGCGGTGGGCCGGTCGAGGGTGCCGAAGGTGCCGGTGACGTTGGCGCAGCCCTTGACCGCCCAGGAGCAGGCGAAGCGGTACTGGGCGGTGGGCGAGTCGGCCTTGAAGTAGTAGCGGAAGGTGACCTTCTCCAGCGGGACGCTCGCGGCGCCCGTGTTGACCACCGTGAACCAAGGCTCGACCTGGTCGGCGACGGCGCCGGGGGCGCTCGTGCGGTAGCGGACCTTGACGGTCTCGCCGGCGGCGGCGGCCGGCAGGGCGTTGAGCAGGGCCGCGCCGGTGCCGCAGACGAGGGCGGCGGCGAGCAAGGCGCGCGTACGGGTCCGGAGGCGGGGGCGGGGCGCGTCGGGTGTCGGCATCGGGACGGTCCTCTTCCTGGGTGGGGGTGGGGGGACGTGCGGACGTGCCGAGCGGGTTGACCAGTCGACGAACTGGTCAACCGGTGGCAAGACGGTGGCACGGGCCCCCGCACCCGTCAACCCCCCTGCCGACACGGGGATTTCACCCCCGACCCCTCCCCCGGGGTACCTCGCGGATGCTTGGATGGGCCTGACCAGTTGTCATGTCGTCGCGTGGTCGCGCGCGGAACGGGGGGCCGATGGCGGACGGGGAGCGGGCGGGGCGGGAGCGGCCGGGCGGGCCGGCCTCGCGGGCCGTGCTGAAGCGGGAGCGGGTGCGCGAGCACCTGCTGGGGCTGGTCGAGGCGCGGGGGCCGGGGGATCCGATCCCGTCCGAGCGCGCGCTGTGCGGGGAGCTGGGGGTGTCGCGGCCGACCCTGCGGGCGGCCGTGGACGAACTCGTGGCCACCGGGGCGCTGGTGCGCGAGCACGGCCGGGGCATGTTCGTGGCCCCGGCGAAGATCACGCAGGACCTCGCGGCGCAGCGGGGCCCGTTCGCGATGGGCCCGTTCGCGATGGGTCAGGCGGGCGGGGAGTGGTCGAGCCGGGTCCTGGAGTGCGTGCGGGTGCCCGCCGGTCCCCGGCGCGGCCGGCGGCTGCGGGTCTCGCCGGGGGCGCCACTCTGGTACGTGGCGCGGTTGCGGCTGGTGGACGGGGCGCCGATGGCGATCGAGCACCTGCACGTGCCGGCGGACCTGGTGCCCTCGCTGACCGCGGCCGAGCTGGAGGCGGGGGACCTGTACGGGCACCTGCGGTCGCGGCACGGGGTGTTCGTGCACGAGGCGAGCCAGAGCATCGAGCCGACGGTGGTCAGCGAGGCGGAGGCGGCGCTGCTGGAGGTGCCCGTGCTGTCGCCGGCGCTGCTCATCGAGCGGTTGACGACGGACCGGTCCGGGCGGCCGGTGGAGCACGTGCACTCGGTGTACCGGGGCGACCGGTACCGGATCGTGTCCCGGCTGTCCCTGGGCGTGCCGGCCGGCGGGTCCGGGGCGGGGGCGGTACCCGGGCCGGGTGGTGCGCCCCGGGCGCACCACCCGGGGATCCCGCCCGGTGACCTGGGGCGGGGCGAGATCCTCCGGTCCACGACGCTGGGCGACGTGCACTCCGAGCCCTGAGCCCCCGCCCCGCCGGGCGACCGACGGGGCGGCGCCCGGGTCAGTCGCTCGTGAGGACGACCAGTTCGCGGGTGGCGCGGGTCATCGCCACGTAGCGGTCGACGGCCCCCTCGATGCCGGTGCCGAAGGACTCGGGGTCGACGAGCACCACGAGGTCGAATTCGAGCCCCTTGGTGAGTTCCGGCGACAGCGAGCGCACGCGCGGTCGTTCCGCGAGGTCCGGGGCGCCGATGACGCAGGCCACGCCGTCGGCGTTCTCGGCGAGCCAGGTGTCGAGCACCCGCGTGAGGTCGTCGGCCCGGCCGTGGCGGACGGGCAGGCCGGAACTGCGCACGGAGGTGGGCACGTTGGCGTCGGGGAGCGCGGCCCGGATCACCGGCGCGGCCTCCGTCATGACCTCTTCGGGGGTGCGGTAGTTGACGCTGAGGGAGGTGACGGTGACCCGGTCCAGGCCGACGCGTTCCAGGCGCTCCGTCCAGGACTCGGTGAACCCGTGCCGGGCCTGGGCGCGGTCGCCGACCACGGTGAGGCTGCGGGAGGGGCAGCGGGAGATCAGCATCCGCCATTCGGCGTCGGTGAGTTCCTGGGCCTCGTCGACGACGATGTGCGCGAAGGGCCCGTCGAGGGGTTCGACGGGGGCCTCGGGCAGGGCGGACTCGTCGATCAGGCTGTCCTTGATGTCCTGCCCGTACAGCATGGTGAGGGCGCCCTCGCCGTCGTCGTCGGCGCGCAGGATGCTGTCGATGACGAGCTGTCGGCCGGCGGCCTCGGCGGCGACGGCCGCCTCGCGGCGGCGCTTGCGGACGGAGACCCCGGAGTCCCCGAGGCGCTGCCGGGCGGCGTCGAGGAGGGGCAGGTCGGAGAGGGTCCAGGCGTTGGGGTCGGGGCGTTGGAGGGCGGCGACCTCCTCGGGGGTGAGCCAGGGGGCGCAGCGGCGCAGGTAGGCGGGGACGGTCCACAGGTCGCCGACGAGCTCGTTGGGGTCGAGCATGGGCCACGCCTTGTTGAGGGCGCCGTTGAGTTCGCGGTTGCCGGCGAGGGATCTGCGGAGCAGGGCGGGGGTGGCCTCGCTGGTGTCGCGGTCGGTGAGGATCTCGAAGAGTTCCTCGCGGATCTGGTCGCGGGCCTCGTTGTGCGGGGTGCCGGGTTCGACGGCGTCGAAGGCGGCGGCCCAGTCCTCGGGGCCCAGCCACAGCTGCGACCAGTGGGTGGTGATCGTCATGCCCTTGGTCGGGGGTTCCTCGTAGAGGGCGACGGCGGGTTCGACGGCGGTGACGATGCGGGCGGTGGACTTCAGCCGGGCGACCTCGGGGTCGGTCTCGGCCGGGGCGTGCGCGCCTTCGGGCACGAGGTCGCGCACGACGCAGGTGCGCACCCCCTCCTCGCCGAGGCTGGGGAGCACGTCGGCGACGTACGCCAGGTAGGGGCGGCTGGGGCCGACGAACAGCACTCCGCCGCGCCGGTGGCCCAGGCGCGGGTCGGCGTACAGCAGGTGCGCGGCGCGGTGCAGGGCCACGACGGTCTTGCCGGTGCCGGGGCCGCCGTCCACGACGAGGGTGCCGCGCGAGCCGGCGCGGATGACGGCGTCCTGGTCGGCCTGGATGGTGGCGAGCACGTCGCGCATCCGATCGGAGCGGCGGTCGGCGAGGCTCGCGATGAACGCGGACTGGTCGTCGAGGGCGGCGTGGCCCTCCAGGGCGTCGGCGGTGAACACCTCGTCCCAGTAGTCGCTGATCCGGCCCTTGGTCCAGCGGTAGCGGCGGCGGCTGCTCAGGCCCATGGGGTTGGCGTGGGTGGCGGCGAAGAAGGGTTCGGCGGCCGGGGAGCGCCAGTCGACGAGGAGTCGGCGGCCGGTGGAGTCGGTGAGCCCGAGGCGGCCGATCCACACGGGTTCGCCGTCGTCCTCGGCGACGATGTGGCCCAGGCACAGGTCGAGGCCGAAGCGGTTCAGGGTGCGCAGGCGGGAGGCGAGCCGGTGCACCTCGGTGTCCCGTTCCATCGCGCCCCGGCCGACGCCGCCGGGCGCCTTCAGTTCAGCGTCGAGGCGTTCGGTGAGCTCGGCGATCGACTCGTCGAGGGTGCGGGAGATCTCCGCGAAGTGCTCCTCGTCGCGGGCGATCAGCGCCGGGTCGGCCTTGGCGGCGAGCCGGTCGGGCAGCGCGAAGGCGCCGGTGGTGAAGGGGGCGGTCACGGGGATCAGCTCCGTTCCGGGGTGGTCGACGGGACGGGGGGACGGCGGACCGCCGTTCCCGCGGGTCCGGCTGCTCCCGCCGCATCGTGGACCGACGGGCTCGACAACAACACACGCACTTCGCGAATCACCCTTTTCGACTGCTTCCGACCTCAGATCCGCGATTGTGCCCCACTCCGGGGGCCTTGCCGCAAGGGCCCCCGTGCGTTATACGTTGAGAGTGGCGGAGAGTGGCGCGACCCTCTTCGCCTTTCGCGTGCCCGGGCCGGTCACGTCCGGGGGCGCGAGTTCAGGCGGGCGGCCTGCCGGGTCAGGTGGGCCCGTTCGGCGAGGTTGGACGCGGCGAGCGCCGCCCGCGCGTACAGCGCGGCCGCGGCCTCCGGATCCCCGTCCCGTTCCCGCAGCCACGCCTCCACCGCCGTGTACCGGGGCAGCCCCGGGTCCAGTTCCGCGAGCGCCGCGAGGCCCGCCGGCGCGCCCCGGGCCTCGCCGAGGGCCACCGCCCGGTTGAGCCGGACCACGGGGCTGTCGGTGAGGCGCACGAGCTCGTCGTACCACTCGACGATCTGCGGCCAGTCGGTGTCGGCCGCGCGGAGGGCGTCGGCGTGCAGGGCGGCGATCGCGGCCTGCGCCTGGTACGCGCCGAGCCGGTCCCGGGCCAGGGCGCCCTGGAGGATCCCGACGCCCTCGGCGATCAGCGCGGTGTCCCAGCGGCCCCGGTCCTGCTCGGCCAGCGGCACGAGTTCCCCGTCGGCGGTGGTGCGGGCGGCCCGGCGGGCGTGGTGCAGCAGCATCAGGGCGAGCAGCCCGGCCGGCTCGGGGTGGTCCACGGCCGCCGCCAGGGTCCGGGTCAGCCGGATCGCCTCGGCCGCGAGGTCCACGTCCCCGGAGTAGCCCTCGCTGAACACGAGGTACAGGACGCGCAGGACCGTGCCCACGTCCCCGGGCCGGTCCAGGCGCACCCCGGCCACCGTGCGCTTGGCACGGCTGATGCGCTGCGCCATGGTGGCCTCGGGCACGAGGTGCGCGGCGGCGATCTGCCGCGTGGTGAGCCCGCCGACGGCGCGCAGGGTCAACGCGACCGCCGCCGACGGGCCGAGCGCGGGGTGCGCGCACAGGAAGTACAGCCACAGCGAGTCGTCGGCGGCCGGCGCCGGCCCGGGCTCCGGTTCGGCGTCGACGGCGCCCTCCCGCCGGCGGCGGGCGGTGTCGGAGCGGACCGCGTCGAGGAACCGACGCCAGGCCACCGTCACCAGCCACCCCTTGGGATCGCGCGGCGGATCGGCCGGCCACACCCGCACCGCCTCCACCAGCGCCTCCTGCACGGCGTCCTCGGCCGCCGCGAAATCCGCGCCCCGCCGCACCAGCACGCCGAGCACCGCCGGGACCAGGCCCCGCAGCAGGGCCTCGTCCGACGGGCTCGGGGCGGGGGCGGGGCCGGGGCTCACTCGCCGACCGCGGGCGGCTCGGTCAGGAACGGGCGCAGTTCGATCCACTCGTGGATCGGCCGGCCGCCGGCGCCGGGCGCGGCCGACAGCTCCCCGGTGAGTTCCACGGCCCGCTCCCAGCTGTCCACGTCGATGACCATCCAGCCGGCGACGAGGTCCTTGGTCTCCGCGAAGGGACCGTCGGTGACCGGGGGCCGGCCCTCGCCGTCGTAGCGGACGAAGGTGCCCTCGGGGGCGAGGGCCTGGGCGTCCACGAACTCGCCGGTCTTCTCCAGGGCGGCGGCGAAGTCCCGCATGTAGCGGATGTGCGCCGTGACCTCCTCGGGGGTCCAGCGCTCCATGGGCACGTCGTTGACGGCGGCCGGGGCGCCCCGGTAGTGCTTCAGCAGCAGGTACTTGGCCATCGCGGTCTCCTCGGTGTGGTGCGACCCATTGTGGTCGCCTTCACCCCGGGGACGGAGCCGGGCGCGGGTTCTCGACACGCTCGACGAGATTTCTTCGGCGGAGCCCGCCGGCCGTCGCGCGCTCCGGGTGGGGGCGCGGGACCGCCGGCGGGGAACGGCGGGGGACGGATCGCGTCCCACCGGCCGTGGCACGGGGGGGGTGGGGCTCAGATCTTGCGGTACATGCGCGCGTCGGCCGCCGCCGCGTCGATCGCGTCGAGGTCCCCGTCGAGGGCCGCGGTCAGGGTGATCGCGACGGCGCCTTCCAGGAAGGGCGCGTCCACGAGCCGGGTGCCCGCCGGCAGGGTCCCCTCGGCGAGGAGGGCGCGGACGGTCAGCACGGCGCTGCCCATGTCGCACAGGACGGCCACGCCCCGGCCCTCGTCGGCGGCCCGCACGGCCCGCTCGATCAGGTCCGCGCTGGTGCCGACCCCGCCGCCCGGCAGGCCCCCGGCCACGGCGAGGGGGCCGGGGTCGGCGGAGCCGAGCAGGGCGCGGGAGAGGACGGCCACGGACTCGGCGACGGCGGCGCTGTGCGAGACGAGCACGACTCCGACCCGCGCCCCGGCCGCCGCCGCCTCGGGCACGGCCTCGGGCACGGCGACCGGCGCGGGCCCCGGCTCGGGCACGGGCCGCTGCGCGGGCACGGGGACGGACCCCGCCGCCGGGCCCCGACCGTTCGCGTCGACGGCCGACAGCAGCGCCTCCATCAGCAGCGCGACCGAGTTCGCGCCGGCGTCCTGGTGCCCGACGCTGCGTTCGCCGAGGTAGCTGGCCCGACCCTTGCGGGCCACGAGCACCTCCGTGGCGTCCGCCCCGGCCCGCGCCGCCGCCGCCGTCTCCGCCAGCACCTCCCGTACCGGCCGGCCGGCCTCCGCGCCCTGGGCCAGGGCGTGCAGCGCGGGGGCCAGCGCGTCCACGAGGGTGGCGTCGCCGACCTCGGCCCCGCCGAGCTTGCGGACCGAGCGCAGACCGGCGTCGAGGGCCGTGGCCAGGGCGGCGGGGGTGGGGGCGGGCAGGGTGCCGAGGTTCTTGCCGGCGCGGCGCAGCACCGTGCCGAACAGGGGGCCGGAGGCGCCGCCGACCGTGTTGGTGAGGGTGGTGCCGGCGAGGACGAGCAGTTCGCCGGGGGTGGCGGGGGCCGCCTCGTCGAGGGCGGCGCCGACGGCGGTCAGGCCGCGCACGAGGTTGGCGCCGTGGTCGCCGTCGCCGATCACGGCGTCGAGTTCGGTCAGTCGGGCGGCGTCGCGTGTGATCAGGCGGGTGCTCTCGGCGATCCAGCGGCGGAAGTACGCGGTGTCGAACACCGGCGCCCGGTGCCCGGTGCCGGCGGCCGTGTCGGCGGGGGTCGTCGTGTTCATGAGTGGTCGCTCCAAGGCGGGCGGGACGAGAGGACGAGAAAAAGGGGGTCGTCGGTGGGGACCGGGGTGCTCAGCGCCCCCACCGCAGCGCGGGGGTGTCGACGGGCGCGTCCCACAACCGCAGCAGTTCCTCGTCGGCGCGGCACAGGGTGAGGGTGCAGCCGGCCATGTCGAGGCTGGTGACGTGGTTGCCGACGAGGCTGCGGGCCACGGTGATCCCGCGCGCGGCCAGGACCCGTTCCACCTCTGCGCGCATCACGTACAGCTCGATCGGCGGGGTGCCGCCGAGGCCGTTGACGAGGAGGATCACCGGCTCGTCGGCGGGGACGGGCAGGTCGGCGAGGATCGCGTCGAGCATCAGCTCGGCGGTCTCGGCGGCGGTGGTGAGGGTGCGGCGTTCGCGGCCGGGTTCGCCGTGGATGCCGATGCCGAGTTCGATCTCGTCCTCGCCGAGGGCGAAATTGGGGCTGCCCTTGGCGGGGGTGGTGCACGAGCTGAGGGCGACCCCGTAGCTGCGGGAGCGTTCGTTCACCGCGCGGGCCACGGCCGCGACCTCGGCCAGCGGAGCGCCCTCGGCGGCCCGGGCGCCCGCGATCTTCTCCACGAACAGGGTGGCGCCGGTGCCGCGCCGGCCCGGGCCGGGGGCGTCGCGGGCCACCGCCACGTCGTCGTCCACGAGCACCCGCTCCACCGCGATGTCCTCGTCCTCACAGTCCTCGGCGGCCATGCCGAAGTTGAGCACGTCCCCGGTGTAGTTCTTCACGATCATCAGCACGCCCGCGCCGGTGTCCGCGGCGCGGGCCGCGCGGGCGATGGTGTCGGGCACGGGCGAGGTGAACACCGGTCCGGCCACGGCCGCGGCAAGCATCCCCTCCCCCACGAACCCGGCGTGCAACGGCTCGTGCCCGCTGCCCCCGCCGGACAGCAGGGCGACGGTGCCGGGCGGGGCCGGCACGGCCCGCGTGACGATGCCCGCCTCCGCGTCGACCACGAGCCCGGGGTGCGCGGCGGCCATGCCGCGCAGCGCGTCGGCGACCACGGTCTCCGGGGAATTGATGAGCTTCTTCACGGCGGCGACCTCTTCTCGCGGGGCCCGCGAAACGCGGCCCGCGGTCCGGAACGAAAACGGAATGCGAAAAGTCCGACGGCCCGGAAAAGCGACGTCGAACGGGGGCCGAAATGGGCGCCGTCACCGATCGACGGGTCCATCCGGCCCACCGGAAACCGACGTTACCCGCCGACACCGGCGGCACGGGGCGGGACTTTGGTCCCTTGTGTCACCGCGAAAGGACCTCCGACCGCACAGCCGGCCGAACGTTCCGGAGCCTTCTCGAAAACACCCCGCGACCGTGATATCCATGAAAAAGGCGGCGGAAAAAGCCAATTGCTGCGCAAGAATTTCCCGCATCGGAGGATTCCCGTGAAGACCGTCGGTACCCGCATGTTGATCAGCCCGCCCAAGTACGTGCAGGGCGCCGGCGCGATGCACGACCTCGGCGAACACACCAAACCCCTGGGCGGCACCGCCCTGGTCCTCGCGGACCGGAGCGTGTGGGGCTTCGTGGACACGGCGGTGAGCCAGTCCCTGGCGGCGGCCGGGATCACCCTCGTGAAGGAGGTCTTCGGCGGGCTGTGCACGAGCGCGGAGATCGATCGGATCACGGCGGTGGCCGAGGCCGCGGGCGCGGACGTGATCGTCGGCATCGGCGGCGGCACCGCCATCGACACGGCGAAGGCGGTCGGCCACGCGCGCGGCGGGATCTCCGTGGTCAGCGCCCCCACCGTGGCCTCCACCGACGCGCCCACCAGCGCGCTCGCCGTGATCTACACCGAGGAGGGAGCCTTCGAGCGGTACTCCTTCTTCCCGCGCAACCCCCACCTCGTCCTCGTGGACACCGCGCTCGTGGCGGCGGCCCCCAGCCGGTTCATCGTCTCCGGCATGGGCGACGCGCTGGCCACCTGGTACGAGGCCCGGGTGTGCGTGGCCGCGAACCGCACCGCGATGGCCGGCGGCCTGGCCACGGGGGCCTCGCTGAGCCTGGCCCGACTGTGCTGGGAGACGCTGATGGAGTACGGGGAGCAGGCCCGCCACGCCGCCGAGCGGCACGTGGTGACGCCCGCGCTGGAGAAGGTGACGGAGGCCAACACCCTGCTGTCCGGGCTCGGCTTCGAGTCCTGCGGCCTGGCCGCCGCGCACGGCATCCACAACGGGCTGACGGTCTCGCACCGCACGCACGGCATGATGCACGGCGAGAAGGTCAACATCGGCACCCTCGCCCAGCTCGTCCTGGAGGGCGCGCCCACCGAGGAACTGGACGCCTTCCTGCGCTTCGGCCGGAGCGTGGGCCTGCCGACGACCCTGTCCGAGGTCGGCCTCGGCGACGCGGACCGCGAGGAGCTCCTGGCCATCGGGCGCGCGGCCACCGTCGAGGGCGAGACCACGCACAACATGCCGTTCCCGGTCTCCGCCGCCCAGGTCGCCGACGCCCTGCTGGCCGGCGACGCGTACGCGAAGGCCCAGGCCGGCCGCGCCTGACCGAACGCGGGGGGGGGCGGGCGGGGGCGGCCGGGGACGGACCCGCCCGTCGGCCCGCCGGCCCCGCCCTGGCATGATCACGCCGTGACCCACACCGACCCCACCGTCCCCGCGGATCCCACCACCCCCGCCGCGCGCCGCCGCGCCGTCCTCCTCGACGTGGACGGAACCCTCGTCGACGCCCTCGACAACCAGCGCCTGATGTGGGAACGCTGGGCGCGCGAGCGGGGCCTGGACCCGGCGCACGTGTACGCCGCGGCCCTGCGGACCCGCCCGACGGAGACCTTCGCGGAGGTGGCCCCGCACCTCGACCCGGCGGCCTGCCTGGCCGATCTCCACGCGTTGGAGGACGAGGACGTGCGCTCGGGCACCTACACCGCCTTCGACGGGGCGGCCGAACTCCTCGCCCTGCTCCCGCCGGGCCGCTGGGCCCTGGTCACCTCCAACTACGAGCACCGGGTGCGCGGCCGGTTCGCCCGCACCGGGCTCCCGGTCCCCGAACTCGTCGTGGACGCGGCGGGCGTCACCGAGGGCAAGCCCTCGCCCGTCCCGTACCTGACGGCGGCCGCCCGGCTCGGCGTGGACCCGGCCGACTGCCTGGTGCTGGAGGACGCCCCGTCGGGGGTGCTCTCCGGGCTGCGGGCCGGCATGACGGTGTGGCAGGTCAACACCCCGACCCCGACGGCGCGGGCGCACGCCCACCACCCCACCCTGCGCGCGGCCCTCCCGGCCGTCCGCGCCTTCCTGGCCGGAGCCCGCTGAGCCGGGGGGCCGGCCGCGCCGCCCGATGTCACATCGCGGCGCCGACCGCGACGAACCCGCAGATCAGGACGGCCAGGATCGCCAGCAGCGGCCACACGAACCGCAGGTAGACGTTGTAGCCGACTTTCGCGAGGGCCACGCCGCCGATGGTGACGGCCGTCGTGGGCACCCACAGGTTCATCCAGCCGCTGGCCGCCTGCCACGCCGTCACGACCACCGCGCGCGAGACCCCGGCGAAATCGGCGAGCGGGGCCAGGATGGGCATGGCGAGGGTGGCGTGGCCGGAGGTGGAGGGGATGAGGAAGGCCAGCGGCAGGTTGACGACGAAGACGATGATCGCGAACACGCTCGACGAGGTGCCCTTGACCACGTCCTCGATGGAGTGCAGGACGGTGTCGGTGATGCGCGAGTTGTTCATGATGACGGTGACCCCGCGCGCCAGCATGATCACGAGGGCCGGCGAGACGAAGTCGGCGGCGCCCTGCACGATCGTCGCGCTGAGCTTCGCCTCCCCCATCCGCGCCACCAACCCCACCAGCACCGCCGCGCACAGGAACAGGGCGGACAGCTGCGGGAAGGACCAGTCCAGCTCCCAGCCGTAGGGCTTGGCGTCGGCGTCCCCGGACAGGGCACTCGCCCACGGCACCACCGAGAAGATCATGAACGCGAAGACGAGCACCAACAGGGTCAGCACCGCCTTGTGCAACCCGCTCAGCGGCTCCGCGACACCCCCCGGGCCGGAGTCGACGGCGGGCCCGGAGTCCCCGGCCGGCTCCTCGACCCGCCCGGCCCCCTCGGCGTCCCGGAGCCGGTCGCGGTCACCGGGCAGGAACCCGCACAACGAGGACTCCGGATCCCGCCGCACCCGACGCGCGTACCTGATCACGTACAGCACCGTCACGGCCGTCAGCACCGCCCACATCACGAACCGCAGCACGATCCCGTCGCCCAGCGAGATCCCCGCCGCCGACGAGGCCACGCCCGTCGCGAACGGGTTGACCGTGGAACAGAGCACGCCCACCCCGGCGCCCAGGATCGCCGCCCCGACCGCGACCAGCCGGTCGTAGCCCAGCGCCAGCATCATCGGCACCAACAGCCCGTAGAAGCCCAGCGTCTCCTCCGCGAACCCCTCCACCGTGCCCAGCAGCGAGAACACCACCATCACGGCCGCGATCAGCAGCGCCCCCCGGTCGCGCAACCGGTGCGCCAGCCGCGCGATGCCCCGGTCCAGCGCGCCGGTCGCGAAGACCACCGTGATGAACGCGCCGATGGCGAGCACGAACAGGAACACCCCGGCGCTGCCGTACAACGCCCCGACCAGGCTCGGCCCGACCTCCCCGGTCCTGGTGTCCTGCACCCCGTACAACCCGTTGACGGGCGCGAGGAAGAGGTCGTTCAGGTGGTCGGTGAAGCTCCGCGCGTCGTCCACGCGGTGGTAGGTGCCCGCGATCGGCGCGCCCGCGTCGTCGCGGTCGTACTGCCCGGGCGGCACGAGGAAGGCCAGCGCCCACACCACGAGGGTCACGAGCGCGAGCACGGTCAGGGCACTGGGGAACCACCGGGTGCGGGCCGGTTCGGGCGGCTCGGTGACCTCCGGCACCCCGGCCGGCGCCGCCGTCACGCGGTCCGCCCGGCGGCGGCCCGGAACGTCAGGTCGTACTCGCGGACGAACGCGGCCAGCGCCACCACCGTGTTGCGGAGCTCGGAGAACAGCACGCGCTCGTTCGGCGCGTGCAGGTTGCACAGCCCGTCGGCCGCGCCGAACAGCAGCACCTCGGCCCCCGGCGCGGCCTTCGCCAACCCGTTGACCAGCGGAATCGACCCGCCGGTGGCCACGAACTCGGTGGGCGCCCCCCATGCCTCGGCGAGCGCGGCCCGCGCCGCCGCGTACCCGGGCCCGTCCGTACGCGCCTCGAACCCGGGCCCGGTGTCCCCCGGGGTCACGGTCAGCGGGATGCCGAACGGACGCTGCGCCCGCAGGTGCTCGACCAGTCGGGACCGGGCCTCCACGGGATCCTGATGCGGATGGAAGCGCAGGTTCAGCTTCGCCCGCGCCCAGGGCACCACGGCGGACGCCGCGTTGTCCACGTCCGGCGCGTCCAACCCGATGACGGTGACGGCCGGCCCGCTCCACAGCCGCTCGCCCAGCGAACCGGTGCCGATCAGCGGCGCCCCGGGCACGACACCGGCGAGCTCCCGGAACTCCTCCTCCGTGTAGCTCCCCCCGTCCCACGCGTCGCGCCGCAGGCCCGGCACCGCCACGTCCCCGGCCGCGTCGTGCAGGGTGCCCAGCGCGTGCAGGAGGACGAGGAGCGCGTCGGGGGCCGCGCCGCCGAACTCGCCGCTGTGCCGGGGCTCGGCGAGCGTGCGCACCTCCACGGTGACCTCCGCCGCGCCGCGCAGCCCCGTGGTCAGGGTCGGCGTGCCGGGCCGCAGGTTGCCCACGTCGGCCACCACCATCGCGTCGCACGCGAACCGGCCCGGATCCGAGGGCGGGTACTCGTCGAAGGGGCTGCCGTACTCCTCCTGCCCCTCGATGACGATCCGCACCCCGACCGGCGGCCGGCCCCCGTGCAGGCGCAACAGCCCGAGCAGGGCCACGATGTTGGCCTTGTCGTCGGCGATCCCCCGCGCCCGCAACCCGCCCGGCACCGGCGTCGGCTCGAACGGCGGGGACTCCCACAGGGCGAGGTCGCCGGCGGGCTGCACGTCGTAGTGCGCGTAGAAGAGCACGGTGGGCGCGGCCGGGTCCGGGGGCGGGATCTCGGCGTGGATCACCGGGGAGGTGCCGGGCAGGTCGATCCGCCGGACGTTCTCCACCCCGGCCCCGCGCAGCAGTTCGACGACGAGGTCGTGGGCGGCGAGGACGGGCTCGGGCGGATGCCCGGGGAAGGCGATGGAGGGGATCGCCACGAGCCGTTCGAGGTCGGTGAGCAGCTCGGGCAACAACGCGTCGACCCGCGCCCCGAGCCGTTCGGGGGCGTCGGGGGCGGCCTGGGGGGCGGTGGGGGTCTCGCGTCGATCCGGTGCGTCCGCTTCCACGTGTGCCACCGTCCCTTCCGACGTGCTCCGCACGGGCCGGCGGCTGCCGCCTCGTCCGTACGATCATCGACCGCCGGCGCCCCGGGGGCGCGCGGACCGCGCCCGCGCGGGTGACGGCGCCCCGCACGCCCGCGCCCGGCACCGGCGCGCGCGCCCGCGGCCCTGGGGCGGCGGGCACACGGCCGAATGCCGGGTGCGGATGTGCGGGTGGTCGGGGTTGATGTCCCCGGGGCTCAGCCGCCGGCGAGCTGCCCGGCGCTCGGGACCTTGTCGGTCACGGTGACCCCGGCCTCCTTGCCCGCGTTCTTCACGCTGTTGATCACGTCCTCGAAGGAACCGATGTCGGCGTCCCCGGCCTGCCCCTTGCGAAGCTTCGAGCCCAGGTTCTTCAGCGATTCCACGCCCGCCGTCAGCGGCGCGACCGCCTTCGACAGCAGCGGGTCGCCCTTGGCGTTGTCGGTGGCGGCCTTCAGCCGGTTGTAGGCGAAGGCGCCGGCCAGACCGGCCTTGATCAGGGCGAAGGTGCGGCCCTTGGCGCCCTTCTTGAACTTGCCCGCGCGGTACGGCTTGACGATCCACTGGTAGGTGGCGCCGGCCGCGAGCCCGGCGTTCGCCGCGAAGCGGGTCTTGGCGAACCGCTGGCGCTCGGCGGTGCTCGTGGGGGTGGGCTCGGCGACCGGCTGGTCCGCCGCCGGGTCCGCCGCGAACGGGAACGCGGCGAACGGGAACGCCGACCACGGCGTGTCCGGGGCCGTCGCGAACCCGGCGACGGCGGCCGGGGGCGTCGCGGCCGGCACGCCGGCGGCGACGGAAGCGCCCGCTCCGACCCCGGCGCCGGCGAGCAGCGCGCAGGTGAGGGCGGTGGCCGTGGCGGCACGGCGGACGCGATGGGTGGGGGACGTCGACACGGTGTACCTCCGGGATGTGAGGCGTCCTGGGCAGCCTCACCCACCCGGCGGCACGTCGCCACTCGACCGGCCCCCACCGCCTCACCCGACCGGCCCCGAACACGCGCCCGAACGGGCCCCCGCACCCCCGGACCTGCGCCCGCCCCACCCGACGCCCCGCCCGGAACCGGGCCCGCGCACACAACCCGTTCGGCGGATGGACAACGGCCGACCGCGAGAACCCGGTGACAGATCACACCACCCCTGATACAACTATTCCATTAACTGATTGATGGAATTCGGATCGAGGCAGACACCGACATGACATCCGACGACACCCCCGCCCCAGCGCAGACCCCCGTCCTCGCCCTGGAAGCCCGGGACCTCGGCCTGCTCAGGCGCCGCCGGCGGGTCCTGGACTCGTGCTCCTTCCGCGTGCCCGGCGGCCGCGTCAGCGGACTCATCGGCCCCAACGGCGCCGGCAAGAGCACCCTCCTGCGCATCGCCTCCGGACAACTGACCCCCGACCGGGGCCGGCTGCGGGTCCTCGACACCGCCCCCACCGACCCGAGCGCACTGCGCCGCGTCGCCTGGGTCGGCCAGGAACGCCCCCTCTTCCCCCGGTTCACCGTCGCCGAGACCCTCCGCCTGGGCCGCGAACTGAACCCCGGCTGGGACGAGGCCGCCGCCGAACGCCTCGTCCGGGGCGGCGGGATCACCCCGAGCAGCCGCGTCGGCCGGCTCTCCGGCGGACAACAGCGCCGCGTCGCCCTCGCCCTGGCCCTCGGCAAACGCCCCGACCTGCTGCTCCTCGACGAACCCTTCGCCGAACTCGACCCCGTCACCCGCCACGAGGTGACCGGCGTCCTGCTGGAGGAGGTCGCCGTGCGCGGCACCACCGTCGTCCTGGCCTCCCACTCCCTGGCGGAGGTCCGCCAGATCTGCGACCACCTCCTCGTCCTCCTCGACGGCCGGATCCGGATCAGCGGCGAACTCGACGCCGTCACCGAGTCCCACCTGCGCGTCACCGGCCCCCTCGACCCCGACGGACGGATCCCGGCCGCCCTCGCCGCGCACACCGTCGTCGAATCCCGCGCCACCGGCCGCCGCTTCCACGCCCTGATCCGCCCCACCGGCCCCGTGCCCGACACCTGGGACGTCGAGGTCCCCGACCCCGAGGACGTGCTCCTCACCTGCCTGCGCAACCCCGAGGCCCCGCCCCTGCACGCCGACCCGATCGAAAGCCGAGCCCTGTGACCGACACCCTCACCCCACCGGACACCACCACAAGCCCCACCCGCCGGCCCACCGGCCGCCGCCTCGGCGTGCACTGGCTGATCCCACGCCAACACCGCGCCGCACTCCTGACCCTCCTGGCCTTCGTCCTCACGGCCACGGCCGTCCTCCTGTGGCAACGCTCGGTCATCGTCGATGTCCGGACGGCATACGACTCACCCTCGAGGACGGACGCGCTCGCCGGGCGCCACAGCACCTGGCTCGCGTTCGCCCTCCTGGACTGGGTCGCGGCCCTCACCCTCCTGCCCGTCGCCCTCGCCGTCTTCCTCGGCGCGCCCCTGCTCGCCGCCGACCGCGAACGCGGCCTCGCCGCCCTCGTCACCACCCAGTCCGTCACCCGGGGCGCGTGGCTGCGCGCGAAACTCCTGTGGATCCTCGGCGCCGCGACCCTCGCGGGCGCCGTCCTCTCCCTCTCCACCACCGCCCTGTGGGACGAGGTCCTGCCCCGCTACAACTTCCACTGGTTCAGCCAGGGCGTCTTCGACAACAGCGGCCCGGTGTTGCCCGCGATGTGCCTGTTCCTGACGGCCCTCGGCGTCACCGTCGGCGCCGTGCTGCCGCGCGTGCTGCCCGCGATGGCGACCACCCTCGGGCTGAGCGCGGTGGTCCTCACCGGCTGGTGGTTCCTGCGCCCGCACCTCGGCCCGTCGCGCACCCTCGTCTACCCGGCCGGCGCCGACAAGCCGGCGTGGGTCGTGGACACCGCCGAACTCACCCAACACACCCGCGACGCGGCCGGCGGCACCCACCCGTGGGAGATCTGCGCCGCCGGCGACAAGGCCGTCACCCTCACCTGCCTGCGGGAGCGCGGCATCGTGGACAAGGTGATCACGTACTTCCCGCAGTCGCAGGAGACGACGTTGCAGTGGACGGCGGCCGGCATCCTGGTGGCGGGCGCGGCCGTCCTGATCGCCCTCGTCCTGCGGCGCACCGCCCGACGCCCCCTGTGACGCCTCCGCCCGGGGGCGACGACCCGGAAGGACACCACCCGTGATCGAGTTCACGATCGTCCGCCGCAACGGGGTGGCCACCTACCTCCAGATCGTCCACCAGGTCGAGGACGCCGTACGCTCCGGCGCCCTCCGCGCGGGCGACCGCCTCCCCACCGCCGCCCACGTCGCGGCGACCACGAAGGTCAACCCGAACACGACCCTGAAGGCATACCGGGAACTCGAACGCATGGCCCTGGCCGAAGTCCGCCAGGGCGCGGGCACCTTCATCACGGCCACACCCCCCGCCCCCGACACCACCCCGACGGACACCCTCCGCGCCGCCGCCGAGGACCTGCTGCGCAGGGCCAAGTCGGAAGGTCTCACCTCCGACCAGGCCCTCACCCTCCTCACCACAGCCCACACCCACGCCTACCCCCCACACCCGACACCCTGACGGGGGGCGAAGCCCGAGCCGAGCATTGCCGCCCACCGGCGGCGGGGAGAGATCCGGGGTGAGGGCGCGTCGCCGCCTGCGGGCGGGCTCGTGGCCGGTGCGGCCGCCTGCCGGCGGCGGGCAAGTCAAAGGCGTTTCCCGGCGGCGGCCGGGAGCGGTAGGGGCGCGTTCCCGCCTGCGGGCGGGTCCGTGGCCGGTGCGGCCGCCTGCCGGCGGCGGGCAAGTCAAAAACGTTTCCCGGCGGCGGCCGGGAGGGGGCCGAGGTGGGGGCACGTTCCCGCCTGCGGGCGGGTCCGTGGCCGAGGTGGCCACCTACCGGCGGCGGGCAAGTCAAAAGCTTTTCCCAGGGGCGGCGGAGGGGGCCCGGGGTCAGCGGCCGTGCCCGTCCACCGGCCCGCACGCGGCCGGGGCAGGTCCACGGCACACCACAGGCCCGGGAAGCTGACCGGCGACGGGCCCCACGAACCCGGACCGTGCGTGGCCACGCCCCCCACCGCACCAACCCACCATCACGCGCGCCTGCGACCCGAAACGGCCCGGGCCACCCGACACTCGGGCCCGGCCAAAGCCCGACCGGGGGCCCATCAGGCCCCACACCACGAACCCACCGGCACCCGGGCACCCACCCAAACCCCGCACCCCTCCCGGCCGCCGCCGGGAAACGCTGTTGACCTACCCGCCGCCGCCAGGCGGCCACCCCCGCCACGAACCCACCCGCACCCGGCCACGCACCGAAAGCCCGCCCCCCTCCCCGCCGCCCCTGGGAAAAGCTTTTGACTTGCCCGCCGCCGCCAGGCGGCCACCCCAGCCGCCCACCGGCCCGCACCCGGGCACCCATCGACGCCCCCACCCCTCCCGGCCGCCGCCGGGAAACGCCTTTGACCTGCCCGCCGCCGGCAGGCGGCCACCCCTGCCACGAACCCACCCGCACCCGGCCGCGCACCGCACCACCAGCGCCCCCGCCCCGCCCCCGCCCCGCCCCGCGAACCGGCAGCGTGTCCCCCGTCGAGGGCGAATCGTTTCCTCTTCATGGCAGCGACTCCCGATCCCTCCCCCTCCCTCTCCTCGTCCGCCGCCGGGGCGCCCGTGTTCGCCGGGCTCGTGGCCGAGTGGTCCCGTGACGGGCGCAGTGTGCCCGGTGATCCGGATCCCGGCTGGTGGGAGTTGGCGGACTGGGCGACGTTCCGCGCCTCCATCGCCGCGACCGTGCGCGGTCTGCACGCGCTCGACGATCCCGCCGGCGACCCCGACGGCCCCGAAGGCCCCGGCGGAGCCGCCCACCGCACCGGCCGGGCCGGCCGGCCCGGCGGCGACGCGCCGTCCTGGACCCCCGTCGTGCCCCCGCGCGCGACGGGGCGTCGGGCGCGGGGGCGGCGATGAGGGCGGGCGGCGCCGGGCACGTTCCGTTGTGGTGTCAGGAGTGCGCGCAGCCCTTGTACGTGTTGCGGGTCGAGCACGCCGGGGAGGCGGTGCCGGAGTGGGAGGTGGACCACGCCTGGCCCGGGACCTGCCGGTTGGAACCCTTGCTGCCGTTGCGCGGACGGGCCGCCGCCGTCGAGGACGTCCCGGGCGCGGCACTGTTGCTCACCCCGTGCACCCCGTGACCCCGGCCCCAGCTCCGACCCCGATCCCGACACCGGTCCCCGACCCCACCGCACCCTCGGCCCCGCCCCGCCCCCGCCCCCGGCGTCGCCGCGTCTGCGAGTACAGGACGAGCGCCGCGAGGGCCACGAGGACGACGCCGATCCACATCGCGGCGGAGGTACCCCCGCCACCCGCACCCGTACCGCCCCCGGCCACCCCGATGGCGAGGCCGCCCACCGCGCTGCCCGCCGCCACGCCCAGGGTGATCACGGAGGTGTGCACGGTGTTGACCAGTCCGCCGGCCCCGCCCACGGCCACCACCCGGGCCACGAGCGCCGGGTTCATCGGGACGCCCACGAGCCCGACCAGCAGGACGGCCGGCAGCACGACGGGCAGCGCGGCCCACGGCTGACGGGCGCACAGGGCGAGGGCCACCAGCGCGACGGCCAGGACCAGGTGGCCGACGCGCAGCAGCGTGACCGCGTGCCGGTCGGCGTGGCGCCCCACCACCGCGTTGCCGAGGACCGTGCACAGGCCGTATCCGAAGAGGATCAGCGTCGTGGTGTCCCGTCCGAAGCCCGCGTCCTGTTCGAGCAGGGGCGTGAAGTAGGAGAACGCGCCGTACCCGGCCCCGATGGTGAGCAGGCTGACGAGGTAGCGGCTCCACAGGCGGGGGCTGCGCAGTTGTCGCAGGTCCTCGGCCGAGCTCTGCGCGGAGACCGCCGGCAGGTCGGGCAGGGCGCGTGCGTCGAGCAGGGTGAGGAGCAGGCCGGCGGCGCCGAGGACGACGAAGCTCGCCTGCCAGTTCCACGTCGTGGCCATGGCGTGGCTGACGGGCAGGCCCAGGACGGCGCCGAGCATGATGCCGCCCAGCACGACGGAGACGGGCGCGGCGACGCGGTCGGGCGCGGGCGCGAGCCGGGCGGCCATGGTCAGGGTGAGGCCGAACACCGCGCCGCCCAGGCCCCCGGTGAGCACCCTGAGCGCCGCGACCCACCAGTACGCGTGGACGAGCGGCACGGCCGCCTCCAGGAGCGAGTAGACGGCGACGACGCCCAGGAGCGCCGTCTTCGGCGGTGTCAGGCGCAGGGCCCAGGCGAGGAGGGGGCCGCCGAGGGCCATGCCGAGGGAGTAGAGGGAGATCAGCGCGCCGACGGCGGCGGTGGAGGCGCCGAGGTCGCGGGCCATGTCGGGCAGCATGCCCATGGTCTGCAGTTCGCTCATGGCGACGAGGAGCAGGGTGCTCATGAGCCAGTACGTGGGCCGCTTCACGGGCGACACCTTTCTGTATTCCAGAATCCAAAACAAGGACATGCCGGACCACCCCACCCCCAAGACGGGCACGGGAAGGCACGAACGGACGCCCGCCCAGAACGCGACGGATCAGCCCGGATCAGCTCGGGTCAGCTCAAGGCAGAACGGGGCAGGCCCGATCACGGGAGCAGCGAGCGGAGCCCGTCGAGGGCGATGCGACGCAGCGCGTCGGGCTCGACCCCGTTCTGGGCGGTCACCCGGATCCCGCTGATGACGGTGTTCACGAGGAGCGCCCCGTCCCGCGGGTCGGGGCCCTCGGGAACGCTCCCGTCAACCCGACCGGCCCGGATGACGTCCGCCATCATCCCGAGGCGTTCCCGCAGGTCCCGTTCCAGGATCCGCGGGATGCGCGGATCCCGGGCCCGCAGGTCGGGGGTCATGAGGGTGTGGACGCCCATGCACCCGGCGGCGTGCCCGCGGTCGCGGGCCGCGCGCTCCTCGTCGACGATCGCGTCGACGAGCCGGCGCAATCGCGTGGCCCCGTCGAGGGAGCCGTCCGTGAGGATCGCCTCCTGACGGGCCCGCATCGTCGCCGCGTAGTGCTCCAGGGCCCGCACGAAGAGCTCGTCCTTGGACGTGAACGCGTTGTACAGGCTGCTGCGGCGCACACCGGCGGCCTCGCAGAGCTGTTCGGTGGAGGTGTCGGCGTAGCCGTGGACCCGGAACTCCGCCGCCACCGCGTCGAGTACCGCCGTCTCGTCGAAGTTTCGCGGTCTGGCCATGATCGAACGCTAGCACGTTCTGGACCCCAGAATCCAGAACGGTGATCCTGCGCCCACCGCACCCCGCCCCCGGGCCCCGCCCCTCAGCGCAGGCGACCCCCGGGGACGCGGGCCGGACGGGTCGCCGCCGTCGAGTACGCGGCCACGCCCGCCAACACCCCGGCCGCCAACACCGCCCGTCGCCCGCCCACCGACAGCGCGGACCAGCGCGAACCGACGGACAGGAACGAGCCGAGGCTCAGCAGCGAGCCCGCCGACAGGCCGGACAGGCCCGAGCCGACCGAGCCCACGGAGAGCACGGAACCCACCGAGCCGACGGAGAGGGCCGAGCCGACCGAGCCGATCGAGAGCACCGAGCCCACGGAACCGATCGACAGGACGGAGTCCTTCGAGTTCCAGGAGAGCAGGGAGTTGCGGGAGTTGCGAGAGGTGCCGGAGCGGCCGGCGACAATCGAGCGCATGGGCGCATCGTGCCACGCCGTCCCGCCGGCGACACCCCCGCGGACACGGGCTTCACGCGGCGCCCCGCACCCACTCGTTCGGCCCAACCGCCCCCCACCCCCCGGCACCCCGTCCGACCGGGCCCGAACAGCGCTCCACGTGCCGTGTTCGCGTCACCCCAGGCCCCCGGGGGCCGGTGATCGACTCGCCGGGGGCGCGGATGCGGTCGTAGCGTCGCTGTCGATCGCCCCGAGCAGTTCGGAGCGCCCCGAGTCGGGCGTGGCGAGCGGGCACCGGGGTCCCACAGACGGGAGACCATCGTGATCCCCACCTCCTCGCAGTCATCCCCCGCCCACCCCCGGGGCCGCGTCCGCGACGCCGCCCGCCTCCTGTGCGCGGGCGCCCTGGGCGCGGCCCTGGCCCTCGGGCCCGTGGGTGCGGCGGGCGCGGCGCCGTCGCCGAAGCCGAAGCCGTCCTCGTCGACCTCCGCCTCCGCGTCCGCCAAGGCCGGGGAGTTGACGCTCACGGCGACGCCGACCACGGTGAAGGTCGGCGGCAAGGCCGTCTTCACCGGGCGGACCAAGGGGCTGCCGATCGGCACGAAGGTGACCCTCCAGCACAAGCACGGCACGAGCTGGACGACGCTGAAGTCGGAGACGGCGGTGAAGAAGGGGTCGAGCTTCTCCCTCGACTACACCTTCCGCACGAAGGGCAAGGAGGAGCTGCGGGTCAAGGCCGGGGACGCGGTGTCCCCGACGGTGACCGTCACGGTGGAATAGCCCGGGACGACCGACCCGCGAACACCCCACACCCCACGCCCCACTCCCCCACTCCCCCACTCCCCACGCGCACCCCGCGGGCCCCGCCCTCACCCGAGGACGGGGCCCGCGGGGCTCACGGCGCGGCGGGCCTCAGGAGGCGGTCGGCGGTGCGGGGACGACCGTCGCGGGCGCGTCGGCGGGGCGCGCGGCGGCGGTGTCCTCGGCGCGCATCGCGCGGGTCTCGCTCTTGAGGATGCGCAGGGACTTGCCCAGGGCGCGCGCGGTGTCGGGCAGTCGCTTGGAGCCGAACAGCGCGATGACGACGATCGCGACGATCAACAGGTGCCAGGGTTCCAGTCCGTTGCGGAGCACGTCGCCCGTCCCTTCGGTCGGTCGCGACGCCGGCCGTGCGCCGGGGCGCGGCCCCGGGCGCGCGGTGGCGCCGCCCTCAATACTTGCAATATTGCGCAACTGTACAAGCATTCGTGATCGGGTTCGACCACCCGGCCCGGATGAATTCCCGCCCCACCGCCCCCCCATCGCCCCCACCTCCCCCGCCCCCTACCGCCCCGCACCACCACCCCGCCGCAGCCCGTCGAAACGCACGCACACCCCGTACACCGCCGCCGCGTACCCGGCCGCCACCCCCGCGAGCACGGCGTACAGCGTCACCGGCACGGGCCCGAACCCGAGCGCCCCGCCCCACGGCGACAACGGCAGGCCGAGCCCGACGAGCGCCAACGCCGACGCCGCCCACCCCGCCGCCCGCGTTCCCGTACCCGCCCCGCGCGTCAGGCGCGGCAGCAGCACGAGGGCCAGGGCCTGCGTGAGCAGGTTCTCGGTGAACCACGCCGTGTGCACCGCGCCTTCGCGCGCCGCGCCCGTCCACCCGTCGAGCAGCGGCCCGAGCGCCGCCAGGGTGACGAGGTCGGCGCAGGCTCCCACCGCCGCCGCCACGAGCACGAGCCGCCCGAGCCGCCCCGTGGCCCACCGCACCGGCCGCCCCGGCCGGCCGTCACCGCCGCCGTCCCGGGCATCGCCCCCGCCCGCGTCCCCACCCCCGCGACGGTCGCGGGTGAAGGCGAGTTGCGCCGCGTCGAAGCACAGGTTCTGCACGAGGACCTGCGCCGGCAGCATCGGCGCGAACGGCAGCACCGCCCCCGCCGCCAGCAGGGCGGTCGCGTTGCCGAGGTTGGCCGAAAGTGTGACCCGCAGGTGGTCCACGACCCGGGCGGCGGCCCGCCGTCCCGCCGTGATCGCGTCCCCGACCGCCGTCAGGTCCTTGTCCACGAGCAGCACGTCGCCCTGCTCCCGGGCGGCGGGCACCGCGCCCCGGGGCACCAGCGCCACGTCCGCGGCCCGCAACGCCGGCACGTCGTTGACACCGTCGCCCAGGAAGCCGACGGTGTGACCGGCGGCCCGCAGTTCGGCGAGGAACCGGGCCTTGTCGGCGGGCGCGCACCGGGCCAGGATCCGGGTCCGGGCCAGGGCCTCGGCGCGCGCGGGACCGCTCAGGGCGTCGAGGTCGGCGGCGGTGCGGACCTCGTCCTCGGCCACGGGCAGGCCCAGGTCGCGGCAGGCGCGCCGGGCCGTGCCGGGATGGTCGCCGGTCAGGACGCGCGGGCTGACCCCGGCCGCGACGAGGCCGGCGAGGGCGCGTTCGGCGCCGGCGGCGGGCGCGTCGCGCAGGGTCAGCAGACCCACGGGACGCAGCCCGCGCACGTGCTCGGGCCGCAGGGCGTGGGGCCGGCCCGACACCGGCGCGGGCAGCGGGGTCTCGGCGAGGGCCACGAGCAGCACCCCGAGCCCCTCGTCGGCCGCACGGTCCACGAGGTCCGCCAGCCGGGTCCGCTCCTCGGGGGCGAGGGCGCAGCGGTCGAGCACCTCGTGCGCGGCGCCCTTCACGACGAGCAGCCGGTGCCCGGGCCGCCCGGGGGCCCGGACGGCGACGGCGGAGAACCGGCGGGTCGGGTCGAAGGGGAGCACGGCGAGCGGATCGAGCAGTTCGGGATGCGCGGGCGGCGCCCCCTCCCCGGCCTCACCGCCGAGGCCCGCGCGGTCCCCCTCCTCCCCGCACTCCTCAAGGAGGACGGCGTCGACGGCGTCGGGCGCGGGCGTCTCCGCGAGGTGCACGCTCCACCACGCGTTGACGGCCGCCCACCGCCGCGCCCTCGGATCCTCGCGCCCGGCCGTGTCGAGCGAGGCGTGCACCACCGGCCGGCCCTCGGTGAGGGTGCCCGTCTTGTCCAGGCACAGCACGTCGACGGCGCCGAGGTCGTACAGGGCCGGGAGCCGCGGCACGAGGACGCGCCGGGCCCGCGCCAGCTCGGCGGCGGCCCGCGAGAGCCGGGTGGTGAGCACGAGCGGCAGCATCTCGGGGACCAGCCCGACCGTCACGGCCACCGCGAAGGGCCAGGTCTGCGGGGTGTGCCCGCCCGTGACGGCGTCCACGCCGATGGCCAGCGCGGGCAGCGGCAGGGCCAGGCGCAGCAGCAGCCAGGACAGGGAGCGCAGCGAGCGTTCGAAGGGCCCGGTGGGCCACCGGGACGGAACGGGCGCGCTCGCGATCCGGGTACGCGCGCCGGTGGCCACCACGACCGCCCGCGCGCTCCCGGTGGCCACCGCGCTGCCCCGGAACACCATCCGGGGATCCCCGAACGGACCGCCGGCACCCGCGTCCGGGGCGGCGTCGGGCTCGGGCGTCCCCTCGGCTTCGAGGGCGGGCGCGGACTTCGGCACGGGCCGGGACTCGCCGGTCAGCGCGTCCTGGTGCACCGTCAACCCGGCGGACCCCAGCAGCCACAGGTCGGCGGGAACGGCGTCCCCGGGACCCAGTCGCACCACGTCCCCCGGAACCAGGTCACCGACCGGCACCTCACGCGCCCGACCCCCGCCACCCCCGCCGTCGGCCCGCCGTACGACGGTCACCGTCGCCCCGCCCGTCTCGTCCGCCCCGTCCGCCCCCAGACCCGCCGCGAGGCGCTCCGCCCGCCGCTCCTCGCGCGCCCGCAGCGCGGCGGCCGCCACGGCGAGGACGAACAGCACCACGGCCGTGCCCGGGGCGGCGGCCACGGCGGAGATCACGACGAGGCCGAGGAGGAGCAGGGTGAACGGTTCGCGCAGCGCCCGCAGCAGCAGCCGTCCGGGGGTGACGGCACGCCGGCGCGGATCGCGGTTCTCCCCGTGCACGAGCAGCCGACGCGCCGCCTCGGCCTCCGTCAACCCGCGCGGCCCGCTGTCGACCTCCCGCAACACCCGCAACGTGCTCCACCCGGCCCCCGGCGACCGATCCGACGGACGGTCACTCACCGACGCCGCGCAGCCCCCGCACCGCCCGGGTCCAGGGCCGCGCTCCGGCGGCGCGGGCGGCGGGGGCCGGGACCGGCGCGGCGGCCGCCTCCGCGCGCCGTTCGATGAGATGCCGCACGACGTGCACGACGTCGGGGTCCGTGACCCAGTACACCTGCCGGCGGCCCTCGCGGCGCGATCCCACCAGCCCCGCCAGCTTCAGCTTCGCGAGGTGCTGGCTGATCGCGGGCAGCGCCCCGCCGACGCGTTCTGCGAGCCGGGTCACGTCGCACTCGCCCTGGGCCAGCGCCCACACGACGTGCAGGCGGGCCGGCGAGGCCAGCAGCCCGAACGCGCCGGCGGCCTCCGTCAGGACCTCGGGCGAGGGATCCTCGTGCCCGCCGGCCTCGTGCGCCGTCACCGTCTCCCCGTTCCCCGGCGACCGCCGGACTTCCCACCGCACAGACCTCGTACCGCACAGACCTCGTACCGCGCAGACCTCGTACCGCGCACGCGACCCGGTACACGCCGCCCGCCAGTCTAAAACGCCTCGCCCCGGCGGACGCCGCCGCCGTGAAACGGGGCCGTGCCCCGACACGCCCGCCCCCGAAAGAACCGGGAAGCCCGGCGGAAACCGCCCCCGCTCCCCTCCCCAGCGGCCCCGTCCTCTCGGTCACGCCCGCCCCGCCCGACCCGCCCGACCCGCCCGACCCGCCGCCCGCGCCGTGGGCGCCCGCCCGGCACGAACGACGCGCCCCGGCCGGCCCTCACCCGTCCGGTCCCCACCCACCCGGCCCTCGCCCACCCGGCCCTCACCCGTCCGGGCCGATTCGCCGCGCGCGGCCCACGGGTAGGACAGGCCCCGTCCTTCCCCACCACACCCCCTTGGAGGCCCCGTGCCCGAGAAGCACGGCCCCTACCGGCCCGGCACCCCCTGCTGGATCGACCTGATGGTCCCCGACCAGCAGGCCGCCCTCGACTTCTACCGCGACCTGTTCGGCTGGCAGGGCGAGGTCGGACCGCCCGAGACCGGCGGATACGCCGTCTGTTCCCTCAAGGGACAGCCGGTCGCCGGGGTGATGGCCGCGATGAACCCCGACGGCTCGGTGCCCGACCCGATGCCGCCGGCCGTCTGGACCACCTACCTCGCCTCCGACGACCTCGACGCGACCCTGCGCGCGGTCGGCGACGCGGGCGGCCGCGTCGAGGTGCCGGCCATGGACGTGATGGACATCGGCCGGATGGCCGTGGTCGCCGACCCCTCCGGGGCCGTCTTCGGCCTGTGGCAAGCCCGCGCCTTCACGGGCGCCGGCATCGTCAACGAGCCGGGCGCGCTGATCTGGAACGAGCTGCACAGCAACGACCGCGCCGGTGCGGACGCCTTCTACCGGGCCGTGCTGCCGATCACGACCGCCCCGGCCGAGATGGCCGGCGCCGAGGGCTACCTGGAACTGCGGGTCGACGGGCGGACCGTCGGCGGCCTCACCGACCTGGCGCACATGCCGCAGGAGACGCCCTCGCACTGGCTCACGTACTTCTGCGTGGACGACACCGACAGTGTGACGGCGGCGGCGGTCCGCGCCGGCGGCACCGTCCTGGCGCCCCCGTTCGACATGCCGGTCGGTCGGATGTCGGTGCTCGCCGACCCGCAGGGCGCGGTGTTCGCGGTGATCGCCACCTCGATGATCGACGACCCGGCCTGACCCACCGGGCCCCGAACGCGGGCCCGAGCCCGCGTCACGGCCCGCGGGACCCGTCCGGCCGGCCCCCGAGCCCCGGCCGGACGGCGTCCGGCGCACCTCGCACCACACCCGGGGCACCACGCCCCGCGCCGCACCCCTCGGCCGCGTCCCGAACGCGCCCCGAACACGCCCCCGCCGCGCCCCGGGCCCCGGCCCGGCGCGTCCCCTAGGCAACCGCCGGCCCCGCCCTCGCGTCTTCCCCGGCGTCCGGGCCGGTGCGGGTGTCCGCCCGTCGGCCCGGCCTCCCGGAGTCGACAGCGAGGAGCGCACCGTGGGGATCATCGGATGGATCGTGCTCGGCCTGCTCGCCGGGGCGATCGCCAAACTGCTGCTGCCCGGCCGGGATCCGGGCGGACTGATCGGGACGACCCTGATCGGTGTCGCGGGCGCGTTCACCGGCGGCTGGTTGTCCGCCCGTTTCCTGGACCGGCCGGTGACGGAGCGGTTCTTCGACCTGTACACGTGGGGCGCGGCGATCGGCGGCTCCCTCGTGCTGCTCATCGCGTACCGCCTGCTGTTCGGCAACTCCCGCGACTGACCTCCGCCCCACCCGTCGTGTCCGGTCGGCATTCGGCGGCGGCCCGCGTCAGGGCCCGGTGCGTGGGCGTGCCCTCCGCCGCCGTGAGGACGACGAGTTCGAGGCCGTGGGCACCGGGCAGCACGTACGCGGTGTAGTCCAGGTCCAGTCGGCCGGCCCGCGGGTGCAGGAAGCCGTGGCTGCCGGTGGCCGGGCCGCGCACCTCGTGCTCCTCCCAGATCTCGGCGAACCGGTGGCCCCGCGCGGTCAGATCGGCGACCAGCCGGCGGCCGCGCGCGTTGTGGGGGTCGGCGGCCAGCGCGTGGCGCAGCCGGTGCGCGTTGCCCCGGGCGACCTTCTCCCAGTCCGCGAGGAGCCGGGGCGCGCGCGGATCGCAGAACGTGAACCAGGCGAAGTTCCGCTGCTCGACGGGCAGTTCCGCGTAGTCGAACAGCAGCCAGGACTCGGCGGCGTTCCAGGCCAGGACGTCGCGCATGGGCGTGACCACGTGCGCGGGCCACGGGGACAGCGAGTCGAGCAGGCGCAGCGTGGTCTCCGGCACGTCCGAGGCCGTGACACCGCCCGGCTCCGTCGGGGACGGCGGGCCGCCCTCGGCGAGTCGGCGCAGGTGGCGGCGGGCGTCCTCGTCGAGTCCCAGGGCGCCGGCGAGGGCGTCGAGGACCTGGGGCGAGGGGCGGCGCTGTCGGCCCTGTTCGAGGCGGGTGTAGTACTCGGGGCTGATCCGGGCCAGGGCGGCGACCTCGGACCGGCGCAGTCCGGGCAGGCGTCGGGTGCCGGCTCGGGGCAGGCCGACGGCTTCGGGGGTCAGTCGTGCCCGGCGCGAACGCAGGTAGCGGGCCAGTTCGGGTAGTGCCGGGGACGGTGCCATGCGTCGATTATCGGATCGTCCACCCGGGTGGAGGCAGGCCCTGTCGGGGCCGGCCTCGGGCGGTGTCTCGTGACGGGCCGGGCCGCCGCCCAGACTGGCCGCGATCCGCGACCCCGGCCCGACCGGGGTCCCCGCGCCGCCCGCCAGGAGCCCACCCGTGCCCACCCACCCCGACAACCCCCCGCCCCACCCCGCCCCCACACCGGCACCCACACCCACACCCACACCCACACCCACACCCAAGCCGACACGAACCCCCGCCCGGACGCCGTCCCCGCGGCCCCGTCACGGACCCCTGCTCGTGTTGAGCGCGGCCGCCGGTCTCGACGTCGGCGGGGTCGCCGTGCTGAACAGCGCCCTGCCCTCGCTGGGGGCGCACTTCGGCACCTCGGCGCAGGACCTGTCGTGGGCGGTGACCGGGTACGCCCTCGCGTTCGCCGGCCTGCTGTCGTGCGGCGGCGCCCTCGCGGACCGGCTGCGGCGCCGCGGCGTCCTCGTGTGGGGGCTGGCGGCCCTCGCGGCGGGCGCCGTGCTCGCGCTGACGGCCGCCTCGTTCTGGACGGTCGCGGCGGGACGGGTCCTGCAAGGGGCGGGGGCGGCCGTCACCCTGCCCGCCGCCACCGCCCTGCTGACCTCGGCGTACCCCGAGGGCCCGGAACGCGCCCGCGCCCTCGGCGTGTTCTCCGCCGCCCAGGCCGCCTGCTACGGGGCCGGGCTCGTGGCCGGCGGCGTGGTGACCGGCGCCCTCGGCTGGCGCTGGGTGTTCGCCCTCCAGGCCCTCGCCGCCGTCGGCATCGCCCTCGCCGCCCTGCGCGCCCTGCCCGCCGGCGCCCGGACCCACCGGCCCGGCCCGGATCCGACGGGGGCCCTCGCCCTGCCCGTCGCACTCGTCCTGACGGTGCTGGGCGCGGACACGGCGGCCCGGCCCGGCGGGGCCCTGCCGGCGGCGGCGTTGTTCGCGGCGGCCTGCGGCGCCGGCCTCCTGTGGTGGCGTCGCGGGCGCGCCGGCGCGGGACGGCCGGCCCTGCTCGACCCCGGGCTGCTGCGCCGGCGCGGGGTGCGGATCGCGGCGGTGGTCGCGGCGGCCTTCTACTTCTGCGTCACGGGCTCGCTGTTCCTGCTGCCGCTCCACCTCCAGCGGACCCTCGGCATGTCCCCGGCCGCGTCGGGTCTCGCGGTGCTGCCGGTGAGCCTGGCCGTCGCCGGCGCCGCGCTGCTGTCGGGGCGTCTGATGCGCACCCGGGGCCCGCGCCCGCCGCTGGTCCTGGGCCTGCTCCTGACCGCGGGCGGCGTCCTGCTGTGGTGCGCGGCCGGCCCCGGCACCCCGTACGCGGGTCCCGTGCTCATCGGGCTGCTCGTCACCGGCGTCGGCCAGGGCCTGGTCTTCCCGGCGCTGACCGCCGTCGGCCTGCGGGACGTGCCCGGGCACGACCACGGCAGCGCCTCGGCCCTCACCGGCACGGCGCTCCAGATCGGCAGCGCCGTCGGTCCCACCGTCCTGGCCGGGATCGCGCAGGCATGGACCTCGGCCACCACCGCGACCGCGATCGTGCGAGGCGGCGGCGCGATACCCGACCCCGGCGCGCTCTCGCCGTCCGGCCTGCACGCGGCCTGGGCGGCGGCGGCCGGCCTCCTGCTCCTCGTCGCCCTCCCGGCCGTCGCCCGTCTCGGCACCCGCCCGCGACACCGCTGACACTCCCGCCCCGACAGGCCGGCAGGTCGACGGCCGGGCCCTCAGCCCTCCGTCGCGCCCGCGCGGCCGAACCGCGCGAGCAGGTGCCAGACCCGCTTGAGGGCCTGCGGATCGTACGCGCCACCGCGCGCCGCCTCGCCCAGCACCGCCGGGTCGAGCACCCCGTCCACGGCGATCCGCTCCCCGAGCTCGACGAACTCGGGCCCCCGGTAGTCGGCGTGCCCGCGCAACGCGGCCGCGGTCAGCCGGAATCCGGGATGCCACGCGAGCGGGCACGGCAACCGCCGGGCCGCCGCCTCCACCGGCGTGCCCCGGTACGCCGGGTCCAACACCAGCGCCTCCACGTCCCGATCGAGCCGCACCGGCCCGTGGACCTGCGCCTCCACGTAGTCGTCGAGGGCGTCCTGACGGTCCGCGAGCGCGAGTTCGATCAGCCCCATCCGCTCCGCCGTGCCGAAGTCGGCCGGTTCGAGGAAGCTGTCGGGGTAGCAGAAGGTGGTGCGGGCGGCGGTCTCGGCGGTGAGCCGCAGGTGCGCCGACCCGAAGCGCGGGGCCCCGCCGTAGGGTCCGCCCCGGAAGTGCAGGGCCCCGTACACGGGACGTTGCGCCGCCGGCGCCGCGTCGTACGCCCCGCCGAAGATGCGGCTCTCCCACCGCCACCGGTCCCCGCCGGGGTGGGCGGTCAGCCCCCCGTTGCTCGTGCCGGTGACGAACTGCGACACGTACCGGCCGCCGGCCGCGAGCGCGTCGAGCACCGTGCCGCCGCCCGGAACGGCGCGGTCGGGATGGAAGTTCAGGGTCACCCGCAGGGTCGGGTCCAACGGCGCCCCCACCGCCCGGGCCGCCACGTGCGCCAAGGCCCGTCGCTGCGGGCCGCCGTCGTCGTCGAATGCCTCGTTCACGCCCCCAGTCTCACCTCCGGGTCCGGACGGTGGGCCGGCGGGCCCCGCACACCAGGGCCACGACGCCGAGTGCGAGCACGGTGGCGGCGGCCGCCCCCGCGGACCCGGGCAGCGGCGGCCACGCGGACACGAACACCGACGCGGGCGCTCCCGGACCCGCGGAACCGGAGACGGAGGGCCCGGGCACGGGCCCGGGCGGGACGGGAACGGGCCCGGCGGCGAGCCGCTCCTCGGAGGACGAGGACCCACCGGCTTCGCCCCCCTCGCGCGCGCCGTCCTCGTTCGCGCCACGCTCGGCGCGCCCCGCCTCCGAATCCCGATCGCCCCCGGCATCGACGCCGGCCTCGGGCGTGGACTCGGACGGAGCGCCGGCCCCGTCACCCCCCGTGTCCCCACCCCCGGCCGGACCTTGGGCCTCACCCGCGGGCGAGGGCTCGGACGTGGCCCCGGGCACCGCCTCGGACCGCACCTCGGCCCCTCCCCCACGCCCCGAGACCTCGTCCGAGTCCGACTCCCCACCGGGCACGAGGGTGACGCCGCGCCGCACCACGGGCCCTCCCCCACGCGCGTCCGGCAACCCGACCACGGGCCCGTCGCCCACATCGGCGCCGGCGTCGTCCCCCGACACGGGCTCGGACGGCCCCGGCCCCGGCTCCGCGGCCGAAGCCGATCCCGACCCCTGCGACCCACCGGACCGCACGTGGGCCACCGCCGTGACCCCCGGTTCCGTCGTGCCGGCGGCGGCCCCGAGCAACCACGGGCCGAGCAACGCGAACGCGGTCACGGCGACGCCTGCGCGGCGGCGGTGCGCGGGTGTGGGCATGGGGATGTGTCGTCTCCGGGGGTTCGGCTCGACCGACGTGCGTGCGGATACCGCCTTTAACCCTCCCTTACGCGCCCCACCCCGAGGCCCCGCGAAGGACCCGGACCACACCGCGAAGGTCCCGCCCACCCGGGACCTTCGGCATCCGCGCCCGCGAGCCCCCGACACCCCGACACCGTCCCCCCGCCCCCTCCGTGTTGACCTTGACCTCGGGGGAGACCCCACGATCGACGGAGCCGGGTGATCGCCCGGCACGAAGGGGAACGGGGCACGGCGTGCTGACCATCGGACACTTCGCGAAGGCCACCCGCCTCTCGCCCAAGGCCCTGCGCCTGTACGACGAACTCGGCCTGCTCCGCCCGGCCCGCGTGGACCCCGTGACGGGCTACCGGCTGTACGCGCCGGCGCAGGTGGAGCGGGCCCGGCTGGTGGCCTGGCTGCGTCGCCTGGGGATGCCGCTCGCGGAGATCCGCGGGGTGTGCGACCTCGACGCGGCCGGGGCCGCAGCCGAGGTCCGCGCGTACTGGGCGCGGGTCGAGGCCGAGACGGCCGCCCGCCGCGACCTGGCCTCGTTCCTCGTCGACCACCTGTCCCGGAAGGACACCCTCGTGTCGACTCCCGAACTCACCCCGCTGACCCTGCGCTACGCGGCGCTCAGCGATCGCGGCCTGGTGCGCGAACACCACCAGGACACCGCGCACGCCGGCTCCCGCCTGTTCGCCGTCGCCGACGGACACGGCCGGGCCGGGGCCCGCGCGAGCGCCGCCGCCGTCGACGCCCTGCGGCATCTCGACACCGAGGAACCGCCGGCCGGCCACCTGCTGGACCTGCTCCAGGACGCCGCGGACCGGGCCCGGGAGGCGGTGCACGAGGCGGTGGGCGCGGGCGACGCGGACGGCGGCGCGAGCGGCACCACCCTGTCCGCGATGCTGTGGACGGGCTCGCGGCTCGCGCTCGTGCACATCGGCGACTCCCGCGTGCACCTGCTGCGCGACGGGGAGTTGTTCCTCCTCACCCACGACCACACGCACGTGCGGGCGCTGGTGGACGAGGGCCGGATCAGCGCGGCGGAGGCGGAGTCCCATCCGCGGCGCGCCCTGCTCACCCGCGCCCTCGGTCCGGGCGTGGACAACACCCCCGACCTGCGGTTGCACGAGCCGCGCGCCGGCGACCGGTGGCTGCTGTGCTCGGACGGGCTGTCGACGGTGGTGCCGGACGCCGGGATCCGTCGGGTGCTCACCGAGGTCCGGGAGCCGGCGGCGGCGGTGCGGGCCCTGGTGGACCTCGCCAACTCCCTCGGCGGCCCCGACAACATCGGCTGCGTGGTCGCCGACGTGATCCCCACACCCGAGACCGCCGCGTGACGGGGGCGGCGGTCAGGACCGCCCGAAGAGGTCGGCGGTCGGGTCGAGGGCCGCGCGGGCGGTGAAGTAGGCGGTGAACCCGGCCAGGAACTCGTCCTCGTCCACGCTGCCGTCGCCGTCCGCGTCCAACGTGCGGAATCCCTCGGTGAGTTCGGCGGGGTGCACCCGCTTGCCGCCGAACACGACCCGGTACTCGTCGGGCCCGAGCCGGCCGGAGCCGTCGGTGTCGGCGGCCCGGAACAGGGCCCGCAGCGCCACGTGCAGCCCCTCCTCCAGGTAGCCGGGGTCCCGGTCCAGGCCGCCGAGCATCGCGCGGACGAATTCCTCCCGGTCCACGGTTCCGTCCCCGTCCGCGTCGGCGTCCGCCCGCAGCCGCTGCCACCAGGTCTCGAACGCCGCGTACAGCTCGTCCTCGCGCGCGTCGTCGAGTTCGAGGTTCCAGCACACGGTGTGGGCCTTGGCCTGGAGGTCCACGGGCCCGACCCGCCCGTCCCCGGTCTGGTCCAGGACCCGTGCGAAGAAGTCCTCCAGCCGTGCCCGGCGCGGGTCCTCGCCCCGCCGGGGCGCGGGCACCGGCACCGGCCGGCGCCGCGCCGGCCCGGCGCCCGAGGACGCGGCCCGGTAGCGGGCGCGCGCGGGCAGCAGGTCGACGGCGGCGCGCGCCCCGTGGTGCACGAGCCAGGACACGGCCGCGGCGCCCGGGGTGCGGCGCAGCCGGAACGCGCGGCGCGCGGCGGGCGGCAGGTCCGCCACGGTCAGCACGGTGAGGAGGCGCGAGACCAGCGGCCGCAGGAGCGGCCACAGGGGGCCGAGCCGGCCGAGTCGGCGGGGCGCCGGGGCGGTGCGCAGCATCTCGAACAGCAGGTGGTGGACGGTCTCCCCGTACTCCAGCGTCTCCCGCGCCACCTTGTCCACGTACGCGGGCACGTCGGCGGCCTCCGCCGGCAGCAGCTCCCCGGGCAGTCCGAGGGCCGCGCACACCTCGCGGAACTCGGCGTACACGGCGTCGCGTTCGGTGGGGGTGAAGGGTTCGCCGGCCAGTGCCCGCATCGCGGTGAGGGCCTCGTACAGGGTGACCATCACCCAGGTGCGCACCTCGGGGTCGGCTGCGCTGAACCCGCGGCCCTTCTCGTCGGTGCCCTGGATCCGGCGGTGGGTGCGGCGCAGCCGCTCGACCTCGCGGGCCAGGTCCTCCGCGTCGGAGAAGAACAGGCGGCGCCCGCTGTCCATCGTGTGCTGGATCCGCCGCCAGGGGTGGCCGCGGTAGGTGGAGAAGGCGGTCATGCCGGCGCCGACGGCGGGGTGGGCGGCCTGGAGGACGAGAAGCCGCCAGGAGACGAGCGCGATGCGGTGCTCGCCGAGGGTGGCGCGCAGCGGGGTGTCGTACGGGTGGGGCCCGACGGAAGGCATGACCGGCTCCTGCGGAGGGGTGACGGGACGGGGCGGGCGCGCCGACGATCACGTGCGCCGTACCGTACAACGGGGCGGGGCCGAAAGGGGGACCCGTCACTCCCCGCATTCACCCACCCGAGTCACGCCGCCCCCACCCGTCACTCCCGGACCCCACCCGGCGCAGTCCGGGGACGGGGGTCAGCCGGGGCTGGGGTCAGCCGGCGGTGGGGGCGCCGAGCACCTCGTCGCGCTTGGCGTACCAGCGCAGCGAGTCGCGGATCCCGTCCTCCACCCCGTACTCGGCCTTCCAGCCCAGCAGTTCCCGGGCCAGGTCCACGCGGGCGTAGGCGCCGACGGAGTCCCCGGGGCGGCGCGGGACCTCGACGGTGGGCATCGGGCTGCCGGTGACGTTCTCGAAGGCGGTCAACAGCTCGCGCACCGTGGTGCCCCGGCCCGTGCCCAGGTTGATCACCCGGTACCTCTCTGTCGCCGTGACCTCGGCGAAGCCGCGGATCGCCTTGACGTGCGCGCGGGCGAGGTCCCACACGTGCACGTAGTCGCGCAGGCCGGTGCCGTCGTGGGTGGCGTAGTCGGTGCCGGTGACCGTGAACGGCTCGCCCGCGTGGTGCAGGTCGATCATGCGGCCCAGGGCGTGGCTGGGGGTGCGCAGTTGGAGGCCGGTGCGCAGCGCGGGGTCGGCGCCGATGGGGTTGAAGTAGCGCAGGGAGATCACGTCGAGGATCCCGGAGGCGGCCACGTCTCGCAGGATCGTCTCGAAGACGGCCTTGGTGCGGGCGTAGGGGCTCTGGGTGAGGATCGGGGAGGACTCGTCCACGGAGAAGTCCGCGGGGTCGGCGTCGTAGATGGAGGCCGAGCTGCTGAAGATCAGGTTCCGGCAGCCGTTGCGGACGAGGTGCTCGACGAACTCGATGCCCTTGGCGACGTTCTCGCGGTAGTAGCCGAGCGGGTCGGCGACCGAGTCGGGGACGACGATGAGCGCCGCGCAGTCCACGGCGAGGGTGATGTCGGGGTGTTCGGCGAAGATCCGGTCGACGAGGTCGCCGTCGCGGATGTCGCCCTCGTAGAAGGCCCGACCCTCGGTGAACTCGCGCCGTCCGGTGGCGAGGTTGTCGAGGACGACGGGCTCGATGCCGTCGTCGAGGCAGGCCGAGGCGATGGTGGAACCGATGAAACCGGCGCCGCCCGCGATGAGGATCTTCACGATGGTGTCTCTCTTCGGTGCGTGGAGGCCGCGGCGGGTCCCGGTGGGGACCCGCGCGAGGTGTCCGGCACTCTACCGACCCCACCTGTGCGCCGGACGCCCCGGCCCCGTCCGCCCCCCGCGCTCCCGAACGGGGCCGACCCCGTCGTCCCGTCGACGAACGGCACGTCAGACGGAGCGCCTCCGCTTGCCGTTGCCCGCCACGAAGGCCGCGCCGAGCGCGATGGCGACGCCACCGGCACCGAGGGCCCAGCTCGTGGCCCGGCCCGCGCCGGTGTCGGCGAGTTCGTCACCGGGGTTGACGACCGGCGGCTTGGTCTCCTCGCCCGGACCGGGCTTCTCGGGGTCGGGGGTGACCGGCGGCTTGGTCTCGTCACCGGGACCCGGCTTCTCCGGGTCGGTACCGGGGTCGGTGCCCGGGTCGGGGTCGGTCACCGGCGGCTTGGTCTCGTCACCGGGGCCGGGCTTCTCCGGGTCCGGGTCCGTGACCGGCGGCTTCGTGTCCTCACCGGGGTCGGTGCAGTCGTCACCCGGGTCGGGGGTGACGGCGCCGATGCCCAGCACGTACTCCGCGGAGACCAGGGCGGCCTTCTGCTCGTACATCGCCTTCTCGGAGAGGCCGGCGGCCTGGAGGGTCAGGTTGCCGGACTCGGCGGTGACCTTGACCCGGACCTTCATCGAGGTCTGCTCGCCCGCGCCGAGCTTCCCCGTCGACATCATCGCGTAGTGGCCCCCGGGGGTGACGATGTCGCCCGAGAGGAAGGCGGTGGACACCCAGGCGTTGACGCCGCCGACGCCGAATGCCTCGACCTGAACGTTCGCGCGGGGCACCCCCTTGACACCGACCCCGTACACGTAGCCCTTGTGCGCCTTCCCCTTGGAGTTGTCCACCTCCAGGGTCATCTCCTGCCACTCTCCCGGGGTCAGGGACTTCGGGACACCGGCCAGGGTGAGCCGCGGATCGGCCTCCAGCTTCTTCGATTCCGAGGCCGGGGCCGGGGCGGAGTCGTCCTTCGGCGCGGCGTCCGGAACGCTCACGGCGGGGGCGTCGATCTCGCTCGCCATCGCGGGCGAGGCCATCAGAACGGTGGGGCCGGCCATCGCGGCGGCGGCGACCACGGTCATGCGCTTCAGCTTCACGTCTGTTTCCCTTCGCGGTCGTCACGGCCACGGCCGAACATCGGCGGCGGACGAACCGTTGGAATGCGGTGTGATCACCCTAGGAAACGATGAAAGACCCATCCACCCCCGATCATGACGAACCGTCACCCCGACGCGGAGCTGAACTCGGACATACACCCATGATCCGCCCCGGAAATTCCGTTCCGCGAAACAACCACCCCCCAGAACGGCCCGTTCGGAGGCCGAGTTCACGACTCAGGTCCCGACACCGTTCCACCGAACCTCAGAACCCGTCGCGCGGCGCCCCCGACACCTTCGTCAGCGAGACCGTCTCGTCGGCGGCCCTCGATCCCCCGGCCGGGAACCGGACCGTCACCGTGTCCCCCTCCACCCCGAACACCACCGGCCCGCCGTACCGCCCGGCCCACCCCTCCCGCACCGTGTACGTCCGGGACAGTGCCGCCCGCGCCCGCTCCGGCACCCCCGACACCCGCACCGGCGCCGCGGCCGGCTCCCCGTCCCTGGGGTCGAGCCCGACGGTGGCCCCCGTCGCACCCAGTGCCCAGGTCCCGGTCCGGCCCGAGAGGTCCTCGCGCCAGGTGCCGTCCTCGTCCACGGTGAGCGTGCCCTCCTTGCCGTCGGCCAGGATCAACGCCCAGTCCCCCACGACGTACCGCCGCAGGGTCCGGATCCCCGGCCCCCCGAGCTCGGGGGCCGCGCACGCCGCCGCGAGCCCGGCCGTCACCCCTCCGAGCAGCACGCCCAACACCCGCCGCCGACCGACCATCCTCATCCCCGCTCCCCTCCCCCGAGACCCGAGACCTCGCCGACCCGATACCCGATGGGGGCGCACGCCAAGCGCACGCCCCCATCCCGCGACCCGCGCATTTCCGGCCATTCACCTCGAAACCATGACCGGAATCGACCCTCTCGAAGGGGTGGACACCCACCAAGTAGGCTGACGGCCGTGACGAAGCAGAAGACCGGACCCGGCCCCACCCTGAACGTCGACGCGATGATCGAGGACCTGCGGGCCCTGGTCGAGGTCGAGTCCCCGTCGCGTGACCTCGACGCGTTGGCGGCCTCCGCGAAGATCGTCGCGGGCGTCATCGAGAGCCGTCTCGGCGGCCGCGCGGTACTCGTCGAGAGCGAGGCCGGTCCGCACGTGCACTGGTCGGGCGGGGGCGAGCCCCGGGTCCTGATCCTGGGCCACCACGACACGGTGTTCCCTCTGGGCACTCTGGAACGCCGCCCCTTCACCGTCGCCGACGGCCGCGTCACCGGCCCCGGCGTGTTCGACATGCTCGGCGGCCTCGTCCAGGCCGTGCACGCCGTCGCCGCCCTCGCGGACCGCTCGGGTGTGGAGATCCTGATGACGGCCGACGAGGAGGTGGGTTCGCGCTCCTCGCGCGCCCTCATCGAGGAACGCGCGCGGGCCTGCGGTTCGGTCCTGGTGTTCGAAGGCGCCGCGGACGGCGGTGGCCTGAAGACGGCCCGCAAGGGCTGCGGCTCCTTCCACGTCACGATCACCGGCCGCGCCTCGCACGCCGGCCTGGAGCCGGCGGCCGGCGTGAACGCGCTGGTCGAGGCGGCCCACCAGGTACTGCGCATCGCCGAGTTCGGCCGCCCGGAGATCGGCACGACGGTCACACCCACCGTGGCCACGGCAGGCACCCTGGACAACGTGGTCCCGGCCGAGGCCACCGTCGGCGTGGACGTGCGCGTGGAGACGGACGCGGAGAAGCACCGGGTGGAGCGGGCCTTCGCCGACCTCATCCCGTACCTGCCGGAGGCCCGCATCACGGTCGAGGGCGGCATCCTCCGCCCGCCGATGCCCGAGTCCGCGTCCACCGAACTGTTCGCCCTGGCCCGCCGACTCCTCCCCGACATCGAGGGTGTCTCGGTAGGCGGCGGCAGCGACGGCAATTTCACGGCGGCCCTCGGCATCCCCACCCTGGACGGCCTCGGCGCGGTCGGCGGCGGCGCCCACGCCGACCACGAGTACCTGGAGATCGCCGCGATGGTCGAACGCGCGACCCTGGTCACCGGCCTCATCGAGGCCATCCGCACCCGCTGACCTCGAACCCGCGGCGATGCCGGCCCCCGAAAGGCGGCCGGCATCGCGCTGCCCAAAAAAGCCCCGTAAACGCGGAAAAGCCCCGCACCATAAGGTGCGGGGCTCCCCCACAATAATTGTTCGGCGGCGTCCTACTCTCCCACAGGGTCCCCCCTGCAGTACCATCGGCGCTGAAAGGCTTAGCTTCCGGGTTCGGAATGTAACCGGGCGTTTCCCTAACGCTATGACCACCGAAACACTATGAAATTCTGAACTCAACCGGCAAACGGGAGTTCGTTATTTCAGAACTAACACAGTGGACGCGAGCAACTGAGGACAAGCCCTCGGCCTATTAGTACCAGTCAGCTTCACCCGTTACCGGGCTTCCACATCTGGCCTATCAACCCAGTCGTCTACTGGGAGCCTTACCCTCTCAAGGAGGTGGGAATACTCATCTCGAAGCAGGCTTCCCGCTTAGATGCTTTCAGCGGTTATCCCTCCCGAACGTAGCCAACCAGCCATGCCCTTGGCAGGACAACTGGCACACCAGAGGTTCGTCCGTCCCGGTCCTCTCGTACTAGGGACAGCCCTTCTCAATATTCCTACGCGCACAGCGGATAGGGACCGAACTGTCTCACGACGTTCTAAACCCAGCTCGCGTACCGCTTTAATGGGCGAACAGCCCAACCCTTGGGACCGACTCCAGCCCCAGGATGCGACGAGCCGACATCGAGGTGCCAAACCATCCCGTCGATATGGACTCTTGGGGAAGATCAGCCTGTTATCCCCGGGGTACCTTTTATCCGTTGAGCGACGGCGCTTCCACAAGCCACCGCCGGATCACTAGTCCCGACTTTCGTCCCTGCTCGACCCGTCGGTCTCACAGTCAAGCTCCCTTGTGCACTTACACTCAACACCTGATTGCCAACCAGGCTGAGGGAACCTTTGGGCGCCTCCGTTACTCTTTGGGAGGCAACCGCCCCAGTTAAACTACCCATCAGACACTGTCCCTGATCCGGATCACGGACCGAGGTTAGACATCCAGCACGACCAGAGTGGTATTTCAACGACGACTCCACAACCACTGGCGTGGCCGCTTCACAGTCTCCCACCTATCCTACACAAGCCGAACCGAACACCAATATCAAACTGTAGTAAAGGTCCCGGGGTCTTTCCGTCCTGCTGCGCGAAACGAGCATCTTTACTCGTAGTGCAATTTCACCGGGCCTATGGTTGAGACAGTCGAGAAGTCGTTACGCCATTCGTGCAGGTCGGAACTTACCCGACAAGGAATTTCGCTACCTTAGGATGGTTATAGTTACCACCGCCGTTTACTGGCGCTTAAGTTCTCAGCTTCGCAACCCCGAAAGGTCACTAACCGGTCCCCTTAACGTTCCAGCACCGGGCAGGCGTCAGTCCGTATACATCGCCTTACGGCTTCGCACGGACCTGTGTTTTTAGTAAACAGTCGCTTCTCGCTGGTCTCTGCGGCCACCCCCAGCTCAGAGTGCAAGACTCATCACCAGACGTGGCCCCCCTTCTCCCGAAGTTACGGGGGCATTTTGCCGAGTTCCTTAACCATAGTTCACC
>NZ_CP187114.1:0-1262500 GCF_049606955.1 Streptomyces dryopteridis | reverse complement strand
AGGTCTCCTCGATCGCGCCCACCAGGCCGTACCCGGCGTTGTTGACCACGATGTCGATCCGACCGAAAGCGGCCAGTCCCTTCTCCACCGCGTCCGTCATCTGCTGTGGGTCGGTGACGTCCGCGCTCACGGCCAGCAGAGCCTCCGGGCCCTCCGGGTGGGCGTTGAGCACAGTCGCCGCGTCCCGGGCCGTCGCGACCACACGGTGTCCTCGCGCGAGTGCTTCCCGCGTGATCTGCGCGCCGAGACCGCGCGAGGCGCCGGTGACGAACCAAACAGCCATCTTCTCCACCTTCCTTCGCAGGCCCCCATGGCCGACGGGCTCGACGCTAGAACCTAGAGTCGGGTCGAGATCAAGCACCTGTGTGACGGGGTTGTGTGATGGGGGGCCCATGGACCTGAGCATCGGCGAGGTGTCGCGGCGCAGTGGGCTCAGCGTTCACGCACTGCGGTTCTACGAGCGGGAGGGGCTGTTCGCCAATCCCGTCCGCCGTCTCTCCAACGGCCGTCGGATCTATCACGAGGAAGACCTGGAGTGGCTGGCGATCTGCACGAAGCTGCGCTCCTCCGGCATGTCCCTCGCGACGATCCGGGAGTACATCGACCTGGTCCGTGAGGGACCGGGCAACGAGCCCGACCGCCTGGCTCTGCTGCGTCGACATGAGGGGCACGTCGAGTCGCGGATGCGGGAGCTCCAGGAGGCCCTGGACGTGATGCGGTACAAGGTCAGGATCTACGAGGAGCACCTCGCACGCGGGGACGCCGATCGCTTGTGGAACCCCTCCCGCTCCCACCCCACCACCGCCGGGTCCCCCACCGAGACCGAATCCGGGTCCGGCGCCTGTCGGGAGCGGCAGGCGCCGACGGGCACGTGATCGTCTCGGCTTTCACCGGCTCGTGCGCGGGAGGCGGAGGGCCGGGAGGAGGGCGAGGGCCAGGACGCCCGCCGTCACCAGATAGACGGTGCGGAAGCCCTGCGGGCCGGTGCCGAGGTTGCCGAGCAGGACGGAGACGAGGGCGGTGCCCACGGAGGCGCCGATCTGGGAGTTGATGGCCAGGGCCGTGCTCGCGGCGCCGGCACGGGCCCGGGCGAGTTCTCGGCTCGCGGTGGTCATGGTCGGCATCATCACCATGCCCGCCCCCACGCCCATGGTCATCGAGGCTGCCACCACCCACCAGGCCGGTGCGTCCTTCACCCCGGTGGCGAGGCCGGTCAGGGCCATGCCGAGGGCCGCGATCGCGATGCCGGTGGCTATCAACCGGCGCGGGGACAGCTTGTCGACCCGGCGTGAGGCGATCTGCATGGCGGTGCCCACCACGAGTCCCACCGGGGCCACGAGGAGTCCGGCGGCCGTGCTGCCGAGGCCGCGGGTCTGCTGCCAGTAGACCGGGGCGAGCAGCATCGAGCCGAAGTAGCCGAACGTGAAGAGGGCCAGCGTCCCGATCGCGGCGGCGAAGGTGCGGTCGCGCAGCAGACCCAGGTCCAGCAGGGGCGCGGCGGTGGTCAGGGCGCGGCGGACGAAGAGTCCGATCAGCAGGAGACCGGCGAGGGTGGGCGCACCGCTGCCGAGCAGGGTGATCTCCCCGAGTTCCGCTCCGTGCGCGAGGCCGAACAGCAGCAGGGCCAGGCCGGGCGAGAGGGTCAACAGTCCGGGCACGTCGAGCTTGGCGGGGGTGGGGCGGCCGGATGTGGTGTCGCTGTTCGCGGTGGGAGCGTCGGTGCGCAGGAGTTTGCCGGCGAGGGCGAGGGCCGCGATGCCGATGGGCAGGTTGACGAGGAAGATCCAGCGCCAGGAGGCGGTGTCGAGGAGCCAGCCGCCGAGGGCGGGACCCGCGACGGGTCCGATGAGGATGGGTACGCCGAGCATGGCCATGGCGCGGCCGAGTCGGGCGGGTTCGGCCGTGCGCATCACCATCGCCATGCCCACCGGCATCAGGAGGCCGCCGCCGAGGCCCTGGAGGGCGCGGAAGGCGATGAGGGAGGGTGCGCTCCAGGCCAGTGCGGCGAGTACGGAGCCGAGGGTGAACAGGGCGAGGGCCGTGAGGTAGGTGCGCTTGGCTCCGATCCGGGCCATGGCCCAGGCAGCGGTGGGGATGACGGCCGCGAGGGCCAGGGTGTAGGCGGTGGTGGCCCACTGGATGGTGGCCAGCGGTGCGGCGAATGCCTCGGAGAGGCTGCGCAGGGCGACGTTGACGATGGTGGTGTCGAGGACGGCCATCATCGAACCGATGATGAGGACGCCGAGCAGGCGGTTGATCGGGGTGCCCGTGCTTCGGCCGGGTTCGCCGGCCCGGTCGGGGATGGGATCGGTCCGGGTGTCGGGGTGTGTGGTGCGTACGGGCATGACAGGTTCCCCCCTGTGGGTGATGGGTTGTGTGGAGCGGGGGGCGCCGGCCTCCCGTGCCGCCCCTTTCAGTAAAGTACAACGGTCGTTGCACTTCCACAACGGTCGTTGTAATTTTTTCCCGAGGAGTTGCCGTGCCCGTATCCCGCGATCCGGCCCGAGCCCGTCGACGGCCTTCCCAGGAGGAGGAGACCTGGCTGGAGCAGGCCCTGCGCGAGCTCACTCCGCGCATGGTGGAGAAGCGCATCGCGATGGTGCGTTCCGCGTGTGCCGTGTTCGGGCGGGACGGCTACTCCCGCGCGTCCGTGGACGTCCTGGCGGCCGAGGCCGGGATCTCCACGCGCACCCTCTACAACCACTTCCCGGGCGGGAAGGCGGAGTTGTTCCGCACGGTGGTGACCTGGACCTCCCACGAGGTGACGAAGGGGCAGCTCGCCCGCGTCGAGAGCGCCCTGCACCCGGCCGACCCCCCGGCCCCGGAGGACCTGGAGGAGGCGCTGCGCGCGACGGGCCGCGCCTTCGTCGCGATGATGGTCGACCACCCCGAGCATTTCGCCCTCGTGCGGCACCTGCAAGCGGAGGCCGCCCTCGTGCCCGACGAGGTCCTCGACGCGTGGACGACCGCCGGCCCCAGCGCCGTCGAAGGTGCCTTGGCCGACGCCCTGGAAGATCTCGCCGACGCGGGCCTGCTCGACGTGCACGGCGACGCCGACACCGCCGCCGCCCATTTCCTGGCCCTGGTCTCCCTGCGGACCACCCAGATCTCCCACCACGGGATCCGGCCGCTGCCCGTCGAGGAGACCGAGCACCTCATCGGCTTGGGGGTGGCCGCGTTCCTGCGGGCCTACGGTCCGCGCGATCCCGCCTGACCAGCTCCGTCCCGTGCCCCGGTGCCCTCCGGCCGCGCCCGTCGTTGGCAGGCCATGACGAAGACCGCACCCCGTCGCGTGGCCGTCCTGTCCGCCGGGGCCTGGGGCACCGCCCTCGGCCTGGTGTGCGCGGACGCCGGACACCGCGTGGTCCTGCACGCGCGGCGCCCCGAGGTCGTCCGGGCCCTCGCCGAGGACCGGACCAACCCCCGGGCCCTCCCGGGGATCCGGCTCCCCGAGGGAGTGACCGCGTGCGCGGATCCCGCCGAGGCCCTGCGGGACGCCGAGTTCCTGATCCTGTCCGTCTCCGCCCAGCACCTGCGCGAGAACCTGGTGCGCTGGGCTCCGCTCCTCGGCCCGGGGACCGTCGTCGTGAGCGCGATGAAGGGCGTGGAGACGGGCAGCGGGCTGCGCATGAGCCAGGTGATCGCCGAGACCACGGGCCTGGGCGAGGACCGGATCGCGGTGCTCAGCGGGCCGAACCTCGCGCGTGAGGTGGCGGCCCGACGGCCGACCACCTGCGTGGTGGCGTGCGCGGACGAGGCGGTGGCCCGGGAGTGCGCCGCGCTCGTGCGCACGCCCGCGTTCCGGCCGTACACCGCGACGGACGTGGTGGGTTGCGAGGTGGGGGGCGCGGTCAAGAACGTCGTCGCCCTGGCGGTGGGGCCGGCCTCCGCGCTCGCTCCGGGGGACGGCGCGCGGGCGGCGCTCATCACGCGTGGTCTCGCCGAGACCACCCGGCTCGGTGTCGCGCTCGGCGCGCGGCCGGAGACCTTCGCGGGGCTCGCCGGCGCGGGGGACCTGCTCGCCACGTGCGCGTCGCCGCTGTCCCGCAACCGGGCCTTCGGGGAGCGTCTCGGCCGGGGCATGACCCCGGGGGAGGCCGTCGCCGCGGGCGGCGGCGTCGCCGAGGGCGTGGCCACCACCCGCGCGGTGCTCGCCCTGGCCCGGGCGCGCGGGGTCGAGTTGCCGATCGCCGAGGCGGTCGGGGCGGTGCTGGCCGGAAGGTTGACGCCCCGGGCGGCCCTGGACTCGCTGACGCGCCGCGCACCCGGGCCCGAACACGTCCCTGAGGTGTCCGGGCCGACCCCGACCCCCACCGGCCCGTCGCACGCGTCGCGACCGTCAGGGCACTGAGCCCCACGGGCCCCGCATGCCGCGGGCGACGCTTCCGTCCTCCTCTGGCACACCCGTTGCGACCTGCCCGAACGTGCGTGTTCGACCCTCGCAAACGGAGGACGTGGTCCCTCCTGACGGGGTGGTCCGCGGGCACTATCGTCGCCGGCGGCCCGACCAGTGGCGAAGCACCGGGAAGCGTGTCGTGCCCTCCGGTGCGCCGCCGCCGGCGCTCGCCTCCACTCCGCCGGCCCACTGCCCAGGAGGTCACCCGTGTCCGGTTCTCCGCTCCCCGCCCCCGGCTCCGCTCCCGACGGTCCTCGCGCGGCGGCGCCCGCCGAGGTCGCCTTCGCCCTCGACCTCACCGGGTCCGCCCTGTACTCCGACCTCGACCGGCTGCGCGACGCGGCACCGGCCGTCCCCGTGAACCTGCCCGACGGGATCGTCGCCTGGTCGGTGACGCGCGGCGACGTCGTGCGCCGGCTGACCACGCACCCGGAGGTGTCGAAGAACGGTCGGGCGCACTGGCCCGGCTACCGGCTGTTCTCCATACCGTGGCTGGCCCTGTGGGTGGACCCGGACTCGATGCTCACGAACGACGGTCTCGACCACCAGCGGCTGCGCGCGCTGGTGGATCACGCCTTCACCCCCCGTCGCATCACGGCCATGCGACCGGGCGTCGAGGCGGTGGTCCGCGCCACGCTCGACGCGCCCCGGCGGGCGGCGGACGCCGACGGGGTGGTCGATCTGCGGGCCGCGTTCTGCGCGCCGGTGCCCACCCGCGTCATCTGCGAGTTGTTCGGGATGTCGCAGGAGCGCAGTCCCGTGATGGTGCGCGCGATCGACGGACTCCTGGACTCCACGGCGCCGGCCGAGGAGGTCGGACGGCACCGGGAGACGATGTACGCCGAGACGCGCGCCCTGATCGCCGCGAAACGGGAGGCTCCGGGCGAGGACATGACCAGCGTGCTGTTGGCCGCGCAGGCCGAGGGCGGGGACCGGCTGGACGAAGGGGAGTTGATCAGCACGCTGTTCCTGATGATCGGCGCGGGTTCCGAGACCACCGTGTCCCTGTTGGAGCACGCGGTCGCCGAACTGCTCGCCCGGCCCGAACTCCTGGCCTCGGTGCGGGCCGATCCTCGGCTGTGGGACGTGGTGATCGAGGAGACGCTGCGCAAGCACCCGCCGGCGGTCCACGTGCCGATGCGTTTCGCGCTCGCCGACATCGACCTCGGGGAGGGTGTCACGATCAGGGCGGGCGATCCGATCCTGATCGGGTTCGGCGCCCACGGGCGGGACCCGGGCACGAACCCGGACCCGTCCCTGTTCGACCTCGATCGGAGCGACCGGCAGCACCTCTCGTTCGGTTTCGGCGCCCACTACTGCCTGGGCGCGCCCCTGGCGCGGTTGGAGGCGCGGATCGCGCTGCCCGCGTTGTTCGAGCGGTATCCGGGGATGAGCCTGGCGGTGAAGCCGGCGGAACTGCGGCGGCTGCCGTCGTTCATCGTCAACGGTCACCGGGAACTGCCGGTCCGTTTGGGCTGAATACGAGCCCGCCCAACTTCTACAAGTCTGTAGAATTATCGGGTTCGAGGGCATCGATCGGGTGCCCCCACCACCTCGTCCAATCGCAGGAGAACCCCATGTTCGACAACCTCAGGGACCTCGCCGAGAAGGCCGGCGAGCTGGCCGGTCGACACGGCGACGCCATCAATCAGGGCCTGGAGAAGGCGGGCGAGTTCATCGACGGCAGGACCGAGGGCAAGTACAGCGACCACATCGACACCGGTGTCGAGAAGGCCCAGGGATTCGTCAGCGGGCTCGGCAAGGACAGCTGACACCCCCTTCGCTCCCATTTCACACGTGAGGCGGGGCACGGCCCGAGCCGTGCCCCGCCTCACGTGTCCCGCGCGTCTCGGGTGCCCCGCGCGCTCAGCCCCACAGACCCGCGAAGTCGGCCCCCACCGTGAGGGTGACCACCCGGGGCGCGGCCTGCGCCGAGGAGACCGGCGCGGCCGTGGTCCGCAATCGGGACGCGAACGCGGCCGCCTTCTCCTCCATTCCCGGCGGGTGGGTGATCGCGGTCCGCTCGACCGGCCCGCCCGCGTTGCCGGTGGAGACGACCACGTACCCGGCGGAGCGCAACTGCGTCGCGACGGCCGCAGCGCGCCCGGGGGTGGTCGTCCCGTTCAGGACGCGCACCTGGATGGAGCCGGCCGTGGACACGGGCCCGGCGGCCAGGCTGTCCCGCGTGACCTCGTGGTCGGAGGCCAGTGACCGGAACAGGGTCCTGGTCTGCGGGTACTGCCAGGAGATGTTCGCCTTGTCGGAGGGCACGTCGGCCTCGCGCGGGTAGTTCGGCACGGTGACGAAGTACAGCTTCTCCTTGGGGATGTCCTGGAGCTCCTTGGCCAGGCCGTAGAGAGGGCCGAGGCCGGCCAGCGCGCTGTCCGTGGTGACGGACTTGGTGGCCGCGCTCATGAATCCGTACACGTCGCCGGGGCTCGTCAGCCGCTCCTTGGCGCGCGCCGCGAGGGCTCCCATGAATTCCTGCTGCCGGCCGATCCGGCCGATGTCGGACCCGTCGCCGACGCTGTAGCGCGTGCGCACGTAGCCCAGCGCCTGTTCACCCTTGACGGTCTGGCAGCCGGCCCCCAGGTCGAGGCGGGCCTTGACGTCGTGGATGGGGTGCGGCGGGCAGACCTCGATGCCGCCGAGGGCGTCCACCATGCCCTTGAAGCCCTGGAAGTCGAGGGTGACGAAGTGGTCCAGGCGCAGGCCGGTGTTGTACTCGATGGTGCGGATGGTGCAGGCCGCGGCCGCTCCGGCGTCGCCCGTGCTTCCGCCGATCGCGTACGCGGAGTTGATCTTGAAGTGGTGGGGGGTCGACTTGGTCCCGTCGCCCCGGTCGCACTCCGGCATCTCCACCCACGAGTCCCGGGGCAGCGAGACCACGGCGGCCCACTTCCGGTCCGCTGCGATGTGCAGGATCATCAGCGTGTCGGACTGCATCGTCGTCAGGTCCTTGCCGTACGACGCGTTGGCGCCCTCGCGCGTGTCGGACCCCACCAGCAGGATGTTCTTCGCCCCGGGGCTCAGGTTGACCGGGCGGTCACCGCCGAGTTGGTCCCCGATCTCCTCGCCCGTGATGTTCTCGTCGAGCCGCTGGTACAACCAGCCTCCGGCGCCCCCGGCGGCCAGCACCAGCGCGGCCAGGACCCCGGCCGACCAGATCATCACCTTGCCCCGCTTGGTCAGCCGACCCCGCCCCGCGGGCGAACCGCCACCGGGGCCCGGCCGCGTGCGCGGCCTGCCTCCGGGGCGACCGCCGGGGCGGGCGGGGGGGCCGTCCGGCGCGATCCGCGGTCCCGGGGTCGTCGGAACGGGCGTGGTGCCGGTGGCGCTGCCGGTGCGGCCGTTGGGCGGGGGCCCCGTGACGCCGCCGAAGGCGCCGGAGCCGGACGTGGTGTCGGCGGCCCGGCCGCGCGCGCCGTCCCGGTCCCTGCCGGGCCCCCGGTTGCGGAGGGAAACATTCATGACGTGGTGCTCACGTACCGTCCCGAGGTGTCCGTCGAGTCCTTCACAGCAGTACCCCCCACGCCCTCGCGGGCCCTGATGACGATCCCCGAACACCTCGCGGGCGGCGAGGCGTCGGACCGAATCCTCAACGAGTCGACGGCCGGCGCGACACGCCCGTCCGCGGGCGCCCGGTGGCGCACGCGGCGGAGGCGGGCGTTCCGGCGCGGGCCGACGGCGGGGCCCGTGCGCGCCCGTACGGGGGCTCTCGGCGGGTGGGTCAGGGGCCGGTGTCGGGGCCCGCGCCGCACGTCACGCGCGGGTGGGCGCGGGACGCGCGCGGGACGCGAGGGTGTCGGCGGCGGTTCGCGGACGGTGGTCACGGCACCGGATCGGGGCGGGGGCGCGCTCGCGGGATGGGACACCCGTTCGGGCGAGTCCGGGGGGCTCCCCGACCGCGTGGGGGCTCCTCGGAGGGGGTCAGGCCCCGGGCCGGGCCCGGTCGGGCGCGGTGTCGCGGACCCACGGGTCGCGCCGACACGCCTCGCGGGTGGCGGCGTACACGGCACGTGCCAGGCGCGCGCCCCACCGGGAGCGGGGCCCGGCGAACGGCTCCGTTGCGGGCCCGCCCGCGCACCCGGCGGCGGGGGCGGCCACGCACACCGCGTCCGTGGGGGTGCCGCTGCCGGGAACTCCCACGTCGAGGAGGGCCTGGGTCTTGGCCTCGGTGGCGGTGACGACGGCGCCCACGAAGGCGGCGGGTGCGAGGGGAACGGGGAGGACCACGAGGATGTTGACGGTTCCGACGGGGTGCTCGGGCGGCTCCGGCGGGGTGGGGGCGGCGGCCCATCCGTGCACGCCGACGCCGGCGGTGACCACGGCCGTGACCCCCTCGTCCGTGTGCCGGCCGTGTGCGGCGACCTCGGCGGCGGTCATCAGGCCGGCTCCTGGGCCGGTGAGGCCGGCGTGGGCCGCGATCTCGGCGAGGTGGGCCTCGGGGTCCGTGCGGGAGTAGCCGGAGGGGACCTGGGCGTTGAGGAACCAGTGTCGTTCGCCGAGTCCGCCGCCGTGGGGTCCGGAGGAGATCATCCGCCACCCCGGGCCGGGCGCCCACAGCAGGTAGGGCAGGGACACGCCGTCCTCGACGCGGTGGCGCAACAGCCCGTGGGCCGGCGGCCGGTCCGGGGCGCCCTCGGCGCGGGTCGGGGTGGGGAACGGGCCGGTGGGGGCGGGTGTCGGGCGCACCCCGCACCCTAACCCGCGGTCCCCGCGCTCCCGGGCGCGTGGGGTGGGTCAGCCGCGGCGCGGGAGGCGGACGACGCTGACGAAGAACTCGTCGATCTGTCGGACGGCCGCGATGAACTGGTCGAGGTCGACCGGCTTGGTGACGTAGGCGTTCGCGTGGAGCTTGTAGCTGCGCAGGATGTCCTCCTCGGCGGAGGAGGTGGTGAGGACGACGACGGGGATCGGGGCGAGCTCGTCGTCCTGCTTGATCTTCTCCAGTACGTAGCGGCCGTCGTACTTGGGGAGGTTGAGGTCGAGGAGGATCAGGTCGGGGCGCGGGGCTTCGGTGTAGGGGCCGCGTCGGAACAGGAAGTCCAGGGCCTCTTGGCCGTCGCGGACGACGTGCAGGGTGTTCTGGATCTTGTTGTCCTCGAACGCTTCGCGGGTCATCAGTTCGTCGCCGGGGTCGTCCTCGACGAGCAGGACCTCGATGGGGTGGAGGGGGTCGGACACGGTGGGGACCGGCCTTTCGGTTTCGGGGCGGGCGGGCGGGTGCGGCCGGCGGACGGGCCCGGTGGCGGGGCGTGGTGCCCCGGCCGCAGCCCGGATCAGCCGGTGGGCCGGTCGGGTTCGGTGTCCTCGCCGGCCGGGAGGGTGAAGCGTATCGAGGTGCCCTGGGCCCCGTCGGGGGCGGGTACCAGTCGGATCTGCCCACCGTGGTACTCGACGATCTTGCGGCAGAGCGCGAGACCGATGCCGGTGCCCTCGTACTCCTCGCGTCCGTGCAGTCGCTGGAAGATGACGAAGACCTTCTCGGCGAACTCCTCTTCGACGCCGATGCCGTTGTCGGTGACGGCGAAGTCCCAGTGGTCGTCGACCCGCTCGCACGTGATCTCGATGCGGCAGGGCACGTCGGGGCGCCGGAACTTGACGGCGTTGCCGATCAGGTTCTGCCAGAGCATGGCCATCAGGCTCGGGTCGCAGTTCAGGGTGGGGAGTTCGGTGGGGCGGACGAGTTCGGCGCCGGATTCCTGGAGGGCTCCGGAGAGGTTGCGCAGAGCACGGTCGAGAGGGGCGTCGAGGGGGGTGTCGGCGCGGGCCTGGTCGAGCCGGCCGACGCGGGAGAAGGTCAGGAGGTCGTTGATGAGGACCTGCATGCGCTTGGAGCCGTCGACCGCGAAGTCGATGTACTGCTTGCCTCGGGCGTCGAGCTGGTCCCCGTAGCGCTTCTCCAGGAGTTGGCAGAAGGAGGCGACCTTGCGCAGGGGCTCCTGGAGGTCGTGGGAGGCGACGTAGGCGAACTGTTCGAGTTCGGCGTTGGATCGGCGCAGTTCCACGGCCTGTTCGTCGAGTTCGGCGGCCTGGCGGGCGAGCAGGGCCTCGCGGTCGCGGGCGGCGTCGAGTTCGCTGACGACGCGGCGACGCATCTCCTCGACGGCCGTGCCCACCGCCCGCAGGTCGGCCGGGCCCTCGGCGGGTATGCGTTCGGCGAAGGCCCCGCCGCGCACCCGGTCGGCGGCGGCGTGCAGGCGGGCCAGGGGGACGCCCACCAGGCGGCGCACCATCAGCACGACGACGAGGCCGGTCAGGCAGACCGCGGCGACCACCGCGCCGAGTGCCAGGTCGCGCTGGTCCTGGGCCTGGGTCAGCTGCTCGCGGGCCTCGTCGCGGGCCTCGTTGAGGTGCTTCTCCTGTCGGTCGAACAGGGTCCGCAGTCCGTCGAAGGCGCGTTTCGCGGCCTCCAGCCGGTCCGCGTCCACGGCGCTGGGTCCGGTGGTGCGGACGGTGTCGACGAGGGGGCGGGCGTAGCGGGTCCGCCACGCCTCGCCGGCGCGCTCGATGTCGTTGACGTCGGTGACGAGGTCGGGGTGGTCGGCGATGAGTCGCCGGACGGTTTCGGACCGGTCCGCGGCCTGGCGCAGGCCCTCGTCGTAGGGGGTGAGGAACTCGCCCTTGCCGGTGAGGACGTAGCCGCGGACGGAGGTCTCCTGGTCGAGGAGGGCCTTGTGGAGTTGATAGGCGGCGGAGCGGGCGGGCTGGATGTGGTCGACGAGCTGGTCGGTGCGGTCCTGGGCGCGGGCCACGACCCGGGAGCCGACCAGGACGGAGCCCGCGACGACGAGCAGCAGGGCCCCGAGGACCAGGTAGAGCCGTCCTTGGGTGGTGAGGGCGGGCCACCGCCGGGGGCGGGGCGGACGCGGCTCGGGCGGCGCGGTCATCTACGGGTTCTCCCAGCTCATGTGCAGGACGGCGATGTCGTCGGTGAGTCCGCCGAAGGGTGCGGCGCCGGCCGCGACCTCGGAGACGAGGGTGCTGACGAATGCCTCGGGGTTCAGGTGGGCGTGCCGGCGGGCCACGGCGAGCAGCCCTTCCTCGCCGAGTCGGGTGTCGGTGCCGGTGCGGCCCTCGTAGAGGCCGTCGGTGAAGGCGAGGAGGGAGGCGCCGGACGGCAGGGTGAGGATGCTCTCGACGCGTCCGCCCTCGCCCGGCAGGATGCCCAGGGCCAGGCCGCCGGGGGGTTCGTGCCAGACGACCTCGCCGTCGGCGCGCAGGAGGAGGCCGGGGTGCCCGGCCCGGGTGATGCGGACGGTGCGGCGGTCGGGTTCGAAGACGAGGGAGACGAGGGTGGCATAGAGGTGTTCGCGGCCGCGTTCGGCCACCAGCATCTCCTCCAGCAGGCTCATCTGGTCGGGTCCGGAGCGTCCGCTGAGGACGGCGGCGCGCCAGGCGACCCGCAGGCAGACACCGAGGGCGGCTTCGACGGGGCCGTGTCCGGACACGTCGCCGACGACGGCGTGCACGGCGCCGTCGGGGGTCTGGACCACGTCGTGGAAGTCGCCGCCGACGATGCCCTGGGGTCGGCCGGGTTCGTAGCGGGCGACGACCGAGAAGGAGTCGTCGCGCAGGAGCGGGGTGGGCAGCAGGCTGCGTTCGAGGCGGGCGTTCTCGCGGGCCCTGGCGCGTCCGGCGGCGAGGGCCGCGTTGGCGCGTTGGACCTGCTTGCGCTGGAGGGCGTAGCGGACGGCGCGGTCGAGTCTCTCGGCGTCGAGTTGGTCCTTGGAGAGGTAGTCCTCGGCGCCCTCGGCGACGGCGGCGACCCCGGCGCGGTTCTCGGCGAGGCCGGTGAGGACGACGACGGCGGCGTCCGGGGCCAGGTCGAGGATGCGGCGCAGGGCCCCCAGCCCGTTCGCGTCGGGGAGGCCGAGGTCGAGCAGGACGCACAGCGGGTGGTCCGTGGGGACGGCGAGGGCCGCCTCGGCCTCGGCGAGGCTGCGGCACCAGGTGAGGACGGCGTCGAGGCCGCTGTCGGCGAGGACCTCCTCGAAGAGGAGGGCGTCGCCGGCGTCGTCCTCGACGAGCAGCAGGCAGACCCGGGTGATCTCCCCGACCGGGCCGGTCTGCGCGGTGACGACGCGCACGGTGTCGCCGGTCCCGGCGGGCGTGCCGGTACCGGCGTCGGAGGCGGGGCCGACGGTGGGCGGGTCGGAGGTGACCGCGACCACGGGTCCGGATCCGGCCGCGACGGCCTCACCGGCGGGTCGGTGCGGGGTCCCCGCTCGCGACGGTGCGCGGTGCGGCCCGGGCACGCGGGTCGCCCCGCTGCTCCCGGGGCCGGGGTCGGACGCGGGGTCTGGGTCGTCCGGCGCCGTGTTCTCGTTCACGCGTGTGTCCGCCGCGGCATCCACCGAGACCCCTCCCCAAGTCGGCCTGCTCCGCTGAGCGGCAGGCCCGCAACGATACTGCGTTCGAACGCGTCGGCTCACAGTGCGGCGACCCGCGCACCGAGGGGCGCTCCGGGACGTGGCCCGCCCGGCTGCCGGGTGGGCGGCGGCGTCTCGGGCACGTGCTCCTCCTGCGGATCTCGGTGCGTGGCCCTTCGGGCCGTGGTCGGGGGAATGTCCGCACCCGCCTGCCCCTGTCGGTCGGGATCATGCGCGGTGCCGGGGTGAATTTCCCTCGGGTCTCGGGGCCCGGCCCGGCCGTCACTCGTTCGGGGGGCGTGCGGTTTCGGGGCAACCTCGGACGTGCGGAACGCCGAAGAGTGGGCAGGTGACGCGGGCGGGCACTGATCGACGAGTGGTTCGGGCCCGGCTCGCGGCCGACGACCGAGAGCGGCAGGACACGAGACCAGGGGGCGAGCGGACGGGATGGGCACGACACGGGCCGGGGTCCGGGCACGGGTGTGGCGGTACGGGGACCGGGAGGGTGAGACCCGCCCGGACACGGGAACGGTGTGGGTGGTGCGGGTGACGGGCGAGCTGGATCGCGACGGGTTGCCGGCCGTTCGGCGGGCCCTGCGGCGCACCGAGCCGGGGTCGGGAGCGGACCATGACGAGGTGGAAGGGGTTCGGGGAGTGGTGATGGACTTGTCGGGGCTCGTGTTCGCGGACTCGGCCGCCCTTCACGTCCTCGCGGAGGCCCGCCGTGCGGGTGGGACCCTGCGCAGGGTCCTCCCGGCCGGGCCGCTGCGTCTCCAGGTGGCCCGGTTGTTCGAGGTGACCGGGGCCGGAACGGGGCTGTCCGTGGCACCGTCGGTCGCCTCGGCGGTGGTCTCGCTCCTCGGGGTCGGGACGAACGGGCACGTTTCGACTCCCCGATCCGGGTGAGGCGCACTGTGTCGGGTGACTCGGGGACAACGTGGGACACGAGCGCCTCCCCCGCGTCGCAGGGATCTGTCGTCTTCGTAGAAAGGATCACGGCCGTGGCCACGCACCCAGGTCGGAGCGCTCCGGGATCTTCCGGGGCGCCCCTTCCGGAGAACGCCGCGCAGGCGCGGGCCCGGCTGCGGGCGGAGGTCGCGCGCAGGCTCGGCCCGTTCCCCGAGGACGATCCCCCGGCACCGGTGGCCGACGCCCTGCTGGTGGTGTCGGAACTGGTGAGCAACGCGATCCGGCACGGCGGCGGGCTCTCGGTCTTCGACGTGGTGGCCTACGGGTCGATCCTGGCCATCTCGGTCGGTGACCGGTCCCCCGCCCCGCTGCCCGTGCCGAGGGCCGAGTTCAGCCCGGGACGAGTGGGCGGGTACGGGCTGCCCATCGTGGCCACGCTCAGCGAGGAACTGACGGTGACGGAGACCCCCGACGGCGGGGGCAAGATCCTCACGGTGGTCCTGCCCCTCACCTCGGGCTGACCGCACAGAGCACCTCGGGTCCGGTCAGGTCAGGTCGATGAACACGCTCGTGGACTTGACGCGGGCGATGGCCTCCATGCCGACTTCGAGGCCCAGTTCCTCCACGGCCTCCCGGGTCAGGAGGGAGACCACGCGGTGCGGGCCGGCCTGGATCTCCACCTGCGCGTCGATCGTCCCCAACCGCACCCCGGTGACGATGCCGGGGAACGCGTTGCGCGCCGAGGTGTACGGGGCCTCGTCGTCGACGCCCTCCTGGGCGACCCGGACGCAGAACGCCGCGAGGTCGGCCCCGTTCACGAACCTCTTGCCCCCCTCACGATGCACGGGGAAGCGCTCGCCGTCGGCCCAGCGGCGTGCCGTGTCCACGCTGACGCCCAGGAGTCGGGCCGCTTCTCCGATCGTGTACGACTTCATGGCCCCCAGGCTACGCCCGCGCGCCCGGAGCTCCGCGCCCCGCCCGCACGGTCACTGCGGTATGCGTCGGGCCGCCGCCTCCAGGTCCTCCACTGTGCCGGACATGATGGCCGGGATGTTCGCGCCGATGTGTTCGAGCGGCCAGTCCCACCAGGCGACAGCGAGCAGCCGGGCCACGGTGTCCTCGTCGAAGCGCCGCCGGATCGGTCGCGCGGGATTGCCGCCGACGATCGTGTAGTCGGGCACGTCCCGCGTCACCACGGCGCCCGCCGCGATGATCGCGCCGTGCCCGATGCGGACGCCCGGCATGATCGTGGCCCCGTTCCCGAACCAGACGTCGTTGCCGACCACCGTGTCCCCGCGCCGGGGCAGGTCGGTGACCAGGTCGATGTGACGCTCCCAGGAGCCGCCCATCAGGTGGAAGGGGAACGTGGAGGGGCCGTCCATCCGGTGGTTTGCCGAGCCCATGATGAAACGGGTGCCGTCGGCGATCGCGCAGAACCGGCCCAGGACCAGTCGATCGGGACCGTAGTGGTACAGCACGTTGCGGGTCTCGAACTCGGTGGCCCGGTCCGGGGAGTCGTAGTAGGTGAACTCGCCGACCTCGATCAGCGGCGAGGTGAGCAGTGGCTTCAGCAGCACCGTGCGCTCCATGCCGCGAAACGGGTGCAGGGTGGTGGGGTCGGGCAGGTCGGACACGGTTCCTCCTGTGCTCCATGAGTCGATGAAGCCATGATCGATGTCACGGAGAGTAACGACAATCCCTCGAACGGGTGATCGCACGGGCCTGAGCGTCGACCCTCCGCGACGAGGGGGCAACGCCCTTCCGGCACTCGCCCGCCCGAACACACTCGCACCCGACGCCGGTTCGGCGCCACGGAATAGGGGCGCGGGTACGGCAGTTGGCAGGGGAGTCCTGATCGTTTCACGGAGCCGGGACGGCCGGCAGCGACCGCCCCGACCCTCCGCGCGAATCCGACCGGAGCACCACCATGACGCGTTCCTTCCTGTTCCTGCTCGGCAGTTCCCGTCCCGACGGCAATTCCCTGGCCTTGGCCCGCGCGGCCGCCGCCCACCTGCCGGACGACGTGTCCCAGCGCTGGATCGACCTCGCCGAGCTGCCACTGCCCGACTTCCAGGACGACCGGCACGAGAGCGGGGACTGGCGGGCCTCCGCCAACGAGACCCTGCTGCACGAGGCCACGACGGCGGCCACCGACATCGTGATCGTCTCGCCCCTTTACTGGTACTCGTTGTCCGCCTCCGTCAAGCGCTACCTCGACTACTGGTCGGGCTGGCTCACCGCCCCCGACTCCACCTTCAAGAAGCAGTTGGCGGGCCGGACCCTGTGGGGCGTGACCGTGATGTCCGCCGACTCGGAGGAGGTCGCGGACCCGCTGGTCGGCAGCCTCAACAACTCCGCCGCCTACATGGGCATGCGGTTCGGGGGCGTCCTGTTCGGCAACGGCTCGCGGCCCGGCCAGGTGCTCGACGACACCCGGGCCCTGGCCCGCGCCGAGGACTTCTTCGCCAAGGACGCCCCCTTGGCCCGCTTCCCCCTGCGGGAACCGGAAGCGGCCGGGCACGAGCCGCGACCGGTCCCGGCGGGCGCGGGACGCTAGCGCCCCGGCCTGCGGGCGCGCAGGTACAGGTGCTCCTCGGGCACGGCGTCCGGTCCGTGCGGCCGGAAGACCGCCGTGTCCAGGCCCACCACCTCCAGACCGGCCGCCTCCAAGGCCGTCACGTGCTGCTCGGCCGACAGACTGCTGACCGTGACGGGATGCCCCATCCAATCGATCTCCAGGCCCCGGATGTCCCCGGGCACCGTGGCCAGGGCCAGCAGCCCGCCGGGGACGAGCCAGCCGGCCATCCGGGTCAACACGTCCCGGATCTCCGGCTGGTCCATGACGAGCAACGGGAAGAAGGAGCACACCGCGTCGTAGCCCCCTTCCGGGGCGCGGTGCTCACGGACGTCGACCTGCTCGAAGTGGGCCGCGGGCACCCGGGCGCGCGCCAATCGGACCATCTCGGGCGACACGTCGATGCCCGTCACCTCCAGCCCGGCCCGGTCCAGCAGGTGCGCGGCGGGCCTGCCGGTACCGCTGCCCACGTCCAGGACCCGGGCGCCCCGGGGCAGTTCGGCGATGATCCAGTCCAGCGCGGCGAGTTGGCCGGGCACGTCGGCGAACGCCTCCTCGTACCGGGCGCCGACCGCGTCGAAGACCTCGGCCGCCGTTCGGGTCCTGGGTCCCTCCCCGTGACCACGTCCGTCCGTCAACGGACCACCTCCGTGTCGTAGAAGCAGAAGTGGCCCGCGATGGGGGCAACTTCGGGCTTCGGGTCAGCGTAGGACCAGACGAGGTCGGGCGCACCGGGGCGGGACCAATAGGAGGCGTCCCCCTTGAAGGGACAGTGGGTCGCGGTGTCGGAAGGGGTGAGCAGATCCGTGCGGACGTCCTCGGCGGGGAGGTAGTGGCGGACCGGACATCCGGTCTCGCGCAGGATCAGGGGCCGACGGCTCTCCGCGAGGAGGACGCCGTCGCGCACGACCCGGACGTGTTCGGTGCCGGGCTCGATGGTGATGCGGTGCCCGCCGGACGCGTTCGTCGGGCGGGGCTCGGGGTGCGGTGTCGAGGTCATGTCCCGTTCAGCGTCCCGGGGCCGTGCCCTGTTCCCGTCCGGCCCCGCGAACAGACGGCCGGGCCGCGGACGCGCCGCTCCCCACCCGTCGTGCGTGGGTGGGGAGCGGCGCGTTCACCCGTTCGGCCGGGGCCGGTGGGTCAGTCCGTGGCGTGCCGGTGGTGACCCCGCCGGGGGTTGGGGACGACGTCGAGTGCCCGACGCCTGCGGGCGCGTTCGGCCGTGTCGACCCCGCGATCGTGTACGGCGGGGGCGCAGAGCAGGGCGAGGACGAGCGCTACCACAGCGCCGAGGACGACCACGATTCCCACTGACATGTGTTCCGCCCTTTCCATCGATTGCCGACAGTCTTTCCCTACATCGTGTTACCGATCCGCGAGGTTTCAAACACCTTGAGTGACATTCGATGGGGTTTCTGCTCCGGTTCGAGCGGGTTGCAAGAATTTCGCGAGGTTCGTGCTCGGATGGGGAACACGGGGGCGGGGGCCGTGCGTTGACGGGGTCCCGGGGTGGTTCGCGGGCGGCGCGGTCGGGTCCGGGGCCGCGGCCGTGCATGGCGGAGGTCCCGGTGGGGCAACGGGTTCTTGCCGGGACCCGATCGGGTTCGGGAGCGGGACGAAGAGCAGGACGAAGAGCGAGGGAGACAGGCTGTGGATGCGAGCACGCAGGATCGGGCCCTGGATCCGACGGTGGTGCGGTGCGTGGCGGCGCGCGCCGGTCGGGACCCCGAGAGCATCGTGGGGGACACCGAGTTGGGTGAGGACTTGGGCTTGGACGACGCCGCGGTGATCACGGTCCTCGCGGAGTTGAAGGCCGCGGGGTACGAGGTGCGTGACGGGGTGGACCTGGGTCGGCTGACCACGGTGCGGACCCTGGACGCGGGGGTGCGGCGGGCGGGCACCGCCGCCTGAGCCGGGACCCGGGGCCGATCCGGCTCCGGGGTCCGGGTCGTCTTTCTCAGGCCGCCTGTCGGTGCTGCGGGAGGACGGAGTCCGGTACGGCCCGGAGTTCGGGCCGGCCTCCGGAATCCGCCATGTCCGGGGGCGTCGCGACCGAGACCAGCGGACGGGCTTCGGCGGGTGTGGGCGCGCCGAAGATCCATTCCTCGTACCGGCCGAGCGCGAGCAGTGCGCAGAGCAGGAGCGGTGGCAGCAGCAACACGACGAGGATCACGGGGCGTCCTTCGGCGGGGGGCACGGGATGGACTGCGGTTCCTGGGGCGCGCCTGCCCCCGATGAGAACGGGGAATCGGGCGTATCCGTTCGGGGTGTGCGCCCGGTCGGGCGCGGGTTCACTCCGTGCGCTCCCCGTGCTCCGGTCCCGAATCGGTTTGGGAGCGGCGGGGCGGGTGAGACGGACAGCAGTACCGTCAGCGAGGAGAGGTCACTCTCATGGCAACGATGGCTCTGTTGATCGCCCCGATGGCCTTGGCCCTGGTGTTGGTGTCCATGGCGCGACGTCCCGAGCAGCGGCGTGGTCGTCATCGCTCGGGGGCCGGTGTCGGGTCCTGAGCGCCACCCCGCCGCCGGTCCGGTCGTGACACACGACCGGACCGGCGGCGGAATCCCTCCTGGGTTCTCACGGGGATCACGGGCAGGAGGCGATGGTGCTGCGGGCCCGCGCGGGGTTGGCGTGGCGGACGACGCAGTTGTCGACGTCGAGACCACCGTCCACGACGCCCCATCCCGGGCCGGCGAGGAGGACGGTCTTGCCGATGCCGCGGATCGTGTCCTTGCCCGGCCCGCCCTGGATCGTGCCGCCGGTCTCGACGCCGAGGCCCTTGGCCTCGATGACGTCGTTCTCGCTGCCGCCCAGGACGCGGCCGCCGAAGTCGATGACACCGGCCGTGATCACGTCGGCCCCGTCGTTGCCGAAGACCTGGCCGCCGCCACGTTCGTACTCGCCGGGCGAGCCGTGCACGCTGCCGACCGTGATCTTGTCGTTGCCCATGTCCCCGTAGACCGTCGCGCCGTGTTCGGTGGTGCCCCGGACCGTGGCAACGATGATCGTGTCGTCGCCCGCGTTGCCGCGGACGGTGCTGTAGCCGGCGCGCGGGAAGAGGTGGCTGGTCTGGATGGTGTCCTTGCCGTCGCCGCCCAGGACCTGGGAGTCGATGACGAGGCCCTTGACACGGATGTAGTCGTCCCCGCCGCCGCCGTAGATCGTGACGTTCTCCACGTCGTTCTCGCACTCGATGCGGTCGTTCTTCGGGGTGCCGTTCACCGCGGCCCCGGGGGGTGCGAGCCTCCCGTTCACCACGCATTGATGGCTGGGCATCCCCGAGCCGGCGGCGACCGCCGAGGCCGGCGGGGGCAGCAACAGGGCCCCCAGGGCGGAGCCCGTCAGCAGGATGCCGAGCAGGGCGGGCCGAGGGCCGCGACGGCCGTGCGGAAGGGGGCGGGCGGCGAACGCGGGCGGAACGGTCGACACGAACAAGGGCACTCCCCGGGCTGGGTGCGCACGCGCCCCGACCCGGACGTGTGGGTGGGCGGGGCGCGTGCGCGGGGGCGGACAGGTGGAGAAAGGGTGCGGGAGCTGACTGCCCGGGGGACGCGGGGTTCCCCACCTGTCCTCGCGCGTGATCACCTTGACGGCGCAGTGGAAGCGTCCTTCCGGCCCCGCGCACAACGCCGTTGCCCCGAGCCGGCACTGAAGGTTCGTCAGGGGTCGCGGGCGGTGGAGTGCGGCCCGAGCGGGGGCGCCGTCCGTCGCACGTGTGACCATGTCCCCCTGCCATTCGTGTCATCGGGGGGAACCATTGCGCGTCGAACGAGTCCATCGCACCGCCCTCGCGCTCGCCGCCGCCGCGGTCCTGTTGGCGTCGGGCTGCGGCTCCACCGGGAAGCCGGTCCCGGCGGCCGGGTCCACGGCCGCGGTGACGCCCTCGGGGAGCCCGGCGGCGCCTCCCGCGCCCGACCGGCCCCGCCCCGAGGACGGTCCGCGCCCGCAGGACCAGAACCTGCTGGCGTGGACCGGGGACCCGGCCGACGCGGGGCACGTCACGGCGCAGTCCTCGGCCGGGGTGGGCGGGCGGGTCACGCTCGTGCGGATCGTGCTGCGGGAGCCGACCGTCTGGTCGAACATCTGGATGGGGCTGGCGGGCGTCGACCCCTCGGCCTCGCTCGCGGACTGCCGGCTCGGGGTCTACGACGCCTCCGGGACCCTGCGGGCGAGCACCGCCGACATCTCCCCCGCGCTGATGACGGACGCGATCGCCAAGCCCTTCGCGCTCACCGAGCGGTTCACCGCGCCCGCCGGCACGTACTTCGTCGCCCTGTTGTTGAACGGGTCCTGGAAGACCAACGTGTTCACCCTCAAGGCCACGGGCGCCGGCATCTCGGTCAACGCGGGTCTGACCCCGCCGAACCTGCGGTACAGCACCGTGCTGACGGGGCAGCGGACCCTGCCCGCCCGGATCGACCTGAATGAGCAGTCGACGGAGACGATCAACACCGGGTGGGCCAGCCAGTGGTACGCGGTCTCCTGACCCCGCTGCCCGGCGGCCGCCCGAACGGCGGGACACCGCCTAGGCTGCCCTTGTGAACGGCACACCGGGCGAGGCCCTGACGAACCCCGCGGACCGGCCCGGGGAGGCGGGGGACGGCGGGGCGCGGGCGATGGCCGTGCGGTTGCGGCGGCTCAACGGGGAGATCAACCGCCTCGTGCACGCCTTCGCGGCCGACGGCGGGCTGGGCCCCACCGACGTGACCGCGCTGGCGCTCGTGCTCGACGCGCCCGAACCGCTGACGCCGGGCATCCTCGGTCGGCACCTGGGGTTGAGCTCGGGGGCGGTGACCGCGTGCCTGGACCGGTTGGAGCGGGGCGGTCACGTCGTGCGGGCGCGGGACGAGACGGATCGGCGGGTGGTGCGCGTGCACTACGCGGAGTCCTCCCGGCCGGCCACCCGCGCGTTCTTCGCGCCACTCGCCGACGCGGCGGAGCGGGCACGGGAGCGGTTCTCGGAGGAAGAACTGCTCGTCGTGGCGCGATTCCTGGACGCGTTGAACGAGGAGATGGCCTCGCGGCCCGACTCCGCGGGCGGTTGAGGCCGGTCTCCGCCGGCCCGGGCTCGGGATCACGTGCGCGGTGGGGTGCATCCGGTGCGCGGGGAGCGGGCGAAGGGGGTGTGTGGTCGTGGTGTCCCTGCCCCGATTCATCTTGATGCATCGAGATAATGAATGTGTCGAGACAACTCGTCGAATCGTCGAGGACTCGCGCCCACACCGTCCGTACACCCGCCTGCCAGCACGGGAGCCGAACTCCGATGTCCCCGCCGCTCTCCTCTCCGCCGCCCCGCACCCGCTCCGCCCGCCCGTGGACCCTCCTCGCGTTCGTCCTGATCGCCCTGTGGATGGGGGTGGGCGGGCTGCTCGGCCCCTACGCGGGCCGGCTCGGCGAGGTCTCCGTCAACGACCAGGCCGCCTTCCTCCCCCGCGACGCGGAGTCCACGCGCGTCCTGCGGCAGGAGGCCGCCTTCGGGCAGAGCGAGACCCTGCCCGTCATCCTGGTCTGGACGGCCCGCGGGTCCGGTGAACGGCTCGCGCCGTCCGTCCGCGCCGAAGCCGACCGGGTCCTCGGGGCCCTCGCCCCCACCACGGCGCAGCGGCTCGCCGGACGCCCCTCCCCCGCCCTGCCCTCGGAGGACGGCCGGGCCCTGCGCGCCGTCGTCCCGCTCCGACCCGATCTCGGCCCCGCCCTCCGGCCGACCCTCGACGCGCTGCGCGAGAGCGCCGGCGCCGTGCCCGGCACCGTCCTCGTGCTCGCCGGACCGGCCGCCGCGCAGGCCGACCTGAGCACGGCGTTCACCGGGATCGACGGCCTGCTGCTCGGCGTGGCCCTCGCGGCCGTGCTGGTGATCCTGCTGCTCGTGTACCGCAGCGTCCTGCTGCCGTTCCTGATCATCCTGGGTTCCGTGTTCGCGTTGGCCCTGGCCTGCGCGATCGTCTACGCCCTCGCCGCGCGCGGGGTGGTGCGGGTGGACGGGCAGGTGCAGGGGATCCTGTCCATCCTCGTGATCGGCGCCGCGACCGACTACGCCCTGCTGCTCACCACCCGGTTCCGCGAGGAACTCGGGGTGCGCGCCGATCGGGTCGAGGCGCTGCGGATCGCCGTGCGTCGCTCGGCCGGCCCCGTCCTGGCCGGCGCCGCGACGGTGGCGCTCGGGCTGGTCGCGCTGCTGCTCAGTGGTCTGACGAACAATCGCGCCCTGGGGCCGGTGGGGGCGATCGGCATCGCGTGCGCCGCGCTCAGCGCCCTGACCTTCCTGCCGGCGGTGCTGCTGCCGCTCGGCCGCGTCGCCTACTGGCCGGCCCGGGTCGGTCCGCGCCGGCCGCTCGACGCGGAGGGCAGCACGGACGCGGACCGGGTTCCCGGCGCCGACGCCCATCCCGTGTGGCGGCGGATCGCCGACCTCGTGGACCGGGCCCCGCGCCGGGTCTGGGTGAGCACCCTCGTGGTGTTGACGGCCTGCGCGGCCTTCGCGCCCGGGCTGTCCGCGAAGGGGGTGCCCTTCGACGAGATCTTCGTGAACGACGCCCCCTCGGTGACCGCGCAGCGCGTGCTGGGCGAGCACTTCCCGGCCGGCTCCGGCAGCCCCGCCGTGGTGATCGCGCACGCCGCCGACCCCGCCGAGGTCGCGCGGTTGGTGACGGTGGTCGAGGGGGTGTCCGGTGTGGACTCGGTGACGGTGACCGGGGACGGGCCCGGGGGACGCGGCGGGGCCCCGCGCATCGCGGACGGCCGGGTGCGCTTGGACGTGACCCTCGCGCACGCCGCCGACGGGGACGCGGCCAAGGCCGACGTGCTCCGGTTGCGGGCCGCGCTGGCGGCGGAACCCGGGGCCCAAGCGCTGGTGGGCGGGCCCACGGCGCGACAGCTCGACACGCAGCGCACGGCGGAGGCGGACCGGGACCTGATCGTGCCGGTGGTGCTCGGCATCATCCTCGTGATCCTGGTGGGGCTGCTGAGGTCGGTGTTGCTGCCGGTGTTGTTGGTGGCCACCGTGGCCCTGAACTTCTTCGCGACCCTCGGGGTCTCCGCCCTCGTCTTCACCCACGTCTTCGGCTTCAGCGGAACGGACGCCTCTGTTCCGCTCTACGGCTTCGTGTTCCTGGTGGCGCTGGGGGTGGACTACAACATCTTCCTGATGTCACGGGTCCGGGAGGAGACCCTGCGGCACGGCACCCGGGAGGGCCTGCGCCGCGGGCTCACCGCGACCGGAGGGGTGATCACCTCGGCGGGGGTGGTGCTCGCGGCGACGTTCGCGGCATTGGCGGTGATCCCGCTGGCCTTCCTGGTGCAGATCGCGTTCATCGTCGCCCTCGGGGTGCTGCTCGACACCCTGGTGGTCCGGTCCCTGCTCGTGCCGGCGCTCGTGCGGGACCTGGACGAACGGGTGTGGTGGCCGGGGCGGCCGGGCCCGTCGTAGGCGGGACGGGTCACGGGGCCAGGGTGCGGCGGGCGCATTCGTCGATCATGGCCGCGGGCCCGCCGCCGGCGCGCAGCGCGGCCCGTTGCACCCGGGCCCCGGTGCCGTCCACGAGCAGACGGGCGAGCCCGGTCCGTACGCGGTCCTCGTCGCCGTGGTCCGCGAGGGCCTCGGCGACGTGCTCGCACAGGGCCGCCACCACCGTGGCGGCCGGGGCCTCGCGGTGGTCGCGCGGGTCGAGCAGGGGGCCGTCGAGACCCGAACGGCCCGCCCGCCAGGCGGCCATCCGCAGCAGGCCGGTGGGCACGGGCGGCACCGGGAGCCCCGCCCGCCACTCGCGTGCGGCGGTCTCCACCAGGGCCCTGGCCAGGGCGGCGAGCAGCACGGGGGTGTCGGGGTCCAGGCACACGTCGGCGACCCGCAGTTCGACGGTGGGGTAGGAGGCCGACAGGCGGGCGTCGAACCAGATCATGCCCTTGTCGCGGATCACCCCCGTCGCGAGCATGTCCCGGACCAGCGCGTGGTAGCCGGCGGCCGTGCCGAAGGGCTCGGTGGGCCCGGCGGTCGGCAGGCGGTTCCAGACCCGGCTGCGGTAACTGGCGTAGCCGGTGTCGACGCCCTGCCAGAAGGGCGAGTTGGCGCTGAGCGCCGTGAGCACGGGCAGCCAGGGTCGGATCCGGTCGAGGACGGCGACGCCCTCGTCGTCGTCCTCGACCGCCACGTGCACGTGGCAGCCGCACGTGAGCTGTTCCTGCGCGGTCAGGCCGAACTGCTCGGCCATCCACCGGTAGCGCTCGCCCGCGTGCAGGGAGGCGTCGACGGGGAGGGGGGAGGTGGCCAGGGCGACGAGGCGGGCGTTCGACTCGGCGGCGTGCCGGGCGGTCTCGGCCCGGCGGGCCACGATCTCCTCCCGGAGCAGGGCCAGATCGGCGACGGGCGGGGTCGAGTACTCGACCTGCTCGTCGTGGAGCTCGTGCGCGTAGTCGCCGTCCGGGGCGTCCCCGTCCGCGGGGTGGGCCCGGCGCAGGCCCCGGACCACGGGGGCGGCCACCGCGAGGGGGCTGCCGTCGCCCTCGTCCACGAGCAGCAGTTCCTCTTCGACACCCACGGTGCGCATGCGCATGTCTCCCGCCAACCCCTTGGTCGCTCGGTCCGGCCCGTCCGTGCCCGGGCGCTCCCGACGAGCGGGGCACGGCCGGGCACGGCGCGTATGCCCGAAACGGAGGAGGTCAATCCGACGGGATCGGGGCGGGGCTCACCACGCGCCGGGGGCGGGTCCGACGAGGGCGCGGGAGGGGGTGCCGTCGGGACCGACCGGGATCTCGCCGGCGATCATGACGCGGTGCATGACCCGGGGGTGGTCGAGGTGGGCGGTGTCGCCGGGGGCGAGGTGGATGGTGGCCCGGTTGTCCCAGAAGGCGACGCTGCCCGGTTCCCAGCGGAAGCGGACGGTGTACTCGGGGCGGGTGGCCTGCGCGATCAGGAGTTCCAGCAGGTGGGAGCTCTCGATCCGGGTCAGGCCGAGGATCCGTTCCACGTAGTAGCCGTTGACGTTCAGCAGGGGTTCGCCGGTCTCGGGGTGGACGCGCACCAGGGGGTGCTCGGTGGCGATCTGGTGGTCGAGGAGCTTGCGGAGGTAGGCGTCGCCGTCGACGCGCGGCTGGTAGCCGACCCCGAGCCGGTGTTCGGCGCGCAGACCGGCCACGAAGGCGCGCAGGGGCTCGGAGAGCCCGGCGTGGGCGGCGGCGAGGTTGGACCAGGTGGTGTCGCCGCCGTACGGGGGGACGGTCTCGGCGCGCAGGATGGTGGCGGCGGGTGGGTCGACGCGGGCGCCGTGGTCGCAGTGCCAGCCGCGGGCGAGGGTGTGGCGGCGGCGTTCGAGCCATTCGTCGTGGCCCATGCCGTGCCGGCCGGCGAGTTCGAGGCGGTCGGCGGTGGTCTCGACCTCGGGGTGCGCGGGCGGGGACGCGCTGCCGCGCCGGCCGAGGGTGACGGGGGTGCCGAAGCGGCGGGCCAGGGCGATGTGGGCGGCGTGGTCGAGGTGCTGGTCGCGGAAGAAGAGCACCTTCCAGCGGTGCAGGGCGGCGCGGAGGGTGGTGACCTCGGCGTCGGTGAGGTCGGCCGCGAGGTCGACGCCGTGCACGTCGGCGCCGATGTGTCCGGCCGCGGGCAGGATCCGCGGGCCGGTGCCGCCGTCCTCCCACGGCTCGCCGGAGGGGGTGCGGGTGGGGCGGGGGTGCGTGGTCATGCGGTCTCCGGGGTCGGGGGCGACGGGTGAGGGTCCGGGCCGCTCCTACCCCGCGGGTTCGGGGCCGGAACCGGGTGTGGGCGGGCGGAGCGGAGAGTGTCCGGAACCCGTGCCGTCGGCGGGGGTTCGCAGGCCGTTTGCGACCGCTTTGCGGAGTTCTTACTCGAACAAGGGAAACGTTTCACTCATTCCGGCACTCTCTCCGGACGTCCCCTCGGGGGCGCCCGCGTCCCGGTCGCGCCCCCGGTCCCCCGTCCCCACTCAGGTCCGGAGCCCTCATGTATCCGACGCCCGATCGACAGCCCCCTCCCCCGTACGGTCCGGGCCGACGACACGGACGCCGCAGGTCTCGGCGCCGCCTGGTCCCCATGCTCGTGGTGGGGGCGGTGCTCGCGGCGGGCGGCGCCGCGTACCCGGTCATGGACCATTTCGGGGTGTTCTCCGACGACGGCGACCCGGTCGCCTTCTCCGGCGGGTCCGCCAAGGACGCCGGCGACGCCAAGGCGCGGGCCGCGCATCCCGACGGCAAGGGGCTGATGCCGACCGGGCCCAGCGCCGAGTTCAAGGTGGCGGCCACCGTGCCGCAGAACGGCAGCAAGATCTCGGTGACCACCCTGCACGGGGCGAAGTCCGGCTTCACGGGCAAGGTCTGGGTCTGGACACCTCCGCAGTACGACGAGAAGGCCAATGAACGCAAGGGGTTCCCGGTGATGGTGGCCCTGCCGGGCGGTCCCGGATTCCAGGACAACTACTGGGGGAGTTGGCCGACGTTCCACAATCTGGAGGCGAAGATCGACGAGTGGTCGAAGGCCGGCAAGAGCCTGCCCTTCATCCTCGTCATGCCGGTCCTCAACCCGCAGAAGGACACGGGCGGCCTGTACTGGGACGGCTCCGACATTCCCGGTCAGCCGAAGATGGGCACGTGGCTCACCCAGGACGTGCCGGATTTCGCGCGCGCCAACTTCCGGACCATCAACGGTCGGGACGGTTGGGCCTTCATGGGCTCCTCCAGCGGCGGGTTCGCGGGCCTCAAGGCCGTCCTGAAGGACCCCTCTCGGTTCAAGGCCGTCCTGGCGGGCGGTCCCGACGTGGCACCGGACTCCCCGCTGTGGAAGGGCCACGATCAGGAGAAGGCCGCCAACGATCCCGGGCGGCTCGCGGAGAAACTGATCGCCGCGAACGGTCCCGAGGTCGATCTCGCGCTCCAAGTCGGCACCAAGGAACCGAAGTCCACGATGGACGCGGTCAAGGGATTCGCCGAGAAGTACGGGCGCGGCCCCGTGAAGGTCAAATTCGCCGTCGATCAGGGCGGGGCCCACAACGCGAAGGACTATGTGGACAACATGGATCGGACGGGTTTGATCCAATGGTTGAGCGAACACCTCCAAGGCCCCACTCCGGTGGCTTGAACCGGATCCGTGGAATTGCGTTCCGCGGGACGGAATCGCACGGAACGGGCGCGGGATGAAAGACCCTGAAACGCCCCCCTTCCGCCCGTGCCGATGAAGGGGTCGGGCGTGTTCCACTTTCCGTGGGAGTTCCGGGCCGCGGGCATCCGAAAAACATGTTCCGTGATGCCGTCACGGGCCGAAAGCCCCTGGTCATTCCGGTAATGGGCCCGCCATGATGGTCGACATGAGCAGTAGCGACCATTCCATCTCCAAGCCGATCATCTACAACGCGGGTGCCCTTTCCGCAGTGATCGGCATGCTCTGTTTGTTCAACGCGAAGCAGATCTACCCGGCCCAGTTCCACACCGACGGAAACATGCTGTACGAGGAGTACAGCAAATGGAGCACCCCGCACGTGGTGCTCGGCATCGTCCTGATCGTGACGCCCGTGATCGCGGGCGCGGCGGCGTACGCGATGTTCCGGTCCCGTCGGAAGGTCTCCTCGACGGGCGAGTGACCGACGACGACATCGGACCCCGGGATCAGGCGTCGACGCCGGTCCCGGGGTTCGTCGTGCGTCGGGCCAGCATGCCCCGGAGGTAGGCGGCCTGACCGAGGTGTTGGAGGTCGTCCGCGATGACGCTGACCAGTCGCACTCCGAGGGTGACGGGCGGGTCCCATGCCTCGTCGACGATCCGGTCGAGATCGGCGTCGGTGAGCCGCTCGACGAAGGAGACGGTGCGGGTGTGCACCGCCTCGACGTATCCGGCGAGGTCGGCGACGGCCGCGATCCGGAACCGGCCCACCTGTTCGGCCGTGTGCCCGTAACCGTGTTCGCGGGGCTGGTAGGGCAGGGCAAGGCGTTCGGCCCAGCCCTCGGACAACCAGACCTGTTCCCGGCCGGCGGGTTCGGCGACGTGATCGTCCTGGACCCGCGCCAAGTGCCACACGAGCCAACCGATGGAGTTCGCGCCGGGATCCACGCGGGCGTGCAGGTCGTCGAGGGTCAGTCCGTCGAGCACCTCGGCCACGCCCTCGCGCACCCGGCCGAACGCGTCGACCAGAACCTCCGCCGATTTCATGGGGCCGTCCTCTCCGCGGGTCGTCCGGGACCCGATCCCGTCCGTGTGTGCACCGTCGCGCGGATTCCCGCGCCTCCCGCACTCAAGCGCACCGCGGGTGTGGGCGCCGACCCGCCACACCGGTGGGCCCCGAACCGGGGGGCGCGCGATCAGCCGGTCTCGTCCAGGTGTTCGGCGTAGTACGCGAGGGCTCGGCGGTAGTCCCGGATGGCGGGGTCGGAGCTGGTCTCCGCGAGCAGGGCGAGCAGCATGGCGGTGGCCTCGCCGGGGCGCCCGGTGTGGTGCAGGGCCATGGCGAGGAAGGTCTTCAGGGCGTTGTCCTCGGGAAACTCCGCCACCGCGTCGGTGAGCAGGCGGGTGGCGTCGAGGTGCCGGCCCAGGACGCGGTAGGTACTGCCGAGGCCGAGGAGGCATCCGCGCCTGTCCTCCGCCGACAGTCCCTCGGCGCCGGCGGCGAGGGCCCGTTCGTAGTACGGGACCGCTTCGGTCTCCAGCCCGAGCGCGTCGTGCACCCAGGCCGTGCGGGCCGCGACCCTCGCGTCCCGGGGATGGTCGCGGCAGAGCGCCACCAGCAGGACGCGGGCCTCCTCGTGCCGGCCCTCCGCGCGCAGGGCACCGGCCCGGGTGAGGGATTCGCTCGCGGACGACGCAGGGGGCTCTTCGGGGGATTCGGACACGGCCCCAGTCTCGCGGACGGCGCCAGGCCCGCGACAGGAGGGGCCGCCGGATCGTTGCCGGGCACGGGGAACGGGATGGTCGGGCCGCCACCGCCTGACGGGTCCTGTCCTCGGTCGTGATCGGCACGGTGGTCACGATCCGGCGCGGGCCGCCAGGGCCGCGAGGAGAGGGCGGGGTGAGTTCGCCTCCGCGTAGACGACCGCGGCGAGGACCGTGCCGCGGGAGCGTCCGAGGTCGAGGGACTGCGGCGGGTCGAGGACGAGTCGCAGGTTGACCTCCTCCCCCACCGAACAGGCCACGGCATCGGGCTCGTCCGGCACCGGCCGCAGCCCTCGCCCGGGCACCGAGCGCACGACGAAGGAAGCCGAACCGATCACGTGCCGCGGCAGGTCGAGGCCACCGAGGAAGCCGGTGCGCAGGGCCAACAGGTCGGCGGTCAGGACGTGCGGGGCACGGATCAGGGACGCGGCCAGGCCGAACCCGGTCAGCACGAGGATCACCTCGGCGATCAGGTGGGAAGGGCGCAACTCCGGTGGGAGCATCAGGGAGAACGGGTAGGCGGCGAGGATCTCCGTTGCGGCGCAGGCGAGGACGAGATCGCGGGTGCCCGTCGAGTGCGCGAAGGCCGTGCCCGTGTCCGATGCGCCTAATTGTCGGTCCCGCCGCCCGAGGGCTCGGAGCGGGGCGAACAGGGCTCGCCACCACAGTCCGGGGAGTCGGCGCCGTCTCGGGGCAGGGTGCACGGCGGTCGTCGCTCCGCTGATCGCGCCGCCGGCCCCATCGTGTGTCGTCATCCGCGAGCCCTCCCCCGGGTGTCGGCGTCGGCCCTCGGGCGGCCGGCGCTCGCTGCTTCCACCCTGCGGCCCGGCTTCGCGGACGGTGCATGACGTTTGTCATCGGATCGCTCCGAGCGCGGACCAGGTCACGGGCAGGGAGCGGACTGGTGCCGCCGCGAGGGGGCACCTGGTCGGCGAGGCCGGCCAGGCCCAGGTACGGGAATCGCGGGAACAGTGCCGGAAAGGCCACCCGCATCTCCGCCCCGGCCAGTCGGGCGCCCGGGCACAGGTGGGCCCGGGCTTGGTACCCGAAGGCCAGGCGTCCGCCCGTCCCGCCGTCGGTGCGCGTGTGATCGGTCATGGTGTTCTCCCCCGAGGACGTTGTTCCGTCGGTGCGTGCGGACGCGCGCACCGGTTTCGCCCGCCGACCCGACTTGCACAGCGTTCAAGTGACGGACTTGAACACCGTAAAAGAGCAAGCCGTGGTGACGCAAGGGCACGCTTCGACTTTGTTCAAGTCGTGCTGCCGGTGGGCCGGGGTCTCCCCCGCGCGGGGGAGTTCGAGGGCGCCCGCGCCGGCCGTTCGGACGATGCGGGTCCACCTCGGGGAGGGTGTGACCCGGGCCACCGCGGCCCTACGCTGGAGCAGTCGTTCGGGGGGACGGAACGTCGAGGAGCCCGCGTGTCCACCCCTGCCCACCGCATCGACATCGTCCTGCCCGCCCGGCCCGAATCCGTGGCTCCCGCCCGCCACGCCGTCGGCCTCCTGCCCGCGCTCACCACCCACCCCGACGGCGCCGACCTCCTCGGAGACCTGCGCCTCCTGATCTCCGAGGCCGCGGCCAACGCCGTCTCCCACGGCCGGGGCGACCGCCTCCGGGTCGTCCTCGTCGCCGACCCGAGCACCGGACGCGTCACGGGAGCCGTCCGCGACGGATCGGCCCGCCTCGCCGACGGCACCCGCACCACCGCGTGCCAGACCGAGCACGAGTCCGGCCGCGGGCTGGGCATCATCGCCGCACTCAGCCAGTCCTGGGGCTTCGCCACCGACGGCTTCGGCAAATGGCTCTGGTTCTGCCTCGCCGCCCACCCGGCACCCGCACCGCCCGCCCTCCCCGCGCGGGCCGCCGCGTGAGACGGTGGTCCCGGACCCGCCGCCGGCGGGTGGACCACCGGAGGGGAAGGACGCGCCCATGACGGACCGAACACGCGAGGAATGGCCCGAGTTGGTGGGCGGGGACGGCTCGGCCGCCGCCGACCGCATCCGTCGGGACCGGCCCGAGCTGCACCCCGAACTCGTCCCCGACGGTGCGTTCGTCACCATGGAGTACCGCGAGCACCGCGTCCGCGTCTTCGTCGACGCCGACGGCCGGGTCGCCCGCACCCCACGCGTGGGCTGACCCCCCAACGCCCGACGCGCGCCCCCCGGGTGGCCCCGTGCGCCCCCGCGAACCCGCGGCCGACACCCGCCCACGCTCCCCGCCCTCCTCTAGATTCGGCGTGATCACCGGACCCGGCCCCGACCCGACCGGCCGCCTCGGAACGGTGTCGCAGTCGCCGTCCGCCCGAGGGGAGCCCCGTGAAACCCGCCGCGTTCGCCTACGCCGCCCCCACCACCCTCGCCGAGGCCCTGCGCGTACTGGCCTCCCCCCGGCCCGCGCCCGCCCTGCCCCTGGCCGGCGGCTACAGCCTGCTGCCCCGACTCGCCCGGCGCACGGTCCGCCCCGCCCTGCTCGTGGACCTCGGCCGGCTGCCCGGACTGGACGGGGTCGAGATCACCGACGACACCGTGCGGATCGGCGCCCTGGCCCGGCTGCACCGCCTGGAGCGGGACCCGGCCCTGCGCGCGGCCCTCCCCGTCCTGCCCGCGACCATCGGTCTCGTCGCCCACCGCCAGATCCGGCTGCGCACCACCCTCGGCGGCTCCCTCTGCCACGCCGACCCGGCCGCCGAACTGCCCACCCTCGCCCTCGGTCTCGACGCCCGTCTCCTGCTGGACTCGACCACCGGCGGACCCCGCACGGTACCGGCCGACTCCTTCTTCCTCGGCCCCCACCACACCGCCCGCCGCCCCGACGAACTGCTCCTCGCCGTCGAGTTCCCCACCGGCGCGCCCCACCGACGCGCCGTCTTCGAGGAGATCCCCCGCTCCCCGGCCCCGGGGCTGCCACTGGTCTGCGTCCTCGTCTCCGGCCTGCTCGTCGACGCCCACGACACGCCTCACCCGACCGGGGTCCGAATCGCCGCCGGCGGAGTCGCCGATCGCCCGATCAGACTGCCCGCCGCCGAAGCCGCCCTCGCCGACCACCCCCTCGACACCACCCTCGACTCGGTCCTCGACGCCGCCACCCGGGACACCGCACCCGTACCCGACCACCACGGCGCCCCCGACTACCGGATCGCGATGCTGCGCACGGCCCTCGCCCGGGCCGTGTCCCGCCTGCACCGCCCCGTCCCCCCGGAGCAGTCCCCGTGAACACCTCCACCCGCCCCTCCCCCGAACCGCCCCCCGACCCCGCCGCCACCGCGGTCCTCGCCGCGTACGACACCGTCGAGGTCACCTCCCTCGTGAACGGCACGCCGCGCACCGCTCCCGCCGACCCCCGCACCTCCCTCGCGGATCTCGTCCGGCACGGACACGGTCTCACCGGCACCCACGTCGGCTGCGAACAGGCGGTCTGCGGCGCGTGCGTCCTCCTCCTGGACGGCGTGCCCGTCCGCTCCTGCGCCGTGCTCGCCGTCCAGGCCGAGGGCGCGTGCGTCGAAACGGTCGAGTCCCTGGCCCCCGACCCCCCTCCGGGCTCGCCCGCACCGCTCCCCCGCCCCACCGGCCCGCCCGACCCCCACACCCTCTCCCCGCTTCAGGAGGCCCTGCGCGAGCACCACGGCCTCCAGTGCGGCTTCTGCACACCCGGCCTGCTGATGGCCCTGACCTGGGCGGAACGCGAGGGTCTGAGCCTGGAGGAGACCCTGGAGGAGGTGCTCCCAGGCCACCTGTGCCGCTGCACGGGCTACGCGGGCATCCGCGCCGCCGTCACCGCGCACCGGAACCGAAAGGAGCCCCCTCGATGACCCCCTTCGACCCGCCCCCGGCCACAGCCACGAGCGCCCCGGCCGGGCCCCACATCGGTCGCCCCCTGCCCGGCAGCCGCGCCGGAACCCTGCTGCGCGGCGCCGGACGGTACGTGGACGACGTGCCCGCCCCCGGCACCCTGTACGCGGCCCTCGTCCGCAGCCCCGTGGCGCACGGCCGGATCCGCTCCTTCCGGGCACCCGAACCCGATCCCGCCGCCCCCGCCGGCAACCCCGTGCTCGTCCTCGGACCCGAGGACGCCGCCGCGCACCTCGCGCCCCTCCCGCCGGTCTGGACGCTGCCGGGCCAACACCCGACCCACGTCGACCTCGCGCCGCGCACCGTCCGGTACGCGGGCCAGCCCGTCGGCGTGGTCGTCGCCGGGAGCCGCGCCGCCGCCGAGGACGCGGCCGAACGGGTCCGCCTGGAGATCGACCCGCTGCCGCCCGTGCCGGACGTGGACGCCGCCCTCGCCGACGGCGCGCCCCTGCTCCATCCCGAGCACGGCTCGAACGTCGCCGGCACCATCCGCTTCGGCGATCCCGTCGAACGGATCGCCGCGATCGTGGCGGGCGCCGCCCACACCGTCCGCCGCACCTTGCGGGTGCAACGCATCGCGCACAGCCCACTGGAGCCGCGTGGGGTGGTGGCCGAGTGGATCCCCGCCCTGGGCGAACTGCTCGTGCACACCAGCACCCAGACCCCGCACGGCGTCCGCCTCGACCTCGCCCACGCACTCGGCCTGCGGGCCGACCGGGTACGGGTCATCGCCCCCGACGTGGGCGGGTCCTTCGGCGGCAAGGCCGTCGTCCAGCCCGACGAGGTCCTCGTCTGCCTCGCCGCACTCCGCCTCGACCGCCCGGTCACGTGGATCGAGGACCGCACCGAGAACCTCACCGCCTCCCTCCAAGGCCGGGGCCTGCGAGCGGACGCCCTGCTCGCGCTCGACGCCGACGGACGCTTCCTCGCCCTCGACGCGGACCTCGTCGGCGACCTCGGCGGCCACCCCACCCAGGCGGGCAGCGGCCCCTTCCAGGTGGCGGGACTCTCCATGGAGGGCCCGTTCCGCTTCCCGGCCGCCGGCGCGACGGTCCGCGGCGTGTACACGACGACCACCCCGACCGGCGCCTACCGGGGCTACGGGCAACAGGAATCGGCGTGGGTCCGCGAGCGCCTGATCGAGGAGGCGGCCCGTGAACTCGACCTGCCGGCTTCGCGATTGCGATCGATGAACCTGCTGACCTCGGCCGCGATGCCGTACACCACCCGCACCGGCCTCGTGTACGACAGCGGCGACCACCCCGCCACGTTCCGCCGAGCCCTCGAACTCGCCGAACGCCACAGCCCCGCGCCGACCGCGTCCCCGGCCCCGGTCGGTCCGAAGCCGCGTCGGCTCAGGCGCGGCACCGCCGTCACGGCCGGCGTCGAGATCGGGGCGTTCGCGCCGACCGCGCTGATGGAGGCGTTCCACATGGGGTGGACCGGCTCGGAGGCCGGCCGGGTACGCGTCAACCCCGACGGCACGGTGGCCGTCACCGCCGGCTCCGTCTCGGTGGGCCAGGGCATCGAGACCACCCTGGCGCAGATCGTGGCCGATCACCTCGGCACGCCCCTGCACTGGATCGACGTGCGCCTCGGCGACACCGCGACGGCCCCCTTCTCCAACCTCACCTCGTCCGCGAGCCGTTCCCTGGCCCTCGCCGGATCCGCCGTGGGCCAAGCCGCCGGGGCCCTGCGCGCCCGCATGCACCACCTGGCCGCCGCCGCCCTGCACCTGCCCGTGTCGGCGGTGTGCCTCGACGCCCCCACCGGGCCCGACGCGAACCCCGCGACCCTCCGCTTCCGACCGGCCGACGCCGCCGACGCCCCCTCGGACGCCTCGATCTCTTGGGCCGAGACCGCCCACCGCGGCTGGTTGGGCTGGGGCCGGCCGCCGGGCGGACCCGTGCAGTTGGAGGAGACCGTGGACTTCGACCCGCCCGGGGCGACGTACTCGAACGCCGCGCACGGCGCGACCGTCACCGTGGACGAGGACACCGGGCACATCACCGTCGACGCCTACTGGTGCGTCACCGACAACGGGGTCGTCGTCAACCCGCTCCTGGCCGCCGGACAGGTCGCCGGCGGCATCGCCCAGGGCATCGGCATCGCGCTGTGGGAGGAGGTGACCCGGGACCCCGGGACCGGCCTGTGCACGGCCCTGGACCTGCACGACTATCGGCTCCCGAACTCCCGCGGGCTGCCGGTGCCCACGATCGAGCACCACGAGACGCCCAGCACCGTGATCCCCGGCGGCTTCAAGGGACTCGGCGAGGGCGGGGTGATGCTGCCGCCCGTCACCATCGCGAACGCCGTGGCGGCGGCCCTGCCCGAGATCGCGCACGCCCTGAACAGCACCCCGCTGACCCCGGAGCGCGTCTGGCGGGCCCTGCGCGAGGCCCACGCCGGCCGCCGGGCCGAACCGGAACCCGAACCCGGCCCGGAATCCGGCCCGTGACCATGCCCGCGCCCGCGCCTCACCAGTGGCAGGGAGCCCACAGGTCGTGGATCGAGTCGGCCAGCTCCCAGGGCTCCACCGGCCAGTACCCGGCCGCCGCCTGCTCGGCCACCCGCCACGTCAACCGGCGCGGCCACAACGGGGCCTCGGCCAACGTCGACAGCGGCAACCACGTGGGCACGCCCCCGTAGTTGTCGAGGCTCTCCGGCGGGCCGATCTCGCCCTCGGGAGCGACCAGGAAGTAGTGCTCGCGGCGCCCTCCCTTCCACACCCGCGCGATCTCCGCACCGACCGTGCACCCCAGCCCGGTCTCCTCGCGCACCTCGCGCACCACGGCCTCCCGCAACGTCTCCCCCGGCTCGACGCCCCCGCCGGGGAACTCGTGGAAGACCCGCCCGTCGTCCTCGCGGAACGCGATCGTCAACAACGCTCCCTCGTGCAGGATCACCGCACCCGCGCGCACCCGCACCGGCGGCACGGCCGCCGGATCCACCCAGGGCACATGGGTCGGCACCTCCTCCGGACCGCCCAGGGCCCACGCGCGCAGCACCGTCTCGGCCGTGCCCACCGGCCCCAACCCGACCCACCGGGCGCTGTGGAACGGCAGCGGGACCTCGACGGAGGACTCGCCCGGCAGCGGAAACCGGTACCGCTCCCCCGTGCCCGCCCCACCCGACACACCGTCCCCCGGCGCCTCGGCACTCGGCAGGGGCACCACCAACAGGCTGCCGTCGGCGTCGAACCGCACCTCCGCCTGCGTGTCCACGTCCACCCGCGCCCCGTTCTCTTCAGTACTCATCCCGGCATCCTGCTCGGTGCGGGTGACGGACGAAAGGGCGGGGTCGCCTCTTTGTCCGAACACCCCCGACCCCCGTACACGCGAACTCCGTTCACCCGCCGGGGTGACAGTCGGCGTCCGAATCCACTCGTCGGGGTGATCTTCCGGTTCCGCCACCCGTCCCGAGTGCCATGATCCCGCACGGGTCTGCCCACTCGGCCGCCCGCCTCGCCCCCTCCTCCTCCCTCCTCGGCCCCCACCACCCCTCCGACTCCGCCCCCAAAGGAGCAGCATGACGGTCCCGACGCCGACCTCCGGTCCCCTCCGCGTCCGCTGGGCGGCCCGCTGCCGCACGATCGCCGACGCACCGGCCTTCTCGATCGGCGTCCTCGTCGTGATCATCGTCAACGCGGCCCTGCTCGGCGCGGAGACCTACAGCGGGCTCGTCACGGAGCACCGCACCCTCCTGCACGCCGCCGAGAGGCTCTGCCTGATCCTGTTCACCGCCGAGATCGGCGTCCGGGTCGGTGCCCATCTCGACCGCCCCAAGGACTTCCTGCGGGACCCCTGGAACGTCTTCGACCTGCTGGTGGTCCTGGTCGCGTTCATGCCGGTGATCCGCGAGAACACCACGCTGCTCCGGCTGCTGCGGCTGGCCCGCGTGCTGCGCACCGCCCGGTTCATGCCGCAGCTGCGGATCCTGTTGGTCGCGGTGGGCCGGGCCCTGCCGGGCACCCTGAGCTTCATCTTCGTCGGCTCGCTCGTGATCTACGTGTACGCGATGGTCGGATGGGTCTTCTTCTCCGACGTGGATCCGGACCATTTCGGCTCCGTCGGCCGCGCCGCCCTCACCCTCGCCCTCCTCACGACCATGGACGGCTTCGGGGACGCGGTCCACGCGGGCCTCCAGATCTCCCGCTTCAGCCTCCTCTACTACGCGTCCTACGTGCTGCTGGCCTCGTTCGTACTGGTCAACGTGCTGATCGGCGTGGTGCTGACCTCTTTGGACGACGCGCGCGAGGCAGCGCGGGAGGAGGCGGAGGCCGAGGCCCGGGAGAAGCGCGAACGGGAGGCCCCGACGCCCGAGCCGACACCGGAACCGGCGTCCGATGCGTCCGATGCGTCCGATGCGTCCGAGGACGCGGAATCCCTGCGCGCCCGCATCCTCGCCGTCCGCGACGCCCTGGACCTGCTGGAGGCCGGCCTGCCCCCCGCTGCCCCCGGCTCCGGCGCGGCGCTCGGGTCCGCGGCGCTGCCCCGTCCCCAGACCGAGGTGGCCGCCGCCGGCCGGCCCGCGCAGGCAGGCCGCGAGAAGACCTCGCGCTGACGGTCACGGAAACGGTTCCCCATCGCGGGTGTGGCCGTGCGTCGGGGTCGACGCACGGCCACACCCGCGTTCCGGGCATGATCGGGCCATGTTCGTGCAAGTGACAGCGGTCTTCGCCCTGCTCGTGGTCCTCGTGTGTGCCGTTGCTCGTCCCTTTGGCAAACCGGAAGCCGTGTTCGCCGTCCCGGCGGCCGCCCTCGTCATCCTGTGCGGAGCCGTGCCATGGGAGCACGTACGGGAGGAGGCGGAGCGTCTCGGTCCCGTGATCGGCTTCCTCGCGGCCGTGCTCGTACTGGCCAAACTCTGCGACGACGAGGGCCTGTTCAGGGCATGCGGCGGATGGATGGCACGCTGGTCTCGCGGGCGTCCACGTCGACTGCTGGGCTCCGTCTTCGTGTTGGCCTCGGGGATCACGGCCGTGTTGAGTCTGGACGCCACCGTCGTCCTCCTCACGCCCGTCGTGTTCGTGACCGCCGCCCGCATGGGCGTCGATCCCAAGCCGCACGTGTACGCGAGCGCCCATCTCTCCAATACCGCCTCCCTGTTGCTCCCCGTCTCCAATCTCACGAACCTGCTGGCCTTCGCCGCGTCGGGGCTCACCTTCACGCGCTTCGCGGCGCTGATGGCCTTGCCCTGGACGGTCGCGATCGCGGTGGAGTACGCCGTGTTCCGGTGGTTCTTCGCCCGCTCGTTGAGGACGGGCGATCGGCGCGACCCGGACGCAGAACTCGCGAAAGAGGCCGATTCGGCGCAGGCCGCACCTCCGATTCCGGTGTTTGCGATGGTGACGGTCGCATGTACCTTGGCCGGTTTCGTCGTGACCTCGGCCCTCGGGGTCGAACCCGCGTGGGCGGCCGCGGCCGGCGCGGGGGTGCTCGCGGTGCGTGCCCTGCTCGACGGCCGGACCACCCTCGGCGGGATCAGGAGGGCCGCGGCCCTCCCCTTCCTCGCGTTCGTGCTCGCGCTCGGCATCGTGGTGCGGGCGGTGGTGGACGGCGGTCTCGGCGCCGGGCTGGCCCGGGTGCTGCCCGACGGGGCCTCCCTGCCCGCCCTGTTGGCGATCGCCGGCATCGCGGCGGTGCTGGCGAATCTCATCAACAACCTTCCCGCGGTACTCGCGCTGTTGCCCTTGGCGGCCGGGGCGGCGGCCACGAGCGGACCGGGTCCGCTGCTGGCCGTGCTGCTGGGTGTCAACATCGGACCGAACCTGACCTATGCCGGTTCGCTCGCGACCCTCCTGTGGCGACGCATCGCCCATCAACATGATCACGAGATCGCACTGCGCGAATTCACCCTCCTCGGCCTCGCGACGGTGCCGGCCGCGCTGGCGGCGTCGACGGTCGCCCTCTGGGCATCCCTCGGACTGTTCGGGATGCTCGGGCCTTGAGAGAGGGCCGACAGGGCGTTTTCGGGCCTCAGGGCCGCTCTCGGGACTCGGAGAGCGGTTTCTGAGGGGCCGAAAAGCCGCAGGAGGCCGCGTGCGGGCCTCTGATGCCCATCAAGGTCCAATCACACCACCCCTTTCGAGTTCGGCGCCCAGAGGGCCCTTTCTGCGCCTCGATTTTTCGCTTCGGCGATCAAAAACCGTTGCCTCAGGACACAGAGCGCTTGATTTCGACCGCTTCTGGCCGTGCCAAGCTCGGCTGAACACTCAGGTCATGTCCCGGCCGAATTTCGTCCGACGCGCGCATGGCGGGCCGATCCACCCGGATCCGATCATGAGCAGGCCGACCGATCGCCCGATCGACCGCGCATCCTCATCGGCCAGGAGGCAACCGTGCCGCACCCGCCCGTCGTCGAGCACTCCCCCGCCGCCCACGAGCACGCCGCCCACGACCGCGGGGCCACCGACATACCGCTCCTCACCGAGACCATCGGCGACAACCTCCTCCGCACCGCCCGACGCCTCCCCCACCACGAGGCCCTGGTCGACGTGGCCGCCGACCGACGCTGGACGTACGAGGAACTGGTCGCGGACGTCGACGTCCTCGCGCGCGGCCTCCTCGACCTCGGCATCAGGACCGGCGACCGCGTCGGCATCTGGGCCCCCAACCGGGCCGAATGGACCCTGACCCAGTACGCGACCGCCCGCATCGGCGCCGTCCTCGTCACCGTCAATCCCGCCTACCGCACCCACGAGCTCGCGTTCGTCCTGCGCCAGGCAGGCGTCCGGCTGCTCATCGCCGCCGAGCGATTCAAGAGCTCCGACTACGCGACGATGATCACCGAGGCCCGCCCCGACTGTCCCGAGCTGGAACACGTCGTCCTGCTCGACGGGCCCGACTGGGTGACGCTCCTGGAACGCGGCAGGCGGAGGACCGAGCAGCCTGAGGGCGAGGCGAACGAACTCGACGTCATCGGAAGCCGGTTGACGGCGCACGATCCGATCAACATCCAATACACCTCCGGAACCACCGGTTTCCCCAAGGGCGCCACCCTCTCCCACCACAACATCCTCAACAACGGCTACTTCGTCGGAGAGTCCTGCGGCTACACGGAACGGGACCGAGTGTGCCTGCCGGTGCCCTTCTACCGCTGCTTCGGCATGGTCATGGGCAACCTCGCGTGCACCAGCCACGGCGCGACCATGGTGATCCCCGCGCCCGCCTTCGACCCGGCGGCCACCCTCGCCGCGGTGGCCGCCGAACGCTGCACCTCGCTGTACGGCGTCCCCACCATGTTCATCGCCGAACTGTCCGACCCGAGCTTCGCCGACCACGACCTCGGCTCCCTGCGCACCGGAATCATGGCCGGCTCCCCCTGCCCCACGGAGGTCATGCGGGAGGTGATGGACCGGATGGGGATGCGCGAGGTGTCCATCTGCTACGGCATGACCGAGACCTCACCGGTCTCCACCCAGACCCGGACGGACGATTCGGTGGAGCGCCGGGTCTCCACCGTCGGACGCGTCGGACCTCACCTGGAGATCAAGATCGTCGACCCGGGCAGCGGGCGAACGGTGGAACGCGGCACCCCCGGAGAACTCTGCACCCGGGGCTACTCCGTGATGCTCGGCTACTGGAACGACCCCGAGCGGACCGCCGAGGCCATCGACGCCGAGGGGTGGATGCACACGGGGGACCTCGCCGTGATGGACCCCGACGGCTACCTCGCGATCACCGGCCGCATCAAGGACATGGTCATCCGGGGCGGGGAGAACCTGTACCCCCGCGAGATCGAGGAGTTCCTGTACGGCCACCCCGACGTGCTGGACGTCACGGTCGTGGGGGTCCCCGACGACAAGTACGGGGAGGAGCTCCTGGCCTGTGTCCGCATGCGCGAGGGTGCGCAACCGCTGACCGCCGAACGGGTGCGGGAGTACTGCACGGGCCGCATCGCCCACCTGAAGATCCCCCGCTACGTGCGGATCGTGGACGCCTTCCCCATGACCGTGACCGGCAAGATCCGCAAGGTCGAGCTCCGGGAACAGGCCGTGGAACTGCTGCGGGCGGGCCGGCTGGAAGGCTGATCCGGGCTCGCCGGGAAGCCCCGACGACACGGGAAGGGCGTGGGGTGCTTACGGCGTAAGCACCCACACGCGGGATGAGGGCGGAGCCGCGTCGTGGGAAGGACCGGCCCGACGGTCCTCCGGAGGTCCCCTCCCAGCGGTGCGCGTCGGTCCCTTCTCATGCCTCTGGAGTGCTTACGGCGTAAGCACTCCAGAGGCGATCACGGCGGAGCGGCTGTCGCGCGAGAGCCGTTTCGGAGTCGCCGGAGAAGGGCCCGAGTGCTTACGCCGTAAGCACTCGAGGGGTGACCACGGCGGAGACCACGCCTCAAGGGCACCGCTGCGGAAGCGCCGCAGCGGTGCCGAGTGCTTACGGCGTAAGCACTCCGGGGGCGGTCGCGGCGGAGCGGACACCCTGCGAGGGCCGCTTCGAAGGACCCGGAACGAGGCTCGAGTGCTTACGGCGTAAGCACTCCCCCGGTACCGCGAGACCCCCGTGCGACAACCCCGGAGCCCGCGAACCCACCGGACTGGCCGGGATCAGCGGGGTCGCCGGACTGCGCAGGACCTGTCCTTCGCCCGGTCCGGGACTCTGTCGAGCGGCCGGGAAACGCTTCGCCTCTGGTGCGGAGTGCTTACGGCGTAAGCACTTTTCCGGAGCCCGCCGCCCGGCCCTCGCGGGTTCCCCGACCGCTTCGCCGAAGGTTCGTCGGAACCCGTTCGACCGACGCCGCGAAAGTGCTTACGCCGTAAGCACTCGGCCTGAGCAGGCCCCGAGTGCGGCAGGCGACGACTCCCCGTTGGGAGCGGAGCGGGTTCCTCCGCACACGTGGCCAGCAGCAGCAGCGTCCACGAGGGCGCCACTTCGGACCGTAACGCGGCCCGAAGTCGGGACGGTGCTCCCGGCGGGCCGCCGGTGGTTCGGGGAGGCCGGGAGCCCGGACAGTCATTGGAGTACGTGCTCCCCCGCACGCATCCCGGGACGGAAAGTGCTTACGGCGTAAGCACTCGGGGAGACCCGAGCCAGGGCGAGTGCTTACGGCGTAAGCACTTCGGACCCGGATCTCCGTCCTCCGGCCGGCACGCGGGCGGGGTCCGGGGATCAGGGATGCGACCCAACGTTCCCGCCTCTCCCCCGCGCCGGCGGCGGCCGTGAGCACTCGGCGAGGACCCTCCGAGTGCTTACGCCGTAAGCACTCCGCATCCGTCGCAGCCGCCCGAGGTCCGTGGGAACGCCGATCGGCCCGCCTCGTCCGGAGACGGGGCGGGCCGATCGTGGAGCGGTGGAACGGGGCCGAGCGGGGTCAGGAGTCGAGGGCCGCCATCAGTCGTTCCAGGAGGACGGCCCGTTGGGCGGGCGCCATCTTCTCCAGGACGAGGTCCGCGACCTGGTGCCCGTCGTGCCAGGGCATCCGGGTCAGGCGACGGATGTCGACGAGGTTCCCGTCCTCCTCGTCCTCCGGCTGCTCCAGGACTCCCCCGGTCGGCGCCGGCGACGCGGACGACGTGCTCGCACGCTCCCCGGGCCGGCCGGTGTGGGCCGGCTTCGGCGCCGTGGACGCAGGCTCCCTGTCCGCCCCGGGTCGGGCGTCAGCGGTCGGCGGTGCAGTCCGGGCGGGCTCCGCCGGGGTGGTGCTCGCGGGCACGGCGGTGTGGGCGGGCTGTGCCGGCGTCGGCTCCGGCGCCTCCGGAGTGCTTACGGCGTAAGCACTCGGCCCGGCCGCCGCCCCACCGGCTTCCTCCGGTGCGGGTTCGCGACGGCGTTCCGCGCGCTCCGCCTCCCGGACGGCGAGCGCCTCGTCCACCGCGTTCTGCTGTTGCTGCTGCGGCAACCGGCCGACCTTGCGCGCCACCTCGACGGGCAGGGTCCGGTCCTCCACCGCCTGCTGGAGTTCCGGCGTCAGCTTGAGCAGTGCCAGTCGTTGGGTGACCCAGCCGCTGGACTTGTGGAGGGCGGTGGCCACCTTCCGCTGCGAGCCGTACTTGTCCACGAGCGTCTGGAGTGCCTGGGCCTGCTCCAACGGTTCCAGGTCCCGGTGCTGGATCGCCGCGACGAGCGCGGTCTCCAGCAGGGTGTCCGCGTCGGTGGCGAGGCTGTCGTCGAGGTGGACGGGGAGGTCGTCGAGACCCGCGAGGTTGGCCGCCGCCAGACGCCGGTTGCCGTCGACCACGATGTAGCCGGCCTCGCCGATGCTGGACTCATGCCCCGGGTGGGCCGCGAGGAACGCGTCGCGGGTGACGACGGTGACCGGCTGGATGGCGCCCCGCGCCGCGAGGCTGTCGGCCAGGTCCTCGATCTCCCGGAGTTCCTCCCGCGGGTTGTACGGGTTGTGGGCAATGTCCGCCACCGGCAGCCTGGGGGAGTTGCGGGGGGTCGGACCTGCCGGGGGAGCGGCGGGCTGCGGGGTGTCCTGTCCGGCGAACCGGGCGAAGGACGCCGCCCGGCTGCTCATCGGCTGGGCCACGGCGTCGAAGGTCGCCGAGCCACCGAGTCGGTCTGCCTTGCTCATGCCTTCCTCAGCTCCCGCACGATCTCGCGCAGGCGTGCCGACTGTTCGCAGTCCGGCGCGTAGTCGAGGAGCGGCCGCTGGACGCGCACCGCCTCGCGCTGCTCCTTGAGGTCGGGCACGACGGCCAGGACGGGGGGCTTGCCCAGGCCGATCCACTTGTCCCGCGAGGAGGTGGCGATGTACCCGCGCCGGCTGTCGAACTTGTTGACCACGAGTCCGAGCTGCTCGATCTCGATGTCGAAGTCGGCGGCGAGGGAGTCGATCTGCTGGATGAGCATCCCGTACGCCTGGGCCGAGGTGTCCTCCGCCTCGACGGGGATGACGAGGCCCGAGGTGCCGGCCCGCTCGCCTTCCCGACGGCGGGCGTAGTGCAGCCCCGCGTCCATCGCCAGGCCGAGGCTCGGGGGCGAGTCGATGACGATCGCGTCGAACTCGTTCTCGACGGGGGAGAGGGCCCGCTCCAGGGCAGCGTGCCTCGGGCCCCTGAACACGGTGAGGCCCGAGTCGAGGAGGAAGGCGTCGAAGGCCGCCGGGACGATGCGCAGGCGACCGCCGAAGCGCTCACCCTCTATCACCACGGAGAGGTCGTAGAGGGATTCGCGGGTCTGCTCCCGGTGCAGCATGTGCGTCACCAGGCTCTCCTCACCGGCCGGGATGGCGCGCAGCCCGAGCTGGTGGGAGAGGTGCCCCTGGGGGTCGTAGTCCACCAAGAGGACCCGCAGGCCCTCTTCGGCGAGGGCCTGGGCGATGCCGGCGGACAGTGCGGTCTTGCCCACGCCGCCCTTCTGGTTGCAGACCACGATGCGACGGACCGAGCGGTCCTCCGCCGGGTGTTCCGCGAGCCAGAGCGAGACGGCCTGGGCCAGGCCCTGGATGTAGGAGACCCCGCGTTCGCGGCAGTCCTCCTTGAACTCCTCGTAGAGTCCTTCCGGGAGGTACGTCCCGAAGGACTCGGCGCCGGACGTGTCCACGACGGGAAGTTCGATCTCGGCCTCACGCCAGCCGAGGATTCCCGCGGTGACCGCGTCCTGCACGTCCGTCTGAAGCTGTGCGGCCCGCACCTTGAGGGCTTGCCGCAGGTGGGCGGGGAGCTTGGACACCAGCTTCTCCCGCTCACCTCCCGAGTTCGGAGATGTCATGGCGGCAGCATACTGCCGTGAACAAGGTTTCAGACGCATTGTCACGGGTGATTTGCCGGTTTCCGGCGTTAGTTCCGGCAGAGTTGTGTCGACGGCAGGCGTCCCGCGGGTCCTTCACCACGTCAAAACGCCTCGCCGGCACCCGGGGTGACGGGCTGTTCGCGATCGGCGGGCCTGGCCGGCCGCGGAGCTTCCGGCGTCACGGGGTGAGGGCTGCGCAGTGTCGCTGCTCAGGGGCTCGCGGGCTCTTCAGAGGGGGCCGCACGAGTGACCCTCTTCACAGAAGGCTCTGTACGGCGTTCTGAGGGCCTATCTCAAGCCGAGGTGACCCGACCGCCTGGGGTGGGGGTTGAGGGGCCCTGAGGGGCCTTCAGGGGCTTTCTTGGCGCTCTTCCCGACAATGGCCCTGCGTTTGGAACCGGAATGGCCGTGGAAGGGGCCGACGGAGGCCGAGCGGGGCCGAGCGGGGCGCTTGCGGGGAATCGGCTCGGGAGTGACCGCCTCGGGGGCCGGGCCTCCCGTCGGGGGGAGGTCCGGTCGGGATCAAGGGCCCTCGTCGGCTCTCCGTCGCCCGGGTGGAAAAGCATTTCCCGGTGAGCGGGGGAGGGGGCGGGACATCTCGCCGTTCCCGACTGCGGGCGGAACCGGGGGAGGACCCAAGCGCCCGAGGGCCTTGAGCGCCCCGAAGGCCCGACGACCGATCGAGCCCCCCTCGGACCCGGGGAGGGCCCCGGCGGGCGGGACGAGCTTCTTCGGTCGCTGCGGTTCGGTCGCTCTCCAGCGACCGACGGTGCTTCGGTCGCTGCTCGGTCGCTGCCGTTTTTGGGGCCATCCGGGGGAGCGACTGAGGGCAGTGCCCCACGAGCGCTTCGGTCGCTGCGTTCAGTCGCTCAGGGAAAACCCAGGTCAAGACTGTTTCCCCCCTCAGGACAGCGACTGAAGCGACTCTGGCTTCCATATATGAAGACATTCGCGTGTGTGTGTATGTGCGTGTGCGAGTCATATATAGGCACCTTGAGTCGCTTCAGTCGCTGTTCAGTCGCTCGCAAGTCTCTGACCTGCGGTTTTTCAGGCAGCACCGAAAGCGACTGAAGAAGCACCCACGCTCGGCTTCGGTCTTCGGTCGCTGCCCGGGGGCGGACCGGGACGAAGGGGGCGGACGCGACACACCGCACTCTGCTTCCGACACGCTGCGCATGGCCCGGCCCGGCCTTAGCTAGGCTATGTCCGTTGTTGAGTCGCTTCGGTCGCTGTTAGGGGAGTCGGATGTCCGCTGAGCTGCGGTTTTCTCGCAGCGATTCTGGGTGGCGTCCCATCGGTCGCTCAGTCTCCGGCCTGCCCCTCGCCCGCTGGTGTGCGAGCAACGGCTGGCCGGTCCACCCGCTGGCCGTCGGGAAGAAGACGCCTGCCCGGAACTGCCCCGACTGTGTGGGGTCCACCCACGGGTACGGGGACTGCCCCTGCCTGCCCGCGGGTCGCTGGTGCCACGGGTTCCACGCGGCGACCCTGGACTACGCCAGGATCGAGCGCTGGTGGACCCTGAACCCGGACATGGGTGTCGGGGTCGCCTGCGGGTCCGCCGACCTCGTCGTGATCGACGTGGACGCCCACGAGGTGTCCCTGCCACCGCGGGACCGTCTGCTCCCGGGCATCCCGATCGGTGAGCAGATCGACCTGACGGGCCTGTCGAACGGCTACCACACGCTGGCCCTCCTGGCCGCGCTCAGGAACATGCCGAGCCCGGCCGACGACACCACCACCCTGCGGGTCCGCACGCCCTCGGGAGGCATGCACGTCTGGTACCGGGCCACGGACGGCCGGCGCTGGCAGTGCTCCACGGGCTCCGGCACCAAGCGGGCGCTGGCCTGGCAGGTCGACGTACGGGCCCACGGCGGCTACATCATCGCCCCGGGCACCCGCACCGAGGCCGGGACCTACCTGCCCGTGGACGACGTCCTGCAGCCCGCTCCGCTGCCCGCCTGGCTCGCCCAGGAGCTGCAGCGCACGGGGCACCTGCCGGCCGCCCACATCCCCGCCCCCAGGCCCGTCCCGCCACGGGCCAGGCAGGCCGTCATCGCCGCCGGCGGGGGCCGTGACCAGACCACCAGGATCCTGACGAACCTGTTGACCGAGCTCGCCGAATGCGGGCTGACCCCCGAGGGCGCGGGCTTCACCGAGAAGCTGAACCGGGCGGCCTACACGCTCGGTGGCCTCGCCGCCGCCGGGCACATCACCGAGGAGGCCGCCGAGGAGGCCCTGAGGCAGACCGCGGAAGCGGTCCGTCCAGGGCAGGCCCACCGCTCCGAACACACCATCCGCAGCGGCATGGCCGCGGGCGCACGACGCCCCCTGCACCTCGGAGGCCGTCGATGACCCCCAAGCCGCACCTGCCGCAGGACAGCGAAGACCGACTCTTCGACCTGGAACCCTTCGACCCGGAGGCCGTCGCGGCTCAGATCCTCGCCCACGCCACACCACCGCCCGTACCGCCCCAGGGAGCCCAACGGGGCGGGGGAGGCCCCTCTCCGGCCGCCCCCGAGCCCGCCACGGCCCAGGGGCTGCTCCCGGACACCCTCAGCGACCGCGGGAACGCGAAGCTGTTCGTCCGGCTGTACGCGGGCGACTACCGGTACGTGCCCGGTCTCGGTTGGTACAAGTGGGACACGACGCGCTGGCAGGTGGACGAGGACGACACCGTGATGTGGGCCGGCGGCGATCTCGCCGAGGCGATGGCCACCACCGACCCGCGCGGGTTGTTCAGCAACGCCGCCCTCCAGAAGCACCGGCGGCGGGCGCTGAGCACCTCGGGCATGAACGCGATGCTCACCCAGGCGAAGACCGCCCCCGGGATGGTGCTCAAGGCCGAACTCCTCGACGCGGACCCCTACTCGCTGTGCACGCCCGCCGGGATCGTGGACCTGCACACGGGGTTGATCAGGGCCCCGGAGCCGGCCAAGGACTTCCACTCGAGGTCCACCTGCACGGGTCCCCGGACCATGCCGACACCGCGCTGGTACCGGTTCCTCAACGACACCTTCGGCGAGGACTCCGAGGGGCAGGAGATGATCGACTTCCTGCACCTGATGCTCGGGTACTCCATCACGGGTGACGTGGGCGCCCAGGTCATGCCCTTCCTCTTCGGCTCCGGCAAGAACGGCAAGTCCGTCCTGCTGGACGTGTTGATGAAGCTCCTCGGCGACTACGCGGACGCGGCGCCGCCGGGCTTCCTCATGGCCCGGACCTTCGACAGCCACCCCACCGAGCTGGCCGAACTCCACGGCCGGCGGGTGATCGTGTGCTCCGAGGTCAAGCCGGGGGACAAGTTCGACGAGGCCCGGGTCAAGCTGCTCACGGGTGGCGACCGGATCAAGGCCCGCCGGATGCGGCAGGACTTCTTCTCGTTCGCGCCGACGCACAAGCTCTGGCTGATCGGCAACCACCGGCCGGAGGTCGGCACCGGCGGGTTCGCGTTCTGGCGGCGCATGCGCCTGGTGCCCTTCGAGCGGGTCGTCTCCGACGACCGCAAGATCGACAACCTGGCCGACATCCTGGTCACCGAGGAGGGTCCCGGAATCCTGGCCTGGCTGATCGACGGAGCCCGCCGCTACCTGGCCGGGGCGAAGGACCTCACGGGGCCCGCTCCGGTCCGTCTGGCGACCACGGCGTACGCCGAAACCGAGGACCACACCGGCCGCTTCTTCGAGGAGTGCTGCACCTTCGACGCAGGTCAACGGGCAGAGCAAGCCCGCCTCTACAACGTCTACCGCACTTGGTGTCAGAATGAGGGTGCACCCGCCGTCTCCTCCCGTGCGTTCGCGGCCCGGGCGAGGGAGCTGGCGGGGCTCGCCTCACCCAAAGAAATGATCTTGTCCAACTCCAAGAAGTACTACCCCGGCATCGGACTGCTCGCCGAGGAGGAGAGTGCATGAGTTCCCTCATCTCCGACGACGAGATCCATCACGAGGTCGAGCTGGTGTGGCTGGAGGACGTCTCCGAGCTGGACTACGTGCGCCAGTCGCTGGACCGTTTGCCCACCCGGCGCGGGAAGCCCGCGTACCACCGGGACGGGCGGCTGGTCGGCTACGCGCAACTGGGCCCGAAGGCGAAGCCCTCGCGCACCAGCGGGACCTTCCGTCGTCGTGTGTTCTGGCTTCTCCCGCACGATCGTGACAGCGTCCCGGACGGGCTCTACGCCACGGGGGCCCCGGCCGAGGCGGTGGATCCGACGACCCTGAACCCCGGCAGCAAGGGGCGCAAGACGTTGAAGTCCGAGAACCCCGCGGCCGCCGTCGCCGGCGCCGACTGACCGCGGGTCGACGTCCGAGGTTCGTCTCCGAGTCCCCGCTCCCTTCCGAGGGGGCGGGGACTCCCGCGTGTGGGGGAGTGGAGGGCCGGGACAGGACTCGGACGAGGTCTTGGAGGGGCAGGAGCGATCCGAGCAGCGACCGAAGGGGTCCGGTTCGGTGCTTTGGGCCGTCTGCCCGGTCGCTCGGGTCGCTGTGGCCGCTTCGGTCGCTGCTGCCGAGAGGACGTCGAGCATTGTTCGAACCTGGGTCGCTTGAGTCGCTTCGGTCGCTCGCAACCCGGTCGGGATGTACGTTTTTCGCCCGGTTCAGGGGATATGGAGGACGGGTGAAGTGCTTACGCCGTAAGCACTCGGTCGCTCGACGGCCCTCCCGGAGCCTCGTGAGTCGCTCGACGGGAGCGACCGAAGCGACCCACTTCCGCACATCATCGAACAAACGCCGGCGGCCGACCCCGGCCGTTCCCCTCGTGAGCCCTGTGTACACGGAAAGCCCCTTCCCCCACGCCTTTCGTCACTGACGGTGACCATCGTGCGTGAGGGAAGGGGCCGCCCACCATCCCTCGAACGGGTGAGCCCATGGTCGCCTCAGTCGTCCTCGGGATCCACCCATCCGGCCCGCACCCGCTCGACCGCCTCCCGGTGCCGTCGCTCCGGCGAGGAATCGGAACTCTCATCAGGAGCCGAACCGGAATCAAATGAGAGGAGGTACCACTCGTCGGCGTCGGTGTACTGGATCAGGTGTGCGACTTGCCCCCGGGGGGAGCGGACCGTGCGCACCGTCACGTCCCCGGTGATCACTCCGACCTCCTCGGTCATCGCCCCGCCCGGGCCGGCCACCAGTCGGTCCTCCGCGACCGTCTCGCCCTCGGGCCCGGCCGTCGCCCCGTCCCCGCTCACGAGGCCCCGCACGTGTCGAGCATGTCGGTCAGGGTCTTCCTCTCCGTCTCCGTCACCGTCAGCTCGTACGCCGACTTCACGCGGGTCCAGGCCCGCCCGTACACGCACCAGGCGTCCCGGCTCGGCGGCTGCCACTGGTCGGGGGTCTGGTCCCCCTTGGAGCGGTTGGTCTTGGCCGAGACCGCGAGCAGCTGGGGATTGGTCAGATCGTTGGCGAACGCCTTGCGGCGGCTGTCGTCCCACTTGTCGGCGCCCGCCCGCCACGCGGCGGCCAACGGCACCATGTGGTCGATGTCGAGCTTCCCGGCCTCGGTGATCGTCTGCCCGTCGTAGAGGCTGACCCAGGTCCCGGACACGGCCCGGCAGTCGGCGTCGTTGCGCACGTCCTTGCCGTCCCGCTTCAGCACCGTCTCCCGGGTGTCGCACTTGGCGCCCTGTTCCGCCCAGTGCGGGAACCGGGCCCTGCTGTACCCGGCCATGCTCCGCGGCTCCGCGACCGTGAGCGCCGCGAGTTGGGTGCGGGCCACCTTGGCGGAGACCATGCCGGGCAGGAGTTCCGCCGCCGCCGGTTTGCCGTCCGATCCCGAACCGGAATCCGAGGACGGGTTCAAAGCGGAGGGGGATCCGACCGACGGGGATCCGGGTGACGAGGCGCTGGGGGAGGGGGAGTTCGCGCCCTTCGCGTCCCCGTCGCCCCGCCCCGCCGAGGTGTCGGAGCCGCAGCCCGTCACCGCGAGCAGCACCCCCACCGCCAACGCCGTTCCCCACGCCCGTGTTCGACGTTCCATGAAGCGCATCCCGTCCTTTTGCCCCGCAGGACATTCGCATTTGATCCGGTTTCTCCCCGGTTGCCGCCGCAAGGCTACCCACGAGCCAGGGGGTTCAGGCCGGCGACAGGCGTGATCACGCCGTGTGGTCTTCGTCTCTCCCGAACGTCAGCGGGCATGCGCGGACGGCCTGTTCGGGGTGTGCGCGGGTGCGTGATACTTGCCGGGGTGGCATCGGGAGCGGCGGGCAGGACGGAGACAGACGGTGAGCGGCGCGCGTGAACGGTGGACCGCGCTGCTGGAGATCCTCGGCGAGCGCGGGACGCTCGGGGTCACCGAGGCCGCGGAGCGGCTGGGGTGTTCGGCGGCGACCGTGCGCCGCGACATGGACGAGCTGGCCGGCCAGAACCTCCTGACCCGGACGCGCGGAGGTGCCGTCCACTCCGCCGTCGCCTACGACCTGCCGTTGCGCTACAAGGTGTCCCGGCGGGCCGACGAGAAGCTGCGGATCGCCCGCGCCGCCGCCGGCCTCGTCCCGCCGGGCGCCTCGGTCGGGCTCAACGGGGGCACCACCACCTCGGAGGTGGCCCGAGAGCTCGCGGCCCGGGCCCAACCCGCCATGGACGCCCGCGAGTGGGGGCTGACGGTCGTCACCAACGCGATCAACATCGCCAACGAACTCGTCGTCCGCCCCCACGTGAAGACCGTCGTGACCGGCGGCGTCGCCCGCCCGCACTCCTATGAGCTGACGGGACCGCAGGCCGACGAGGTGTTGCGCACCCTGGCCCTCGACTTCGTCTTCCTCGGTGTGGACGCCCTCGACCCCCGGTTCGGCGCCGCGACCCACGACGAGGGCGAGGCACGCACCAACCGGGTGCTCGCGGAACGGGCCGAGACCGTCGTCGTGGTCGCCGACTCCTCGAAGCTCGGCCGCCGCGCCTTCGCCGTGGTCTGCGACACGGCCGCCGTCCACGCCCTGATCACCGATCGCGGCGCGGATCCCGGGCTCGTGGCGGCCTTCGAGGAGGCCGGCGTCGCGGTCACCCTCGTGTGAACGGGCGCCTCACGCGGGCGCTTCGCACGGGCGGTCAGACGGACGGCGCGGCCGGCTGGTCGACGAGCGCCTCCGTGCCCGGCTTCACGCCCCACGCGTACACGCGGTCGCCGATGCCGATCAGGTTCCACAGCTGCTTGGCGTCCGCGAGGCGCACGTTGACGCAGCCCGCCGAGCCCCCGCCCTCGTACAGGTCGTCGTAGCGCCCGTGGATGGCCTGTCCGCCGCTGAAGTACTGGGAGTACGGCATGGGGGCGTTGTTGTACAGCTCCGAGTGCTCGTCGAGGACGCGGCGTTCGATGCGGTGCCAGCCCGTGCGGGTCTCCTGACCGTCCCGGCCCGTCCGCGCGGGGACCGGCCCGTAGAGCAGCTTGCCGTCCCGCTGGACCCACAGGAGTTGACGCGCGAGGTCGACGCAGGTCACCCGGTAGCTCCGGGTCGGGCAGCCCGCGCGACCGGCCGGGGACGCGGCCGCTTCGAGGACCTCGGTCCGGCGGAAGGTCTCCAGGTCGGCGTAGCCGTCACGGCGCTTGACCTGGTGCAGAACCTGGAAGGCGCGGATGGCACGGCAGTCCTCCTCGGACTGCCGGCCGTCCTCGGTCAGTCCCAGGTGGTGTTCCAACTGTCGCTGGTAGGGCCCGGTGTCGGCGGTGCAGGGACTGGTGTCCGGGACGGGCGCGGGCTCGAAGGGCAGTGCCTCCACCGGCGCGGGCCCGTCGCTCGGCGGGCCCGGCGGTGCGGGATCGGCGGCGGCCGACCCACCCGTGGGCAGGGCCAGGGCGCTGAGCACCAGGCCGGTGAGCAGCGCCCCGGGCAGGCGCCGTCGGGCCCGACGCCGGGGCGGGCCCGGTCGCGAACCGGTGTGCGCGGCGAGCACACGGGGGCGGCCGGCGTGGGGGGCGGCGGCGAGGCCGGGGACGGGGGACGTGCCGGGGTCGGTGGGGCGGATGGGCACGGCGGACCTCCGAACGGCCGGCTCGCGTGACACGGCCGGCGGATGGCGGGGGGTTCCCGGAGGAGTTCCGGGCTCCCACCGTGCCGGTCCCGTGTGCGCGCGGCGCGCGCTGGGCGCACTGATTGGGGCGCCGGGGTGAAAGGTCGCTCCGAACCGGTGAATCCGCGCCGTGCGCCCGAAACGCGCCCCGTGCGAGCTCGCGCCGGTGGTGCGGTCAGTCCCCGGCGGTGGCCGCCGCGACGCTCGGCCGCAGGTGCAGTACGCCGTCCGTGCCGGTGAGGGCGAGCAGCCTGCGGATCTGGGGCTGGGGGTCCACGATCCGGAACCGGGTCCGGTGGTGCATGCGCAGCAGGAGGTTGAGGAACGAGGAGTCGCCGAACGGGATGCCCGAGGCGTCCAGCACCACGACCCCGTCCGGTCCCGCCGAGTCGACCTCCCGGGCGGCCGCCGCCAGCGCTTCCTCCACCGGGTCGAGCCGGTCCTGGTCCAGCTCTCCATGGGCCGTGACCACCCGGGCCGCCCCGTGCGCGGAGACCTCCACGACGGGGGCGCGCCGGCGGGTCGGTGCCGCGTCTCCGGGGCGGAACGGGGCGGGGGAGGGGTCGGTCATGAGCCGGGGGCCTTTCGCAGGTGCGGGGATGCGGGCGGGGCGGAGGTCGGGGGTGGGGCGGGGGTCGGCCAGGCGACCGTGGCGTCGATGCGCTTGCCGTCCGGGTCGCGGTGCACCCGGACGGATTCCGTCAGGTTCAGGACCAGTGGCCAGCCGAAACCGCCCGGTTGCGAGGCCGGGCTGCCCGTGACGACGGGCGGGTTCGGATCGTGGTCGGAGACGGTCACGGTGACGCGGGGGCCGTGCCGCGCGAGCTCGAAGGAGCGGACTCCGCCCGCGTGCCGTCGGGCATTGGTGATCAACTCGGTCACGACGAGCAGCAGCGACTCCGCCGCCCGCCCGTCGGGCAGTCCCTCACCCGCGACGAAGGCCCGGGTGAGGTCGCGGCCGCTCGCGGCGGTGAACCCCTCGGACGGTTCGGTCGCGGGAAGGTCCGACGTTTCCTCCCCCATGTCTCCCTCGCTGGTCTCGTGCCCGCGGTCACGGGTCGCCGATTCACCCTACGCCCTGACCTCGGGCCGGGCGCCGAGGAGATGCGCTCCCGCGCCGTGTGTAAACATGGGATGTTCCCATGTTTGACCGTCGAGAGAACGGACACCCGAAGCGATGCCGCTGCGCCCAGCAGGCCGGACGGGCCTGGTCGACCAGGTGATCGCCCAGATGGAAGCCCTGATCGCCGGCGGGGAGTGGCCGCTGGGCCACCGCATCCCGGCCGAGCCCGAGCTCGTCGACAGCCTCGGCGTCGGCCGCAACACCGTGCGCGAGGCCGTGCGGGCCCTGGTCCACGGCGGACTGCTGGCCCCGCGTCGCGGCGACGGCACCTACGTGTCGGCCACCAGCGACCTCGCCGCCGCCCTCACCCGCCGGGTCCGTCGTTCCCCGGCGGAGGAGTCCTTCGAGGTCCGCGCCGTCCTCGAACGCGACGCGGCCCGGCTCGCGGCGCTCCGGCGCACGGACGCCGAACTCGCCGGCCTGCGTGCCCTGCTCGCCGAGCGCCGCACGACCTGGGAGGCGGGGGACACGCCCGGATTCCTCGACGCCGACGCCCGGTTCCACCGCGCGGTGGTCCTCGCCGCGCACAACACCGTCCTCGCCGATCTGCACGAGCACCTCGCGCCCGAGGTCCGGGCCGGTGTCGCGGCGATCGTCGACTCCGAGGCGGCGGACGCGGTCCGGCACCAGTTCGCGGGGCACGAGGCCATCGTCGACGCGATCGCGGCGGGGGACGCGGACGCCGCCGAGCGGGCCGCGTCCGGCCATCTGGCGGAGGCGCTCTCGGCGCTGAGCCGGCAGGCGCTCGTGACCGGGGCCGGGGTCGGGACCCGGGCGGGGGAGGAGGCGTGAGCGACGCGTCGACCCCCGTGCCCGCGCCCGTCCGGGCCGCGGCACCGATCGGCCCCGCCGCCTCCGGCGGTCCCGAGCGACCCGTGGGCCTCGCCCGGCGGGCCGGGTACCTCGCCGTCGGGATCGTGCTGCTGGCGCTGAACCTGCGGCCCGCCCTGGTCGCCGTCTCCCCGTTGGTGCCCACGATCCGGGCCGAGAGCGGCATGTCGGCGGCCGGCGCGAGCCTGCTCACCGCCCTGCCCCTGCTCTGCTTCGGCCTGTTGGCGCCGGTGGCCCCCGCGCTGGGCCGCAGATGGGGCATCGAACGGACCCTGTTGGCGACGATGGTGGCGGTCTGCGCGGGCACGGTGCTGCGGATTGTGCCGGGCACGGCGCCGCTGTTCGCCGGGACCGTGGTCGCCGGCGCGGGCATAGCCGTGGCCAACGTGCTGTTGCCCGGTCTGATCAAGCGGGACTTCCCGACCCGCGTGAACCTCATGACGAGCCTGTACTCGATGGCCCTGTTCGGCGGTGCGGCCCTGGCCGCCGGGGTCACGCTGCCCGTGCGGCGGGCCGCGGATCTGAGCTGGCAGGCGACGCTCTCGTGCTGGGGTGTGCTCGCGGCCGTCGCCGTGGTGGTGTGGCTGCCGGTGGCGGTGTCCCGCCGGCGGGAGGGGCCGGCGACGGCCGCCGGGACCACGCCGGTGCGCGGACTGTGGCGTTCCGCCGTGGCCTGGCAGGTCACCGCGTTCATGGGCCTGCAGTCGCTGGCCTACTACGCGGCGGCGGCCTGGCTGCCGACGCTGTTGCAGGACGCCGGGATGTCGGGCGCCGAGGCGGGATGGATGCTGTCCTTCTCCTCCCTGCTCGGCATCACCGGATCCTTCGTGACCCCGCTGCTGGTCGGCCGGCGACTGGGCACGGGGACACTGTCGGTGCTCGCGGCCGTGCTCTGCGGGATCGGGCTGACCGGGTTGATCGTGGCGCCGGCGGCCGGCGCGTACGCGTGGATGACGCTGCTGGGCCTGGGGCAGGGCGCGGCGATCAGCCTGGCCCTGCTGTTCATCCTGCACCGCTCGCCGGACACCCGGCACGCCGCCCAACTCTCCGGGATGGCGCAGTGCCTGGGGTACGTGCTGGCCGCGGGCGGGCCCGCCGTGCTGGGGCTCGTGCACGACCTCGCGCGGGGGTGGGCGCTGCCGATCGGCGTGCTGCTGGTGCTGTTGGTTCCGCAACTCGCGGCCGGTCTGGCGGCCTCCCGGCCGCGGACGGTGCGGGGCCGGGAGCGCTGAGCGCGGGCCGGGCCGGCTCCGCCGTCGGAGCGGTCGAACGCACTGGCTAGTGTTCGGTCGTGCGCGTATTGCTGGTGGAGGACGACGAGCCCGTGGCCGAGTCGTTGCGGCGGGGGCTGATCCGGTACGGATTCACGGTCGAGTGGGTGACCACGGGGGGTGCGGCGCTCGCCGTGGCCTCGCCGTACGACCTGGTGCTGCTCGACCTCGGGCTGCCCGACACCGACGGGCTCGACGTGTGTCGGGCGCTGCGCGGTCGGGGGGACGTGCCGATCATCGTGATCAGCGCGCGCAGCGACGAGACGGACCGGGTGGTGGGCCTGGAGATCGGCGCGGACGACTACGTGTCGAAACCGTTCGGGGTGCGCGAGGTCATCGCCCGGATCCGGGCCGTGATGCGGCGGGTGCGGGCGCCGCTGCGCGCCGTCGACCCGGGCCCGGAGCGGTACGGCGACCGCCTGGTCGTGGACCGCAAGGCCGCCCGGGTGTGGGTGGACGGGGCCGAGGTGGCGTTGACGCCGAAGGAGTACGACCTGCTCGCCTTCCTCACGGAGGAGCCGGGGGCCCTGATGTCCCGGGAGCAGATCATGGAGGCGGTCTGGGACGCGAACTGGTTCGGGCCGACGAAGACCCTGGACGTGCACGTGGGGGCGCTGCGCCGCAAGCTCGTCGGTGCCGTGGCCATCGAGGCGGTGCGCGGGGTGGGTTTCCGGCTGGTGCCGGTGACGGAGGAGGGAACGGGGCCGGGGGAGGGGCCCGGCCCTGACGCGGGTGGCCCGGGTCCGGGCCCGGTCGTGGTGTCGCCGTGATCCGTCGCCTGATCCTCAGCTACGTGGCCCTCGTCGGCGTGGCCCTCGCCGCCTTCACCGTGCCCGTCGCCTTCACTCTGACCGCGCAGTTGCGCGAGGACACCGAGGAGTCGGTGCGGCGGGAGGCCACGACGATGGCGCTGCTGCTGGGCGACGGGGACGCGCCGTCCCGGTTCGCGCTCGCCCGGGTGGTCGCCGCGTACGCCGACGAGACCCCGGGCACAGTGGAGGTGGTCGCGGCCGAGGGGCGGACGCTGCCGGCGACGCCCGCGCTGCCGGGTCCGTCGGGCGGCCAGGTGGGCGGGGCCGGGGCGGACGACCACGACGCGGCCTTCGAGGCCGCGTTGCGCTCCGGGCGCACCACGGCGGACTGGGGCTCGCGGTTCGTGTGGGGGCCGGAGTTGGTCGTGACGGTGCCGGCGCACGCCCGGGACACCGCCGAGCGCCCCGTGGTGGGTGCGGTCCGCATCCGCTACGCGACCTCGGACCTCACCGACCGGCTCTGGCGGATCTGGGGGTTCCGGGCCGTGCTCGCGGTCGGCGTGCTGGCGATCGCGGCGGGCCTGGGCGCGATCGTGGCCCGGCTGCTCACCAAACCGTTGCGGCAGCTCAACGCGATGGCCAGCCGGTTCAGCGACGGGGACCTGACGGCGCGTTCCCCCGTCACCGGACCTCGGGAGACCCGGACCCTGGCGCGGACCCTCAACCAGGGCGCCGAACGCTTGGACACCCTGCTCGCCTCGCAGCGGATCTTCATCGCCGACGCCTCCCACCAACTGCGCACCCCGCTGACGGCGTTGCGGCTCTCCCTGGACAACGTGGCCGACGGGGTCGACGACCCGTGGGTGGTCGAGGACGTGGACCTGGCCATCGCCGAGGTGGTCCGGATGAACCGGCTCGTCAACGGGCTGCTCGTGCTCGCGCGCGCGGAGGCCAAACCGGCCGCGCCGGAGCCGGTGGCGCTGGCCCGGGCGGTGTCCGAACGGCTCGGGGTCTGGCGCCCGGCGGCCGAGGAACGGGGGGTGCGGATCGTGTGGGAGGAGGGCTCGGCCCCGGCGGACCGGCTCCGGGTCCTGGCCGGTTCCGGGCATTTGGAGCAGGTCCTCGACAACGTCCTGTCGAACGCCCTGGAGGTCTCGCCGGACCGCGCGGTGATCACGGTCCGGACCGACACCTGCGTGACGGCCGGGGAGGACACGGTGCTGGTGGAGGTCGCGGACCGGGGGCCGGGGCTGCCGGAGGCCGATCGGGCCCGCGCCTTCGACCGCTTCTGGCGGGGTCAGGGCCTGACCGGACGAGCGGGCTCCGGTCTGGGCCTGGCCGTCGTCCACCGACTGGTCACGGACGACGGCGGCACGGTGACCCTGGAGCCCCGCGCCGACGGCCGGTCCGGGCTGTGCGTGCGGATCGTGCTGCGTGCGGCCCCGGCGGCCCGGACCGAGGCCCGGGCCGGGACGTGGATCAGCCCTCGGCCGGCAGCACCGAGGAGTGGTGGCTGAGGATCTTCCAGACCCCGTCGCGCTTCTCGTACACGTAGGTGTAGCGGGCGTCGACCGGCTTGGTCACGCCGGTCTTGGGGTCGGTGAGGTGGAAGCGGTACACGCCGCTGTCCACGGCCGAGTTCTCGTCGAGCACGTTGACCACGGAGGTCAGCTTCTCGCTGCGGGGCTTCTTGGCGAGGAAGTGCTCGAAGTAGTCGACGATGCCGTCGTGGTCGGTGCGTATCCGGGCGGAGGCGGTGGGCAGCAGGACCGCGTCCCGGGCGTAACGGGCGGCGACGACCTCGGGGTCGCCGGTGCGCAGGGCCCTGTTCCAGCCGTCGAAGAGGGCCGTGATCTCGCGGGTGCTCGGCTTGGCGGCGGGCCTGGAGGGGGCGTGCCGCTCGGCGGCGCGCTCGGTGCCCCGGTCGTCGGCGCGGGCGACGCCGAGGGAGAGGCCGGTGCCGGCGGCCACGGCGAGGGCGGTGCCGACGGCGATGCCGGCGCGGCGGGCACGGCGAGGGCTCTCGGGCCGGGCGGGGCGGGTGGGCTGCATCGGGGGACTCCCAAGGTCGACGGGGGCGGGGACGGGGCGGGCGTGTCCTCGTGCCGTCCACTCTGCTCGGCGCTCGTGCAACGCCCGTACAAGGGAGGTGTGGCGGTGGGCCAAGGAGGGTGAGGGAACGTCAAAGAAGCGGCGGTGGGCGTCGGGTGCGGGTGGGCTTCGGGTGACGCGGTGTGTGGCGGGGAGCGACCGTCGGTCGCTGCGAGCACCCAACAGACCGCGTTTTCGGCGGGGTTATGGGCGTTTTGGGGTTGTTTGGGGAGTGGTCGAAGCGACGGAAGCGACTCAAGTCCGAGCATGCGACGAGCGCTCGGCCCGTACGGTCCCCTCGCCGCGTTCGGTCGGTGGGTGCTTACGCCGTAAGCACCCACCGGGCCGATCATCCGATCATCGGCCCGGTCGGAGGTCGGGAGGTCAAGGGACGTCACGGGCGTTCTCGCGCGACCACCGCCCGGGCAGGGCACGGCGCCGCGCCCACGAGCGCGATCCGGAGGCCGCCGCCGCGTTCGTCCGCGCACCCGCCTCGCCGGCGACAGGAGTTCCGCCCGGGCTCGGGACCGCGAGGCTCTCCCGGGCCCCGTCCGGAGCGACCACCCGCGCCGGAACCCCGTCCCCGCCCTCGTCCCCGCCCTCGTCCTCCTCCGCCGTCAGCCAGTACAGACCCGACAGCCGCCCCTTCACCACGACCGCCCGGCCCAGGTCACGAGAGGGTTCCCCCCAACCTCAACAGCGCCGCCGCGACACACCCGTCGTCCACACCGGTCACCAGCACGTGCCGAGGCCCGGCCCCCGGGACCGCACCGGCCACCGGCCCGGTCCCCGGACCGTGCGCCAGGGCCAACGCGATCTGGAGGGCCGCCGCCGCCGCGCCCGCGTCCCCGAACAGCTCCCCGGCCCGCGGCAGCCGCTCCAGCACCGGCTCCGCGAACATCCCGCCCAGCACCGCCTCCTCCGCCGGGTCCAGGCCCGACGGCGCCACCGCCCACACCTCCTCGGCGCCGAGCCCGGCCTCGTCGAGCGCCCGGGCCACGGCCATTCCCAGCGCCTCGCGCGGGGAGATGCCCCTCGTGGGAACGGCCGTCCGCGCGTGCAGTCCGGGCACCGTCGCGCACACCGCGACCGGCTCCCGACCCGGCGACGGGGCGAGCAACCCGGCCAGGGTGACGCGGAACACGGCCGCGCCCTCCGCCAACGGGGCACGGGCGGGAGCGTCCGCACCGTCCTCCGCGTGCGCCCGCCGCTCCAACCACGAACGCGCCGGCCCGCTCTCCTCGGCGGCCCCGCACACCACGGCGCTCGCCCGCCCCGCCCGCAACATCCGACGCGCGCGCACCAGACCGAGCAGCGCGGAGATCCGACCGCCCGCCAGCGCGACGTAGGGTCCCGTCATCCGGGTCCGGCCCGAGCCCGGGCGCGCGGGCGTGCCTCCCGTGCTGGTGCCCAGGACGAAGCCGAGACGGGCCTCGGACGAGCACCCGCCGGAGCAGAGGCCCGAGGACCCGAGCGGAGCGGACCGTTCCAGGGCGCTCGCCACGGCCGTCCCGGCCAGGGCCGCTGTGCGGGCCCGGTCCCGGGCGCCCGAACCGCCGGGGCCGCGCGGGGAGTCGAAACCGGGCACCCGACCTCCGACCGCGAAGGACACCGGCCCCCCGGGCGCGGGCAGCAGCACCCGGCGCTCCCGGACGCCCGCGGTGAACTGCTCGGTCCGGGACCCGTAGGGCGAGAGCGCGGACCAGGCGGTGACCACGAGGGAATCGGGGGCGGTCATCGGACGGCCCCCTTCGGCCGGCGTGGCAGCGGGGGCCGCCCGGCGTCGCCCGACGCGACCCACAAGGGGGCACGCGGCCCGCTCTCGCCCGGGAGGTCGGCCGTATCGGCGGCCCGGTGACGGGCGAGGAGGACCCGGGCGACGACGCCCAGCGCTCCCGAGGCCCCGGCCCCGGACCTGAGCTCCGACTCCGGGACGGCGGCCGGGGCCCTGTGCGGCGCACCGCGGCGCGCGCCGTCGGGCCGTGCCACGGGGGACACGCGGTCGACGGGTACGTCCGCGTGGGCGGACGCGGCCCGCCGGAACGACACGTTCCCGGCCCCGTCCCCGGCCTCGTCCCCGTCCCCGGCCTCGTCCCCGCCGCCGGTCCCGTCCGGCAGGACCTCGACGTGCACGCGTGCCCCGCGCGTCGACGCCGACTCCAGGCTCTCCAGGATCAGCACCCCGGCACCCTCGCCGGGCAGGATCCCGATGCCGCCGTCGGCCGCGTCCGCGCCCCCGCACACCGCGAGCCCCACGTCCCCGCACCGGATCGCGTCCAGACCGTCGCAGAGAGCCGGGCCCCGGGGGGCCGGGCCCGCGTCCAGGGTGTACACCTCGGCGTCGGCGAGGGCGAGTTCACGGGCGACGGCCGCGCCCAGTCGGGCGCTCGGGAGTCGGCGGGCGAGCCGCGCCGGCACCGCCTCGGGGCCGCCGGCGCGGTGCAGCAGGTCGACGCGCTGCCGGTCGACGGCCTCGCCGGTGGTGGTGTCGACGGAGACCAGGGTCCGGGTCGCCGCGAGCGACGCCGGGCCGAGGCCCGCGTCGTCGGCGGCCAGTCGGGCGGCCACCGCGGCGAAGCGGGCGGCACGACCGTACGCACGCGGCTCGATGTGGTGGAGGATTTCGTCGGGATCCGTCGACGGCCCGGCCGACGGACGGACGCCGGCGTGGGCGGGGGCGCCGAACAGGGCCTCGGCGAAGGCGCCCACCCCCGTCCCGACCGCCGACACCACCCCGATGCCGGTGATGACGACGCGCCGCCGAGGGGCCTCCTCGGGCCGGTGGGCTTCGTGCTGCGATCCCGCGCTCGACTGGCGCGGGACATGGGGGAGTTCGCCGGACACGCAGGCCCCGTTCGAAGGTCGACGGTGGATTTCGGCCTGAACTGTAGGGGCGTGGCGCATCGGGAACGCTCGCGGTGACTGCTCGCACGCAAGATCCACAGGGTGCGGCCCGGGTCAAGAGCGCAGGTGGGCCGTGGTGCGGGGCGGGCGTTACGGGCGTTGGACCGAACGGGATTCACCCACAGCGGTGGAATCCGGCCGGCAGGTGCAGTAGGCGGTGGGCTCGGGGGCCGGCGCCGGACGTGGCGGTGACACGCGTCCACCGGTTCAACGCCTGTTCCCCGTGAAGGTTTCCCTCCTCGACCGGACCGCTTGTTGAACGTGATGAAAACGCCCGCGCGCGGGAGCCGCGCGCGGGCCGGGGCTCACTCCATGACGAACCGGCTCTGCTCACGCCACCAGGCCACCAGCTCGGCGGGGGCCTTCTCCGGCGAGCCCGCGTCGTAGGGCGGCTGCGGGTCGTACTCGGTGAGCAACTGGATGGACCGGGCGGCCTCGTCCCCGGCGATCCGACCCGCCAGGGCCAGCCCCATGTCGATGCCCGAGGAGACACCGGCGGCGGTGACGTACTTGCCGTCGAAGACCACCCGCTCCCCGGTTGGCTCGGCCCCGAACCGGGGGAGCTGCTCCAGGGCCAGCCAGTGCGAGGTGGCCCGCCGACCGCGCAGCAGCCCCGCCGCCGCCAGCAGGAGGGAGCCGGTGCACACGGACGTGGTCCACGTGCTGCCCGCGTCGATCGCGCGCAGCCACGCGAGCAGCCGCTCGTCCTCCATCAGGGCGCTCTGCCCGGGGCCGCCCGGCACCAGCAGCACGTCCGCGTGGTCGATCTCGTCCAGTCCGGCCTGGGCGACGAGCGACAGCTGACCGGAGTCGTTGGCCACGGGGCCGGGCCGCTCGGCCACGAACACGGTCTCGGCGCCCGGGACCCGGCCCAGGGTGTCGAACGGGCCGATGGCGTCGAGCGAGGTGAAACGGTCGTAGAGCAGGATCGCGATGCGCATGTCGTCCTCCGGGACGTTCGGGGGCGCCGGTGGCGCCCGACGGGATGCAGATGCCGCTTCAGAAGGTCAGAAGGTCAGAGGGTCAGGGGCTCAGGGGTTCGGGCTCGGGGGCGGTGGCCGGCCGGGGGCGGGTGCCGAACCGGAGCCGGTACTCGGTCGGTGGCTGCCCGAGCGCCCGCAGGAACGCCCGACGCAGGGCCTCGGGGGTGCGGTAGCCGCAGCGGCGGGAGATCTCGGCCACCCCCTGGCCGGTCTCCTCCAGCAGCCGGCGGGCGTGCTCGACCCGGACCCGCTCCACGTACCGGCCGGGGGTCACCCCCGTCTCCGCGCGGAACGCGCGGGCGAACTGCCGGGGCGAGAGGGAGGCGCGCGCGGCCAGGGACTCGACGCCGAGATCGGCGTCCGGGCGTTCGTCGATCCACCGCTGCACCTCGCGCAGCGGTTCGCGGTGCGCGGTCTGCGCGGCCAGGTGCGCGCTGAACTGGGCCTGATTGCCGGGGCGGCGCAGGAACACGACGAGGTGTCGGGCGATGGTCAGGGCCACCTCCCGGCCGTGGTCCTCCTCCACCAGCGCCAGGGCCAGGTCGATGCCCGCCGTCACCCCCGCGCTCGTGGAGATCCGCCCGTCCCGGACGTGGATGGGGTTCGGGTCCACCCGCACGGCGGGGTGCTCCCGGGCCAGCGTCTCGCAGGCGTTCCAGTGGGTGGTGGCCCGCCGGCCGTCCAGGAGGCCGGCGCGCGCGAGCAGCAGGGCGCCCGTGCAGACCGCCGCGATCCGCGCGGCCGGCGCGGTCCGTTCGCGCAACCAGTCGGTCAGCCGCGGTTCGAAATCTGCGTCGTACCGGCCTCCGGGGACGAGCACGGTCGTCCCCGGGCCCGGCCGTGCGGATTCGAGGGGACCCTCGGGCACGAGGGTCAGCCCACTGGAGGTGCGCACGGGGACCCCGCCCGGGGAGACGGTCCGGATCCGGTAGGGGCGCGGGGCCTCGGGGCCGGCCGGCCAGTGGCTCGCGGCCGCGAACACCTCGACCGGGCCGGTCACGTCCAGGCTCTGCACCCCGTCGTAGAGGAGCACCAGCACGTCGCGGGAAGTCATGCTCCCATCGTCGACGTGCTCCCGGGTGTCCGCAATGACGTGCTTCCCTCCTATCCGGACACCGGGGCTGCTGCCCGTCCGGCCGATGGATAGGGTGAACGCGCAGGTGGGCGGGGTGTCCGGGGGCGACAGGGAGTCGGTCGGGTCGCCCACCGCGGATCAAGGGGGCTTTCGCCGTGTCACCTCATCTCCTCATGCTCACCCTGCTCTCCGTGCTGCTGCTGCCCATCGCGGCCCTGCTGTTCGCGGGTCGGCTGCCGGGGCCGGCGCGGGGCCGTCCGGCGGCCGCCCGACGCTACGGCACGGGTGTGCTGCTGTGTTGGTGCGCCGCCGCCGTCAACGCCGTGACCGGCGCGGTCGGGGTCTCGACCACGGCCCGGATGGTGGCCACGGGCGTGGGCGCGGTGTTCATGGCCGGCTCGTTCACGATGATGTTCCTGGGGGCCCGGGCCCTGGGGCGGGAGAACCGGCGCGGGCGGAGCGCCTGACCGCCGGCCGTGGCCCTCGTGTCCCGGGCTCGATCGGCCCCGGGGGCCCGTAGCCTGGCGCTGCCCCGCCCAGCGGCGTCGACGACGCGAGCGGACGGGGCCGGGGGACGAGGGAGGCGAGGACGGTGCGCGAGGTGACGGTACGGCCCATGGGCGAGGTCATGGCGAGTCGGAGCCTGACGGCCGAACGGGGGCCGGACGGGCCCGTGTTCCCGATCGCCCTCGAACTGGGCAGGCCGCGACCGGCGGAGGACGGCGAGAGCTGGGTGTGCCCGTGCCGGATCGCCGGCCTGGGCGACGAACCGGTCCGCGAGGTGCACGGGGTGGACGGGATCCAGGCCGTGGACCTCGCGGGCCGGCTGGTGCGCGATCTGCTGGTGGGCGCGGCCCGGGAGCAGGGGCTCACGTTCCGTTGGGGCGAGGAGACGGGGCTGGACGCCACGGACGTCGTGGTCTGAGCCCCGGTCCCGCCGGGCCGGTCAGGGGCAGCGTTCGTCGGCCTTGACCACGGACAGCAGGATCGTGGAGGACACCGGCACGTTGGCCCCGGCCCCGGGGTTCTGCGCGCAGACCCGCCAACCGGCGGCCGGGGTGCGCTGCCGGTCCCGGCCGAGGGCGTCCTCGCTGATCGGGGCGGACAGGCCGGCGGCACGGGCCCGTGCGTCGGCGGAGTGCAGGCCGGTGCCGAGGAGGTCGGGCACGACGACCCGGCCGTCGACGGGAGCCGCCGGGACGGGCGCGGCTTCGAGACGTCCGGCCAGGGCCGGGTTGCAGGCGGTCAGCCCGAGGGCCAGGGCGAGGGTGGACAGGGCGGCGAGGGCGCCGGTGACGGCGCGGTGACGGGTGCGCATGCCGTCATCGTCCGTGCGGCGCCGGGCCGTTGTCCCGGCCCGTGACGAGCCTGTGACGGGCCCGGGGCCGGGCCGGCACGAGGCCCGTCCCACCCGCCCCACCGGTCCCCAAGGCCCCTGACCCGGGCCGCGATCCTGCGCAGGGGCGGGACCGGGATCAGGTGCGGGTGACCGTGCCGCAGCCTTCCGTGTCCCCGCCGGTCTCCGGTATCGCGGTGCGCCGGTCGTAGGGGTCGATCGCCGGACCGCGACCGGTCGGGCCGGAGCCGGGATCGGCGGGGCCGAAGCGCGGGTTCAGCCAGCCCACGGGCCCGTCCCCGCAGCCGCCGTTGGAGATGTGCACGGAGCGGGAGGTGAGGGCGAAGGTGTCGGGTGCCGCCGACGCCGTCTCGGGGTTCTCCCACAGCATCACGAGTTCGCGCCGGACGATCGTGCGCTCGACGGGACCGTCGCCGGAGCCCCCGGACCGGGCGCCCGCGTCGGCGGGGGCGACGGGGTAGACGAACGTGACGTCCGCCGTGACCTCCACGCCGCCGCCCTGCCCCTCCCGGAAGGTCAGTTCGCCGCGGGTCTTGACCACGCTGCCGACCAGGGACACCCGGGCCGGGTCGAAGCGGCTGAACAGGGTCAGCGGGTCGTTCCGTTCGGTCGGCGCGCGCAGGGCCTCGCTCAGCGTGGCGCGCAGGTCCCCCTGGCGGGGGTCGATCCGGGCCAGAGCCTCGGCGGGCCGCTCGCCCCGCAACGCCCCCGGGTCCAGACCGGTGTCCGCCGTGAACTCCCGTGACACGTCCAGGGCGTGGGCCACCTGTTCGGCGTCCATCCACCCGGTGGCCCGAGCCGGCGGCACCACGATGCCGGCCGCGCCGTCCTCCCACGCGGCGGCCGGGGAACCCGCGAACGGATCCTGTCGGGTGGGGCGCGTGGCGTCGGGATCCGAGCCGGGGCGCGGCGTGCCCGTCGGGCCGGCGGCCGACGTGCCGCCGGTGGCGTCGGCGAACAGGTCCACGACCTTCCCGGGGGCCAGGGCCACGATCAACAGGGCGATCGACAGCGCGAAGCCCACCACGTACCAGCCGCCCCGCCGTCGCCCACCCCGCCCGCGCCGGCTCCCGGCGGGTTCGTGCGTGCGCCACCCGGGCGGCGGCCCGGGGTTCTCGCGCAGCCGCCGGGTCACCTCCCGGGCCCGCGCCGAAGGCTCCTTCGGCGCGTCCGCGACCCCGGCCTCGGATTCCCTCAGGAACCGCTCCCACGTGTCGTCCTTCTCGGCGCTCACGCCGTCACCCCCCGTGTGTGCGAATGATCTCCGGCATGTTTGCACGCGCCACCGACAACGGGCCGCGCGGGGTCCCGAGGCGGCGCCGAAGGTCCGGAAAACGGCCGGCCCCCGTCCGGGGCCCTCGCGCAGACTGGCCGGATGATCACCGACAACACCGGCGACCTCGACGGGGAGGCGTTCAAACGCGACCTCGCCGTCTACGTCCAGGACGCCCGCGACGTACTGCTGTGGAAACTCGACGGACTCGACGAGTACGACGTGCGCCGTCCCCTGACCCCCAGCGGAACCAACCTCCTCGGCCTGGTCAAGCACGTGACGGCCGCCGAGATCCTCTACCTCGGCGAGGCGTTCGGCCGCCCCTTCCCCGCCCCCGGCCTGTGGATCACGGGGGACGCCGAACCCGACTCCGACCTGTGGGCCACGCCCGGGGAGAGCCGCGAGGAGATCGTGGACCGCTACCGGGCCGTCTGGGCGCACTCGGACGCGACGATCGCCGGCCACTCCCTGCACACGACCGTCGAGATTCCCTTCGGCGACCGCGCCCGGCAGAGCCTGCACCGGATCCTCGTGCACCTGATCGCCGAGACCCACCGACACGCCGGTCACGCCGACGTGGTCCGCGAACTCGTCGACGGGACCGCCGGGTTGCGGGCGGGGGCCCGGGCCGTGGCCCCGGGGGACGCGGCCGTGCGGGCCGCGCACCGAGCCCGGGTCGAGGAGGCTGCGCGCGCCGCCGGGCAGGGCCGGCCGGCGCCGGGCGGCGCGGGCTCCCGGGCGCGGTGAGCCGGCGCGGGGGAGCGGTCGGCACCGGGGTGCGGTCGTCGCGCGCGCCCCTCGCCGGCCCCCGCACCACCCTTCCTCACCCGTTCGGGCGAACCGGCGGGACCGGGGCCGAGCGGGGGACGTTGAACCGGAGCCGGCCGCGCCCGTGCGTCGCGCGGCCGGCGCCGTCGTCCCGTGGAGGAGAACCCGTGCCCCGTACCAACGTCCCCGCCCGTACCGGCCGCCGTGCCGTGTCCCGTCGCGCCCTGTCCTTCGCGGCGGTGGGCGTCGCGGCCGCCGCGAGCTGCCTCGGTCTGGCCGCCGCCGGCGCCGCCGCCGCCGACACCATCGGGGTGGCCGAGATCAGCGAGGTCACCTTCCCGGCCGCCGGCGGGGTGCTGCTCGGCTACACCCTCCACCCGCACTCGGTGCCCACCGGGGACGGGTTCACCGTCAACGCCCCGCTGACCGACGGGATCGTGATCCCCGGGCCGCGCCGCTGATCAGGGCACGCGGGCGGTCCACTCGGGAGTGGCGAACTTCGTGCGGGCCAACTCCTCCGCCCGCGCCAGCTCGGCGGGAGAGACCACCCCGTCGGTGAGGCCGTACCGGCCCCGGAACGAGTCGATCATGCGGCCGATGACCGCCTCCCGCGCCATGCCCGTCTGCCGGCGCAACGGGTCCACCCGCTTCTTCGCGCTCTTGGTGCCCTTGTCGGAGAGCTTCTCCCGACCGATCCGGAGCACCTCCAGCATCTTGTCCGCGTCGATGTCGTACGCCATCGTCACGTGGTGCAGCACCGCCCCCGAGCCGGGCCCGTCCGCCCCCACGATCCGCTTCTGGGCCGCGCCCGCGATCTTGCCCGCCTCCGTGGCGATGTCGTTCAGCGGCTGGTACCAGGCCCTGACGCCCATCTCCGCCAGCGCCCCGAGGACCCAGTCGTCGAGGTAGGCGTAGGAATCGGCGAACGACAGGCCGGAGACCAGGGATTCGGGGACGGAGAGGGAATAGGTGATCGTGTTGCCCGGTTCGATGAACATGGCTCCGCCGCCGGAGATCCGCCGGACCACCGTCATGCCGTGCCGGGCCGCGGCCTCGGGGTCCACCTCGTTGCGCAGGGACTGGAAGCTGCCGATGACCACGGCCGGCGCCCCCCACTCCCACACCCGCAGGGTCGGCGGCCGGCGGCCCGCCGCCACCTCGGCCGTGATGACCTCGTCCAGGGCCATGTGCAGGGCCGGGTCCTGCGGACCGGAGTGGATCAACTGCCAGTCGTGCGCCGCCCACTCGGTCGCCTGGGCCAGTGCCCGGCGGACCGCGATCGCGATCCCCTCGCAGGTCACGCCGAACATCTGGGTGCCCTCGGGCAGGGCGGCGGCGATCCGTGCCGCGAGCGCCGCCGCGTCGGTGTCGGAGGCGAGGCCCTCCAGGGCGGCGTCGATCGCGCCGAGCGCCTCGTCGGGTTCGAGGAAGAAGTCCCCGGCCACGCGCACCCCGCGCAGGACCCCGTCCTCGGACTCCAGATCCACGACGACGAGTTTTCCGCCGGGTACCTTGTACTCACCGTGCACCGGGACGCCTCTCCATGATGACCGGCTTCGCCGGAATTGTTCTTTTGGACCCCCACGCTAACCGAGCCGGGCCCGGGCACGTGAACCGGCCGGAGCCGCCCCGGGACGGGGTCCGGCGCTCAGTGCGGGAACCGGCGCGGCGGCCGGCTCACCACCTCGTCGCGGAACTCCGCGATCCGCGAGTGCACCTGCCGCATCAACTCGGTCTCCTCGATCCGGTCCAGGTACAGGCAGCGGGCCGCGAGGGCGTCCAGCTCGAACGCGAAGTACAGGGACATCAGCGGGTTCACGAACAGCTCCCCGTCCTTCGTCCGCTCGGTGAACCCCACGTCGCCGAACTCCCCGCGCACGGCCGCCGCGATCGACCCGTTGACGATGCTCGGCCGCTCCGGGGTCTGCGCCTGCGCGTGGGCCACCGCGTCCACGTACAGGGCGCCCTCGCGGCTCGCCCGCGACAGGGAGAACGCCCCCAGGTAGCCGCCCGCGCGCTCCAGGGCCGCGATGTTCTCCAACACCTGCACGTGGTTGACCCCGTGGTAGGCGTCCACGCCGAAGCCCACGCAGGTCACCAACCGGACCGGGACCCCGGTCAACGGGGCCAGGGCGGCCACGCTGGTCAGGTCCTCCTCCGGGGTGCCGAGCCCGGCCTCGTCGCCCCGCATGAGGATGTCCGTGCCCCCGTCCACCAGCACCACGGCGTCGATCCCGTGCCGCTCCAGCAGCGCCCGGTACGCCGCGCGCAGCGGGCGGACGCCGACCTGCGGGAAGGCGTGGACGACCGGCGGCAGTCCGTGGATCCGCAGCCACCGGGCCAGGGCCCGCTCGGGGAAGTAGCCCTGGTGCGGCGCCGAATCGGGGGTGACGACGGCCACGTCGGGGGCGAGCCAGTCCTCGGCGGGCAGGCCGGCCAGGGAGGTGAAGGACAGGTTCGCGAGGTGCACCTCCTTGCCCTGAGCCCACAGGGACAGGGCGAGCGGCAGCCCCACGTACACGTCGAACCCGCCGCCCGCGCCCGCGATCAGCACACGTTCCGAGGTCGCCAGTCGCTCGAAGAGGGGATTGGTGTGAAGAGCTGTCATGCGGATGATTCTCCCGGTCGGCGAGCGCCGGGCATCCGAATTCCCGCGCCGCGTACTTCCCGGGCCCGCGTGGTTCTCAGACCGCGTACCGGGCCAAGGGCTCGACCACGACCGGATCGAGCACCAGTCGCGGGGGCTCGTCGGTCGACGCGGCGTGCCCGCAGGGCTCGACGGTGACACTGATCGGACCGGAACCGCGATCCCGCCACAGCACACGCGTCGCCGGCGTGCCACAGACGGGGCAGGAGGGCAGGGGGAGATGGGGTGTCGTCACGGTCGTCACTCCAGGAACGTTCGCGCCGACCCCGACTCTGCCACGCGCCGGCCCCGCACACCAGGGTCGACGGGGACGGGCGCGCGGCACCGGCCCGGCCCGCCGACCGATCCCCCCGCCTTCGTCCCGTTCCCTCCCGAGCGGTACCCCGGCCCCCGACCGCCGGCCGGTTCCGAACGCCCGCGCGAAGCCCGTTCGGCGGCGAACGGACTCGAACGGGAAGGGCGCGGATTCGGCGGGGCGGGGGACGGAGGTCCCCTGATCGAGGGAAGCCGGGCCCCGAAGCCGGGGCGAGCGGGCCCCGGGTGCCGAAGGGACGGTGAGGGTCCGAAGCGGTCGGGCCCCGGACCACGTGGCGAACGGCGCGCTGACGACGCGGGCCGCACCGCCCCGGATTTCGTGGAGGCAATCATGTCCCGTGTCCTGAAGAGCGCCGGTCTCGCGCTGGCCGTCGGCATGGCCCTGGTCGGCGGCGCCTCGGTCGCCTCGGCCGACGCCGGCGCCGAGGGCATCGCGGCGCACTCGCCGGGCGTGGCCTCCGGCAACCTGATCCAGATCCCGGTGCACGTGCCGATCAACGTCTGCGGCAACTCCGTGAACGTCATCGGCGCGCTGAACCCGGCCTTCGGCAACACCTGCGTCAACGCCTGACGCGTCGACCCCGTCGCCCCGTGCGCGGGGCGGTGAGCGATCGGGGCCGATCGGAACGGGGAGACCCGCGCCGATCGGCCCCGGCGCGTTCCCGCCCGGACCCGCCGGGTGGGCGCGGGGCCACGGCCTCCTACCCTGACGGCCATGGACTCCCACGCGCACACGCAGCAGGGCGATCACGCCGAGCGGGCGGTCGACGCCCCCGAAACGGCGGCCGGGACGCCCGAAGCCCGACGGATCACGGTGGTCACCGGGGGCAGCCGGGGCATCGGGGCGGCCATCTGCCGCCGGCTCGCCGCCGAGGGCCACGACCTCGTGATCGGCTACCACACCGACGCCGAGGCGGCCGACGCGGTCGCCGCCCAGGTCCGGGCCATCGGCCGGATCGCGCTCCCCGTCGCGGTGGACACCGCCGACCCGGTCGCCGTCGACGCCCTCTTCGACGCGGCCGCCGGCCTCGGACCCGTCACGGGACTCGTCAACAACGCCGGCATGGGCGCCCCCACCGGACCCCTCGCCGACGCCGATCCGGCCGGGCTGAGCCGGGCCCTCGACGTCAACGTGCTCGGCTACCTGCTGTGCGCGCGACGGGCCGTGCGGGACATGACGCGCACCGGCGGCGGGGCCGTCGTGAACATCTCCTCCGCCGCCGCCGGCCTCGGCGCCCCCGGCCAGTACGTGCACTACGCCGCCGCGAAGGCCGCCGTGGACAGCTTCACGGTCGGGCTCGCCAAGGAGGTCGGCCCGCTGGGCATCCGCGTCAACTGCGTCTCCCCCGGCACGATCTGGACGGAGTTCCACGAGGACCCGAACCGGCCGGCGCAGGTGGCGAAGGTGATTCCCATGGGGCGCGCGGGGCACCCGGAGGAGATCTCGGGGGCGGTGGCCTGGCTGCTGTCCCCGGACGCCTCGTACGCCAGCGGGGCCGTGCTCAAGATCTCCGGGGGGCTGTGACCGGGCCCGGGGACGGGTCGCGAAGCGCGCCGACGGAGGAGCGTTCCCGCAGGTCGGGGGCAGGTTTCGGGGCGTCGGGTGCGCCCGCCGTGCTCGGGATTGCCGAGATCCTCCGCACGGCGGGCGCGACACCCCGGGCCACGTCCTGGGGACGGGGACCGGGGGACGGGAGGGTGCCGCTCACACCCGTCCGTACCCTTACTTCGGCGCCGACGGGCCGATGGATGTGGTCGACCCCGTGATTCACCCGTTCGGCCGAGTTCAGGCCGGCCGGTGAACTGATCGTTTCGTGTGACCACGCGCCGGGCAGGTACGGCTCGGCACGCGCTCGGGTGCCGCGGCAAGGGGTCGCGGAACGGGCGGGCGTCGGCGACATCGCACGAGTGGGACGGGACACGACATGGCCACAGGAATCGTGAAGTGGTTCAACGCGGAGAAGGGCTTCGGCTTCATCGCGCAGGAGAACGGACCCGACGTGTTCGTCCACTTCTCCGCGATCCAGACCGAGGGATACCGCTCGCTGGAGGAGAACCAGCGGGTCGAGTTCGAGGTGGCGCAGGGTCCCAAGGGCCCGCAGGCCGAGCAGGTCCGCCCGCTCTGACCTCGACCGCCCGAGGGCCTCGAGGTCCCGGCGCGACGCCCTGAGACGGTGCGCGCCGGCGGGTGGCCCCGGGCGCACGGCACGACCGACGGCCCCGGCCCGCGTCCGCGCGGTGCCGGGGCCCTCGTGCGTCCGCCGCCCCGGCGCCCCCGTCACCCGGACGGCCGCGCGCGGGCCCCGGCGTCCACCGGAGGGCGGAACGCCGGCCACCGTCGGCGTGCGCTCGGACGCGGGGGGTGATCGCCTGGGACCGTGCGGTCGCCCCGACCGGGACGGCCGCGGCGAGACGACGCGAAGGACGAGGAACGCCGATGCACGGCACACACGGGCACCAGAGCACGCCGGTTCGGTCCCCCGGCGCCCCCGGCCGCACCACCCCGCGCGCCGCCGTCGCCGCCCGGACCGCGGGACGGGCCGGCCTCGCGCTGCTGCCGGCCGTCGCCGCGTTCGCCTCGGTGCTCGCCGGGGCCGCGCCCGCCGCGGCCGGCGACTCCGACCGGCTGGAGCTCCACCCGCGCACCGCCACCCCCGGCAGCCACGTCACGGCCGTCACCACCGCGTGCGGCCGCGACGGACACGGCACGGGCGACGCCAACAGCATGCGCGGCGGTGGGGACTTCCCGATGCGCCGGGGCGAGCGACACGGGGAGCACGAGGGGCGGGAGGGACACGACCGGCGCGAGGGGCACGAGGGGCTCACGGGCCGGTTCCAGGTGCCGCACGGCACCCGCGAGGGCACCTACCGGATCAGTGTGAGCTGCGAGAACGGCCGTTGGGTGGAGAGCGAGCTGCGGGTCGCGCACCACCCCACCGGTCCCGTGCACACCGGCGCGGGCGGCGCCGCCGGCACGGACACCGCGCAACTGGCCGCCGGCATCGGGGTGCTGGGCGCGGCCGGTTTCGGCGCGCTGTGGCTGCGGCGCCGGGCGGGGGCCCGGTAGCGGCGGGGCTCCGGGGGCGGGGCGGTGGCGGCGCGCGGGGGCCCGGCGGCGGGGCGCGGCGGGCTGCGCTTCCTGCTGGGGCTCGCCGCGCTGTACGGGCTCGCCCAGGTCAACCTGGCCTGCGGCGGGTTGATTCCCGGGACCTCGACCACACCGGGGGTGACGGCGGGCGGCAGCGTGCGGGTGCCCCGGGTGTTCTTCGACCAGGCGCCCGCCCTGGCCCCCGCGCGACCGGAGCGGGTGCTGATCCCCGCGATCGGGGTGGACGCGCCGTTGACGGGACTGGGGATCAGCGCCGACGGCACCCTCCAGACCCTGCCCTCGGACCGCGCCGAACTGGCCGGGTGGTGGGAGGGCGGGCCGGCCCCGGGGGCCAAGGGCTCGGCGGTGATCGCGGGGCACGTGGACACCGACAGCGGGCGCGGGGTCTTCCACGGGCTGGCCAACCTCACCCGGGGGCAGACCGTCCGGGTGCGTCGGGTCGACGGGCGGACCGCCGTGTTCACGGTGGACGCCGTGACCGTCCACGACCGGGACAAGCTGCCGGAGGACGAGCTGTACGGGCGGACCCGGGGCGCGGAGCTGCGGCTGATCACGTGCGCGGGACGCTACGACCCGAAGACGGGCTACTCCTCGAACATCGTCGTCCACGCGCACCTGACGGGCACGGAGGGCGGGGGCGGGGGCGGGAGCGGGGCGGGCGGACGGTCGTAGCATGGCCCGGTGGTGCGGCGGCGGGCGCCGGACGCGAGACGAGGACGGGAGCGCGTGGTGCGGGTCATCGGCATGATCGGGGGGATGAGCTGGGAATCCTCGGCCGTCTACTACCGCGTCGTCAACGAACTGGTCCGCGAACGCCTCGGCGGGCTGCACTCGGCGCGTTGCGTGCTGCACTCCGTGGACTTCGCCGAGATCGAACGCCTCCAGGTCGAGGGCCGGTGGGAGGAGGCGGGGGAGGTGCTCGCCGGGGTCGCGCGCTCGTCGGAGGCCGCCGGCGCGGACCTCCTGCTGCTCTGCACCAACACCATGCACAAGGTCGCCGACGCCGTCGCCGCGGCGGTCTCGATCCCCCTCCTCCACCTCGGCGACGTGACCGCGGACGCGGTGCGCGCGCGGGGCCTGGACCGGGTCGGGCTCCTCGGCACGGCGTTCACGATGGAACAGCCCTTCCTGCGGGACCGGCTCGCGGCCGGCGGGGTGCGGACCCTCGTCCCGGACGAGGACGACCGGGCCGAGGTGCACCGCGTGATCTACGAGGAACTGTGCCGGGGCGAGATCCGGCCGGCCTCGCGGCAGCGCTACCGCGAGGTCATCGACCGGCTCGTCACGGCCGGGGCCGAGGGGATCGTGCTGGGCTGCACCGAGATCGAGCTGCTCGTCGGCGCCGAGGACAGCCCCGTCCCCCTGTTCCCCACCACCCGGCTGCACGCGGAGGCCGCCGTGGCGCGGGCCCTGGACCCCCGTTGAGCGACCGCCGCGCGCGACCGGCCCGCCGTCAGGCGTGCGGCAGGGCGAAGTTGTAGCCCTGGGCCCGGTGCGCCGCGCCGGCGGCGCACGCGCCGTCGGTCGGGTAGCCCCAGAAGAACATCACGAAGCACTTGTCGCAGAACCGCCAGTTCCGCTGCCGGGTCGCGGTCTCGGGCACGTCGTGCGGCAGCACGAAGTTGTAGCCCTGCGCCCGGTGGGCCCCGCCGGCGGGACAGACCCCGTCGGTCGGGTAGCCCCAGAAGTACATGGCGTAGCACTTGTCGCAGAAGCGCCAGTTCTTCTGGTCCGTGGAGGTCTCCGGGACGTCGTAGGGCAGCACGAAGTTGTAGCCCTGGGCCCGGTGCGCCCCGCCGGCGGGACACACGCCGTCGGTCGGGTAGCCCCAGAAGAACATCGTGTAGCACTTGTCGCAGAACCTCCAACGGTCCTGGGTGGCCAAGGCCCCGGCGGCGGGGGCGGCCGTGACGCGCGGGGCGAGGGCGACCGTCGCGGCGGTCACGGCGCCCGCCGTCACGAGGGCGGCGCGGCCGAGGAACGAGCGGCGGGTGGGATCGGGAACGGGGGAGTCGGGGACGGCTGAGCGGGGTGTGGGCACGGGGCATCCCTCGGTCGGTGTGGGTGAACGGGAGGGTGCGCCGGGCGGCGCGAGCCGATCGTGGCGCCGGCGGCCGGAGCCGGACAAGACGGGGCGGGGGAGGGCACGAGCGGTCGGTGACGGCGCGTCGGAGGTCGCGTTCCGGGCCCGGTACCACCGGGCGCCCGGCGTCCCGTGCCCGGGCCGACCGCACGCCGTCGCGCACCCCGGGGCGCGCGGCGGGGACCGGCGTGGGACCGGTACCCGAGGGGGACGCGGGACTCGGGGTTTCCTCGGGGTGATCTCGGGGTTCGTTCAGGGTGGGCTCAGGGGACCGCACGGGTGTGCGGGGCCGTGACCAGGGCATCAGAACGGAAAGCGGAACAGAACGCGAGGAGCGGGTCGTGGAATTCTCGGGGATCTTCAGTGCGATCGTGGTCGGTGTCGTGATCGGCGTCCTGGGCCGGTTGGCCCTGCCGGGCCGTCAACGCACCGGTTTCCTGTGGACGATCGTGGTCGGCATCGTGGCGGCGTTCGTCGGCACGGGCATCGCGGCGGGCTTCGGGGTGGCGGACACGCCCGGAATCGACTGGATCGAGTTGGCGATACAGGTCGGCCTCGCGGCGGTGGGCGTCGCGGCGGTGGAGAAGCTCAAGGGCCGCTGAACCGAGGCCCGGGGCGGGAGGGGTTGACGGCCCGGGAGGTCAGGGGCTCCGCTGTCGTGAAGCGTGATCCTCGCACCCGACGAGCGGAGAACCCATGACCACGCCCGAGCCGGCACCCGGCCCGTCCGAGCCCACCGACCCCGTGCCCGGAACGGCCGGCTACGGAGGGGAGGCCGCCGCACGCCTCGTCGAGCAGTACGAGTCCGTCGGGCTCGCCGACGTGCACCCTCATCTCCTGCCCCTGCTGCCGGATTCCGGGGCCAGGGTCCTCGACATCGGGTCCGGCAGCGGGCGGGACGCGGCGGCCCTCACCGAACGCGGACACCGCGTCGTGGCCGTCGAGCCCACGGCCGAACTGCGCGCCCTCGCGCGCGCCCGTCACCCCGACCGGCCCGGCCGGCCCCCCGTCACCTGGGTCGACGACGCCCTGCCCGCCCTCCCCGCACTCCGGGAGCGGGGCGAGACGGACTTCGACCTGGTGCTGGTCACGGCCGTGTGGATGCACCTGGCCCCCGCCGAACGGGCCCTGGCCCTGCCGGTGGTCGCCGGACTGCTCGCCCCGGGCGGCCTGCTCTCCCTGACCGTGCGGCACGGGCCCGTGCCCACCGGACGGCACATGTTCGAGGTCCCCGACGAGGAGGTCCGCACCGCCGCCGCCGAGCTCGGGCTCACCCCCGTGCACCTCGGATCACGCGGTGACCTGCACGGGCGGGACGGCGTGCACTGGTCGGAGCTCGTGTTCCGCGCTCAGCCCTGACCGGATCCCGGCGGGGAACGGGCGGGGGCACGGCGACGGGCCGGACCGGGGCGCTGTTCCCGGGCCGACCCGTCGAGGTCCGAGCAGCAGGCGCAGCCAGAAGCGCGTGTGTGTGGACGGGTCCACGGTAGGACCCGGGTACGACAATCCGGTCGGGCCCGGGGCCGGGGCGGCTCCGGGAGCGGTGCGGCCCGGGTCCCGGGGCGTGGCATGATCGGACGATGTCCGAACGCATCATCGCGGCCGCCGACGGGGCGGCCAAGGGAAACCCGGGTCGCGCAGGCTGGGGCTGGGTCGTCGCCGACGCCGACGAGCGGCCCGTGCGCTGGGCGGCCGGTCCGCTCGGCCACTCGACCAACAACGTGGGCGAGTTGACGGCCCTCCTCGAACTGCTGCGGGCCGTCCCCGCCGACGCCGACCTCCAGGTCCGGATGGACTCCCAGTACGCCATGAAGGCGGTCACCCAGTGGCTGCCGAACTGGAAGCGCAACGGATGGAAGACGGCCGCCGGCAAGCCCGTCGCCAACCGTGAACTCGTGCAGGCCATCGACGAGCTCCTGACCGGCCGCACCGTCGAGTTCCGCTACGTCCCCGCGCACCGCGAGGACGGCGACCACCTGAACGCGATCGCCGACAAGGCCGCGAGCGACGCCGCCCAGCACCAGCGGGCGGCCGGCACGGAACACGGCGACGACCTGCCCGTGCCCGACCCCGTCACCGCGGGCTCCGCCCCGAAGTCCCGGCCCGCCGCCAAGACCGGGGCGCGCAAGGCACCGACCGGCGGAGCGAAGGCTTCCGGCGGGACGAAGACCTCCGGCGGGGGACGACCCACCCTGAACGCCAAGTTCCCCGGCCGCTGCCCCTGCGGGCAGCCCTATCCGGCGGGCGAGAAGATCACCCGGATCGGCACCCGCTGGGGCCACCTCGCCTGCGCGGACACCCTGGAGTCCCCCGAGGACTGAACCCGCCCCCGGGCTCCTAGCCCCCGCCCCCGACCGCTCAGGGGCGGGCGCGGCCCGGGTGCAGCAGTATCTCGCTGCCCACCGGCACGAAACCCGAGGCCAGGAACGCCCGCAGGGAGCGGGCGTTGCCCGGCGAGACCGCCGCGAACACCGGCTCACCCGCCGGCACCAGCGTCAGGGCGTCGGAGATCAACCCCCGACCGGCACCGGCGCTCGCGCCGGGGCCCCGGGTCGTGCCCTCACCGGGGTTCGACTCGGACTCCGCCGCCCACCGTTCCACGCTCAACTCGCGGCGCCCCGCGACCCCCCGGGCCACCGTGATCACCCCGCGCTCGTCCTCGTACGCCCGGACGTCCGTCCGCAGACCGCGGGCCCGGATCACCCTCGGGTGCGCGAGCCCCCGCGGCCCGGCCTGCGGCAGCCGCGCCGGCCCGCCCGCGCCGAAGGCCACCAGGGTCACGTCCAGGACGTCGAACCGGGCCTTCGGCCCGCCCAGCGCGGTGAGGAACTCGGGGGAGTGCGCCCCGCCGAAGCCGTCCGCTCCCGCCGCCCGCACCTCGTCCGCCGGCAGGGAGGTCGCCACGTACGCGTGCCCGGTGAAGGCCACCACGCACTCCAGGCCGTCATCCGTCGCCGGCACCACCGTCACCCCGCCGTCCACCGGCGGGAACACGCCCCGGGCGGCGTCGAGGAACACGGACAACAGCGGGTGCGGCGGCGCGAGAACGGTCATGGCACCCACGGTAGGCCCGCCCCCGCGGCCCCCCGACACCACCCCCGACCTCGGCCGTTTCGAGGGATCAGCGTTCGGGTCGCCGCTCGGGCCCCGCGCCGCAGGCGGGGGCCGGCACGGGCGGCACGGGCGGCGGGGGCGACGCGGGCAGTCGGGCCACGGCCCGGGACAGGGCCACCAGGTCCTCGTCGCTCTGCGCCGAGCGCACGCTCCACCGGGGCCCGTCGTCGCAGGGCTCCGGCAGCCGCCACGCGTGCGCGCGCATGACGCTGGTGAGGACGGTGGCGTCGGCGGTGAGCCTGGCCTCGCTGCGTTCGCGCCCGGCCCGCACGGCGCTGTCGTACGTGGCGCGCCCCAGGGAGTCCGGCAGGTGCGGGGCCAGCCGCAGCAGCGCGTCGTGGATGGCGTTCTCCCGTTGCACCAGGCGCACCTCCAGCGGCGCCCGCGCCAGGCTCGTGACCCCGTGGTGGGGCGCGGCGGGCGACAGCACGCTCCACAGCGGGCGCAGCTGGCGGTAGCGGTGCCACAGCCGCCACCGCGAGCCCATGGTCTGGTCGATGGGCGGGATCAGGAACCCGCAGCCGATGAGGACGGCGGAGAAGCCGGCGGCGGCGAACGCGAGGTCCGTGGAGAGCCAGTCCAGGTCGCGCCCGAGCCAGTGGGCCGTGATCGCGGTGTACTTGAGCACGTCGTAGCAGAGGTTCAGCAGGTATCCGCAGACCATGGTGAGCAGCCCGGCCCGCAGCGAACCGGGTACCTCACGGGCCCAGCGCATGCACAGCCTGGTCATGGTCAGGCCCGCGACGGTGTGCGCGAAGAGGTAGAGCAGGATCATCTCGCGCATGCCGGGGGTCGAGGCGTAGTACGTGTCGAGATCGCGCAGCCGCTCCACGGGCGCGTCGGCGACCGAGAAGCAGACCACCAGCCCCACGCACACCAGCGCGTAGGCGATCAGGCAGATCCGGGTCGCCCGCCGCAACCGCCGGGGGTCGGGGCCGCCGCGCCAGTGGATCAGCAGGACCAGGCAGGAGCCGGAGAAGGCGGTGAGCGCGCAGTAGGCGATGGGCGCGGCCACGTTCGGGACGCCGAAGAACGCGTTGATGAACTTCAGACTGGGTGGAGCGGAGGTCGCGAACACGGCGACCGCCACCAGCAGCAGGGCGACGACCGCCCGCAGCAGGGTGTCGTGGGGGGCCCGGATCAGGGCCTGGAGTTTGTGGAGGAAGGCGAGGAACAGCAGGCCGGCGGGGATGGAGAAGAACACGCCGGCGAGTTCGAGGGTCACGGGAGGGTCCGTCGGTTCCGGGGGTGGGGGGCGCCGGCCGGTCGGGCGGCGGGGGTCACGGGGTGGTGTCCGGGGGCGTGGCGGCCGGGGTTTTGGGGCTCTTGGCGGTGTCCGCGGCGCGCGCGGTCCGGAGCGGGAACGCCGGATCGGCCGGGTCCGGCACGGGAACGGGCACGGGGGCGGGCTTGGGCGTGGGGGTGGGCACGGGGCGCAGCGCGCGGGGCGGGACGGCGTGCCGCGCGGCGAACACCCGGCTCAGCTCGGCCAGCCGCTCGGGCGAGGTGTCCACGAGCGACCCGGGGGCCCGCCGGTCGCCGCACGGCGCTTCGCCCGCGGCCCGGTCTCGCAGGGCCGCGTCGATCATCGCGGCGTCCCCGATGCCCTCGGCCCGGGCCGGTGGCTGCCCGGCGCGACGGGCGGCGGCCCCGGCGGCGATCTTGCGGTCCACGTCGAGGTGCCCGCGCAGTTCCACGAGCCGGTCCGCGATCTCCGTGGCCCGCGCCTCCGCGCGGGCGGTGACCGCCCAGAACGGCAGCGGGACCCGGTACGGGGCCCGGGCGGGTGCCGCGTGCAACGCCGCCCACAGCGGACCCATCGCCCGATGGGTCCGCCAGGCCCGCCACACGTCCTCGACGCGCGGCCCCACCGAGGGGAGCAGGAACCCGAGCACGACGAGCAGCGAACCACCGGAGGCGAGGGCGGGCGCCAGATCGGTGCTGAGCGGGTCCACCGCCGGCCCCGCGCCCAGCCAGCGGGCGACGACGGCGACGAGCTTGGCGACCCCGAAGGCCGCGTTCAGCGCGAACCCGCCGACCAGGATCCGCAGCCCCGTGCGCATCGTGCCCCGCCCAACGGCCCCGGACCAGCGCGCGCACATCACGGTCACCACGAGGGCCGTCGCGGTGTGCGCGAGGAGGTAGCAGACGATGGCCTCGCGGATGTACGGCGTGAGCGCGTAGTAGGTGTCGAGGTCCCGGGGGCGCTCCACGGGGGCCTCGCCGAGGGCGAAGAGCACGGCGACGGCGCAGCTCGTCACCAGCGCCATGGCCGCCCAGCCCCGCACCAGGCGCCGGGTGCGTTCGGGGCTGCCGCCGCGCCAGCGCACCACGAGGGTGAGGCAGCCGGCCGCGAAGGCCAAGACCAGCGAGTAGACCAGCGGCGCGCCGATGTTGGGGACGCCGGTCAGCGAGTTCAGCAGGTGCAGGGAGGGCGGCGCGGCGCACAGGAAGGAGACGCAGGCCACCGCGATGAGCAGGGAGATCAACCGCACCAGGGGTTCACGGCGCTCGCGCACGAGCACCGGGAGGCGCAGGAGGAAGGCGAGGAACAGCGCGCCCGCCGGGAGGTAGTAGCCGCTGTCCGTCACGCCGTCGTGTCCTGTCCCGCTTCGGGTGCCTGATCGTTTCCCCGCTTGTTTCCCCGCTCGCTTCCCGGCGGGGGCCGGTGGTGCGTCCCGGGGTTCGGGGCGCGTCCGCGACGGTGCCCCAGACTGGCCTGCACGCGTTCGGCGACGCCGCCCGCGGCGGGCGTCGCGCCCTCGGCGAGGTAGGGCCGCAGGGCCGCGCTCAGGTACAGCGCGAGGGTCTCGGCGAACTCCTCCTTCTCGTCGTCGAACTCGTGCCGGGCCGCGACCGCCAACTGTCCGTCGGGCCGCTCCAGGTCCGGGGCGTCGTCCAGGGCGGCGCGCACGGCGTCCTGCGGGGCGGTGTGCGAGCAGTGCCCCTCCAGCAGGTGCGCCAGCTCGTGCCCGATGATGACGAGCTGGTGCTGCTCGGTGGTGCCGGCCTCGACCAGGATCGCGGCGAACGTGTCGGCCTCGACCGTCAGCCCGGAGACCCCGCCCTCCATCGGCACGTACCGCAGGTGCACGGGCCGGCCCAGGACGCGGGCGGCGTAGTCGATCAGGGCGGCCGTCAGCTCCTCCATGCCGGTGGGCACGGGGTCGAGGCCGGCGAGGATCTCGTCGCGGAGTTCGAGCACCCGACGGGCCGGACGTCGACGGCCCCGGGAGCGGATGTGGGGGAGGAGGCGACGGAACATCAGTCCTTCTCGGGGTACGGGTGCGTGCGCGAGATCGGGTGGGGGACGCGGTCGGCCGGATCCGGGGGCGGTGCGGGCGCGGCCGCGCGTGGCCGGTTCGGTGTGCCGCCCCGGCGCGGGGGACGGTCCGACCGGGACACGGGGGTCACGCGGCCCCGGGGCGCGGCCCACCGCTCGTGGCGGGGGTGCCCCGGCGAGTTCCGTGACCGGCGCGACGGGCACGGCCGGGGCGAGCCCGGTCGAGGCGGGCACGGTCGGTGCGGGCACGGTCGGTGCGGGCACGGTCAGGGCGGGCCGAAGGGGCGGGGGAGAGGTCGTGGGACGCGTGCGAACCCGGGTGGTGCGGGAGCGGGCTGTGCGCGTCGGGCACGGACGACTCCTTGGGTTCGGGACTCGGCGACGCGGTCGAGAGTAGTCGGGAGGAAGGATGGGGAACAGGGCCCGGCCGGCCCGGATCGCGGGCCCCCACCGGGCGTGACGCGCGGGCGCGGAGGCCGGGTCTCGGGAGGGTGGGTTCCGCAACATGCTTGCACATCAGGGCCGTTGTGGCCCGGGTCCGCGACCCCGGGCGGGCGGCGAGGATCCGGAGCGTGCGGGCGATCGTCCCCTTGCGCACGATTGGTGAGCATTGCGGGCCGGCTGAAAACAGACCCTCGTGGAATGGGTCGATCCGCCCGTGGAGGTCCCCGCCGGCCGCCGCGCACCACGTGCACACGGGCGTCGCCACATCTCCCCCTCCCCTTCACCCGCGGGACTTCCCCCTCCCACCCGACCGTGACAGAACCGACCGCATGTGCGACGACGACCTGACACCGCCCCGTGCGGACCTGACCGAGGACGAGTGGCTGCGCGCCGAACCGACCGCCGGCCGCGCCCCCCACCCCCACGCCCCCGTGCCCGCCACCGGCACCGAAGCCCGCCCCACGACACGCCCCGGCACCGGCGCCGGCCTGCCCGGCAGACGCACCGTGCTCGGCGGCGCCCTCGCGGCCGGCGCCCTCGGCCTGCTCACGGCCGGTCCCGGCGCCGGCCGTGCCCACGCCGCCGGCGACCCGACCCGGACCGCCGCCCGGTCCGCGAAGTTCCCGCTGCCCACCGCGCCCGACGCGGCCGGCGAGTTCACCGTGCTCGTCACCGGGGACGCCGGCACCGGCGGCGCCGGCCAACTCGCCGTGATGGCGGCCGCCCGCGAAGTGGCCCGCGCCCGGGGCGTGGACCTCGCCGTCGGCCTCGGCGACAACATCTACGAGAACGGCCCCGAGTCCGCGACCGACAGCGAGTTCACGACGAAGTTCGAAACCCCCAACACCGGCGTCGACGTGCCCTGGCTCATGGTCCTCGGCAACCACGACTGCTCCGGCCTCATCCCCGGCAGCGGCGGCGACCCCTCGCGCGGCGACCGAGAAGTGGCCTATGCCGCCGGCTCGCCCCGCTGGTACATGCCGAGCCGCTACTACTCGGTGGCCCTCCCCGACACGACCCCCGGCGCCGACCCGCTCGTGGAGTTCTTCGCCCTCGACACCAACCCCGTCGCCTCCACCGTCACCCAGGTCGACCCGTACTACCGCTGGAACGGCCCCTACATGCGCGAGCAGCGCTCCTGGCTCGACCGCGCGCTGACGGCCTCCCGCGCCCGGTGGAAGATCGTCCTCGGCCACCACCCGTACCTCAACAACGGCAAGCACGGCAGCGCCGGCTCCTACGACGGCTTCGTCATCGGCCACTACACCTCCGGCATCCACCTCAAGGAGCTGTACGAGGAGGTGGTGTGCGGGCGGGCCGACCTCATCCTGTCCGGCCACGACCACACCCTCCAGGTCCTCGAACCCACCGGCCGCAGCCGGGGCACCCGCCAGATCGTGTGCGGCGCCGCCGCCAAAACCGGGGACGGCAAGGCCCACTTCTCCCACCCGTCGGCCTGGCAGAACTTCACGGACCTCGGCTTCATGACCCTGACCGTCTCCGCGCGCGGCCTCACCCTCGACACCCACACCGTCGACCCCGCCGGCCGCACGGCGCGCACCGCCCACAGCATCACCCTCACCGCTCCGCTGAACGCCCCCGCGCGCACCCACTGACCGACCGGAGGGCCGCGCGCCGACCCGGGCGCGGCCCTCGGCGGCGGGGCGCTTGGGGCGGGGGGGTGCGGGCCTCGGGTGGTCCGCGATGCGAGACGCGGCGATCCCGAGCGCCCCGGCCGGCGCCCGTCGCCGCGCCCCCGTCCGGACCCGGCCGCACCCGGCCAGGCATCCGTTCCGGAGCGTTCCGGATCCGTCGAACGACCGAATCGGAGGAGACCCCTCCGGGGCCGGCTCCGGCCCGCCGGCCCTGATCGGCCGGCCGGTCGGGGCCGGTAAGGCACCCGGAAAGGGGGGCGGAAAGGGAGCGCCTCACCTACTGCTCGGCAGACCCGGACCACCGTTCCGTTTGCGGGCCCCGACCGGGGGCCGTGCGTCCCTCCGCCCGCCCCGACACGCCCCGACACGCCCCGAAACCCCGTCCCCGGTGCGTTGCCCGACCCGTCGTCACCGTGGTAGAGCTTCCGCCATGACGCTGCGTGCCCTCCTTCTCGGCTGCCGCTGCGGGGCCTGAGGACCGGCACCCCGCAGCGGGTGTCGGGCTGCGCCGGTCCTTTCGCGACCGAGCCGAGGAAAGACACCTCCTTGAACACCCACGCCACACCCGCGTCCCCTCACGCCGACACCCCCGCCGAGCTCCCCGGCGGCCTCCCCGGGCGAGGCTTCCCCACTCTGAGAGCCCCCGCCGGGGACCGCCCCGCCGACGCCCCGCACTGGAACCCGCAACGACCGGGCGCCATGCGCAGCGACCGCTACCGGCCCGCCGAACAGCGGGTCCCGCTGCCCGAACTCCCCGACCGTGCCTGGCCCTCACGACGCCTGACCCGGGCCCCGCTGTGGGTGCCCGTCGACCTGCGCGACGGCAACCAGGCCCTGGCCGAACCCATGGACCCGGCACGCAAACGACGCCTCTTCGACCTCCAGGTGGCCATGGGCTACAAGGAGATCGAGGTCGGCTACCCCTCCGCGAGCCGTGCCGACTTCGACTTCGTCCGTCACCTCGCCGACTCCGGCGCGGTCCCCGAGGACGTCACCGTCTCCGTGTTCACCGCCGCCCGCGCCGACCTCCTCGACCGCACCCTCGAATCGGTCCGCGACCTGCCGCGCGTCCTCGTCCACCTCTACACCGCCACCGCCCCCACCTGGCGCGAGGTGGTCCTCGGCCGCGACCGGGCCGAGGTCCTGCGCCTCGTCCTCGACGCCGCCGACCACCTCGCCCGCGGAGTCGCCCGACAGCCGCACGGGGAATCCCGGATCCGCTTCGAGTTCTCCCCCGAGGTCTTCAACCTCACCGAACCCGACTACGTCCTGGAGGTCTGCGACCGCGTCACCGAACTGTGGGACGCGAGCCCCGACCGGCCCGTCGTCCACAACCTCCCCGCCACCGTCGAGATCGCCACCCCCAACGTGTACGCCGACCAGATCGAGTGGATGCACCGCCGGCTCGCCCGCCGTGACGCCGTCATCCTCTCCGTCCACCCCCACAACGACCGGGGCACGGGCGTGGCCTGCGCGGAACTCGCCGTCCTCGCCGGCGCCCAACGCGTCGAGGGCTGCCTGTTCGGCAACGGCGAACGCACCGGCAACGTCGACCTCGTCACCCTCGCCCTCAACCTGCACGCCCAGGGCGTGGACCCGATGCTCGACCTGTCCGACATCGACACCGTCCGCGCGGTCGTCGAGGACTGCAACCGGCTCCCCGTCCACCCACGCCACCCGTACGCCGGAGACCTCGTGCACACCGCGTTCTCCGGCACCCACCAGGACGCCATCGCCAAGGGCATGGCCCACCACCGGGCCCGCGCCGAGGCCCTCGGCGTGCCGGAGCGGGAGGCTCCGTGGGACGTGCCGTACCTGCCGGTGGACCCCGCCGACCTCGGCCGGAGCTACGAGGAGGTGATCCGCGTCAACTCGCAGTCCGGGAAGGGCGGCGTGGCCTACCTGCTGCACACCCGACACGGCCTGGACCTGCCCCGGGCACTGCGCCCCGAGTTCGGGACGGTGGTGCAGGGCGTCGTCGACGACAGCGGACGAGAACTGGGACACGCCGAACTGCGGGCGCTGTTCGAGAGGACGTACGTCGAGCCCGGCCGCCGGGGACGGCACGTGCCGCACGCGTGGTGGACCGAGGAGGACGCGCCGGGCGCGCACCGCGCCGGCGTCGTGCTGCGGGACGGGGAGGACGAGCGCGGGTACGAGGGCACGGGGAACGGGCCGCTCGCGGCCCTGGTCGACGCGCTGCGGGGGACCGGACTCGACGTGGACGTGCTGGACTACAGCCAACACGGCCTGCGGCCGGCGGACCCCGGGCCGGTCGGCACGGCCGTCGAGGAGAGCGCTGCCGGGGCGGACCCCGTCGGGGCGGACGCCGTCGGGGCGGACGCCGCGGGTGAGGGTTCCGGGGCGCGGGTGCCGGCCGTCGCCTACGTGCGCTGCCGGGTCGACGGTCGCGAGGTGTGGGGCGCCGGAATCGACGGCTCGGTGCTGACCGCCTCGGTACGGGCCCTGCTCGCGGCCGTGGCCCGAGCCCGGACCGAGCCGGACGCGGGCGCCGGCGCCGAGCCGGGTGCCCGCGCCGAGCCGGGTGGCGGCGTCGAGCCGGGTGCGGGGGTGCCCGTCGGCGGGCTCGTGTCCTCGCGGGCCTGACCCCCGGCGGCGGACCGGTGCGCGGTCCGCACGCGAGCGAGGGCCCGGTTCCCGGCGGACGTGTCCACCGGGAACCGGGCCCTCGCGGGCCGGGGGCGCGTCGGACGGGCCGCGCGCCTCCGACGGATCAGTCGCGGTTCGCGTTCGCGGGCAGGGCGCGCAGCTCGGTGCCCGTGGAGGGGGCGGGGGAGGTGCCCCGACGCGTGGCCTTCGGCACCGGCGCGACGCCGAAGCCGTAGTCCATGATCTTCTTCGCGTCGTCGTAGCGGTTCGGGACCGAGGTCGAGGCGAGCACCGTGCCGACGATGGTCTTGCCGTTGCGGGTCGCCGCGAACACGATGCACGGACCGGCCGGGGTGTTCGTGCCCGTCTTCACACCGATGGTGCCCTGGTAGCCGCCCAGCAGCTGGTTGCTGTTGTACCAGGTGTAGTACCGGGTCTTGCCGTTGGAGGCGGTCGCCGTGGCCTTCACGGACGGGTTCTTCACGATGTCGCGGAACGTCGTGTTCTTCAGGGCGTTGCTCGCCAGCTTCGCGAGGTCGCGAGGCGTGGAGTAGTTGCCGGCGCTCGCGTTGGGCGAATTGCCGTCGAAGGAGTCGAACTTCGTGTTCGTCAGCCCGAGCGCCTTGGCCTTGGAGTTCATCTGCGCGATGAAGTCCTTGGTGCGCGCGTCACGGGTGCTGCCCTTGCCGAAGGCGTCGGCGAGCGCGTACGCGGCGTCGCAGCCGGACGGCGCCAGCAGACCGTTCAGCAGGCCGCTGACGCTGACCTTGTCGCCCACGTACAGGTAGGCGCTGCTCGCGCCCACTCTGTTCACGTAGTCGGGGTACGCCTGCTGGATGGTCAGCTGCTTGTTCAGGTCCACCTTGGGCGTGGTCAGCACCACGTAGGCGGTCATGATCTTCGTGGTGCTCGCCATCGGACGCCGGGTGTCGGCGGCCTTCGAGAACTTCGCGGCCCCGGAGGCGTTGTCGAGCAGGAAGGCACCCTTGGCGGTCACGGTCGGTGCCACGGGCGCCGCGGCGCCGGCCGTGCTCGCCAACGGGAAGACCGTCATGAGAACGCCGGTCGTACCCGCGACGACCGCGGTCCGCCGGGAGGGAGAGAAGCGGAGGGACAAGAGATACTCCACATTCGGGTGTCAAGTGGTGCAAAAGAAAGGAGAAGTGGGCCCGACTGCGGAGTGGGCCCGGTCTGTGGACACGAATCCACAGGGAAGGGATGTACGGTGCCCGCTGATTTTGCCGTATCGAGACCAGGCCGATACGCGCGCCTGGTGGCGCACGCGACCGCCGTCCGCCTGCCGCCCGCGACTCAGCCACCGGAACCCGTACCGGAACGCGGAGCGGAACCCGACGCGGCACCCGATGCGGCGCCCGCCGCGAGGTCCGGCGTGGCCCCCGTGCGACCGTTCGCCACGCCCACCCGCGTCGCCCCGTGGTACTCGCCGCGCGGCATCGCCTCGTCCATCACGGCGAGTTCGACGGCACGGCCCGTGCGCGGCGCGTGCAGCACCCGCCCGTCCCCCACGTACAGGGCCACGTGATGGACACCGGCCCCCGGACGGCTCCAGAACACCAGGTCCCCCGGGCGCAACGCCGCCCGCGCCACCGGCCGGTCCGAGGTCGCCCCGAACTGCGCGGCCGCCGTGCGCGGCAACCGCCGGTGCGGCCAGTACGCGTACTGCACGAGCGCCGAACAGTCGAAACCCACCGTCCGGGACGCGACGCACCGCCCGTCCCGCATCCCGTTGCCGCCGGCGCAGTGCCCCGTCCCCGGGCCGGCCGGTCCACCCCCGCCGTACGCGTACGGCGTCCCCACCCACCGGCCCGCCCGCCGCACCGCGTCCCGCGCGGCCCGCGAACCGGACCCGGGGCCGAGGCCGGCCGCAGGGCCGCCGGCCGCGGAGCCCGCGCCGGTCGGGCCGGGCGCGCCGTCGCCGCGGGTCCGGAAATCGGCCATCCCGCGCATGATGGCCGTGACGTACCGATGGGTCTCCCCCCGGGCGAACCCCGGCGGCGGCACCCCCCGGAACCGGCGCACCGCCCCCCACCCCGCGTTGTACCCGGCCAAGGCCAAGGCCCGCGGATCCCCCGGGAAACCCGAGCGTTCGGCCTCCCCCAGCAGTGAACACATCAAGGCGCCCTGGGCCAGCACCGCGTCCCCCACGTCGTACGGATCGGCCCGCCCGTTGCCGTCCGCGTCCCGACCCCACGTCGCCCACGTCCCCGGCACGAACTGCGCCGGACCGCGCGCCCCCGCCGAACTGACCAACGTCCGCGTCGTCCGGAAACCCGACTCCTGGCGCAACTGCGCAGCGAGCAGCGCCGGTGACAACGCCGGCCGCGCGCACGCCGCCACCGCCCGCTCGATCCACGGACGGAACTCGCCGGGCACCCCCGCCCACGCCGTACCGGCCGACTCCGCCGTCCCGTACCCGCCGGCGACCCCGGGCTCACCCGCGGCACCCACCCCGCCCGAGGCGACGAACACCGCCCCCGCCACCAAAGACGCCCCCACCGCGCCCACCAAGGACACCACCGCCCGCAGCGCCGTCACCGCGACCCCGACCTCCTCACCGCATCGAGTGATCCACCGGTCCGCCGCTCGGGGGACCGACCCGCGGACGAAACCCGTCACCGTCAGTGATCGTTCAGAGACGGTAACCAGTACGGCAACGGCGCGTGACCAGGGGAGGGCACGAGATGACCACCGATGCGGTGACTCGACCGAACGGAGCACCCCCACCGGACCCCCGCCGGCCGTGGGCGGAACCGCCCTTGGCACACCGGCCGACATGGCTCGTCGTCGACACCCAACCCGTCACCTTCGGGATGCGCGTCGTCGCCCGCTTGCTCGACCCCGAAGGGACCGGCGCGGTGATCCACTCGGCCCAACACCCCGACCTGCGGGTCGATCCCGCCGTCCCCCGACTGCTGCTCGCGGACACCACGCTGTACGGAATCGCGAGCGTCGAACACGCACTCCGCGCCAAACCGGCACAACTGCCCCCGCCGTGGCTGCTGCTGGTCTCCGACGCCCCCACCCGTCCCGTCCGAGCCGCCCGCTACCGGCTGCGGGCCCTGGCGGGCCGGGTCGCGGGCACGGTCACCGTCCCCTACCTCGGCGCCCTCCGGGCAGCGGGCGACGAGGACGAGGCCCTCGCGGACCCCGAAGTCCGCGCCGCCGGCACCCGCCTCCGCCGCCGACTCACGTCCGCGACCCCGACCCCCGACCGCACCCCGACCGAAAAGAGGAACACCCCGTGACGCTGTTCGATCTCATCGCCCTCGCACCACTGACCACCCCCCTCGACGACGTCCTCCCACCCGCCACGCCCACCCTCATCCCCGGAACCGAAGGCGCGGTGAAGAAGTTCATCGGCTACGGCCTCTTCCTCCTCACCCTGGCCGGCGCCGGCGGCATCGCCTTCGGCGGCTACAAGTTCGCGACCTCCGACAAGTCCCGCCCGGGCGCCGGCATGGAAGGCGTCAAGTACATGGCCGGCGGCATCGGCGCGGTCCTGATCAGCGGATCCGTCCTCACGATCGTCAACAGCCTCGCGGCGGGTGAATGACGTGAAACGCCCCCGCGGTGCCGCCCTGGCGGTCGGCCTCACCCTCGGAGCCCTGCTGTTGGGTGTCACCACCCACACCCTCCTCGACGACCCCACACCCCCCACGGCACACCCATCCCCCCACTTACCCCCCGAACCCACGCGACGCCCCGAACCCACCCCGAGCATCTACGTCCAACCCCGAACCTGGACCGAACCCGACCGCTGGGCCACCCTCCCGGACCCCACCCGCACCGACGAATGGGGCAACCCGGTCGGCTTCCCCCACACCCCGGAAGGCGCGGTGGCAATGCTGGTAGCCGCGAATACGTACGCCTTCGAAGAAGGCGACAATCCAGCGGACGTCAGGTTCGGCCTCTACCGAAGCTACTTCTCAGCGACGGACCAAACGCCGAAGCAGGTGGAGTTGATTCGAGCTTCGATTCTGCGAAGGGAAAATGAGCTAGGTCGTTCGGGGGATGGCATCAAGGGAAGCGGTGTAGGTTTTGGAGGGTCGTATCGACGAGTTAATCCGATTGGGTTTCGTGTCGATCGAATCTCCCGATCCGGGGTGTGGGTTTGGGTTATCTCGCGAATTGTAGACAAATCCGAGTCTGCAGCTCCAGAACGGGTCAGCTATTTGAGGGTGCTGGCTGCGGCAAGGTGGGATGGCGTCGACTGGAAGATTTCTGCTGCGGAAAGCGCGAGTGCGTTGAATTCTGGCGCAACAACTCCCGGGATCTCGGCGCCGGGTGACAGCTCATTTAATAACGATGGGTGGAGTGCGCTGAGGGAGGCGTCGTGATTGAGATTCTGAAGCGACTCTGGTTCGGAGGATCCGAGAGGTGAGGCTGATGGAACGTGAATCTTCGGATGCGGGCTGTGATGATGGGATTACTGGATTTCTGGCCGACTTGGGAGCGCTGGCTAGATTCGAGAAGAGATGTGGTGAGAGTTCTGGCCCGATTGATTCGATGGTCTCCAGTGTGCAAGATTTTATGTGGGACTCTACACTCGCGCCGTTTATTGACGCTGGGGTTGAGTTGGCTCAGGGGTTGATTGTTCGGGCGTTGGCGTTGGCTTTGACGTTGCCTACCGTGAACCTCGGGCAGAACGGGTTGTTCGGGAAGGGGACCGTGTTGCCCGGGATGATGGCCGGGGTGGGGTGTTGTGTCGCCGTGTTCTGTTTGTTGTGGCAGGCGGGGCGGGCCGCGCTCAGTGGGCGGGTCGGGTTTCTCGGGATCGCGTTTCGCGGGTTCGCGATCAACGCCGTGTTGTGCGCGGGCGGGCTCGGGTTGATCTCCGGGTTGTTGCGGCTCGGCGACGCCATGGCACTCGGGTTGGTGCGGAGCACGCTCGGGGATCCCGACGGCGCGTTTCGGCGGATCACCGGTGTGCTGGTCGTGTCGCCGGAGCTGAACCCGGTCGGGGTTGCCGCCGCGTTGGTCGTCGTCCTCATCGTCTCGTTCGGCCTCATGCTGACCGTCTTCCTGCGCGAGGCGCTCGTGCCCCTGCAGTGTCTGCTTCTTCCGATCGCTTCCGCCGGACAGATCGGCGGGGCCGTGACGAGGGCGTGGCTGCCTCGGCTGGTGACCTCCGTGATGGTGGTCGTCGTCTACAAGCCGATGGTCGCGTTGATCGTGTGCGCCGGGTTCACGCAGGTCGGTCACTCGGGTGTGCTGCTGGAGTGGGTGCGCGGTGTGGCCACCATCGTGTTGGCCCTGTTCGCGCCCGTCGCGTTGAGTGGACTCTTCTCGCCCGTCGGCCACCGTGTCGGCAACGCTCTCGCCGACGGTGGTGCCCGGGCCGTGCTGGCGGCCGGTGGGGCCCGGTTGGCGGAGCGGGTCTCGGAGGTGCGTGCAGGGATTGGCGGCGCGTTGTCCGGTGGCGGCGGGGACGGTGGGGGAGGCACCGGGTCGGGTCGAGGCTCGGGCGCTGGTGGGCACGGGCACACCGCGCTCGACCAGGCGCGCAGGTTGGAGCACGGCATGCCGTCGGCCGGTCTCGTGGCCGGTGTCGGCGTCGGCCCTTCCCTCTTGGGGGCCGACTCGGCGGCGAGGCTGCCCGGGCAGGCGGCACGGGGGCGGACGGCCCTCGGGGTGCCTGCCCCGGCCGTCTCCCTGTCCACGGGAGGTCCCGTGGATTCGTCGGACGAGGGCGGTCTGCTGTCCGGGCAGTCCACGGTCGCCGTCGGCTCGGGCGCGGCGGGTTCGGCGTACGGGCGGCACGGGTTCGCGGCCGGCGTCGGTACGGGCGGGGCGCTCGGGCTCACCGTGCTCGACGGCCTGGGCCCGCTCGACACCGGCCCCGGCGGGGAGCCCGACCGCGCCGAGGCACCGTTCACGACGGGGGATCGCGACTCGTGACCCTCGACACCTCCTCTCCGCCCCTGCACGTCGAGGGGTTCCGGGCCCGCCACAGTTACGGCGTGGCGGGCCTCTCCAAGTCCGGGACGCTGGTCACCGTCGGTGCCCTGTCCCTGGCCGCCTTCCTCTGCACGGTCGTTCCTTCCTCTCTGTTCCTGACCCTTCCCGTCATCCTGGTCGGAGTCGCCCTGGCCAACACCCGTCTTCACGGCATGTCGGCCCTCGCCTATCATCTGGCGGCTCATCGCTGGCGGCGCGCGAGTCACGCGGAGGAGACCTCGTTCCGCCGCGTTCTGCTTCCCTTTCCCGATGCTCTCGAACTGCCGGGTCCCGCCGCTGCGACGACGCTCCTGCGGGCGCACGATCCGATCACCGGTCGTTCCGTCGGTGTGGTGCACGACCGGCGGACCGGACACATGTCCCTGACCACCTTGCTGGCCCCCGCCGGCAGTCTCACCGCTCCCCTCCTCACGGTGGAGAACCAGGTGCGCGGCTGGGCCGGCGTCCTCGACGGCATGGCCGGCGACCCTCGCGTCAAAGGGGCGTCCGTGACGATCCAGATCACGCCGGGTGCCGGGGAGGCCCTCGCCGACGACGTGGCCCTGCGCGCCGACCCCGACGCGCCACCGTTGGCCCGCGCGCTGCTCGAGGAACTCGTGCGCACCACTCCCCGGGCCACCGCGTCCGTCGTGCCGTGGCTGACCGTCACCGTCGATCCGAGGCCGGCGTCGGGACTCTCCGCGGAGGACGCTGCCTCACTCTCGCCCTCGCGCGAGCGGGTGCGCGGGGGCGCCGAACGGAGCGGTGACGTCGAGCTCTTCGACAAGGTCGCCGAAGCGTTGCGCACGGTCGACGCCATCGACCTGTCGGGTACCGGCACCGACGTGCTGCGTCGAGCGGACGATCTCGACCTGCGGCGTCTTGTCCGGTGCGCGTACGATCCCGCGCCGGCCACACTGGCTGCCCCGGACGCCGCGTTCCGGGAGCTGTCCTGGGGCGAGTGCGGACCGCAGGCCGCCGAGGACGGGTTCACCGAGTACGTCCACGACGGTGCCGTCTCCCAGTCCTGGGTGCTGCGGGAGATGCCGCACCGTCCCGTGCCCTACAGCGTGCTCCTGCCGCTGCTCAGCCCGGGCCGGTACCAGCGCCGGGTCACGCTCCTCTACCGGGTGCTCGATCCCCTCGCGGGGCAGGCGGTGCTGGAGCGCGAGATCGCCCACGCCGAGAACCGCGCGCACACCACGGTGCACCTCAAGGGCCGACCGACCTGGGCCCAACGCGCCGACCAACGGCGGGCCGAACTGGCGGCCGCGCAAGCGGCGCGGGGTGCGCAGGTCGTGGACTGGACGTTGATCGTGACGGCGACCGCGGACAGTGCCGAGGCCCTGTCATCGGCTCGTCAGGAGGTCGAGCGCGCGGTGGCGGCGACCCGGGGCATCCGGTTGCGTCCCGCGTTCGGTGCGCAGGCCGCGACCTTCGCGGCCGGTCTGCCGCTGGGGTGCCACCCTCTCGTGGACTGACCTCCTGACCCGTATTCGTTGCCTGCCCCTGCCCCTGCCCCTGCCCCTGCCCCTGCCCCTGCCCCTGCCCTTGCGCTGTTGCTCTTTGCTGCTTGCCTCTGGCTCCGTCGCCGATTCCGGCCTCAGTTCTTTGGACGCGATCACCTCATGGGTCTTTCCTCCTTTCTCGGTTTCCCGCCCCGGTTCGGTTCGTCCTCGGTCGGGAGGCTCGGTCGGTCGGGCCGGTGGCGAGGGCGGGCCGCGGGTGAGGATCCCGGGCGGGTGCACACGGGGCCCTCGGGACAGGTGGCGGGGATCTATCCCTTTCTGCTCGGTGCCGGGCTGCCCGCGCGGGGGGTGCCGGTCGGTCGGGACGTGCTCACCGGGGAACTCGTCTGTGTGGACCCGGCCGGATGGACGGGCCGGCTCACGACCAATCCGGGGGTGTGGGTCATGTCCCAACCGGGCGCCGGGAAGTCGGCGCTGGTCAAACGCATCTGTCTGACGTACGCGGCGTACGGGCACATGATCTGCGTGCCCGGCGATCCCAAGGGCGAGTACAGCGACCTGGTACGGGAGTTGGGTGGCTCCGTGATCAGGATCGGGGACGGGAGCGGGCGACTGAACCCGCTGGACTCGGGGCCGTTGCGTACGCACCGGTCGCGTCTGCCGGCCTCCGAGCAGGCGGCCGTGCGGGACGTGCTGGCGTCACGGAGGTTGGAGACGCTGGGCGCGTTGCTCGCGACGAAGCACGGGCTGGGGCGTGCGCCGGACGCGATCCAACGGTCGGCGCTGACCTGCGCCGTGCACCTCGCCGCCGATGCGGACCCGACGGTCGATCCGACGGTCCCCGATGTGATCCGGGTGCTGCGGCAGGCTCCCGTCCCCCTGCGGGAACGGCTGGCCGCCGAGGGCGCCGTCTACACCGACCTCACCCGCTCTGTGGTCGCGGGCCTGGACAACCTCGTGTCGGGGCCGCTCAAGGGCCTGTTCGACGGTCCCACGACAACCCCGCTCGCCTTGGACTCGCCGGCCGTGTCCGTCGACATCCATCCCTTGCGCTCCCGGGGTCGGGATGTGTTGACGGCGGGGATCATCGCGACGTGGGCGTTCACGTACGCCGCGATCGACAGCGCCCGCACCACCGGGCTGCTCGATCGTTCCCTCGTACTGCCCATGGACGAGATGTGGCAGGCCCTGCGGGCCGGTCCCGGGCTCGTCGAGGCGATGGACTCCATCAGCCGTCTCAACCGCGCCGACGGTGACGTGTCGGTCTACTGCGCGCACAGCCTCTTGGACCTGGAGTCGCTGCCGACCGAGGCCGATCGCGCGAAGGCGCGCGGACTGATGGATCGCTGTGACACGTGGATCCTGGGTGCCTCGGGCGAGGAGGAGTTGGCGCGGGTCACCGGGAAGCGGCGGCTGACCGAGCAGGAGCGGGCGTTGATCGGCTCGTGGTCCGCCGCCGCCGGCACCGGACTCGACGCCGCGGACCCGGAGGCGGTTCACCCGGGGCGGGGCAAGTACCTGATCAAGGTGGGAACGCGGCCGGGCATCGCCGCCGCGATGACGCTGACGGCGATGGAGCGCCGGCTGTACAGCACGGACCGTGAACGGACTCCCGGTGGCTCGGGCGGGTTCGGCGGCTCGGGGGCGGATCCCGCGAGGGCGGGTGCCATGCGGTCCAGCGTCGCGGAATTGGGTGGGAATGAGCACGTGAAGTCCCATTTCTGAGTGGGGTGGTGGGTCGATCGGCCCCGGTGCTTTCGGTGAGGGGTCACCCTCTTGGTCATCACTCAGAGTAGTTGTCGAACGGACTGTCGGTCATCCCTCGAACGGGTGATGTTCGCCCGTTTGGTTGTAAGAGCCACGTGCGACTGGTGATTCTGGTGGTGCGGAAGTGACGTGCTGCAGACCGTTTCGACCGCCTTGTCCCAGCACACGTACAACCAAGGAGAACGCTTCCTCATGAACATCCTCACCGACATCCTCGCCGGCTTCTTCCACTTCCTCGGCTGGCTGGTCTGAGGTCCCGCCGGCCGGGAACGGGGCCGTGAGCGCCGGGGTGACGACCCGTCGGCCGCGGCCCCCGATCCCGGCCGGCCCGCGAGGGGGCGCCGTCTTCCCGTCCCAGGGAGGCGGCGCCCCGTCGCGTCGTCAGGCCCTCGGGTCGAAGGGGATGCCCGCCGGCTTCGAGTTCGCCAACAGGTCCTCGAAGCGGCCGTCCTTCGTCTTGATCGTGGCCGCCCCGAAGTCGGCGTTGACCAGGCGGTCCCGCAGTGCGGTGCTCGGGAAGCCGTTCCAGTCGACCAGCGGCGGATAGCGCCACTGGTGGTAGTGGTTCTCCGGCGGCTCGTCGTTTCCGTTGGCCAGGCGGAAGAAGTGGGTGCTCGCCCCGTCCTTGTGGTAGACGACCTTCGGGTGGGAGCCGTCGAAGCGCACCTGTGAACGCGGATAGGTGCGCACCGAGGAGTGTTGCGTCGTCGACACGTACTCCACGCGGTCGGCCGCGACGTCGATCCACGAGATGACGTGCTCGAAATCGTGCCGGTGCCCGCCGAGGCCGCTGCCCGCCACCGCCTGGTCCTTCTCGAAGTAGGACGCGTAGACCACCGCGCACCACCCGTTGTTGCACTTCGAGCGCGCGTAGGTCTGCGAGTTGTCCAGGTCGGAGGCGTCGCGGCAGCTGCCGTTCACCGCTCCGGTGGTCTTCAGCCCCGGTGCGAGCGTGCCGTCCGGGCCGATGGCGGGCGTGGCGTAGCAGCCGTCCCCGTCGTAGTCGTACGCGGGCGAGAAGGACTGCTCCCAACCACCGGCGTTCTGCGGCAGGTTGTGCGGCGGATCGGCGTGCGCGGCCGGGGCGGCGACGAGGACCGTCAACGCGGCGCCGGCGAGCGCCGCGCCCCACCGGGGCCGGCGGCGGGTGCGCGGTCGGTCGGCACGGACCGTGCGGACGGTGCGGTCCGGGCGGGGTGTGCGGTCGGCGTGGGCGGCGCCCGCCGCCGGATCGTCGTGGGGCATGGGTCTCCTCGGATTCCGGGGGTCGTGGGCCGGTCGGCCTCGCCGGCGGACCGCCGTGCGGCGGTGTGCGCTTCGGGGCACGTCGCGGCGCCGTGCGGGGACACGTTCCGGTTCGGGGCGGGCGTGCGGGGTGCCGCGGGGCCGGCCGGTCCGGGACGGGTGGGGATCGCGCTCGATCGTCGGGGCGCACGGAGTCAGGCGACGGAGGGTCGGCCGTCGTCCCGTGAGGGGGTGCGCGAGGGGTGCGAGGGGGCGTGCCGGGCGGTCGCAGGGGGTGAGGCGGTGTGAACCTAACACGGGTGGTGCGCGGGGGGAGGGGGTGGCGCGAGGTTGGCGTGTTCCTGTCACCGCAGGGCTTGTCGGTGTCTCCTCCGCGAGGTGTCGCCCGTCCCACCGCATTCCGGATCGTCCGTTCGGGCGATGTTCATTCCCCGTCTTCCCGGCTCCCGACGGCCTGAGGCTCGGCAGGGTGATCCGGCGGCCCGGGACGCACCGGTACCGTCCCCGCCGTGAACAACCGCCCCCCGCTCCGACCCCCGCTCGGCGGAACCCGTCCGAGTCGACTCCGTCTCGTCGAGCCCGCCCTCGCGTCCACTCCCGCGCCCGACCCCACCGCCGCCACGCTCGGCCAAGGTGTCGACCCCGACACCGACCCCGACACCGGCGTCGACGTCGTTCCGCCCGCGCCCCGTTCCGAGAACGCCGCCGCCCCTCCCGCCTCCGAGCACCCGCCGCGGTCCGAGTGGTGGTCGCGCGAGGACGACGAAGCCGACGACCTGTGCATGCCGTTGGCGGTGTGCTCCGGCCTGGTGCCCGGACTCGCGATCGGCGGCGCCGCGCGTTGGCTCGGGTACCCGCCGGGGGTCGCGGCGATGTACGCCTTCGGCGTCGGCGTCCCGGTCGGGCTCGTCGCGCGGCTGCTGTTCGCGGTCATCCCCGGTGTGTGGGTGGAGCGGCTCGTGGCCCCGGTCGTCGCCGCCGTGGCCCTGGTGTCGGTGGCTTCCCTCGTCCTCTCCTTCACCCTGTGGGTCGGCCCCTTCTTCCGCGGCCTGCCGACCCGCGTGGACTCCTTGGTGGTGTGCGCGGTCGACCCCTTGCCCTGCGTGGCCCGCATCTTCGACGGCCACGGCGGTGGTGCGATCCCACACCCGCCGTGGCCGGAGCCCCGGCCCGCGACGCTGTCGGGCTGACCGAGCGGCCCGCGCCCACGGGCGACGGCTTCCCGAGCCTCGCTCCGGCCGGGGCGCCGAGCATCCACCCCGGGCGACGCCGGCCGGGCCCGCCCCGCCGCCGCCCCTTCACCCGCCGTGCGGGGCCTTCCCCGGGGGAACGGGCCGGGGCGGTTGTGGCCGGCGGGTTACTCGGGCCAGGCGGAACCCTCGATGACCTCCACGAAGTCCGTGCGGCGGAAGCCCGGTTCGCAGCGCGCCAGCACGTCCGCCTTCACGTTCCCGAACGTGGTGGCCGGACGGTCCCGCAGACCCTCCGCGAACGCCTCCACGATGCCCTTCTTGAACCCGGGACGCGGGTGCGCCCCCACCACCTCGGCCCGTGCCCCGTCGGTCACGGCGTCCAGTCCGAGCCCGAGCACGTCGAACTCGACGCCCCGCGTCACCAGCGCCACCTCGGGCGCCATGCGCAGCGGGATCTCCGGGGTGGTGTGCAGAGCGATCGCCGTCCAGACCCGGTCGGCGCGTTCGTCGACGATCCCGTGGGAGGCGAGCAGTCGGCGCGCCTCGTCCGCGCCGTCGATCTCGAAGCGCTGGTCGGTGCGGCGGTACCGCTCGGTCAGCCCCAGGTCGTGCAGGAGCGCGCCGACGTAGAGCAGTTCGGGGTCGTACGAGAGCCCGTCCGCGCGCCCCCGGAGCGCGCCCCAGAGGAACACGCGTCGGGAGTGGTGGAAGACCAGCGGAGTGGCGGCCTCGCGCACCAGTTCCGTCGCCTCGCGTGCCAACGCGCTGTCGGGGATGCGAATCCCCGCGATCTCCTCGGTCATCACAGTCGCCTTCCGATCGTGCCGCTCGCGGTGGTCGAGTCCCGGGTGGTGCTCGACGGATCCCAGCCTGCGGGGCGGCGGTAGGGTGGGGCCATGTCCTTGACGACACGTACCCCTCGGATTCGGACATCGCGACGATGACCGCTCCGATCCCGGGCACCCGGCACGTCGTGTTCCTGGCCTTCGACGGGGTGACGATGCTCGACGTCACCGGTCCCGTCGAGGTGCTCGCGCAGGCCCGACGCCTCGGCCTGCCGTACGAGATCACCCTCGCCTCCCCCGACGGCGGCGAGATCCGCACCTCGTCCGGGCTCGGCCTCGGCGGCTCCGTCCCGGTCTCCCGGCTCGTCGACACGGCCCCGGCCGGCACTCCGCACGCGGCTGTCGACACGGTCGTGATCGCGGGCGGCGACCGCCTCGCCGAAGCGCCGATCGAGCCGGCGCTCACTGAGGCGGCCCGACTCCTCGACGGATCGGGGGCGCGCCGCGTCGCCTCCGTCTGCACCGGCGCGTTCCTCCTCGCCGAACTCGGGGTCCTCGACGGGAGACGCGCCGCCACCCACTGGCGGCACGCCGCCGCCCTGGCCCGGCGCCGGCCCGCGGTCCGCGTCGAACCCGACGCCCTGTACGTGCGGGACGGCCGTTACCTCACGTCGGCCGGCATCAGCGCCGGCCTGGACCTCGCCCTCGCCCTGGTGGAGGAGGACCACGGACCCGCCGCGGCGCGCGAGATCGCCCGTGAACTCGTCGTCTTCATGCAACGGCCGGGCGGGCAGTCCCAGTTCTCCACGGCCCTCGACACCCCGCCGACCCGCCACGCGGCGGTACGCGCCTTGACGGACGCCGTCGTCGCCGACCCGGGCGCCGACCACAGCCTGCCGTCGATGGCCGCCTCCGCCGCCGTCAGCACCCGGCACCTGACCCGCCTGTTCCGGACGGAGTTGGGCACGACCCCCGCCCGCTGGGTGGAACGCGTCCGTGTCGACCTCGCCTGCCGACTGCTCCTCGAAGGACACGCGGTCACGGCCGTCGCACGGCGGGCGGGCCTGGGCAGCGACGAGACCCTGCGGCGCGCCTTCGCCAGACACCTCGGCACCACCCCCTCCGACTACCGGGCCCGCTTCACGACGACGACAGCGTGACGACCGGGGCGACGGCGTGGGAATCGGCCGGAGCGCGTCCGAAGAGTGTCTGGTCCGACACGGTGGGTCACCGATGGAATGGGTCGCATCCGCCCGATCCGGGCGGACCACCCGCGTCAACCCCCGATGCCCGCGCACCCGCGGGACGGGGACGGCGCCCAGGCCCCGGGAGACACACCGTGCCCCGTACCTCACGCCTCCGCACCACCCTCCTCGCCGCCGCGGCCGCCCTCGCGGCGGCCCTGACCTCGGCAGCGCCCGCCGGCGCGGCCCCCGTCACCGCCACGAACGCACCGGCGGCACCGGCCATGCCGGCCGCGCCGGCCGCGACGGCCGCGAACGCGGGGCCCGTCACCCTCTACCTGACCGGCATCGGCAGCGGCCCCCTCAACATCGCGGGCGCGGCCGCCTACGACCACCTCAACCGACAGGTGGCCGAATACGGCTTCACCGGCTCGCAGTGCCGGGTCACCGAGGGCCCCCTGTACATGGAGATCACCAACGGCTACTACCAGGCCATGGTCAAGGCCACGTGCTCCGGAGAACCGGCCATGACCACCCCGACCCGCACCCTGAACCGGCTGATCGGCTCCACCGGCGAGCACATCAGCACCGTCTGGAACGTGCCGGTCGGCTACCGGGTGGAGGGCGCCCTCGGGCAGCTCTACACGAGCCCCCGCGAAGGCACCGTGCCCATCTATCACTGCGTGGTCCGCAAGGACAACTTCCTCTCGACGGACGTGAACTGCGAGGGCCAGACGTACGTCTCGCGGCTCGGCTGGATCCACTCCGTCCACGGCGGTCAGCCGACCGACGTGGCGACGCTGCCGCTGATGCGCTGCATGGTCGGCAAGCAGCGAGAGTTCTTCGAATCGCACCAGGCCGGATGCGAGGGGCAGGTCTCGGGCGGGCAACTCGGCTGGATCGCGACGGGCTGAGCGGACCGGGCGGCCAGGTCCGGTCAGGGCCGGCGGAGGCGCGGAGGGGCGGATCAGAGGGGCAGTTCGAGGCGCAGGGTCGTGTGCGTGGGCGCATAGCCCAGGGCCGCGTTCACGCGGCGCATCGCCGTGTTCTCCTCGGCCGTGTCCGTGAGCAGGCCACTCACCTCGGGGAACTCGGCGATCGTCCGCACGATCGCCTCCGCCTTCAGCCGCCGTGCCACGCCCCGGCCCCGGTGCTCGGGCAGCACGGCGGTCCCGTAGTGCTCGGCGTCCCCGCTGCCCGAAGCGGGCACGACGAGCTCACTGAAGCCGACCATCCGCCCACCGGCCTCGGCCTCGCCCCGGACCCCCGCCCGGTCCGTCGGAAGGTCCAACGCCGCGACCACCCTCAGGTGTTCCCCACGCAGCAGCACGGCTTGCTCGACGGCCCGGATCCGTGCCCGGTCCCAGGCGAGCGGGCCGGCCTCGGCCTCGCCGACCGGCATGTCGTCCATCGCGGCGCGGGCGGCCACGAACGCGTCCAGAAGGGCCTCCGGCACCCGCTCGGACCAGGCCACGACGAGGTATCCGGGCGCCGCGAGCGAGGCCAGGGCGAGGGAGTCCGGCTCGACGGCGGCCAGGTCGAGGCGGGCGTGGCGCAGGGTGAGGACGGGGCGGAAGCCCCGGGCGGTCAGGAAGGCGAGGCCGGGGGAATCGGCGTCCGCGCCGGCCGCGAGGGTGCGGCGTCCGTCGGCTCGCGCGGCGTCGATCACCGCGCCCAGCAGCCGGTCGCCGACGCCGGCGCGTCGGTGCGGGGCCTCGACCCGGACGTCGGTCTCGGCGAGCCCGCGCCGCCCCTGGTCGGTGAACAGGCGCAGGTCGGCGGTGCCGAGCACGGCTCCCGAGGCGGGGTCGACGGCGGTCCACACGGTGCGTTCGACGTGTGCCGACTCCGCGTCGGCGGGGGCGACGTGCAACTGCATGCGGGGTACTCCTCGTTCGGGCGGGATCGCTGGGATCATGTCCCGTGGCCGGCCCTTCGGCAACCGGCTTTCGCGGGGAACGAGGGCTGGGTCGGAGCGGAACCCGCCCCGGGCGGGCGCGCGGGGCGGGGATGTCGTGGGCAGGGTGGGTCAGCAGACGAGGCGGATCTCGTGGCCGTTGTCGCGGGGGCCGGTGCCGGGGGCGGGATCGGTGACGGCCGTGCTGGACGCCTTGTGGTCCGGGCTGCCGGTGCAGCCCGCGGCCGGCACGTCGAAGGGGGTGAGGGGCGCGCCGACGGCGGCGCCGGGAACGGGGTCGGGGGCCGGGGCCGCGAGGGCCGCGGGGACGCCGACCGCGCCGAGGAGGAGGGGCAGGCTCGCGGTGAGGGTCGCCAGGCGCAAGGTGGGGTTCTTGATCGACATGCCCGGGGAACGAGGCCGACGGGGCGCGGTCACTCGTGCGATCGCGTCGTGCCCCGCTCTGGCGCATCGGGAAGTTGACGCGCCGCGCTGCAGGCTCACCATCGGCTTTGTGCTCGCTCCGGGAACGCGGCGTGTCGTTCCATGAATGATTTTGATCGAATTTGGTTGACTCATGTCTGAATTTGAGTCGCTTCAGTCGCTTCCGTCGCTGGGTGCAGAGCCGGGCGGAGCGCGTCTGGCCGGCGCGTGAACAAGCGGATCGAGGGATCCTCGTTCTCCCGCGCCGCCGTGCCGGAGACCGTGGCCCCCCTCCCGGCAACGTGCCATCAGGTCGCGCGCCCGAAGCCCCGGCCACCGACCGGGCAGCAGTTCGGTGGCAGCGGCGGGTCCGGATGCATCGCGTACGCGAAGAGTGCGGCGAGTCCCACGGCCGTGCGCAGCCGGGCCGACCGCGTGGGCGGCACCGGTGAGGCGAGGACGGTCTCGGCGTGGGCGGCGAGACGCTCGTGACGGGCCGCGATCTCCGGCAGGGGCCAGTGCGGCCGCCACCTCCCCTGGCCGTGAAGTGCCGCGCTGGCGGGGCTCGGACGTGGTGAATGTGGTGAAGGTGTCTCCGACGTCGAGTCGGTGCGCGTGCGCGGTGACTCGGGCGGTGATCGGATGCGGGCTCGCGTGCGGGCCGCCCTGGATCGGGGCCGCGCCGAGCGTGCGGAGGCGGTAGCGCGGAGAGTTCCGGGCAACTCGTTCCCATTCGGAGATCGCGAAAGCGAACAGATGCCGCCTTCCGCCCCGGAGGGCGAGCCCCTGGTCTTGGCGGTGGGGCGAAACGCATCAGGTCCACGTTCGGGTCGATCGTGCCGTGTTGGCCGGCCACGGCTGTCGGTACGGTCCGTCGGCCCCGCCCGACGCGGGTGAGCCGTTCCTCCTCCATCGGCTGTCCGACACACAGGCGCACCTTCTGATCGCTCATCTCCAGGCTCTTGGTGACCTCGTGCGGTTCCCCTCCGTCCATCCTTCCGTCTGGGTGCGAATCTCGGGGCGGTCGGATGGGGGCGGCCGGGTCATGCGGTGGTTCGTTTCGGGAGCAGAGGGTGGAGCATCGTGGCGACCGCGCCGAGGCCGAGCAGGGGGCGCAGCCTCCGCGTGCGCTCGGTGCGCACGGCCGGGAAGCCGTGCCGCTCTTACAGAACCCGGGCGCGCGGGTTGAGGTCGATCACGTCGAGACGGACCTGTCGGCAGTCGAGTTCGCGGGCCATCCCGAGAGTCTCGCGCGGCAGCGCCGAGCCGATGCCGGCGCCGCGGTGCGCGGGGTCGACGGTGATGCCGTCCATGACCGGTTCGCCCGGTGACGGGATGGGTTCGGCGGGGGCATTTCGCGCAGGGTCCCGTAGGCGTCGAGCACATCGCGCACCCCGCCGCCGGTCAACACCCGTCCGACGGCACCGGTACCCGGCCACGCCCACGGCACGGCCGCCGACGAGGGCGATGACGGCCCGGCCGGTGTGGAGGTGCCGGGCGAGGAACGCGCGCCCCCGCTCCGGAGGGCCGAGTGCAGGGCCCGGTTTGCGCCCGAACGCCTTCCAGTACAGGGTCGCGACCCGCTCTCGGGCGTTCTCGGGAACGGCGTGACGCAGGTAAGCGGGGAGGGAGCGCGCGCCGGGGGTGGTGTGGGGACGGTGGTCACGCGAGTTCCCGGGAGTGGTCGAGGAGGGCGCGGGCGGTGCGCTTGCCCGTGCGCTGCCGATATGTGTGAGGGCAAGCGGGGTGGGGCCATGGCGGGGCCGAAGCCGGCTGCGAAAGCGACACAGTGGCCTCGTCGCGACGTGCGGGGCGGTGGTTGGTCGGTGTGCCGCTCGCCCTTGTGGCCCTCGGTGCCGGTCTCGCTGGGGTGGTCCGGTGGTGGGAGCGGACCCCCGGCCTTCTCGACCGTGGCGCCGGCTTCGAGGTGTCTCGCGTGACGTACGGGGGCCGGCCCGACGTGGGCTCCGACCGCTGGGACTTCGTGCCGAGGAATCACCGCGCGAACGCTCTCGTCGATCTGTGGCCGCACGTGACGTCCCGTCCTCCTGGTGCGGGGAGGGCGTGACGTGAACGTCGACACGGTCCAGTCGGAAACCGTGCACGGGCCGAACTGCCCGCGTCCGGACCGCGCGTGGCCCGCTGTCCGCCCGGAACTCGCGGGCTGGTGGAGCGCTCCGTCGAGAACGCGACCACCCGCCTCACCCTCACGGCGCTGTTCGCCCCCCCTTCGCTGTTCGCCCCCGGGTTTCTCGACGCGCACACGACCTGGCTCCGGGAACGTCGACGCGGGCCCGTCGGGGGATTGACGTGTGGGTGACGGTGCGGGGCGGTGTCCCCATATCCGGTGACTCCCGGGTTCAGCCCGCACCCGGCGGACCACCCGACCGGTTCCCGTGTGGGTGAGCCGGACCGGTCACGGTACGGTGACGAAGCCCTCGCGCACGGTGAGGGAGAAGGGGAGCGGTGCACATGACCCTCAAAGCGGTTCGCTCGGCGTTGGAGAGCGTCTACGTACGCCGGTTGTCCCGAAAGCTGGAAGGGGCCCCCCGCCCCGCCCACGTCGGGATCATGCTCGACGGAAACCGTCGATGGGCCCGGGGGGCCGGGCACAGTGATCCGCGCGAGGGCTACCGGGTCGGCGGCGCCAAGGTCTCCGCGTTCCTGTCCTGGTGCGTGGCCGCCCGCCTCGAACACGTCACCCTCTGGATGCTCTCCGACGACAACCTCAACCGACCCGCCGAGGAACTCGAGCCCCTCATCGCGATCATCGAGGACACCGTCGCCAAGATCGCCGACGGCCCGTGGGAGATCGAGATCATCGGCGCGCTCGACCTCCTGCCGGGGGACACCGCCGCGACCCTCAAGCAGGCCGCCGCCCGTACCGAGGGCCGAGGCGGTTTGAAGGTCGACGTGGCCGTCGGCTACGGCGGCCGCCGCGAGATCGTCGACGCCGTGAAAGCGGCCTTCGAAGCGCACATGCGCGACGGCGGTGACCCCGCCGACCTCGTCGAGACCTTCGACATCCGGCACATTTCCGAGCACCTGTACTCCTCCGCCGGGCGCGACACCGACTTCATCATCAGGACCTCGGGCGAGCAGCGCCTGTCCGGGTTCCTGCTCTGGCAATCCACCTACGCCGAGGTCCACTTCGTGGAAGTCCTGTGGCCCGCCTTCCGCCAGATCGACCTCCTGCGGGCCCTGCGGGCCTACGCCCACCGCGACCGCAGGTACGGCCGCTGAGACCGAGGTCACGAGCGCAGGCGGGGATGGGGTGCCCGGGCCCGTGCCCCAAGGCCGGACCGGGCCGGGGCGGTGTGGGGCGGAATGGGACCGGAAAGGCCGAAAACAGTCCATCCGTCGTCATGCGGCGTATGGCACGATGACGCCGCCCCTCCCGCGCGAACGCCGCACCGCGTCGCGCCCGGTGACCGGGGCGTCCCCGCAAGCAGAAGGTCGCTCAACCATGCCCTCTTCCCGGATATCCGGTTCCTCCGCCACGCCCTCCGACGGATCCGCGCACACGCCGTACGGATCGGGTCGACACACCGACCAGCGCCCCCTCCGGCCGCGCGCGCTCGCCCTGCGCGCGGTGTCGGCGACCGCCGTGCTGCTCGGGACCGTGGCCCTCGCGGCCTGCGGCACGGGAGGCGGTACCCAGCCGGTCGGCGCGGCGTCGGGGGCCGGCGCGAGTGCGGCCCCGACCGTCACCGTGACCGTGACCGCCGCCCCCACCTCCACTCCGACCGTCACGGCCACGCCCACGGTCACCGTGACGGAGACGGTCACGACGACCGCCACGGCCACCGTCACAGCCACGGTGACGGAGACCGTCTCCGGTTCCGGTTCGGGTTCGGGTGGTTCGGGGAGCGGTGGGAGTGGCGGTGGATCCGCGACCTACTACCGCAACTGCTCGGCGGCCCGTGCCGCCGGCGCGGCACCGGTCAGGGTCGGCGAACCCGGTTACGGCCGGCACCTGGACCGGGACGGGGACGGCGTCGGTTGTGAATGAGGCTTGAGTGAGGGTGGTGCCGGAGTCCCCCACCGTGACTCCGGCACCGGTCGCGGGGCCGTTGGCGTGAGCGTCGGCTCTGCTCGGCGGGTGAAAAGTGCTTACGGCGTAAGCACTTGAGGAGGTATTGGGGCATGGTTTGGTGGGATTTGCGGCTGTTGTGAGCCGGTTGTCGCGTGGTGGATCGTTACCTCCTCACCCGATCGAGGGTTCGGCCCGGCGGTCGGGCATGAGCGGTGATCCAGGCCGGCAGTAGGCGGTGGTCGAGATGCTTCGGCCCCGATGAGGGGCCGGGAGACTGCCGGTGAAAGGTGCGCCCCTGATGCGTCGTCGTATCGCTCTGACTGCCATGACCGCCCCTCGGCCCACGGGGGGCCGCGCCGGAACGGGTGCGGTGGTCGACGGGGGCGGGGTCGGAGATGAGTGAGCACGCGGAGCGTCCCGATACGTGGGAACTGCTCTTCCCGGCTTCGGCGGACGGATCCGCCGCCGAGGAGACGCTCCTCGTCACGCGGACCTCTGGGACCGGCGCCGGCGGCCACCCGGTGTACGAGGACCGGAGCGGGATCGTCCGGGCGGAGATCAGCGACCGGGGCGAGGTCCGGATGCTCGCTTCCGGCGGGCGACAGAGCCCGCCTCACGGAGTGCGCGCCCGGCGCCCGTCGGCGTGAGGTGTCGACCGGCCCGCCGCGACGCGTCGCGGCGGCCGTGTCCGTCCGCGGTGAGTGCGCGATGCCGCTGGTGTGTTCGTTGATCGATGTCATGCGGCCATGGTGGACGTCCGGTCCGGTCCGGCTCATCCCCCGCGCGGGGGAGCGGAATCCCTCGCGCGGGGGAGGTCACGGCGTGGGGGCGCCGGGGACGATGAACCGCAGGACGAGCCGAGGAGCGGCCGAAGGGCCGGGGGAACCGGGGGAGCGGGCATGTCGAGTGACGGGATGCGGAGTCAGCGGTCGAGGGGAACGTTCGGGCTCGCGGTCGGGTCGCTGCGCCGCGTGGTGCGCAGGGTGTTCGCCGCGACGCGCCAGGCGCTGGTGACGGCGCTGTGGGCCAGGGCGGTCGCCTCGGGCAGGGAGAGTCCGGCCGGGAAGTGGATCGGCGGTTCGACGTGCACGTGCACGGACGGCCGGCGCACGGGTGCCGTGAGTACTCCGGCCAGTTGTTTGAGGGTGCTTCCCGAACTGATCCTGCGGGCACCGGCCTGCCCGATCGGTACCACGGGAGCGCCCGTGGCCAGGGCAAGGCGGGCGACGCCGGTGCGGAACGGCTCCGGAGGGCGATCGCCGGAATCCGCTGCCTCCGGGATGTGGCCTTCCGCGTACAGCAGGACCAGCTTGCCGGCGGCGAGGGCGGGGGCGGCGCCGGCGAGGGCGTCACCGGCCCGGGCGGTGCCACGATGCACGGGGATGTGCCCTTCCCGGGCCAGGGCCGACCCGAGCAGGGGCACGCGCCACAGTCCGGCGGTGGCCAGGACCACCGGCTCGGCGCCGAAGCGGCGGCGCAGAGCGGCGAGCACGAGGGCGGGATCGGCGAGGGAGGTGTGGTTGGCCACGAGGATGCTGCCGGGAGCGATGCGGTCCGTGTGATCGCGTGCGGTGACGGTGAGCCGGCCGAACGCCGGAGCGAGGACCGAGGCGAGGCTGCTGAGCATGGTGGGTCCCGATGGGTGGGGCGAGCTGCCGGGTGCGACGGGCTGCCGGTGGGCGTGTGTTCGCGGGGTGGTGACAGCGTCGCGGTGCGGGGACACGGAGGGCATGGGGGCGGGTACTCAGATCGGACTCGGCGCGTACTCGGGACGGGACGCGAGGTGCCGAGGGCGAGGCCGGCATGCCGGACGGGAGGGGGTGGCAGGGCACGGGGTGGGGTGGGGTCAGAGTGGTTCGCCCCATTCGATTGCGCGGAGGGCCGCGGTGACGGCCCGGCCGTCGCCCACGTCCAGGGCGGTGTCCACGAACTTGAGGACGTGTTCGTCCCCGTGACGCAGGGCGCGGTCCACCAGTTCGGCGACCGTCCCGGGGGTGACCTCCGAGTCCGCCCGTTCCGGGACCGGGTGCGGGCGGGGTTCGGTCGTCCCGTACATGGCGGTCACCGCCGCCGAGGCCGTCCAGGCGGCTCTCAGGCTCTCCGGCCACCATGCGGTGGGCAGGGACGGCAGCACCCGCAGTACCGCGTTGGGCGCGGTGGCCGCGTGCACCAGCATCACAGGGTCGCCGTGACCGAATTCGGCGTACCGGTGGGTGGCCGCCGCGACCAGTTCCCGGAGCGACTGCTCCGCCCGCTGTGCCTCGATCGGTTCGGCGGCCCAGACCGGCAGTCGTTCCACCCGACCGAGCCGTCGCAGGAATCCTCCCGTCTTCGGCACGATCCCCGGCACCGCGGCCAGGGCGCCGGCCGCGTCCGGGGCGCCGGGGGCCGTGCCGACACCGGAGACCGGCACGTAGTGCGAGGCCCAATAGCCGAGGGCGTGGGCGAACTCGTCCAGTCGGGCGCCGACCGGGGCCACCCCCTCGGGGGTGGAGACCTGCCGCAGGGCCCGGACCGCGTGGCCGACGCGGATCACCGGGTGGGTGGCGTGCCCGTACAGCCCGGGCAGCAGCCGGGGCCACCAGTGGGCCAGCAACTCGGGCCAGGGGCGGGACCGGGTCTCGCGCAGGAAGAAGGCCGTCCAGTCCCCGACCCGGTCCTCCCGTCCCAGGGCCTCCCGCCAGTTTTCCTCGGTGACCGGCCAGAGCCCTACCGGCAGCTCCGCGAGCCGTCCCCGGTAGCGGTCCAGCCAGGCGTGCACCGCCTCGGGCCGTCCGCGTGCGGCGAGGCTCTCCACCACCATCGGGGCGTGATTGGACAGGGAGTTGCACAGCTCCGGCCCCGTCCGGTGCAGCCGGCCGAGGGCCTCGTCCAGTCGACCCCCGGCGTCTGTCGGCACGAGCCCGCGTCCTGCGTTCGCGTCACGTTCGATGTCCATGTCCGTCACGCTAAGTGGCCTCGTGTCGGGCCCGGATCCGACCGAGGACCGAACTGCCTCCCCCATGCGCCCTACACCTTTCGACCTATGGGGCGGCCGGGAGTTCGGGGTGGGTCAGAGGATGCCCGTCACGGTGACGGTCACCGAGAGGGGGGTGTCGGGGCTCGGGGGGAGGGAGGCGTGGACGGCCGATCGGACGGCGCGGGTCACGTCCAGGGCCCGGTGCCCTCGGTGCAGCACCACGTCCACGTGGGCGCCGGTCACCTCGCCGGTGGGGGAGCGGCGCAGGCGCAGGCCGCTGGGGGTCGGTTCGCGGGGTGGGGTGGGGGTGGGGAGTCGGCCCATGCGGCGGGCTGCCGCCAGGAGGAGGCCCGCCGGTCCGGGGCGCAGGAAGGCCACGCCGGGGACTTGGAGCACCGCGCGGAGGGTGGGGTCTTGGGGGGTGTCGGGTAGGGCGGGCAGGGTGGTGGTGCCGTTGGGGTTCGTGGGCGGGGGTAGCGCGGGGGCGGGGGACGGGGGCATCAGGGGTGCTCCGGGGGAGGGGTGTGGGGGGTGGTGGGGCCGGGGGTGCGGGGCGCGGGAGGAGGGGGGAGGGCGGGGGAGGGCGGGGTGGTGGGCGTGGCGGGTTCGTGGAGGTCGGTGATGTGGACGTCGACGGTGGAGACGGCGAGGCCCAGTTCGTGGTCGGCGCCGGTGCGGACGGCCCGGCGGACGCGGTCGGCGAGGTCCCGCAGGTCGTGGTCGTGGCCGGCCGAGATCTCCAGGCGGGTGGTCACCGGGGCGCGGTCGTCGGTGGTGGAGGGGAGGATGCCGCAGCGCAGGACGCGGACGCCGGGGACGCGTTCGGTGATCGTGCGCAGGGTGCGGGTGGCGGCGGATTCGTGGATCCAGGTGTCCTCGTCGCTCCCGCCCAAGGGCAGCCGGTGGCCGGGGCGCAGTTCGAGGCGCACGGCGTCCATGATCCGGCCGGTCAGGGCCGTCGTGTCGAGGGAGGGGGAGGAGGCGTCCGGGGTGTCGTGGGGCGGGGTGGGGGCGTGGACGGTGAGGGCGGCGTGCCGCAGGTGGGTGAGATCCCGGAGGGCCGCGGCGCAGTGCGGGCAGACGGCGTCGTGGGGTTCGGGGGCGCCGGCCTCCCACGCGTCCCAGAGCGTGGCCAGGTTCCGGCCGCACGGGAGGTGTTCGGTGTCGGGGGCGTGGCGCGGGGGCGGGGCGCCCGGGGGGTTCACCGCCATGCCGCCATCGCCTCCGTCAGACAACGTCGGGCCCGGAACACCCGTCCGCGTGCCGCTTCCTGGCTGATTCCGACCACCTCCGCGATGTTCTCGTAGCTCATGTCCTCCACCTCGCGCAGCACCCAGCACACCCGTTGCTCCGCCGAGAGGGTGCTCATGGCCTCGGTCAACGCCGTGACGGCCGCCTGCGATTCCGCCGCGCGGGCCGGTGAGGTCCGGTGTTCGGGTGCGGCCGGTTCGGGGACGGCGTCGAGGTCGGCGACCGGGCGTCGGGCCCGCAGGAGGTTCAGGCAACGGTTGCCGACGATTCGGTGCAGCCAGGTGCGGAAGGCGCTGTCGTGTCGGAACTCGGGCAGTTTGCGCCAGGCGCTGACGAAGGCGTCCTGCACGGCGTCCTCCGCCTCGGCCCGGTTACCCAGCAGGTTTTCGGCCAGTCGCAGCATGGCCGGCGCGTGCCGGTGCACCAGGGTCTCGAACGCGTGCTCGTCGCCCTCGCCGGCGCGGGCCGCGAGCGGCCCGTCGTCGCTGGGTGCCGTCGGCATCGCGCTGTCTTGCGCCCGCACGTCCGGTCTCCTTTCGCCGTCGGTCGTCGGTCCGTGCCCCGGCCGGGTACGGGTGTCGGGGTTCACGGTCCGTCGCGTTCCCCCGTCCGAACCGGGCATTCGGACGCGGTCCGCGTAACGGATCCGGATCGTCCGGGTCGGAAGGGGGACGGGATCGCCCGTCCCGAGACCTTCCGAGGAGCGATGATGGGCAATCAGGCCGGGCCGTGGTGCCGGGGTCCGAGATGCCGTGGCGTCCGGTGTGGGCCCTGTGGGCACGGGGTGATCCGGGCCCTTGGTGGTGGGCGCGGGCGGGGCCCGGAGCCTGTCGGGGGCGGGTGGTCGGCCGGCGCCGGTGTGCCGCGAGGGGTGTCGCGCGGGGCGTTCGGGGAGGTTGCGGGACGAGGGGAGGATTCGTCCGCCACGGGGACCCGTGCGTCAACGACGCGTGTGCGACGTTCACCCTGCGGGGTGGTGGGTCGGCCGGTCGGGGCGGGCGTGGGGCGATCGCCGCCCCCCGGGTGGCTGTCCTGCCCGTCGTCTTCGGTCGTTGGTCCTTCGAGTTCGAGGAACGTGTGATCCCCGTGCACCAGCCCACCCTGCCCCCCGCCCCCGTCGCCCCTCCCGTCCCCGCCGTCCCTACGGGCTCCACCGCCGCCTCCTCCCCGCCGCCCCTGTTCCGCGAGGGGCACGAGGAGGACGATCACCCCGAGGTGCCGCCCGCGATCGTGGCCGAATGTCGTTCCCCCGACGAGCACACCCTCGTCGTCCGGCTGACCGGGGAGGTCGACCACTTCTCGGCCGCCCCGCTGCGGGTGCTCCTCGTCGCCGCCGCCGTCTACGGCTACCGGCACCTCGAACTCGACTGCGCCGAGGTGTCCTTCTGCGATTCCGGGCTGCTCTCCGCCCTCGGCCCCTGGCAGCGGGACGGGCGGACCCTGCGGGTGGCGGCCGCCTCCGACCGCGTCGCGGCGTTCCTCGGCACGGCGGCCGGGCTCGTGCCGCCCGCGACGGCCCCGGCGGGGTGAGAGGCGCGGGGCCCGTGCCGGGGGCGTAGGCTCGGGCCCGTGGCCAAGTACTACGACGTGCATCCCGACAACCCGCAACGCCGCACCATCGGCACCGTGGCGAAGGACCTCCGCGGCGGTGCGCTCGTGGCGTACCCGACGGACTCCTGCTTCGCCCTGGGCTGCCAACTCGGCAACCGCGAGGGCATGAACCGCATCCGGACGATCCGGGAACTCGACGACCGGCACCACTTCACCCTGGTCTGCGAGGACTTCGCGCAGCTCGGCAGGTTCGTCCACCTCGACAACACCGCGTTCCGCGCCATCAAGGCCGCGACGCCCGGCGCCTACACCTTCATCCTGCGCGCCTCCTCCGAGGTGCCGCGCGCCCTGCACCACCCCAAGCGCAAGACCGTCGGCGTCCGGATCCCGGACCACACGGTCACGCAGGCGCTGCTCGCGGAGATGGGCGAGCCCCTGGTCTCCAGCACGCTGCTGCTCCCGGGCGAGGAGGAGCCGTTGACGCAGGGCTGGGAGATCAAGGAGCGGCTCGACCACGTGGTGGACGCGGTCGTCGACTCCGGGGACTGCGGCACGAAGCCGACCACGGTCGTGGACTTCTCCTCGGGCGAGCCCGAGGTGCTGCGGTACGGCGCGGGGGATCCCGACCGCTTCGAGTGAGCCCGGCCCCGGCGGGGCGCCCGCCCCGCGGCCCGGACGGCGCACCCGGGATGCGGCGCGGCCCGGGGCCGGCGATGCTGGGGGTGTCGGCGATGCCGACGAGGGCTGTGGGGAACCCCGAGACCCCACAGCCCGCATCCGGCACGGCTCGCGGGTGCCGGCCCGCCCCCGTCGGGGGCGGGCGCCGGGGACAAGGGCGCGGGCGGCGTCAGGGGCGCAGGCGGCGTCCGACTTCGCCGAGACCGGTGGCGAGGGCGTCGAGCTGCTCCGGGGTGAGCACGTCGATCAGGATCTCGCGGACGGTGGCCACGTGCCCCGGGGCGGCCTCCTCCAGTCGGGCCCGGCCCGCGTCGGTGAGGACGGCGAAGACGCCGCGCACGTCGGAGGGGCAGGAGCGGCGGCGGACCAGGCCGGCCTTCTCCATCTGCGTGATCGTGTAGCTGATGCCGCTCTTCGAGTTGATCAGGCCGTTGGCCAGCTCGGTCATGCGCAGTTCGGAGCCGGGGGCGTCGGCGAGGCGGACGAGCACCTCGTACTGCTGGTGGGAGAGCCCGCTGTCGCCCTTGAGCTGTTGTTCCAGCCGGCGGTGGACGAGGGCGGAAGCGGTCAGGAAGCCGTCCCACGCGCGCATCTCGCGCGGGGAGAGCCAGGGGGTGTCGGCCATGGCCCCAGCCTACCAAGTTGTTCGAATTTGAACCTCGGGCTAGGGTGCGAGTCTCCGGTTCAAATTTGAACCACTGATCGCGGGCCACCGCCCGGATCACCGACCTCCGGCCCCGTTCGTTCGCCGCCCTCGGAAGGACCTCCCATGACCGCGACCGCGCACGAGACCACCCCGAGCACCACCCCCGCTCCCCGCTCCCTCGCCGGCGCCGGCTCCCCGACCGCCGACACCGGCCTCCTCCTGCTGCGCCTCGTCCTCGGCCTCACCGTCGCCGCCCACGGCGCCCAGAAGCTCTTCGGCTGGTTCGGCGGCGGCGGGATCGAGGGCACCGGAGCCTTCTTCGGCGCCTCCGGCTACCCCGCCCCCGAGTTCTTCGCCGTCGTCGCGGGCCTCACCGAGGTCCTCGGCGGCCTCGGTGTCGCCCTGGGCCTGCTCACGCCGCTCGCCGCCGCCGGGGTCGCGGGCACCCTCGTCAACGCCGTGGCCGTCAAGGGCCTCGGCGCGTTCTTCGCGCCCGCCGGCGTCGAGTACGAACTGCTGCTGGTGGCCGCTGCCGCCGCCCTCGCCCTGACCGGCCCCGGTCGGTACGCCGCCGACCGGGTACTGCCCGCCGGCCTCCGTGCCCCGCTCGCCGCGCCCCGGACCGGGCTGTTCGCCCTGGGCCTCGGCGTGCTCCTCGCCGTCGTGACCCTCGCGCTGCGCGCCTGAGCCCCGCGGGTTCGCCCGAACGCGCAGCCCCGCCCCCCTCCGCGTTCCCCCGTCAGTTTCGGCCGTTCGGGGGAACGCGGAGGCGTGTCCCGGCGTCGTGCGCCGGCGGGCCCGCCGTTCGGCCGCACGGTGTGGACAGATCGGGCGTCCCGCCAATCGGCCGGGGGCGTCCGCCCGACGGCTGGGAACGGGTGAGGGACGTGCAGGTGTTCATGAAGGCTGTGGCGACGTGTGCGCTGGTCACGGGGCTGACCCTCGTGGCGCCGGCGGCGAGCGGCTGGGCGCAGGACGCTCCGGCCCCGGCGGCCACCACCACCGAGGCCCAGGCCAAACCGAAGCCCAAGCCGAAGCCGAAGCCCGCGCGGGTCTTCGGCGTCGTCGTGTCCCCCTACGGCCTCAACGTCCGCGCCAGGCCGACCGTGAACTCGGACGTCGTCGCCAACCTGGAGAACCGGGAGCGGATCGGCCTGGAGTGCCAGGTGCGCGGGGGCTGGGTGGACGGCAATCCGATCTGGTACAAGGTGCACGGCGTGAAGGGCTGGGTCGCCGCCCGCTACGTGCACAACCTGCAGCCCGTCAGGCCCTGCTGAGCCCTCCTCACGGGCACCCCGTCCTCGGGCGGGGTCGGATGCCGAACCCCCCGAGCGTTCGGCATCCGGCCCCGCCCGACGCGCGTCGGGCGCCGGTCCCCGCACGCGATGGTCAGAGCAGTCCGGCCGTGCGGGCGCGCGCCGGATCCACCAGGGTGATCGTGGCGCCGGCGCCCCGGATCGCGCCCACCTCGGTCAGGCGCCGCAGGATCCGGGACAGGGTCTCGGGCTTCAGGCTGAGGCGGGAGGCGATGACGCTCTTGCTCGCGGGCAGCCGCACGCTCAGCGGGTACGGCGGCAGGGCGGGCGGGGCGTTCGAAGCGAGGCCCGGGTCGGCGGGGGATCCGTCCGTCGGGTGGCCGGCGAGGTCGTGGAGGAAGGCCAGCACCCGTTCCGTTCCGCTGTGCAGGGCGTACTGCTCCACGTCGGAGACCAGCCGGTGCAGGCGCATCGCGAGCCCCGCCGCCATGGCCGAGCCGAAGCCGGGCCGCTGGTCGGAGAGTTCCCGCACCGGGGCGCAGGGCACGGCGAGCAGTCGGCCGGCCGTGAGCGCGAGCGCGGTCACGGGGTAGGGGCGGCCGGTGAACAGGAGGGCCTCGCCGAAGGTCTCGCCCGGTGAGACCAGGGAGACGACCTTCTCGCCGGCCGGGAGCGAGGAGACCGTGAGGCGGACCCGGCCGCGCAACACCCCGTAGAACACCCCGGGGCTCGCGCCGGCCGCGACGATGACCTGGCCCTTGGCCACGTCCACGACGCGGGTGCGGGCGGCGATCGGGGCGAGGTCCTCGGGCGGCACCCGTGAGAACAGGGGCAGGGCGGCGAGCGCCGCCGTGCGCGCCTCACGGTCCGGTCGCTCCGGTAGGTCCCGATTCATGGTTCGGAGTATATCTACGCGGGATTTGATCGAATTTGCGCATATCAGAGCGTTTTTGAGCGTTCGAGCGGCGTGCGCCGTCGTGTGTGTGGGCGGGTCGCGCGCGGGTTCGGGTCTTCGAGCGCCCGCGTAAATAATTTCAGTCCACTGCATCTTTGCGCTACCGTGCAAAACGTGGTGACGAACGAAGGGGCGCCGCGGTCCGAAGCCGGACCGGGGCCGGGGCCGAGCGGTGGGTTGCGCGCGCGCAAGAAGCGGGCGACGCGGTACGCCCTGTTCGAGGCGGCCGTCCGCCTCGCGGCGGAGCGTGGCGTGGAGCACGTCACGGTGGAGGCGATCAGCGAACGCGTCGGAGTCTCCCCGCGCACCTTCTTCAACTACTTTCGCAGTCGCGACGAAGCCTTCGTGATGGCCGACCCCGAGGCCGGCGAACGTCTCCGGGACCTCATCCGGGAGGCCCCGCCGGCCCTCTCCACCCTCGACGTGCTGCGCGGCGCCATCGCGGAGCACCTCGCCGGGTTCGACGTGCCGCCCGAGCTGTGGCGGCTGATGGCCCAGGCCCTCAGCCGGTCCCCGGAACTCACCGGCCGGCTGCTGTCGTTGCAGGCCGAGGAGGAACGGGCCTACGCGACCGTGTTCCTCGAACGCCTCACGGCGCAGGGGGAGGAGGGGCCGGCGGCGGAGCTCTACGCGCTGCTGCTGGCCGCGCTCACCTCCACCGTCGCGCGGGTCTCGATGACCCACTGGCTGGAAACCGAGGGGGAGGTGACGCTCGTGGAGGTCTTCCACCGGGTCTACGACCAGCTCGCGGCCGGGCTGCTCCGGCCCGTGGGCACGAAGGCACCGACCGACGAGGCCCGCCCCCACCCCTGACCCACCCCCACCCCTGACCCCACACCCCCGACCCACCCGCCGGTCCGCCGCGCCGCACCACCCGCCGGCGACCACGTGCACACCGCCGCCGCCCCGGCACCGAGGGCGGCGCCGCGATCCGCCCGCGCGGTCACCCGACCGCGCGGACCGTCCGTCCGCGCGCGATCCCGCGCTCCCTCCCGTCCCCGCCCGCGACGGAAGGGGGCGCGGAGGCCGCGCGCGCCGTTTCTCCTGCCGAGGAAGACTTGTGAGTACCACCCAGGCGCCCGATCGGGTGCCCGAACAGATGGACACCCGCCAGATACTCCAGGCGATGTCCGGACTCATGGCCGGCATGTTCGTGGCGATCCTCGCCGGAACCGTCGTCTCCAACGCCCTGCCCCGCATCATCGCCGACCTCGGCGCGAGCCAGTCCTCCTACACGTGGGTGGTCACGGCCGAGCTGCTGGCGATGACGGCCACCGTGCCGCTCTGGGGCAAGCTCGCCGACCTCTTCAACCAGAAGCTGCTGCTCCAGCTCTCGCTCGGCCTGTTCGTGGTCGGCTCGCTGGTCGCCGGCTTCTCGCACGGGGTGGGCCTGCTCATCCTCAGCCGCGTCATCCAGGGCATCGGCGCGGGCGGGCTCACGGCCCTCGCGCAGGTGGTCATGGCGGCGATCATCCCGCCGCGCGACCTGGGCAAGTACGGCGGCATCTTCGGCGCCGTGTTCGCCGTGGGCACGGTCGCGGGCCCGCTCGTCGGCGGTGTCCTCGTGGACACCGACTGGCTCGGCTGGCGCTGGTGCTTCTTCGTGGGCGTGCCGTTCGCGCTCGCCGCGATCCTCATCCTCCAGCGCACCCTGAAGCTGCCCACTCAGCGCCGCGAGGTCAAGATCGACTTCCTGGGCGCGTTCCTGATCGTCGCGGGCGTCAGCGCCCTGCTGATCTGGACCACGTTGGCCGGCAACAGCTTCGCGTGGGGCTCCTGGCAGACCGCCGCCCTCACCACCGGTGGTGTGGTGCTGCTGGGTCTGGCGGTGCTGGTGGAGGCGAAGGCGCAGGAGCCGATCATCCCGCTCGGGATCTTCCGCAACCGCACCGTCACCCTCACCACCGTCGCGAGCTTCTTCGTCGGCACGGCGATGTTCGCCGGATCGGTGTTCCTCGCCCAGTACTTCCAGATCTCCCTGGGCAAGTCCCCGACCATCGCGGGCCTGATGAGCCTGCCGATGATCGGCGGTCTGCTGGTCTCGTCCACGATCGCCGGTCAGATCATCAGCAAGACCGGTCGCTGGAAGAACTTCCTCGTCGGCGGCACCGTCACGATGGTCGCGGGCGCGGCCCTGCTCGCCACGATCGACGCGGACACCCACTTCGGGCTGCTCAGCCTGTACATGGCGATCCTCGGCATCGGCGTCGGCATGATCATGCAGAACCTGGTCCTGGCGGCGCAGAACGACGTGCCCGCGCACGAACTGGGCGCGGCCACCTCCACCCTGTCCTTCTTCCGCAGTCTCGGCGGCACCGTCGGCACCAGCGTGCTCGGCGCCCTCCTGGCCAACCGGGTCACGGCCGAACTGACCAAGGGCGGCATGGGCGCGGCCGGCGGCGGGGGCGGCGAGTCCTCGGTCCCCGACCTGAAGACGCTCCCGGAGCCGGTGCGGGAACTCGTGCAGCACGCGTACGGGGTGGCCACGGGCGAACTGTTCCTGGCGACCGTGCCGTTCGCGGTCATCGCGCTGATCACGGTGGTCTTCATCAAGGAGACCCCGCTCAAGACGGTCAACGCGATGCAGCGGCGGGCCCAGGAGGAGGCGGAGGCCGAGGCGGCCCGACCGCCCAAGGACGCCGCGACCCACTGACCCCGACCCGATCCCCCTCGGCCGTCGAGCCGGGCCCCGCCCCCAGGGCGGAGCCCGGCTCTTCGCGTGTGGCGGGCCTTCGAAGGACCGGGCTCAGGGGGTGGGGAGGCCGTCGAGCAGGCGGGTGAGGGCGCGGTCGAAGGTGGTGTCGGGGGCGGTGGGGGTCGCGTGGGCGAGGGCCTCGGCGAGGTTGGGGTGGGCCCCCTCCGAGAGCACGGTCGTCAGCCAGCGGGCCTCGGCCGCCGCCCGCGCGGGATCGTTCGTCGTCGCCGCGCGGGCCGCCTCGTAGGCCGCGTGGCCCGTGACCAGGGCCGTGACCTGCGCGAACACCTCCAGGCATGCCCCCGCCGGCAGGCCCGAGGGGCGCAGCAGGCCGAGGGCGTGTTCGGTCACGGCGAGGGTGTTGGGGCCCAGGGAGCGCGGGGCCAGCAGGGCGGTGGGGAGCCAGGGGTGACGCAGGAGCAGGGCGCGTTGCTCGTGGGCGAAGGCCCTGAGGTCGGCGCGCCAGTCCGCGGTCGCGGGGGTCGGGTGCGCGGCCTGCTCGCCGGCGACGTGGTCGACCATCAGCTCCAGCAGGGTCTCCTTGTCGGGCGCGTAGTGGTACAGCGACATGACGCCCGCGCCCACCGCCGCGGCGACCTTGCGCATGGTGACGGCGTCCCAGCCCTCCGCGTCGGCCATCGCGACGGCCGCGGTCGTGATGGCCTCGCGGTTCAGGGTGGGGCGTCGGCCCCGGCCCGAGTGGGGGGCGGGGCGCCAGAGCCCTTCCGGGTCCCGGGTCTGGCCCGGGGTGTCGTGGGGTGAGTGCGTCGGCATCTTCGTGTCCGTCCTGGTGCCCGTCGGTGCTCGCTGTGGTGTCCGACACCCATCCAAGCATCCGGCGGGGGAGCCGTGTATGTTGTTTTCGTACAGCGTACGAGAAATTGGGGGTCCTGATCATGTCCTTCACCGTCGACGTCGATTCCGTCGCCACCGACGAACGCCCCGGCCGTCCGCCCGTCGGCGCCCGCCTGATGCGGGGGCTGACCCGGGGACTGCCGCGCGGCGCCCACCGGGTGCACGTGGCACGGGACCTGATCGTGCCCGGCGGCGACGGCACGCCGCTGCGCGCCGACCACTGGGCACCCCGGGACCCCGGCCCCCACCCCACCGTCCTCGTCCGGACCCCCTACGGCCGCGGCGCGCCCTGGAACGCGATGTTCGGGCTGCTCCTCGCCGAACACGGCTTCCACGTGCTGATCCAGAGCTGCCGGGGCACCGCGGGCTCCGCCGGCGCCTTCCACCTCTGGCGCCACGAGGCCGCCGACGGGCACGCCGCCGTCGCCTGGCTGCGCACCCGCCCCTGGTTCGACGGACGCCTCGCCGGCGCCGGCCTCAGCTACCTCGGCTACACCCAGTGGGCCCTGGCCCAGGACCCGCCGCCGGAACTCCGGGCCCTGTTCATCGCGAGCGGGATGCACGATCCGCACGCCTACTTCCACGCCGGCGGCGTCCTGCACCTCGAACGCGCCCTCGTCTCCGGCGCCGGCCTCGCCCACCAACACCGCGGCGCCCTGCCCCTGCTCCGCGCCGGACTCCGGCTGCGCCGCCGGCTGCCCGCCCTCGCCGCGAACGGCCGACCCGCGCCCGGCGACCTCGACGGCGCGCTGGGTCCCGTGCCCTGGCTGGACGAGGCCCTCGCCCACGCCGATCCGGCCGACCCGTACTGGGCCGACTCCGTGCCCGAGGCCGCGCTCGACGGCCCCGGGGTGCCCGTGGCCCTCGTCACCGGCCGGCACGACGTGCTCGCCCCGCAGACCCTCGCCCAGTACGCGCGCCTGCGCCGCGCCGGCCGCGAGACCCGGTTCGTCCTGGGGCCCTGGACGCACACCGAACTGTTCGGCCCCGAACTCTTCGGCGAGATGCTCGACTGGCTCCGCCTGCACCTCCTCGACGACGAGACCGCCCGCCGCCCGCACCCCGTGCGCGTCCACACCGGCGAGGCCGGCGGCTGGAGCGAACTGCCCGATTGGCCCGCACCCGACGAGCGGGGCCGGGCGTGGACCCCGACCCGCGACGGGCTGCTCACCCCGGCACCCCACCGACCGGACGCGCCCGCCGACGCGCCCGCCGACGCGCCCGGCGACGCACACGACGGCACCGGCTCGGACGCCGGCGCGCCCCTGGCCGTGTTCGCGCACGATCCCGCCGACCCCGCGCCCGCCCCCGGCGGCGCGGGACTCGGCCCCGGAGCCGGCGCGCGCGACAACTCCGCCTGGGCGGACCGCCCCGACACGGTGGTCTTCACCAGCGAGCCCGCCGGCGCCCCCGGGGTCCCGGCCGACCTGCTCGGCCCCGTCTCCCTCGACCTCACCGCCGCCACCGACACCGGCCGGGTCGACCTCTTCGCGCGTCTGGTCGAGGTCCGCGCGGACGGGCGCTCCCCGAACCTCTGCGAGGGGGTGCTGCGGGTGGACGCCGAACCGGGCGAACCGCGCACGGTCACCGTCGACCTCGGCGCCCTGGCCCACCGGCTCGCGGACGGATCCCGCCTGCGGCTGGTGATCGGGGTGGCCGCCGGGCCCCGGTTCGCCGAGGACCGGGACCGGCGGGTCCCCACCCGGGTCACCCTGTACCCGGCGGGGACCGCGCTGCGCCTGCCGCGCGGATGACCCGATTTCCGCCCCGGACTGGAGCGGACCCGGACGGGGCATGTTCCCGGTAGGGGTACGTCGCACCGCGAGGGGGCGGGCCGATGGCACACACCGGCGGCAGGGGCGGTACGGGCGGCAAGGGCGTGGGGGGCACGGGCGGCGGCCGGGAACGCCGAGGCCCCGGGGGCTCGGCGCGGGTGCCGGGCCGGGTGCTCGGGGTCGGAACGCGACTGCTTGCGGCCTGGGCCGCGGTGCTCCTCGCCGCCCGGGTCGTACCGGGCGTGGTCCTCGGCCACCCCGACGGCCCCACCGCCACGCACGCCGGCGTGCGCGCGCTCACGGCCCTCGTGATCGCCGTGTTCGTGCTCCTCGTCGGTGCCCTCGGCCGGTTCGCGACCGCCGCCTTGATCCGCCGGGCGACGGCGGTGGACTGGGAGAGCCCGGGATGGCGCTGGTTCCTGGCCGTCGCCTGCTCGGTGGCCGCCGGCTGGGCGTGGACCCTGCTCGCCGGGCCACTGGGACTGTGGGCGGGCAGCGCGGCGGCCCGCGCCCTCGGTCTGCCGATCCGCCTCACGGGACCGGCCGCCGGGATCGTCGGCGGGCTGGTCGTGGGCTCGGCGGGGGCCTTCCTCGTGATCTGCGTCGGACTGCTCCGCCCCACTCGGGCGCGTGCGCCGGAGCGCGCCGCCCGGACCGCCCGCGCGCGCGGCGCGGGCGCCGTGGCCCTCACGGCGGCCGCGTTCGCCCTCGCCGACTGGATCCTTCCCGGCGTCCGCCTCGGCCCGGCCCCCGCCCCGGCCGGGCTCCTCGTGCTCGTCGGCCTGGCCTGCGTGTACGGGCTGCGCCCCGCCCTCGCGCTGACCCTGCCCGTGCCCGGCGCCTCCGCCCTCGTGCTGCTCGCCGTCGACACCCTGGCGCTGTGGGCGGTGTCCCGGGCGGGGTACGCGATGGAGCCCGCGTTCCGGATCCACGGATTCTGGACCCTGGTGGCGGTCGCCGCCCTCGTGCGCCTGCTCACCTGGCCGACCCGGCGCGACACCGCCGAACCCGTTTCCGAACCACCGCTCTTTCCGCCCGAATTCCCCGCCGAACCGATGGGGCCCTTCCCGCCCCCGAGATGATCGGGATCCCCCGCGAACGGGCTTGCGAATTCCGGCGGTTCCCGGCCGGCCGGAATTCGCCGGAGTCCGGCCGTGAATTCCTCAGCCGTCCGGCAGCAGCCGCCGGATCGATTCCCACGTGGGATTCACGGGCACCAGGGGTTCGCGTCCCACCCCGAGCCCCTTGAACCCGCTGGACGTGGACACGCAGACCACCGGCCCGTCCGCCACGCCGCCCGCCGCCGTCCACTGCCGGAACCCCGCGAGCCCGGCCGCCGCCGACAGTTCCGCCCACACCCCGCCGGCCGCCAACTCGGCCTGCGCGGAGAGCAACTCGGCATCCGTGACCAGCAGCCCGTCCCCGCCGCTCACGCGCACCGCGTGCGTCGCGCGCCCGCTGCCCGCCGCGCAGTCGATCGCGTAGGCCAGGGTCTCGCCGAGGGGCACGACGGTCGCCGGCAGCCCGGCCCGCAGCGCCGCCGACAGCGGCCCGCCGACGGCCGGCTCGCAGCCGAACACGCGTGGCACCCGGTCCGTCACCCCCAGCCGGCGCAGTTCCTCGAAGCCCTTCCACACCCCGAACAGCAGTTCCCCGTACCCGGTGGGCACGAACACCGCCGCCGGCACGGCGCCGCCGAGATCGGCGTGGATCTCCCACGCGATCGTCTTGTAGCCCTCGGGGCCGAAGGCGTGCCCGGTGTGGGTCCGGGTCAGGTTGCTCACGCTGTGCCAGCCGAGCCGCTCCCGCACCATCTCGGCCAACGGCCAGCGGTGCTCCTTCGCCACCGGCAGCACGATCGCCCCGTAGGCGCGCAGGAAGTCGGCGACCACCGGCGGGGTCCCGGGATCCGTCAGCACGGCGCACGGCAGGCCGGCGCGGGCCGCGAACGCGGCGGCGGAGGCCCCGTGGTTGCCGGAGGAGGAGACGACGATCCCGGGCGCGCCCTCGTGGACGGCCGCGCTCGTGGTCACGCGGTTGAGCCGGTCCTTGTGGCTCCAGGTCGGGTTGCGGGACTCGTCCTTGATCCACGTGTCGGACCCGAAGGGGAGCAGCGGGGTGTCCCCCTCGCCGAGACCGGGCGCGCTCAACGGCGGCAGCAGCGGGGCCCAGCGGTCCAGGCCGCCGCCGGTGCGCGGGCCGCGCGGCCGGTCGGGCGCGAACAGGTCGGCGGGGACCAGGTCGTAGGCGTACTCCACCTCGACCGGGTGGTCCGTCTCGGGCGTCCGGGTCCGCTCGCAGCCGTGCGGGAGCGGGGGCCACAGCGGGTAGCGGATCGAGGGATCGCCGAGCGAGCGCTGCGCCCGGGCCGACGAGACCCCGACGGGCGAGGGCGACGGCGAGGGCGCGGCCGACGGCGGAGTGGACGGGACGGCGGGCGGGGTGGTGCGCGGCGTGGTCACGCTCGGCGACTCTACCGAGTGGGTACGGCGCGACCGTGCCCCGGTACGGCCCCGGAAGGGGGCGTGCGCCGGGGCACGTGACGGAGCGGGGGGAGGGGGCGGGCGCCCCGGGTCAGACCTTCTTCACCACGGAGGACTTCAGCTGCATCGCGCCGAAGCCGTCGATCCGGCAGTCGATGTCGTGCCCGTCGACACCGTCGACCAGGCGGATGTTGCGGACCTTGGTGCCGGCCTTGATCCCGCTGGGGTTGCCCTTGACCTTGAGGGCCTTGACCACGGTGACGGTGTCCCCGTCGGCGAGGACGTTGCCCACCGCGTCCCGGATCACGCCGGACTCCGCGCCGGTCTCGGCGTCGCCGGTTCCGGCGGCGTGGGCGGGGGCCCATTCGTGGCCGCATTCGGGGCAGACGAGGAGGGCGCCCATCTCGTAGGCGAAGGTGCCGGAGCACTGGGGGCACGGAGGCAGAGCGTCGGTCATCCGATCATTGTATGGGATGATCTGCGGCTTCCCTGTCGAAGGTTCCGAATAGTGCCTTTTGGTGTGAATGTGGCGTTGTCGAGGGGTCCCGGGGGTTCGGACGCTCCGTGCGGGAAGGCCCGTTTTCGGCCGGCCGCGGGTCCGCCCCGGGGTCGGCCCGTGCGAAAGCGCCGGCGAAAACCGCATTCGAACTGTGGTCCGCCACTTCCTCCGGTCGGTTGTTTCTCGCCGGCACCGAAGATCCCTTGCGTACTGTCGACCCGACCGTGCGGTGAGTTCGCGCAGCCGGAGTCGCCGATATCAAATTCCGGGCCGTTGCCGGCGGACTATGCGGAAACCGCAGCAGGGCGGTGGCGGCAGTGGCTATGCTCCCCAGCCGTCAAGACCCCCCTGTTCGTTCCGCGTTCAAGGATGCCGATGATTCGAGAAAAGGCCCCTCCCCGCTCCACGGCCGCGCCGCCCCCGCTCTGGCCGGCCGCCCTGACCGGACTCCCCGCCGTGCTCGCCGCGGGCCTCTACACGACCGGGTGGGCCATGGCCGCCTGGGTGGGCGGCGGTCTCATCCTGGCGGCTCTGGTGGCGGTCGGCGTGGGCCGGATCCGCCGCGACGAGGCCGCCCGGGTCGCGGTCGAGGTACGGGCCGTCCGCACCGCCCACGCCCGGCACGAGGTCGAACTCGAACGGATGGCCGGCACGGTCATGCCCGAGGTCGTCGCGCGACTGGGCCGAGGCCAATTACCCGAAGAGGTCCTGCGCTACATCCGCGCCCAGGGCGCCGACGGCCCGCCCGGCGTCGCCGACTCCCCGTGCGCCGAGTCCATGCGCCGGGTGCTGGTCGGCGTGGTCGACGTCGTCGACGCCGAGGAGGGACTGCGCGACTCCGCGCAGCGCGCCTTCGTCAACATCTCGCGTCGAGTTCAGGCCATCGTGCACCAACAGGCCCAGGAGATGCGGGAGATGGAGGACCGGCACGGGCACAGCCCCGACGTGTTCGGCGACCTCCTGCGCCTCGACCACGGCACCGCCCTGATCGGCCGGCTCGCCGACTCCATCTCCGTGCTCGGCGGCTCCCGCCCCGGCCGACAGTGGAGCCGGGCCGTCCCGCTGTACAGCGTGCTGCGCGGCGCCATGTCGCGGATCATCGACTACCAGCGCGTCGAACTGCACTCGGTGGCCGAGGTCGCCGTCGTCGGCCCCGCCGTCGAACCGCTCATCCACAGCCTCGCCGAGCTCCTCGACAACGCCACCCGCTACTCCCCGCCGCACACCCGCGTGCACCTCACCGCGAGCGAGGTGCAGGCCGGGATCGCCGTCGAGATCGAGGACGGCGGCATCGGCCTCAGCGAGGAGGCCCGTCGCCGGGTCGAGGAGACCCTGCGCCAGGCCGGGTCCGGCATCGACCTCAACGACCTCGGCGAGGCGCCCCGCCTCGGCCTGTCCGTGGTCGGCCGACTCGCCCACGCCTACGGGTTCCAGGTGTCCCTGCGGACCTCCGCGTACGGCGGCGTGCGCGCCGTGGTCATCGTGCCGCGCGAGCTCGTCACCACCGCGGCCGCCGCCACCGGCGTCGCCCACGGCATCGGCACCGCCTCCGGCCCCCGGGCCTCCTCCCCGCGACCGGCCCGCTCCACCTGGACCGTGCCGGCCGGCAGCGGCTCCACCCCCTCCGTGCCCACCCCCTCCGGGTCCGGCCGGGGCGTCCCGGCCGGCGCCCAACCCACTCCCCACCCCGTGCAACCCCCCTACGCCAACCCCACCCCCCATCCGGCCGCCTCGCCCGGCCGGCACGCCGCCGGACCCCCGGCCCCGCCCCCGGTCGCCCCGCAGCGCGCCGCGCCCGAGCCGTACGCGGACTCCTACGGGGCCGGCTACGGGGACGAGGCCCCGCTGGTCACCGAACGCACCCCCGGCGGACTGCCGCAGCGCCGCCGCAAGAACCGGATCACCGCCCCCTCGGGCGTCACCCCCCGGATGCCGCAGACCGACTCCGTCCCGGACGCGCCCGGGCTCTGGCTGGAGGCGTTCCACACCGCCTTCACCGCCGACCCCGACGCCCGGCCGGACAGCTCCGACGGCGACCCGGACCAGGGCACGTCCGCTCCCGGCAGTGAGGAACCACGACGATGATTCAGCAGCAGCGCACCAGCAACCTCGACTGGATGCTCAAAGACCTCGCCACCGGGGTGCCCCAGACCCGTCACGTCATCGTGCTGTCCGCCGACGGCCTGTGCGTCGCGCAGTACGGGGCCGACACCGACACCGCCGACCGGCTCGCCGCCGCGTGCGCCGGGCTCCAGTCGCTGGCCGCCGCCGTCGCCGGCGAACTCCCGCACTCCGAGGGCCGGATGCGGCTCGTCGTGATCGAGATGGACGGCGGCTTCTTCTACCTGATGGCCGCCGGTTCCGGTTCCTACCTGGCGGTCCTCGCGGACGAGGGGGTCGACGCCGGCCTGATGGGCCAGCGCATGCGCGACCTGGTCCTGCGGATCGGCGAGCACCTCAGCACCCCGCCGCGCGTGCAGGGCCCGCACCCGTGACCGGACCCGACCCGCACTGGGAGGACCGCTCCCCCGAACGTTTATACGTCATCACGGGCGGACGCAGCGGGCCCACCATCCCCGAGCGGCTCGACCTGGTCACCCTCGTCGTGGCCCGGGAGGGCCCGCGCCCGGAGGTGTCCCCGGAACAGGCGGCGATCCTCCGCATGTGCCGGGCCCCGCTGTCCGTCGCCGAGATCTCCGCCTACTCCGGCCTTCCCGTCAGCGTGGTCACCGTGCTCATCAGCGACATGGTGGCGGAGAACCAGGTCATGACCCGTCCACCGGTGGCCCCGGCCCGCCTCCCCGACCGACACCTGCTCGAGGCAGTGATCCATGGACTACAGAAGCTCTGACCCCGGTCTGGGACCGCGGCACGAGGACGTGCTGCCCCAGTCGGCGGCCGCCGCCGTGAAGATCGTCGTGGTGGGTGGATTCGGCGTCGGCAAGACCACCCTCGTGGGCTCGGTCAGCGAGATCCGTCCGCTGACCACCGAGGAGACCATGACCCAGGCCGGCATCGGCATCGACGAGACCGGCCAACTCGACCGCAAGACCACCACCACCGTGGCCATGGACTTCGGTCGGATCAGCATCAACGACGAACTGCTCCTCTACCTCTTCGGCACCCCCGGCCAGGAACGCTTCTGGTTCCTGTGGCGCGGCCTGTTCGAAGGGGCGCTCGGCGCGGTGGTCCTCCTCGACACCCGCCGCCTGGAGGTCAGCTTCGACGTCATAGGGCGTCTCGAGGAGCGCGGCGTGCCCTTCGTCATCGCCGTCAACTCCTTCCCCGAGGCGCCCGTCCACCCGGTCGAGGACCTGCGCGCCGCCCTCGACCTGCCGCCGTCCGTCCCGATCCTGGTCTGCGACGCCCGGCAGCGCGACTCGTCCCGCAACGTCCTGCTCGGACTGCTGCACTACCTGCATTCCATGGCCGTGACCCCGGAGGCTTCGTGACCACCCCGCCCACCCCCCCGCCCGGCTGCCCCGCACACCGGGCCGACGGCCCGGCCGTGCCGGTCTCCGGGATCCGCCGACTCCACGGCCCCGAGGCCGACGTCGACCCGCTGCGGCTGTACGAGGAACTGCGGGCGGAGTACGGGGCCGTCGCCCCCGTCCTCGTCCACGGCGACCTGCCCGCCTGGCTGGTCCTCGGGCACCGCGAGAACCTCGACGTGGCCCGCACCCCCTCCCGCTTCGCCCGCGACCCCCGCTACTGGCGCGACCTGCGCGAGGGGAGGGTGCCGCCGGACAACCCGCTGGGGCCGATGACCTCCTGGGTGCCCGTCTGCAACTTCACCGACGGGCAGGAGCACCAGCGGCTGCGCGAGGCCGTCAACGACTCCCTCCAGCGCTTCGACAAGCGCGGCATCCGCCGGCACGTGATGCGCTTCTCCCACCAGCTCGTCGACCAGTTCTGCGCCACCGGCACCGGCGACCTCGTCTCCGGCTTCTCCGAGCAGCTCCCGATGCTGGTCATGACCCAACTCGCGGGCGCCCCCGACGAGTACGGGCCGCGTCTGGTGCGCGCCACCCGCGACATGCTCCAGGGCACCAAGACCGCCCTCGACAGCGACCGCTACGTCACCGGGGTCCTCGAACAGCTCGTCCGCGACCGCAAGCGCGAACCGGCCCGCGACCTCGCGAGCTGGCTGCTCGCGCACCCCGTGCAACTCACCGACACCGAGGTGCTGATGCACCTGCGGGTGCTGATCGTGGCCGCCTACGAGACCACCGCCAACCTGATCGCCAACACCCTGCGCACCATCATGGTGGACCGTTCCTTCCGCTCCGGGCTGAGCGGCGGCCACATGACCCTGCCCAGCGCGCTGGAACAGGTGCTGTGGGACGACCCGCCGATCAACACCATCCTCGGCCGGTGGGCCACCGGCGACACCGTGCTCGGCGGCCGCCAGATCAAGAGCGGCGACATGATCCTCCTCGGCCTCGCCGCCGCCAACGTCGACCCGCACATCCGCCCCGACCTCACCGCCTCCGTGCTCGGCAACCGCTCGCACCTGTCCTTCAGCAGCGGCCCCCACGAATGCCCCGGTCAGGACATCGGCCGGGCCATCGCCGACACCGGCATCGAGGTGCTGCTCGCCCGGCTGCCCGACATGGACCTCGCCGTCGAGGAGGAGGACCTGGCCTGGCGCGGCACCCTGATGTCCCGTCACCTCGTCAGCCTGCCGGTCCGGTTCACCCCCACCGCGTCCACGGCCGGCGAGTACGACCTGCCGGCCTCGGCCCGCAACGCCCCCTTCGGCTCCGAGACCGGGGTGCCGGCCCCGCCCGCGGACCGGCCGATCTCGACCGTCCCCCAGGACCCCGAACCCGCGCGGGCCCCGCAGCCGCGCCGGCCCGCCGTGGTGGGCGTGCCCGCGGGCGCGTACGGGGACGCGCCCGCCCCGGGTTGGGGACCCGAGGGGGAGGCGGCACGGGTGCCTGCGGCCGCGGGCGGGGTCGTGCCCCCGCCCCCGCCCGTCGCGCCGGCCGTGCCGCCCGTGCCGCAGAGCAGGCGGCGGCGTCGGGACGCCCGCCCCTGGTGGCGGCGACTGCTCGACCGGATCTGATCCCGGCCCCGCGCGCGGCGGGGCGGTCGGGGGAGGCGGGCGCGGGCCCGGGCGGGGACCTCGGGGGTCCGGCCCGGGCCCGCGCCCGTTCCTGCCCCTGATCCGGCCCTCGATCCCGTGGGCACCCGATCCGGGCCGCCTCCGTCAGCGGGGCGCCGGCGCGGACGGTTCCGGCAGTTCGGGCCGTTCCCACTGCTCCCACCAGCTCGCGAGCGCGGGCAACGGCGCCGGCCCGGAGACCGGCTCGGGCTCGTGGGTCAGCACCCGCACGTCGAACCGGGCGCCCGGCACGGGCATGGCGAAACGATTGCGCGGACTGGCGTAGCGGGGGGCCGCGTTCTGCCAGACGATGGATCCGGCCACGTAGTGGCCCAGCCCGCGCAGGTGCCGGGCCGGGGCCCCCTCGGGGTCGAGCCCGGTCGCGAGCCGGGCGCGCAGGTCGAGGAAGAGGCCCATCACCCGGTCGCGCAGGGCGACGGCGTGCGGGACGGCCTCGGCGGGCGGGCAGGAGAGGTCGGCGGCCAGCACGTTGACGAGGTTCACCTCCCAGGGCCGCACGTGATCGTCCTTGTCGTAGGAGAACAGGTCGTTGTCGGCGCTGACCACGAACCCGGCCGCCTCCGTGAGCGCGGTGTACGCGGGCGAGGCCAGCAGCGCCGGATCGGGCAGGCGGTGTTCGGCGGCGTCGATCCACGCCACCGAGAACCGGGTGCCATTGGCCAGCGGGCCGAGGGCGGCGAAGGTGTTCGGATCGGGCATGCCCGCGCCGCGCGCGGCCAGCGCGGCCCGCCACCCGGCCCCGATCAGCCAGTCCCGGGCGCCCTCCACGACCCGCCGGTACTCCACCGGGGCCAGGGCCGCGCGGGTCCGTCCGATCAGGTCCCCGAGGGCGTCGGTGAGCGGGCCGGGCGGCAGCACGCCGGAGGTGGGGGCCTCCAGGGTGCGGGCGAGCAGCGCGGCGTGCTCCACGACGGGACCCACGGCGGCGTCGGCGGCGCCGGAGTCCTGCCAGTCGTCCACCGCGTTGGCCCAGTGGTTCCACTCGATGAACAGCAGCAGCCGCTCGGGGTCGCCGTCGGGGGCTATCCGGCACGAGAACTCCGCGCCGTGCGTGGCCAGGCCCCAGGCCCGTTCGGTCTCGTTGGGGTAGAGACCGACGGCGTCCAGCCAGGTGACGGCGCGGGCGCGCAGCAGGTCGAGGTCCGGGTGCACGCGGTCCAGGGGCAGCGGGCACCAGAACGGGGGCAGGGTCGGGCCCAGCCGTGACGGGTGGCCGCCGGCGCCGGGCCGGCCGGGGGGCGTGCGGGGCGCGCGGGGGCGCGGCACGGCGCCGGCCCGGGACGCGTCGTCGGGGCCGCCGGTGGTGCGGGAGCCCCCTGAACGCGGGGAGCGGGGTCGGTTCAACGGGGCCTCCGGAACAGGATGAGTCGGGTCTCGATGCCGCCCTCGGACCATATGTCGCCGAACACGCGGTGCAGGCGGGACGATTCCGCGAGACGCTCGGGGCTCCAGCCCCCGGGGGCGCCACCGGCGGCGAGGCGGGCGCTTTCGGCCTCGTTCCAGCCCACCGACAGGCGCCAGAACCCGGCCACCCCGGCGGTGACGTCCTCGTCGACGGCGAGGCGCAGGCCGGCGTCCGCGGCGGCGTCGAGGTATTCGCGGCGGGTGCCGAGGCGGGTCCGGTAGTAGCGGTCGAGGGGGCCGGCCCAACGGGGATCGAGGATGAAGTGTTCCTGCACGCCCACCCAGCCGCCGGGGCGGACGAGGCGGGCGGCGGTGGTGAAGAAGCGTCTGCGGTCGAAGTAGCCGCTGCTCTCGCTCGCGTACACGGCGTCGAAGCCGCGGGCGGGGACGGCGGGGGAGTCCGGGGCGAGGTCGTGGACGTCGCCGAGCAGCGGGGTGACCCGGTCGGCGACGCCGGCGGCGCGTGCGAAGCCGGAGACGAGGGGGAGGTGCTCGGGAACGGGGGTGAGCGCCGTCACCGCGCTCCCCAGTTCGGCGGCCCAGTACAGGGCGCCGCCGCCCAGTCCGCACCCCGCGTCGAGCAGGTGGTGCGGAGGTGATTTTCGGACACCCCAGAGTTCCGCGGTGTGCCGGAGCATCGCCTCCTGGGAGGCGGTGAGCGCGGCGCGGTGGGTCGCGGGCGGGTCCGTGGAGGAGAGGGCGGGTCCGTCGCCGACGAGTCCGAGGCGGAAGTGGACCCGGGGGCCCGGCCCGTATTTGTCCAGTATTTCGGCTGTTTTCCGGCGGTAGTAGGCCCGCACGGCGTCGGGCTCCGGCGGGGTGGAGGCCCGGTGCGCACGGGGCTCGGGGAGGGGGGTGGTCGGGGAGGGGTGTAAGCGTCGACGCTCCATAAGCGGCTCCCGTTCATCTCGCGGCAAGCAGATGAGATCCGGCCATGCGCCGGACATCGATCATGGTGGCACCCCGGACCCGCCCCGTCACCCCACTCCGCGAAGGAGGCGGTATTGCCGGAGCCGGGGGCGCCCGATCCCGCAGCTTTCGCGCCGTTCGCGCCGTGAATTGACAAGCGCTCGCCTTGTGCACCACCCTTTCACTACTTCCTTAGTGAAAGGGTGGTGCAAGGCCGGATGGTCGAGTACCGCATTGACCGGGGCAGCGGGGTGGCCACCTACCTCCAGATCGTCCACCAGACCAAACAGGCCCTGCGGATGGGCCTGTTGCGCCCGGGGGACCGGCTCCCCACCGCCCGCGAGGTGGTCGAGGCCACCGCCGTCAACCCCAACACCGTCCTCAAGGCATACCGCGAACTGGAACGCGAGGGCCTGGTGGAGGGGCGCCGGGGGCTGGGCACCTTCGTGCTCGGCACCCTCGGCGACGGCCGCGCCGCGGACGCCGCGCTGCGCGCCGAGTTCGTCGCCTGGGCCGCCAAGGCGCGGGCCGCCGGGCTCGAACCGGAGGACGTGCGGGCCCTGGTGGCCTCCGTCCTCGACGCGCCGCCGACGGGGGACGGCGCGTGACGGGCCGGCCCGTGACGACCGCCCCGCTCCCCCTCTCCCGACCCCACACGCCCGACGACGCACGACAGAACAGAAACAAGGGGGGTCACCGATGACGGTGCCCATCGAGACCACCGGCCTCGGCGTGAGGTTCCGCCGCGACCGCCGAGGCGGCCGCGAGCTCTGGGGCCTGCGCGACTGCGATCTGACGGTGCCCGCCGGCAGCGTGACCGCCCTGGTCGGGGCCAACGGGGCCGGCAAGTCCACCCTGCTCGCGGTGCTCGCCGGACTCACGCGCCCCACCGAGGGCACGGTCACCACCGTGCCCCGCGAGCGCCTGGCCCTCGTCGCCCAGGAGCGCCCGCTGCACCCGCGGCTCACCGTCGCCGACACCCTGCGCTGCGCCGCCGACCTCAACCCCGGCCGCTGGGACCGGAGGCGCGCCGAGGAACTCGTCGAGGCCGGCGAACTCGACCCCGGGGCGCGGATCCGCTCCCTCTCGGGTGGTCAACGCACCCAGGTCGCCCTCGCGCTGGCCCTCGGCAAGCGCCCGGAACTGCTCCTGCTGGACGAGCCGATGGCCGATCTCGACCCCTTCGCCCGACGCCGGCTGATGGGGGTGCTGCTCGCGGACGTGGCCGAGCGGGGCACCACGGTGCTCATCTCCTCGCACGTCCTGCCCGAGCTGGAGAATTCATGTGACCATCTGATCGCGTTGGCGGCCGGTCGAGTCCGGCTCGACGGATGGATCGACGAACTCCTCGACGAGCACCGAATCGTGCGCGCCGCGCACGACGCCGTGCTCGATCCGCACGTCGTGGTCGACTCCCGCACCACCGGCCGGCAGCTCACGGCCCTCGTCCGCACCACCGGCCCCGTCGACCCGAGCCGGCGACCGGTCCGCCCCACCCTGGAGGAACTCGTCATGGGACACCTGCGCCACGCGCCGACCACCGACCGACGGTCGGACCCGGAGGCCGCGGCGTGAGCACCGTGACCGACCCCGCCGGCCCCCGCACCACCCCGGCCCCGGCCGGCGACCCGACCCCGCCCGCGCGCGCCGGCGCCGCCGGCCTCCTGCGGGTCACCTGGCGCCTGCACCGCCCCGCCCTGATCGGCGTCGTCCTGCTGCCGTTCGCCGTCGTCCTCCTGCAACTCGCCTACCGCTGGAGCATCGACCCCGAGTACGGGTTCTGGTTCGACTGCGCCACCGGCGCCCGCACGGACTGCCCCGACTTCCGCAACGAGGACCCGTACACGGGCCAGACCCTCGTCCTGTACCGGCTCTTCCAGATCTCCGCGCTCGCCCTCACCGCCCTGCCCGCCGTGATCGGGGCGCTGGTCGCCGGGCCGATGATCGGACGCGAGATCGAGAGCGGCACCCACCGCCTGCACTGGACCCAGTCCGTCGCCCCCGCGAGCTGGCTGCGCGCCAAACTCCTCGTCGCCTGCGCGGCCGCCGTGCTCGCCGTCGTGCCGGCCGGACTGCTGCACCGCGCGGCCTGGCTGCTGCAACCCGGGTTCAACCCCCGCTGGTACGAGTGGGAGGTCTACCCCGTGATCGGCCCGGTCCCGGTGGCGTACGCGCTGTTCGGCGTGGGCCTCGGCGCCCTGACCGCCCTCGCCCTGGGCCGCGCCCTGCCGGCCGTGGCCGCGACGGTCGGCGGCTGGGCCCTGCTGCTCGGCGCCCTGTCGGTGGCCCGACCCTGGCTGTGGCCCGCCGAACGGGTGGACCCGATCGACTCGTGCTGCGTGCAGGTCTTCCCGCTCTCCCGCCGGATGCCCGAGGACCTCCTCCACCCCGACGCGCACCTCGTCCCGCTCCAACTCGTCGAAGCGGGCATCGTCCTGGCCCTCGCGGCCCTCGCCCTCCTGCTCTCCTTCCGGTTCCTGCGCCGCCGGCACGGCTGACGCACGCACCGCCCGCCCCGCCCCGCCCGCCCCGCCTCCGCCCCTCCTGCCGACGAAAGGCGAACGCACCATGGCCACCAGGAAGAACCTCGTCGTCGACCGTTCCAGCCTGACCCACAAGGTCCGCTACGCCGCGAGCCGCCCGCACCGCATCGCCCCCTACCTCAAGCGGGCCCTGCGCGACCGGATGCTCTCCCTGCGCCACCCCGACCACGTCGAGTACTACCGGGCCGTGATGGCCTCCGACACCCGCCGCAACCCCGAGGCCGCCGTCGGCAGCCAGACCCACGACCGCTGGCTCGCCCTGGGCCGCATGCAGTTCGACTACCTGCGCGAACACGGCCTGACCCCGGAGCACCGGATGCTCGACATCGGCTGCGGCAACCTGCGGGCCGGCCGCCTCTTCATCGACCACCTCGAACCCGGCCACTACTACGGCGTCGACATATCCCCCGACATCCTCGTCGAGGCCAAGCGCACCCTGGTGGCCGACGGCCTCCAGGCCAAACTGCCGCACCTGACCATCACCCAGGACCTGACCCTGGACTTCCTGCCCGCCGGACACTTCGACGTGGTGCACGCGCACAGCGTCTTCTCGCACTCCCCGCTGCACGTCATCGACGAATGCCTGGCCCACGTGGGTCGCGTGCTCGCGCCCGGAGGCTTCTTCGACTTTACCTTCGACCGCACCACCGGCGCCGAACACCAGGTGCTGCGCGAGGACTTCTACTACCGCACCGAGACCCTCGTGGACCTCGCCGAGGGTTACGGCCTCAGCGCGCGGTTCATGGAGGACTGGGAGACCCGCCGCCACGGCCAGTCCAAGATCCGCGTCACGGTCCCCGGCCGCGACTGACCCCTCCTGCCCCCCCGCACCCCGTCACCCGCTCCGTCGGGCGGCGGGGTGCGGGCGCGTTCCGGACCGGCGGGCACGGTTCGGGGCGCCCGCGCAACAGGGCCGATCCGGCCGATTCCGGTCGGATCAACGCCGGCCGCCCCCGAAGCGCCGGCGCCGGGCGCACGGACCTGCCGACATGGGGGGTGCGGGACGCGCGTCCCGCACCGCGACACCGAGAGAGGACCCCCCACCGTGAAGACCACCGCTCTCGCGGCCTCCGCCGCCTCCGCCCTGCTGCTCGCCCTCGGCACGCTCACCACCCCGGCCGCCGCGGCCCCCGTTCCGGCCCCCGCGCCCGCCCCGGCCGCTGCCGCCGCCACCAAGATCACGCACGCCGACGCCACGAACCGCTTCCGCTCCGCCGGCATCACCTGGCGCTCCAGCGGCAACTGCTCCGACCGGAACAACGCGAGCTGTACCTCGTTCGACCAGCTCAACCTCGACACCGCGCGCGGCGCCGTCACCCTGCGGCAGGCATCCGGCTGCGCCGTCACCGTCACGGGAGGCACCGAGACGGGCCACGCCGGCGGCACCTACAGCCACTGGAACGGCTACAAACTGGACTTCGCCCTCGCCTCCTGCCTCGACGGCTACGTCACCCGCACCTTCCCCCGCATCGCCGACCGCGGCGACGGCGCCGCCCAGTACAAATCCGGCTCGGGCAACATCTACGCCAAAGAGGGCAACCACTGGGACGTGACCTACTACAACTGCGGCGGATGCTGAGCGGGGTGGGGGTGTCGCGGGGTCAGGTGGGGAGGTCGGCCTCGGCCCATTCGCGCATGGCGGCGCGGCTCGCGAAGCGGGCCACGTTGCGGTCCAGGCCGTCGGCGTCGCTGTACTGGTGGATCAGCCAGGGGTGGGTGACGCGGGGCTTGCCCTTGGTGGTGTAGTCGGCGATCCACAGGCCGTCCCCGCAGCGGGAGGTGGTGTCGCGGCGGAGCCAGAAGTCCGCGTTGCAGTAGAGCAACACCCTGTGGTGCGGGCGCAGTCGGGACACTTCGGCGAGGAAGACGTCCTTCTCCTCGCAGGTGGGCGCCGTGCCGTCGAGGTTGGTCTCCCAGTCGCAGGCCAGCACGTCGCCGGGCCGGCTCGCGCAGCGTTCGACGAACGCGGCGGCCTGCGCGGCGATGTTGCCGGGCCACAGGAAGTGGTAGAAGCCGACGACGGCGCCGGCCGCGCGGGCGGCGGCGGCCTGCTTCTGCTGGACCGGGCTGGTCCACGTGCGGCCCTCGGTGGCCTTGACGAACACGAAGTCCCAGCCGGTCGGGTCGAAATCGGGCTGGTAGGACGAGATGTCCACGCCGTTGACGGTCATGTGCGACAACTCCCTCGGTGCTGGGGTGCTGGTTTCGGTGCGGCGGGTCGGGCCGGTGGGGCGGGTGCCGCCGTGGTGGCCAACGAGCCGTGGACCGGCGGGTTGCCGGGGCGCGCGTGGGCCGCGGGAGCGCGCCGCGCGCTCGGGTTTCGCACGCCGGTCCCGAGCGCGGCACGCGCGGGCGCACGGCGCCGGGTCTGCCGGGGCGCGTGCCCTCGCGCCGGGCCGGTGGGGCGGGCGGGGCGGGCGGGGCGTCGTGCGGGCACCGGGGTCATCGTCGCAGACGGGGCTCGGTGGGCGGGTGAGCGGCGTGCGGGGCGTGGCGCGCGCCGGTCCCGGCGCCGGGGGAGGCCACAGTGGTGGGGTGAGCGGGCGCACCGCTCCATCCGGACCCCGAAGGGAAACCCGAGGACGCCATGACCGCGAACCCCGTATTCGTCCACACCACCGAGATCCAGGCCGGCCCGGAGCGGGTCTGGGAGGCGCTGACCGATCTGGAGGAGACCGCCGTCTACTGGGGCCACGCCAACGTGTCGGACTGGCGGGTGGGCTCGCCGTGGGAGCACCGCCGCACGGACGGCACCGGCATCGTCGACGCGCACGGCGTGGTCGAGGTGAGCGAGCCCCCGCACCGCCTGGTGCTGACCTGGGCCGAGCCCGCCGGCACCCACCCGGACCGGGACGCCGGGGCGGAGGGCACCGGGGCCGATGGGGTCGACGGGGTCGAGCCGGCCCGTGTCGACGGGGACGCGGTGGGGCCCTCGCGGGTGACGCTCGATCTCGTTCCCGCGGGCGAGGGAGTCCGGGTGACCGTCACGCACGAGAACCTGCGCGACGAGGCGGCCCGCCAACGCGCCGCCGGGGGTTGGTCGTTCGTGCTGAAGAACCTCAAGAACTGGGTCGAGGGCGACCGGCCCGATCGGGCTCCGGCCCCCGCCGAGAGCGCGGGCTGAGCCGCGCCCCGGGCCGCTCGGAGACTCAGGTCCACCGGGGCGGTCCCGGGTCACCGAACGGCGGCGGCACGTAGGCCACGGCCGAGGCCCGGTGCTCCACGAACGCGGACATGGCGTCCCCGTCGGCGAGCCGCTGCTGCACCCGCGTGAACAGGGCCGGATCCCGCATGTACGCGAGGAAGAGCAGGCCGCGGTCGCCGGGCCCGTGGTCGTAGGAGTAGCCGCGGCGCAGCATCCGGGCGCCCCGGTCCAGTCGCGAGTGGGCCAGCCGGATGTGGGCGTCGACCGGGATGACGTACCGGCCGGCGGGGCTCTTGGCGTAGAGGTCGACCGGGTCCCGTTCCCGGCGCCCGGTGAGCGGGGCGCCGGAGTCGCGGACGCGACCGATCACGGCCTCCTGCCGGGGCACCGGCAGGGCCCCGAAGCCGGTGGTGTCCATGTGGATCCGGCGGTAGACGAGGTACGTGGCCCCGTTCGGCCGCCAGACCCACTCGGCGTGGTCGGCGGGCGGCGGGTTCTCCGTGCCGTCCTTGAACCCGAACAGGTTGCGCGGGGTGGCGCCCGCCGCCGTCGCCGGCAGGAAGCCCTCCTGCCGGCCGAGCGTGCCGAGGTGGGCGCCGAGCCGGCCCGCGAACTCCTCGGCGGCCTCGGCGCACGCGGCCCGGGTGGGGCCGCACCACTGCACGAGCAGGTCCCCGTCGCCCGCGCCCCGTTCCAGGCGGTCCCCGGGGAAGGCGGGCGGTTCGCGCAGCGCGGCGGGGGCGGGCAGGGCGAGGCGCCGGTAGAGGCCGGGGAGGGCGCCGACCGTGCCGGTCACGGCGGTCAGGTCGGTGCGGTCGGCGCGGTCGGTGCGGGCCCACGAGGCCAGGGCCGCGCCGAGAGTCGCCGCCGTGGTGGTGTCGCGGAGGGCGTAGCGGACGAGCAACAGCCGAGGGGGCGGGGCGTCCACGATCCCGCGCTGCCCGGTGACGGCCCGCGCGGGCACGGCGGAGGCGCCGGCGGGCTGGGCGGCCGGGGCGGGCGCGGAGGCGCCGACGGTGGAGGAGGCGGTGGCGCCGGCGGGTTTGGCGTCACGGGGTTCCGCCCCGGGAACGGGCGCGGTCGCGGGGCCGCCGCAGCCGGCCGCCGCCCACGCGGTGAGCAGGGTCGCGCCGAGCGCGGTCCGGCGGTCGTACCGTTCGACGCCGGCGCCCGGCGGCTCGGACCTCGACACTGAATTCCTCCTCACGGCGCGGGGAAAATAGGAAAAGAAAAGAAAAGCCCCTGTCGGTTCGGCAGATTTTCCGAATCGGATCGGAATTCGGTCGTGGTCCCGCTCGGGGCGAGCCCAAGCTACACCTTCTGCCATGACATCGAATTCCAGTGGACACCCCGCCTCCCGCCGTTCGGGTGGAACGCGTCGCCGAATCTCCCTCCTCGCCGCCGTGACCACGGCCGTCGCCCTGTCGGCGGCGTGCGCCGCCCCGCCCTCCGACGGGGTGCCGGGCGGTGCGGGGGCCCCGGCGGGCGGCCCGGCCGTGCTCCGCGTGCCCTCGGCGTACGCGTCCGTTCAGCGGGCGGTGGACGTCGCACGTCCGGGTGATCTCGTGCTCGTGGCCCCCGGCGTGTACCGCGAGGCGGTGGCGATGCGCCGCCCCGGGATCGTGCTGCGCGGCGAGGACCGCAACCAGACCGTGATCGACGGCGAGTTCAGACGCTCCAACGGCGTGACCGTGACCGGGGCCGGCGGGGTCGTGGAGAACCTGACCGTCCGCAACCACCTCGCCAACGGGGTGCTGTTCACGGGCGTCACCGACGAGGCCCTCCAGGGCTCGGGCGCGGGCGGCGGCGCCGGCTACGACCCGCTCGACACCGTGCGCTTCCCGCCGCTGAACGGTTTCCGCGCCACCCGCGTGACCGCGCACAACAACGCGCTGTACGGGATCTACTCCTTCGACGCGCGCGGCGGGGTGATCGAGGACTCCTACGCCTCGGGGCACTCCGACTCCGGGGTGTACGTGGGCCAGTGCGATCCCTGCGACACGCTGGTGCGGGGCAACACCGTGGAGCACAACGCGATCGGCATGGAGGTCACCAACGCCTCCCGCGGCCTGTGGTTCGCCGGGAACACGATCCGGGCCAACCGGGTCGGGATCACGGTCAACTCCAACAACCTGGAGGCCCTCGGCCCGCAGCACGAGGCCACGGTGGTCGGGAACCTGATCGTCGGCAACAACGACGCGGCGAGCCCGGAACAGGCGGACGGCGGGTTCGGGATCGGGATCGGGGTCGGCGGGGGCACCCGCAACCTGTTCCTGAACAACCGGATCGAGGACCACCGCGTCGCCTCGTTCGTACTGCGCGACGTGCAGGGATACCCCGTCGCCGACAACCGGATCACCGGCAACGCCCTCGGCGCGGAGGACCTCGCCCTGCTCCTCGAAGCGCCCCGGACCCGCGGCAACTGCCTCACGGGCGGGGTGGGCGGCGACGGGGACGCGGGCGCGCCGCGGGTGCTGCCCGAGCCCGCGCCGGCCGGGCTGACCCGCTGCCCGGGGGTCGACGAGCCCGTCGGCGCGGGCGCCGACGGGGGCGCGGGCGCGAAGGGGACGGCGCGCCCGCGCGTGACTCCGCCCCCCGGGGTCTCGTTCCGCGTGGTGCGGGCCCCGGCCCCGCAACCGGGCCTGCCCGACGCCCTGCGAGCCCCGGCCCGCCCGGCCCGGAACCTGCCGGGCCCGGTACGCGTCGAGGACCACCCGCTGCCGGCCGCGCCGACGAGCTGACCGGCACTCGGACCGGGGCGCCGGAGAGCGGGGCGGGGGAGGAGCCGGCGGGGGAGAGCGGGCGCCGGAGAGCGGGTGGGGGAGCGGGACTGCCCCGCCCCGGCCTGCCCCGGCCCGCTCGGCCGCCCCGACCCGCCAGGCCCGCCCTGCCCCGCCCCGGTCCATTTGTGTGTCCATGATTCCAGTCGCTTGTTCGAAGGTCCGGAGAGCAGGTGATTCGCGCGGAATTCCTTTGTTTCGCAGGTCGAGTTCGGAGTTCTCTTGGAAATTCCGATCGATGGGCTGTTCGCATTCACCTCGCTGAGCCGAACAGGGAGTCGGGGCGTGGCGTGTGGCGAAACCGTCGAAGTGTCGAGTTCGGGGCGTGCTACTCAAGAGCCCGCCCGGTCCGTTCGCACGCCTTTTCGCGACGGACCAGTGGGCATCCCCCTCCCCCCAACCCTGGAGCACCCGTGTCTTCGTCGACCCTCCGGACACCCCCGGATCGCCGGCCCCGCCCCCACCTCGTCCACCGGGCCCTGACCCTCGGACTCAGCCTGCCGCTGCTCGCCACCTGTGCCCTGACCGGTGTCGCGGCCCCGGCCGCCGCCGTGAAGGCCGACACGGGGGACGGGACCGTCAAGGTCCGTGTGGTGCGGGAGGTGAACGCGAACGGTTCCTGGGACCGGACGTTGGAGCCGGGCATGGACCAGGTCGAGGTGACGCTCACGGACGACGCGGGCAACGTGATCACCGCGAAGACCGGCGCCGACGGCGTGGCCACCTTCACGCCGGCCGGGACCGCCCTGAAGGGCGGCAAGTACCGGGTGCAGGTCATGAACCCGAAGCCGGGCGTGCTCTACTCGGCGTTCGCCTCTCGCGAGGGCCTGGCCGGCGCGCCGAACAAGCTGTCCAGCACCGAGGAGTTCGTCGACGTCTCGGGCGGCAAGAACGTCGAGTTCACCACCGCGTACTGGAACCCGGGCGACTACTGCCAGAAGAACGCCGAGTTGGCGACGGCGTGCATCGACGCGGACGTCCCGAACAAGGCCCCGGACTCGGCCCGCACCGCCCTGGTGTTCCCGTACAACGCGCGGGGCAACGACAACCAGGTGACGAACCTGTCGACCAAGGGCCAGACCGGTTCGGTCTACGGCGTCGGCTACAGCAAGCAGAAGAAGTGGATCTTCTACGGGGCGCACGCGCACCGCTCGGCGGCCTACGGTCCCGACAAGCAGGGCGCGATCTACCTGGTGGATCGTCAGTCCAAGGAGACCTCGCTGTTCACGACCGTGCCGGACGCGGGCACGACGGAGCACGACTTCACCGACGCCGGGCACCACGACGTGGACTTCATGCCCGCCGTGGCCAAGGAGTCCCTGGGTGATGTGGAGGTGTCGGAGGACGGCAGCGAGCTGTACGTCGTCAACCTCAACGACCGCAAGCTGTACGTGTACGACGCCACGCAGAAGACCGCCGCCGCGCCCAAGGGCTCCTATGCGATCCCGGACCCGGGCTGCGCGGACGCCGGCGACTGGCGTCCCTACGGACTCGGCGTCCAGGACGGCGTGGTCTACGTCGGCGGGGTCTGCTCGGGCGAGTCCTCCCAGTCCAAGCCGGACATGCGGGCCGTGATCCGCACCTTCGACCCGAAGGCCAAGACCTTCGGCGAGATCATCATGGACGAGCCCCTCGACTTCCCGCGCGGCAAGGCGTTCAACGGCGCGAGCTGCGTCGGCGCCGGCTGGTGGCCCTGGTCGGACACCTTCCGCAAGACCCAGGACAACACCACCTGCGGTCCCTCCTGGATCGGCTACCCGCAGCCGATCCTCGCGGACATCGTCGTGGACACCGACGGGCAGCTGATCCTCGGCTTCCGCGACCGCTTCGCCGACCAGGTCGGCATGAACACCTACGTGGCCAAGGGCGACAACACGATGTGGTCGGCCGCCTCCGGTGGTGACCTCAACCGGGCCTGCAAGGGCGCCGACGGCAAGTTCAAGCTCGACGGCAACGGCGGGCCCTGCCCGAACAACGCCAATTCCTCCAACAACGGTGGCCAGGCCGCGAACGTCCGGGAGTTCTACCCCGGCGACTACCGCACCGGCTACCACGAGGAGGCCATGTACGCGGGCATCGCCCTGTCCAAGGTCGAGGACACGATCGCGAGCAGCGCGGTCGACCCGTACACCGGCCTGTGGACCGGCGGCACCGGTTTCGTCAACCGCGACGGCACCCACGACAGCCGGTGGGGCAACAAGCTGATCGACGGCAACACCAGCTTCGGCAAGGCCAACTCCATGGCCGACCTCGAAGTGCTCTGCGACGAGGCGCCGATCCAGATCGGCAACCGCGTCTGGTACGACGTGGACAAGGACGGCATCCAGGACCCGGGCGAGAAGCCCGTCCCCGGCGCCACCGTCAACCTCTACGACGAGAACGGCGTCAAGGTCGCCACGACCAAGACCAGCGCCCGCGGCGAGTACTACTTCGACGCCGAGAACGTCCCCGGCGGCCTGAAGTTCAAGACCAAGTACACCATCAAGATCGACAACGCGGACGACTACGACAACCCGAGCGGCCCCCTCTACGGCTGGGCCGTCACCAAGAACGACGCCGGCGACAACGACTTCGTCGACAGCGACGGCAAGGTCCCCGCCGGCGGCCGCTTCCCCGAGCATTCCATCGTCACCGGCGACGCCGGCCAGGACAACCACACCTACGACTTCGGCTACAACCAGCCCACCGGCCCCGTCACCGTCGTCAAGGTCGACGCCGACGACGAGAAGAAGACCCTCGCCGGGGCCCAGTTCCAGCTGTGGAAGGAGTCCAACGGCACCGACGGCCTCCAGATGTCCGGCGACAAGGCCGACACGAAGGTCGGCGACCCGGTCACCAGCGGCGCCGACGGCAAGGCCACGGTGAAGGACCTCGCCCCCGGCACCTACTACTGGCAGGAGACCAAGGCACCCGCCGGCTACGCCCTGCCCGACCCGGCCGTCGTCGGCCCGGTCGTCCTCGACGCCGGCAAGGCCGCCGACGGCGCGACCATCACCGCCAAGGACAAGCCGCTGCCCGGGCAGATCATCCTGCTGAAGAAGGACAAGAAGACCGGCAACCCGCTGCCCGGCGCCGTGTTCCAGCTGTGGCGCGAGACCAACGGCGTCGCCGGCCTCCAGCGTGACGGGGCCAAGCCCGACACCAAGCAGGGCACCGCCTGCGCCACCGACGCCAAGGGCGAGTGCGCCTTCGACGGCCCGAACGGCGTGTACTACCTCCAGGAGACGGCCGTCCCCGAGGGCTACGGCCTCCCGGCGAACCCGGTCTCCGGCCCGTACACCATCGACGCCAAGACGAAGAAGGTGACGGTCACCCTCGACAACAGCCGCAAGGAGCCCCCGAAGAAGAAGTAGCACCCCTCCCGTCCCGAGGATCTCGGGACACCACCGAGGCCCCGACTCCCCGCCCGGGGGAGCCGGGGCCCTCGGCGTGACCCACCCCCACCGCAGCCGCCCCCACCCCCGCCGCAGCCGCAGCCGTCACCTCCGGAGACACCGTGCCCGTCACCCCGACCCCCGCCACCACCCCCGCGCCCACGCCGGCCCCGGCCCCAACCCCCGAACCCGGCCCCGCGTCGACGGACGGCCTCGCCCCGATGGACGGATCCGCCCCGGCGGACGCCCCCGCCCCGGCGGACGGAGCCGCGCCGATCGGTGCTTCCGCCCGGAGCACCGGACGCGCCCCGCGATCCGCCGCCCGTGCCCGGCTGCGGCGCCGGTTGCTGCTGTGGACCGCCGGTGTCCTCGCCGCGGGCGCCTGCTGCGCCGGCGCGTACGCCCTCGTCGCCCGCCACGTCGACGCCGCGCCCCGCCCGATCACCCTCGACGAGGCCCAGACCCTGGCACTCGCCCGGTTCACGGCGTACGAGAAGAGCCCCGTCGCGGTCGTCGCCCACGTGCCCTACGACTCCGACACCACGATCGTGCGCGGCCTCGTCGACTACCGCAGCCACAAGGCGGTCGGCTCCTACGTCTCCGGGCCGGGCGCCGGCACCGCCACCGGCCTGCTCGCCTGGGACCAGGGCGGCCTCGCCGTCTCCCCGGCGGACACGCCGCCGGCCGGCCCGCCGCCGGCCCCGCTCACCGACCCGACCCGCATCGCCGGCGCCGCCGACGGCGCCGCGCCCACCGCCTGGTCCCCGCGCGCCTACACCTCCGACCCCCTCGACACGGCGCTGCGCATGGTCATGTCCCTGGGCACGGCGCAGCCCGAGAACCCCCAACTGCTGGCCCAGGCGGGCCCGCGACGCCTGCGCGAGGAGACCGTGGACGGCATCCGCTACACCGTCTTTTCCGGCCCCCGCCCGCGCGGGGCGAAGGCCGGCACGGAGTCCCCGTTGACCTACTGGGTGTCGGCGGACGGTCGACTGGGGCACGTGGAGGCCCGGCTGCCGAGCCTCGCCGGGCCCCTGCGCCTGGACTTCGCCGAGGCCCCGCGCTCGCTGAAGGTCCCCACCAAGCCCTGGGGCACGGTCGGACGAAAGTAGGCGGCAGGTGACGGGCGGCAGGCGGCAGGGGGCGGGTTTCGGCCGTCGTGCGCGGGAGCCGGCCGAGAGCGCGGTGGTGGAATGGCGAGCAAAACCTACCGGCTGGTAGCTTCCGGAAGTCGATCTTCCGCGGAGGATCCGACACCCACCCCCTCGTGCAACGACGCAAGGAAACACAGTGGTTCGCGCAACCCGCATCGTGGCGACAGCCCTCCTGCTCTCCCTCCTCCCGGCCGCCCCCGCCCTCGCCGCCGGCGACCCGACCGCCCCCGGTACCGCCCCCGCCACCCCGCACCTCGACGCCGTCGAGAACACCCTCCGCGAGGTCTCGCCGGGACTCCGCGGCACCGTCTGGGAACGCACCGCCGGCAACCGCCTCGACGCCTCCGCCCCCGGCGCCGCCGACTGGCTCCTCCAGACCCCCGGCTGCTGGGGCGACACCACCTGCGCCGACCGGCCCGGCACCCGCCGCCTGCTCGCCAAGACCACCGAGAACATCGCCGCCGCCCGCCACAGCGTCGACATCTCCACCCTCGCCCCCTTCCCCGACGGCGCGTTCCGCGACGCCCTCGTCGCCGGACTGCGGGCATCCGTCCGCGCCGGCAACACCCCTCAGGTCCGCATCCTCGTCGGCGCCGCGCCCGTCTACCACTCCACCGTCATCCCCTCCAAGTACCGCGACGAACTCCTCGCGAGCCTCGGCCCCGACGCCTCCCGCATCACCCTCAACGTCGCCTCCGCCACCACCTCCAAGACCGCGTTCTCCTGGAACCACTCCAAGCTCCTGGTCGTCGACGGCACCAACGTCATCACCGGCGGCATCAACAGCTGGAAGGGCGACTACCTCGACACCGCCCACCCCGTCTCCGACGTCGACCTCGCCCTCACCGGCCCCGCCGCCCGCTCCGCCGGCGCCTACCTCGACACCCTCTGGGACTGGACCTGCCGCAACAAGGACAACTGGGGCAGCGTCTGGTTCGCGACCTCACCCGGCGCCGGGTGCCTGAACACCGTCGACCGCGCCCCCGTCCCCGCGCCCCTGCCCGCGCACGAGGGCGGCGTGCCCGCGCTCGCCGTCGGCGGCCTCGGCGTCGGCATCCGCGACACCGACCCCACCTCCTCCTACCGCCCCTCCCTCGTCAAACCCCGCGACACCACCTGCGGCGTCGGCCTGCCCGACCGCACCAACGCCGACCGCGACTACGACACCGTCAACCCCGAGGAGAGCGCGCTGCGTTCCCTCGTCGCGAGCGCCCGCGAACACATCGAGATATCCCAGCAGGACCTCCACGCCACCTGCCCGCCCCTGCCCCGCTACGACGCCCGCCTGTACGACACCCTTGCCGCGAAACTCGTCGACGGGGTCAAGGTCCGCATCGTCGTGAGCGACCCCGCGAACCGGGGCGCCATCGGCAGCGGCGGCTACTCCCAGATCAAATCCCTGAGCGAGGTCTCCGACAGCCTCCGAGGCCGTCTCGACGCCCTCACCGGCGACCCAGCCAAGAGCCGCGCCGCGCTCTGCGCCAACCTGCAACTCGCCACGTACCGCGCGGCCGCCACCCCCACCTGGGGCGACGGCAAGCCCTACGCCCAGCACCACAAACTGGTCTCGGTCGACGACTCCGCGTTCTACATCGGCTCCAAGAACCTCTACCCCTCCTGGCTCCAGGACTTCGGCTACGTGATCGAGGACCCGGCCGCCGCCCGCCAACTCCGCGACAACCTGCTCACCCCCCAGTGGACCCACTCCCGCGCCACGGCCACCCACGACTTCGAACGCGGCACCTGCGCCTGACCGGGCGAGAGGGAACGGCCCGACGCGTCCCCGGGGCGGGGCGTCCGGGCGGGGAGTATCCGGGGCGGGGGGTGCCCGGGGCGGGGTGCCCTGGCGGGGAGTGTCCGGGGCGGGGCGCGCCGGCCCCGCCCCGTCCCCCGCCCCGTCCCCCGCCCGTCCCCCGTCACGGCCCCCGCCCGGCCCCCGCCCGCCCCCGTCACGGCGCCGGAGGCGCGAGCTCGGCGAGCAGCAGCAACAGCGAGTCGATCTCCCGCGCCGCCCGCGGTGACTGGACCTGCGCGTTCACCTCCCCGGCCCGCTCCAACGCGCACAACGCCTCCTCGCGCCGCCCTGCCACCCGGTGGATGTGCGCCCGTTCCACGAGCGTGAACAACACGGCCCGGTCCTGCTCCGCCGGACGCCGACGCACCGACTCGTCCAAGGCCCGCCCCGCCCCCTCCGGATCACCCAACAGGCGTAGCACGATGGCCCGTTGATAGGCCAGGGCCTCCGGCCCGTACCGGTGAAAGGGGTCGGCGAGCTCCGGACTCGTCGGATCGACACGTGCCAGCAGGCGCGCGGCGGCGTCCAACGCGCCGAGCGCGTCCGCCCGATTGCCCGACGTGGCGTGCACGACCCCGGCCTGCGCCGCCACGTACGCCCGCACCGGCGACGGCGCCCGCCCCGCGAGATCCCCGGCCCGCCGCAGATACGCCAACGCGGCCGGCATCCGCCCCCGCTCCAGGGCCTCCGCGCTCAACATCCGCAACGCGATCGCCCCCGCCGCGTGATCCCGGCCCAGCGCGGCCAACTCCACGGCACAGTCCAGACTCCGCCGGGCCTCCGGCGACGCGCAACTGTCGATGTAGCTCCGGGCCAACATGCACACGGCCCGCGCCGCGTGCGCCGACTCGGCCGCCCCCGGACCCGGCCCCGTGCCGTCCGCGACGGCCCGCGACCGCGACAACAACCCTTGGAGGTAGGCCAACAACATGGGGCCCGTCACCGCGCCCCCCAACGCGTCCACCTGCGCGATGAAGAACCGCTCGGCCGTCCGCCGCACCCCCGGATGCGCCACCGGAGACCCCACGGCCCGCCCGACGCCCGACGTATCGGTGACCGCGCCCGTGAACGCGCTCGTGACCGAGCTCGTGACCGCTTCCGACGCGTCGGCTCGCGGAGGCCCCGCACTCGCTCGCGGCGCGGGCAGCACGACGTCGTCGTCCCCCGCGTCCGCGTCCGCGCCGGACCGCCACCGTGTCGGCCCCGACCCGCCCCGCCAGGACCCCGGACGCCCCGGACCCTCAGCCCGCAACCCGGGCACGCTCCCCAGCACCCGCAACACATCGGCCCCCGCCGTCCCGCCCCACATCCCGGCCCCGACCCCGACCCGCGCGCCGACGGTCACGCTCAACCCCAGGTCGGCCGGGGTCAACGACCGCCCCAGCCGCTGCGAGAACAGCTCGCACAACACCTCGGGCACGGGATCCCGAGGCCGCGTCCCCCGCACCCAATGGGCGACGGTCGTACGGTCGAACCCGGTCACGTACCCGAGCTCCAGCGTCCGGGAATTGACCCGCCGGGCCAGGGACTCGTACGTCCACCCGGACTCCCGAATCCATCCGCGCAGCAGCGTGTTGGGCAAGGGCATGGCGTGTCCCACCTCTCGGTGCGGTGCGGTGCGGGCTCTGCGGAGCCCAACGGAAGAACACGGGACCGCGTCACGCTCGGCGGGCGTACGTGCCCGGGTGCGGGTGGGTTGGTGGTTGCGGTGGCCGCCTGCCGGCGGCGGGTAGGTCAAAGGCGTTTCCTGGTGGCGGCGGGGTGGGGTCGGGGGTTGGGGTGCGTTGCCGTCTGCGGGCCGGTTCGTGGCTGGGGTGGCCGCCTGCCGGCGGCGGGTAGGTCAAAGGCGTTTCCCGGTGGCGGCGGGGAGGGGTCTGGGGCGGTGGTGCGTTGCCGTCTGCGGCGGCGGGGTGGGGCACGTGGGGTCTGCGGTCGCCGGGGTTGCTTGGTGGGTGTGGTGGGGTGCGTGCCTCGCACGGTCTGGGTTCGTGGTGGGGATTGCCGTGGGCATGTCCCGGCGTGTCGCGTGCTGGGGACCTGGCCCGGCCCTGTTCGGGCCGGTGGACGGCCACGGATCCAGGCCCCGGCTCCCCTGCGCCGCCCCTGGGAAAGGCTTTTGACCTGCCCGCCGCCGGCAGGCGGCCACCCCGGCCCGGTGCCGGGCCGCACCCGGGCACGGACCGTGCCCGAGACCGCTCCCCCGCCGCCCCTGGGAAAGGTTTTTGACTTGCCCGCCGCCGGCAGGCGGCCACCGCAACCATGCACCGGGGGCGCGTTCGGGAATGCGCGCAGGGCCCCGGCGTGGTTGCCGGGGCCCTTGCGGGTGTCGCTGTGTGGCTCGTGCCTGTGTGGCTGGTGCCTGTGACGCTGTGTGGCTGGTGGTGGTTTAGTACCAGTGGTGCTGCTGCCAGAAGTTCCAGGCGCCGACGGGGCTGCCGTAGCGGGTGTTCATGTAGTCGAGGCCCCATTTGATCTGGGTGGCGGGGTTGGTCTTCCAGTCGGAGCCGGCGGAGGCCATCTTGGAGGCGGGGAGGGCCTGGACGAGGCCGTAGGCGCCGGAGGCGGTGTTGGTGGCGGTGTGGTTCCAGCCGGATTCGCGGGAGACGATGTTGTTGAACGCGGCGAACTGGGCCGGGTCGGGGATCATCTGCTGGGCGATCGCCTTGGCGTTCATCGGGGCGGCCTGGGCGGGCACGGCGGCGAGGAGGGAGCCGGCGGCGGCCAGTCCCACGACGGAGGCAGTGACGGCCTTCTTGGAAGCGGAGATGGAACGCAGGGCGAAGCGGGACACGAAAGGGAACCTTCCGGAGGGGACTGGGGTCGGCCGCTACCGCGTCGGGGACGGGTCGATCCGACCGCACCGGGGTGCGGAGGGTTCCTGTTGGCGGGGGCTCGGGGCTCGGGGCCCGGGGGAATCCCGAGGGATTTCTCCGTGGGGCTCCGGGGGGAGGCCCTGCCGCCTGGCGACTGGTCCAGTTCTAGCCGGGGCCCGGAGGCGCCGGCAAACACCCCTTCTACTACCGTCCCTCGTTGATCGGGGGCCCGTTCGGGGTGGTTCGGAGGACGGTCGGCGGGCCGGTCCGCCGGGTGCGGGCCGGGGTGGAGTGGAACCGCCCGGGACTACGATCCCGGTTCGTATGTGACGTAGGTCCTGTGGGCCGCCTCACCGTCCCGCCCCTCTAATGTCACCGCACGTGTCCTGTCGTGCGCGCCTCCGGGGGTGTTCAGGGTTCAGGGTGCGGCCTTCGGGCGTTGGTTCCAGCCGGCGATGACGGGGAGGCCGTGTTCCGTCGAGAGGCGGCCCACCGTTCCGGTGGTGAGGAGGAACAGACGGCCTTCGGACGGGGGCAGGCCCAGGCGGCGGGCCGTGAGCACGCGCAGCAGGTGCGCGTGGGCGACGAGGACCCCGTCGTCGGCGGTGTGGGCGAGGAGGGGGACGAGGCGGGCGAGGATCCGGTCCGCGCGGCGGCCCACGTCCTCGGCGTTCTCGCCCGGGCGTCCGTCGGGGTGTGGCGGGACCCCGTCGCGCCACAGGGACCAGTGGGGTCTGGTGCGCTGGATGTGCGCCGTGGTCAGGCCCTCGTATCCGCCGTAGTCCCATTCGCACAGGTCCGGGTCGGTCTCGGGTTCGGGCAGTCCGGCCAGTTCCGCCGTGCGCAGGGCGCGACGGAACGGGCTGCTGACGACGAACGCGAACCTGCGGCCGCTCAGGCCCGGGGCGAGCCCTCGGGCCTCGGCCCGTCCGGCGTCCGTGAGCGGGATGTCGGTGCGTCCGGTGTGGCGGCCCGTGGCGCTCCACTCGGTCTCGCCGTGTCGGATCAGGAGAAGGTCGCCCATCGTTCACACCCCGCGCTTTCGTCGTACACACCGTCGATGTAACGGAGAGTAGTCGAAGGTGGCGGGGTGTGAGGTGTTGGGGGGAGGGGTTCACTCGAACGGGTGGACGGGTGTGTCGGTGGGTGGTCCGGCGTCCTTTGCGTAGGGTCGGGGCATGTCATCCTCTTTTGTTCCTGTTCCTCTCGCCATCGAGCACGTGCCCGAGGTGCTCGCGCTCGGGCGTCGCGTCTACGACCTGAGCGTGAAGCCCTACACCTCCTGGTCGCTGTCGGCGATCGCCCACCACCACGACGCCGAGCACTCCTCGTGCTGGGTGGTGCCCGCCCCCGACGGGCGCGTCGCCGGGTTCGTCCTCGGTTCGCTCGGGTTCGACCAGCGTCAGGACTGGGGCAATCTGGAATGGATCGCCACCGATCCCGAGTTCCAGGGTCGGGGCATCGCCGCCCGGCTCGTCTCCGTGTGCTGCCGCGGCCTGGAGGAGGCGGGGGCCACCGCCGTCGTCACCGACGTGGAATCCCGCAACACGGCGTCCTCCGGCCTCATGCGCCGCAGCGGTTTCATGGCCGGGCCGACCGTCACCCTCTTCGTCCGCGAGGCCGGCGGCCCGCACGACTGACCCCCGTCGCGCCCCGCCTCGTCGGCTCGCCCGTGCAGACCCGTTGACCCGCGCCGGCGGCAGACCCTACCGTCCGGTAGGACAGTGCCGCCGGGCCCACCGCCCGCGTCGCCGCACGTCGTCACGTCGTCACGTCCGCGTCCGGCGGTCCGCCCGCCCGGGAGCGGGCCGCCGCCACGCGAACGGGGGAGTCGCCGTGCAGCAGCAACGCCCGGAACCGTCACCGCAACCGTTACCGCGACCGTCAGGGGGCGCGACACCCGTCAGCCCCGCCCCCGTCGCCCCCGCCCCCGTCGCCCCCGCTTCCGTGGCCGCCGCCGAAACGGGTCGTGGGGATCGGCGGGTGCGGGTCGGGCGGGTCGCCGCCCTCGCCGTCACCGCCCTCTGCCTCGCCTACGCCCCCGTCGCCGCCACCGAGCTGTGGCCCTACGCCCGCCCCGGGGCCCCGGCCCTCGGCGAGTGGATCCTCGCCCACACCGTCTCCGCCGAATACGTCGCCGAGGCCCTCGCCGGCCGGGTCGGCCCCTACGGCCGCAGCCTGATCCCGCTGATCGTGCACTCGGTCCTCGGCGGCCTGCTGATGCTCCTCGGCCCCCTGCAACTCCTCACCGCCCGCCGGGGGCGGATCCGCGCGCACCGGATCCTCGGCGCGCTGTTCGCCGGCACGGTCCTCGTCTCCATGGCCGGCGCGGCCGTCTACCTGGCCCGCACCGCGCCCGCCGACGCCTTCAGCGGCCCCGCGTTCTGGATCGTGCTCGCCACCATCCTGGTCGGCACGGTCGGAGCCGTCGTCCTCGGCGTGGCCGCCGCCCTCGCGCGCATGCCCGACCTGCACCAGCGCTGGATGCTGCTGTGCTGGGGCTTCCTGATGACCGCGCCGCTGCTCCGGCTGGAATGGGGGGGCCTGCCCCGACTGTTCCCCGGAGACCTGTCGATGGCCGAGATCAACACCCTCGCCATCGCCCACCTCGGGCTGCTCGTCACCTTCGGCGCCCTGCTGGGCTCCCGCGCCCTCGACCGGCGTGCCTTCGTGCCCGGGGTGCGCGGCACGTGGACCCCGTGGCCCGTGCTCCTGGCCGCGCACCTCCTCGGCGCCGGCGCGGTCGCCGTGCTGCTGGCCCAGGTGTGGGCGCAGGGGCAGGCCGGACAGCGGCTGGCGGGCGCGTGGCTCGTGCCGTACCTGCTGTGTCACGGGGCGCTGGCGTTCGCGGCGCGACGGGCGGGACGGCGGGGGCGGGTGTGGCCGCGCGAGGAGTGGCGCACGCACCTGGTGGCCTCCGCGCTCTCGCCCGCCCTGTCGCTCGCCGTCCTCGTCCCCTTCGAACGCGCCCTGCACCTCGACCGGGCCACCGCGCTGGTCGCGGCGCTCGCGGTGGGGGCGGGACTGGTGTCGTTCGGAGCGGTGAGCGTGGTCGGCCTGCGGCTGCTGTACGCGCGGGAGCTGGTGCGACGGGGGCAGGCCGACGGCGACGGCGATGGCGACGGGGTGGGGGAGGGGCGGGCGGTCGGTGACGGGGCGGTCGCGGGAGCGGGTGCGGGTGGGGGTGCGGGCGGGGTGCCGGGGGTGGGTGCCGGTGCGGCCACCGGGGCCGGGTTCGGGGTCGGGTCGTCCGGGGCGGGGGGCGCGGTGGGTGTCTGAGGGGTCTTCGCGTCCCCCGTCCGTCGTCTGTCCTCGCGTCCCGGATCGAACGGAGTACCCGTGTCCTCTTCGGACCAGCCCACAGCCGCACCCGCACCCGAGGTCGTCCCCGTGACCGACGGGCGGGCCCCGCTCGGGGCCGCCGTCGCCCTGCTCGCCTCCGTCGTCGGGCTCGTGAGCGGCGGTGTCGGGGCCTTGCTCGCCGTGGTCAACCTCGCCGGATACGCCTTCGGGCCATGGACCACCGACCACCGTCTCGGCACCGCGCTGGTGGGCGCGGCCATGCTCGGCACGGCCCCCGGACTGCTCGCCGCCGCCCGCGCCCGGACCTGGGCCGAGGCGCGCACGCTCGTGCTGCCCGTGGTCGTGGTGGTGCCCGGTCTGCTGGTCGTCACCCTCGTCAATCCCGACGCCATGCCCCTGCTGACGGGTGGGCCCATCGTCACCGTCTTCTTCGCCCTCGGCTGGATCGCCGTCCTCGGCGGGCTGAGCCTGTGGATCGTGTTGGCGGTGCCGGCGCAGTGGCTGCGGGCCCGGAGCCTGGAACGCGGCGGCCGTCGGTCCGGTGCCCCGTCGGTGGCGCCGCTGCCCGCGTGGTCGCGGCCCGCGCTCGCGCTGCTCGGCTCCTCGTGGACCGGGATCGGGGCGGGGCTGGTGTTCCTGCCGGGGTTCTGGGGCGCGTTCGTGCCGTGGGCGACGACGCGGGTGGAGGCGCAGGCGCTGGGCGTGTGGGCGCTCGCGCTGGGCGTCGGGGTGCTGGCGGCGCTGGCCGAGGACGACGTGCGGCTGCTGCGGCCCGCCGGTCTTGCCCTGCCGGGGGTCGCGGCGGCCGTCGGGCTCGCGCTCGTCGTGCGGGCCGGGGAGGTCGCCTGGGGGTCGGGGGCGGGGCTCGCGCTGGTGGCGATGCTCATCGGGCTCGCCGTGGCCGGTGCGGCGGGCCGCCTGCTCGCGACCCGTCACCCGGCGGGCGCGCCGACGGCGCGGCCCGGGCCCGGGGCGGCGTGAGCGGGACGAGGTGAGTGGGGCGAGGTGAGCGCCACGGCGGGTGGGGCGGTGGGGCGGTCGGCGGGCCGGCGGGTCGACCGGGCGGGTGGACGCGGGGCGGCGGGCGGACGTGGGTCAGTGCGCGCGGTGTTCGGCGGCGGCGTGCCACCAGCCGGGCGGGGACGGGGCGGTGGGCGCGGCGGTGGGCTGATCGGGGTGCAGGCCGAGGCGGCGCAGGGCGTCGGGGCGGACGCCGACCACGAACCGGCCGTGCCAATGCCCGTCGGGGCCGGGGCCGCACATCAGGTCCACGCGGATCTCGTCCGGGGCGAAGGGCATCCAGTCGATGCCGCGGTCGCGCAGTCAGGCCCGCAGGGCGGCGTTCGGGTGCAGGCGGCCCAGGTTCTCGTACGAGGCGACGGTGACCCACTCCGGGGTGCCCGGCGTGCCCGGGGCGCCTGGGGTGCTCGGCGTGCTCGGCGTGTTCATGGCGACATGATGCCCGATCCGACGGGCGGCGGGGTGAGGCGGGGCGGGGTCCGGCCCGAGCACCCGGCCGGGAACTCCCCAGCCCCCGGCCTGTGGCCCTTGGCCCCCGGCCTGTGGCCCTTGGCCCCTGGCGTTGGCATCGGCCCCCGCCCCCGGCCCCGGCCTTGGTTCTGGCCCCAGACCCGGCCGCCGGCCCCAGGCCCGGCCCCTGACCCCAAGCCCGGCCCCCGGCCTCGGCCCCTGGCCTCTGGCCTCGGCCTCCGGCTTTGGCCGTTGGCCTGGCCCCAGGCCCCAGGCCCGGACCTTGGCCCGGCCCCCGGACCTTGGCCTCGGCCCCCAGCCGTTGGCCTGGCCCCTGGCCCCTGGCCCCGGCCCCTGTGGCTGTTGGCCTGGCTTCTGGCCGTTGGCCCCTGGCCCCCGGCCCGCAGTCCCTGGCCCCGGCCCCCGGTCCTTGACCCCGGCCCCGGCATCGGCATCGGCATCGGGCCTCGGCTCTTGGCGCCAGCCTCGGGATTCGGCCGCAGCACCGGCTCGGCCCCGGGTTTGGTTTCGGCCCTGGTCCCAGATCGGGCGGCGCCTGATCCGGGCTTGGCTCAGGTCCCGGGGCCGGCCTTGGCCTCGGGTCTGATCCCCTGGCTTGGCTTGGCTTGGCTTCGGACCCGGACCCGGCCTCCGACCCGGACCCGGACCCGGCCTCCGACCCGGGCCGGGACCCGGCTCGGGTTCCGGGCTTGGTGCCGGGGCCGGATTCGGGTTTGGCGCCGGCGTCGGCGGCGGGTCAGGTCCACGTCCGGGCGTGGCTCAGGGGATGGCTTCTGAGCCGGTGGTGGAGCTGCCGCCGGCGGCTCCGCCACCGGTCTCGTCCCCCCCCCCACCCCCGCGGGGCCGTCGGGGTGGGGGTCGGGGGTTACGGGGTTGTCAGGTGGAAGGACGTGCGGGCCTTCGTCAGCAGGTCGGCCGCCGTTTTCGTGCCTGCCGCGTCGCCGCCCGAGCCCGTGGTGCGTGCCGCCGCCGTGAGCGTGACGCGTTCCTGGTGGGAGTCGACCACGATCAGGCTCTTCGTCGCCCACCGTTCCGAGCCGGTGATGTTGCCCTTGTCGTCCTTCAGTTCCTTGCTGAACTCGACGGTGAGCACGGCCGCGTCCCGGCCCTGGAGGGTCGTGGACTCCACCGAGGCGACGGCCTTCGTGCCGCCCTTGGGCGCCGGGTCGTCCGCCCAGTCCTTCGCCCATTTGTCGGCCGTGGCGCGCGCCGTCTCGGTGACCTTCTCCTTGCGGTCCACGAGCAGGTAGGCGTCCTCCTTCGGCGCCGTGTAGCGGGTGCCCCGGTACGGGCCGTCGTAGGACTTCAGGTCGTCCTCGGTGGTGATCTTCCACGGGGAGGGCGCGGCCGTGGTCAGGGCCATGCGGTACTCCTCGTACGTCTTCCAGCCCTCGGGCGGCCCGCCGGCCGTCCACGTCAGCACGCCCCACGTGCCCAGGCCGGCCGCGACCAGGACGCCGATGCCGATCAGGGCCGTGCTGCGGCGGATCGTCCACGTGCCGGACCGGCGGCCGGGGCCCTCGGCGCCGGGGGGCGCGTCGGGGCCGCCGGCGAGGCGGGTGGGCGGGTGGGCGGAGCCCTCGGCCGTGACCCCGGGCACGAACCCGGACGTGGACCCGGATCGGGGCGCCGGCACGGGTTCCGGGGGACGGGCGGCGGACCGCAGCAGCGGGGTCGCGGACTGCGCGGTCAGTCGGGCCTCCGGCTCCTTGCGCAGCAGTCCCGTCAACACCTCGGTGAGCGCTCCCGCCTGGCGGGCCGGGGGCAGTTCGGCGAGCAGGATCGCCTGGAGCGTCGCCGGGGTGACCTGGCGGCGGAACGGGGACACGCCCTCCACCGCCTCGTACAGCATCACGCCCAGCGACCACAGGTCGGATTCGGGGCCGGGGCGTCGCCCCAGGACGCGTTCGGGCGCGATGTACTCGGGCGAGCCGATGAACGCGCCGGTCTCGGTGAGCTTGGCCTCGCCCTCCATCTGCGCGATGCCGAAGTCGGTGAGGACGACCCGCTCGTGCCGGCCGAGCATCACGTTCCCGGGTTTGACGTCCCGGTGCAGGACACCGGCCTCGTGCGCGGCGTGCAGGGCGCCGAGCACGGCCAGGCCGATCCGGGCCGCCTCGCGCGGGTCGAGCGAGCCCTCGTCCAGTACCTCGCCCAGGGAGCGGCCGCGCACCAGTTCCATGACGATCCACGGGCTCGCGTCCTCGACGACCACGTCGTGGATGGCGACGACGTTGGGGTGGTCGATGCGGGCGGCGGCGCGGGCCTCGCGCTGCATCCGCTGGTGGGCGGTGGCGCGTTCGGCGGCGGAGAAGTGCTCGGGCACGCGCGGTTCCTTGACGGCGACGTCGCGGTCCACGACCTCGTCGCGGGCCCGCCACACCGTGCCCATGCCGCCGGAGCCGAGACGTTCCAGCAGCCGGTAGCGCCCGCCGACCAGACGCCCCGCGCCCCGCGCGTCGCCCCGCACGTCGCCCGGGGTGTGTTGTCCCGGGACCGGGACCGGGACCCGGCCGGACGGGTCCGCGTCCGCGTCCGGGGGCGGGCCGAACACGCCCGTGCGCGGGTCGGCGGTGCTCGCGGCGCCGTCGTCCGCGGCCCGCGCGCCGTCGTCCGCGCCGCGGGCCCCGTTCGGCGGTTCGATCCGCCAACTGGTGGGCTCTTCCCGGTGTCCCCCGAAGCTGCTCATGGCCACCATCATGCCGAAGGCCCCCGCGCCGTTCCCAGGGAGTTCGTACAACCCGGCGGCGCCGCATCCGGGGCGGAAGCCCCCAATCCCGCCCCAATCGACGGGCGCGGGCCCGCGCGCGACGCGTGGGGGCGTCGTGCGCGGGCCCGGCGGCCGGACCGTCCTCCGCCTCAGGCCCGTTCGATCTGGACCAGGTTGGTGTGCTGCGGGTTGCCCTTCGCGATGGGCGTGGCGCGCCAGCTGGTGAGGGTGTTGATGGACCCGCCGGTGTCCACGCCGCGCTTGTCGGGGGTGTACCAGGCACCCTGGGGCACGGAGACCACGCCGGGCGCGATCCGGGGCGTGACGCGGGCCTTCAGTTCGATGCGGCCCCGGTCGTTGAAGACGGCGACCTTCGCGTGGTTGGCGATGCCACGTCGTTTCGCGTCCTCCGGGTTGATCCACACCACCTGCGGGTGCGCCTCCTTCAGCCACGGGCTGTTGCCGTAGCTGGAGTGGGTGCGCTGCTTGTAGTGGTGGCCGATGCACTGGAGGGGGTACTTGCGGTGCCGGCGGGCCTCCTCCGGGCCCTCCCAGGTGTCGGTGAACTCGGCGAGGGCCGTGATCCGGTCGCCCTCGGGGAGTTCCCAGGTGGTGGACATCTCCCACAGCTTCGTCGAGAACAGCTCGATCTTCCCGGAGGGGGTCTTGAGCGGGTTCTTCTCCGGGTCCTCGCGGAACGCCTTGAACGCGACGAGCCCCGAGTCCCCCGGCGCCTTCGTCCGCCACACCCCCGCCTTGCGGAGGTCGTCGAAGCCGGGCAGGCCGGGGATCGCCTTGCGGGACTCCTCCACGGTCAGCCGCAGCCAGTCCTCCTGGCTGCGGCCCTGCGTGAACTCCTTCTCCACGCCCAGGTGTCGGGCCACGCCCGTGCAGATCTCGTAGATGGGCCGGCAGTCGTGCAGGGGCTCGACGACGCGGTCGGCGAGGATCGCGTAGCCCATGTTGCCGGCGCTGCCCTGCTGGACGAGCTCGACCTGCTCCACGTTGGTGACGTCGGGCAGCAGGATGTCGGCGTAACGGGCGGAGACCGTCATCTGGTTGTCGATGACGACGATCAGCTCGCACTTGCTCTCGTCCTCCAGCAGCTTGATCGTCCGGTTGATGTCGGAGTGCTGGTTGACGAGGATGTTGCCGGCGTAGTTCCAGATCATCTTGATCGGGACGTCGAGCTTGTCCTTGCCCTGCACGCCGTCCTTCAGCGCGGTCAGCTCGGGCCCGCGTTCCACGGCGTCCGTCCACTTGAAGACCGGGATCGCGGTCTTCACCGGGTTCGGGATCAGGTACGGCGCGGCCAACGGCAGCGTGTACGAGCCCTCGCGGGCGCCGGAGCCCCCGCCGGGCACGCCGACGCAGCCCGTCATGGCGGCCAGGGTGAACACGGCGCGGGCCGTGTTCTCCCCGTTCGCGTGCCGCTGCGGCCCCCAGCCCTGGGTGATGGCGACGGGGCGGGCGGTGCCGATCTCGCGGGCGAGCCGGACGATGGTCGCGGCCGGCACGCCGGTGATCCGGGCCGCCCACGTCGGAGTCTTCGCCGTCTTGTCGGGACCCTCGCCCAGCACGTAGCTGCGGTAGGAGTTCCCGGCCGGGATCCCCTTCGGCATGTGCTCCTCGTCGAAACCCTGGCAGTAGCGGTCCAGGAACGCCTGGTCGTGCAGGTTCTCGGAGATCATCACGTGGGCGATGCCCGCGACGAGCGCCGCGTCACTGCCCGGCCGCAGGGCCACCCACTCGTCGCCGACGGCCATCGCCGTGTCCGTGTAGCGCGGGTCGATGACGATCGTGCGCACCCCGTGCTCGGCGCGGGTGCGCTGGGTCACGAAGGTCTCGCCGCCGCCCGACATGAGCGTTTCGAGCGGGTTGTTGCCGAACATCACCTGGAGCTTGGCGTTCTTCGCGTCGTCCAGGCTGTTGGACTGCGCGAACTCGCCGTAGTGGAAGATCGAGGCGCTGGTGATCGCGGCCGTGCTGTAGTCGGAGTGGAAGTTGAGGTAGCCGCCCACGCAGTTCATGAGGCGCGACAGGATCGACTTGGAGGCCGAACTGCGGGTCAGGGTGCCGCCGACGGTGCCGGTGCCGTACTGGAGGTAGATCGACTCGTTGCCGTACTCCTTGATCAGCCGCTTGACCGTGCCGGCGATCTCCTTGTACGCCTCCTCCCATTCGATCTCCTCCCACTCGCCGCCGCCGCGCTTGCCGACCCGCCGCATCGGCTTCTTGAGCCGGTCCGGGCTGTAGATCCGCTGCCGGATCGAGCGGCCGCGCACGCAGGCCCGGATCTGCTGCCACCCGAGTTCGTCGGATCCGCCGTCGTCGGGCAGCACGCGCACGATCCGCCCGTCGCGGACCTGCATCCGCAGCGGGCAGCGCGAACCGCAGTTCACGTTGCACGAGGACCAGTGGGTGGTCACGTCGCCCGGCCCGGAATCCGCGGACGCCGCACGGGAGGCGCCGACGCCGGGCATCCGGTCGAAGAGGACCCCGGTGCCGACCAGGGCCACACCGCCGCCCACCGCCGCCGACCAGGACAGCACCGAGCGACGACGCGGACCCGTTCCGGCGTGGGCGGTGGCCGGGGCGGACGCGGGGGAGTGCGGTCGTCGGGAGTGGGGTCGGGGGCGGGGATCGGGCTCGGAATCGGACTCGGACGCCATCAGGGACTCCTCCGGGAATGTGCGACCGGTGGCCGCGGTTCGGCGGCGGAGCGCCCCGGGCCGCGCCGGGCCCCCGCCCGGCTCCCAGTCTCGTGCGCGCCGCCGGGCGCCCCCGCCGGCAGAGGGCCGGTGACCCGGGCCTGAAGGTCCGCAAAACCCGGTGGCCTTGGCCCCGTCGACCCCCCGCCCGCCGGAACACCGGCCCGGGTCCGAGGTCCGGGGGTAGGGGGTGGGGCGCGGGGTTTCGGGGTCGGGGTTCGGGCGCGGGGGGTCGGGGCCGGGGCGGGGTTCGGGGTCGGGGTTTCGGGCGGAGTCGGTTCGCGGGGTCGGGCCGGGGGGTCGGGTCGCGGCCCCGGGTCCGAGGCCGGGGGTCGCTGCTCCGACCGACGGTTTCCGGGCGCGCCGCGCGCCCCGGGCGGCCGGACGGGCGTGACGGGTCGCCCCGTCGCACCGTTGAGCGGCACATGGACACGCAGAAGATCAACGAGCCCTCGCGGCCCGCGCGCCGGACCACGCCGACCGGGAACGCGGCCGGCCTCCTGCTCACCGCCGCCGTCGCGGCCCTCGCCCTCGCGGCCCCGGCCGCCCACGCCGACAACGCCAACAACCTCGGCACCGTCACCTCGACGAGCCCCGCGGAGGCCTCCGCCGCCGAACGCTGCGTCACCGACCCCGGGGCACTGCCTCAGCTGGGCGAACTGGTCGCCGACATGCCGGTGGACACGTGCAGCGTCGGCAACGTCAACGCCATCGACCAAGGCACCAACCGGGACGGCGTGTTGCACGCCGGCCACTGACCGCCGCACCCGCGCCGGCCGCCGGGGCGTCCCGACACGGCGACCGGTCCGCCTCCCCGGACCGGTGGCCGCGCGGGTCCCGGGCGGGACAGGGGCGGGGCCGGGCGGCATCGAGGAACGTCGGCCCAATCCCGGAACCCGGTCGCTTCGGTCGCTTCCGTCGCTCGGCTCGCGGTGGCCGTCGTGGTCGAGGGCGAGTGGGGGACGTGGTCGCGGTGCGGTCGAGGTGGGGTCCGGTCCGCTCTCCGCCGCCAACGCCGTCGTCCCCGGAGCCGGCCGTCCCCCTGCGCGCCGCCCTGCGAACCCCCGACGCATCGCCCGCCCGCCGGCGCGAACTCGGCGGATCCCCGGGGCGGTTGCGCGCGACGGCCGAGGGCGGCCGAGGCGGTCTCAGGACCCGGAGCCGGTCGTGAGGCCGGGCCGCAACAGGCCGTGAAGGTGTGCCGCGCCCTCCAGGAGGGCCCGGGAACGCGCGTCGAGGGCGGCGCGACGTGCGGCGACGGCGTCCCGCAGACGGTCCGTGGCCCCGCCCGCCGCCCGCAGTTCGGTCAGCACCGGACGGATCCGATCGGGCCGGTGCCCGGCCCGCCGCAACAGCAGCACGGCCCGGGCCTCGCGCACGTCGGACGACGTGAACCGCCGGTGCCCGGCCCGGTCGCGGCCCGGCACGAGCAGCCCGGCCGCCTCCCACGTCCGCAGCGCCGAGGCCCGCACCCCCAACACCCGCGCCACCTCCCCCACCGACAGCGGCGCGCCCGCCGCGCGGCCCCCGGGAGAGCCGTCGGGCACGGGGTGCGCGGCCTGCTCCGCGCCCAGCACCGTCAGGGTCCGTCCGACCTCCTCCGCCCCGGCGCGTTCGGCGTGCAGCGCGGCGTGGGCCGCGTCGAGGAGGGCGAGCGCCCCCGGCCCGTCCCCCGTGTGCGCGCACCGCACGATCTCCCGCGCGCCCGAGGGGCCACACCCGCGGGCCAGGGCCCGGTACGCGAGCAGGGCGACGCGGTGCCGCTCCCCGAACCTGCGGTGCCCGGACGCCGTCCGCTCCGCCGCCGGCAGCACCCCGCTCGCCTCGTAGACCCGGATCTGCTGCGCGGACACGCCCACGAGCCGCCCCAGGTCCACGGCCCGGTGCCCGACCTGCCCGCCGGGCCCCTCGGGCCGGTCCTCTCCCGCGCCTCCCACGGTCGCTCCTCTCCTCGTGCCCGATGTGAGGTTTTCATGCTCGCTCACGGGCCCGAGAACCGAAAAACCTCACAAAGCACTTCAATGACAGGCTTGAAGGCATGAACTTCGACGACACCCATCCGACGATGACCGAACGCGAGGTCGTGAACCTCCTCGCCGAGCTGCCCGACGTGCACGTCGAGACCGCGGGCCCGGGGACCGGAGCGCCCGAGATCGCCTGGGGGGACACCTTCGCCACCGACGCGCCCGCCGGCGCCCGACCCTCCGCGATGCCGTTCGCGACCGTGGTCGTCAAGGACTACCCCGGCTTCGACACGGCCTCTGCTCTTGACCGGTCCGGGGTGTTCCGCGTCAACCTGGCCGTGGGCCGCGCCCGCCTCGCCGAACTCACCCGAGGCCCGGACGCCGAGGGTTCCCCGGTCCCGGGCACCGGCACCGTCGCCGGCCCGGGGACTGGCGTCGGCGCCGGCGCCGGCACTCGCACTGGCGCTGCCGCCGGCACCGAGGGTGACGCGTCTCGCGTGGACGCCGCCCCCGACCCCACCGCGTTCGACCGGATCCTGCCCCACCCCGTCTACGCCGCCCAGGGCTGGATCGCGATCCTCAACCCCGGTCCCGTGACCGCTCCGCACCTGCGCGCCCTCGTCCACGAGGCCCACGCGCGCGCCGTCGCCCGCAGGACCCGCCGCGATGCCTGACGGCTGACGGCTGGTGGCCGGTGGGCTGGTGGCCGGGTGTCCCGTGTGGGGTCCGGGACCGGCAGCCCGTACGCGCCGGTAGGCCCGCGGTCGGTCCGCGGTCGGTCAGTCCGTCGGCCCGCGCCCGCGCGCGATCAGCGGAGCGCGGTGTCCGTCGGGGGCACGACCTCCAGGTGGTAGGTGGTGTCCACCAGGAAGCCGGTGTCGGACTCCCCGCGGATCTCCACGACGTACTCGCCCGGTGCGAGCGGTGCGATCCCGCCCCACACGCCCCACGTGAACCGGCGCCGCCACGCGTACCGGAAGGTGCCCGCGAACTCGCGCGACCGCAGCGGGATCCCGTTCACCGAGGCTTCCGCCCGCGCCACCCCCAGCCGCAGCGGCACGCGCGAGTGCGCCCGGGTGTGCTGCACGGTCAACAGCGGGAAGAACAGGGGCCGTCCGGCCGGCACCGCGCACCGTCGCACCACGCGACCGCCGTACGTGCCCGCCAGGAACCACACGTCCGCCGGCTGGTTCCAGTCGGCGTGTTCGCCCGTCTCGTCCGAGACCGGACTGCGCGCGCCGGGCGCGGACATCGCCCACCGCCACCAGCGACCGGCGAGCAACGCCCCCTCGGTGTCGCCGAGTTGCCACGATCCGTCGATGATCTCCGGATCCTCGACGTCGCCGACATCGTCCATGAGGTTCCCTCCCCGCCCCGGTGCGCGCCCGCGCGGCCCCGACCCTACCCGTCCCGCCCCCGCGCCCGCCGCCGCCCGGACGGGGTGCGTCACCTCGCGGCCGTGCCCGCGCCCGTGCCCGCGTTCGCGCCCGTGCGCCCGCCCGTGCGCGAGGCGGTCCCGGCGGTGGGCGGGTCGGGGCGCCGGCTAGGCTGCCGGGCATGATCCGTACCGCGACACCCGACGACGTTCCCGAGATCCTCGCGATGGTCCGCGAGCTGGCCGACTACGAGAAGGCGGTGCACGAGGCCCGCGCGACGGAGGAGCAGTTCCTGGCCGCGCTCTTCGGCCCGAACCCGGCGGCCCGCGCCCTGATCGCCGAGACGGAGTCCGGCGCGATCGCCGGGTTCGCGCTCTGGTACCCGACGTTCTCCACCTGGCGCGGGGTGCCCGGCATCCACTTGGAGGACCTGTACGTGCGGCCCGCGCACCGGGGCGGCGGCCACGGGCGCGCGCTGCTGGCGGAGCTCGCCGGGATCTGCGCGGACCGGGGATGGCAGCGGCTGGAGTGGGCGGTGCTGCGGTGGAACGAGCCCACGATCGCCTTCTACCGCTCGTTGGACGCCGAGCCCCTCACGGAATGGGAGACGTACCGGTTGACGGACGGGCCCCTGGCACGCCTGGCGGCCGAGGCCCGCTGACGGGGCGCACGCGGGGCGGACACGGGACGGGGTGGCCTGGGCGGGCACGGGACGGGGCGGCTGGGGCGGGCACGGGCCGGGGCCGAGACGGGGCGGCCGGGGCGTGGTCGCCGCTCAGGGGGTGCCCGCGTTCGTGTCCGCGTTCACCTTCGCGTGCACGGGGGTGGGCGCGAGGAGCGGGCTGTAGTCGGGGAGGTCGATGGTCTCGGCCTTCGCGAACTGCGCGGCGAGCAACGGGCGCATGGGCCACCGCGTCATCGTGCGGGTGCTCAGGGCGCGCAGCCGGATGCCGAGGCGGCCGGTCGGGGCGTAGGCGGAGACCCCGCCCGGCGGCAGTTCCATGGCCTGCGTGACGTACGGACGCATGATCTGCTCGTAGCGGGCGAAGGCGCGTGCGTGCGCGTCGGGAGCGGCGCCGGCCGTCGCGAGTTCGCCGGCCAGGACGTACGCGCCGACCAGGGCGAGGCTGGTGCCGAGGCCGGTGAGCGGGGAGGGGCAGTACCCGGCGTCGCCGAGGAGGGCGGTGCGGCCGCGGGTCCAGTGGTCGAGGGAGACCTGCCACATGGAGTCGAGGTGCAGGTCGGGGGAGTCGAGGGCGGCCCGCAGCAGGCGCGGCACCTGCCAGCCGTCGACTCCGGCGAAGCGTTCCGCGAGCAGGCGGCGCGCGGCGTCGGGGTCGCGCCGGTCGAGGGCGAGCGGGGGCGAGCGGAAGCACAGGGACGCCTTGATCTCGCCGGGCAGTCGGCCGGGTCGGGCGGAGGCGACGAGTCCGCCGGGCGCGTTGTGCATCAGGTACCAGCCCGCGAGGTCGGGCAGGTCGGGGTCGGTGCTCGTGAACCACGCGGTGTACAGGTCGAGGGGGCGCACGTGCTCGCGTTCGGGGCCGAAGGCCAGGGAACGGACGACGGAGTGCAGGCCGTCGGCGCCGACGACCAGGCCGAAGCGGCGCGGCGGGGCCTTCTCGAAGGTGACGTCGACACCGTCGGCGTGCTCGGTGAGCGAGGTGACGGTGTCGTCGAACAGGTGGGTGATCCCGGGGTCGGCGCCGGGCGCGGTCGCGTCGTGGAGGAGTTCGGCGAGGTCGCCGCGGAGGATCTCGATCTCCGAGACGATGCCCTCCCCGCCGAAGGCGTCGGCGGGGACGCGGGCGGTGATCCGGCCGGAGGCGTCCACGAGGGCGAAGCCCTCCTGGGCGACGGAGAGCGCACGGGCCCGGTCCATCAGCCCCATGCGGGTCACGACGGTGCGGCCGGCGCCGCGCAGGTCGACGGTCTGGCCGCCGGGGCGGGGCGCGGGGGCGCGTTCGACGACGGTCACGGTGCGACCGGCGCGGCGCAGCCAGAAGGCGAGGGCGGAACCGGCGATGCCGGCTCCCGAGATGAGTACGTCGGTGTTCTCCATGGCCCTGAGCGTACGGCGTACGCGTGCAGTGCACAACCCATGTGGCCTTGTAGCGCAGGGAATTGCGGATCAGTGCACTAGTGCTCTGTCGAGATTTGGGTCGTGCGCGTGTACGGTGTCCGAGTGCACTGGTGCACCACGACGCCCGCCACCCCCCCCGGCGGGTTCACCCACGAGCACGAGGACGGCATGACGACGCGAGCGGACGGCGGACCCCGGTCCGGGCGGATCCTGGACGAACTCCGGCGACGGATCACCGCCGGCGAACTCGCCCCCGGCGACCGCGTGCCCTCCACCCGCGAGATCGTCCGCGACCACGGCGTCGCCATGGCCACCGCGACCCGCGTGCTCACCGAACTCCGCCGCGAGGGCCTGGTCCGCGCCGTCCCCGGGGTCGGCACCGTCGTCACGGGCTCCCGCACCCCCGCCACCCGCCCGCCGACACCGGGCCGGAACGCGGGCCCCGCACCGACCGGAGCGGAGGGCCCTCCGGGGGTCGGGTCCGGCAGCGAGCCGGCAACCGGGGCCGGGGCCGGGTCCCGCGGCAGGACTGCGCCCGGCGCCGGGATCGGGGCCGCCGGGGCCGGGCTCGGGAGCGGGTCCGGCAGCGAGACCGGCACCGGGCCCGGGTCCGGGTCCGGGTCCGGAGGCAGGGTTGGGGTCGGTGTCGGGACCGGAGCCGGAACCGGAATCGGAATCGGCACGGGGTCACGGCCCGGGGCGGTGCCCGACTCGGGGCCGGCGGAGGGTGCGTCGGCACGTGCCGACGGACCGGCCGGTCGCGTCGGCCCGAGCTCCCCGACGCCGACGACCGCGCATGCGTCGGCGTCCACCTCGGCGCCCGCGTCCGCTGCCGGTATCGGACGCGGCAGCGGCAGCGGCACCGGCACCGGCAGCGGCGCCGGGGCCGCTGCCGTGCCCCCGGCCGTCGCCGGGGATCCCGCCGTCGCGGGCGGCGCCGGCGGCCGTGGGCACCGTCGTCCCGGTCGCTTCGGCGCGGGCCCCGCCCGCCGCCCCCGCGCGGGCACCGGCCGCAGGACCACCCCGCCGGCCGCCGTCCGGCGCGACCGTGGCCGCGAGGGCCTCGGCACGGCCTGCATCGTCGCGTCCGCCATCGCGATCGCCGACGCCGAGGGCCTGGAAGCGGTGTCCATGCGCCGGGTCGCCGCCGAACTCTCCGTCGCCACCATGTCCCTCTACCGGCACGTCTCCGACAAGGACGCCCTGCTGGTGCAGATGACGGACACGGTGTTCGCGACGCAGCCGCTGCCCGCCGACCCGCCCCCCGGCTGGCGCCCGCGCCTGCACCTCGCCGCCCACGCCCTGTGGGCCCTGTTCCGCCGGCACCCGTGGCTGGCCTCCTCCGTCTCCCTGACTCGCCCGCAGGTCATCCCCGGCGCGATCCCGTACAGCGAGTGGGTGCTGGCCGCGCTCGTCGGCCACGGCATGGACGACCAGAGCGCGTTCACCGCCCACCTGACCCTGCTGAACCACATCCGCGCCGCCGCCTCGCTCCTGGAGGCCGAACGCCAGGCCCAGGCCGACACCGGGCAGAGCGAGGAGGAGTGGACGGACTCCCTGCGGCCCGCCTTCGGCGAGTTCCTGGGAACCGGCTCCTACCCGAACCTGGCCCGACTCCAGACGAACGGTTACGACTTCGACGTGGACGCCCTCTTCGCGTTCGGCCTCGACCGCTTCCTCGACGGCCTCGCCCTCCTCATCGCCCCCCACCCCGAGACCTGATCCCGCCCGTCCCGAGCCGGTGTCCGTGCGCGTCGGGGCGCCGGGCGGAGCGCCGGGCGCGTTACGGTGGCGGACGGCCCGAGCGCGACGCGGGCGCGCACGCGGGCGCCGGAGGCCGACCGACGAGAATCGGCCGACGAAGACCGGCCGACGGGAACCGGCCGACGGGAACCGGCCGACGGGAACCGGCCGACGAGAACCGGCCGACGAAGACCGGCCGACCGGTGACCACCAGGCCGGTGACGACCGGGCCGCCGAGGGCCGGGCCGACGACCCCGTGACGGCAGTCAAGGAGACGACGGTGACCGACAAGCCCACCCCCGCCCCGACCCCCACTCCCGCTCCGACCCCCGTCCCCGTCCCCGGCCCGGACGGCGGCGCGCCCGACACCGGCCCCCTGCGCGTGCTCGTCGTCTCCGGATCGGCCCGCACCGATTCCGTCAACCTGCGCCTGGCCGGCCTCGTCACGGACCTCCTCACCGCCGCCGGCGCCCGCGTCGACCGCACCGACATCGGCGACTTCCCCATGCCCCTCTACGACGGCGACGCCGAGGCCGAACACGGCCCGCCCGTCGGCGCCCTCGCCCTCCGCGACCGGATCGCCGCCGCCAACGCCTTCGTCCTGGCCTCGCCGGAGTACAACGCCTCCGTGCCGGGCGTGGTCAAGAACGCCGTCGACTGGGTGTCCCGCTGCCACCCGCAGCCCTTCAAGGACAAGCAGACGCTGCTGGTCTCCGCCTCGCCCTCCCTCATCGGCGGCAACCGCGGGCTGTGGGCCCTGCGCGTCCCCCTCGAACACCTCGGCGCGCGCGTCTACCCCGACATGTTCAGCCTCGCCACGGCGCACCAGGCGTTCGGCCCGCACGGCACGCTCGTGGACGCCGGCCTCACCGAGCGGCTCACCGCCACCGTCGACGCCTTCCTCGAACTCGTCGAAGCGGATACCCGCTTCCCGTGCGTCAAGCACCGCTGGTACGAGTTCCTGGGCGACCGCACGGACGCCCGCGTCACCGCACGCGCCCAGGACTGACGCACGAACCCCCGCCCGTGGTCGGGGGTGGGGCCGAACGCACGCCCACACCACGAGCCCCGCGCCCGCCACGTCCCGCACCGTTCCCCGCCCCGGGAGGCGTCCATCTGCGGAGCTCGTGGCGGAACGGGTCACGGAGCGTCCCACGATGTCGGTCGCGACGTGCCGCGGCCATGCGAACCCGCCCGAACCGCCCGCACGGCGGGCACGTCCGGTGCAGGGCTCGAAACGGCGAAGACAACCCGGGACAAGAGCGGCGATTTGACCCGTTCCGTGTGGTGCGTGAGGGTCGGGGGATGGACCAGATCTTCGAGCGTTTCCGCACCCTCCCCGTCGAGGAACGCCTCTCGACCCACCTCACCCGCCGCCGGTACGCCGACTTCCCCGTCGTCGTCGTGGACCACCCGCGCGCCGGCCGCGCGTCCCTGAGCGTGCAGGGCGGACAGCTCGTCACCTGGAGCCCCGCCGCCGGCGGCCCCCTCGACCCCGGCGTGCTGTGGTCCGCGGACCCCGACCTGTGGAAGAGAGGCACGGCGGTACGCGGCGGCGTGCCCCTGTGCTGGCCCTGGTTCGGCCCCAACGGCCCCGCCGGCAGCCCCTCCCACGGCTTCGCCCGCACCAGCGACTGGGAGCTGACGGCATGGGAGGACGAGCCCGAGCGGGTCCTCGTCGAATTCACCCTCCGCCCCACCCCGGCCACCCGGGCCCTGTGGGACGAGGACTTCGAACTCGTCGCCCGCTACACCTTCGCCGACACCTGCCTGATCGAGATCGAGGACCGGGGCGGCGAGCACACGTCGACCGCCGCCCTCCACACCTACCTGCGCATCGGCGACCTCGGACACGCCCACCTCGCCGGCCTGGGCCCGGACCACACCGACGGCCTGACCGGCCGCCGGCACGAGGGCGAGGACGGCACCCTCACCCCCGTGGACCACGTGGAACGCTTCCAGACCGCCCCCGCCCCCGTCACCACCCTGCGGGACGACGTCCTCGACCGCGTCATTGCGCTCGTCCACCACGACCACAGCGACGTCGTCGTCTGGAACCCCGGCGCCGAACTCGCCCGGGGCATGGCCGACGTGGCCCCGGAGCAATACCGCCACTTCCTGTGCGCGGAAACCGCCCGAGTAACCCACCCCCTGACCACAACCCCCACCCACCCCTCCCGCCTGTCGGTAGAACTCCGCACAACCACCCCCTGACCCGACCCCGCCGTACGCGGCCCCATCCCGGCGTGCGCGGGGAGTGGAGTGCCCGCTCAATCGGGATCCACCCCGGCCGAGGGTCATCCCCGCGTGCGCGGGGAGTGGCCCGAGAACGGGACCGCCAGGGTCCGGCACGCGGGGTCATCCCCGCGTGCGCGGGGAGTGGAGTCTTTCACCTGCGGGTTTGTGGCGGCTGGGTGGGGTTTTCAGCAAAGATTGCAGAGTCCGGCATTCCTGGCATTCAGGATCATTAGTCGACTTGGGGCTGCTGCGGGGCAGGTTCGGTTGCCATGGTCCCGGATTCTGTGGGCGGGTGGGGTGCCTACGACGGGTTTGGGTGGATGCTGTCACGTGGAGGACGGGCCGTGCGGCGAGGGCTGGGGGGCGCTTGTGGAGGGTCTGGGGCGTGAGGGCGCCGGCCCGTCGGGGCCCGGTCGCAGGGCTTACGGGGAACGCAGGAGTATCGAGGCCCGGTGATGCCAAGGGCCGAGCCGTAGGCCATCGGGCCGACTGGGTGGGGCGACGCGTCCGTTGGGCCGGCGGGGGCGGTCACCGAAACCCTCTGCGCCGAGGACGGAGGGCCTGTGTCGGGAGGCTTCAGGTGGTCGCCATAGCGGTCGGGGCGGCGCCGGGTGGCGCCACCTCGACCGACCGGGCGGCCGTTGCTGCCCGAGCCCAGCCCTGAGGCGTACCGGGCTACGGGGCCGCGTTGCCCGCGACGACCAGAAGTGTCGAACGCGCCGTCGAACCAACGAATCCGCCGACCGACCCGAACAGTGTGCCCCGGACGAATCGGTCGACTTGCCCCACCACCGGATCACCATGCCTACCGGCGTGAGCAAGCCGGAACGACACACAGGACCAGAAGGCCGCCGTTCACCGGCCGTCGTGACGAGACCGACGCCGACGATCCGAGCCGCGAACCCGTCATCCCATACGTTCACCACCCGCCCACACCGACACCACACCGCAGCCCACGCGCCAAGCCCCAGTACCGTTCCGACGCCCGACCGGACGTCTCTCACACCGTGCCTACCCACCGGGCCACGTCCCGGTGCGCCCGCAGCAGCTCGCCGGCTGTCCACCGGCGCTTGCCGGCCGGGGGTTGGACACGTGCCCGTCTGCCCGCAGGTCGTCCGCCCGCCGAACCGCCGAACCGCCGAACCGCCGCGTGCCCGTGCGTCGGTCCCTTGCGCCGGACTGCCATGTGCCGAACCGTTGGCTACCGGGCCATCCGGCTGCCCGGTCACCGTGCGCCGAATCGTTGCGGGCGTGGGCGTATGCCGGCCGTCGACAGGTCGAGTGTCCGTTCAATATCCCGCAGGCCGCCGCTCCGGCGTTCACGGTTCGCCCGTCGCCCGTCGCCCGTCGCCGTCAGTCGTCAGCCGTTACCCGCCGGACGACGGACCGCCGCCCGTCAGCCGCCGCCCGTCGGCCGCCGGCCGCCGGTCAGTGGTCCGGCGGGTGAGCGTGCATCGCCGGCCCGCCACGCCACGCGGATCCCCCGCCGATCGGCCGCCAGGCCGGTCCGTAGGGGTCGGCCGTCCGTCGTAGTGCGCGTTTCGCGGTCCGGCGCTTCGGGAACAGCCACTGGGCCTCGAACCGGCGTGCAATGCCACGCGCGTACGGACGGGGGGCGAGGGTGGCGCGAGGACGGGAGGCGGTCGATGAGTCCGGAGATGCGGGCCCTGGTCTGGTGGGCGCGGCTGACGGTTCGCCCGATCCTGCGCAGCCCCGCCGCGACCCGTCTCCTGCTGCGTACCGCCCGTCGCGCCCCCACCGCCCCACCGCGTTCCCTCTTGTCCCGCCACCGGGTGCGCGCGGAAACCACGCCGTCCGGGTTCCCGCTCTGGACCGTCACGCCCCGCGAGAACGCCTCCGGTCCGGCCTCGGCCCCGACCGTGTTCTACCTGCACGGGGGCGGCTACATCTTCTCCATCGGTCCGGTCCACTGGCGATTCGTGCGCCACCTCGCCGACGCCGGCCACCGCGTCGTCGTCCCCACGTACGGGCTCGCCCCCGCCCACGACCACCGGGCCGCCCTCCCGCACCTGACCGGCGTCTACGCGAGGACGGTCACGGAGGCGCGCCGGGACGGGCGTGGGCTCGCCGTTCTCGGGGATTCGGCCGGTGGCGGGCTCGCCCTGGCCCTCGTGCAGAACCTGCCCGCCGACCTGCCCCGCCCCGAACGACTGGTTCTGCTCAGCCCCTGGTTGGACGTCACGATGAGCCACCCCGAGGTGCGTGCCGCCGAGCGGGCCGAGGCGATGCTCGGCCGACCGGGCCTGCTGATCGCGGCCCGTGCCTGGGCCGGTGACGTCGACCTGTCGGACCCACGGGTGAGTCCCATCGAAGGACCGATTCTCAACCTGCCGCCGGTCGAGATCCACGTCTCGGGAGCCGAACTGCTCCTCTCCGACGCGCGCCGCCTACGCGACCGTCTCGCCGAGGCGGGCCGTCCGGTCCGCCTGTGGATCGAACCCGACGCGATCCACGACCACCCCCTCACCGCTACCCCGGAAGGCGCCCGAGCACGTGAAACGATCACGACGGCGCTGAGGCGAGGCGCGGACGCGCCCGGAACCGACGCCTGACGGGGGTGCCGTCGGCCGTCCCCGGGCCGTGGGTGGTGTGTCGTGGGCTGGTGTGGTGTCGGGTCGTTCCCGTCAGCCCGATCGTCTCGCCTCGTCGGTGACGGCTTCAAGGGCGCTCCCTTCGGTCGCGTCGCTGCGCGATGGCGCTGCGCGCCACCCTTGACCCCGTCCCCGCCGACGCAAGCCAACCGATCTGCCGGCACCGCCCCCAATCCGGAAAGAAACGTGCCGGGCGCAGGGACCGGCCCCGCCCAAGCCCGTCCCCTACCTGCGGGCCGGCCCGTGGAAACGCACCAGGCCCGGCCGAACCCAAGACGCCCACGCGCCAGACGGCAGAGGCACGTGGAAACGCCCCAGGCCGCCCGCGCCCAAGACGCCCATGCGCCAGACGGCAGGTGCACGCGGTAGCGCACCAGGCCGGTCGCGCCCCGGACGCCCACGCGCCAGACGGCCGGGGCATGTGGTGGCGCACCAGGCCCGGCCGAACCCAAGACGCCCACGCGCCAGACGGCAGAGGCACGTGGAAACGCCCCAGGCCGCCCGCGCCCAAGACGCCCATGCGCCAGACGGCAGGTGCACGCGGTAGCGCACCAGGCCGGTCGCGCCCCGGACGCCCACGCGCCAGACGGCCGGGGCATGTGGTGGCGCACCAGGCCCGGCCGAACCCAAGACGCCCACGCGCCAGACGGCAGAGGCACGTGGAAACGCCCCAGGCCGCCCGCGCCCAAGACGCCCATGCGCCAGACGGCAGGTGCACGCGGTAGCGCACCAGGCCGGTCGCGCCCCGGACGCCCACGCGCCAGACGGCCGGGGCATGTGGTGGCGCACCAGGCCCGGCCGAACCCAAGACGCCCACGCGCCAGACGGCAGAGGCACGTGGAAACGCCCCAGGCCCGGCCGTGCCCGGGACGCCCATGCGTCAGGCGGCCGCTCGACGTGGCGACACAGCCGGCGGTACGCAGCCGAGCCCGCCAGGTGCCAGACGGCCGCTCGACGTGGCGACACGCCGGGCGGTACGCGGTCAGACCCGCCTGGTGTCAGACGGTCAGGGTTCGGGGTGTCTCCACATCGGCCCAGACGCATCCGCGCCCGCCGGTTGCCGGACGGCCGGGTCACGCGGTGCGCACACCGGGTGCGACGTGCCCGAACTCGCCAGATGCCCGGACGGCAGCGACAGCCGGGCGCGACGCACAGCCCGATGCGGCTGGTCCCGCCGGTCGACAGACGGCGGAGGCACGTGGGGCAGGGCAGACCCGCAGCCGCCGAGCCTTGGCAGGTGCGTGCCGGACTTGCGTGGCATACGACGGCGCCAACGGGCCAAACCCGGCACTCGCCACCCCCGGACCCCTCGGCTCATCGCGGACCAACCCCGGCCGAGACGGACCGGCGGACGGCTACGGACCCCAGCCCGCTGCCCCCCTCCGCCGCCCCTGGGAAAAGCTTTTGACCTACCCGCCGCCGGCAGGCGGCCACCCCAGCCCCATACGACCGACGACGTGCGACAACCCGAACCCATTCGCAGGTACGCCCCCCCCACCCGCCCAAAAATCCGCGACGATGACACTCAAGCGCGCACACCACACAGCCTTCGCCATCGACCAAGGATCCGTAATGCGCCAAATGTCGCGATCTTCAATCCTTGCTCAAATCCCCACTCCGCCGTCACAAACCCGCAGGTAAAAGACCCGCTCCCGCGCACGCGGGGATGACCCCGAGGCGGCGCCTTGGTGCGCGAACGCGAGCGCCCGCTCCCCGCGCATGCGGGGATGACCCCGGCGCCGACGACGCCGGCCACCCGTTCCCGCACCGCTCCCCGCGCGGGGGATGGCCCCCGCTGCCGGATCCACGTGACGTCGGACAGGCCCCGCTTCCCGCGCACGCGGGAATGACCCCAGGTCGTAGACCTCCTTGCCCCATGCAACCGCCCGGTTCCTGCGTATGTGGGATGGCCCCGGGCGGGAGGTTGGGGTCGTAGAGGGGTGCTTTTTGGGGTCTGTGGGTCAGCCGGTTAGTTTTTTGTGCCAGGTCAGGGGGATTTCGAGGGTTGTGTTCGGGTTGCCGTTCCAGGTGGTGGGGAGGGATTCCGCGGTCAGGGCTTTCGTGATTTCTTGGCCGATTTCCGTTGTGGTCGTGACGGTGTTGTCGAAGGTGCCGTAGAGGAGGGTCAGGGGGTGGCCCGTGGCGGCGGATTCGGTGCATTGGGTGTGGAAGTAGACGAAGCCGCGGGCGTTTTCGGGGGCTTCCGCGGCGATTTCGGTTTCGCCGCAGGTGCGGCAGCACGTGAAGTTCTCGCGGGCCGTGATGCCGGCCGCGTCGAGGGCGGCGAAGGCGCGCGTGAGGCGTTCGGGGTCGGTTTCGCCTTCCCATGTGGTCTGTTCCGCGACGCGTTGCAGCCAGAGGCGGTCGGCGAGGGCCTCGGCTTGGGCGCGGGTGACGGGGCGGTGGTCGCCGTTGACCAGGTACTCCTCGGCGGCCTCGGCGAGTTGCGCGCGGTCGACGTAGCCGGCGGCGAGGAGGGTGCGCAGGTGGGTGACGAGGATCGTGTGGTCCTCGGCCGGGAGGTCGAGGGGCGGTGGCGGGGGAGGGGTGGGGCCGAGGTCCAGGAGGGTCCAGGCCGGGGTGGTGTGCCGGTCGGGGGTGTGGTGGGCCCAGTCGAGCATCGCGGTGAGGATCGTGGCCGGGTCGGCGACGGAGGCCGTGTAGTGGTGTTCGGGGCCGCCGGCGCGGTGTTCGAGGGTCCAGTCGCCGTCGGTGGCGTGCCAGACCTGCGTGAACTCCTCGGGCAGGTCCGGGACGCGTTGGACGACGAGGTAGCGGTTGCCCTCCTCGCCCAGGCCCCGGATCAGTGCGTCGAGTTCCGTCGCGGTCGGGCGCACGTGGCGTCGGCCGGGTTCCGTTCTCACCGTGATGTCGAGCATGGGCACACCCTCGCACGGGGGTGTGACAGTCCGTCCGTCCCGTCAGGTGGTCTTCAGGAAGGTGCTCCAGCCGCCCGTCGGGGCCGCGCCGGGCTGGAGGGTGCGGAGTTTGGCGAGGATCTTGGGGTCCTGGACGTCGAGCCAGTCCACGAACTGTCGGAAGGAGACCAGGCGGACGTCCTTCTTGCCCGCGATGCCCTTGACGGCCTCTTCGACGGCGTCCATGTAGATCCCGCCGTTCCATTCCTCGAAGTGGTTGCCGACGAAGAGCGGGGCGCGGTTGGTCTCGTAGGCGCGGCGGAAGCCGCCGAGGTAGGTGCCGATGGCCTGGGTGCGCCAGGCCGGGTAGTTGGCCTTGTTGCCCTTGGTGGCGTTGCCGGACTGGTTGGCGAGGATGTTGTAGTCCATCGACAGCACGTCGAACTTGTGGCCCGGGAACGGCAGGGACTGGAGCGGGAGGTCCCAGATGTCCTGCTTCTTCTTCGGCCACATCTGGAGGCCGCCGGAGGAGGAGGCGTCGTAGCGCCAGCCCAGGGACTTCGCGGTGGGCAGCAGGTTGTCCTGGCCGAGGAGGCAGGGGGTGCGGGCGCCGACGCATTCCTTCTCGTAGTCGAAGGGCAGGCTGTCGAGGTCGGTGAAGCCGGTGTTGGTGCGCCAGTTCTTGACGAAGGAGGTGGCCTGGTCCATTTCGTCGCGCCACTGGGCGGGGGTCCAGTGTTTGACGGAGCCCTTGGCCTCGCCGCAGAAGTGGCCGTTGAAGTGCGTGCCTATCTCGTGCCCGTCGAGCCACGCCTGGCGGACGTGCTGGAGGGTGCGGCGGATGTTCTCGTCCTTGAGGTAGCCGATGTCGGAGGCGCCGACGGGGTTGTTCGGGGGCTTGTACATGGTCTTCTTCGACTCGGGCAGCAGGTAGAGCCCGGAGAGGAAGAAGGTCATGGCGGCGCCGTGGTCCTTGGCGACCTTGAGGAAGCGGGGGAAGAGGCCGTTGCCGACCTCGCCCGCGCCGTCCCAGGAGAAGACGACGAACTGGGGCGGGGTCTCGCCGGGTTGCAGCGGGACGGGTTTGGCGGGCTGGTGCGGCTGGGGGCCGGTGTCGGAGGTGGAGCCGTCGCCGATGGGTTTGGGCGCGGGACCGGAGGGGCCGCCCTTGGCGCCGTTGTCCTTGGGCCCGAGCTCGGCGCGACCGTCGGCCCCGCACCCTGTCAGACCGGCCGCCGCGGCGGCGCCGAGTCCGAGTCCGAGTACGCCCCTGCGGGTCAGGTCGCGCATGTCGCCGTCCTCCGTTTCCGTCCGCCGGTTCGGCCGGCGGCTGTGGGTCTCGTCTGCCCAGATGATGGGCCATGCGTCAGTCATACAAACGGACAACTGGCAGTGCCAGGGGCAAAAGGGACGGATTTTGCCGAGATCTTGCCTGTTTTTCGCCTCCTGACGACCGAAAACCCGTGGGCCTCGTGATGGACAGGAGCACGGGAACTCCGGCACGGTGGCCCCTCCGGTCACGGAACGGCCGGTGGGGAAGGGGGCGTCCGATGACGTGGAGCGCGGAGGAACGCGCGTGGTACCGGGAGCAGAGCGTGTTCTCCGACCCGGGGGAGCTCGGCGCCTGGGTGGACGATCTGCCGCCCGATCCCGACGCGCTCGCCCGGATCGTGCGCGGGCTCGTGGCGCACCGGCGCGAGGACGGCCCGGCGGGCGGGTTCGCCCTGCCGGCGGCGCACGTGCGGGCGGACGCCGAGGCGCGGTACGTGGAGGAGATCCTGCGGGTGCTGCGCGAACGCGACCCCGCGACCGCGGCCGCGCCGCGCGCCGACGCGGACCGCTTCGTCGGGGTGTGCCGGGACTTCGCGTTGCTGCACTGCGCGCTGCTGCGACGGGCCGGGTTCCCGGCGCGGGTCCGGGTCGGGTTCGTGGACTGGTTCGGGCCGGCGGGCGAGTTCGCCGATCACGTGGTCACCGAGTACCTGTGCCCCCGGCGCGAACGACCGGTGCTCGTGGACGCCGAACTCGCCGACCCGGCGCGGGTCGCGGCCCACGGCCTCGACTTCGACCCCTTCGACGTGCCGCGCGAGCGGTTCCTCGGCGCGTCCGAGGCGTGGCGGCTGATCCGTTCCGGGGCGGCCGACGCGCGGCGGTTCGGGCTGCGGACCCCGGAGGTCGAGCTGGTCGGCGCCTGGTTCGTGGCCGGGAACGTGCGCCTGGAGCTCGCCGCGCTGAACCGCGCCGAGACTCTGCTGTGGGACGTGTGGGGGGTCGGGGCCGACGACGACGCCTCGCTGACGGAGGAGGACCGGGCGGTCTTCGACCGGGCCGCGGAGGTTGTCGTCGGCGGGGACCTCGCCCGGATCCGCGCCCATTACGCGGGCGAGGAGGGGCTGCGGCTGCCGCGCGAGGTGCTGTCCCTGACGGCGTTCGACGGGGCCCGGCGGGTCGTGTTGCGCTGAGAAAGGGGGGTGGAAGGGGGGCGGGGGTGGGTGGGCCGGTGGGGTTCCGGCCGTCAGGGCTCCAGGGTCGTGCGCAGGCGGTCCAGGGTGCGGCGGATGTTGCCGCGTTGGAAGTCGGCGAAGAGCCGGCCGCGGGTCGCGAGGCGGTCGAAGGCGTTGGCGACCGGGGTGGGCCAGGAGCGGCGGTCGTCGGTCCAGGTCTCCGTGACCCGGGTGCCCTCGGGGGTGGCCTCGAAGCGGTACTCCCAGCTCGCGATGGGGGCCTTGAGATGGAGGCGGGCCGGGCCGAAGGCGTGGACGCGGAACGCGAACCGGACCCCCGGCTCGGCGGCCGTGACCCGACACTGGGTGCTCCAGCGGACGGGGCCGCGCTTGTTGTGGCCCGCGAAGTCCAGCCCGACGCGGGCCCCGTCGGCCCAGTCGGCGGCCGAGAGGGTGGCCCCGGTGTTCTCCGGGCTCCAACGGGGGATCCGGCGCGGGTCGCTCACCTCCGCGTACACGGCCTCGGGGGTGACGCCGCGGATCAGGACGCTGTCGGAGACGCTGAACACTCGGGGCACCGTGGGCTCCTCGGGTCGGGGGTTACCCGACAGTAGGGCAGGGGTGGGGGTGTTGGCCATGCCCGCGCCGGTGCCCGTGCCCGTGCTGGGGGACGGGGGACGGGGCCCGGCGCGTGCGTGCGCCGGGCCCCGCCGCCCCGTCCCTTCCGGTCAGGCGCCGCCGGGTACGCCCGGGGGGCGGCCGCGGCCGCGGGTGAGGCGGTAACCGAGGATGCCGGTGAGCGCGGCGATCGCGCCGCCGGCGGCCGTCCAGATCCAGCGGGCCGACCAGCGGCCGCTCGCCCAGCCGTCCTCCGGGATCCGCGCCGAGTCCTCGGCGAGGTGGTCGGTGCCGCCGGCGACCAGCGGCGCGGCCAGGGCACCGTCTGAGGCCCAGGCCCCGCCGGTGCCGCGCACGTCGACCTCGACGGCCGCCTTGACGGGCAGTCCGAGGTCGGCGCGCGGGGAGTTCGCGACCGTCAGGCGGATGTAGTAGGAGCCGGGCAGGGGGTCCTCGTCCCACTGTTCGGCGCCGGGGCGGACCGTGCGCAGGGTGCAGGCCAGGGTGACCTTGGTGTCCTCGCGGGCGGCCGTGGCGCTCTGGGCGCCGGTGGTGCAGGGCTGTCGGCGGCGCAGGCCGTCGTACACGTCGACGCGCCAGGTCGCCGGGCCGCTGCGGTTCGGGGACGGGGGCAGGGTGACCTCGGCGCGGACGGTGGCGCGGTCGCCGGAGTCCAGCGGCGTCACCCAGTACAGGTAGTCGCCGGTGGATGCCTCGGCGCCGGCCTTGGTGCCGGGACGGAAGGCGGTCGCGGTGCGGAAGCTCGTGCCGGCCTCGGTGGGCGCGGCGTTCGCGCCGTCGCCGCTCGGGCCGGGGGAGGGGGTCTCGGCGAGGGCGGCCGGGGCGGCGCCGAGGCCGAGGGCGAGGGTCAGGGCGGCGAGCGCGAGGGCACGCCGGTGTGCGCGGGGCGCGCGGGTGGTGCGGGCGGCGCCGGTGGTGCGGGGCATCAGTGGGTCCTCCAGACGGAAACGCGCAGGCGCGACACCCAGCCCCAGATCAGGCCGGCGAGCAGCCCGGCCACGGCGAGGGCGCCGAGGAACCACCAGCCTCGGCCGAGGCCGAAGGAGGCGGCGTCGGCGTTGGTGTCGGGTCCGTCGACGAGGTCGACCGCGAGTTCCAGCGGCATGCCGGGGGTGGTCTTGGCGCCGGCGGTCACGGTGAAGGAGTTGGCGACTTCGAGGCAGACGGTCTCGGGCGCGGGTTCGTCGGAGCCCGAGGGGGTGTCGACGGGGCCCTTGGGGTAGCGCAGGCCGGTGGAGATGACGTCGGTGCGTCCGCTGCCGGTGTCGCGGCCGCGGACGATCTCGCGGCCGTGCGTGGTGACGGCGCGTAGGGAGAGGCCGTAGTCGGGGGCGACGGCGCGGTCGGCGGCGACGCTGACGGAGGCCCGCAGTTCCTGTTCGGGCTTGACCTCGACCCGGTACCAGCGGTGCTCGCCGAGGTTCTGCCGGTCGCTGTACAGGCCGGGCTTGAGGAGGGGCGCGGCGGCGCATTGGGGGGCGCCCTGGGCGGGCACGGGGGTGACGACGGGGTCGGCGGCGCGTTTGACGAGCTGTTTGACGCGGCCGGAGAGTTCCTCGGTGTGGCGCACCGAGGTGTAGGTGCCGCCGGTGGCCTCGGCGATGCAGGTGAGCTGCTCGCGGGTCTTGGCGTCGGGGACCAGGCCGAGGGTGTCGATGGTCAGGTGTATGCCCTTGGCGGCGATGTCACGGGCGACCTGGCAGGGGTCGAGGGGGGCGCAGGTGTCCTCGCCGTCGGTGATGAGGACGATGCGGCGGGTGGCGTCGCCGCCTTCGAGGTCGGCGGCGGCGGCGAGGAGGGCGGGGCCTATGGGGGTCCAGCCGGTGGGGTTGAGGGTGGCGACGGCCGTCTTGGCCTCGGTGCGGTTCACCGAGCCGACGGGGTAGAGCTGCTTGGTGTCCTTGCAGCCGACCTTCCGGTCCTCGCCGGGGTAGTCGGCGCCGAGGGTGCGGATGCCGAGCCGGACCTCGTTCGGGACGGCGTCGATGACCTCGTTGAATGCCTGTTTGGCGGCGGCCATGCGGGATTTGCCGTCGATGTCGTTGGCGCGCATGGAGCCGCTGACGTCCAGCACCAGTTCGACCTTGGGTGCTTCCTTGGGGGTGCCGACGTCGTCGGCGCGACCGGTGTCGGCCAGGGCCTGGGTGGGGAGCGCGGCGATGGCGAGGGTGGCGAGCAGGGCTCCCACCCCGATCGTCGAGCGTCGTTTTCCGGTGATCATCGCCGGATCGTATGGAGGATCGTCACACCAATTCAAACGCGGTGCGTGATGGGTGACGGGGCGTCGTGGACCCCCGCCCCGGGCCGGGTGGGCCGGGGCGGGGGTCGGGACGGGGATCGGGGCAGGGGTCGCGACGGGGGTCGGGACGGGGGTCGGCCACCGGCGGGTGAGCCGTCGGTCGCGGTCGATCACCGGGTGTCGCTTGCCCGTCGGTCGCCGGTGCCGGTGCGGTTCCCCGGGATTCGGTGACGGGGTGTCAGCAGCTCAGGCGGTCGCCGGGGGTGACGCCGAGGAGCTGGGTGAAGCGCTGGTAGGCGTCGATGCGGCTCTGGACCTGGGCGGGGTTGCCGCCGTTGCACTCCAGGGAGCCGTTGATGGAGCGGATGGTCTCGCCGAAGCCGGCGCCGTTGACCATGGCGGCGTGCGCGGTCATGGTGCCGGGGCCGTTCTGGGTGTTCCAGTACCAGAGGGCGGTCTTCATGGCGACGGCCGGATCGCGCTCGACGAGCCAGGGGTCGGCGAGGAGGTTGATGCCGAGGGCGTCGCCGGCGGCCTTGTAGTTGAAGTTCCAGCTGAGCTGGATGGGGCCGCGGCCGTAGTAGGCGGCCTGGCCGGCGGGACAGCCGTAGGGCTGGGTGCTGTCGCAGTAGTGCGGGTAGTTGGCGGTGTTCTGCTCGACGATGTGGACGAGTCCACCGGTCTCGTGGTTGACGTTGGCGAGGAACGCGGCGGCCTCGCGCTTGCGGGTGGTGTCGTCGCCGGTCTTGGCGAAGCCGGGGTAGGCGGAGAGGGCGGATACCAGGCCCTGGTAGGTGTAGAAGGGATTCCGGTTCGGGAACATCTGGTTGAACTGGGCCTCGCTGACGACGAATCCGGAGGGGTCCGGGTTGCCCGGGTTGCCGGGGTCGGTGCCGCCGCCGGTGCCGCAGGCGCCCTGGTCGGCCCAGACGCCCCACTGGCCGGTGCTGCCGGGGGTCTCGTTCTGGGTCCACCACTTGGCCTGCCAGTTGTGGCCGTTGTGGGAGGCGACGGCGCCCCCGGTGTAGACGGCGCCGGCCGACCAGGCGGTCGCGCAGGCGGCGGCCGTCGTGGCGGTGGGGGCCGCGGCGGCGGTGGGGGCGCCGGCGAGGGTGAGGGTGAGGCCGAGGGCGGCGGCCCCGGTCACGGCGAGTTCGAGGGCGCGTCGGCGCATCGCACGCATCACGTTGACTGCTCCTTGGGTGGGGGGAGTTGACCCGGTTGTCCGCGCGGGTGACGTGTCGTGTCCCCATCACTCAAGCGAGTGTGGTCTGGACCTGTCAAGGTCTGGACCAATGTCCGGTAAAAGGGGAGGCGCCGACCGGCCGGCGTCCCGGCCCGTCCGCACCCGTCGACACCCCCTCGTCGCCGGGGCGTCGTCCCGGTCGGGACGGGGTCCCGGACGCGGCCCGGAATCGCGCGGTGAAGCGGGCGGAAGGTCCTGCCCAGTCCGGCCTTTCGGAGCGTCACCCGACACGGGCCGCGCCTTAATCTCGGTCCTACATCCTGCGCCGCCGTCCCCGTGCCGACGGTCCGGCCCCCGTGGTCGGCGTACCGGCCGGCGCGGCGCGCGCTTTCGTACAACGTCGTACACCCCGGGAATGCCTGTGCGTGGTTTCAAGCCAGTCCAACTGCTCATATGGGTCGGTGTCGCCGTTCTCGGCGCCACGGGCTGGACGGTCCTCGCCCTGAACCGGGGTGAGGAGGTCTCCGCGATCTGGATCGTGGCGGCCGCCGTCGGCTCGTACCTGATCGCCCAACGGTTCTACGCGCGCTTCATCGCCCGCCGCGTCCTGCGCGTGGACGACCTGCGCGCCACCCCCGCCGAACGCCTCGACGACGGCGTCGACTACCACCCCACCGACAAGCGGGTGCTGTTCGGCCACCACTTCGCCGCGATCGCCGGCGCCGGCCCGCTGGTCGGCCCCGTCCTCGCCGCGCAGATGGGCTACCTCCCGGGCACCATCTGGATCATCGTCGGTGTGATCTTCGCCGGCGCCGTCCAGGACATGGTGGTGCTGTTCTTCTCCATGCGCCGCAACGGCACCTCGCTCGGCCAGATGGCGCGTGACGAGATCGGCAAGGTCGGCGGCATCGCCGCGATGGTCGCCGTCTTCGCCATCATGATCATCATCCTGGCCGTGCTCGCGATGATCGTCGTCAACGCCCTCGCCGAATCGGCCTGGGGCACCTTCTCCATCGCGATGACCATCCCGATCGCCTTCTTCATGGGCTTCTACCTGCGCTACCTGCGCCCGGGACGGATCACCGAGGTCAGCCTCATCGGCGTCGTCCTGCTGCTCGCCGCGATCATCGGCGGCAGCTGGATCGCGGAGTCCTCCTTCGCCGAGACCTTCGTGCTCAAGCCCACCACCCTCGTGATCTGCCTCGTCGTCTACGGCTTCGTCGCCTCCGTGCTGCCGGTGTGGATGCTGCTCGCCCCGCGCGACTACCTGTCCACGTTCATGAAGGTCGGCACGATCGTGCTGCTCGCCGCCGGCGTGCTGCTGGCCGCGCCGAACCTCACCGTGGACCCGATCACCGAGTTCGCCCGCCAGGGCACCGGCCCCGTCTTCGCCGGCGGCCTCTTCCCGTTCGCGTTCATCACCATCGCGTGCGGCGCCCTCTCCGGCTTCCACTCCCTCATCTCCTCGGGCACCACCCCGAAGATGATCGAGAAGGAGTCGCACGTGCCGCTGATCGGCTACGGCTCCATGCTGATGGAGTCCTTCGTGGCGATCATGGCCCTGGTGGCCGCCTGCGTCATCGACCCCGGCCTGTACTACGCGATGAACGCCCCCGCCGGCGTGATGGGCGACACCCTCCAGTCCGCGTCTCAGGCGGTCGCCGGCCTCGGCTTCTCCATCACCCCCGACCAACTCGCCGACATGGCCAAGGCGGTCGGCGAGGAGTCCCTCGTCTCGCGCACCGGCGGCGCGCCCACCCTCGCGGTCGGCATGGCGATCATCCTCGCCGAGGCATTCGGCAGCGACGGGATGATGTCCTTCTGGTACCACTTCGCCATCATGTTCGAGGCGCTGTTCATCCTCACCGCCGTGGACGCCGCCACCCGCGTCGGCCGCTTCATGCTCCAGGACATGATCGGCAACGTCTCCCCGCGCTTCCGCGACAAGGACTGGAAGCCCGGCATCTGGATCACCTCCGCCGGTGTCGTGCTCGCCTGGGGCTACTTCCTGTGGGTCGGCGTCACCGACCCGCTCGGCGGGATCAACCAGCTCTTCCCGCTGTTCGGCACCGCCAACCAGCTGCTGGCCTGCATCGCCCTGTCGATCTGCACCACGCTGCTCGTCAAGTCCGGCCGCCTGAAGTGGGCCTGGGTCACCGGCGCGCCGCTGCTCTTCGCCCTCGCCGTCACCATGACCGCATCCTGGCAGAAGATCTTCGACGCGGACCCCGCCCTCGGCTTCTTCGCCCAGCGCGCCAAATACCAGGACGCCCTCGACGAGGGCAAGGTGCTCGCCCCGGCGAAGTCCCTGGAGGACATGTCCACGGTGGTCCACAACTCCACCGTCACCGGCACCCTGTCGATCGTCTTCGCGGTCCTCACCCTCGTGGTCGTCGGCTCCTGCGCCTGGGTCTGCGTCAAGGCGGTCCGCAACGGCGGCTCGCTGCCGATGAGCGAGACCCCGTACGTGCCCTCCACCCTCCCGCCGCTGGTCGACGCGGACGGCAACCCCGGCCCGGACGGGATCGACGGCAAGGGCGCCGAACGCGAACTCGTCGGTGCGGGTGCGGGTGCGGGTGCGGCCGGTGGGTCGGGTGCGGGCCGCGGGTCGGGCGGCGGCTCCGCGGGCGGCGCGGAGCGATGAGCACGCTCTCCGACGGGCGGCCGCGGTCGCGGTCGCGGCCGCGGCTGCGCCGGGTGGCCGGCCTCCCCGGCCGCCTCCTGTGGCTGGTGCGGGAACTCAACGGCGAACACGCCTACGAGCGGTACGCGACCCGGGCCCGCGCGGCCGGGGAGCCCGTCCTCACCCGGCGCGCGTTCGAACACCGCCGCACCGACCGCCGCGACGCCGACCCCCGCGAGGGCGGCCGCTGCTGCTGACCCCCGTCGAACCGCACGAACCCCGACCGCCCCGGCCCCCACGGACCGGGGCGGTGGGCGTCGCCAGGTGCCAGACTGGGGGAGTGAGCCGTCGCACGAATCCGCGACCGAGACAGCGCCCGCGGCCGAAACCCGGACCGAACGCCGAGCCCCGCCCCGAGCCGGCCGCGACGCCCGAGGCCGAGACCGGGTCCGAGACCGGGGCGGGCGCCGGGGCGGGGGCTGGGGTCGGCCCCGAGCCGCACACCGCCGCCGGGCCCGAGCCGCACACCGCTGGCGGACTCGGGCCGTACACCGCCGCCGGGCCCGGGCCGCGCACCGCTGTCGGGACCGGGCTGCCGGCCCCTGGCGGGCCGGGAACGGTGAGCGCCGCCGGGCCCTGGGCAGAGGGCGTGCCGGGGCCGGGTCCGGGGTCGAGAGCGGAGTCGTCCGCCGGGTCCGGAGCGGTCCGGCTCGCGGACGGAACCGGAGCACGAGCACGTGAGGACGGCGCCGCGGCCGGGCGTGCCGACAGGTCCGGGGCACGAGCGCTCGCGGACGAGCCCGGGGAACGCGGGCGAGCGGGTGCCGACGGGTCCGGACCACGGGGGCGTGCGGAGGGGTCGGGGGCGGGTGTGCGTGCTGACGGGTCGGAGGCGGGTGTGCGTGCGGGCGTGGTGGGGACGGGTCGGCGGGTGGACGCGGGTGCGCGGGTTTCGGGGCGGGCCGGATCGGGTCGGGGCGCGTCGTCGTGCGGGGCTTCCGTGTCCGACGCGGGGGCCGTGCTCGGCGGTGTCGACGAGTATCGCGTCGTGCGGCCCCATCCCGCCCTGCGGCCCTGGGTGGCCTCCCTGACCGGCTACCGGCAGCGCGGGCTCGCCCCCGCCGAGCACCTCGGCCTGCCCTCCCCGTACCTCACGCTCATCCTCACCCTCCACGAACCGCTCACCGTCCGGGTCCACCCCGATCCCCGGCAGCCCGCCGCCGTCCACGACGCCCTCCTCGGCGGACTGCACACCCGGCCGGCCCTCGTCACCCACGACGGCGCCCAGTCCGGCGTGCAGATCGCCCTCGGCCCGCTCGGTGCCCGCGTCCTGCTCGGCCTGCCCGCCGGGGAGCTCGCCGGTCTCGATCTCGCCGCCGCCGACGTCCTTGGCGACTGGGCCGAGCGGCTCCGCGTCCGCATGCTCGCCGCCCCCGACTGGCCCGCCCGGTTCGACGCCGTCGACGCCGCCCTCCTCGACCTCCTGACCCGCCGCGCCGCCGACCGTGCCCGGCCCGCCTCCCCCGAGGTGGTCGAGGCATGGCGGCTGCTGCGCGCGAGCGCCGGCGCCCTGCCCGCCGCCGCCCTCGCCGACCGGGTGGGCTGGAGCGGACGCCACCTCGCGAGCCGGTTCCGCGCCGAGATCGGCCTCACCCCCAAGGTCGCCGGCCGCGTCGTCCGCTTCGACCGTGCCCGCCGGCTCCTGGCCGCCCGCGCGGCCGGCGCGCCCGGCACGGCCGCGGGGCTGGGCGTGCTCGCCGCCGACTGCGGCTATTTCGACCAGGCGCACCTCGCGCGCGAGTTCCGCGCCTTCGCCGGGCTGCCGCCGAGCGAGTGGTTGTCCCGCGAGTTCCGTTCCGTCCAAGCGGGCGCCGCACCGCCCGGGCCACGCTGGGAGGACGGCGCCGAGCCGCCGCCCGAGCGAGGAGAGGACACCCCATGAGCACCACCGACCCCACCGGCACCCCCACCGTCGACCCCGCCCCGCAGGTCTGGCCCACCCTCCGGGCCCGCGACGCCCGCGCCCTGATCGCCTTCCTCCACGACGCCCTCGGCTTCGAGGAGACCGTCGTGTACGGCGAGGGCGACGAGGTCCACCACGCCGAACTCTCCTGGCCCGCCGGCGGCGGCCTCATGCTCGGCTCCGGACCCAAGGGCGAGGCCGACGACGCCTGGCCGCTGCGCCCCGGCACCTTCGGCTGCTACCTCGTCGTGGCCCGCGAGGAGGACACCGACGCCCTGTGCGCCCGCGCCCGGGCGGCGGGCGCGGAGATCACCGCCGAGCCCCACACCACCGACTACGGCTCCCGCGACTTCGCGATGCGCGACCCCGAGGGCAACCTGTACTCCGTCGGCAGCTACCGGGGCGCGCCCCGCCCCGCCCCCGCGGCCTGAGCCCCTGACCCCGGGCCGAGCCCCTGAACCCGGGCCGGCCGGGGTGATCGGCAGCCGGTCGGAAAATCCTCACGTCAACTCCGGACTTCGGTCGCTTGAGTCGCTTCGGTCGCTGCGTCGGCCCGAGTCGGGGAGGGCTTGGCGCGGGCCGGGACGGGCGGCAGGATGGCCCCGGTGAGCGACGCGGAGAACCAACCGGAGTGGGCCCTGGCGGCCGGTGTGCGCACCCTGGCCGGCGGATGGCGGGACGAGGAGGCGGCCCCGCCGCGCACCGTGCGGAGGCTCGCCGTCGACGTGCCCACCGGCACCGGCGCGGACCCCGTGCGGAGCGTGAACCTGCCGGCGGCCCTGGGCCCGGGCCGGTGGTGGGCCGCGATCCGCGCGCGCGAACTGCCCGACGCCGATGGGGTGTTCCTCGCCGAGGAGGCCCGGCCCGGCGGCCCCTGGCACGCACGCCGGTGGTCGCGCTGCCGGCTCGCCGACGCCCCGCCGCCGGCGGCCGTCCCCGGGGCCGGACTGCTCGCGATCTCCCTCGACGGCCGGACCGCCGTCGCCCTCCTGCCCGAGGGGGACGAGGACGGCGGTGGCGACGGCGGTGACGGCGGTGACGACCGGGAGGGCTCCGGCGATCGTCGCCGCGTCGACGGGTCGGTTCGGGTCGTGGTCGTGGACGATGTGCCCGTGTGTCTCGACCGCGCCGCCCGTCTCACGGCCGCCGAGACCCCGGCCCAACGCGCGGAGCGTTGGCGCGGGTTCACGCCGCCCACCGGGCCCCGGCGGCTCGTGCTCGGGTTGTGGGAGGCCGTGTGCGAGGCGGTCGTGCGGCGCCCCGACGTGGACGAGGACACGCTCCGCGCCGTGCTCCCCGACGCCTGCCACGTGCTCGGGGCCCGTGAGCTGTCCCCGCGACTGCGGGAGGCGGCCCTCGCCCACCCCGACCCCCGGGTCCGCCTCGCCCTCGCCGACGCGCGCCGCGACCTCACCCCGGCGGAATGGGACCGGCTCTTCGACGCCGAAGCCGAAGCCGAAGCGGACCCCGGGCCCGACCCGGCGGCCGGCCGGCGGCGGGGCCGGCTCGTGGCGATCGCCGCCGACCGCCGCGCGGAGTTGACGCCCTCCCGGTGCGCGGCCCTCGCCGCCGATCCCGCCACGCGCGTGCGCGCCGAGGCCGCGCGTCTCGCCGGGCTGCCCGAGGCCGTGCCGGAGGCCCTCGCCGCGGATCCCGTGCCCCGGGTGCGCGAAGTGGCCGCCCTGGAGGCGTGGGAACGGCTCGGGCCCGGGACCCGTGCCCGCCTCGCGGATGATCCGGTGCGTTCCGTGCGCGCCGCCGCCGAGGCCATGGCCCGTCGGGCCCGGCCGTTGACCCCCGCCGCGTACGCCGACGCGGGCCACGACCCCGCCCTCCTCGTCGAGGGCCGGCCCACCCGCGCCCTGGCCGCCGTGCTCGTCCGTACCGGCACGCCGCCCGAGCGCCGGGCGCTCGCCGACCGGTCCGATCTCGACGCGGACCTCGTCGAACACCTCGCCCACGACCCGGACCCGGGGATCCGCGCCGTGATCGCCGTCCATCCCGCCCTGCCGGAGGACTCCCGGGCCCGGCTCGCCGGCGAGTTCGACGCCGGCGCGATGCGGCTGCCCCTCGGGTGGGTGGAGGAGCGGCACGGGGACGCCGCCGAGATGCGCCGGCTCGCCCGCTCCCGGCACCCCGCGATCCGCTCGGCCGTCGCCCGGGCCCCGCGCCTGCCCGCCGACGTGGTGGCCGCCCTCGCCGTCGACGAAGACCGGGTCGTGCGCCTGTTCCTCGCCGAATCCTGCGAGGACGCGCCGCCCGAGATGCTGTTGGAGGTGTGGCGCTGGTGGACCGGCAGCCTCTCCGCCCCGGGCCGGCCCCGCACCCACCCGAACTTCCCGCGCGCCGGGCTCCTGCGGTTCGCCGCCGACCCCGAGGGCCGGATGCGGAGCCTGGCCCTCGACGATCCGGAGTCCACCCCCGCGTTGGTCGAGGAGTTCTCCCGCGATCCGCACCCGGAGGTGCGGGCCCGGGCCGCCGAGGACCCCCGGCTGTCGTCGGCGCGGGCGGTGCGCCTGCTCGACGATCCGCACGAGGTTGTGCGGTGGGCCGCCGCCGGACACCCCGGACTGCCGGCGGGCGTGCTGCTGCGGATGCTGTCGGAACCGGAGACCGCGAGGGCCGCCGCCCGACATCCGGCGCTGCCGTGGCGGGTACTGCGCCCGCTGCTCACGCCCCCGCCCGGGACCGCCCGGTACTGAGCGGGACCGACCGAGCAGGGTGGGCGGTCCGGGTCAGTCGGTCGTGGCCACGCGGAGGCCGAATCCGGCCAACAGGGTTCCCGTCACCCACCGTTGGACGCGCAGCCAGACCGGCCGGCCGGAGAGGAAGGCCACGAGGGAACCGGCCACGAACACGTACACGGCGTCGATCGAGAGCGAGATCGCGATCTGCACCCCGCCCAGGACCAGGCTCTGCACCGCCGGGTCGCCCCGCTCGGGGTCGGTGAACTGCGGCAGCAGCGAGGCGTACATGATCGCGATCTTGGGGTTGAGGAGGGTGGTCGCCGCCCCCGTCGACCACAGGCGCAGCGGGGAATGGGGCGCGAGCGCGGGCGCGTCCGGGCCCGGGACCAGGACGGAGCCGGACCCCGGGCGCACCGCCTGCCACGCGAGCCACAGCAGGTAGCAGGCGCCCGCGATCTTCACGGCCTCGTAGAGGGCGGGCACCGCCGCGAACAGGGCCGCGAGCCCCGCGACGGCCGCGCCGAGGTACACGAGGAAGCCGAAGCCGATGCCGGCCAGGGAGATCAGCCCGGCCCGCCGGCCCTGGGCCACGGAACGCGACACCAGGTGGATCATGTTGGGGCCGGGGGTGAGCACCATGACGAGGGAGACGGTCGCGACCCCCAGGAAGGCGCCGGGGCCGAGGCCGAGGGCGGGGCCGAGGGCGAGGTGCGTGTCGAAGTCCATGCCGTGCCTGCTCGTTTCGTCGATCCGGGTCGTCGCGCCCGGCGCACGCTACGGCGCGCGGGCGGGCGGCTCCGGTGATTTCACGATGCGGACGGTTCCGGCGGGGGAGCGGGTCCGGCCGCGCCGGGTCAGGCGGCGGCGCCGGCGGCGGCCAGTTCTCGTTCCAGGACCACGGCCACGCCGTCCTCGTCGTTGAGGGCCGTCACCTCGTCGGCGACCGCCTTCAACCGGGGGTGCGCGTTGCCCATGGCCACCCCGTGCCCGGCCCACGCGAACATCGGCAGGTCGTTGGGCATGTCCCCGAACGCGATGCTCGTCTCCCGCTCCAGCCCCAGGAGCGAGGCCGCGGCGGCCAGGCCGGTGGCCTTCGACAGGCCGCGCGGCAGCAGCTCCACGCAGTCCGGGCCGGCCAGGGTCACGTCCACGAGCTCCCCGACCGCCTGCGCGGCCGCCTCCGCCAACGCGTCGTCGCTCAGGTGCGGGTGCCGGATGATCACCTTGCCGACCGGCCGCCGCCACAGCTCGGCGGCCCGCTCCACGCGCCGCGCCCGCACCGGGCCCACGTTCGGCTCCGGGTGCCCCGGGCCCACCAGCACCGGGTCCTCCAGCCGTTCGGGTTCCACGCACAGCGTCAGCGGGCCCGTCAGCGCCTCCACCTCGGCGACCGCGCCGCGCACCGTCTCGCGGTCCAGGGGGGTGGAGGAGACGAGCGCGTCGCGACCGGCGTGGTAGAGCTGCCCGCCCTGTCCGCACACGGCCAGGCCCTGGTACCCGATCCGCTCCAGCACCGGACGCGCCCACTGGGCGACCCGCCCGGTGACGACGAGGTGGTGCGCGCCCGCGTCGACGGCCGCGGCGAGCGCGGCGCGGGTGCGCGCGGAGACGGTGTGGTCGCTGCGGAGCAGGGTCCCGTCGAGGTCGGTGGCGATCAGGCGGTCGGAGAAGCCGGTCACGGGGGCGCGGGTCCTGTTCCGTCGGGGGAGGGGCCCCCAGTCTCCGGGGGGTCCGCGAAACCTCCGCCGGGTCGAAGGCCCCCGGTGTCCCGCCGAAGGTCCCCGCGCTCGGGTGCGGATGCTCGGGCCGAGTGAGTACGGGGGCTCAGGCGGGCGGGGCGGGGGCGGCGCGACAGTGGGGACATGACGACGACGCGGAGCACGGCGCGCGGCACGACCGGGTACCTCGTGACGATCGGGGTCACCGCCGGTCTCGCCTTCTTCCTCGACTTCCTGACCTTCTACCTCTCGATCTTCGCGACCGACAGCTGTGGCACGGGGGCGGACGAGCACTTCGTCTGCGACAACCTGCTCGTGGTGTGGGCCCTGCCGTGGGCGGGGTGGGTGCTCGGCTTCGGCGGGGCGCTGTGGTTGGGGCTGCGGGCCGCGCGCCGGGGGCGTGCGCCGTGGTGGTGGCTGGGCCCCGGGATCCTCGTGCAACTGGCCCTGCTCGCCCTGGCCTGGCTGCTGCTGACCTCGTGACGCGGGCCCCGGCGGGAAGGATCTCCGCCGGGGTGTGGACGCGCTGTACACGCCGCTGTACGTTCCGTACATGGGTGAGTCGCAGGCGCCCGAGGGCGCGCACACGAGGAACAGGTCGAAGACCGTCACGATCCGGGTGGAGGAGGAGTTGCACGCCCGGCTGCGCGAACGGGCCGAGAGCGAGGGCACGACCGTCACCGCGCTGATCGCGCGGGCCGCGCGGGAAGTGGCCCGCGATCCGCGGCTGGACGGGGCGGCGGAGGTGTTCCGGGCCTTCCTCGCGGACCAGGCCGACGCCTTCGACAAGGCGTTCCCGGAGGACGCCCCGGACGCCGTGCGACCGGGTCGCTGAGCGGGCCGCCGTGGACCTGCACATCGACATCCGCTGGCTGCTGGAGCGCCAGGTGGAGGTGCTGCCGACGCAGCCGGCCGTGCACGACTACTCGGCGCTGGCGGCGGCCGTCGGCCGGCACCGGGTGCGGACGCCGAGCATCGACGCGGAGGTGGACAACGCGTGGCGGGCCGCCGTCCTCATGCACACCGTGATCCGACTGCGTCCGCTTCCGGCCCGCAACGCCCTGTTCGGGGCGGCGCTGGCGGTGGCGTACCTGTACGCGGCGGACGAGGAGATCGAGATCCCGCACGGAGGGCTGGTCGACCTGGCCCGTGCCATCCACCTGGGCCGGGCCGACGCCTTCGACACGGCGGTCCACCTACGAGCCTGGCTGACCTGACCTGCCCCGGTGCTCAGCGGCCCTTGGTGATCTGGTCCACGCGGGGCACGGACAGGCCGTAGAGGGCGGCGATCTCGCGGAGTTTGAGGCGGTGGCGGGTGCGGAGTTCGACGGCGGCGTCCGTGCGGACCGCCTTGACGCGGCGGGTCGCGGCGGGCAGCAGGTCGTCGGCGAGGATGCGGGCGGTGTGTTCGCGTTCCACCGGGTCGGGGAGGCCGTCGAGCAGGGCGAGGGCAGCGTCGAGGTGCCGGGCCATCTCGCCCCGGACCCGGGCCCGGCGGGCGAGTTCGGCCGCGTGGAGGGGATCGGCCGCGGGTTCGGGCGTCGCGTCGGCCTGGTCGTGGGCCGGGTCGCCGGTCGGGTGTGCGGCGGGGGAGGGGACGGGGGCGTCGCGATCCGGGTCGTTCATGGGGGCAGGGTACGACGCGTGATCACCGCGTCGCGCCCCGGGTCCGTACGGAGGTGTCGATCCGTCAGGTCGCCTCGGCGGGCCGGGTGATGGCGTCGATCTCGATCTCGACGAGCCAGGCCGGGTCGATGAACCGGGACACCTCCACGAAGGTGGTCACGGGCCGCACCTCGGCGAACCACTCGCCGTGCGCCCGCGCGGCCTCCTCCCAGGTGTCGATGTCGGTGAGCATGATCCGGGTGCGGACCACGTCGCCGAGCCCGGCGTCGGCCCCGGCGAGGGCCCGGCGGGCGATCTCCAGGCAGCGGAGGGTCTGGCCGTACACGTCGCCGGGGGCGGCCGTCGTGCCGTCGTCCGCGATCGGGGCGGTGCCCGCCACCGCGACGTGGTCGCCGACGCGGACGGCCCGGGAGAAGCCGATGCGCGGTTCCAGCGGCGAGGCGGAGCCGACGCGGGTGCGGGCGTGGTCGCGGGAGCTGTCGGGTGTCGTCATCCGGGCATCCTGCCGGCTCGCCGCCCGGGGGTAGGGCCCGTGGGTGCGGGAGGGCTTTCTCATGGGCCGAACAGATCGTGCCTTTTCGGTGTCCCGGGGCTCGGGTGAGGGCTTTCGAGACGCAAATGGCCTGATTTCTGGGGTTCGCGTTTTACTACGTGGAACGGTGAAGGGTCCAAAGTCCCGGAAGTTCGGGACTTTGGACTGGAACGGCGGGTGGGGGTGGGTGGTCTGCTGGCGGAGGCGCTCCGGCGCCTCCGGTGGGAGGCGCGCCGCGGGGCGCCGCCCCGTATCGATCGAAACCCGTCGGAGCCGTCGCCCGCATGTCCGCCAGCAGGGACGCCAGTGCCGTCCCCTCGCACCGGCGCGCCCCTTCGCACCGTCGGAAGGCCCCGCAGCGGGCCCGGTCCCACCGGGGTTCGCGCCGGCGGCGCCGCAAGAAGTCGAAGGCCCCCCTGCTCTCCGTGGTCGGCGCCGTGTTGGCGGCGGTCGGCGGGGGCGTGTGGTGGACTTCGGGGGGCGTGGACGGGGCGCAGGAGGCGCGCATGGGCGAGGCGGTGTCGGCCACGTCGATTCCGGACGGGGCCAAGGCCGGTGCCGAGGGTGCTGTCGAGCCGACCCCGGCGCCGAGCGCGACGCCCACGCCGACCCCCACCCTGCCGTTGGCGGACCCCCGTCCTCAGCGGATCCTGACCGAGACCATGGCGGCGGCCTTCGCGAAGGCGCTGCCCAGGCCCTCGGGGGAGTTCGCGTTGGGCGTGCGCGACGTGGAGACCGGCGCGTTCGCCACGGCCGGGGACATCGGGCACCGGTTCCCGACCGCGAGCATCGTCAAGCCGCACATCCTCGCCGCGCTGCTGCTGAAGGCGCAGGAGGAGGGCCGGGATCTGACGGCCGTCGAGCGCGGGCACGCCTCGCCGATGATCCGCAAGAGCGCCAACGACGCGACGGACGCGCTGTGGGACGCGGTGGGCCAAGAGGCCGCGCTGAACGCGACGTACGCGCGCCTGGGGTTGACCGAGACCACCTCGAACCGGGCGTGGGGGCTCACCGAGACCTCCGTCACGGACCAGGTCCGCTTCGTCGCCGGCCTGTACGACGAGGACTCGCCGCTGGACGCCGACTCGCGGGCCTACCTGCTGGAGCTGATGAGCACCCTCGACATGGGCAACATCGTCGGCGGGGTGCACACGGTCGCGGACCGGGGCACGAGGTACCCGGCCAAGGACGGCTGGCTGCCGCGTGACGCGGACGGCCGGTGGGTGATCAACAGTTACGGGCGGATCTCGGTCAAGGGGCGCCTGTTCGACGTGGCGTTCCTCTCCGAGCACCAGGTCAACCGGCCGGCGGGGGCCGCGCAGGGCGATGCCGCGCTGCGGGCCGTGCTGCCGGCGGTCTCGCGGGCGTTGACGGAGGCCGAGGAGGCCGGGGAGTACTGACCCCCGGGCCCGGTCGGCCGTCTCGCCTTGCCCTGACCCGTCCAGTCCCCGCCCCGTCCCCGTCCCGTGCTTCGGGGCGGGGTGTCCTGTGTCGCGGGGCTTCCCCTCGTGGCGCCCGGTGTCACGGTGTGTGGTCGGGGGTGTGGTGGGCGGGGCGGTCGGAGGGAGGGGTTCCGTTCCGTCCCGTGTCCGTGCGTGTCACGTGCCGTTCGTGGAACGTGCGGGGGTCGCTTGCCCGATCGGGCAGTCTCGGCTTGCCCGATCGGGCAACGGAGGTCATCGCTCCGTTTCATGAACATGCAGGTGGGCGGCGGTTTTTCGGCTGCGTCGTGGGTGTGCGGGCGGACCGGCGAGCGGGTCGTTCGTTCCTTGACGCCGAAATTGGTTTAGGCCAATATCCGCAATGGTCTGCACCAATTCCCGTGCCGTGGGGGCCTCCTGACCGGCCCGCACGGCACCGCGCCACCCGTCCCGCACCCCGGAGTCCCATGCCCGAGAGTGATCGAGGCCCCCTGCACCGCTTCGGCAGCCCGCCGCCGACCCCCGACCGCCCCGCGCCCGCCGCCGACGCCGCGCGCCCGCCGGTCGAGGGCCCCGCACCGGCCCCTCGCCCCCGCTCCCGCCGCCGCCCCGACCCCGGGCCCGCGACCGTGAACGCACCGCCGACCGCACCGACGACCGCACCCACGACCGTGAAGGAGCAGCACCCGTGACCACCACCACCGCCACGGCCCCCGCCCCCGTCGTCCCCGCCCCCGAGCCGCCGCCGTTCCTGCACCGTGCCGCCGGCGACCTGCCCTACTTCAGCGCCGACGCCGACACCTACCTCGCCGGCACCCCCCTGCGCGACCTGCGCAAGACCCGGCCCCTGCGGGTGCTCACCGAGGAGCAGTTCGCGCACTGGCAGGACTTCGGCTACGTGATCGTCCCCGAGGCGATACCGGCCGCCGACGCCCGCCGCCTCCTCGACTTCACGTGGGAGTTCTCCGGCCTCGACCCGGCCCGCCCCGAGACCTGGTACGCCGAGCGCGCCCACCGCTCCGAACTCGACCTGCACCTGCACGTGTACGGGTTCGTCGAGGCGTACCACCACCAGCTCCTGTGGGACAGCCGGCAGAACCGCCGGGTGTACGAGGCATTCGCCGACGTGTGGGACACCGAAGCGCTGTGGGTCACCCTCGACCGGCTCAACCTCAACCCGCCCAACGTCCGCACCCGCTCCCGCGACCTCATCGAGGCCACGGACCGCGGCTTCGACATCGACCTGCACTGGGACGTGGACACCACCCTCGCCGTCCTTCCGCAGCGCGTGCAGGGCCTCATCGCCCTCAACGACACCCACCACGAGCTCGGCGGCTTCCAGTGCTCCCCCGAGCTCTTCCACCGTTTCGAACGCTGGAAGGTCGACCAGCCCGCCGACCGCGACCCGATCCGCCCCGACGTGGACCGCGCCGAGTTCCCCGTGGTCCGCCCCGCCCTGCGCGCCGGCGACCTGCTGATCTGGAACGGGCTCCTCGCCCACGGTGTCGCCCCCAACACCTCCGCCGACGGGGTCCGCGCCGTGCAGTACCTGTCGATGATGCCCGCGCTGGAGGAGCACGAGGAACTGCGTCGCTCCCGCGTCGAGTCCTGGCGCACCCTGTCCACGCCGACGTGGAACCGCACCCTCCTCGGCGACGCCGACCGCCCCGAGGCCCTGCGCTACGAGACCGCCCGCCTCGACCGGCTCGGCCGCCGCCTGCTCGGCCTCGACTCCTGGGCCGACGCCGCGGAAGGGGACGCGCGTGCGTGACGTCGCCCTGACCCTGCCCACCCACCGCGCCTGCGCCCCCACCCTCACCGAGATCGCCGCCGAGGCCGCCGCGGCCGTCGCCGCCGACCCCGGGCTGCGCGTGCACCTGCTCGTCCTGGACTCCTCCGCCCCCGCCGACCGTGCCCGGCACGCCGCCGTCCTCGCCGAGGCCGTGGCCGCCCTGCCGGCCGCGCACGCCGACCGGGTCCCCGTCCACCACCTCGACGAGGAGGCCCAACGCCGCTTCCTGCGCCGCGCCGTCGACCTCGCCGGCCTGCCCGACCCCGAGCACGTCCTGGAGCTGATGCTGCCCGACGCCGTCTCCTACGGCGCCTGCACCAACCGGGCCTTCCTCCTCGCCGCCGCCCTCGGCTGCCGCTCCGTGCACCGCCGCGACTCCGACAGCCACTACCAGACCGTCCCCGGCGGCGGGCCCGCCCACCCGCTGGTGCCCGAACTCGCCCACCTCGGCCGCACCGCCGCCGAGGTCGCCGGCGCCGTCACCGACGACGCCCGACGCCCCGGACACGACGACCGTCGCGTCGCCCTCGTCGGAGCCTCCTTCATCGGCGACCTCTCCGTGGACATCGCCGAGATCCAGGACCTCGACCCCGAGGCGTACCGCGAGGTCGTCGGCCTGTGGGCCCCCGAGGGCGCGACCCGCGCCGAACGCGACGCCCTCGCCGAGGAGTCCTTCCGCGGCGCCGGCACCGAACCCTTCCGCGCCGACCGCACCACCCTCGGCGCCGTCGACCCGATGCGCGTCGACATGTGCAACATCGCCTTCACCGACGAGGTCTTCGCCCGGGTACCGCTGCCGCCCGCCGTCGACACCATCGGCAGCGACTACTTCCACACCCACCTCGTGCACGACGCCGGCCTCCCCGGCGTCCTCCACAACCGCCACATCGTCAACTTCCACACCGAGGAACGCCGCACCCCCCAGGGCTTCCTCGGCTACCAGCGGCGGTTCGTGAAGTTCCTGCTCTCCATGCCCTACCTCAACGCCGCCTACGCCGCCCTGGCCGAGGCCGGCGACACCCTCCTCGACCCGGCCGGCCGGCTGCGCCCCGACGCCGTCGCCGCCCTCGTCCGCGAGGCCGCCGACCTTCCCGACGGCGAACGGCAGGGCGCCCGCGTCCTCGACCTGGTCGCCGACCGCTACGCCCGACTCGGCGACAAGTACGCCGCGTTCGCCGCCGCCCTGCCCGCCCAGGCCCCCGAGCTGCTGGCCCGGGCCCGCGCCGACACGCACGAGTTCGCGCGCCTGGTCGACGCCTGGGCCGCCCTCGTGGCCGCCGCCCCGCGCGCCGCCGCCGACACCCTCGTCACCGCCGGCACCCTCGCCACCGCCCAGGACCGGACCCCGAGCCCCGCCCCGGGCCGGCAGCCGATCGGAGCCCGCGCATGAGCACCGCCCACCCCGGCCGCCCCGCCCCCGCCGGCCCGCCGGCCGGCCCCGGCCGCTCCCGCACACCGGGGGCACCCCTGCCCGGCCGACTGCCGCAGCCCACCGGCCGCCCCGCCGCCGGCATCCCCTCGCCCGCTCTGCGCGCCGCCCTCGAACGCGCCGACACCGACCGCCTCGTCCTCGACCTCGACGGGATCGCCGGCGCCCACGACGCCCTCCTGCGGGCCCTGCCCGGCGCCACCGACGTCCGCTTCGCCGTCAAGGCATGCCCCGTGGACCCCGTCCTGGACCGGCTCGCCGCCCACGGCGCCGGCTTCGACGCCGCGAGCCCCGCCGAGATCACCCGCGCCCTGCGCGCCGGGGCCCCCGTCGACCGCGTGCACTACGGCAACACCATCAAGTCCGACGAACAGATCGCCGCCGCCCACCGCCTCGGCATCCGCGAATACGCCACCGACAGCGTCGAGGACGTCACCGCCCTCGGCCGGCACGCCCCCGGCGCCCGCGTGTTCTGCCGGCTCGCCACCAGCGGCCAGGGCGCCCTCTGGGGACTGAGCCGCAAATTCGGCTGCTCGGCCCGTGACGCCGTCACCGTCATGGAACGCGCCCGCGCCGCCGGCCTCGTCCCCGCCGGGCTGTCCGTGCACGTGGGCTCCCAACAACTCACCGTCAGCGCCTGGCGCGAGGCCCTCGACCGGATCACCGACGTGCTCCTCGCCCTCGACCGGCGCGGCATCCACCTCGACCACGTCAACCTCGGCGGCGGCCTGCCCGCCCTCGGCTACCTCGACCGCGCCGGCCGGCCCCTGGACCCGCCGCTGACCGGGATGCTGGAGGAGATCCGCACCGGCGTCGCCCGCCTGCGCACCCGCGCCGGCCGCCCGCTGCGCCTCGTCCTCGAACCCGGCCGGCACCTCGTCGCCGACCACGGGGCCATCCGCGCCCGCGTCGCCCGCCTCTCCACCCGCCAAGGGCCCGACGGCCGCGACCGGCACTGGCTCTACCTCAGCTGCGGCAAGTTCAACGGGCTGTACGAGATGGACGCCGTCCGCCACCGCCTGCACTTCCCCACCCACCCCGCCGGCCCCGGCACCCCCACCGTCCCCGCCGTCATCGCCGGTCCCACCTGCGACAGCGACGACGCCTACGCCCAGGACGGCCTGCCCACCCGCGTGCCGGCCGCCCTCGCCTCCGGCGACCCCGTCTGGATCCTCTCCACCGGCGCCTACGCCACCAGCTACGCCACCGAGGGCTTCAACGGCTTCGACCCGCTGCCCGTCCACTTCACCGCCCTCCCGGTCGGAGCCGCCCGATGACCACCGCCCCCGCCCCCGCGCACGTGCGCGTCCGCACCCTCGCCGAGGGCGACTGGACGGCCGTCCTCGCCCTCGAAGCCGCCGCCCACGGCGCCCACGACCTCTCCGAGAGCCCCGAGGCCCTGCGCTCGCGCGCCCGCCACGCCCCCGACACCTGCCTCGTCCTCACCACCCCGGACGCCGAGCGCACGGACGGGACCGAGACCGTGCTCGGGTACCTGCTCGCCCTGCCCTACCCCGAAGGCCGGCACCCCGACCTCACCCGCCCCGAGACCACCCCCCACCCCGACGCCGACAACCTGCACCTCCACGACATCGTCGTCGCCGCCCCCGCCCGAGGCCGGCGCCTCGCCGACCTGCTCCTCCACGAACTCGTCGACCGCGCCCGCACCCGCGGGCACCGCACCGTCTCCCTCGTCGCCGTCTCCGGCACCGCCCCCTACTGGACCGCCCGCGGGTTCACCCCCCGCCCCGCAGACCCCGCCCCCACCGGCTACGGCCCCGACGCCGTCCCCATGACCCGTCCCCTGCACCCCCACCCGGAAGCGAGCTGACCACGCCGTGTCCCCCGCCCCCGCCCCGGCCGCGCCCGCCGCCGTCCCGCCGCCCGTCACCTTCCGCCGCGCCCAGGTCGCCATCGCGGCCCTGTTCTGCGCCCTCGGCTTCCAGTACGCCACCTGGGCCGCCCGCCTGCCCACCCTCAAGACCCGCCTCGACCTGTCCGAGACCGAGGTCGGCCTGCTGCTGATGATCTGCGGGATCGGCGCCGCCGCCTCCTTCCCCCTGGTCACCTGGCTCATGCGCCGCCTGGGCTCGCGCACCCTCGCCCTCGGCTCCGCCCTCGCCCTGGCCCTGCTCCTGCCGGCCCTCGCCGCCGCCCCCGCCTACCCGGTGGCCCTCGTCGTCATCTGCCTCGACGGGGTCCTCGTCGGCTGCCTCAACGTGGCCATGAACGCCCAGGGCGCCGCCGCCGAAGTCGTCTTCGGACGCACCGCCATGGCCCGTTTCCACGCCACGTTCAGCGCCGGCTCCCTGCTGGCCGCCCTCCTCGCCGGCGGCCTGCACCTGCTCACCGACGACCTGACCACCCACTTCGCGCTCGCCGCCGTCCTCGTCCTCGCTCTCGTCGGCCTCACCCGGGGCGGGCTGCTCCCCGAACCCGTCATCGCCGCCGGCACCGCGAAGCCGGCCGCCGACGAGGCCGCCGAGGCCGGTGCGGGGACGGGCAAGCCCGCCGGCCGCCGGTGGACGCTGCCCACCCTCGCCACCCTGTGGATGGGTGCGGCCATGGTCTTCGGCACCGTCACCGAGGGCGCCATGAACGACTGGTCGGCCCTCTACCTCAAGGACGTGGTGCAGGCCGGGCCCGCCGTCGCCCCCCTCGGCATCGCCGCCGTCGCGGGCATGATGGTCCTGGCCCGGGTCTTCGCCGACGGCTGGCGCGAACGCTGGGGCGACGGACGCGTGGTGCGCGTCGGCAGCGCCCTGGCGGCCGTCGGCCTGGCCGCCGCGCTCCTGGCGGGCGGGGTGGTGCCCACGCTGATCGGGTTCGCGTGCGTCGGCCTCGGCGTGGCCGCCGTCACCCCGTGCGTGTACGCGGCCGCCGCCCGCAGCGGCTCGGACGCCCTCTCCCTCGTGGCGGCCACCGGCACCGCCGGCCTGCTCGCCGGACCCGCCGTGATCGGGTTCATCGCGGACGGCGCCGGACTGGTCTGGGGGATGGCCACCGTGGCCGTGTCCTCCCTGCTGGTCACGGCGTGCGCCACCCGCATCACCTGGCCCGCCCCCGCCGGCGCGCCCGCCCCCGCGACCCCGACGGACGCCGCCCCCGCCGGCACGGACCCGAGCCCGAGCCGCGCCTGAGCACACGGGCGCACGGGGGCGCGCGACGAGCACCTCCGTCACCAAGCCCGCCGCGCCGGCGACGGGCCGGGCCGGGGCGGGGTGGGGTGGGGCGGTCAGTTCGGCGCGTCCCCGAGACGACGGGCCAGGTCGGCGAGTTCGGGTGCCCGCAGCACCCGACCGCCGAACCCGGGCAGCGGCACGTGCAGGGGCCCGGTCCACCGCTCGGGGATCGCCCGCCGGCCGTACACGGCCCCGGCGAGCGTCCCGGTCACCGCGGCCACCGTGTCCGTGTCCCCGCCCAGGTCCACGGCGGCCCGCAGCGCCGGCTCGAAACCGTCCGTCGTGCGCAACGCCCACACCGCCGAACCGAGACAGGGCCACACGGCCCCGTTGAACTCGGTGGCCAGGTCGGGATGCCAGTCCGGCGCGAGCACGACCTCGTAACGCGCGCGCTGTTCGGCGGGCACGAGGGCCAGGACCTCGGGCAGCGCGGCGAGGGGATCGGCCCCGACGAGGGCCACGCGCACGAGCTCGTGCAGAACGGCCGTGCCCTCCCAGGCGGCCGGGTCCCCGTGGGTCAGGGCGGCGACACGCCGCGCCGCGTCCATCGTGGCCGCCCGGCCAGCCCCCGCGAACCGCACGGCGGAGGTCGCGGCCCGCATCAACGAGCCGTTCCCCGCCGCCCGTCCGGTGGTGGCGAAATGCTCGGCCGCCGCGCGGTCCCAGGGCCGGCCGCCGCCCAACACGTCCTCGGTCTGCAACCCGATGTCCTTGGGCTCGGCCGCCGCCCAGCGCCGAAACCGCTCGAACAACTCGGCCGGATCCAACCCGCCCCGCTCCAGCAGCGACTCCCCGACCAACACCGCCATCTGCGTGTCGTCGGTCCCCTCACCGGGGTCCCAGCCGCCGCCCCCGCACATCTCCCCGCCGTGGCCGGGCGACGGGAACCGCGCCGAGAACGCGCCGGCCGGCCCGAACTCGAAGGGCGCCCCCAACGCGTCGCCCACCGCCGACCCGACCACCGCCCCCACGACCCGATCCGTCCGCTCCATGCGCCCGAGGGTAACGAGGGCCCGTCGGCCGGGCCCGCGTAGGGTCGGGGGGTGTTCTCCGCCTCCCACCCGCACCGTGTCGCCGTCCTCGTGCTCGACGGGGCGAAACCCCTCGACGTCGGCATCCCCGCGCAGGTCTTCACCACCCGGGCGAGCATGCCCTACGAGGTCCGCGTCTGCGGGGCGGCCCCCGGGCTCGTCGCCGGCGGCGACGGCCTCGCCTACCACGTGGCCCACGGCCTCGACGCCCTCGCCTGGGCCGACATCGTCTTCGTGCCCGGCTACCGCTTCCCCGACCGCGAGGACCCGCCCGCCGAGGTCGTCGACGCCCTGATCGCCGCCCACGCGCGCGGCGCCCGCCTCGCCGCCATCTCCACCGGCGCCTTCGCCCTCGCCGCCACCGGACTCCTCGACGGCCGGCGCGCCACCACGCACTGGCACTACGCGCGGGCCCTCGCGGCCCGCCACCCGCTGGTCCACGTGGACGAGAACGTGCTGTTCGTCGACGAGGGCAGCGTGCTCACCTCCGCCGGCGCCGCCTCCGGCATCGACCTGTGCCTGCACGTGCTGCGCGCCGACCTCGGCGTCGCCGCGTCCAACCACGCGGCCCGACGCCTGGTCGCCGCGCCCTACCGCAGCGGCGGGCAGGCCCAGTACGTGCCCCGCAGCGTCCCCGAACCCCTCGGCGAACGCTTCGCCGCCACCCGCGAATGGGCCCTGTTCCGGCTCGCCGAACCCCTCACCCTCGACATGCTGGCGCGCCGGGCCGAGGTCTCTCCGCGCACCTTCTCCCGGCGGTTCGTCGAGGAGACCGGCTACACGCCGATGCAGTGGGTGATGCGCGCCCGCATCGACCTCGCCCGGGAACTGCTCGAACGCTCCGAACGCGGCGTCGAGCAGATCGCCGCCGACGTGGGCCTGGGCACCGGGGCCAATCTGCGCCTGCACTTCCAGCGGATCCTCGGCACCACCCCCAGCGAGTACCGGCGCACCTTCACCCGGGGCGAATGACCGCGCGCGGCCCCCGGCCGGAAGCACAGGCGGGGGCCGTGGCGAGAAGCCGCGCGAGGGGTGGCGAGATCCTTGCGAACCATGGCGATCGCGCCACTGTCCCCGCCGCGCCCCGCGCGCGATCGTTGGTGGCGAGAGAAGGGACATCACTCATGACTCGCATCGCCGTCAACGGATTCGGCCGCATCGGCCGCAACGTACTGCGCGCCCTGCTGGAACGCGACAGCTCCCTGGAGGTCGTCGCCGTCAACGACCTGACCGAGCCCACCGCTCTCGCCCGTCTCCTCGCCTTCGACAGCACCTCCGGCCGCCTCGGGCGCCCCGTGAGCGTGGACGGGGACCACCTCGTCGTCGACGGCCGCCGCATCAAGGTGACGGCGGAACGCGAACCGGCCCGCCTGCCCTGGGCCGAACTCGGCGTGGACATCGTCCTGGAGGCCACCGGCCGCTTCACCGCCGCCAAGGACGCCCGCGCCCACCTCGACGCGGGCGCGCGCAAGGTGCTCGTCAGCGCCCCCTCGGACGGCGCCGACGTCACCCTCGCGTACGGGGTGAACACCGACGCCTACGACCCGGCCCTGCACACGATCGTCTCGAACGCGTCCTGCACCACCAACGCGCTCGCCCCGCTCGCCGCCGTCCTCGACGAACTCGCGGGCATCGAGCACGGGTTCATGACCACCGTGCACGCCTACACGCAGGAGCAGAACCTGCAGGACGGCCCGCACCGCGACCCGCGCCGGGCGCGCGCCGCCGGCGTCAACATCGTGCCGACCACGACCGGCGCCGCCAAGGCGATCGGGCTGGTGCTGCCGAACCTGGACGGCAAGCTGTCGGGCGACTCGATCCGCGTCCCGGTGCCGGTGGGCTCGATCGTGGAGCTCAACACGACGGTCGCCCGCGACGTGACCCGCGAGGACGTGCTGGACGCGTACCGCGCGGCCGCCGCCGGCCCGCTCGCCGGCGTCCTGGAGTACTCGGAGGACCCGCTCGTGTCCTCCGACATCACCGGCAACCCCGCCTCCTCGATCTTCGACTCGGCGCTGACCCGGGTCGAGGGCCGCCACGTCAAGGTGGTCGCCTGGTACGACAACGAGTGGGGCTTCTCGAACCGCGTCATCGACACCCTGGAGCTGCTCGCGGCCCGCTGACCGGACGCCGGGGGCGGACCCGACCCCGCCCCCGGCGTTCCATCCCACCGCACCGACCCCCGACGGGCCTGTCGGGGGTCGGTCCGGTTTCGGGCCCGGTCAACCCGAGCGGGCCCGGACCCGGACCGGATTCTCCCGGCCGACGTGATCCGGCCACCCTCGCTCTCGGACCGCCCCCCGGTCCCCTCCCGCTCGCCCCGGGGCAGCGGCCGGCCCCCTCCCCGCCCGTCCCGACGGGCCGCGCCCCGCCCGCCCGGACAGGTCGACCGGTTCTCGCCGTCCCCGCTCCCCGCGTGCGCTTCACTCGCCTCCCCGCACTCTCCGTGCTTGGCGTGCGACACGAGGGGACGACGATGGCAGAAGCGACACCCGACACCGAGGACCCCCGGGCGGACACCCGGGTCTCCGACTCCGAACGGCTCCTGTTCGGCGGCGAGTTGACCTACGACACGGGCTGGGCCGAGCACGAGGGCGCGTGGGTGCGGCTCGGACTGTGGGAGATGGCCAAGGGCATGCCGCGCCTGGTCGGCACCGCGCTCCGGCTCTCCCGCGAGGCCGACGCGCGCGCCCTGCGGATCATGCTCGGGGCCGAGATCGGCCGCGGGATCACCCAGGCGATCGGCCTGGTCGCCGTGAACGCCGTCCTCGGGCACGCGATGGCGGCCGGGGCCACCCAGGAGCGCCTCGCGCGGGCGGTGCCCGCGCTGATCGTCGTGGCGGTCGCGGCCCTCCTCGGGTCCCTGCTGCGGTCGGCGTCCACGACGGCGACCGGGACGCTGGAGCCGAAGGTGCAGCGGGTGGGCACCGAGCGCTACCTCACCCTCGTGCACCGGGTGGAACTGTCGGCGATCGAGGACGACGAGTTCCACCGCCTGCTCGACGCGGCCCGCTACGGGGCCGACTCCGCCCGCCGCTCCATCCGCCTCTGCGTCAACACCCTGGCCGCGCTGATCTCCCTGATCGCCGTGGCCGGCGTGCTGGGCGTGCTGCGGCGGGGGCGGGGGCGGCGGAGCCGACGCCGGGGAGGCGCGCGAACCGGTCCTCAAGGAGGTCAGCCTGTCCTTTAGGGGCCGCGTGGCGATGAACACGGTCTCAGCGATGAGCAGTGTTGCACGTCACCAGTCCAAGCCTGTGAACACTGCCTTTCTGTGGACCCCATGAACAATTCCTACATGGGCTGTCTGTGCACGGGCCGACAGATTCAGCGCCGCCTCCCTCGGCATCCAGGTATGCGCAAGGACGGTTTCGCCACCTGGCAGCCGGGCCTGCCTGCCTCGGGCCTACCGGTGTCACACCTCTCCGTTGGTGATCACGACGGAGTGAGCAGACCATGCCAGGTGATAGGCATCACACGCTGTGTGATTCAACCCGTTGCGGCGTCACCGCGGGAGCTCGGTGAGGCTGTATCGACTCAAATGTCATTTGCGGGACAGTCGCTGGCGAGGCCCCTGAACGCCGCCAGTCGGCATAAGAGGTCGTCTCATTTGGTGAGTCTGCGGTAGCAGATGAGGGTGCAGGCGATGCTGGTGAAGGCGAGGAAGTGGTCGGCCTTGCGTTCGTAGCGGCGGTGGAGTCGGCGGCAGCCGGCGAGCCAGGCCATGGTGCGTTCGATTTTCCAGCGGTGTCGTCCGAGTCTGGTCGAGGAGTCGATGCCGCGTCGGGCGATGCGGTGGGCGATGCCGCGGGAGCGCAGCCACCGGCGGATGGCCCGGGATTCGTAGGCTTTGTCGGCGTGGAGCTTGGCGGGCCGCCGGCGGCGTGGTCCGCGTCGGGATCGTATGGGCGGGATGCCCCGGACCAGGGGCTCCAGGGCCTGGCTGTCGTGGAGGTTCGCGCCGGAGATCCCGATCGACAGGGGCAGACCGGTTCCTTCGGTGATCAGGTGGCTCTTCGAGCCGTACTTGCCCCGATCCACAGGATTCGGGCCTGTCAGGTCCCCTTTTTCACGGCCCGCATGTTCACCGAGTCGATCGCGCACCTCGACCAGTCCAGCTCGCCGCGAGCGCCGAGCTCGTCCAGGACCAGGCGGTGGAGCTTGGCCCACACCCGAGCCTGGGTCCACTCGGTGAACCGGCGATGCGCGGTCGCCCCCGACGGCCCGAAGGAAGCGGTCGGCAACTGCTGCCACGTACACCCCGACGTGGCGACGAACACGATCGCGGCAAGGACCTCCCGGTCCCCGTGCCGACGCCGCCCGCCACCCTGCGGCCTCGTCGGCGCCGCCGGCACCACACGCTGGAACAACACCCACAACTCATCCGGCACAAGCCGCTCAACGATCCCCACCTGCACAGCCTACCGAACAGCCCAAATGAGATGACCTCTAAGAAGCCCCTGCGGGAATCGGCTCCATGAGAGGTCAGGCCGGAGAGCAGTTCGGCCTCGGCCTCGGCAACGCGCCGGGCGAACCGCGGCAAGGTTCCGGCTCCCTTCGAGGTGACCATCACCTTGTGCGCTCTGCGATCAGCCGGATCGGGTATGCGCTCGACTAGACCGGCCTCGGCCGGAGCATCGGTCTGGTAGGTGAGGACTGTTCGGTCGATGGCCGGTTGGATGCCGATGGCCTGCTGGTCAGGCAGGTCCCGGTGGGACCACGGCGAGAATCAGGTAGCCGCGCAGGCCTCCTGGCAGCCCTTCGACGGCATGCTCCAAGCGCCGCTGGTGCCGGTGCGGCATCAACCCGAGTTGACCCACCATGTCCCCCGGGGACGACGGCGGTGTCCAGGGACTCGGGGTTCGGGAGCGGAGCCATGCCGTCACCTTACTGATCGCGGATGAAGTCAACGCGCCCGGCAGCCTGCTCGGGGGGCACGCCGAGCCGCCTTACGCAACAGCACGTTGCCGAACCCCTGAGCTGACGCAAGCGCACAGAGCCCCTGCTCCAGCCCTATTAAAAGACAAGGTTCGGGCCGGTCTGGCAAGGGTCTTCAGGATATGCGCCACATAGGTGATCTGCATCGAATATTATCTGCGGCACCACCGTGTTCACCGGTCTACTTGGAGCGACTACACGCAACATCCGCCTTCTCCGGTCCATGTAGATGCGCACACGAATTGTGACAGCGGCGAACAGACCCAATCTCACGTTTCCCAGGATTCATGACCACTGTGTACGGCTTCGGCCATCGCATGCCCCTCGTCAACTATTTGACGTCCCAGCAGGCTGTTTACTTTCGAATCGCCTTGGACGTTCTTCTGGAGGAGGAGTCGCGGCTCGGCATCCACCTCCCGACTGGCGAGATCGGCCAAGAAGTGACCAAGCGGCTGAGCGGCGCCCCCGAGTTGCTGTCCGAGATGCCCCCGATCGACGGACTTCTGGACTCGCTGAATACTTGGGGCAACGTCACCCGCATCTACAACCTGCGGCGCAGTGGCACTGTGCAGGAGTTCATACGCAAGGACTTCCTGTATCAGCTGACGCCAGCGGGCGCACAGGTCCACCGCACGCTGACTCTGATCGACCAGGAGCTGGGGGCCACCGGCGCCCTTCAGGCTTCGATGCTGCCGGAGGTCCTTGAGGCGCTGAGCGTGTTGGTGAAGGCCGTTGAGAAGTCTCCGCCGGACCTGGCCGGTGCCGGTCGCGCCTTCCAGCGCCTGGCCGGCGGATTCACGCAGCTGACGGAGAACGCGAAGCTCTTCGTGCAGGGACTCAACCGTTCCCTCGCTGTGGACGACCAACTGGACGTGGAGGCGTTCCTCGCCTACAAGGACGTCGTCGTCGGGTACTTGCAGACCTTCATTCTCGCCTTGAGCCGCACCGGGCCACTCATCTCCGGGCTGATCGAGCAGGCTGAGGAGGCCGACATCACGTTGCGGCTCGGCGACATCGCGGCCCTGGAGGCGGCTCCGCAACTGGGCGTCGCGAAGGAGGACATCGTCGCGCGGGACACCGACCGGCTGGTGGGACAGTGGGTGGGCGTGCGCAGCTGGTTCTTCGAGGGGCCCGACCGTCTGCCTGTCGCGCAGACCCTGCAAGACCGGGCGTCCGACGCGGTCAACCACATTCTGCTGACCATCCGGCAGATCAACGAGCAACGTTTCCGCAGGGTCGACCGAGCAGCCGACCTGGTGACGCTGGCCACGTGGTTCGACGCGATGGGCGACAGCCCCCAGCAGAAGGTGTCGGCGCTGTGGCACACGGCGTTCGGGATGTACTCCGCTCGCCATCTCGGCACACCACGCCCACCGGATGACGACGAGGACGCCCTTCCCCTGGCCAGCTGGTGGGACAGCTCGCCCGCACCGGTCTCTGCGGCATACCGGGCTTCCGGGCCCCGAATGCGGCCCGGGCCGCCGCCCCGGGTGCACAGTCCGCGCCGTGCCAAGAGCATGCTTGCTGCGGAACTCGGCAAGCAGCAGCACGAGGAGACCTCTGCAGAGGAATCGATGGCCGCCCGCGGCCCCGTCCGGCTATCAGTACTGGGGCAGTTGAACGACGCGGAGGCGGACGTCCTGCTGCGCTGTCTGGACTGCGTGCTCTCCGCGCCAGAAGACGGTTCCGGCGTACGCAGGGCCCGGACCAGCGACGGACGGCTCGCGATCACCCTTGCCCCGGCGGAACCACCGTCCACACAAGCGGCGTCCGTCGCGATGCGTGGCGGGCGGCTGCGGATCGCCGATATGGAACTGACGATCCGCCTCACCTCGGGGGGATCCGCGTGACCGCCCGGAGCCGCGAAGCCGCATTCGAGCGCAGCCAGATCATCCGAGCACTACTGGTCCACCCTCTGCTGCACCGGCGGGGGCGCCACATTCGCACATTGGACCTGGCGCGCAGACACCAGGCCGAGCTGAGGCGCTGGTTTGACCACCACCTCGGTTGGCAACTACATGCGGAGCGCGACCGCCTCCGTCTGTTCAAGATCCCCGAGGCACCTGGCCGACGGGACATCGAGGCGCCGACGGCTCGGCAGTCGGCCTTGTACTGCCTGCTTCTGGCGGTCCTGGAGGACTGCGGACGGCAGACCGTGATCAGCGAACTCGCCGAAAAAGTCGCTGCCGTGACCGCCACCCACACCGCGCTGCGTCGCTTCGACACCACTGTGCATCGTGAACGCTTCGACCTGGTGGCCATGGTGCGGTTGCTGTGCCGGCATGGGGTACTCACCCCCACTGGTGACGCGGGGACTGCCCGCGAGCATGAGAAGGAGTACGTCGCGGGCAGCGGCGACGCGCTGTACGACGTCGACCACCGCACGGCGTCTCTGATGCTGGCCGCCCCGATGGCCCCTGCTCAAGCGGGAGGGCCGGACGAACTGCTCGACACGCTTGGGGCGGGACAGGGCAGGACGGCCGACGAGATGACCCGTCAGGCATTGATGCGCCGACTTGTTGACGAACCTGTCGTTTACCTCGACGACCTTCCCGGCGAGCAACGTGACTACTTTCTCGCTCACACCGATGAGTTGCTGGCTGCCCTGAGCCTCGGCCTCGACACTCGTGTAGAGGTGCGCGCCGAGGGCGCGGCCATCATCGACGAGGAACTCACCGACCTGGAATTTCCCAAGGCAAGCGCTCCCTCGTTCGCCGCCTTGGTCTTGGCCGACAGACTCTGCGGCGAGGTGGACAGCAGATCCCCGCGCCGAACGTTCGTACCGCATCCACGGCTCCTCGAACTCACCGCCGAGGTCGCCGCTGATCTGCTCAAGGTGATCACCAGCATCAACGGCCATCCAATCGACGCGATCCGCGTCAAGGAAGCAGCGCTGCCCATCCTCATCCAACTGGGCCTTGCCGAACACGTCTCCGGAGGAATCCGCATCCGCCCGGGTCTGGCCCGCTACCGCGCCCAGCCCGGTCTCGGCGCCCGCAAGGCCAGCGAGAACCTGATGCTCTTCGGCGCACACGACCTTCCCAGCTCCCCCATCCTCCCCAGCGAAGACGACTGCGATGACACCCTCTGAGAGTCCGGTGCCCGACCCCGCCCTGCAACAGCTCCTCGACGGCGGTCTGCCGATACCCGAGCGCGAGCGCTTCCAGCCCCTGCGCATGGGACTTCTCGGCATCTGGGAGTACGACGAGCAGGTGTTCTTCTTCTACGGCGGGAAGCTGATCCTGCGTGGCCACAACGGAAGCGGTAAGACCAAGGCGCTGGAGGTCACCAGCCCGCTCCTGCTCGACGGCATTCTGAGCGCTCGCCGCATGGACCCCTTCGGCAACGCGGCACGTTCCATGCGCGACAACGTCCTGTACCGAGGGCACGCGCAGCGGATCAGCTATGTGTGGACGGAATACGGCCGCGTCACCGAGTCCGGCGAGTTCGAGTATCTGACGGTCGGTATCGGCGTGCACGCGCTGGCGTCAGGCAAACAGGCGCTGCGGGACAAGTGGTTCTTCACCACGTCCCAGCGCGTGGGGGACGACTTCTCCCTCTACGACGACGACCGGCGGCCTCGTAACCGCGTCCAGTTGGAAGAGGTCCTAGGCAAGGAGGACGTTCACGAAAGGGCCAAGCACTACCGTGAGGCGCTCGCCGCACGCCTCTTCGGATTCTCCTCGTCCAGGCTCCTCGCGCTCGTCGATCTTCTACTGACACTGCGCCGGCCCAAGTTGAGCGAGGACCTGACGGTGGCCAAGCTGAGTCAGCTACTCAGAGATGGCCTGCCACCCGTCAGCAGCCTGGTTCTGGAAGACCTCGCCGGAAAGTTCGATGAACTCGCGCGCGAGCGTGAGGAATTGCAGGCCCTGGTCCGCAACAAGGGCCATGTGGACACGTTCTTGTCCTTCTACGGTCAACTGGCCCGGCGGATTGTGCGCAGTGAAGCCGGGGGTCTGGTCGCCACCGGAACACGGCGCAGTGCCGCGCACCGGACTCAGCGTGCGAAGGCCGACGAACTCGCCGGGGCGCGCGACCGGGTGCATCAACTTGGGACTGAGCGTCATCGTCTCCAGCTGCACAGCAACACCCTGCAGACCCGTGTCAACGAACTGAAAAACAGTCCAGAGATGGAGCAGCATGGGCTGATCGGCGCACTGCAGAAGCAGGTGACCGCGGCCGAGGAACTGCTGCGCAAGGCCAAGGAACGGCATGAGGAGGCGGTCGAGGGCCGTGACAAGGCCGCGGACGAAGACGAGAGGGAACAGGGCGAGCTGGAGACGGCTCTCCAGCAGCTGAACGCCGCGGATCAGTGGGCCGACCAGTGTGCGGCCGTCACCACCCTGGAAGTCGTACACCGCGATCAGCGGGAGGCCGTCCGCCGCACCCCCGAGACGGCCCGGGACACCCTCATGGGCCATGTGAGCTCACGCACGAAGATCCTTTCCCGAGCGGCCAAGCTCGCCGAGGGCGTGAAAGAGGCGCATCGAAAACATGATTCAGCGGGTGAACTGTGCTCCCGCCTGGTCGAACGTCTCGACACGGCCAAACAAACCTGTGCCGGGTACGAGGAGAGCCTGGCACAGAGCACCCGTGAGCTGTGCGCCTTCCTCGTCGAATGGTCTGAAAAGTGCCGACAACTCCGACTGACGGAAAAGCAGTTGAGTGACCTACTTGCGGCCGTACCTGTCTTGGGCAAGGACGCCGCCCGAAATTTGGCCGAGTTGATCGCAGCCGAGGCCCGGCACGTCGAAGGGGCGCTGAACGCCACACTTGCCGAGCAGAAGGGGTCCCGAAAGGAGCTCCAAGCGAAGCATCGGGAGCTCACTGCGGAGCGCGCCGGCGTCGCCGCCGAGAAGGACCCCCCGCCTCCGGCCCCCTTCACCCCGCGCCGCGCGCGGAAGGCTGAGCTCGGCGACGGCGCGCCCCTGTGGAAGCTGTTGGAGTTCGCACCGAGGGTGACGGATCACCAGGCGGCACAACTCGAAGCCGCGCTACTCGGAGCCGGTCTGCTCGATGCCTGGGTCACCAGTGACGGCAGGGCTCTCTCCCGCGACACACTGGAGACCGTGCTCATCGCGTTGGACGAGCGGGAGGCACCGGCACGCTCCATACTCGACGTCATCCAGCCCATCGAACACCCGCTGGTCCCGGCGGCCGTAACCCAGCGCATCCTCAGCTCGATCGCTCTGGACGACCAGGACACCACACACCCCCACTCCATGCGCGTCGGAGCGGACGGCACCTGGCGCATCGGCGCCGTCCATGGCCGAACGACAGGCCCTCCCGCCGCCTACATCGGTGCAACGGCGAGGGCCGCGGAACGCAAGCGGCGGCTGGAAGCCCTGGACCTGCAACTGCACGCGCTGGACGCGAGCATCACCGAACTCGACGCTCAGATCGCCGGCACCCGCGGGCGACTGGACCAGTTGGACACCGAGTGCGCCGAGACCCGGGAAAAGGACCGCCCGGTGCGAGAGGCATGGCGCGCACTCGACGGAGCACGCGCGTTGCTGAGCGAGCTCGAACGGGAGACACAGCAGGCGCAGACGTACAAACACGGGCTGTGGGAGGAGTGCCAGGACGCCGAGCGTCAACTCGGCGACTATGCCCGCCCCCGAGGCGTACGCCCCGACCACGCCTACATTCTTGAGGAACAGCAGTCCCTGACCCGCTACACCAACAGCGTCACCGGCCTCTTCCACGCCGCCAAGGAACACCTCGCGCGGAGCCAGAGCGCACACCGCTCCGGACGCCGCCTCATCGAGATCTCCGCTCAGCTCCAGAAGCGCGTACAGGAACTCGTCGAAGCCCACACCGATCTCGGAGACAGAAAGGAACAGCTCAAGGTGAGGACGGACCTGGTCGGCGCCGACGTGGAGAAGGTCCTCGCCGACCTCGCCGCAGCCACCAAGGAACTCTCCGCGGCAAAGGACGCACTGGAGGACAATCACATCAAGTCCACACAGACGTCCGAACAGGTCGGCATCCTGATCGGCGCCGTCGACACTGCAACGAAGGAGTGCACAGCACTCGACGAGCAATACGAAAACGCGGTGAAGAACTATCGCCGACTGGGTGACCACGGCTATCTCGAGCTGGCGGGCGTGAACACCGCCGGCACCGACGGTCTCACGGAGATCGAGGCGCAGGCCCGGACCGCAGTGTCCCAACTGGCCGACGAACCCTGGAGTGAAGCAGCACTCAACGAGGCACGCACCGACACCGACACCCAGTTCAGACTCTTGCAGTCCGAACTCGACGGACCGGACTGGCGGCCTCGCGCCACATACGACGGCACGTTGTTCCTGGTCACTCTCCTGCACAACGGCGAGAACCGCAGCGTCCCCGAGGCGCAGGACATCATGGCCAACGAGATCCACACCCGTCGCAGCTACTTGAGCGACGAGGAGCACGGACTGTTCACTGAGGTTCTGCTGGGGCGGCTCGGTGATCACCTCCGGCGCCGACGTGCCCGAGCGAAGAGTCTCATCGAGCACATGAACACCTTGCTGCAACAGGTGCCCACGTCCTCCGGACACCTCATGAAGCTCATCTGGGAACCCGACCCGAACCAGGACCAGGACGTGCTGGACGCCCTGGATTCCCTGGACGGGCAGTCGAGCGAGCACCTGTCCGAGGGCGCGCGTGAGCGGCTCATCCGCTTTCTCGTCGAGCGAGTGGAGACCGCCCGGGACAACGAGAGCGGTGCGGACTGGCGTACGCACCTGCGCGAAGCCCTCGATTACCGGGCCTGGAGCCGCATCCGTATCCGTCACAAGGCCGGCCCCGACCAAAGCTGGACCAATCTCACCGACCAGAAGCAGCAACGAGGGTCCGGCGGCGAACAGGCCGTCGCACTCCAACTGCCCTTGTTCGTCGCTGCAGCTGCTCACTACCAGGGTGCAGCAGCGACCGCGCCCCGCCCCATCTACCTCGATGAGGCATTCGCCGGCATCGACACCAAAATGCGGGGGCGGTGCATGGGGCTGCTCACACAGCTCGACCTGGATGTGGTCCTGGCCAGCCATGACGAATGGGGTTTCCACCAAGAGGTCCCCAAAGTGGCCACGTACCAGCTCTTTCGGCACTCGGGCCTGCCCGGCGTGCTGACCACCCCGATCCTGTGGGATGGCGCCGAGCGGCACGCCCTGCCGGACCCTGCCCTGCGCCAGGACACCTCCTTGGACATGGGCCTCGACTGGGATGACGAAGAGGACCTTCTCGACGAGGAGTTCGCGGAGGACGAGGTGACTGAGGCCGACAACGGCGACTACACCTTCGACGACGAGGATGCGGCCGATGACGAGAAGGGGTGAACTCCCCCCGGGGCTGGAGCACTGGGCCGGTACACCGGGTGGAGAGGCGTTCTGCGCGGCCCTGCGCCGCCGGATCGCCAACGGAGGCGGGCTCGACCGCAAGATGAGACTGCCCCTGACATCACGGGAACGGGCCGACCTGGTGGACTTGTTCGGCACGAAGAGCCTGAGCGGCCCCTACGTGCTCCTTGACCAGATGAACAAGGCCCTCTTGGAGGGCGCATACGCACTCCCGCTGCGCCAGCTGCTGATCGGCGTGGACGGCCCTCTTCTGACCAAACGAGGCCAGGCCCGATACCGCAGAATCGTAAAAAAGCACCGCATCCACCATGCGCGGACCACTCTGGCCGAGCGCCTCACCGGGGTCCCCGAGCTGGAGAGGGAACTCGCACTGCTCACGGCCTTGACCGATCCCTCGTCCTGGCTACCGCCCGAGAACTCCACGGCAGCGACACGCACTTGGGCGACCTACAATGCCGCGCTCAGCGCGGCCGCCGAATGGTTCCAAGGACAGTCCCGCCAGTGGAAGTTCGCCGAACGTGAGCTCGCCGTGCGCGCGCTGGGCGGAAGCAAGAGGTGGACGCAACCGGCCAAGAACGCCTTCAGTAACGTGATCGGCCTGCCTTTCGACCAGGCGGTCTACACCGCCGACACCGGAATCCGGATGCTCGGCCCGGCCAGCTGGCGGCTCGACAGCCTGGTCGCGGACGCTGCCGCCGCGCGGCCGTTCGTCGACGTCCCCGGCAAAGCTGCCGCCACCCAGGGCGCCCTCGACGTTGCCGCCGTCGGCGTGCTGCTGATCGAGAACCAGGAGACGTTTCAGGCACTCAGCCGCACCAGCGTTCCCGAAGAATGGCTCTGCATCTGGATGGAGGGCTACGCCTCAGAGGCGCTCGTCATGTTCCTCACGCGTCTGCCAGACATCCCGGTGACAGCCTGGGGCGACCTCGATCCACCCGGCATCGACATCATCGCGAAACTCAGCGCCAAGAGCGGCCGCACCATCACCCCCATCGGCATGACCCCCGAACTGTACGCAGCTGGATACATGTTGGAGGAGGAGGACGAGGCACTCGCCGCCTGGCGCGAACAGGCAGAGACACTGACCGTCACGGCACCGGAAGCGTTTCGCCCACTGGCCCGCGCCATCGCCGACAACAAAGGCTACCGCTGCGAACAGGAGGGCCTACACGAGCTCGTCCTCCCCTGCCTGCACACTCACCTCAGAAGCGTCCTCACTTGACGTTCTCGCACGGCGGGGTGCCGTGCTGGGCTGCCGTGTGTGCGTCCCGGCTGTCCGAGAGGACGGTGCCTCGGCCATCAGGTGGATGCCGTGGGAGGGCTCACCGTGCGGAGCGTCTGCGGTCGGCCAGGTGCCGGTGCGGCGCCATGCCTCTTCGTGCAGCAGATGTCGGTGGACGAGCGTGATCAACGGTTCGAGTCCGCCCTCGGGGATCCACCGCAGGGCCGGGTCGTCGCCGGGGTACTGCAGGCACAAGTTCTTCAGGGGTGCCAGGTTTCGATGCTTGAAGAGACGGGCGACCGAGCCGAGCGGGAAAGGCGCGCACCGTCTGGTCGGGCCGGACAACAAGTCGGACGCGTTCGATGGGGTAGTTCTCGCGCTCCAGCGCGGGCAGCGGACGGAGGGTGAGTTCGAGGAGCGCGGCTCCGCCGGGCCCGGCGCGGCCGCTGGCCTGCTCCACGCCGTAGACGGCTTCGGAACGGATCAGGTGTCCTCGTCATCGGCGCCGACTGTGCCTCCCGCGTCATCCGCCCCACCGACCGCACCGGCGGCGTCTTCTTCGGCGACGCCGCCGCGGCCGTCGTCCTCACCCGCGCCGACACCGAGGGCGCCGGACTCCTCGCCCACGACATCGGCTCCCGCCTCTCGCACGCGGTCACCATCCCCGGCGGCGGCTCCCGCCTGCCCACCACCGCCGACACCCTCGCCGCCGGCGCCCACTACGTCTCCATGGACGGCCCCGCCGTCTGGGACACGGCCACCACCAGACTCCCGCAGAGCATCACCCACGCCACCCGCCGCGCGGGCCTGACCCCCACCGACGTCGACCACTGGTTCTTCCACCAGGCCAACGCCAACATCCTCGCCGAAACGCTGCGCCGCCTGGACATCCCGGCCGACCGCGCCCCCCTCACCCTGGACCGCCTCGGCAACACGGGCGCGGCCGGCCTCTTCACGGCCCTCCACCACACGGCCCGCGCCGGCGCCCTCCGCCCGGGCGACACCTACGCCCTGTGCGGCATCGGCGCCGGCTTCCACTGGGGCACCCTCTGCCTGCGCCAACCCTGACCGGCCCCGACCCGGAGGGGCGGGCCCGTCGCACGGGGTCCGCCCCTCCGGGTCGGGGGGTTGGGGTGGGTCAGGGGGTTTGGGCCTTGTCGTACGCCGCCTTCGCCTCGTCGCCGAAGTAGGGGCCGAACATGCGGTTGGGCAGGAAGTTGTAGCCGAAGCTGTTCACCGAGACCTGGGTGCCCAGGCCCGTGGCCTCGTCGAAGTCCTGGAACCAGGGGCCGCCGCTGGAGCCGCCCGTCATGTCGCAGCCGAGGCCGTGGTCCTTGGTGAGCAGGAAGTCCTTGGAGCTGTTGCCCGAGCAGTACACGAGCTTGGTGCCGTCGTAGGGGGCGGCGGCGGGGAAGCCGAAGGAGTACATGCGCTTGTTGTAGCCGCCGTTGAAGCGGATGCCCTGGGCGCCGACGACCTCGGCGAGCTTGCGCCCGTTCAGCGGGGCGACGACGGCGAGGCCCACGTCGTGGTTCATGTCCTCGCTCGCGGCCCACTGGTCCGTGGCCAGGGTCTTCGTCGCCGACCACTGCCCGTACGGGGCCTGGCCGTTGGCGTAGGCGGGGACGAACACCCAGTTGGTGTGCCAGGCGCCCTGGTACTTCACGCAGTGCCCGGCGGTGACGACGGTGCTGCCGTTGGCGCTCGTGATCGAGTCGCCGGAGCAGGACGCGGTGCGGTCGCCCATCGTGAAGAACACCCGGCCGGAGGTCTTCACGACCGCGCCGCCGCCCGTCCAGGCCCCGCCGGCCTGCGGGAACGCGGTCGGGGCCAGAGCGCCGGCCGGGCCGGGCGCGGGGGCCGCGGGGGTGGTCGGGGCGATGGTGGTGGTGCGGCCCGTCGCGGCGACGGGGGTGCGGGTGGAGGCGGCTGCCGGGGCGTCCAACGGGGTGGCGCCGCGCATCCGTTCGGCGGTCCAGAACCCCGGGTCGTGTTGTTGCCGGAAGGACGTGGCGGGGGCGGCGGCGGGCCCGTCGGCCGGGCTCGCGGCGGCGGGGCCGGCGGCGGCGAGCGCGCCGGTGACGAGGGCGCCGGCCGCGAGGAGGACCGATGCCGTCTGCTGTCGATTCACGCAGGACTCCTTCTGCCGTGCCCGGGCGCGGCCGGATCGGCGCGGCCCTCGGGCAGGGTGGGGGTGAAGTGCTGTCGGTGCGGAACGGGAGCAGGGTCGCACGCGGGGCGCGAGATGTCAGCGCACGTTCGAACGTTCGGTCGGTTCCGGCCAGTGTTTGGCCGGGGCCCGTGCCCTCCTGGGCGTTCCCGGGCGGCGCGGCCCCGCGCTCGGCCGCCGGGCGGCGGCGGGTATCGTCGTGCGGTCACGGACGGCAAGGGGATCGTCCGTCCGAACCGAGGGACACACCATGACCGATCTGGACGCGCTGCGCACGAGCCTCGCCTCGGGCGCGCACGAGTTCGCCGCCACGCTGGCCTTCGTCGCCGAGCACTACGAGTACCGGCCGACGGCCTTCCGCAACGGCGAGGCGGAGAACGCGGCCGGCGAGAACGAGGGCTCCTGCAAGACGCTGGGCCTGGCCGTGCTGGAGGGTCTGAGCGACCAGGAGGCCCTGCTGGCCTTCGGCGAGCACTACCGCAAGGTGGTGGCGACGCCGCAGGACACCGACCACGGCAACATCCGCAACCTCGTCGTCCACGGTCTGGCGGGCGTGAAGTTCGACGGGGAGCCGCTCACGCGCAAGGGCTGAGCCCCCCCCCGGCGCTCGCGCGCGCCACGATGCCGTCACGGCCCCGTGCTCCCGGCCGGGGCGGGCCGGGAGCACGGGCAGCCGTTCAGGGTCGTCCCGTGCTCAGGACCGGGGGGTGTCCGGGTCCGCGGGGCCCGGGTGCGCGAGGCGTTGGGCGACCGCCGCGCGGACCACCGGCAGCAGCTCGTGCATCCCGGCGCCCGGGCACGCGGTCGCGTTGACCTCCCGGTGGTCGGTGAGCACGGGCACGCTCAGCACCGTGCCCTTGGGGTGCGGGTTCGTGCCGCCCCCGCCGGCCGACACCAGGGTGGTCGTGCCCAGCGGATCCAGGCCGTACGTCGCGGCCTCGTACGCGGCCAGGTCCGTGAGCGCCGCCACGGCGGCCGGGGTCGGGCGCGGGTCCGGGCCGGTGTCCGCGCCGCCCTCCGCGTTGTTTGGTTCGAAGTTGCCGAGCATCGCGATGCCCACCGAGTTGGTGTTGAAGCCCTGCACGTGTCCGCCGAGGACGGCCGGCACGGCGGTGCCGGGCGCGGCGACGGTCGAGCCCCGGCGGCCTTCCCAGATGCCGCCGAAGCGGTCCACGACGAAGTGGTACGGGAAGTCGCCGTAGCCGAGGTTGCGGATGTGGTGCACGTACATCCCGTTGACGATCTCCGGGACCTGCTCGGGCGTGTAGTCGTTGTTGCCGACCACGGTGTGGTGCACGAACAGGGACTTCACGCCGGCCTGGAGCTTGTGCCCGGGGTCGGCGAGGGTCTCGTCGGCGCCCCAGTCGGCGCGCGGGTGCACGGCGGGCAGCGGCACGGCGGTCGTGCGGGCCGGGGCGGCGGCGCGGACGCCGGTGGCCCGTGCGCCGAGCGTGCGCGCGGGGGTGAGGGGCGCGGTCGGGGTGAGGGCGGAGACGTCGATCAGGGAGAGCCGCAGGTCGGCCGGGAGCGGCGCGTCGCCCGACGCGATCCGCAGGCCGATGCCGTCCGCCGCCCCGGTGTGCAGGGCGGGCGCGCCGTCGCGTCGGGCCTCCTCGGACAGGCCCTCCTCGCGTTCCAGGGCCACCGGGCGCCACGGGCCCCAGGCCCCCGCCCGCCGGACCCGGACCTCCACGGCCAACGCGTCGGCCTCGGGCGCGCCCTTGGCCCAGCTCAGTCCGACGGAGGTGAAGGGCCGGCCGGTCAGGGTCAGGGCGCCGGCGCGGAGCGCTGTGCCCGGGCGGCCGGCGCGGTCGGTGAGGGCGGTGTCGACGATCGCGGCCCGGTCGGCGGCGCCGACCTGCCGCACGGCGCCCGCGCTCGCGAGGGCCGAGGCGGCTCCGGCGTCGGTGCCGGTGCCGGTGCCGGTCGCGTGCGCCGGGCCGGCGGCGAGCAGCGGGACGGCGAGCACGAGCGCGCCGAGGGTGACGGCGGGAACCCGGGCGCGGGCGCGGCCGGTGGTGCGGTGGGTGGTGCGGCTGTTCATGGTGGTTCCTCCCCCGAGCGCCCGGGGTCTGCCGGGGCGCGCCGAGTCACCGGTGCGGACGGGCGTGGGGGCGCGGCGTCCGCCGGTGGGCGTGAGTGGGTGCGCGAATGGTCCGAAGCGGGATGAGGTGCGGGATGTCCGGAACACGGGCCATCCGGAACGGAAATGCCCCCCTGGCATCTCTCGTCCCACATGGTCCCATGCGTCCCACCGCGCCCGGTGCCCGTCCGGCTCGCTCCCGGACCGCGTTTCCGCAGGTCGGCGGCGTCACCCCGGCGATCGGGGGAGCGCCGGAACGGGTGAACCGGGCCGTTCCGGTGCCGTGCTGACGGCGTGTCGGGTCGGGGCGCCTCGGCGGTGCTCACGCGGGCCCGTCGCGGATCACCCGTCCGCGTCTGACCGAAACCGATCGGCGTCTTGACCTGATCCGTGCGGGTCGGGGGCGGGGAGCGGATGGGGACGCAGGGTCATACGGCCGTCCTCCATCCGCGCGACCATCGCGAAGGGGAAGCGGTCGAGTTCGAGGCAGAGGGCGATGTCCTCGGGGTGCGCGCCCTCGCGCACGCCCCGGGCGAGTTCGTCGGCGGCGCGGGACCGGGCGGCCTCGCCGAGGGCGCCGGCCGGGTCGGGGTCGTGGCCGGCGGCGAGGGCCGCGATGTGTCGGGCGCAGGCCAGGTCCTCGGCGGCCCGGCCGTCCTCGCCGGTCACGACGTAGGTGACGCGGTCGGCGGCGCGGGCCCGCAGCAGGTCGGCCGTGGCGCGGGCCACCGTGAAGCTCGCGCACAGCACGAGGGAGGCGTCCTTGACGGCGAGGGCCCCGACGGTGCCGGCGGTGGTCTTCTGCACGATCGTGCGCCCCCGCACCCGCGAACCCCGCAGCAGGCCGGGTGAGTTGACGAGGTCGAAGCCGGGGGCAGGCGGGCCGTCCTTGAGGGCGAGCCGGTCCGGCCCGGCGGCCTTGAGGGCCAGGGCCTCCTCGCGGGACTCGGCCAGGAGGATCCGTTCCGCGCCGCGGTGGAAGGCCCACGCGGCCGTGGTGAACGCGCGCATGACGTCGACGACGACGGCGGTGGACGGGGTGTCGGTCAGCTCGGGGATGCCGAGGAATCGGGAGTCCATGCCCCGCATGATCGCGAAGCGGCGTCGCCCGCCCCACTGGTTTTCCGGTGGGCCCCGGTCGCCGGGGGTTCGGTTTTCCGCACCCCGGTCCGGGTGGCCGCACCATCGTGCGACCCGCCGGGCCCGCCCAGGATGGGGCCATGGACAGCGATACGACGGGGTGGACCCGTACGGACCCGGGCACGGGAACGGGAACGATGGAGCCGCGGGAGCCCGCCGCCCGCGCGGAGGGCCTGTACCGCGCGTACGGGCGGGGCGCGGCGGCGGTCCGGGCCCTGCGCGGGGTGTCGGTGGCGTTCGCGCCGGGCACGTTCACCGCGGTGATGGGGCCCTCGGGCTCGGGCAAGACCACGTTGCTGCACTGCTTGGCGGGCATGGACCGGCCGGGCCGGGGCTCGGTGTGGTGGGGGGACACGGAGGTCTCGCGGCTGCCCGAGCGGCGGTTGGCCGCGTTGCGCCGCGAGCGGGTGGGCTTCGTGTTCCAGGCGTTCAACCTGATGCCGGCGATGACGGCGGCGCAGAACGTGGAGCTGCCGGGTCGGCTCGCGGGCCGCCGGCCGGAGCGGGCGGCGGTCCTCGACGCCCTGGCCCGGGTCGGGTTGGCGGGCCGGGAGCGGCACCGCCCGGGGCAGTTGTCCGGCGGACAGCAGCAGCGGGTCGCGATCGCCCGTGCGTTGGTCTCGCGGCCCCGCGTGCTGTTCGCGGACGAGCCGACCGGGGCCCTGGACCGGACGACCGGCCACGAGGTCCTGGCCCTGTTGCGGGAGGGCGTGGACCGGGACGGCGGGACCTGCGTCATGGTGACCCACGATCCGGTGGCCGCCGGGTACGCGGACCGGGTGCTGGTGCTCGCCGACGGCCTGCTCGTGGACGAGGTGGAGCGGCCCACGGCCGCCGGGGTCGCCGAACGGCTCGCCCGGTGGGGCGGGTGAGCGCGGTGTGGTCCGTGGCCCTGGGGCAGATGGGGCGGCGGCCGGCCGCCTTCGTGGGCTCGGCCGCCGCGCTGTTCCTGGCGGTGGCCTCGGTGACCCTGTTCGGTTCCCTGCTCGCGGCCGACCTGGCGACCCCGGCGGAGGTCCGCGCGGCAGTGGCGGGGCCGGGACTGACGGTGATCGCGGGGGTCTTCGGCGAGCTCGCGGTGCTCGTCGCGTTCTTCACGGTGGCGGGCGCGCTGGGCTTCGCCGTGCGCCGGCAGCACGGGGAACTGGCCCTGTTGCGCACGATCGCGGCCACGCCCCGGCAGGCCCGGCGGCTGGTGCGCCGGCAGGTCCTGGCGGTGGTGGCGGTGGTGGCGCTGCCGGGGGCGGCGGCCGGGACGGGCGCGGCCCGGTGGTTCCTGGACGCGTTGCGGGACCGGGGGATGGCGGCCGGGCAGGCGCGGATCCCGTGGACTGTGGTGCCGGCGTCGGCGGCCTGGGGCGCGGCGCTGCTCGTCGGGGTGGTCGCGGCGGCGCCGGCGGCGCGGCGGATCACCCGGATCGCGCCCGCCGCCGCGCTGTCGGCGGCCTCCGGTGAGCACGCGCGGACAGGCGCGTGGCGGCTGCTCGCGGGGCTCGCGGTGGCGGTCGGGGGCGGGCTGTTGCTGCGGGTGGCGGCGACGCGGCCGGCGGCGGAGGCCGACAAGGCGGGGCAGGCGGCCCTGTTGGGGGCGCTGGTGCTGTTGGTCGCGGTGGCCCTCGCCGGCCCGTTTCTCGCGCGGGCGTTGTCGTGGGTCGTGGCGGGGCCGGTGCGGCTGCTGTCGCCGGGCACGGGATGGCTCGCGGACGCGAACCTGCGGGGGTACGCGCGCCGGTTGGCCTCGGCGGTGGTGCCGCCCGCGCTGCTCGTGGGCCTGGCCGGCACGATGACGATCATGACGACCACAGCGGAACGGGCGGCGGGCGCCGCGACCGGCGCGGCCTCCGCCACCGACGTCTGGCTCCGGCAGGCGGAACTGGGCCTGCTGGTCTGCTTCGCGGCCGTGTCCACCGTGAACACCCTGGTGGCGGTGACCGCCGACCGGCGCCGCGAATTCGCCCTGCTGCGTCTGATCGGCGCGACCCGGGGGCGGCTGCTGCGGATGTTGGCGGTGGAGTCGGTGGTCACGACGGTGGTGGGCGTGCTGCTCGGCGGGCTGGTCGCGTCGGCGTGCGCCGGCGCGTTCGCCCGCGCGGTGACGGGGTCGGCGCTGCCGGTGGTGTCGGCGGGCACGTGCGGGTGGATCGTCGCGGGCGCGGCGCTGCTCACCGTGCCGGCGGTGTTGCTCACGGGGGTGCGCGCGGTCCGGGGGCCGGCGGCGGAGCTCGTGGCCGGTGGCCGTGACTGAGCGGCCCCGGACGCCGGGGGAGGAAGGCGGCGCGGGCGGGAGCGGGGCCGGTCGCGCTCGGCACGGGTGGTTTCGCGTCTCGGCGGGGGAGTGGCTGTTCGCCGTCGCGGGCCTGCCGTTCGCGCTGCTCGGCGGGGTGTACGCGCTGGCGGTGGGGTACGCGGGCGCCCTGTTGTCCTTGACGGTGCTCGGGTTGCCGTTCCTGGTGCTCGGGCTGTCGGGGGCGCGTGCCCTGGGCGCCGTGCACCGCCGGTGGGTGGGCCGGCTGCTGGGGGAGGGGCCGGCGGACCCGGCCGCCCCGGTCCGGCCGGTCGGGATGTGGGCGCGGGGACGGGCGGTGCTGGGGGACGCCGTGGCCTGGCGGGCGCTGCTCTACCTGGGGGCGCGGCTGCCGTTGGGGGTGCTCGGGTTCGTGGCCGCCGTGCTGCTCCCGCCCGCCGGCCTGTGGCTGGTGGGGTACCCGGTGTGGGTGAGGCTGCTGGAGCCGGGACCCCGGCCCGTCGGCGGGCTGGATCTGGTGGGGGTGCCGCTCGGGATCGCGGTGTGGGCCTGTGTGCCGGCCGCCGTGCGGCTCTTCGCACGGGTGAACCGGGCCTTGGCCCGGGGGTTGTTGGGGCCGATCGGGGACGAGGGACGGGTGCGGGCGCTGGAGTCGGCCCGGTCGGTGCTGCTCGCGGAGAACACCGACCGGCTGCGCCGGCTGGAACGGGACCTGCACGACGGCACCCAGGCCCGGCTCGTGGCCCTGGCCATCACCCTCTCGCTCGCCGAGGACGCCCTCGCCGACGCCACACCCGGTGACGGCGCCGGGCCCGACGCGGGGCGCCTGCGCACGCTGGTGGACCGGGCGCGCGGGCAGACCGAGGACACGATCACCGAACTGCGCCGGCTGACCCGGGGCATCCACCCGGCGGCCCTCGACGCCGGTCTGGGCGAGGCCCTGCCGGGGCTGGCCGACGGGGCCGGGGTGCCGGTGGAGCTCCGGCTCGACCTGCGGGAACGGGCCGATCCGGCGATCGAGCACGCGGTGTACCACTGCGCGGCCGAACTGCTCACCAACGTCTCCCGGCACAGCGGGGCCCGCACGGCCGGCCTCGCCGTGACGGTCGGGGACGGGCGGGTGCGGCTGACGGTCCGCGACGACGGGCACGGCGGCGCGACCCTCGACCCGGGCGCGGGCGGGCGTGCGGACGGGGTCGGGGGCACGGGGCTGGTCGGGTTGGCCGAGCGGGTCGCGGCCGTGGACGGGAAGTTGCGGGTGCACAGCCCGCCCGGCGGGCCCACCGTGATCCGGGTCGACCTGCCGGCCCGCCTGTGAGCCCCGCCCCCCGGCTCGGGGCCGGGCCGGGGGGCGGGGTCAGGGGCCGGGTGTGGTGTCGGTGAGGTAGGCGAGCACGGCCTTCACCCGCCGGTTGTCGCTCTCCGAGGCGTGCAGGCCGAATTTCGCGAACACGGCGGCGACGTGCTTCTCCACCGCGCGTTCCGAGACCACCAGCAGCCCGGCGATCGAGCGGTTGGAATGCCCCTGCGCCATCAGGTCCAGCACCTCGCGCTCGCGGGGGGTGAGGGTGTCCACCGGGCCCCGGCGGGGCCCGCGCAGCAGTCGGGTGACCACCTCGGGGTCCAGGGCGGTGCCGCCGGCGGCGACGCGGTGCAGGGCGTCGGTGAACTCGGAGGTGCGGGCCACGCGTTCCTTGAGCAGGTAGCCGACGCCGGTCGCCCCGCCGGCGAGCAGGCGGGAGGCCCAGGTGGTCTCCACGTGCTGGGAGAAGACCAGGATGCCGGTGCCGGGCAGGGTCTCGCGGATCTCGACGGCGGCTCGGATGCCCTCGTCGGTGTGGGTGGGCGGCATGCGGATGTCGACGACGGCCACGTCGGGGCGGTGCTCGGTCACGGCGGCGATCAGCGCGGGGGCGGTGCCGACGGCGGCGAGGACCTCGCAGCCGCGCGCGCCGAGCAGTTCGATCATGCCGTCGCGCAGGACCACGGAGTCCTCGGCGAGGACCACGCGCAGGGGTGTTGCGTTCATCGGACCAGTATCGGGGGGCCGGTGGCACGGGTCGCGCGCGTGGCGGGCGCGGGTGGCACGGGCCGGCCGGTGGGCGCCAGACGCGTACCGGCCGGCCGTCGGCCGAGTCCCGTTTTCGCCCGGCCGGGGGAGATCGGGGCCGGTCACGGGGATGGGCGCGGGCCGCCGGCCGGCGCGAACCCGCCGGCCCGGTGCGGAATGCGTCGCGGATCGAGGGCTCTGACCTGCGCCGGGGCATTGTTGACGGAATGTCGAATGGCTGGAATCAGGTAGTACGAACAGCTCTATCGCGGCGCTATAAGAATGGAATGAATCTTCCGAAAGCAAGCAGACGCGGTGTTCTGGCAGGGATGCTGGCGACGGCTCCGGTGGTCGCGGCAGGGTTCCCGGCCGGAGCGCAGGAACGTTCCTCCAACCCGGTGGCCGCCGGCCACGACGAGCCCGGCGTCCGTCGCACCACCCTGCTGCGCGGCGCCTCCCTCGTCCTGACCATGGACCCCTCCCTCGGCTCCGGCCCCCTCGGCCAACTCGACGGCGACGTCGACCTCCTGCTGCGCGACGGGAAGATCGCCGCCGTCGGCCGGCGACTGACCGCGCCCCGCGGCACCCGCGTGATGGACGCGCGCGGCCGGATCGTGCTCCCCGGGTTCGTCGACCTCCACAACCACCTGTGGCAGTCCTCCATCCGGGGCGGCTGCTCCGACCAGGACCTCAACGGCTGGCTCGGCGCCTGCAACCGGGCCACCCTCCCCAAGATCGACGCGACGGGCATCCACTCCTTCGTGCGCCTCGCCGCCCTCGACGCCCTCCAGGCCGGCGTGACCACCGTCGTGGACTGGGTGCACGCGATCCCCTGGGAGACCACCCGGCGCTACGTCGACGCCCTCGCCGGCTCCGGCATGCGCTTCGTCTACGCCTGCACCCAGAACCCCGACACCCTCGGCCTGATCACCCGCGCCAAACGCGAGCTCATCGACCCGCTGCCGCTCGCCTCCCTCCAGGTTTCCCTGCACCCGGGCATGTCGGCGCTGCCCCGGATGCGGGCCTTCCGGGCGCTGGCCGACGAACTCGGCGTCACCCTCAACTCCCACGTCCTGGAACACCGCACGGACCGGGCGCAGGAACCCGTCAGGTCCCTGGTCGAGTCCGGGATCCTCGGCCCGGACCTGCTGATGAACCACGCGATCCACCTCACCCCGGAGGAGATCGACCTCGTGGCCGAACGCGGGGTGCGGATCGCGCACAACCCGCTCTCCAACATGCGCCTGGCCTCCGGGATATGTCCCGTCCCCGAGTACGCCGCGCGCGGGGTCCCGGTCGGCCTCGGGCACGACGGGGGCACGAACGACACCAGCGACATGTTCGCCGTGATGAAGACCGCCGTCGGCCTCCAACGCGCCCGGCACGAGGACCCGGGCATCGCCCCCACCCTCCCCGCCGTGCTGCGGATGGCCACCCTGGGCGGCGCCGAGATCCTCGGCATGGCCGACCGGATCGGCTCGCTCACCCCCGGCAAACGGGCCGACCTGCTGGTCCTGGACCCGGGCACGCTGAACTTCGCGCCACGCTTCGACTGGATCCCGCAGATCGTCCTCAACGGACAGCCCGGGAACGTGTCCGAGGTGTTCGTGGACGGGTACCTGCGCAAGTCCGGCGGCCGGCTGGTCGGCGTGGACACCGAACGGGTGGTCCGCGACGCCGAACTCGCCGCGGACCGCCTCCGCGCCGCGGGCTGACCCCTCCCGCCCCACCCCGCCCCACCCCGCGCGTCCGGGCCCGTCCGCCCGGCCGCCGTGCGCCACCCCCACGCATCCCCACCCCCATCCCCATCCCCACGCATCCCCCCCCAGCATGACCTCGCGGGTAATCGTGCCCGCGCCGCGCCGACGGCACAGTGGTGTTCGTCGCCGGGAGCACCCGGCGCACCGCCACCCGGGAGGGGACATCCCATGAACGCCGACCAGTACCAGAACGCCGTGGACCGCTACTTCGAGGTCTGGAACACCACCGACCCCGAGGCCCTCGCCAAGGCCGTCTCCGACGTGTGGACCGAGGACGGCACCTACACCGACCCGATGGTCGAGGCCCGCGGACCTCGGGAGATCGCCGAGTTCATCGCGGCGGCCCACGCGCGGTTCCCCGGCTTCGAGTACCGGCCCCTGGGCCGGGTCGACGGCCACCACGACCTCGTCCGCTTCGGCTGGGAACTGGTCTCGACGGCCGACGGATCGGCCCCGATCGCCGGTTTCGACGTGGTCACGCTGACGGAGGACGGTCGCGTCCGCTCCGTCAAGGGCTTCCTGGACCGCGTCCCCACCGCCTGACCCCGACCGACCCGACCGACCCGACCCGACCGCACGGGACCGACCCGGCCCGCCCTCAGCCCCCCGTCCGCAGGCGGGGGGCCGTCAGCGGTTCGCGGGCCGGCGGCGGGGGCGGGGTGCGCCGGCCGCCGCCCGCGAAGAAGGCCGCCAGGGGCAGGGCCGCCGCGCCGACCGTCACCGCGTCCGGGCCCAGGGCCCCGCGTTCGATCTCCACCCGCCCGGCCGGATGCCGCAGGGCGTAGGCGCGGGCGTGTTCGCGCACGGGCGCCAGGATGCGCGGCGCCAGCAGCAGGCCGGCCCAGCCGCCGATGAGGATCCGCTCGGGCCGGAACAGGTTGATCACGTCCGAGAGTCCGGCGCCCAGGTACTCCGCCGTCTCCTCCAGCACCTCCCCGGCCGCCCGATCGCCCGCCTCCGCGCGCCGCAGGAGCTCCGCGAGCGCCTCCTCCTGGTCCCCCGACCGCTCCCAGGCCCGCTCGGCGACCCCGGCCCCGGCCTCGATGCCCGTGACCCGTTCCGTCCAGCGGGCCAGGACCGATTCCGCGCCCGCGTACGCCTCCAGGCAGCCGCGCGCCCCGCAGCGGCAGCGCCGCCCGCGCACGTGCACCGTGACGTGCCCCCACTCCAGGGCCGTGCCCACCGTGCCGCCGCCGCGCACCCCGTCCTCGGTGAACAGGGCCGCGCCCACGCCCGAGCCGAACAGCACGACCACCGCCCGGCGCGCGCCCCGCCCCGCGCCGAACCACATCTCGGCCTGCCCGAGGGTGCGGGCGCCGTTGTCGATGTGCACCGGTACGTGCGCGGGCACGGCGTCGGCCGCGCGCAGCAGTTCCTCCAGCGGGACGGCGTCCCAGCCGATGGTCTGGCCGTGGATCACCGCGCCCTGCTCCGGGCGGTGTTCGACGATGCCGGGGACGCCGAGGCCGACGCCGATCAGGCGCTCGTCCCCGGGTCCGGTGCCGGCCTCGGCGAGGACCCGGGCGATGCCGGTGCGCACGTGGTCGACGACCCGGGCCACGTCGTAGTCCCCGCGCGGCACCAGGGGCATTTCGGTGCGGGCGAGTTCGGTGAGGGTGAGGTCGAAGAGCTCCACCCGGACCCGGGTCTCGCCCACGTCCACGCCGACGAGCAGGCCACCGGCGGGGGCGACGCGCAGCAGGGTGCGGGGCCGGCCGCCGTCGGAGTCGACGATCCCGGCCTCCTCCACCAGCCCCTCGGCGACGAGTTCGCCGACCACGTTGCTGACCGAGCCCGAGCTGAGACCGGTGGCGGGGCCGAGTTCCTGCCGGCTGAGGGGTCCGTCGAAGTACAGCCGGCGCAGCACGGCGCCGCGGTTGCCACGCCGCAGGTCCCGTACGGTGCGGCCGTTGTGACCGGTCATGTGGCTCCTTTCCCAGGGGTGTTGGCCGTTCGCAACATACCCCGCGCGAACCCTTGACGCGACCCTTTCCCACGGCTTAACTCACGTCCTGAATTAAGGCGTGACGGCGGTGGAGCCGCACTTCCCCGACACCGCTCGCGCCATCACCCGACCCTGTCGAAAGGGGCCGATCCGCCATGCGCAGAACCCGGGCCGCAGCCGCCGCCGCGATCTCCGTCGCCCTCCTGTCCACCCTCGCCACCGCCTGCGGGGGCGGCACCCCCACCGGCGCCGGGGGCGGATCGGACGACGCCCCCAAGGAACTCACCTACTGGGCCTCCAACCAGGGCCCCGACATCACGGCGGACCAGGCGGTCCTGACCCCCGAGCTCAAGAAGTTCGAGGAGCGCACCGGCATCAAGGTCAAGCTGGAGGTCGTGCCCTGGTCCGACCTGCTCAACCGGATCCTCGCCGCCACCGCCTCCGGCCAGGGACCCGACGTGCTCAACATCGGCAACACCTGGTCCTCCTCCCTCCAGGCCACCGGCGCCCTGCTCCCGTGGAACGAGGAGAACCTCAAGGCCATCGGCGGCAAGGACCGCTTCGTCGGCTCCTCGCTGGCCTCCACCGGCGCCGCCGGCAAGGACCCGGCCGCCGTTCCCCTCTACTCCATGTCCTACGCCCTGTACTGGAACAAGAAGATGTTCGCCGAGGCCGGCGTCGACAAGCCCCCGGCCACCTGGGCCGAGATGACCGAGATCGGCAAGAAGCTGTCCAAGGACGGCAAGTGGGCGCTGGGCGCCGAGGGCGGCAACCTCTCCAACAACATCCACCAGGTGTTCGTGCTCGCCAAGCAGCACGGCTCGGAGTTCTTCGACGCGGCCGGCAAGCCCACCTTCGACACCCCCGGCAACGTCGCGGCCGTCAAGCAGTACGTGGACCTGATGGCCGCCGACAAGATCATCGCCCCCGGCAACGCCGAGTACGCCCAGAACCAGTCCCTGCGCGACTTCGCCACCGGCAAGACCGCCATGGTCCTGTGGCAGGCCGCCGCCAGCACCTTCACCGCCCACGGCATGAAGGAGGGCGACTGGGGCGTGGCCCCCGTCCCCGTGCCCTCCGGCGCCCCCGGCACCGGCAAGCAGGTCAACTCCATGGCCGCCGGCATCAACCTCGCCGTCTTCGGCAACACCGACAACAAGAAGGGCGCCCTGGAGTTCGTCAAGTTCATGACGAGCGACGAGGAACAGGCCCTCCTCAACAAGGCATACGGCTCCATACCCGCCGTCACCGGCGCCCAGAACGACCCCGCCTTCACCGGCCCCGACGCCACCGTCCTGCGCACCACCCTCGCCACCAGCGCCGCCGCCCTCCCGCAGGTCCCCACCGAGTCCCAGTTCGAGACGGCCGTCGGCACCGCCGTCAAGGAACTCTTCGCCGACGCCGCCGCCGGCCGCCCCGTCACCGACGCCACGGTCCGGGACAAGCTGGTCAAGGCCCAGGCCCAGATGGGGAAGTGAGCACCCAGCCATGACCGCCACCCTCACGGGCCGGACCTGGCGCGCCGACCGCGCTCCCCGGGACCCCGGCCCCGCCGGGGCGGGCCGCCGCCGGCTCGGCCGCCGCCCCCGCCCGCCGGGCGCGCGGCACCGGGCCGCCCTGCCCTACCTGCTGCTCCTGCCCGCCCTCCTGCTCGAACTGCTCATCCACCTCGTGCCCATGGTCATGGGCATCGTGATGAGCTTCCGCGAACTCACCCAGTTCTTCCTGCGCGACTGGACCGCCGCGCCCTGGAAGGGCCTGGGCAACTTCGAACTCGCCGTCGACGTCAACGGCCCCGTCGGCGCCGCCCTCCTCGACTCCTTCCTCACCACCTGCGTGTTCACCCTGCTGTCGGTGGGCCTGTGCTGGTTCGTCGGCACCGCCGCCGCCGTCCTCACCCAGGAGAGCTTCCGCGGCCGGGGCGTGCTGCGCGCGATCTTCCTCGTGCCCTACGCCCTGCCCGTCTACGCCGCCGTCATCACCTGGGCCTTCATGTTCCAGCGCGACAACGGCCTGGTGAACCACGTCCTGCACGACCAGCTCGGCCTCGGCGGCGACCGCACCTTCTGGCTGCTCGGCGACAACAGCTTCTGGGCCCTGCTCGTGGTCTCGGTCTGGAAGGGCTGGCCGTTCGCGTTCCTCATCGTCACCGCCGCCCTCCAGAACATCCCCCGCGACCTGTACGAGGCCGCCGCCCTCGACGGAGCCGGCGTCTGGCAGCAGATCCGCCGGATCACCCTCCCGCAGCTCGGCGCCGTCAACCAGGTGCTCCTGCTGGTCCTCTTCCTGTGGACCTTCAACGACTTCAACACCCCCTTCGTGCTCTTCGGCAAGGCCGCCCCCGAGGCCGCCGACCTGATCTCCCTGCACATCTACCAATCCAGCTTCGTGACCTGGAACTTCGGCACCGGCTCGGCCATGTCCGTCCTGCTGCTGCTGTTCCTGCTGCTGGTCACCGCCGTCTACCTGCTGATCACGGGACGCCTGAGGAAGAGGACCGATGCCTGAGGCCACCGCCGTCGCCCCGGCCGGCGGCCCCGACACCCCCACCCGCCCCATCGCCCGCCCCCGCGCCGGCACCCGGCCGCGCCGCTCCCCGCTCGCCCCGCCCCGCTCCTTCCGGATCGTCCGCGGCACGTTCCTGACGCTGCTCACCGGTTTCGTGCTGCTGCCCGTCTACGTCATGGTCACCAGCTCCCTCAAGCCGCTCCAGGACGTCTCCGGCCGCTTCCGCTGGATCCCCGAGGGGCTCACCCTGCGCCCCTACGTGGACATCTGGCACACCATCCCGCTCGCCCGCTACTTCGTGAACTCGCTGATCGTCGCCGGCACCGCCACCGTCTGCTCCGTGGTCATCGCGATCCTCGCGGCCTACGCCGTCAGCCGCTACGAGTTCCGCGGCAAGCGCCTGTTCACCGTCACCGTGCTGTCCACCCAGATGTTCCCCGGCATCCTGTTCCTGCTGCCGCTGTTCCTCATCTTCGTCAACATCGGCAACAGCACCGGCATCGCCCTCTACGGCTCGCGCGGCGGCCTCATCCTCACCTACCTCACCTTCTCGCTGCCGTTCTCGGTGTGGATGCTGATCGGCTACTTCGCCTCCGTCCCCCGCGAACTCGACGAGGCCGCCACCGTGGACGGCTGCGGACCCGTCGGGGCCCTCTTCCGAGTGGTCATCCCGGCCGCGATGCCCGGAATCATCGCCGTCGCCGTGTACTCCTTCATGACGGCATGGGGAGAAGTCCTCTTCGCCTCCGTCATGACCAACGACACCACCCGCACCCTCGCCGTCGGACTCCAGGGCTACTCCACCCTCAACGACGTGTACTGGAACCAGATCATGGCCGCCTCCCTCGTGGTCAGCGTCCCCGTGGTCGCCGGCTTCCTGCTGCTCCAGCGACACCTCGTGGCCGGCCTCACCGCCGGCGCCGTCAAATGACGACGGCGGCCCGCCCCGTCCCCGGCCCCCGCACCCCGGAAGGAACCCCGTGACCGACACCGCCGCCGCCCCGGCAGCCATCCCGGCGGACGCCACCGACCGCGCCCCCCGACCCGACCTCGCCCACGCCCTCGACCTCGCCGCGCTGCGCCCCGACTTCGCCTGGGGCACCGCCACCTCCGCCTACCAGATCGAGGGCGCCGTCGCCGAGGACGGCCGTTCCCCCTCCATCTGGGACACCTTCTCCCACACCCCCGGCCGCACCGCCGGCGGCGACCACGGCGACACCGCCTGCGACCACTACCACCGCGGCGCCGAGGACATCGCGCTGATCGGACAGGTCGGCGCCGAGCACTACCGCTTCTCGGTGGCCTGGCCCCGCGTCGTGCCCGGCGGCGACGGACCCGTCAACGTCAAGGGCCTGGACTTCTACGATCGTCTCGTCGACGACCTGCTCGCCGCCGGCATCACCCCCAACGTCACCCTCTACCACTGGGACCTCCCCCAGGTCCTCCAGGACCGCGGCGGCTGGCCCGCCCGCGACACCGCCGAACACTTCGCCCGCTACGCCGGCATCGTCGCCGAACGCCTCGGCGACCGCGTCACCCGCTGGTGCACCCTCAACGAACCCCTCTGCTCGGCCTGGATCGGCCACCTCGACGGCACCATGGCCCCCGGCCTGCGCGACCTCACCGCCGCCGTCCGCGCCTCCTACCACCTGCTGCTCGGCCACGGCCTGGCCGTCGAGGCCGTCCGCGCCGCCGCCCCCGGCGCCCGCGTCGGCCTCGTCACCAACCTCTCCACCATCCACGCGGCCTCCGACTCCGACGTCGACCGCGCCGCCGCCCACCGCATGGACGGGCACGTCAACCGCTGGTGGCTCGACCCCGTGCACGGCCGCGGCTTCCCCGCCGACATGCGCGAGGTGTACGGCGTCGACCTGCCCGAACGCCCCGGCGACCTCGCCACCATCGCCGCCCCGACCGACTGGAGCGGCCTGAACTACTACTTCCCGCAGACCGTCACCGACGACCCCACCGGCCCCGCCCCCTTCGCCCGCGAGGTCCGCCGACCCGGCGTCCCGCGCACCGCCATGGACTGGGAGGTCGACGCGAGCGGGCTGGAGGACCTGCTGGTGCGGATGGGCGAGGAGTACGGCGCCCGCGAGATCCACGTCACCGAGAACGGCTCCGCGCAGCACGACGTGGTCGGCCCCGACGGCACCGTCCACGACCCCGACCGCGTCGCCTACCTCACCGACCACCTCGCCGCCTGCGCCCGCGCCGCCCGCCGGGGCGCCCCCGTCGCCGGCTACTACGCCTGGTCCCTGATGGACAACTTCGAGTGGGCCTACGGCTACGACAAGCGCTTCGGCCTCGTCCACGTGGACTACGCGACCCAGCGCCGCACCGTGAAGACCAGCGGCCGCGCCTACGCCGAGATCGTCGCCGCCCACCGGGCCCTGCGCGAGAGCTGACCCGAAGAGAAGGCCCGAGCACCCGGCCCCGCCCCGCGCGCCGGCCCCCCGCCCGCCGCCCCTCCCGTGATGGGATGGGGCGTGCGGGCGTTCTCGCGCGCCCGCGTGCGCACGGCGCGCCGCGCCCTGCGTCCACCCGAAGCCTCCCGGGCCCGCCCCGGAAGGCGTCCCGGCCGCGGAGGTCCCCTTGGCAGCGAACCCGTCCGACACCCAGCCCCCGGCGCTCCCCGAGGAGATGCGCGCCGTGGTCTACGACCGCTACGGCGGCCCCGAGGTGCTGGAGGAACGCCGGCTGCCGCTGCCGAAGGTCGCCCCCGGCGAGGTCCTCGTGCGGGTCCGGGCCGCGGCCGTCAACCCGGTGGACTGGAAGATCATGGCGGGCGGGCTCGACGCCCTGATGGACCCCGTCTTCCCCGTGGTGCCCGGCTGGGACGTGGCCGGCACGGTGGTCCGCGTCGGCATCGACGCCCCCGAGTTCTCCGTCGGCGACGAGCTGATGGCCTACGCCCGCAAGGACGTGGTGCACGGCGGCACCTTCGCCGAGTACGTCAGCGTGCCCGTGCGCTGCGCCGCCCCCAAGCCCCCCGGCCTGAGCTGGGCCGAGGCCGCCGGGCTGCCGCTGGCGGGCCTCACCGCGTACCAGGTCCTCACCCGGCTCGGCACCGGTCCCGGGGACACCGTCCTCGTGCACGGCGCGGCCGGCGGGGTCGGCTCGCTCGGCGTGCAGATCGCCCGCGCGCTCGGCGCCCGCGTCATCGCCACCGCCTCCGCCCGCAACCACGAACGGCTCCGCGCGTGGGGCGCGGAGCCGGTGGAGTACGGGGAGGGGCTGGCCGATCGGGTGCGGGCGCTGGCGCCCGAGGGGGTGGACGTGGTCGCGGACTTCGTGGGCGGGGTCCTGGACACCACCCTCGCCGTGCTGGGCCCCGAGGGCCGGCACGCCTCGATCGCGGACCACACGGTGCTCGGCGCGGGCGGGCGGTGGATCTGGGTGCGCCCGAGCGCCGAGGACCTGACGGCCCTCGGCGCCCTCGCGGAATCCGGCGCGCTGAGCGTGCCGGTCGCGCGGACCTTCCCGCTGGCCGCCCTGGCCGCGGCCTTCACCCTCAACCAGGGCGGTCACACCGCCGGGAAGATCGTCATCGAGCCCTGACGGGCCGCCGGGATCCCTCCTACGGGAAGGAGGTGACGGTGGACGGGACGGTGGAGGTGCCCGAGGTGGGCCCGCCGATCGAGTTGATCACGTGCTCGTACTGGCCGTTGCCGCCCAGCGAGACCACCAGCAGGTCGTGGAACTTCACGCCCGGCTTGACCGGGGCCTTGAAGCCGTGGTCCTGGCGGATCGTCGGGTCGACGTTGTAGTAGCAGTAGCTGCCCAGGCCCCAGCCCTCGTGGGTGGTGACGGAGTCGTCGACCCGGTAGGCGGCGTAGCCCTTGGTCGAGCCGTTCTGGATCGCGGCCTGGTTGGGGGCGTCGTACGCCTTCTCGTTCTGGAAGAAGATCGTGCGGCCCCGCTCGCCGTACCACTCCACGTCGTACTTGTTGAAGTGCTCGACGAACAGGCCGGTGGCGAGCACGTCGTCACCGGTGACGCGCAGGCCGTAGTCGGAGCGGTTGGTCTCCCAGCCGACGCCCTCGCCGTGGTCGGCGCGCCAGATCCAGGTGTGGTCGATGATCGCGTCGTCGCTGTTGATCGCCATGCCGAGGGTGGCCTTGCCGGCGCCCGCGCCGCCGACGCGGACGAACACGTCCTGCACGGTGGTCGGGTTGACGGCGTGGTCGGCCGAGGAGCCGGCCGGGCCCACCTCCAGCAGGACGGGGGAGTTGACGGGACCGGCGTCGATCAGGAAGCCGGCGAGGCGGACGCCGTCCACGTCGGCGACCTTCATGGCCGTGACACCGTTGTCCGGTATCAGGGTGGCCAGGCCCAGGCCGAGCACGACGGTGTCCGGGCGGGTCACGTTGATCGGCTGGTCCACGTGGTAGACGCCGGGGGTGATCAGCAGGTTCAGGCCCTGGGCGAGGGCCTGGTTCATGGTCGCGGCGGTGGTGCCGGGCTTGACCACGTAGAACTGCTCCAGCGGGATCGAGGTGCCCTGCGGGGTGCCGTTGCCCCAGGACACGCCGCGCGCGTTCACCCGCTTCGCCGGGGCGAACACCTTGTAGTTCGCGCCGTCGAGGTAGAGGAAGGGCTTCTCACGGGAGATCGGGGTGGTGTCGAGGGTGGTGTACGGGGGGTTCGGGTAGGACTGCGCGGGCGCGCCCTGGACCCCGGAGAACACCTGGTTCCACACCGCGTTCGACCAGCCGCCGATGGAGCTGTCACGGGTGTACCACTGCTGCTGGCTGTAGTTGCCGACCTGGCCGTCGATCTTGGAGTCGGCGATGTAGCCGCCGGAGGCCCAGCCGTAGCCGTTGGGGGCGAGGTTGAGGCCGCCGCGGACGTGCATACGACGGAACGGGGCGGCCTGGGAGACGGCCCAGCGGTCGGTGCCGTTGACGGGGGAGAGGGAGAGGTTCTCGGCGGAGCGCCAGAAGTTCTGGGTGGCGTTGCCGCCGAACCAGCCGGCGTCCACGGTGACGTCCCCGTTGATGTGGGTGTCGTCGGGGTTCAGGCCGAGGCCGGAGATCGAGGTGTAGAAGCCGATCTGCGCGTTGAGCCCGTTGTAGGTGCCGGGCTTGAAGAGGAACTGGTGCCGGCCGGTGCCGAACTGCGCCGACTCCTGCTGCTGGAAGACCTGGTCCAGCTTGGCCTGGATGTTCGGGGTGCTCGGGTCGAAGACGGTGACGTTGGGGCCGAGGTCGCCGCCGCCGGGCAGGGTGGGGCCGGAGCCGGTGGTGCCGTACACCTGGAACTCCCACAGCGAGTAGCCGTAGCCGGTGGTGCGCTCGGTGCCGGTCATCCGGACGTAGCGGGCGCTGCCGGCCACGTCGAGGGTGACGTTGCCGCCGGCGCCGTTGGCGGTGGACCAGGCGGTGGTCCAGGCGTTGCCGTCGGTGCTGAACTCGATCTTGTACGCCTTGGCGGCGGCGGTCTCCCAGCGCAGCACGACCTGGCTGACCTGGGCGGTGGCCCCGAGGTCCACGCGCAGCCACTGCGGGTCGGCGAAGGCGCTGGACCAGCGGGTGCCGTTGTCGCCGTCCACGGCGGCGCTCGCCGGGGTGCCGCCGTTCTCCTGGCTGGAGGAGGTCGCGGCCTTGCCCTGGGAGAGCAGCACGGGAGCGGCGGCGGTCGCGATCGGGGCCGGCAGCAGCGCGAGCAGCGTGGCCACGAGGGTCGCGGCGAGCGTGGCGGCGAGGGCGGTGGGGCGGAGGGTCCGGTGGGTCCGGTGGGTCCGGCGGGTGGGGTGGAGGGGGCGGGGGCCGGACGCCCGGGGCGGACGATCGGACAGGGAGCGCATACGGTCTCCTGCGGTCGCATGAGGTCGGTTTCGATCGGTGGTCCGATCGGATCCGGAGGGATCGAACCGTGAGTGAACTGGCCGCCGGCAGGCGCGTCAAGGGTTCTCACGTTCGGAAGTCGAAGGCCCGACGAGGTGTCAAATCCCTTCCAGGGCTGTGAACTCGTGGTTTCTTCAAGTCTTGTGAAAAGTGTTGACGAAAATCCCCCGGCGCGCTGGAATCAGTCCGTCGAGCACCCCGGGCGACGCCGTCGGGCTGCCCGGTCCCGACCGTGCGCCTTCCCGCTCCCTTCGTACCTCGACGGGACGAAGAGGGCGTGCGGACGGTTCTCGTTCGGAAGGTGACGACACGGGCGGGGGCGGATGCAGGGCCGCACCCCGTACCGGAACGCACGCCGACCCGCCCGCCCCCCGGCCGGGTCGGCGCTGCGGGCCGGCCGGTCACACGCCGAACCCCGCCCGGGGCACACGGCGCGGGGCGGGGCGGAGAGGGGCGTACGCGAGGTGACCGGCGCGGGCCGGTGCGGGTCGGACGGGCCGGTGCGGGTTGGACGGGTCGGACGGGTCAGATGAAGCCCTCGCGCAGGGCGTAGGCCACGGCGTGCGCCCGGTTGGTCAGCCGCAGCCGGGTCATCAGGCCGTGCAGCACGTTCTTCACGGTGCGCTCGGAGTACGCCAGCTTCTCCGCGATCTGCCGGGTGTCGAACCCGTCCGCGATCAGCCGCAACACGTCCACCTCGCGTTCGGCCATGCCCACCACCGCCGGCGGCACCGCCGCGCCCGGTACGCTCGCGTCGGCCCCCTCCGGACGGGAGAACCGGCCCAGCCGGCCCATCTGTTCCAGCACCCGCCCGATCAGGTCCGGCGGCAGGTCCCCGTCCCCGGCCGCGACCCGGCACACGGCCCGCGACAGCGCGCCCGCCGTCACCTCCCGCCGCCACAGCACGGCCCGCACCCCGCACTCCGCCAGCGTCAGCACGTCCACCTCGCGCAACTCGCGGACCACCAGCACCACGCCCTGGCGCGCGCCCCGCACCACCCGCCGCAGCAGGGCCACCTCCTCCCCGCCGAGCCGCTCCACGAGCACCACCGCCACCGCCACGCCCTCCACCGGCCCCGGGCCGGCCGCGACCGCGTCGATCGCGGGGTGCCGGGAGAGGTGGCTGAGCACCCCGGCCCGGCTCAACTCGTCCGAGGTGTGCACCGCGACGCCGATCCGCTCCCCGCCGGGGCCGGGGCCGGGGCCGAGGGTGGGGGAGAGGGTGGGGGAGAGGGCCGGAGCGGGCGCGGGGCCGGCGGGCGGCACGGGCCCCGGGGGCGGGCCCGGCTCGGGATCCGGGCCCGACCACGGCGCCCGCGCCGCGGGCACCGCCGGAACCCCCAGCGAACCCAGTGCTTCCACCGCTTCCCGCGACATCGTCAAAACCCCTCCCCACCTGCGCCGACCCCCACATGATCCGTCACCCGTCGGTTTCCGCGACAGATGGCCGCCCACCCTGCCCTTCCGGCCCACCGGAGGCTGCCCCTCCGTACCCGGAACGCACAGAACGCGCCGGCCGGCGCGCGGATCCGGCCGATCACGGCCGGCGCGGCCCCCGCCGCCTCGAATTCGCCGGTTTCCCCCACATCCGCGCCCCCGCGTCGGGCATGGTCGTCCTGCCGCCCGCGAGGGTTTCCGGCGGCGCCTGTGCGCGAGAAGGGGTGGGTGCGACACGATGGAGTTCTGGCAGGTCGACGAGTACGGCCCGTCACACCAGGGGCAGGTCGGCGTGGTGCTGGCCGACGGCACCGAACCGCCGCCGGTCTACCTCGACCCCGGCAGCGGGCCCGGCTTCGTGCAGACCACCCACTGGTCGGTCTACGACGGCGCCCTGACCGGCCCCCGGGCGCACGCCCTGCGGGCCGCGTGCACCTGCGGGTGGCGGGGCACGCAGTACCCCGTGGACTGGACGGCGATGGGGGACGAGCCGCTGCGCGTGGGCGGCGCGCGCGACGCGGACCACTGCCAGTCCGACTGGGACCGGCACGTCTTCGAGGTGGGCCGCACCACGGTGCCCGTCCCGCCCGCCCTGGAAGGCCGGCTCGCCGACCTGCACCGGGAGCTGGAGGAACTGGCCCACACGGAGCCGATCGCCGTCCTCAAGATCGTCAACCGGCTGGAGAGCATCGCCTCCCACACCGCCTACTCCGCGGCGCTGCGCGCGGACGAGACCCTGGGCATCGAGGAGGTGGCCAAGGGCCTCGGGCTGACCGAGAAGGACGCCCTGCTCCGCCTGGACCGCCACCGCAGGCCGGCCTCCGACCTCCCCTGAACCCCCGTACGCCGGCGCCCCGTTCGGCCCCGCCGGTCCCCGTCCACGGACCGGACGGGGGCCGGCGGCGCGCCGGCCCGCGCGTCAGACTGCGGCCATGACCGACACTTCGCCGCCCGCCGCCCCGACCTCCCTGGCCGAGGTCCGCGCCCGCATCGACGCCCTCGACACCGAACTGACCGGGCTCCTCGCCCAGCGGCAACGACTCGTGCGGGCCGCCGCCGGGTTCAAGACCGACGAGGCCGCCGTCCGCGCCCCCGACCGGGTCGAACGCGTGGTCACCGCCGCCCGCGCCCGAGCCGCCGAAGCGGGCCTCGCCCCGCAGGTGGCCGAGGCCGTCTGGCGCGCGATGATCGACGCGTTCATCACCCTGGAACTCGACGAACACCACACCCTGACCACCCCCGGCACCTGATCCGACCGGGCCCGCGGCCGACCCGGCCGCCTGCCGGCGGCGGGCCGGTCGACGGCGTGTTCCGGCGGTGGCCGGGAGGGGGCCGGGGTGCGTCGCCGTCTGCGGTCGGGTTCGTGGCCGGGGTGGCCGCCTGCCGGCGGCGGGCAGGTCAACAGCGTTTCCCGGCGGCGGCCGGGAGGGGGTTCGGGGTGGGGTGCGTCGCCGTCTGCGGATGGGTTTGTGGCCCGGGGTGGTCGCCCGGCGGTGGCGGGCCGGTCGACGGCGTGTTCCGGCGGTGGCCGGGCGGGGGTGGGGGTGGGGTACGTCGCCGTCTGCGGTCGGGTTTGTGGCCGGGGTGGCCGCCTGCCGGCGGCGGGCAGGTCAACAGCGTTTCCCGGCGGCGGCCGGGAGGAGGTTCGGGGTGGGGTGCGTCGCCGTCTGCGGTTGGGTTCGTGGCCCGGGGCGGCCGCCCGGCGGCGGCGGGCCGGTTGACGGCGTGTTCCGGCGGTGGCCGGGGGTGGGGTGCGTCGCTGTCTGCGGTCGGGTTTGTGGCCGGGGTGGCCGCCTGCCGGTGGCGGGCCGGTTGACGGCGTGTTTCGGCGGTGGCCGGGGCGGGGTGCGTCGCCGTCGGTGGACGGGTTCGTGGTCCGGGTGGCTGTCTGTCGGTGGCGGGCAGGTCGACAGGGTTTCCCGGTAGAGGTCGTGCGGTACGTGCTCGGGCGTCGGTCGAATCGGGCGGGGCCGCCGTCCTCAACGGGCCCTGCTCGCGGACCCCGTCGCACGTCTCGTGCGGGCGGGTGGGCGCCGGCATCATCGGGGGATGACGTCGGAACCCTCGCTCTCCGCCGAAGTCTCCGCCCGTCCGCCCCTCGGTCTCCTCGACCGCTTCGCCCGACAGGTCCTCGCCCGCCCCGACGCGCCCGCCCTGCGGCGCGGCGCCGAGGTCGTCGACTACGCCGAACTCGACGCCCGCGCCGCGCGGCTCGCGCGCAGGCTGCGGGCCGAGATCGCCCCGCCCGCCGCCGCGCGCGTCGCCGTCGCCGTGCCGGACGGGCCCGAGTTGCCCGTCGCCGTGTTGGCGGTCGCGAAGGCCGGGGCCGTGCCCGTGGTCCTCGATCCCGAGGACCCGGCCGGGGTCCGTCGGGCCCTCGCCGCGTGCCGCCCCGTCGCCCTCCTCGTCACCGGCCCCGTCGCCCACGCCCGGCTCGATCCGGGCCCGACCGGACCACCCGTGCTCCGCACCCGGGACCCGGACCGGCACGACGCGCCGCCCCCGCCCGGAGCCGGCCCCGAGGGCTGCCTCGAACCCGCCCCGCCGACGGTCTCGCCCGCCGCCGAGGCGGTCGTCGTGCTCAGCGCCGGCCCCGAACCCCGGCCCGTCCCGCTGTCGCAGGCCCGGCTGCGGGCCGCCGGCGAGTCCTGGGCCGCGCTCGGCGCGTTCGAACCCGGGGACCTGCACCTGTTCACCGCCGGCCCCGCCGCCCCCACCGCCGTGCTCGGACGACTGCACGCGCTGTGCTCCGGCGGCGCCCTCCTGCTGCCCGGACCGGGCCGTCCCGGCGCCTCCCCGACCGTGCTGCACACCGATCCCGGCGCCGCGACCACCGGCCCCGAACTCCCCGCGACCGGCGCCCGGCCGCCGCGCCTGGTCCTCGTCTCCGGCGACCGCTTCCCCGCCGCCGCCCATCTCTCCCTCGCCGCACGGGTCGGGCCCGAGACCCGGGTCCTGGCGGTGCTGCCCGTCACCGAGGCGGGCGGCGTGGGCACCGTCCTCGACGCCGCCGACCTCCCGCGCCCCGACGCCGGCGGGCCCGTACCCGCCGGCGTCTGCCTGCTCGGCCGCCCCTTCCCCGGGGTCCGGGCCGCCGAACGGGACGGGATCCTGCACGTGGCCCCCGCCGAGGGCGGCGACCCCGCCCCCACCGGGGACCTCGTGCGCACCCGGCCCGACGGGCTCCTCGAATTCCGCGGCCGGTTGCGCGACCGGCTGCCCCGCCCGCGCGGCGGACACCTCGACCCGCACCTCGTGGAGATCGAGGCCGCCGGCGCGCCCGGGGTCGGCGCCCTGCTGATCACCGAGCTGCTGCCCGGCGGCGCCTCCCTCGTCGCACACGTCGCCCCGCCCGCCGGCGCCGCCGCCGAGGACCCCCGTCCCCATCTCGACGCCCTGCGCCGGCACCTCGGCGACCGCCGGGTCCCCACCGAGCACCTCCCGGACCGCCTCGTGCACCTGCGCGTCCTGCCCCGCACCCGCGCCGGCCGCGAGGACCGCGCCGCCCTCGCCCGCCCCCGACTCCTCGCCCCCTTCGACCCGAACGCCCCGATCGGCGCCAAGGGGGCCGGACGGTCCGCCAAGACGGGCCCGCCGATGAGCCCGGGCCGCACGGCCGCCGCCGTCGGGCTCGGCTGCGGACTGCCGCTGGTCCTGTTCGTGCTGCTGCCACTGACCGGCGTGCTGTGGCCCGGATCCACCGACCTGACCGGGGTGCCCGCCCCCTGGTCCTGGCTGTTCCGGGGCCTGTACGCCGCCGAACTCCTCGCCTGCGCCGCCGGACTGCTCGTGCTCCTCTTCGGCCGTTCCCGGATCGCCCGCTTCGGGCGCGGGCCCGGGGCGACCACCGCCGCGCACCTCGCGCTGGTCTGGCTGCTCGTCGCCTGGTGGCCGCAGGACAACCTGTACCGGCTCGCCGGCAAACGCGACTGGCCGCTCCAGGCCGCGCTCGTCTACGCGTTCAACATCCCGCTGATGATCGCGGCGGGCGTCCTCGTCGCGTTCCTGCTGCGTCCGCCATCCGCCGAGAGCCCGAGCGCCGACTGAGCCGCGCCCGTGCCCGTCACCGGCCCGACGCGGGTGTGCCGAGGGGCTCAGTGGGCGAAGCCGGTGCCGAGGCCGGCCGCCCACGCCCGCAGCGCCGCCACCCCCGCGTCCAGCGCCCGCTCGTCCCGCGCGGCCACGGCCACGCCCAGCCACGGGCCGGGGTCCGCGACGGCGGTCGGGATCGTCGGCACGAACAGCGCGCCCGCCCGCGCGCACTCCCGCGCGGCCTCCTCGAAGACCTCCGCCGCCCGCCCCACCGGCAGCCGCGCGCCCAACTCCAGCCGGTCCAGCGTCCGCACCCGGTGCCCCGCCCCGCGCAGCGCGTCCAACCGGGCCGCGATCACGAACGCCGGGGTCGGCCCGCCGGCCCGCAGGTTCACCTCCGTCGGCGCGAGCACCTCCCCGCGGCCGGTCACGAAGTCCACGTCGAACCAGCCGCGGTAGCCCCGCGCCGCCAACTCCCGTCCCACTGCGGCCCCGAACCGGCGCGCCGGCGCCGCCCAGCGCTCCGGCACCGCCCCCGGACCCACCGTCGCGCCCCGGTACGCGCCCCCCACCACCTCCATGCGGGCCGTCCCCACCGTGTGCGCCCGCCCGGCCCCGTCCACCAGCCCGTCGTAGGTCAGATCCCGCACACCCCCGCGCTCCGCCCCGTCGTCCCCGGCCGGCACCCACGCGGCCACCCACCACGGGCCGCCCCGCACCACCCGCCGGGCCCGCCGCAGCCCGGCCGCGTCCACCACCGGCACCGTGCCCGAACCGCCCACCCCGTACGCGGTCCGCAGCACGCTGCCCGCCCCGGCCCGCAGCCGCCGGCCCGCCAGGCGCAGCGCCGCCCGCGCCGACAGCGGCCCCCACTGCGCGGGCACCTCCACCCGCACGCCGGGCGCGCCCGCCTCCGCGCCCGGCGCTCCGTCCGTCCGCGCGAGCCGCGCGAGCCGCGTGAACAGCGCGTGCGCCTCCGGTTTCGCCTCGTACCGCAGGAAGTCCGCGCCGGGCGCACGCCCCGTCAGCCGGCCCCACCCCGGGGTGTGCCCCCACCCCAGCACCGGCAGTCCGCGCCCGGTGACGCGCGCGGCGAGCGCCGGCCGTGAGCGCACGAGATCGGACAGGCCCCGGGCCGCCGGCGCCCCCTCCAGCAGCCCGTCGTACACCTCCGGCGGTTCCTCCCACTCCAACACCCGCCCCACCCGTTCCACCCATCCCGGGGGCATCGTCAGGGGCAGTACGAGGGCCGCCGGCCGGGGGCCGAGGAACGCGGCGAGCGCGGCGTAGTGGTGGGCGGTGCGGTCGGGCCGGCGGCGCGAGGGCGGGGACAGGGAGGGGTCGGTGAACGCGGCGTGGAACTCGGCGACGTTCCCGACGTGCACGGTCGGGGCCCCGCCGGTCAGGGCGCGGACCCAGCCGGGTTCGGGGGCGAGGGGCACGGTGAACCCGATCAGGCCGGGTGTGCGGGCGGGCGCGGGCAGGGCGCCGACGGCCCGGTAGAAGCCGGCCGCGTGCGGGTCCGCGTCGAGCACGAGCCGGTCGGCGCCGAGGGCGTGGGCGCGGTGGACGGCGTCGCGCAGCAGCCGGCGCCCCAGGCCCCGGCCGAAGACCTCGGGGGCCACGAAGAGCAGGCCGAGCCGGAGCGTGAACGGGGCCTCGGGCAGCCCGTGTCGGTGCCCGGCCGGTTCGTCCTCCAGGGTCGCGACCCCGAGTGGCGGGCCCTCGTCGCCCGCCCGGGCGAGGACGACGCGGCGGGGTGCGAGCTCGGCCTCGTGGAGGGTCAACTCGGGCGCTTGGGCGAGGATTTCCGTGATGGCCGGGCCGTGGTGCGCGGCCTTCGAGCGGGCCACGAGCGCGCTGAGCGCCGCGGCCTCCCCGCTCCGGGCCGCCCGGATCAGGATCGGCCCGATCGGGATCGGCCGGTCCCCGGCCGCGTCCTCGCGCATCCGCGCCGCCCTCCCGGGCCCCCGGCCCCCTCGGTCACCCCCGTCAGTGTGCCCCGGCGGGGGGTGTCGGGGCGAGGGTGGTGAGGTCGAGGACCGTGGGGGTGTGGCCGCAGGACTCCAGGAAGGCGAGGAGGCCCTTGGGGGAGATCGTGGTGGTCGCGTCGTTGCGCAAGGGGTGGAAGTGCAGCGGGTCGTGGGTGAGCAGGGCCGCGTCGAGGATCACGCCGAGGGTGCCGGGGGCGGCGTTCATCGCGGCGAAGGGGGTGACCGAGCCGGGGGTGACGTCGAGGACCTCGGCGAGGGTCGCGGGGGAGGCGAAGGAGAGGCCGGGGGCGCCGACGGCCCGACCCAGGGCCTTGAGGTCCACGGGGGTGGTCTGTTCGATCACGGCCAGGTGCAGGCGTTTGCGGCGGTCCTTGAGGAAGAGGTTCTTGGCGTGACCGCCGGTGGTGTGCGCCCCGCGCAGTCGGCGGGCCTCGGCGACGGTGTACACCGCCTCGTGCCGGACCGTCTCCCACGGGATGCCCAGTTCGTCCAGGCGGGCCGTCAGCGCGGCCTCCGCCGCGTCACGGGTGGGGTCCGGGGCGCTCGGCCCGTGCCGGTCCATGGGCGGTCTCCTTCGTGGGGCGGTACGTCCCGGCATTCCATCACACCGCGACCGTCACACCGCGCCCCTCGCACCGGACCCCGTGCCACCTGCGGGAGTGGCCCGTGCACGCAAAAAACTTGCGGGATTCCGGCGCTGGTTGCGCAAGAGATTTCGGTTGATTCCCCTGGTCACAACGGTGGACTACACAGCTCCGCTCTGCAATTCTCGCACCGCACGCTGCAAAATACCGATCCAGTCGCTTCAGAAACCATGTCGAGTCGAGGGACGAGGACACATGAGAAGCACACGCGGCAGAGGGCCCGACGGGCCGAGCCTGCACCGGACCCGCCATTCCGACCGGCCCCGTCATTCCCGCCGGCCCCGTCATTCCCACCGACTTCGCCTGCCGGCCCTCCTGCTCAGCGTCGCCCTGCTGTTGCTGGGGTGGCCCGCCCTGACCGCCGGAGCCGCCGGCGGACCCGATCTCGCCGCCGGCCGGCCCACCGCCGCGAGCGCCGCGAACCCCACCTACCCCGCCGGCAACGTCGTCGACGGCGACCCCAACACCTACTGGGAGGGCCCGAACGGCGCCTTCCCGCAATGGGTGCAGGTCGACCTCGGCGCCCAGACCCGCGTCGACGAGGTCGTGCTCCGCCTGCCGGTCGCCTGGGAGACCCGGTCCCAGACCCTCGCCCTCCAGGGCAGCGCCGACGGCACCTCCTTCAACACCCTGCTCGCCGCCGCCCCGCAGACCTTCGCCCCCGGCACCGGCAACGCCGTGACCCTGCGCTTCCCGGCCGCCCTCACCCGTTACGTGCGCGTGCAGATCACCGCGAACTCCGGATGGCAGGCCGCCCAGCTCTCCGGCCTGGAGGTGCGCGCCGCCGGCGAGTCCGGCACCAACCTCGCGCTCGGCCGCACCCTGACGGCCTCCGGCCAGACCCAGAACTACGGGCCGGGCAACGCCGCCGACGGCAACCGCGCCACCTACTGGGAGTCCCCGAACAACGCCCTCCCGCAGTGGATCCGCGTCGACCTCGGCGCCTCCGTCCGCGTGGACCGCGTCGTGCTGCGCCTGCCCGAGAACTGGGAGGCCCGCTCCCAGACCCTCAAGCTCCAGGGCAGCGCCAACGGCACCGACTTCACCGACCTGACCGCCGCCGCGGCCCAGAACTTCGCCCCCGGCAGCGGCAACACCGTCACCCTCTCCTTCGACGCCACCACCACCCGCTACGTGCGCGCCTGGTTCACCGCCAACAGCGTGCAGAACGCCGGCCAGCTCTCCGAGTTCGAGGTCTACGGACCCACCACCGGCGACACCCAGGCCCCCGCCGCCCCCACCGGCCTCGCCTACACCGAGCCGGCCGGCGGCCAGATCCGGCTGACCTGGACCGCCGCGACCGACAACGTCGGCGTCACCGGCTACGACGTGTACGCCGACAACCGGCTGCTCGCGAGCGTCGCCGGCACCGTCACCACCTACACCGACAACCGGCCCGCCTCCGACACCGTCACCTACACGGTCCGCGCCAAGGACGCCGCCGGCAACGTCTCCGGCGACAGCAACGCCGTCACCCGGCGCGGCGACACCGGCGACACCCAGGCGCCCACCGCGCCCACCGCGCTGAGCCTGACCGAACCGGCCGCCGGCCAGATACGCCTGGCCTGGGGCGCCTCCACCGACAACGTGGGCGTCAGCGGCTACGAGGTCCTCGCCGACAACGCCGTGCGCGCCACCGTCGCCGGCAACGTCACGACGTACACCGACACCCAACCGGCCACGGCCACCGTCACCTACACGGTCCGCGCCAAGGACGCCGCCGGCAACCGCTCCGCCGACAGCAACGCCGTCACCCGCGTCGGCTCCGGCCCCGGTGGCTCCAACCTCGCCGTCGGCCGCCCCGTCGAGGGCTCCTCCACCGTGCACACCTTCGTGGCCGCCAACGCCGTCGACAACGACACCGCCACCTACTGGGAGGGCGCGCCCGGCGCCTACCCGAGCACCCTCACGGTGAAGCTCGGCGCCAACGCCGACCTCGACCGGGTCCTCGTCAAGCTCAACCCCGACAACGCCTGGTCCCGTCGCACCCAGACCTTCTCGATCGAGGGCCGCGAGCAGTCCGCGAGCGGGTTCACCACCCTCGTCGCCGAGAAGACCTACACCTTCGACCCGGCCTCCGGCGCCAACACCGTCTCGATCCCGGCCACCGGCCGCGCCGCCGACGTCCGCCTGCGGTTCACCGCCAACAGCGGCTCCTCCAACGGGCAGGTCGCCGAGTTCCAGGTGATCGGGGTGCCCGGACCCAACCCGAACCTGGAGGTCACGGCGCTCTCCGCGAGCCCGAGCGCCCCCGTCGAATCCGACCCGATCACCCTGAACGCCACCGTCCGCAACTCCGGCACCGCCCCCGCCCCGGCCACCACCGTGGCCTTCAAGCTGGGCGGCTCCACGGTGGCCACCGCGACCGTGCCCGCCCTCGCCGTCGGCGCGAGCGAGCAGGTCAGCGTCCGGATCGACCCGCGCGAGGCGGGCAGCTACCCGCTGAGCGCCGTCGTCGACGAGGCCGGTCTGATCCCCGAGCGCAACGAGACCGACAACACGCGCACCGCCGGTCCGCTCGTGGTCAAGCCCGTGGACAGCTCCGACCTGGTGGCCTCGGCCGTCACCTGGAGCCCGAGCTCCCCCTCGGCCGGCCAGGACGTCGCCTTCTCCGTCACGGTCCGCAACGAGGGCACGGTCGCGGCCGCCGCCGGCGCCCACGGCATCACCCTCACCCTCCAGAACGCCGACGGCACCACCCTGCGCACCCTCACCGGCTCGTTCAGCGGCGCCCTGGCCCCCGGGGCCTCCTCCTCGGCCGTGGCCCTGGGCTCCTGGCCGGCCGCCAACGGCCGGTACGCGGTCAAGGTGGTCCTCGCCGACGACGCCAACGAGCTGCCCGTCAAACGCGCCAACAACACCAGCAGCCGGCCGCTGTTCGTGGGCCGCGGCGCGAACATGCCCTACGACACCTACGAGGCGGAGGACGGCCGCACGGGCGGCGGCGCGAGCGTCGTCGGCCCCAACCGCACCATCGGCGACCTCGGCGGCGAGGCCAGTGGCCGCAAGGCCGTCACCCTCGACGCCACCGGCGAGTACGTCGAGTTCACCACCCGCGCCGCCACCAACACCCTCGTCACCCGCTTCGCCATCCCGGACGCCCCGGGCGGCGGCGGCATCGACTCCACGATCAACGTCTACGTGGACGGCACCTTCCTGAAGTCCCTGCCGCTCACCTCCAAGTACGCCTGGCTGTACGGGGCCGAGGCCGGACCCGGCAACTCCCCGAGCGCCGGTGCCCCGCGCCACGTCTACGACGAGGCCAACCTGCTGCTCGGGCGCACCGTGCCCGCCGGCAGCACGATCCGGCTCCAGAAGGACACCGCGAACACCGCCGCCTACTACGCCATCGACTTCGTCGACCTGGAGCAGGCCGCGGCCAAGGCCAACCCGGACCCGGCCGCCTACACCGTGCCCACCGGGTTCACCCACCAGGACGTGCAGAACGCCCTCGACCGGGTCCGCATGGACACCACCGGCAAGCTCGTCGGCGTGTACCTGCCGGCCGGCACCTACGAGACCGCGAGCAAGTTCCAGGTCTACGGCAAGGCCGTCAAGGTGGTCGGCGCCGGCCCCTGGTTCACCCGCTTCCAGGCCCCCTCGACCCAGGAGAACACCGACATCGGCTTCCGCGCCGAGGCGAGCGCCAAGGGCTCCTCGTTCACCGGGTTCGCCTACTTCGGCAACTACACCTCCCGCATCGACGGTCCCGGCAAGGTCTTCGACTTCTCCAACGTCTCCGACATCGTCATCGACGACGTCTGGGCCGAGCACCAGGTCTGCCTGTACTGGGGCGCCAACACGGACCGGATGACGATTCGCAACTCGCGGATCCGGAACCTGTTCGCCGACGGAATCAACATGACCAACGGCAGCACCGACAACCTCGTGACCAACAACGAGGCCCGCGCCACCGGCGACGACAGCTTCGCCCTCTTCTCCGCCATCGACGCCGGCGGGGCGGACATGAAGAACAACGTGTACGAGAACCTCACCACCCTGCTGACCTGGCGGGCGGCCGGCGTCGCCGTCTACGGCGGCTACGACAACACCTTCCGCAACATCCGCATCGCCGACACCCTGGTCTACTCGGGCATCACCATCAGCTCGCTGGACTTCGGGTACCCGATGAACGGCTTCGGCACCGGACCCACCACCTTCGAGAACATCTCGATCGTCCGCGCGGGCGGCCACTTCTGGGGCGGTCAGACCTTCCCCGGCATCTGGCTGTTCTCGGCCTCGAAGGTCTTCCAGGGCATCCGGATCACCGACGTGGACATCGTCGACCCCACCTACAGCGGGGTGATGTTCCAGACCCAGTACATCGGCGGCCAACCCGTCAACCCGATCAAGGACACCATCCTGACCAACGTCACGATCACCGGCGCCCGCAAGAGCGGTGACGCCTTCGACGCCAAGTCCGGCTTCGGCCTCTGGGCCAACGAACTGCCCGAACCGGGGCAGGGCCCGGCGGTCGGCGAGGTCACCGTGAAGAACCTGCGGACCTCGGACAACGCCCAGGACATCCGCAACACCACGACCACGTTCCGGATCGTGCAACAACCCTGACCCGTCGGCGCGCGTGACGCCGCGGTGCCGTCCGGCCCTCGTGCCGGGCGGCACCGCGGCCTGCCCGCGCCCGCCCCCCCCGTCGGAGTCTCGTCGGGAGGTCGGCGCAGGTGGGCGGGCCGGCCGAAATTCGTCTGCAAGCGGCTTGCGTCACTTGCGCTACTGTTGCGCCCATGACGCGACGACTTGCTCAAGTGGCGAAGAAGGTGGGGGTCAGCGAGGCGACGGTCAGCCGGGTGCTCAACGGCAAGCCGGGCGTCTCGGATCAGACCCGCCAGGCCGTGCTCACCGCCCTCGACGTGCTCGGCTACGAACGCCCCACCCAACTGCGCGGCGAACGCGCCCGGTTGGTCGGCCTCGTCCTGCCCGAGCTGCAGAACCCGATCTTCCCCGCCTTCGCCGAGGTGATCGGCGGCGCCCTCGCCCAACAGGGCCTGACCCCGGTGCTGTGCACCCAGACCACCGGCGGGGTCTCCGAGGCCGACTACGTGGAGCTGCTGCTCCAACAGCAGGTCTCCGGCGTGGTGTTCGCGGGCGGTCTGTTCGCGCAGGCCGACGCCCCGCACGAGCACTACCGGCTGCTCTCCGAGCGCAAGGTGCCGGTGGTCCTCGTCAACGCCTCCATCGCCGACCTCGGCTTCCCCTGCGTGGCCTGTGACGACGCGGTGGCCGTGGAGCAGGCATGGCGGCACCTGGCCTCCCTCGGGCACGAGCGGATCGGCCTCGTGCTCGGCCCGCCCGACCACATCCCCTCCCGGCGCAAGCTGGACGCGGCCCGCGCCGTGGCCCGCGCCGCCGGCACCGAACTCCCCGAAGCCCACGTGGAACGCGCCCTGTTCTCGCTGGAGGGCGGGCACGCGGCGGCGGCCCGGCTGCTGGAACGCGGGGTCACGGGCTTCATCTGCGCCTCCGACCCGCTCGCCCTGGGCGCGGTGCGGGCCGCGCGCCGCAAGGGCCTGGCGGTGCCCGGGGAGGTCTCGGTGGTGGGGTACGACGACTCGGCGTTCATGAACTGCACCGAGCCCCCGCTGACCACCGTGCGCCAGCCCATCGAGGCCATGGGCCGGGCCGCGGTGGACCTGTTGACGGCGCAGATCCAGGGCGCCGCCGTGCAGCCCGGAGAGCTGTTGTTCGAACCCGAGTTGGTGGTGCGCGGCTCCACCGGGCAGGCCCCGCGCACGGCCTGAGCGGGGGTGCGCGCGGGGCGCGCGAGGCACCGGGGAGGCCCCGGGGACGGCAGGTCGTCCCCGGGGCCTTCGTCGTGCTCCCGACAACCGCGCGGCGGGCTGCGGCGGTTGGCTGTTGAACTTTTGCGAAATCAGCGCGAGATATTGCGTTCATCTGGCGAGGGTGGTTGAGTGTGGCCCGCTCGCCCTTCCGGCCACGGAGGGATCGGGCACCGCGCCTCCCCGCACGGCCCCGCACGGCCCCGCACCCTCCGTCCCGCACCGCCGGGACCGCCGTCCCGCCCCCCGTCCGGCGCCTCCTCCTCCCGCGCCGGCGTCCTCAGTCGCACCGCCCCGTTGCTCCACGCTCGAAGGGGAACCACCGATGAGAACCAGCCTCCGTTCCACCGCCGCCTGTGCCGTGGTCTCGGCCCTCGCCGTCACCGTCCTCGCCGGCTGCGGCACCAGCACCACCGACGACGGTGGCGACGCCAAGCCCACGACGGGCGCGGCCGCCGACCCGACCGCCCCGCTGGACCCGAAGGCCAAGGTCACCCTGACCATCGACTGCATGCCGCCGGCCGCCAAGGCCGCCGAGCTCAAGGAGTGGAAGGAGGACGTGGCGAACTTCAACAAGATCTACCCGAACATCCGCATCGAGGGCCGCTCCACCCCCGGCCAGTGCCTGGAGCCGCCGCGGTTCACGGCCATGCTCAAGGCCAAGTCCCAGCCGGACGTGTTCTACACCTACTTCACCGACCTCCCGCAGGTGCTCGACAACGACGGCGCCGAGGACATCAGCGCGTACGTCACCCCCAAGACCGTCCCCGCGCTCCCCGACATCGACCCCAACGTGCTCGCCGTCCTCAAGAAGGACAACAAGCTGTACGGGCTGCCCACCAGCAACTACACGATGGGCCTGCTGATCAACCGCAAGCTGTTCAAGCAGGCGGGCCTCGACCCCAACACCCCGCCCCGCACCTGGGACGAGGTCCGCGCGGCGGCCAAGAAGATCGCCGGCCTGGGCAACGGCACGGCCGGCTTCGGCGAGTACTCGGTGGAGAACACCGGCGGCTGGCACTACACGGCCACCATGTACGGCATGGGCGGCGACATCGTGGGCCCCGACGGCAAGGCCGCCTTCGACAACGAGACCGGCCGCAAGATCGTCGAGAACCTCAAGGCGATGCGCTGGGAGGACGAGAGCATGGGCAAGACCCAGCTGCTCAAGTGGGGCGACCTCCAGAAGCAGATGGCCTCCGACAAGCTCGGCATGTTCCTCGCCGCCCCCGACGACATCACGTACATGGTCCAGCAACTCGGCGCCAAGTACGAGGACTTCGGGATGGGCCCGCTGCCCGGCGGCGGCGCCACCCTGTTCGGCGGCAACGACTACATGATCAAGAAGGGCTCCTCGCCCGAGAAGATCAAGGCCGCGATCGCCTGGCTGAACTTCCAGACCCTCACCCCCGGCAAGGGCCAGTTCCAGTACGACCGCAAGAAGGCCGACGGCCTGCCCGTGGGCCTGCCCCAGCCCGCCTTCTTCACCGGCGCCTCCAAGGCCAAGGACGACGAGCTGAAGGCCGCCTCGGCCACGATGCCGGTCGAGAACTTCAAGCCGTTCCTGGACCACCCGGTGCCGCCGAAGGCCGAGCCCGACAAGGCCCAGGAGGTCTACAAGGTGCTCGACAAGGTGATGTCCGGGGTGCTCACCAACAAGGACGCCGACCCCGCGAAGCTGATCTCCGACGCCGCGCGCGACGTGAACAAGGTCCTCGCCAACGGCTGAGCCGAACCCCGCCGCCCGGCACCGCGCCGACCGCGTCACCCGCACCGCCCCCGAACCCGGGCGGGCCGGCCCCCACCCCGCCGGCCGGGCCCGCCCGGCCCCCGTACCGCCCCGGTACGCGTCCGGCCCCCGACCCCGGGGGCCGGACGGCGTCCCCACCCCGCCCGCACGCCCGCCCGCGGGCCCGTCCGTCCGTCCCGCACCTCGGCACCGCCCCGCGCGCCGAGCCGGCCCGAGGAGCCCCCGATGTCGGCACCCGCCCTCTCCCGGACCCCGACCCCCGACCGCCCCGGCACCCCGCTCCCGCCCCCGCGCGGCCGCCGCACCGCCGCCGGATTCCGTCTCGCGCTCCGCCGCAACCTCACCGCCCACGGCTTCCTCATCGGCGCGGTCCTCTGCTTCTCCTTCTTCTCCTGGTACCCGATGGTCCGCGAGTTCCTCCTCGCGTTCCAGACCACGGAGGACGGGGTCACCCGCTGGGTCGGCGGCGCCAACTTCGCCTACGTCTTCGGGGACCCCGGCTTCTGGCAGGCGTGGCGCAACACCCTCCTGTTCACCGGCATGGCCCTCGTCCTCGGCTTCGCGGTGCCCTTCGTGGTCGCCGTCGTCCTCAACGAGTTCCGCCACGCCAAGGGCTACCTGCGACTGCTGGTCTACCTGCCCGTGATGATGCCGCCGGTGGCCTCCGTCCTCCTCTTCAAGTACTTCTACGACCCCGGCTACGGCCTGTTCAACCGACTGCTGACCGGCGTCGGGCTGCCCGCCCAGGACTGGCTCCAGTCCACCGACACCGCCATGCTCTCCGTGGTCCTCGCCGCGACCTGGATGAACATGGGCGGCGCCACCCTCATCTACCTCGCCGCCCTCCAGGGCATCCCGGGCGAGCTGTACGAGGCCGCCGAACTCGACGGCGCGGGCGTGTGGCGCAAGATCTGGCACGTCACCGTCCCGCAGACCCGCACCATCCTGCTGCTGATGCTCCTCATGCAGGTCATCGCGACCATGCAGGTGTTCGTCGAACCCTTCCTCCTCACCGGCGGGGCCGGCCCCGAGGGCGCGACCACCACCGTCGTCGTCCTCATCTACCAGTACGCCTTCGGCTTCAACCAGTACGGGCCCGCCGCCGCCCTCGGCCTGTGCCTGCTGGTCCTGCTCGCCGCGCTCTCCGCCGTCTACGTCCGCCTCAGCCGCGACCGCGACGCCTGACCGGCCCCGGGCCCGACCCGGAACCCGCCCACCACCACACCCGACCGACCACCACACCCGACACAGCACCACACCCGACCCACCACGACCCGCCCGGGGAGCGACCCATGGCAGAGCGCACGCTGATCCCGCCGGCCCGACTGGCCCGGCCCCGGGGCAAGGCCGCCTACTGGACCCTGTGGACCCTCACCGTCCTCGGCTTCACCCTCGTCTTCCTCGGCCCCCTGTACTGGATGGTCGCCAACGGGCTCAAGGGCACCGAGGAGTTCGCCCGCGTGCCCCCGACCCTCGTGCCCGAGACCGTCGACGCCGGCAACTACGCCGACGCCTGGCGCGTGATGGACCTCGCCCGACTGCTCGGCAACACCCTCTTCTACGCCTTCGGCGCCCTCGTCTTCCAACTCGTCCTCGACGTGGCCGCCGCCTACTCCCTGTCCAAACTCCGCCCCGTGCTCGGCAAGGTCGTCCTCGGCGCGATGCTCGCGACCCTGATGATCCCCGCCGCCGTGCTCATCGTCCCCCAGTACCTCACCGTGCTCGACATGCCGATCATCCGCCGCAACCTGCTCGGCACCCCCTGGGTGATCTGGCTGCCGGCCGCCGCCAACGCCTTCAACATCTTCCTGCTCAAACGGTTCTTCGACTCGATCCCCCAGGACCTCCTCGACGCCGCCGCCCTCGACGGCGCGAGCCCCCTGCGGATCCTGCGCTCCGTGGTCCTCCCGCTGTCCCGACCGATCCTCGGCGTGGTCTCCATCTTCGCGATCGTCGGGGTCTGGAAGGACTTCCTCTGGCCCATGCTCACCCTCCCGGACCCCACCACCCAGACCCTCAACGTGGGCATCTACTCCCTGGCCTCCGGGGTCCCCGAGAACCAGTTGATCGCCGCCCTCGCCATCGCCTCCGCGCCCACCCTGATCGTCTTCCTGATCGGGCAGCGGCACATCATGAGCGGGCTGACCGCGGGCTCCCTCAAGGGCTGACCCCCCGTACCAGGCCCCCGCACCCGGCCCGCCCCAGACCCGCGAAAGGACCACCTCCCGTGGCCGAAACCGCCTGGTGGCGCACCGCCGCCATCTACCAGGTCTACCCCCGCAGCTTCGCCGACGCCGACGACGACGGCACCGGCGACCTCGCCGGCGTCCGCGCCCGCCTGCCCTACCTCGCGGCCCTCGGCGTCGACGCCGTCTGGTTCACCCCCTGGTACCTGTCCCCGCTCGCCGACGGCGGCTACGACGTGGCGGACTACCGCACCATCGACCCCGCGTTCGGCACCCTCGCCGAGGCCGAGAAGCTGATCGCCGAGGCCGCCGCCCTCGGCATCCGCACCATCGTCGACATCGTGCCCAACCACGTGTCCGACGAGCACCCGTGGTTCCGGGCCGCCCTCGCCGCCGGCCCCGGCAGCCCCGAACGCGAACTCTTCCACTTCCGGCCCGGCCGCGGCCCCGACGGCTCCCTGCCGCCCAACGACTGGCCCTCCCAGTTCGCCGGCGCCACCTGGACCCGCGTCCCCGACGGGGAGTGGTACCTGCACCTGTTCACCCCGCACCAGCCCGACCTCAACTGGGCCCACCCCGTGGTCCGCCGCGAACACGAGGACGTGCTCCGCTTCTGGTTCGAACGCGGCGTCGCCGGCGTCCGCATCGACTCCGCCGCCCTCTGCGCCAAGGACCCCGCCCTCCCCGACCTCGACGGCCGCCCGGGCGAACCCTGGCCCGGTGAGGTCCACCCCTACATCGACCGCGACGAACTCCACGAGATCTACCGCTCCTGGCGGGCCGTCGCCGACGAGCACGGGGCCGTGTTCGTCGGCGAGGTCTGGCTGCCCGACGCCGAACGCTTCGCCCGCTACCTCCGCCCCGACGAGCTCCACACCGCCTTCAACTTCTCCTTCATGAGCTGCCCCTGGGACGCCGAACGGCTGCGCGCCGGCATCGACGAGACCCTCGCCGCCCACGCCCCCGTCGGCGCCCCCGCCACCTGGGTGCTGTGCAACCACGACGTGACCCGCACCGTCACCCGCTACGGCCGCGCCGACACCCGCTTCGACTTCGCCCTCAAGGAGTTCGGCACCCCCACCGACCTCGCCCTGGGCACCCGCCGGGCCCGCGCCGCCGCCCTCCTCACCCTCGCCCTCCCCGGCTCCGTCTACCTCTACCAGGGCGAGGAGCTGGGCCTGCCCGAGGCCGAGGTCCCCCGCGACCGGATCCAGGACCCCATGCACTTCCGCTCCGGAGGCCGCGACCCCGGCCGCGACGGCTGCCGCGTCCCCCTCCCGTGGACCTCCCGGCCCTGGACCGAGCCCTGGCTGCCGCAGCCCGAGGACTGGGCCGAGTACGCGGCCGACGCGCAGGAACGCGATCCGGACTCGATGCTCTCCCTCTACCGCGCCGCGCTGCGGCTGCGCCGCGAGGCCGGCGGCTTCGGCGGCCCGGGCCTGACCTGGCTGCCCGCGCCCGAGCGGGTGCTGGCCTTCGCCCGAGAGGACGGCCTGGTCTGCGTGGTCAACCTCGCCCCCCACCCCGTCCCCCTCCCCGCGGGCACCCCCGTCCTCTCCTCCGGCCCCCTGCCCGACCCGGGCACCCTCCCCCCGGACACGGCGGCCTGGCTCCGCAGCCCCTGACCGCCCCGGCCCCCGGCCGGGAGCGGTTTGCCGTCAACGGCCCGCCAGCAGCGCCTCCCAGGCCCGGGCCGGCTCCGGATGGGCCGCGAACAGGGCCGGGACGCCGGCGCGGCCGGCGCCCGGGCCGGCCGCGCCGGTCGGGGCCCAGGGGTCCGTCACGCCCAGCAGGGCAGCGAGCGCGTCGCAGCTCTCGGGACGGGCGCGCAGCAACGGCAGGGGGCCCACCGGGGCCGCGCCGACCGGCCCGAGGTCCAGGGGCGCGGGCGGGGCGGCCCGCCACGGCGGCACCCACGCGTCCAGCGCCGTCAGGCGCCCGGGCACGATCCGCGCCGCCTCCCGGGTCAGCAGCGGCGCCAGTCCCGCGCCCTCGTCCCGCAGCGACAGCACCAGGGTGGGCAGCCAGGGCAGCAGCACGTGGTCCGGGAGCCGGTCGAAGGCCGCCGAGACCGCCTCCACCACGAAGTCCACCAACTGCGGCACCGGCACCAGCGCCTGGAGGAACCCGCCCAGCCAGCGCGGGTACGCGGGCAGGGTCAGCGGGTTGTCGAGGAGATCGGCGCAGGCCGCCCGCAGCTCGGCGCGGTCCATCTGCCCCAGCCCCGTGCGCGCCGCCCACAGCAGCGCCGTCTTCTCCGGTGTCGTCGGCCGCGACTGGGCCAGCGCCAGCTCCAACTGCCGCCGGTCACAGCCCATCGACACCGCCAGGCCCTCCATGGAGAACAGGAACCCGAGCATCGCGCCGACCTCGCGCACGTGCGCGTCCTCGTCGCCGAACGCGGTCGGCAGCAGGGTGCAGTAGTGCGCGAACCCGGTGGTGGCGAAGGCCCCGATCCACGCGGGCAGCTCCGGCAGCGTGGTCCGGTAGTACGTCAACAGGCGTCGCACCCGACGCAGCACCTCGGGCGCGCCCTCCACCCCGCGCTCGGCGGCCAGCACCGTCAGCGCCCGGCCGCCCAGCTCGGGCGCGAGCCGGCGGCCCGGCAGGTACAGCTCGGCGTCCTCCACCGCCGCCAGCACGTCGGCGGCCCGGGCCTTCGGATCGTGCGCGGCCCGCCGCAGCCGCTGCTCCAGCACCTGCTCCAGGCCCACGCCCTCGTAGCCCAGCTCGATCAGCTCGCGCTGGTGCGTGCCCAGGGACAGGTCCCAGGACTCCTGCGGGGAGCGTTCCCCGAGCCCGCGTTCGCCCATGATCGGGCGGGCGGCCCGCTCCGGCAGCAGCCGGCGCAGCATCCACAGCACGTCGGAACAGGCCGCGAGTTCCGGCCGGCCCGTGATGTCGAGCAGCGCCCGGTGCACCCCGCGCCGCTCCAGGGGCAGGCCGAGCGGGGCCAGCCGGTCGTGCACGTCGCGGGCGAGCGGGGGCAGCGACTCGTAGCCCACGCGTCCGTTGCGGTCCCCGCCGAGCATCCGCTCGACCAGGGAGCGCACGTCGAGCCGGCCGGGCACCGTGTCCTTCTCCAGGCAGGTCACGGCCGCGTCCTGGAAGTCGTACGGGGTGGGCCGGGCCCGGTCGCGCATCCCGGCGAGCAGGATCGAGGTCTCGAAGATGGCGATGGTGTCGGCGGTGGAGGCCAGGTAGCCGTGTCGGCGGGCCGTGCGCACGATCTCCACCGACCACTCGACGAGTTCCTCCTCGTCGAGTCGGTCCGGGGCCCCGGGCCGCACGAGGAACCCGGTCAGCCGGTCCGGGGCCTCGGCGGGCGGTCCGGACCGCGCGTTCGGGCGGGGCGAGCCCCCGGCCTTGGCGGCCTTCGCGGTCTTGGCCGGTTTGGTGCCGAGGCGGAAGGGGCGTACCGGGGTGCGCTTGAGGGCCTTGGCCCAGGTCGCGGCGGCGATGGACACCGACCCGGGGGCCAGCGCGAACTGCGCCTCGATGGCCGCGTGGCTGGACGGGATCAGCCCGTACTGCCAGCGGGTCGCGGTGCGCGGCGGGATCGTGAACTCCCCGGCGCGGCCCGCGAGGCCGAACTCGGCTACCCGGCTCGCGGCGTGGAACGCGCCGCACACGTACAGGGCCTCGGCGGGGTCGTGGTCCCCGGCGCCCTGGTGCTCGCGGATCCGCGTCCACATGTACCGCTCGCGGTCTTCGTCCACCCGCAGCCGGTGGGAGTCGCCGGGGGCGAGCCGCCGGAACAGGCCGCCGATCAGGAACATGGCCTGCCGGTAGGAGTCGTGGTCGGCGGCGGCCAGGGGCAGTTCCACGTACTGGTGCCACCACTCCGACCAGTGCCGGACCCGGCCGTGGCGCAGCAGGTGCCGCTCCAGGTCGGCGAAGCGGGGGCGCAGGTCGCCGATGCCCACGCCGACCGCGTCCCCGTGCGCCGCGTCCCCGGGCTCCGGGGTCTCGTCTGCGGGGGCGGCGTCGGCGGGGGCGTCCCACTGGTACACGTGGTCCGCGGACCGGTCCACGAGGACCAGCTCCACCCCCGGGGTGCCCAGCGCGTACGCGATGGCCTGGTACTCGGCGGAGGCTTCGGTGATCGGGGCGATCACCGACAGCGGGGCCGTCGCGGCGGGGAACCCGTCCACCTCGCCCGCGAATGCCTGGAGGGCCACCGGGAGGCGGCAGTTGCGCAGTTCGGCCAGGAGTGGGGCCAGGTCCTCGCACAGTTCCAGGTAGATCACCCGGGGCCGCTTCTCGCGCAGCCGGCGGGCCATCGCGAGGGCGGAGGCGGGGGAGTGGTGGCAGACCGGGAAGATCTCCAGCGGTTCGCGGACGGCCCGGTCTACGTCGTCCACGAGTCCCAGCATGATCTCCGCCAGGGCGTCGGGGCCGTCGGTGAACGCGGCGGCCGCGTCGGTGAGCCGCGTGCGCAGCTCCCCGAAGACACCGCCCTCCGCGAACTCCGCCCCGGCGGGGCCGGCGAGCGGGGCGGGGGCGGTCACGACAGGGCCCCGATCGCGTCCCGGCCGCCTTCGAGGAACTCGGGCCAGTGCCCGCCCTCGGCCTGCCCGCGCGGTTCGACCACCCCGTGCAGGTACTTGTTGAGGATGGCCAGGTCCTCCGGCGCGCGGCGCGCCAGCGAGCCGACGAGGGAGGCCGCCAGGGTGCGGGCGGTCAGCACGCCCTCCCCGAAGAAGTCCCCGTGCAGCACCGCGTCCTCCAGGACGCCGATCTGCTCGGCGGTGGACAGCGCCGACTCCAGCTTCTCGTCCTCGCCGCCGGCCGCCGCGGCGGCGGCCCGCAGGTCGGCGAAGCTGCTGAGCAGCACGTCCAGCAGGGTCGGCGGCACCTCCAGCTCGATCCGGTGTCGGGCCAGCAGCTTCTCGGTGCGGCTGCGCACGATCTCCGCCTCGCCGGCCCGGTCGGTGACCACCGGGATCCGCACGAAGTTGAACCGTCGCTTCAGCGCCGAGGACAGGTCGTTGACACCCCGGTCCCGGCTGTTGGCGGTCGCGATGATCGAGAACCCGGGCTTGGCGAAGACGATGTTGTCCTCGTCGAGCTCCGGAACGGACACGTACTTCTCCGACAGGATGGAGATCAGCGCGTCCTGCACGTCGCTGGTGGCGCGGGTCAGCTCCTCGAACCGGCCGATCGCCCCCGTCTCCATCGCCGTCATGATCGGCGAGGGGATCATGGTCTCCCGGGACTGTCCCTTGGCGATCACCGAGGACACGTTCCACGCGTACTTGATGTGGTCCTCGGTGGTGCCGGCCGTGCCCTGCACCACCAGGGTGGAATTGCGGGAGACGGCCGCCGCCAGCAGCTCGGCCAGCAGGCTCTTGCCGGTGCCGGGGTCGCCGATCAGCAGCAGCCCCCGGTCCGAGGCCAGGGTCACCAGGGCGCGTTCCACCAGCGAGCGGTCGCCGAACCACTTCTGCGTGATCGGGCGCTCCAGCCCGTCGGAGGGCTCCGAGCCCAGGATGAACAGGCGGACCATGCGCGGGGAGAGCCGCCAGGTGAACGGCTTCGGCGCGGTGTCCACCGACTCCAGCCAGTCCAGTTCCTCGGCGTACTCGATCTCGGCGGGGGCGCGCAGCAGGTCGGTCATGTCGACGGCCTTTCTTCGAAAAAGGGGGGTGATCAGGTGAGGAAGTTCTTCAGTTCGTGCACGAGCTTCTTGACGTGACCGGAGATCACGGGGGTGCCCAGGTCCTTGAACCGCTCCCGGAACCACGGGTTGACGCTGCCGCGCCCGGAGCTGGTCACGGATCCGACGGGAATGAACCGGGCGCCCGAGCGGTGCACGGCGGCCATCCGCGCGTACAGCTCCTCCGACCGCCACTCGTAGAAGTCCGAGATCCACACCACCACCGTGTTGCGGGGCTCGGCGATCAGCGGCTGCGCCAGGTCCATGGCCGCGGTGCCGTCCGTGCCGCCGCCCAGACGGGTGCGCAGCAGGGTCTCGAACGGGTCGCGCACCCACGGGGTCAGGTCCAGGGCCCGCGTGTCGTACGCGATCAGCTTCACGTCGACCTTCGGCAGACCCGCGAAGATCGAGGCGAGGATGGTGCAGTTGACCATCGAGTCGACCATCGAACCCGACTGGTCCACCACGACGATCAGCCGCTGCGGGGTGGTTCGGCGCACCGTGTGTCGGTAGTACAGGCGGTCCACGAGCAGCCGCTCGTTCTCGGGGTCCCAGTTGACGAGGTTCTTGTGGATCGTGCGGTCCATGTCGAGGTTGCGGAAGACCCGCTTGGGCGGCACCGAACGGTCCAGGGCGCCCACCGACGCCTTCGCGACCTGCGTGCGCAACACCTCGGCGACCTCGTCGACGAACCGACGGATCAGCTCCTTCGCCCGCTCCAACGCCGGCCCCGACAGGTTCTCCTTGTCCCGCAACAACTGCTCGATCAGCGACATGCTCGGCGTGAGCCGCGCGGCCAGCGCCGGATCCGCCAACACCTCCCGCAACCGCATCCGCGCCACCAGCTCGCCCTCGATGGAACCCAGCGCGGCCCCGATCGCCGGGGACAACCGCTCCAGGTCCGGGGTCGGGTGCCCGACACCCGTCCCGGTGCCGGCCACCCCGCCGGCGCCGCCCCGGCCCGAGCGCAGCGCGCCGGGGGCCCGGCCCAGGGCCCGTTCGAAGTGGTCGGCGTCCGACTGCCAGCGCGCCAGGTGTCCGGCGTCCACCGAGCCCGGCGGGTCGGCGAACACGTTGAGCAGCACCTTCGAGGCGAGCGCGGCCCGCCGCACCTCGGCCGCCCCGTCGCGCGCGGCGCCCGGCTCAGGCGGCTCGGGCACCATCAGCCCGTCGAACTCGGGGGCCAGCTCCGGATGCCGTTGCAGCAGCGAGGACACCGACTCGCGCGGATCGAGCAGGCCCGCCGGCAGCCCCAGCTCGGTGACGACGGCCAGGCCCGCCGACTCCAGCGAGGCGTGCTCCTCCGGGTCGAAGAGGCGGGCCAGCAGCCGCCAGTACAGGGCCATGCGACGGTTCGCGTCCGGGTCGGGGCCCGTGATCTCCTCGGTCATGCCCGCAGCAACCTTCCGGCCCGCTCCCGCAGCACGCCCATCGCGTCCGCCGCCGTCTTCTCCGCCTTCGCGGCGGCCTTGTCCGTACCCGGCCCGCCGGCCCATCCGGCCGCGTGCACGACCACGGGCCTCTTGCGCACGAGCCGCTCCACCGCCAACGGCTGCACGGTGAACACGCCCGCGTCCCAGCGCAGCAGCCCCAGGCACGCCGTCGAGGCGGCCACCACCTCCGGGGTCAGCGGCCCGGCCTGCGGCACCAGGTCGGTGTCCACGAGCAGCCGACCGCCGCCCGCGAACGCGAACTCCGTCACATCCCCGTCCCCGTCCCCGTCCCCGTCCCGGTCCCCGTCCCCCGTGTGCACCGTGTACCCCTCCAACAACACCGGCACCGCCAGCCGGGCCGGGTGCCGCTCGTGCGGCGCGAGCGCCGTGTCCGTCGCCGAGGCCAACGCCATCCGGGCCGCCGTGAACGCGTCCACCGGCTCACCCGGCCGGGCCCGCGCCTCGTCCCACAACAACTCGCCCTCGGCGGTCACCGGCATCTCCACCAGCTCCACCGAGCGGCCCTCGGCCACGGCCGCCGGCAGCGTCGCGTGCGGCCGCAACACCTGCCACAGACCCGCCCCGACCACCGTGTCCGGCTTCGGCGCCGACACCGACGCCCGCACCAACCGCCCCGGCCCGCCGTCCGCCGGCTCCAACACCGCGTGCACCTGCGCCGACACCGCCGTCGGATGCTCCCGCAGATCCACGCCCAACGGCAGCAACCGGCCCGAGACCGTGCCCACCGCGACCGCCGACCCGCCGAGCACCCCCGGCACCGTCAACAACAGCCCCCGCGACCACAGATCGGCCCACCGCCGCTCCGGCACCTCCTCGATCGACGCCCCCGGACAGCACGCCGCCAACTCCCCGGCGAACCCGTCCAACAACACCGCCGCCCGCCGCGCCGCCGGATCCGGCAACAGCGCCGACACCACCGGAGCCGCCCCCGCCACCACCTCGTGACCCAACCCCCGCCACCCGACCCGCGCCAACTCCGCCAGCCACGACCGGGCCGCCGCCGACACGTTCGACCCCGACCCGCCGGGCCCGGTCGCGGGCGCGTCACCCTCCGCCGGCCCCGGCTCGAACGGCTCCGTCCGCCGCCCCGTCGCCTCCGCGACCAGCCCGGCCAACGCGTCGTGCGCCGAACCCAACAGCGCGGCCCGCGCCGCCGCCAACACCACCAGGTGCTCCTCGCCGGCCGTCCCCGCCGCCGCCTCCCGCGCCGCCTCGGCCACCCGCGCGCCCAGCGGACTGCCCGCCACGGCCCGCGCCAGACCCGCCAGGGCCTCGCCCTGCTCGGGCCCCGGCCGCAACAGCCCCTCCGTCAACGCCCCGTCGAACCCGTCGACCACCGCCAACAGCTCCGCCAGCCCGTCGACCTCCTCCCGCAACACCTCCACGCGCATCACGCCACCGCCCGCGTCGTCGGGAACCACTGCATCTCCGGCACCGGCAGCGTCGTCGCCGGCTGCTCCAGATAGGCCAGGTGCCGCAGGAACCGGCTGAACACCGGCGCCGCCACCGCCGCGCCCCCGCCCGCCGTGAGCCCCTTCCCGGCCGTCGCCGCCAGGATCGAGGCGGCGTCCGCCGGACCGGCACCCGGATCCACCCGCAGATAGCGCGCGATCCGCTCCGCCCCGTACTGCAACACCGCCTCCGTCACCAAGGCGCGCAGATGGTTGCAGGGACCCGAACGGGCCCCGCCACACGGCCGGTTGTTGTTGGTGCTGCACGCGAACGTGTGCGTGCCGGCCTCGATCGAGGACACGTACACCCGCGCCACGTCCGAACCGCTCGACACCACGCCCTGCAACCGGCCGTCGGCCGGCTCCACGAACGGGACCTTCGCGAGCTTGCGGGCCCGCGCCGGTCGCGAGACCCGTGCGAGGGAGGCCCGCTCCCTGCCAGTGGACACACTCATGCCGTCTCCGTGAACGTCGATGGGGACCCTCGCCGAGACCCGGCGGGGACAACACCGAACGTAGACGCGACCACTGACAACGCCCCACGAACACCCGTGCGCACCGACCCTGACGGCCCGTCGCGCGCGTCGGGTCGAACCCTCACCAGAGGCGGTCGATCGCCCCCGGGTACAACCCGACACGGGCGTGCCGGAACCCCGACGCGGCCGCCCGCGCCGCCGGCGTGAAGAAGGCACTCATCGTCACCTTGGCGAACCCGGGCGCGTCACTGGGGAACGGATCCGAGACCGTCCCGCCGACCAACACCGTGCCCGGCAGCATCACCCACCCGGCGCCCTCGTAGAACCCGCGCAACGGCCGGTCACACGTGAACAGGCCCAGGTCCAGGCCCTCGTCGACCATCAATGCCCGACCCGCCGCCGCCAACCGCCCGCCGTGCCCCCGCCCCCGCTCCGCACGCCGCGTCACCACCGTGCTCAACCCGCCGACCGCCCACCGGGCCCCCGCGTGCCACAGCTCCGTGCGCAGCACGTCGAGGGCCGCCCGGACCGTGCCGTCCGCCGCCACCGACAGCACCGACACCGGCCGCAACGCCGGATCGTGCACCGGCGAACCGGGCGAGGGATCCACCGGCCGCGGCCCACTCGAAGGCCAGGCGTCGTCCTGCAACGCCAACACCTGGGCGCGCAGCTCGGGCGGGGTCTCGGTCTCGGGAAAACTCAGGATCGGCACACGGGCCATTCTCCCGCCCGGTCGGCCGGTTGTCGGTGGCGGCGCGTAGGGTCGACGCACCCGTCGCGACCACCGACACCGAAGGGACGGCCCCGGTGTACCGAGACCTCCACAACGTCCGCCTCGTCCCCGAGCCCGGCACCCCGCCCGACCCGACCCCCCTCACGGAGGACGAGGAACGCCGCTACCAGGCCGTGCTGTTCAAGGAACTCGGCGACGCGATCGCCGACCGCGGAAGGGTGAGCTGGCCCGCCCACACCCCGGAGGACCGCCGCCGCCTCCTCACGGTCGCGGCCCGCCTGGCGACCCACTGGAACCGCCCGGTCCACGCGACCCCCGAAGACCCCACCCGCATGACCCTCCACCTCCCGGACCACGAGATACCGGCCTGACCGGCGGGGCGCCTGCTACGGGCAGGATTCCTCCAGCTTGACGGTGGCGAAGACGAGCTTCGTGGTGGTGTCGACCGCGGTGCCGGCGGCCGGGGTCTGCGCGCACACCTTCCAGTTGCGGTCGAGGACCTGCATCCGTCCCCGGCCCAGCGCGTCGGTCGACCCGAGCAGGAAGAACCCGCCGGCCTGGGCCTGGTCCTGAGCGGTCTGGAGCACTTGGCCGACCGCGTTGGGCACGGTGGCCTTGTCGGCGGCCGCCTCGGGCGCGGCCGGAGCCGGCGCGGCTGCGGCGTCGTCGGGGTCCGAGGAGGGGGTGGGGACCGAGGCGGGGGTGGAGGCCGAGGAGCGGGTGGGGACGTCGGCAGCGGTGTCGGCAGCCGTGCAGCCGGTGAGCGCGAGCATGCCTAACGCGGCGATGCCGACCGTGATCGTGTGTGTACGCATCGGGTCATGATCGATGTTCGGGCAGCGTGTTGACACGGATGTTGCCGGACTGTGACAGGTGCATGTGCCGTTGGCCCATTTCGGCCGAGCGTCCTCACGATCCTCCCGCGGCTTCGGGGGAGGCGACGGCGGCGGTGGCGCGGGTGGTGAGCGCGCGGAGTTCGCGGACGACCTCGTCGGGGCCGAGGAGGGTGCAGGGGAGGGGGAGACTGATGACGCGGAGGGCGAGGTAGCGCGGGGAGTCGGGGCCGATGGTCAGGCGGCAGGTGTCCGCGTCGACGGGGACGGGCGGGCCCTCGCCGGCGGGGAGGAGGTCCCGGGCGCGGTCGGCCGGGAGACGCAGCAGCAGCTCCGCGTGGGTGGTGGCGGGTCCGGTGACGGCGCGGGCCACGAGCTCGGCGGCGTCCGTGATCCCCTCGGGCAGCGGCCGCGGTGGGACGCGGGTCCCGGTGGGCGTGGGGGAGCGGACGCGGTCGAGGCGGAAGGCGCGCCAGTCGGCCCGGTCCTCGTCCCACGCGAGGAGGTACCAGCGGCGGCCCATGGCGACCAGTTGCCTCGGCTCGACCAGGCGGCGGCTGTCGGTGCCGTCCGCGCGGCGGTGGACGAAGCGGGTCTTCTCCCCGTTGCGGCAGGCGGCGGCGAGGCCGGCGAGGACCTCGGGGTCGGTGGTGGGGCCGTCGGGGAGCGCGGGTGTGGCGGCGCCGTGGGCGAAGGCGGTGAGGCGGCGGCGGAGCCGGTCGGGAAGGACCTGTTCGAGTTTGGCCTGGGCGCGCAGCGAGCTGTCGGCGATGCCGGTGATGGGGGCGGTGGTGGCGGCGCGCAGGCCGACGGCGATGGCGAGGGCCTCGTCGTCGTCGAGGAGGAGCGGGGGCATGGCGGCGCCGGCGACCAGGCGGTAGCCGCCGAGGTTTCCCTGCGTGGCCTGGACGGGGTAGCCGAGGTCGCGGAGGCGGTCGATGTCGCGGCGGATGGTGCGGGGGGTGACGTCGAGGCGTTCGGCGAGTTCGGGGCCGGGCCACTCGCGGGGTGCCTGGAGGAGGGACAGCAGCCGCAGGAGGCGGGCGGAGGGGTCGCGCATGTCCACCAGCATGCGGGACCAACAGGACGTTCGGTGACCTGTTGGCTCTCTATGGTCGGTGTCGTCCGGAGGCGAGCGGCTTCTTCTGGCCCCGGGTCCGGACACCCCCCCTCACTGTGCGCTGGGAGAGAGCTGTCATGGGTCACATGGATCCCGGGAACGTCGTCTGGTTCGAGATCGCCACCGCCGACGGGCCGGCCGTCCGCGCGTTCTACGGGCAACTGCTGGGCTGGACCTTCGCCGTCGATCCCGACTCGTCGGTGGACGGGTCCACGTACACGCGGATCATGGCGCCGGGGATGCCGTACCCCATGGGCGCCGTCCACGAGCGGGCCGGAGCGCGGGAGGAGGCGATGAACGTCTCGATCGTCTCGGCCGACGTCCCCGGTGACCAGGCCGGTCTGGAGGCGCTGGGGGCGCGCGTGATCGTGCCGGCGACCGCGGTGTCCGACGTGACCGTGTTCGCGCGGCTCGCCGACCCGCGCGGCAACGTCTTCTCGATCTTCCGCCACGGCGCGGCCCCGGAGCGGTTGGAGGAGTTCGCGGCGGCCGGGCGGGAGCAGATGGCCGAGGTCGCGATGGCGCCGAAGCCCGGCGCGTACGCCTGGTTCGAGATCGGCACCACCGACGCGCGGGCCACGACGGAGTTCTGGTCGAAGGCGTTCGGGTGGCGGATCGAACCCGACGAGAGCGCGGGCGGCAAGCCGTACAGCAACGTGTTCACCGGGAACCGGTGGCCCTCGGGCGGCATGTACGACCTCGGCCCGGACGGGGTCGACTACCTGATGCCCGACTTCCTCGTCGAGGACGTGCCGGCCGTCACCGCGCGCGCCGCCGAGCTGGGCGCGACCATCGAGCACGGCCCCGACGGCAACCCGGACGGTCTGGTCTACAGCCGCGTGATCGACCCGCGGGGCAACCGCTTCGGCCTCTTCTCCATGCCCACCACCGGCGCCGCCCCGGCGTGACGACCCCGCCTCCCCGGCGGGGGCGGCCGGTCACCGGCACCCCGACACAGCCCACAGCCCACCGTTTGCCACCCACCCGGCAGGAGCCACCGTGCAGGACGCCAACGGCGAGATCGTCATCGAGGGCGTCCGCGAGAACAACCTGGTCCAGTGGAACCTGATCACCCGCACCGGCCGCTTCGACCTCGACACTCCCCTCAAGGACTAGACCGAGTCCGCGTGGCACCGGCTCCTGCACGGTGAGGCCGAGGCCGAGGCCGCCGGCGCCTCCGACGAGGGCCTGATCGACCGGTTCACCCGCCTCTACCTGGGCCGGGACCTCTCCGCGCTCTCGGCTCGCACCCGCAGGGCGGTCGAGGAGTTCACCGTCCAGGGCGCCTGCCCCACCTGCGCCGGCGCGCGCCTGAACGAGGCGGCGCTCGCCTCTCCGGCGGTGAGGCACAACGCCTCAAGACGGTCCGCTTCCTCGGCTCCGCCCTCTCCGGCATGACGTACGTCTTCGACGAGCCCTCCACCGGCCTGCACCCCCGCGACGTCGGCCGCATGACCGCCCTCCTGAGGGAGCCCCGCGACCGGGGCAACACCGTCCTCGTCGTCGAACACGACCGTGACGTGATCGCCGCCGCCGACCACGTCGTCGACATGGGCCCCGACGGCGGCCGCCACGGTGGCCGGCTCCTCATCACCGGAACCCCCACCGACCTGGCCGACACCACCGCCTCCCACACCGCCGCCGCCACACCCCACGCGCCGAACACCGACCACCCCGATGAGGGGCCGGAGGTACGCGGTGGATCACCGGTTCGGACCGGAGGTCAGGAAAGCCGCAGGTCGATCCACGGGATGGTGTCCCCCGGCAGCAGGTACCGCTCGGTCTCGACGAACCCGTGCCTCCGCGCGAACCGCAGACCGTCCTCGTTCGACGCCAGGACAACGGTCTCGATCACATCGGCACCCAGCTCCCGCGCCCGGTGGAGCCCGCGCGAGTAGAGGGATTCGCCGAATCCCTGTCCGCGGTGAGCGGCGAGCACGCGGGCGATCACTGTCGCCGTGATGGTGGCGTCCGTCGGTGGCCGCACCGTGCTGCAGCCGACGAGGGCGTCGTCGAGATACGCGATCTCCAGGTGGTGGCGCTCGGCACGTTCCCGTACCTCGTCCAGGGACAGGACGTGGGTGGGGATGATCACGTTGTGGACGTGCTGCCAGTCCGCGAGAGCGGCGTCGCAGGCAGGCCGGAGGAAGCGAAGATCGGACATGCCGGCAGAAAACCCGAGTGTTCCCCGGACGTCAACTCCGCCGCCGGCGAGACGATCCCTTCGACGCGGGTGTTCAGCGCAGGGCGAGGAGGGGGAGGGGGGTGCGGTCGGCGTTCAGGGAGGTGGCCAGGACGGTCAGGGCGCCGGCGGCGCCCGTGGGGAGGGTGAGGTCGCGGCGGCCGAGGGTCACGAGCGCGTCGAGGTGGTCGAGGAGGTGGGCCCGCAGCCGGTCGCGCAGGGCGGACGCGGGCCCCGGCGGGGTGTCGGGGGCGGGGGCGGCGCGCGTGAAGGCGTCGGCCAGGCCGAGGACTCCGGCCGCGCCGTGGCACACGGTCAGGTGCGCGCCGTCGGCGCCGTCTTCGATCACCGGGAAGCGGCTGGCGGGGTCCGGGTCACGGGCCACGGAGGCGAACGCCGTGTCCGCGAGCTCGCGCAGACCGGGGACGGGCAGGCCCGCGTGCGCGAGGGCGTCCGCCGCGTCGCGCAGGGCCCACGCGATGCCGGGGGTCCCGTAGCACCACGCCCGGCGTCCGGAGCGGGCCGGCGGCGTGCCGTCGGCGATGGGCCACGTGATCGGCCCGGCCCCGTCGGGTCCTGCCCCGTCGGGCCCGGGTTCGGCCCGGGCGGCCAACCAGCCGGCGGCCCGGGCCAGCGCCCCCGCGGCCTCGGTGTCGTCGGGGGTCCGGTGGACCACGCTCGCCAGCGCGGCGACCACGCCCGCGACCCCGTGCCCGAGGCCGGTGTTGATCCGCCCGTGGCACCATCCGTTGAGGGGGTGGTCGGCGTGCCCGGTGAGCCGCAGGTCGGCGAGGTCGGGGCGGGCGCACAGCCGCAGCAGGTGCGCGGTGACGGGATCACGGGGCGGGTCGGGCGTCGCGGGCCTCGCGGGCGGGGCCACGGCGCGGGCGAGGAGCACGCCGGCGGGTCCGCCGATCAGGTCGTAGTCGGTGAACACGCGCCTGGACCCCGACCAGTGGCCGGCGCGGGCGGCCGTGTCGAGGGCCGCGTCGAGCCGGTCGGCGAGGGGGCCGAGGGCGGGGGCGCGGCGCGCGGCGAGGCGCAGGCCGGCCAGGCGGGCGGCGAGGCCGTCGGTGAGCGCCCCGGCGTGCCGGGGTGGTGGGGCGGGCAGCCGGCGCAGCCAGGTGCGCAGGCTCTCCGCGACCAGGTCGCGGTCGGACTCGGGCAGCAGCAGCGCGAGTACGACGGGGGCCGGGCCGGCGCCGGGCGCCGCGGGCCGGTCGGTGGGGTCGGCGGCGTCGGCGGGCGTGCCGGTCGTCGGCGGGGGAGCGTCGAGCCAGTGGGTGAGGACGGTCCGGACGGCGGCCTCGACCCGCGTGCGGGCCTCGGTGTCCGCGTGCGGCCGGTGGGGGAGCGGGGGCGACGCGGTGGGGGTTCGGGACACGGCGACGGTCCTCCGCACGGACGGGGGCGGGCGGGTGGGCGGTTCGGCCCGGCCGGCCGCCGGGGCATCGGGGGCATCGGGGGCACCGGGGGCACGGAGGCACGGGGGCACGGGGCACGGGGGCGGGGGCGGGGGTGGTCCGGCCGGACCGGGGCGCAGTTCCCGGTCCGGCCGTGCCGCCCTGTCCGCCTCAGTGAGTGTCGCGGACGGGCGGCGTGATCAGCCGCAGTCCTTCGTCAGACACTGCGTGTAGGTGCAGAACACCACCGAGAGCGTCTGGGCGTTTTCCGGCGCCTCGGGGAGGTCGAGTTCGGCGACCTGGGTGCCCAGGTCCTCGATGAGGGCGTCGAGGTCGTCGAGTTCGACAATGGGGGGCATGTTTTCTCCTTCTGTTCGCACCTGTGGTGACTGAAAGGACGAGGGAGGGTCTCCCTCAGACCGTCGGCGCCTGACGGCTGTCGACGGGGTCTCGGGGGCCGCGCGAGGTCGCGTCGGGGCGCGGCGGGGTGGAGGAGGCGTGCGCGGACCGTTGCGCGCCGGGGCGCGCGACCGGTTCGGAGCCGGTGAAGCGCAGCAGGAGTTGCGCGATCAGCCGGTCGGGGGCCGCTCCGGCGGCGGTGGGCGTGCCCGGCGCGGTGTCCCGGACGAGGGCGTCGTCCGGTGCCGGGAGCATCTCCTCCAGGTAGAGGGGGTCGGGGGCGACGGCGCGGGCCAGCCGCTCCAGTTGGCGTACCCCGGGCAGGCTCGCGAGGTCCACGGGCACGGGCCGGCGCCCGCCGACGGCGGTGGCGAACACGAACCGGGGCAGGCCCCGGCGGCGCGTCCACGCGGCCACCGCCCGCAGCTTCTCGGGCCAGGGCGCGAGCGGATCCGGGGTCTCGTCCTGCGGGACCCGCCAGCCGGCGCGGCCGAGCACGAGGGTGTCGTCGGCGACGATCCGCGGCAGCCGGTCGAGTTCGGGCAGGGCGTTCGCGAGTCCGCCGAAGCCGAGTCCGCGCACGGGCAGCGGGTTGGGGGAGGAGGTCAGCAGGGCCAGCACCACGTCCCACGGGGGGAGCGCGGCGCGGGTCGCGTGGTGCACCGGCCACAGGGTGCGTCCGTCGGGGCCCTCGACCACGATCCGGTCGTCGGCGTCGCGGCGGACCGTGATCCGGTGCAGTGGGATCCGCTCCGAGCCGCCGGGCAGCGCGTCGTCCTCGTCGTGGTAGGCGGCGGGGTCCCCGTCGCCGGTCCACAGGCCCGTGTAGCGGGGGCGGCGCACGGCGTTGGCGGCGCGGTCCCGCAGCGGGGGCACGAGCACCTCCACGAACCGGCCGTCGGCGTGCGGTTCGGTGCGGGCGAGGAGCGCGCGGTGCGCGTCCACGCCGGGCGCGTGCCCGTGCAGACGGCGCAGCGCGGGCGCGAAGCGCGCGTCGAGGCGGGCGGCGGGCCCGGTGCCCTCCAGGACGGCCGCCGGGTCGCCGGGGGCGCGCACGGGCAGCGGGTGCAGCAGACAGTCGACGGGGCCCGCGCCGGTGCCGGTGCCGGGGTCGGCGCCGAGGGCGTCGAGGAGTTCGGCGTCGACCCGGAAGGGTTCCTCGGGCCTGCGGAGCGCGTGGGCGCGTACCAGGTCGAGGAGCCTGCCGTACGCGCCCCCGGCTGCGCCCGGCGCGGGCAGCGGCCAGCGGGGCGCGGCCGCGGGCGGCGGGGTCCAGTCGGGCCGGGCGTCGAGGAACGCGGCGAGGAGTTCGGGCACGGGCCGGGGCACCTCGTCCACGAGGGCCAGCACGGGGTGTGGGGCCGGGGGCGTGGCGGGGCGCAGCGCGGCCAGGCGGCGGGCCGTGCCGAGGGCGGCGCGGATCCGCTGGGCGGCGACCGCGTCGATCCGGCCGCGGGCGTGCCGGTACACGTCGGTGAACCCGTCCGTGAACGTGTCCGTGAACGCGTCCGCGGGCGGGGGCCAGGCGGTGAGGGTCTGGCGGGGCACCGAACGTTCCTGGAGCAGGCCCAGGCCCACCAGGTGGGTCAGGAACTCGGCGAGGACGGCGCGCCGGTTCGCGGCCGTGCCGGCCGGCAGCAGGGTGTCGAGCACCTCGGCACGGGTGCGCGGACCGGTGTCGAGCAGGTCGAGGACGGCGTTCAGCAGCGGGGTGGCGCGCAGGCCGACGGCGTGCAGCCGGCTCGGGTCGGTGGGGTGCACCGTCCAGCAGGCGACGCGGTCGGGCCCGCGCCGGCAGAGCCCGGTCGTGGAGAGCCGGACCGTGCCGTCGGTATCGGCGCCGGCATCGGCGCCGGCGGTCGCGTGCACGTTCTGCATCCGGTGCACCGCGTGCGCCCCGGCGCGCACGTCGACGGAGAGCAGCCCTCCGACGCTGTCGGCGCCGCCGTCCCCGGCCCCCTCGGCGACGGGCAGTACCGCGAGGTGCCCGAGCCAGGAGCGCGGGGTGGTCTTCACGCACGCCCGGCCCAGCAGGCGCCACAGGTGGTCGGCGCGGGTCCGCAGGCGTTTGTCCGTCCACCGTTCGCCCCGGGCCAGGCGTGCGAGCACGTCGGCGACGAGGTCGGGGTCCTCGGCGAGGAGTTCCGCCGCGCCGGGTCCGGCGGTGCGCAGGGTGCGCCAGCCCAGGTCGGCGGTGCGGGCGGCCTCCGCCGTGACGGCGCGTTCGTACGCGGCCTCGGCCTCGGCGATCGCCGCGCCCTCGGCCAGGGTCTCGGCCAGTTCCCGCCGGGCCCGGGCCAGGGCGTCGACCAGGGTGATCCGGGTGGTGGGCGCGGCCAGCAGCGTCCGGGCCGCCGCCAGGACCGGCGGGGTCGGGGGACGGCCGGCGGCCAGGGCCCGGCGCAGCTCGATCAGGGTGCGGCGTTCGGCCCCGGAGAACGCGGGATGGGGCACGAGGGTGTCGCTGATCAGCGCGGCCAGGGCCCGTGCGCGGGTGGTGTGCGCCGCGCGCCGCAGGCCCAGGGCGTGCGCCGTCGCGAACAGTTCGGGGGCGCCGCCGGCCGTCCACAGGCCGACGGGCAGGCCCGCGAGCCGGACGAGTGCCTGTTCGCCGGTGCTCACGCCGACCCCCGTCCGCCGTCGGCCGGGACCGCCGCGCGCGCGGCCGTCACCGCCGTCGCCGCCGGTGCGGTCGCCGGTGCCGCCGCCGGTGCGGTTGTGCGGCGCCGGCCCGAGACGGGGGTGCCGTCGGCCGCGTCGTGCGCGTCGGCCAGCGCCTCCGCCAGCAGGGCCTGGGTGGTGGGCGGCAGGGCGGCCCGGTTCCAGTGGAAGACGGTGCACAGGGCCGCGGCCCGGCGGGGCCCGATGCGTGCCTCGGCGGTCTCGAAGTAGCCGGCGCGCCAGCGCGCGCCGATGTCCCGCACCGCGCTCCGGTGGTCCTCCACCACGCGCACCGCCCACGGCGGCATCCGGTCGAGCAGTTCCTGCGGCCGGGCCCACCAGCCGGCCGCGCCGGCCGCCGCCCGGGCGTGCGGCTCCAGGGCCCGCGCCTCGGCGGGCAGGCGGCGCCCGGTCTCGTGCCGGACCCGGTCGAAGACGTCGCGGTCCTCCCAGCCGACGATTTCGAGCGCGTCGAGCAGGTCCCGCAGCATCAGCAGGGACACCGCCCACGGCGCGACGGGCTCGGGGCCGGTGCGGTGGGCGTGCACGTCGAGCCAGGCCAGGCAGTCGGCGCGGAACACCTCGTGCACGTAGGTCATGGACACCGGCCCGCCGAACAGGTGCGCCTCCGGCTCGTACACCGTGAACAGGGCGGGGCGCGGGGCGGCCCAGGCCGCGACGGCGGCCAGCAGGGCCCTGCGTTCCCCGGGCGGGGCCTGGAACCGCACGCGCAGGCCGGGGGGCTTGTGCATGAAGAAGAAGTCCGCGGCCGTGCCCTCGGCGAGCAGGGTGCGGGCGAACGCGGCCAGTTCGGCGGCGCGCAGGGCGCGACCGGCCGGGTCGGGGGCGCGCTCCAGGCCGACCTGCACCCAGTCCCCGTCGCGGTCCTCGCGTTCGCGCAGGGCGGCCAGACCGGCCGTGACGAAGGTGTCGCGGGCCTGGTCGAGCAGGGCGAGCGCGGCCTCGGGGCCGGGCCCGGCGCCTTCGCCGCCGCCGGCGGCGGGCAGCACGCCGAGGGAGAGGGCGCGACCGCCGAGGTCCACGACGAGCCGGTCCGCGCCGGGGCCCGCGCCGGTGTGCCCGCCGCAGCCCGCGCACCGGGGTGCGCCGGTCGCACGGTCGAGACCGCCGTCGCCGGCGGCGCGGTCGCGGGCTCGCTCGGGGGCGCTCACAGGCCACCCGCCACACGCACGAGCTCCCCGGTGGTGTTGGCGTTGCGCGCCGACACCAGCCAGGCGACGGCGGCGGCCACGTCCACCGGCTCCGAGGCACGACGGGTGGCCACCGGGGCCACGATCCGCTCCAGTTCACCCGGGGGCAGGGACGCCGCCCGCTCCCCGGGCACGGGCCCCGGCAGCACGGCGTTGATCAGCACCCCGTACGGGCCCAGTTCCCAGGACAGGCTGCGGGTCAGCCCGTGCAGCGCGGCCTTCGCGGCGGCGTAGGCGTGGACGAGCGCGATGCCGTCCTCCTCCAGCGTGGTGCGCACGAACGCGCCCTCGGCCTGCACGCTGGACACGCTCACGATCCGTCCCCACCCGGAGCGCCGCATGTGCGGGACGACCTGCTGGGTGAGGTGGAACGTGCCCTCGACGACCCCGCGCACCATGCGCCGCCAGTCGGCCGGATCGAGGGTCTCGAAACGGTCGACACCGGGGCCGGGAGCGGAATCGGGCCAGGGGACGGCGTTGTTGACGAGCACGTCCACCCCGCCCCACAGGTCCGTGACCTGCTCGACGGCGGCTTCGGCGGACACGGGGTCGAGCAGGTCGAAGGGCAGGGACAGGGCCCGGCCGCCGGCGGCCTCGATCTCGGCCACCAGCCCCTCGCCCGCTCCCTTGCGGGTGTGGTGGGTCACGGCGACCCGTGCCCCCTCGGCCGCCAGCAGCAGGGCGACCGCCCGGCCGATGCCCGAGGTCGCGCCGGTCACCAGCGCCACCCGTCCGTCCAACCCCAGATCCACGAGCCCTCCGAGCCTCGATGGTCGATGTGAGCTGTGTGTACCAGCGGGGCGATCGGGGATAACGGGCCGATGGAAGTGCCCCGGCGCATCCGGGGCGGGGCGCGTGAGCTGCGTACGTCTCCGCCGCGCGCCCCCCGTTCGGCCTTGCGGACGCGGTTCCGGACGAGACGTCAACAAGTCCTGTGAGTAGGGGAGTTCGTGCGACCGGAGACAGGGCGGACGGGGAGTGCGGGAGAGGATCGAAGGGGCGCATCGGGCACGGGTCGGGCCGGCGCGGGTCACGGGGGCGGCACCGGGCCGTGACCGGCGTGAACACCCGCTCCGGGGCGGCCCACGGAGGCGCCGGACGACGAGACCCGGATCCCCGCGGGTCGGGGCCCCGCACGCCCCCCGAACGGCCCACGGCCGGCCCCGACGAGGGAAGTTGAGAAGAAAACCATCGCCCCGGCGCGAACGCCCACCGGGGCACGCCGGGTTCGGACCCACGGGCTCCGGAGGCCCGACCCGGGACCCGACCAGTCCCCCGAACACGCGCCCCGACCCGGTCCCCGACCCGCCGACACATCACCCCGCCCCGGGAATCGGGCACCGGCGCCGGCTCGATCCGGCAAGAGGAGCCCTCGTCGTGACCGGGCCTTCCCGCGCGGCTCGCCGCATCATCGGGAGGGGATCCGCGACGACCCGCGCGCACGCACCCGCCACGAGCCGGCCAGGTCCCCGGGACCGGTCGCCACCGAGGTGACGGGCGCCCGGTCGGCGTCCGGCCGCCGGAACCTTCGCTCGCCCGGGGACTCACGCGGCGACGCCGAGGCCGGGAACGCCACCGGCCACAAACCGCCCTGGGCGAGCCGCCGCCAAGGGGCTCGCCCCTGTCCGTGGCACTCACCCCGGCGACCACGACCGATCCCAAGCCCACGAAGGAAAGCCCGCTCCCGCCGGAAGCCCGCCCGCCCCCGAGCCCACGATCACCCCGGCCACCCACCCCCGTTGCCTCTTTCGCGGCTCCACAACAGGGCTCCCGACATCCGGGCCCGGCATGACCGTTCCCCCCCTGCGGTGCGCGTGATCCGGGGGGGGTGTCACCGGGCCGGCAGGACCACCGGCGTGCTGGGAGGCTCTTCGCAACGTGGATGCCGGCGACTGCTGCCACGCCAACGAGACCGGGACAGCGCGGCCTCGTGCGGGATCGGCGTGATCGACACCGGCGATGTGGACGCCTTCCCGGGCCTGGACGTCGGCAAGGGCGAGCGCCGCGGAACCGCCGTGAGCCGGTCCGGCAAGCGGGTCCTCGACAAGCGGCCGCCGAACGGCGAGCCCAAGCCGCGGGCCGTGCCGGACAAGCTCACAGCACAGCACAGCACAGCACAGCACAGCACGGCACGGCACCGCCCCGGTCGTGGTTGACCGTCCCCCCTCCATCGGCGCCCCGCCGCCGGCGGTCGCGCGGAACGCCGGATGCCGCGTCGCCTACCCGCCCGGTCCGACGATGCGCCGGACCGCCGATCCACCCCGGCGAGGCCAGGACCGATGTCCGCGACACCTTCGTCATCGCGTACACCGCCCGCACCATGCCGCACACCCTGCGCGGCATCGAGCCCACCGACGAGACCGTCGCCGAGCCGGAGATGACGGTCGGCTTCGACGACGGCGCGCCGGCGAGGCAACCCGCATCGCCAACCGCCCGCGCGCCCTGCTCACCCGGATCCACCCGCACCCGGAACGCGTGCTCGGGCCGCGCCCGGACCATCCAGCGACGCGGGCCCTGCCGGAACGGTTCGATTCTCCGGCCGGCCTGCGCAGGACCGCACGCCGTCGTCCTCTCGGCGCGGCCCGGCCCCTGACCCCGCGCATGGTCGAGCGCCTCGTCGCGGACGTCCTCAACTCGCTCGACGAACAGACCGCGGTCGTCCCGGGCACCAAGGCGGCCGCGCCGAGCCCGGCCGGCTCGCCACGGGCCGTCCTCGACCGGCGAAGGCTCTCGGAGAAGCGGATCCAGGAACCGCTGGAAGAGCACCCGCTGTCCAAGATCCTCACGCCCATGCCCGGCATCGGAACGCGGACCGGCGCCCGGACACCGATCGACGTCGGCAACGCGAGCACGTTCCCGACCGCCGCCCCCTCGCCTCCTACACCGGCCTTGGCCCCCGTGACCCGCAGTTCCGCGTCCTCCATACGGGGCGAGCAACCCTCTTGCCGGGCACAAGCAGCTGAAACGGCCGCTCCTCCCGGCCGCGTTCGCCTCGCTCGGCGAGCAACCATCCTGCGCCTACCACGAGAAGAAGACCGGCCAGGGCAAACGGCCCACCCATGCGCTCCTCCGCCTGGCCGGACGCCGGACCGACGTGCTGTTCGCCGTGCCCAGCGACGGGACCTTCCCCGAGTCCCGCCCGGCCGAGGCGGTCAGCTGAGCTGCGAGTCCGCCACCAGCACCACACGGTCGGCCGCGGGATCCAACCCCGAGCACCGGGTTCCGTAGTCGCCTTCGGTCGTCATGACCACCCGCTTGCCGAGCCGACGCCCCACCGCGGCCAGGGCCGACACAGGACGTCCGCTCCCTCTTGGCCCTGCCGTTCACGGAGGCCGACGTCGAAGTCGATCTCGACGGCAGACATCGGACGAAGAATCGCCAACACGTCCGGGACCGGCGAGACCCGAGGATCGACCGTCTCCGCATCAGCGGCCCGCGCCGCCACTTCCTCCGCAAAAAGCAGCGGAGCCGCGACGCCGCCCTCCAGGTACTCCCACGTCCATCCGCTCGACCTGACCAGGTCGAACACGGCCTGCCAGTCCTCGACCGAGGCGCCTTCCACGGACACGTCCGGCAGAGCACCCATCAGGTCAGGGGCGAACAGGCTCCTGACACTGCCCCACAGCAGAACCGGCACCCCGCCCTACTGCCCGCCGACACCTCCCGCACACAGCCCGATTCTCTTGACGAACCCCATAGAGGCACCCCCCGCCCCACCGGACGGACCGTTGAACAGAGAGAGGACGTGGTGCCCGGGCCACCCCTCCACACGATCAACCGGCCCCGCAGCGCGGTCGGATGCGGGGCGCCGCCGGCGACGCAGGGCCGCCGTGACGTCCAGCTCAGCTCTTCCGCTCTCCCAGGACGCAGAACTCGTTGCCCTCGGGGTCGAGGAGGGTCACCCAGTGCTGGTCCTCGTCGAAACCCTCGGTGCGCCGAGCACCGAGGGCCAGCAGCCGGGCCACCTCGGCCTCCTGGTCGTCGGGGCGGAAGTCGGGGTGGAGCCGGTTCTTCGCCGTCTTCCCCTCGGGGACGGGCACGAACAGCAGGCCCGGCATCCGGTCCGGCTCGGGCCGGATCTCGATGGTCCCGTCGATTTCGTCGACCACGACCCAGCCGAGAGCCTCGACCCACCAGCGCCCGAGGGCGACGGGATCGGCGGAGTCGACGATGATCTGTTCCCATTCGAGTGCCATGGAGCCGATCATAAACAGGGCCGGCGACGCATCCCGCGAAACCCCCGCCGTCCCTGACCCCCAGCCCTCAAGCCGACGAAGACCGCGCTGCCCCGACCCGCACCGGCGAAGACCGCGCGTACACCGGACCGGCGCGACGCCCGCCACGACGCCCGGCCTCGCCCCCGCCGTCACCGAGCAGGCGCACGCGTGCGCCGCCGACTGCCCGGCCGTTCACGACGGTCAGCCTCCGCCCTGTTCGTTCACCAACGAGACGATGACGAACAGGAAGAACAGCACGACGAGAACGGCGGCACCGGCACAACACCCTCCGGCCCCACTCCCTCGCGGCTTCGCGCCGGTGAACGGGTTCCCGTCCTCGTGCGAATCCCCTTGTCGGACCTGCACGAGCCCACCCGGATCGACGTAGCGGTGGTGTTCGGCGTAATGGCGTAGCAGTTGGCTCGCGGAGGACGACTCGGTGGTCCATCCCGTGGTGAAGCCGCACTCGCCGCATGCTCTCCGGAATTGCGCCACAGTACCCCCCCGTGCGCTCGGTCCCCCTCTCAGCAGCAGAGCACGACGCGGCGATGCCCACAAGGCCCCTCGCGCCACCGCCCCATTCCGCCGACACGCCCCGCCGCCGTGACGGACCGGATGCCCCGAGGACCGACACCGGGCGGCGCAGCCCCGTGCATCAAACCGCACCCATCCCACCCCTCACGTCGGCACACACCCCACACGCGACGCACCCCGACGGCCCCACAACGCCCCTACCCCTTGCGCCTGTTGGGTGGCCCCAAGCCCCGGGAACCCCGATGACGCCGGCGGCCCCGCCGACCACAGAAACCACCCCGCCCCCCACCCGCTCCGGCCCGCACCCCAGGCTGGTCCCGCAACACCACCGGAAAACCCCTTTCACCTACCCGCCATCACCAAGCCCCCACTCCGACCACGAACGAGCCCGCAGACGGCGACGGCCCCGGCCCGGGTCTCCCTCCTGGCCGCCGCCGGGAAACGCTGTTGACCTGCCCGCTGCCGTCAGGCGGCCACTCCGACCAGGAACGAGCCCGCAGGCGGCGACGGCCCCGGCCCGGGTCTCCCTCCTGGCCGCCGCCGGGAAACGCTGTTGACCTGCCCGCTGCCGTCAGGCGGCCACTCCGACCACGTACCCACCCGCACTCGGGCGCTCACCCGACCCAAGGCCCCCGGCCGCCGCCGGGCATCCCTTTGACAGTCTCCGGCGGGTCCCTCGTGCGGTCCGGTTCGCGCGCGGGTCACTGCACGAGGTGGTCGAACTCCCCCGCCTTGACGCCCTGCACGAACGCGGCGAACTTGGCGCGGCTGGTCGTCATGACCACCTCCGGCTCCTCACCCTCCCGCAACACGACCTTGTCACCCGACAGCCCCGCCTCCAGCGAGGTCCGCCCCTCGTCGGCCCCGGAGAACGAGGACTTCCGCCACTCCACGGGTTCCGGTTCCATACGTGCTCCTCGGTTCATGCGTTGTTCCGTCGTATGCCGGCCAGGGAAACACCCGTCCACGAGGACGGCAAGGGGCGAGATCCGGCCACGGCCGGAGCCGTCCCCCGAGCCCGAGGCCGGGGCGGCAACACATACAACCGACGCACCTCACGCACCGACCACTCCGCCACAGTCCCGGCAGCGGCGACCCGCGCGAACCCGCCTGCCACTTGCCCACAGAGCCGTCAGATCGAGCGCGCGCCCCGATTCGACAGCGTCCACCACCCGCCACGCCACCACGAACTCCCACCCCGAGTGGCCGCCCGCCCGCCCCCGTTCCGCCGTTCCCGCTCCGCCACCGCCACGACGGCCCGTCGCACCACATCGTCCCGACCCACGCCACGGCCGGACCACGAACAGGACCCGGTCGTCCGTCAGGAGTACGTCGCCCCCCCCGCAAGTCCCCGTGGACCGGCGCGCTCCCGACCGGCCACGGCTGCCCCGGTGTCTCCCGCTCCGCCCACCGTCCACGGTGCCGCCAGGGCCGACCCCGAGCCCGACCCCCGACCCCGAGCCCGACCCCCGAGCCCGAGCCCTGACCCCCCGAGCCCGAGCCCGAGCCCGAGCTCGCACCCGAGCCCGAGACCTCATCGCGATTTCGAGCCCGCGCCCGGCTGTGATCCGGAACCCCGAGCCCGAGACCCCAACCCCGAGTCTGCCCCGGCCCTGACCCCGACCTCGGCCCTCACCCCGATCCCGCGCCCTACCTCGCTTCCGGTCCCGGGTCCGCTCCGATGTGGTTTCCAACCCCGGGGGCGAGTCGGTGTGGGCAGGCTCGGCGTTGCCGCCGGTGAGGGGCTCGACGCCGCCGACAGTTCCACAGACGCCGCCAACACCCGGCGCGGCTTCCCCAGCGGCCAGGGGAGTGACGGCGAGCGGCTGTTCACGTCCGGCGGTGTCAATGCCGCCTGGCCCGTTGATTCCGACGCGGGCGCCGGCTCGCGTACCGGCAGTCCGCCGGCCGGCGTGGACGCCGTGGTCCGCAGCGCCATCCGGTGCAGGGAGGGTGCCATCGGATACGGTTCGGCGCCCGGCGTCGTTCCTCTGGCGACGGGGCGAACAGCGCAGGGCGACGGGCGTCGTCGGACGCGGTGCGGTGTGTACGGCGCCCCGCTTTCACGAACAGCCGTCGCCCGTCCGCGAGCCGCCTCCGCGAGCCGCATCCGCGCCGTGACCCCGGCGAGGGTCCGCCGCGTTGCGTGGTCACCTCGATCACCCGCGATCCGGTCCGCGCCTTCACCGCCCGCCGTACCCTCTCGGGGCCCTGCCGGCAGCGGTGACACGCCCCTCGCGCTGCCCCGGTCCTCCCCGCGCCCTCACTTGCGCCCACGCCCTCATTGCTGCCCGTCGGGGTCATCGTCGGCACCTGCGAGGGCCCGCCCGGCACCCGCCAGGCCCCGCCCCGGGCACTCGCCAAGGCCCGCCCGCTACTCGCCAGGGTCCGCCGGGCACTCGCCAGCCCCCGCCGGGCGCCCGCCCCCCGCCCACCAGGCCCCACCCGGCCTCACACGCCCGGCCCGGCCCGGTTCCGCCCGGTCCCACATCCCGCCCCACCCGGCACCCGCCCGCCCCACCCGGCACCCGCCCGCCCCACCCGGCACCCGCCCGCCCCACCCGGCACCCGCCCGCCCCACCCGGTACCCGCCCGGCCCATCCCGGCTCCGCCTGGTCCAGCCCGGCCCAGCCCCGTTCCCCCCGGCACCTACCTGGCCTCGCCCGGCACCCGCCCCGCCCCGCACCCGTCCCGCCCCACCCGGCACCCGCCGGGCTTCGCGGTGTCGCTCCGTGTGGTGTGAGGAGGCGCACCGTGTGGCTCGTGCTTTCGGGGGAGGTGGCGTCGGGTCGGGCGGGCGCACCCTCGAAGGGTCGCGGTGCGTCGGGCCGACGTCGTCCCGGCGCGTGCGCTGCCCGCCCGCCCCCTCCGCCGTCCGCACCGGCGAACGGGGACCGGCGGGCGCGCCGCGACCCTGCCCCGCCCGTCGTCGCGACGAGGCCCCGTCCACCCGAAGGACAGCAGACCCATGCCCGCGCACACCCCCCGCCGCCCCCGCCCCCGCCCCCACCCCCGTACCCGTAGCCGTGCCGTCGTGGCGACGGCCGTGCTCGCGCCGCTGCTCGCGCTCGGCGGCACGGGCATCGCGCTCGCCGCCGACCCCGGCCCCGTGTCCGGTTCCGCCGCCGTGTCCGGCCCCGCCGCCGGCCCCGTGACCGGTGTCGCCCCCGCCGGGCCGCCCGGGCAGGGGATCACCGGGGTGCCCGAGGGCATCGCCCGCGCCGCGCAGGGCGGGGACCGGGCCGTGGCGATCACCATCGACGACGGCCCCGACCCCGTGTGGACCCCGCGCGTCCTGGACGTGCTCCGTCGCGACCACGTGCACGCCACCTTCTGCATGATCGGCACCAACGCCGCCAAGTACCCCGACCTCGTGCGCGCCGTCGTCGCCGACGGGCACCGGCTGTGCGACCACACCGTCAGCCACGACGAGACCATGGACCACAAGCCCGTGGACTACCAGCGCCGCGAGATCCTCGACGGCAAGGCCATGATCGAGAACGCCGCGCCCGGCGCACCCGTCGACTACTACCGTGCGCCCGGCGGCGCCTTCACCCCCGACAGCCGCCGGATCGCCGCCGCGGCCGGCATGCGTCCCCTCGGCTGGAGCGTGGACCCCCGCGACTGGAGCCGTCCGGGCACCCGGTCCGTGCTGGACACGGTGGAACAGCTCCGCGCCCACCCCACCGTCCTCTTCCACGACGGCGGCGGGGACCGTTCCGAGACCGTGGCCGCCCTCAACGAGGCCCTGCCCTGGTTCGCCGACCACGGCTACACCTTCGCCTTCCCGGACCGCCTCACCCCCTGATCCGGCGGTCTGTGCCGGCCCGCCCCGCCGCCGCTACGATGACGCTCCGGCACCACGCGGACACGTGCGGGAGGGGCGGGGACACCATGCCGTGGCGCAAGAAGCGGGACCCGAACGAGGGCCAGGGACCGGAGGCGGTCACCAGGCGACTGATCGCGCACGTGCTGGCCGGCGAGCGCCCGATCCCGATCCCCTCGGACCTGAGCCCGTACCCGGGCGAGCAGGTGTACGCGGACGTGCGGGTGCACGTGCAGGCGCACTACGGCACCACCGTCGCCTACGACGCCACCGAGTACACCTTCCAGGGCAGCAAGATCTTCATCGCGGCCGGCATGGTGCTGGGGACGCAGTACGAGCGCAAGCGCCGCAAGGAGGCCGAACGCGAGGCGGCGGCCCAGTGGCGGTACGAGGGCGAGGTGCGGTTGATCCTGTCCGACCTCCGGCTGGTCGGCTTCTACGGCTCCGGCATCGAGCAGTACCCGCTGGCGAACGTGGTGGCGATGCCCGTCGCCGAGGACGGGTCGGCCTTCGGCCTGGCCGTGTCGGGAGCGGCGCCGCTGTGGTTCTCGGGCCCCTGGGCCCCCTTCCTGTGCGTGATGCTCTCCGTGCTCCGGCACGGCACGGTATGGCCCCCGGGCCGCACCTTCCCCCCGGCCCTCGCACCCGCCCCGGTGGCCACGCCCGTCCCGGAGGCCCCACCCGTCCCGGCCGTGGAGCGGGCCCCGGCCCGCCCCGAACTCGACGCGTCCCCGCCCCGACCCGAACTGCCCGCGCCCCGCGCGGAGTCGGCGGCCGAGGAACTGGCGGAGCGCGTGGACCGACTTCCCCCGGCGGAGGCCGCCGAGGTGCTGGAGGCGGAGTCCGCGACCCGGGTGGAAGCGGTGCTGGACCTGCTGGGCAGCCGAAAGGCGCTCGCGATCCGCACGGCGATGCGGGCCCGCAGGGAGGAATGAGCGGCGCCCGTGGAGGGGGGCGAGGAGACCGGCACGAGCGAAGGTGGCCGGCACCGAGGCGGCGGCCGAGACCGGCGAGGTGACGGCATGACGCACGAGGCACACGAGGGGCGCGCGAGCCGCACGAGTGGCATGGGGCGGACGAGACGCCGGACGGGTATCGGGCGGGTTACGGGACCGGGCACCGGGCGGATTACCGGACCGGGATCCGTCGGCCCCGTCGATCTCGCCGATCCCGTCGGTCCGGCTGATCCCGTCGGTCCCACCCGCCCCACTCACACCCCTCGGCCCGGAGGATCCGTAGGCCGTAAGCCCGTTCGCCCTTCTCGGTGTCCTGGGCGAGGGCGGCACGGGGCGGGTGTATCTCGGGCGGTCCCGGGCCGGGCGCAGGGGCGCGATCGAGGTGGTGCGGCCGAGTCGAGTGCGGACCCGGTCTTTCGGGTGCGCTTCGCCCGCGAGGTCGACGCGGCGCGACGGGTCGGACGGTTCCACACCGTGGCCGTCGTGACCGCCGATCCCGCCGCGACCCGCCCCTGGGACGCGAGCGACCACGTGCCCGCCCCCGACCTCGGCCGGCTCATCGCCGAACGCTGCCCCCTGAACGAGCGTGAGCTGCGGATCCCCGCGGCCCACCTCGCCGCGACCCCGGCCGACGTGCACGCGCTGGGCCTCGCCCACCGGGACCTGAAGCCGTCCAACGTCCTCATGCCCGCCGACCGACGGCCCCCGCGTCATCGACTTCGGCCTCGCCAAGGCCCTCGAACACGGCGGGACCTCGCTCACGCACACCGGCACCGTGCTCGGCACGGCCGGGTTCACGGCCCCCGAACAGGCCCCGGGACGTGAGGCCGGAACCGCCGCCGCTTCGTTCGCCCTTGGCGCGGTCTTGGCGTACGCGGCCACCGCGCGCGCTCCGTTCGGGATCGGATCGGCGCCGGTGCCGTTCTACCGGGTGGTGCGCGAAGAGCCCGATTCGACGGGGGTGCCGCTCGCCCTCGTCCCGTTGTTGCGCTGGTGCCCGGCCGAGGACGCCGGGGCCCGGCCCGCGGCGGCCGACGTGCCCACCGCCCCCGACGGGGACCCGGCGGCCGGCGCGGGAGCGGCAGGGGGTGCGGGCGCGGGGACCACGGCGGGCACGGCGACGGCGGCGGACACGACGACCGCAGCGGACACGACGAGCACGGCGGAGACGGCTACCCGCGGCGGACGCGGCGACCGCGGCGGAAACCGCCCTCGCGCTCCCGGACACCGAGGTGGTCCGCTTCCGCCTGGAGAGCACGCACCCCGAGGGCGTGCTCCTGCTGTGCGGCGCGATCGCGATCGGGTTGTACCGGTCCTCGTCGGACGTCTCACTGTTCGGGCAGAGCGATCCGGGGCTCCTCGCGGGGATCGTCGTGCCCCCGCTCGCCATGGTGGGGGGCTCGACCTCCTTCTCACGCGGCGCCGCGGCTGCCTGGAACCGACCCCGGAGCTGATGCGGACGGTGGCGACACACGCCACGACCGTCCTGCGGGTGCCGGAGGGCAAGGCCGAGGTGTACGGGGTCGCTTGGCGCAGGACGGGTTCGGCGCGCGAGCGCGGACAGTGCAGCCCTACCGCGCCGCCGATCGCGGCCGGGCGGTTCGTCTTCGCCGACCGGACCGCCGCCCGGCCCTCCACCGGGCGGGCCGTTTGCACGAGGCCCCGACCGCCCACCCCGCCGCCCCCTACCGTCCGGAACCCGCCTTCCCGGACACCTTGGGACGGGAGGCCCCACCGGCCTGAGGGGTCAGGGTGCGGCCGTGACCAGCAGGGTGCGGGCCGTGACCGTCTCGTCGGCCGATCGGCAGCGGTGCGGCAGGTCCCCTTGGTGGTGTGCGCTCTGGCCGGCCCGCAGCAACAGGGGTTCCTCGCCCTCCACCTCCAGCCACACCGCGCCTTCGAGCACGTACACGAAGTCCTCGCCCGGGTGCCGGAACCAGCCGCGTTCGCCGAGCCCCGGCTCGAAGTGGTGCTCGTATGCCTCCATCAGCGAGCTGCGCCCGCCCGGGATCAGCACCCGGGCCGACTGGCCGGCGGTCTCGGTGACCCGGATCACCTGGGGGTCGGTCGCGTGCGCGATGGTGTCGCCGGCCGTGGACGGAGGGCGCAGGAAGGTGCCGGGCGTGACCCCGAGGGCCTCCGCGATCCGGTACACGGAGCTGAGGCTGGGCGTGGTCAGGCCGCGTTCCAACTGGCTCAGGAAGGGCTGGGAGAGTCCGGCGCGGGCGGCCAACGTCTGCATGGACACGCCGGCGCGGCGGCGGCAGGCGCGGATCGTTCGGCCGACCTCGATGGCCTCGGGGCTGGGTTCGGGTCGGGGCACGCCGGCCAACGTACCCCATGGGGCGCGGGGGACGTCGGGGTGGGCGGAGAGGGTTTCGCACGCCCGCAACAGCCCGTTCACACGGCCGGTTCGGGCGGTCGGTTCACACAGTCGGTTCGCGTGGCCCGTTCACGCGATCCGACGCGCAACTCCTCTCCGACCCGGGCTCCGCCCGAGTGCCCGCCCTGCCGCCCCGTCCCAATCCTGGGCTCTCGTCCTCGCCTCGTCCCCGTTCCGTGGCGGTCTCGCTCCGTCTGCTAGTTTCTACAGTGTTGTAGAAGTTGATGGGAGATGGAGACGGACATGGCCTTCTGGGACCGCATCAAGGATTCCGCGTCGACCTTCCAGACGCAGTTGGTGGCGAAGAAGAACGAGCTCACCTCGGGCGCTTTCCGGGACGCCTCGATGGCGATGTGCGCGCTGGTCGCAGCGGCCGACGGGACCGTGGACCCCTCCGAACGACGGCGTGTCGCGCAGCTCATCGCGAGCAACGAGGTGCTGCGCAACTTCGACGCGGCCGACCTCCAGCGCCGGTTCGACGAGAACCTCGACCGTCTCGTCGCCGACTTCGAGTTCGGCAAGGTCGTCGTGATGCAGGAGATCGGCAAGGCCCGCAAGAAGCCCGCCGAGGCCCGCGCCGTCGTGCAGATCGGCATCGTCATCGGCGGCGCCGACGGGGACTTCGACAAGACGGAGCAGGCGGTGGTCCGGGAGGCGTGCTTCGCGCTCGACCTGCCGCCGCACGAGTTCGACCTCTGACCCCTGACCCCTGACCTCTGACCTGTGACGTCCTGTCCCGCGCGGGCGACGGCTCGCGCCGGCGTGGCACAGGCGACGGGCAGTTTTCCGGTTCCGGGATCCGGCCGGGCCGGTCCGGGTGGTCGGTGCAGCCCTCGGCGCCGCGCGTGCAGAGCGGCAGCTCCGGACGGATCGGATTCAGCGGCGCCTCCCGCGCGCGCAGCCGCCCCACGCGATCGAGGTCGGCCGGGAACCCGCGCGCCGACGAGATCGGGTCGGCACCGGCCGGGCCGGCCTCTCGTCCCGGGCCAGGTCCGCGTCCCCGTCCGGGGCGTGGTCCTCGCGGGTGGGCTGCGGGTTCGCGATGAATGTCGCCGGCCACGGTTCGCGCAGCACGGCGAACGGGGTCGGGCGGGCGTCGGTGTGGACCATGTGCAGGTAGAGGGGCGCAGGGAGGCGTGGGCGGCCTCGTTGCCGAGTTCGGCGAGTGCCGGCGGTGGCGCACGGCGGATCGGGGCCGTCGTCTCGCCCTCGTCGATGCCGTTGGCGTCGCCCCGGGCGCGATCCGCGCCCCGACCCGTTCCGGGCCGATCTCCCGGGCCACGGCTCGCATCACCGTGACGGTGAGCCGGACCCGGTTGTCGACCGTCCCGCCCCTCGCGTCGGTGCGCAAGTCGGTGTCGGGGAAGGGGAACCGGTGCAATGGGCGGCGGCCGTCGGCCGCGTGCACCTCCAGGCCCGCGAAGTCCGTGCCCACCGCGTTGCGATCCGGGGTCGCTCGGCGATCGTGCGCGTGGTCTCCTCCCGCGTCGGCTCCCGGGGGGGCTATGTCGTCGACGGGTCCGCCTGCCCCGGGGTGTCGACCACGTTTGGGTAGCGCATGGTGGACGGGCCGCCGGAGGTCTCGGGGTGTCCGATTCGGCCACTGCGCTGGCTCTGCACGAAGGCCCGTCCGCCGTTTGCCGTGATTGGGCCCGGACCCTTGCCGTGGGCGTGGGCGTGGGCGTGGGTGATGAGGGCGGGTGTGGTCGCCTCGACCACGCCGACCACGACGAGCCCCGCGCCGTCCGCGTGCTGCGCACAGTGCCGGGCCGTCGGCTCGCCCGTGACGCCGCCGCCGCCTTCGGCTTCGGCGCCGTCGGCATCGGCATCGGCATCGGCGTCCGCCCGGGTGCGGGTCGGTGGGGCCGTCGGCAGCCGGTGGACGCGGTCCGGGGAGGCCGGCCGGGTGGGTGCGAAGAGGGTTGATTCGCGGGGCGGATCGGCGGGAGGTGCCGTATCGGCCTGCTGTGTCATGTCGGCCGGTGCCGGGGTTCCCTGGCCCGATCGTCCCTGTCGAACCGGCGTGAAACCATCAGGTCGGCAGGGTGTCGAGGCCCGTCACAGGAAGTTGTTGGGCCAGATCATGGTCCGCCACATGTGCGCCACGGGGGACCCGTCGAAACCGAGGCCCTGGGCGGGCTGCCGGAAGCCGCGCCCCACCACGTCCTCGAACTCCTCGAACTTGATCTCGTCCTCCTGGTCGAACGCGTAGGTGTCGTTGATCGTGACCATCCGGGCCGACATGTACCAGCGGTGTCGGCGGGCCTCCTCGTAGGCGCGGCGGGTGTGTCGCGGGGGCACGTACTCGCTGCCGAAGAAGCCGGCGTATGCCTGGGGGTAGCCGTAGCCGACGGATTCGTCGGGGAAGAACCGCAGCACCTCGTGCTGCCGGATCGCCCAGGCCACCTCCTCGTCCACGTACGGGGCCACCAACTGCGCGCCCCAGTGGCCGTGTTGGCTGCGGATCAGGCCCGCGACGGAGATGTCGTGGAGCAGGCAGGCCAGGATCACGGCGTCCCCCATGCCCTGCTCTCGGGCGCGCTGCGCGCTGTGCAGCATGTGCTGGGAGGAGTACGGGTCGAGGGCGAGCCGCAGCCGGAAGTAGTCGGCGAGGGTGGGCTCGTCGGGCATCGGCGGAAGAGTCCGATTGTCACCCATCATGAACACCTGGTCCGGTCGCAGCTCCAGGATCGGGGCGTCCCCGGAGCGGTGTCGATCGGTGCCGAGGGTCGCCGCCGCGGGTGGGCAGATCACCCGCTCGTACTCGTGCTGACCGTGCGTCAAGGCCGTCGCCGCCTTTCGTCCTCAGCGCCCGGACGGACCGCCGGACGCGCCCCGATCCCAGCAGAGACCCGCCCGTCCGGGCCGCCGGAGTCCCCCGAGCGGTCGAGCGCACGGCGGAGCGCACACGATGCGCCGCGCGGCGCGCGCACTCCCCGTGCCCTTCCCGTGCCCCTCCCCGCGCCGGCGTGCGGGACCGATCGGATCCGGCCGGCGTGCGCCCGCGTGCGTGAACGCAAAGACCGCAAGTACCCGTGATCGTTACCAGCGGCTCTCTTGTCCCCTTCGAGGGCGAGGGCGCAAGGTGCGATCCCATGGAACGACAGCAGTGGAAGAGAATCCTCCTCGGCTCGGCCGGGAACCTCGTCGAGTGGTTCGACTGGTTCGTCTACGCGAGCTTCGCCGTCTACTTCGCCGGCGCCTTCTTCCCCCAAGGCGACCCCACGGCCCAGCTCATGAACACCGCCGGCATCTTCGCCGTCGGCTTCTTCATGCGCCCGGTCGGCGGCTGGCTTCTCGGCCGGGTCGCCGACCGGCGCGGCCGCAAGACGGCCCTGACCCTCTCGGTCACCCTGATGTCGGCCTCCGCCCTGCTCATCGCCGTCGCCCCCACCCACGCCGTGGCCGGCTACGGCGGCGCGGCCGTCCTCCTCGTCGCCCGCCTCCTCCAAGGGCTGTCGGTCGGCGGCGAGTACGCGGCCGGCGCCACCTACCTCACCGAGGTCTCCGACCCGCGCCGCCGGGGCTTCGCCTCCAGCTTCCAGTACGTGTCGATGACGGCCGGCCAGATCCTCGGTCTGGGCCTGTTGATCCTCCTCCAGCTCACCCTCTCCGAGGCCGACCTGCACGCCTGGGGCTGGCGGATCCCGTTCGCGCTCGGCGCGCTTGGCGCGGCCGTCGTCTTCTGGCTGCGCCGCTCCATGACCGAGACCGCCGTGTACGAGGAGTCCGCCGACACCGCCCCGGCCGCCGCCGGCGAGGCCAAGGGCACCCTGAAGGCGCTGTGGGCGTACAAGCGGGAGGCGTTCCTCGTCATCGCCCTCACCATGGGCGGCACGGTCGCCTACTACACGTACACCTCGTACCTCACCCGCTACCTGTCGAACAGCGCCGGCCTGGACAAACAGACCGCGACCCTCGTCTCCTTCTGCGCCCTGATCGTCTTCGCCGCGATCCAGCCCTTGGCCGGCCACCTCTCGGACCGGATCGGGCGGCGACCGCTGCTGATCGGTTTCGCCGTCGGTTCCACCCTGCTGACGGTGCCGTTGATGGCCCTGCTGCGGCACGCCGGATCCTTCTGGCCGGCGCTCGCACTGACCCTGATCGCCCTGTTCGTCGTCACCGGCTACACCTCGATCAACGCGTGCGTGAAGGCCGAACTGTTCCCGACCGGGATCCGGGCCCTCGGCGTCGCCCTGCCGTACGCGATCGCCAACGCGCTGTTCGGCGGGACCGCCGAGTACGTGGCCCTGTGGTTCAAGAACGCGGGCGTCGAGGCGGGCTACTCCTGGTACGTCGCGGGCTGCGCGGCCGTCTCGCTGGTCGTGTACGTCGGCATGCGCGAGACCCGCGATCTCGACCTCAACCGGCCGGGCGGTGACACCGACCGGGACGGGTCGGGCAGGCCCGGCAGGTCCGGCAGGTCGGGGGACGAACCCGCCGCCGTACCCACCGGCACCCGCTGAACCACGCGCGACCGGCCCCGGCTTCGGCCCGTTCCCGTCAGGACGCGGGTGCAGTCGGGGCCGGGGCCGGTGACGGTGCGAAGGGGCCGCCCGGGGCGAAGGCGTGTGCGGCGAAGCGCTCGCCCATGCGCAGGTGCGCGGCCGGCGTCGGGTGCAGCCCGTCCGGCAGCGGGAACTCCTCGTGATCGGCCTCGCCGAACAACTCCCGCCCGTCGAGCAGCCACAGGTACGGGTCCTCCGCCGCCCGACGCGCCACGATCCGCGCCAACTCGGCCCGGATCACCCCGAGGCTCAGCTTCCCGCTCGCGACCTCGGCCCGGTCGCCGCCCGCCACGAACCGCACCCGGCCCTCGGCCATCGCCGCGAAGTCCGGCAGGCTCGGCCCCGGCACCTCCTCGTGCATCGGGCACAGCACCGGGGTGACGACGAGCAGCGGCGTCGTCGGACGGCCCTCGCGGATCGTGTCGAGGAAGCCCTCGACCGCCGGCCCGAAGGCCCGCGCCCGCATCAGGTCCGCGTTGACCACGTTAATCCCGATCTTGACGCTGATCAGGTCCGCCGGGGTGTCCCGCAGGGCCCGCGCCGTGAACGGGTCGAGCAGCGCCCCGCCGCCGAAGCCCAGGTTAACCAGCTCCACCCCGCCGCGCGCCGCCGCGACCGCCGGCCAGGTGCCGGTCGGCCGGTCGGCGTTCGAACCGTGGCTGATCGAACTGCCGTGGTGCGCCCAGACCCGACGCCCGTCCGTCGGGGTCGGGGTGACGGGGGCGTCGGCGCGCAGGGCCACCAGGTGGGTGGTCTCGTCGTGCGGCAGCCACAGTTCGAGGTCCTTGGGGCCGGCGGGCAGGCCCGCGAACCGCAGGGTGCGCACGGGTCCGGGCCGGGTCTCGGTCGTGCCCCGGCCCATGTCGATCACGAGGGCGTCGCCGTCCGGCACCCCGCCGGAGTCGATCACCCGCCCGTCCAGGACCAGCTCGTACACCCCGTCCGGGCGCGGCGGGGCGCCGACGTAGACCCGCTTGCCCGCGACCACGTCGAGTTCGAGGACGCGGGCGGTGGTGCGCAGGGCGAGTCGGACGCCCGAGGGCTGGGCCTCGGCCATCGCGAGCTGCCCGTCCGTGCAGCGGGCGCGGGCCGCGGCCGGCAGTCGGTGCGGCAGCAGGCCGCGCGGGGTGCGCTCCAACTCGGCCGCGCCGCGCACGAGTTCGGGGGTGAGGGGGACCTCGGTGAGGGGAGGGAGGGGCATGGCGGTGCGCTCGTCTCGTGTCGTGTCGTGTCGCTTGGCGTCGCGGGGGCGTGGGGGTGTGGGGGTGTCTCAGTCCGGGGTGGTCTCGGGCCAGGTGCGCAGCAGGTGGTCGAGGGCGGTGAGGATCGCCTGCCAACTCTCCTCGCCGGAGGGTGCGCTGTGCGCGAACCCGCCGGCGGCCTCCAGGGTGACGAACCCGTTGAAGAAGGCGCCGAGGAGTCGGACCGCGTGCGTCTCGTCCGGTTCGCCGAGGCCGTAGGCCCGCAGCAGGGCCCGGCTCATCCGGGAGTGCCGAACCCCGGCGCTCGCCGCCGCGACCTCCGGCGGCAGCGGGTGGCGGGCGGCGGTGAAGCAGCCGGGCCGGCGGCGGGCGTAGGTGCGGTACGCCTCGGCGAACGCGACCAGGGCGTCCCGCCCGGCCCGCCCGGCCACCGCCTCGGCGGCCTCGTCGGCCAGCTCCTCCAGGGCGGCGAGGGCGACGCGGACCTTGAGGTCCTCGGAGTTGCGGACGTGCGCGTACAGGCTCGCGGGTTTCACCCCGAAGCGCCGGGCGAGGGCGGACAGGGTCACGTGCTCGAACCCGATCTCGTCGGCCATCTCGCCCGCGGCCCGCACGAGCCGCTCAGGGGTCAACCCCACCCGCACCACGAATCCCGCTCCTCACACCTGGACCTGTTTCCTTCGACCAGTATGCGTTTGCCTACACCCTTTAGGCAAACGGGGTGGGGCGGGGGTACGGCGGGTGGCGTGGCGGTCCGGTACCGCGCGGATCGCGGTGACGTGGTCCGGCAGGGGCCGAAGCGGGCGAGGGCGCTCAGGTGCTAGCGCGGGTCGAGCGGCGGGGCCCGCTCCCGCCATCCGGGTTCCGGCGGCAGCGCCTCGCCGTACGCGGCGGAGAACGCCTCCGGGATCCCGCCCGTGCAGCGTTCGACGCGCGCGGGGGCGCCGGTGCCGGGACCGTTTCGGGGCGTTGTCGGTGGTGGGTGGGAACCTGGGGCGCATGAACGCTGACGACGAACGCCTGTTGCGCGGCAGGGTCTACGGACGCGACCACGACGATCCCGACCCCGGTCCGAGACCGGGCCGCCGCTATCTCGAACTGGTCGGCGGGCCGTTGGACGGGCTGCTGCTCGACGTCACCGACCGTCCGGCGGGCACCGCGCCCGCCGAGGTCGGGCTCCGCACGGATCTGGGCCGCTTCGGCCCGGGCGGGCACAGCGTGTACACGGTCCGGCCGGGGGATCCGACCCGGCTGGACTGGACGGCCGACGGCCGCTGACCCCGAAGCCGGGGCCGGCGCCGGCTCCAGGGCCGGCTCCAGAGTCGCGGTCGGGCGCGATGCCGTGGGGTGTCACGCGTGGCGCGTGCCCCACGCGAGGGGCGTGGGGCACGCGCGAGAGCCGGGCGCCGGTCGGCGCGGGCGGGTCAGGAGGGGCAGGTCAGGCCGGTCCGGGCGGTGGTGACGGCGGACTCCAGGCCGGCGGTGTGCGGGCTGAGCTGCCGCAGGGCGTCCGTGCCGGTGGTGTCGCCGGGGAGGTCCTTGTACGCCTTGACCAGCGCGTCGGCGGCCTTCTTGACGGCGTCCTTCTTGGCCGTGTCCCAGGTCGCCGTGGACTCCGCGACGTTCTTCCAGCTGTCCTGGACGTCCTTGTACGCCTCCTTGACCTGGTCCTTCGTGGCGCTCGCCGGGTTCAGCGCGCGCAACGCCGCCGAGTCCGAACCGAGTTCGCTCAGGTCCGTGCACAACTCGGCCGCGGCCGAGGACGGGTCGTCGCTCGGGTCCGCGAAGGCCGCGGACGTGCCGCCCGCCGTCAGGATCAGTCCGGCGGCCGCCACGGCGGCCACCCTCGCACAGCGCCTCATGAGATGCCCTTCTTCGGGAGTACTCGGGAGTTCCCCACCCCGCCCATCCCCTTGGGCCTCCTCCACGCTGGCACACCCCGCGAACCCCCGCAAACGACCCGGAGGGGTGGTACCCGCGCCGGCCCACGGGGGCGTGCGCGGGGCGCGTTGGCCTGTTCCCGCAGGTCACGGACGGGGCAGGGTCAGCCTTCCTGGCCGGTCGCGGCGAGTACGATCTCGCGGATCGTGACGTTCGCGGGCTGCCCGTACGCGTACGCGACGGCCTCGGCCACCACCCGCGGATCGAGGGCGCCGCCCGCCGACTTCTTCCACTCCTCGTACCCGGCCTTGATGCCCTCGTCGGTGGTGTGCGACAGCAGTTCCGTCTCCGTCGCCCCCGGCGCGATCGTCACCACGCGCACACCGGCGCCGGCCACCTCCTCGCGCAGGTTCTCCGAGAGGGCGTGCACCGCGAACTTCGTGCCCACGTACGCCACGTGGTCGGGGAAGGTCTTGCGGCCGGCGATGGAGCTGATGTTGACGATGGTGCCGCCGCCGCGCTCCACCATGCCCGGCAGCACGGCCTTGATCCCGTACAGGACGCCCTTCACGTTGAGGTCGATCATCCGGTCCCACTCGGCCGGGTCCTGGTCCACGACCCGCCCCAGGAGCATCGCGCCCGCGTTGTTGACCAGGCAGTCCACCGGCCCGAACCGGTCCTCGCCGGCGCGCACGGCCGCCGTGAACGCGTCGCGGTCGGTCACGTCCACGGCGCGGCACAGCGCGTCGGGCAGGTCCAGGGCGGTCAGGCGGTCCTCGCGGCGGCCGAGCAGCAGCAGCGGGTGCCCGCGCCCGGACAGCACGCGGGCGGTCTCGGCACCGATGCCGGAGCCCGCACCGGTGACGACGACGAGGGGCTTGCTCATGGGTGGGTCCTTTCGGTCGCTCGCGCACGGCGGGCGCCGGCCGGGCGCCGCCGGGTTACAGCAGAACACCGCCGGCGAGCGCGCGCCCCCGGAGCGGTGCGCCCGTGGCGAGCGCCGGCGGAGGTGGGGCGAGGGACGCGGACGAGGGGCGCGGACGAGGGGATGCGGGGGAGGGGTGCGACGAGGGGGAAAACGGGTTGACGCGATACCGGGCGGTCGGTCGAATGACTCCTCGTGACCACGTCCGAGCAGCCGCGCCCGACCGTCCCCGCACCCCTCCCCGACCTCGACCCCGCCCCCGTTCCCGTCCCCGCGCCCGCCGCGCCGGACCGCGGATCCGGGCTGCCGGACGGCCCCGCAGAGGAGCGCGTGCGCGAGCTGGTGGCCGCCGCCCTCCCGGCCTGGGCCGGGCTGCCGGTGCGCCGACTGCGTTCCGACGGCACCGTCAACGCCGTGTACCGGCTCGGCGACGCCCTCTCCATCCGGATCCCGTTCACGGTGGAGGGCACCTCGGACGTGGCACGGGACGAACTGCTGCTGCCGCGCCTGGCGCCCCTGCTGCCGGTGCCCGTGCCGGAGCCCTTGGCCGTCGTCGCGCCCTCGGCGGAACACCCCGCCACGTGGGGCGTCTACCGCTGGCGCGAGGGGGTCCATCCCGTCGCGGGCGCGTTGGAGCGGCCCGAGGACCTGGCGCGTGACCTGGCGGGATTCGTCGCCGCGATGCGCGCCGTGACCCCCGTCGACGGGCCCCGCGCGCACCGGGGCGGGCCCTTGGCGGACCAGGACGCGGAGGTGCGGGAGGCGCTGGCCGCGCTCGCCGGGCTGCCCGAGGAGAACGTGGACGTCGAACTCCTGACGGAGGTGTGGGAGGACGGATTGGAGGCGGCGGCCGGGGGTTTCGCGCCGGTGTGGCTGCACGCCGACCTGATGCCGGGGAACCTGCTGGTGTCGGAGGACGGCCGGCTGACCTCCGTGATCGACTTCGGGTGCGCGGGCGTCGGCGATCCGGCCTGCGACCTGTTCCCCGCGTGGAACCTGCTGCCGGCGTCCGCGCGCGGCGTGTTCCGGGGCGCGCTCGGCGTGGACGGGGCGACGTGGCGGCGCGGTCGGGCCCGGACCCTGGCGCAGGCGGCGGTCGCGTTGCCCTGGTACCGGGGGCGCAACCGGGGGATGTCGGAGAACGCGCGGCACGTGCTGCGCGAGGTGACGCGGGAGTGGCGCGCGGCCCGCTGAACCCCCGACCGGCTCCCGTCGGCCCCGGTCGGGGGTGAGCGGGTGCGTCAGGCGGTGCGGCGGCAGTCGGAGCCGGGGTCGGCCGCGTCCTCGTCCTTCCCGCCCGGGCCGGTGTGCGCGGGCCCGCCGAGTTCCGGGGTGAGACGCAGGTCCAGGGTCAGTCCGTTCGCTCCCGCGTGCGCCCCCGCCATCTCGACCCCGGCGGGCAGGTCCGTGAGGTCGGTGGTGTGCGGGGCCAGGCGGGCGGCGAGGTCGCCGACGCCGGGCAGGTCGCGCAGCGCGGAGACGGCGGACACGGACAGGGTCCGGCCCAGCACCGTGACCTGTTCCGGGGTCACGGTGACGGCGTGCGGGGCGGTGCTCACGGCCGCCGTCACCGTGACCGGCAGCCCCAGGGCGCCCGTGGTCCCCGTCAGAGTCAGGCGTTCGCCGTCACCGCCCAGGCGCATCCCCCGGGCCTCCGGCGGCAGCCGGTCGGCGAGGGCCGCGTAGCCGACCGTGGCGCGTCCCGTGCCGCCGCTCGTGCGCCCGTCGGAGGTGACCCCGCGCAGGGTCGCGTCCACGTCCACCGGCGTTCCGCCCCGGCGCACGCCCTCCGCGCGCACCCGGACCTCGCCGAGGTCCCCGGTCAGGGCCCGCAGCCCGGCGGCCCGCCCGAGGTCGACCGTGACCCGTCGGGCGTCGAGCCGGCAGTCGGCGGCCGCCGTGACCCGTTCCTCGATCCGATCCCCGACCAGGGTGTCCACCACCACCGCCGTGCCCGCGAGGAGCACCAGGGCGCAGCCGCCCGCCACCGCCGCGCGCCGACCGCGCGGGAGCCTCATCGGCCCTCCCCGGCCAGCGTGCCGAGCATCTCGAAGGCGCGCGGCAGGAGCACGCCCGGCTCGGGTTCCACGCCGGCCTCGCGCCGGGCGCGCAGGGTGCGCAGGACGGCGCGCGCCGCCGACAGCGCGCAGTTGGCGATGAGCACGGCGCGCAGGTCGCGGTCGGGCTCGTCCGCCGGGAGCCGGTCGAGGACGAGGTCGCCGAGCCGCTCCTCGAACTCCTGGAACTGGCGCACCAGCGCCGCCCGCGCCAGGTCCCGGACCTCGCCGAGGGGGTGGGTGAGGGCGGTGAGGCTGCCGCCGGCGAAGTGGGCGGCGGCGTCGAGGAGGGCGGCGCAGGCCGCGTCGAGGGGGTGTTCGTCGGCGGGCCGGGCGAGGAAGGACTCCTCGATGCGGGCGTACAGCTCGCGCCCGTCGGGGAGGAGGAGGTCCTCCTTGGAGTCGAAGTAGCGGAAGAAGGTGCGTTCGGAGACCTCGGCCTCGGCGGCGATGTCACCGATGGTGGTGCCGGTGAATCCGCGCTCGGCGAAGAGGCGCGCGCCGGCCGCGCGCAGCGCGCGCCGGGTGGCGTCCTTCTTGCGTTCGCGCAGCCCGGGGGCGGGGTCGCTGGTCGTTGCCATGGGGATCACCCTCACCCCCGACTGTCACCGCTGTCAATTGACACCGCTGACAGCTTCGCCCGATTCTGTCATAGATGCCAATTGTCATGAGTGACAGTTTCGGCGCAGAATGTGGCGGCCACACCCCCGACCCCTCCCCGACACCCCCGACCCGCCCGCCCCCGGAGGTTCCCCATGCCCGCCCCGCAGCCCGTCCCCCCGCCGCCCGTCCCCCCGCCGCCCGCCCCCGTGCCGCCCGCCCCCGTGCCGCCCGCCTCCGCGCCGATCGGGGCTCCACCCCGTCCGCCCGGGGTCCTGCACCGGCTCGGCGCGCTCTGCGCCCGCCGCGCCGGCACCGTGGTCCTCGTCTGGCTGCTCGTGCTCCTCGCCGCCGGCGCGGGCCGAATCGCCCTCGGCGCCGACTACAGCGACGAGGTCTCCCTGCCCGGCGGCGACACCGCCGCCGGCGCCGCCCTCCTCGCCAGGTCCGCCCCCGAGCTCGCGGCCCCCGGCGGCACCGTCGTCCTGCACGCCCCGCGCGGCCGGCTCGACGCGCACGACCGGGACCGGGCCCTCGCCGAGACCCGCGACCGCCTCGCCGACCTCCCCCACGTCACCGCCGTCGCCCCCCTCCGGACCGCCGCCGACGGCGCCACCGGCCTCGTCGCCCTCTCCTTCGACCGGAGCACCCGGGCCCTGGGCCACGGCTACACCGCCGACCTCGACCGGGCCACCGCGCCCGCCCGCGCCGCCGGCCTGGAGGTCGGCTACGGCGGCGACCTCCAGGACGTGGTCCGCACCCCACCCGCCGGGCACACCGCCGAGGCCGTCGGCCTCGCCGCCGCCCTCCTCGTCCTCCTGCTCGCCTTCGGCAGCGTCCTCGGGGCCCTCCTGCCGCTGGTCACGGCCCTGATCGCGGTGGGCGTGGGCATGGGAGTCGTCGGCATCACCGCCGGGGTGATCACGCTCGCGACCTCCGCGCCCACCCTCGCCACGATGATCGGCCTCGGCGTCGGCGTGGACTACGCCCTCTTCCTCGTCACCCGCTTCCGCCAGGACCTCATCGACGGCCACGAGCCGCGCGAGGCCGTCGCCCGCACCGTCGGGACCGGTGGCAGGGCCGTGCTCGTGGCCGCCGTCACGGTCGCCGTCGCCCTGCTCGCCCTCTACGTCTCCGGCCTGACCCTGATCGGTCGCATCGGCCTCGCCGCCGCGCTGGCCCTGCTCGTGACGGCCGCGTCCGCCCTCACCCTCGTGCCCGCCGCGCTCGCGCTGGTCGGGCGTCGGGTGGACGGGGCGCGAGTGCGCCGCCGGCTGGTCGCCGAGAGCTCCGGCGACCACGACGGATGGCACCGGCACGCGGCCCGCGTCGCCCGCCGCCCGCTCGTCCACCTGCTCGCCGGCCTCGCCCTCCTCGCGGTGTGCGCCGTCCCCGTCCTCTCCCTGCGGCTCGGGCACGTCGACGCCGGCGCCGACCCGCTCGGCAGCCCCGGCCGCACCGCCCACGACCGGATCGCCGCCGCCCCCGGGCCCGGCTTCGGCCCCGGCGCCAACGGTCCCCTGACCGTGGTCGTCGACCTCGCCCACGCCCGCACCCCCACCGACCGCGTCGCCCACGACCTGGCCGCGGCCCTGGCCGGCGCGCCCCACGTGGCGCACGTCGCCCCGCCCACCACCACCCCCGACGGCCTCGCCCTCGTCACGACGGTGCTCCCCACCACCGGCCCCGCGGACGCCGCGACCGCTGCCCTCCGTGACACCCTGACCGAGCACACCCTGCCCGAGGCCCTCGCCGGCACCGGGGCCGTCGCCCACCTGACCGGCAGCACCGCCGGACAGCTCGAATTCCGCGACACCGTCACCGCCCGACTGCCCGTCCTCATCGGCGTCGTGCTCCTCGCCGCGTTCCTCCTCCTCACGGTCGTCTTCCGCAGCCTGGTGATACCGCTCAAGGCCGTCGCCCTCAACCTGCTGACCACGGCCGCCTCGTACGGGGTGCTCGTGGCCGTCTTCTCGTGGGGGTGGGGGAGCGGACTCCTCGGGCTCGACGGGCCGGTGCCGATCGAGTCGTGGGTGCCGATGATGATGTTCGCGATCGTCTTCGGGCTCTCCATGGACTACGAGATCTTCCTGCTGTCCCGGATCGCCGAGGCCCGGCACGCGGGCGCCGACACGGTCCGCGCCGTCAGCACCGGCCTGGCCCTGACCGGACGGGTCATCACGAGCGCGGCCGTCGTCATGACCGCCGTCTTCCTCGCCTTCACCACCTCCCCGACCCCGGTGGTGAAGATGCTCGCCCTGGGACTGGCGGTGAGCGTGGTCCTCGACGCGACCGTGGTGCGCCTCGTGCTCGTGCCGGCCTCGATGTTCCTGATGGGCCGCGCCAATTGGTGGCTGCCGGCCGGCCTGGCCCGCCGGCTCCCCCGCCTCGACCTGTGACCGGGGCAGGGCGTGCGGGAACGTTCATGCGGTGAATCCGTGCGGCCGGTCGGGTGAACACCCGTGTCCCCGGCCGGCCGCGAGCCCACCGGATGGACTACACAACAGGTCCCGTGACCCCACGTCCCGTTTCCCGCGCGCTCCGGCGCACGGCACCGCTCACGGCCCTGATGGTGCTCGCGGCCGGCCTCCTCGGCTGTGCGCCGGCGGCCGGACCGGCCGGACCGAGCGGCCCGGACCCGGTCGACGCGACCATCCGCGCCGCCACCGTCCGCCTCACCGACGCCTGCCTGCGCGAACGCGGCCTCACCCCACCCGTCGCCCGCCCCTCCGCCGCCGCCGCCGCCCCGCCCGAGGACGCGCGGGTCACCTGGGCCCTGTTCGGCGCCGGACCCGCCGAACTCTCCCTCACCCTGGCCGGCGGACAGACCGTCCGCGCCCACACCGACGGCTGCCTGGCGGGCGCCCAACGCCGGCTCTACGGCGACGAGGCCGCCTGGTTCCGAGCCTCGGTCGTCGTCAACAACCTCGACGCGCAGGCCGTGACCGGGACCGGCCGGGACCCGGCCGCGGCACACGCCGAGGCCGTCGCCCGCCACCGGCCCGAGATCGAGGCCCACGCCGCGCTGCGCGCCCGCGCGTACCGCGAGGCCCGAGACCTGCTGTCGACCCCGTCGGCCGCCGTCGGCCCCTCCTGACCACCCGCCGCCCGTCCATCCTCCTCTCTCCTTCCCGCCGCAGAAAGGCCCCCACCGTGAAGCGCGTCACCAGCCTCCTGACCGCCGTCGTCCTCTCCCTGGGCACGATCCTCACCGGCACCACCTCCGCCGAGGCCGCCGACTGCCGCAGCGGCGCCTTCTGCGTCTGGAGCGACGCGAACTTCAACGGCATGAAGATCGAGCACCTGGGCGACGACCACTGGTGGGAGGGCGACATGTTCAAGGCGGACTCCTCCTGGGCCAACCACGGGATCTCCGGCCCGGGGGTCAAGGACCACGTCAAGGTGTACGAGGGCCGCAAGTTGCTGGGCCGGGTCACCCTGTGCCTGGCCCCCGGTCAGGAGGTCGGCTACCTCGCGGGCGCCAACGACCAAGGCGGCTCGCACACCTGGACCGCCCGCTGCTGACCGGCTCGCGAAGCCCGCGCCCGCGCGCGGCTGACGGGCAGCTTATATACCAACCCATTGCCAAACGGTCATGAAACGGGCGAAACCCTCGATCTCTTCCTCGGCTCTTCCCAGGCGGCCGGCATCTCCCGGCCGCCGCGCAGAGACGAGAAGAGAACGACGATGACCGCACACCCCCCGCACGTCCGACCGGCCACGCCCCGCCGTCGCGCCGTCCTGGCCGCCGGCCTCGCGTTCGTCGTCGGCGGCGCCCTGTCCGCCTGCGGCGGTGGGGGGACGACGGGGGACGGGGCCGAGGCCCCCGGCGGCTCCGACGCCAAGGCGGCCGCCGCCCCCGCCTCCCCGCCCCCGCCCGCCAAGATCACGACCGGTCCGGTGCTGGACTTCGACCTGACCCCCGGGGCCGGCAAGACGGTCGGGGTGGGCCACCCCGTCTCGCTCCTCTTCGACCACCCCGTCAAGAACAAGGCGGCCGTCGAGAAGGCGCTCAAGGTGACCACCGACAACGGCACCGAGGGCTCCTGGGGTTGGCTGACCACCGTGCCCGGCGGCGCGGACCGCCTGGACTGGCGCCCCAAGGAGTACTGGAAGCCCGGCACCAAGGTCACCGTGAAGGGCGACCTCACCATCGTCGACCCCGGCGACGGGCACTTCACCCGCACCGTGGACCGCACCTTCACCATCGGCCGCGACCAACGCCTCGTCGCCGACCTCGACACCCACACCCTGACCGTCACCCGCGACGGCAAACAACTGAAGGAGTTCCCGATGACGGGCGGCGAACCCGTCAGCGGTCGGGCCTCGCGGCCGGGGGTGTTCGCCCTCGAAACCCGGGAGGAGACGGTCCGTATGACCTCTGCCTCCGTGGGCGGCCCGAAGCAGTACGACAAGACCGTGCACTGGGCCATGCGCTTCACCGACACCGGCGGCTACGTGCACGCCGCGCCCTGGGCCTCGGCCGACTTCGGCGTCCGCAACGGTACCGCCGGCTGCGTGGGCATGGCCGACGAGAACGCCAAGTGGCTCTTCGACAACAGCCTCCTGGGAGACCTCCTCACCGTGAAGGGCGCGGAGGCCACCACCCCCCTCGGCGGCCCCGGCAACGGCCTCGCCGACTGGAACCTGACGTGGGAACAGTGGCAGACCAAGAGCGCCCTCCACACCTGAGCACCCCCGGACCGTGACCGTGCCGGACGCCGGAGCGCGAGCCAGGGCCGTGGCCGGGCGCGGGCTCCGGATCGAGCGCGCGCACGGCGACGGCCAGGCATTCGGGGTCCTGCTCGCGGGTCGCCGGCGCCCGCAGGGCCGGAACCACTTCGGGGCTCTGCCCCGGGCCGATCGCGCCGAGCAGGCAGGCGGTGCGCAGGCGGACGGTGACGCGGTGGTGGCGGAGGGCCGGCAGCATCTCGGAACTCCGGCCGTGGGAGTCGTGGGGCTCGGGGAACGGGGTGCGGGCGTGGGGGTGGTGCTCACGGGGGTCTCCTGAGGTGGCGACGGGTGTGTTCCCGCATCGTGCGGCGCGGATCCGGGGCGGGACAAGGGTCCGGTCGTGGGCGCACGGCCGGGGGCCGGCCGGATCGTGCACCGCGAGAGGGTGATGACCCAGAGTGATCAAGGGTGGGCAGGTTCCGTACGGTGGGTGAGGTTGACCGGAAAGCCTGTCGCTCGAACGAGTGAGCGCTTTCGTGGAATGCGGAGAGGAGGCCCGGGAGTTCTGGATGAACGACCACCACGAGAAGGGGGAATCCCGTGTCACTGTTCGTGCCGCGTTTCGACGAGACCGTCGTCATTCGTGAGGCCGGTGCCGAGGTCATCGGGGAGGGAGGCTCGGCCGTCATGCGTCTCCTCGCCGACAGCGATGCCACGGGCGGGGCGCTGTCCGGCATGCGCATCACGCTCGGTGAGGGGGCCGACGGGGCCCGCCCCCACCACCACGACAATTCGGCGGAGATGTTCTACGTCCTCGACGGCACGGCGCTGTTGCTCTCCGGCGACGACGTGGTCGCCGCCGAGCGGGGCGACCTGGTCGTCGTGCCCCCGGGCACTCGCCACGCCTTCGCGGCCGCCCCCGGGGAGCGGGCGGACCTGCTCGTCGTCATCACCCCGGGCGTCGAGCGCTTCGACTACTTCCGCCACCTCGACCGCGTCCGCAAGGGCGAACTGCCGCCCGAGAGCCTCCTGGAGGTCCAGCAACGCTACGACAACCACTTCGCCGCCCACCCCGCCTGGGACGAGGCCCGCCAGCGCCCCAGACCGCGCCCCTGACCACACCGTTCCCGCGACACCGCGCTCCCGGCGGTCCGCGCCGACGCGGTCAGCTCCGGTGCATCCGCTCGTGCAGGGCACGTACCGGCTCGACGAACTCCGGGACCGGTCCGCGCACCGACACCCCGGGCGCGATCTCGCCGATCGGCGGGCACACCACCGGACCGGCCGGCACCCCCCACTCCGCGAGCCACGCGCCCAACTGCTCGGAGGACACGGCGAACACGATCGGCCCCAGCCCCACCCAGCCGTGGGCCGCCGCGCACATCGGGCAGTGCTCGCCCGTCGTGTACACCGTCGCCCCCGACCGTTCCTCGGGGGTCAGGCGCGCCACGGCCCACAGGGCGAGCGCGAGTTCGGGGTGCCGGGTGTGGTCACCGTCACCGACGTGGTTGCGTTCCTCCCGCAGCACCCGTCCCTCGGCCGAGACCAGGATCGATCCGAAGGGCTGGTCCCCGGCCGCCAGGGCCTCCGCCGCCAACTCCACACAGCGCGCCAGATGCCGCGCGTCCACCTCGTTCGTCATCCGACGAGGATGCCGGGCCGTGCGGGCGGTGTCGAACCGGGGCCGGGCGGACGCGGCGGGGCCCCGGCCGGTGAACCGGTCCGGGGCCCCGCGCTCCGCGCCGCCCCGGTGCTCACCGGCGGGGCGCGGCCGTGCTCAGAAGGTCAGGCTCCATCCGGCGAGGGTGCCGGTGGATCCCGCCGAATCGTCGTTGACGCCCAGCTTCCACGTGCCCGACGCGGGGGCCGCGCCGGCGTCGACGGTGTACACGCGGCGGAGTGTGCCCCCGCCCTCCGTGGCCGAGTCCGGTTTCACCGAGCGGATCACGCCGGTCGGGTCGACCAGGTAGATCTCCACGTCGCCGAGGTACTGGTGGGTGAGGTCCACGTACACCCGCAGCGCGTTCGGCGCCTTCCCCGGAATCCCCTCGACCGTGACCGGCGAGGTGAGGTTGCCGCCGTCCGGGATCGCCCGGTCGACCTGAGTCTCGTAGGAGGGGAAGGTCAGGGTCCAGCCCTTCAGGGTGCCGACGGCGCCCTCCGATCCGTCCTGCACGCGCAGCTTCCACGTCCCGTTCGCCGTGAGGGCCGAGGCGTTGACGGTGAAGAACTCGGGGAGCGGGTCGTCCGTCGCGGACGCCGACCGCAGCGGCAGGGCGGAGCCGTCGGGGGCGAGCAGGTCGAGCCGCAGGTCGCCGCTCCACTCGTGCGTCAGGTCCACCGCGACCCGCAGGGCCCCGGCCGCCTTGCCCGGCACACCGCTCACGGGGATCTCCGACAGCAGGCTGCCGCCGTCCGGGATCGGCGCGGAAGCCGGGTTCCGGAAGGGCGTGGGCAGGGTCAGGGACCAGCTCCGCAGCGTGCCCACGGCGTTCGCGTACCGGTCCTCGACCACCAGCGTCCACGTCCCGACGGCCGGGGACCCGGTCACGTCGACCGTGTACACGGGCGGCAGCGGCGCGTTGTCCGGCCCGTTGCCCTTGAGCGGGTACATCCTGCCGTCGGGTCCCCGCAGGTCGACGCGGACCTCGCCGCGCCATTCGTGCGCGAGGTCGACCCGCACCTGGACGGTCTTGGGCGCGTTGCCGGGGAAGTCGGTGACGACGATCGGCGAGCGGACCGTCCCGGGGTTGGGGATCGGGAACGCGGTCGGGTTGACGACGGTGCTCGACAGCGGCTTGGGCTCCGGGGCCGGCGGCGGGGTGGGCTGCGTGCCCTTCACGGCGCGGGCCACGTCGATCCGCGGGACGCTCACGCCCGCCTCGGTGACGACGCGCCCGGTGGTCTTCAGCAGGGCCTGGAGCGCGGCGATGTCCTTGTCGGGGTGGGCCTGGCGCAGTACGGCGAAGGCCCCGGCCACGTGCGGGGTGGCCATGGAGGTGCCGCTCTTGGCCTGGAACCCGCCGCCGCGCACGGAGGAGACGATGTCGTCACCGGGCGCGAACACGTCGAGGAGCGGGCCGTGGTTGGAGTACGCGGACACCTCGTCCTCCACGGTCACGGAGCCCACCGCGACGGCGGTCGAGACGCAGGCGGGGGAGTTCACCATGCTCGGGTACCGGTTGTTGCCGGCCGCCACCACGGTGACGGCCCCGGCCGCGAGGAGGGAGTCGATGGCGGGCTTGCGCGCGTCGGTGTCGCAGGCGACCTCGTGCGCGCCGCCGCCGAGGCTGAGGTTGGCGGCGATCACCGGGGTGCCGGCCCGGCGCATCTCGGCCAGCCGTTCCAGGGCGGCGATCTGCGCGCTGGTGAAGCTGCGCACGCACGGGGTGTTCTCCGCCCCGCACCACTTGACCGAGTCGAACCTGCTGAAGATCTGCACGGCGATCAGGTCCGCGCCCGGGGCGACGCCCGAGGCCGGGGCGCCGGCGATCCCGGCGCCGTTGCCCGCGGCGATGCCCGCCACGTGCGTGCCGTGGTCGCACTCGGCGATCCCGACGCAGGGCCCGCGCTCGGAATCCGCGGTCCCGGGGCCTTCCTGGCGGGGGGAGCCGTCCGGGCAGAGGCTGGAGGCGCCGTAGGCGGCGTCCACCGGCGAGAAGCACGCCTCGGCGATGATCCGGCCCTTGAAGAAGGGGTGCGCGGTGGCGACTCCGGTGTCCAGGACGGCGATCGCGCTGCCCTTGCCGGTCACCCCGGCCTTGATGGGCTGGTTGCCGCCGATCTGCGGGACGCTCACGTCGAGGGAGGGCGCGACCGGCACGTCCTCCGTCACGCTGACCACACCGGCCTGCGTGGAGAGCTTGGCCAGACCGCCCTTGTCCACCTTGAGAGTGACGACCGGCAGCTTGGAGAACTCCTGCACCGTGGTGCCGGCCGTGGCCGCGGCGGCCAGGCCGCCCCGGTTCTGCGTCACCACGTTGACGCGGACGGTGTCACCGCCCGCGGTCCGGTCGAACAACGGCGGGTCGACGGGACCGCCCTGAGGGGCGGCGGCGGGGGCCTGGACGGGGTTCGTGGCGGGGAGGGCGGGCGCGGAGGTCGTGGCCCGGGCCGGCGACATGCCCAGCGTCAGGGTGGCCGCGGTCGCGACCAGGACCGTCCATATCGGTCTTTTCATGTCACCTCGAAGGGGGAGCGGGCACACGGGGCCCGAGGAACGGCGAAGGGAAGAAGGGGAGTTGACTCAGCCGGTGTGCGCGGACCGGCGGGAGTGCACGGTGTGGGCGAGGGCGGCGGCCGCCGCCGTGCCGAGCGCCAACAGCGCCGCGGCCAGCGGCGGGGAGACCGCGAGCGGCGGCGAGGGCGCGAATCCGCCGACGAATTCCATGTGCGGGTGCGCGAGGACCATCAGCAGGTTGCGCGGGTCGAAGGGGCCCAGGACGGGGACGAGGAAGAACGCTGCGAGGAAGGCCGGGATCACGATCAGCGGCCGGCCCACGACCAGCGCCACCGACATCCCCAGCAGGGCGAAGAACAGGCCCGAGCCGATCAGCGCCGCCAGTACGGGCAGCGGCGCCGTCACGGACAGGTCCTCGGGCACGGCGAGCGCCGAGGTGTCGATGCCGCCGTCGGCGGCCAGGGAGAGCGCGGTGCTGATCACCAGGGTGACGGCGCACGCGGCGACGCCGACGGCCGTGACCGTCACGGCCAGGGCGCCCGCCATGGAGGCGAACAGGCGGCGGGGGCCCTCGCGCACCGTGCGCAACCGCAGCGTCCCGTGCCGCCGGTCCCGGGTGGCCGCGATCACCCCGTAGGTGAAGAAGACCAGCGGCCCCACGACGAAGGTCAGCACCTGGAGCAGGCTCACCGCGCCCTGGACCGGGTGCAGGTTCGCGACGGTCGCCGAGGCGAACTCCCAGGTCGCGCGCAGCGGGGCGTCGGCCGGGTCGCCGCCGCCGATCGCGCGGTCGAAGGTGTAGCCGCCCTCCCGCCGCAGGTAGGCGAACTCCTCGGCCAGGGCGGTGACGGCGCTGCGGGCGCTGAGCCAGGCACCGACGGCGAAGACGGCGGCGACGGCGGTGAGCGCGGCGAGCGAGTGGAGGAGGTGCAGGGAGGCCCACTGGTAGCGGAGGTCAGTGCGCAGGCTCCGCACGAGTGGCGAGGTAGGCGTCTTCGAGTCGGTCACCCTCGGCATGGTCGTGGTCAAGGCGTCGCAACCCGTTCTCGGAAACGGCGAACACGTCGTCCGCCACTCGGTCGTAGAAGTCGAACTGGTGCCCGGCGGCGACCACCGTGGCACCGCTCCCGGCCAGCCGCCCGATCGCCTCCCGCAGCCAGGCGAGGCTGTCGTAGTCGAGGCCGTTGGCCAGTTCGTCGAGGAACACGTAGGAGGGGCGGGCCAGGAGCAGCGCCGCGATGTACACCTTCTTGCGCTGCCCGTAGGAGAGGGCGCGCGCGGGCTTGACGAGCACCGCCCGGTCGAGCGCGCCGCCCGCGACCTCGCGGACCTCCGCCCACGAGACCCGGCGGCCCAGCATCAGGCCCAGGTTCTTCAGACCGGACAGGTGCGGGTACAGGGCGCAGTCGTCGAACACCGGGAAGACCTCGTCGCGCACGCGCGCCAGCGGGCGGCCGTCGAATTCCACGGTGCCGGAATACGGTGTCAGGCCGGCCAGGCACGTGAACAACGTGGTTTTCCCGATCCCGTTGGGGCCCAGGAGATAGGCGACCCGACCCGGAAGGAAATCGGCGGACACATTCTCCAGGACCGTGTGCCCGCCATGGGATTTGGTGAGCGATCTGATGGTGATCATCGAAGCCGTTTCATCGGGGCCGTTTCGGCGAGGGCATTTCACGGGGGCGCCGCACGGGGGCCGCCGCACGGGGGCCGCCGCGCGGCGGGCCGGGGCGTTCGAGGAGGGACGTCCCGGGGCCCGCCGCGCGGAATCAGGCGATCAGGACCTCAGCCGCTCCACTTCCAGGCGCCGTTCTTGGAGCCGCTGAAGTAGTGGGTGTAGTCCTTCTCGTAGATGGTCGCCGCGCCCCACGGTGTGTTCACGCCCGCGCCGATGGTGTTCGAGGCCCGCCATTTGTGGGTGGAGGTGGAGGCGTAGTAGCGCTTGATGCTGCCGTTCTTGGCGATGTTCGGGAAGATGTAGCCCTTCTTCTGCCAGCCGGAGGACGAGGTGACCCGGCTGCCGTTGAAACCGAAGTACACGGTGTCGTGCGTCCACATCAGGACGCTGCCGCGCTTGGCCGTGGCCGACCGGTACTTGGTCGCGTAGGACGGCGTGGACACGTCGTCCGTGCCGTCCGGCGGGTTGACCTCCTCCACGTCGATCCCGACCTCGGCGGCCTGCGCCTGCGTGAGGTCGGCCTCCTCCGAGGTGGGCGCGTCGGTCAGCGCGGACAGCTGGTCGGGGGAGAGGTCCGCCGGGTCGACGGGCACCCCGTCCTCGCTGACGGCGATGGGTTCCTCGGTCGCCGAGGCGACCGCCGCGGGTGCCATGACGGCCAGCACCACGCCGCAGGCGATGGCCATGGTCTTGACGTGCTTGCGCACCTTGTCTCCGTTCGTGAATCGCGATCCGCCCGCCGCCCGTCCTGGGCGACGTGAAAGGGGGCCGCTCCCCGGAGGTATTCGAAGGAAGGGTTCGTTTCTCCCCCCGAAGTCCTGTCGGTGAAAAGGAGAATATGCGTGGGACATGTTCTTGAACAGTCCTTGACGTTAATTGCAAGAACCTGACGTTTCCGGTCGCGGCGGAACTCCCGGGGGAATTCGGAAAAGGAGGTTCCGATTCCGCCGAAAAGGAAATTCGGCGATCCTGTTTCTCGTTTCGAATTCGAGGGGGACGCGAGGGTTCCCCGAGCGCACCGCACCGGGACCTGCGGCACCCGGGCCCGGGCCCCAGGGCCCGGTCGTTCCGGTACCAACGGTCACCCCTGCGGTCCGTTCCGCGCTCGTAGCCTCGACGCATGACCGCACAGCGCATCCTCGACCTCGACCGTGAACACCTCCGTGACCTGCGTGGACGCGCCCTGACCCGCTCGGTGGCGGCGGCCGAGGGCCGCACGATGGTCGCCGAGGTGTTCGCCGAACGGGCCGCCATGTCGCCCACCCCCGGCAGCGGCGTCCACAACGCCGAACTCGTCGCCGCGTTCGGCGCCGACATCGTGATCCTCAACCTCATCGAGCGGGCCTGGGACGGCGAGCGGCTCGTCCTGCCCGAACTCGGCACCTTCACCTCTTTCACCGACCTCGCCCGTGTGCTGGGCCGTCCCGTCGGCGTCAACCTGGAACCCGGCGACGTGCCCGAGATCCGTCGCGCCCGGCCCGAGCACGCCAAACGCCTCGTGGACATGGGCGCCGCCCTGCTCTGCGTCACCGCCAACCCCGGCACCGGCGGCTCCTTCGACGGCATGGCCCGGGTCACCGAGGAACTGCGGCGCGGGCTCGGCGACGACGCCGCGATCTGGTCCGGCAAGATGCACCACGCCGGCCACCCCGAGCGGGTCACCACCGCCCGCCTCACCGCCCTCGTCGACGCGGGCGCCGACGGCGTGGTCATGCCGCTGCCCGGCACCATGCCCGGGGTGACGAAGGAGATCGCGGCCGAGGCCGTGGCCGCCGTACAGGACGCGGGCGCCGTCGTCATGGGCGCGATCGGCACCAGCCAGGAGGGTTCGCACCCCAACGTCGTGCCCCAACTGGCCCTGACCGCGAAGGAGATCGGCGTCGACGCCCACCACTTCGGGGACTCCTACATCCCCGGCATGTGCGACCCCGAGCTGCTGTACGCGTACTCGGTCGCGATCCGCGGCCGTCGCCACACCTGGAACCGCATGGCCCTCGGCAACCGCCACGTCGGCTGACTCAGTCGACGGTCTCGCGGGTCCGCCACGCGTAGTAGGTGTGCCCCGCGCGGGCCACGCGCCACTCCCCGCACTGCCGATCGGCCCGCCCGGCCATCTCCGCCGGCCACCAGGGCGCGGACGCGAGGACCTCGGGCTCGCGCGCGTTGGGCCCCACCGGCACGCACGCGGGCGCCGGGGTCCCGGCCGGCACGTCGAAGCGCACCAGGCTCGCCGGACCGTCGGTGCGGGACTCGACCCGCACCCCGGTCGCCGCGTCCGGCACCCACTCGGGCGCCGACGGGAAGTCCGCGGCCTTCGCCGCCACCCCGTCGGCGTACTCCGCGGTACCGGTGTGGAACACGGCCCGCTGCACGAACTGGGTGTGCGCGAGGGCCGGACCGGCGGCCGCCAGGGCCGCGGCGGCGGCGCCGGCGGTCAGGGCGAGGACGAGGCGTCTGCGGTTCACGGGGACCGGCCTTCGGGCGGGGATGCGGATCGGATGCCTCCAGTCTCGGAGCCCGCGCTCCGCGCCGCGTCGCCCTCCGGGTGGATCGACGTCTCCTCCGTTCGCCCGAGGCACCCCGGCCGTTCGCCCGAGAAGCGGCACGGCAGCGGGCGGGACGGCGGTCAGAGATGGCCGGGGCCCGCGCCGGGGGCGAACCGCAGCCGCAGAAGGGCGCCGCCGTGCGGGGCCCGCTCCGCCGTGAGCTCGGCGTGGTGGGCGCGGGCGATCTGCCGCGCCATGGCCAGGCCCAGCCCCGAGCCGGGCAGGGCCCGCGCCGCGCCGGCCCGGTAGAAACGGTCGAAGACGTACGGCAGGTCCTCCGCCGCGATGCCCGGACCGTGGTCGCGGACGGTCAGCTCCACCTCCCCCGCCGGCCCCACCACCCGCAGGTCCACCTCCACGGGCCGGCCGGGCGGGCTGAACTTGGCGGCGTTGTCCAAGAGGTTGCCCAGCAGCCGGTGCAGCCGCGCCGGCACCCCGGGCACCAGCGGCCCCGGGTGCGCGCCGGGGGGCAGGGAGAGGTGGAAGGGAACGGCCGGCCAGTGCTCACGGGCCGCCTCCACCCCGTGCCGGACCAGCGGCGCGAGCGGCACCGGCTCCACCAGGGCCTGCGGCTCCTCGTCCCGGGCCAGCTCGATCAGGTCGTTCACGAGCCCCGACACCTCCCGCAACTGCCGCCCCAGGGCCCCCGCCGCGCGGTCCCGTTGTTCCGGGGTCAGCCGGTCCGCGCGCGCCAGCAGCTCCGCGTTCGTGCGCAACGCCGTCAACGGGGTGCGCAGCTCGTGCGAGGCGTCCGCGACCAGCCGGCGCTGCGCCGTGACCGACCGTTCCAGCTCCGCCAGCATCGTGTTGAAGCTCGACGCGAGCCGGGTGATCTCGTCCTCGCGCCCCGGCGGCGGCTCCTCGATGCGGTGGCTCGGGTCCCGGGTGCCCGCGATCCGCATGGCGGTCGCCGCGATCCGGGTCACGGGCGCCAGGCCGCTGCGCGAGACCCACGAGCCGAGCGCCCCCGCCAGCAGTACCCCGGCCAGCGCCGTCCACGCCAGCCACCAGCTCGCGTCCCGGGTCCCCTCCCGCACCGTGTCCGAGCGCAGCGCGACCTGGAGGGCCCGCCCGGGCGCGTAGTCGGTGGTCAGCATCCGCGCCGGGTGCCCGGCCACGGTGATGTTCGTGACGAAGGGCCGCCGGGTGCCCGCCGCGACCTCCCGCGCCCCCGGCGACACCGGCAGCAGCGAGGGCCCGGCGCCGTCCCGCGCGGGATCCGCCGGCACCACCTCCGCGCAGGCGGGCGCCGCCAGGAACCGGCACTCCCCGGCCAACACCCCCGGCGCCGCGTCCGGATCGCGCTGGGCGGCGAGCCGCGCGGACTGGGTCAGGCTGAGGTCGAGCTGGTCGATCAGGGCGCCCCGGGTCACGAAGAACGCCGCCGTGCTCACCCCCAGCGCCACGAAGGCCACCGCCGCCGTCACCGCGAGCGCCAGGCGGGTCCGCAACGGCCGTCGCCGCCCCCACACGCCCCCGCGCCGCCGCGAACCGCCCGCGCCCGCGCCGCCCGCGCCCGCGCCTGTGCCGCCCGTGCCCGCGCCTGTGCCGCCCGTGCGCCTCCGGCGCGTGCCCGTGCCGCGCGGGCCCGGCCCGGTCACGCCTCGTCCAGCCGGTAGCCGACCCCGTGCACGGTGTGCAGCAGCCGCGACTCCCCGCCCGCCTCCAGCTTGCGCCGCAGATAGCCCACGTACACGGCCGGCGAATTCGAGTTCGGCCCGAAATCGCGCCCCCACACCAGCTCCAACAACAGCTCCCGGGTCATGACCTGCCCCGGGTGCCGCAGGAACACCTCCAACAGCGCCGCCTCGGTGCGACTGAACTCCATCCACCGCTCACCGCGCCGACCCGTGCGCGTGACCGGATCCACGACCAGGTCGCCGAGGACGAGCGGCCCGCCCGCGTCCGAGGGATCGGGCGCGGCCCGCCGCAGCAGGGCCGCGACCCTGGCCAGCAGCTCGTCCAGCGCGAAGGGTTTCACCAGGTAGTCGTCGGCCCCGGCCTCCAGGCCGTCCACCCGCTCGCTCACCGCGTCCAGCGCGGTCAACACCAACACGGGCGTGCGATCGCCCACGCCGCGCAGCCGCCGGCACACGGCCAGCCCGTCGAGCACCGGCATCATCACGTCGAGGACCACCGCGTCCGGCTCCCACGCGGCGATCTCCGAGAGCGCCGCCAGGCCGTCGGCGACGCACCGGACCCCGTACCCCTCGATCGCCAGCGCGTCGGCCAGGGCCGCCCGCACCTCCGGCTCGTCGTCGACGACCAGCACCCGCCCGCGCACCGTCGCCCCACCGCCCTCACCCGCCACACCACGATCCGTCGTCCTCATGCCCCCACCCTGCCAAACCGGACGAACCCGACCTCTTAGAAGGCTCTTAGGACCCGCCGCGAGTGTGGGGCCCATGACCACCACACCCACCACACACACCGCACGCCGTCTGTCCGTCGTGATCGGTGCGGGCGGCACCGGCGGCCACATCTATCCCGGGCTCGCCCTCGCCGACGCCCTCCGACGCGCCGTGCCGGACGCCGAGGTCGCCTTCGTCGGCACCACCCGCGGCCTGGAGACCCGGCTCGTGCCCGACGCCGGGTACCCCCTGCACACCGTCGACATGATCCCCTTCGACCCCGCCCTCGGCGCCCGCCGCTGGCTCCTGCCCGCCGACCTGCTGCGGGCCGGCCGACAGGCCCGCGAGGTGCTGCGCGACCGCCGCGCCGACGTGGTCGTCGGCATGGGCGGCTACCCCAGCGCCCCCGCCGTGCTCGGCGCCCGCATGGCCGGACTGCCCGCGCTGATCCACGAGTCCAACGCCGTCCCCGGCCGCGCCAACCGCTTCGCCGCCCGGCTCACCCCGCACATCGCCGTCGCCTTCGACCACAGCCGCGCCCACCTCGCGGGCGGCGCCGGCGCCGTCACCACCGGCATGCCGATCTCCGCCGCCCTCGCCGGACTCGCCGAGCTCCCCGCCGGCGAACGGACCCGGTTGCGCGACGAGGCCCGCGCCGCCCTGGGCGTGGCCCCCGGCCGCCGGCTGATCGTCTTCAACGGCGGCAGCCTCGGCGCGGTCCGCCTCACCGAGGCCGCCGCCGAACTCGCCTGCCGCTGGCAGGACCGCGAGGACGTGCACCTGCTCGTCAAGACCGGGGTCTCCGGCTCCGGCGACGCCCTCGCGCACCTCACGTCGACCTGCGGCGGCCGGCGCGTGGCCCGCGTGGTGCCCTACCTGGACCGCATGGACCTCGTGTACGCCGCCGCCGACCTCGTGGTCTGCCGGGCCGGCTCCGCCACGATCGCCGAACTCGCCGCGACCGGGGTGCCCGCCGTCCTCGTCCCCTACCCGCACGCCCCCGGCGACCACCAGACGCACAACGCGCGGGTCCTCTCCGACGCGGGCGCCGGCCTGCTGCTGCCCGACGCCGACACCACCGGCGAGCGCCTCGCGGCCCTCCTCGAACCGCTCCTCGCCGACCCGTACCGACTCGCCGCGATGGCCGGCGCCGCCGCCCCCGGCCCCCACGCCCGCGCCGCCGACCTGCTGGCCGACCGCGTCCTGAGCCTGGCCGGCCGGGCCCGGCCCGCGCACCCCGCCCACCCCACCTCCCTGGAGCACGCGTGAACACCGACACCACCATCCCCACCGCCGGCGCCGCCACCGACGCGACCGCGATCGACTGGCGCGACCGCACCGTCCTGGTCACCGGCGCCGAGGGCTTCATCGGCTCCACCCTCGTGGACCTGCTCGTGGCGCGCGGCGCCCGCGTCCGCGCCCTCGTGCACTACAAGCCCTACGCCGAGAAGGGCCACCTGGCCCGCTACCTCGCCGAACCCGACGGGCCCGTCGAGATGTGGGCCGGCGACCTGCGCGACGCGGGCCGGATCAGCGACGCCGTCGCCGGCTGCGACACCGTCTTCCACCTCGCCGCCCTGATCGGCATCCCCTACAGCTACGCCGCGCCCGGCGCCTACACCGCGACCAACGTCGTCGGCACCCAGCACATCGCCGAGGCATGCCGTCGGCACGGGGTGCGGCGACTGGTCCACACCTCCACCAGCGAGGTGTACGGCACGGCCCGCACCGTGCCCATCTCCGAGGACCACCCGCTCCAGCCGCAGTCCCCCTACTCGGCGTCCAAGATCGGCGCCGACATGACGGCGCTCTCCTTCCACCACGCGTTCGAGCTGCCGGTGGCCGTGGTCCGCCCCTTCAACACCTACGGCCCCCGCCAGTCCGCGCGCGCCGTCATCCCCACCATCCTGTCCCAACTGCACGCCGGTTCCCGCGAGGTGCGGCTCGGCTCCCTCGCCCCCACCCGTGACTTCACGTACGTCACCGACACCGCCGAGGGCTTCCTCGCCGTCGCCGGCTGCGACCGGGCGATCGGGGAGGTCGTCAACCTCGGCAGCGGGCGCGAGATCTCGGTCGGCGACCTGGCGACCGAGCTGATCGCGGCCTCGGGCCGGGACGCGCGCGTGGTCGAGGACCCGGCGCGGCTGCGACCCGGTGGCAGTGAGGTCATGCGCCTGCTGTCGGACAACTCGCGGGCCCGGGAATGGGCGGGCTGGGCACCGCGCGTCTCCCTGCGGGAGGGCCTGCGCCGCACCTCGGAATGGGTCGAGGCGCACCCGCACCTGTTCGCCTCGGACCGCTACCAGGTCTGACCCGGGGCCCGTTGTCGGTGGCGGGGGCTACGGTCGGCCCATGACACACGAGTTCGACCTCGCGGTCTCCCTCGACCGCGTCCTCGCCGCCCCGTCCCCGTCCCCGTCCCCGGCGCGGCCCCGGGCGCTGATACTCGACTTCGCCGGGGTCCTCACCGCCGATCCCGGGCCCGTGCTGCGGGCCTGGTGCACGGCGAGCGGGCTGCCCGCCGGGGCCTGGCGGCACGCGCTCACGGAACATCCCCGAGGGCGTCTGCTGTACCGGGAGTTGGAGGCGGGCCGGATCGGGCAGGCGGAGTGGAACGCCCGCACGGCCCCGCTGCTCGGCCCGCACGTGGAGCCGGAGAACCTGATGGGCCGGGCCTGGGCCGGGGTGCCCGCCGCCCCGCGCATGATCGCCCTGGCCCGGGCGGCGCGCGCGGCCGGACTGCGCCTGGCCCTGCTCTCCAACTCCTTCGGCCTCGACCCGCACGACCCCTACCGGCACGCCGGGGTCCGTGACCTCTTCGACGTGCGGGTCCTGTCCGAGGAGGTGGGCATGGCCAAACCCGATCCGGCGATCTACCGGCACACCCTGGACCTGCTCGGACTCCCGGGCCGGGACTGCGTGTTCGCCGACGACCGGAGCGAGAACCTGGCCCCGGCCGCCGCCCTCGGCATCACCACCGTGCACGTCACGGACGAGACGCGGGCCGTGACCGCGCTCGCCGGCCTCCTCGACCTGCCCGTACCCCGGGCCGCGCCATGACGACGGCGACGGTGACGGTGGCGGCGGCGCTCGGTCCCGGGCTCAGGCGCGCGGGGCCGGGTCCGACGCGGGCTCCAGCGAGTGCTCCACGACGAGGAAGTCCCGGGGCGCGATCGGGGCGATCCAGGTCCGGGCCACGGGCCGGTCGGCCGCGTCCGTCCCGAACTCCACCCGGTACGCCTCCGTCTCCGTCTCCCCGCGCAGCGCCCCCCGCTCCCACAGGGACCGCAGGCAGGACTCGATCGACAACCGCACCTCCCGACGCCCGGCCGGCGTGTCCGGCCCCACCGCCACGGCCACGGCCCGCACCGTCAACGCGATCTCCCGCGACAGGGAGTCCACGAGCCGGCGCACCGCGATGTAGCGCCAGTCCTCGTCCAACTCGGGCGCCAAGGTGCGCGCGCCGGCGGCCATCACCGAACTGCCCACCACGGTCCGCACGAAGTTCACCGGCGTGTGATCGCGCTGCTGCCCGTCGGTCACCTCGTACTCCGGCCCGAGGACACCCGCGATCGGCACCAGCAGCGGCCCGTGCCACACCCCGCGCTCCCGGTCCACCCGCGCCCAGGACCCGGCCGCCGCCGGCGACGGCGGCACCACCAGCTCCCGACCCGCCGGCCCGGCCGCGTCCGCGTCCTCGGGCACCCGCAGCCACGGGTGGTACAGGGCCACGTGCGACCGCGTGCCCGCCGGCAGGCCCCAGGCCCGCCAGGCCGCCGCCGCCTCCTCCGGGGAGTGCTCCCGGTCCGCGTGCAGGACCGCCATCGCCCCGTGCGCCGCCGCGTGTTCGGCGAGCGCCCGGGCCCAGACGCCCGCCGACTCCGCGCCCTCCTCCCACAGCGCGGGCGCGAGCAGCAGGGTGACGTCCGGATGCTCGGCCACCTCCGCGAGCACCCGCACCGGCGTCCGCCCCGTCACGTCGACCAGCCGGCACCGCCCGCCGCCCGCCGTGAACCAGCCGCGCACGGCCCGGCCGAACAGCGACGCCGCCCGCGCGTCCCCGACCAGCGCCGTGAACTCGGCGTGGTCCGCGACGGCCGGAACCCCGGTCACCGCACCGTCGAACGATCCCAGGAACACCGGCACCGCCGTCTCCCCCAGCGCCGTCCCGTCCTCCGGCCGTGCCCCACCCGCCACGATCCCGTCTCCCTCACGTCGTGGGCGCCCTTGGTCGCCACCGCTGCCGGGACCGGCGCCGGGCCGGCCGAAATCCGCCCTCGAACACCCCGGCACGTCCCGACCGGCAGACCCGGCCACCCGGCTCTGCCCCCACGAAAGCAGCACACGACAGCGGGGCCCTCGCGCGGGACTGGGGTTTCGTTCGAGGGCGGGGCGGTCACGCCAAGGGGAGCGGGGCCGACGCGGCCTCGCCGGTCGAGGGGGAGGGAACGGGGAGATGGCGTGGCGGGGGGCCGGCGCGGATTCGGGCACGTCGGGCACGTCGGGGGCGCTGGGGATCGTGGTGGCCCTGGGGGCGGCGGGCGGGGCCTGGGCCTGGGCCCGGTGGTGGGCGACGACGGACGCGGCGGGGTTCGCCCTCGGGGTGGGCGCGGTCGCGTCGCTGCTGGTGTGCGCGGTGTTCGCGCGCTGCGGCGGGGGCGTGTTCGGCACGCTGTTCCTGGCCGGCGCACTGCTGATGACGGTGGCCTTGGCGGACCAGGCGGCGGGCCGGGACGGGCGGGCCGACTGCGCGGTGCGGAAGGTGGAGACGAGCGTGGAGCACTCGTTCGGCGAGGGCGCGCCGAGCGCGAAGGAGGTGCACCGGATACGGCTCGACTGCGCGGGCGGCGGACCGTCCGAGGTCACGACGGACCGACCCGCGCCGGCGGTCGGGGACCGGCTGACGGTGGCGTGGGACCCGCACGGCCGGCTGGAACCCGTGCTGCCCGACGAGTTGACGCCGTGGCCGCCAGGGGTGGCCGCCGTGTTCCTGCTGGGGTGCGCGGTGGTGGCGGTGGGGCGCCGGGGAATGTGACCGGACTGTCACAGTGTCGGCGCCGGCGCAACGTTGTCACGTTCCCGTCCATCTGGCTGTGGGACGGCACAGGATGAGGACAGGACGAGGTGCGGCGAGATGACCAGGGATGCGGCTGCGTCGGGGGCGACGGCGGACAGGCGGCGTTCGGTGGGGGGACGGGACGAGCCGGGCGACGGCGTGCGCGAGGACGCGCGGGTCGCCCCTGAGACGCCGGAACCGGCCACGACCGGGCAGGCCACCGACGCCGACGGGGCCGACACGGCCGAGGACCGGGCCGAGGTCGCGGCGGAGACCCCGGACGCGGGCGAGCCCACGAGCACGCCCGCGGGCACGGGCGCCGGCAAGGGCCGGGAGACGGCGCCGGCGACGGGCGGACGCCCCGACCCCCGGGTCCCCACCACCGCCACCACCACCCCGTCCCGCGCCGCCAAGACCCCGGCCCGCCCGCACCGCGACACCACCGACGAGCCCACCGACGAGCCCACCGATCCGGCCCCCGAAGCCGCCGCCGAGCGCTCCGACCCCCGGACCACACCGCCCCGCCGGCCGACCCCCGCCGACGGTGCGCCGGCCGGTGCTGAAACGAGCTCTGACACCACACCGTCCCGCCGGCCGACCCCCGCCGACCGTGCGTCCGCCGGCAGCGCGGCCGCGGTCTCGCCGGCCGGCGGCGAAGCCGTTGCCGGGGGCTCTGATCGCACGGGCGTCGACACCACGCCGCCCCGGCGGCAGGCCGAAGACGGGCGTGCGCGGGATGGGGGCGCGGCCACCGCCTCGGCGGACGGCGCCGAAGCCGCCGCCGGGCGTGCGGGTGCGGGGTCCGACCGTTCCGGTTCCGGGCGCGGTGGCTCGGGTGCCGGTTCGTCCGGGCGGGAGGGTGGGCGTGTGATCGGTGGGAGCGGGGGTGTGGGCTCGGCGGTCGGCGCCGGCGGCGCCTTGGTTCGGGGGTCGGCCGGTGACGGTGGGGAACGGGGGGAGCGGCTGAGTCGGTTCGTGCCGCTGCGGGATCCGGACGCCGAGCCGCGTCCCCTGCCCGCCCACCGCCCCCGGACCGCGCCGGAGGCGACCGCCCCGCCGACGGTCTCCGTGCCGGCGAAGGCCCGTCCGACGGCCGAGACGGACGCCGAGCGCACCAGCAAGTTGAGAGTGCTCAAGGACCTCACGCCGGAGGCCGGCGCCGACGCGCGGTCCGAGACGACCGCGCCGCCCACCGTCGCCGTACCGCCGCGTCCGGCCGCCGAGACCGACGCGGAGCGCACCAGCAAGCTCGTCGTCCTCAAGGAGGCCGACCTGCCGCGCCGGGACGAGGACACCGCGCTCCTGCCGCTGCCGTCGGTGCCCCGGACCGCGTCCGACGACGAGGGTGCCTCGACCCCGAAGTCCGCGCATTCCGCCCCCGCTGCCCGGCCCGCCGGCCCGCGTCCCGGGGCACCTCAGGCCCCGTCCGCCGACCGGCTCGCGCCGCGTGCCCCGATACCGGCGCCCGGGGGCGGCGCGCCCGCCGTCGCGTCCGCGCCCGTTCCCGGGAAGCCGCAGCCGCCGCTCGACCTGTTGGCCGAGCTGACCAACACCGCCCCGCCGCCCGAGACCCCGCGCCGCACCGCCGTGCGCCGGGTCAAGGTGTGGACGCCGATCACCCTGCTGCTGCTTGGGGGAGTCGCCGCCGCGCAGCTCCTGCGTCCCCTGCCGGCGGCCGCGTTCGAGGCGGTCCGGGACTCGCACACCGTGCCCGGGGCCACCTCGCTGCCCTGGCCGGCCTCGGGTCAGGGCGCGGTCCGGGTGGTGGGTTCGGGGGACGTGGCCGTGTTCGGCGAGCAGAAGGTGGTGCCGACCGCCAGCGTCGCGAAGGTGATGACCGCCTACGTGATCCTCAAGGAGCACCCCCTGCGCAAGGGCCAGGACGGGCCGAAGATCACCGTCGACGCGAAGGCCGTGGCCGACGGCACCTCCGAGCACGAGTCCCGCATCGAGGGGCTGACGGTCGGTGCGACCTTCTCCCAGCTCGACATGCTCCGGATGCTGATGATCCCCTCCGGCAACAACGTGGCCCGCCTGTTGGCCCGTTGGGACACCGGGTCGGACTCGGAGGCCGCGTTCGTGGCGAAGATGAACGCCGCCGCGAAGGACCTGGGCATGACGAACACGACGTACACCGACCCCAGCGGGCTCGACGCGAAGACCGTCAGCACCTCCGTCGACCAGCTGAAACTGGCCGAGGCCGTGATGCGGGACGAGGTGTTCCGTTCGGTGGTGGCCATGCCCAACGCCACCATCCCGGGGCTGCCCACGCCCATCAACAACAACAACGACGACCTGCTTCTGGCCGGCCTGAGCATCAAGGGCATCAAGACGGGCTCCAGCAGCGCCGCCGGCGGCACCCTGCTGTGGGCCACCTACAAGACGGTCGGCGACAAGACGCCGCTGGTCGTGGGCACGATGATGGACCAGCACGCGCCCGGGCCCGACGTGAACGGCGGCGACAGCCTCAAGTTGGTGAAGCAGAACAGCCGCAAGGTGATCGAGGCGGTGCGCGCCGCGTTGGCCTCCACGCCCGTCGTCCGCAAGGGCGACAAGGTGGGCGAGCTGTCGGACGGACTCGGCGGGCGGGTGCCGTTGGTGGCCACGAAGGACCTGAACGTGCTCGGGGTGCCCGGCCAGAAGCTGCGCTTCTCGTTGGACGGACTCGCGGACGGCGGTGCGGTGCCCGAGGAGGCGGCGGCCGGGACGGTCGTCGGCCGGGTCACGATCGGGGACGGCGAGGGCACCGGGAGCGTCCCGGTGGCCTTGGGCGAACACCGACCCGAGCCCTCGCTCTGGTCCCGTCTGAGCCGCCTGTCCTGACCCACGACGGCGGGGCCGGGTACGGGGGCGGCGCGTGGGGCGCGCCGCCCCCGGTGGTCACTTCGAGGTCTGGCGGGTGAGCGCGTACTCGCGGGTCCGGGGGCCCTGGAGGACGCCGAGCAGGCCGGAGCCGCCGGTCTCGGAGAGGACGGCCGTCGCGGACGTGACCCGGCCGCCGCGCTTCTCGCACACGGGGTCACGGAGTTGCAGCCGCAGGCCGTCGCCCTCGACGGTGAGCGTGGCCCCGGCCCGACGCGGGCCGCCCTGCTGCCCCTTGCCGCCCTGCGCGCCGCCCTGCGGGGCGTCGATCGTGAAGCGGAACGGTCCGTGGCCGGCGGCGCGCCCCTTCTCCCCGCCCTTGCCGCCGGCCTTGCCGCCGCCCTTGTCCTGCGCGCGCCTGTCCGTCTCGCGCCACTCCGCGCGGTCCCCGCGCAGGGTCACCCGCAGCGGCCCGAAGGCGTCGGCCGCCCGGCCGGCGGCCGGGCCCGTGTAGGCGGTCGCCCCCTTCCGCATCGTCCAGTCGGAGCGTTCCGCCCCGCACACCTTGTCCCGGCCCGCCGCCATCGACTGTCCGGGCCCGACCAGTACCGCCGCCAGGGCCGCGCACACCGCTGCGGCCGCCGTCCATTTGTCACCGTTTCGCATGCCGGGCCCAACGAACCGCGCCGCCCGACGGACACCCGCCACCCGGTCACCCACACGGGTCGGCTTTTCCGGACCGCGAAAAACCCCTGTTCGGGGCCGGGTTGCCCCCCTAGCATGACCGGCTGTGACGTCTACCGAACCCACCCCCACCCACGCCGCCGACCCCGCCGACGCCGCCCCTCTCGGTTCCACCGAGTGGATCGTGACCGGCGCCCTCGAACGGATCGCCGCCGGCTACGTGTTCCCCGAGAAGGTGCCGGCCGTCGAGACGGCCCTGCGCGCGGCCCTGGCCGCCGGAGCGTACGCCGGGCTCGACGGGCCCGAGCTGTGCGCCCGCGTCACGGCCGACCTCCAGGGCGCCTGCCCGGACCCGCACCTGCGGCTGCTGTGGTCCGAGGACCCGCAGCCCGTGGAACCCGCCGACGGCGCCGACGACGGGGCCGCCGCCTTCCGCGCCCTGCTGCGGGCGGAGAACCAGGGGGTGCGCCGCGTGGAGCATCTGCCCGGCAACATCGGCCTGATCGCCCTCGGACGCATCGCCGACGCCGACGCCCCCGGGTCCGCCGCGATCGGCGCCGCCTTCCGGCTCGTAGCCGACACCGAGGGCCTCGTCCTCGACCTGCGCGACTGCCTCGGCGGGATACCGGAGGGCGCCGCGCTGTGGGTCGGGCACTTCTTCGGCGCCGACGAACCCACCCACCTGCACGACATCCACCACCGGCTCACGGACACCACCGTCTCCTACCACACGGCCGCCGACCTGCCCGGTCCCCGCTACCTCGGCCGCCCGGTGCGGGTCCTGACGGGTCCGGTGACCTTCTCGGGCGGCGAGGACGTGGCCTACACCCTCCAGAGCCACAAGCGGGCCCTGGTGGTGGGCGCCCCCAGCCGGGGCGGCGCGCACCCCACGGTCCGGCACCCGCTGACCCCGCACGTGATGGTCACGGTCCCCGTCGCCCGGTCGATCAGCGCCGTCACGGGCGGCAACTGGGAGGGCACGGGCGTCCTGCCCGATCTGCCGATCGCGCCCGAGGAGGCCCTGTCGGCGGCCCTCGACTCGATCCGGGCCGACCTCGACGCCGCACGGGACGCCGCACGGGACGCCGCCCCCCGCACCCCGTGAACCCCCACCCCGTGACGTGCGCCCCGTGACCCGGGTGCCCTGCCTCAGCGCACGGTGACCCGGGCGCGGGCCCACGAGGTGTGGTCGAAGGAGGACTTGCCGTTGGCGTCCTCGACCACCAGCCGCAGCACCCGCACCCCGCGCACGTCCACGTCCACGGCCGCCGGGCCGCCCGCCGCCGTCAGGGTCGGGGTGGTGAGCAGGAGGCGGTCGTCGCCGTACACGCGGGCCCGGGTGGCGCCCACCGTGCTCTGCTTCGCGGAGAAGTCGTCGATGCCGACGAGGGCCGTGAACCGGTCCCCGACCCCGCCGAGGTGCCAGGCGATGTCACTGGGCGCGTGGGTGCCCAGGCCCTTGGCGTACACGGTGCCGCCGAACGCGATCGGGGTGCCGTCCCCGGCCGCGTTCTTGCCGTTGGAGGCGTCGCGTTCGACGGGGCCCCAGCCGTTGGTCGCCGAGATCCACGGCAGGTCCGAGAGCCAGGAGTCCGCGGTGGGCGGCGCGGGCGCCACGTCGAGCGCGACGCGGGCGGGGTGGCGCAGCGCGGCGCCGGCGGCGGTCGTGGCGGTGCCCTCGGCGACGAGGACGGGACGGGTTCCGGCGGGGATCGCGGCCGGCGGCAGCACCCGCCAGGTCGCCGTCAGGCGCGCGCCGGGCGCGAGCGCGGCCGCGGCCGTGGCCCCCTCGGCGGTGACGGTCCACCCGGCGGCGGGCGGGGTCAGGGCGAGCGCCGCGTCCTGCCAGGTCCTCGCGGAGCCGTTGGCGAGTTCGGCGGTCACGGTGAGGGCCCGGCCGGGGACGACGAGGGCGGGCGCGGTCAGCGTCGTGCCGTAGGCCGCGCGGGGGTGGGCGTCCTGCCAGGAGGCCCGCATCAGCGCCACCAGTTCGGCCGCCTTCGACGGGTTCCGGGCGGCGATGTCGGTGGTCTCGCCGGGGTCGCCCGCCAGGTCGTACAGCTCGACCTGCCATTGCGAGTCGGGCACGGTGCGGTCCCGGCCGGGCGCGAACCGGACCGCCTTGAGGGAGTCCCGGCGCACCGCCTCCGCGATCCGCGTGGCCCGACCACCGTCCTGCGCGTTGGCCCGCGAGGTCACGCCCTGTTCGTCGCGGTACCAGTACAGGTGCCCGTGCCGGGCCGCGGCCTCGGGCCGGCCCGCCAGCAGCGGCGCGGCCGACAGGCCGTCCACGTCCGCCGGGTGCGGGGCCCCGGCCAGGTCGGCGAAGGTGGGCAGCACGTCGGTCAGCGAGGTGGGGCGGTCGGTGGTGCCGGGCACCACCCGGCCCGGTCCCCACGCGAGCAGCGGCACCCGGATCCCGCCCTCGTACAGATTGCGCTTGTAGCCGCGCAGGGGCCCGTTGGCGTCGAACAGGTCGGGGTTGACGCCGCCCTCCTCGTGCGGCCCGTTGTCGCTGGTCACGAGCAGGACCGTGTCCCGGTCCAGGCCGTGTTCGCGGAGCCGGTCCACGAGCCGGCCCACCAGGGAGTCCACGAGGGACACCTGCGCCGCGTGCCCCTTGTTCGCGGCCGACCAGCTCCGGCCGGCGTAGGCCGAGGTGTCGGGGATGTCGCTGGGGGCGTGCGGGAGGTTGGGGGCGAGCACGAGGAGGAAGGGGGCGCCGTCGGCGGCGCGTTCGTCCACCCACTCCAGCGCACGGGTCGCGAACAGGTCGGGGGCGAACGCGCCCTTCGCGCCGTCCGCGTTGGCGGGGATGGTCTCCTTCGCGCCGTCGCGCCACAGGTAGGCGGGGAAGTACTGGTGGGCGTGCCCGTGGTCGATGTACCCGTAGAAGCTCTCGAAGCCGCGCGCCGTCGGGTGGCTGTCCTGCTCGGCCGCCTCCGGTCCGAAACCCCATTTTCCGACCAGGGCGGTGCGGTAGCCGCGTGAGCGCAGCACCTGCGCGAACGTGGTGTCGGCGGCCGTCAGCGCGCCCTGCGCGCCGGAGGGGTTGGCGCGCACGCGGGCGTGACCGGTGTGCAGGCCGGTGAAGAGGGAGCAGCGGGACGGGGCGCAGACGGCGGCCGTGGAGTACGCGTCGGTGAACCGCAGCCCCTCGGCGGCGAGCCGGTCCAGCCGGGGCGTGCCGATCAGCCGCTGCCCGTACGCGCCGAGTTCGCCGTATCCGAGGTCGTCGGCGAGCACGAGGACCAGGTTCGGCGGGCGCCCCGGATCGCTCGTGCCCGTGCCCGCCGGCGCGGCTCCCGGGGAGGTGACGGGCGCGGCGGCGACGGCCTCGGCGAGACCGCCGGCGGGCAGGGCGCTCACCCCGAGCGCGGCGGCCGAACCGGCGAGGAAGGTGCGACGACTGGACACGGGAACTCCCGGGCGTGGGGTCTGGACGGGGGCGTGGTGCGGGTGGTGGTGCGGGGCGTGCTGCGTGACCAGGGGCGATCATCGGCGGCGGGGCGGTCGGCAGACCATGCACGGCGCATGAAGAACGTGTGACGGCGCCCCCGCCGGCGTTCCCCCGGCCCCGGTCCGCGTCCGAGAGTGGTCGGCGTCGCCCCGCGCCCGCGAGGGCCGACGCCACCGATCCGGGAGGGGGACCGACCGCGTGGACACCGCGCACCGGGCACCGATCACGAGGAGTCCGTCACCGTCCTCCCCGCCGCGGCCGCGACCGGCCGGCGGGCCCGGGGCACCGACCTGCTGCGCCCCCGCCGCCCCCGCCGGCTCGTCGCCCGGGGCCGGGGGCGGGTCCGTGCCGGTCGGCGGGCCGGGCGCGGGCCCGCGTGCGCTGTCGCCGCTCCCCGTTCCCGTGCGCGGTCGCCCGGGCGCGCCGGCCGTGGGGGAGGCCGGCGGGGAGGTTCTGGCGGGGCCCGTGGTGCGGCTGCCCGGCGGGGTGTTCCGGATGGGCGGCGAGGACGCCGACGCCAATCCGCTCGACGCGGAGGGCCCGGTCCGGAAGGTGCGCGTGGCCCCGTTCCGGATCGACGCGCACGCCGTCTCCGTCGAGCGCTTCGCCCGTTTCGTCCTGCACACCGGTCACGTCACGGTCGCCGAGCGGGCGGGCTGGTCGTACGTGTTCGCCGGGCAGATCGCGCCGGACCTCGTGCGCGCCTCGCCCGCCCCGCCCGGGGTGCCGTGGTGGCGGGCGGTGACGGGCGCGAGCTGGCGGGCCCCGGAGGGCCCCGGCTCACGGGCCCGGCCCGAGCACCCCGTGGTGCACGTGGGGTGGGAGGACGCGCGGGCCTACGCGCGGTGGGCGGGCAAGCGGCTGCCGACGGAGGCGGAGTGGGAGTACGCGGCGCGCGGCGGCCTCGACGGGGCCCGGTACCCCTGGGGGGAGGAGCTCGCGCCGGCCGGACGGCCGCGCTGCAACATCTGGCAGGGGGAGTTCCCGCTGGTCAACACGGCGGAGGACGGGCACCTGGGCACGGTCGCGGTGGACGCGTACGAACCGAACGGCTTCGGGCTGCACAATGTCGTCGGCAACGTGTGGGAGTGGACGGCCGACCTGTTCCGGCCCGGGGACGCGGGGGAGCGGCGGGCCCTGCGCGGGGGCTCGTACCTGTGCCACGCCTCGTACTGCAACCGCTACCGCAACGCCGCCCGCACCGGCAACACCCCGGACAGCACCACCGGTCACACGGGCTTCCGCTGCGCCGCCGACCTGTGACGTGGCGTGGTCGCCGACGCGGCCCGTCCGCACCCCGTCCGCACCCCGCCCGCACCCGGCCCCGAGAAGGGAGGGTGCGGACGGGGTCCCGCGGCGGGGCGGGCCGCCGGGTCAGCCGGTCGTGCGGCGCTTGCTCATCAGCATCCCGCTCGCCGTCAGCGCGAACAGGCAGACGCAGGCACCGGTGATCACGTTGCTGAGGATGGCGCCGGTCCCGGCGGAACGGGCCACCACCCACGGCGAGATCACCAGCCAGGCACCCAGGGCCAGGACCACGAGGTTGAGGTCCCGGGACCGCTCGGGGGCCATGGACATGCACAGGCCCAGCACCGCCAGGGCGATGCCGACGACCAGGTTGGACAGCGCGAGTTCGGGCCGGGTGGCCGCGAAGTGCACCGTCCATCCCGAGATCGCGGCCCAGACGCCGGCGAGGATCACCAACTCCTCCACGGCGGCCACGCCCCGGGTCTCCGTCAACCGGGCGTAACGTTCCCGCATCTCCGATGCGTCAGGGTGACCTGCGAGGTCGCCCGGGCGGTGAGAGACGTCGGCCATGCGACTCGCCTCCTTCTCGTCCTCGTCCCTTGGGGAACGGCGTACGGGATTCGTGGTTCCAGTGTGCTCTTACCCGCCCTTTATGTGTAGAGATGCCCGCATGCGATTTTTCGGACCCGGGTACGGTCGTGATCATGACATCGTCCACCGACCGGGCCGGCACCGACCAGGCCCCCGCCGACCCCGCCGCCCCCGACACGGCCCTGGCCTCCCAGCCCGTGGGCTACTGGGCCGGCCGCACCCACCATCTCGTCACCCGGCACCTGCGCGACGCCATGGCCCGCCTCGACGTGGCCCAACCCGAGTACTGGGTCCTCAACCGCGTCCACGCCGCCGGCGACCGCCCCACCCGCGCCGAGGTCGTCACCTCCCTCACCGAACTCACCGAGGACCCGCACGAGATCGGCCGCACCGTCGACCGACTGCTGCGCCGGACCTGGCTCACCGCCGACGCCACCGGCCGGCTCGACCTCACCCCGCCCGGCGAGGCCGCCCGGATCCGGCTGCGCGCCCTGGTCACCGAGGCCCGCGCCGTCGTCCACGACGGGATCGACGACGCCGAGTACGCCGTGGCCCTGAGGGTGTTGCGCCGGATGATCGCCAACGTGGAGGGCACCGGCGGACGGTGACGCACGCGACCGGCAAGTGCCGGTCGGCGGAAGGGTGGTCGGCGGAGGGTCGTTCGTCGGAAGGGCGGTCGCCGCGGAGGCGGTCCGCGAAAACGGGTTGCCCGCGCCGGGAGCGTGCCGCTACGCTCCCGGCCATGATCACCTTCCGCCTCGCACGATCGGAGGCCGCGTCCCAGCAAGGTGAGCGCTGATGGCCGCTCCCCTCCCGGACGAGGACCCCCGACTCTCCCTGTGGCTGCGCGTGCGCACGTACGCCGTGCCGCCCCGCATGATCGACACCGCCGAGGCCCGCCGCCGCGTCGGCGACTGGGCCGGCGCCTGCGCCGCCGCCGGTGTCGACCCCCACCCCGCCCTGGCCCCGCGCCGACTCGCCCGCACCCGGGGCCGCGCCCTCGCCGACGCGGTCCGCGCCGACCTGCGGGCCATCGCCCCCGACCTGCTCCGCTGGCACTTCCCCCGCTCCGCCCCGCACGGCCTGCTGCGCCCCGGACTCACCCTCGCCCTGGCCCGGTACCGGGTCGACGGCGCCACGGGAGGCGCCGACGGGCCCGGCCGCACCCTCTGGCTCACGGCCCGCACCGCCCCCGCCCGCGCCGCCGGACCCCAACGCCTCACCCTGGCCCTGTGGGACCCGACCGGACCGGCGCCGGACACCGACGGGACCGACGAGGCCCGCGCCCACCCCGACGCCCGGTTCCGGCTCGACCTGCACCGACACCTGTGGGACGCCGACCGCGCCCCCGAACTGCGCTCCCGCACCGGCGTCGACACGCCCCCGGACCGACGATCCGTACCCGGCCCGACGCTCGGCCCGCCCGATCCGTGGCTCGCCGTCGACCGGTGGGCCGACGAGGCCGCCCTCCTGTCCCGGGACGCGGGCCGACCGGCGCCGGGGCCCGTCCTCGTGCGCGCCGGCACGGGCCGCCGCCTGCTCCTGCACCCGCCCGGGACACCGGGCGAGGCGCCGCGCGCCCGACTCCTGGGACCGCGCGAAACACCGCCGCCGGGCGTGCCCGTGCTGCCCGAGGCGGCCGTTCGCACCCTCCCCGACCTGGTCCTGCTGAGGTCCGGGCTGATCGCCCCGGACCGCCTGCACCCGCTCGTGGCCGCCGCCCTCGCCCCACCGGGCGACCCGGGCGACCCGGGCGGCGGGCGGCGTCGGGCCGATGACCCGGTGACGGCCGCGCGCACGGTCGACTGTCGGGGCGCCCGCCACCGACTCGGCCTGGTGGACGGGGTGTTGACCCCACTCGACCACGATCCCGAGGAACTGCGCCGCGAACGCCTGCTCGCCGACCTGACCGGCCCCCCGCTGCCGTGCCTGCGGATGGTCGCCGAGGTCCACCGCAGCCCCGAACGCCTCCCCGACGTGCGCGAACGCCTGCGGCACGGGGACGTGACGGGCGCGCTCGACGTGGTCGAGGGGCTGCTCGGACCCGCCGCCGCGCTCGCCGACGGACCCCTGCGGGAGGCGCTGCGCGGGGCCGTCGACGACCGGTTGCGGCACGGGCTGTACCGGGCCGGACTCGACCGCACCGGACCACCGCCGGCGCCCCGCCCCGGCAGCCCGTCCGCCCGCGCGGCCCGCCGCAGATCCCACGCCCTCGCCTGACCCGCCCCCGCGCACCCTCCCGTCCCCGTTCCGCGGCCCGCCGCCCGTGCCCGCCGCCCGCCGGCGCCGTGCGGCCGGGCATGCGCGACCCCGGGCGGGCTCCCGCGCGCCCCACCGGCCCGGGCCCCGACCCCAGGACCCGCTTCCCCCGCCCCGCCCCGCCCCGCCCCGTTCCCCTTCCCGTTCCCCGTTCCCCGTTCCCCGTTCGCACCGACACCCCGAGGTGATGCCCATGACCCCGCCCGCCGCCCCCACCACCCCTGCCGTCACCACCGACGACACCCGTCCCGTCGTCCCGCCCACCGCCGCGCTCGACACCGCCGGCGAACTGCTCGCTCTGCTCCGCGACACCACCGTCGAACCGGGCCCCGACGTGCAACTGGAGGCCCTCGCCCTGGCCGTCGCGGCCGATCTGCCCGTGCTCCTGCTCGGCGAACCGGGCATCGGCAAGACGGCCGCCCTGACCCGGCTCGCGGACTCCCTCGACCTGCCGCTGACCACCGTCATCGCGAGCGTGCACGAACCCACCGACTTCTCCGGCCTGCCCGTCCTCGGCGAGGACCCGGCCGTCAACGGGGTGCCCATGGCCCCGCCCGACTGGGCCGTGCGGCTGGTGCGGGAGGGCCGCGGGCTGCTGTTCCTCGACGAGTTGTCCACCGCCCCGCCCTCCGTGCAGGCCGCCCTGCTGCGGGTGGTGCTGGAGCGGCGGGTGGGGGCCCTGACCCTGCCGCCGGGGGTGCGGATCGTCGCGGCCGCCAACCCGCGCGCCTCCGCCGCCGACGGCTGGGAGCTGAGCGCGCCCCTCGCCAACCGCTTCGTGCACCTGGCGTGGGTGCACGACGCGCGGGTGGTGGTGCGCGGCCTCGGCGGGACCTGGCCGCGCGCGACCCTGCCCGCGCTGCGCCCCGACCGGCTGCCGGAGGCCGTGGCCGCCGCCCGACGCGCGGTGTGCGGTCTGCTCGCGGCCCGGCCGGCCTTGGTGCACCGGCTGCCCTCGGACGAGGCCCGTCGCGGCGGTGCGTGGCCCTCGCCGCGCAGTTGGGACGCGGCCCTGACCCTCGTGGCGTTCGCGCACGCCGCCGGATCCTCGCGCGAGGTGCTCTCGCTGGTGGTGCGGGGCACGGTGGGCGACGGGGCCGGGCTCGAACTCCTCGCGCACCTGGACCGGTTGGACCTGCCCGATCCGGAGGCCCTGCTCGCGGACCCGACCGGGGTCGCGCTGCCCACGCGCGGGGACCTGCGGCAGGCGGGGCTGGAGGCGGTGGTCGCGGCGATCGGGCCGCGACCGGAGCGGGAACGGTGGGAGGCGGCATGGGCGGTGTTGGCGCACGCGTTGGAGACCGGGCCGCCGGACCTGCTGCTCGCGCCCGCGCGGACCCTGGCCTCGCTGCGGCGGGAGGACTGGGTGCTGCCTGCGGTCCTGGACCGGTTCGCCGGACTGCTCGACCTGTCCCGCCGGGCCGACCGGGCCGGGCTGCGCGTCACGGCCGGGGCGGGCGCGGGCATCGGCGGCGGCGGGGCGGGCGCCCGATGAGGCCCGTGCCCACACCGCTCCCGCCGGTGTCCCCGGCCGCCCCATCGGGGGCCGAGCCGGCCCTGGACGAGGGGAAGTTGTACGCGGCCCGGCTGCTCGCCGTCGAGCGGCGCCCCTACCTCGCGGCCGCGCTGTTCGCCCTGCACGTGGTCCCGGACGCGCGGATCCCCACCATGGGCGTGGACCCGTACTGGCGCTGTTACGTCTCGCCGCGCTTCGTGGCCCGCACCCCGATCGAGGAGTTGGCGGGGGTGTGGGTGCACGAGGTGTCGCACCTGCTGCGCGAGCACCACGCGCGCGGGGACCGTTACCTGGCGGCCGAGGGACCCGTCGCCTTCGCCGACCGGGGCGAGCGGCTGCGGGTCAACATCGCCGCGGACTGCGAGATCAACGACGACGCGTACGGCGAGGGCCTGGCCCGGCCGGCGGGTGCGGTCGTGCCGGCCGACCTCGGGATGGGCGTGGGCCTGTTGATGGAGGAGTACCTGCGGGAGTTCCGGCTCGGGCCCCGTACGGCCGGCCTGGTCTGGCTGGACTGTGGCAGCGGCGCCGACGGGGCCGGGCGCCCGTGGGACCTGGGGCCGGAGGGCGCCGACGGGCTGGCCCCGCACGAGCGGGACGCCGTCCGGTTCCGGGTGGCGCGCGGGATCACCGGGCGACCCGGCAGCGCCCCGCGCGGCTGGCGCCGGTGGGCCGAGGAGGCCCTGCAACCGCCGCAGCCGTGGGCGCGGCTGCTCGGGGACGCGGTCCGCGCGGCGGTCGGGGGCTCCGGGGCCGGCGCCCACCACACGTACGCGCGGCCCGCGCGCCGCTCGGCGGCGGTGCCGGGCGCCGTGCTGCCGAGCCCGCGCCGCCGACTGCCCCGGGTCGCGGTGATCGTGGACACCTCGGGTTCGGTGAGCGACCGCGAACTCGGCACGGCACTGCGGGAGATCGCCGAGATCGGCCGGGCCCTGGGCGGCCGACGGGATCGGCTGCGGGTGCTCTCGTGCGACGCGGCGGTCCACCGGGTGCGGGAGCTGTGCGCGGACGAGGGGCTCGTGTTGGTGGGCGGCGGGGGGACGGACCTGCGCGCGGGGTTCGCGGCGGCGCTGCGGTCCGGGCCCCGGCCGGACGTGGTGGTGGTGCTCACCGACGGGCAGACGCCGTGGCCGGCCTCGCGCCCCTCGTGCCGGACGGTCGTCGGCCTGTTCCCGCGGCCCGTCCGGGACGAGGGCGTCGAAGAGGGGGGCGGGGACGGGGACGACGAGGAGGTGTGGGCGTGGCGGCGGCGTGAACCGCCGGGGTGGGCGCGGGTCGTGGTCCTGTCGCGGTGATGCGGGCCGGGGCGATTCGGGGAAAGTTAGGTTAGCCTTACCAATGTTTCGGTGGGGGGTTCGCAGTGCCCCGCACCGTGCCCACGGGGCCGGACCAGCCCCGCCACGACCACGGGAGGGTCCCGCGCATGACCGTCACCACCGCACCCCGGATCCGGACCGGCGGCCTGCCCCGCCCCCTCGCGGCCCGCCGCCCGACCGGCCCGCTCCCCGTCCGCGCGCCGGAGGCCCCCGCCGCGACCCCCGCCGCGCTGCCCACCGTGACCCCCGCCCCGGCCGGGGGTGCACCCGTCGCGGACGCCGGTCACCCCCCGCACGCCCACGCCGCCCACCGGTTCCTGTACGTGGTCCTCGGGCGGGTCACCGTCCACTGCCCCACCGCCACCCACGAGCTCGACCCCACCACCGCCCTGTGGATCCCGGCGGGCGTCGTGCACGGCACCCGGTTCGCCCCGCACGCCCTGGTCCGCACGGAGTCCTTCGCCGCGGACCGCTTCGCGCTGCCCGGCCACGACCCCGTCCCCGTGACCGTCACCGAGGCCCAACGCGCCCTGCTCCTCGGCCGGATGCGTTCCTGCCACGCCGAGAGCGACGACCCGGACGTGTTCGCCGCCCTCTCCGGCGCCCACCCCGACAGCCTCCCCCTGCCCCACCCCCGCACCCCGGCCGCCGCCGCCGTCGCCCGCGCCCTCACCCGGCGCCCCGGCGACCCGCGCACCGTCACCGAATGGGCCGCCGAGCTGTACACCAGCCCCACCAGCCTGCGGCGCGCGTTCCGTGCCGAGACCGGCATGGCCTTCTCCGAATGGCGCACCCGCCTGCGCCTCAACCAGGCCCTGCCGCTGCTCGACCGGGGGCAGTTGGTCGGGGTGGTCGCCGGCCGGGTGGGCTTCGCCAGCGCCAACGGCTTCATCCTCGCCTTCCGCCGGCACTTCGGCCGCACCCCCGGCGCGTACGTCCGCCGGATCCGCGCGGACCGGCCCGCCTGAGCGTCCCCGGAAACGGGAAGAGGGCCCCCGAAGGGACCCTCTTCCGTATCGTCCCGGCCGACACCGGCCACCCGCCGGACCCGAGGGGGCCGACGGATGGGATGGGGGGCGTTGCCCGCCGGGGACGCGTCAGCCCTGGAGGCGACGACGGCGCGCGTTCAGCGCCAGACCGGCGCCACCGAGCAGCGCCAGACCGGCCGCGCCCGCACCGTACAGGGCGGTCTCGGTGCCCGTGTTCGCCAGCTCGACGCCGGCGGCGACGCCACCCTTGGGGGTCACGACGTTGCCGGTGACGGTGCCCTTGTCCTTGGCCTTGTCCTTGGCCTTGTCCTGGGTGACCGGGGTCACCGGCTTGACCTCGTTGCAGTCCTTGTCGTCCGGGGCCGGGGGAAGGATCTGCGGCTTCTCGGGCTTCTCACCGATGGCCGGGCCCGGGGGGACGATCTCGGGCTTGGGCTTGTCGGTGACCGGCGGCGGCAGGAGGTCGTCGATGCCCGGGCCCGGGGGAACGATCTCGGGCTTCGGCTTCTCGGTGACCGGCGGCGGGAGAAGGTCGCCGATGGCCGGGCCCGGAGTGACGATCTCGGGCTTCGGCTTCTCGGTGACCGGCGGCGGCAGGAGGTCGCCGATGGCCGGGCCCGGGGTGACGATCTCGGGCTTCTCGGACTTCGTGTCGACGGCCGGACGCGAGGGAAGGTCGCGCTCGGCCTTCTCCTGCTTCGCCTTCTCCTCGTACTGCTTGCGCTGCTCGTCGAACTTCTTCATGTTCGACTCGTCGGTGTCCGGCTCCCAGATCCCGTCCATGATCGACGCCTCGGCGGCCTGCGGCTCGGCCGCCTGCGCCGCGTGGGCGGGGGTGACCAGGAACAGCGAGGCGCCGGCGCCGACGACGGCGACCTTCGCGAGGGAACGGGTACGGGTGCGGGCGTGCTTGGCCATATGCTGGACGTGCCTCTCTGAGCGAGGTGGGCCGGCGCAGGTCCCTACTGTCACGTCGTGGCCTGCCCGGCTCGTTTTCTCATGTTTCTCTCACCTTTCCATCGACGCCCCTGTGCACCGCGCGCCGAACGACCCCGGCAGCCGGGCCCATGGTCCCGACTGCGGGAGGGTTGAGCGGGATTCCCGTGACCCGCGTCACCGCCGGCGTCGCGGTGGAATCAGGCCCCGCCGAAGGTCCCGGCCGCCCGGGCCGTGCGCCCCTCCGGCGTTCCGCCCCGAGGTGTGTGAGGCGCCGCGCGGGGCTCGATCCGTCAGTTTCCGGCCGGCACCCGCAGGGCCAGCGCCTGGTTCATCGCCTCGAAGTTGCGCCGGGTCCCGTCGAGCAGCCCGCCGACGAAGGGCACGAGCAGGCCCCGGAACTCCTCGCCGTGCTCCAGCCGCGTCCCGCCGTCGCCGGTGGCGTGCAGACGGAAGTGGTGCGTGCCGTCGAAGACGCCCGGCACGATCAGGTTCCCGACCCAGCGCAGTTCCACGCCCGGCTCGGCCACGAGCACCTTCGGCGTGAACGACGTGGGCCGGCCGTTCTCCGGGAACATCCGCAGACGGAGCCGTTCGCCGACGGCGACGGTCCCGGACGCCTCGCGGATGAACGGGTTCCACTCCGCGTAGGAGTCGAGGTCGACCAGGACCTCCCACACCTCCTCGGGGGAGGCGGGCAGGAGGATCTCGGTGGCGATGGCGCGCATGGTTCCGCTCCGGTGGTGTCGGCCGCCAAGGGGCGGCGGGGTGAGGGTGACCGAAGGGACGCGGGCTCGCACACGGGGCACCGCCGGGTTCGGGAACCGGGAGTCAACCACGTCCGGGTGGCCACCCCTCCGGGCGTCGGCCGAATTCATCCCCTTCTGTCGGCCGGATTCAGCTCATGGCCGAGCAACCGGAAGCCGCACTCCACATGCCCGACCGTCAGCGCCGCACGATCCGGTCGAGGACCCCGGCCACGGCCGCCTTGACCTCGGCGCCGTGCCGGAGGGGCTCCGGCGGCAGTCCGCTGTGGGGCCGCACCCCCCGGTCCGCGAGGATGTGGAGCAGCCGCAGGGTCCGCAGGCAGTTGCTGACCTGTGCGGGGACCGGGACGCCGATCCGGTCGGCGCCGAAGCGTTCGCCGATCGGATCGAGCCAGCCGACGGAGTCGGCCGCGCTCAGGTCGGGACGGGTGAGGACCCGCGCGAGGGAACGGGCGAGACGGTCGTCCTCCAACTGCGCGTACACGTGATCGGTGGGCGCGATCAGGCGGGCCGCGCCCAGATCGAGCATCCGCGTCGGATCCACCTCGGGGTGCAGGCCGAAGGAGGCGAGGAGGTCCGCCCCGTGGGCGACGGCGTGCAGCCACCCGAGGGTCTCGTCGTGGCCGCGCAGATCCCGCTCCGCCGGATACCAGCGGACGAAGGCGTCCACCCAGTCGGGCTCGAAGTCGCCCGCGTTCACCAGCATGTCCAGGACGAGGGGCGCGAAGGCGCGGGCCTCGGTCCGCGGGTGCCGGAACCGGGCGGCCATCTCGTCGCCCAGCTCCAGCCGGCGCGGGGCGTCGATGACCCCGCGCTCTATCCAGGTCGCCAGGACGGTGTGGGGGGCGCCGTCCCGGACCAGCGGATCGGAATCCGCCAGGGCGAGGGAGAGCTCGCGGGTCAGGGCGTTCGCGGTGTGTCCGGCGGGTACGGGGCAATCGGCGGCCTCGACCGCACTCCAATCGATCATGGCCGAAACAGTAGGTTCGTCACGTCCCGGGCGCCGGCGAATTGCGCGCCCGCACACGGTGGCGGGGCCGCCCGGGCGTCGTCAGTCGTGGGCGAGGGACGCGAGGACCTCGGTGGTGAGGGCGTCGGCGGTGTCGAGGGCCGCGGTCAGGGCGAGCGGGTCGGGGGGCAGGGCCGCGAACAGCCCGTGGGCCCGCTCGGCGAAACGCTCCGGCGCCCCCGGCAACTCCCCGGCCTCCCGCACGGCCCCCTTCTCGTTGAGCATCCACGTGCCCGCGTGCGCGTGCAGGGCGTGGACGAGGAGCCCCACCGCGCGGAAGACGCAGCCCGCGACGTGGAACGAGTCGCCGCGCCGCGCCCCCTTGCGCGCGCCGCCCAGGACGAACGGGGCCTCCCAGCGCGCGTTCTCGACCAGCGCCGCGCGCAGCGCCTCGGGGAACTCGCCCAACTCCTCGCGCAGCGCGCCGAGTTCCCCGTCGGTGTCGGCCAGGAGCCGGCCCCGCACCAGTTCGCCGACGTAGGACGTGGAGTACACGCCCAGCGGATGGCCCGGCTGGGTCCCGATCTCGAACCGGCCCGCCCGACAGTCCTCGCCGATCCGCCGCACCCGCTCCACGTCCCGGTAGATCCAGTCGACGCGAGCGCCCTCCACCTCCAACCAGGCGCCCCCGTCCACCCACGGGCCCCAACCGCCCGGCTCGGTCACCTCCACCGCCTCGTCGCCGGTCGCCTCGACGGCCAGGGCGCGCAGGGCCCCGGTGTCCAACGGCCCCCGGTAGTACAGGCCCAGGTCGTGATCCGAGCCCGGGTCGTGCGCGCCCCGTGCCCGGCTCCCGCCCAGACACACCCCCACGACCCCGTCCACCTCGACCAGCCGTTCCGCCATCCGTGCCACGTTCATGCCGCCCATGCTGCGCGACCCCGCTCCCCGCCCGCACCCGGTTTTCCCACCCCCGCGCCCACCCCCGCGCCGGGGGACGGGGCGGGACGGGGGGCGTTGGGCCGGGTGCCGCAACGGGGGCGGGGGCGGGCCCGGCCGGGATGCTCCGTGCGGGTGTTCCCCCGGCCGAGGCCGCGCCCGCCGTCGGGCCGCCGGGTGCCGGCTGTGCCACCGTCGGCCCACCGCGCCGGCCCTCGGCACCGGCCGCACCCCGTGCCCCCACCCCGTACCCGTACGCGCCCCCGCGCCGTGCCCGTGACCGCCGTAGGAGCCCCCGTGCCCCCCGCCCGTCGCCCCCGACCGCCCCGTCCCGCGTTCGTCCCGCGCGTCCTGCCCGTTATGCTGCTCGCCGCCGGCCTCGGCCTGGCGCTGCCGGCCCCGGAGGCGGCGGGACGGGCGGCGGCGGGGCCCGACCTCGTGGTCGACGCCGCCGCCGTGACCGCCGCCCCCGGAACCTCGGTCGCGCACACCGTCGGCGTCCGCAACCGGGGCGCGGGCACGCGGGGGCCCGTGCTCCTCACCTACGTCACCCCCGCCTACACCCACGTGGACCGGTTCGGGCCGGCCCTTCCCGAGGGCTGCGAGGTGCGGCACGTCGACCTGGACCCCGTCGTTCCCGAGGTCGTGACCTGCCGGATCCCGGCCGGGCTCGCCGAGGGCGCGCGGACGAGCTTCGTCGTGCCCTTGGCCGTCACGACGCGGGCCCGGCTGACCGGCGGGGTCGGGGGACTCCTCGACGCGATGCCCGCGCCCGGTTCCCCGGACCGGGAGACCGCCCCCGAGGACAACTGGGTGTCGACGGAGCTGACGCTGGTCGGCCCGGTGCCCGAGGCGCCGCCCGGCGAGCCGGTGGACCTGTTCCTCGTCCCCGATACGGAGGCGGCGGGCACGGAGGCGGCGACGGAGGTGGTCCTGGAGCACGGGAACCGGGGCCCCCGGCCCGCCCGCTCCGTCCGCGTGGTCGCCGTCGCGCCGTTCCTGACGCGTTGGCGGGGTCCCCTGCCGGCCGGCTGCGGCCTCGTCCTCGACGATCCGGACCCGGCCGTGCCCCGGATCGTCGACTGCGTCCTGCCCCGTACCGCCGCCGACGGCCGGGGGCGGTTGCGGCTCGCCCTCGAAACCCTGCCCGGGGCGCCGACCGGCACCCTCACCGCCCCCGTGCTCGTGGCCCCGGCCGACCCCGGCGACGTGGACGCCGACCAGCGGGACAACCTCGGCGTGATCACCCTGCGCCGGCCCGCGCCGGCCGGTTCAGGGGGCGGAGGGTGACGGATGCCAGGCGTAGTGGGTGCGGCCCTTGACGGTGACCCGCCAGCCCCCGCACTCGTGGCTCGTGTGCTCGGCCATCTCCACCGGCCACCACGCGGCCGCCCCCGCCCCGATCGCGGGCCCGGCCGGCGTCGGTGTCCGGGTCGGGTCGGGGGCGGAGGCGCCGGTCGGGGTCACGACGGAGCACGCCGTCGGCAGGGTCGCGTGGGCGGGCAGGTCGAAGCGGAGCAGGACGGCCGGTCCCTCCTCCCGCGCGAGCACGCGCACCCGGGTCGCCGCGTCCGGCACCCAGGCCGGTGCGGTCGGGAAGACGGCGGCCTTGGCGGAGCGGCCGTCGGCGTAGCCGGCGAGCCGGTTGTGGAGCACGGGGTCCGTCGGGTCGGCGTCGTGCGAGAGCGCGGGGGTCACGGCGCCCAGGACCAGGGCCGCGCCCACCGCGAGGGCGGGCAGCGACAGGTGGCGCGGAAGAGAACGCGGAAGGGAACGCGAACGGGAACGCGGACGGCGCACGGCGGGCTCCTGCGGGCGGCGCCGGAGCGCACGTCGGGGTCGGTCGGCGCACGCCGTGGCACGTCACCCGTGCGCGAGCGCAGGAGGGTGCGCGCCGGCGCGGCACGTCCCGGGAGGACGCGCGCGGCGGGCCGCTCCCAGTCTCGACCGGACCCGGGGCCCGCCACATCGCCGATCCGGCCGACCCCGCCCGCCCCGGGCCCCGGCCGGACGGGCGAGGGCCTCAGGCCGTTCGGGGGGCGTGCCGGGTGAGGCGGGCGGCCAGGTGGTGGGTCAGGGGTTGGCCGACGGCGGCCATCGCGTGGTCCACGGTCAGTTCCCCCTCGCGCAGCACGTAGCGCCGGCGGGTCGCCGTGACCTCCTTGGCGCGCGGGGTCGTCGTCACCGCGTCCGTCTCGATCAGCACCTCGATCCCGCCCCCGTCCAGGGGCGTCACGGTGCCGAGGTACGTCTCCACGATGCCCGTCGGATGCGCGAGGACCACCTCCAGCGAGGTGTCCGGCAGCACCCGCCACCAGCCCGTCTCCCGGCCGGCCGGGCGGATCGGCGTGCCCTCGGCGTCCACGAGCCAGGCCCGCGCCTCGTAGGCGAGGAAGGGTCGGCCGTCGTGCGCGAACGAGACCTCCTGCGCGTACCGGAACCCGTCCGCGAGCGTCGGGTACTCGCCCCGGCCCCAGCCGTGCCAGCGTCCGATCAGGTCGAGCACGGGCAGCACCTGCGGGTGCGGCTCGGGGCCCTCGCCCACCGTGTGGGTCTGCGCGTACGGCTGGTCCTGCGGGGGGTGCTGCGGGGCGTCGAACATGGTCACCGTGCCTTCGTCGGGATCTGGCCCGCAGCCTAACGCGGCGTCCGCCGGTGGTTGACGGGGGCTCACCACCCCAGGGACCAGGGCGTCCGGCACACGTGCGGCCCCGCGCCCGCCGGGCACAGCAGCGCGGGCAGCTCGCGCCGCAGCCGAAGCCAGGAACGTCGGGAACAGGCCACGCGGACGGTCAGCTCGACGGTCCGGCGCGGACCCGGATCGACGCCGGGACGTTCGTGGCCCCACTGCTCCGCCAGTTCCTCGTGGTGGCCGCCGGTGTCGGGGCGGAGCACGGCCCGGACCGGCGCGCGCCGGGCGCTCGCGCGGGCCCGCGCCGTGACCAGCTCACGGGCCCACGCCAGGTCCGCCTCGTCCCCGTACAGCCCCACCACGATCCTGCGTCCGCGCACGTCCCGTTCCCCTCCCCGGCACGGCGCCGCCCCACCGGCGGCGCCGAGCCGTACCGTACCGAACGGGCGTCCGCCGGCATGCGCGGTTTTCGGGCGGGCAGGCGCGTCCACGACCGGACGGGGGACACCGCCGCCCCCGACCGTCCCACCGGCCCAGGGAGGACGCCGTGACCCCACCCACCCCGAGCGACGAGGACCCGCCGGACCAGGTCGGCGACCTCGAACCCGGCGACCTCGAACCCGACGGGGAGAACGCCCTGGCCGAGGACGGGAGCGGGGGCGACGTGACCCTGTCCGGCTACTCCCCGCCCGAGCGCCCGCTCGCGGCCAGGGGCTTCGGCACCACCGCCGAGGAGGGCCGCCGGGGCGAGGGCCTCGACGCCCGCCTCGCCCGCGAACTGCCCGAACCCGACCCGACGGACCCCGACGCGGACACCGGCGACGGCATCGGTGACCTGGTGGGGGGAGACGGGGAACCCGTGGACCCGCTCGCCGGCGGGGCCCGCGCCGGCCGGTTGACCCTGTTCGACGACGGCACCTCCCTCGGCCTGCGGGCGCACGACGTGGGACCCGACGACGGATCGGCCGCCGCCGAGGAGGCCGCGATGCACGTCGTGGACGACCCGGAGGCGGACGGCCGGGACACGGACGACCCGGACATCGGCGGGTGAGTCCGGGACCCCGTCGTTTGGGGTCGGGAGCGCGGGGCAGGCGCGCCGTCGTACGGAGCGTCGCCGTCCGAACGCGGGCGGCGGCCACCGACGGGGCACCGGGACACGAGGTCCGGCGCCCCCCTGCCGAGAGGACCGAACAGTGAGCGAGAACGTGTGGCGTTACCGACCGGGCGTCGAGCGCGTCGCGTCCCTGGACCTCACCGGGTTCAAGGTCGAGGCGACGGACGGCGACATCGGCAAGATCGACAAGCACTCCGACGAGGTGGACGACGCCTGGCTCGTCGTCGACACCGGCGTGTGGATCTTCGGCAAGGAGGTCCTGCTGCCGGCCGGCACGGTCGTCGCCATCGACGTCGACGAACGCCGCGTGCGCGTGGACCGCACGAAGCAGCAGATCAAGGACGCGCCCGAGTTCCACCGGGACAAGCACCTCGCGGAACGCCAGCAGCGCGAGGAGATCGGGCTGTACTACGGCATCGGCGGGCCCTTCGGCGGCCCCCACATCTGAGCCGCGCGCGGCGCGAGCGGTGCGTGGCGGGATGCGTATGACCCGCGCCGTGCGCCGGTCCGTCGGCGGGCCCGTGCCCCCTTCCCCGGGGCGCGGGCCCGTTCGCGTGCGCCCGCGCACCGAGGTGACGTGACGCGGCCGGCCCCGGACGGCGGTGCCGTACGGGGCCGGTGCGCGTGCGCGGGTGGCCGGAAGGGGTCAGGCGTCGGCGGGGAGGACGGCCGCGTCCGGGGTCCGGTCCACCGGGCCGGGCGGGCAGATCTCGGGCTTGGCGACCGGGCCGGGCGGGCAGATCTGCGGCTTGCGGTTCGGGTCGTTGCGCTCGCCGGGCTTCACGCGGTGGTCGTGCTTGTGCTTCCAGCAGGGCTTGCCGGGCTTCTGCGGCGGGACGACGGCGCGGTGCTGCCAGGAGGTGATCTGCCCGGCGGGGGTCAGCTTGACCTTGGTGCCGTCGTTGATCGTGTACGCGTTCTCGTGGACGGCGGTGATGGTGCCGAGCTTCACCCGACCGAGGAAGAGGTCGGCCTGGTGGCCCTTCTTCAGCTTGTACACCTTGGCGGTCATGCCGCCGCGCAGCTCGACGGTCTTGACGTAGATCCGCTTCTCGTGCGCCTTCTTCGCCGGGGTGACGTGCGCGGCGGCCTCGGTGCCGGTCGGCGCGGGGGTCTCGCAGGCGAGGGCCCCGCCGGCGGTGATGCCGACGACGGCGGTGGCGGTGGCGGCGACGACGGCGGCACGCAGGTGCTTGCGCATGGTTGAGGTCCTTCGGGGATGTGGGGGGTGGGGGGCGGGAGCCACGCCGTGCGGCGGGCCGCCCCGTTCGACACCCATGACGCTACGGACCCACTGTGAAGGCCATCAAAAGGGTGCGTAACGGACATCCGGCGGGCATCGTGCGGCTTTCCCTCACCCGACCGCGACACGAGGTAACACCCGAGGTGGGGGCGGGTGCGGGCGGGAGCGGGGGCGGGCCCGGGCGGCGTCGGGCGTGCGGACGCACGGGGTCGCCGGGGGCTCGGGCCCCTCCTCGGGGCACGGGTCGCACGCGCGGAACCCCCGTCACGGGGCCGGTGGGGCGACCAGTTCGATCTCGAAGGCGTCGCGGGAGGCCAGGTAGGCCGCGTGGTGGTGGGGTCCGCCCGCGTGCGGGTGACGGTCGGGGAACAGCAGCGTCCAGCCGTTCTCGCGGGCCTTCGCCGTCAACAGCTCCACCCGTTCCGCCGACTCCACGTGGAACGCGAGGTGGTTCAGCCCCGGGGCGCACCGGTCGTGCCGGTCGCCGGTCAGGGCCGGCGACTGCTCGAACACCAGGTACGTGGGTCCCAGGCGCCAACTGCGGCCCCGGTCCCAGAGCTGGTACGGCACGTACCCCAGGTCCTCCAGCAGCCAACCCCAGTCCGCCGCGGCGCGCTCCAGGTCGGGCACCCAGATCTCGACGTGGTGCAACGTGCCCGGGGTGGGGGAGGGGGCGGCGGGGGTCTCGGGCGGCACGGGTGGCCCTCCTGGCGCGGACGACGGGAGCGGCAGCCTATACCCGATGACGGCCGGTGCCCGCCAGAGCGCCCTCTCGGCCGACCCGGCCGCGTGAATCGGACACTCGGGCCGAAACCTGTCCACTTCGCACCGCCGCACCCGCTATCACGGAGGGACGGCGGAACCGTTTCCGCCCGCGTGCCGGCGCCCCCGGCCCCACGGGCCACGAACGAACCGGACGTGCCGGGCCCGGCCGAATCCGGCCCCCGGAGAAGGGGTGCGGACCGGGGCGGCGGCGGACCGGCACGGGCTCCGTCCGGGGGCGCTCGGGGTCCCGCCGACCGTTCGGGGCGCCCACCCGGGTCACACGGGGGCGCACCCACGCCCCCACCGTCCCGCCCCAAGCCGCCACCCACCTGCCGTCACATCCCTCTCGCCGTCACGTCCCTCCGCCCGCGCTGCCGCGCCGGCACCTTTCCCGCCGCCGGTTCACCCTGCCAGGCCCCTTCCGCCGTCCCTCCGCCCGCACACCCCCCCCGCACCGCCCGTTGTTGTCGGCAGCCCTTCGGGGCCGGAAAGCAGAGCGCCGCCCATGCCCTCGTCCCCCGCGTCCCGCGTCCCCCCGGTCCACCCCGTCCCCCCGTCGCCCCCCGCCCTCCCGTCCCCCTCGGCCCGCCCCGCGCCCTCGGCTCCCGTCGTCCCGGCCGCGCGTCGCGCGCCGGTGGCGGCTCGGCCTCGGGCCCTCGCCGCGCTGCTCGGGGTGACCCGGGCGCGGATCCTCGTGCGGATCGCCGTGCACGCACCCATCACCACCGGCGAACTCGTCGCCGGGTTGTCCGTCAGCGCGGCCACCGTCTCGCACCACACCGGGGTGTTGCGCCGTTCGTCGTTGATCACGAGCGGACGCGACGGCGTCAGCGTCCGGCACCGCCTCGGCCCCCTGGGCCGGGACCTGCTCCTCGCCCACGGGCTGCCCGCCGCCCCGCCGGCGCCGCGACCGGACGGGGAGCCGCACGCCCCGTCGCGACCCCGTGCGCACTCCCGCCCCGACCGGTCCGAGCGACCCGCCCGGGACACCCCGCCGCCGCGCGCCCCCCGCCCCCTCCCCCCGACCTCCCGCCCCGCGAGCGGCGGGGGCGAAGGGGGCGGTGGCGGTGGGCGGGGCGGGTGTGGCCACGGGCCGTGAGACCTCGGGCACCCGCTGCGGTCGGATGAACGGATCGCGGGGTGCGCGGCCCCCGCGCGCGCCCTTTTCGAGCAGGGTCGAAAAGCTTGTGCGGGTCGGAAAACCGCGCCCAGACTGAGGTGGTCCGCCGGACACGACGACGCCTCGTCCCCCGGTCGTGGACACCCCCAACCCCTCCGCCGTCCCGTACCGCCCCGTGCGGTGTCGCCCCGTGTCGCGACGCCGTCGGGGCCGCGTCAGCCGTCGTCGAAGCCGCCGCCGCCGCCGAAGCCGAACGGGGTCCGCCGTCCACATGCACCCGCCCACCGCCGCCCGCTCCCACCCGCCGACGTCCGCCCCCGCTCCCGGTCCGGCTCCGGACACCCGGGCCACCGTCTCCCACCTGTTCAGCACCCCCGTGGCCCGCGCCACGTGCCCCTTCGCCGCCGAGATCAACCCCGCCCTCGCCGCCCGCACGCTGGAGCGCGCCGACGAACGGGCCAAGGAGTTCGGCTACAAGCGCGAGACCACCGGCGAGTTCACGGCCTGGGGCGGCCCCGACGCGATCCGGCTGAGCCGGTGGGTGTGCGCCGTCTCCCGCCGGTTCGCCGAGGCCCTCACCGGCACCGACCTCGCCGAGGCCCACGCCCGTTCCGCGGCCCGCGAGGCCGACCCGGACACCACCCCCTACGCCGACCCGCGCACGGACCCGAACGCCGGGCCCGGCCCCGGCCGGGGGCCGCTGCCCGCCGTCTCCGTCGGTGTGACCCGCAGTTGGGCCTCCCTCTACCGGTCCGGGGACCGGCACGAGGACCACATGCATCCGAACACGGCCCTGTCCGCCGTCTACTACGTCGCCGCCCCCGACCGCTGCGACCTCGAACTCCTCGACCCCCGCCCGGCCGTGGACTACTACGACCCGGGCATCACCCTCGCGGGCGAGAGCAGCCGCGTACGCCTCTCCTGCGTCCCCGGAGAGCTCCTCGTCTTCCCCGGCTGGCTTCGCCACCGCGTCCCCGAGTTCCACGGCCCCGACACCCGCGTCTCCGTCGCCTGGAACCTCAACTACACCCTCGGCGGGTGAACCGCCCCCGCGCCGACCGGCGCGGACCCGCCCAGGTGAACACCGACGACACCCACGAACACCAGGAAGAAGGCGTGTCCATGCGCAACATCCAGTTCTTCTCCACCGACACCGACGACGGCGTGGTCTCCGTCGTGGCCAAGACCGGCCCCGGCGAGCACCGCACCGTCGCCCAGATCCCCGTCGGCAACGCCCCGCGCGGCGGCGTGAAGTTCACGGCCGACGGGCGCGGGTTCGTCTGCAACACCAGTCAGAACACCATCTCCGAGATCGACGCCGTCGCCCTCGACGAGGTCCGCCGGATCGAGGTCGGGCACGGCCCGCGCGGCCAGGGCCTGCTCCCCGGCGACCGCTACCTGCTCGTCTCCAACTCCGGCTCCGACACCCTCTCCGTCGTCGACCTCGAACTCAACACCGAGGTCCACACCGTCCCCACCGGCCGCGACCCCCGCCACATGGGCGTCAACAAGGCGGGCACCATCGCCTACGTGTGCGTGTGGGGGGACGGGTACGTCGCCAAGTTCGACGTGTCCTCGCTCGCCGAGGGCCGGCCCGAGGGCGTCACCGAGATCGCCCGCATCCCCGTCGACCGCCTCGCCCACCCCTACAGCCTCGGCATCGACCCCAGCGGTCGCCGGGTCTTCGTCGCCAACACCCAGGCGGCGTACGTCACCGTCATCGACACCGACACCGACCGCACCCACACGGTGGACGTCGGCTCCACCGGCGGTCGCGGCGTCGCCTTCACCCCCGACGGCCGGCACGCCCTGGTCACCGTCGAGAACACCTCCAGCGTCGCCGTCATCGACGTGGACACCCTCGCCGTCACCCGGCACATCCCCACCGGCTCCGGCCCGCGCGGCCTCGTCGTCGACCCCGCCGACGAGACCGTCTACATCACCAACTTCGCCCGCGCGGGCATGATGGCCGCCCACCCCGACTTCGCCCCCAACTCCCTGACCATGGTCGACCTGGCCTCCGCGCCGCTCGACCGGGACGAGGGCGAGTTCCGCTACGAGGAGATCACCGTCGGCTTCGGCCCCTGCTCGGTGGTCATGTTCGACCTCGACTCCCTCGACCCGGAGGAGCGCGTGCGCCGGCTGGACCGGGCCGCGAGCCTCGGCTGACCCGACCGGCCGCCCCCGCACCGGGCGGTCGGAGAGTCCCCCCGGCGGGGCGGCCCAGGCCGCCCCGCCCCCACTCCGTCCCTCCACCCCATCACCACCGCACCGCCGGGCCACGAGACGAAAGAGCCGCGCGCCGCATGGTCGAGGTCGAGTTCACCCCCCTGCACCCCTGGGTCCTGCCCCCGGACAAACCGCGCGTGGACCGCGCCGCGGCCCGCGCCGAACGCGACGCCTACCGGGACTCCTTCCGGCACCTGCGCGTCCCCCGCCTGCCCGCCGACTGCCCGCCCTGGGTCCTGGGCCGCGAACTCGGCTGGTCCGTGCGCTCCCCGCTCACCCTCACCATGACCCCCCTCGACGACGTGGGCCTCGCCGTGCCCCCCGGCGAGGACCCGCACCGGGTCGGCCGGCGCCTCGGCGGGCACGCCATGTGGCGGCGCGGCGAGGACTGGCTCGCCACCGGCCCCGCGCCCTGGCTGCACCTCGGCGACCACCGCACCGCCGAGGGCTGGGAGGCCATGTTCGTCCCCAACGGCCAGGGCACCGTCGAATGGCACCTGGGCTGGGCGGCCCGCCTACCGCCCGGCACCTTCCTCCTCGTCATGCCGCCGCCCGACGGGCCGCCGGACGGCCTGGACGTGCCCGTCGGTGTGCTCCCCGCGAAGGCGGTGCACGCGATGGCCGAACGCGGCGGCACGAGCATCGCCGTGCACCCCCGACGGCCCGTCACCGTGCGTCGCGGGCAGGAGGTGGCCCGGATCGTGCTCCTGCACGCCGACACCCTGCGGGCCGCCGGCCGCACCGCACCGGGGCCGACGGCACCGCCGGAACGGGCGCCGGCGGGCACGGACCGACCCGGACCCGCACCCGCCCACACCACCGGACCCACCCCATGACCCCCACCCCGCCCCCGCGCCGCCACCCACCCACCGCCGCGGCCGCCCCCGCCGACCCGGTCGGCTCGGTCGACAGGGCCGACGGGGCCGACGCGGCCACCGTGGCCGACTCCACCGAGCCGGTTGCCCCGGTCGTCCCGGCTGCCCCGGTCGCCCCCGGCGCGCCGCGCCGACCCGCAGGGGCGGGTCCGGGGCGGGCGGGTGGTCGTCGGGCGGGTGGTCGTCGGGGTGCCGGCCGGGGGGCCGGCTCGGCGGGGGAGCGCGAACGCGGTCGGCGCGGGGCACTGGGGGTGCTGGCGCGGCCGCCGATCCGGGGGCTGCTCGCGCTCGCGTTCCTCGCCCGTACCACCTCCGCCGTCCTGCCCCTCACCCTGCTCCTCGCCCTCGCCGACGCCCACGGTTACGCCCGCGCCGCGACCGTGGCCGGCGGGCACACCCTCGTGCTCGCGCTGTGCGCCCCGCTGCGCGGCCGGTTGCTGGACCGGCTCGGGGCCCGCCGCGCCCTCACGGGGCTCGGCGCGGCCTGCGCCGTGCTCCTCGCGCTCGTGGCGGTGAGCGTGAACGCGCCCTGGCCCTGGTGGACGACCCTGCCCCTGGCCGTCTCCGCCACCCTCGCCGTGCCGCCCCTCAACGTGGCGCTGCGCGCCTCGTGGCGCCGGCTGGCGCCCGACGCGGAGGCCGCGAAGGTCGTGCACAGCGCGGACTCCCTGGCGGAGGAGGCCGGTTTCGTGTCGGCCCCGCTCGCCGCCGGCGGTCTCGTGCTGCTGCTGGGGCCCCGGCACGCCTACGCGTGCGCCGCCGCCGTCTTCCTCCTCGTCCTCCTCCGCTACCTGCGGGTGGCGCACCGGCACGGCCTCGGCGCCCGCCCGACCACCGCCGTCGCCACCGCCACCACCGCCGCCCGCCCGCCCGTCGTCCGTCGCCCCCTGGCCCAGCGGCTGTTCGGCCCGCTCGCGACCCCCGGCGTCCCCGCGATCCTGCCCCCGCTGCTCGTCATGGGCTGCGTGTTCGGCGGCGCCGCCGTGCTCGTGCCGGCCCGCGTGCAGCACGAGGGCGCCGAGATCTGGCTCGGGCCGCTGCTCGCCGCGCTCAGCGTCGGCGGGGTCGTCGGCGGCCTGGTGTACGCGGCGGTGCCGTGGCGGGCCGACCCGTGGCGCCGGCACCGGCTCCTCACCCTCGGGTTCGCCCTCCCCACCGCCCTGTTCGTGCTCGCCCGGCCCCTGTGGGCGCTCGGCCTGCTGCTGTTCCTGGCCGGGCTGACCGTCACCCCCCTGTTCGTGAACGCGTTCCTCCTCGTCGACGCCACCGCCGACGACGCCGGCCGACACGAGGCCACGACCTGGATCGGCGCCGCGCCGGACCTCGCCCATGGCATCATGGCCGCCGTCGTCGGAAGCCTCGTCCACTCCCAGCGTTGGGACACCGCCCTGACCCTGCTGTCCGGCTGCGCCCTCGCCGGCGCGCTCGCCACCCTCGCCGTCCGCGCCCCGGCCTCCGCCGGCGGGGCCCGCCCGTGACGCCGCCGTCGCCGCCGGCGGCCCCGGCCCGCATCGTGCTCGGGCCCGACGAGGCCCGCCGGATCGCGGTGGCCTCGGCCCTGCCCCCGGGCGGGTTCCCGGACGTCCGGGCCGCCCTCGCCCACCTCGGCATCGTGCAGCTCGACGCGATCGCCGTCCTGGCCCGCGCCCACCACCTCACCCTCGCAGCCCGGGTGCCGGGCAGCGGCACCGAGGCCGTGGCCCGGGCCCTGGACGCGCCCGAGGCCCCGCTCGCCTTCGACTGCCCCGCCCACGCGCTGAGCCTCGTGCCGCTCGCCCACTGGCCGCTGTGGGCGTTCCGTCGGCGCCGCGCCCGCGCCCACGCGCAGTACCCGGACCCGGCCCGCCGCGCCGACCTGCTGGCCCGGGTCCGGGACGCGGGCCCGTCCACGCTGCGCCGGCTGCGACCGGCCGACGAGGCGCGCGGCACCGGCTGGGACACCGGGCCGACCCGGATGGCCGCCGAACTCCTCGTCTGGTCCGGCGAGTTGGTGTGCCTGCGGCGCGAGGGCGGGCACCGGGTGCTGGACCTGCCCGAACGCGCCCTGCCGGCCGCCCTCGCCGCCGCCCCCGAGCCCGAGGACGCCGTCTGCCTGGCGGCCCTCCTCACCCACGCGGGCCGGGTCCTGGGCGTCGCCGACCTCGCCGACCTCGCCGACCACCTGCGGATCCCGCGGGACCGGGCGCGCGCCGCCCTGCCCGACACCCCGCTCGTGCCGGTACGGGTCGCGGGGGAGCCGGGGGAACGCTGGGCTCACCCCCGGGCCCTGATCGAGGCCGATCGCACCCCGCCGCCCGCCGCCGACCCGGCCGGGGCGCGGTTCCTGAGCCCCTTCGACCCCCTGCTGTGGCACCGGCCCAGGGTCCGCCGACTGTTCGGCTTCACGCACCTGCTGGAGGCGTACAAGCCGGCCGCGCGCCGCGAACACGGCTACTACGTCTGCCCGTTGCTGCTCGGGGACCGGCTGATCGGCCGCGCCGACCTCGCGCGGCGCGCGCCCGACGTGCTGACCGTGCTGCGGGTGGGCTTCGAGGGGGACGCGGGACGCACGGTCGGGGCGCGGGCGGCGACCGTCGACGCGGCGTTCGCGGCGGCCTGCCGGTCCATGGCCGCCGACGTGGGCCGGCGTCGCGTGGAGATCGCGCAGGACGCGGCGGACCCGGCCTTGGTGACCCGCCTGCGCGCGGCACTGCGCTCGGCCTGACCCGCGCGGGCACGCCGCACGCGCCCGTCCTCCGCCGCTCCCGCCCGCCCGCCCGTCCCCGAACCGTCGGGGCCGGGCGGGTGGGCGTCACATCTCGACCGGGGGTTTCATGTCGCCGAAGGTCCAGGTGCGCCGGCGGTGGGCGATCAGGACGGCCAGGGCCAGTGCGCCGACGAGGAACCCCGTGAGCACGAGCGCGTCGAACCAGTAGTGCTCCTGGAGGCCGCCGGAGATCGACACGCGCAGACCGTCGATCAGGTAGGACATCGGCAGCAGCGGGTGCAGGAACTTGAACGGCTGCGGTGAGGTCAGGATCGGGTAGGTGCCTCCTCCCGAGGTCAGTTGTAGCATCAGCAGGACGAGCGAGAGCAGTCCGCCGACCACCCCGAGGGCCGCCCTGAGGGCGTAGGAGATCGCGGTGAACGCGGCCATGCCCAGGGTCATGAGGCCGAGGGTCTGCACGGGGTGCACCGGGTCGAGCCCGAGGCCGAGGTCGACGGAGGAGTACAGGACCCCGACCGCGAGGACGCCGATGCCGAGGATCGGCAGCCAGCCGCCGAGGGCCACGCTGACGGAGGGCAGGTTGCCGGCCAGGGCCCGGTTGTTGAACGGGCGGAGGATCTGGTAGCCGAGGAGCCCCAGCACCCAGAGCGCGATGCCGAAGAAGAAGGGTGCGAGACCGCGGCCGTTGACCCGGGCGGGGTTCTCCACGTCGGTGCGGATCTCCACCGGGTTGGACAGGATCTGGGCCATCTTGGTGCGCAGGGCGGGTCGGATCGTGGGGATCTTCTTGGCGCCGGCGTCGAGTCCGCGCGCCAGTTCCTTCGCGCCCGTGCGGAGTTCGACCAGGCCGGAGGAGAGTTCGTCGGCTCCGCCGCGGGCCGTGCCCAGGTTGTCGCGCAGCAGGTTCGCCCCGTCGGCGACCTGGTGGGCGCCGTCGTCGAGGAGCCGGACCTGGGATCTGGCCTCGGCGACGGTGTCGGGCAGGGCGGCGAGGCGGGCGGCGGCCCGGTCGACGAGTTTCGCCAGTCGGTGGGCGGAGCCGTCGATCCGGTGCTGGGCGGTGTCGATCCAGCGGGCCGTGTCCCGGGCGTCCTTCGTCAGCTTGACCAGCCCGGCGCACACGGGCCCCGGGTCGCCCGCGCACTTGCGGGTGACGCGGCGGTGGACGAGGTCGGCCAGCCGGGCCGTCCTGGCGGTGGCCCGGGTGAGGTCGTCGGCGATGCGGAGCACGGTGTTCTCGCCGCGGACGAGGAGTTTCGTCAGGGCGTCGAGCGTGGGGGGCACCTCGGTCGCCTTGGTGAGCCGGTACTGGAGGACGTGCAGGTCCTGGGCGACCCTGACCGTGATCCGGTGCGCGCCGGCCGCCGCCCTGACCGCGTCGCGGCAGACCCGTCCCGGGTCCGCGGCGCACAGTTGCCGCACCGTCTTCAGCACGGTCGAGGTGTCCGCGACGGCCTTGTCCGCCAGTCGGGTCAGCACCTCCACGGTCGACAAGGCGGCCCGCGCCCCTTCCCGGACGGCGCCGGCGACGTGCGCGGTCTCGCCCTCGGCGGTTGCGATGGCCGCGTCGACGGCCTCCACCAGCTGCCGGGTGCCGTCGGCCACCTGCCCGGCGCCGTCGGCGAGGGTTTTTGACCCGTCGGAGAGCTGCGCGACGCCCTTGGCGAGTTTGTCCGCGCCCTCGGCCGCGGTGTCCGTGCCCTTGGACAGCTTTCCCGCGCCGTCGGCCGCCTTGGACATCTGCTCGTGCAGTTCGGGCAGTTTCTCCAGCACGGCCCGGGTGTAGGTCGCGAAGGCCGCGGAGTTCACGCGCCGCTGGAGGGCCGGCTCGGCGGACTCGCCCATCTTCCCGATGGTGAAACCGCGCGCGTCGTTGAGGGTGAAGGTGATGTGGGCCTGTCGGGGCCGCAGGGAGAGCGGGCTGGCCAGGGCGGCGCTGAAGTCCCGGGGCACGGTCACGATGAAGTAGTACGTGCCGTCGTCGAGTCCGCGCCGCGCCTCCTCCTCGCCGACGAAGCGCCAGCCCAGGGTGTGGTCCTGGGTCAGTTCCTCGACGAAGGTGTGTCCGGCGTCCACGGTCCTGCCCATGGCGGTGACCGGCTCGTCCAGGTTCACCACCGCCACGGGCACGTCCTTCAGGCGGCCGTACGGATCCCAGTTGGACCACAGGTACAACCCGCCGTAGAGCGTCGGCAGCAGGACCAGGGCCAGGGGGACCAAGCGGCGCACCAAGGGCCCGGTCGTGAACCGGGCGAGCTCGACGGCGGCGAGCCGCAGGGCGTTCATTCGGTCGTTCTCCGTCCCAGGTCGATCACGTCGTCCACCTCGGGCGGGGCCGCGCAGGCCCCGGCGACGACGGCCGGCCCGGAATCCGCGACCTCGCGCAGGTACGCCCAGGCGCGTTCGAGGTCCTCGGGGACCAGGCCGCGGTCCACGTCGTCCACGAACACGGCCCGGGCGCCCGTGGCCAGGGCCAGTCCGACGTCGACCCGCAGTCGCTCCGCCGCGGACAGCTCGCCGTAGCGCCGGTCCGGGTCTCCGGGCAGGGCGCCGTCCAGACCCTGATCGGCGAGGAGTTGCCCCACCTTGCGGTACTCGTCGGTCTCCACCACCCCGGTGATCCGGGCCAGGGCCGTGATCTCACGCGTTCCCGCCGGCGGACCCTCGCCCACCCCGCCCCGCAGCCGGCCCGCCAGCACCATCAACAGGCTCGACCGGCCGGAACCGCCGGGGCCCACCACGGCCACCAGCCGGCCCTCGCGGATCTCGGCGTCGACGGGACCGAAAACAGGCCCCTCCGGCCCGACCAGACAAAAATCCTTCAGCGAGATCATTCGCACACGATAGGCATTCACCGATGAAATTCAGCCCCTCGCGACACGTCGGCTCGATTTCATCACCCTCGACCTTGATTTTCCGATGACCATGTTGTTTTCCGTCAACGAAATCGGAGGAATTCCGTGACGACCGGGGCGCGGAATTACCCCGACCGGACCATGCCGGGTGAGGTGCGCGGTGCCGGAGGTTCGAGGGGTGTGACGTGCGGGTTCCGCCCGTGGCCGGCCGCGCGGGCCGCACCGTGCGCGCCTGTGGTCAACGGGTTTCCCGGTCGCCCGGACCGCCCCAAAGGGTGACCGGGTGCTCGGGATAGAACTGGTCGGCCCATTTGCGGAACGGTCCGATGGGGCCTTCTCCGGCGGCGACCCTCGGCGGGTTCACGTACCGCTTGGAGGACCAGATCTCGAAATCCGCGTTCACCTCCCTCATCAGCAGCCGGTACACGAGCGGGGCCGTGATCCTGCCGAGGAGCGTGGCCGCCGTCCGCACGAGCGGGTTCTCGGCCCCCTTCGGGGGCGTCAGGAGCACGGCGGCGCCGATCGCCACGTGCACGCGCCAGGGTTCGACGGGACGGGGTGAGACGAGGACGCGTTGTTCGATCCCGGCGGCGGGGATGTGGACGCGGATCGTGGAGAAGCCGAGTCCGTGGTGTCGGATCTCGGCGCGCAGGCGCAGCGGGGGCAGGGGAGGGATCGGCCTGAGGAGGTCGATGTCCTGACGCAGGACGTGTCCTTCGAGGACGGCGGGCCGCGGCGCGGCCCGGTAGCCGTGCAGGAGGAGGACGTGGCGGGTGTCGGATCCGTTCTCCAGGATCTCCTGCGGGTGCGTGGGGACGTCGTAGGTGAGGTATCGGGTGAGGGTGTGGCGTGGGGTGAGCAGTTCGGGGAGGACCCAGGTCGGAGGGGTGTTCCCGGCCCAGGCGAAGACCCCGCCGTTGACCTCCGAGCAGGGCAGCACGGGCAGGGCGCACTGTTTGGGCGCGGAGGTGTACCCGAGGCCGACCCGGGCGATCTCGCCGTCCCCGTCGAAGGAGAACTGGTGGAAGGGGCACACGATCGTCTCGCCGCGCACGGCGCCGTGCCCCAGGTGCGCTCCCAGGTGCGGGCAGTGGGCGCGTACGGCTCGGGCCTGTCCGGACGCGGTGCGGTAGACGACGACCTCGTGGCCCATGAGCCTGCGGGTGAGGACCTTCCCCACCGTGAGTTCCGCCGAGGGGACGAGCATGAACCAGCCCTCCGGGTAGGGCAGCGGGGCGGTCCCGACGTGGCCGGGGGCCGGCCCGTGCTCGTCCTCGACCACGTACGAGCGCCAGTGGCGGCGCGGCGTCATGCGCCACATGTCAGGCTCCTCGCCCGATCGGGCAGCCGGTGAGGACCGCGAGGTGCGCCGCGTCCGGGAGGACCGCCCGGGCCTTGCCGTAGTAGCGGGCGATCTGCCCTTGCCAGCGCAGGTTCCCGCCGACCCATTCGAGGACCTCGCGTGCCCAGCGGTGGCAGTGGGCCCGCTCCTTCCCCTCGATGTACAGGAGGTCGCAGACACGGTCGACGTCCTGTCGGGAGGAGTGATGGTCCCGGGCGCGGTCGTGGATCATCTCCACCACCCGCAGGCGGGCGTCGGCCACGTCGAGGTGCCGCGCCCGTGCCAGGAGCAGCACCGCGTTGGAGGCGTCGTCGCGGGCCTGGTCCTTGCGCACGCTGGCGACGTCGTTGCAGAGGGTGACGAGGTCGGTGGCGGCCTCGCGCAGTCGCCGGTAGAGGACGTGGGTGCGGAAGCGTTCCGGGAGTTCGTAGTGGTGGGCGCGTTCCAGCATGTCGAAGCAGGGCGAGGTGCCGACCACGGTGCGGCGCAACTCCAGGTAGTCGCGCATCGGGAGGTCCGTGCTGGTGGCCTCCGAGAGGTACCCCCAGAAGTAGTCGAGCCAACTGCGCGCGGCGTGCTCGCGCCACGCGGGACTCATGCCCCGGCAGGACCGTTCCCACATGGGGATGAACATGCGCACCAGCGGGGCGTGGGACGGCCGCGGGGCGACGGGGGTGCGGGCGTGGAGGACCTCGGACACCGCTTCGAGGTAGCCGACGCCCGCACCCGGGTCCTGCCAGAACGTGGACTCGAAGGCATCGTCGGTGGCCACGAACTGGCACATCATGTCCACGGCCAGCCTGTGGTCCTCCCCGTGGGCGTCGGGGTAGCAGTAGCCGATGATCCGTTCGGGGTCGGCCTCCCGGTAGCGGCGCCAGGTCACGTCGGTGTCCTCGGTGATGCCGCAGGCACGACACCAGTCCAGGGCCATCTGACGGCCGTCGTCGATACGGGGGTTGACGCGGTGGGGAAACGGGACGGAGATGAGCGAGTTGGTGTCCTCGACGGTCGTCATGATCGCTCCTGCGCGAGGGTCGCGACGCCCGCGGCGTCGATGGGCGGACGGGGTTGAGCCGGAGGCCCGGGTGGGTGGTTCACCGTGACCTGCCGTCGCCGTCACCGTCGTCGCCGCGGTTCGGCCGGGGGCCCCGGTCCTCGCCGGTGGTGGTTTCGGCGAGGCGGAGGGCCTCTTCCAGCAGGGCGTCGACGATCTTGTTCTCGGGGACGGTGGTGATGGTCTCGCCGCGGACGAAGATCTGGCCCTTTCCGTTTCCGCAGGAGACGCCGATGTCGGCGTCCCGGGCCTCGCCGGGTCCGTTGACGACGCAGCCCATGACGGCGACGCGCAGGGGGTGGGGGAAGCCGTCGAAGGCGGCTTCGACCTTGGCGGCGAGTCGGTGGATGTCGACTTGGAGGCGGCCGCAGCCGGGGCAGGAGACGATCTCCAGTGTGCGGGGGCGCAGGCCGAGGGAGGCGAGGATGTGGCAGCCGGCCTTGACCTGTTCGGCGGGGGGCGCGGAGGTGGAGACGCGGAGGGTGTCGCCGATGCCGTCGGCGAGGAGGATCGCGAACGCGGTCGCGGATTTGATGGCCCCTTGCATCGGGGTGCCGGCTTCGGTGACGCCGAGGTGGAGGGGGGCGGTGGTGCGGTCGGCGAGTCGTCGGTAGGCGTCGATGGTGACGAGGGGGTCGTGGTGTTTGACGGCGATCTTGAAGTCGGTGAAGCCGTGTTCCTCGAACAGGGAGGCTTCCCACAGGGCCGAGTCGACCAGGGCGCCGGCGGTGATGCCGCCGTGGCGGGTGATCATGCGGGGGTCGAGGGAGCCGGCGTTGACCCCGATCCGCAAGGGGACCCCGGCCGCGTCGGCGGCCTTGGTGATGGCGGCGACCTGGTCGTCGAACCTCTTGATGTTGCCGGGGTTCACCCGGACCCCGGCGCAGCCGGCGTCGATCGCCGCGTGGACGTAGCGGGGTTGGAAGTGGATGTCGGCGATCACCGGGATCGGGGAGGCGGCGACGATCCTGGGGAGGGCGTCGGCGGCCTCCTGGTTGGGGCAGGCCACGCGGACGATGTCGCAGCCGGCCGCGACGACGGTGGCGATCTGTTGCAGCGTCGCGTTGACGTCCTCCGTGCGCGTCGTCGTCATCGTCTGCACGGAGATCGGCGCCCCGCCTCCGACCGGCACGGTCCCGACGTCCAGCCGGCGTGTGGTGCGCCGTGCGAACGGAGCGGTGCGGCCCTCGCCCGGACCTTGCCGGTGGCGGGTGGGGGCGGGCAGGTCGACGGGGTTCACGATCCGGACCTCCTGGCAGTGGGCGTGGCGGAACAGTCGGCACCGATGCGCTCGGTCCCCGACGAGCCGACGGCTTCGTTCCGGGCGGGGCGCTGATTGGGGACGACACCACCGCGGCTGCCGGTCTTGCGACGCGTGGCGGGGCCCGATTCGGTGCGGTGCTCGCAGGTGGGGGCGGACCCGCTCTGGTGGTGACGGGTGCGGATGGTGTCGGCGAGGGCTTCGGCGGTCAGGCCGTGGGCGGTGAGGAGCTCGTCGCGGCTCGCGTGGGGCAGGAACTCCGGGGGCAGCCCGAGGTTCAGCACCCGGCCGGGGTGCCCGGCGTCGGCGCAGGTCTGGGCGAGGAGGGTGCCGATGCCGCCGGTGCGGATCCCGTCCTCGACGGTGACGACCAGCCGGTGGGCCAGGGCGAGGTCGCGCAGACGCTCGTCGACGGGTGCGACCCACCGGGGATCGACCACGGTGACCCGCACCCCCTCCCGGCCCAACAGGCGCGCGGCCTCGACACCGATCCCGGCCAGGGGGCCGACCGTGACCAGGAGGACCTCGGACCGTCCCTCCTCGGGTTCGGCCAGCAGGTCCGGGCCGCCGGGGATCCGGCGGACGGCCAGCACGTCGGGACCGGCGCCGGCCTTCGGGTAGCGGACGGCGGTGGGCCCGTCGGTGTGGGCCACCGCCTCGCGGAGCGCTTCGCGCAGCCTCGCCGGGTCACGGGGCGCGGCGAGCCGCATGCCGGGGACGCGCGAGAGGAGCGCGAGGTCCCACGTGCCGTGGTGGCTGGGGCCGTCGGGGCCGGTGATCCCGGCCCGGTCCAGGACGAAGGTGACGGGCAGCCGGTGCAGGGCCACGTCCATGAGGACCTGGTCCGCGGCCCGGTTCAGGAACGTCGCGTACAGGCACACCACCGGACGCAGGCCGCCCATCGCCAGGCCGGCGGCGGAGGTGACGGCCTGCTGCTCGGCGATCCCCACGTCGAACACCCGGTCCGGGTGCCGCCGGGAGAACGGGCCCAATCCGACGGGCAGGCGCATCGCGGCGGTGATCGCGACCACGTCGGGGCGGCTGTCGGCGATCGCGGCGAGTTCCTCCCCGCACACGTCCGTCCACGTCCTGCCGGCCGGTTTCAGGGGCCGGCCGGTGAGCGGGTCGATGACCCCGCACGCGTGCATCCGGTCGTCCTCGTCGGCCTCGGCCGGCGGATACCCCTTCCCCTTGACGGTGACCGCGTGCACGACCACCGGACCCGCGATCGCGACCGCCGTGCGCAGCGCCTTCTCGACGGCGAGGGTGTCGTGCCCGTCCACGGGGCCGAGGTAGGTGAACCCCAGGGACTCGAACAGGTTCCCCCGGGCAGCCTCGCGCGGGCCGGCGGGCCCGGGCGGGCGCCGACGGGGCGGATCGGTTCGTCGCCCGTCCTCCCGCAGCAGGGCCAGGTGGGCGGCGATGCCGCCGACGGTGGGGTCGTAGGACCGGCCGTTGTCGTTGAGGACCACGATCACCTGCCGGCCGGAGTCCCCCAGATTGTTCAGGGCCTCCAGGGCCACACCCCCGGTCAGGGCCCCGTCACCGATCACCGCCACCACCCGCCGGTCGATCCCGACCCGGCCGGTGCCGGTGGCGGTGCCGGTGAGGGCGAATGCCTTGGCGAGGCCGTCGGCGTAGCCGGGGGCGGTCGACGCGTGGGAGTTCTCGACCCAGTCGTGCACCGACTCCGCACGCGAGGGATACCCCGACAGGCCCCCGGCCGTTCGGAGCCCGTCGAAGCCCGCCGCACGCCCCGTCAACATCTTGTGCGCGTAGGACTGGTGCCCCGTGTCGAAGAGGATCACGTCCCGGGGGGAGGAGAACACGCGGTGCAGCGCGATCGTCAACTCCACCGCGCCCAGGCTCGCGCCGAGGTGGCCGCCCGTCGCGGAGACCTTCTCGATCAGGGCGTGGCGAAGTCGGGCCGCGAGGTCCGGGAGCTGATCGGCGGGCAGGGCGCGAAGGCGGGCCGGGTCGGTCGCGGTGGTCGCGATCGCCTCGGCACGTGCCGTGCGGGCGGGGGCGGGGGTGGTGCCGCCGGGTGTCGTGCGAGGGGCATCGACGTCGACACCCGGCGGGTCGGGGGTGAGCATGAGGGAAGGGCCTTTCTGAACTCGGCCCAGGTGCGGGTCTTCCCGGTCGCTCGGCCGGATGATCCGGGGCGTCGAGCACCGTGGTCGGGAGATCCGCCCGGGGCGTGCCACGCGCGGCGGGTGCCGGGTGGGTCGGGTGTCGCGGCCGGAAGGGGCGGGAGCCGTTCAGTGGTTTCGGTGGGTGACGAGGTCGGCGAGGGCCGTCAGGACGCGTTCGGCCCGCGGGCTCGGGCGGGCGGCGGCGAGGTGCCGGTGGGCTTCCGCGATGTGGTGGGCGGCGCGTGCCTCGGCCCAGGTCCGGCCGCCCGCCTCGGCGATCAGCGCGGCGATGCCCGGCAACTCCGCCGTGCCGAAGGGTTCCGCGCGCCGGTAGAGGGCGTCCAGCGCGCGGGCGGCGGGGTGGTCGGCGGTGAGGGCGGCGGTGACCGGGAGGGACTTCTTGCGCGAGCGCAGGTCGGAGTGGGCGGGCTTCCCGGTCAGGCGCTCCTCGCCCCAGATGCCGAGGACGTCGTCGACGAGCTGGAACGCGGCCCCCAGGTGGGTGCCGAACGCGGCCAGGTCCTCCACGACGCTCTCCGGGGCGCCGCCCGCGAGGGCGCCCAGCGCGCACGCCCGGGCGATCAGGGCCCCGGTCTTCGCACCGGCCATCTCCTCCACCACGCTCAGGCGGGGGGCGACGGCCCCTTCGAGGAGGGTGTCGACGTACTCGCCGCCGATGAGGCGTTGGATGGTGTGGATCAGGTCGGGGCCACCGCGCTCCGCGAGCGGTCCCCCGGCCCGGGTCAGGGTCTGGACGGCGAGGAAGAACAGGGCGTCCCCGGTCAGGATCGCGGCGGGAGTGCCCAGTTCGACCCACAGGGTCGGGCGGCCCCTTCTGGTCGCGTCGTGATCGATGACGTCGTCGTGGAGAAGGGAGGCGTTGTGGGCCAGCTCGACGGCGACGGCCGCGGGAACCGCCTGTGCGGTGCCGGCGCCGGTGGCGTGCGCGCAGGCCAGGACGAGCGCGGGGCGGATCATCTTCCCCGCCGGGACCTCGCGGGGGGTGCCGGCGGCGTCCCACCAGCCGAAGTGGACCCCGGCGGCGTGCCGGACCTCCGGCGAGAGGGTGTCGACGGCCGCCCGCAGCCCGGGCAGGGTCACGGCCGCGGCGTGTTCGAGGGCCCCGCGCGCGATCTCGGGCGCGGTGTGTCCGGGCGGTCGGGGCCGAGGGCGAGGGCGGGGCTCCGGCAGGGGGGTGCGCGCCGGGGGAACGGTCGCCCCCGCGCGCTGCTCCGGGATCGGGGGGTCGTGGTGCGTGGAGGTACGAGGGGGAACGGCGGCGGACATGGGCGTCCTGTTCGTGTGAAGGCCGGGCGGGGCCGCGTGCGGCCCGGCGTGCGAGGCGACCCCGGGACGGCGGGGACGTGCCCGAGGGAAAACCGCGAGGCCCACGGGATGCGACGGCGGTGGACGTCCACGCGGTCCTGCCGGCCCGAGCGTGAACACGGGCTCCGGTCACCACGTGCCACCGCCGGCTCGCCGACCCCGCGGTCGCATGCGCGGGTCCGGTGACACGAGTTTTCGAGGGTGAGCTTGTGGCCGAGGGTGCAGATTCGATTCTGCGCCGGGAGACCCCAGCGCACGCAAGTGGCACCCGAGGTAATCGGCTCGCGGTGAAGGGCGTGCGCGATCCCCGCCACACGCCGAACGGGCTCTCCTGCGCGCCCCGTTCCCCCCTGCGAGTGATGGTGACGGTCCGGTGGATCTGCTGCGGTGCACGGGCGACGGCCACGCCGCGACCCGAGAGGGTCGCCGTCCGGGCATCCCGAGTACGAGCGTCGTGCCCGGTGGGGGAGCGGACACGTGACGCGGGCGGCCGGACGGTGCGCAGGGGGCGTCACGGCGGGGTGCGATGTGAGGGGGCCTCGCACGACCGCCATGCAGTGGTCCGGAGACGGGTACGAGTACCCGACCGGTGGAGGCGAGGAGTTCGAGTCGGTCCACCGGGGCTCGGGCACCTCGTGGAGCGCGAAGACCGAGCCCGCCCGCCCGCCCCCCCCGGGCCCGGGCCGTGAACCCGACCCGGGGACGGGGGAAGTCGACGGGGCACGACGCGAGGCGACGGGGCAGGGGTCGGTTCGGGGTCAGATCAGGCGGTGCATGCCGACCGAGGCGGGGGCGGTTTCGCGGAAGCCGTGCTTCTCGTACAGGAACCGGGCGTCGCCGTCCGCGATCAGCGACACGTAGGCGCCGCGCGGGGCCCTGGCCCGAAGTTCCTCGACCAGCGCGGTCATGATCCGGCCGCCGAGGCCCCGGCCCTGGTGTTCGGGCAGCACGCAGATGTCGACGATCTGGAAGAACGCGCCGCCGTCGCCGATCACCCGGCCCATGCCGATCGGTTCGCCGGCGTGCTCGACGAGCACGGCGTGCCAACTGTTCGGCAGGCCCAGCTCCGCGCACTCGACGCTCTTCGGGCTCAGCCCCGAGGCCACCCGCAGGTGCCGGTAGGTCTCGACGGCGGGGACGACGGCCCGCAGCGTGTAGGGGGATTCGGTGGCGCCCTCGGGGGCGGCGGCGGTGCTCATGCGTTCGACCGTAACCCGCGGGTCCGACAATGCCCCGGCACGCCGCCGGGCCCCCGTCCGCGGTTCTCGGTCCGGGGCCCTGTACGGGATGCCGGGCCGGTTCGGGACACGGGGGGAAATCCGGTCCGGGGGGCCTGCTTTCGGCCCCGGGGCCGGTGACCCACGACCCCTGGAGGCGGTCCCGCCCCCTCTCCGAGAATGATCACGGCGAGGGCGGAGCGGCGCGCGGACGCGAACGGCGTACGGAGCGCGCGCGGTCCCGAGGATCCCGCCCGGCGACCGGTGTCGCGGGTGGCCGTCCGCGCCCACGCTCCACCGGAGGGCCCCTGATCATGCACGCGACGACGCGCACCGAACCCGTCCGCACCACCACCTCCCGCACCACCGCCCCGTCCCCCGCCCGGGCCGCGTCCCGGCGCGGGTTCCTCACCGCCGCCGGCGCGGGCGCGGCCGTCGTCGGGCTCGGCGGCCTGGGCCTGGCGGGCGCCGGGACCGCCGCCGCCGCGTCCGCGCCGGCCCGCGCGGCCGGCGCCCGCTGGCCGGGGCTGGAGTTCACCCTCGACCCGGCCCTGCTGCACATGAACGTGGGCACGGTGGGCTCCCCGCCGGTGCGGGCCCTGGACGCCGTCGACACCGAACTGCGCCGCATCGCCCGGGACGCGGTCTCCGGGTACGGGGAGTTCACGGACCTGCGCCGGCAGATCGCGCCCGGCTTCGGCTGCGACCCCGACGAACTCGCCCTCGCCGACAACACCACCGACGGCCTGTGCAAGATCCTCGCCGGGCTGGACTGGCGGCCCGGGGACGAGATCGTCACCACCGACCACGAACACAGCGGCGGCGAGTCCCCGTTGCGGGTGCTGCGCGACCGGTACGGGGTGGTGCTGCGCCGGGTCGCCGTGCCCGTCGGCAACGCGCAGCGCGCCGAGGACTACGTGCGCCTGTTCGCCGAGCAGATCAACACGCGGACCAGGGCCCTCTTCTTCTCCGCCCCCACCTTCACCACCGGCACCATGCTCCCCATCCGCAGGCTCGCCGCGCTGGCCCAGCGGCACGAGCTGATCAGCATCGTCGACGGCGCCCACCTGCCCGGGATGATGGCCTACGAGTACCGGACGCTGGGTGTGGACTTCCTCGCCGGCGCGGGCGCGAAATGGCAGTGCGGGCCCTCGGGCAACGGGGTGCTGTACGTGCGCAACAAGGTGGACCCCCGGTACAACCCGAAGCCGCTGCCCACGTTCTGGACCCCCGTGTCGATGCAGTACCCGGAGCAGGGCCTGAAGCCCCGGACCGACGGCGCGAAGGAGTCCTACGACATCGGCGGGCTGCTCTCGGGGATCGGCAACCGGCAGCTCGCCAACTTCGAGGGCTTCCGGACCGTGTGCGCGGCCTGGGACGCGATCGGGCGGCGCCGGATCGAGGAGTACGTGCTCAGGTTGAGCGCCCGGCTGAAGGAGGGCATCGCCGAACGCTGGGGGGTGCGGGCCCTGTACTCGCCGAAGGACGACCCCGAGCTGGTGTCCGCCCTGTCCAGTTTCGACCCGCACGCCGCGTCGGGGCGGATCACGGACGAGGGCGCGTCGAAGGAGTTCGTGTCCCGGATGCGCGCGGACCACGCGATCGTCGTGCGCGCCACCTCGTGCGCGGTGCCGGGGTCGGAGGAGAGGCACCACCCGATCCGAGTGTCCACGCACCTGTTCCACGAGGAGGCGGACGTGGATCGGGTCCTGGACGCGATGTGGCGGGTCTCGCGCGCGATGGCCTGATTCCGTCCCCCCGTTCCCCGGCCCGCCCGCCGGGTCAGTCGGTCTCGGCCAGGAAGGCCGTCACGGTCGCGGTGAACGCGGCCGGGTCGTCGACCCAGGGGGAGTGGCCGGCGCCGGGCTGCACGTGGTGCCGGGCACGGGGGAAGAGGGCCGCGAGCGCGGCCGTCGGCTCGGGCGGGCTGTTGAGGTCGAACTCGCCGGTCAGCACGAGCACCCGGCCGGGGAACCCGGCGAGCGCGGCCCGCGTCCGCTCCGGGTCGAACGCGCCCTCGGCCCCGAAGCCGGCCACGACCTCGGGGTCGGCGGGGCGGCCCGCCGCGTGGTGCGCGCGGGCCGCCTCGTCCCAGCGGCCGTGGAAGAACGGGGCCACGGCCTCGGCGTCGGCCGCCGAGCCGGAGCCGCTGACCAGGGCGTTCAGTGCAGCGAAGGCGTCGGGGAACCAGGGTTCGGCGGCGCGCCGGCGGGCGAGCGCGAGCCGGCACGCGCCGGTGACCTCCACGCCGACGGCGCGGGTGCCCGGCCCGACGAGCACGAGCGAGCGGACCCGCTCGGGGTGCCGCTCCGCGTACCGCGCGGCGACGTTCGCGCCCGCCGAGTGCGCGAGCAGGTCGAGGGTCGGCGCCCCGAGGTGGACGCGCAGCGCCTCCACGTCGTCCACGAGCCGGTCGCAGCGGTGGGAGGCCGGATCGGCGGGGCGGGCGGAGCGGCCGGTGCCGCGCCAGTCGGGCAGCACCAGCGGGCGGTGCGCGGCCAGGCCGCCGAGGTCGCCGAGGTAGTCGGCGGAGGTCGGGCCGCCGGGCAGGCACACGAGCGGCGCGCCGGAGCCGGTGGGGCCTGTGGTGCTCGTGGTGTCGGGGCCGGTGGTGCGGTGGGCGAGGAGGGTGCCGTCGAAGGCGGGGAAGCGGGTCACGGAGAGGAGTCTGCCCGAGCCGCGCCCGCTCCACAACCAGGTTGTACACCTCGGTTGTACGCCATGGTTGTACATCCGGGTTGTGAAGCTGCGGGCCGGTGGGCTACAACCGGGTCATGACCCACCCACCCGAACCCCCGACCCCGGACGCCGTCGACCGCGCCGGCCGGGTCTTCGCCGCCCTGAACGACGCGATCCGCGCCGGCGAGGAGGCCCGCGCCGCCCGCGCCGAGCTGATCCGCGGCCTCGCCGACGCCGGCTGGACCCAGGAACAGATCGCCCGCCTCGCCGAGCTCAGCCAGCCCGCCGTCTCCAAGCAGCTCCTGCGCCCCCGACCGCCCGGGGCCGCCCCCGCACCCGCCCCCGGCGCCCCGCTCCGCCTGGACCACCGGGACCCGGCCTGGCTGGAGGGCCGGCTGTGGGCCGTGGCCGAGGACCTCGTCCGGCTGTTCGGCGCGGACGCGGCCTGCGCCCCGCGCGTCCACGCCCTCGCCCGGGGCCGCGAACGCCTTACCCCGCGCTCCGCGGACGCGCTGCGCCGGCTGGTCGAGGAGGACCTGCGCCGCCCCGCCCCGGCCGGCCGGCCCACCACCGCCCACCGCGCCGCGTACGACGAGATCGCCCGCGCCCTCGACACGGCGACCGGCCGCGCCGCCCCGGCCGCCGACGGCCCCGGCGCCGACGGCACGGCCTCGGCCCGGCGCGCCCTGGCCCGCCGCGCCCAGCTCGACGCCCTCGACACCCCCTGACCGCCCACGCCCCACCCCGGCGCGCTCAGCGTCCCGCGAGGGCCGCCTCCGCCACCTCCGCCGCCGTCGGGGGCTGCGCGCCGGGGCGGGAGCAGGTCAGGGCGGCGGCGCGGGCCGCGAACGTCAGCAGCTCCGTCCACACCGCGTCCCCCAACCCGGCCGGACCCGTCGGGTACAGCGCGTCGTGCCGGGCCAGCCCGTGCAGCAGGGCGGCGGTCACGGTGTCCCCGGCCCCGATCGTGTCCACCACCGGCACCCGGACCGCCGGCACGTCGATCCGCCGGCCCGGCCCCGGGAACGCGCTCATCCCGCGTTCGCCCCGGGTCAGCACCACCGCCCCCGCTCCCGCCGCCAGCCAGGCCCCCGGATCGCCGCCGAGGCGCTCCGCGTCCTCCTCGGAGAGTTTCAGCAGCCCGGTGTGCGGCAACCAGGACCGGAACCGGGCCCGGTGCTCCTCGGCGTCCGGGACCAGCGCGGGGCGCACGTTCGGGTCCACGACCGTCAACAACCCCGCCCCGGCCGCGCGCCGCATCAGCTCCTCGTACGCGCTCGCCCCCGGCTCCAGCACCAGCGAACAGGTGCCGAACGAGACCGCCCGGGTGCCCTCGGGCAGCCGCGCCGGCGCCGTGAACAGCCGGTCGGCGGTGCCCTCCACCCGGAACTCGTAGCGCGCCGAGCCGTCCGGGCCGAGCGTGGACACGGCCAGCGGGGTCGGCTCGGGCCCCCGCAGCACCGGCGTGGTGTCCACGCCGGCCGCGCGCAGGCCCGCGATCAGCTCGCGGCCGTGGGCGTCGGTGGAGATCCGGGAGCAGAACGCGGTGGGCTCGCCGAGCCGGCCCAGCGCGACGGCCGTGTTGTAGGGCCCGCCGCCCGGCCGCGCCACGGGCGGGGCCTGCGGGGCTCCGGGAACGGGGACGAGGTCGACGAGGGCCTCGCCGGCTACGAGGATCATGGGAGTGGCGCCTTCGTTCGAGAGCAGGGTGACGGGCACGATACGACCCCCGCCGCTCCCGCCGGCGCACGCCCCCCGGAGCGAGCCGGGCGCGTCGGCTCAGTCGGAGGCGGCGAGGGCGGCCGCGAACACGTCGTACGCCGCCCGGTCGAAGAGCACGAACCGGGCCTCGGTCACCGAGGACCCGGCCGCCGAGACCTCCCGCACGGTCGCGAGCGCGATCCGGGCCCCGTCGTCCAAGGGCCAGCCATAGATGCCGGTGGACACGGCGGGGAACGCGACCGTCCGCGCCCCCAGTTCGTCCGCGACCCGCAGGGACTCGCGGTAGCAGGACGCGAGCAGCTCCGAGCGGTCCTCGCCCGGCACGTGACGCGGTCCCACCGTGTGGATCACCCAGCGGGCGTCGAGGGCGCCGGCGGTGGTGGCCACGGCCCGCCCCACCGCGAGCCCCTTGCCCAGGTGCCCGGCCCGCAGCCGGCGGCAGTCGGCGAGGATCTCGGGCCCGCCCCGCCGATGGACGGCCCCGTCCACCCCGCCGCCCCCGAGCAGGGAGGAGTTGGCGGCGTTGACGATGGCGTCGGCGCGCTGTCGCGTGATGTCCCCGAGGACCAGGTTGACGGTGATCACGCACCCACCATACGGAGCACGCCCGCCGCGGGAAGCTCTGGATTGGCTCAACTCCGGTTACCCGGACCCCGGGCGCCGGGCATGGTCCGCGACACGGGAACGGATCCCGGGCGGCGCGCCGGCGAGCGCGCGTGCGAAACGGGGGTGACGGCATGGAGGTCGTGGTGATCCTGGTGCTGCTGGGCATCGGCGTCGTACTGGCGGTGGCACGGATCGTGATCGTCGGCCCGCCCAAGCGCCGCGGCAGGTCCTGGTGGGCCTCGGGCAACGGCTCCGGCGACTCCTCGTGCGGCGGCGGTGGAGGCGGCTGCGGCGGTGGCGGCGGCTGCGGGGGCGGAGGCAACTAGGCTGCCGGTCGGGTCCCGGGCCGGCGCCTCCTTTCGTTGACAGGGGGGCGGGACCGGGGGAGGCGCACGTCCTCGGAGTCGGGGCTTTCGCGGCCCCCGGGACGGCCCGCGAGGGCGTTTGCTGGAGGTACGGGCGAGGAGACGGGATCCGGGCGGGTCCCCCTCCGTGCCCCGGCCCCTACCGTGATCCGTCGGCACGGGACCCCGTTCACACCACACACGTGAGGTGACCCGGTGACCATCGACACCACCCCCATCGACACCACCCCCATCGCCCCGACCCCCGCACCCTCGGCCCCCGTCGGGCCCGGCGCGGGCGTCTACGCCGGCCCGCTCGGTCGCGTGCCGCTGCCGACCACCCGCTTCCCCTCCCGGGGCGCCGCCGCCGACGCCGTCTACCGGCTCGTGCACGACGAGTTGGAGCTCGACGGCAACGCGTCCCAGAACCTGGCGACGTTCTGCACCACGTGGAGCGAGCCCGAGGTCCGGCGCCTCATGGACGAGAACCTCGGCAAGAACATGATCGACAAGGACGAGTACCCGCAGACCGCCGAGATCGAGCGGCGCTGCGTGCGGATGCTCGCGGACCTGTGGCACAACCCCGACCCCGGGTCGGCCCTCGGCTGCTCCACGACCGGTTCCAGCGAGGCGTGCATGCTGGGCGGCCTCGCGATGAAGTGGCGGTGGCGCGCCGCCCGTCGGGCCGCCGGGCGGTCGGACGCGCGCCCGAACCTCGTGTGCGGTCCGGTGCAGATCTGCTGGAAGAAGTTCGCCCGCTACTTCGACGTCGAACTGCGCGAGGTGCCCCTGGAGCCCGGGGCCACCGGCCTGCGGCCGCACCAACTGCGCGAGTACGTGGACGAGAACACCATCGGTGTCGTCGCCGTCCTCGGCGTCACCTTCACCTGCGACTACGAACCCGTCGCCGAGATCGCCGCCGAACTCGACCGGATCGAGGCCGAGACCGGACTCGACGTCCCGATCCACGTGGACGCGGCGAGCGGAGGCTTCGTCGCCCCCTTCGCACAGCCGGACCTCGTGTGGGACTTCCGCGTCGAGCGGGTGGTGTCCGTCAACTCCTCGGGCCACAAGTACGGCCTGGCCCCGCTCGGCGTCGGCTGGGTGGTCTGGCGCACCCCCGCCCACCTGCCCGCCGAACTCGTCTTCCGCGTGGACTACCTCGGCGGGGACATGCCCACCTTCGCCCTGAACTTCTCCCGCCCCGGCGGCGGGATCATCGCCCAGTACCACCTCTTCCTCCGCCTGGGCCGCGAGGGCTACGCACGCCTCCAGCGCACCCTCCTCGACACGGCGGCCCACCTCGGCGAGGAGATCGCCGCCCTGGGCCCGTTCACCCTCCTCTACGACGGCCGCGGCGCCCTGCCCGGGGTCTCGTACACCCTCACCGACCCGGCCGGCGCCGGTTTCACCCTCCACGAGCTGTCGGCGAAGCTGCGCGAACGCGGCTGGCAGGTGGCCGCCTACCCGCTGCCCGCCGACCGGGAGGACACCGTCGTCCACCGGATCCTCGTGCGCCGCGAGATCAGCCGTGACAAGGCCGAGCTCTTCCTCGCCGACCTCCGCCGGGCCGTGGACGCGCTCACCCGCGCCCCGCGCCGCCCCGCCCTCCAGGCCCCGGCTCCGGCCCCCGGCCCGGTCGCGTTCCACCACTGACGCGCCCCGGCCCCGAGCGCGCCGCCCCCGAGCGCGCCGCCCCCCCGTTCGCGGAACTTCGAAGGGAACACCGTCATGCCCGCCCACCCCCGTCCCTCCCGCGGCGACCCCGCCGCGATCCTCTCGCGCGCCGGGCGCGCACGCGGGCTGAGCGTGCCCGCGCTCGGTCTGATGACGGCCGCCGCCGTCATCACCAGCCTGCGCGGACTGCCCATGATGGCCAAGGAGGAGCTGACGATGTTCGTATACATCGGCTTCGCCGGGCTCCTCTTCCTCGTCCCCGCCGCCCTCGTCTCCGCCGAACTCGGCAGCGCCTTCGCCGGCCGCGCCGGCGGCGTGTACACCTGGATCGGGGAGGCGTTCGGCAAGCGCACCGGCTTCGTCGGCGTCTGGCTCCAGTGGATCCAGAACGTGGTCTGGTACCCCACCGGCCTCGGATTCGCCGCCGTCGCCCTCGCCTTCGCCCTCCACGACCCCTCCCTCGCCGCGAACCACGTCTACATCGGACTGTTCTGCATCGGCGCGTACTGGCTCGCCACCCTCGTGGCCCTGCGCGGCACCGGACTCCTCGTGCGGATCGCCAAGCGCGGGTTCGTCCTCGGCACCGCCCTGCCCGGGCTGCTGCTCCTGGGACTGTTCGGCTACTGGGTGGCCTCCGGCCGGCCCATCGGCTGGGAGCACGTGCACGCCGCCGCCGTCGCCGCGGGCTCCGGATCGCCGCGCCTGCTGCCCGCGTTCACCGGACTGGCCACGCTCTCCTTCCTCGCCGGGATCCTGCTGCTGTTCGCGGGCGCCGAGTCCCAGGCCGTCCACGTCTCCGAACTGCGGGAACCCGCGCGCGGCTACCCCCGGGCCATGTGGTTCGGCGCCGCCCTCACCCTCGGCATCTTCACCGCCGGTGCCCTGGCCGTCGCCGGGATCCTCCCCTACGACCGGATCTCCCTCACCGCCGGGGTCTTCGACGCCTTCCAGCGGGTGCTGGGCGGGGCCCTGCACGTCGGATGGCTCGTCCCCGTCGTCTCCGCCCTCGTCTGCTACGGCGCCCTCAGCGGAGCCCTGGCCTGGATCGGCGGACCCAGCAAGGCCCTCGTCGCCACCGCCCACGACGGGTACCTCCCGGCCCCGCTGCGCCGCGCCAACGGCCGGGGCGCCCCGCTCGGGATCCTCCTGGCCCAGGGCGTGGTGGTCACGCTGATCTCCACCGTCTACCTGGTCACCGCGAACGTCTCCACGGCCTTCTTCCTCATCTCCGCCATGACCGTCTCCCTGTACCTCGTGATGTACCTGCTGCTCTACGCGTCCGCGATCCGGCTCCGTCACACCCGCCCCGACCTGCCCCGCGCCTTCCGGGTCCCCGGTGGCCGGCCCGGCATGTGGGCCGTGGCCGGCACCGGCTTCACCGCCGTCGCCTTCGCCCTGGTCCTGTCCTTCGTGCCGCCCGCCCAACTGCCCGTCGGGGACCCCGGCACCTACGTGGGGCTCGTCGCCGCCGGACTGCTCGTGTTCACCGGCATCCCGGTGTTCCTCGGACGCCGCCGGCGCCCCGCCGCCGTCCCCGCCCCCGACACCGCGCCCTGACCTCGGCCGTTCGCGGGACGGCCCGGCGCGCCCCCGCCCGCGGTGCGGGCCCCGGGCCGCCGGGCGGGGTCGGATGGGGGGATGGAGCAGGACGGGACCGGCCCCCGGGCTGCGGGCGAGGGCCCGACCGCCCCCGGGCCCGTCCGTCCCGGGTGGGGCCCGACGGGCCGGGACCGCTGGGCCGCTGCCGCCTGCCTGGCCACGAGCACGGCGTTCGAGGCGTCGGCGGCCTGGGCGCACGACTCCTGGGCCACGCACCCCGCGCTGCGCTGGTCCGGGATCGTGCTCGGCTCCCTCGCCCTCCTCGGGCGCCGGCGACGCTTCCCGCTCGCCGCCGGCACCGGACTGGCGGCGGCGCTGGTGAGCATGCAGTTCACGGTGGTGTACTTCCTCGCCTGGGCGGCCGGCCGGTACCGGTCGCGGCGGTCCGCGCTCGTGTTCGGGTCGGTGACGGGCGCGGCGCTGCTGGTGTTGGCGGTGACCGGCTCGGGGCCCTCGTTCCTGGCCGCCGGGGCCCCGGCCGGGGTGGCGGTGACCCTGCTCGCCCTCGCCACCACCCTGCTGTGCGGGGTCACGGCCCGCCGGCGCGAGGAGGACCGGGCCCGCGCCCCGCGCGAGGCCGAACGCCTGGTGGCACGGGCCGTCACCGCCGAACGCGCCCGGCTCGCCGCCGATTTCCACGACCTCCTCGGGCACGACGTCGCGCTGCTGAACCTGATCGTGGAGTCCCTGAGGGTCCGGCTCGGCCCCGGGCCGCTGCCCGAGGAGGTCACCCGGCTGCTCGACGCCGCGCACGCGCAGTGCGCCTCGGCCACGGAGAACCTGCGCACGATGACGGCGGTGCTCCGGCTGCGGCGTTCCGAGGCCGGAGACGCGGACGGGGACGAGGACGAGGACGAGGACGGGGACGGGTGGGCGGGGTTGGTGGGGGCCTGGGTCGCGATCCGGGCCGCCGGCACCCCGGTGCGCGTCGGGGAGACCTTCGCGTCGAACTACCGGACCCTGCCGCCCGGGGAGCGGGACGTGGCGCGCCACGTCCTCGTCGAATCCGTCGCCAACGCCCTGCGACACGCGCCCGGCGCCCCCCTCGACCTGCGACTGGACCGGGACGGGCCGGCCTGGACCCTGGAGGTGACGAACGGGCCGCCCGGCGCGGGCCGCGGGCGCCCGACGCCGGCCGGCGGGACGGGGCTGGGCCTGGAAGGGCTGCGGCGGGCGGTGGCCCGGATCGGCGGCGAACTGACCGTGCGCACCGGGCCCGACGGCGGGCACGCCGTCCGCGCCCGGGTCCCGGGGCCCGCCGCCCCCGGACCGGAGCCGAGGGAGGGTGCGTCGGAATGATCCGCGTGGTGATCGTCGACGACGAGGAGATCGTCCGCGCCGGGGTGCGCACCCTGCTGGAGGCCGCCGAGGACATCGTGGTGGTCGCGGAGGCCGCCTCCGGCGCGCGGGCCCTGGCGGCCGTGGCCCGGCACGCGCCCGACGTGGTCGTGCTGGACCTGCTGATGCCCGAGGGGCCCGACGGCGCGGAGACGGCCGGCCGGCTGCGGGCCGACGCCCCCGACCTCGGCATCCTCGTCCTGACGACGCGGGTGGACGAGGCGGCCCTGGCCCGGGTCTGGCGCTCCGGGGCCGACGGCTACCTCCTCAAGACGGCCTCGGGCGAGGAGATGCGCCGCGCCGTGCGCGACGCGAGCCGGCACCGGGCCGTCCTCTCCCCGGACCTCCTCGCCCCCGTCCTCGACACCTACGCCCGACACCGGCACGCCGCGAACGCGGAGTTCCTGGCCGGGGTGGCGGGCCTGTCCGTGCGGGAACTGCGCGTGCTGCTCGCCCTGGCCGACGGCGCCGGCAACCAGGAGATCGCGGGCGCGCTCGACGTGGCGGAGGGCACGGTGAAGACGTACGTCTCGCGGACCCTGCGCAAACTCGGCCTCGACAACCGCACCCGGCTCGCCCTCCTGGCCAACGACCACCGCCGCCTGCTGCGCGAGACCCTGGAGCGCCGCGAGCGGTCGACCTGATCAAACCTCACTTTCGTTGTTCCGCAAGGCAGTTGGGGCGCGACGAAGGTCGTGGTGTGCGCCCCCTGCGCCGGGTCCCGGGGAGGAGGACGGGATCCGACCTCGGGGTGACGTGGCGCCGGCGGGGGACGGGCAGGATCGGGGGGTGTGCACGGAGCGTGCGCGAAGCTTCCACGGAGGGTGTCCGTCATGAGCTCAGCCGCGTACCGCGCGGGTCGCACCACGGCCGTGGTGTCGGCCGCCCTGTTGGCCCTGACCCTGGGGGTTGCGCCGGTCTCGGCCGCCGGCGGGCCGGGGCCCGGGGCCCTGGCCGTCGGCGCCCCGGTCGCGCGCCCCGGCCCGGACCGCGAGGCCCTGCGGGCCTCGCTCGACGCGTTCCGGGACGCCGGCATGTACGGGTCCTGGGCCGCCGTGCGCGAGGGCTCCGCGCAGTGGCGCGGCGCCACCGGCGTCGCCGACAAGGCGACCGGCCGGCCCACCGCCCCCGACCTCGAAACGCGGGTCGGCAGCATCACGAAGACGTTCACCGCCGTGGCCCTGCTCCAGCAGGTCGAACGCGGCCGGCTCCGCCTCGACGAGCCCATCGGCCGCCGACTGCCCGACCTCGTCACCGACGAGCGGGCCCGGACCGTCACCGTGCGGATGCTCCTCGACCACACCAGCGGCATCGGCGACTACGTGCTGCCCGCGTTCCCCGGGATCCTCGACGACCCGCGCCGCGCCCTCGACGCGGGCCGCTTCCGCCGGCTCGAACCCGAGCACCTCGCCCGCCTCGGCCTCGCCGCCCCGCCCGCCGGGGAACGCGGCCGGCACAACTACTCCAACACCAACTACATCCTCGCCGGGCTGATCCTGGAACGCGTCACCGGTCAGGACCCCGAGACGTACATCTCCCGGCACGTGATCCGGAAGGCCGGCCTGGAGCACACCCGCTTCCCGACCTCCCCCCGGATCGAGGGCCCGCACGCCCGCCTGTACGAGTCCTTCCACGGCCACATCGACCCGCCCCGCGACTACAGCGTGTACGACATGTCCTGGGGCGGGACCGCCGGCGCCCTCGTCTCGACCACCACCGACCTCAACTCCTTCTACCGGCAGTTGCTCGGCGGCCGGCTGCTCGGACCGGCCGCCCTGCGCGAGATGAAGACCACCGTCCCCGCCTACGAGACCGAGCCGGGGGAGGAGGCGCTGGTCCGCTACGGCCTGGGCATCTTCACCCTCAGGATGTCGGACGGGCGCGACTACTGGGGCCACAACGGCGGCGTGTTCGGCGGCGGGACCTGGGCCTTCTCCTCCGAGGACGGGCGGCGCCAGGTCGCCCTCGGATACAACCTGACGAAGTACGAGCGCTTCGACGAACAGGGCGAGCCGCTCCCGGACCCGATCGGCGAGGCCCTCTTCGCCTTCCTGGACCGCGCCCTGTCCACCCGGCCCCCGACCGACGGGCGTTCCGTCCTCCCCGCGCCGGGCGCCCTGCGCGCACTGCCCGCCGACCTGCCCCTGCCGCGCCCCGGCGGCACGCCCCGCTGAGCCCCGTCGCCCCGCCCCGTCCGGCCCCCGTTCGCGCCTCCCCGCGCGGACGGGGGCCTTCGCGCGTGCCGACCCGGGCGGGGGCAAGGGCGGGGGACAAGGCGGGCGAAGTCCGTGCACACGGGGCGGTCCCCAACACGGCTTCGTGCGCGCGGTGTTGACACGCCCGGCATCTGACGGAAACCTGTGGCGCCATGGCCGCAGATCGGCCACGAGATCACTCAAAAAATGAAGAGAGCCTCGCAAAATCTCGGCAGACACGCTCGCCCCCTCGAGAGTGTCCGCCCGTGTTCCCGCTCCTCCCTCCCCACCGCCCCCCGAATTCGAGGACAGACATGAGATGGATGCACGGCGGCCGGCGCGCGCTGGTCGGCCTGGTGGTCGCGGGGCTGACGGCCCTCGGGGCCCTGCCCGCCACGAACGCCGTCGCGGCCGGCGGCCCGAACCTCGCCGCGGGCAGGCCCGCCACCGCGAGCGGCGCCCTCGGCGGCTACGAGTCCGCGAAGATCACCGACGGCAACCAGGGCACCTACTGGGAGAGCCCCTCCGGCTCCTTCCCGCAGTGGGCGCAGGTGGACCTGGGCAAGGCCGTCCCCGTGGACGAGGTCACGCTGAAGCTGCCCGCCTCCTGGGAGACCCGCACGCAGACCCTGAGCGTGCGCGGCAGCACCGACGGGTCCGCCTTCACCACCCTGTCCGCGGCCGCCCCGAAGGTCTTCGACCCGGCCCGCGGCAACGCCGTCACCCTCGGTTTCGCCCAGGCCCCGGTGCGCTGGCTGCGGGTGCAGGTGGACGCGAACACCGGCTGGCCCGCGGCCCAGCTCTCCGAACTGGAGGTGCGCGGCCCCGCGACCGATCCCGGCGACCCGACCGACCCCGGTGACCCGGGTACCCCGCCCACCGGCGTGAACCTGGCCAAGGGCAAGCCCATCGAGGCATCGTCCACCACCCAGAACTACGTGGCCGGCAACGCCAACGACGACAGCGTCACCAGCTACTGGGAGGCCGCCGGGCAGGACTCCACCCTCACGGTGAAGCTCGGCGCGGACGCCGACGTGACCGGCGCGGTGCTGAAGCTCAACCCGGACCCGGCCTGGGGGGCCCGCACCCAGCAGATCGAGGTGCTCGGCCGCGAACGCTCCGCGACCGGCTTCACCACCCTCAAGGCCCGCGCCTCCTACGCCTTCGACCCGACGGGCAACCGCAACACCGTCACGGTGCCCTTCACCGGCCGCGTCTCCGACGTCCGCCTGCGGTTCACCGGCAACACCGGCGCCGGCGGCGGCCAGCTCGCCGAGTTCCAGGTGCTCGGCACCCCCGCCGCGGGCCCCGACCTGACCGTCACGGGCCTGGCCTGGACCCCCGCGCAACCCTCCGAGAGCGACCCCGTCAGCGTCGGCGTGACCGTCCGCAACGCGGGCACCGCCGCCTCCGCCGCGACCACCGTCGAGGTGAGCGTGGAGGGCGTCGTCGCCGGCAGCGGGAACGTCGGCGCCCTGGCCCCGGGCGCCTCGGCGACCGTGCCGGTCGCGGTCGGCAAGCGGCCCATGGGCTCCTACGGGGTCTCCGCCGTCGTCGACCCCCGCGACACCGTCCCCGAGCAGGACGACACCAACAACGGCAAGGTCGCGGCCGAGCGCCTCGTCGTCGGCCAGGCCCCCGGCCCCGACCTCGAAGTGCTCGCGATCACCCCGAACCCGGCCAACCCGGCCGTCGGCGCCCCCGTCTCCTTCCGGGTCACCGTCCGCAATCGGGGCACGAGCGCGGTCCCCGCCGGCACCATCACCCGTGTCACCACCGGCACCACCGTCCTCAACGGCCCCACGCCGGCGATCGCGGCCGGCGCGAGCGTCGACGTCGCGATCAACGGCACGTGGACGGCGACCAGCGGCGGGGCCACCCTGACCGCCACCGCCGACGCCGCCGACACCCTCGCCGAGACCAACGAGACCAACAACGCCCGCTCCCTGTCCATCGTCGTCGGCCGGGGCGCCGCCCTGCCGTACACCTCCTACGAGGCCGAGGCCGGCAGCTACACCGGCACCCTGCTGCGCACCGACGCCCTGCGCACCTTCGGGCACACGAACTTCGCCACCGAGTCCTCCGGCCGCGAGTCGGTCCGCCTCTCCGCCACCGGCCAGTACGTGCAGTTCACGTCCACGGCGGCGGCCAACTCCATCGTCGTGCGCAACTCCGTGCCCGACGGCCCGAACGGCGGCGGCGCCGACGCCACCGTCAGCCTGTACGTGAACGGCTCCTTCGACCGCAAGCTGACCCTGTCCTCCAAGCACAGCTGGCTGTACGGCACCACCGACAGCCCCGAGGGCCTCACCAACCGGCCCGGCGGCGACGCCCGGCGCCTCTTCGACGAGACCCAGGCCCTGCTCGGCCAGACCTGGCCCGCCGGCACCACCTTCCGCATCCAGCGCGACGCCGGCGACACCGCCGCCTACCAGATCATCGACCTGATCGACCTGGAGCAGGTGGCCCCGCCGCTGGCCAAGCCCGCCGAATGCGTCTCCATCACCGAGTACGGGGCCGTGCCCAACGACGGCAACGACGACACCGCCGCCATCCAGCGGGCCGTCACCGCCGACCAGAACGGGCAGATCCCCTGCGTCTGGATTCCGCAGGGCCAGTGGCGCCAGGAGCAGAAGATCCTGACCGACGACCCGCTGAACCGGGGCCAGTTCAACCAGGTCGGCATCCGTGACGTCACCATCCGCGGCGCGGGCATGTGGCACTCCCGGCTGTACACCCTGACCCCGCCCCAGGACGCGGGCGGCATCAACCACCCGCACGAGGGCAACTTCGGTTTCGACATCGACGAGAACACGCAAATTTCCGACATCGCGATCTTCGGCTCCGGAACCATCCGCGGCGGCGACGGGAACGCCGAGGGCGGCGTCGGTCTCAACGGCCGCTTCGGCAAGAACACGAAGATCACCAACGTGTGGATCGAGCACGCCAACGTCGGCGTCTGGGTCGGCCGCGACTACGACAACATCCCCGCCCTGTGGGGCCCCGCCGACGGGGTCGAGTTCAGCGGCGTGCGGATCCGCGACACCTACGCCGACGGCATCAACTTCGCCAACGGCACCCGCAACTCCACCGTCTTCAACTCCTCCTTCCGCACCACCGGCGACGACGCCCTCGCCGTCTGGTCCAGCAAGTACGTCAAGGACCAGTCCGCGGACGTGGCGCACGACAACCACTTCCGCAACAACACCATCCAGCTGCCCTGGCGAGCCAACGGCATCGCCATCTACGGCGGCCGGGACCAGAGCATCGAGAACAACCTGATCTTCGACACCATGAACTACCCGGGCATCATGCTCGCCACCGACCACGACCCGCTGCCGTTCTCCGGCAGCACCCTGATCGCCGGCAACGGGCTCCACCGCACCGGCGGCGCGTTCTGGAACGAGGACCAGGAGTTCGGGGCGATCACCCTGTTCGCCGCGAACCTCCCGATCCCCGGGGTCACCATCAAGGACACCGACATCAGCGACTCCACCTACGACGGCATCCAGTTCAAGACCGGCGGCGGCGCCCTGCCCGACGTCCGCGTGGAGAACGTCCGCATCGACAAGTCGAACAACGGCGCCGGCATCCTCGCCCACAGCGGGGCCCGGGGCAACGCCACCCTCGCCGGGGTCACCATCACGAACTCGGCCAAGGGCGACGTGGTCACCGAACCCGGCTCCCAGTTCACGATCACCGGCCGCTGACCCCTCCCGTACGGTCCCGATCATGTCGGGACCGCGTCCGGACCGCGCCCTCCGACCGGCCCCGCCCCGCGCGGCGGCCGGGCGGGGGGCGCGGTTTCGTTTCCCGGCCCCCCTCCGGACAGGTGTTTCGTTCCACGCGCTGTTTCGCGGCGGGGCCGGGCACCAGGATGGGAGGACGCGCCTGCCCGCCCGGCGGCCGTCCCGGCCGAGCGGTCGACCCCGCGTGGACGGGCGGCCGGCGAGAATCAGTGTCGACGACCATGCGCGACGGGCCCCGGGCCGCCCGCACCGGGATCCCCCCGGGCAGCGGGTCACACGTCCTACGGAGCCACCATGACAGCGCGCGAACCCGCCCGACCCGAGCCCGCGCCGAACGTGCTGCGCTGCGCCGGGGAACTCGACATGGACACCGCAGGCGAACTCGCCGAGCGCGCCGACCGGGCCCGACGGGCCGGCGTCGGCCCGCTGGTCCTCGACGTGCGGGAGGTGACCTTCGCGGACTCCTCCGCCCTCAACACCCTGCTGCGCCTGCGCCTCGACGGCCCGCTCGCGCTGCGCGGACCGCTGCCGGACCAGTTGCGGCGGCTGCTGGAGATGACCGGCACCGCCGACCTCTTCGACCGCGCCGACGAGCCGACCCCGGAGCCGCCGGCCGACCCGGCCCGCCCGCAATCCCCGACCCGCGCCGCGTGAGCGCCCGCCGGGGCGGTCCCGTCAGCGGCCCAGGGCGCGTTTCAGCTCGGCCTTGTCCATCCGTGAGCGGCCCTTGACCCCGCGCTGCCGGGCCTCGTTGTAGAGCTGCTCCTTGGTCGGCCCCCGGGAGCCGCTGTGCGAGTGCAGCCCGCCGCGTCGGGACGAGGACATGTCGTGGGTGGACGAGCGGCTCGCCGTCCTCGACTCGCCCGCGCGGGCGCGCTCCTTGTTGACGGTGCGGGCGGCGATCTCGGCGGCCCGCTTCGGGGACTCGCCCCGCTTCCGCGCCGACTCCTTGACGTGCTCGTACTGGCGCTCCCGCTTGGGGGAGGAACCTCGGGGCATGACCGCCTCCTCGCTCGGTGCCGGACGTGGTCTCCGCCCTCGTCTACCCGCTCGCGCGTGTCCCATGACCCGGAACGGGCAGACGGACGGACCGGAGCCCCGGACCCGGGGCCGGCCCGACGACGGAAGGCGGCCCGTGATGAGCCACGACCCCCGACCCCGCACCACCCCCTCCGGCGCACCCGGCGAGGAGGGGGACCCCGAGGCCCGGCGCGAGGCGGACCGCGCCGTGCGCCGCCCCGGCCGGCCCGCGCGCCGCACGGACGAGGACGACGACGCCGCGCGCCGCGACGAGAACCCCGAGGACACGTCGAGCGAGGACCGCGGCTAGCCGGCCCCGCTCCGGCGGCGCGGTCGTGCGACATGGTGGGGGCGGGGTGGGGTAGGCGCTCGGCGTGGACACGCCGCCGTTCGAGGCCGAGGACTCCCGACCCGGGGTCCCGGGACGCGCGGACCCGCCCCGACCGCGGGCCTCCGCGCGCCTGGGGCGGTACGAGAGCGTCGAGGAGCGGGCCGACCGGCAGTGGGGCGAACTGCTCCAGGAGCTGCGGGTGGCCCAGACCGGCGTGCAGATCCTGTTCGGTTTCCTCCTCGCCGTGGTCTTCCAGCCCCGGTTCGTCGACCTCGGTCCGGCGGACCGGGCCATCTACGTCGTGACCCTGGTGCTGGGCGCGGCCACCGTCGGCTCCCTGGTGGGGCCGGTGGCCTTCCACCGGCTCGTCGCCGGGCGCCGCATCAAACCGGAGGCGGTGACCTGGGCCTCCCGCATGACGGCCGTGGGCCTGGTGCTGCTGTTCTGCACGACGGTGGCCGCGGTGCTGCTGATCCTGCGGCTGGTGCTCTCGGACGCGCTCGCGCTGTGGATCGTCTGCGGGGTGGTCCTGTGGTTCGGCCTGTGGTGGGTCGCGATCCCGTTGTGGGCCCGGCGCAGCAGCGAACGCCGGCGGGCCGAGGCCGTCGCCCCGGGCGCGGATGTTCCGCGTCCGACCCGGGCAGACGGGGAGCGCGGGACGAACCCGTCCCGAGGACGAAGGGAGGCGAGCGGACCGTGACCACACACGCGGCGGCCCCCACCCGGGCCACCGAACCCGCGTCGATCGAAGGGGGTGCGCCGTGTCCGACACCGGCCCCGGCCCCGCCGCGGGATCCGGACCCGATTCGGGCCCGGGCCTGACCGCGCGCGAACGCGATCTCCTCGCCGTGATCGAGGAGGAACTGTCCCGGGCCGACCCCGGCCTGCACCGCGCGCTGCGCCGGATGCGCCGCAAGCGCCGTCGGGCGGCGGCCCTGGTGTCCTTCGGGGCGCCCGCCTCCGTGCTGCTGCTCGTGACCGCCGTGGTGCGCGGCACCCTCGGGTACGTCCTCGCGTTCGGCGTGGTGTGGGCCACGACCGTGGTGTGCGCCACGCTGCTGGTCTTCCGTTGGTGTCGCGAGAGCGCCGCCCGCGAACGGGAACGCGATCGTGACCGTGATCGTGGCCGACGCCCGCCCGAGAGCTGAGCGGGACGGCCGAAACGTCCGCTTCGGGCTCGTCCGGAGGGCTCGGGGCGGTCCGAATTCGAGATTGGGGGGTCGGGATCGGGCACCCCCCGGGCAACGGGCCCCCGGAGGGTGCTACCGTTCGTTCCGGGGGATGCTCTCCGCCGTGCTCGACGCCCCTTGAGCCGGTGACGCGACGCCCCCCTCGGGCCCGAAACACACCGCCACCCGCCCGGCGGTTCGGGCCTCGCAGCGCCCCCGGCCCCGTGCCCACCACACGGCCCCGGGGGCGCACCCCTTTCCGGACCCGGTCGGCACGTTGCGGGAAACGGGGCACATCCTCTGCGCTGAACGGGTTGGGCCCGGCCACGCCGCCGGCGGCGCCCGCCGGCGGGACGTGGTCGGCTCGCTAGCTTCCCCGTGTTGCCTGACACCCGTGGTGTGCGTGAGGAGCATGTGGTGCGAGTGCCGTACGAGAGCCCGGGCGACTCCCCGGCCCGACCCCCCGCCCAGCCCGCCGAACCCGACCGACCCGCCGAACCCGCGGCGTCCGACGTGCCCGTGCCCGTGGGCGAGGCGCGCCGGCGGCGGCCCGGGATCCGGGGCGCGTTGACCGGCGCGGCCCTCGCCCTCGCGCTGGGCGCCGTCACCCTCACCGGTCTCGGACTCGCCGACCCCTTCCCCGCGCCCGCCCCCGGCACGGCCCCCTTCGTCACCACCGCCCTCGCCGCCGCCCTGCCCCGGGGCGCGGCGCTCGACGAGGACGACCCGACCCGTCCGGCCCGGGGCCAGGGCACGAACATCCTGGTGATCGGCACCGACGACCGCTCCACCACCACCGCCAAGGAGATGGACCGCTACCACCTCGGCGGCTCCGCCTGTCACTGCTCGGACGTGCTGTTCGTGCTGCACGTCTCCGCCGACCGCACCCGCACGAGCGTCGTCGCCCTGCCCCGGGACTCCGCCGCCGACATCCCCGCCCACCGGGACCCCGTCACCGGGGAGCGGCGCTCGGGCCGGCGCGGGAAGATCAACGCGGCCCTCGCCCTCGGCGGCCCCGAGCTCACGGTCCGCACGGTCGAGCGGGCCACCGGGCTGCGCGTCGACCACTGGGTCCACGTGGACTTCCGCCGGTTCATGGACACCGTCGACGCGGTCGACAAGGTGCCCGTCTGTCTCGAACGCCCGATGCACGACAAGGCGACGATGCTCGAACTGTCGGCGGGGACGCACCGGTTGCGGGGCGGTCCGTCGCTCCAGTACGTGCGCTCCCGCAAGGTGCCGGGGGAGACCTCCGCCGATCTCAACCGGATCCAGCGGCAGCACCGCTTCCTCGTCGGCACCCTGCTCCGGCTGCGCGAGGAACCCGCCCTGCGGACCCTGCCCCGCCTGACCGCGCTGGCCCGCACCCTGCTGTCGGCCACCACCGTGGACCAGGGCTTCACCCCCGGGGACCTCGGGGCCCTCACCCGGGACCTGGCCCGACTCGGCCCGGCCGACACCGAGTTCGCGATCGTCCCGCTCGACGGCTTCGACGGCGGGAACCGGTCCAACCTGGCCTGGGACGAGGAACGCGCCCCCGAGGTCTTCGACCGCCTCGTCCACGACCGCGCCCTCACCCCGACCGGCTCCACCGCCCGACAGCCCCAGTCCCCGCCGTTCTACGGCTACACCCCGATCCGCGGCTCCGCCCTCGCCTGCGACTGACACCCACCGTGCCGGCGGGTCCGGGTCGAGCCCTACGATGTCCGCTGATCTTCGGACGTCCTCGGGGGAGACACGACGCCATGACCAGCCCACACGTGCCGCGTCCGCGCGGCCCGCGCCCGCCGCACCACCCACCGCACCACCGCCCGGCCCGCCCGGCGCGCGATCACGTGCCCTGGCTCGGGCCGCCCGCGTCGCGCGCCGGCCGTGGGTGCTTGGTCGCGTTCGCCCGCGCCCCCTACGAGGCGGCCCGCCGGCTCACCGCGCCCACCCGCGCGAACCGGGTCGAGGACCCCGCCGTGCGCGGCGCGCAACTGGCCCGCACGATCGTCGGCACCGCCGCCACCGTCTGGCTGTACCTGTCCTATCCCGTGGTCGACGAGGACAACGGGCTGGTGGAGAACAAGTTCGCCGACGCCATCGCCTCGGCGCTCGGCATGTCGGCGCTCGCGCCGCTCGGCATCGGCCTGTTCCTGCTCGCCGCCCGCCCCGGCAGCCGGGCGGCGCTCAAGCCCCGGCTGCGCGGACCCGCCGCCGCCCTCGGCTGCGTGCTCGGCCTGATCCTGCTCCTGCTGACGCTCCCGCTGGTCGAGCGGCTCGGCTCCGGCTCCGGGGCCATGGCGGCCACGCTCGTGCTCGGGCCGGTCACGCTGTTCGCCGCCGTCACCCTGTTCTGCGCGGTCGTGCTCTGCGTGCACCACGCGTTCCGCGCCGGGGACGTGCACGAGGTGTTGCCGCCGCTGATCCTGCCCGTCCTGTCCTGGGCCACGAGCCTCTTCCAGCTCTTCCAGGACGCGCCCGTCGCCGCCCCCGGCGCCGTGCGCGCCGCGTACCTGTTGGGGCCGCCGTTGACCGTCACCGCCCTGTCCTGGTGGGAGCTGCGGAGGCTGCGCCTGCGGCACCGGCTGACGGTCCGTTCGGCCCTGGGCCGGGCCCCGGCGCCGGCGGGGTCGGCAGGTTCCACCGGACCCGCCCCGGGGGCGCGGCCGCGCGTGCCCGGTCAGTGAGGGGGCGCGGGCGGGGCCGTCGCGTGCAGCCAGGCGGTGAGCGCCGCGTGCAGTTCGAGGGCCGAGGCCCGGTCCAGTCCCGCGTCCCGCGCGTGCGGGTGGAAGCGGACGGCCTCGCGGGTCACGGTCCACGGCACCGGGGGCCGGGCCGCGCCCGGGGTGATGGCCCGGGACCGGGCCAGTCGTACGATCAGCTCGCGCACGGCCGGTGACACGGGCGGCCGGGGCGCCCGCGCGCCGCGCGGCTCCTCGACGGCCGGCAGCCCCAGGGCGCCCCGGAAGGCGCGGATGGCCCGGTCCAGATCGGCCGCCGAACCGCCCCCGGTGCCCGGGGCCAGGCCCACGAACCCCTCCAGCAGCGCCCGGTGCGGCAGCGGGCCCCGGTCGGGTCCGGTCAACGGGCCCTCGTCCACGTCCACCTCGACGGTCGCCGGCGGGATCAGGGCGCGCCCGAAGCCCTCGGCGGTGTACTCGGCGTGCGCGGCCCGCAGCCGGCCGGTGAGGGCGCCCACCGGGTGACCGGCCGGCCCGTGCGCCGGGAGCGCCCCGGAGCCCCGCGCGCCCCGGGCCACCTCGGGCCGGGCCAGCACGGGCGGTTCGCCGTACGCGCCGGCCGCCCGGTACAGCACCCCGGACCCGGAGAGCAGCACGGTGACCTGCCTCCCCCGGGTGTCGCTCCCCAGTCGAAAGCCCACCAGCATCGTCGTCACAAGGCCCTCCCCGCACAGACGTCACGTCGATCCGGCCCGTCGCGCCCACCGTAGCCGGCCGGGCCCGACCCGTGACGCACGTTGCGCCGAATCCACCCCGTGGCGCCCGACGGTGCGTCATGCTTGCCCCGGCACCGGCCCGGAGGATGTCCGATTCGGCACAATGATGCACATGTGTCACTACTGCGGTTGCCGTGAGATCCCCCTGATCAAGGAATTCATCGCCGAGCACGAGAAGGTCACCGACCTCGCCGGGGACGCCGTGCGCGCCCTGGACGCCGGGGACCCCGCGACGGCCGGCGCCCTGGTCGCCCGGATGACCACCGAACTCCTCTCCCACTGGGAGGGCGAGGAACGCGGCCTGTTCCGGGTGATGGAGGAGGACCCCGAGTACGCCGAGTACATCGCCGCCCTCGTCGCCGAACACCGCGAACTCGCCGCCTTCCTCGCCCGCGCCGACCTCGCCGACCCGGCCGACGCGGCCCGGTTCCGCGAGGCCGCCGACGAACTGCACCGACACATCGCGAAGGAGGAGGACGGGCTCTTCCCCGCCTCCCTGACCGCGCTGACCGGCGAGGAATGGGATCTGTCGATCGACGCGTGGAAGTCCGCGCACCCGAACCGGGGGCTGCGCGCGGCCGGCTGAGATCCCGGGACGCGGACCGGCGGGGCCCGATGGGCCCGCGCGATCGCGTGCGTCGGACCCCCGGCGCGGGGTCCAACGCCGGGGTTTCGGTAATCACGACTTAAAGAGACTGGGGGGACGCCGCCCCCCGAGTGTGAGGACCCCGTCATGTCCGACCAGCAGCCGTACCAGCCCTACGGTCAGCCCCAGCAGCCGCAGCAGCCCCAGCCGTACGGGCAGCCCCAGCAGCAGCCCTACGGCCAGGCCCCGTACGGGCAGCAGCCCGGCCAGATGCAGCCCTACGGCGCGAGCCCCTACGGCCAGTCCGCCGCGCAGACCCCGCCGGCCCCCGAGGTCTCGGACAAGTCCAAGGTCGTCGCCGGCGTCCTCCAGTTCTTCCTCGGCTGCTTCGGCGCCGGCCGTTTCTACACCGGCCACACCGGCATGGCCATCGCGCAGCTCCTGACCTGCGGCGGTGTCGGCGTGTGGGCGCTCGTCGACTCGATCATGTTCTTCGTCAGCAACGACCGCACCGACGCCAAGGGCCGTCCGCTGCGTGGCTGACCCGGCACCGGAGCGGCCGCACCGGCCGCTCCGCCCGTCGGCCCCGCCCGAGGCCGGGCGTGCGCCGCGCCGACACCGGATCGCCCTCGCCGCGCTCACCGTGCTCGCGGCGGCCGGGCTCTGGTACACGGCCCGTCACGACCCCGGCGCCCCCGGCACCCTCTTCCCGCCCTGCCCCTGGCACGCCGTCACCGGACTGGACTGCCCCGCCTGCGGCGGCACCCGCATGGTCCGCGCCCTGCTGTACGGAGACCTCGACGCCGCCGCGCGCGCCAACCCCGCGCTGCTCGCCGTCTCCCCCCTGGCCCTGGCCGCGTGCCTGCGCCTGCTGTGGACCACCGGGGTGCGCGGTCGCCCCTGGCGGCCGCCCCTGGGACCGCGCGGGCCCGCCCTCGTGCTCACCCTCGCGGTCGGCTGGACCGTCCTGCGCAACCTGCGCTGAGCTCGGCCCCGGGCGCCCCGGGCCCCAGGTCCGCGCGCAGCCGCGCGCCCACGTGCCGGATCAGCGCGGCCAGGTCCGCGCAGTGCACGCTGGGATTGGCGAACCCGGACGCCGGCCGGTAGCGCGTCGCGTACGGCCCGCCCCCGCACACCCGGTGCAGCGGGCAGGCCCGGCACGCCGGCGCCAGCCCCTCCGCGCCCCACTGCCGGGCCGCGATCCCCGGATGGCGCACCAACTCGTCGAACGAGTGCCGCCACACGTCCATCCCGGTGCCCGCCGCCCCCTCGTACGCGATCCGCAGCGAATCGTCCTGCCCCAGGGACCCGTCCGTCTCCACCACCGCGTACCGCACGGGCGCCAGCCCCAGCGTCTCGGTGCCCGCTCCCGCCCCCAGCAGCAGCGCCATCAGGTCCTCCAACAACCGCACCCGCGTCTCGCGCACGGGCGCCCCGTACCAGCGTTCGAAGACCGCGATCAGCCAGTCCGCGTACGGGGTCCGCCGGCCCGCGGGATCGCCGCCGGGCGGCGGCCGGTGCCAGGTCCCCAGCGGCAGCAGCAGGTCCACGACGGGCGGCCGGTGCGCGAGCAGGTCCTCGTACACCCGCACCGGGTCGTTGCGCAGGTCGATCGTGCACAACAGGCCCGCGAACAGCGCCCGGTACGGCGCGGCCGACAACAACCCGAGCCCGGCCGCCACCCGCGCGTGACTGCCCCGCCCGTCCGCCCCGCGCCGCCGCCGGTCGTGCGCCACCCGCCCGCCGTCCAGGCTCACCCCGACCCGCACGCCGAGCTCCCCGCACCGGTCCAGGATCCGGGCCGTCAGCCGGGTGCCGTTGGTCTGGAGCACGGGCCGCAGCCGCACCCCCGGGCCCAGCGCACCGCGCACCGCGCCGACCACCCCGGCCAGCGCGTCCTCCCCCGCGAGCAGCGGCTCCCCGCCGTGCAGCACGAGCCCGACCTCCGTCAGACCGTGGGCCCCGGCGTGCTCGGCGATCCGCTCGGCCGCGCGGGCCGCCGTCCCCGGGGCCATCACCCGGGGCTGGGCCCGCCAACCGGAGTCCTCGGCGCGGTACACGTAGCAGTGGCTGCACGCCAGATCGCACCGGCTGTGCACCTTGAGGACGAAGGAGTGCAGCGGCACCGGCCGCCACCCGGCCGCCTCCCGCGCGGCGAGGTCCGGGGCCGCCGGCCACACCGGTCCGGTCGGACGCAAGGGCGGTCGGCTCATCGGCTCCCCCGGGGGCACGCGCGCGCGGCCCCGGTCCGGGCACCACTGCGCCCATGCTGGCCGGCCCCGCCCCGGGGCGTCAACATCACGAACCGGCCATCCCCGCGAGGACGCGGGGGCCGGTCAGGGGGTGGGGGTGTCGGATTCCGTGATCATGCGGGCCACGTGGAGGGCGAGGTAGGAGACCTCGTCCTCGCTCAGGCGCTGGTTCAGGCGCAGCTCCACGATGGTCGCGAGCTGTTGCGCGGTGCGCGTGGCCTCCGGGTAGTGCCGGCGGATGCCCTTGCCGATCGTGGACTCGTGGCCGGTGAGCTGCCGGTGCTGCTGGATGCGGACGAAGAGGTAGCGGACGTGGGTGATGAACCGCGCCGCGTTCATCGACTCCTGGGAGACGTCCACCCCGTGCCGCTCGCGGACCACGGCCAGCATCTGCTGGATGACCCCGGTCATCGTGTACGTGAACGACAGGTCGCCCGAGGCGAAGCCCGCGTTGACCAGGTGCAGGGCCAGCGCGATGGCCTCGGAGGGCTCCAGTCGGGGGTCCACCCGGCGGTTGACCGAGTCCAGCAGGGCGCGGGCCCGCCCGTACTCCTCGGGGTACAGGGTCTGCACCTCGGCGCGCAGCGGGTACTCGACGACGATGCCCCGCCGGGCCCGGTCCAGGGCGCCCGCGACGTGGTCGGCGACGGCGATGGCCAGGGTGGGGCGGGTGGACTCGCGGCCCTCGATGCCGACCTCGGCCAGGGCGATCACGACGGCCCGCAGGACCTCCTCGTCGATGAGGGCGAGGACCTCGCTGAGGTGGTCGGGGTCGCGGCCGTCGGCCGGGACGAAGACGCGCACGATCAGCGCCGGGTCGATGGGCTTGCCCTGGCGGGAGCCGAAGCCGATGCCGCGCCCCGTGAGGATGACCTCGCGGCCGTCGTCGTCGCGGGCGAGGACCACGTTGTTGTTGAGGACGCGCAGCGCCTTCACCGTTCGTCCTCTCTCCCGCTCATGATCGGAATCCTAGCTGATCGCTTCGCGCCATTCGTCTGCTCTGCCCCTCTTTGTTCCCGCCGATCGGCGCGGGCACGCACCCCCGGGTGGGGGCGCGTGCCCGCGCCGATCACGATGGGTTCCCGCCGTCAGCGTCGGACGGTCACCACGGGGGCGCCGGCGGCGACCTCCGCCCCGATGTGCGGCTCGACCGAGCCGAGCTCCGCGGTGTTGGTGACGGTCATGAGGGTGACGGTCGGGTGCTTCGCGGCGCGCACCGCGTCGAGGTCCACCTCGACGAGGAGGTCGCCCGCGGCGACCTTCCGGCCGGCCGCGACGCGCACGTCGAAGCCCTCGCCCTCCATCTGCACGGTGTCGATGCCCACGTGCACCAGGACCTCGACCCCGTCGGCGGTGCGGATCCCGAAGGCGTGACCGGTGTCGGCCACGGTGACCAGTTCGCCGTCCGCGGGGGCCAGGATCCGGCCGTCGGTCGGCTCGATGCCCACGCCCTCGCCCAGCGCCCGGGAGGCGAAGACCGGGTCCCCGACCTCGTCGAGGCCGACGACGGTGCCCGCGACCGGGGCCACGAGGTCCAGGGCGGGGCCGGCCGCGCCGGTCGCGGCGGCGGTGGTGCCCGCGTTCCCGGTCGTGGTCGTGGTCGTGGTCGCGGTGGCCGCGCCGACGGTCACGAGCTCGCGCTCGGCGGCCTCGGCGGCGTCGCGCTCGGCGTTGACCTGGGCGCGCTCCTCCGGGGTGAGGTAGTCGGAGAAGTACACCAGCGCCATCGAGACGAAGAAGGCCGCGGTGATCGCGATGCCGTAGCTCGCCATGGGGGAGAAGACCGGGATGGTCAGCAGCGAGGTGAACGCGAAGACCTTGGTGTCCACGCCGCCCAGCACGCCGACGATCACGCCGCCGACGAGGCAGCCGACCAGCATGCGCGGGTAGATCCGCTTGAAGCGCAGGTGGATGCCGTACAAGGAGGGCTCGGAGATGCCGCCGAACAGGCCGGCCGCCAGGGCGCCGGTCGCGGTCTGGCGCATGGTCTTCTCACGGTGCCGCAGCGAGAGCAGCAGCACGCCGGCGGTGGCGCCGAAGCAGGCGAAGTTCCACGCGCCCATCGGGCCCTGGATGAAGTCGAAGCCGATGGTGTTGATGTTCTGGAGCATCAGCGCGTTCAGCGGCCAGTGCAGACCCAGCGGCACGAGGAAGGGGTACAGCAGCGGGATGATGATCGCGAACACGATCGGCGCGTTGCCGTTCAGCCACGACAGGCCCTGACCGAGGCCGTTGCCGGCCCAGATGCCCATGGGGCCGATGAGGAAGGCGGTGATCGGGATCATGATCAGCATGCTGAAGAAGGGCACGAAGACCAGCTGCACGTTCTCCGGGAAGATCCGCTGGAGACCCTTGTAGACCAGCGCGAGCACGGCCACCATCAGCAGCGGCACGAAGACCTGGCCGCCGTAGTCGTTGAGCTGCATCGGCAGCCCGAAGACGTGCGCGACGCACTCCTGGGTGCCCAGGGTGGCGTTGGTGGAGCAGGTGACGCCGGGGATCTTGCCGTCCCCGCCGAGCATTCCGGTGAAGTTCGGGGTCATCACGGCGGCCATCACGGTCGCGCCGACCCAGGGGTCGATCTTCAGCTTCTTGGCGGCGTTGTACGCGACCATGATCGGCAGGAAGTACAGCACCGAGCGCCACATGGCGTCCACGAACACCCAGGTCGCGGACTTGTCGGCGGCCCGGAAGTCGATGATGTTCAGCGCGTCGAGCACCGAGGCGATCGCGATGATCAGCGAGGCGCCGAGCAGCACGCCCATCAGCGGGCGGAAGGAGTCCGAGAGGTACTCGAAGAAGTTGTCCAGCCACGAGAACCGGCCCCGGCTCTTGTTCCGGATCTCGGCCTTGACCTCGGCGTCCGACTTCGGACGGGCGGCGCCGCCGGCGCGCATCGAGGGCAGGTTCATGATGGTGGCGTGGAGGCCCGCGACGGCCCCGCCGATCACGATCTGGAAGCGGTCGCCGGACTGCGGCACCGTGCCCATGACGCCCTTGAGCGCGTCCAGCGCCGCCCGGTCGACCTTCTCGCCGTCGTGCAGCTGGAAACGCAGGCGCGTCGCGCAGTGCGTGAGGCTCTCGATGTTCTCCGGTCCGCCTACGCCGCGGAGGATCTGCTCCGCGAGCGTGTCGGGCCCCGCTGTGGGTGTGTTCATGATGCGTCCTTGCATCGTCGGCTCTTGCCGTGTCCGGGCAACAAAAAAGGCCCGGGGAGCGCACGCGGCGCCACCCAGGCCTTGCCTCCCCTCGAACGGAACGCCTCCGTGACGTCGCACGGGGCGACGACGATGACGTCCTCGGGGAGTAACAATCCTGCGATCGAGATCGATCAATCGCCACTGTAGCACCGCGATAAGGACGCGAGAACCCTCGTGATCTGCGACGAAGCCCACACCGCCGGCGCACCGGGGCGCACGACCGCACGCGACCGTGCCCCCGTGATCCCCCCGAGGGCCGCCGGCCGCCGGTGTCCGGATCCGACCGTCGCGGAATGGTCAAGCGGGGGAAAAGGCATGGTTGACGATCATCTGGGCACGGTCGGAGACTTCTCGGGTCGAATCCCCGCCGAACAGTCGAACGGCAGCACGACAGAACAGTCGGACCCGCACCCCCCACGCGCACGAGAGCACGAGCACCCCACGACGGTCCCGGCCGGCGGCCCCTCCGCCCGCGCCGGCGCCCGCGTCGGACCCCACCCCCCGTTTCCTCGAAACCGTGATGTGGAGTACCCATGGGCACCACCGCTCCTCCCCTCTCCCAGCCGCACTTACGCGGTCGGACCCCGCACCTCGCCCAACTCGGCGCCGAACTCGGGGAGGTGGCCGGGTCGCGCCGGGCCAAGGTCCTCCTGATCGAGGCCGCGCCCGGCGCGGGCAAGTCCCGACTGCTGCGGGAGGCCGGGCTGCTGGCCGGCCGGGCCGGGTTCGCCGTGCTCGGCCCGGGCACGGGCGACGGGCCGCGCCCGCCCGCCGGGTCCGCGGCCCGCGCGCTCGGGGAGGCGGTCCGCGCCCGCGTCGTGGAGGACCCCGCGACCCCGCCCCGGCCCCTGCTCGTCCTCGTGGACGATCTGCACCTGGCCGACGGGGCCGCCCTGATCGAACTCGGCGACCTCGCCGCCCGCCTCGGCGACCGGCCGGTGCTCTGGCTGTCCGCCTTCACCACCGACCGCGACCGGGAGCACGACCGGGACCGGAGCGGCGGGAGGGAACCCGTCCGCGCCTTCCTCGGCACCCTGCGCGGCAGATTGCCGGTGGAGTTCCTGCGGGACCTGGGCCCGCTGCCCGAGGAGGCCCTCGCCGAACTCGTCGCCGACTGCGCCGGCGCCCGCCCCACCCCCGAGCTGCTGGCGCTCGCCGACGGGGTGAACACCACCCCGCGCGCGGTGATCGACCTGACCCGGGGCCTGGTCGCGGACGGCGAGGTGCGGATCGCGGACGGACTGGCCCGGCTGCGCCCCGACCCCCCGCCGGACACCGGCGGCCGGTCGGGATCCGGCCTGCGCGTGCCCGCCCGGGTGCCGCACCGCTTCTCCGCCATGGTCCGCCGGGACCTGGACAGCCTGTCGGAGCCCACCCTGAAGGCGCTGCGGCTGGCCGCCGTGCTCGGCTCCCCGTTCGCCCCCGAGGACCTGTCGGCCCTGCTCGGGGAGGCGCCCGTCGGGCTGCTGTCGGCGGTGGACGAGGCCGTGCGGCGGGGGCTGTTGGTCTGCGGGGACCACGAACTGGACTTCCGCAGCGAACCGGTGTGGCGGGTGCTGCTGGACACCGTGCCCGCGCCCGTGCGCACCCTGCTGCGGCGGCAGGCCGCCGAACTGTACCGGGCCCGCCCCGACGGGCTGGAACGGGCCGCCCTGCAACTGGCGCAGATCGCCCGGCCCGGCGACACCCAGGCCCTGGAGGTGATCGCCGAGGCCGCCGGCCGGCTCCTCCTCACCGACCCGCCGACCGCGGCCGCGCTGGCCGCCCGGGGCATGGAGCTGCTGGAACCCGGCCGCGCCGAGCGGATCCGGCTGGCCCGGACGGCCGTGGCGGCGCTGACCCGGGCCGGGGACCTGGACCGGGCGGTGGTCCTGGCCCGCGACACCCTCGCCGAGACCCCCGCCGAGCCGGGCGACCTCGCCGACCCCGACACCACCGACACCACCGACACCGGCCCCGTCGACACCGCCGCCCTGCGCGCCGCGCTCTCCACCGCCCTGCTGCTGCGCGGCGACTCCCGACCGGCCCAGCGCGCCGCCCGCGAGGCCCTGGCCCACGCCCCCGGCGAGGTCCGCGACCGCGACGCCGTCGTCACCCACCTCGCCGCCTCCTACCTCAACGGCGACCGGGGCGCCGGGGACCGGGTCCGGGGCATCCTCGGCGCCGTCGGCCGCGAGGCGCACGCCGTCCGCGCCGGCGCCCTCGCCTTCCACGCCTTCGGCCAGTGGCGGGCCGGCCGGGTCGGCGACTCGGTGGCCACCCTCCGCGAGGCCGTCGCCCTCGGCCGCGCGGGCACCGCCGGACACCTGGTGGACCCGCGCTGGTTCCTCGCCCTCGCCCTCACCCGCACCGAGGAGTTCGAGGAGGCCGCGCACGTCATCGACGGTTGCGCCCGCTCCGCGGGTCCGGGGACACGGAGCGTGGCCGGCGCGGTGCCCGGCGTGCTGCGGGCCGGGCTGCTGCTGGCCCGGGGTCGACCGGCCGAGGCCGAGGAGGCGGCCCGGGGCGCCCTCGACGCGGACGGGCCCCGGGTGCCCATGCTCGCCCCGCAGGTGTGGCTGGTCCTGGCGCACGCGGCCCTGCGGCGGGGCGCGCCGGCGGAGGCGGGGGAGCACCTGCGGGTGCTGGAACGGGACTTCCCCGGGCACGCGGCCAGTCCGTGGGCGGCCTCCCGGCTGCTGCTCGACGCGCAGGTGGCGCAGGCCCAGGGGCGTGCGCGGGAGGTGGCCGAGGCCCTGCGGGAGACGGTGGGATCACCGGAGGTGCTGCGGGAGCTGCTGGTGGAGGATCCGACGGCGGCCGGCTGGTGCGTGCGCTCCGCGCTGGCCGCCGAACTGCCGGGACCGGCCCGGACGGTGGTGGAGGCGGCGGAACGGCTCGCGGAGGCGAACCGGGGGGTGGCCTCGGTCGGGGCCGCCGCCGGGCACGCCCGGGCGCTGCTGGACCGGGACCCGGAGGCGTTGGCGCGGGCGGCGCGCGGCTACCGGGGGCCGTGGGCGCGGGCGGTGGCCGACGAGGACCTCGCCGAGCTCTTGGCGGCCGGCGGCGGGGCCGGGGCGGAGGGCGCGATCGCCGCGCTGGACCGGGCGATGGCGGCGTACGCGGCGCTGGGCGCGGAGCGGGACGAGGCCCGGGTGCGGGCCCGGCTGCGGGGGCTGGGGGTGCGGCGCCGGCACTGGACGCGGACCGAGCGGGCGGCCACCGGCTGGGAGAGCCTGACGAAGACCGAGCGGCGGGTGGCCGAACTGGTCGCGGCGGGGTTGACGAACAAGCAGGCCGCGCGGCACCTGTTCGTCTCCCCGCACACGGTGGGTTTCCATCTGCGGCAGATCTACCGCAAGTTGGGGATCGGCTCGCGGACGGCGCTGGTGCGGATCGCCGCCGGCTGAGCCCGGTGGGGCGGCCCGGTCAGGGAGCCCGGTCGGTGAGGGGCTCCCACCAGGCGCGGTGCTCCCGGTACCAGGCGACGGTGTCGGCGAGCCCGTCCGCGAAGGGGATCCGGGGGGCCCAGCCCAGGGCCCGCAGGCGGCTGTCGTCGAGGGAGTAGCGGCGGTCGTGGGCCTTGCGGTCGGGGACCGCCGTGACCCGCTCGGGGCCGGCGTCGAGGGCGGCCAGGAGGCGGTCGGTGAGTTCGCGGTTGGTGAGTTCGGCGGTGCCGGCCACGTGGTGGACCTCGCCGGGCGTGCCGCGTTCGGCGACCAGGCGCACGGCCCGGCAGTGGTCGTCCACGTGGATCCAGTCGCGGACGTTGCCGCCGTCCCCGTACAGCGGCACGTCCAGGCCGTCGAGGAGGCGGGTGACGAAGAGCGGGATCACCTTCTCCGGGTACTGGTGGGGGCCGTAGTTGTTGCCGCAGCGGGTGACGCTGACGGGCAGTCCGTGGGTGCGGGCGAAGGCCAGGGCGATCAGGTCCCCGCCGGCCTTGGACGCGGCGTAGGGGGAGTTGGGGTCCAGGGGCGCGGTCTCGTCCCAGGAGCCCTCGGCGATGCTGCCGTAGACCTCGTCGGTGGAGACCTGCACGATCCGGGGGGTGCCGGCGTCCAGGCAGGCGGCCATGAGGGTCTGCACGCCGAGGACGTTGCTGCGGACGAAGGCGGCGGAGCCGGCGATGGAGCGGTCCACGTGGGACTCGGCGGCGAAGTTGACGACGAGGTCGTGGCCGGGGACGACCTCGGCGAGCAGGTCGGCGTCGCACAGGTCGCCGTGCACGAAGCGGATCCGGTCGCGGACCGGGGCGAGGTTGGCGGGGTTGCCGGCGTAGGTGAGGGCGTCGAGCACCGTGATCTCGTCGGTGTCGGCGTAGGCGCGCGCGAAGTGGGAGCCGATGAACCCGGCGCCGCCGGTGACGAGGATCCTCATCCGCCGACCTCCACGGTGCTGTGGTCGCCGAGGACCAGGCGGTGGGAGCGCAGGGCGCCGGGGGTGGAGCGGACCCGGACGTGCCGGCCGATGAGCGAGCGGGAGATCCGGCGGACCCCGGTGATGGCGGCCCCGCGCAGCAGGATGGAGTACTCGACCTCGCTGTCGACGAGGACGCAGTCGCGGTCCAGGGAGGTGAAGGGGCCCACGTAGGAGCCGTGGACGCGGGCGCCGGCGGCGATGACGGCGGGGCCCACGATCCGGGAGTCGGTGACCCGGGCGCCGGCCTCCACGACGACCCGGCCGACGAGTTCGCTGCCGTGCACCTCGCCCTCGCAGCGGGCCTCGACCCCGTCGAGGACGAGGCGGTTGACCTCCAGCATGTCGGCGACGTCGCCGGTGTCCTTCCAGTACCCGGTGACCGTGCCGGCCTCGACCCGGGCGCCGGAGTCGATCAGTTCCTGGATGGCGTCGGTGATCTCCAGTTCGCCGCGGGCGGAGGGTTTGATACGGCTCACCGCCTCGTGCACGCGGGGTCCGAACAGGTACACCCCGACCAGGGCATGGTCGCTCCGGGGGTGGGCCGGTTTCTCCTCCAGGCGGACGGGTCGGCCGGCCGCGTCGAGTTCGACCACGCCGAAGGCGCGCGGGTCGGAGACCCGGGTCAGCAGGATCCGGGCGTCGGGGCGGCTCGCGCGGAACGCGGCCACGGCCTCGTCGATGCCGCCGACGATGAAGTTGTCGCCGAGGTACATGACGAAATCGTCCTCGCCGAGCCAGTCGCGGGCCACGGCGACGGCGTGCGCGAGCCCGAGCGGGGCCTCCTGCCGCAGGTAGGTGACCGCCAGGCCGAAGCGGGAGCCGTCGCCGACCGCCGCCTCGATCTCGGCGGCGGTGTCGCCGACGATCACGCCGACCTCGCGGATCCCGGCGCGGGCCAGGGACTCCAGGCCGTAGAAGAGCACCGGCTTGTTGGCGACGGGCACGAGCTGTTTGGCCGAGGTGTGGGTGATCGGCCGCAGCCGGGAGCCTGAGCCGCCGGCGAGCACGAGGGCCTTCAGGGGCGGGCCGGGATCCGGGGCGGGTGCCGCGGCCGAGGGTGTGGCCGGGGGTGTGGCCGGGGCGTTCGGGTGCATCATCGTCCCATCATCGGTGTGCGGTCCGGACGGTCCCGGCCGGGCCTGGCGGTCGGCCGAGGGCGTGGGGTCAGCCGAGGACGGCGGGCAGTCGGCTCATGCGGCGGATCATCCACTCCGATTCCCAGCCGGGGTCCCGGGTGTCGGCCAGGCGGGCGGCGGGGAAGCGGCGCAGGAGGCCGGACAGGGCGATCCGGCCCTCCAGCCGGGCCAGGGAGGCGCCGATGCAGTAGTGCGGGCCGAGGCCGAACGAGAGCTGGCCGAGGCCGGCGCCCGCCGGGTCGAAGCAGTCGGCGTCCTCGCCCTCCACCCGGTTCGCGGCGGCGAGGCTGACCTGCACGGGGGCGCCGGCCGGGATCAGGTAGCCGCCCAGGTTCAGGTCCTCCAGCGCGAACCGCCAGGTGGGGTGCGGGAACGGGGGGTGCACCCGCAGGGTCTCCTCGATCCAGTCGGCGATCTCCTCCTCGGTGCGCGGGCGCAGCTCCGGCGGCCGGCGCAGGGCCTCGTAGAGGGAGGTGGAGATGAGGCTGCCGGTGGTCTCGTAGCCGGTGATGATCATGGCGAGGGTCCAGACGACGACCTCGCCGTCGGTGACCTTCGCGTCCGGGCCCTCGGAGGAGTCCAACAGGCCGGTGATCACGCCCTCGTAGAGCCCCTCGGGGTGCGCGACCCAGTCGTTGACCGCCCCGTACAGGGCGCCGACGGCCTCGGTGCGGGCCGGGTAGTCGTCCGAGTAGAGGATCACGTCGGTGATGGCGCGCAGCCGGCGCTCGGCGTCGGGCGGCAGGCCGAGCATCTCGGAGATGAACGCGAGCGGCACCCGGTTGGTGTACGCCACGACCAGGTCCACCTCCGGGTCCTCGCCGGTGCGGGCCTTGTCGAGCTCGTCGAGGAAGCCCTCGACCTTGACGGCCACCCGCTCGCCCCAGCGTTCGGTGTTGCGGGGGCTGAGCACCGAGGCGTGCAGCCGGCGGATCCGGGCGTGGTGCTCCCCGTCGCTCATGATCATGGTGCGGGCGTAGTCGGGGTCGGGTTGGGAGCCCAGCATCAGGCCGGGCCGGCGCATCCAGTCCGGGACCAGGGTGACGTCCTTGGCGAGCAGCGGGTGGGTGAGGGCCTCGCGCACGAGCTCCCGGTCGCACACCACCCACGCGTGGGCGTCGAGGTAGGGGATGCGGACCACGGGCGCGACCCGGGCCGCCGCCAGCAGGGCGGGCATCACGTCGTACGGGCCGGGGTCCACGGGCATCGTGGTCACGGGCGGCAGCACGGGGCAGCCGGGGGCGGCGGGGGGCGGGGTGGGCCGGGTGGGGTTCACCGGTGGGCTCCTTGATCGGGGACGCGGCCGGCGGCGCCGGCCAGGGATTCGACGAGTTCGGCGGCGCGCCGCGCGGGATCGCCCGCCCGATGGGCGCGGGCCAGCTCCCGGGCCCGCTCCGCGTAGCGCGGCCCGCGCAGCACACGGGTGACGGCGGCGCGCACGGCGGCCGGGGTCAGGGCCCGGTCGGGGAGGACCACGCCGACGCCGGCGTGGGCGACGCGGGCGGCCACGTCCGGGTTCTCCTCGGTGCCCGGGACCACCACCAGCGGCACCCCGTGGGCCAGGGCCGCGTTGACGCCGTTGTAGCCGCCGTTGGTGACCATCAGGTCCACGTGCGGCAGCAGGTGCGGGTAGGGCACGAAGCGTTCCATGCGCACGTTCGCGGGCAGCGGGCGCAGCCGGTCCACGTCCAGGTCCCCGCCGGTGGTGAGGACCACCAGCACGTCGAGCCCGGCCAGGGCCCGGACGGCCGGCTCCAGCATCCGGGCCACGTCGTTGGCGGTGGTGCCCTGGGTCAGCAACACCACCGGCCGGCCCTCCGTCAACTCCGGCCACCACGCGGGTGGTTCGAACTCGGGGGCGGGCGGGGCGAACAGTCCGCCGACGAAGTGCGTGCCCGGGTGCGGGTCGCGGCGCGGGAACTCGAACGCGGGCACCGTGCCCATCAGGTACAGGTCGGGGCGGCGGGCGATGTGCTCCATGGCCGGGCCGCGCAGCCGGGGCAGGCCGACCGAGGCCCGCACCCGGTCGGCCTCGACGGCCAGGTCCCGCAGCAGCACCCGGTCGCCGAGCAGCCGCAGCCAGGCGTCCCGGGCCCGACCGGCCCGCGAGGTGCCCGGGGACAGGCCCCGGCCGAGCGGCGGGGTGTCCCGACTGCCCAGGATGTAGATCGAGTTGTTGACCCAGGCGATCGGCAGCGCGGCGCGCTCGGCGGCCAGGCAGGCGCCGTAACACATGTCGTCGGCGAGCACGCAGTCCGCCGGGAACTCCTCCAACACGCCGAGCAGTTCCCGCATCTGACGGGGCGCCGGCCGGTAGAAGATGTCCCGGATCCCGACCTTGAAGCTGGCCAGACCGCGCAGCCCGGCGTGCTCGGGGTGGGCCTCCTCCCGGCTCCGGCCGCCGAAGTCCAGCTCCGGGGCCATCGGCAGGAACCGGGCCCCGGTCCCCTCCACCCGCTCCCGGAAGTACCGGCCGGTGTACCAGCGCACCTCGTGGCCCCGGGCGGTCAGGGCGCGCGACACCTCCGACACCCCCGCCACGTGCCCGGGCGCCGGGGTGGTCGCGATCAACACTCGTGCCACGGGTCTCCTCCGTCACGTTCGGCCGGCTCGCACACACGGCAGCATCGCCCCGCCGGCCCCGCCCGGGACCCGCCGCCGTCGAAACCCACGCGTTCGCGCGGGATGACACCCCCTCGGCCACCCGTCCCGCCCCGCGCACCGCCCCCGAACCCCCGCGTCGGGGGCGCCGACGAGGGATGTGGGGGCGCCCGTCGCCCCAGCACGATGGCCGACGGGCGAGACACCCGGCGGCCCGCGTCCCAGACACCCGAGGAGAACCCGTGACGGCACCCTGGCAGGAGATCGACGGGCGCGAGGGCGCCGGCGCGCCCAAGCGGGTCACCGTGCTGGGCGCGGGCATGGCCGGGCTGGTGGCCGCCTACGAACTGGAACGGCTCGGGCACCGGGTGGAGGTCCTGGAGGCCGCGCACACCCTCGGCGGTCGCGTCCGCACCCACCGCTTCGCCGGCGCCAACGGGCCCTTCGCGGAGCTTGGCGCGATGCGGATACCCGCCGGCCACCGCCTCACCCTGCACTACACGGCCGAACTCGGACTCCAGGACCACGTGCGCGAGTTCCGCACCCTGTTCTCCGACGACGCCGCCTACCTCACCACCGACACCGGGCACCTGCGGGTCCGCGAGGCCCACGACACCCTCGTCGCCGAGTACGCCGCCAAACTCCCCGACCCCGGCGCGCACCGCCCCGACACCCTGCTGTTCGGGGCCTGGCTGGACGCCTCGATCCGGGCCATCGCCCCGCGCGCCTTCTACGAGGGGCAGCGCGACGACGTGGGGGAGCGGCGGCTGCTGTCGCTGATCGACGGGATCGACCTCACGCCCTACCGGCGCGGCCCCGAGCTGCGGCGGATGGACCTGCACGCCTTCTTCGCCGACCACCCGCGGGTCCGCGCCGCCGGCCCCGGCCGCCTCGAACGCTTCCTCGACGACGTGCTCGACGAGACCGGGTCCACCATCGTGCGGCTGCGCGAGGGCATGGACCACCTGCCGCGCCGGCTGGCCGCCCGGATCCGCGGCCCGATCCACACCGGCCGCGAGGTCACCGGCATCGACGTGCGCGAGGACGAGGTGCTGCTCACCGTGCGGCACGGGGCCCGCACCGCGCTGCACCGCAGCCGGTACGTGGTGTGCACCGTCCCCTTCACGGTGCTGCGCGGGATGCGCCTGGCCGGCTTCGACCGCGACAAGCTCGACATCGTGCACGGCACCCGCTACTGGCCCGCCACCAAGATCGCCCTGCACTGCCGGGAGCCGTTCTGGGAGAAGGACGGCATCGGCGGCGGCGCCTCCTTCACCGGCGGGCACGTGCGCCAGACCTACTACCCGCCCGCCGAGGGCGATCCCGAACTCGGCGCCGTCCTCCTGGCCAGCTACACCATCGGCCCCGACGCCGAGGAACTCGGCCGGCTGACCGAGACCGCCCGCACCGCGCTGGTGCTGCGCGAACTGTCCGCCCTCCACCCCCGGCTGCGCGAACCCGGCATGGTGCTGGGCACGGCCGGCCTGGCCTGGGGCGAACACCGCTGGTCCCGGGGGGCCGCCACGATCCGCTGGGAACAGGACGCCGGACTGCGCGAGGCCGAACGCCGCGAGGCCGCCCGCCCCCAGAAGGGCCTGTTCTTCGCCGGCGAACACTGCTCGACCACCCCCGCCTGGATCGAGGGCGCCATCGAGTCCGCCATCGACGTGGCCCACGAGATCGAGTGGTACGAGCCGCGCGCCGGCCGGGTCTTCGCCGCCGCCCGCGCCGGCCGGACGGGCGGGGCCGCGTGAGCCTCTTCGACCTGCCCCGCCTGCACTTCGCCGGCCTCGCCCTCACCCACCTGCCCACCGGCCCCCGCAACGGCCTCGCCGACCTCGCGACCCACACCGCCCTCACCGCCGACGGCCGGCCCGTGCCCCCGCACCGGCCCGCCGCCGAACACCACGCCCACCTCGACACCCTCGGCCCCCGCCACGACGCGCACGGCCGGCCCGACCCGGACGGGGCCTTCGGCCCGGGGCAGGGCCCCGCGTTCGGCGGCAACGGGCACTTCCGGGTGGACGCCCGCCTCGTCGGCGTGGAACGGACCCCCGGGGAACTCGACACCACCGACCCCGTGATCGGGCGGGCCGCGGACTTCTGGGGCCACTACAACGAGTACCTCGGCACCACCGTCAACCGCGCCCGCGTCTTCGACCTCGACCCGGCCTCCGACCGCACCACCACCCTCATGGTGGGCCGCTTCGGCCTCGGCCGCGCCGGCCGCTCCCACGACACCGGACAACTCCTCGCGGGCGAGGTCACCGGCTTCCAACCACCCCACCGGCACCTCTTCGACCCCCGCCCGCCCGGCGCCGGGGACCCGCCGGTCGGCACCCCGACCCACCGGCCCGTACCGCGTGCCGTGGTGCACCAGTTCACGATCCCCGGCCCCGACCTGACCTGGTACGCCGACCCCGGGGACTCCCCGGCCCTCGCCGCGCTGCGCGCCGCCGCCGAGACCGAGGGCTTCGACGGGCTCGTCGTCCGCTTCGCGCTCCTGGACCCCGAACCCCCCGAGGGCCCCGACGAACCGCTGCGCCGCCGCCTGCTGGGCACCGTCGCCCCCCGGCGGGCCGGGGAGTGCCGCACCCACCCCGCCGGCCGGCCCCTCGTGCCCGCCCCGCACCGCGGCGGAGCCACCGGCCCGCACCCGCTGACCCTCGCCGTCACCGACCGGCACGTCACCCTCGACGCGATCACCACCCGCCCCGAGGACCCCGGGGCCGGCCCGCACGAGCTCGAACTGCGCACCGTCCCCGGGGACCGGCTGCTGGCCCGGATCCCGGCCGGCGCCCTCGCCGACACCGACCGCGACCGGACCGGGGGACTGCTCGTCGTGGACCGGATCCCCGGCGCCGCCGACACCCCCGACGCCGGGGACACCGCCCTGCGCCTGCTCGCCCGCACCCCCGCCGGCCCCCGCCCGGTCCTGATCGAACGCGAGATCGACATCCGGGTCGAGGACCCCTGCCTGATCCTGGAACACCCCGGCAACACCGACGACCCCGCCGACGAGGAGGCCGAGGTCCGCATCAGCACCCTCGTGCGCGGCCGGCCCGCCCCCGTGCGCGGCGTCCTCGTCCGCCAGTACGCCAACCCCCGCGCCCTGCCCCGCGACCCCGTCGCCCGCGCCCCCCGGGCCCGCGCCGCCGACCTGGAGATCGTGCGCACGGCCCCGCCCCCAAGCCCCGACGGCGACGGGCCCTGGTCGGGATCCCTGCGCGTGGACACCGACGCCGACGGGCACGGCGCGTTCCGCGTGCGCGGGGCCCGCCCCGGCACCACGAGCCTGCTGCTCACCCCGCCCGGCGCGCACCACACCGCGCCCGACCCGCACGCCCCCGGCTCCGCCGCCCTCCCGCACGGACCCGCCGACACGCCGGACTCCGGCGCGCACACCGCCCGGCTCGCCGTGCGGATCCTCCCCGACGACCGGCGGCTGCGCGCCGTCGACCCCGGGGACGTGGACTTCGACCTCGTGTGGCGCGAGGTCCTCGCCTGGTACGAGCACCTGTTCTCCTTCATGCGGGCCGAGGTCTTCGCCCTGGAGGACCGCTGCAAGGTCGAGACCTACGCCGCCCTCGTCCGGCAGATGTGCGACCCCCGCAACAAGGCCATGACCTGGTACATGCCGCCCACCCGCGACCTGTCCGCGCCCCGGGCCCGGCTCCTGCTGCACTTCCTGCGCGCCGTGGGCCGCCCCGCCGAGGTCCCGCGCCGGGCCCCCGTCACCGCGCCCCGCCGGCCCGCCGGCACCGTCACCACCCGGGAGGCGCTGCTGGGCCTGCTGCGGCGGGCCGCGACCCTCGAACTGGCCGTCATGGCCCAGTACCTGTACGCGGCCTGGTCCGTGCCCACCCACGGCACCGGCCTGGAGTACGTGCGCTCCGGGCGGTGGACCCCCGAACAGCTCCGGCTGGCCTGCGGGGACGGCGGCGAGACCCGCGACGGGGGCATCCGCGCCACCCTGCTGGGCGTGGCCCGCGAGGAGATGCTCCACTTCCTCCTCGTCAACAACGTCATCACCGCCCTCGGCGAGCCCTTCCACGTCCCCCGCCTCGACTTCGCCCGCCTCGACCACGAACTGCCCGTCCCCCTCGGCTTCGCCCTCGAAGGGCTCGGACCCGGCAGCGTCGACCGCTTCGTGCGGATCGAGGCCCCCGCCGACCTCGCCGACGACGTGTGGCGCGGACCCCGCCCCGCCGCCGACCTCCCGCGCGACGACCGGCACCCCTACGGCTCCCTCGGCGAGCTGTACGCCGAGATCCGCGACGGGCTGCGCCGCGTCCCCGACCTCTTCCTCGTGGACCGCGGGCGCGGCGGCGGCGAACACCACCTGTTCCTGCGCCGCTCCATCAACGCCCGCCACCCCGACTACCAGTTGGAGGTGGACGACCTGTCGAGCGCCCTGTTCGCCATCGACGTGATCGCCGAACAGGGCGAGGGCGGGGTCCTCGACCCGGCCGGCGGGGATCCGGCGGAGGAGTCCCACCACGCCGTGTTCCTGCGGCTCGCCGAACTCCTGCACGCCCCCGCCACCGACCCCGCCCGCCCCGGCGGCCCACGCTGGAGCCCCGCCCACCCCGTGCTCCGCAACCCCACCCTGCGCACCGGCGAACCCGCCCTGGAGACGGTCACCGACCCCGAGGCCCGGGCCGTCATGGAACTCTTCGACCAGGCCCACTTCCTGGCCCTCCAGCTCATGGCCCAGCACTTCGGCGAACGCCCGGACGCGAGCCTGCGCCGCTCCGACCTCATGAACGCCGCCATCGACATGATGACCGGACTCATGCGCCCGCTGGCCGAGGTCCTCGTCACCCTGCCCTCCGGGCGCCGCGGCACCACCGCCGGGCCCTCCTTCGAACTCGCCGAACAGCCCGCGCCCATCGCCCGCCCCGACGTGGCCCGCCGGGCCCTGACCCGCCGCCTGGACCACCTGGCCGCCGCGTGCGCCAAGAACCCCCTGGTGCCCGACCGGGTGGGCGCGATGAGCGCCTTCTGGGCCGACCACTTCCGCCCCTGACACCGAAAGGACCGGTCCGTGCCCCCCGTGACCCTGCCGCGGTTCGAGCTCACCGGCTGGGCCGAACGCGACCTCGCCGACCCCTACCCGATCTACCGGCGCTACCGCGACCTCGCCCCCGTGCACGTCAGCCCCGGCCTCGCCCCCGACGAACCCGACACCCACTACGCCTTCGGCCACGCCGCCGTCACGGCCGCCCTCACCGACCGCGCGTTCCTGCGCAACCGCCCCGACACCCCGACCGGCCGCCCCACCGGGCCGATACCCGCCGAACACCGGGCCCTGCGCGCGGTGGTGGAGAACTGGCTGGTCTTCCTCGACCCGCCCCGGCACACCGCCCTGCGCTCCCACCTCGCCGGCGAGTTCACCCCCGGCGTCGTCACCGCCCTGCGGCCCCGGATCGCCGAGATCGCCCACGACCTCCTCGAACCGCTCGCGCGGCGAACCGAGTTCGACCTCGTCGCCGGGTACGCCGCCCCGCTGCCCGTGCTCGTGATCGCCGAACTCCTCGGCCTGCCACGCGCCGACCACCACCTGCTGCGCGCCCACTCCGTTACCCTCCAGGAGGCCGGCACCACCCGGCCCCGACGCCCCGGCCGGCACCGGCGGGCCGAGGCCGCCGCCCGCGCCCTCACCGCCCATTTCACCGCCGAGATCACCCGCCGCGAGACCGAGGCAAGGGGTGGGGACGGGGCCGGGGCCGCGCCGGGGGACCTGCTCGGGCTGCTGCTGCGGGCCCGCGCCCGGGGCGCCGACCTGCCCGACGCGGCCGTGGTCGGCACCTGCGTGCACCTGCTCACCGCCGGCCACGAGACCACCGCCAACTTCCTCGCCAAGGCCGTCCTGACCCTCTCGCGCCGCCCCGAGACCCTGGCCGCGCTCCGCGCCGGCGCCCACGACCTCCCCCGCGCCGTCGAGGAACTGCTCCGCTTCGACCCACCCGTACAGGCCGTCACCCGCTGGGCCGGCGCCGACACCCACCTCGACGGGCACGAGGTCCCGCGCGGCAGCCGCGTCGTGGCCCTCCTGGGCTCCGCCGGCCGCGACCCCGCGCACCGGCCCGACCCCGACCGGCTCGACCTCGACCGCGCCCCCGACCGCACCCTCGCCTTCGGCCTCGGCGTCCACTACTGCCTCGGCGCCGGCCTGGCCCGCGCCGAGGCCGAGCTCGGGCTGCGCGCCCTGCTCACCGGCCCCCTGGCCGCCGACCGCCCCGTACGCCGCGTCACCTGGGCCCCCGACCTGGTCTTCCACGGACCCAGCCACCTGACCCTCGGACCCGGAGGGCCCGCATGAGCCGCCCCGAACACACCCACCCCACCGACCCCGACGCGGTCGGCGCCGCCTACGACCTCTTCGCCGACGCCGGCGCCACCACCGTCCTCGGCGGGAACATCCACGTCGGCTGGTGGGACCCCGAGCACCCCGAGGTGCCGCTGCCCGAGGCCACCGACCGGCTCACCGACCTCGTCGCCGACCGCCTCCACACCCACCCCGGCCGCACCCTCCTCGACGTGGGCTGCGGCAACGGCCTGCCCGCCGTCCGCATCGCCGAGACCCGGGGCGCCCACGTCACCGGCATCACCGTCGGCCACGACCAACTCGAACGCGCCGGCCACGAGGCCGCCGGCTCCCCGGCCCGCGACCGCCTGGAGTTCCGGCACGCCGACGCCATGCGCCTGCCCTTCGCCGACGCCTCCTTCGACGACGCCCTCGCCATCGAATCCCTCCTCCACATGCCCGACCAACGCCTCGCCCTGACCGAACTCGCCCGCGTGGTCCGCCCCGCCGGCCGGCTCGTCATCGCCGACCTGTGCCTGCTGCGCCCCTTCCGCGGACCCGACGAGGCCCTCCTCGACGGACTCCTGGAGGTGTACGAGATCGCCCGCGTCAACACCCTCGCCGAACACCGCCGACACCTGACCGAGACCGGCTGGGAGATCGAGGAGCTCAGCGAGGTCGGCGACCGGATCCGCCCCAGCTTCGGGCACGCCGCCGAGGCGTTCCGGGGCCTGGCCGGCGCCCTGCCCGCGCCCGCCGCCGCCCGCATCACCGCCGCCGCAGACCTGATGGCCCGCTTCGGCCGGCACCCGGACGCCGGCTACGTGCTCGTCACCGCACGCCGACCCTGACCCGCACCCCCGACCCCGTCCCGAACACCCACCGACAGGGAGCCCCCGATGCCCTCCCGCCTCGCCGCCCCGCTCGCCGGCCCGTCCGGCACCCGGCGCCGCTCCCTGCGCCCCCGCGCCGACCCCGCGCTCGCCGCCCGCCTCGCCCGCTCGGCCGCCACCCGCGCCGGCGCCCACCTCGACACCCGCGAGGTCCACGCCTGGCTCGCCCACCGGCGCGCCGCCCACGCCTTCCGCGTCGACCGCGTCCCCCTCGCCGACCTGCGCCAATGGCACACCGACCCGGCCACCGGCAACCTCCTGCACCACAGCGGCCGGTTCTTCACCGTCGAGGGCCTGCACGTGGTCGAACACGACGGCCCCCTCGGCGACGGCCCCCGCCGCGACTGGCAACAACCCGTCATCCGACAACCCGAGGTCGGCATCCTCGGCATCCTCGCCCGGGAGATCGACGGGGTCCTGCACTTCCTCATGCAGGCCAAGATGGAACCCGGCAACCCCGGACTGCTCCAGCTCTCGCCCACCGTCCAGGCCACCCGCAGCAACTGGACCCGCGCCCACCGCGGCTCCCGCGTCCAGCTCGTGGACCAGTTCGTCGACCCCCACCCCGACCGGGTCCTCGTGGACGTCCTCCAGTCCGAACAGGGCTCGTGGTTCCACCACAAGTCCAACCGCAACATGATCGTCGAGACGGACACGGCACCCCCCTTCGACGAGGACTTCCGCTGGCTCACCCTCGGCCAGCTCGCCGACCTCCTCCACGAGGACGAGACCGTCAACATGAACGCCCGCACCGTCCTGTCCTGCGTGCCCTACGCCGACACCACCCCGCTCGCCCTGCACTCCGACACCGCCCTGCGCTCCTGGTTCACCGGCCTGCGCGCCCACCGCGACGTGCGCGCCGAACGCGTCCCCCTCGCCTCGGTGCGCGGCTGGCGGCGCGGCCCCGACGCCATCGAACACGAGGACCACCGCTACTTCCGGGTCATCGCCGTCTCCGTCCGCGCCGGCAGCCGCGAGGTCCGCACCTGGGACCAGCCCCTCGTCGAACCCGTCGGCCTCGGCGTCACCGCCTTCCTCACCCGCCGGATCGACGGCGTCGAACACGTCCTGGTGCAGGCCCGCGCCGAAGGCGGCTTCCTCGACACCGTCGAACTCGCCCCCACCGTCCAGTGCGACCCCGTCAACCACGCCCACCTGCCGGCCGCCGACCGACCCCCCTTCCTCGACACCGTCCTCGACGCCCCGCCCGCCCGGATCCGCTACCAGGCCGTCCACTCCGAGGAGGGCGGACGCTTCCACCACGCCCGCAGCCGCTACCTCGTCGTCGACGCCGCCGGCACCCCCGCCGCCGCCCTCGACCCGCCGCCCGGCTACGCCTGGGCCACCCCCGCCCAACTGCGCGCCCTCACCCGCCACGGCCACTACCTCAACGTCGAGGCCCGCACCCTGCTCGCCTGCCTCAACGCCATGGCCGCCCGCACCCTCCCGGGAGAACCCACGTGAGCGCCCCCGCACCGCCCCCGCCGCTGATCACCGTGCTCGGCGCCTCCGGCTTCGTCGGCTCCGCCGTGCTCCGCGCGCTGGCCGCCCGACCCGTGCGGCTGCGCGCCGTCTCCCGCCGGCCCGCCCCGCCCGTCCCCGGCCCCGCCGAACTCACCACCGTCAACGCCGACCTCACCGACCGCGCCGCCCTCGCCGAGGCCGTCGCCGGCTCCCACGCCGTCCTGCACCTGCTGCTCGCCGACGGCGGCTGGCGGGCCGCCGAGACCGACCCCGGCGCCGAACGCGTCAACGTCGGCGTGCTCCGCGACCTCGTCGACCTCCTCGCGCCCGGCCCCGCCGGCGGCCCGCCCCCGCTGCTGATCTGGGCCGGCGCCGCCTCCCAGGTCGGCGTCCCGCCCCGCGAACCCCTCGACGGCACCGAACCCGACCGCCCCGAAACCGCCTACGACCGGCAGAAGACCACCGCCGAGACCCTCCTGAAGGCCGCCACCGCCGCCGGCCGGATCCGGGGCGTCAGCCTGCGCCTGCCCACCGTCTTCGGCGAGGGCGCGCACCCCGGCGCCGCCGACCGGGGCGTGGTCTCCGCCATGGCCCGCCGCGCCCTGGCCGGCGAACCGATCACGATGTGGCACGACGGCACCGTCCGCCGCGACCTCGTGCACGTCCGCGACGTGGCCGCCGCGTTCACCGCCGCCCTCGACCACCCCGAACCCCTGATCGGCGGGCACTGGATGATCGGCGCCGGGCGCGGCGACGCCCTCGGCGAGGTGTTCCGCCTCGTGGCCCGCGCCGCCGCCGAGGAGACCGGCCGCGCCCCCGTCGCCGTGACCTCCGTGCCCCCGCCGGCGCACGCGCCCGTCACCGACTTCCGCAGCGTGACGATCGATTCCGCCGCCTTCCGCGCCGCCACCGGCTGGCGGCCCCGGATCCCGCTGCCCGAGGCCGTCCGGCGCACCGTCGCCGGCCTCGCCCGCCCCCGTTGAACCGTCCCCGATGAAAGGACCGTCGGCCATGCCCACCCGCGTATGGGACTACCTCGCCGAGTACGAGAACGAGAAGGAGGACCTCCTCGACGCCGTCGCCACCGTGTTCGCCTCCGGGCGGCTCGTCCTCGGCGAGAGCGTCAGCGGTTTCGAGGCCGAGTTCGCCGCCTACCACGGTGTCGGGCACGGCGTCGGCGTCGACAACGGGACCAACGCCATCGCCCTCGCCCTGCGCGCCCTCGGCATCGGCCCCGGAGACGAGGTGATCACCGTCTCCAACACGGCCGCGCCCACCGTCGTCGCCATCGACGCCGTCGGCGCCACCCCCGTGTTCGTGGACGTCCGCGAGGAGGACTTCCTCATGGACACCGACCTGCTCGCCGGCGCCGTCACCGACCGCACCCGCTGCCTGCTGCCCGTGCACCTGTACGGCCAGTGCGTGGACCTCGACCCCGTCACCGAACTCGCCGACCGACACGGCCTGGCCGTCGTGGAGGACTGCGCGCAGGCCCACGGCGCCCGCCGCGACGGCCGGATCGCGGGCTCCGTCGGGGACGCCGCCGCGTTCTCCTTCTACCCGACCAAGGTGCTCGGCGCCTACGGCGACGGCGGCGCCGTCCTCACCGACGACGAGGACACCGCCCGCCGGCTGCGCCGCCTGCGCTATTACGGCATGGAGGAGCGGTACTTCACCCTGGAGACCCCCGCCCACAACAGCCGGCTCGACGAGGTGCAGGCCGAGATCCTGCGCCGCAAGCTCCGCCGCCTCGACGGCTACCTCGCGGGCCGGCGCGCCGTGGCCCGCCGCTACGAGGAGGGCCTGGCCGACACCGGACTGCGGCTGCCGGCCACCACCCCCGGCAACGAGCACGCGTACTACGTGTACGTGGTCCGCCACCCCCGGCGCGAGGAGATCCTGCGGCGCCTCGCCGACCAGGACATCCACCTCAACGTCAGCTACCCGTGGCCGGTGCACACCATGACCGGCTTCGCGCACCTCGGGTACGGCCCCGGCTCGCTGCCCGTCACCGAGGCCCTCGCCGGGGAGATCTTCTCCCTGCCCATGTACCCGTCGCTGGAGCCCGACCGCCAGGACCGGGTCGTGGAGGCCCTGCGCAAGGTCCTCGCGGACCTGTGAACCCGCCCGTCACCCTGCCCGTCCACCGCCCGCCGAACCAACGGAGCCACCGTGCACGCACGTGAACTCGCCGTCGAGGGAGCCCTCGAATTCACCCCCCGCGTCTTCCCCGACGACCGCGGCCGCTTCCTCTCCCCCTACCAGGAGGAGCCCTTCGTCAAGGCCCACGGAGCGCCCCTGTTCCGCGTGGCCCAGTCCAACCACAGCGTCTCGCGCCGGGGCGTGGTGCGCGGGGTGCACTACACGCTGACCCCACCCGGCACCGCCAAGTACGTGTACTGCGCCCGGGGCAGCGCCCTGGACCTCGTGGTCGACATCCGGGTCGGCTCGCCCACCTTCGGCCGCTGGGACGTGGTCCGGATGGACCAGGACGCGCACCGGGCGAGCTTCCTGCCGGTGGGGGTGGGGCACGCCTTCGTCGCCCTGGAGGAGGACACCGTCATGTCCTACCTGCTGTCCGGGAGTTACGTGCCGGAGCACGAACTGGCCCTGGCCGCCCTGGACCCGGCCCTCGGCCTGCCCCTGCCCACCGACCGGGAACCGCTGCTCTCGGAGCGCGACGCCGTCGCCCCCACCCTCGCCGAGGCCGCCGCGCGCGGGCTGCTGCCCGCGTACGAGCGCTGCCTGGAACTGCAACGCGCCCTGGACCACGGCGCCTGAGCCCGCCCCGCCCCCGTCCGCACCGCCCCGCCCGCACCGCCCCGCCCGCACCACGCCCGTCCTCGAAAGGACCCCTCGTGAACGACTCCCCGCAGACCCTCCCCGTGCCCCAGGCCGTCGGCGAGCTCTACGACCGGCTCACCCGCAACGCGATGCGCGACGGCACCTTCAACACCAACGTGCACATCGGCTACTGGGACGGGCCGGACTCCCGCGCCACCGTCGAGGAGGCCATGGACCGGCTCACCGACGTGTTCATCGAATGGCTGCGGGTGGACCCCGGCGCCCACGTCCTCGACCTCGGCTGCGGGGTCGGCGGCCCCGGGCTGCGGCTGGTGGAACGGGCCGGCGCCAGGGTCACCGGCATCAGCGTCAGCGAGGAGCAGATCCGCACCGCGAACCGTCTCGCCGCCGACGCCGGCCTCGCCGACCGGGCCGTGTTCCGGCACGCCGACGCCATGAAACTCCCCTTCGAGGACGCCTCCTTCGACGCCGTGATGGCACTGGAGTCCATGTGCCACATGCCGGACCGGGGGCAGGTGCTGACCGAGGCGGCCCGGGTGCTGCGGCCCGGCGGCCGGATCGTCCTCACCGACATCTTCGAACGCCGCCCCCTGGCGGCCGTCCGACACCCCGGCATCGACCGCTTCTGCCGCGACCTGATGTCCACCACCGCCGACATCGACGACTACGCCGCCCTCTTCCACCGCTCCGGACTGCGCGTGCGGGCCCTGCTCGACGTCACCGAACAGACCACCCTGCGGCTGGCCGAGGAACTGGTCCGCTCGGAGAGCGCCGAGGCCCGGCCGCCGGCCATGAACGAGGGGAACTTCGCGTTCGAGGACGCGGCCGACGAGGGCTTCAAGCCCTCCGACCTGCTCGGCGTGGACACCTTCGGCTCCCTGCTCGCCGTCGCCGAACGCCCCTGACCCCCCGCGACACGACGAGAGAGGCAGGACGACGAGATGACGGGTCCCGAGGAGCGGACCGACGTACTGATCGTGGGCGGCGGCCCGGTCGGCATGGCCCTGGCCCTGGACCTCGGCCGGCGGGGGGTCCCGTGCGTCGTCGCCGACGCCGGCGACGGCACCGTCCGCCACCCCAAGGTCAGCACGATCGGCCCGCGTTCCATGGAACACTTCCGCCGCTGGGGCGTCGCCGACGCCGTCCGGGCCGCCGGCTGGCCCGCAGACCACCCCCTGGACGTGGCCTGGGTGACCCGGGTCGGCGGCCACGAGCTGTACCGCCACCGCCGGGGCACGGCCGCGAGCCGCCCGGCCTTCGCCCACACCCCCGAACCCGACCAGATGTGCCCGGCCCACTGGCTCAACCCCGTCCTCACCCGCGCCGTCGGCGTCCACCCCGACGGGCCGCTGCGGCTGCGGACCACCGTGGACGCCGTCGGCCAGGACCCCGGGCCCGAGGGCGGGGTCACCGCCCGCCTCACCGACCACGCGACCGGCACCGTCCGCACCCTGCGCGCCCGTTACCTCGTGGCCTGCGACGGGGCCGGCTCCCCGATCCGCGCCGCCTGCGGCATCGGGGCCCCGGCCCGGCACCGGCCGCGGGTCTTCCGCAACATCCTCTTCCGCGCCCCCGAGCTGCGGGAACGGCTCGGGGACCGGGCCGCCCTCGTGCACTTCCTGATGCTCTCCGAGCTCCTGAGGTTCCCGCTGCGGGCCCTGGACGGGAAGGAGTTGTACAACCTGGTGGTCGGCGTGGACGACGGCACCGGCGCCGGCCGCGCGGCCCTGCCCGACGCCCTGACCCTGATCCGCTCCGCGCTCGCCGTCGACACCCCCGTCGAACTCCTCGGCGACGGCGAATGGCACCTCACCCACCGGGTCGCCGACCGCTACCGCGAGGGCCGGATCCTGCTCGCCGGGGACGCCGCCCACACCCTCTCGCCCTCGGGCGGCTTCGGCCTCAACACCGGCATCGGCGACGCCGCCGACCTCGGCTGGAAACTGGCCGCGACCCTCGCGGGCTGGGCCGGTCCCGGCCTCCTCGACGCCTACGACACCGAACGGCGCCCGATCGCGGTGGCCAGTCTGGAGGAGGCGCACGCCAACCTGCGCCGCACCACCGGCCGCACCCTGCCGGCCGCCCTGCACGAGGACGGGCCCGAGGGCGACCGGGCCCGCGCCGAGACCGGCCGGCGCCTCGCCGCGAGCGGTGCCTGGCGTGAATTCGACGCCCCGCACATCCACTTCGGGCTCCGCTACCGCTCCCCGCTGATCGTGGAGGACCCCGAGGTGCCGGTCCGCGAGGGCCCGCCGGACGAGGACTGGCGGCCCGGCTCCGAACCCGGGTACCGGGCCGGGCACGCCTGGTGGGACCCGGACCGGTCGGTGTCCGTGCTGGACCTCTTCGGCGAGGGCTTCGCGCTGCTGGCCCTCGGCGCCCCGGACGCCGAACCCGACCGGCTCGCGGACCTGCGACGGGCCTTCGCGGCGCGCGGGGTCCCGCTGAGGGTCCGCGCGGGCGGCGACCCGGCGGTGGCGAAGCTCTACGAACGCGCCTGGGTGCTGGTCCGCCCCGACGGCCACGTGGCCTGGCGCGGGGACCACCTCCCCACCACCCCCGGGACCCTGGCCGACACCGTGCGCGGGGCGGGCTGACCCGAGTCCCGGGGCGTGGTTCTCGCGCGGCCTAGGTCGTCTCTTTTGGATCTTGCCGGTTAAGCCCGCGTCGTCTGGTGCCGTGCATCGCAAGGCGGAGGGGCGCCCTCGTACTGGGGTACGTGGGTGTTCCCGACAACGCGGCGAGGTGCGGTGCCAGGCGGCGCGGGTCAGGCAAGATCCGGAAGAGACGGCCTAGGGCACCAGCGGCCCGGCCAGGGCGGCGAGTCCGGCCGCCCGGTCGCCGGTCCAGCTCAGGGAGGGGGTGTCGCGGGGCAGCCGGCCCCAGAGCGTCAGCAGCAGGTCCTCGGCGGTTCCCGAGAGCTCCGCGACCGGGTCCCCCGGCCCGTGGGTCCAGGAGCGTGCGGCGTCGACCGCGGTGATCCGCACGGCCCGTTCCGGCGCGGGGGCGGCGCCCCGGGCGACCATCAGGGGGGCCAGGACGTCGAGCACCTCGGCCACCCCGTCGGCGGCGAGCGCCGAGTCGACGGGGGTGCGCCGGCCGAGGGCGTGCTCGGCGTCCCACCGGTGCACCAGGGTCTCCTGGGCGCGCCGGCGGCGCCAGAAACCCACCGTGTGGGGCGGGGTGAAGGTCCAGGCGGGGGTGTCGGGGGCCGCGGACAGGGCGGTGAGCAGGGCGTCCGCCGAGTGCTCGTACCAGGCCCGCAGCGCGGCGGGGTCGCGGGGCGCGGCGGATTCGTCGTGGTCACGGCCGTGTCCCTCGCGGACGGCCGTGGCCACCCACAGGTTGCCCGTGCCCACGTGCACGGCCAGGTCCGTCAGCGTCCAGTCCCCGCAGTGCGCGACGGGTGCGGCCGGGTCTCCGTCCAAGGTGGCCCCGAACGAGGCCAGTTCACGTCGCAGTGCGTCCAGGTGATCCATGCCGTCACCCTAGTGTCGTCTCGTGGTGTGCGGCGACGGAGAGGAGGAGCGCTTCGGCGCCGGGCCGGGCGACGAGTTGGAGGCCGACGGGGGCGCCGGTCGGGGTGAAGCCGGCGGGCAGGCTGATCGCGGGATGCCCCGAGAGGTTGAAGGCCCAGGTCAGGGCGACGCTCATGGCGGTGCCCGGGCCCTCGTGCCCGTGCGGCGGGTTGGGGGTGGTCGGGGTCGAGAGCAGGTCGACGCGGTCGAAGAGCGCGGCGAGGCGTCGGTCGTTCTCCGCGATGAGCCGCGCCGGCCCCGGGCCCGGCGCGGCCCGCCCGCGCAGCGCCGTCCAGGCATCGGCCGGGTCCAGCAGGCGGACGGGGAGCTCGACGCGGCGCAGCGTCCCGGCGAGTGCGTCGAGGGCGGTCGCCGCCGTGGCCGCGACCGCGGGGTCGGTGTCGGCGTACCCGAGGTCCGGGGACCAGGCCACCCGGAGCCGGCCGGCCGGCGCCCGCACGGGCCACGGCCGGCCGGTCATCGCCTCCAGCCACGCCGCGAGGTCCTCGGCGCGGCGGGCCAACGACCCCGGCACGTTGAGCCCCGCCCGGTCCCGGCCCGGCAGCAGACCGTTGCCCGGTTTGAGGCCCGACACCCCGCACCAGGCGGCCGGGATCCGGGTGGAGCCGGCCCCGTCGGAGCCCGTGGCCAGGGGCACCACGCCGGCGGCCACGGCGACGGCCGACCCGGCCGAGGACCCGCCGGGCGAGCGCGCGGGGTCGAAGGGGTTGAGGGTGGGGCCGCGATCGGTGACCCCGTGGGTCCGCGGGCCGGCGCCGGGGGCCGGGACGGAGCTCGCGCCGATCGGCACGCAGCCGGCCGCCGTCAGCCGCCGGCTCTGGAGGGAGCCGAGGCCCTCGCTCGCCTTGACCGCGATCGGCACCCCGGCCAACGGCGGGCGCTCCCCGGCGGCGACCCGCGCGTCGACCTCCGCCGCGAGCGCCAGGGCCCGTTCGGGCCACAGCTCGGTGAAGGCCCGCAGCCCGTCCGCGCGTCGGGCCCGCTCCAGCGCCGCCGCGACCCGCTCCACGGCCGACACCCGGCCGGCCCGCACCAGGCGGGCCGTGGCCACGGCCCCGAGCCCCTCGTCCTCCCACACGTCCGCCACCGGGCACCCTCCTTGTCGCCATGACGAAGGAACACCCGTACCCCGTACCCCCCGTTCCCGTCCAACGCCGTCTGCCGCGAAGGGAGTCGGGGCAGTACGCTGGAGCGGTGCCGAACAGCGGGGGAGCGGGGGGCCATGGCGGAGTACGGGGGTGCGCGACGCCGGTCCGGGACGGCGGGCGCGCCGGCCGGTCCCCCCGGGCCGGGGGACACCCTGGCGGACCTCGCCGACCCCGCCCTCCGGGAGGTCGACGCCCCGCCCGGGTCCGTGCTCGCGGGCCTGCTGCGCCGGGTGCGCGGGCAGGATCCGGACCCGGACCCCTTCGTGACGGGGCACGCCGAGAGCCTGTGACCCCCGCGACCGCGCACGCCCCGACCACCCCGTCCCGTCGAGCGGAGCGGCCATGACCCCGAGCCCCGTCCCCCGCCTGCCCGGTTCCTCCTTCGCCGTGTTCGCGACCACCGCCGAGAACCTGGGCCTGAGCACCACCCTGCGCAACACGGCGGACATCCTCGCCGAGGGCAACCGCAGCGTCCTCCTCGTGGACGGGCGGGGCGGGGAGGTGCCGGGGGCGCACACCGGGCCGGTGCCCGAACCCCGGGCCGGGCGGGTCGTGGTGCTGGCCCGGTCCGTGGCCCAGGCGAGCGCCCTCACCCGGGACCCGATCGTGGCCCACTACGACCACGTGCTCGTGGAGGCCCCCGTCCCGCAGGCCGTCGGCTCGCCCGAGATCGCCCCGCTGCTCTCCGCCGCCGACGTGCTCGTGGTGTGCTTCGCCCTCACCGCCTGGTCCATCGACGGGGCCGCCGCCCTCGCCGAGGACCTCTCCGGACGCCGGGCCCAGGACCTGCGGCGCGGGCCCGTCCGCCTGTTGACCGTGGGCCTCAAGAGCGACATCGGGGTCCGCGACCGGCTCCGGGTCGGCCGCGAACGGGTCCGCCGCAAGTTCGCCCCCCTGGCCCAGGCGCGCGGCGAACGCGAACTGCCCTACCTGGAGATCCCCTACAACCCGCTCTACCTCGACGCCCGCGCCCTGGCCGTGGAGACCGAGGACGCCGGGAGCCTCGCCGGACTGCGGCCCTCCTACGACCGGCTCGCCGACCTGCTGCGGGCCGCCGACCGGCGCCGCATCACCGACGCCGTGGTCGTGCACTCGGGGCGGCACGCGCCGTGGGCCGCGTGGCTGCGCGACCGGCTCGCCGACAAGGGCGTCCCCACCGAACTGCGCCGCGCCGACACCCACGCCGGCGCGCCCCCCGAACCCGGCACCGCCCTGCTGTTCCTCTCGCCCGGCGACACCGACGAGGGGCTTCGGGCCGCGCTGGGAGCGCTCTCGCACGCCGACGTGCGGATCGTCCTCGTCGACGAGCCCTTCCCCGACGACGCCGCCGCCCACCACGAACGCGTGGACCTGCGCGGCGCCTCCGAACCCGAGGCCCTGCGGCTGCTGTGCGCGGGCCTGGGCCTGGACCCGACCCCGGTGCCCGCCCGCCCGCACGCCGCCCCCTTCCCCCGACTGCCCGACCGCGCCAACCTGCGCCCCCGCGCCGGCGGCCTGGTGGACCGCGACGGGCTCGTCATCGACCTGGCCGAGGCCCTCGGCACGGCCGCCGAGACCGGGGCGCCGCTGGTGCTCCACGGGCCCAGCGGCTGGGGCAAGAGCGAGACCGCCCGCGACCTGTGCCACCGCTTCGGCCCCGGCTACGAGGTCGTGTGGTGGATCCGGGCCTGGGACCGGCGGCGCGCCGTCCGCGACCTCGCCGACCTCGCCGACCGGCTCGGCGTCACCGCCCCGCCCGCCGCCCCCCTCGACCCGGGCCCCTTCGACCCGGCCCGGCCCGAGCGCCCCGTCCCGGACGCCGAACAGCCCGTGCCGGCCGCGGTGCGGGCCCTGCTCGCCCCGCCCGAGGGGCCGCCCGCCCGCTGGCTCCTCGTGTACGACGGGGCGCCCGACGCGCAGGGCCCGCGGGGGCTGATGCCCGCGCCGGGACCGCACCGGCACGTCCTGGTGACCACCCGCGTCGACCCGCCCGACACCCCCGCCGCGCACCCGAACCCGGACCCCGCGCCCGAGCCCGGGGCCCCCGTGCGCCGGGTGATGCCCCCGCTGACCGCCGACGAATGCCGGGCCCTGCTCACCGACCACGTCCCCGAACTCACCGTCGACCAGTCCCGCCGGGTCGGCCACACCCTCGACTTCGTGCCCCTCGCCCTCCACCTCGCCGCCCACTGCCTCGCCGAACGCGCCGCCGCCCACCGCCGCGACGACCACCACGACGCGGACGCCGCCCTGCACACCGCCGTCGCCGACCTCCTCGCCGAACACCGCGCCGCCAAGATCGACCTCCTCGCCGAACGCGGCACCGCCGCCCCCGTCCCCGTCATGGTGCGCGTGGCCCGCCGCATCGCCGAGACCACCCCCGGCGGCGAGGCGTGGCGCACCGAGACCTCCGGCAACCACGCCCTGCGCCGACTCGCCGACGCCGCCGCCCTCCTCACCGGCCGCGGCGCCGGCCTGGACCTGCTGCGCCACCGCGGGATCCTCTCCGAACTCGCCCGCGACGACTCCGCCGCCCCCGGCCCCGAGACCGACCCCGGCGCCGGCCGGCACCCCGACGAGATCCGGCTGCCCGACGAGCACATGGTCTCCGTCGCCCTGTGGTCCCTGGCCCGCGTCGGCCTCCTCGACGTGGACTTCGCCCGGGGCACCCCGCCCGCCCAACACCACGCCGTCCGCGACGCCATCCGCGCCGACACCGACCCCGCCGCCCGCGCCCGCGCCGAGACCGTGCTGCGCGGGGTCCTCGCCGACTACCACTCCCGTGACGAGGACCTGCCCGCCGACTGGGCCCGCGAGGTGCACGGACTGCGCATGTGGGAGGACCCCCGCCCCCGGGTCCGCCGCGCCCTCCTGCGCCACCTCAACTCCCTGTCCGCGCGCGCCGAGGCCACCGACCTCGCCCGGCTCCTCGACATCGCCGACCACGCCCGCCGCGCCTGGGCCCCCACCCGCGAGGCCGAGGACCCCTCGCCCGAATACCTGCGGCTGCTCAACCTCGTGGCCCGCGCCCACCGCCTGGGCGGCTCCTACGCCCGCGCCCACCGCTACGCCCGCGAGGCCCTGCGCGGCCACCGCCGCACCCTGGGCCTGGCCCACCCCCGCACCCTGCTCTCCGCCGACTCGCACGCCGCGAGCCTGCGCGCCCTGGGCCGTTTCGACGAGGCCCTGGCCCAGATCCGGCCCGCCGCCGAGGGCCTGGACCTGCTGCTCGGCCGACACCACCCGGCCACCGTGCAGATCACCCACAACCTCGCCCTCACCGAGGCGCTGACCGGCCGCGTCGCCGCCGGACTCGCCCGCGTCCACGAGGTGTTCCGGCACCGGCAGGACATCGGCGGCGAGGACGACCCGGCCGCCTGGGAACACGCCGACCTCCTCGCCTTCCTCTACCGCTCCACCGGCCGCTCCGGCGAGGCCCGCGACCTGCTGCGGCAACGCCTGCGCCGGATCGGCGACGGCTGGGACGGCCGCCGACTGTGGACGGAGGTCGGCCTCGCGATCTGTGAACGCCGCGTCGCCGACTCCCAGTTCACCGCCCGCGACCCCCGCTACGGCTTCGAGATGGCCCTGGAACGCGACCGCCGCGCCCTGGCCGCCTACACCGACCGCTTCGGCCCCGACCGGTACGAGACCCTGCGCTGCCGGTTCAGTCTCGCCGCCGACCTGCACGCCCTGGGCAAGGCCGACGAGGCCGAACGGCAGGCCCGCCGCAGCGGGGACGTCCTCGCCGAACGCTTCGGCACCGCCCACCCCTTCACCGCCCTCAACGACGTGCGGCACGGGGTCTACCTGCGGGCGCTCGGCGAACTCGACGGGGCGCGCGAGGCCGGCCGCACCGCCCTGGACCGGCTCGCCCTCGCCCTCGGCCTGGCCCACCCCTGGGTCGCGGCGGCCGAGAACTCCCTCGCCGCGACCCTCGCCGCCCTCGGCCGCACCGACGAGGCCGTCACCCTCGCCGAGGGCGCCCTCACCCGCCTCGACGACCTCGGCGTCGCCCACCGCCCCAACGGCCGCCGGATCCGCGCCCACCTGGCCCGACTCAACCACACCGACCCGAACCGGACGGCACCGCCGGGCGGCTTCGACATCGACCTGGAGCTGTGACCGCGCCCGCCGCCGCCCCGTCCCCGGTCCCGTGTCCCCTGCCCCGTACCCCGTCCGTCCCGAGAAAGGCGAGCCCCGTGGCCGTGCCGGCATCCCAGCCCACCGAAACCCTCCGCGAACGCCACTGGACCGCCCGGGGCCTGAACCCCATCACCGCCCTGTGCGAACGCACCGTCGCCGCCGACCCCGGCATCCGCTCCCTGGCCCACTTCAGCGGCGGGGTCCTCGACTTCGTCGTGCGCCGGGCCGGCGCCGAACCCCCCGCCGCCCGCCCCGGCACCGTCCCCGGAGACGACGACGGCGAGGCGGAGGCCGAGGCCCTGCGCGGCCACCGGCTGCTGCTGTGCGCCCAGGACCTCGGCGCCCTGCTGCGCCCCCTGGGCACCGGCGACTTGATGCGGACCGTGGTCGCCGGCGACGACGGCGCCCTGTGGGGCGGGCGCGTCAAACCGGGGGAGTACCTGGCCGCCGCCACCGACACCCCCGACGGCGTGGACTCCCTCGACAACGGCATGAACGACCTGGTCACCGCCCTGCGCACGCGCGTGCACTCACTGCCCGGCGAATTCCCCGGCGGCGACCCGGCGGCCGTCCCCGGCACCACCGTCGCCGACGACGACATCGAGGACCTGCGCGTGGACTTCGGCCGCGCCCTCGCCGTCGACGCCGGCTACGAGGAGTGGCTGCGCTCGCTGTGGCGCCTGTACGTCAACCCCACCGACCTCCAGTACGCGGGCTACTACCGGGACTGGACCCTGGTCTGCGTCGGCGACGTGTTCGACGCCCCCGACCTCGCGCCCCGCTTCCTCGACGTCAGCGTCCGCAACCGGCGCGCCGGCTACCGCGACCTCGCGCGCGGCCTGCGCGGCCACCTCGTCCGCCTCGCCGACGCCCTGCACCCCACCACCGCGCACGGCACCGGCCCCGCCGCCGGCCGCCCGTCCGTGACCCGGCTCGTGCTCGACGTGCAGGAGGGCGCCGTGTACGTGCGGTGGACCACCCCGCGCACCTTCGTCCTCGGCGTCACCCTGGACCAGAGCCAGGTCGCCAACGCCGAGGCCGGGCTGCACCGCCTCGCCGAGGCCCTCGCCGGTCCCGCCGGCCGGCCCCCGTACCCCACCCCCTGACCGCGGGCGCCACGCTCAGGGGGACGGGATAGGGGACGGGACACGGGGCGGGCGTCGTCACGGGGTCGCGCCCGCGCTGAGCGCCCCCCACACCTCCTCCGCCAGCGTCTCCACAGTCCGCGCCGCCGGCAACGCCTGCCCCGGCCCCGCCGGCCCCAGCAGATGCGTCGGCAACACCTCCACCGAGGACTCGAACTCCCGGCAGATCCTGCGCAGTTCGCCCCAGCGCCGATCCGCCGCCGGGACGGTTCGCGGCTCCCCGTGCCACACCGCCACCGCGCCCCGGAAGCGTTCCGTGAGCGTCCGCACCAACGCCGCGCAGCCCAACACCCCCAGCTCCGCCGCGCCCGCGTCCACCGGCCCCGCCGCCGTCCGGGCCGCCACCCGCCGGGTCACCGCGTCCAGGGCCGCGAACGCCTCCTGGAACCGCCGCCGCACCGACCCGGGCAGCTCCCCGAACCCGGGGTCCCCGAACGGGTCCGGGACACCGGCCGTGAACGCGCGCGGGAAGGGCTCGGCGAAGACGTCCGCCCCCGGTGGTGCCGTCGTGCCCGGGCGCGCCGAGACCCGGGCGGGCACCGGCCCCGTCGGGCTCGCCCCCGGGCGTTCGTCACGGGCCCCCGGGCCCGGATCGGGGCCGGCCAGGGCGTCCACCGCCCGCCGCAGCCCGTCCAGCCGTTCCGACTGCCGCTCCAGGTCCTGCCGCAGCCGCTCCCCGAGCCGCGCGAGCCCCTCCTCGCGCCGCCCGTCCGCCAGGCGCTCCGCCAACCGGCTCAGCGCCTCGTGCGCCGCCGGCGCGAACCCGCCCTGCCGGTAGACCAGTGGCCGCGAGCCGATCGCCCGCCCCAACCGGTCCTGCATCTCCCGCGACACCCGCCCGTTGACCACCACCAGCACCTCGCACCGCGCCGGCACCACCGCCCCGCGCAGGGCCCGCACGTGGTCCGCGATCCGCGTCACGTCGTCCGCGACCAGCACCGACGGCGTCAGCAGCACCGCCAGCCGCCCCTCCGCCGCCGGCGCCAGCCAGTACAGCACCTCCTCGGGGGTGTCCGGCGGATCGGACAGGCGGGAGGGCACCGGGTCCCGGGACGCGATCCGCCACTGCCCCAGGTCCAGCGCCTGCCGCACCTCGGAGACCACCTGCCGCACGGTCACCTTCTCGTGCAGCTCGCGCACCGCCGCCAGCACCGCGCGCGGGGTCACCACCCGGACCCCGCCCGTGTCCGGGTCCGCGCTGAGCCGCCACGCCGCCCGGCAGGTCTTCAACACCTCGCGCGGCAGCCCCTCGGTCAACTCGTGCAACAGGCGCAGCGAGCCCCGGGTGAACGGGCCCACGTCGGGCGGCGGGGTGATCGTCGAGCCGTCGGCGGCCGGACGCGGGCGCGGGGGCGGGCGGCGGCGCGCCGGCCGGTCCCCCAGGGCCGTGTAGGCGGAGACCAGTTCCACCGTCAGCCGCTCGTCGAAGGCCGCCGGCCACACCTGGAGGATCCGCTCGTGCACGCTCGCCCGCAGCGCCCGCAGCCCCTCCGGCGAGACGCAGAACACCAACAGCCCGCCCCGGCTGGTGTACACGTTCACGAGCCGTTCGAAGGCGTCCGCGAACACCCGGCGGCTGTCCTCCGGCCATTCGAGGATCTTCTCCAGCGAGTCCAACAGCAGCGCGTACGGGCTGCCCACCCGCCCGTGCAGGATGCCCTGCACGGCCAGCGCGTCGAAGACCCGGTCCGTGCCCGCCGTCGGATCGGCCCGGCCCGACCCGGCGGCGGAGGGCCCGATCGCCTCCGTGATCCCCCGCTCCCGCAGCGCCTCGGCGGGCTCCTCCCCGTTCAGCCAGTCCCACACCATCCGCGTGAACGGCGGATCCTGGAGCAGGGCGAGGGCGATCGCGAACCGGCGGTGCTCGGTCACCCCGTTGAACGTGACCCGCAGGTCCGCGTGGATCACCTCCGGATCGTGCCGCAGGGCCGTGACCACCTTGCCCGGGTCCAGACTGCCGTCGCGCAGGCCCGACACGATCTCGTCCACGACCTCCCCCGGGGCCCCGGCCGCCGGGGTGCCGCGCCGGGTGTCGAGGCGTTTGGCCGTCACGTACGCGTAGTAGTCGCGCACCAGGTCCTCGAAGGCCGACCGGCCCTCCGGGGTGTCCCCGGGCCCCCGCAGCCGGTCCCGGTACATGCGGCCCATGTCGTGCGCCGGCTCGTCCACGATCCACACCGCGGGCGCGCTCGGGTGCCCGTCGAGGGTCGCGTACACCTCGCGCAGCGCGTGGCTCTTGCCGAGGCCGAACTCGCCGACCAGGGCGATGGCCCGGCCGCGCCGGCCGCCCGCCGGGCGTTCGGCGAGGTAGTCGGCGACCAGCCGGTGCAGCTCGTCGAGGGTGGGCGTGCCGATCGTGGCGTTGCCGGAGTCGGCGGCCTCCACGGGCACGTCCCCGAGGTCCACGGTCGGGCCGAGCCGCACCACGGGGGTGAGGGGGAAGGGGTTGCGGTGCCACAGGGCGGTCTCGTCGTCAGGGGGCACGGCGGCTCTCCTCGGTGTTCCGGGGCGGTGCGGTGGAGTCGGGGACGGGGGCTCGGGGGCGGCGGCGGTGGTCGGGGTCGGCGGTCGGGGCGGTTCAGGGCGGGCCGGGGGACCAGAGCCGGCCCCGGGGCCGGGGCGGGCGCCCGGCCGGGTCGGGGGACCCGCCGCCGGCGGCCGGGGGGCGGTCCGGCGGGCGGTCCCGGGGGTGCGGGGGGCCGGGCTCGGGCCCGGGTTCCGGGTCCGGTGGGTGGGGCGGGGCGGTCGGGGCGGGGCCCGCGGAGTGCCGGCGCAGCCCGTCCAGCAGGCTCGTGCGGTCCCGGCCGGCGTGGTGCGCGAGCAGCGCCTCGGCGGTGACCCGCACGGGACGGTTCTCGCGCAACTGCCGCTCGGCCACGGCGTGGCATGCCTGCCGCAGGGCCCGCACGTCGGCGGGCTGCCAGGAGGACGGGTCGGGCGGGGGCGGCCCGTCGGGGGCGGGCTGCTCGGGGGGCGCGTACCCGTGCTGCTCGGGGTCCGGGTCCGCCGCGCCCCGGGCGAAGGCGCCCACGTCGGCGGGGAGCAGCGAGCCGAGGGAGAGGTGGGTGATCGCCGGGTCCCGGGGCAGCTCGCGCAGCACCTCGTGCGCCGTGCCCCGGTCCGCGTGGGTGACCTCCACGAACAGGAACACGCGGCTCTTCGCGTGGCCGAGGCAGGTCCGCAGGAACTTGGTGCGCAGGCCCGCGTCCCGCCACTCGATGTTCGGGACGACGACGAACAGCAGGGCGCTCTGCTCCTCCAGCAGGTCGCCGATCGCGCCGAAGGTCTTCGCGGGGGCCTCCTCGGCGGCGTTCGGGAACAGGCCGGCATCGTCGAACCGGCGGCGGAGCACCCCCACCACCTTGTCGCGGATCAGCGCGTTGATGCTGGAGGCCGGCGCGAAATCGCCGTTGTCGTCGGTGCTCAGGCCCCGGTCGCCGTTCTCGTAGCCGCCGGTCATGGCCACGATCGTGAGCAGTTCGGGCAGCCCGTCCTCGCGGACCGCCCCGCCGGTGTACTCCTCGACCCGGCGTCGCGCGAGGTGGATGCAGCGGTGGATCAGGGTGGTCTTGCCCATGCCGGAGGGCCCCGTCACCACCAGCAACCGCCCCCGGTCCACGGAGGGTTCGAGGGCCTCGTCGAGCCGCTGGAGGCACTCGTCGAAGACCCGCAACTGCTCGCCCGCGTGGTCCACGTCCACCCATTGGCGCACGTGGTCGGGTTCCTCCCACGGCACCAGCGGGTGATCGTCGCGGGGCGGCGGGAGCGGCCCGCGCGACAGCCGGTTCCCGAGCACGGGCACGCGCACCCCGTACGGGTTCACCACGCGCGGCGCCTCGGGCACCCGGGCGGTCACGCGCCGTCCCCGCGATCACCGGGGGCCGGGCGCGGCCCGTCGGTCGTCGGGGGCGGATCGGTCGACGCGGCCGGGTCGGCGGCCGGGTCGGAGGGGGCACCGGCGGGGTGGCGCGGACGCAGCGGCCGGCGGCCCCGGCCGCGGGCGGGCTCGGCCGGTCCGCGGGCCAGCTCCGCCCGTACCCGCGCGATCTCCTCCTGCCGTTCCGCCTCGCCCAGGGTCCGCCCGTTCCGGGCCCGGGGCAGCGGTCGGGCCAGCGGCAGGGCGTCGGCGGCCCGTCGTGCCTCGGCCCGGCGGGCCCGGGACCCGCCCGTGCGGGACAGCACGTGCACGAGGGCGTCCCGGGAGGCGGCGACGGGCCCGTGGTCGGTGCCGGGGGAGTGCCGGTAGGCGGCCAGATAGGCGTGCGCGGTGACCCGGAACGCCGCGGACGCCGCGTCGAACTCCTGCCGGCGCTGCCGGCGTTCGGCCGCCGCCCGCTCCCAGCCCTGCCCGAGCAGGGTCAGCAGGGCGCCCACGAACAACAGCGGTGCCTGGCGCAGCAGTTCGTCGACCCAACTCCCGTCCTGCCCTTGGTCTCCCTGCCCTTGGTCTCCCTGTCCCTTGTCGGCCTGGGCGGGGTCGGGGGAGTCGGGGTCGGGGGAGTCGGCGGCCATCAGCGCCGTGCACGCCCGAGTGAACTCCGGCTCGTACCGGACCGCCCACGTGTCGAGGTCGAGGACCTCCTCCCCGGGGGTGCGCACGAGGTCCGGGGCGCCCGAGCCGTTCGCGTCGCCCGGCCGCAGCAGCCCGAGCCGCTCGGCCGCGAGCACCAACGGCTCCCGGTGCGCCTTGCCCAGGCAGTACACCAGCCGCACGTCCCGTGCCGAGACCGGCGACGGATCCGGGGACGGCGTGCCCCCGGCCGCGAACGCCGGACCCGCCGCCCCGCAGCAGGCCGTCACGAGCAGCGCCGCCGCCCATCCGAGCCGGCGCGCCCGCGCACCCGCCCGCGCACGCGTCCGTAACCCCGCCGGCCCGCGCGCGGGACCGGCCGACGTGCGCCCGCCGCCCCCGCCCCGTGCGCTCTTCCGCTCCGTCATGAGCCCCCGTCCCTCCGGTCTCGCGACCGTCCCTCGCCGATCCTGTGCGACGCCTCTCCGCCCCCGTGTCCGACCCGCGCCGCCCCTCATCCCGCCCCGCCCGAGGGCCCCGCCGAAGCCGCCCCCGGATCCCGGTCCACAGGTCGCCGAGGCGAGGGCGGCACGTTCCCACCGGGGCCCGGCGGCGGGGAGTCCCCAGGGGGTCCGTCCCGGTGCGCGGACCGCGCCCGGTGGCGTTCACGCCGTGCGAGCAGGGCGCCCGCGCTCACGTGGAGCACGTTGACCGTGACCACCGCCGGCCCCACCACCGCCACCGTCCCGGGGAAGTCCGGCTCCAGGGCCAACGCGATCAGCACGGCCGTGATGCCGTTCTGCTGTGCCACTCCCAACAACACCCGGTCCCGCCGCTCCAACCCCCGCACGAAGAACGGCAGCACCCCCCACACCACCACCGCCTGCGCCCCGAACGCCGCCAGGCCCAGGACCAGCCCCGGCACCGGCTCCACCCCGCGCGCCAGGAACAGGCCCAGTGCCCCGAAGGCCGCGAGGTACGCCACCGAGACCGCCCGCCCCACCACCGCCGCCAGCACCGGGGTCCGCACCACCAGCCCCGCCAGGGCCACCGCGAGCAGCAGCGCGTTCCCGGCCGCCACCACCAACAGCGCCACCAGCAGCAGACCGGCGAACACGCTCACCGCCACCGGCTCCCCGCCCCGACCCACCCGACGGCCCCGCCCGCCCGTCCCGCGCCGGCCCGAGGCCGCCCGCAGGGCCCACCGGCCGGCCCACCACAGCAGCGCCGTCCCCGCGAACAGGGCCCCGTTCAGGGCCAGGTCCCCCAACCAGCCGCCGGCCCCGCCCGCCGCCACCGCCGGATCCCCCGTCCGCCCGGTCACCGCCCACGCCCACCCCGCCGCGTACAGGGTCAACAACACCGTCACCGGATCGTCGAACGAGGCCCACGCCGTCAACAACGACCGCGCCCGCTCCGACATCCGCTCCGCGCGCCCCAGCGCCGCCACCGACAAGGGATCGATCTGCGCCACCGCGATCCCCAACACCAGGTACGCGGGCCGGTCGAAGAACACCCACAACACGGCCGTGATCAACGCCGCCTTCAGCACCACCCCCAGCGTGACGGCCGCGACCACCCCCCGCAGGTCCGCCCGCAACAACCCCGGATCGATCCCCTGCACGCTCCCGAACAGGCCCACGCCCAACAGCAGCGAGGTACCCGTCAGGTACAGCGGTACGCTCACCATCGACCCGGGATCCACGAACACGCCGAGCAGCAGGCCCGCCACCATCGCGAGGACCGCGCCGGCCGCCAACGCGGGCACGGCGGTGAACACGCGCCGTGCGAACGCCCCCGCGCCGGCCCCCCGTTCCGATCCGGTCACCGGCCCTCCGGTCTCCCGCCCCACCCGAACCTCCCGACACGCCACATCGTAGGACCGCCCGCCCCGGTCCCGACAGGTGTGGTCCGGCCGCCCCGGGGCGCGGTACGCCCACCGTCGGGACCATGCCCGCCCCGCGTCCCCGCCGAACGCGGCCCGCTCCCCCTTCGGCCCGCGTTCAGCCGGTCCGAGGGGCCGGCGCGCGCACCGTGCCCACCACCCCGACCGCCGCGAGCAGCACGAACAGCCCGGCCGCCGGTCCCGGGGCCGGAGCCGTGCCCAGGGCCCACTCCCCGCACCGCACCAGCGGCGGCACCGCCAGGCCCAACGCGGCCGTGAACAAAGGGCCCTTGAGCAGGATCAACTCGTGCGACACCAGGAACATCGGCGCCGTCAACACCCCGCCCAGGACCGCCACCCCCCACCAGCCCGAGGCCGGCACCCCGCCCCAAGGCGTGAACAGCGCCGTCACCACCCCCAGCATCACCGCCCCCGCGCCCGTCACCACCGGCAGCACCCCCGACGTCGGCAGATCCGCCGCCGCCCGCCGGTACGCGTAGCCGTAGAAGGCGTAGGCCAGGGTGCCCGCGAAGGCCAGGCCGGCCCCCGCCGCGAGCACCCCCGGCCCGCCCCCGACCGCCGTCGTCCCCGACCGCCCGGCCCCGTCCGCGACCAGGAAGCCCACCGCGCCGACCCCCGCCACCACCGTCCCCGCGATCCGGTACCGCCCCGAGGGCTCCCCGAAGGCGCAGGCCCCCACCACGAAGGTCACGCACGGCAGCAGCGACACGATCAACCCCACCGGCGCGGCCCCGATCAGCCTGGTCCCGAGCAGGGTGCCCGCGTAGTAGCCGAAGAAGCCCAGCGCCGCGAGCACCGCCACCGCACCCGGCCGGCGCGCCATCGCCCGCGCCCCGGCCCGGCCGCGCGCCCGCGCCGCCGCGACCACCGCCAACACGAGGAAGGCCGAGGCCGTCCGCCCCGTCGCCACCGCCAACGGCGGCACCCCCACCACCAGCCGCCCCGACAGCAGCCACCCCGCCGTCAACAACCCGACCATCACCCCGGACAGGCCCACGACCCGCACCCGACACCCCCCGGCCGCGTCGAGGCTCAGGGACGGGCGTACAGCTCGCGCCAGGACGGGAACCGGCCGCCGGGCCCGTCGTGGGATTCGGCCGAGCGGACCGCGTCCACCACCGCCCGGCACACCACGTCCGCCGCCGCCCCCAACACCTCGTTGAACGCGGCCGTGTCGGGCACCCGGTGCGGGCCGAGCGCGAGACCGAAGACGGTGTCCCCGTCGTTCATCAGGTGCACCGGCCGGATCGACCGGGCCAGCCCGTCGTGGGCGGTGCCGGCCGCCTTGCGGACCTGCGCGCGGGTCAGCTCGGCGTCCGTCGCCAACACCACCAGGGTGGTGTTCATGACCGGGGTCGGCCCCGCCCCCGCTGCCGGCCCGCGCCGCCGGCGGGTGGTGTCACGGGCCGCCGCCAGCACCCGGCTCGCCCGCGCGTGGGTCTCCGGCGCGGGCCACACCTCCCGCCGGCCCGACCAGAACTCCCCGTACAGGGCCCCGGTGTCCGGGTCCAGCACCGAACCCGCCGCGTTCACCGCCACCAGCGCCCCCACCGTCACCCCCGAGGCCAGGGTGAGGCTCGCCGTGCCGATCCCGCCGCGCAGCCCCCCGGCCACCGCGCCCGTGCCCGCGCCCACCGAGCCCCGGGCCACGGGCGCCCCGACCGGGGTGGCCTCGGCGGCGACGGCCGCGCGCCGGCCCAGGGCGGGGTCCGGGCGCAGCCCGAAGGCGCCGCCCCGGCCCAGGTCGAAGAGGGCGGCGGCCGGCACCACCGGCACCACCTCCCGTTCGCCGGGCCCCACCACGACCCCGCGTCCGCGTTCCTCCAGCCACTCCATCACCCCGTGCGCCGAGGCCAGCCCGTAGGCGCTGCCGCCCGTGAGGACCACCGCGTCCACCCGCTCCACCAGGGCGCTCGGGTCCAGGGCGTCGGTCTCCCGGGTGCCGGGGCCGCCGCCGCGCACGTCCACGGCGGCCACCGCGCCGCCCTCCGGCGCGAGGACCACGGTGGTGCCGGTGAGGGCGCCGTTCCCGACGAGGGAGGCGTGCCCCACCCGTATGCCGTGCACGTCCGTGATCGCGTCCACCCGGTCCATGACCCGTCCCCCCACACCCTGTCGTCCTGGTGTGATTGTCGCACCGGGGGTGTGTGCTCAGGCCCCCACGTACGCCGCCAAGTGCTCGCCCGTGAGCGTGGAGCGGGCCGCCACGAGCTCCGCCGGAGTGCCCTCGAAGACCACCCGACCCCCGTCGTGCCCCGCGCCCGGCCCGAGGTCGATGATCCAGTCGGCGTGCGCCATCACCGCCGGGTGGTGCTCGATGACCACCACCGACTTCCCCGCGTCCACCAGCCGGTCCAGCAGGCCCAGCAACTGCTCCACGTCCGCCAGGTGCAGCCCCGTGGTCGGCTCGTCCAGCAGGTACACCCCGCCCTTGTCGCCCATGTGCGTGGCCAGTTTGAGCCGCTGCCGCTCCCCGCCGGACAGGGTGGTCAGCGGCTGCCCGATGGTCAGGTAGCCCAGCCCCACGTCGGCGAGCCGGGCCAGGATCCGGTGCGCGGCCGGGACGCGGGCCTCGCCCTCGGCGAAGAACGCCTCCGCCTCGGCCACCGACATCGCCAGCACCTCGCTGATGTCCCGCCCGCCGAACCGGTGCTCCAGCACCGCCGCCTGGAACCGTCGGCCCTCGCACTCCTCGCACGGGGTGGCCACCCCGGCCACCATCGCGAGGTCGGTGTAGAGCACCCCGGCGCCGTTGCAGTTCGGGCAGGCCCCCTCCGAATTGGCGCTGAACAGGGCCGGTTTGACCCCGTTGGCCTTGGCGAAGGCCCTGCGGATCGGGTCCAGCAGCCCGGTGTAGGTGGCCGGATTGCTGCGCCGGGAGCCCCGGATCGGGCTCTGGTCCACCTCCACCACCCCCGCGTCGGCGGGCAGCGAACCGTGCAGCAGGGAACTCTTGCCGGAGCCCGCGACCCCGGTGACCACGACCAGCGCGCCGAGCGGCACGTCCACGTCCACCTTCCGCAGGTTGTGCCGGTCGGCGCCCCGGATCTCCAGAGCCCCGGTCGGGGTGCGCACGGTCCCCTTCAGCGCGGCCCGGTCGTCCAGGTGCCGGCCGGTCAGGGTGCCGGAGGCCCGCAGCCCGGCCACGGTCCCCTCGAAGCACACGCTGCCGCCGGCCGCGCCCGCGCCGGGGCCGAGGTCCACGACGTGGTCGGCCACCGAGATGGTCTGCGGCTTGTGCTCCACGACGAGCACCGTGTTGCCCTTGTCGCGCAGCCGCAGCAACAGGTCGTTCATGCGCCCGATGTCGTGCGGGTGCAGACCGGTGGTGGGCTCGTCGAAGACGTAGGTCACGTCGGTGAGGGAGGAGCCCAGGTGCCGGATCATCTTCACCCGCTGGGCCTCGCCGCCCGAGAGGGTGCCCGAGGGCCGGTCGAGGGAGAGGTAGCCCAGGCCGATCTCCTCGAAGGAGTCGAGGGTGGTGCGCAGGGTGTCCAGGAGCGGGGCCACGGTGGGCTCGTCCAGCCCGCGCACCCAGGCCGCCAGGTCGCTGATCTGCATCGCGCACGCGTCGGCGATGCCCACCGACCCGATCCGGGAGGAGCGGGCGGCCTCGGTGAGCCGGGTGCCCTCGCACTCGGGGCAGGTGGTGAACGTGGCGATCCGGTCCACGAAGGCCCGGATGTGGGGTTGCAGGGCCTCGCGGTCCTTGGCGAGGAAGGACTTGCGGACCTTGGGGATCAGGCCCTCGTACGTCAGGTTGACGCCCTCGACCTTCACCTTCACCGGCTCGTGGTGCAGGAAGGCGTGCATCTCCTTCTTCGTGAACCGGCGGATCGGCTTGTCCGGGTCGAGGAACCCGGACTCGGCGTAGATCCGCACCGTCCACCAACTGTCCGTCTTCCAGCCGGGGATGGTGATGGCGCCCTCGGAGATGGACTTGGAGTCGTCGTACAGCCGCGTGAGGTCGATGTCGGAGACGGTGCCCCGGCCCTCGCAGCGCGGGCACATGCCGCCGGTGCGGTTGAAGGTGGCCTTCACCGTTCTCGCGGCGCCCCGCTCCACCGTGATCGCGCCACTGGCCCGCACGGAGGGCACGTTGAAGGCGAAGGCCCCGGGCGGGCCCACGTGCGGCACGCCGAGCCGGCTGAACAGGATCCGCAGCATGGCGTTGGCGTCGGTGACGGTGCCGACGGTGGAGCGCGGGTCCGCGCCGAGCCGCTGCTGGTCCACGATGATCGCGGTGGTCAGCCCGTCGAGCACGTCCACCTCGGGCCGGGCCAGGGAGGGCATGAACCCCTGCACGAACGCGCTGTACGTCTCGTTGATCAGCCGCTGGGACTCGGCCGCGATCGTGTCGAAGACCAGGGAGCTCTTGCCCGAGCCGGAGACCCCCGTGAACACCGTCAACCGGCGTTTGGGGATCTCGATGGCCACGTCCTTCAGGTTGTTCTCGCGGGCCCCGTGCACCCGGATCACGTCGTGGCCGTCGGCGGCCGGGGCGGCGGGCGCGGGCGCCGCCGGGGTTCGGGTGGTCCTGGCCGTCATCGTCTCCCCTGTCCTCGGGCGGCCGTGTCCCCGGCCGTCGCCCCACACTCGCACGCCGCACCGACAACGGCCCCGCGGGCGGGTCAGGAGGCGGCGGGCTTCAGGGTGGCCAGGGCCAGGTCCAGGGCCGGGAGCATCGCCTTGTGCTCGTCGGCGTCCATGCCGCCCAGCTCCAGGAGGTAGGGGGTGCCGTCGGCGGCGGTGCCGGCGAAGGCGCGCACCGGCTTGGTCTCGTCCAGGGACTCGGTCTCGAAGACGGCGAGGGAGCCGGCGGGGGTGACCCCGGGCTTCGCGGCGGCCTCGGTGATCTTCGGGGTGCCCTTGACCTTCTCGCCGGCGAGGAACGCGTCCAGGGCGGCGCGCGCGGTGCCGGGCTTGTCGGCGGCCCAGACCCGCAGGAAGCCGATGTTGCCGGCGGGCTTCGCGTCCACCTCGCAGCGCAGGGTGAGCGGCCCGCGGGTGGCCAGCTCCTTCAGGGCCGCGGCGATGTCGGCGTCCGCGCCGGGCTTCGACTCCAGGGAGACGGCCTTGGGCGACCAGTCCTTCGCGGCGGAGAAGGACACCGGCAGCGGGCAGGCGCCGCCCTTGCCGCCGACCGTCACACCGGCCGGCGCGCCGGCGGCGCCGGGGGTGTTCGCGGAGGAGGGGGACGCGGAGGGGGCGGTGGAGCCGCCGGCGTTCTTCTTCGGCTCCTCGGCCGCGTCGCCGCACCCGGTCAGGACGGTGCCCGCGAGGGCGACGCCGGCCAGGGCGAGGGCGCCGACGCGCAGGGGACGACGGGTCGGCTCGGTGCCGCGCATGATCAGGACTCCCGGTTCGGTGGTGGGGGCCCGAGCCGGACACCGGCGGGCCGGGGCGGAGGGTGATCACCCGCCCCGGGGGATCTTCGCACGAACCCCCGAACACACGACCGGTCCGCCCGCCCCCCACCCCAGGGCCCTCGTCCCCCCGGTCACACCACGTCCCGAAACCGCGTCCCCCCTCACCAGGCCGGTCGGACCGGGCCCGCGGGCGTGATGTGGCCCAGGTCGGCGACGAGCGCGGCGAACCGCTCCTCGCCCAGCGCCGCGCGCCAGGGCGCGACGGCCTCGCGGGCGGCGAGGTCGGCGGCCCGGGTCGCGGCCCACCCGCTCGTGGTCAGCGCGAGCAGCCGGGCGCGGGCGTCACGCGGGTGCGGGCGCCGTTCCACGTACCCCTTGCGGACCAGCTCCTCGACGAGTTGGGCGGCGGCCTGCTTCGTCACGCCCAGGTGTTCGGCCAGGGCCCCGGCGGTGGCGTCCCCGGCGGCGATGCGCGCGAAGGCGAAGCCGTGCGCGGGCCGCAGGTCCTCGAACCCCTGCCGGGCCACGCGGCCGTGGATCTCCTGGACCAGGTGTCCGGAGAGGGTCATGACGAGGGCGGAGAAGGCGAGGGCGTCGTCCATGGGTTGACCTTATCCCGACAAGCTGCTTGTCTGTATGGACAAGCAGCTTGACCACTTTCCTCACCCGGGAGTCGACATGCCGTTCATCCGCAAGTCCGAGGCGACCGTGCACGAGGTGCACGGCGGTCGGTTCCTGTCCTACGTCCGGCCCGCCACCGGCAGTCGGGAGCTCGCCGCGTGGGAGGTGGAGATACCGGCGGGCGCCGCCGGCCCGGCCCACGTGATCAGCGAGGAGGAGACCTTCCTCGTGCTCTCCGGCCGGGTCCGGTTGACGATCGACACGGAGGGCGCCGAACTCGTGGCCGGGGACGCCGCCGTCGCCCCCGCCGGGTCCGCGCTCGGGGTCGCCAACGCCGGGGACGGGCCCGCCCGCATGTGGGTCACCACCCGGGTCGGGCTGACCGCCGAACTCGCGGGCGGCGGGTGTTTCGTCCCGCCGTGGGCGAACGGGACGCCGGAAGCGGAGGAACCCGTTGTCGGCGCCGGTCGGTAGGGTGCCGGCGGCGAGAACGCGTTCGATCGTGGGGGGAACATCGTGGACGTCCTGCTCATCGCCGGTCTCTGGCTCGACGCCTCGGTCTGGGAGGAGGTCGGGGTCGAGCTCGCCGCGCTCGGGCGGCGCCCGGTCCCGGTCGCGCTGCCCGGTCAGGGCGCGGGGGAGACCGGGGCCGACCTCGACGACCAGGTGCGGGCCGTGCTCGCGGCCGTGGACGCGGCGCCCGGCAGGCCCCTGGTGGTCGGCCACTCGGCGGCGGCGAGCCTGGCCTGGATCGCGGCCGAGGCCCGTCCGGAGAAGGTGGCCGGGGTCGTGCTGATCGGCGGGTTCCCCGTCGCGGACGGCGAGAGCTACGCCGATTTCTTCCCCGTGGTGGACGGGGTCGTGCCCTTCCCCGGCTGGGAGCCCTTCGAGGGGGCCGACGCGGCGGACCTGGACGCCGCGGCCCGTGAGCGGTTCGCCGCGGCCGCCGTGCCCGTGCCCGAAGGGGTGGCCCGGGGGCGCGTGCGCCTCGCCGACGAGCGCCGCTTCGAGGTGCCCGTGCTGCTCGTCTGCCCCGAGTTCGACCCGGAGCGGGCCCGGCGGTGGATCGCCGCCGGCGAGAGCCCGGAACTGGCCCGGGCCCGGCGGCTGCGGTACGTCGATCTCGACTCGGGGCACTGGCCGATGGTCACCCGTCCCCGCGAGCTCGCGGGGATTCTGGCGACCGCCTGAGCCGTGTCGTGAGGCGGCGTCGGGCCTTCGCGCCCCGGTCCGTTCCGCCCGAGACGCAATGGCAACCAATTCTCGACATGGCCGAAATAATATGGTTCCGGTATGCCGGATTCCGGCGGATAGTGTGCACGAAGGGGCGAGGCGCAGCCATCCCCTCACCGTCCGTGTCCGCCACCCCGGAAGTCACCGCATGAGTTCGCGCCACGCCCGCACCCGCTCCCGGCGGAGGGCCTTCACGCTCACCCTCGCGGGCACGGTCGCCCTCGGGGCGGCCGTGCCGGCCGTGGTCTTCGTCGCGGGTCCCGCCGCGAGCTCGGAGGAGAGTGCCGAGGAGATCGCGCTGCGCGAACGCGACAGCGCCCGGCGGGCCCTGGACCTGGTGCGCCGGCGGGCGGAGGAGCGCGGACGGCGGGCCGAGCAGGTCCGCGAGCGGGTCGCCGAGGACGTGGACCTCGGGCTGCCCGCCGAGGGCCAGGCCGTCGTGGAGGTGGCCGGGGTGGGGCGGCTGGGCGCGGCCGGTGAGCCCGTGGCGGCGCCGATAGCGAGCGTCGCCAAGATCATGACGGCGTACGTGGTGCTCCGCGAACGCCCGCTGGGGCCCGAGGAGTCCGGGCCCGCCATAGTCGCCGACGCGCAGGCCGAGGCGGAACGCGAGGACCTCGACCAGTCCACCGCCCCGCTCGTCGCCGGCCGGTCCTACACCCAGCGCGAGCTGCTGGAACTGATGATGCTGCCCTCCGGCAACAACGCGGCCCGGCTGCTGGCCCGCTGGGACTCGGGCGACGAGCGGTCCTTCGTGCGCAAGATGAACGCCGCTGCCCGCGACCTGGGCATGCCGAACACCACCTACACGGGCGCCACCGGCTTCGACCCCACCACCGTCAGCACCGCCGAGGACCAGATGCGGCTGGCCCGCGCCGCCATGAAGGTGGACGCCTTCCGCTCCGTGGTCGCGATGCGCGAGACCCACGCGACCGGGCACCCCATCAGGAACAGCAACAAGCTGCTCGGCCAGGACGGGGTGATCGGCCTGAAGACCGGCTCCAGCACCCCCGCCGGCGGCAATCTCGTGTGGGCGACCACCGCCGAGGTCGCGGGCGAGGAGCGGCTGGTGATCGGCGTGGTGCTCCAGCAGCGGGCCGGGATCGGGCCGGTGGAGGGCCGGCAGGCGGCCACCGAGGTCTCCCGGGCCATGGTCCGCGCGGTCCGCTCCCGCCTGCCCGCCGCCTGGGACACCGCCGTGGCCGCCGCCGGCGGGCCGGTGGCCCCCGGCGACCTGCCGGGGGAGGAGGGCGGCGCCGAGGTGTTCACCCCGGTCCGCCCGCACGACCTCCTCGACACCCTCGACCGCGTCTGACCCGCTCCGGGACCGGCCGGCCCGGGACCGGCCGCCGCTCAGCGCGGGGGAGCCGCGCGCAGGTCGCGGGTGAGGGCGCGTGCCGCCGCGAACTCCGCGTGCCCCGCCTCCGTCACCGCCTCCAGGTACGCGTACGCGTCCTCGCCCACCGGCACCCGCACGGGCACCGGGGCCTCGGCCCGGACCAGCGCGAGCACGGCGGCCGCGAAGTCCTCGGGCCGGCCGTACTCGGGGTTGTCGGCCATCCCCCGGAACTCGGCGAGCATCGGGCCGTTGACCTCCGCGTAGGCCGGCACCGGGGCGGCCGGCTCGGCGAGCGAGGCCCCGTAGCGGGTGGCGAACACGCCGGGCTCGACCACGAGCACCCGCACCCCGAACCCGCCCACCTCCGCCGCGAGGGCCTGGCTCATGCCCTCCAGGGCGTGCTTGCCGGTCACGTACGAGGCCAGGCCGGGGAAGGGCATCCGGCCGCCGAGGGAGGACACGTTCACCACGCAGCCGGCCCCCCGCGCCCGCATCCCGGGCAGCACGAGCCGGGTCATCCGCCAGGGCCCGACCACCAACACCTCCAACTGGTCGCGCAGCTCCGCGTCGGAGACCTCCTCCACCGCGCCGAACAGCCCGCCCCCGGCGTTGTTGACGAGCACGTCCACCCCGCCGAGCCGATCGCAGGCGATCCGCACCGCCTCCTCGCACGCGTCCGCGTCGCGCAGTTCGAGGGGGATCGGCACGATGTGTTCCGGCCATGCCGCGACCAGCGTGTCGAGGGCGGCGGTGCGGCGCGCGGTCACCGCGACCAGATCGCCCGAGGCCGCCACCGCCTCCGCCAGAGCCCGTCCCAGGCCCGAGGAACCCCCGGTCACCAACCATCGACGCGTCATCGCCCGTCCCCCTCGTCCGTGCCGCATCTCTCGGGACCGCCCGCACGCGAACGCCCGACCGGCCGCCATGGTCCCCGCGCGGAGGCCGGCCGGAACAGCCCCCTCACGAGGGCGCGCGGAAGCGCAAGGAGCGCACGTGACGAAACGAGCGCCCCCTCGTGCGCCGGGCCGGGTGGGTGAAGGGCGTGTTCGTCCGCTGACACTCCGTTAGGGTGACCCGCGCGTGCGCGTCGCCTCCGACGTGCGCCGCGGACACGACCCAGGGGACCACCGTGCACATCTCGCCCTTCCTCGACCGCAAGCTCGCGCGCCGCTTCGCCACCTACGACCTCGACGGGGACGGCACCATCACCCGCGCCGACTTCGACCTCGCCGTCGACCGCCTCGGCCGCGCCTTCGGACAGGAGCCCGACGCCCCGTCCCTGACCCGGCTGCGCGCCCTGAGCCGGGGCCTGTGGGAGCACCTGGTCACCGTCGCCGACACCAACGACGACGGTCGGGTGGACGAGGGCGAGTACAAGGCCGCGTTCGCCGCCGGTCTGCTGGAGACCCCGGCCTCCTTCGACGCCGGTTACGTGCCCTTCCTCGACGCCCTCATGGACGTGGCCGACCGCGACGGGGACGGACGCCTGGACCGCGAGGAGCAGGTCCGCTGGACCGGGGCCCTGCTGAACCTGCCCGAGTCCGACGCCCGCGAGGTCTTCGGCCGCCTCGACACCGACGCCGACGGACTCGTGGCCCGCGAGGACCTCCTCGCCGCGATCCGCGCCTTCTACTTCGACGAGACCCCGCACTCCGCCGGCACCTGGCTGCTGGGCCCCCTCCCCGGCCCCCGTACCGCCCCCGACGCGAGCTGACCGCCCCGCTCCGGGCGCTCGGGCCACCGGCCGCCCGGAGCGGCACCCCCGCTGACCGGGGCCGAAACCTTTTCGCAATGATCGTCCCACGATGTGAGCGTTCGAACTCCCGATCTGGACAGAGAGCCTCCGGAACTGTCAGCCTCCGGCCATGCGCCTTGTCCACACAGCCTTCCGCACCGCCGTCGTCCTCGCCCTCGCCACCGCCGGCGCGGCCTGTGCCCCGCAGCCCGAGCAGCCCGACGCGGCCTCCGCGAGCGCCTCCGCCGGCGGAGCGGGCGCCTGTGCGAAGGGCCAGCTGCCGACGCTCGCCGCCGGCAAGCTCACCATCGGCACGGACAAGCCCGCCTACGCGCCCTGGTTCGAGGGCGACGAGCCGAGCAACGGCAAGGGCTTCGAATCGGCCGTCGCGTACGCCGTCGCCGACCGGCTCGGCTACCCCGGCGACAAGGTCGCGTGGACCACCGTCCCCTTCAACTCCGCCTTCGCGCCCGGCGCCAAGACCTTCGACTTCGACATCAACCAGGTCTCCATCAGCGACGAGCGCAAGAAGGCCGTCGACTTCTCCCCCGGCTACTACGGGGTCCGCCAGGCCGTGATCGCGCTGAAGGACTCGAAGGCCGCCAACGCCAAGAGCCTCGCCGACCTCAAGACCGCGCGCCTGGGCGCCCAGGTCGGCACGACCAGCCTGGAGGTGGTCACGCAGCAGATCAAGCCCGACGCCGCGCCGAGCATCTTCCAGAAGAACGACTTCGCGAAGGCCGCCCTGAACAACGGCCAGGTCGACGCGATCGTCGTGGACCTGCCCACCGCCTTCTACATCACCTCCGCCGAGGTGCCCGAGGCGAAGATCATCGGCCAGTTCGAGCCCAGTGCCGCGACCGCCGAGGAGTTCGGCCTCGTCCTCGACAAGGGCAGCAAGCTCACCTCCTGCGTGAGCGCCGCCGTGACCGAGCTCCGCAAGGACGGCACCCTCGCCGCCCTGGAGAAGAAGTGGCTGTCCGACGCCGTCTCCGCCCCGGTGATCAAGTGACCGCCGGTCCGGACTCCCTCGCCAAGGAGTCCCCGACCGGTGCCACCGACCCCTACGTGCCCTCCGCACGCCGGCTGGCCCGCGAACGCCTGGAGCGCGCCCGGTCCCGCCGCTCGGTGCTGATCGCCGTCGCCTCCACCCTGGTGACGGCGGTCGTGCTCGTGCTGATCGCCGTCAACTCGCCGGGCTGGCCCCGCACCCGCGAGACCTTCTTCGACCCGGCGGTGGCCCGCGAGGCCCTGCCGGCGGTGCTCCGCGGCCTGTGGCTGAACGTGCGCCTGCTCTTCGTGTGCGGGACGCTCGCCCTGCTGCTCGGGCTGGTCGTGGCCGTCGCGCGCACCCTGAAGGGACCGGCGCTGCTGCCGGTGCGCGCCCTGGCCGCCGCCTACACCGACTTCTTCCGCGGCCTGCCGCTGATCGTCACCATCCTGGCCCTCGTGTTCGGCGTGCCGGCCCTGCGCCTCCAGGGGGTCACCACCGACCCGCTGTACCTGGCCGGGACCGCGCTCGTCCTCACGTACTCGGCGTACCTGGCCGAGGTCTTCCGCGCGGGCATCGAGTCCGTGCACCCCTCGCAACGGGCCGCCGCCCGCTCCCTGGGCCTGTCCACGACCCAGACCATGCGGCACGTGGTGCTCCCGCAGGCCGTCCGCCGGGTCGTGCCGCCGCTCCTGAACGACCTGGTCTCGCTCCAGAAGGACACCAGCCTGGTCTCGATCGGCGGCGTGGTCGAGGCCGTGTACGCGGCGCAGATCGTCGTCGGCAAGGAGTTCGACTTCACGCCGTACGTGGTGGCCGGGCTGATCTTCGTGGCCCTGACCATCCCCATGACCCGGTTCACGGACTGGATCACCGCCCGCACCGAACGCCGGCGCGCGCAGGGAGGACTCGCATGACCGCCCCCGAGACCGTGCTGCGCTGCGAGAACGTGCGCAAGACCTACGGGCGCGGCGCGGCCCCCGTGCTGCGGGACGTGAGCCTGGAGGTGCCCGCGCACACCGTGACGGCGCTCATCGGCGCCTCCGGCTCCGGCAAGTCCACCCTGCTGAGGTGCGCGGCCCTGCTGGAGGAGGTCGAGGACGGGGCGATCTTCCTCGACGGCGAGGAGATCACCGACCCGCGCGCCGACGCGGACGCCGTGCGGCGCCGGATCGGCGTGGTCTTCCAGGCGTACAACCTCTTCCCGCACATGACCGTGCTCGACAACGTCACCCTCGCCCCCCGCCGGGTGCACGGGCTCGCGCGCGCCGAGGCCGAGGACCGCGCCCGCGAACTCCTCGCCCGGCTCGGGCTCGCCGACAAGGCCGACGCCTACCCCGACCGGCTCAGCGGCGGGCAGCAGCAGCGCGCGGCCATCGTCCGCGCCCTCGCGGTCCGGCCCCGGCTGCTGCTCCTGGACGAGATCACCGCCGCCCTCGACCCCGAACTCGTCGGCGAGGTCCTCGGGGTGGTCCGCGACCTCAAGGCCGAGGGCATGACGATGGTGCTGGCCACCCACGAGATGGGCTTCGCCCGCGAGGTCGCCGACCAGGTCTGCTTCCTCGACGGCGGGGTCGTCCTCGAACGCGGCGCCCCCGAAGAGGTCTTCGGCGACCCGCGCGAACCCCGCACCCAGCGCTTCCTGGCCCGCATCACCGAGGCCCGCCGGCTCTAGCCGGTTCCTCCCACAGCGGCTTGATCCGACACCCCGTCCCGGGCCTTCTCGCAGGCCGGGGCGGGGTGTTGGAGGTTTCGCCGAGAGGTTCCGGCCGGTCTGGTCCGGTCGGCGCCTTGCGCTCGGGCCGGACCGCCGGCGAGGTTGACGGGGCCGGTGTCCCCGCCCCGGGGACCCACGAACCGCACGGCGTCCCACCCCGGAACGCGGTGGGGAAGGACACCCGATGGCTCTCGCGAACGACGCCCTCACCCCCTGGCCGGAGGAGTTCGTCGACCGCTACTGGTCCGTCGGGCAGTGGCGCGGCGCGACCCTCGACAACCTGCTGCGCGGCTGGGCCCTGGACCACGGGCCGCGCACCGCGCTGATCGACGCGGACACCGGCGAACGCGTCACCTACGCCCGCCTGAACCGGCGCGCGGACCGGATGGCCGCCGGGTTCCGGCTGCGCGGGATGCGCCCCGGGATGCGCGTGGTGGTGCAACTGCCGAACGTGCCCGAGCACCTCGTGGCCCTGTTCGCGCTGCTGCGGGCCGGCCTGGTGCCGGTGATCTGCCCGCCCGACCGGCGCACCGCCGAGGTCACCCGCCTCGTACGGGCCACCCAGGCCGTCGGCTACCTCGGACCCGGGCTGCTCGACGGCTTCGACCACACGGCGATGGCCGCCGAGATCGCCGCCCAGGAGGTCTTCCTGCGGCGGGTGTTCACGTGGGAGCCGCCGGGCGCCGTCTCCCCGTACATCGGCGGACTGACCACCGACCCGGTGGGCTGCCAGTACGGACCGCTCGGCTCCGTCGACGCCCCGCCCGAGCCCCCGCTGAGCCCGCGCGCCGACCGCGTCGCCCTGCTGCTGCCGGCGCGGGAGCGCCCCGAGCCGGTGGACGCCGGGCCCTGGCTGGTGCCGCGCGGCCACGACGACTACGCCTGCCAGGTGCGGGGCGCCGCCGAACGGGCCGGGCTCGTCGAGGGGGACGTGTACCTCGGCGCCCTCCCGCTCTCCGTCGACCTGGTCCTCGGCGGGCCCGGCCCGCTCGGGGTGCTCGCCGCCGGCGGCGCCGTGGTCCTCACCGGGGAGACCGGGCCCGAGGCACTGGCCGCGACGGCGCTGCGCGAGCGGGTCACCGTGCTCGCCGTGCCCGAGGAGCGGGCCGCCGCGCTGCTCGGCGCGCCCACCTGGGCGACGGCGCCGGACGCCGGCCCGCGCCTCGTGCAACTCCTCGCCGACGCGCCCGCGGCCGCGGCCCCCGCGGCCGGGGCCGGTCCGCTGCCGGGCGTCGGGGCCCGCGCGCAGCGGGTGTTCGGCACGGCGGAGGGGGTGCTGCTGGCGAGCGTGCCCGCAGATCCGGGACCGGGGGAGCACGAGCCCGCCGGGCCGCTGCGCCCGCTGTCGATCGACGACGAGTTCCGCGTGGTCGACGCCGACGGCGCGCCCGTGCCCGACGGCGAACCCGGCGAGCTGCTGGCGCGCGGCCCGCACACCGCGCGCGGCTACCACCGGGCCCCCGAGCGCGACGCGCGGACCTTCACCGCGGACGGCCGGCTGCGCACGGGCCTGCGGGCCCGCCGCACCCCGGACGGGGACCTCCTGCTGTCGGCCGCGCCCCGGATGTGAGGATGGACGGGTTCCGAGTGTCCGCGTGAAGGGGAGTTGTCGTCGTGGCCGTCATCCACCACACCGTGCTGAAGCCGACGAAGCTGGAACTGCTGGAGGCGTGGCTGCCGACCCGGCCCTGGTATCGGGCGGGCGCGGGCGCGCCGGTGCTCTCGAAGGCGGGCGGGTTCCGCCTGGACGACCCGGCGGGGGAGGTGGGCATCGAGTTCATGGTGGTCGCCGACGCGGCGGCGCCCGAGCCGGTGGCCTACCTGGTGCCGCTGACCTACCGGGGCGCGCCGTTGGCGGGCGCCGAGGAGGGGCTGGTGGGCACGATGGACCACGGGGTGCTGGGGCAGCGCTGGGCCTACGACGCGGGTCGGGACCCGGTGGCGGTGGAGCGGCTCGCGGCCCTGATCGCGGGCGAGGCGACCCCCCAGCACCAGAGCGCGAGCGACACCCCGGCCCCCGAGGTGGTCGGGGCCCTCTCGGCGGACACCGGCCCGCTGCCGACCGCGTTCCCCCGGGTCGTGGACGACGCGGAGGGCACCCTGCTCACGGCAGACTCGGGGCACGTCCTGCGGCTGCGGCGGGTGCTGACGGCCGGTCCGGGGCCGCAGGGGCGGCCGGCGCTCGGCGCGGTCACCGGCGTGTGGACCCCGTCGGGCGGCGGTGAGCTGCGCGGGGTGTTCGCGACCCTGCACGAGGGCTGATCCCCGTACGTCTCACGGGCCCCGACCGACCGCGCGCGCGGACCGGCCGGGGCCCGTTCGCGTGGGCCGCGCGCTCCGGGCTCAGGTGCGGGGTTCCCAGCGGAAGCGGCGCAGGGCCACCCAGCCGAACAGGGCGCTCCAGACCAGGGCCAGCAGCACCCGGGTCAGGGTCTCCGCGCCGCTCAGCTCCCCGGTCCAGCCCCCGCGGATCAGGTCCACGGTCGAGGACAGCGGCGCGTACAGCAGGGCCTCGCCCAGGGCGCCGGGCAGGACCTCGCGGGGGATGTACACCCCGGAGATCATCGGGAGGACGAACACGGCGGGCAGGGTGGCCACCAGCACGGCCTCCGCCGTCCGGCACAGGGCCGCGGTCGCCGCCGCCATCGTGGTCATCAGCGCGATCCCGGTCAGCAGGCCGAGCAGGGCGGTCAGCGGCCGCTGCGGGGCCACGCCGAACATGACCGACAGCACCGCCGACACGACGAGGATCTGCGCCACGCACACCGCCACGTACACCGAGGCCCCGCCGGCGAGGATCGCGGCGTCCGAGACCTCGCCGGTGCGCAGCCGCTTGAGCACGAGCTCCTCGCGGCGGGCCACGTACAGGCCGGTGACGGAGGAGTAGAGGGAGAACAGCAGCAGGATGCCGGCGGCGGTGGAGACCATGAGGGGGCCGGCGGCCAGGCCGTGTTCGTCCAGACGCATCTGTTCCTGCACGAAGCGCATGGCCACCAGCAGCATGACGGGCACGAGCAGGACGAACACGTAGTTGGAGCGGATCCGGTTGAAGAGCCGCCATTCCACGCCGAACAGGGTCCGCAGGTGGCGCGGGGTGGGGGTGCTCACGCGGCGGCCTCCTGCCGGTCGGGGTCGGGAGCGGGGGCGGGAGCCGGTTCGGGGCTCGCGCCGCCGGCCACGCTGATGAACGCCTCCTCCAGGGAGGCGGGGCGGGCGGTGAACCGGTCCAGGGTGATCCGGTGTTCCCCGGCCCAGGCCAGCAGCCGGGCGGCCTCGTGCTGGAGGTGGTCGGTGGTCACCGTGACCCGGCCCCGGCGTTCCTCGATCCGGCCGTCGACGGGCAGGTCGCGGACGGTCCAGGGGTCGGGCAGGCCGAAGGAGAGGGTGGAGGGGTGGCCCGCGACGATCTCGGCCACGGTGCCGGCGGCGGCGATCCGGCCCCGGTGCATGATGGCCAGTTCGTCGGCGAGGGATTCGGCCTCCTCCAGGTAGTGCGTGGTCAGGAGGATGGTCGAGCCCCGGTCCCGCAGGGTCCGGATCAGCCGCCAGGTGGCGTGCCGGCCCTCGGCGTCCATGCCGGCGGTGGGTTCGTCGAGGAAGAGCACCTCGGGGTCGGCGAGGGTGGACACGGCCAGGTCCAGCCGGCGTCGTTCGCCGCCGGACAGGTTCTGCACGGCCACGTCGGCCCGGTGCTCCAGGCCCACGAGTTCCAGGGCTTCGGGGACGGGGCGGGGGCCGGTGGTCAGTCCGGCCCACATGGCGACGGTCTCGCGCACGGTGAGGTGCGGGACGAACCCGCCCTCCTGGAGCATGGCCCCGGTGCGGGGGCGGATCCGGGCGCGGTCGGCGACCGGGTCGAGGTCGCCGAAGAGGCGTATCCGCCCCTGGGCGGGGGCCGCGAGCCCTTCGAGGAGTTCGACGGTGGAGGTCTTGCCGGCCCCGTTGGTGCCCAGGAGCGCGAACAGGCTGCCGGGGGCGACGGTGAAGCTCACCCCCCGCACCGCGTCGAACGCCTTCTTTCCGCGCCCGTAGCGGCGCCAGACGTCGTGCACGTGGATATGGCTGTTCTCTGCCCGCAACATCGGACCTTTCTCTCGACGGGGCCGTGACGGAAATCGGATCCTGACACAGAGAACAGTGCACAGGGAAACGGAGGCTCCGGTACCGCTGTTTTTCGCCGCGAGCATCGAATTTCGGCCGGCCGGATGCCGCCGGGGCGGTTTCGGGGTCATCTGAGCTTTGCTTGAGTTTCGGCAAACGGGTGTAAAACGGTCAGACAGGTCGATAAAGGCCGACTTGATGTTTGCGCAAAAGAAAGCCTTGACCCTCTCTTGGTGGCTGGTTAGCGTTCGTGGTGTGCTCCGACCGGGGCAAACGCAGGGGGCGATCGGGGGATCGGCCGAAAATCGCGGCGACGGCAGGGCCTCCGGCCCACGGGCCGACCGCGGTTCTCGTGCCCACGAGAACTTGAATTGACACACCCTCAGGCAATGCCCCGGGGGCCGCGGACCGTGCTCGCACGGGTTTTTCCGCGCCGAAATTCGCATCGACATCCGAGCGGACGAGAAATTCCCGTCACCGTTTTCGGGGCACCGACGACGGGGAATTCCCGGCCCGCTCTCCCGTGGAGAGGAACATCATCGTGATGCTGCAGAAGGTCAACGCCGAGCAGTCCCTGACCGGCGTCCTGGCGGCCGGTTCGCCCACCGCCGGCGCCGCGCCGGTCATGGCCACCCCGGCCCTGATCGCGACCCCCGTGATCGCCAAGGCCGCCGGTGCCATCGTCGGCGCCGGCGCGGTGACCGGCGCGGCCTACGCCGCCTACAAGGTCGCCACCGGCTGACCGGGCCCCCGGGCCCGCGGTACCGCCCGGGGTCGACCGTGACCTCCGGGCCCGACGGTGCCGGTGTCGGCAGGCAGTGGAAGTGCCTGCCGACACCGGACACCGTCCCATTTATCAGATCTTCGGAAGGAATGCCATGTCCGTGCTCGTCGAGAAGGTCAACGCCGGCGCCGGTCGTCACGCCGACACCGCCGTCGCCCCCGTGATGGCCACCCCGGCCGCCTTCGTCGCCGGCGTCGTCGCCGGCGGCAAGGTCTCCGCCGTCCTGACCGCGGCCGCCGGTGTCGGCGCCGCCGTCAAGGCCGCCCAGAAGTAACCACGCCCACGAGGACGGGGGCCCGGTCCCCCTCGCCGGCCGAGGGGCCCGCGACCCCCGTCCCCGTGCCCGTGCCACCGCGTCAGCCCAGCTCAGCCATCGGGGACCCAGCTTGTTGTCACGCATCCGCAGCATCGTCGAATCGGCGTGCGCCCGACCGCTCGCGACCGCCGAGCGCCTGTCGGCCACCACCCACATGTTGTCCAGCCTCGAGTACATGGTGCGCAAGGTCGACCGGCAACCCGGCGGCCTCAACGACTGGACCCACACCCGCGCCCAGGTCCCCGCCCGCACCAAGGCGATGCAGACCGTCCGCGACCTCGTCGCCCGCGAACCCGTCACCCAGGCCCTGCACGGCTCGCGCGTGCTGGCCGCCGCCGTGCTCGTCTCACCGGTGCGCGACAACCGGGTCCGGATGCTCGCCAACGCCTGGCTGGCCGGCACCCAGGTGCTGATCTACCCCCGGCACCTGTTCGGCACCGACGGCTCCGACCAGGTCTCCTTCCTCGTGCAGACCGCCGCCGCCCTCGGCCGCGCCGGCGGCACCGACGCCACCCGCACCGCCGCCGTGCAGTTCATCGGCGCGCAGACCGTGCTCTCCTACGGGGCCTCCGGCTGGGCCAAACTCCCCGGCGACGCCTGGCGCAACGGCGACGCCCTCGCCAAGATCATGCGCACCCAGACCTACGGCGACGAGTGGTTCTTCCGTCAGCTCGACAAGCACCCCGCCGCCTCCCGCGCCATCTGCCACCTGGTCCTCGCCCTCGAATGCGGCTTCCCGCTGCTGCTCCTGCGCAAGGGCCGGTACATCGACGCCGGCCTGCTGGCCATGGGCACCTTCCACCTGGCCAACGCCCGCTTCATGGGCCTGTCCCGGTTCGCCTGGGCCTTCCTGGCCACCTACCCGTCCGTGCGCGCCCTCGCCAAGGGCACCGGGGAGACCTCGTGACCACCTCGACCTTCCCCAAGCTGACCGGCCTCGCCCTCGCCGGCTGCCTCGGCGCCGGCCTCGCCCACCGGGCCTGGGCCGACCTCGCCGTCCGCCGCGGCCACCGCGACTACGAACGCCGCACCCTGCGCTGCGGCAGCGGCAACATCCTCGACCACCACGTGCGGCGCGGCGCCCCCGACGGCCCCGTCCTGGTGCTGGAGGCGGGCCTGATGAACACCTCGGCGGCCTGGCTGCTCGTCGCCGACCTCCTCGACCCCGCCCTCACCGTCGTCCTCTACGACCGGGCCGGCTACCGGGCCTCGCTGCGCCGCTGCCCCGAGGACTACTCCCTCAACGAGTCCGCGACCGACCTCGCGGAACTCGTCACCGCCGTCACCGACGAACTCCCCGACACCGCCGGGCCCCTCGTCGTCGCCGGCCACTCCCTCGGCGGCTACCTCGGCCACCGCGCCGCCGCCCTCACCGACCGGATCCGCGGCCTCGTCCTCGTGGACCCCACCCACCCGCACGAACTGCTGCGCTCCCGCCGCCAGCGCGAGGGCTCCCGGGGCGTCAACCTCACGATGAAGCTCGGCCCCTGGTCCGCCGCGTTCGGCGCCGGCCTCCTCATCGACAAGAAGGGCCTGTTCGCCTACGCCGACGGCAACCCGCACCAGCGGACCCTGCGCATCGAGGGCTCCGCCGTCCCCACCTGGCGGGCCGCGCTGCGCGAATGGAACTACTCCTACGCCTTCATGCTCGACGGCGGCCGCCCCCTGGACCGCCTCGACATCCCCGTCTCCGTCATCGCCGCCGAGTCCACCCTCCGCGACACCCCCGAACACGGCGAGCTCTACGAGGACTACCTCGCCTCCGGCACCGGCGGCGAGATCGTCACCGTCCCCGGCTCCACCCACCTGTCCGTCACCGGCGGCGTCGACCACGCCCCCCGCACCGCCGAGGCCATCGAAGCCGCGATCGCCGCGATCACCGCCGGCCGGACCCGGACCGCGCCCCACGAGGAGACCGCGTGAGCAAGACCTCCACCCTCCTGGAACGGGCCGTCCCCGTGGCCCTCGCCGCCTGGTTCACGGCCTCCGTCCTCGCCCAACACCCCGACCGCGGCTTCGACAAGGTCCGCAAGGCCGACAAGACCGGCACCGGCATCGCCATCCCCAACTGGCGGTTCTTCGCCCCCACCCCGGCCGTCGAGGACCAGCACTTCCTGTACCGCCTGGCCACCGCCGACAAGAGCTCCCACACCGAGTGGCGGGCCGTCTACGAGATCACCCCCCGCCGGCTCGCCCACGCCTTCTGGTTCCCCGGCCGCCGCATCGAGAAGGCCGTCTTCGACGTGGCCTCCACCCTCGTGCACAACCCCGGGGCGATGACCCCGCTGCACGAGGAGGCCAAGCGCTCCGCCTACCGGCTCGTCAACGAGTTCGTCCGCGCCCGCCTGGAGCCCACGCCCGGACACCCCCTCTTCCAGGTCATGCTGGTGCGCTACTCCGGCTACGACCACAGCGAGGACCCGCAGTACGACCTCGTCTTCGACTACGAACAGGTGGCCCCCGCGTGACGCACGACGTGCAGTACGGACCGGCCGTCGCCTCCGTCTACGACTCCCTGATCGCCCCCGCCATGCCCGCCCACGAGGCCCTCGACCGGCTCCGGCCGCACGTCACCGGCGCCCGCGTGCTGGAGATCGGCGTGGGCACCGGCCGGGTCGCCGGCCCCGTCGCCGGCGTCGCCGCCGAACTCGTCGGCGTCGACAACTCCCGGCCCATGCTCGACGCGTTCCGCGCCAAGGGCCTGCCCCCCAACACCACCCTCGTCGAGGCCGACTTCCGCGCCCCGCTGCCCGTGACCGGACCCTTCGACGCCGCCTACGCCACCATGGGCTCCCTGGCCTGCGTCGAGTCCCGGGCCGAACTCACCCGGGCACTGCGGCACGTGGCCGCGCTGCTGCGCCCCGGCGGCACCCTGTCCCTGGAGTACTACGCCACCGCCGCCTACCGGCCCCTGGTCGAGCAGCACACCTTCACCGTGCCCACCCCGCACCACGGCGGCGTCGCCACCTTCACCGTCACCCTGGACGAGGCCGACGTGCTCACCATGACCACCAGCGTCACCGACGGGGACGCCCCGCCCGTGGAGTTCGCCGAACGGGTCCTGCTGATCGAACGCGACGAGGTCGAGGCCGCCCTGACCGCCGCCGGCCTCACCGTCGAGGCCGTGCACCCGGCCGAGGGCCACCAGCCCTACGACTGGTACACGGCCCGCGCCGGCGCGCCGGCCCCCGAGCGGGGGGAGCGCCCGTGCTGAGCGCCAACCGCGTCCTGTGGTTCCTCCTCACCTTCACCGTCACCGTCCCGGCCATGCTGCTGCTGTTCCGCGACGGCGACCTCACCCGCGACACCTGGTTCAAGAGCCTCGCCTTCGCGGCCGTCGTCGCCGCGGTCCTCGCGGCGGCCCTGGGCAGGGGGCGCGGATGAACACCTCCGACCTCGTCCGCCGACACCGGGTCCTGCTCGGCGTCGGCATCGTCCTCGGCCTCGCCGGCACCGTCGCCACCCTCGTGCAGCCGCTGCTGATCGGCGACCTCATCGAGGCCGTCGCCGCCGGCCGGTCCGCGACCGGCCCGATCGTGGTCATCGGCGCCCTGTTCGTCCTCGACGCCCTCCTCGCCGCCACGCACTTCTACCTGATCGGCCGCGCCGGCGAGAACATCGTGCTGGACATGCGCACCACCCTCACCGGCCGGCTGCTGCACTCCCGGATCCCCGCCTTCAACCGCCTCGAACACGGCGACGTGTTCACCCGCACCGTCGCCGACACCTCCCTGGCCCGGGTGGCCCTGTCCTCCTCCGTCGCGCAGATCGTCACCGCCGCCTTCACCAGCGTCGGCTGCGTGGCCGTGATGGCCTGGATCGACTGGCGGATGCTGCTGGTCACCGCCGGCTGCCTGGGCCTGGCCTCCTTCGTGGCCCTCGCCCTGGCCCGCGCCGTCCGCACCGCCGCCGTCACCAACCGCGAGGACACCAGCGCCTACGGCTCCGGACTGCTGCGGGTGCTCGGCGCCCTCACCACCGTCAAGGCATCCCGCGCCGAACGACGCGAGGCCGAACGCCTCGCCGAACTCGCCGGCGCCGCCCGCGTCAGCGGCATCCGCGTCACCCGCCTGTCGGCCATGCTGATGCCCGCCATGAACGTCGGCACCCAGGTCTCCCTCGCCGTGGTCATCACCTGGGGCATGGCCCGCACCGCCACCGGGGCCCTGCCCATCGAGGACCTCACCGCGTTCATCATGTACCTGTTCTACCTGGTCTCCCCGCTGGTGATGCTCTTCGTGGGCCTGGGCGAACTGCAACAGGGCCGGGCCGCCATCGACCGCGTGCGCGAACTCGCCGCCGTCGACCAGGAGACCTCCGCGCCCCGCGACGAGGCCGTGCTCTCGCCGACCGCCCCCGCGATCCGCTTCGAGCACGTGGGCTTCGCCTACGACAAGGACGCCGGACCCACCCTCGACGACATCTCCTTCGAACTCCCCGGCACCGGGGTCACCGCCGTCGTCGGGCCCTCCGGAGCCGGCAAGACCACCCTCTTCCAACTCATCGAACGCTTCCACACCCCCGACCGGGGCACCATCCGCCTCGCCGGCGTCGACACCGCCGACCTGCCCCTGGACCAACTCCGGGCCCGCATCGGCCTCGTCGAACAAGAGGCCCCCCTCATGCGCGGCACCGTCCGAGAGAACCTCACCTACGCCCACCCCGACGCGAGCGAGCGGGACATCGCCCGCGCCGTCGAGGCCGCCCACCTCACTGAGGTCCTCGCCGGCCTTCCCGACGGCCTCGACACCGAACTCGGCGAAGGCGGCACAGGGCTCTCCGGCGGCCAACGCCAACGCCTCGCCATCGCCCGCGCCCTCCTCACCCGCCCCGACGTCCTCCTCCTCGACGAGGCCACCTCCAACCTCGACTCCGACTCCGAGACCGCCCTGCGCGAGGCCCTGCGCGAGATCGGCGCCCACTGCCAGGTCCTCACCATCGCCCACCGCCTCTCCACCACCATCGGCGCCGACCACATCCTCCTCATCGAGGACGGCCGGCTGCGGGCCCGGGGCACGCACGAGGAACTCATGCGCGAGGACACCACCTACCGCCGGCTCGCCGGCCGGCAGCTCGCCCCCGTCGGGAGCGGATCATGAGCGACGCCGCCGTCGTCGGCACCGGCCCCAACGGGCTCGCCGCCGCCGTCACCCTCGCCCGCGCCGGCCTGCGCGTCACCCTCTTCGAACAGGCCCCCACCATCGGCGGCGGCCTGCGCTCCACCCCGCTCTTCGACAGCGAGGTCGTGCACGACATCTGCTCCGCCGTGCACCCCATGGCCGCCGCCTCCGCCTTCTTCCGCGCCTTCGACCTGCCCGCGCGCGGGGTCCGCCTGCTCCAACCCGAGATGCCGTACGCGCACCCCCTGCCCGGCGGGCACGCCGTCGCCGCCTGGCGCGACCTCGCCCGCACCGCCGGCGCGCTCGGCGCGGACGCCGACCGCTGGACCCGCCTCATGCGACCCCTGGTGGACCGCTCTCAAGCGGTCGTGGACCTGCTCCTGTCCGACCAGCGCAGCGTGCCCCGCGACCCGGTCGCGGCCCTCCGCTTCGCCACCCGGGTCCTCGCCCACGCCGGCCCCCGCTCCCCCTTCACCACCCCCGAGGCCCGCGCCCTGTTCACGGGGGTCGCCGCGCACGCCGTCGGCCCGCTGCCCTCCCTCACCGGCGCCGCCGTCGGCCTGCTCCTCGGGCACACCGCGCACGCCGACGGCTGGCCGCTGCCCGAGGGCGGCAGCGTCCGGATCGCCGAGGCCATGGCGGCGGACGTCACCGCGCACGGCGGGGTCTTCCACACCGACCGGCGGGTGCGCGACCTGAGGGAGCTGACCGGGTTCCCGCTGGTCGTGCTCGACGTGGGCCCCAAGGAGTTCCTCGCGCTCGCCGGCGACCGACTGCCCGCCCGCTACCGGGCCGCGCTGGAGCGCTACCGGCACGGGCCGGGCGCCGCCAAGGTCGACTTCCTCGTCAGCGAACCCGTCCCGTGGACCAACCCCCTGGTCCGCCGGGCCGGCACGGTCCACCTCGGCGACCACCACGAGGACATGCTGCGCGCCGAGAGCGCCACCGCCGCCGGCCGCCCCGTCGCCGACCCCTTCACCCTCGTGGTGGACCCGGCCGTCACCGACCCCACGCGCGCCGTCGGCGGCAAACGCCCGGTGTGGGCGTACGCGCACGTCCCGCACGGCGACACCCGCGACCTCACCGAGACCGTCCGGCGCCGCATCGAGGCCCACGCGCCCGGGTTCGGCGACACGGTCCTCGCCTCGCGCGCCGTGCCCGCCGCCCGCTTCGAGGCGTACAACCCGAACTACGTCGGCGGCGACATCTCGGCCGGGGCGATGACCCCGCGCCAGCTCCTGATCCGACCCGCCGCCCGCGTCGACCCGCACACCACGCCCCTGCCCGGGGTGTACCTGTGCTCGGCCGCGACCCCGCCGGGGCCCTCCGTGCACGGCATGTGCGGGCACCACGCGGCGCTGTCGGCGCTGCGCCGGGAGCACGGGGTGCGCACCGCCCCCGACCTGGGCCCCGGGGCCCGACACACGACCGGCGCGCGGGCGCCGGCGTGACCACGACGTCACGGTCCCGCGGTCGTCCCGACCGGCCGGCCCCTCACGCGCGCGGGCGCGAGGGGGACGGCGGGCCGTGCGCCGGGACGGGGACCCACCCCCGGCCCGTCCCGGCACTCCCGCGCGAGCACATCGACCATCACGAACGAAGGAGTCACCCGATGAACGGCATCGACGCCAAGGAGCTCGACGAGGTCATCGCCAAGACCTACCAGGAGATCAGGACGGCGGTCGGCTCGCACAGCGAGAAGAGCATCCACATGTACAGCCGGGCGCTGACCGCCCTGCTGGAACTCCGCCGCCAGGTGGTCGCCCAGGACCCCACCGCCGGCTGACCCCTCCCACCCCCGAAGACGGCGCGGCCCCCCGACCCCGGCGGGCCGCGCCGTCGCGCGCTCAGGCCCCGGATCCGACCGGCCCGGCGGATTCGTCGGCCGCCTCGACGCGGAAGGGGCGGCTGAACGCGTCGAGCATCCCCTCCGCACTGGTCACGTTGACCAGGTACTCGCCGGGTTCGACGTCGGCGGGGACGGTGACCGCGCACCGCGAGTCGGGGGCGGCCACCCCTTCGGCCAGGACGGCCCGCACGACGGTGGAGATCCCCTCCCGGCGCACCAGGTGCACGTCGACGGGGGGCATCGGGCCGATGAGGCACCAGGTCACGGTCTGCGGTTCCCCGGCCCGCCACCGGGCGCCCTCCTCCGGCCGGGACACGATCAGGCTGTCGGCGCCGAGCAGGACGGCGGCGGCGGGCCGGCTCAGCGCGGAGTTCAGGCGTCCCGCGACACGTCGGACGGAAGCTCCCACGCCGGTGGTGGGCGGTGTGTTCTCGGCCATGGCCGTCTCCCTGGGTATGCGGAAGAGACGCCGGGTCTCCGGCGCCTCTCCTTTACCCTACGAAAACCGGGAATATAGCCGCAATTGACCAAAAGGCCGACTCAGGCCCCCGCGTCCGCCGGCGGCTTGGAGCGGCCTTCCAGGGTGCGGACGGGGCGGGCCGGGTTGCCGACGGCGACCACGCCGGGTGGGATGTCGCGGGTGACCACGGCGCCGGCGCCGATCACGGAGTCGTCGCCGATGGTGACCCCGGGGCAGACGATGACCCCGCCGCCGAGCCACACGTTGTCCCCGAGGGTGATCGGCTCCGAGCCCTCCAGCTTGTCCCGCCGGTCCTGCGGGTCCAGGGGGTGGGTGGGGGTGAGGAGCTGGACGTTGGGTCCGATCATGCAGTCCGCGCCGATGGTGATCCGGCCCACGTCGAGGGCGGTCAGGTTGTGGTTGACGAAGGTGCGGTCGCCGATGCTGATGTGGGTGCCGAGGTCCACGGAGATCGGCGGGCGGACGAAGACCCCGTTGCCCACGTGCCCGCACAGGTCGACGAGGATCTCGTGGGCCCGTTCGTCCTCGCCCGCGATGTGCGCGGCCTCGTACGCGGCGGCCAGCCGCACGGCCCGGCGGTGGCGCCGGGCGATCTCGGGGTCGTCGTCGATGTAGGTCTCGCCCGCGAGCATCCGCTCCAGGTTGGTCCGGGGGTCGTCTGCGAAGTGATCGGTCGCCATGAAGGCGACCCTACGCGGCCGGCGCGGGTCGGCCACAAGGGGAGAACGACACCGTCCGAGGGCCGGGGACCGTTCCGCGGGCGGGGCGACGCCCGAGGGCCCGGCCCCGGGAGCGGGGAGGCGCTCGCGGGGCCGGGCCGGTGCGGGGACGGTCCGCGACGGGGCGTCAGGGGGTGACGCGCAGCAGCTTGTTCGGGGTGCCGGGGGAGGGGTCGGTGATGGCGCCGGCGGTCGCGGCCCCGGTCAGGGCGGCGGCGATCGCGGCGGGCGTGGCGGTTGGGTCCTTGGCGAGGGCGAGGGCGGCGGCCCCGGCCACGTGCGGGGCGGCCATGGAGGTGCCGGAGATGGTCTTGGTGCCGGTGTCGCTGTCGTTCCAGTCGGAGGTGATCTCGGAGCCGGGGGCGTAGAGGTCCACGACGGAGCCGAAGTTGGAGAAGGAGGACTGCCCGTCGCCCTTCGCGGCGGAGGCCACGGTGATGGCCTCGGGCACCCGGGCGGGGGAGCCCTGGCCGGCGTCGGCGGACTCGTTGCCGGCGGCGACGGTGAAGGTGACGCCGGAGGCTATGGCGCGTTTCACGGCGGCGTCGAGGGCCTCGTCGGCGCCGCCGCCCAGGCTCATGTTGGCGACGGAGGGGCCGGAGTGGTGTTCGGTGACCCAGTCGATGCCGGCGACGACCTGTTCGGTGGTGCCCGAGCCGTTGTCGTCGAGGACGCGGACGGCCACGACGCGCGCCTTCTTGGCGACGCCGTGCGCGGTGCCCGCGATGGTGCCGGCCACGTGGGTGCCGTGGCCGTTGCCGTCGTCGGCGGTGTCGTCGTTGTCGATCGCGTCGAAGCCGTGGGCGGCGCGCCCGCCGAAGTCGCGGTGTCCGATCCGGACGCCGGTGTCGATCACGTAGGCGGTGACGCCCTCGCCGCCGCCGTCGGGGTAGGTGTACTTGGCGTCGCCGGCCGGTTCGGCCTGGTCGATGCGGTCCAGGCCCCAGGACGGCGGGTCGTCCTGGGTGGCGGTGGTGGTGAACCGCTTGTTCTGGACCACGGTGCCCACGGCGGGGTCGGCGGCGAGGCGTTTGGCCTCGGTCTCGCTGAGGCCGGAGGCGGAGAAGCCGTTGACGGCGGAGCCGTAGCTGCGTTCCAGGGTGCCGCCGTACCTCTTCGCGAGTTCGGCCTTGTTCGCGGTCGCGTCGAGGATGACGACGAAGCTGCCGGGGACGGCGCCGGCGGCGCCGAGCCCGTGGACGGTGCCCTCGGGTGCTTCGGTGGCCCCGGCGAGGGGGGTGGCGAAGACGGCGAACGCGAGGGCCGTGGCCGCTCCGGCGGCCGTCACGGCGATCGAGGCGTTGCGAACTCGGTTGGGGCGTCGGTGAGTCGACATGGAGAGGGTGCTCCTCCGGTTGACGTGTGGGGCGTCGTGCGTTCTGGAGAACCCTGTTCCGATTGACAGGAGCAAATCAAGGGCGAAGGGGGTCGGGGGAGTTCTTCAACAAGGTTTCCGAAAACCTCCCCCGCATCCCCGTCACATCGCACACACGTTCTCCACAAGATCGTTTGTCCGTCAACCTCTCGATCCCCCGCGGAGGTGACCGGCCCCGCCGCGCCGGCCGCCCCGAACGCCCCGGACCGCCGTCCGGAGCCCCCGCGCGCCGCCCGTTCGGGGCACCCCGCCCGGCCCGCCGCACCCCACAATCGGCCCCGGGCCCCCGGCCCACCGTGCCCTCCGTGCTCCACCCCCCGCCCCGAAAGGCCCTCCGTGCGCGTCCTCGTGACCACCCTCGGCAGCCCCTCCCACGGCCGTGCCCAACTCCCCCTCGCCCGGGCCCTCGCGGCCGCCGGACACGAGGTGCTCGCCGCCACCACCCCGCCCGTCGCCGGCGTCTTCGCCCAGGACCCCGTCCGGGTCCTGCCCTGCCTGCCCGACACCGTGCCCGGGGACACCGAGACGGCCCGCTTCGCCGAACTCGCCGCCCGCGCCGACCTCGACGACCGGGCCCGCGAGGAGGCGGTGTTCGGCGTCCTCGCCGAGGCCCTGTCCGGCCCCATGGCCCGCGCCGCCCTCGCCCGACTGGCCCCGGTCTTCGAGGAGTTCCGCCCCGACCTGCTGCTGCGCGACGGCATGGACCTCGCCGGCGTGGTCCTCGCCGAACGCCACGGACTCCCGCAACTGCCCACCCCCTCCGGCGCCGGCAACGTCATGGACCCCGCGACCCTCCTGCCCGGCCTGAACTCCCTGCGCGCCGACGAGGGCCTGCCCGTGCACGCCGACCCGCTCTCCCTCGTCCCGCACGGCCGCATCGACTGCGTGCCGGCCGCCTACACCTTCGCCCGTCACCTCCCAGCCGCCCTCGCCTACCAGCAGACCGTCACCGTCGACCGGAACGCGTCACTGCCCGCCTGGACCACGGACCTGCCCACCGACCGGCCCCTGGTCCTCGCCGCCATGGGCACCGCCCTGCCCCTCTTCCTCGCCAAGTTCACCGACCCCGAACGCCCCATGCCCTACCCGATGCCCGACCCCGTCGCCACCCTGCGCGCCGTCGTGGAGGCCGCCGCCCTGCTCCACGAGTGCACGGTGATCGTGGCCACCCTCGGCCTGCCCCTGGACCCCGCGCTCCGCGCCGCCCTCCCCCCGCACGTCCACGTGGTCGAACGGGTCCCGCAACCCCTGCTGCTGGAGTGCGTCGACCTGTTCCTCACCCACGGCGGCTTCAACGGGATCCGCGAGGCCCTGCGCACCGCCACCCCCATGGCCGTCCTGCCGCAGTTCGGCGACCAGCACGACAACGCGCGCCGGATCACCGAACTCGGCCTGGGCCGGCACCTGCGCGACACCACCCCCGACGCCATCGCCGCCGGCTGCCGCGCCGTCCTCGCCGACCCCGAGTGCGCCGCCCGCGCCCGCCGGGCCCGGCTCGCGATGCTGACCCTGCCCGAGATCGGCGCGGCCGTCACCGACCTCGAACACCTCGCGGCCGGCCACGCCGCCCCCGTGCCGCACCCCTGACCGGCGGGCTCAGCGGCCCGCCGCGTACTCCCAGAACCCCCGCATCACCGGCGGCAGCGGCGTCGGCCCGGTCAGCTCCTGCTGCGTCAACAGCACCTCGACGCGGCCCGCGGAGGGCACCACGTGCCAGGCCGTGCCCGTCCCGCCGACCCACCCGAAGCGTCCCGGCACGTTCCACGGATCCCGCGCCACCACGTCCACCGAACCGCCCCAACCCCAGCCCTGCCCGTCCAGGAACAGCTCCGCCGCCGCCCGCTGCCCCGCCGTCAACCGGTCCGAGACCATCGCCCGCACCAGCTCCGCCGGCAGCAGCCGGCCCCCGCCCGGCACCGCGCCCCCCGACAACACCATCCGCCCGAACGCCGCCAGATCGTCCACCGTCGACACCAGCCCGCCCGCGCCCGAGGGGAACGCGGGCGGCCGGGACCAGTCCCCGTCCGGCCCGTCCGCCAACACCCGCTCCCCGTCCGGCCCCAGCCGGTGGTACGAGGTGAACCGGCCCCGGTCGGCGGCCGGGACGAAGAAACCGGTGTCCGACATCCCCAGCGGCCCGAACACCCGCTCCGCCAGGAACTCCGGCAGACCCCGCCCCGAGGCCCGCGCCACCAGCACCCCCAACACGTCCGAGCACGTGTTGTACAACCACCGCTCGCCCGGCTGCGCGAGCATCGGGATCCGGGCCAGGGCCCGCAGCCACGCGTCCGGCTCCGGCACGGCGTGCGGACTCGGCGGGCCCTGCCGCAGCTCCGAGAAGAGCGGGGCGACGGCCGGCAGCGAGAAGTCCTCCGGGAACCCCCAACCGGCTCGGAACTCCAACAGGTCCGCCACCGTGACCGGCCGGACCGCCGGCACCGTGTCCGTCACCTCCGACCCCGGGGTCCGCACCACCACCGGCTCCGCCAACTCCGGCAACCACCGCGCCACCGGATCCTCCGGCGCCAACGCCCCCTCGGTCACCAGCAGCAGCGTCGCCACCGCCGTGACCGGCTTCGTCAACGACGCGATCCGGAAGATCGAGTCCCGGGCCATCGGAGTGCCGTCCGGCACCGAGGCCGTCCCGGCCGCCGCCACCTCCACCCGGTCCCCGACCGCCACCAGCGCCACCGCCCCCGGCACGCTCCCGTCGGCCACCCGGGCCTCCAACACCGCTCGCAGACCCTCGCCCACGACACCACCTCCCGCCACGCGGGACGCCGCCGGAACCGACGCCCCTGCCGACAGGCAGACTCCCACGCCGCCCGCGCCCCCCGGCCGCGCGCCGCGCCCGACCCGCGCGGTTCAGCCCCCCGGGCCCAGCCGCCGCCCCAGGGCCGCGCGGTAGTGGTCCAGGACCACCGCCACGATGATCACCGCGCCCGTCACGATCTGCCGCTGGAAGTCCGACACCCCCGACAGCAACAGCCCGTTGGTCAGCACCCCCAACAGACACGCCCCCAACAGCGTCCCGATCATCGAGCCCTTGCCCCCGGACAGCGAGGCCCCGCCGATGACCACCGCCGCGATCGCGTTCAACTCGTAGCCCGCCCCGACGATCGGACCCGCCACCCCCAGCCGCGCCATGTACGTGATCGCCGCGACCCCCACCGCCAGGCCCGCGATCACGAACACCGCCACCTTCACCGGCCGCGTCCGGTGCCCCGACAGCCGCACCGCCTCCTCGTTCCCGCCGATCGCGACCACCAGCCGCCCGAACACCGTACGGGTCAGCACCACGTGCCCGACCGCCACCATCGCCAGCGCCACCCAGAACAGCGCCGGCACCCCCAGGAACGTGGCCGTCCCGAACCGGGTGAAGCCCGTCGGGAACGCGTACAGGGTCCGCCCGTCGGTGTACTCCAGCGCCGCGCCCCGGGCCACGTTCAACATGCCGAGGGTCACGATGAACGACGGCACCCGCCACCGCTCCGACACGTACCCGTTGACCAGCCCGCAGGCCATGCCCACCGCGCCCGCCACGAGCACGGCCAGGGCCGCGGCCGTGCCCGTCGACAGCGAGCCCGCCGTCAGCACCTCCCCCGAGACCACCGCCGCCAGCGCCAGCACCGCCCCCACCGACAGGTCGATGCCGCCCACGAGGATCACGAAGGTCATGCCCACCGCGAGCATCGTGTTCAGGGTGATCTCGGTCGCGATGTGGGTGAGGTTGGCCGAGGTCGCGAACCGGGGCGCGGCGAGCGTGAACACGAGCACGAGGAGGACCAGGGCCACGCCGATCCCGGCCTCGCCGAGGACCGCGCGCAGCGGACCGGTCACGGCGGCGCGGGCCCGGGAGGGCGCGGGGCGGACGGGGGAGAGGGAGGTCACGGGGTGTCACCCTTCGTCGAGGGGGGAGTGGTCCACGCGGAGTAGGCGAGCGCGAGGATCCGCGAGGCGTCGAACTCGGCGCGCGGCACCTCGCCCACCGGCCCGCCCCGGGAGAAGACCAGGATCCGGTCGCAGATCCCCAGCAGTTCCGGCAGATCGGAGGAGACCACGAGCAGGCCCCGGCCGCGGGCCGCCAGCTCGCGCAGCCGGCCGTGGATCTCGTGCCGGGCGCCCACGTCGACGCCCCTGGTCGGCTCGTCCACGATCAGCACCCGGGACTCGGCCCGCAGCCACCGCCCGAGCAGCACCTTCTGCTGGTTGCCGCCCGAGAGGGTGCCCACCGGGGCGTGCACGCCGGGGGTGCGGACGCCCAGGTCCGCGACCGTGTCCCGCGCGGCCCGCTCCTCGGCCCGCCGGCGCAGGAACCCGGCCCGGGACACGGCCCGCAGCGAGGCCAGCGACAGGTTCGCCGCGACCGACCGGTCCGGGACCAGCCCCTGGGCCTTGCGGTCCTCCGTCAGCAGCCCGATGCCGTGCCGGACGGCGTCCCGGGGCGAGCGGATCCGCACCGGGCGGCCCGCCACCCGCACCTCGCCGGAGACCGCCCGGTCCGCGCCGAACAGGGCGCGGACCGTCTCGGTGCGGCCCGAGCCGACCAGCCCGGCCACCCCGACCACCTCCCCGGCGCGCAGCGCGAACGAGGCCGGTCGGCCGCCGGGGGCGGTGAGCCCGGTGACCCGCAGCAGCTCCGGGCCGGGCGGGACGGGCACGTACGGCGGGTACTCCTCGGCGAGGTCCCGGCCCACCATGAGGCGGATCACCTCGGCGGTGGTGACCCCGGCCAGGTCGCGGGTGACGACGTGCCGGCCGCCGAGCAGCACGGTCATCCGCTCGCACGCGGCGAAGACCTCGGCGAGGTGGTGCGAGATGAACAGCACGGCGGTGCCGCGCGCGGTGACCCGGCGGACCAGGGCGAACAGCCGCTCCGTCTCGCGGGGGGTGAGGGTGGCGGTCGGCTCGTCCAGCACGAGGACCGCGCACTCCCGGGACATGGCGCGCGCGATCTCCAGGAGTTGCAGGTGGGCGATGCCGAGCCGGTCCACGGGGGTGGTGGGCGCCAGGTCGGCCAGGCCGATCTCCGCGAGGAGTTCGGCGGCCCGGCGATTCAGGGCGCGCCGGTCCACCAGGCCCCGGCGTCGGGGTAGCCGGCCGAACAGCAGGTTCTCGGCCACGGTCAGTCCCGGCAGCGGACTGAGCTCCTGGTGCACGACGCGCACGCCGGCGCGGATCGCGGCGCCCGGGTCGCGCGGGGCGTACGGGACGCCGGCCAGCCGCATGGCGCCGGCGTCGGGGGCGTGGACGCCGGCCAGGATCCGCACGAGGGTGGACTTGCCGGCGCCGTTCTCGCCGAGCAGCGCGTGGGTCTCGCCGGGGCGCAGGCTCAGCGAGACCCCGTCCAGGGCGAGGACGCCGGGGAAGCGCTTGCCGAGCCCGACGGCCTCGAACACGGGGGCGGCGGGGGTCACGGGGTTCACGGGGGCGCCCCGGTCAGCCGAGGTCGCCGGCGGTGACCAGCTTGATCGGGGTCTTCACCCACGGCTCGGGGCTCTCGCCCGCGATCGCCCGCATCGCCGCGTCGATGCCGTGCGATGCCTGGTCGGCGGCGTACTGGTCGACGGTGGCCAGGACCGTGCCGTCCTTCACGTACGGTCGGATCGCCTCGATGTCGTCGAAGCCCACGATCCGCACGTCCGCCTTGCGGCCCTGCACGGCCTTCACTGCGCCCAGCGCCATCGAGTCGTTGGAGGCCATGATCCCGCGCACGTCGGGGTGGGCGGTCAGCCAGTTGCCGACCACCGTGTACGCCTCGTCGGTCTCCCAGTGCGCGGTCTTGGAGTCGACCAGCTCCAGGCCCCCGGCCTTCGCCGCCGCCTCGAAACCGGCCTTGCGCTGCGCGGCGTTGGCCGCCCCCGGATTGCCCTCCAGCAGCACGACCTTCGCCCCCTTGCCGAGGGATTTCGCGAGGGCCTCGCCCGAGAGCCGGGCGCCCTCGGTGTTGTCGGGGCCGACGAAGGGCACGGCCTGTCCGGCGGCCCGCAGCGCGTCCTCGTCCAGCTTCACGTCGATGTTGACGACCTTGACCCCGGACTTCGCGGCCCGCACCAGCGGGGCGACCAGGGCCCGGGAGTCGGCGGGGGCGATCACGAGGGCCTCGGCTCCCTCGGTGACGCAGCGGTTGACGGCGGCCACCTGCCCGTCGACGTCGGTCTCGTTCTGGATGCCGCTCGCCACGAGGTCGAGGTCGGCGCGCTTCTTCGCGTGCGCCTCGGCGCCCTCGCGCATGGTCTGGAAGTACTCGTTGCCCAGGCTCTTCATGATCAGGCAGACGGTGGGCCGGCCACCGGGGGACTTCACGGCCCCGGAGCCGGCCGGACCGGCCGCCGCACCGCCCTCCTGGCCGCAGCCGGTGAGCAGGGCGCCCAGCGCGAGGGCCACCCCCGAGCCGAACAGGACGGAACGGGCGGAGCGGGGGGACGAGTGGTGACGCACGGGAACTCCTCGGGAGAAGGGAAGCGGATTTCGACGCGACGGGTTCAACGGGGCGGCGCGCCGGCCGCGAGCAGCGCGTCCACCTCGGCCCTCGTGGGCAGCGCGGCCTGCGCCCCGGGCCGGGTGGTGGCCAGCGCCCCGGCCGCGCAGGCCCGCCGGACCGCCCCGGCCAGGGTCCGTTCGACCCCGACGGCCAGGGCGAGTTCGGCGCAGAACGCGTCCCCCGCCCCGACCGTGTCCACGGCCCGCACCGGGAACCCGGGCACGTGCACGGGGTCCTCGCCGGGCCCGGCCGCGACCGCGCCGGCCGCGCCCAGGGTGATCACGACCCCGGCCGGCCCCAGGGCCCGCAGCTCCAGCGCCCGCCGCGCCCACCCGGCCGGGTCGCGCGGCCCGGGACCCGGCCGGGGGGTGCCCAGGGCGGCGGCCTCGGTCTCGTTGACGACGAGCAGGTCCACGGCGGCCCGCAGCTCGGCGGGCAGGGGCGCGGCCGGCGGCGGGGCCGCGTTGAGGAGGGTGCGGGCGCCCGCCGCCCGGGCCGCCCGGAGGGCCGCGGTCACCGTGCCCACCGGCACCTCCAGTTGCGCCAGCACGGTGTCCCCGGGCCCCAGCGGGTCGAGGAGCCCCAGCAGCCCGGTCAACGCGGCCGGGTCCAGGCGGCGGTTGGCGCCGGGGGAGAGGGTGATGGTGTTCTCGCCGGCCGCGTCCACGACGATCAGCGCGAGCCCGCTGGCGGCGCCCGTGCTCGTGGCCACGGCCGTCTCGTCCACGCCCTCGGCGGCGAGCCGGGCCCGCAGCTCCGCGCCCAGGTCGTCGTCCCCGACCAGGCCGACCATGTGCACGGTCCCGCCCAACCGGGCCGCCGCGACGGCCTGGTTGGCGCCCTTGCCGCCGGCGCCGCGCACCACGTCCGCGCCGGCGACCGTCTCGCCGGGGGCGGGCAGCCGGGGCACGGCCACGGACAGGTCCACGTTCAGACTGCCGACCACGAGCACCCGCCCCTGCCCCGCGCGCGGGCCGTGCCGGGGGTCTCGTGCGCGCCCCGGGATCATCGGGTCACCTCTTCCCGTGCGTCGGGGGCGCCGCCCTCGGGGTCGGGGCAGCCGCAGGTGCCCCGGGGCAGCAGGGTCACGGGCAGCACGTCGCGGGTGGCCGGGAGGTCCGGGTCGCGGACCCGTTCCAGCAGCCGTCGCACCGCCGTGCGGGCCAGCAGGTCGAAGGGCTGGACCAGGGTGGACAGGGCAGGGTGGGTGTAGGCGCCGGCGGCGATCCCGTCGAACGCGATGACGGCCAGGTCCTCGGGGACCCGGATGCCGAGCTCGGCGGCGGCCCGCAGCACCCCGAACGCCTGCTCGTCCGAGGTGACGAACAGGGCGTCCACCGCCCGGTCCGCCCGCAGCAGGGCCCGCCCCGAGCGGTAGCCGTCGAGCCGCCCGAAGCGGCCGTGCAGCAACGGGGCCGCGTCCGGTGGGCACGCCTGCCAGCCGGTCGCGCCCCCCGAACCGCTGCCCGCGCGCAGCCCGGCCGCCTCCAGCGCCGTCCGCCACCCCACCACCCGGTCCACGGTCGGGTGCAGGCCCAGCGGACCGGCCACGCAGCCCACCCGCCGCCGCCCGTGCGCCAACAGGTGCTCGGTGGCGGCCCGCGCCCCGCCCGCGTTGTCGACCACGACGTGGCTGACCCCGCCGGTGGGGCCCGTGCCCGAGCCCGCGCCGCCGTCCGGGCCGATCAGCTCGCGGTCCAGCACCAGACTCGGCACCCCGGCCCGGGCGGTCTCGGCCCGCCAGGTCCGGTCCCCGCGCGCCGGGATCAGGATCAGCCCGTCCACCTGCCGGTCCACGAAGGTCCGCACGTACCCGGCCTCGCGGCCCGGGTCGTCGGTGGAGTTGCCGACGAGGAGGGTGTAGCCGGCGGACCAGGCGTGGTCCTCCAGGGAGCGGGCCAGTTCGGCGAAGAAGGGGTTGGCGGCGTCCGGGACGACCAGGCCCAGGGTCATGGTCTGGTTCATCCGCAGTGAACGGGCCACCGCGTTGGGCCGGTAGTCCAGCTCCCGGACCGCCGCCAGCACCCGCTCCCGGGTGGCGGGGGCCACCGAGCGGGGGCCGTTGTTGAGCACGTAGCTCACGACCGACGGGGAGGTGCCCGCCAGCCGTGCCACGTCCTGTCGTGTCGCCATCGTCGACTCCCCACTCGAATTGGCAACTCGTGTTGCCCCTCGACGCGGACGGAGTATGGGAAGCAACCGGGGCAACCACAAGACCCCCGACGACACGTGTCAGGGCCGGCGCAGCAGATCGAGGTACAGCGGCCAGAACCGGGCCGGGTCCACGGCGGTGACGACGGTGGCCCGCCGGGTGCCGGCCGGATTGCGCGGGGCGTCGAACTCGTCGAGCCGGTAGCCGATCGCGCGCCCGTAGTCGGGCCCGAACACCGCGTCCACGTCCACGTACCGCTCCTCGGGACGGACCGCGACGGCCGGATCGAGGAGCACGGCGGCCGTCAACGCGTCCCACACCAGGGTGGTGTGGCCGGGGTCCTTCGCGAACACCGGGCCCTGGAGCTCCCGGAACAGGCGCTTGATCGGGGTCCGCGGCCCGGCGACCAGCCGGTCGTACTCCCGTTTCGTCCACACCACGTGGTGGGCGGCGTCGTCGGGGACGACCGTCTGCCGGCGGAACGGGGTCCGCACCGCGATCCGCGCCGCCTCCGGGTCGAACCACCAGTTGAACTCGGCGGCCGGCGTGACGTTCCCGGGCCGGTCGAAGGACCCGCCCATGTACACCACCTCCTTGAACAGCGGCACGATCTCGGGGTGCGCGCGGACCGCGAGCGCCAGGTTGGTGGCGGGCCCGGCCGCGATGAACGTGATCCGGCCGGGGTTGTGGCGCACCCGGTCCACGATGAACTCGACGGCGTTCAACCGGTCCGGCCGGGTGCGCGGGTAGCCGCCGTGCGGGGGCCTGGCGAGCCGGTCCCAGGCCGGCGGGCGCGGGGTGTCCAGGGCCCCGGCCCACGGGGCCCGGCCGAACAGCGCGTTCTCCGCCGCCAACCGCTCGGACCGGCCCGGCATGAGCGCCTCACCGGGTCCTTGGGCCACCGGCACCTCGGGACGCCCGATCAGTTCGAGCTGCCGCAGCGCGTACGCGGTGCCCTCCTCCGCCCAGGTGTTCCCGGCCGTGGTGGTCACGCCCAGCAGGTTCACCCGGGGGGATTTGGCGAGCATGAACATGGTCACCGCGTCGTCGTTCAACTCGCCCATGTCGGCGTCCAGGATCACCTGGTGCACGGCCCGGTCCCCGGCGTCGACCGGGCGGTGCGCGGCGGCGCCGGCCGGCCAGGGCACGGCGAGGGCGCCGGCGAGGAGGCAGGAGAACAGGAGTCGGGCACGGGGCATGGCGGACCTCCGAGGGGGACCCGCGCGGTGGCGGGGCGCGCGAGTATCGAAGGCAACCGGGGCAACGGCAAGAAGCGGGACACCGGGCGGGCCGGACCGGCGCGCGAGCGGATCCGAACTCGTTTGCGAGGCGGGCGGGGCTCGGGCGATGATGCCCCGTCCCCCCGCGCGACACCCCCCGCGACACCCCCACGCCCCCGTGTTCCCTCCGTCGAAAGCGCACCGTCCCCATGCCGCTCCACCCGCCCGCGCCGCGTCCCGGCGCGACCCCGCCCCGTCCCGCCCCGCGGACCGCCCGGACCCCGTCGGGCGGTGCGTGAACCGTGGACCTCGACCTGATCCGGGTGCTCGTCTTCGGGGTCGTGGGCCTGCTGTGCACGGTCTTCTACCGCAAGTACGCCGGCCCCGCCGAGCCGAAGGCCGGCCGGCGCGGCCGGGCCGAGGCCGCCGGGTTCGTGCCCCGGGAGCGGCTCAACACCCTGCACGCCGCGCCCGAACCGGCCCTCGACCACGCCCTCCTCGCCACGGGGCGCGGCGACTGGGGACCGGCGGCCCGGCTGCTCGCCGAGACCCGTGAGCGGCGGGACTGGGGCGCGCGGGGCCGCGTGCTCGGCGGCCTCGTCTCCCACCGGGCCTTGGAGCCGGACGGTTGGCTGCGGGCCTGGGAGGCGCAGGCGGGGGCGGACCACCCGGACGTGGCCCTGGTCCGGGCCGCCGCCGTCGTGGACCTGGCCTGGCACCACCGGGGCGGCGGCTGGGCCAAGGACACCGGCCCCGATCGCTTCGCCGGCTTCTTCGCCGCCCTGGCCCAGGCCCCCGCGCACCACGCGGCGGCGCGGGCCGCGAACCCCGGCGACCCGACCCCGTTCGTCGCCGAGCTGGCCACGGCCATGGGCACGAACGCCCCGTACGAGGAGGCGCGCGCCCTGTTCGAGGGGGCCGTGGCCCGCGACCCGCACCACCTCGGCGCGCACGCCGCGTTCCTCACCTACCTGCTGCCGCGCTGGCACGGCTCGCGGGAGCAGGCCCGGTCCTTCGCGCGGGAGGCCGCGGCGGCGGCCCCGCCCGGCGCCCTGCTCGCCCGGCTCCCGCTGCTCGCCTGGTACCTGACCGGCGGCGAGGAGGCCAAGACCGCCGTCCACCGCACCCCTGAACTGCGGGCGCTCGTGGACGCGGCCGGCGCGGACCTGGCGGCGGCCGTCCCCGGCTCCCCCGGCACGGCCTCGATGCACCACCTGCTGGCCTACTTCCTCACCCGACAGGGCCGGTACGAGGAGGCCGTGGCCCATTTCCGGCGGGTCGACGGCTTCGTGGCCGCCGCCCCCTGGACCTCCTGGACCGATCCGGCGGCCGCGTACTGCCACTGGCGGGAGAAGGCCGTGCGCGGGGCCGGCCGGCGCTGACGGGCGGGGCGGGCGCGGGCGCGGGACGGGCTCAGTCGGCGGGGCGGAACACCGGGTCGCCCTGGCGCAGGCCGAAGAGCTCGGCGGCCGAACCGCCCCGGACCACGAGCTCCGCGAAACCGATCCCCGAGCTGCCGACGGTGACCCCGGGCTCGCCCAGCGGCACGTCCGGGAGCCGGTCGTAACAGCGCACCCGCACCGGCCGGCCGGTGCGCCGGTCGTGGACGGTCAGCTCCGCGCCCTCCCCGTATCCGGGCAGGTCGGCCGCCGGCAGGTCCAGCTTGCAGTTGCCGAAATTGTCGACGACCGCGATCCGCGGCTCCCGCGCCGCCGGCAGCTCCACCGCCGTCGGCACGGCCGGCACCGGGCGGCCGTCGGTCAGCCAGCGGGCCAGCAGCGGCACGTACCACAGGCTCCGGAACTGGGTCCGCACGACCTCCTCGACCTCGGCCGCCGACAGCGTCGCCCACCCGGCCGCCGCGGCCTCCATGACCTCCCGCACGTCGGTGACGTGCACCTTCTCCAGGCCCACGTGCTTGGCGAGCACCCCCAGCACTCGGCTGCTCAGGGTGCTGACCACGAGGTGCTCCCCGTGCCGGAACCAACAGAACGGCACACCGTTGGGCCAGTGCCCGTCACGCGGCGCGATGTTGACCAGGATCACCACGGGCCGGCCCGGCCCCCCGATCAGCTCGGTGGAACGCAGCACGTCGAGCAGGGTGAGGGCCGCGGCCCCCTCCGGGTCCGGGCCGCCCAGCGGCAGCACGGTCGGCGTCGCGCCGAAGAGGGTGGCGATCCGGGCGGACTGCCGGGCCAGGGCGTTGGGGTCGGCGCAGTCGGTGAGCGAGACGACCGGGGTAGGGGTCATGGCGGGTTCTTCGCCTTCTGTCGGGTCAGGGCGGGCTCGGAGTGGGGGGCGGCTGGTCCGGGTGGGCGGCGGCCGGAGGCGACCGGTCCCGGGGACGAAAAAACGGACCCTCCGATTCGGAGGGTCCGTCGCATCCTGTGCGCACGCGGCTTCGCTAGCGAAGCGCCTCCGAGGTCGGGGGCGTCATTCGCATCATGGCGAGGTGGGCGGTGCGCTGCATGGCAGGGACGGTAGCACCCACCGAGACCGAAGCGGACATCCGTCCACGGAATGAACAGATCCGCTCCGCCCGCCGGCCGCGCCCGCCCCGCTTCCGGCCAGGTCAGGCGCCCCAGCGCAGGGCGATCGTGTCACCCGCCGAGATCACCTTCTCGCGGGCGGCGCCCGCGAACGCGGATCCGTCCACCGACACCTTCCACGTGTTCGACCCGCTGTTGACCTTGCCGTTCACCGAGGTGATCGTCCCGGTCGCGGTGGTCGGGGCCACCGAGTTCACGCAGGACGCGGGCACCGAACCGGAGCCGGCCGCGTCCAGGACCGCGCCCAGGGTGGTGGTCCCGGCGGTGGGCGTGATCGACACGGAGCACACCTTCAGGCCGCCGGCGCCGTCGTCCACCGTCAGGGCCAGCCTCGTCGCGGTCCCGGCCGTGAACGCGGACTGCGCGACCCACTGCGGGGCCCCCGCCGTCACCGGCACCGGCGGGGCGGCCGTGAACCCGCCGCCCGCCACCGCCCGCAGCGCGTCGATCGAGGCGTACGCCGAGGGCGCGGTGTCGGCGGGCTTGTACTTGAACCCGCCGGCCGGGTTGTACTGGTTGGCGAGCAGGAAGTCGATCGGGGTCTTGCCCGGGGTGGTGGTGAAATCGGCGCCCTGGGGGTTGAACCCGCACGCGTTCAGGCCGGCCACGCCCCACCCGTTGGAGCTGGTGTTGACCCCGTAGAGGGAGTTGAACGCGCCGGTGCCCGGGGCGAGGGTGCCCTTGAGGAAGTTCTTCGCCTGGACGACGTCGGCGTCGGTGTTCGGCACGCCGGCCACGCACAGCGCCGCCATCGCCGCGCCCGTCATGTCCACGTCGCCGGGCTGCGCGAGGGCGGTCGGATTGCCCTCGGCCTTGCCGTACTGCCAGCCGCCGTCGTTGTGCTGGTTGGCGCGGATCCGGGCGACGAGGGCGTCGGTGAGCGCCTGCGGTATCCGCTTGCCGCCGGCCTGGGTCTTCGCGCCGTGCAGGGCGAGGGAGGCGAACACGGTGCCGTTGAAGTTCCCGGAGGGCCCGAAGTAGCCGGGCTCGGCGGTCTGCCAGAAGGCGTACGTGTCGGCGATCAGGTTGCGGGAGGCGGAGACGCGCGCCGGGTCGATGCCGGCGGCGTACGCGTTGAGGGTGCCGCGCTCGTAGTCGGTGACGACCGGGGAGGCCGAGGGCCAGGCCGCCGTCGACAGCAGGTTCCGGTAGACGGTGCGCGCGTTCTTCGTGGTGTCCCCGCCGGGGTACACGTCGACGACGGCCGTGCCGGCGGTCGCGAACGCGCTGAACGCCCACTCGTTGGACAGGCCCGACCCGGCGTACGAACCGTCCGCCGCCTGAAGGGACTTGAGGTAGGCGACGCCGTTCGTCCTCGACGTGGCGATCTGGCCGGGCGTGGAGGTGGCGCCGGCCGGGACGGCGGCGAGGGTCGTGAGCGCGAGGGCGCCGAGGACGGCTGGCGCGAGGATCCGGGGCAGGGGGGTGCGCGGTCGGGGCATGGCGTGTGCTCCTGGGGTCGGGGGACGCCGGCCGCGACCCGGCCCCGCTCCGCGAGCGCGCGGCGGGCCTTCGAATGCGCGGGCCGCCGTCCGAGATCGCGTGGATTCGGCTACCTGTGAAGCCTTCTCGCACGGGCATTCGGGCTCGGCACGACTCCGCGTCGCGCCACACCGTTGCGCGTCAGCCCCGGCCTCTCACCGGTGTTCCCCCGTGCGCAGTGCCGGACGCTACCCCAGCGGACGCCCGCGCGCCATTCCCCTCCGAAACCCCGACCGGGCGTCCCCGCAGGTGAGACGCAGGCCACCTTGACGGCCCGAACGAATGCGTGTTCCATCACCGCTGAACAGCACTCAGCTCCAGGGGAAGCCGGTCGAACTCCGGCGCTGACCCGCAACCGTAGGCCCACGCCCCCCCGGGCGGGGCGAGCCGGACCACCGGGAGCCGACGTCACACGAACGCAAGGCGCCGTCGCGGACTACGGCGTGGTCGTACCGCCCCGACGACGCCGTGCCCACGGCCCGCGGGGCCGCGCCACGCCGCCGTCCGTCCGGCCCGGGGACCGAGGGGCAGCGGGTGGACACCGAGACGGACACCGGACGAGGCACGCGGAGAAGGCCCCGGGCGCGCGCCCTCGTGCCCACCGTGCTCGCCGCCCTCACGGCCCTGGCCGCCGCCCTCCTGCCCGCGCCCCCGGCGAACGCCGACCCGATGTCGGCCTGTACGGCCACCAAGGGCGCGGTGGTGGCCGTGGACTTCGGCCCGTTCGGCGGGAAACTGGAACGCGGCTGCGACGCCTCGCCCACCACCGGCTTCGAACTGCTGCGGGACGCCGGGTTCGTCACCACCGGCACCGTCCACGACGGCCCGGCCTTCCTGTGCCGGATCGGCCTCAAGGACGGCACCCAGTACCCGACCCCGGACCGCGAGGCATGCCGGGACACCCCGGGGGCGAACGCCTACTGGTCGTACTGGGTGGCCTCCCCGGGCCAGAAGAAGTGGAAGTACAGCCAGTACGGGGCGATGTCCCGCACCCTGCGCCCGGGGGACGTGGACGCGTGGGTGTTCGGCGCCACCGACATCGGCGGCACGAAGGGCGGCCCGTCCTTCACCCCCGACGACGTGCGGGCCGGGGCCCTGCCCACCGACCCGAAGGACCCGCCGGTCCCGAACGTGCCGCCGGCCGCCGCGAAGGTGGACAAGGCCGTCGGGTACCTGACGAAGCAGCTCACCGAGGACGGCACGCACGTCGACGACGGCGAGGGCGGGGTCCGGTACCAGCTCACCGTGGACACCGCGTTGGCCCTGGCCGCCGTCGACCGCAAGAGCCCGGCGGCCCGCGAGATCGCCGACTTCGTCGGCACCCCCGAACGCGTCACCGCGTACCTGTTCCCCGAAGGCCCCGCCAAGGCCCCGGACGCCACCGCCGCGGCCCGGCTCGCCCTGCTGGCCGAGGCCCTGGAACGCGATCCGCGTGCCGTCGGCGGCCGGGACCTCCTCAAGGACCTCACCGACCACGTGTGCGGCGTCCCCGGCCAGGCCGGCACCCCCCAGGACTGCCTGACCGAGGGCGACATCCGCAGCACCTTCCAGGCCGAGGGCCACGCCCTCGCCGTGATCGCCCTCGTCAACGGCGGCGTCACCCCGCCGAGTTCCGTCGTGCGCCGGCTGGCCTCCCTCCAGTGCGAGGACGGCGGCTTCACGAGCATCCTGCTCCGCGCCGGCGAGTGCGAGAGCGAACCCGCCGCGACCGGCCTGCTCACCCTCGCCCTCAAGACGGCCGGCGGCGACCCCGAGGCCCTCAAGGCCGCGCGCACCTGGCTCGCCGGGCACCAACAGGCCGACGGCTCCTACGCCTCCGCCTCCTACCCGACCGCCGGCAACCCCTCCTCGACCGCGTGGGCCGTCCAGGCCCTGCGCTCCCTGGGCCAGGGCGCGCGGGCCAAGGCCGCCGCGAGTTGGACGGCCGCGCAGCAACAGGAGGACGGCGGGTTCCCGTTCGAGAAGGACGACGGCGGCGGCTCCAACCTGTACGCCACCACCGGCGTCGTGATCACGGCCGCCGACACCGACATCGTCGCCCTCACCGCCAAACCCGCACCGCCCGTCACCCCGCCGACCGGCCCGCCCGGCGAGGGCCCGAACCTGGCCAAGGGCACCGCCTTCCTGACCGACCGGAAGAACCTGATCAAGGCCCGCTACTACGAGGGCGAGAACCGGGGCACCGGACGCGCCGACTTCGGCCTCACCATCGACGGCGCCTACGCCCTGGCCGCCACCGGCACCGACGACGACCACCTCGCCGCGATCGTCGAATTCGTCGAGAAGGGCGGCAAGGACTCCGAGGGCCGCGGCATCGACGACTACACCATGATCGGCACCCCGTACGCGGCCGGCGGCTCGATCGGCAAGACGGCCCTGCTCGCCCAGGCCGTCCGCCACGACCCGCGCGCCTTCGGCGGCCACGACCTGATCAAGGCCCTCGCCGACGTCACCTGCGCCGAGAAGTCCGCGGCCCCCGACCGCAGCTGCGCGGCCCGGGGCAACTACCGGCACGCGAGCAGCGTGTTCAAGCAGTCCCTCGGCCTGATCGCCCAACTCCGCGCCGGGGAGACGACCGCCGCCGCCGCACCCCTCGGATACCTGCTGTCCCTCCAGAACACCGACGGCTCCTGGCCCAGCATCATCCCGCCCACGCCCGGCGACTCCGAGGTCGACTCCACCGCCATGGCCGCCATGGCCGCCGCCGCGTCCGAGGACCCGGCCGCGAAGGCCGCCGCCGCCAAGGCCGTCACCTGGCTCGCCGGCCGGCAGCAGGCCGACGGCGGGTTCCCCGGGGCCTCCGGCAACTCCGTCAACAGCGCCGCCCTCGCCGTGCAGGGCCTCTCCCTGGCCGGCGCCGAACAGGCCGGCCCCATCGCCAAGGCCCGGAAGTTCCTCGCCGCGCACCAGAACGCGGACGGCGGCTTCCCCGTCGCCGTCGACGCCCAACCGGGCTCGGACGTCCGCGCCTCCACCCAGGCCCTGGGCGGCAGCACCGGCATCTCCTTCGCCGCCCTCAGCCGCGACATCAGCAAGGCCACGCCCCCACCGGCCGACCCCGGACCGGACCCCGACCCGGGCCAGAGCCCCAAGCCCTCCACCCCGCCGATCGTCACCCCCGGCGACACCGCTGGCACGGGCGGCGGTTCGTCGGGTGGTTCGTCGGGAGGTTCCACGAGCGGCTCCACGACCGGTTCCACGGGCGGCAGTTCCACCGGCGGCACGGGCGGCGGCGGCCCCCTCGCCTCCACCGGAACGCAGGTGACCCTCGTCGCCGCCCTGGCGGCCCTGCTCCTGGCCGCCGGCGGCGCCGTGCTCGTCGCGACCCGCCGGCGCGCCACCCCCGCCGCGGGCCCGGGCACCGACGAGAAGGAGACGGCACGATGAACCGCACACCCACGCCCACGCCCACGCGCCCGCGCGGCCGGGCCGGCCGCGCGGGCGCCCGTCTCGGCGCGGCTCTCGGCCTCACCGCCGCGCTGACCCTCGGCCCCGCCCTGACCGCCGCCGCCCCCGCGCACGCCGCGCCGCTGCCCATCGGCCAGTGCACCACCACCTCGGGCGCCGTGCTCGCCGTGGACTTCAGCCGCTGGGGCGGCCCCGTCCTGCGGTCCTGCGGCTCCACCCCCACCACCGGCTTCGAACTCCTCAACCAGGGCGGCTGGCGCACCACGGGCACCGGGCACGACGGCCCCGCGTTCATCTGCCGGATCGGCTACAGCGGCCACGAGGGCGGCCGGCAGTTCCCGCCGCCCGACCAGGACGACTGCGTGCTCACCCCGCCCGCCACCGCCTACTGGTCGTACTGGCACGCCGACCCGGGACAGAACACCTGGTCCTACAGCCAACTCGGCGCCATGCTCTACAAGCCCAACCCCGGCAGCGTCGACCTGTGGATCTTCGGCGCCACCGACATCGAGGGCACCCGGGGCAAGCCCACCCTCACCCCCGACCAGCTGCGCGCCCACAACGCCGCCCCCGTCGGCGGCCCGGCGCCCCAGGACACCCGCACGGCGCCCCCGCCGCCCCCGGGCACGAACACCGGCCCCCGCCCCGAGCACCCGCGGACCCCGCCGCCCGTCGAGGCCACCCCGCCCGCGAGCCCCCCGACCGCGAGCGCCCCGCCGTCGAGCGCCGGCCCCGACCCGTCGACGGCCCCGTCCGCGTCGGCCTCCACGAGCGCCCCGGCCCCGGGCGCGTCGAGCGCCGCGCCGAGCCCCACCGGGTCCGGGCCGGCCCTCGCCGCCGGGGCCGGCCCGAAGGTGGTGGACGCGGCGCCCGCCGCCGACGCCGAACACGACACCGGCACCCTCACCGGGGCCCTGGCCACCGGCGCTCTCGTGCTCGCCCTCGGGACCGTCGCGGCCCTCGTCGCCCACCGCCGGCGCCGAGCCGAGTGACCGCCGACCCCGTGAGCGCCACCACCCGCGTCCCGGCGCGCCCGCCGGCGGACCCTCCCGCACGCCTCGGGGCCGGCCGCCGGCTGCCGCGCGTCCTGCACCCCGTGGCCTGGTGGCTGTGGGCCCTCGCCCTGGCCACCGCCGTCAGCCGCACCAACAACCCGCTGCTGCTCCTGCTGGTCCTGGCCGTCCTCGGCTTCGTGATCACCCTGCGCCGCACCGAGGCCCCCTGGGCCCGGGGCTTCGTGTACTACCTGTACCTGGCGCTCACCGTCATCGCGATCCGGGTCGTGTTCCGGGCCGTGTTCGCCACCGGGATCACCCCCCACGACCACTTCCTCTTCTCCCTCCCGCACGTGCCCACCCCAGACTGGTACGCCGGCATCGAGATCGGCGGGCCCGTCTCCCTCGAAGCGCTCCTCTCGGCCGCCATCGACGGACTGCGCCTGGCGTGCATGCTGTGCTGCGTCGGCGCCGCCAACACCCTCGCCAACCCCAAACGCGCCCTGCGGGTCCTGCCCGGTGCCCTCCACGAACTGGGCGTGGCCGTCACCGTCTCCCTCAGCGTCGCCCCCCAACTCGTGCAGAGCGTCCAACGCGTGCACCGCGCCCGCAAACTCCGCGCCGGCCGCACCAAGGGCCTGCGCACGCTGCGCGGGATCGTCGTCCCCGTGCTGGAGGACGCCCTGGAGCGGTCGCTGCGGCTGGCCGCCGCCATGGACTCGCGCGGCTACGGGCGCGCGGGTCGGGCCACCCCGCGCTCCCGGCGGATCACCGGCGCGCTCATGCTCTCGGGCATGTGCGGCCTGTGCGCCGGGGCGTACGGGCTGCTGGACGCGAGCGCCCCGCGACCGCTCGGCCTGCCCGCGATGGGCGTGGGCGCGCTGCTCTGCGTGGCGGGGCTGCGCGTCGGGGGCCGGCGCGTGACGCGCACCGCCTACCGGCCCGATCCGTGGCGGGCGCCGGAGTGGGCGGTGGCCGGCTGCGGGATCGCGGCGGCCGTGCTGCTGTTCCTCGGCGCGGGATTCGACGCGGCGGAACTCAACCCGACCCTGTACCCCCTGGCCTGGCCGACCCTGCCGCGGGTCCCGACCCTCGCGATCCTGTTGGCCGGGGCCGCCGGTCTGATCGCGCCGCCGCCGCGGCCCCCCGTCCCCGCCCGTCCCGACGACCCCGAGGAACCCGCGTGATCACGTTCGACCGCGTCACCGTCGACTACGAGGACGGGACGGAGCCGGTCCTGCGGGACGTGGACCTGACCGTGGAGGAGGGTGAACTCTGCCTCGTGGTCGGGCACACCGGCGTCGGCAAGTCCACCCTCCTCGGCGCCGTCAACGGGCTCGTCCCGCACTTCACCGGCGGCACCCTGCGCGGCAGGGTGCTGGTGGACGGGCGCGACACCGCGCACCACCCGCCGCGCGAGCTGGCCGACGTGGTCGGCGTGGTCGGCCAGGACCCCCTCGACGGCTTCGTCACCGACACCGTCGAGGAGGAACTCGCCTACACCATGGAGCAGTTGGCGGTGCCCGCCGCGACCATGCGCAAGCGGGTGGAGGAGACCCTGGACCTGCTGGGCCTGGCCGACCTGCGGTACCGGGCCCTGCACGAGCTCTCCGGCGGGCAGCAGCAGCGCGTGGCCATCGGCTCCGTCCTCACCGCCCACCCCCGGATCCTCGTGCTGGACGAACCGACCTCGGCCCTGGACCCGACGGCCGCCGAGGAGGTGCTGGCCGCCGTGACCCGGCTCGTGCACGACCTCGGCGTCACCGTCCTGCTCGCCGAACACCGCCTGGAGCGCGTGGTGCAGTACGCCGACCGGGTGCTGTACCTGCCCGGGGACGGACGGGTGGTGGACGGGCCGCCCGCCGAGGTGTTCGCGACCGCCGGCATCGCCCCGCCGATCGTGGAACTCGGCCGGACGGCCGGGTGGTCCCCGCTGCCCCTGTCGATCCGTGACGCCCGCCGCGCCGCCGCCCCGCTGCGCGCCCGGCTCGCCGACACCACCCCGCCCCCGGCCCGCCCCGCGCCCGCGACGGATCGTCCCGCGGCGCTCACCGCGAAGGGGGTCACCGTCACCTACCGGGGCGTGCCCGCCGTCCGCGAGGTGGACCTCACCCTGTGCGCGGGGGAGGTCACGGCGCTCATGGGCCGCAACGGCTCCGGCAAGTCCTCGCTGCTGTGGGCCCTCCAGGGCTCCGGGCCCCGCACGGCCGGCGCCGTGCGGGTCGGCGGGGACGCGGGCCGGGGCGAGGACCCCCGGGCCCTGGGCGCGGCCCGGGCCCGCCGGCTCGTCGGACTGGTCCCGCAGACCCCCACCGACCTGCTCTACCTCGAATCCGTGCGGCAGGAACTCGACCAGGCCGACGCCGAGTCCGAGGTCGCGGCGCGGGGCACGGCCCGCGCGATCCTGGACCGGCTGGCCCCGGGCATCCCGGACGGGACCCACCCCCGGGACCTGTCCGAGGGGCAGAAACTCGCCCTGGTCCTGGCCGTCCAGCTCTCCGCCGCCCCGCGCGTGCTGCTCCTGGACGAGCCGACCCGGGGCCTGGACTACCGGGCCAAGGAGGAACTGATCCGGATCGTGGACGCGTTGGCGGCCGAGGGCCGGGCCGTCGTGGTCTCCACGCACGACGTGGAGTTCACGGCCCGGGCCGCCGACCGGGTCCTGGTGATGGCCGAGGGGGAGATCGTGGCGGACGGGCCGACGCCCGAGGTCATCGTGGCCTCGCCGACCTTCGCCCCGCAGACCGCGAAGATCCTCGCGCCGCTGCCGTTCCTCACCCCGGACCAGACGGCGCGGGCCCTCGCGGCCGCGGCCGACCGGGAGGGGGCGTGAGCGTGCGCCCGACCGCGGCCGTGAGCATCGGGCCCCGGGCCGGCCTGGTCATCGCTCTGGCGGCGTTCCTCGGGTTGGTGGCCTTCTTCTGGCCGTTCGTCGTCGCCCCGGGGAAGTTCGGCTCCCACTACGCCCCACCGCTGATCTTCGGGGTGCTGCTCGTGATCGTGCTGTGCGTGGTGATCTCCGAGATCGCCGAGGGCGGCATCACCTCCAAGGCCCTCGCCATGCTCGGCGTGCTCTCCGCCGTGAACGCGGCCCTCCGACCGCTCGGCGCGGGCACCGCCGGCATCGAGACGGTCTTCTTCGTCCTGGTGCTCGCCGGCCGGGTGTACGGGCCGGGCTTCGGGTTCACCCTGGGCTGCACCTCCCTGTTCGCGTCCGCGCTGATCACGGGCGGGGTCGGGCCCTGGATGCCGTACCAGATGTTCGGCTGCGCCTTCGTCGGGATGCTGGCCGGGCTGCTGCCCCGGGCGCGCGGCCGGTGGGAGGTGCTGATGCTCGCGGTCTACGGGTCCCTCTCCGGCTACCTCTTCGGGTTCCTCCTCAACCTGTCCTTCTGGCCCTTCTCCCTGGACCCGAACAGCTCCATCGCCTACCTGCCCGGCCTGCCCTTCACCGAGCAGTTCCGGCGCTACCTCGCCTTCGACCTGGCCACCTCGCTGGGCTGGGACACCGGCCGCGCCGTCACCAACTTCGTCTGCGTCACCCTCGCCGGCCCGGCGGTCCTCACGGTCTTCCGCCGCGCCGCCCGCAAGGCCCGCTTCGAGGCCCTGGTGTCCTTCCCGGACGCGCCGGCGGCGTGATCCGCGCGTCCCTCCTGTGTCCCAACTCATAGTCCGAATGCCGGAATCGGAGCGCCGATCGGGCGGGCCGGGCCTAGGGTGGGCGGCGCAGCTGGTTCGCCCCGTCCGCCAGGCGGGATGCGTCGCAAGAGGGAACCCGGTCGCTTTCCCTACCCGACTTGCAACCCCGAGATGCGGGGTGCACGGTTGGGAGGGATCTTCGAAGCATGGCCACGACGCGACTCCTGGGGGCTCTTCGCGAGTCCAAGCTCAGGGAGCACTCAGACTCCTTCGAGGGGCAAGACAACGACGTTCAGCGCGTCATCCTCAGTACCGGGGCCACCCTCGTACACATGACGCGAGACCGGGACGTATCCGGCCGCGAAGTCAGGATCTTCGACCGCCCGGAACTAGGCCCGTGGATTAAGAAGCCGAACCTGTTTGACGGTATTGCGGTCCAGAAGATTGACCGACTTACCCGTCGACCCGTTGACATCTACCTGTTCTTGGAGTGGCTTACCGCCAACGGTAAGTTCCTTATCTCCGCTCAAGGAGACGACACCCGCACGAAGGCCGGCCGTCAACGAGTCGAGATGATGGCCATGGTCGGCTCTTGGGAGTGGGACGCTATCCAAGAGCGTAACCAAGACTCTCACGAGCGCGCCCGTCTGGCGGGCCGCTATCACGGCGGAGTGGTCCCTTACGGCTATCAGGTTACCGGCACTAAGGGAAACTATTACCTTGAGCCGCACCCGGAAGAATCCGCCATCGTTCAAGGCATCGTGGCGGAAGTCATCGCGGGACTCTCCTACGAGGCCATCGCTAACCGGCTCAACGAAGACGAAGTGCCCACACCTAAGTGGGGTAAGCACTGGGTAGCCGCAACGATTCAGTACATCGTGACTAGTCCGGCACTCAGAGGCAGGGCAGTGCACAAGGGTGACGAAGTCATTGGGGAAGACGGTATGCCGGTCCAGAAGGCCGTACCGCTTATCTCCGAGCGAACCTACCGGGCGCTTAAGAAGGTCACCGACGCCAAGAAGGCTAAGTACGTTCCCCGGAACCGGTCAGACCGCACAGAGCTTATCCGCGTGATCGTGTGTATCGGGTGCGGGAAGAACAACAACCGACACAGAGGACGCAAGGGCACCCCATATCGCTACCGATGCATGAACAAGAAATGCCCACTACAGGGCATCAGACAAGAAGAGATTTGGTCCGTGCTTGACGACTACATGCGTCTCTTCGGGTCGGGGGTTGAGATCCATGAGCTTGAAGTGACTCCGGGACAGGACAACCGGGAAGAGATTCAAGAGCTCAAGGACCGGCTTAAGCGGCTTAGGCAGTCTCGCGAAGACGGAGACTGGGACGATGATCTTGACGCCTACATGTCTAGGCGCGACAAGCTCAGAGAAAGGGTCAAAGCGCTTGAAGCAGACCCGATCATCCCGGACAAGGAGACTTGGACTTCGACCGGGAAGAGCTATACGGACTTCTGGGCCAATGCGACTCGCCTAGAGAAGGGCGACGAGCTTAGGCGCATCAACTTCTATCTTGTGGTAGACCCGCGCGTGCCCGCGCAAGAGAAGGGACAGTTCACGTCCGGCCGGTACCGGGTGGTTGCTCCGTCTCAGTGGGAGCGCTGGAAGGTGTTGGGTATGCCCAAGAAGCGCTAGGACCAAAGGCCCCCCGAAAGGGGGCCTTTGGCTTATCCTCTCAGGTTGCACTGCTTAGATCGACTATGTAAAGTCGAAGACGTCAACAGGACAAGCCGCCCGAAGAAACCCCACGAGGGGTACCGCTTCGCCGACCGGCTTCCGACGACAACGCCCCCTCCTGCGGGAGAGGGCAGCCTTTCTTTTCGGACTGCACTGCTTAGGTAGTCTGCTAGAGTGGGAAACGCAAGCCGCCGGAAACGGAACGGCAAGCACCTTGAAAACCTCATACACGGTTATCCGCCGGGTGACGCACCAGACGCCGTAAGGCTAGAAAAGCGGCCCGATGGGATAGGCAGCCCTACTGAACGGACTGCCAACGCCCTCATAGCTCAATAGGCAGAGCATCAACCCTGAACGTTGATTAGGCCCCGGTTCGAATCCGGGTGAGGGCACTAGCCCCGGGTGCGCGACCCATCAGATAGAGCTAAGGCTCACGAACACGGTCGCCTCCTTTGCTTAGCGCCCGGGGCCCCTTTTAACGGTAAGGAGGACTAGTGAAGATCCTGTCCACCCATGATGAGCGCTCCGAAGCGGTAAGCGCCATGTTCAAGCACGCGGAAGCCCTCACGAATATGGGCCTTACCGCGCGCTACGGAGTATGCGTCAAGCCCGCGATTCACGGGACATGGCGGCTCATGCTCGCAGACTACGAGAAAGGAGAAAACTAAGTGACTCACGCGATTGAGTACCGGGGACGGTACGGGCCGACAAGGGAAGAGTTCCCCGACGAGGAGTCGGCACGCGACAGAGCACAGTACGTGATCCTGGCCGTAGACGAACGAGTAAGGGTCATAGAGCTGTGGCCCTAGAGTTCAACGGCTCAATCGGCGGCTGGCCATGGACCGGTTGGGTAGTCGAGACACGCGACGATATACCGGCCTTCGTGGACTGGATCAACCGCAACCGCCGGATGATCGCCTACGACACAGAGACAACCGGGCTCAAGGTCTACTCCGAAGGCTTTCAAGTCCGGGTAGCGCAGTTCGGCACTGAAACTGAAGCATGGGCTATCCCCGTTGAAGCCGATAGGGACTACTACTCCCACATCGTCAGATGCGCTCTCGAACACATCGAGTCGCTAACGATGCACAACGCCCCCTACGACTGGTTGGCCACAGACAAGAGCTTGGGTTTCAAGCTTGAGGACATGTGGCGCAAGACCGTCGACACTCGGACGATAAGCCATCTTATCGACAGCCGAGGTCGCCAAGAGGGCGGGACAGGGCACGGGCTTGAATACCTGGGAGCCGCCTACCTAGGTGGCGACGCGGAAGAAGGAGCCGTAGCCCTTAAGGAAGAGTTCCGGAAGATCAAAGCCACTAAGGCAACCGGCTATGCCCGGATTGATCTGTGGAACCTGCCTTACCTCAACTACGGTCTAGTTGACGTGATCATTGCTGCACGCCTCCGGGCTAAGCTCACTCCGCTCATACCGCGCTCAGCGCGCGGGCTTCTTCCCATGGAGACAGAGCTAGCCTTTATCGGCGCCTACATGCAGCGCAAAGGCTTCTTGCTGGATCGGGACTACACGGAGAAGCTGTCAGCTCAGTACGTGTACGACTACAACGTTGCCGCCGATGCCGCCGAAGAAGACTGGGGCATCACCAGCATTAACGCACAGATGCAGGTCATCTACGCGCTCTTGCGGGACGGCGCCATCAGAGCCCCAAAACAGTGGCTTGCAGCGCTCCGGGAAGAGAAGCCGGACGTGTGGGAGTCCCTGGGCCTCGGAGGGCGGCAGATCGCCCCTCGTGGCGCCGTGCTCCTGGGCGAGACGAAGACCGGCCTTCCCCAACTCGACAAGAAGGCCCTTGAGGAGCTGGTCAAGCGGGGACACCCGCTAGCGAAGATCGTGCGGGACGGTAAGCGAGCGCTGAAGTGGGACAAGTCCTACGCCGCAGCTTTCCTTGCGGACGCGGACGAGTCCGACCGCATCCACGCAACGATAAACACACTCCTTGCCCGCACGGCGAGGATGAGCGTCACCGACCCGGCTCTACAGACTCTCCCTAGCTCTGAGTGGGCTATCCGGGCTTGCTTCATCGCTGACCCCGGAGAGCTCATCTGCGGTATCGACTACTCGAACATGGAGTTGCGTGTCTTGGCCGCTCTGGCTCAAGACCAGGTCATGATGAAGGCGTTCCTTGACGGACTCAACCTTCACAACGTGACCGCTACAGCCGCGTTCGGAGACATGCCGTTCATCGACGGGAAGCACCCTGAGTACAAGCTTGGGAAAGGCTCCAACTTCGCGAAGGTCTTCGGCGGAGGATGGAAGACCCTCGTTACGCAGTTCGGCGCGGCCCCAGAAGCTGCTAAGGCCGTAGTCAAGGCGTTCGACGACACATACAAGGGCGTTACCGCCTACGCGGAGAAGAACCGGTCAGAGGCCATCCGGTTCGGCTACGTGACGACCGACAGCGGCCGTGTGCTGCACGTAGACCGTGACCGTCTGTACTCCTCCACCAACTACAAGGTGCAGGGCTTTGCCCGGGACCTGATGGGTCAGGGAGCTCTTAGGGTCCATCGCGCCGGCTATCTCGACTACATGCGGCTTATCGTGCATGATGAGTTCATACTCAGCGCCCCGAAGAAGCAGGCTAAGGAGATCGCTCACGAGGTAGGGAAGCTGATGTCTTGTGAGTGGCAAGGTGTCAGTATCCCGACTGAAGCTGAGGTCTACGGACGTAGCTGGGGTGACGGTTACCGTTAACGCTATTTGGCTTAGTCTAAGCAGTGAAGTTGTGATACCTTTGGGTTACACAACAGCTCAACGGAGAAGCCATGGAGAGTAACGAGTATCCGCCGACTGTGCAGTCGGTCATCAAGCTAAACGTGTTGGGCTACGGCGCTGACGAGATCGCCCGCATCGTCGGCCGATCACGTCGATGGGTGTTCCTCAAGCTCCGCGAAGCGGACCTGTCTAAGGAGTACCTGAGCCATAAGAAGTGGCTCCCTTGGCGCATGAGCGAGCGTCAGAACAACAGCAACATCGGCCAGAACGTCGCCATGCTGTCCCGGAAGATCCACGGGGAAGAGAACATCCCTGAGTTCAACACCGGCTATGGATGGGCCGTGCGGTCCCTGGCCGAAGGACAGGAGTACGACTACGACCAGGACGAGGGCCTGATCATGGTGCCCTTGGGCGAAGGTCCCGGACTTCTTGAGGCTTTGGTCCGTGAGGTCAGTGACGTTCTGCGCAAGGAACAGACTCGAAAGGATCATCAAGGCGAAGTAAAGTAACTGACCACCCGCAGATCAACAGGGGAAGGAGGTGCTAACCCTCCGATGTTGGGTCCCGTTCAGATCTTCATCCTTGAACGGTGCAACCTCTACGCTACGTCACAGGTCTATAACCTAACCGGACGCGTAGAGGCGTACGTCGGCCGCGATCATATCGAAGTGATCACGGAAGGCGAGATAACCGTATTCGTAGCTCTCATAGCTACCGCAGTGTTCAATCTTTCGACTAGGGCAACGCGCCTCGCGAGCCCTCTTGATGAGCTAGCGCGTACAGTCAATTCCCTGCGGGACGCCCTAGAAAAACTCGTTAGAGCGCCATCCTTCCGCGTTACTGCGCTGAGGCAACTTGCCCCGTGTAGCAGGTGCAAGAACTGTGACGGCGCCCGAGAAGCCGCGATGATTCACCACAGCATTAATCGCCGTTGGCGTCGCCATTATCGCTCTGTGAACAACGATCTCCTTGGCTCGAATAAGCCCCCCGCATATCAGGCTTAGTGAACGAAACAAGTCAAGAGAGAATCCCCCCACCGTGAGTACCACCACCGTTCGAAACGCCCCCATCGCTTCCACCGGCCTTTGGTACACATCCGGCCCTAAGGATTTCATCCTTGAAGCCGTTGAGTTGAACCCTGGTAAGGTGATCCACAAAGGGGTATGCGATAACGATCCCGACGCATGGTTTATGACCTGCATTGCGGAACCCGTTCTTAACTAGACGCACCTGATGAGGGGTTCTTGCTTCGGTAAGGGCCCCTTTCGGTTTGGAGACACATGGAGAAGCCCGCACACCGGTCCGTCTCTCAGCTCACGTCGTGGCTGTCCTGCGGAGAGGCGTACCGCCTACAACGCATCGAGAAGGCTCCCCAGCTACAGGCCGCGTGGTTCGCCCAGGGCCTCGCCATCCATGCGGCCGTAGAGGCTTACGAGTTGTCAGGCCGGCGCCTGACCCTTGCCGAAGCTCTCGACGTAGCCCGGGAACAGTGGGCCGCTGAGACAGCGAAGATGTACGCGGCGGACCCTAACCTAGACAACTGGCTCCGGGGCGGTAAGAAGTCCACTGAGGACGATCTGACCCAGCGGTTCCAGAAGGTCTATGAACACGTTGAAGGGTACATCCGATGGTGCGAGACCAACCGTGATCATGAGTGGCTGTACGTCTTTCCGGACGGTAAGCCGGGGGTAGAAGTCCCCTTCGAGATCATTGTCAACGGAGTCCCCGTTAAGGGAGCTATTGACCTGATCATTGAGACCTCTAATGGAATCAAGCTCCGAGACGTTAAGACCGGCACGAAGATCCCGCCTTCTCCGATCCAGCTAGCCGTCTACCGCTGGGCGGTTAAGGAACTCACCGGACAGCTGCCCTATGAAGCCGACTACTTCATGACTAAGGATTTTCGGCCGTCCAAGCCGGTCAACGTCTCCCACTACACAAGGGAGATGGTTGAGACGTGGTTCCGGAACTTTGAGACCGGAGTGCAGAACGAGGTCTACGTCCCCAACCCGGGACAGTGCTTCCCCTGCACTGTGAAGAACGCTTGTTCTTTCGTCTATTGAATTGCACTGCTTAGGATGAGCTGATGACTGACTTCCCCAACCCGTTCGCGGGCATGACCGACAGCAACAAGACCGACAAGAAGGAGAACGCCAACATGGCCGACCAGAAGAACGGCATCACCACTACCATCAAGTTCGGTAGCGGCTTTGACGCCCCGTGGGGCGTGCTGCACACGGCAGACCTCAATGAGGCCAACGAGATCATGGAGTCTGAGGAGTTCGGCCGGTACGCGCAGAACGTAGTCACGTACTCGAAGGCCGCCCAGGGGCTCTACGGCCCCGTGGCACCCGCCACGCGTCCCGCTCCGGCCGCACCGGCAGGCGGCGCAATGGCCGGCCTCCCGGCAGCCCAGACGGCCGGGAAGAGCTGCCAGCACGGCGCCCGCACGATGCGGACCGGCACCAACGCGCGAGGCCAGTGGACCGCGTGGTTCTGCCCCCAGCCGAAGGGTGCCCCGGACCAGTGCAAGGCCATTTTCGAGTAAGCAGAGCTGCACTGCTTAGAATTGAAATTGCACTGCTTAGTCTAGAAAGGGGCTAGTCGTGTATTCCATCGGAATGGCTAGCAATGCTCAGGGAGAAGCGTCCGAACCTCTCCCTACTGTGTGGCAGACCTTTACGGACGAGGGTGTGAAGTTCCGCCGGGGGGAGTTCGTGTTGATCGCGGCTGCCCCCGGCGTGGGCAAAAGCGCGCTAGCGCTGACCCTCGCCATCAAGAGCGGTAAGAAGGTCCTGTACTTCTCCGCCGACAGCGGGGCCCGCGTACAGCGGGCCCGTGCCGCGTCCATCCTCACTAAGGACCCGGTAACCAGCTACCTCGAAGGCATCGACAAGAACGACACAGAGCAGATGGACAGGCTTCTGTCCAACATGCTCAGTCACGTTTGGTTTGACTTCGACGCGTCGCCTGAACTCGAAACGCTCGAAGAAGTCACCCGATGCTATGCCCACCTCTACGGGTGGCCTGACGTGATCGTTGTCGACAACGTCAGCAACGTCTATGCAGGAGACACAGAAGGATTCGCCGGCCTCGAAGCAGTCTGCGACTACCTCAACGAGCTTGCCCGACAGACTGACGCTGTCGTTATCGGACTCCACCATCTGATTGGCGAGTATGAGGCCGGGGACAAGCCCGCGCCGCTTAGCGGACTCCGAGGGAAAATCTCGAAGATCCCGACCCTGATTCTGAATCTCTTCCGAGAGACAGAGACGACTATGGGTGTCGCCGTAGTCAAGAACCGATCAGGTAAGGCTAATGCCGCAGGATCCTTCTGGCTAACGCTTGACGCCGATCTCTCAACAATGCAGATCACGGACCCTGTTCATCAGATGCCGGACAACCTTACCGAGTTCCATTCTCGGCTTGTTGATCCGGTAACCGACTGGAATGAAGCCCGTAGGGCGGAAGAGATGGCCTATGCCGCTTAGCTACACCCGTAAGCCCCCGCCTCGCAGGGACGAGTACGACCAGGGCCGACAAGACGAATACGAGTGGGCCATGGTTCTCGTCAACCATGCCTGTTCTCTCCAATGTGCTGGAACCGTCCTCGGAGAAGAAGACTGCCCGATCTGCGGTCTCTCTGCCGACAAGGTCACAGAGCTTGAAGCGGAGCTGTCCCGTGAAGCCTAAGAAGGGGTACCGCAAGTGCGCGCGTTGCGAGAAGAACCGCGCGGACAGGTTCTTCACCGGGACCCGGGGCCGTATCTGCTCTACGTGTCGCAAGACGGCTCAACGAAGCAACTCCCACGAATCCCGCGTGATGCAGGTCTACGGCCTGGGCTCCGGGGAGTATGGAGAACTGCTAGCTAAGCAGGGTGGTAAGTGTGCGATCTGCAAGCAGACCCGCGCTAAGAACCTCGACGTAGACCATTGCCACAAGACTGGCCTTATCAGAGGTCTTCTCTGTGCGCGCTGCAACCGTCAGCTTCTCGCCCGAGGTCTCCGAGACGACCCGTGGATAGCGCTTAGCGCAGCTTCTTACCTCACAGACCCTCCAGCCCCCCAACTGATCGGAAGGCGATGGTACGGCGGAAAGCAACCTACAACCGGCCGCTAGCGCCCATAGGCGACGTCCTAAGGCACTACGGGGCCGAAGACGTGCCCGAGGGTGCCGGGTGGCTCAAGATGCTCTGTCCGGTCCACACAGAGGCCCGGCCGTCTGCATCCGTTAACCACGAACTCAGCTCGTTCAAGTGCCAAGCCTGTGGAGCGGGGGGCAACTCATGGACGTTCATTAAGCAACAGGAGAACAACGACTATGCCCGTGCCAAGCAAGTCCATGACGGACTTCTTGCAGAAGGCGGCGTATCAGTACGTGACCGATCTACACGGCCCGGAAGGCGCCCGCGGCCTCGACTGGTTGGCGGGACGGATGATCGACGCGAAGACCTCGGAGGCCGGCGAATTCGGCCTAGGCTACGTCCTTAACCCTCTCCCCGGTCATGAAGCTTATCGAGGCTGCATAGCGATCCCGTATATCCGCGCTGACGGAGTCGTTGTGAAGATCCGGTTCCGACCGATCGCAGCGAACGCAACCGTCAAGTACCTCGACGTTGCCGGGGCCTCACCCCGGCCGTACAACGTCCGGGCCCTCACGCAGTACTCACCCTTCGTCTGCATCACGGAAGGGGAGTTCGACGCCGTAGCCGCCGGGCTGTCCGGCCTACCCGCCGTGGGCATCCCCGGGGTAGAGCTGTGGTCGTCCTCCTGGGCCCGGTTGTTCCGGCAGTACCGGACCGTCTTCATGCTCCAAGACGGCGACGACGCGGGGGAGAAGCTAGCCCGGACCATTGCACGAGACGTGCCACAGCTCAGGCCGGTACGGATGGGCGAGACGAAGCACGACGACGTTAACCAACTCTTCATCACTCAAGGCCGGGACGCTGTCCGGGCCAAGATTGGACTCTAGTGGCTAAGCAGCCCTATCCCGTTGACACCCGCGTGAAGCTGTCCCCGGCGGGTGCTCAGGTCTTCCCGGTCCTCAAGGAGCAAGAGGGAGTAGTCACCTCGACCTACGGCAACGAGTTCGGAAAGACCGTCTATGACGTTGAGTTTGGCGGAGACACCTTGACGGTAGTCACGGTCATGCCTGATGAGATCAGGGCTCTCGCAGAGGCCGGCGACGCGGTCAACCATCCGGCACACTACGCCGTGGGTTGGTCTAACGGAGCTGAGGTCATCGACCTTACCGAACACCTTGTCTTCAACCGGGGTAACGCGGTCAAGTACCTGTGCCGTGCCGGTAAGAAGGCTGATGAACTGGAAGACCTCCGTAAGGCTCTTTGGTACGTCAACCGCGAAATCAATCGAGTGGAGAACGTTAAGTGAAGATCCTTACCATTGACATTGAGACTTCTCCGAACGTGGCCCACGTGTGGGGGCTGTTCAAGCAGACCATCAGTCTCAATCAGCTCATGGCCTCTGGCGAGGTCATCGCGTTCGCCGCTAAGTGGCACGGAAAGAAGGAAGTCAAGTTCTACTCGGTTCACCACGACGGGGCGGAAGCGATGGTGAAAGCGGCTCACGAGCTTCTGAACAAGGCTGACGCCGTGGTGCACTTCAACGGCAAGACCTTCGATATCCCGCACCTGAACCGGGCGTTCGTAGAACATGGGCTCACCCCTCCGGCACCCTTCAAGCAGATCGACTTGAAGCAGGTAGTTGCCAAGCAGTTCCGCTTCCCCTCGAACAAACTTGACTACGTCGTGCAGCGGTTGAACATCGGTAAGAAGACCCCACACACCGGACACAAGCTGTGGGTTGACTGCATGGCCGGCAACGCCAAGGCGTGGGCCCTCATGAAGAAGTACAACAAGATGGACGTTGAGGTCACCGAGAAGCTGTACGACCGGCTGATCCCGTGGATTCCCTCCCACCCTGCTCATGGCCTGTACGGCGACGAAAAGACCGTGTGTCCCAACTGTGGGGGCCCGGAGCTCAAGAAGCAGGGCAAGGCTTACACGGCCATGTCTGTGTATCAGCGCTACAAGTGCGTTGACTGTGGCCGTTGGTCGCGAGGGAACAAGCGCATCGACGCTACCCCGATCACTTCTATCCGTTAGATTGCACTGCTTAGGAATCTATGACTGACGATCAGTTCGCCTACGATCTCGACAAGCTGTCGAAGCGAGTAGGCAAGAGCCTTGCTCACAAGTACCGAGGTACAGATGCCGAAGACATCGCGCAAGCGATCTGTCTTGAAGTCCTGCAAAGGCGGGGCAGGTTCGAGAAGCTAGACAGTAACGAGCTTGAGCGCTCTCTCCGTTGGTACGGCAACCACTACTGCATGTCGGAGTTCGACAACTACCTCCGTAATAGCGGTAACTGGATCTACACGACTGACGTTGTCCGGCGAGTACTTGAGCACTGCATGAACGATGACGCAGTCTGGGACATGATGCCGGCCAAGGAACTAACCCGAGGAGCGACCGTCAACGCAGGGGGCATGTCCGTCTTCCTCTGGGACCTGAAAGAGGCTTACCAGAAGCTCAACGAGCGGGAACGAGACCTCATCGAACTCCGCTTCATCGACGGAATCAAGCCGGGTGACATGTCGCTAGGCGATCAGAAGGCCATCCGTCGCGGGATTCAGGACATCACCAGTTCGCTTAACCGGGGACTCTACAAGCGCAGTGAAGCGCACGAGGGGATCGGCTCCAACCGTGCACACACGACGCTAGCCGCCAAGGCGCGCAGGGACCACCACTACGACCCCGAACCCGACAAGCTTGAAGACGCCACCTCTTACCGGTTCTGCGGAGGGTGACCGTGACCGACCACTACGACATAGACACTTCTCCGCTCTCCGCTCTCTTCGACGATCCCGAAGAAGACAGCGAAGGAGCATGGGCTATCGCCAACGGATTCGGCTTCTTCGAAGACGACGACACGTTTCTCCGCACCCGCAAGGGTGGCCGCTATGACATCAACTATCTCTAAGGACTGAGCACTTGACCTTCAAGACCGAAACCGCCCGTACCGTCTTCGAGCGCACCTACAGCCGCACCAAGCCCGACGGCTCCAAGGAGACCTGGGAAGAGACCGTCACCCGAGTCGTAGACGGCAACCTTGCGCTTGTCGATGAGAAGTTCTCCGGTCCGAACGAGCGGGAAGACCTCATTGCCTACATGCGGGACTTCAAGATTCTTCCCGCCGGGCGACACCTTAAGTCGAGCGGGGTTAGCGACTACGCGCTTAACAACTGCTGGGCCGCCGGATGGGAACCCGGCGATCCGGCCAAGCACTACACCTTTACATTCATGCGCTTGATGGAAGGCGGGGGCGTCGGCTCCAACTACTCCGCCCGCTACCTCAAGGACATGCCTCCGGTCGTCATCCCGGTAGACGTGCACATCGTGTGCGACCCCCGGCACCAGGACTACGCGGCCCTCCAGGCCGCCGGCCTCCTGTCCACGGAGTACGACTACCGATGGTCCGGGGCCTTCCCCGTGCAGGACTCCCGCGAAGGCTGGGCCAAGGCCCTCGGCAACCTGATCCGTACCGCCCACAACCCGACCACGCAGCACGCCAACCGCGTCTTCGACGTGTCCCGCGTCCGCCCGAAGGGTGCACCCCTCCGCCGGTTCGGAGGGACTGCTAGCGGCCCCCAGCCGTTCGCGCAGATGCTCCATAACGTGGGCCAGGTGCTCCAGGCCGCGGGGGTCTTCGCGCGGCCCCTCAGCGGCCTCGACGCTATGGAGATCGACCACGAGATTGCACAGTGCGTCGTCTCCGGCGGAGTCCGCCGATCCGCCCGGATGTCCATCATGCATTGGGCTGATCCGGACATCGAGAAGTTCATGAGCTGCAAGGCCGACCAGTCGAAGCACTGGACTACCAACATCTCTGTTGAGATTGACGACGCGTTCACGGAGGCCCTTGACGGCCTTGTGCCCGATGGCTCGTTTGAAGCCGCTAAGCGGGTCGCTAAGCTCATGGCGGACGGGATGCACGCCAACGGTGAGCCGGGATGGTGGAACAGCTCGTACAGTGCGGGCGGGGAACCTGACGGTACCTTCGCCACCAACCCTTGCGGCGAGATCACGTTGAACGAGTGGGAGCCCTGCAACCTCGGACACGTGAACCTTGGGGAGTTCGTCGACGACTCCGGGCGGCTCGACTACTACGGCCTTCTCAAGGCGCACCGGCTCATGACCCGATACCTTATGAGGGCGACGTTCGCTAAGGTCGAAGACCCTTCCTCTCAGTACGTCATTGAGAAGAACCGCCGGATTGGAGTCGGCCACTTCGGCTTCGCCGATATGCTCGCTAAGCTGAACATCCCCTACAGTGAAGCAGTCGCAGACCCCACCGTTGAGAACATGCTCTACTCGATGGCGGAGAAGGTAGAGAAGTTCGCTACCGAGTACGCTCACCGGATGCGCATCCCCGTACCTGTGAAGAAGCGGACCATTGCCCCCACGGGCACTGTCGCTAAACTGGCCGGTGCTTCCGGTGAAGGCATTCACCCGATCTTCGCTAAGCACTTCATTCGCCGTATCCGCTTCTCGACTATCGAGCCGAGTGAGGTGAAGCAGGTTGAGGAGTACCGCGCTAAGGGCTTCAAGGTAGAGCCCTGCATCTACGCTCCGAACACTGCCGTAGTCGAGATCCCTACCGCTGACCCGCTCTGGGACATCGACTCTGACATTCAGTCCGTGGATCAGCTCGCGATGTTCGCAGTCCTCGACGTGCAGCGCATGTATCAGGAGATTTGGGCAGACAACGCGGTAAGCATGACCGTGAACTTTGACCCGTCGAAGATTACTCCGACTAAGCTCATTGAGATCATCGAGGACTACGGAAACGTTCTTAAGGGAACGACGATCTTTCCGGAGGTCTCTCGGGATCAGGCCCCGTACGAGCGCATCCCGGAAGAGCACTACTACGCGATCACCGGAGGTAGCATGACCGGCGAAGAGTCTCGGGATACAGGCTATGACGAGATCTGCGCTTCCGGCGCCTGTGGCATCTAGACAGGGTTTGACTAAGACTTGCTGCACTGCTTAGGATGTGACTACATCAACCGCTAAGGGAGTCGCAGTGAACGCCACCTACCAGGCCATCGAGATCAGTGCCCGCCTCACCGAGGCCGGCAAGGCTGAGTACCCGTGGGATGAGTCCGGCGTTCACGTGGTCCGTACCCGTGATGCGGAGTACGCGCTCGACGTGTACGACTGGATGCACCATGAGCGCTCTGACCTTTTCTTCCTGACCGAAATGCATGACGTGCACTTCACCTACCCGACCGGGGCCGACCCGTACGACACGCCGCTTAGCGCGTGCCGGCGGGAAGAGTTCCTGATCCGCGCTTCTAGCGAGTGAAGTTGCACTACTTAGGGGGTCCGGTTGAAACCGGGCCCCCTTTGCGTTGACCTGAACAAACCTCCCTTAGGACTCTTCTTGTCTGACATCACCTTCCGCAGCAACATGACCGTTGAACTCCTCGACAGCATGGGCACGGACCAGACCATCGCGGACACTGCCCGCGTGTCCTCCGGCACGTCCGGCACTCAGGCCGCGAACAAGGGGCTTCTCCGGATGCTCATGCGGGACCGGCACGGTAGCCCCTTTGAGCACGTGCTCTATCAGTTCCGGATTGAGTGCCCGATCTTCGTAGCCCGCGAATTCTTCCGACACCGGATCGCCTCCTACAACGAGACCTCCGCCCGCTACCGAGTCATGGAACCCGTCTTCTACCTCCCCTCGCTCACCCGGCCGCTACAGCAGATCGGCAAGCCGGGCTCCTACCGGTTCGAGCCGGGGACGGCTGAACAGGTAGCCGCAGCACAGCTTGCCCACGGTCGCGCCGCTAAGGCCGCGTGGGGCGAGTACACGGCTCTCCTCGAACTGGGGGTTGCCCGAGAAGTCGCCCGGAACGTGTTGCCCTTCTCGCTCTACACGAGCTTCAACGTGACCATGAACCTCCGGTCGCTCCTCAACTTCTTGTCTCTCCGGTGGGCGCACGAGGACAGCAAGGTGCCCACCTTCCCTCTGTACGAGATTCAGGAAGTCGCTAAGCAGATGGACGCTCTTGCGCGTCAGTCCTGCCCGGAGACCTTCAAGAACTTCGACACTAACGGCCGTATCGCCCCCTAAGGAGTCCTGCCTTGCTTACCGTCGCCATGATCTTCTCTGCCCTGTCCATCGGACTCAGCCTCTTTGCGCTGTTCATGTCCCTGGCCATGCTCCTCGCCACCCGGAAGGACAACCGTTGAACCTGCGCGAAGCAGACCCCCGGGAACTCAAGCTCCCTAAGTGGGCTCAAGAACAGTTCCGCGTCTATCGAATGGAAGCCGCCCGGAGAGAAGGGGTCATCGAAGACTTGCGCATGAACTTCCCTAACGACGGGGCCGAAGTGCTCATAACCGACTACCTCAACGGCGATATCCCGCTAAGGGGAGGAACCCGGATCACTTTCCGACTTAAGGGCCCACACGGCCACAGGCGCAGCAACGTACGCGCCTACGTCAACGATAACGGCGCACTCGACATCAACGGCGATAGCGGACTCATCATCCGGCCCGGAGCGTCTAACTGCTTCACGGTACGGATGGCTACCTAATGAGCTGCGAAGAAGACGTATGGGTTGAAGACCTAGACGACTGCCGTTACTGCAACGGCCGATCCTGCATCACTGACTATCCCTGGGAGAGCACGTGAAAGACCTCGGCATAGGAGCCCTGATCCTCGCCGGCATCGCGGCTACCTTCTGGTTCTACTCGACAGCCCCATGTGACACATGGCTGTTCTCAAGGGTCGGGGACCTTCCCGCCCGATGCGTTATCGACAAGTAAGGAAAGCCCATGACTAAGACACCTATTGAGTTCTATTACCTTCCGGCCTGTCCTCCGTGTGAGCGGACTAAGCCGGAAGCGCTTAAGGCGGCTGAGGCTACCGGCGTCGACATCGTGTTCATTAACGCTAAGACGCGCGACAAGGAAGCCTTGACCGCTAAGGGTGTAACCGTTGCCCCGACCATCAACAATGGTAAGCGGCTAATCAAGGGAGAGCAGTCCTATGACCGGCTGGTCCGCTTCTTCGCGGAGTAGCAGCCCAGCCGGTAAGGACTAACCGGGACTGCTACTTGCGGCGGCCGAACCGCCAGATCTGCCGGTACTCACGGAGGATCGCCGGCCGGTCGGCGGGCTTGGAGTCCCGGAGCACGAGCTTGAGCGAGTACATGCGGCCGATCATCGTCACGGTGAACATGGCGAAGACCAGGGCCACGAGGGGCCACGGGCTCACGAGCTGGTCACTGATCAGGGCCAGAGCGTTGCGGTTCATCTCTCCCTCTCGGGTGTCAACGCCTTCGCGGAACGGCGGACCTGAAAGAGGGCACGCCGATCTCAACGAAGACAGGGTTGTCCTGTCAAACACGGTGCCCGCAAACCGTGCCTCCGGCGTATCTAGTACGCGACGAAGTATTTCGTTGAGATCGGAACTGAACCGAACTCGTTAACGCATCACTCTTGAGCGGGCCCCTTAGTCACTAACTAAGGGTTACTACTTCCCGCATGACCCCGTAAGGCCACGTGCGCGGGGGAAGTCGACCATCAGTGAAGGACCTCAGTTGTCCTTACCAGCGCTCCGACTTGCCCTGAGTGAACCAGGACTGCCAACACAGCGCAAACCTGCACGTCAGAAGGGAACTTGAAGATGACATTCCACAACCGGCCCGACTGGGCGGACTACTTCATGGACGGCGCCCGCTGGGCCTCGACCCGGGGCGACTGCAACCGGTGCCAAGTCGGGGCCCTGGTCGTCAAGGACCGTCGAGTACGGGGCTCCGGCTACAACGGCACCCCACCAGGGGGGCCAAGCTGTCTAGCAGGGGACTGCCCACGATGTCTCTCCGACGCCCCTAGCGGCAGTGGCTATGAGGACTGCATAGAGACTCACGCCGAAATGAACGCGATCCTTGACGCGACTCGGGACAACTGCCAAGGAGCAGACCTCTACGTCACTAGGGCCCCGTGCAAGCTGTGCATGAAGCTGATCCACTCTTCCGGAATCGACAAGGTCATCTATCCCGGGCACTACGGCCTGATCCACATGCCGATACTCAGAGGCGGTCAAGCATGAACGAGACACCACAGTTCTATGGGGACGCTAGCGCTACGGCTATGCCCCCTGTGTACTTCCAGCCGCAAGGCGGGACGGGTTCACTGGAAGCCGCGAAGGCTCAGCTAGAGCTACGGGCCGAAGCTGTCCGGATCGCCGGGAAGCTCCTCAAGGACGGGGGGCAAACCCCCACGGTCGACGGGGCTATGGAGCTAGCGACGTGGCTCCTGGGCGGGGCCGCGTGAGGACGTACACGCTCATCATGGCGGGGCTCGTGGCCTTTGTGGTCACGGGCTCCGCCCTCGTGGCGTTGGGGGCAGGGAAGCCGGCCGCAGGGGCCTTCGAGCACCACCAGGAGCAGAGGCCGGCGCCTGCGGTAAGTCCCACGGTCAGCTACGGCCCTACAGCCTTGCTCAGACCGTCCGTGCCTGTTGAGAGCCCTAACGCTACTGCGGAGCCCTCTACTCCGCCTAAGCCTCTTAAGGCGTCTGCAGAGCCTAGAGTCATGCCTAGCAAGACGCGTAAGTCTTGGACTGAAACTAAGTGCGAGTCATACAGGCAAGGTGTTAGCTGTGTAGTTCTTCTTCACTCTGAGTGATCACGGATAAGCGGTTGCGCTAAGCCGTTAGAGGGTGTACGGTCATACCCATGAGCAGCGCCGAGGACAACGACAAGGTGACCGTCAAGATTCCACAGAGCCTCTTGGCCTACGTGGATGAAGTCGGCAGTAACGAAGGCTTCAAGCCCGGGGAAGACTGGGCGGCGCTCAAGCGGCCCTCCGGTAAGGCCGGACACGGAGACCTGAACGTAGAGACCATTGACTGGATCTACGAAGTAATCTCTAAGTACAAGGCCGTCAGTGAGTCGCGTAACGCGGTCAATGCGGTTAGGATCGCGGAGAAGTGGCTTAACGAGAACTCGCCGCTGATCAGTGACGACTACGGGCACAGCAACATCTCGGTCATGGAAGACCCGGAACGTGCAACGCGAGTCGTGTTGACCGCTATCGGAGACCTTGACGACAGCGCATCCGTTAGGGCCTTCATCAAGAACAATCAATATGGTGATGCGCAAGTCCAGTTCATGTGCGTTGAGAAGATCCTTGCGACTGGCTTGCAGGCCGCCTTTGTAGAAGCCGCCGACTGGGCTAAGATCACCGAAGAGCTGTTGACCGAAACCGAAGGGGAAGACGTGTCCGAGACGCAGACGGATGAGGTAGACGTGAACGAGGACACGGAGGCCCCGGAGGCCGGCGCCAACGAGGACCAGGGCGACGACGCGACCGGCGTGCAGTGGATTCTGAACCTCATCGCGGAACTCGACTACGAGGACAACGCGCGGACCATCGCCGGTACGGCCAGCAGCCTCAAGGAGGGCGGGAAGGCCCTCAAGACCATCGTTGAGAAGGAACTCAACGAGGGCGAGGAAGAGAAGATCTCCGGCGTTGATTGGTCGGAGGTCGCTTCCCACTACACGGACAAGTGGGCGTACCCGCAAGACGAAGAAGGTGACGACGTGGCTGACGAGGAAGACGAGTTCGACGGCCTGTTCAAGGTGGTCCAGTCGGTTGACTTCGAGTTCGGAGGGGTCGAGTACACGGCTTCCATCTCCGACATGTCGGAGCTGACGCGACTGGGGAAGCTCTCCAAGGACGTGGCCCGCCTCGCCCGCCAGCACGCGGAAGCGATCACGGCCGTTCAGGAGGAGCTGTCCGCGCGGGGCTTCCGCCGCAAGCTCACCGGCCTCAGCAACACCACGGCCCGAGTCGTCACCCCGACCCGGACCGGTGGTCGCCACGGTGCCACCCCGGACGGGGTCAACCCGGCCGACGTGCGCGCCTGGGCCGCGAAGAACGGCGTGGAGGTCAACGACAAGGGCCGCGTCCCGAAGGCGATCGTGGACCAGTACCTTGCGGCTCAGCGCTAAGAGCCGTTGAGCAGGTTGAGCAGTTAAGAGATCGGGCCCCTTCGGGGCCCTTTCTTTTTGCCCTTAAGCCTGACACACCATCACCGCGGAGTGACTTTGGCCCCCGCCTACGAGGACCTTTGTCGGGAACGCTCCTCTCAGCATCACACCTACCCTTTAAGGCGGCAACGCAATGGAGAGGTAAAGAAGTGATCGAAGAACCCAAAACCCCCAAGGTCAAGCGCTCTAAGCTCATCACGGTCGGGGGCCCGGCGGTCGTCGTCGTTCTGGCAGGCGCGGGCTTCGGTACGTGGTACGCGCTCAGTGACGATGGCGACAAGCCGACGAGCAAACAGGCGATAAGCCATTGCGAGGATTACGTCAGAGACAAGCTCAAGGCGCCGGCCTCTGCACAGTTCAGCCCGGAAGACGAGACCGGCGTCTACCCGCACACACTAGGCCCCGATGAGTGGAAGTACGAGATCAACGGCTACGTGGACAGTCAGAACGGCTTCGGAGCCATGATCCGAGGCAACTACCGTTGTCTTATCTCCACTGACGGTACAGGTGGAGACAGCTGGGATGTCAAGAGCTTGAACATGAAGAAGCGCTAAACAAGAAAAGCCCCCTACCCGACCATCAGTCGGATAAGGGAAGGGGGTTGCACTGCTTAGGATGTTTGTGGTACTGTCTTCATATGGACACAGCAAGGCAGGCTCTTCTTGTAGAGCTCACGGACCAGGTCAGTTCTCACTATGCGGCGCTCGTAGGCCGATCCAGCCTACTCAGTCACAATGCGCGGCTGCACTCTAAGGGAACGACTCAGAAGATCGCCCTAGCCCGCGCGGCGGGCATCGCTGAGTCTGCGAGCCTTATCGCTTCTCTCCTCTTGGACATCAGCGAGGGTGAAGCGATGAAGCGCGTACGCTCAGACCTCAAGCTGTTCGATGCGGCCCGAGAAGAAGACGGAGCGTTCTACGGCGAGTGACACACCCTAAGGCCCCCGGCCGACTAGGTGACAGGACCATCCTGTCATTCAGTCGCCGGGGGTCTTTCTGCGTTAACGGCCCCAGGTGACAACCTGCTGTTCGGCCGTACCCATCGCCTGAGTCTCAGTCATAGAAGCCGCCTTACGATCGTTCTCCGCTGCGACCATCGCACGCATGAGTTCGTTCTGACGGTTAACCGCCTCAACAGTATCCGGGATAGCCTCATAGGCTTCGTCCGTCTTGTCGTCTTCCTTCTTCTGCGCGTAGAAGCCACCGCCGACTAGAGCGGCGACAACGGCAAGGATGGACTCCTGAGGCAGCCCTGGAACGTATACGGCGATAAGAGCGAGTATCGCACCAGCGATACCCATGAGCTTAGCGGGATTGTTCTCGAACATGGCTACTCCTTCTCTTCGGGATAGTCGGGAGTGAACCCGTTAGCCCTTAGCTGATACTCGAATGCGGCAGAACGACGCTGATAGAGTTGCACCAGTCGAGTTAGCTCTTCTACCTGGTCTTGCAGTTCGGCACGCCACTTAGCCAGGTCTTCAATGTGTTCCGCGCGTGCACGGTTAAAGCCGTCCTTACGAGCTGACATCACTTTAATGAGTGCCGCGATAGAGGCGATACTGCCCGCCCCAAACACGGCCGTTACGATCTCTGCGACGTTCAACTGGTCACCTCCTTACGGAACTGGTTTATCTCGGAGTGAATCTCTATCCAGCGGCTAAGGAGTTGGGCAACGATGATGAGGTTCATCATTGCCATGCCGCCCCGTTCGTAGAACACGGCAAGAGCCGAGTAGCCGACAAGAGCGGATGCGGCTAGCGGGATCACGGTGTACTCGATGAGTGGCCGGTCAAGCCAAGAGCTGATAGCGGCCGGTAGACCGGTGAGGATCAACCACAGCCCGTACAGCATGGCCAGGGGGAACCCGCCGGCCTCGATCATCAGCGAGGACGCGAACGCGGGCAGGAAGAGCCCAAGGCCCCCGGCTACACACATCGAGGCGTAGCCGAGGGCCCTTACCCGGTCGTGGATCACAGGTACTTCGCAGGGTCGACCTGGGCGCCGTTCACGCGAACCTCAAAGTGCAGGTGAGGCCCCGTGGAGTTGCCGGTAGAGCCCACGTTCCCGATCGCCTGGCCGGCCTTCACCTCGTGGCCCACGCCGACGCCGAAGGCGGACAGGTGCGCGTACAGGGTCTCGGTGCCGTTCCCGTGATCAATGACCACGTGGTTGCCGTAGGCGCCGCCCCATCCGGCCGTCTTCACCGTGCCGCTCTTCGCTGCCTTCACGGTGGTGCCCTGCGGGGCCGGGAAGTCTAGACCGGTGTGATAGCCACTGGACCACATGGAACCCGGCTTCCCGAACGGTGTCCCCGTAGGGGCGTCCACGGGCTTCACCCAGGACCTAGCGGGCGCCTTCGAGGGGATAACCATCGGGCGGGACTGTTCGGCCCCCTGGGGGCCGCTGACGCCGTTGACGATGTCCTTGACCAGCTCCGCCGCCGCACGCTCCCACGCGGCGAACGCCGAAGGGGTGCCCGACTTCTGTACAGCCTGGGCGGACACGGTGAGCGGCTGGGTCATCCAACGGGTAGACGAGAGGCCCGGGTTACCCCCGCGGCCTCGGTAGAACGACTCGGCAGCGAAGGCAGGAGTCTGGATCTGAGCCGGGGTGCCCCAGTTCATGGAAGCTCTCTGCTGAAAGAGCCCCAGCGAGTCAAGGTGTCCATGGTTCAGGTTCCTGATGTTGGACTCCTGGTAAGCCGTCGCCAGGGCGATGACCGCAGCACGCGGGCCCTTCTCGACGCCGAAGGTTTCAATGGCCTTGTCATAGATGACCTTGGCGTTCCGGTGCTGTTCCTGAGACAGCTTCCCGAACCGCTGTTGCGGAGAAGTCGACTGGTCAAGGTTGTCCGTGTTCGGCTTCGCTACCGGGGTCTCCTCCTTCTCCTCCTCGACGGGCGGAGGGGTCTCGGACTCCTTCGGGGTCTCCGGCGAAGGGGTCGGCTTGGGCTTCGGCTTCGGCTTGGTGATCGGCTTGGAAGGGACACCTTCCTTGGCCTTGCCGTCCACGTAGACCTTCTGTCCGGGGTAGATCAGGTCAGGGTTCGGAAAGCGGCCCTTGTTGACCTCAAGCAGACGGATCAGGGTCATGCCGTGGGCACGCGAGATGCCCCAGAGGGTGTCACCTCGAACCACGGTGTAGATCGACTCGTTGCCCGGCTTGGCCGGGGGGTCCGACCCTTCACCGCCGCCCGGCTTCGAGCCCTCGCCGGAACCGCCACCAGGAGCCGGCACCTGAGTGCCCTTCGGGACGATGATGGAAGAGCCCTCGACGAGCGAGGCGTCAAGGCCAACTCCCTCGTTCAGGGCCCCCAGTTCGGCAAGATCAATGCCTAGGCGCTTCGCGATGGTTCGCAGGGTCTCCGCGTCCTTCGCGTAGTAGATACCGTCTTTGATGGTGCCCGGAGCGGGCTTGTCCGGGGTCGGAGTCGGGTCCGGCTTCGGGGACTCCGAGGAGCTGGGCACGGTGAGCTCATCGCCCTCGCGGATCACGTCAGGGTCCTTGACCCAAGGGTTGGCGGCAAGCAGGGCCGCCAGGGACACGCCGAGAAGCGCAGCGATACCGCCGAGTGTCTGGCCCTTCGTGACCTTGTACTTCTTCCCGGTGCCGGGGTTGGGCGGAGGGGTGGAGCCGCCCTTGTAGACAGGCCGGCCATAGCCATGAATGTTGGAGTACGAGCGGTTAACCCACTTCTCGTAAACGCCGTCGCCGTTCCAGAACTGGCCGTTGAGAGAACCACCCGTGTTACCGCCGACAACCTTCACGCGGGTCGGTTCTACCTCGGTGACAAGGTCTACGTGAGTACCGCCGCCGGGACCGTACATGAGTATGTCGCCGGGCTGAGGAGTCGAGTAGAAGCGCTTACGGCTCTTGAACCAACTCGTCGCCACGGCACAGGCCGCAGACCACGGGTAGTCGACATCAGGCTTACCGCCCGCGTCTTTGTGGATGATGGACTGAAAGCTTTGACACCAGGGGTAGCCGTAGCCGTCGTGCGGATAACCCGGGATCTTCCCGAATCGCCGGTTGAACTTGGTGTCGTTGTTGCCGGTCTCTCGGTAGCCGATCTCCTTACGGGCAAGGCGGATTGCCTCGCTAGCGCTGTAAACCACGGCTAGGCTCCTTCCAGTTGGTTCAACGAGAAGGGGCCCCAGTCCGAAGACCAGGGCCCCTAAGGGGTGTTCAGTTGTTAGGTGACTTCGTACTCGATCGGTAGAGAGGCCGGCCCCGTAACCGCTTCTCCGGTCTCCGCGCAGTACGTCACGGCCTTGACGTGGTAGAGCACCTGGGCGAACGACTCGCCCTGTTCCTCGTCCGGCTCAGGCCGGGCCACGGACACGCGCGTCTCGTCGTTGAGGAGAGACCAACTGATCTCAGGGTCAACGTCTGTCGAGACGCCGAGCATGTAGTCAACGGCCCCGGCTGCCGGCTCCCAGCTCAGCCGAAGCCCGCCGACCGTGCGGGGAGAGCTGTAGGCCCGGGGCTCTGTCGCGGTCAAGCCCTCGACCTGGGCAGGCGGCTCCGGGTTGGAGGACAAGCGGATCTCTCCAACCTTGACGGCCGTGAACTCTCCAACGGCAGTAAGAAATGGACCAGCCGAGTAAGCGCAAGAGTGCTTATGCGCGATGACCTCGCCTTCAAGAAGAGTCAAGTTCTTGTGCGTGATCAGCTTCGACTTGCGGAGCTGCTTACCGTCGGACTCTTGAACCTGCTGCCCGACTCCTACCTCTTGCCCGTTAGTGCCGGTCTTGAAGAACTGAGATCGCACAGCAATGCCTGCCGGATAGTTGATCCCGGGGCGATCAATTTCAACCTGTCCCGTGATGTCGTAGCGACCCGAAACCAGAACCTTAAGACCCGCGCTCTCTACCTTGTGGGTCGGGTTCGACTCGTTAAGGGCGACAGGCTCTAGAGCTGCCAACTCAGAGAACGACCACTCCGTGTACTTGTCCGGCTTCGACGTAGAACCGAATGAACGAGGAGTCGGCTTGCCGATTGCCTTAGGGTCTCGGATGAGTTCGTAGATCGGGCGCCAAGCTCCCGCCATCATCTGATAGACCGCGTTAGCGGGCTTCCAAGAACCCTCGTGCTTGACGTTGAATCCGGTAACGGTCTTCCAAGAGCCCTGATCCTTTACCTTCATACCGTCACCCAGAAGTCCCCGTTGGAACCGGTCGGCTCAGTGGACTGGACGAACACCTTCGGGCCGTCAGTGCCGGCCGGGCCGGTAGCGCCGTCGTTGCCCTTCGGCCCCTGGGCGCCGGGCGAACCTTGCGGTCCCTCAGGGCCTCTCTCGCCCCGGGCGCCGTCCTTACCGGCCGGACCCTCGGGCCCCTTCGGGCCAGTGGCACCAGGAGCCCCGGGAGAGCCGTCCTCCCCGTCCTTGCCTGCCGGGCCGGTCGCTCCAGTCGCTCCCTGGGCACCCTGCTTGCCCTCAGGGCCCGTGGGCCCCTGGGCGCCGTCCTGGCCAGGTTCTCCGGGGTCGCCCTTCTCGCCCTTCTCTCCGGGCGGGCCGGGCTCACCGGGGCCTGACTCCTCAAGCTCCTTGAGGCGGTCGTCTTGCTCAACGTCCTTGTCTTCAATGGCGGTTACCCGCTCTTCCTGCCAACCGCCTTCACCCGGCGGCCCCTGCGGGCCCCGGTCTCCCTTGGGGCCCTCGTCGCCCTGGGCGCCGGCTGGGCCTTCCGGCCCCTGCTTGCCCTCTGGGCCAGTAGCACCAGCCGGCCCCGTCTCACCGGCGGGGCCTCGCTCTCCGTCAGCACCAGGAGCACCACGAGGACCGGTTTCACCGGCGGGGCCCCGAGGGCCTTCCGGCCCCTGCGGGCCGGTCTCGCCGTCCCGGCCGGGGACACCACGAGGGCCGATCGGCCCCGGCATCCCGGTAGCCCCCCGATCACCCTTCTCGCCCTGCGGGCCACGGTCGCCCCGGGGCCCCTCCGGACCCTCAGGGCCAGGAGGACCACCAGGAGTACCCGGAGCACCAGGAGGGCCGGGAAGCCCCTCGACGGGGACCGTCGCGGTACCGCCCCGGACTTCACAGATCAAGTGCGCGAGGTCAACACCTTCGGGCCCGATCGTGGCAGGCACGTAGATGGAGAGGCTTGAGAACCCAGTGAAGTCACAGTCCTTACCATCCGGGAAGACCCGTACCGAGAGAACGAACTTGTGCGGCCGGACCTCCTTCTGATCAGCGCCGACAAGCTCAGTCTCAAAATAGCCGGCCTCATCAAGCTCAACGACTTCGACCCGCTTGAAGAACTGGGCATCCGGCCCGTCCTCAACAGCCTCGATAAGGTGAGGCGGGTACTCGAACTCAATCCGACCGTTAGGCATGTACGGGAACGATCCGTACACCTTGACCTTCTTCATCACCGCTTCTCACCATCCTCCGCAGGGAAGGGGGCGCTAGCGGCCGGGGGGCCGCCGGGACCCCACCTGTTGACCTGCACCCATCCCTGAAACACACCGTTCGTACTGTCGCCGTAGAACGAGCCGAAGCCCTGTTTCCGAGTACCGTCCTGTCCGTTGCGGTCAGCCATGGCCATGGTTATCCAAGAGGACCCAGGGCGATCAGTGTTCCGGAAGCGAATGGAGTCGACTTCAAGGTTGTTGGGGATCGTAGGCATAGGCGCAGTTTCAAGCGCCGTAACCCGGGCTTCGAGGTCTTTCAACAGCCCCTCAAGCGAAGGGGCTCCCATCTTGTTCATGGCCATCGTGAACCGCCTTAGCTGATCGGAACTTCAAACTTGGATTTCTGGACAAGGTCAAGGTCAACGATTGAGCTACCGTCCTTCTCAGCCTTGATGGTGGAGCCAACGATCATGTAGTCGTTATCAATCTGCGCATAGTCGTTAGTGCGCGACTCAAGACGGAGGTACTGGCCCATGTTCGCTTGACGGAAGAACCCAGGGTGTATCTGATCCGGATAGATACGGACCGTGGGGATGATGGCCGGTTCCTTAGAGCGGTTAAGCTGAATCTTCGCCTTGTCCGCGAGAAGCGCAAGGTTGACCCTGCCGTGTTCATCCTCAGGGTCAATCCGAATACTGTGCCGAGTCACGACGTTCTTAATCGGGACAGGGGACTTAGAACCGTCGTTGGGGTCCATGCCAGGGGACCACTCCGTCACCCACGGACGCCACTCCTTAGCCTGCCTGTTGTTGTTCAACTGGCCCGGAGTGCCGACGGCCGTAGAGATGTTGGCGTACGTGGACGCGTCGATAAGCAGGTCAGTGACCTCGCAGTTCTCGCGGTCCACGAGCGTCAAGGGCTTGAGAGCGCCACCAGCGCTAGGTACCTTGAGCTGTACCGGCTCGCGACTCTTAGTGAAGGAGACCTGCGGGATAAGGACAGTGTCCGGATAACGACCCGTGTAGTCGTTCTCCGGCTCACCCTTCATCGTGTGGTTGATGTTCGACGGCCCGACCCTTACCGGAGCGTCGTACAGGTAGAAGCCGTCACGGTTGTCTGCCCACGTGTAGAGCAGGTCAAGCACCGTGTTGAACTGGCCGTACTCGAACGTCACTTCCCGCTCAACGTCCTTGCGCTTAGGGTCAACCCAAATCGCTGAGTGGATGCCGGCATTCAGGTTCGAGGAGCGCATAGCGCAACACCAGAGAGCGTCGACAACATCCATGTTGCCCTTCTGGTTGTTGTAGCCGTCGAACCGGGCACGGTCGCTAGTCCGGTACTTCTGGAAGCTGAGGAAGTCACCTGCGTTGATCGTGAGCGACTGAGCCGCGAAGTCAGCGCGGCAAGTCCACGCGATACCAGCGAACATGGAGAAGCCGTTGTAGACAACCTCGATAACCGTGTCGTACGGATAGACCTCGCCGCGTAGAACGCCCTCGGGCTCACCGCCGAGAGGCAGGGTCACAGTCGCCGTGTTCGGCTCGTCAATGGTGGACGTAAGCGATATCTCAAGCGCCGGTACAACCTTCTGGAGAGCGAACCGGAAACCCCAGTAGATTCGCTTAGTGCCCTTGGTCTCCGATCCGGTCCCTAGGTCCGCCTTGTCATAAACCGGCTCGTCCATGACCTCACGCATACGCGGACCACGCTTGTAGATACCGACTTCCCAACCTTGACCGGTAAACGCGGCCTTCGGCTTCTCACTCCGAGGAGAAATCTTGTAGTAGTCAGGAACGCTATAAGGCTCCGGCTCTATGAGGTCAGACATTGGCAATCCTAAGCAGTGCAATTCCGCGCAAAGGAGAAGGGCCCGACACAAGCCGGGCCCTCCCTCTACTTCTCTATCAGTTCAATGGTGAAATGGCCTCCACCCGTAAGGGCCTGAGAACCGCCGCTAGCCCAGTAGCCCTGAATCAGCGGGTACAGCTCAGACCCCTCAGTAAGACGGACCTTCTCAAGCACACAAGGGTTGGACATCTGATACTCGTTACGAGTCGAGGTCTCCGACCATGAGCCGGTAGAGGGCCAAACGGTCGTTTCCTTACCACCCGCCTTAGTGCTCAACCGGCTACGAACATAGACAAGCTGATTGATGTTCGGACGTCGAACCTCAGCCTGATACGTAACCCGGTAGTCGCCAGTCTTCGGGATGATGACCGCAGAGCTAGGCACAGTCCGGCCGGAATGACTCTCTACCTTGTCGACGGCTTCGAGGCCGTCAAGTGTCGAGAACCGCCACGAGATCAGGCTAGCCTTATCCTTGTCGTGGGGTGCCAAAGAACCGGCCTTAGGCTGGGCGATACCGAGGGAGCGCATAGGCCAAACCTTGCGCCAAGCGCCGGCCTCTCGGACCTTCACCTCACTGGGCTTGACCCACTTACCGCCCCTACGAACCATGAGGGTCTTAACGTCAAGCGGCTTCCCGCCGCGATAGACCTTCACGTCGCCACCAGGAAATCGCCGTCCTTGGCCTGAGGCGAGTCCGTGAACCATGTACGGGCTCGGACCTTAAGGGCCCCGTCCTGTTCAACGTCCTTAGCGTTGAGAGCTGCGATCTCGTCAGCGATGGAGCCCAGGGGCGCCACCCTGAGCGAGCCCCGAACCTCAACGTCCTTGACGAACAGGGCGTTGTGTTCGTAGCCCGTCGTCAGGTCCCCCAGCTGTCCGGCCGGACCAGCTTCCCCGCGTGACCCCTGAGGCCCCTGAGAGCCCCGTGGGCCCTGGGGGCCCTTCTCGCCCTGGTCTCGAACCCACAGGCCGTCAACGGTCTTCACGTACCGGAAGGCCGTGGCCAGGTCCGTGTACTGCGTGCCCGTGGAGAAGTGCGCCAGGGCCTCCGTGGGTACCTCGACGCCAGGGGCTCCACGCCGGCCAGGACCAGACCGGCCAACCACGAACTGAGTGCCGGTGAAGCGGCGGTCCGTCACCGTGCCGTCCCTGTGGACGCACAGGAGAAGAGCCCGCGGGGACGGGGCTGCCTCAGTCTCCGTGGACAGGATCTCGAAGGGCTCCGGATGCTCCGGGGTGCCCTCGTTCGGGTACTCCGCGAAGTCGATCGGGAGGAGCCAAAGGAACTCAGTCGCCAGGGTGAAGGTAGACGACACCGGCTCGTCAGAGACGATCTGATAGAGGCCGGGGACCTTCTCGTTCTCACCCGGGGTGTCCGGCGCGAACGCAGTGCCCGGCTCGATCTTGTAAGCAGAGCCGCTAACGATCGACACCTTAAACGCGTCCTCAGAGCCGAAGCCCTTAGCCGCGTCCTGCTGATCACTGAACCAACGGCGGAACGTCCGAGCCGGATACTCCTTACCGTTAACAAAGTTGACGTGCTTCATTGAAACTCCTTAGATGAACTGTCCGCCGTACCACGTCACAAACCCGTGAGCATTGCCGTTAATCGGGGTGTCACTCTTGCCGGGCAGGATTGACCAGTACTCGGTAGTTGCGATCTCTTCCGCCTTGCGGAGAGTTCCGACATGCCCCCAGGCCCCGCCGGTCCTGTCCTCCTGGCCGAAGGCGACCGTCCGATGTTTGATGTCCTGCTTAATCGGCACCCCGTTGACCTCAAGGCTGATCTTCCCTGAGTAGGTAGGCTTAGCCTCAGGAGTGCACACGCCCTCCGGGTACTTAGCCGCATCCGGCCGGAACACGAGGGACTGACCGGTAAGAACGGTCACGTCCTCGGCAAGCTCAATCGACCACAGGTCATTGAAGTAGTTCCGGCGGTTCAACGTCGGGTTAGCAACAGGACCGTTAATCGAGGCTTCCCAGTCAGGGCCGATCGGACAAGCCTTGTCGTCTCGATCCTTAGCGTTGTTCGTGATGCGGGTAAGCAGCTCCTTACCGGCAGAGTAGTTCGACGGCAGGTGCAGCCCCTCACGCTCCTTGAACACGAACGGAGCCTTAGCGCCACCAGCCGTGTAGCCGGCCGCAGTATCCATGCGGGCTGTAGCTTTGCCGTACCCGTTCATCGTCGGATTGTGACAGTACAGCTCAATGTCAATCCGGGCTGCACCACGTTGAGCGTAAGCCTCATCAAGCTTGATGTCACGCTTCTGTACCATGCCCTTAATCCAAGCCGCGCCGCCGTTAGCGACACCCGGAATCGTGAAGTGCAGTTCGATCTCTTCCTGATCCAGACCGTAACCGATAGGGAAAGCCCAGTTGAGTTCATTGATCACGTTGTTGATGTCCTCATCCCCGGAAGCGAGGATGTTCATGCTTAGCGTGATAGACCGTCCGCCGAGATACTGAGTGCCCTTCCACATGCCATCACGGGTGATAAGCCTCTGATAGTTGGTGAAGAGTTCAGGCGCAGAGGTAAGGCCCACTACCTCTACAGGGGCGACGGGGAATACTCCGCCAAAGCAGAAGCTTCCCCGCCGAGTCTTAGACATGAGAGTCCAAGCAGCCGGTATCGTGCCGTCCGGCACCCGTGTAGAAACGCGCATCACATACCCCTTATCGCCCAAGCAACCTCACGACCAATGTCAAACGGATTAGCGTCCGTGTTCGCGTTAACGGTCACGTTCTGAACCGTCTGCGCCTTAGCGTCAGCCCCGTAGTTCTTCGGCGCGTTCAACGCGTCGGCCATGCCGGCCCCGGAGGAGAACCCCCGACCCTTACCGGCCCGCAGATTCGTCACGGCGTCCGTGAAGGCCCGCACGGCACCGGGAACAGCCGAGTACGCCGCGTACAGCCCAGGCCCCTCAGGGGCCAACATGCGCTGTGCCTTAGCCTCAGAAGCAACCCGGTTGATCTCGGACACGACCTTCGTCGTGTTGACCTCAACGTTGATCGTCCACGTCTGAGAGGTCACCGAGTTAAGGGCCGTCTTCATGGCGTCGCACGCCGTCTCTACATGATCCCTAGCAGTCGACATAGCGGACTCGACCTTGCCTGGGAACTTGTCCCACTCCTCGCCGCCCTTCATGGGCACAGCGCCAAGTTCAGTCGTCGCTGTCTTCGAGTGGTCACTAATCGCTGTGTTGATGTCGCGAAGAACTTGAGCCGCCTGCTGACCCAGGCCCTCCCAAGCCTTAGTACTCGTGACGTTCATGTCCGTCGAGCCCTTAGACGCCTGTTGAACGATCTCGTCCCACGTCTGACGGCTCTTATCAGACATCGAGTCATAGGCGCTCTTGGAGTTCTCAGCGGCCCCGTTCAAGGCGCCGTTGATACCGTCCTTAGCCGTATTGGCCCCGGTAGTGGCCTCAGCCGCCATGCGCTCCGCCTGCAAGCGCATGTTGTCCGCCATAGACGTAGCCCCAAGCTCAAGGGTCTCAAAGACGGTAGCGCCCTCAGTCTTCATGGCTTCCATATACGTAGACCACGAGAGGTTAGCAGCGGCCGCAGCTGCGTCTACACGGATCTGCGCGTTCTCAGCTGCCGTGCCAATACCGTTGTTGATCTCGTCCGTATACTCACCGATAGTGGTCCAGTCAGTCAGTACACCGTTCTTCATCTGCTCGTGCTCAGTGGCCACATTGTTAGCCATAGTCGAGATTTGAGCAGCGATGCCGGACGCGATAGAAGACGTCATAGAGCCGAGATCGTCAAGCGCTGTAACCGTCTCTTCGGTCTTCTCTTCGGTGAACCCAAAGAACTCCTTGACGGCCGGGAGAGCTGTCCCTGTGGCCCAATCGATGATGCCTTCGCTAAGCTCAAGAGCACGAGAGTTGGCCTGTAGAAAGGCCGCAGTCATGCCCGCAAGAACAGTCACAAACTGAGTGATGTAGGGCAGAAGGTCAATTACGGCGTTCAACATGTCGATGAAGGCGTAAGCCATCTCTTCAATGTCGTCCTTGTGATCCGCACCAGTCGTGAAGATCCGGCCTAGAGCATGACCCAACTCAACCATCAGATCAGGCGCGATCTCAGCCATAGCCCCGGCGAAGTCAGCGAAGCCGTCAACGATCGGGTCAAGCATAGGAGCCAAAGCCTCGAAGACCTCACCAAAGGCAGCGCCGTGCTCGGACAAGTCTTCGAAGAACTCACCCAGCACAGTACCTAGGTCTTCCATCCCGGTAACCATGCTTTCGGCGAAGCCGTTAGCGGCTAGGTTATCAAGAGCGGAGGTCAACGGGTCGATAAAGTTATCTATGAAGCCGGTAAAGCTTCGGATCATCGGGTCTACGAACTTAGAGCCCGCATTGAAGAAGTCTTCAAGCTTACCCTTTGACTCAACCGCCCATTCGCCAATCCTAAGCAGTGCATCTTCAATCGCGGGGATTAGATTCGAGTCCGACAAAGCAGAGGCGAAGGTTTCGCGGATCTTGATGAAGGTGTCAACTGCCTTTTCCTTCGTCTTCTCAAGCTTCTCGCTGAACGCGATGAGCGCTGCACCCGCCGCGATGGGTGCCAGGGGCGCCACCATCACGCCGATAAGGCCGATCCAAGCGCCGGCCAGAACGGACACCATCGCGACGGCCGCGCCGAGAACGCCGATCAGCATCCCGATCGCAGCGACGACGAGCGGCCCCATGACGCCGATGTTCCCTATGAACCCCGTAACGCCTTGAGTGAGCTTTGAGAAGCCGTTAGCTCCCAGGTCTAGGCCCTCTTGGACCCCTGCCATCCCGCCCCGCACGGCGCCGCTGATGGCCTTGCCGAAGCCGACGAACATGTTCTTCACGCCGTCCATGGCGCGGGCCACATTGCCCAAGAAGCCCCGGTCAACACGCGCTTGAATGTTGACCCTGCGACGACGAGTAAGGGCCTTAATCTTGAGTTCAGCCGCGCCGGTGTCCGCGTCTACCTTGACCTGTTGTCGCCGGGTGACCTCGCGCAAGAACCGATTCACGGCCGTCGCACGACGCAGCTCAACGTCAATCATCATCCGGCGACGCCGACGTGTAGTCCTGTCGATGTCCCGTTCAGCCGGGTCGGTATTGCCGTCAACGTCAACCGTGACTCGGCGGTCCCGAGTGGCTAGAGCGATCTTCTCCTCAAGCTCCGAGACATCGGCCGTCACCTTAATCGCCAGCTTGGCGGCTTCTTCAATCTGATCCAATACCGTCTGCAACCGGGTCCGGAAACCATCGGTATCCGGAAGGATCTTGATATGAAGCCGCCCCGCTTCACCACCACCAGGAGAAGCCATAACCCTACCTCCTATCGAACAATGAACGGAGGGGGCACAGCCTCATCGGGGCCCGAAGGCGCGGGCCCCTTCCCTGATCTGTTAAGCACTGAATCCGGAAGCTTCGCGACAGCGCGAGAGTCCGAAGACGAGGTAGCGAAAGCCGCCGCGAAAGCGTTGACCTCGTTCTTGGCGCTAACCCCCGGACGGGGATACGGCTTAGGCTTCTTGACCTTAGCCGACTTCTTACCGGCCGCTACGGCCGTGCTTATGTAGTTACCCCACTGCGAGAGGTCAATGAGGTCTGCCAGCATGTACGTATTCAAGTCCCAGCCCAGGTACTCCGGGCCGCCCCGGAAAGCCGCAACCGTGGCTGAGTCAAGCGGAAGATGCCCCACAAGGCTAAGGACAAGCCTAGGCGTAAGGGAGCCCGTGAACAGGCCCCTAAGGTCTATGTCATAGAACCTCAGGAAGTCCGCGTGTAGCTCCCCGCCATACTCGTCAAGAGCCTTGTAGAGGCTTAGGCTTCCGGGCCCTCAGCACCATCCATCCACGATTCGAAGATCTCGACTCGGGACCCAAGGGGGAGCTTTTCCAGCATATCGGCAAGGTCCTTCTTGTGGTCCGCCGCAGCGATAAGCGCGTTGTCCATCGCATCAATGCGGTTGAGTTCAGAGACCTTCTTAGACTGCACGGCCTCGATGTGAGCGAACACCGCCTTAAGGTCCTTCTTCGGGAGAACCATGATCGGGCGAAGGTGAACCTTGACGCCCTCCGGGCCCTCAATGAAGACGCCTTCGGAGGCGTCCTTCTCCGCAGAGTCCTTAAGGTCAAAGAAATTCAGAGTAGCCATGATGAAAGTCCCTTCTGTGGCTAAGTCCCTTCCAAAGGAGAAGCCCCGGCCGGGGAGGAAGGGACAACTAACGACCCGGCCGGGGAGCAAAGAAAGACTACCTAAGCAGTGCAATTTAGAGCTTGGGGGTGGGCGGCTTAGAGGGAAGCTTGCGCTTCCGGCCGATCTTGCCCATGCCGCTGATGTCCTCAGAGCCCAGGATGTTGCCCTTAACGGGAACCTCGGAGAGGGCACCAGGATCAAGGGTCACCGAGTCGGACCCGATGAACGTAACCTTCGGGTAGTAGAAGGTCAGATACTCGTCAGCGTCCACGGCGAGAATGAGAAGGCTGTGGTTCTGAGGCTGAGGCACCATCGGGATGAGGAAGTCGCCGTTAGCGTCGGCGCCGTCCTTGGAGCCGTAGTACAGCCGGAACGTCTGGTCGGTGAAGTCGTGACAAGCGATCGTCAGAGAGAACTGCTTGGCCGGGGTAGTCGTCTTGATCGACGGGTTCTGCCAGCTGCCAAGAACCTCGGGGTCGTCACCCTCGTTGGCAAGCTCAATGCCATTCTCAAGGGATGTGTTACCGATGTTCTTCCACTTGTTACCGTGCTCGTCCTCGAACGCAGTGACAGACGCCGGAATGCCGCCCGGAACCCAAGGCTCAATATCCTCATGCTTCGGGGCCTGAGTGCCCGGGCGGGTCTTAGTGACGCCCTCTTCCTCATACTGAGTCTCAGGGATGCCGATGAACACGTAACCGGTGCCGGCCGCAAGAGCCTGACTGTTAACCTCATTAGTCTCGTCAGCCATAGAGCTAACCTCCTAAGCAGTGCAATTTGGGTGAAAAAAGAAAGAGCTATCGCACTGGCTTAGTTGAGACCATGTACGTAGCGACAAACCGGAAGAGCTCCGGCTGATTAGAGGACAGCTCATCGTTCGTGACCGGCATCGGCCCCGACAGCTCACGGAAGTGCGCTAGGAAGCCTTCGCCCTCGATGAGCGTCTGATTCCGGCACAGCTCACGGAGCCAAGCGCGAACGTGCCGAGCAACCCGAGAAGCCTCACGACGGCTCGCGGAGAATGTCTGAACCGTGAACATGCCGTTGTCCAAGAACTCGGTAGCCGGGGCCTTACCGCCCGTCTTGTAGACCGCAAGAACGGTCTCCCCCCGCGCTATCCGCTTGTGCAGATCCGCCGGGATGCGGAAGAACGTTTCAGGGTGATACCCCTGTAGGGCCTTGATGACGATGAACTCAGAGTCGGGAAGAATCACCATCCGTTGATCCCCCGCTCAATGAAATGGATGCCCTCAACCCACTTAGAGCCGTCCTCCGTGAAGTGCCCGTAGTTCTTCGACAAAGCGTTGGGGTCCGTCGTGTAAACAACGTAGTCCTTATCGTTGGCCCGCTTCATCTTGATACTCGCCAACAGCTCACCCGACTTGGAGTGAGGGGCCGCGATAGAGCGGACGCGAGAAAGAGTCCCGTTGGCCTCGCGCTTAACCGCGTGGTTGACGACCGACATGGAAGCGACTTCTTCATCAAGCTTCGGCCTAGTCCAAGCCATAGACCTCAGCCCCCTCGACAATCGCAGAGACGAACTCAGTAGCAGGACTGCCCCTGTGCCAGCGGGGCGGATAGACCGCGTAGAACGGCTCTCCATCGATGTCGACGCGAGACCACTTCCGAAGGCCGGCCACGGCGTTCATGAACAGCTTGTAGCGGATCGGGGAAGCGTCACCCGCCGATACCTCACCGCTTTCCATGGGCTGTACGAAAGCCCTGACCGCGACGGGGGCCCCACTCGCCTTAGGAGCGAGACCCCCATAGCCGTCGTCCTGCATGGACAGCGGATAGACCAGCACGGACACAGGTGCGTTATCCAACAGCACCCCTACCACCTGCCGGTTCGGTAGAGCCTGTGGAACGTCGGAGTGTGCGTGATCCGAACCGCGCTTTCGAGCTGCACGCTTCTAAGGCCCCGAACACCCATCGCCTTCTCAATGAGAGCGATCTCCCCGGCCGTGAGCCCCAGGCCCAACGCGGACTGCTCCGGACGCCGGTAGCTGTACTCACCGGCCGTCTCGGAGACGTAGCCCTCGGGATTGCGCACCTTGCGTTCGGCGACGGCCAGGAGTACGGCCTTGACGCCAGGGGGCAGACTGCCAGGGTTCGAGAACCAACCCGTCTTGCCGTAGGTGGACACGACCGCAAGCGCGTCGTAGATCGCACCCCAAGCCTGTGCCCGCTCTTCTTCATCAGTAGGAGCGGGCTTACCGAGACGGGAGTAGAGGTCTTCAAGAAGACACATGAAAGAACCTCCTAAGCAGTGCAACTTGAGTTAGCGACGAGCCTTAGGGGACGCCTGGGCCTCCTCCTGGGGTTCCTCGGCGTCGAACTGGATCGCTCGACGCATGTAGCCGGACCGCTTGGCCTTGTCCTCGTGCCACTCACCCGGCTTGCGGGTAACGATCGGGTTGTTGTTCGTGATCGGGTGGTACTCCTTCTTCATCTCCCCGTCCGTGTAGAAGATCGGTTCCATGACCGCAGAGAACCCGGCGAAGGTCGAAAGAACCTGACGATCACTAAGGGTGTTGGAGTTGTAGTCACGGATCGATCGGACCGCCGCGCCGTTCGAGGCGAGAGAAGCGCCAGACTTCACCGAGGGAGGAGTCATCGGGGAACGGCTAACGAAGATGAACGCGGACGGGTGGAGCGCAATCACTCGCTTCTCGTCAATGAGCTGGGAGACAACCACGGTGAAGCCGAAGTAGCGGCCGATGGTGGCCTCACGCAGCGCGGCCGAAGTGCCGGCCTCGTCCACGCGGGTAAGCACCGGAGAGTTGAGCAGAGCGGCTTCGACGGCGGAGCCGACAAGAAGAATGCGGCTCTGAGTCGGAACGCCGTACTTGTTCAGCTTCGCGCGCGCGTCAAGAACAGCCTTCCGCAGGCCGGCTTCCGTTAGCTCAGCCTTATAGCCGAGGGGGGCCGCGGCCTCCTGCATAAGCGAATGCAGGTGCATCTCAATGCGCTCAGCAACGGCGCGAGTCTGCGGGGCGGTAACCTGACCACCAAAGTCGTCAATGTTGAGCGTGAGCTGTTCGTCGGTAAGGTCAACCGCCGAGTACAGGTGCTTGTTCAGGCGAACCGGCATCTTGGACTCATTGAGAACATCAGTGATGATCTGACGGTTCTTCTCGGCAGTCTCCGGGTTCGACTGCTCACCGAGACGCCAATCAAGCTCACGAGCTGCGAGCTTGCTCGGGCGCCGCACGTTAACGGTGTCATCCTTGGCGCCGTTGAACTCAGCACCGGCAGACTTGGCGACAAAAGCGCCAAGGATCAGCTCGTCCTCAAGCAGACCAAGAGCCTGCTTAGCAAGAATCTCCTGAGTGTTAATGCCGTGAGTGGCGGTAATGGTAGCCATAAGCTAGTCTCCTAAGCAGTGCAGTTTGAGCGTTTAGAAATAGGTCTTCGGAATGCGGGCCGCAAGCTCCGCCGGGGACAGGTCGTTAAGCGAACGCTCCTGAGAACCACCCGGCGTAAGACCGCCCTTCCCGATAACAGGCGCAGACGAGACCAGAGCGGCAAGCTTCTTAGCCGACTCCTCTAGAGCGTCTTCCGTGTTCCCGGTAAGGAACTCGCGCGCGTCAGAAGACAGGCCGTAGCGATCAGCCACCGTGTTAGCGGTAAGCTGACGTTCCATATCGGCCTTCTCCTTGTCGGACGCCTTCTTAGCCGCCGACAGCTCCGCAATCTGAGCCCGCATAGTCTCAAGCTCAGCCGCAGTGTCAGGAGCCGCCTTCTTGGCCGGCTCCTTAACCTCAGGAGTCTTCTCCGCCACAACCTCCGGAGTGAATACCTCCGCAGGGGTAGGAGCCTTCTCCTTCGGCTTCTCCTCAACCTCAGGGGTCTCGGAATTCTTCTTGTCGTAAGTCTCAGCCATCACTCTTGTCCCTTCTTGAAGGCCGTGTACTTCTTGCCGCCCTTAGACGTGCGGGTCTCCGTGTTCTTGTAAAGCTGTTTAGCCTTCTCAGTCCACTCGTCACCGTCAATGCCCCGAGTGAACACAGGCACCGGCTGACAGAAACAGTTGTCGTGGAACGCGGCCCTAGCCGTTCGGCGACTCTTGTACGAGACTCCTCGGGAAGCGAGCATGATGCAGTAAGCACAAGGACTTGGAGAGTTGATCTGAATGTAGAAGCCGATCGCATCCTTATCGCGCTCCACGGCGTCCGCGACAGCGTCTCGCCCCGCGTCCTGGACCTGCTTGACCGTCGCGCGCTCCTGGGCCCGCACAGCCGCCGCCATGGCCTCATCGAGCTTGGCCACGAACTCGGGGTCCGTGAGATCCACGCGGGCCTTCCCGGCCTCGCCCTTCCGCAGCTCCCGCAGCACACCCCCAGGGCCCTGGGAGAAGTACCCGTTGGCGACGGCGTTCCGCTCCGCCCAGGCGGACGGCTCCGGGATTGCGAACCCCGTGTCGAGCCCCTGTAGGTACCTGAGCCGTGAGTAGTAGTCCCGGGCCAGTTCACGGGACCGGCGCCGGAACGGCAGGATGACCGCTAGAAAGCGCTCAAACCAACCCGCCTCATCATCGGCCAGGTCCGAAGCCGGCGCCCCCGCAAACAGGTCGTGAACGGCCTTCTCAGCCTCACGAGCTAGTTCCTCTTGCGCGGCGTGGAACCTGACCGACTCAGCGCGAATCTTACTTTGCAGGTTTCTTAGCTGCTGCGTTGCTGACCGGGGCCTTGTCGCCATTCTCAGCCCCCTTCACCTTCATGGCCATCTGCTGATCGGCCAAGTCCTTAGCGACCTGAGCTTCCTTCTCCTGCTGCTCCTTCATGAGCTTCACAGCTTCTTCAATGTCAGTCTCGGAGAAGCCGGGCATCTTACGGAGAACGATCTCCGGCGGAATGCCCATCTGAGTCAGCTTGAGGCCGGCGTCCGCAGCTTGAGCAAGAGAACGGTTACCCCTGTCCGACCACATGACGATAGAGTCCGTATCCTCGAACCCCGGCTTGTCTCCGCGAATCAGTGCGCAAAGACGGAACATGGAAGCCCACGCTTCACCGAAGTTCGACTGAAACTCACTAACCCGCCGCATGAACGCGACTTCCGCACTGGCCATAGCGTCCGCGCTAAGGTTCGCCATCTGCGTACCGAGAAGGTACGTAGGAGGAGTCTGCGTCACCATGCACATGTGCCGGATAGCCTGCTCAATGCTGTCTTGCATATCCGTCGTAGCGGACCCCGGGATAGAACCGAACTTAGTGTTCGGGTCCGGGCTAACCAACATCGTGGACGGGTCGATAACCGGCGGGATAACCTTAAGCGCGCCGCTTTCGTCGTACTGCTCGTTGCCGTTGAAGTCGAGAAGGGGAACAGGCGCGAGACCAGTAGCCCAGCGGATAGCAAAGCTCGTCATGTGCTGCGACACGAGCTGTGACAGCTGAACCTGATTGATCCGATCCTGAGTGCCAAGGATCGGCTCTACCAGCCCCATAGACCTACCGAGAAGGTCAAGCTGTGTCGAGAAGCGGACCACAGGGCAAAGCCCCATGCCGTGAGCCCGGCCCTTAGAGACGACCGTAGCCTTAGACGTAAGGCTCACGTCGTAGACGTGCGTCTCATCCACGAAGAACCCCGTAAGAGGGTCCGAGTCCGACAGAGGGCGGTTCGGGTGCTCAAGGTAGAGCGCGTAGAGCGGGAACTCATCAAAGGCCGGGTCCTCGTAGTGCGCCACGAACCGCAACGGGTGATAACCCCGAACCACCGGCTTCTTAGCATCCTTTTTGTCCGGCAGTACTGTGACGAAGGAGTGCCCAGTCTCAAGCGCCGCACGGTGAATGTGAGATTGACGCTCGTTGAGCCGGTTAACCGTCCAGTCTTCCCACTCAGTGGGTAGTTCCTTGGTCTCCTTGCCCCGGACGTAGCCCTCAACCTGCATCGCGTTAACCGGGGCATCCACGATAAGCGGGATCAGGTTGTTGATCGACCGCTTAGCCAAGTCCTCGTACTCAGGGTTCGACTTCTTCGGAAGAAACGGCGGGTTATGGAACCCTCGGCAGTAGTTGTCGATGCGTATGAGCCGATCCTGTTCCGCAATGAGACTAGAGAACGCAGCATCAATACGCTTCTTGACGACAGCTTCCATAACACTTACCCCTAAGCAGTGCACTCTAGGGCAAGCTAAAAACCGCCAATAGAGCTGAGGGCCGCAGCCCGGACAACAGAACCGTTCAACTTCCCCGCCTCGACCAACCGGCGGCGGGCAATGCAGCACAGAAGCATGGCCGCATAAGCGTCAATCTTCTTCTTAGACTCTCGGGACTCCTTGCCGAAGGACATCCCGTACTGGTTGTAACGCTTACGAGCGTTCTCAACATGACGCTTAAGGCGACTGTTGCCGTCATGCTTAAGCCGATGACTCTCGATAGCGCCAACCATCGCTTCATGCTCAGTCGTGATCTCACGCTGATTCTGACGCATGTCAAAGCCGACGGTAGACTTACCGTTAGCCTTAATCTCAAGCTTGTTGGCGTACGTCTCCGACCACTTGTTAACGTAGGTCTCCCAGCGGGCCACATCAGAGAAGAACGCGATCACGTTGTAGTTCGCGAAGATGTGAGCCACCTTGTCCGAGACCTCTTCATGGTCGATAGACCAGTTCTTCCCCTGGGGTCCGTCAGGCTTCTCCCAAAGGGCAAGGAGCTGAACGTACTGATCTCGCGCGCGCATCGCGACAATCGCTGTCGAGTCATCCGTTTCGCCACCGTCAAGCCCCAGGATGATGCGCTCTCCGCGCCTGATTTCCTCGCCGGCGCCGGCCTCGCAAGCCGCCCAGTCCTCGGGGTTGACGATGGCGTCATCAGCCATTGTGATCGTGTTCAAGTACTTGCGCTTGGACACGTCGAGCGGGACAGAAGCAGACCAAATCTCAGGGATGATCCGCTTAGGGTTAACCCACCAGGAGTCACCGCGGGCTGCCTCGATAGCCGCCGTAAGCTGCTCAAGGTTCGACATGTCGATACCCGGCGGGGCCTCGATGCTGTCGTAGTAGATCCCGGTGTCCTGCATCTTGCCGTCACGAACCGCCTGGTAGTCGTACCAGGCCCGTTCAGCCACCGAGTCTTCACCGAGAACCGGGGCGTTAGTGATCTGCATTGTCCGGCCGCCGACCTTCGCGCAGTTAGCGCGGATCGTGTCCATGAGCTTATGCCCGTGATTACCCTCAACCCAGTGCCACGTCTCATTACAGAGGGCTAGCGACGGCCGGCCACCCTCCGCAGAACGGTAAGAAGAAGCCTTAGCTTCAAGCCGAGCCCGAGTGCCCTTAGCGTTAATCGCGTAGGTCTTCTCGGCTCCAAGCTGCACACTGAACAGCTCCAGAGACTCAGGCTTCATGAAGCCCTGAAACGCGGAAATCGTGTTCGTGTTCTGGTCAGAGCTAGTCGAGAAGACCTGAACCCACGGTTCTGCAACCTCGATCGCTATCGGGTTGCCGTCCTCGTCCCAGCCGCCGAACCGGCAAGGCCCCAGGAGCTCAATCCAGAGGATCGACGCCCAGAAGGGGTCTTTACCGTGACCCTTCATCCGCCGCATAGTCCCGGAGTTGTAGCGGAACTCCCCGGCGTCATCGATCTCGTACCAGCGAGCTATGACCTTCTTCTGTTCCGCCGTGTACTCCCAGTCATCCCGGAAGTGCTCTTTAGCCCAAGCGAAGATAGCCGGGGCAAGAGTTCGGTTACGAGGAGGCACATAGTCCGGCATAGTCCGGACTGCTTCATAGGTGATAGCCACTGGGGCGGTACTCCCTCCGGTAAACGCGAGGGACGACAGCCCCGAGCTAAGCATGAGTGGGAGCCGGTATCGTTCTATCCGTGACCGACTACACAAGCCCTCAGATTGAAGGCCACGTGACACAAGAAATGATTGACGCCTGTCTGTCAATCGTGGAAGGGTGGTACAACGAAGGCCGGAAAGACTGGGCGGACATCTGGGATCGCCTCGACGGCACAAAGCTGGAGGACGGTACCTGTCTCGATCTACCGACAGACCTTCGATCTCCCGTATACGCAAAGCTCAAGCGAGAAGTTCGAAAGACCGAACGATGATCAGGCTTCGTCGCCGGATGTGAGAGCCTGGCAACCTCCTAAAGAGACCTCTTGCCGGAGGACCCTTATCGAAGACCACCCTCTTGCCTGGGGGGTGGTCTTTCGGTTTCACCAGCCCAATTCGGCATCAACCTTCGACATGTACTCGGCTACCTCAGCCTCGATGTCCCGCGTATCCGTCTGTGTCAGCTCAAGGTCAAGAGCGCGACGCGCGGACTCAGTGGCAAGCAACATCGTGAACGCCTGCCGGAACATCGAGAACACCCGGCCGGACATCTTCCCGACCCGCTGATAGTGCTTCGACAAGCAGTCCGCGACGAACTCAGCGAACACCCAGTCCGAGGGCTGGTAGTAGATGCTCTGCCCCGACTCGTCAAGAGCCGTGTAGAACGTCTGGGCCCTAAGGTGCCACTCCTCGTTAACCGGCGGAGCCGCGTGCTTCTCTACGGGCGTCTCAAGGCGCATCCGGCGCCGAGAAGCCTCCGTAGTCATCATCTCCTCAGCCTGCCCCAGCACGGCTGAGAACAGCTCAGCGTTAAGCATCGGAGACCGGAGAAGCTGTGACATGTGATCCGTGAGGATCTTGAGAACCGCCCAGTCGGACGGCTCGAAGTAGAACGACTGCCCAGAGGCCCCGAACGCCGCGTAGAAGCGCTCCGCCATCGGGTGCCAGTCCTCGCCCTGGGCGGACGGCTGGGAGACCGGCACGGCCGCAGCTGACGGCGTCCTCGTCACGGCCTCCGTGGTCCTGTGGTGGCCCATCACCTCATCCGAGCGCTTCGGCACGGGTCCGCGCTTGGCCATACGGCCACCTCCTGTCAGTGGGTACGGGTACGGTCGGCGCCATGAGCAACAGCGACATCTACGACGACGGGGCCCCCTTCGGGGCCGGGCAGAACTGGCGACTTGGACAGGCCCGGCCTGACGGCCTGCGGGCCGGCGACCGCGTCCTAGGCTGGATCGCAGGACCCTTCTTCACGGCCAAGTTCACCGCGACCGGTCCCGGGGTCTACGTGGAGGAGCTGGGCGCGTGGAAGGTCCCCGTGGACCAGGACGAGACCCTGACCATCCCGGAGCAGGTAGGCGTCATCTACGGCCGAACCGAGGAGTCCTACCGGCTCCACCTGTACGGCTAACCGCGACCACCAGGAGCAGGACCAGGGCCCCCGCAAGGGGGCCTTTGTCGTGCACGCTCTCCGTGCAGAACGTGACGAAGAACCCTCACCCTGAGTTACCCCGGCGATACGGCCAATGTTCAGAACCCCGGTTCAATCCGAGCTGCTATCACGTATCGATCAGGATGAATCGCGCTTAAGGGGTTACCCCCCACCCCTTAGGGGTCCCTTAGTGCTGTTTCTCACACAAGAAGCTCTGAGTTGTTCTTTCTCACAAAGCTTGTTTCAACGCATGAACTGTTTGCGCTTAAGCTTTGTCAATCACTTCTTTGTGTTCTATGCTTCTGTGTGTGCGTATGTGTGCCCTTACCCACCCCCCTCTATGTGGGGGTACTGTGCATGAGGGGCTTATGCATGGGCACGGGCTCTATAGGGGCTGCGCCGTGTGGCCTTGCCTTAGGGCCTGTCTTCCGTGAGCTGCACTCTGTGCGCTTAAGCGCTTCTTTGTGTGTTAGGCTCTTATGTATCCAGGGTGGTTCTGTCGACCCCTGTCACGCAGAGCCCGTCTCTTAGCGGCTCTTGCTTGAGCGGCTTCTTGAGCGGTCTTCTGTGCGTGGTGGTAGCGGCATAGGGCCTGTAGGTTGCTGAGGCCGTGGTTAGACCCTGGGATGATGTGGTCTACCTCCGTGGCAGTGAGGTAGCACGGTAGGCCGGTATCGGCTCTCTCCCATTGGCACAGTGAGCTGTCTCGCGCCATGACGGCGCGTCTGAGGCTTCCCCAGTTAGGCGGTAGGAAGTTCTTCCGGTTGTCTCTTCCGGTAGACCAGTTCCAGTTAGTCAAGGCTGGCTCCCTACTAGTAAGGCGACTGGTGAAGGAGCCTTACCCAGCCAGTCTGTCTGAGAGCCCTTAGGGGGCTCTATCAGTAAGCAGTCAGTCAGTCTGGGAGTCTGTCCGCTTTGCTCCCAGCCTCTCAGTGCTCCCCCCTCTTTCTCCCCCCTCACTAAGTACATACATGGTCGTTCCCGGGTTCATACCCCCTAAGCTGCTGTGATGTGTGTCATAGTCCCTCAGTTTGCCTAAGCAGTGCAACCCGGGTTAGAGTGGAGGCACAACAACAGAGAGGGAGGCGATTGAGTGAAGATCGCTGAGGAAATCCGCGCCTGGTTGACTGAGGTCGTGATTCCGGGAGGAACCTTGATACTGGGGTTCCTCGCTTGGCGAGATGCCAGGAAGAAGGACGACGACGATGACCAGGGTCAGGCAAGCTGACAGCGGAGAATGGGAGGCCCGGGGCGCTCTAATCGCCCCGGGTCCCCCGGACCTCGGATCTTACAGGATCGCCCCAGAGCAGAAAGCAGGGTTGTAGAACATGGACCGTGGTAACCCGTGGTTGGCGCCGCTGGTGCTCCTCCTCGTAGTGCTCGTGACCGACCGGATCCCTATGCCCGAGTGGGCGCACTGGGCCGTCATGGTCCCGTGCGTCGCGGGCGCTGCGTGGTTGGTCGTGCGGAACGTACGAGCCTCCCGCAAGCGCAAGGGTGTCGAGTAAGCCAGGGGAGTCACCCGAAGGGCCCCCGCTTAAGCGGGGGCCCTTCGTGCATCCTGGGGCGCTTATCGAGTTGCCTAAGCAGTGCAATCTGTGCAATGCTTAGGGCATACCAACCGAGAGGGAGAGTCCGAGATGAGCATCATGACCACCGTTACGACCACGATGCCGGCCGACGATGTGGCTGGGCAGATCGTTGACTATGCCCTCTCCGAGGGCTCTGGCTGGGTCCTGACGGCTCAAGGGCGCGGCGACGCTGGATCGGTCGCGACGTGGTGGGACGTGCCCTCTACGGGCTTCGCGGTCATCACGGTGCAGCGCTCCGACTGGTTCAACGACGTGTTCACGTTCAGCCCTGATGGGCTGTCCGAAGCTAAGGGCAAGTGGGACCTTCTCCGCCGCCGCTTCGCTAACGGACTCAAGTAGCAGCCTGTAGCGCGACAACCCCTCAGGGCCCCCTTGTGGGGGCCTTTGTCGTATCCGGGGTAAGGGCTTAGCGTCAAGAGGGCTCTAAGGCTTAGTGGAGTTGCTAAGCAGTGCAAGAACCGCTAAGCTTGAGACATCAAGCCGGGGAGCGCGATAAGCGCCCTAACCCTAAGGACTAACCATGAAGCTCGCTAAGCTCAAGACGATCGTCAAGACCGCCACCGCCACCGTTGCCGTTTCCCTGGGGGTTGTTGCGGGTGTGGGCATGGCCGTGTCCCCCGCGTCCGCTGAGGCCCCCGTCAAGGCCCCGATTGCCCAGCACTGGGACGACAAGACGGTCGACTCCGTGAACGAGCACCTGACGGCCGCGTACGACCGGATTGGGGCTCAGGTCGCCGAAGCCTGCGGGAACGGCCACGTGGCCTGTGAAGTGGCGCTGAGCGCCGTTCGCAGCATGGGTCTGACCTACGGAGAGGGCACCGTGATCACGTGGGAAGAAGACGGCTCCTGGGGCATCGAGAAGGCTGGCAAGTAAGACCACCGGACTAAGGGACCTAAGGCGATGACTGAGACCGTGTACTTGACCGCGAACATCTTCGACAACCTCACCATGGACGATCTTCGGATAGCTGAGGCTGAGGCATCGGAAGAATGGGCGGAAGTCGGTAGGGCGACAAGCCTTCATGGGGACGTTGTCCGGTTGTGGGACTACCTCCCGTCGCAGGACTACGCCGTGTCTGTCGAGTTCAGGCAGGAAGGTGAGGCTGTGTGGGATCAGCAGTTCTTGACCCCCGAAGGGGCGGTTCGCCGCTTCACCCGCGTGGCCAATCGGTTCCTTGAATCGCTCCAAGCGGCTTAGTGATAAGAGTAAGAGGCCCCTACCGAGTAGGGGCCTCTTGCTGTACCCTGCGAGCATGAGTGATAGGCGCGTATTGATGATGGCAGTTGTGTCAAAGCTTCAAGTCGGAGATGAGGTGATCGGTCAGCTTGGCCGTTCTCCCCTTGCTGTCCCGTTCATCGTGGACGGCCCTGTTAAGGACCGTGGGCGGTTCTCTAAGCAGCTCGAAGTGAGCGGACGGGCTATCGATGCGGACGGCCTGTTCGTGATCCTTAGGGAGCAGCCTTAGTCGCTACTCGGGAGCACGCCACGTCAAGGTTAGGGTCGTCCTTAGGGGCGACCCTTTCTCATGCCCTTAGCGGTTTGACTCAAGCCTAAGCAGTGCAGTAGGGTAGGGGCATGAACGAGCGAGACAGGCAGACGTGGGAAGAACTCAAGGCCGATGCGCGCGGGTTGGGTGAGGACCTGGCCGGCGAATCTTTGGAGGCGGCTAAAGAGATCATGAAGCCGTTCATGGCGATTTGGCACCGTGAGATGAAGTCGTACGGGTGGGATGCCGACTCCAAGCTCATTGAGCTGGTAGAGGTCATGGGTAAGGGTTACGCCGAAGCTAAGGGGCTCAAGTGAGCAAGGTTGAGTGGCTGACGGGCTGGCAGCAAGACGACTGCTACGACCCGATCCATCGTGAGGCCCTTGTGAGGGTCGATGGGAGGGTTTGGCGCCTACATGACGCCATGCCGGGCTACGGCGGGTTCAGTGCCTACCACTACCCCTACGACGGGCATATGGTCATGGTGGACCGGGTGGAAGACCTGCTGAAGGCTTAGCGCTAACGCTTGGAGGGTCGCTCTTAGGGGCGACCCTCTTGAGTTGACTAAGCAGTGCAAGGCGGGTTAAGCTCTACTCATAAGAACGAGGGAAGAGGAACCCATGAAGCTGCTTACCGCTAACACTGCCCGCAAGCTCGTCCGCACCGTTGAGTATCAGGGTGATGACCGGTTCACCTTCAAGGGCATGAACGAGGGTGAGTACGCGGCCGGAATGCGCGAGTACCACCAGGGGCGCCACTGCCAAAAGTGCGGCGGACTCGGCAAGATCCTGGGCTACGCACACATCGAGGGCGGGAAGTGCTTCACCTGCTGGGGTGCCGGCCTCTCCGGAGAGGTCACCGTGATCCGTGAGTACACGGTCCTGAGCCGCGCGTGGCTTGAGCACATGGACGCGGCGGCCCCTCTGCTCAAGACCGACGTTGGCGCGTGGCTGGATGCGACGATGAACGCTCCTGAGGCCGGCGAACGAATCGTCACCGTGACGTTCTAAGACAGCAACGGCCCCCGCCAAAGCGGGGGCCGTCGAGCGTTCAACGGGGCTTCTCAGTCACCTTCTCGGTACTCCGGGAAGGGAAGGGAGGGTGCCCGGCTTGTCGGCCGTGATCAGCATCGTTCCCAGCTTCTTCCCGCACGGGGACGGGATGTGTTGATGGGTGACGTTCACGAACCCGGCGGTCTTCAAGCGGCGCTCCCACTCGTCCGGCGGGTAGTCCCATCGGGGCAGGTACATGGGGGCCCCGCCCTCCTGAGCCGGGGCGAACACGGATCCTTGAGGACCCACGCACTCAGGGAGCACGGGCGGGTTCTGCGAGAACGCGTACCGCCCCCCGGGGGCCAAGCGCTCAAGCACGGCGGGCAACAGGTCGTCGGGGTTGATGTACCACCCGGCCGCGTAGACGCTGTAGATCATGTGGAACGGGGCCGGGGACGTTTCGAGGAACCGTACGGCGTCGTCGCACCACACCGTGATTTCGGGGTAGCGCTCTTCCGCCTTCCGGACCTGAACCGAAGAGGAGTCGACGCCCTGAGACTCGGGGGCGAGTCCGGTTACGTGGGCGAGGTTCGCCCCCGCCCCGCACCCGAGATCCAGAACCCGGCGGGTGTCGTCAAGCTCCCCGAGCACTTCGACCCCGGGGCCCGTGTCCGGGTAGATGGTCCAGTTGAACCAGGATGCCGCCCCCTTGGCGTTCTTCCTGGCACGGCCGGGCCGACCCTTGGCCCACGAGTCCCACACTTCGGATTGACGCACGCTTATCCCTTGTTCGGTCACGGGGGAGCCCCCAGGGCCACGGGGAACCCTGGGGGCAGTCTGCTGCAATCGGCCCCGATAAGGCCGGGAGAACTCAACTCAGGCGCGAGAAGGGGTCAGTGGGTCGGGCTGTCGTGACACCCGGCGTGGCACTGCCCGCACTCGGCGGCCCCGGTCGCCGGCCAAAACTCGGAGTCGATCCGGAACCCGGCCGCGCGGACGGCCTTGACTGTCCGGGCCAGGGACTCCGTGCCGTCCTCCTGGCCGTCGCCGTCCTCGTCGTCGGGGACGTGGTGGAGGAACCGCCCGGCGGCGCGTTCGCAGTACACGGCGTAGTCCACGGTTCTCAGCACGAACGCGTGCCAGAAGTCGTCGACGGCCTTCGAGGGGGACAGCGGCTCGTACGTCGACGCGGACGCGGTGAGGTAGCCGACCATGGCGTACACGCCACGGCGGCCCTGCTCGTCGGTCAGCTCCGGCCGGTGCTTGCGCACGTCCGCGATGAGACGAGCGGACAGCTCCGGGGAGATCAGGGACAGATTGATCGGGGGCTGTATGGCTGTGGTCACTGTGTTGCCTCCTTGTCGACGCCACCCGCCCCGCGGGTGACTGATCGAGGACTACGAGTGATGACCACCTAGGAACGGGTTCCTAGGTGGTCGACCGACCCGCGCAACGGGTCGGGGCGTTGGGCGCCCGAACCGGGTTGTTGTCGGCGCCCCGGTCCGGGCGGTTGTCCGGAGGGATCACTACTCCCTGCCGGACGGTTCACGACTCATCCGCTTCCCCAAGCAGAGCCGTGAGCTTTGGATGCCCGGACCATCCCCGGGGGACGGAAGACGATCCGGGCTAGCCGGCCTCTCCCGCACGGGGGCGACGGGAAAGACCGGCGTTCAACGGGAGACCGCCAACGAGAGGATGAAGCCCACCGTTGCGGCCCCCACGAACAAGACCGTCCTACTGAGCACGGTCTTGAACGTGGCGAACACACTCCGGGCCCCCTTAGGCGGCATTGGAATCCGGCTCCATCAACGTTGAAGACAGGGCTTCTTCGAGCTGTAGGAGCCGGTCCACTTCCACGGCCAGGAGCAAGGCGCTAGCCCTTATGCGGAACTCCTCGCGGTCTTCCGCAGACCAGTCGTGGTCATATATCGGCCCGATGGTCACAGGTCTTCCCCGTCCACGAACACCACTTCGGCGCCCGGGATCAGGTCCTCGTCCGACGAGAACAAGCCGCTCTTGTCGGCGCTCGAAGGGTGCAGGGGGTGAGCCTTGAAGATCGCTTCGGCACGGTGGCGGAGGAACGCGGAATGCGTCCTCACCCCGGCCTGTTGGATCATGGCACCCTCGGAGCAGGGCAGGCATCCGGGCTGAGGCGTCGGCACCAACCGGGGCGCCGGGAGTATCGAGCTCACCGGTACCCCTTCCACAGGCTCACAAGCTTGCCCACGGGCGTCCCCAGAACGTTCGCCTTGCCGCGCTCGTTGTGGTCCGGGGCCCGGACCTCGTCCCTGGTGTGGTGCGTGGCGGAGCCCCCGGCCGGGGAGCGCAACCAGAGCCCGTCGCCCTCGGGGTCGCGTACGACCGTCCGGAGTTCGTTGCTCGCCTTGAGGACAACAATGTCCCCCTTGCCGATTCGCATCGGCCCACCTCCGTGAAAGTTTCACCTTGTGGCGTGAGTACGAAGGTAGGGAGTGGGGTTGGAGCAGGACTACGAAGTTCTACGGAGTTCTATGGGATCAACCCAACGCCTCTGAAGCGTCCTTGATCAGCTTCCGGGCCTTGGGGCCGTACACGGCCAACTTCCCGAACTCGTGGAACGCCTGGGCGTACTGGTGAACCTCGGAAGGCGTCGTCACGTTGACCTGTGCGGTCAGCGTCTCCACCTGGGCTTGCTCGTCGTCGTAGATGGAGAACGTCTCCAACATCCACATGCGCCGGTCCGCCGTGAAGGGGATCACCCCGAGGGAGACGGCGGGCAGGCTCATGACCGTGAGCAGGTACTCAAGCTGTTCCCGCATCTCGTTGGGCCCGCCGACACGGTGGCGCAGGACGGCTTCTTCGAGGAGGAAGGAGAACCGGTGCTGTCCTTCGCGGAGCACGCGGGATCGGGCGACGCGGGCGGCAACGGCCGCTTCAATGTCGTTCGGTGCGTTCCGGAACGCCGTGATTGACCCGAGGAGCGCACGGGCATAGCCGGGCGCCTGGCAGAGCCCGGGGACGACGTTGGAGCAGTACACGCGAAACGTGTTCGTGCGGTCGAAGAGAGGCACGTAGGACTCTTGAAGCCGCCGTAGACCGGTCTTCTGAAGACGGCGCCAGTCCACGTACATGTTCTCTGCGGTACGGGAAGCCGCAATGATGTCAGCGGCCATCCCGTCCGCCCCGCACGCCCGGCACCATGTGCGCACGTCGTCATCGGACGGCGGGGTTACGCCAGTCTCTAGGCGAGAGACCTTCGACTTGTACCAGCCGGTTCGGTCGGCTACCTCCTTGGCTGTGAGGCCGGCATCTAGACGGATCTCTCGCAAGCGGTCGGCAACGGCTTTGCGGGCTGCCTGAGCGCTCGATGACGGGGACGTGGGCATGGTGTTGCTGTGGCTCTAGATCCGGTATTCCTCGTGCGGCACAGCGCGTTCCCAGACGGCTTCGAACGCGTCCGTACACAGCTTGGCCACGGAGGGTTCGTCGGTCACGTCGTCGCCCAGGTAAGTGCCCTCCCCGGAGAAGTAGCCGAAGCGGACTAGCTTCCCGTCGAACACCCAGAAGTCGTTACCGGGCAACGCGATGTCGGAAGCCTGCTTGCGCGGCAACCAACGGATGCCCTCGCCGGCCGCGATGTTGGCGAACGTGCCGTCGTACAGGTAGCGGGTGTAGCGGCTGACGGGCTCCGAGACGATCCGGGCCCGGCGCACATCGACACCCCGCGCCACGGTCTCTTGCACCATGTCGAGCCACGGCCGCCACCAGGTGGACCGGTCGTCGGGGTTTGGCCGGTATCCGGCTTCCCACGCGGCTACGCGGGGGGCTTCGTCGGGGTCGTCGTAGTAGTCGCGCATCTCAAGGTGCAGCGCCGACGTACGGGACCCTGCCAGAAGCTCACTGAACGGTGGAGCGCTCTGCCACATCACAAGCCTCTCGGATCGCGTTGATCATGCGGAACGGGACCCGCAAGACGCCCTCACCGGGCGGGATGGGCCCTGTGGTGAGGCACTCGGCAATGGTTGCCGCGTCCGGGTTCCAGCCCTGAAACAGGAACTCTTGCCGATCTTCATCTACCCAAACGGTCGGGCAGTTCGCACCGTCGGTGTTCGGGTCCTTCGCGATGAACCTTAGAGCCATGATCCGTCTCCCGTGGTGATCGGTTCTACGTCGTTCCACGAACCATCATGTCCAAGCAGGGAGCGGGCAAGGATGGATTTCGCCGAAGTGGGGAGAGGGCCTACGAGCGCTACCAGGTGGCGTAAGGTCCGCGTAAACATGGCATCGCCCCCGGCGCTGGCCGGGGGCTTTGCTGTACCCGCATCCCTCTGACCTGCATGTATCATGTTGCAAGTTGGGTGTGGAACGCTGTGGGAATCCGGGACTGCCCCGCAGCGGTGAGCGGGAACGACCGCCGTCATACGCACTGGGACCGGGAAACGGTCCTGGGAAGCGACGGCCAGTAGGTGCCTGCCTCGACAGTCCGAGGTCGGCGTGCCCGCGAGTCCGAAGACCTGCCCGTTGCCCGCGCCCGGCCGATGCCGCGCGCGGTCATCCCGGTGACCTCGTGGGCGGGTCGGCGTACACAACGGACGGCACGTGCGGTGGTGCACCGCGCCGTGGCCCGTGCGTTCGTGTCGTTCCCTTCGCGTCCGCGTCCCGCCGCCGGGATGTTCCTGGACACATCTCGCGAAGGAGAGTTCCGTGACAGCGAAGCCCGCGAACGCGGCAGCACGAGCCACCGTGTACGGCTACCCCCGCCAGGGCGCGCACCGCGAACTGAAGAAGGCCGTCGAGGGCTACTGGAAGGGTCGCGTCACCGCCGAGGCCCTGCGCGCCACCGCCGCCGATCTGCGCCGCGCGAACTGGCGGCAGTTGGCCGACGCCGGCATCGACGAGGTGCCCACCGGGGACTTCTCGTACTACGACCACGTGCTGGACACCAGCGTGATGCTCGGCGCCGTTCCCGCCCGGCACCGTGAGGCCGTCGCCGCCGACGCCCTCGACGGGTACTTCGCGATGGCGCGCGGCACCCAGGAGGTGGCGCCGCTGGAGATGACCAAGTGGTTCGACACCAACTACCACTACCTGGTCCCCGAACTCGGCCCCGACACCGTGTTCACCGCGCACCCCGCCAAGCAGGTCGCGGAACTGGGCGAGGCCCTCGCCCTGGGGCACGCGGCCCGCCCGGTGCTGGTCGGCCCCGTCACCTACCTGCTGCTCGCCAAGCCCGCCCCCGGCGTCGACCCCGGCTTCGAACCGCTGACCCTGCTGGACCGGCTGCTGCCCGTCTACGCCGAGGTCCTCGCCGCGCTGCGGGCGGCCGGCGCCGAGTGGGTGCAGTTGGACGAGCCCGCCCTCGTGCAGGACCGGACCCCGGCCGAGCTGAACGCCGCCGCCCGCGCCCACCGCGACCTCGGCGCCCTCGAAGACCGCCCCAAGCTGCTCGTGGCCTCCTATTTCGACCGGCTCGGCGAGGCCCTCCAGGTCCTCGCCGCCGCTCCGGTGGAGGGTCTGGCCCTGGACTTCACCGGCTCCGCCGCCGCCAACCTCGCCGACCTCGCCGCCGTCGGCGGACTTCCCGGCAAGCGGCTGGTCGCGGGCGTCGTGGACGGCCGCAACGTCTGGATCAACGACCACCAGAAGTCCCTGAGCGTGCTCGGCACCCTCCTCGGCCTCGCCGACCGGGTGGACGTGTCGGCGTCCTGTTCCCTGCTGCACGTGCCGCTGGACGCCGCCGTCGAACGCGACATCGACCCGCAGGTCCGCCGCTGGCTGGCCTTCGCCCGGCAGAAGACCGCCGAGATCGCCACCCTGGCGCGCGGCCTGTCCCGGGGCACCGACGCCATCGCCCCCGAACTCGCCGCGAACCGGGCCGACCTCGCCTCCCGCGCCGGTTCCGCCCTCACCCGGGACCCGGCCGTCCGGGCCCGCGCCGGCGCCGTCACCGAGGCCGACGCCCACCGCCCGCAGGCGTACGCGGAGCGCACCGCCGCGCAGCGCGCGCACCTGCGCCTGCCGCTGCTGCCGACCACCACCATCGGCTCGTTCCCGCAGACCGACGAACTGCGCGCGGCCCGCGCCGACCTGCGCGCCGGCCGCGTGGACACGGCCGGCTACGAGGAACGGATCCGGGCCGAGATCGCCGAGGTGATCGCCCTCCAGGAGAAGCTGGGCCTGGACGTGCTCGTGCACGGCGAACCCGAACGCAACGACATGGTCCAGTACTTCGCCGAACAACTCACCGGCTACCTCGCCACCCGCCACGGCTGGGTCCAGTCCTACGGCACCCGCTACGTCCGCCCGCCCGTCCTCGCCGGCGACGTCTCCCGCCCCGACCCCATGACCGTGCGCTGGACCTCCCACGCCCGGTCCCTGACCACGCGGCCCGTCAAGGGCATGCTCACCGGCCCGGTCACGATGCTGGCCTGGTCCTTCGTCCGCGACGACCAGCCGCTCGCCGACACCGCCCGGCAGGTGGCGCTGGCCCTGCGCGACGAGGTGCTCGACCTGGAGGCGGCCGGTACCTCCGTGATCCAGGTGGACGAGCCCGCGCTGCGCGAAACCCTGCCGCTGCGGGCCGTCGACCACGCCGACTACCTGGCCTGGGCGGGGGAGTCGTTCCGGCTGACCACCGCCGGGGTGCGGCCCGAGACGCAGATCCACACCCACATGTGCTACGCCGAGTTCGGCGACATCGTGCGGGCCATCGACGACCTCGACGCCGACGTCATCAGCCTGGAGGCCGCCCGCTCCCACATGCAGGTGGCCCGTGAACTCGCCGAACACGGCTACCCCCGCGAGGCCGGCCCGGGCGTCTGGGACATCCACTCCCCGCGCGTCCCGGGCACCGGGGAGATCGCGGCGCTGCTGCGCGAGGGCCTGCGCGCCATCCCCGCCGAACGCCTGTGGGTGAACCCCGACTGCGGGCTCAAGACCCGCGGCCTGCCCGAGACCCGGGCATCCCTGGAGCACCTGGTGACGGCGGCCCGCGAGATCCGCGCCGAACTCGCGCCCGACCGGGTCTGACGGGACCGACCCGGTCGCGGGCCGGCGCCCCTCGGGGAGGCCGGCCCGCGCCCGGGCGCCCGTCCGGCCCGCCGCGTCGCCCGTGCGCCCGCCGCGTCGCCCGTCCGGGCTCAGCCGTTCGGATCCGCCCGACTGCCCGCGTCGTCTTGTTGCCATACGTTCGCAACAAGGCGACCGGCCGGGAGGCGCCGGCGCCGGACCGTCACGACGAGGAGACCGCACCCATGACCGTCACGGCGCACATCGACTCCGGCAGGCCGGTGGCCACCCTCATCAACGTGTTCACCGTCGCCCCCGAACGGCAGGCGGAGCTGGTGGCCGTGCTCGCGGAGGCCACCGAGACGACCATGAGGCACCTGCCCGGCTTCCTCTGCGCCAACTTCCACCTCAGCCGCGACGGCGAACGCGTGGTCAACTACGCGCAGTGGGAGTCGGAGGAGCACTACTGGGCCATGCGCGCGAACCCCGAGGCGCAGGTGCACATGGACCTGGCCGCCACGATCGCCACCGACGTGCAACCCCGGCTCTTCACCGTCGCCTCCCACCACCCCAAGGCGCCGTAGCCGGCCGCCGCGCCGGGTCTCACGCGGGCGTGAGGGCGGCGTGCTCCAGGGGCGCGGAGGGGTCGATGGTCACGTCGAGGGGCGCGGGCGCGGCGTCGGCGCGGACGAGGAGCTCGCCGACGGCGGCGATCATGGCCCCGTTGTCGGTGCACAGGGTCATGGGCGGCACCCGCAGCTCGACGCCGGCGGCGGCGCAGCGCGCCTCGGCGAGGGCGCGGACGCGGGAGTTGGCGGCGACCCCGCCGACCACGACGAGGGTGCGCACGTCGTACGCGGCGCACGCGGCCAGCGCCTTGCGGGTGAGGACGTCGGCGACGGCCTCCTGAAGGGCGGCGGCCCCGTCGGCCACGGGCACCTCGCGGCCCGCGAGCCGGTGCCCCTCCACCCAGCGGGCGGCGGCGGTCTTCAGGCCGGAGAAGGAGAAGGCGTACGGGTCGTCGCCGGGGCGGGTGAGGGGTCGGGGGAAGGCGACGGCGCGCGGGTCGCCGGCGCGGGCGGCGCGGTCGATGGCGGGGCCGCCGGGGTAGGGCAGGCCCAGGACGCGGGCGACCTTGTCGAAGCACTCGCCGGCCGCGTCGTCGAGGGTGTCGCCGAGGTGCAGGATCGGTTCGCGGACCAGGTCGCGGACGAGCAGCAGGGAGGTGTGGCCGCCGGAGACGATCAGCACCACGCAGGGGGAGGGCAGCGGGCCGTGTTCGAGGGTGTCGGCGGCGACGTGCCCGGCGAGGTGGTGCACCCCGTACAGCGGGACACCGGCCGCGTAGGCGAGGGTCTTCGCGCCGGCGAGCCCGACCTGGAGGGCCCCGGCCAGTCCGGGGCCGGTGGTGACGGCGACCGCGTCGATCTGCCCGAGCCGCAGCCCGGCCTCGTCGAGGGCGCGGCGGACCACGGGGTTGAACGCCTGGAGGTGGGCGCGAGAGGCGATCTCCGGCACGACCCCGCCGAAGCGGGCGTGCTCGTCCATGCTCGACGCGACCACGTGCGCCAGCAGTTTCCCGTCCCGCACGATCCCGGCCCCGGTCTCGTCACACGAGGACTCGATCCCGAGCACCACAGGGCCTGCCATCAGTCCGTCTCCTTCTGCCCCTGCCTGAGTAATTGCAATATATGCGCAACAAGGAGGTCGGTCGTAACCGGTGACGGGGCGCGCAAATTGAGGAACGTTCGTTCTTGACTGGTCGTTCCTCAATTCGCTACGGTTCTGTCCATGGGAAGACCCCGAGGATTCGACGAGGACGCCGTGGTGGACGCGGCGGTGGAACTGTTCGCCGAGCGCACCTACGAAGGCGTGTCGGTGGACGAGCTGGTGTCCCGGCTCGGCGTGCACCGCAACAGCCTGTACAAGACCTTCGGCAGCAAGCGCGGGCTCTACCTGACCGCGCTGCGCCGCGCCCTGACCCGCGACGTGGAACCCCTGACCGCCCACGTCCTCCGCCTCCGCGCGGACGGCACCCCGGACGCACTCCGGGAGGTGTTGGTGGAGGCGGTGTGCGGCACCGGCCTGGACCCGCTGCTGCTGGCCGCGATCGAACTCGCCCCCGAGGACCCCGAGGTCGCGACCCTGGTCAACGGGGCCCTGGACGAGCTGGACCGGGCGGTGGCGCTCGCCGTGGAGACGGGATCGGGGGCGGGGGAGGGGCCGGCGCACGGGTTCACCCTGAGCGCCGTCCTCCTGGGCCTGCGCGCCCGGGGCCGGGCCGGCGCGCCCCCGGAGACCCTCGCCGCCGGCCTCACCGCCGCCCTCGCCGGCACCCCCCGCTCGACCCCCTGAATGCTTACCACTGTCGAAGGAGCCGTCATGGCCAAGGTCACCGTCACCGAGAACACCCTCGTCGTCGAGATCGAGGGGCTGGACAGGGTCTGGTCGCTCAAGAGCCGCCTCGACATCCCCCTCGCCGAGGTGCGCGGCGCCACCGTCGACCCCGGCGCCGCCCGCGAACCCAAGGGCATCCGCACCGCCGGCACCCACTTCCCGGGCGTGATCACGGCGGGCGCCTTCCGCAGCCGCGGCGAGCGCGTCTTCTGGCACGTCAAGAACCCGGCGAAGGTCATCGTCGTCGAACTCACCGGCGACCCCTGGGACCGGCTCGTCATCGAGGTCGACGACCCGCGCGCCACGGTCGCCCTGATAGAACGCGCCCTCCCCACCCGCTGAGATCGGAGGTCACGGCCCCAGGGCCGCCACGAACTCGGAGAAGGTGGGCGCGACGACCCGCCACCGACACAGGTCCGGGTCGGGCCCCACACCCGCCCGACACCCCTACTCTCGCCCCATGACCGTCATCAAGCGCACCGGGCCGCTCTCCCACACCATCCGCGTCGCAGGAGCCGCCGCCGTTCTCCTGACCGCGGGCCTCCTGGCGACGCCGGCCCACGCCGACACCCCCGTCCCCGCCGGCACCCCCGGGTTCCACCTCTGCGGCGCGGTCCTCTGGAGCGCGAACGCCGGCGTGACGGCGGCGCACTGCCTGGAAGGCCGCTCCGCCCCGTGACCCGGACGCGGGGCCGCTCACGGCCCGGGCGGGCGCCGTGTACGTGATCCCTCCTGCCGTGTGGCACCGCGTCCGCGCGGCGCAGGGGTTACGGTCGATGCCATGACCACCGATTCCCTGCGCTCCGTCACCGTCGAGCGAACCGGCCCCGGCCTGTTCACCGCGACCAACTCCCGCGGTGACACGATCACCTTCGGCACCGGCTCCGCCGGCGGCTTCACCCCCGTCGAGCTCTTCCTCGCCGCGATCGGCGGCTGCTCCGCCGCCGACGTGGACGTGGCCACCACCCGGCACGCCGACCCCGTCGCGTTCTCCGTCGCCGTCCACGGGCACAAGGTCGAGGACGCCGGCGGCAACCGCATGACGGACCTCGAAGCCGCATTCGACGTGCGCTTCCCCGACGGCGAGGCCGGCGACCGGGCCCGGGCGATCCTGCCGCGTGCCGTGAAGACCTCCCACGACAAGCTCTGCACCGTCAGCCGCACGGTGGAGGCCGGAACCCCCGTCACGGTCAAGGTCGCCGACGCGGGCTGAACGCGGTCCGAACGCGGGCCGAACCGACGAGCGCCCCGGCCACAACGGCCGGGCCGCTCGCGCCGGCCCCACCGACACCCCACACCGGCGCCCCGCCACGATCCGACCCTTCCGTTGCCACCCACACCTGGCAATATCGCCATACAAGTGTTGAAACGTTTGTCGGGTGAGTCGGGAAGGTGTGCGTGGTGTCGGTGCGGAACGAGGCGTCCGAAGGGACAGGCGCGGCCGAGGACGCCGTCGTCACGGCACCGTCCGGGGCAGGGGTCGGCGCTGACGTGCTGGTGCGGCTCGTCGTCGGCCTGTTGGCGTCCGCGGCGGCGGTGGCGTTGTTCCTGCACGGGGGACACCTGAACTCACTGCGGGACGGCACCTTGGCGCCGGCGGTGATGCGGAGCGGCGGGACGTGCGTGCTGGGCCACTGCCGCGTCGCGTTCCACGACACCGACGGTCGCGAGGTGGTGGCGGACCTCGCGGCCGGGAGCGGCGGTTCCAAGCTCCGGGCAGGTGACGAGGTCAACGTCCGCTACCGGCCCGGGAATCCGCAGGAGGTCGCCCTCGCGTCCGACGCCGACTTCGGCAGCGGCATGATGACCCTCGGGGGGCTCCTCGGCGCCGCGGGAATCGCCGCCTTGGCGGCCTCGGCCGTGTCCGCGCTTCGCGGCCCGCGCACCCGCGCCCGTGCCCGCGGGGAGCGATGACCCCCTGCCGTCACCTGCGGCCGCCGATGACCGGGATGCCGGACCCGCTTCGGTTCAGTGCGGACGGCGGCCCCACACCGCGGGCGCGACACCGACGATGTCGACGTTCCCGGGCTCTCCGAACCACCGGCGGGCGGCCTCGATCTGTTCTGCGTCCAGCGCTCCGCCGGCGAGGAGCGGTCCGCTGAGCTGTTCGAGCAGTGCGAGGTAGAAGGCGGATCCGGCACCCGCGTCCCCTGCCGTCAAGGGGTGGAAGGAGGCTCCGATGTCGGTCATGCCCGCTCGGGCGAGCATCGGGGGCAGCGCACGTGTGAACGTGGCGTCGGTGCCCAACTGCGTCGCCAGGAAGTGCGCGATGGCTCTGGTGGAGGTGTGCAGCGCGTGATGAGGCGACGTGCCCGTCTGAGAGAGGTCGACCCCCACCACGACCAGTGAGCCGCCTGGTTTGAGCCACTCGATCAAGCGCCGGACGACGCGATCACGGTCCGGGAGGTGTTCCAGGACCATTCTGATGTGGATGAGGTCGAAAGGGCCTGTCGGGGGCATGTCCTGGGTCACGTCGTGCTCCAGGACACGGACGCGTGGTTCGAGGTCTCGGAGGAACCGCGTGTCGATGTCCGTGGCGGTGATCCGGGCGCGCGGCAGACGTCGGGTGAGGTGTCGGGCGATGGAGCCCGCCCCGGCCCCGACGTCCCAACAACAGGCGTCGGGCGGTGGCAGGACATGTTCGATGGCCTGCCGGGAGATGGGGTCGAACAACTCCTCCAGTCGATGCAGCCGCGCCAATTCCGTCGGGATCTCCTTGTTCAGCGCGCCGTCACCGTAGGCAATGCTCATGTATTTCCCTTCGTTCACGGGCACCGCTCCATGCGAGAGGCACCCGGGGCGGGTCGGTACGGGCGCCACGACGGTGATGTGCCATATCGGTGCCAAGGGCGGCCGCTCACCCCCTTGGCCGCGGTGATCCGTGGCGGCGGCCCCGCCTGTTCTCCCCGCCGGGACATCGGGCCGGGCACACCGGAAAACGGCTGCCGAAAACGAGTGCCCCGCATCTCACTGTCGTGGGCTGCTCCTCCGTCGCACAAGCCCTGAACAGGGGGTTCGGGTGCACTGGCGGGCGCGGAGAAAAAGGGGGTGTGCGCTCGTCGGGACCGTTGCGCCACCGCGCGCGCCGATCGCTCCCGGCACGGGTCGTACGGGCGGGCGTGAGGGCGCGCGCGATTCGATCGATACGCTCCCGTAGGTCACTTCGCTCTCCGCCGGCGCGTCTTGCGGGGATTCTCCGAACGATGCGAAGCTTGAAAGCGGCTCGCGAAATCGACGTGATGTCATTTCGCCGCTCTCGACTTCGGCCACGCGCCGCGAGGGTCACGCCACACGGCTGTGATCGCCTCCATCGCCTGCTCCGCGGGCTCAGGTCACACTTTCCGGTTCGCACACGACCCCGGGCGTGGATTTTCTCGCGCCGGGCTGTTCTCGGGCCGCCACATTCAATTCACGGCATCGGCAGGAGTGCATCAGTGACTTCGTCCACGGAACCTCTCGACACGCCGGACCGGCGCGACGACCACGTCGCGATCGTCGGTGTGGGGCTGCGCCTGCCCGGTGGCGTGAACTCCCTCTCCGGGCTCGCGAAGGCACTCGCCGAGGAAGTCGACCTGGTGGGGGAGATTCCCGCCGACCGGTTCGACAAGAATCGTTTCGTCAGTGCCAGTGGGTCGAGTCCCGGAAAGTCGTACACGGCGGCCGGTGGGTTCGTCGACGACATCGCCGGGTTCGACGCCGAGCACTTCGGGATCTCCCCCAAGGAAGCGTCCCGCATGGACCCGCAGCACCGGCTCCTCTTGGAGTGCGCGGCGGAGGGCCTGGACGACGCTGGATTGGACCCCGCGCGCTTGGCCGGCACCGACACGGCCGTGTTCATCGGGATCTCCACGCGGGACTACGGCGATCTGCAGATGAAGCGGCCGCGAGCGGTGAACGCCTACAGCATGGCCGGAGCCGCGGCGTCGAACGCGGCGAACCGGCTCTCGCACTCCTTCGACCTGCGCGGCCAGTCCGTCGCCCTGGACACCGCCTGTTCGTCCTCGCTGACGGCGGTCCACAACGCGTGCGAGACCCTGCGCAGCGGCCGCAGCGCCCTGGCCCTGGCGGGGGGCGTCACCGTCCTGCTGAACCCGATGGGCTTCATCGGCGGGTCGCAGGCATCCATGCTGTCCCCGACCGGCCGGTGCCATCCGTTCTCGGCCCTGGCCGACGGATTCGTGCGCTCCGAGGGGGCGGGCGTCTTCGTGCTCAAGCCGCTGCGGGCCGCCGTGGCCGACGGGGACCGGATCCACGCGGTGATCATGGGCACCGCCGCGAACTGCGACGGACACACGCCCGGTCTCGCCCTGCCCAGCGCCACGGCCCAGGAGGCACTGCTGCGCGAGGTGTACGAGGCGGCCGGCGTCGAGCCGGCGGAGCTGGCCTACCTGGAGGCGCACGGGACGGGCACGCAGGCCGGGGACCCGGTCGAGTGCGCGGCGTTGGGCGCCGCACTGGGCCGTCACCGTGTCTCGGACCCGATTCCGGTGGGGTCGGTCAAGTCCAACCTCGGGCATCTGGAGGCCGCGGCCGGAGTCGCGGGCCTGTGCAAGGCGATCGTCGTGATGCGAGAGCGGCGCATTCCCCGCACCCTGCATTCCGAGCCCGTCAACCCGACGATCGACTTCGCCGGCCTGGGCCTGGAGCCGGTACTGCGCGCCCGCCCGCTGACCGTGTCCGGCCGCCGGTGCGTCGTCGGGGTCAACTCCTTCGGCTTCGGCGGCGCCAACGCGCACGTGATCCTCGGAGCCCCCGCCCCCGCCCCCGTACCCCAGCCCGCGCCCGCGCCCCCGTCGGGGAGCGAACGGTTGCGCCCGCTCGTGCTGTCGGCACGCACCGAGCGCGCCGTCGCCCAGGCCGCGCAAGAGCTGGCCGACCACCTGTCACGCTCCGGGGACGCGTTCGTCGACGTCGCCTTCTCCACCTGCCGGCTCCGCGCGCGCCATCATCACGGGCTCGCCGTCCTGGCGACCGGTGCGGACGAGGCCGCGGCCCGTCTGCGTTCCCTGGCCGGAGGGGAATCCGTGGACCACGGCTCCACGGGCACGCGGGCGGCCACGGGGACCGTGGGCTTCGTCTTCTCCGGGAACGGGGCGCCCTGGCCCGGAATGGCCGCCGAGCTGCTGGGCGCGAACGAGGCGTTCACGGCCGAGGTCGACGCGCTCGACGCCGTGTTGCGGCCCCGGCTGGGGTGGTCCGTCCGCGCGGAGTTGACCGCGCCGAAGGACGCCGCGAGGTGGGAACGCGCCGACGTGGTGCAGCCCTTGCTGTTCACCGTGCAGGTGGGTCTGGTCGCGGCGCTGAAGGCCGCCGGGATCAGCCCGGCGGCCGTGAGCGGGCACAGCGTCGGCGAGGTCGCCGCCGCCTACTGCGCCGGGGTCCTCGACCGGGACGAGGCATGCCGGGTGATCGTCGAACGCAGCCACGCCCAGGCCCTGACCCATGGGCAGGGCGGCATGGCCGCGGTGGGCCTGGGCGAGGAGGAGGCCCTGCGCCGACTGCGGGAGGCCGGTCTCGCCGATCGGATCGTCGTGGCGGGCGTCAACAGCGACCGGGACGTGACGGTGTCCGGCGACGGCGAAGCCCTGGCGGCGTGGGGGACGGAACTGCGGCAGGCCGGCGTCTTCCACCGGCCGCTGTCGATGCCGTACGCGTTCCACAGTCCGGCGATGGACGGGACGCGGTCCTTCCTGGCCGACCGCCTCCGCGGTCTCGCGCCCGGCAAGCCGAGGATCCCGGTGTTCTCCACCGTCACCGGCGGCGCCCTGCCCTCGGCGTCGGCCATGAACGATCAGTACTGGTGGCGCAACATCCGCGAACCCGTCCGCTTCCGGGACGCCATCACCGACATGATCGACACGCACGAGGTCGACATCCTGCTGGAGATCGGCCCCCACCCGATCCTGGGCGGATACCTGCGCCGGATCACCGCCGGCCGCCACGGCGTGGAAGTACTGGCCACCTTGTCGCGGACGGCGAGCGGGCCGACGGCCGTCGAGGACACCGCGGCCCGGCTGCTGGCAGCCGGCGCCGTCTTCGACCACGAGACGTACTTCCCCGACGGCGCCCGCGTCGTCGACCTGCCCGCCTATCCGTGGCAGCGCGAGATCCACTGGAACGGGGACGCCGACTGGTGGCTGGAGTCCGGTGGCGAGGACCTGCCCACCGAAGCCCCCCACGCCCTGCTGGGACGGCGCGAGCAGTCCTCCGATCCGCAGTGGCAGGCCGATCTGGAGCCGGGAACCCATCCGTGGCTGGCCGACCACAAGGTCGACGCCGCGGTCGTGATGCCCGTCGCCGGATTCCTCGACATGGTGCTGTCCGCGGCCGGCCGCGTGTGGGACGGTCCCGTCGAGGCACTCAACGTCGTCGTCCAGGCGCCGCTCGCGCTGCCGTTCGCCGACCCGTCGGCCCGGACCTCCGTGCAGACCCGGATCCGGCCGGACGACGGCCGGGTGACGATCGCCGCCCGGTCCGCCCGACAGGAAGGCTGGACCGAACACGTGCGCGGCAGGGTCCGCCGGCTCACCCGCCCACAACCCACCGCACCCGTCACCGAGGAGATGCGGACCCGGCTGCCGCTGCGGGCCGGGGCCGAGGAGCACTACGCCCTGTGCACCAAGCTCGGCCTGAACTACGGCCCGGTATTCCGCAGCGTGCGCCGGGTGCACGCCGGCGGGGACGAGGTCCTCGCCGACCACCGCCTCGGCGAGGACCTCTCCGTGGGCGAGCACCTCGCCCACCCCGCCGTCCTCGACGGCGCGTTGCAAAGCGCCGTGCACCTGCTGGGCGAGGAAGCCGCGCCCTACCTGCCGGTGAGCGTGGAGTCCGTGCGCTCGTGGCAACCCCTGCCCGCCGACGGAACCATCCGACTCCTCTCCCGCACCCAGCCCGCCATGATCGGCACCGAACTCCTCCTCGACGTCACCCTCACCACGCCCCAGGGCGCCGTGGCACTCGAACTGCGTGGCGTGCGCATGCGCCGCTTCGTCGGCGGTCCCGGCACCGCCGTCCCCCGGATGCGCGAGGAGCTCCGGTCGGCCACCCTGCCCGGCCGGGCGCTTCCCCCCGCACCCCCGCTCGACCCGCGCGCGGTGGCGACCCGCGCGAGCGAGGCGCTCGCCGTCCTGGGCAGCCGCCGGCGCAGCCGACGCCACGACCGGTTCCGGCCCCGTTCCCTGGAGATGATCGCGCACTTCACCGCCTCCGCGATCCGCTCCCTGGCCCCCACCGACACCCCCTTCACCCTCGACGACCTCGAAGCCGCCGGCGCCCACCCCAAACACCGCCGGCTGCTGACCGCCCTCCTCGAACAGGCCGCCGGGCACGGGGTCATCGCCCGCCGGGACGAGAACACCTGGACCCACGCCCGCCACCCTCGACCCGAGGAGCTCTTCACCACCGCCGTCCTGGACTTCCCCGGTGACACCATGCAACTCCAGACCTACGCGGTCTGCGGCCGCCACCTCGCCGACGTCCTCACCGGCCGCCGGGACCCCATGGACCTGCTGTTCTCGGAAGCCGACACCCTCGCCGCCCGGCTGTACGACACCGCCGGTGTCCTGCGCCACCACAACCAGGTGGCCGCGGTCGTCCTCGAAGCCGTGCTCGCCGACCGACCCCGGGACCGGCCGCTGCGCATCCTCGAAGTCGGAGCCGGCACCGGCGCCACCACCCGGTGCCTCCTCCCGGTCCTGCCGGCCGACCGCACCGAGTACACCTACACCGACATCTCCCCGGCGTTCCTCACCACGGCCCAACGCCGCTTCCCCGAGAACTTCCTCACCTTCCGGACTCTCGACCTGGACGCCGACCCCGTCGACCAGGGCTTCACACCCGCCTCCTACGACCTCGTGATCGCCGGACACGCCCTGCACACCGCCAAGGACCTCTCCACGACCCTGGCCCGCGTATCCACCCTGCTGGTCCCCGGCGGACACCTCCTGGCCATGGAGAGCACCGACGCGGACCACTTCGTCTCCGTGTTCGGCCTCCTCGACTCCTTCTGGAGCGCCACCGACACCGAACTCCGCCCCCGAGGCCCGATCCCCTCCCGCGAGCAGTGGACCACCCTCCTCGCCGACAACGGATTCGCCGACATCACCCACCACGGCGACGGCGAAGGACCCGACCGCCACGACACCACCGTGATCCTCGCCACCCGCGCCCGCGTCCACCCCGCCACCGGCCCCCAGCCGGTACCCGCACCCGAATCGATCCGCCCCCAGCTGATCGTGACCCTCGACGACCACGGCGACCACACGCGCCGCCTGGCCCACGAGCTGATCGGCCAGGCCGCCGGCGCGGCCCGCCACGTCGACGCCGAACAGGCCGCCCGGGTGTGGGAGGACACCGCACGCGAGCAGGACTCGCCCGTGGACATCGTCGTACTGATCGACGCCGACCGATCCGAGGACGCTCCGCCGGACCTGGTGACCGACCAGGCCGTGCGCCACTGCGCCCTGCTGCGGGACATCGCCCGCGTCACCGCACGGCACGCCCGCGCCCTTCCGCACCGCCTCTGGCTCGTCGTGCACACCGCCCGCGCCCTGCCGGGAGCCCTTCCTCCCGCCCCGGGAGCCGGGGCCGTGGCCTGGGGCGCCGCCCGCAGCCTCGCCAACGAGGCACCCGAACTCGACATCCGACGCGTCGCCCTGGACTGGCCCGACCCGAACGAACCCGACAGCGCCACCGCGCTCGCCCGGGTGCTGCGGGCCGAGTTCACGACCCCCACCGCCGAGGACGAGGTCCTCCTCGCACGCCACACCCGCGCCGTCCCCCGCCTGCGGCCCGCCCGACCCGCCGTCGAGCACACCACCGGCCCGGCGGTCCTCAACTGCACCCACCGCGGACACCGCTACCGGCTGCACTGGCAACAACAGGTCATCCCCGACCCGGGGCCCGACGAGATCACGATCGAAGTGCGGGCCTCGGCTCTCAACTACCGCGACATCATGGTGGCGACCGCCCAAGTACCGCCCTGGCACCACGTCCCCGACCAGAGGCCCGGCCTCATCCCGCTCGGGTTCGAGTCCGCGGGAACCGTCGTCGCCATCGGCGGCCGCGTACACGACCTCGCCATCGGCGACCGCGTCTGCGCCCCCGGCCACTACGCGCTGGCCACGCACGCCGTGGCCCGGGCCGACCGCGCCATCCGCCTGCCCGACGACATGACCTTCGCCGAGGCCGCCACCCTCCCGGTCGCCTTCATCACCGTCCAACACTGCCTGCAACGGCTCGCCAAGCCCCAACCCGGCGAGACCATGCTCGTCCACGGCGCGGCCGGCGGCGTCGGCCTCGCGGCCTGGCAGTACGCGCGAGCCCACGGCATCAAGGTCATCGCGACGGCCGGCACCCCGGCCAAGCGCGACCTGCTGCGCACCCTCGGCATCGAACACGTCCTGAACTCACGCGGCCTCGACTTCGCCGAGGAGATCACCGACATCACCGGCGGACGCGGAGTCGACGTGGTCCTGAACTGCCTGGCGGGCGAGGCCGCGACCCGCAGCCTGGGCCTGCTGGCGCAGCACGGCCGATTCGTCGAACTCGGCAAACGCGACATCATCGCCGACCAGTCCCTGCCCCTGGGCGCCTTCTCCGCCGATCTCGCGTACTTCGGCGCGGACATCTCCGCCATGGTGGGAACACCGTCCCCCGTCATGGACCGGCACCGCGACACCATCTCGCGGCTCGTCCACGAGGGCACCTACCGACCGCTGCCACACCGCGTGTACCCGGCCGCCGAGATCGCCGACGCCTTCGCCTGCCTCCAACACTCCCGGCACATCGGCAAAGTCGTCGTCACGTTCGACGACCCCGTGCCCGCCCGCCCCGCACCCCCCTCGATCGGCCTGCGCCCCGAAGCGACCTACCTCATCACCGGGGGCCTCAACGGATTCGGCGCGGCCACCGCCCGCCACCTCGCGCGGCGCGGTGCCCGCCGGCTGGAACTGGTCAGCCGGCGCGGCGCCCAAGCACCCGAGGCCCCAGGACTCCTCGCCGACCTCCGAGCCCAGGGAGTCCACGTCACGGCACACGCCGCCGACGTCACCGACACCGCGGCGATGACGGAGCTGTTCAAGACCATCGACGCCGGCGGACACCCCCTGGCGGGCGTGATCCACGCCGCGATGGTCCTGGACGACGACGACCTGGTCAACCTGTCCACCGACCGGCTGCGCCGTGTCCTGGCCCCCAAGCTCACCGGCGTCCACAACCTCGACCGGCTCACGCGCTCCCTGCCGCTGGACTTCTTCATCGCCTACAGCTCCGGGGCCGCGACCGTCGGCAACTTCAAGCAGGCGCCCTACATCGGCGGCAACCTCGCACTGGACACGCTGATCCGCGACCGCCGCCGCGACGGCCTGCCCGGTCTGTCGATCCAGTGGGGCGTCATCAACGACAGCGGATACGCGCTGCGCACCGAGATCACCGACCAGCTCCTCGGCCTCGGCCTCGGCGGCCTCGGCACCCAAAGCGCCCTGACGACCCTCGACACGGTCATGTTCGACCCCGACGCCGACGTGGTCGCCGTCGTGAACTTCGACTGGAGCCGACTCGCCCACAGCATCCCCCGCCTCACCGCCCCCCGCACCGCCCACCTCCTCGACACCACCCCAGGAACCCCCGGCGGCACGGAACACCACACCGACCTCGCCCACCTCCCGGAGGACGAAGCCCGCGAGATCATCGTGCGGCGCCTCGCCCACCTGCTGGCCCGGATCATGCAGACCACCCCGGACAAAGTCGACCGCACCCGCCGCCTCGACCTGGTCGGCGTCGACTCCCTCATGGCCGCCGAACTGGGCACCAACATCCTCAACGACTTCGGCTGCCGCCTCGCCTCCATGGACATCTCCGGCGCCGCCCACCTCGACGCCCTGGCCCGACTCGTCCACGACAGGATCCCGGCCACCCGCCCCACCACGGGCCCCGATGCCACCACCGGCTGACCCCGCCACCACCCACCGAGGAATCCGCACCCATGGCCGAACCACACGAGGACGAGACCACCGCGCCCACGACGGCCCCCGCACTGCCCTGGCACCAGCGGGGAAGCATGCAGCTCGGACTGTTCCGCACCAAACACCCGGTCGACGTGCCGGCCGACGTGCCCGTCATCAGCCGACGGCTCCTGGTCGTCTTCACCATCCGCTACCGCGGCGGGGACACCACCCACAACGCCATGGGAGTGGCCCTCCCCGCCCGTCACCGCCTCCGATTCGGCTACTACGCGCCACGCTTCCTCATCGACGACCCCGTCATCCGGCAGGCATGCAACGACCACCTGCACCTGCGGGCCACCCCCGCGTCACTCACCTGGGACGACACCCGCCTCCGAGCGGCCCCCCACGGCACCCCCACCCTCGACATGGACTGCCGGCCCACGACCGACGCCACACTGCCCCTCCACGTCCCCCTCTCCACCTTCGTCAGGGACCACCACGACGCCCTCGGCTACTTCGCGGTCCCCGGCACCGCCCGATGCAGCCCGGCCACCATGACCATCCACACCTGGCCCGAGGACCTCCCCGAACTCACGAGCCACTCCACCCGCATGGCCCTCTACCTGCGCTCCTTCTCCATCACCGTCCCCCCGCCCCGTCCCCTGCCGTAGCCGCCGCCGGCACCACGAGGAGAACCCCATGACGCCGCACGAACCCCGGCTGCATCGCATCGCGCAGGACACCTACGGCTACCTCGCCCACGACGGCACGTGGGGCCGGAGCAACGCCGGACTCGTCGTCTCCGGGCAGGACGCCCTGCTGATCGACACCCTGTTCACGGTGCACCAGGCCCACGAGATGCTGAGCGAGATCGGCCGGCGGGTACCGACCGCTCGGATCCACACGGTGATCAACACCCACGGCGACAGCGATCACTGGTGGGGCAACCAACTGCTGCCCCACGCGGAGATCATCGCGTCCGAGGCGACCCGACGACACATGCTCGACGACAACAGCCTCGCCCTTCTCGACGTGGTGGCGGCCAAAGCGGCACCACCGGCACTGCAAGCGTGGGCGGAGCGGACGTTCGCACCCTTCGACTTCTCCGGCATCACCCCCACCCCGGCCACCCGAACGTTCCGCGGAGAACTCACCCTCGACGTCGGCACCCGCACCGTGCACCTGCTGGAAGTGGGCCCCGCACACACCGCCGGGGACGTCCTCGTCCACGTGCCCGACACGAACACCCTCTACGCCGGCGACATCCTCTTCGTCGGCTGCCACCCCGTCATCCACTCCGGACCGATCGACAACTGGATCACCGCCTGCCGACGCGTCATCGACCTCGATCCGACCACGATCGTTCCCGGACACGGCCCGATCGTCGGAACCGCGGAAGTCCACCACTTCCGCGACTACCTCGAACGCCTCCGGGACCACGCCCACCACAGCCATCAGGCGGGCAGGTCCGTGCAGGAAGCGGCCTCGACCCTCGACCTCGGCCCCCACGCCCACCTGCACGACCGCGAGCGCCTCGTCATCAACCTCGGCGTCGTGTACCACCAGCTCGACGGCGGTGACCGACCCGACGAGATCGCACTGCTGCAACAGATGGCCGAGTGGAAGGGCTGACCCCCCCCACGCGTCGGCGAGTCCAACGCCCGACACGACAGACGAGAGGAGATTCCCGTGCGGTTCGTGACGTACTCCGGTGAGGGCGAAGATCGCGTGGGTGTCCTGGACGGCGACCAGGTCCACGCACTGCCCCGAGGGGTCCGGCTCCTCGACCTCCTGGACCATCCGGCGAAACTCCGGGAGGCGGGCGAGCAGGCACTGCGGCGACCACACGACGTGCGCGAACTGTCCGACCTGCGGCTGCGCGCGCCCATCCCCGCACCGCCGACGGTCCGCGATTTCATGACGTTCGAGCGACACATCGAAGGGATGGTGAAACTCGCGGGCCCCGACGCGGTGGTGCCCGACCGGTGGTACCAGGCGCCGGCCTTCTACTTCACCAACCCGTACGCGATTCAGGGACCACACGACGAGGTGCGCATGCCACCGGGCAGCCGGCTCTTCGACTTCGAGCTGGAGGTGGCCGCCGTGATCGGCCGCAGCGGCCGGAACATTCCCCTCGACCGGGCAGAGGAGCACATCGCCGGCTACACCCTCATGAACGACTGGTCGGCACGCGACCTTCAGTTCGCCGAGCTCGGCGTCATGCTCGGGCCGGTCAAGGCCAAGGACACCGTCACCACCCTCGGGCCGGTCCTCGTCACACCCGACGAACTCGCCCCCTACCGCAAGGACCGCTCCTTCGCCCTGCGGATGACCGCCATGGTGAACGGAGAGCTCATCGGCGAGGACCTCTTGAGCAACATGAGCTTCGGCTACCCCCAGATGATCGCCTACGCCTCCCGCGGGACCGACGTGCGCACCGGAGACGTTCTCGGATCCGGTACGAGCGGCGGCGGCTGCCTGGCGGAACTCTGGGGCCGGCAGGGCTTCCGAGCACGCCCTCCGCTCCGCCCCGGCGACGTGGTCACCATCGGCGTGGAACAACTCGGCACCCAGACCTGCCGAGTGGCCCCGGCCGAAGAGGCCCCCACCGACGATCTCACCGCCGGGAGCCGGCGGGCGCGCAGCGGGACCGGGGCACGGCCGATCCGCCCGGACGGTGCCGGCCCGGAACCGGGCCCCGCGTGATCCGACACGAGACCCGGGAGCGACGACCCGCTCCGCGAAAGCCTCCGCACCCGCCGTCGCGCCCGCCCGAGAGCACTCGTCCTCCGTGACCTCCCAAGGTGCCGGGGGCGGTGGCCGCCGGATCACCTTGAACGGAGCACGGCCCGCACCCCGCACGCCCGCCTCTGTCCCGGTCGGCACTCGGCCGGCGGACCGACCGAGAAATCCGACGCGGTGCGGGCGAGGACGGCCGCGAGGTGTGGTTCGCGCCGAGGTCGAGGCGACGAGGAGTCGGGACCGATGGGGGAGACGGCCCTGCGCTCGCTGGGGGCCGCGCTCGCGGAGGCCCTCCAGGCCGTGCACGCCTGCGGCCTGGTCCACCGGGACCTCGAGCCGGGCAACATCATCATGGCCGACGACGGGCCCCGGGTCCTGGACTTCGGGATCTCCCGGGCCCTGGAGACGACCCGGATGACCCACACCGGGACCGCGTTCGGCACCCCCGGGTTCCTCGCCCCCGAACAGGCCCAGGGGCACGAGGTCGGCCCCGCCGCCGACGTCTTCGCGCTCGGCGCGGTCCTCGTGGCGGCGGCCGGCGGCGCCGCGTTCGGCGAGGGCACCTCGATGGGGCTCGTGTAGCGGGCCGTCCACGAGCCCGCCGACGGACGCTCGCCCACGACCGCGCCCGGCGAGGTCCGGGCCGGCCGCGGGCCCCGTGGTCACCGGGGAGGGGTCCGCCGGTCGGGCGAGGTCGGCCGGTGTGCGGTGAGGCGTTGGACGGCGTCGTGGGCGGCTGCGCACGCCCGGCAGGGCGGTTCGGCCCGACGCAGGTGGCGCTGGTGGGCCGCGTCGGTGCCGCAGGGCGGCCTGGTGCGCCGGGCGGCGGGCCTGGGCGCGGGGGCGGTCCCGACCAGGCCGATCGGGGGCCGGCCGGCCCGGGCGCGGTCGGCGTCGCCCTCCCCGCCCCACACGCCCCAGGCCCGGTGCTCACGGGCCCAGTCCGCGCAGGCGGCGCGGCGCGACGGGGGGCAGCCGGCGCACACGGCGACGGCGCGCGCGATGGTGTCGGCGTCCTCGGCGAAGAACGTCTCGGGGTCGAGGTCGCCGGCGGCGCACGGGAGCGGGGACCGGTCGCGGGTGCGCAGGAACGCGGGGAGGAGGTCGGTCACGTACACGGGGACTCCTTGGGCGGGCGGCGGACGGGCCCGGGAGGGTCAGTGGAGGGTCAGTGGAGAACCTTCAGGCCGATCACGCAGCCGACGATGCCCGCGAGCATGAGCAGCTTGAGGGCGGAGACGGCCTCCCCGTCGAAGACCATGGCGTAGGTGACGGTCAGGACGGCGCCGATGCCGACCCAGACGGCGTAGCCGGTGCCGACGGGGAGGGTGCGCAGGGCGTAGGCGAGGCCGGCCATGCTGGCGATGAGACCGAGGGCGAAGACGACGGTGGGCGTCGGACGGCTGAACCCGTCGGACTTGCCGAGGGCGGTGGCCCATACGGCTTCGAGGACTCCGGAGACGATCAGGACGATCCAGGCCATGGTGGTGTTCTCCTTCGACGCCGTGCGGCGGTCTCGGGTGCGCGGGTGTGCGGGTGGGGGCGTCCAGGGGATCGTTTCGCCCGTGGACGGGCCCGGGGCGGGGCCCCGGCCGGCGCGGGCGGATTTTCACCCGTGCGGTCGGGTTCGCTCGGCCCGGCGTCGCCCACCCGTTCTCGTACGACTGTGCCGAAACAAGTTCTAGCACGTTTTCGCACGATCGTGCGACCATGGGGTCATGCCCCGAGCACTCGACGCCGAAGAACGCAACCGCCTGGTCTCCGAGGCGGCCTGGCGGGTCTTGGCCCGCGAGGGCATCGGCGCCCTCACGGTGCGCAAGGTCGCCGCCGAGGCCGGTCTGGCGCCCAGCTCCCTGCGCTACACCCTGCCCACCCAGGCGGGCGTCCGGATCCGGGCGTACGAGATGGTCGCCGAGCACATCACGGCCCGGACCGCCCGCATCCCGCGGGACGCCCCGGACTGGCCCGCGCGGGTCCTGCTGGAACTGCTGCCCTTGGACGAACAGCGCACCCTGGAGATGGAGGCCAACGTCACCCTCGGCACCGCCGCGATGACCGACCAGGCCCTGCACCAGACCCACCGAGCCGTCCACGGGGTCCTGCTGGCCCTGTGCGAAGGAGTGGCCCGGAGGCTGGGCGTGCCCGCCGAGGAGGTCCCGACCGAGGCCCGACGGCTCCACGCCCTGATCGACGGCCTCGCCCTGCACCTCATCCGCCAGGAGGCCGACGAGGACACCACCTGGGCGATCCGGGTCCTCGACACCCACCTCGCCCGCCTGGGCACGGAACACGCGGACCACGCCGCCGACCACGTGGAACACGCCGACCGGCCCGCCACCGGGGAGAACGCTCCCGCCCGCGACTGACCGTCCGCGACCGGCGCCCGCGACCGGCGGCCCGGTGGGCGAGCCGCCGCACCCCTTGGACGACCTGGGGCAGCCGCGCGAACATGACATCCACGAACCAGCGCGACCACGAAACCCGTTACAGCGTCGGCGTCGACGGCGAGCGCTTCACCTGCGCCCGCGCCATCGGTCTCGGCCCGCAGGGCGACGGCGGACTCCCCGGCCGGGCACGCACCGGCCCGCGCGACGTCACCGCCGACGAGACCGACGCCGACGGCCGCGCCACCTGGGAACCGACCGAGGCGGCCCCGATCGGCCTCGACGGCGACGGCATCACCGCCTCCAACCGCGAGACCCGCGTCACCCGGGTCATGCTCCAGGCCACCGTGATCACGCCGATCCTGAACGAACGGACGAACAACGCCTGACGAGGGGAGGAGAGGGGTGCCCCGAAGGACCGGCTCCGGAACGCGGGCACACGTACCAAACTCCGAGGCCCCATTCCCCCGGTCTGCGACCTGGCGGCGTGCGGCCCAATCAACGCGGGGAGCCAGGCATTCCGCCCCCACCCCACAGCATCGCCCGCGCCTGGGGCACTCGGCTCGCTGTGGCCCGGGACAGGCTGAGGAGTCCGGTCGATCCGAGACCGCGAAACGCCGGAGAGGCCCTGGTCGGCGGGTTGCCGACCAGAGCCTCTCCAGGGATTCCCCAGGGACTTCTCTCCGTGCAAGCAGGGAAGGTCCCGACAGCTCTGAAAGATGCGAAGCCGCAGCTCAGAGGCTGTTTCGTCAGCACTCGACGACGTTGACCGCGAGTCCTCCGCGCGCGGTTTCCCTGTTCTGCCGTACCTCGGGTTCGGCCTCAGCCCGGGCCCATGTGGGCCCGCCGGGCAATCATCCGGAAATTTTCGCCATGAGGGTGGTCCTCCGGGGGTGGGATCGGACAGCCGCACCCCCGGAAAAACTCGACGCGTTGCGCGGTGGTCAATCGTGGGCGCGGGGGGCCGTCGGCCGGGACTCGGGGGTGCCCGGGTCCTCGGTGAGGAAGCCGCCGGACTGGTGGTGCCACAGGCGCGCGTAGGGCCCCTCGCGTTCCAACAACTCGGCGTGCGTGCCTTGTTCGAGGACGGTGCCCTTGTCGAGGACGACGAGGCGGTCCATGCCGGCGACGGTGGACAGGCGGTGGGCGACGACGAGCGCGGTGCGGCCTTCCATCAGGCGCCACAGGGCGTCCTGGACGAGGAGTTCGGATTCGGAGTCCAGGGCGCTGGTGGCCTCGTCCAGCAGGAGGACGGGGGCGTCGCGGAGGATGGCGCGGGCGAGCGCGACCCGCTGGCGTTGCCCGCCGGAGAGCTTCACGCCGCGTTCGCCGACGAGGGTGTCGAAGCCGTCGGGGAGGGCGTCGACGAACTCGGTGACGTGCGCGGCCTCGGCGGCCCGGCGTACCTCCGCGTCGGTGGCACCGGGTCGGGCGAAGGCGATGTTCTCGCGCAGGGTGCGGTGGAACATGGCGGGTTCCTGCGGCACGTACGCGATGAGCGACCGCAGGTCGGCCTGCCGGATCCGGGCGATGTCCTGCCCGCCGATCGTGATCCGGCCGCCCTCGATGTCGGCCATGCGCAGCAGCAGCCGGCCCAGGGTGGTCTTCCCGCCACCCGAGCGTCCCACCAGCCCGATCCTCGTCCCGGCCGGCACGTCCAGGTCCAGGCCCCGGAAGAGCGGCCCGTCGGCCCCGGCGTGCGTGAATCGCACCCCCTCGAACGCGACCCCGGCCTTCGGCTGCGGCAGCAACGGCTCCGGGTGCGGCGGATCGAGCACGGTCGGCGGGGTCAACAACAGCTCGGTGAACTGCGCGGCCTCCGTCATCGACCGCTCCAACCGCCGGTAGATCTGGTTGAAATCGAACATGATGCGCGTGGCGCTGGAGAAGTAGGTGAAGGCGACGACGATGGCTTCGACGCCGTGTCCGTGGCCGACGAGGAGGATGGCGAGGAGGAGGCCGAGGGTGCCGGTGAGGACGGAGGCGGGGGCGACGAGGGTGTCGATGCGGAGGTTGCCGTAGTCCCAGGAGCGCAGGGAGAGCCGGCTGAGGGTGGCGACGCGTGCGCGGTGTTCGGCGCTTTCGCGGGTTTCGGCGGCGAAGGCGCGGACGGTGTCCATGTTGGCGAGGGTGTCGGCGACGTGTCCGGAGACGTGGGCGACGGCTTCCTCGCGGCGGTCGACGAGGCGTTGGCGTCGTCGGATAAGGGGGACGACGGCCGCGCCGGTGATCGTGATCATGGCGAGGAGGACGAGGACCATGAGGGGGTCGTAGCGCCACAGGACGATACAGCCGAAGACGAGGGGGACGAGGTTGCCGAAGACGGAGAAGGCGAGGGTGTCGACGAACTCCTCGAAGCGGCCGGCGTAGCTCAGGACGCGCTTGGTGAGGGAGCCGGCGAAGTTGTCGTGGAAGAAGGTGGAGTCGCGGGTGACGAGTTCGTCCATTCCGGTGACGTGGAGGTGCTCGATCCCGCGTGCGTCGAGGCGGTTGAGGCAGTGCAGGCCGATCCGCCACAGCGCCTCGCCGAGGAGCAACGCGCCTGCGAAGAGGGCGAGTTGTGGCAGGAGGGCGCTCGTTGAGGGCGGTTCGTCCTCGGCGAGGCGGCCGACGAGCTTGGCGACGGCCAGGGGCGCCAGGTAGAAGATGGCGATGTTTCCGAGTGCGGGCAGGGCCATGGCGGGCACGGACAGGTGGCGCAGGCGGACGAGTTCGCGGGTGTAGTGGCGCAGCGCGAGGGTGACGGCCCCCTTGGAGGGCGTGCTCGCGCGCGGCTCGGATGTGATCATCTCTGCCTCGGAGGTTCGGTGTTGGGGTCTTCCCCGATCGGGGAGAAGCCCGCAGTTTTCCGCATCCCGATCACCCCGGTCCACGGGTTTTTCACCGCACACGCACCCGTTCACCCCCAAGTGCGTGTTTCGCGCACACGTGCGATCACGACTGGCGTGAGGAGCTCGTCGTTTGTCGGAGGCGGATCCCGTCTGACCGCGCGAGGTTCGACTTCAACCGGATTTGCCGGCGGTACGCCGGGCCGCCGAGGCCGCGCACGTCACCGCGCTCGTCGTCGCCCACCGCCTGTCCACCGTCGCCGGGATGGACCGCCTCGTCGTCCTCGACAAGGGCACCGTCCTCGAACAAGGCACGCACGCCGAGTTGTTGGAACGCGAAGGGCCCTACGCGCGCCTGTGGCACCACCAGTCCGGCGGCTTCCTCACCGAGGACCCGGGCACCGGGGTCGGCCCGGTTCCGAACTGATCACGGCGCGTCCGACCTTCCCGCGTGTGCGGGGGCGGGGCGGGGGCAGACGGTCCCGTGTCGGGGCTCGTCCGGCACGGGACCGGCAGATACCAGAGGGGCCAGTGGTGCGACAGGTGCCAGAGGCGCCAGAGGGGCAGGAGACGCCGATGAACAAGGCGAAGGTCGTGTACCGGCCGGTCGGATGGCTCATGGGGATGGCGGGCGGCGCGTTGGCCGGGGCCCTGCACACCCGGATCTGGAAGGCCGTGGATCCCTCGGGAGACGCCCCGGACGCGATGGACGAGGCACGGGGGTGGCGGGAGATCCTGCTCGCCGCCGCGATCCAGGGGGCGATCTTCGCCGTGGTCAAGGCGGCCGTGGACCGCGGCGGCGCCGTCGCCGTGCGCCGCGCCACGGGGGACTGGCCGGGCTGAGCGAACCACCCCGGGCCGGTGCCCCGGCGCCGACCGTCCACCCCGGGCCGGTGCCCCGGTCCGCCGTCCCACCCCGGCCGGCACTGCGGTCCGGGGTGAATCCGACCCGGGCGTCAGGCCACCCCGGTCGTCACTCTCGCCCCGGGGGGCGTGCCCGGCTCCCGGGGGTCCGCGTGCGGGTGCGGCGGGGGTCGCCTCGAACCGAGGCGACCCCCGCCGCACCTGCCGTCGGACGGCTACCAGTAGTGACGGCGTCCGCCCACGGCGTGGCCGAGCGCGCCGATGACCCACAGGGCCGCGCCGATGACCAAGAGAACCAGGCCGATGGTCCACAGGATGCTGATGCCCGTGACCCAGCCGACGACGAGAAGGACGACACCGAGGACGATCATGAGAGCCTCCGATTCGGCACGGTGTCCGCCCCGGGAGGAGCGGCGATCCTCGTATGCCCGGATCGGCGTCCCTCATGCACGTACGAAAGGGGTCGACTCCGGGTTTTGCCGAACGGTCGACCGACGCCCGCCGACCCCGGGCTACGGTCGGGAACATCCCGTTCGTGAGCGTTCGGGGTCCGTCGCCGCGCACCGGCGGGCGGGCCCCTCCCGAGGAGGCACCCGTGTACGTCGTGGACGTCGCGCACACCGCGTCGACCCTGCCCGCCGCGTGGAATTCGGTGGAGGTGGGGCGGGTCGGCGCGGTCCGGGTCAAGACCCTGCGGATGGACGGAGGGCCGCTGCCCGAGGAAGAGCACGCGGAGGCCGAGGTGCTGCTGGTGCTCGACGGCCGGCTCGAACTGTGGGTGGACGGCGTCGAGGTGACGGTGGGGGCCGGCGGGCTGTTCCGGATACCGCCCGGCACCCGGCACGCCGTCCGCCCCGGCAGCCGGGGCACGCTGGTCATCGTGGAGCGACCCGAGGAAGCGGACGAGGGCGCGGGCCTGGACGCGGGCCTGGACGGGGGCCTGGACGGGGGCGCGGGCGGAGACGTGGGCGGGGCGTAGCGGGCGCGCGATTCGCGGGCGGCGTGCGCTGTGGGGGGCGTCGCGCGCTCGGGGGCGCCTCGGGGATGATCTCGGGGATGGGTCAGGGTGATCACCGATGGGTGACGCACAGTGATCGGGTGAGGATGTGATCACGCCGAGAGGGAGGGGCGGCCGGTACGGACCGGCGGCCCACCCCACCTCGGCCCGACCTCGCTTTCTCCGTTCCTTCCTGCCCGGAGGCCCTCATGAACAGCACGCACGCGGCACACCACCCCGTCGAGGACGTCGTCACCACACGTGACGACCCGCGTCCCCGTTCCCGGTCCCGTTCGAGCTCCCGATCCGGTGTCGGGCGGTCGTCCCGCCGGTTCACCGTGCCCCTGCTGGTGGGCGGGGCCGCGTTGAGCCTCCTCGCGGTCGGGGTGCCGACGGCCTCGGCGGTCGTCGACCCGGTCCGGGGCCGGGGCACGGTCACCGTCCCGGTGTCCGCGACGATCACGGTGCCGGGGCCGGCGTTCGGGCGTCCGCTACCCGAACCGGCCGGGGTGCGCGCGTTGTTGGACCGGATGCCGGACGGGGTGCTGGACTCGGCGCTGGTGCGGGTGTCCGCGTCGAACGGCCAACGCCCCTGGGTGGGGGCGACCCCGGATCTGGACCCGGACGCGGTACGGCCGATCGGCAGCGTCACCAAGCTGTACACGGGGGTGGTGCTGCTCCAGCTGGTGGCCGAGGGGCGGATCGGTTTCGACGATCCGGTCCGCGCGCGGCTGCCCGCCCTGATCCCGGCGGAATGGTCGAAGGTGACGGTGCGGCAGTTGCTGGACCACACCTCGGACCTTCCGCACCCGGTGCCCGCGCCCGCGGAGGGCAACGCGCCCGCGGCGGTGGTGCGGGCCTCGTTCGCGGCCGTCGCCCCGTCCGAGCGCACGCCGGCGCCGGGCACCCTTCAGCGTTACAACGGGCTGAACACCCTGGTGGCCGGTCTGCTGATCGAGAACCTGACCGGGCACGGTTACGCCGACGAGCTGCGGCACCGCGTGACCGGGCCGCTGGGTCTGCGGCAGACCCGGCTCTCGTCCGACCCCTCGGTGGCATGGGCCTGGGCGGAAGGTGGGATGGAGTCCACGCCGGCGGAGACGGACCGCTTCCTGACCGCCCTGCTCGGGGGTCGACTGCTGCCCGCCGCGACGCAACGGCACCTGTTCGAGGTGCCGGACGTGCCCTTGGCCCCGACCACGTCCTGTCCCGGGGACACGGCGTGCTTCAGCGGGGGCGGGCTCATGCGCGTGGACCTGGGCGGGGGAGTGGTGGCCTGGGGGAAGACGGGGACCATGGGACCGTGGACGGGCGGCGCGTTCGCCACGAAGGACCTGACGCGGAAGGTCGTCTACCAGACCCGGCCGCACCCCGGCGCGGCCGGAACGGCGATACAGGAACGACTGACAACCCTGGCCGCGAAGTCCCTCGCCCCGACGACGCCCCCCTCCACCCCGACGCCCGCCCCGATGCCCGAACCCGGCCGCTGAGGGCACGGGAACAAGCCCGCCCACCGCACGGCGCGACAGGAAACCTATCGCGGGGCGCGCGAGCGGTCCGAGTTCGGGGAAAACCTTCGCGACGTCGACGAGGCGCGGGGGAGTGGTTCGAAGGGGTGACGTGCCCCTCACCCTGCCGGAGACGGCCGGCACCTCGACCGGTTGTCCCTTCCGGGCCCGCCCCGGGGACCGTTGGACCCGGACCCGGACCCGGATTCGACGGCCCCCCGGAGGTCGGACCGACGCTCTGCCGTGGCAGGGGTGTCGGCGCGTGGTTTCGGGTGATCTCCCTTGTGCGTGGTCAGCCCCGTGAGCGGCGTCGCTGGAGGGGGCGGCGGCGAGGTGTCGGGTCGGAGGCGGCCTGAGGCGAGGAGAACCCTCCCGCCACCGCGGGCCGCACCGGCGTCGCCTCGGCGGCGCCCGGCACGCGGGCGGGGGCGGTGGACGCGGTGGTCGCCTTGGCGAGGACGGTGAGGTGGGGGATCTCGCGCGCACATGCCTGGCAGACGTCTGCGAGGGTCCAGACCCGGCCGACGGCCCGGTTGTGGATCAGCACCAGCATGGACGCTCCCGAGCACGCGGCGCGGGCCTCGTGCAGAGCGCACTGTTCGGCCCCGCAGTGGCAGGAGGCTTCGGGGCGGGCGCCGGCACGGCGGGCGTGGAGCGCGGCGTGCTCGGCGGCGGCGCGGCGCACGGCCGCGACGTCCTTCGAACGCGCCGGCATGCGGCAGGTGTTGTCGCTGCAGGTGACGGACACGGTGTGGTCGGCGTGGCCGGTGACGCGGACGATCCAGGTCCGTCCCGGTACGTGGGGTCCGGAGGGCAAAGGCACAATGCATCCCGTCGTGATGGCCGATGGTGGTGGGCGGATCGAACCGGGCCGGTGTGCACGGGCCGGGCTGTTCTCACGGCATGCCCGTTCGATCGCCACCCCATTCTCCCGCACCCCGTCACGGAACGGGACCCGCCGGGTGTCACGGCGTCCGCGCTTCGGGGCGGCCGGGCCGTTCGAGGAGCGGAAGCCCGGCCGTTTGCCCCGTCGGTGGGCCTGTCACCGTCGCCGGTCGGCTTGATCGCGCGAGGGATTCACGGGAGTGTCGGGGGTGCCGATGGGGGAGGGGGAGCATGGTGAGCAGCGGTGTTCGGTGGTTGGCCGAGGAACAGGAGGGGGACTGGGCGCATGCCCTGCTCTTCGCGCGGGGCGTCGCCCCGGAGGAACTGGCCCGGCGCCTGGGTGGTGTTCGGGGACCGGTGTCCGGGGTGCTCACGGGCAGTGCGGCGCTGAACCTGGTTCTCGACCCGTCGGGCCAGAGCCCGGATCTGGTGCGTGTCGGCGCGCACGGCGGCTGGTCCTTCGCCGTCGAATACGGTTTCGGGGGTGGTGCGGCGCACCGTCTGGACGAGATCTCCCGACACGGCGTGGAGGCGATCTGCCTCGATCCGTCCCCGGACCACCCCCCGATGACGTTCGCCTACGCGCGCGACGGATTGGACGTGTGCGGCTTCGGCATCGGCGAGGAATGTTGGCGGTGGGGCGGGAACCCGGACCTCCTCCTGCCCGAGCTGGTGGCCGCCGGCATCCTCCACCCCGACGGCACCCAAGCCTTCGAGGATGGTCCCCACCGGGATCGGGTGCGGGACACCCTGGCGTTGATCGAGGACCGCTTCGGCCTTGCACTCCCGCGCGGGGCCCTGTGGGACGAGCCGCTGCCTGCGTTCGTGATCCGCTGAGTCCGAGGAGATGAACGGCCGCGCCAGGCCCGCGCCGCGAGGCCGAAGGCCGTCTGTGACGGTCAGGGGGAGACCGGCAGTCGGCCGGCCGTTCCGCGAGGTCCGGCCGGCTCGGTTCGCTCGTCGGAGCGGGCTCGCGGCCTCGGGGTCGCACCGTCGTGGCCCCCGTGCTTCCGGCCGCGGCTTCGGAGTGACGCGTCGAGTGACGAGCCGACCGTTCTGTGCCCTGCGCTCTGCGCTCTGTGTTCGGGTCGCCGCGTTCGGCCCGCACAGATCCGGACGAGGAGTCGGGCCACCAACAGGGCGTTCCCGCAGTGGTGTTGTGCATGTGGGATCCCCGGTTCCGGTGGGGATGGGCCGGCGTCGCGATAACCTGCGGCGGGCGTCGCGATGCGCCGGGACCGCCCGGCCGTCGGACCTGCGCAGTCGGGGGGGATGCATGGACGGGCTCGGGGTCGACGACCCGGTGCGGGTGGGGCGGTACCGGCTGCTGCGCCGGTTGGGGGCCGGGGGAATGGGGACCGTCTACCTCGCGAGCGGCCCGGCCGGCGGGTTGGTGGCGTTGAAGGTGATCCACGCGAGCCTCGCGCGTGAAGACGACTTCCGGCGCCGTTTCGAGCGGGAGACCCGCGCGGTGACCCGGGTGAGGGACCGGTGGATCGCCCCCTTCGAGGACGCGGGCCCAAGAGAGGATCCGCCGTGGTTGGCGACTCGGTTCCTGCCCGCGGTGTCCTTGGCCGACGCCGTGAAAGCCCACGGTCCGCTGCCGACCCACGCCTGCTGGTGGCTGCTGCACTGCCTGGCCGGTGCCCTGACGGCGGTCCACGACGCCGAGCTGATCCACCGGGACCTCAAACCGGCCAACGTGCTCCTGACCGACGAGGGCGCCCTCCTCATCGACTTCGGCATCGCCCACAGTCCCGCGGACACCCACCTCACTCCCACCGGCCGCTTCATCGGCAGCCCCGGCTACAGCGCACCCGAGATCCTCCGGGACGAGGACGCGGACGGACAGGCCGACGTGTTCGCGTTGGGCGGCGTCCTCATCTGGGCCGCCTCCGGGAACCCGCCGTTCGGGCAGGGCTCCCGCCAAGTGATCCTCGACCGGTCCCTCAGGGCCGAGCCCCTGACCGCCGGGATCGACGACCCGCAGTTGCGCGCCCTGGCCCGTGCCTGCCTGGCGAAGAACCCGAGTGACCGCCCCGCCCTGGCGACCGTCGCGGCCGCCGCACGCGCCGAGCTCGCGGGACGGGCGGCACGCCGGGGGGCCTGGCTTCCGGCCCCCGTGCACGCCGAGATCCTGAACCGGGGGTCCGAGGCCGCCCGCGCGGCCGAAGCACCCACGCGGACCGAGGAACAGGCCACCGCGACCGCCCCCGGCCCCCCGAGCGGCCCTCCCGGCCACCCGAGCGACCCTCCCGGCCCGCCCCGCCCACCGCACCCGCCCACCGCGCAGGCCGACCCCCGCACCAGGCCCCACCCCACGCGCCTCCACCCCACCCGCCCCGAACCCGCCGTGCCTTCCGACACGGTGTCCCGACCGCCCCGGATCCGGCGTCGCACGGTGGTGAAGGCATCGTTGTCCGTCGCGGCCACCGTGGCGGGCGGCACCGCGACGGCGTGGGCCCTGCGCGAGACCCCGCAGGACAAAGCCCTCCGCCGACAACGGGAGGCCGACGCCGCCGCCCTGGCCGCGCGGACCGTGTGGAAGGCCGAGGGCGCCGGCGGCCACAGCCCCGCGGTCGACCGGAACAACGTCTACGTGCCCGGCTTCGACGGCCTGATCCGCGCGGTCCGCCTGTCCGACGGTGCCGAGGTGTGGCGCACGACCGACAAGTACGACGCCTGGGTGAGCCCCGTCGTCCTGGCCGGCGGCGTCGCCGCCTTCCACGCCCTGCGCAAGACGGTCCGCGCGCTGAGTACCGACACGGGCGAGGAACTGTGGTCACGGCCCGCTCACGGCAGCCCCTTCGTCCGGGGTGACCGCCTCTACTTCCACGACTTCACCGCCGTCCACTGCGTCTCGCCCACGGACGGGAGCACCATCTGGAGCATCCGCGCCACCGGCGTCGTCAACGGACTCGACCAAGTGCACCACACGGACGACGCGCTCGCCTTCGTCACCGACCGGAACGTGCTCACCGGCCGCTCCCTCGCGGACGACGCCGAACCCTGGCAGCGCCCCGTGTCGGAGTCCTCCACGGTCCTGTTGTCGGCCGGGTCCGTGATGCTCCTCGCAGGAGGACGGCTCTCCGTCCTCGACGCGGCGACGGGCGCCACACGATGGACACGCGACGGGACATGGGCCTCGTCCTCCCACCCACCGGCGGCCCGGGGCACCGTCCTCCACCTGCCCGAGGAGGACAGGCTCCTGGCCCTGGACACCGCGCGGCGCCGGCAGCTGTGGAGCGCGAACGAGGAGACCTTCACCATCGGCTGCGTCACGGGCGACACCGTCTACGGCTGGGGAAACGGGGGCGACCTGGTGGCACTCGCCACCGCCGACGGCGGCCAACGCTGGAGAATCCCCGGGAAGACCCTCGCGGAGGACTACGGGACCGACACCGCCTTCAGCGTCGTGGACGACCGGCTCTACGCGATCGACGGCTCCCGCCTCGGCTGCTTCGACACCGCGACCGGACGCCCGCACTGGACGCTGCGATTCCTGACCTCACGTGCCCCGATCCTGGCGGGCAAGGTCGTCATCGGCAGCCTCCGCGAGGAGAACGCCAAGTCGGGCACGCTGTACGCACTCAAGGGCTGAGGACGGGCGTCGTCGTCCGGTGGGGGCGCGGACGTCGCCCCCTCACGGCCGCGCCCGATGCCGGGCCGCCGTGCGCCCGCCCGATCCGAGGGCGCGTCAGACGTCGAACCGTCTGCGGGCGGCCTCGATGTGGGTGAGGTGGCGGTGGGTCCAGTCGCACAGTCCCTCGATCCTGGCCCGCGGTTCCCGGCCCGGCCCGGCCCGGTGAGGGTGTACTCGACGCGGGGCGGGACCACCGGGTACACGGTCCGTCGGATCAGCCCGTCGCGTTCGAGGGCGCGCAGGTTCTGCGTGAGCATCTTGTGGCTGATGCCCTCGACCGCCGTGTGGAGTTCCCCGAACCGTCGGGTGTCGTCCCCGAGGGCCTCGATGATCGGCAACGCCCACTTGTCGGCGACGTCCGAGAAGACCTCACGCCCCAGGGAGTCCGCCCGTCGCAGGTCGGCCGCGTCGGGGCCTCCTTCGAGGACGTGGTGAAGTTGACCGTCCACGTCGTCGACCGGACGCCCGACCGGATGCACGAGCCGATGGCCGGCGTCGCCCGCGCGGCGGTGGCGGTGTGGGCCGCCGGGTGGCCGGAAGGTGGACGTCGAACTCCCCGACCGGGGGAGCCTCTACACGGTGGCGGGCAACGCGTCGAGCTGTTGCATCAGTGAGAAGAGATCGGCGACGCCCCAGTGCTCGACGATCTTCCCGTCGCGCACCCGCATGGCGTCGACGGTGTCGAAGCCGATCCGTCTGCCGGTGGGTGGGATGCCGAGGAACTCGCCTCGGTGAGTGCCGTGGTAGGTCTTGTAGGTGGTGACGAGGTCCCCGTCCGCGGTCTGCCAGTGGATGACGGGGCGGAAGTCGGGAAACGCCTCGCGAAGTGCCCGGTACAGCCGCAGCGTGCCCGCCTTGTCGGGGGTGCGGCCCGGTTGCGGGGTGTGGTCGACGAAACCGTCGGCGAAGAGTTCGTCGAAGAGCGCGTAGTCGCCGCCGCCCTGGACCTCCTCGGTGTTGCGGCGGACCACCGCCTTGACGGCCTCGCTCGGATCGTTCTCGGGCATGGGGTTCCTCCGTGGACGGCACGGTCGTGGGGGCTGTTCCATGGTCGAGCACGGACGGGAACGGGTGACGCAGGCCGGGCTGTGTGGTGAGGAGAGGTCGCGTCGGGCCGCGACCGGGTCGGACGATCCCGGCGGCGTCGAGGTGGCGTCGAGGCGGCGTGTCCGGTCGGTCACGCATCGGGAATCCGCCCGTCCGGCCGCGCGTGGTTCCGCTCGCGGGCCGGCCGGTGTGGAGTCACCCCTCGCGGAGCCCGGCCCACCCGCACGCGGGCCCTGCGCACACACCGCCCCGCCCCACGCCCGGCTGCCGATCCTCCCCGACGTGGGACGCGTGGCGACGCGAGAGCGCCGCGAACCGATCGCGCACGCCCCGCGAGACCGGATCCGGGAGCACGACGGCGACCGGCCGGTGGGCCGGTGCCGTGATCCGCCGACGAGGCCCGTCGTCGGCGAGGTCGTGACGAAGCCGGCTCCCGGTCGTATCGTCGAGGCGAGACTCACCGGAGACAGCCGCCCGGTTCCTCCTCGCGGCCCCGCCCCGCGCTGCCGCTTGCCGCCCAAGCCACCACGGAGGTCGTCGACCGTGCTCGCTTCCGGGCCCGCCGCCCCGCCCTCGGACATGGAACTCACCCACCGGGCGCAGGCCGGTGAGACCGCGGCGCTCGGCCTGCTGCTCGCCCGGCACCAGGCGTCGATGCGGGCCGTCGCGCTGAGCCTGTTGGGGCACGGACCGGACGTGGACGACGCGGTGCAGGAGGCCGCGCTGGCCGCGCTGAGCCGCATCGGGGACGTGCGGGACGGCGCGGTGGTCGGGGCATGGCTGCGGGCGATCGTGCGCAACGCCGCCAGGACGCGCCTGCGCGCCGCACGGGAACTCACCGGTCTCGACGGTCTCGACGGTTTCGACCACCTGCGGTCCCGCGAGGACGCGTGGGGGTGTCCGGAACGGCGGATCGAGGAACACGCGATGCGCGACTGGATCTGGGAGGCCGTCGAGGGCCTGCCGGAACACCTGCGACTGGTGGTGATGCTGCGTCACTTCAGCGGCACCACCACCTCGTACCAGGAGATCGCGAACGCGTGCGAGATCCCGGTGGGCACGGTGCGCAGCAGGCTCAACCACGCCCGGGCCCGCATGGCCCGCGCTCTGGAGGCGACGGCCGCGGGGGCGCACGGGGACGCCGGCGCGGTGGCGGACGCCAGTCGGGCCGAGGTCGTGGCCACGCTGCGGGCCTGGGAGTCGGGAGGTCTGCCCCGGGAGATCTCCGAACTGTGGCCGGCCGAGGCGGAGATGATCGGGAGGCTGGGGCGTCCGGGCGAGCGGCTGCACCCCGTCCCGATCATGCGGTACTACCTGGAGGACGGGGTGCGGCAGCACGTGCGTCATGTGGTCGCCGGTCGTGACATCGCCGTCTGGGAGATGGACGTGACCCACGACGGGGCCGCCCACGTGTGTCCGCCCCACCTGTCCTGGCTGATGTTCCGGCGCGGCGGCCGCGTCGAGAGACTCCGGGTCGTGTTCCCCCGACCGAGCCGGTGACCCGACCCCGGCGCGCCCTTCATCGCATCCGACGCGATCGACAGTCCAGGAGTGACGTACGTCACATGACGGGTCGTGAACTTTGCTCCCCCCAGGGCGTCTTGCCGATGTCGTTCACCCATTCGCGAGAGCCGGGAGTTTCCCGGCCGCTCCCCTCGCCCGGGGTCACCGTCCGCGTGCACCCTCGGGCCCGTTCTCCAGAGGAGACCCGATGCCCTTCCCGAAGAAGCTCCCGACCCTCCTGTCGGTGGCGGCCGCCGGCGCCTTGGCCCTGGGCGTGAGCACACCGGCCGGCGCGGCCCCGACCGGCGCCCTCAGCGGCGTGTTCATCTACGCCAACCCCAACTACTCGATCCCCGTGTACCCCAGCGGCGCCCCGGTGCAGGTGGCCGAGCTGACCGGGGCCGGGAAGGACTCCACCTCCTCCATCGGCAACAGCACGAACCTGTCGATGTGCTTCTACGAGCACAAGAACCACGGCGGCCTCGAATTCAGGATCGGCCCCGGAGAGTGGTGGGCCACGATCCCCTCCTGGATCAACGACAAGATCTCCTCCTACCGCCCCTGCTGAGCACGCGCCGCCCACTCGGCCGGGGAGCCGGGCCCTGCCCCTTTCGCGGGCGTGGTCCCGGCTTCCCGGCCGGCCCGACCCACCCCCGGAGAGGAGTCGTCCCATCGCCGCGGACCCGGGCCTGGGAGAAGTGCTGCGCGGCCACCGGCACGCGGCGCGCATGACCCTGGAAGAACTGGCCGCCGCCTCGGGGGTCAGCGCGAGAGCCCTCTCGGACCTCGAACGAGGACGCACGACAGGGCCCCAGCACCGGACCGTCACCGCGCTGACGGACGCCCTCGCGCTGACCGAGGAGCAACGTCGGCGGCTCGTCGTACTGGCCCGGGACGGCCGCCTGAGCCGGCACTGGGCGGACCGCCGCGATGCGCGCGACAGGCCAGGGGCCGCCGAGGCCCTCGCCGACCGAACGGCCGCGCCCCTCGGATCGAGCGAGCCGACACGGGCGCGGGGACCGCGGACCGCCCGTTCGGCGGCCCCGGCCGCGGCCTCCACCCGCGGACTCGCCGGGAGCCCTCCCCATGCCCACACCGTCCGTGCCCCGCGCGCGAACCGCCCCGACGGCGACCGCACACCCGACGGTGACCGTGCCCCCGACGGCGCGGCCCCGGCGGAACCGAGCAGGGGAGAGGCCGTCGACGGGCACGCTCGCCCCCTCCCCAGGGCCCGGCCGCCGGCCGTGCCCGAGACGCCCGGATCCGCCCGGAGTCGACGGGCCCGCCCCGGTCGGACCGTGGCAGCGGACGACCGCGCGAGGAAACGGGGACGCCCCGACCACTCCCGCATGCGGTTCCGCATGGTCCGGTGCCCGGTCCGGAGCTTGACTCGACCCGAACGGGACGGCCGCCACGGCCCGTCCCCAGGGTTCGGGAGGAACCATGGCACCCATCGGGAACATCGTGCTCGTGCACGGCGGCTTCGTGGACGGATCGGGGTGGCAGGCGGTCCACGACCGCCTGACGGCCGACGGCCACCGCGTGGCCGTCGTGCAGAACCCCACCCTCTCGCTGGCCGACGACGTGGCCGTCACCCGCCGGATCCTCGACCGGCTCGACGGCCCGGCCGTCCTGGTCGGCCACTCCTACGGCGGCGTCGTGATCACCGAGGCCGGCACCCACCCGAACGTCGCGGCCCTCGCCTACATCGCCGCGTTCGCCCCCGACGAGGGCGAGTCCGTCGGTTCCCTGATCGCCGACCCGCCCCCGGGCGCGCCCGTCCCGCCGATCCTGCCGCCCCAGGACGGCTTCCTGTTCCTCGACCGCGAGCGCTTCGCCGCCGCCTTCGCGGCCGACGTGCCCGAGGACACGGCACGTTTCATGGCGGACTCCCAGGTCCCCTGGGGTGTCGACGCCCTGAACGGCACGGTCTCCGAGCCCGCCTGGCGCACCAAACCGTCCTGGTACCTGGTCGCCGCGGACGACCGCATGATCCCGCCGCCGGCCCAGCGCGCCATGGCCGAGCGGGCCAAGGCCGTCGTCACCGAGACCCCCGGCAGCCACGCCGTCTACGTCTCCCGCCCCGCCGACGTCGCCGCCGTCATCACCCGGGCCGCCGAAGGGGCCGCCGGCCCGCGCTGACACCCGCGGATCCACGGTTCGACCCGACACGACACGGGGCTCGCGCGACCCACCACCGAGCGAGCCCCGCACCACCCGTCCACCCCACCCGTCTCATCGGGCCGGGATCGGGGCGCAGGCCGCCCGGGCGGGGGTGTCGAGGGGGCGGGAACGAGCCGGCCGGCGTAAGCGGGTATTGACGGAGCCATGTCAGTCGCGCCATCGTGAGAACCGACAGGAAAGTTTCCTTACAGTCACTGTTCCGGAGGTTCACCGTGCGTTCCCCCCATCGCCCCTCCCTCCTCGTCTCGCGGCGCGCGCTCCTGACCGGCGCCCTGCTCGGCGCCGCTGCCCTCGCCGTGCCCGCGGCGGCCCAGGCCCTCCCGGCCGCCTCGACCGCGCCGGCGGCGGCCTCCGTGACCGGCCTCGCGGCCCGGCCCGCGCTGGACGAACCGGCGAAGAAGGAGATCGCCATGCAACTGGTCTCCAGCGCCGAGAACTCCTCGCTCGACTGGAAGGCGCAGTACAAGTACATCGAGGACATAGGCGACGGGCGCGGCTACACCGCCGGCATCATCGGCTTCTGCTCCGGCACGGGCGACATGCTCGACCTGGTCGAGCTCTACGCCGCCCGCAAGCCAGGCAACGTCCTCGCCAAGTACCTGCCCGCCCTCCGCAAGGTCGACGGAACCGACTCCCACGCCGGCCTCGGCGCCGCCTTCGAACGCGACTGGGCGACGGCCGCGAAGGACAAGGTCTTCCAGACCGCTCAGAACGACGAGCGCGACCGGGTCTACTTCAACCCGGCCGTCAAGCAGGGCAAGGCCGACGGGGTCGGCGCGCTGGGGCAGTTCACCTACTACGACGCCATCGTCATGCACGGCGACGGCGGGGACGCCACCAGCTTCGGCAACATCCGCAAGCGGGCCCTGCGCACCGCCAAGCCGCCGGCCCAGGGCGGCAACGAGGAGACCTGGATCGGCGCCTTCCTCGACGCGCGGGTCTGGGCCATGAAGCAGGAGGAGGCGCACAGCGACACCAGCCGCGTGGACACCGCCCAGCGGGTCTTCCTCCAGAAGCACAACCTGGACCTGAACCCGCCGCTGGACTGGAAGGTCTACGGCGACAGCTTCCACATCGGCTGAGCCCCGGGAAGGCCACGTCGTCCACGGGGACCGCGTTCGCCCGGTTCGGACGGTGAACACCGCGGGCCTCTCCCGGCCCCGTGGACACGAGCCGGGGCTCCCACCCCTGCTCGGTCACCGTCCGCCGGGACGGTCCTCGCGGTCGTCGGGCTCGGGGTCGACGGGGCGGGAGCCGAAGTTGCCGTAGCCCTTCATCGCGTGCGGGGGCGTGCGTCCGCCGTGCCCGTCACCGGGTGCGACGTCGGGTTCCCGCCCGCGTTCCTCGCCCTCGTGCACCCCGCGCGGGGGCGAGGGGCGGCGGGTCGAGGGCGGGGACGCGTCGAGCGGGCCGGGATCCTCGCGGGCCTGGAGTCGCCGGCCGCGTACGAAGGCCGTCAGCAGGAACCCCACGACGGCCACGCCGACCACCAGGAAGAGCAGATTCGTCCAGGTGTTCATGCGCCGCGCGTACCCCCTGCGTCGGGGCGCATGCGGGCGGGGCCGGCCGGGCCGGACCGGTGGGAACCGGGTCAGGGGGTTCCGGCGCCCAGGATGCCCCGGGGGTCGAAGGTCACCCGGATCGCGGTGATGCGCCCGTCCTCCACATGCGTCCAGTTCGCGGTGGGGGTCGGCGGGGCGTCGGTGGTGTGCAGGTCGAACCACGTGATCACGTCGTCCGCGTCCGCGACCCGGGCCTTGACCTCGATCCGCTCCAGGATCGTGGACATGCCGCGCAGTCCGGCCAGGCACGCCTCGGCGCCGTCGGCGGTGCCCAGGGCGCCCACGAAGCTGACGTCGTCGGCGAGGAGCGCGCGCAGCGCCTCGAAGTCCCCGGTCTGCCAGGCGTCGAAGTACCGCTCCGCGATCTCGGCGGGGCTCGTGGCGGACGGGACGGTGGTGGTGGACGAGGTGCGTTCGGTCTCGGTCATGACTCCATGCTCCGCCCGCACCCCGCCATCCGTCCAACAGATGATGCGGATCTGGACTATCGTCAACACTTATGGAACTGCACCAGCTGCGCTACTTCGCGGCCGTCGTCGACGAGGGCACCTTCACCGCCGCCGCCTCCCGTCTGCACGTGAGCCAGTCCGGGGTCAGCACCCAGGTCGCGAAGCTGGAGCGCGAACTGGGCCAACGCCTCGTGGAACGCACGGGCCGCCGGGTGCGCCTGACGGCGGCGGGCGAGGCCGTGCTCCCGCAGGCCCGGGCCGCGCTGGCGGCGGTGGACGGGATCGAGCAGACGGCCGCGGAGTTCGCGGCGGTCGTGCGCGGCCGGGTCCGCCTGGGCATGATCCGCGGCTGCGCGATCCCCGGCTTCCTCGACGCCGTGGCCGACCTCGGCCGCACGCACCCGGGTCTCGCGGTCTCGTTGCACGAGGCGGACTCCCGCGAGTTGTGCGCCGGGATCCTCGACCGCTCCCTCGACCTCGCGCTGATCGCGTTCGCGGGGGAACCCGACCCGGAGCTCGACGTCACGATCGTCCTGGACGAACCGATCGCCGCCGTCACCGGCCCCGGGCACGGCCCCGAGGGCCCCACCGTCCGTCTCGCCGACCTCGCGCGCGAACGCGTCCTGTGCCTGCCGTCCGGCACCGGCATCCGCGCCGCCTGGGACCGTTCCTGTCGGGAGGCCGGGGTCGCGCCGCGCGTGGACATCGAGGCGAGCGCCCCCGGCACCCTGCTCGGACTGGCCGCGCGCGGCGCGGGCGTGGCCGTGCTGAGCCGCTCGGCGGCGGCCGGCTCCGGACTGCGCGTGCTGCCGGTGCCCGACGCGACGGTCCCGGCCCGTCTCGGCCTGGCCACGCGCCCCCGGCGCCTGCCCCGCGCGACCCGCGTGGTCCTGCACCGCGTCCACACCGGCCTGACCGCCGACACCGCGCCGCCGGCCCGGCGCCCGGTCCCGTCCCCCGCGTGACCGGCCGCGGCGGACCGCGCACGAGCTCGCGCGGGCCCGGTCGACGAGACCGGGATCGGGGCAGGGCCCGGGACCGGGACCGGGATCGGGTCCGCGGTCGCGTCCGGCGCCCGAGTCGCCGGCGGGGTGCCCGTGTCCCCGGGCGGGGTCGGGCGTTCTTTGCGGTGTGACTCTCGACGAGCTGTACACCACCATCGTGGCCGAGGAGATCGAGGAAACCGGCGAGCCCGAGCGGCTGCCGGTCCTCACCCGGGCCGAGATCGAACTCGCCCTCGCCGTCCTCGACGCCGTCGCCTACGGCGAGACCGACGACGAGGTGCGCACCACCGCGCGCGCCCTGCGCTCCCGCCTCGACCTGCGCCTGCCGGAGGCCGCCCGCACCGGCCCGCCGCCCACCGTCGGTCTCTCGACGGGCTGACACGTCAGGGTGGGGATACGCCACGACAACGCCCGAGGGCCGCCGGCATCAGCCGGCGGCCCTCGGGCGTTCCCACTCGTCGCGGGCCGGCGCCTCGCGGTTCAGGGGCTCAGGCGATCCCGAGACCGCTCAGCGCGCCCATGCCGGCGAGCGCCGCGCAGAGGGAGAGGTTGACGACCTTGTGCTCCCAGAACACGGCGACGAACTCGCGGATGGTCGCGCTGGGCCAGAAATAGCGGGCCGTGGGGGAGCCGAGCACCTGCCCGTTCACTCCCGCCCGGCGGGCGGTCATCGCGGCCCGGAACGCGTGGAAATTGTTGGTGACGACCACGCAGGTGTAGTCCGGCTTGTCGGCGAGCATGATCTCGCGGCTGAAGTTCAGGTTCTCGTCGGTGGTGCGGGAACGATCCTCCTCGCGGACGTCCCCGGCCGGAGCCCCGTTCTCCACGAGCCACCGCGCCATGGCGGTCGCCTCGGGCAGCTTCTCGTCCGGGCCCTGGCCGCCCGAGGTGAGCAGCACCGGGGCCGGGCGCCCCCGGGCGACCTGCGCGTCGTGGATCTCCAGGCCCTTGCGCAGCCGCGAGGCGAGCAGCGGGGGAACCCGCTCACCGCCCAGCAGCCCCGACCCCAGCATCACCACGTAGTCCACGTCCCCGCGCACCGCGATCCGCCCGTACAACCAGGCGTAGCCCAGGAAGCAGAGGAACAGGAAGGAGACGTAGACGGAGATGAGGATGGCGGCGACGACGAACGCGATGTACCCCGGCGGAACCCGATAGCTGCCGGCCACGAAGGTCAGGGCGATCATCGCGTAGATGGCGACGCCCAGCAGCCCGGACAGCAGGTTCGCCGGTCGACGGCCCTCCTTCCTGACCATGGTGAGCCCGTTGGCGATCAGGAAGCCGCCCAGGGCCAGCACCCCCAGCACGGGCACGATGAAGATCAGGCTGTAGATCGGCACCGCCACGACGGACGGGAGGTGCTCGGCCTGGAGCAACAGGGCGATGGACAGGGTGATCAGCGTCAACCCGAAGAGGACGGCGTTACGGAAGCGGCGACGGTCCTTTCGGACACTCAGGAGAAAGCAACAGAAAAACAGGGCAGCCAGGACGAAGGCGAACATGCCGCCCATCGTAAAGGGCGGGTGATCGCGACGGAGAGTGCGGACCCTCCACCTCAGGTCAAGGGTGAGGGCGAGCCCTGGGGGTGATCTTTGTGGGTGATCACGGAACGACCCCCGGACGCGCCGAGCCCGTGCGACGGGCCGCGGGGCGGCTGTCGCACGGGCGAGGGCGCGCGCGAGGGGGGTTCGCGCGCGAACGGGAACCGGGGGCCGGCAGGAGGGAGGGACGCACCCGGGGCCGAGCCTCCCCGGGTGCGCCCGCCCCCTCCCGCCGGTGGATCAGTCCCCGGTGTTGGTGGCCCAGACCGGCTGGTTGGAGTTGTTGTAGATCACGAGGTTGCCGTCGTCCTGCACCGCCAGGTAGGCGCCCTTGTGCCAGGTGCCCGCCGCCCAGATCGGCCGGCCCTGAGCGTCGTACAGCACGAAGTTGCCGTCCTCCTGGAAGACCGCGTGGTCACCGTTGGGCCACGCGTTGGGCGCCTGCCAGGCCGCCCGGTTGTCCTTGTAGAGGACGAAGTTGCCGTCCTGCTGCACCCGCAGGACGGTCCGCCCGTTGCCCGAGGTCCACGCCTGGTTCTTGTACAGGGTGGCGCGCGGCCGAATGTGGGTGTCGGAGGCCGGGGCGGCCTGCGCGGCGGCCCGCAGCGCGGGGGTCACGGACGGAGCCACGGCCTGGGCGGTGCCGCCGGCCAGCGTCGCGGCGACCGCGGCGGCCGCGAGGACCAGGGCCGACGCGGTACGGAACTTCCTCATGAACATCCCTTCATAGGGGGGATTTTCGCTGTGCGCCCGATCCGGGGCACACGAGGAAATTCCCACACAGGGGACGGCCGTCGCAGGTTTCTTCGGACCTCGCGCACAAGTCGGATATTCAGGGTTTGGGCGGATCTTTTCGGTGCGGTCGACGGGTCAACGTTTCGGCGGACCGCGAGGATCTCCGGGCCCCGACCGGGCAGGATCCTTTCGGCGGCCCCCGACACGCCCACCCGGATCCGCCGGCCGACAATCACCGTCCACCCTCCCGACCGCCCGCCCCGCGCGAGTGAACGGCGTCAGCTCCGCATCGCCCCCTCACCCTCCCGACGCTCCGGCAGCCCGGCCCACTCGCCCCATGCCGCCCACACCGAGGGGTCCGCCGGCCGCGCCGCCGGCTCCCGCGCCCGGTCCTCGCTCTCGGAGCGGCCGCCCCGACGGGCGAGAGCCCCGCCCACCCCGCGCACCGGCCCCTGGCACGACGCGGCTCGCCGCGAGGCACAAGCGGCAGGCGGGGGTCGTCCTGACCCGCGCCGACGCCTTCGACCTCGCCGTGGTCCGGGTGGCGCACGTCCTCTGCGGCGCGGACTTCACCCGCCGCCTCGCCCACCACGCCGACCGCGTCCGGCAGGGCCGACCCGTGCACACGCACCCCGACCCCCGCCCGGGATCCCTCGTCCACGCGTCCGACATCGCCCGGATCCTCGCCCGCGCCGCCGGAGCGGAGTTCACCCGGGCACCCTCGCCGCGCGGGGCCGGATCGCGCACGTCGTTACGGAGCCGGACCTCACCCGGGCCGAGCGGCTCGGCCCGCTGTCCCCGCCCCTGGCCCGGTGGCTGCCCGGCGTGCCCTCAGGCCGACGGCGCGGCCGGCCCGGTGAAGGCCCACGAGTCCACGTCCCGGTAGTGGATGCGGCCCGGGCCGCGGCCGAGGTTGCTGCCCACCAGGTGCAGCCGCGACGCCGGCCACGCCCGGCCCGCGAACCCGTCCAGCCCCGAGGCGACGGCGGCGGCCCCGTGCGCGTCGGCCCGCCGGGCCCGGGCCAGGGTCAGGTGGGGTCGCAAGGGCCGCTCGACGAACGGCACCCCCAGCGCCCGCACGAGCGCCCGCACCTCGCCCGCCAGCTTCCGCAGACCCTCCAGGTCACCGTCGATCCCGCTCCACGCCACCCGTTCGTCGAAATGCCCGCCGCCGCGCAGCCCCAGCCACACCGGCGGCCGGCGCCCGGCCAGCTCCGCCAACGGCGCCCGCAACACCTCGACGGTCGGGCGCGGCAACTCGCCGAGGAAGGCCAGGGTGACGTGCCAGTCCTCGATCCGGTTCCACCGCAGGCGCGGATGTGCCGCGTACGCGGGGGCCAGCGCGCGTTCCAGCTCGGCCTTGGCCTCGTCCGGTGGGGCGAGCGCGATGAACAGGCGCACCGTGGCCAGGCCCGGATGCGGGTCGCCGTCGACGGGCGGGGTGGGGCCCGGGGCGGCGGGCGGCGGGGAGGGGACGGTCGCGCTCATCCCCCGTACCGTACGCGGGGCGCCCCGCCGGGGGCACGCCCGGGTGCCGCGCCGGGCCCCGGCTCACGCGGCGACGGGCCGCCCGGCCGCCAGGTGCAGGCGGTCCCCGGGGAAGGCATCGCGCAGGACCCGGTCGTGGGTGACCAGGACGACCGCCCCCGGGTAGCGGGTCAGCGCCTCCTGGAACTCATCGGTGAGGGCCGGCGCGATGTGGTTGGTCGGCTCGTCCAGCACCAGCAGGTCCGCCGGGCGCGAGACCAGACGGGCGAGTTCCAGCCGTCGCCGTTGCCCCGCCGACAGCGTCCCGGCGGGCAGCTCCAGGTCCTCGGGCCGGAACAGCCCCATGCCCACCAGTTCCTCCGCGTGGTCCGCGGCGGGCCCGGGGCGGCCGGCCGCGTACGCCGACAGCAGGGTGGCGCCCGGGTCGACGGGCAGCGGCGCCGGGTCCTGCGCCAGCCACCCGACCCGGGCCCGTACCCGCACCACCCCGGTGTCCGGGGCCCGCACCCCGGCGATCAGCCGCAACAGCGTGGTCTTGCCGGCCCCGTTCGCCCCAGACACCAGCAGCCGACCACCGGCCGGGACCCGCAGGGCGGGCACCCGCAGTCGGTCCCCCACCGTCACGTCACGCACCTCCACCACGGGCTCCGGCGGGCCGCCCGTGACCGGGTCGGCGGGGGCAGTGTCGGTGCGGAGGTCGGCGGCGAAGGACAAGGGGAGCGGGGGAGCGGGCACGGGAGCGCCGAGGAGTTCCTCCAAGCGTGCCCGGGCGGCCCGGACCCGCCCGGAGAGCTTGGCCTCGGAGGACCGTCGGTGCTTGCCGAAGCCCTGACGGGGGTCCTTGCCCGTGCTCGCGAGCCGGCCACCGGCGGCGTCGACCAGGGCCCGGGCCCGTTCGGTCTCCTCCCGCCACTCGTCATGGGCCTGCGCCGATCGGCGTCGCTCGGCGGCCCGCGCGGTGCGGTAGCCCTCCCAGCCGTCCCCGTAGCGACGCACCGACCGGCTGTCGGCGTCCACCTCCAGGATCGTCCTCGCGTACGCGCGCAGGAACGCGCGGTCGTGGGTGACCAGCAGGACGGTGCCCCGGTGGGTGTCGAGCCGGCGCCCGAGCCAGGCGACGGCATCGGCGTCCAGATGGTTGGTCGGCTCGTCCAACAGCAGCAGTTCGGCGCCCGAGCACAGGGCGCCGGCGAGCGCGAGGCGGGCCCGTTCGCCCCCGGAGAGGGTGCCCAGCGGGCGGTCGCGCGCGATCGCGCCGATGCCGAGCCCGTCGAGCGCGGCGGCGACCCGGGCGTCGGCCTCGTACCCGCCGCGTGCCGCGAACTCCTCCAGCGCCGCCCCGTACGCGGTGAGCTGCTCGGTCGTGGCCGTGCCCAGGGACTCCTCGGCCCGTCGCAGGTCCCGCTCCAGGGCGCGGAGTTCCGCGAGGTCGGCGTCGATGGCGTCGTCGACGGTGGCGGACGGGGGGAGGGCCGAGGTCTGGGCGAGGTGGGCCACGCCCCCGGCCGCGCGGAGCGTGATCTCGCCGCCGTCGGGGGAGTCGAGGCCGATCAGGAGCCGCAGGAGGGTGGACTTTCCGGAGCCGTTCTCTCCGACGACGGCGACGCGTTCACCGGGACGGACCGTGAAGGAGACCCGGTCGAGGACCCGGCGGGTACCGAACTCCTTGTACAGGTCGCGCACGGCGAGCTGGGAGCGGTCGGCGGATCGATGGGGGGACGGGTGGGAGGCGTGGTCGCGCACGGGGTTCTTCCCTGACGTGGAGGCGGCCGGACCCGGGTAGGGGTGGGGCCGCGTGGGGCAGTGGGCACGTCGTGGGAACACGGGCGGGGCCGGCGCAGGTGACCGAGGTCGGCGTGCGCGGCTCGCGCCGTTCGTACCGTCGCGCGCGGGCACGCCGAAGGCGGCGGTCGCGACGGTCGTGGCGCGTCGTGTTCCCGGAACCCGGGAATCAGAGGAAGAAGTGGAAACTGCCCATGCGAAGACCGTACCGGACGCCCGCCGCGCACGCGTACGCCTTTTTCGTCCCTTCGTTCAGCGCGCGGCGTCGAGGTCGGGTGTCGCTCGTGGGTCGGCCGGGAGCGGTGCGTGCGCGCAGAGGAAGGCGACGGACGCGCGGACCACGTCGGGATCCCCGAGGATCCGCCGGTGCCCGAGCCCTTCGGTGACCACCAGGCGGGCACGGTCGCCGAGGGCCCCGGCGAGCCTGTGCGCCTGCGCGGGCCGGACCACCTCGTCGAGCACGTCGTGGACGAGGAGCCACCGCCCGGGCAGCTCCCGGGCCCGCTCCGCCGTCGAGAAGAACTCCGCGTCGAGGGGTGCGTCGGGGAAGAGGGTCCGGGCGATCCGGCGGCGCAGGGCGTGCCGCAGGCGGGGGCGCAGCCGGAGCGTGTCCGAGAACAGGGCCACCGGGTAGGAGAAGTCGCAGACCCCCGCGACCGCCACCACCCGCTCGACCCGCACCCCGTGGCACAGGGCGTGCCCGGTGGCCAGGACCCCCAGGGAATGCGCGACGATCCCGTGGAACCGGCCGTACCGTGCGTGGAGGGCCGTCAGGACCTGCCGGTAGTCGTGGATGGTCGTGGACCGGCCCGGTGAGTCGCCGTGGCCCGGGGCGTCGAACGTGAGCACGCTGTGGCCCCGGCGGGTCAACTCGACGATCCATGAGGCGAACCGGGTGCCGCGTGATCGCCAACCGTGGACGAGGACCACGGGGTTCCGGCCGTCGCCCCAGCGGTGGACGACCACGTGGCGCCCGCCGATCCGCAAGTGCTCGGTGTGTGCCTCCCGCAGCAGCTCCTCCTCGGCCGGGCGCAGGGGCGCGTGGACGAGCGGCCGGTGGAACAGGCCGTAGGCGACGCGGGCCGCGAGCCGGGCGGAGGCCCAGGAGAGCCCGTTGAGTCCCAGACCCAACGCCGATTCGACGGATCCCATGCCCCACCCCCGTGTGCGCGTGTCGTGACGCCGACACGCGTGATCGTACGCGTGGTGGATCAGGCGTCGCGGCGGTGCAGGGCGACGAGGCCGGCCGCCAGGGCGGTGATAGACCAGAGGGCGGCCACGGCGAGGCCGGTCCACGGGTCCAGCGCCTCACCGGGGACCGAGCGCAACACCGCCTGGCCCGCCCTGTCGGGCATGAAGCGGCCGAGTCCTCCCGCGACCTGCCCGACGACGAAGGGCAGGATCAGCAGCACCGGTATCAGCAGGCCCAGGACCAGTGCTCCGCTGCGGAGCAGGGTGGTGAGACCGGCGGACAGGAGGGCCAGCAGCGCCAGGTGGACGCCGGCGCCGACGACCGCCCGCGCCGCCCCCGGGTCGCCCAGGGACAGGGCCGCCTCCCCCATCGCGGCCTGACCCGCCAGGAAGGTCGCAAGCCCGGTGAACTCCCCGACCACCAGGGCGAGGCCGCCGATGACGAGCATCTTCGACAGGTGGAAACGCACGCGGTGGGGGACCGTGATCAACGACAGGCGCAACGCCCCGTCCCGGAATTCTCCGGCGACGGCCGTGGCGCCGAAGGCGACCGCCGCGACCTGACCGAAATTGATGCCGAAGAACGCGGCGAGCAAGGGGTCGTCCCCGAGGGCCCCGGGTTCGGCGTCGGCCGTCGCCAGGGTGGATATCAGGGTCATTCCGACCGTCACGACCGGGATCGACAGGAGCGTGGCGAGCACCGCGCGGGTGGAGCGTGTCTTGAGCCACTCCCCGTGCACGACGGGAAGGGTGGGCAGGGCGGGGTGGGACATCCCGGGGTCCTTTCGGGTTCAGGCGTCGGTCGTGGAGCGGGCGCGGGACGCGAACGCGGCGTGCTCGGCGGTCAAGGTCAGGTACGCCTCCTCCAGGGAGGCGCGCTCGTCGGACAGCTCCGACAGCGCCGCTCCCACAGAGGCGGCCAGGTCGCCGAGGTCCCGCGCCCGCATGCCCTCGATCACCCAACTCCCGGACGCCGCGCGCGTCATGTGGAAACCGGCCTCGGTGACCGCCGTCGCCAACCGCGCGGGCTCGGAGGTCCGGACGCGGACCCGGGGCGTGCTGTGGGAGTCGAGGAACTCCGGCAGGGAACTGTCGGCGAGTAACCTGCCGCGCCCCAGGACGATCACGTGGTCCACGAACGCGGCAGACTCCGCCATCAGGTGACTGGACACGAGGACGGTGCGTCCCTCACGGGTCAGGGAGCGCATCAACTCCCGTATCCAGACGATCCCTTCCGGGTCCAGTCCGTTGGTCGGCTCGTCCAGCACCAGCACCTCCGGGTCGCCCAGCAGGGCCGCCGCGACCCCGAGGCGCTGCCGCATGCCCAGGGAGAAGGTGCCGACCCGGTCCCGCGCCGCCGATTCCAGGCCCGCGAGTTCCAGCACCGCGTCCACCCGGGCCCGAGGGAGACGGTGGGAGGCCGCGAGCACCCGCAGGTGATCGCGGGCCCGCCGGCCGGGGTGGGCGGCCTGGGGGTCGAGCAGAACGCCCATCCGGCGGATCGGGTCGGGCTGGTCGACGTGCCGGCGGCCCCCGATCGTCGCCGTTCCGGACGTGGGCCGGGTCAGTCCCGACAGCATGCGCAGGGTGGTCGACTTGCCGGCCCCGTTGGGTCCGAGGAACCCGGTGACACGGCCGGGCCGCACGGTGCAGGTGAGGTGGTCCACGATGGCTCGGGAGCCGTGGACCCTGGTCAGTTCGCGGAACTCGATGGGCTTCATGACCACAGACTCGCCCCCACGCACCCCGCTCCTCATCCCCCGCCGGGGGGTACCGTCTCCCCCGTACGGGGGAGGGCCCCCGCCCGGCCCGCCGGCAGGATGAGCCCATGTCCACAGTCCTGCAGGCCGCGTTCAGGCCCCTCACCTACACCCGATGGGTGCACCTGTGCGTTCCGCTGCTGCTGCTCGCGGTGTGGATGTACATCCAACCCGCCTGGCCGTGGATGCCGTTGCTCATCGTCATACCGTTCGCCTTCCTCCCGTGGGTGCGCCTCGCCGAGGGCACCCAGGCCCGGTTCCTGCTGACCTCTTGCGACCGGCACTCCGACGAGAGCGGGATCACCGTCGCCCCCTCCACCCGATGGCCCGACCGGTGGCGCACCCTGCTCTGGCTCGAACTGCGTCTGGTCGTCGGCGGGGTCGCGGGGGCCCTGACCGTGTGGCTGCCCCTCGTCACCGTCGAACTCGCGGCCATCGGCTTCGGGCACCCCTTCGGCGGGGAGTCGGTGCTCCCGCTCCTCCCACCCCGGTGGCTCGCCCTGCCCCTGGCCCTCCTCCCGCCGGTCCTGCTCGTCCTCTCCGTGATCCTCCTCGGCGACCTGATCACCGGGGTCGCGCGACTGCTCCTCGGCCCCTCCACCGGCGAACGGCTCACGGCCCTCGAAGCCCGCACGGAACAACTCCTGGAACGCACCCGCATCGCCCGTGAACTCCACGACTCCATCGGACACGCCCTGACCGTGGCCGTCCTCCAGGCGGGCGCGGCCCGCGCGAGCGGGGACCCGGAGTTCACCGACCGCGCCCTGGGGGCCATCGAGGAGACCGGGCGGGCCGCGCTGGAGGACCTGGAACGGGTCCTGCGCGTCCTGCGCGAAACACCCGCCGACGGCCGCCCGTCGGGCCGGCCGACCCTCGCGGAGGCGGAACGCCTGTGGCAATCGGCGCGGGCCGCGGGCGCCGAGGTCGACGTGACCCTCGACGGAGCGACGGCCGACCTGCCCGGCCCGGTCACCCGCGAGGGCTACCGGATCCTCCAGGAGGCACTCACGAACGTGTTGCGGCACAACGGCCCCGTCCCGATCACCGTGCGGCTCGCCGCCGGGTCCGAGGAACTCCTGTTGGAAGTGTGCAACCCCCTCCCGGACGAGCCCCGGCTCACGACGGGCGGCGGCAGCGGACTGCGCGGCATACGCGAACGGGCCGCACTCCTCGGAGGCGAGGCCGAGACCGGCCCGCACGGGACCGGATGGAGGGTGCGGGTGCGACTGCCGGTGGACCGAATACGCTGACCCGATGCCGGTCACCGTACTGCTCGTCGACGACGAACCCCTGGTCCGCGCGGGACTGCGCGCCGTCCTCGAAGCCCAACCCGACATCCGCGTGGTCGGCGAGGCCGCCGACGGGGCGTCCGTCATCCCCCTCGTGCGACAACTGCGCCCGGACGTGGTCGCCATGGACGTGCGGATGCCCCTCATGGACGGGATCGAGGCGACCAAGGCCGTGCTGCGCACGGTCGACGCGCCCCCGAAGATCCTCGTCGTCACCACCTTCGAGAACGACGAGTACGTGTACCAGGCGCTGCGGGCCGGAGCCGACGGATTCCTGCTGAAGCGGGCCCGACCGGCCGAGATCGTGCACGCGGTCCGGCTGGTCGCGGAAGGGGAGACCCTGCTGTTCCCCGCCGCGGTGCGGGCCCTCGCGGCCGAATACGGCAACCGCGAGGCCCGGGCGGGACTCGCCCGGGCGGGACTCACCGAACGCGAGGAGTCGGTGCTGCGGCTGATGGCGCGGGGCCTGACCAACGCGGAGATCTCCCGCGAACTCCTCGTCGGCACCGAGACGATCAAGTCCCACGTCAGCGCGGTCCTCGCCAAACTCGGAGCCCGCGACCGCACCCAGGCGGTGATCACCGCCTACGAGTCGGGATTCGTCACCCCCGCCTGAACCGCGCCGGACCGGGGGCCGTCGGGGTCGGACACGACGGACAGGAGGACGTCGGCCAGTTCCTCGGGCCGGGAGAACATCGGCCAGTGCCCCGTGGCCATCCGCACATGGCGCCACAGCGGGCCCCGGGGCAGACCGGGATCCGGCTCGGCCGAGACGACCGAGCCGGGCGCGCCGTCCGACTCCGGGGCGCAGGTGACGTAGGTCGCGGGGAGGGTGGAGAGCCGGCGGGGCAGGGTCGCCGGTTCGGTGAGCGAGACACCGGGGTGCGGGGTGGCGGCGGCCACGATCCGCGCGATCCGGGCATCCGTCAGATCCTCCCCGGCGTAGTGCTCCGGCCCCGGACCCGGCCACCACCCCCCGTGCGCCGCCAAGGCCGCCTCGACCCCGGCCCGCTCCTCGGGCCACGCGTCGAGGAACGAGGCACCCTCCACCGGCAGGTCCGCGTCCACGAACACCACGTGCGCGAGCCGCCCGCCGAGCGCGCCGGCCGCCTGGCCCACCGGGATCCCCGCGTAGCTGTGCCCGACGAGCACCACCTCCCGCAGCCCCGCCCCCGACACGGCCGCCACCACGTCCTCGACATGGGTGCGCCGCCCCACCGGCACACCCCGTCGCTCCGCGAGCCCGGACAGGGTGAGCGGGTGCGCGCCGTGACCCGCCGCACGAAGCCGAGGCACCACCTCGTCCCACGCCCACGCCCCGAGCCGCGCCCCCGCCACCAACACGAAATTCGCCATGCCCGCACGCTAGCGCTGCGACCGTGTGGGCTGTGGGGGAATGGGACGGGAGGGGGCGAAGGGCTCGGGTACTCGGGTACACGTGCTCATGCGCGGGTACCGCCACGCCGCGATGATCTCCCACGGAGCGAGTCTCCGACGGGGGGTACGGCGTGCGTGCCCGCCTCCGTACCCGAAGGGGGACCTCCCCCGTGCCGAAAGAGACGTGGATGAGTCGCGACCTGCAGATCCGAGCCGCAACCCCCGAGGACCTCGACTGGATCCACGAGTTGAGGCACCGCGTGTACGCCGGGGAGCTCGGACAGCACGCGCCGCGACCGGAGGGGCGCCTGTACGACGGGCTCGACGGCGAGAACGTGTACCTCGTCGCCGCCCGGGGGCCGGACCGCATGGGCTTCGTCAGCCTGACCCCGCCCTGGCTGGGGCGCTACGGCCTGGACAAGTACCTGACCCGCGAGGAACTGCCGCAGTTGTCCGAGGGCGGGGCCTTCGAGGTGCGCGTCCTCACCGTGGAGCCGCGGTGGCGCGGCACGGCGGTGGCCCCCTTCCTCATGTACGCGGCCCTGCGCTGGGTCTCCTCCCGGGGCGGCCGCACCCTCGTGGCGATGGGCCGCACCGAACTCCTCGACATGTACCTCGCGGTCGGCCTGCGGCCCGTCGGACGCACCGTCCGCAGCGGGGCCGTGAGCTTCGAGGTGCTGACCGGCGAGGTCACCGAACTGGCCCGACGGGCCGCGGACCGCCACCGCGCCCTCCTCGCCCGGTTCGGCGCCGAGGTGGACTGGCGGCTGGACACCGACCGGACCCCCCGACCCGACGGCTGCGAACACGGCGGCGCCTCCTTCACCGCCATCGGCACGGACTTCCGCACCCTGCACCGGCGCCACGAGGTCGTCGCGGCCGACGTGCTCGACGCCTGGTTCCCGCCCGCCCCCGGGGTGCGCGCCGCGCTCGCCGAGGACCCCGCCTGGTGCGCGCGCACCTCCCCGCCCACCGGCGCCGAGGGCATGCTCGCGGAGATCGCGCACTCCCGGTCGCTGCCGCCGGAGACCCTCGTGCCCGGGGCCGGCTCCTCGGACCTGATCTTCAGGGCCTTCGGCCGGTGGCTGACCCCCGAGAGCCGGGTGCTGCTGCTGGACCCGGGGTACGGGGAGTACGCCCACGTCACCGAGAACGTGATCGGCTGCCGGGTGGACCGGTTCCGCCTGTACCGCGCGGAGGACTGGCGGATCGACTTCGCCCGGCTGGCCGCCGTCGTCGAGGCGGGCGCGTACGACCTGGTGGTCGTGGTCAACCCCAACAACCCCACCGGCCGCCACGCCTGCGCCGCCGACCTGCGCACCCTCGTCGAGGGCGCCCCGGCCCGGACCCGCTGGTGGATCGACGAGGCGTACCTGGGCTACGTGGACCCGGCGCAGTCCCTCGCCCCCCTGGCCGCCGCGGACCCGCGGGTCGTGGTCTGCACCTCGCTGTCCAAGATGTACGCGCTGTCCGGGGTGCGCGCCGCGTTCCTCGTGGCCGAGCCCGCCACGGCGGCCGCGCTGCGCCGGTGGACACCGCCGTGGACGGTGAGCCTGCCCGCCCAACTCGCCGCCGTGACCGCCCTGCGCGACCCCGCGTACTACGCGACCCAGTGGCGCCGCACCCACCTCCTGCGCCGCGAACTCGCCGCCGACCTGGCCCGCGTGGACGAGGACGTCACGGTCGACGAGGGCGTGGCCAACTTCCTGAGCCTCGTCCTGCCGCCCGAGGGGCCGAGCGCCGCCGAACTGGTGCGGGAGTGCCGCCGGCACGAGGTCCACCTGCGCGACCTCTCCCCCCTCTCACCCCAGTACGAGGGCCGCACCGTGCGCGTCGCGGTCCGGGACACGGCGGAGAACGCGCGGATCGTCGCGGCCTACGGGGCGGCGCTGGAGGCCCTGCGCTCCGCGGCCGGACGGCCCGTCGACGCCGGCCGCGCCCGGTGATCGACCTCGCCGTCCTCGTGCCCTTCCTCGGCGGGGCCCTGGCCGCGGGCGGGATCGCCGTCGCCCTCACCCGCCGCCGTGAACTGCTGATCCGCTGGTGCTGTTGGGCCGTCGCGGTTCCCGTGGTCGTGGGCGCGTTCTGGTGGGGGCCACCCGGGGTGAGCGCCCTCGCGCTCGTGATCGCGGTGGTCGCGGCGCTGGAGTACGGTGCCCTGACCGGCCTGCCCCGTCCGGACCGGGCGGTCCTGGCCGCCGCAGTCTGTGCCGTGGTGCTCACCGCCTGGCTCGCCCCCGGGCACGAGGCGCGGGCGGCCGGGATCGGAGCGCTGGCCATCGCCGCCGTCCCGCTGCTGACCGGGGACTCCGAGGGCGGTCTGCGCCGGCTCGGGTCCGGACTGCTCGGCCTGGTCTGGTTGAGCGTGCTCGCCGCCCTGGCCCCCCTCGGCACGACCGCGCTGGCGCTGTTCCTCGCGGTCTCGGTGGGCGACATCGTGGCGTTCGCCGCCGGTCCGCGCCTGCGCGGGCCGCACCTGTCGCCGCTCTCCCCGGCCAAGCGGTGGAGCGGCGCGCTGGCCGGCGCGGCGGCGGCCCTCGGGGTGCTCGCCGCCCTGTCCGCGCTGACCCTGCCGACGGCACTGGCGGTGGCGGTCGGCGCCCCGGCGGGGGACCTCCTCGAATCCATGGTCAAGCGCGGGGCACGGGTCAAGGACTCCGCCCACTGGTTGGCCGGATCCGGCGGCCTCCTCGACCGCCTCGACTCCCTCCTCCTCGCCCTGGCCGTCCTGCTCCTCCTGACCTGAGCGGGCCCGCATGGTGCCGGCCGCCACCTCGAGGCCCGCGGATGTGGTGGCCCGCGTCATGGGAGGGGACCGGTGCGCGTGCGTACCGTCCGGCCATGACCGATATCCAGCCCCCGCCCGCCCTCCCGCGTCCCCTCGCCGGCCGGGTCGCCCTCGTCACCGGCGGCGCCGGCGGCATCGGGCGGGCCTGCGCACGGGCGCTCGCCGGCGCCGGCGCCGAGGTGCACGTGGTCGACGTGGACGCGCGGGCCGCCGCCGAGGTCGCGACCGAGGTCGGGGGGCACGCGCACGCCGTGGACCTCGGCGACCCCGAGGCCCTCGAACGGCTGCCCACCGGGGTCGACGTGCTCGTCAACAACGCGGGCCTGCAACACGTCGCGCCCCTGCACGAGTTTCCGCCCGAACGCTTCGAGCGGATCCACCGCGTCATGGTCACCGCGCCGTTCCTGCTGGTCCGCCGTGCCCTGCCGCACATGTACGCGCGCGGCTGGGGCCGGATCGTGAACGTCTCCAGCGTGCACGGCGCCCGGGCCAGCGCCTTCAAGGCCGCCTACGTGAGCGCCAAGCACGCGCTGGAGGGTTTGAGCAAGGTCACCGCGGCGGAGGGCGCCGAGCACGGGGTGACCAGCAACTGCGTGGCCCCCGGCTACGTCCGCACCCCGCTGGTCGAGGGACAGATCGCGGACCAGGCCGCCGCGCACGGCATCGACCCCGCCGAGGTCCCGGCCCGGGTGCTGCTCGCCCGCCCGCCGCTGAAACGTCTCGTCGAACCGGCCGAGGTCGCGGCCGTCGCGCTGTGGCTGTGCGGCCCCGACACCTCGTACGTCACCGGCGCGACGATCCCCCTCGACGGCGGCTGGACGGCCACCTGACCCCGGCCGCCGATGCGAACCCCGACGGCCGCCTGAACCCCGACGGCCGCCCGGCCCCGGACGGGGGGTCGGGCGGCCGGTGTCGTCCGGTGTGCCGGTGCGCGGGTCAGCCGAGGTAGACGCGGCCGGCCGATATCGGGCGGGCCGAGACCGGGTGCGGGGTGGGGGAGTTGACGCTCCACCGGTACCCGGCGAAGAGACCGGTCGTGTTGTCCGAGTAGAAGATCATGTGGCCGTAGCCCACACCGGTCCCGGACACCCAGCCGGTCACGTTCCCGGACGCGTCCACGGTCGGCCGGCGGCGGGTGTCGGGGAACGCCTCGTAGGTGGCGAGGGTCCCGTCCTCCGGGTCGCCGTGCGGCACGTGGGTGCAGTCGATGACCTCGAAGATGCGCGGGGTCACGTTGGCGCCGAGCTTGGCGTCCACGACGCTGTTGCGGAACACGCCCTTGGCCTCGCGGATCATGACGATGTGGCCCGTGTAGGGGCTGTCGGGCTCGTTGTAGTCGATCGCGACCAGATCGCCGGGCCGGAGGTTGACCGGCTTCGTCACCTGCTGGATGTTCAGGATGTCCGCGGCGCGCTTGAAACCGGCCTGGAACTCCTCCGCGCTCGGGGCCCACTTGCCGCCGCCGGTCGGGGCGTTCGGGAAGAAGTTCTGGCGGAAGTACGCGTCCGTGGCCCACCCGCCGGGGACGTCCTCCCCGTACGCGCGCATGAGCGTCTTCGTCACGAACGTCGAGCACTGGGCCAGCGCCCGGTACTCCGCGACGACGCCGGGGCGGCCCCAGTTCAGCACGGTGGTCCGGGTGTCCCCGGCGAGCTTGTACTTGTTGGCCGGGTTCTCGTCCTTGGGGTCGATCGGCAGCGTGCGCAGATAGTCGACCATCTGCTCGGCCTCGATCTGGTGGGGCAGGGTCGGCAGGTAGGGATCGGCGGCCGGGGTCGGCGAGGACTCCGCCCGTGCCGGAGTGGCGCCGGCCGCGGACAGGGCGCCGCCGGCCGCGAGCGCGGCCCCGCCGGTCAGCAGGCCGCGCCGGCCCATGAGGCGCGAGGTGTCAGAGGGCATGGTGATGCTCCATTCGGGATCGTTTCGAGGGGACGCGCACTGCGGGGCGCGGCCCGGGGCCTACGGCAGGGAGCCGCCGGCGATGCCGTAGCCGCCGCGGGTGAGGTACACGGCGTCGGCCACGGGGCGTTCGACCCGTCGGAACGTCTTGTCCGGCTGCTCGTCGATGTCGGTCATGCCCGTCTGGCGCTTGTCGAGGGTGTACAACGTGGTCGAACCCCCGCCGTCGAGGTTGATCGCGTCGAACACGTCGAGTTCGGGCATCTTGAGGAGCTCGGCGAACTCGCCCATGAACGCGCCGTCGACCCCGGAGTAGTCCTTGGGGCCGGTCGGGTCGACGACCTTGCCCTGGGCGTCGAGGACCTCGCGCCGCCCGGTGATGGTGGCCATGACCGTGCGGCCCTTGCCGTCCACGCCCAGCGCGGTGCGGGAGTCCCGGCAGTGGTCGCCGGCGGCCGGGGTCCAGCCCTTCGCCGGGGTGAACTTGACGCCCGTGGAGTCGAAGACGCGGGCGCACGTGAGGGCGGTGGTGTCCACGACGCCGTCGTCGAGCAGGCGGTGCGCCATGCCCGAGACGATGTCCACGGACTCGTCGAGCGCGATGTGGTTGTCGGGGAATTCGAGGTCGGCGACCTCGTTCTTGAGCGCGAGGGTGCGCCCGGGGGTCAGGTTGGTCCTGAGCCACTGTTCGGCCTGCGCGCCCACGGCCTGCAGGACGAATCCGCCGGTCGCGACGTTCTTGCCGCCCCGTCCCGTGACCCACTGGCCGTTCGAGTCCTTGGGGGCGGTGAAGGCGCCCGTGTCGTTGACGGTCACCTCGTACCCGGGGGCGTCGTCCGTGGTCACCTCGGGGTGGGTGTCGCGGTTCTTCGTGGGGGTCGCGAGGTTGTACGAGTCGTTGAAGGCGACGATCTCGTCCCCGTCGAGGAACACGTCCAGGGAGCCCGAGGGGTAGGTGATCTCCTTGGGCACGTCGCCCTCGCCGCGTGCGCAGCCGATCCCGCGACCGGGGTCGCGGTTGACGTCGTCGAGCAGGCGCGTGGCGACGACGGCGCCGGACGCGTCGCGGACCTGGAGGGTCACCGTCGCGCGGAGCTTGGAGATGTACGGCAGGCCGTGCTGGAGCACGACGGCCTGGCTGCCGCTCAGGCAGCCGGTGCCGTTGACCTGGCCGTCACGGACCGCGGTCCCCAGGAACTGGATGCTGTCCCCGTGCGGGGGCTCTCCCTTGAAGAAGCTGCCGTTGATCCCGGCCAGCGGGCGCTCCGGCTTCACGGCGGTGAGCTGGGCGGCCACGGTCTCGGCCTTGGCGGCGGCGCCGCCCACGGTGCTCTCCAGCCGGGTCGCGCCCAGGGTCGGGTCGGCGATGACCACGTTCATCTCGCGCGGGGCCTGGCGTCCCAGGGTGGCGGCCCGCTCCGTGTACCGCACGTAGGTCACGCCGGTGGCCAGGGTGTACCGGGCGGTCTCCTTCCAGGCGTCGAGCAACGAGGGCTCGTCGGTCGCCGCGCTGCCGGAGCCGGGCGTGGCGACCAGCAGGGCCGCGCTCAGGGTGACGGCCGCGCCGACGACCGGGCCTCGACGGCGTGCGCGGGACGGGCGCCGGGGAGCGTCGGGCGTCATCAGCAGGTCTCCTTGTCGGTGAGTTCGTGGGAACGGAAGGACCTGGTGAACGGCTCGGGCAGCGTGGTGCTGTCGCCCGGCATCACCTTGTAGGCGCGGTAGGAGGTGCCGTTGGAGTCCCACCAGCCGCCGGGGCGGGGGGTGTTGGGGGGCTGGGACTCGGGGGCGGGGGTGGAGTAGAAGCAGGCGTACCGGGTGGTGTTGTTGACGACGGAGCGGACGCGGTCCTGCCAGACGGGCGCGTAGCCGTCGTGGGAGGTGGCCGTCGCGTACATGCCGCCCCTGGCCCGTTCCTCCGCGAAGATGCAGAGCTTGCCCTGCTCGCAGCGTTCGAAGCCGGTGAAGCAGTGGCCCTTGGAGGGTGCGAGCTTGTAGGAGCTGACGTTCCCCCGCAGCGCGCCGGTCAGGTCGGTACTGGTCCCGGGCCGCACCGCTTCGAGGGTGCCCCCGTAGTAGGCGTCGGCGTAGAGGCACAGCCAGGAGGCGGTGTTGTTGTCGACGGAGCGGGCCGTCGAGTTCCCCTGGTTGCTGCTCAGGGGGATGGAGAGGAGGGACCGGGCGGCGGATTTCTCCGGGGTGCCCTGGCCCCCTTCCTGGTCGTAGAGGCAGAGGGTGTTCGCGTCGCAGTTCTCGTAGGCCGACGCGGTGGTCGGCATGGCGAACAGGAGGGAACAGAGCAACGCCAGAGCCCCCACGACGAGGGAGCCCCGCGATAGTGTGATCTTCACGGCAGGCAGTCTGACAGACTCTTTTCCCTCGCTTGACCTGGGGTTTCCCTAAGAGGTCCGAAGGTATCGAGCCAATTACCGTCGAATTCGGGCCGCATTGCGACATATCCCGGACCCCCCTCGGGCCGGTCGTCTCACCACCCTCCGTCACACGGCGGAGGAGGCGAACTTCTCGCTCAGGACGCGCTCCGGAGCCACGCCGTGCTCGGCGGCGGCCCGTTCCACGGCGTCGATCAGACCGGGCGACCCGCAGATGTACAGGTCGGGGTCGGGCCGGCCGGCCGCCCGCAGCTCCGCGAGGTCGGCGACGATCGCCTCGATCATCCGCCCCCGCCGGTGACCGGGACGCCGCACGGGCTCCTTCACCGAGAAAACCGTCTCCAACTGGGGCAGTTCGCCGCGCACCGCCTCCACCGCCTCCGCGCCGCACAGCCACTCGGCGGTGTCCGCGCCGCTGTAGAAGCGCAGCGGGTGCCCCTCGCCGAACTCGGCCATGCGCCGCGCCATCGACAGCAGGGGAGCGACACCGGTGCCGCCCGCGACGAACCAGCGCGCCCGCAGCCCGGTCTCCACCAGACCGAACGCGCCCTGGGGCCCCAGGACGGTCAGCCGGTCCCCGAGCGCCGCGTTCCCGCGCAGCCAGCCCGAGAAATGCCCGCCGGGCCGCAACCGGACGTAGAACTCCAGCTCGCCGTCCCAATTGGGGGCGTTCGCGTACGAATATGCCCGGGATTCGACCTCCTCGCCCGGGATCCGCAATTGCGCGAACTGGCCCGGCTCGAACTCCGCGCCGCTGCCCAGTTCGGGATCCTCGTCCAATCGCAGGACCAGCCGGACCAGGTCCCCGGGCAGGTGCTCCAGCACCGTGACCACGGCGGTGCGCTCGGCGATCCGGCCGGTCAGCACCCGGGAACGCTCGTAGGGCAGACTGATCGTCAACGGCCCCTCGGGATAGGTGCGGCAGAGCAGTGCCCCGCCCGCCCGGGCCCGGTCCTCGCTCAGCGCCTCCGGGCTGTGCGGCCCGTGCGCGTACTCCCCCTCGGTGACGGTGGCCACGCAGGCCCCGCAGGTTCCCTTGCGGCACAGGGACGGCAGCAGGTGACCGGCGTCGGCCGCCGCGTCCAGCACGGACTGCCCCGGCGCGCAGTCGGCCTCGATGGTCTGCCCGTCGAGGGTGGTCAGGCGCAGCGGCATGGAGGCGGGGACAGGGGCGCCGGCGGGGACGGCCGCGGGGGCGCTCATCGGGCGGTCCCCAGCACCTCGGCGAGGTCCTGCTCGGCCGTCCGGCTGGTCCGCAGCCCGAAGCGCTCGACGAGGATGTCCCACACGGGTTCGGTGACGAACGCGGGCACGGTCGGGCCGGTGCGCACGTTGCGCAGCCCCAGGTACAGGATCGTGCTGAGGACGGCGAGGGCCTTCTGCTCGAACCAGGCCAGGATGATCGTCAGCGGCAGGTCGTTGACGTCGGCGTCCAGGGCCGTGGCCAGGGTCTGGGCGACGCGGACGGCCGCGTAGGTGTCGTTGCACTGGCCCACGTCGAGCAGCCGGGGCAGACCGCCCGGGGTGGTGCCGTGGGTGAGCCGGTTGAAGCGGTACTTGTTGCAGCCGAGGGTGAGGATCACGGACTCGGCGGGGGTGGCCATGGCCAGGTCGGTGTAGTAGTCGCGGCCGGGGGCGGCGCCGTCGCAGCCGCCGATGAGGAACATGTGGCGGATGTCCCCGGAGTGCACCGCGTCGATGATGTTCTGGGAGATCGACAGCAGAGCCTTGCGGCCGAAGCCGATCGTGATGATCTCCTCGGGCGCGGTCTCGGGGAACCCGGGAGTGGCCTTGGCGGCGCGGACCACGCCGCGGAAGTCGTGGTCGTCGATGTGGCGCACCCCGGGCCAGCCGACCGGGCCGGTGGTGAACGTGCGGGTCTTGTAGGCGGGCAGCGGCTCGATCAGACAGTTCGAGGTCATCACGATCGGGCCGGGGAAGTTCGCGAAGTCCTGCTGCTGGTCCTGCCAGGCGCCGCCGTAATTCCCGGCCAGGTGCGGGTACTTGCCGAGCTCCGGGTAGGCGTGGGCGGGCAGCATCTCGCCGTGCGTGTACACCCGGATGCCGGTGCCCTCGGTCTGCTTGAGCAGTTCGAGCAGTTCGTCGAAGCCGTGGCCGCTGATCAGGACGGCCTTGCCGGCGGTGGGGCTGACGCGGACCTTGGTGGGGGAGGGGGAGCCGAAGGTCTCGGTGTTGGCGCTGTCCAGCAGGGCCATCACCTCCAGGTTCACCCGTCCGACCTCCAGCACCTCGGCCAACAGGCCCTCGACGTCGGCGGGTTCGTCGGCGAGACGGTCGAGGACGGCCTCCATGCCCGAGTCGACCTCGTCGGAGCGGTAGCCGATGACCCGGGCGTGGTGCACGTACGCCGAGACGCCCTTGAGCGAGTACAGGACGAAGGCGCGCAGGCCGATCACGTCCTCGCCGACCAGTTCCTCGCCCACCCGGATCCCGGCCTGTTCGGCCTGGGCGAGCAGCCCCTCCACGTCACCGGCCGGCTCGAAGGCGGCGGGCCCGCGCGGCGCCGTCGGCTCCTGACCGGCGGCGCGGGCGGCGTCCTCGTAGGCGGCGCGGACCCGGGCGCGCACGTCGGCGGCCTCGTGGATCAGCTTCACGATGCGCGTGGCGTTGAAGTTGACGTTGGTCAGGGTGGAGAACAGGCCGTAGGCCACGAACGCCGAGGCATCCGGGTCGCTCACGCCCAGGGCCCGGCCGCGCACCGCGTACTGCGAGATGCCCTTGCACAGGTGGACGAGCAGGTCCTGCAGGGCCGCGGTGATCTCGTCCTTGCCGCAGCTGCCCTTGGTGTGGCATCCGGGGGTCGATCCGGTCCGGTCCGTCTGCTCGCACTGGTAACAGAACACGCTTGTCCTCGGGGGGTCTCGCCGGCCGCGCTCGTGCCCGGCCGATCCGGGCGGCGCGGGATCCGACACCGTCGAGAAGGACCGTATGGACCTTTTCCGGCGAAATCCTTGACCTCGGTCAAATCCGGCGGAACAGGTGCTTTCGGCCGGTGCGCGTTCCGGCGCGGGGTCAGGCCGGCGGATCGGGCGGGGGCGCGGTCGGGAGGTGGACGCGGATGTCCAGGCCGCCGGCGGGCCGCGCCTCGGCGTGCACGGTGCCGCCGTGGGCCCGGGTCACGGTGTGCACGAGGGCGAGCCCGAGGCCGTGCCCGCGGGCGCTGTCCACGCGGGGCCGGGCCCGGTAGAAGGGCTCGAAGAGCCGGTCGACGACGGCGGGGTCCACGACGGGGCCGGTGTTGGACACGGCCAGGCACACGCTGCCGCCGGGCAGGGCCTCGGGGCCCTCGGCGTCGGTGGTGACCGTCACGGAGACCCGGCCGCCGGGTCCGTCCACATTGTGTTTGACGGCGTTGTCGACGAGGTTGACGACCAGCCGGTCGAGCAGGGCCGCGTTTCCGCGCACGAGGCAGTCGGGGTCGTCCGCGACGAGGGTCAGCTCGGGCCCCTCCGGTGCCCGCGGCGCACCCGGCGCGCGCCGGCGCAGCGGGGCGGTGGCCGCTTCGGCGACGGCGGCCAGGTCCACGGGTTCGGGGTCGAAGGTGAGGTGTTCGGCGGAGGCCAGCCGCAGGAGTTCCCGCACCACGCGGATGTTGCGTTCGTTGGCCTCGGTGAGCATGGGCAGGACCTCGGCGAGCTCCTCCGGGTCGGGGTGGTCGCCGAGCAGGTCGAGGGCGGTGCGGGTGGTGGACAGGGGGGTGAGGAGTTCGTGGGCCGCGTTGCCGGCGAAGCGGCGGTGCGAGGCGAGGGACTCCTCCAGTCGGGCCAGGGTCACGTCGAAGGTGTCGGCGAGCCGGCGCAGTTCGTCGTGCGGGCCGGTGGCGTTGATCCGGTGCGAGAGGTCGCCCTCGGCGGCCTTCGTCGCCGCCCGGTCCAGGTCCTTCAGCGGGGCCAGCAGCCGCCCGGCGAGCCGGCGACCGGCCAGCAGCCCCGCCGCCGCGACCACCAGCACCCCGCCGGCGGAGACGGCCAGCACCGTGTTCCACACGTCCTCCTTGGTGCGGATCGCCGAGCGGGCCCCCTCCATGTTCTCGCCGCGCACCGGGGCCCTGGGGTCCGCCGACGGGTACCCCGGCAGCTGCAGCGCGGGGGTGGAGTGGCCGTCGGGGGGCGCGGTCACGGTGGTGGTGAGGTCGTAGGTGGGCAGCCAGCGGATCCCGACGTAGATCACCCCCACCATCAGCACCGCGCTCACCGCGAGCGCGGCCGAGAAACCGAGGGTGAGCCGGCCGCGCAGGCTCAGCGAGCGCGGCGCGCGGGCGGCGGCGGCAGGGTCCCGCCGGGGCGTGCGGCCTCGACTCACGTGGTGCTCAGCCGGTAGCCGGAGCCCACGACGGTCTGCACGATCCGCGGGGCGCCGAGCTTGCGCCGCAGGGTGTGCACCACGAGCCGTACGACGTTGCCGCCCTGATCGGCCTGCCCGTCCCACGCCTTGTCCAGCAGGAACACCCCGCTGACCACGCCCCCGTCGGCCCGCATCAACAGTTCCAGGACCGCGATCTCCTTGGGCGTGAGCCGGATCTCGACGCCGGCCCGGGTCACCCGCTGCCGGTGCGGGTCGAGGGTGACGTCCCCGTGCACGAGGACGGGGGCGTGGGCGGTGGTGCTGCGCCGGTGCAGGGCCCGCAGCCGCACCACCAGCTCCCGCAGTTCGAAGGGTTTCGCGAGGTAGTCGTCGGCGCCGAGTTCGAAGCCGGCGACCTTCTCGTCGAGGGTGCCGGCCGCCGTCAGCATCAGGACGCGCGCGCCGGTGCCCATGGCGGTGACCCGCCGGCACACCTCGTCGCCGTGCACGACGGGCAGGTCCCGGTCCAGGACGATCACGTCGTAGTCGTGCACCCCGACCTTCGCCAGCGCGTCGCCCCCGTCGGGCGAGACGTCCGCGGCGATGCCCTCGCGACCCAGCCGCAGTTGGAGGAGACGGGCCAGCGGCGCCTCGTCCTCGACGATCAGTACCCGCACGGCGGGACCGCCCTTCGATGAGAAAACGATGAGTGTCAGGGGCGTTCCCGACGGGTGTCGCCGGCGGGAATTCCCGAATACCCCCACTTTTACCGCACGCGGTATGTGAGCGGTGTGTGAGCGCGCGCCGGGGTCGCCGGCCGTCACATATTCGGCACATACGACCGTCGTTATCGTCTTTTCCATGAACCTTTTCAAACGGGCCTGGTGGCGCCTGACCGGCCAACTCGGCAAAACGGCCCTGATGATCGGCCTTTTCACCGTGATCTGCACCCTCGTGCTCTCCGGATTCCTCATCCGATCGGCCGCCGCCCGGGCCGCCGACGACGCGAAGCGCAAGGTCGGCATCGTCGCCACGATGCAACTCGACGTCAACGCCCTCATCGCCTCGGGCGGGGCCGGGGGCGGCGGGAACGGGCAGGCCGGGACCATCGGCGAGAAGGGCGATCTGCGCACGAGCGTCGTGAACGAGATCTGCGCATCGGACGCCGTGACCGGATGCAATTACGCCGTGGACACCGGCGCGCGGCCCACCGGATCCTTCAAGCTGCACCAGCCGGTGCCCCCGCCGGCCGGCCAGAACAGCGAGGGCACGGACTTCTTCTCCGCCTCCGGCGTGCGCGACCTGGCCCAGGAAAAGGACTTCCGCAACGGCGACGCGAAAATCGTCTCCGGACACGGCATCACCCCGAAGAGCGGCAAGGACGAGATCGTCGTCGAGGAACGCGTCGCCAAGGACAACAACCTCAAGGTCGGCGACGTGGTCAAGCCCAAGGTCGGCGAGATGCCGGGGCCCGGCCAGAAGGCCAACGAGGAGGAACTGTCCTTCAAGGTCGTCGGCGTGTACAAGAGCGGCACCACCGACACCGGCGCCTACGTCCCGGCCCTGATGGACCCCGCCAACAAGCTGTACGTCAGCCCCGCCGGCGCCTCCCGGCTCCAGGGCCGGGGGGACAAGGACGCCGGCCTGCGCACCGCCACCTTCAGCCTCAAGACCCCCGACGACCTCGACCTGCTGAAGAAGGACGCCGCCGCCGCGGGCGCCGACAACAAGATCTTCCCGCTGACCGTCAACGACAAGCAGTACCAGGCCCTGGTCGGCCCCATCACCCGCACCGCGGGCTTCGCCACCATCACGGTCTGGCTGGTCGCCCTGGCCGGCACCGCGATCCTCGCCCTGATCATCGCCTCGGCCCTGCGCGAACGGCGCCGGGAACTCGGCATCCTCCTCGCGATGGGCGAGAACAAGCCCCGACTGCTCGGCCAGCACCTCGTGGAGATCGTCGCCTGCGCGATCATCGCCGTCGGCATCGCCGGCGTCGCCTCCCAGGCCCTCGCCCAACCCATCGGCGACAGCCTCCTCTCCAGCGAGGTCTCCACCGCCAAGGAGGACGCGAGCAAGCAGACCCCCGAACGCGATCCGTCCAGCGTCACCGGCCAGATGAAGGACGAGGGGCCCAAGGTCGATCCCATCGACTCCATGGACATCCGCCTCGGCCCCTCCGACATCGCCGGGGTCGGCCTCCTCGGGCTCGGCATCGCCGTCGTCGCCACCGTCCTGCCCGGCATCCGCGTGATGCGCCTGACCCCCCGAGACATCCTCACGAAGGGCGACTGACCACCGTGAACGCCAACGCCAACGCCAACGCCGCGCCCGCCGTCCTGGAACTCTCCGGCGTGGCCCGCACCGTGCCCGTCAAGAACCGGCGCCGCACCATCCTCAAGGACGTCGACCAGCGCTTCGAGGCCGGCCGCATGTACGCCATCGTCGGCCCCTCGGGCTCCGGCAAGACCACCCTCCTCTCCATCGCCTCCGGCCTCGACTCGCCCTCCGCCGGCACCGTCCGCTTCAACGGGCGGGACATCACCGAGATCGGCCTCGGCCGCTACCGCAACCGGCACGCCGCCACCGTCTTCCAGTCCTTCAACCTCATCACCTACATGACCGCCGTGCAGAACATCACGTCCGCCATGGAGATCACCGGGGTCAAGGCCAATGCCCGGGCACGCAGACGACGCGCCGTGCAACTCCTGGAACTCCTCGGCGTGGAGAAGACCGAACACCACCGCCGGACCCTCCAGCTCTCCGGCGGCCAACAGCAACGGGTGGCCATCGCCCGCGCCCTGGCCTGCGAGGTCGACGTGCTCTTCGCCGACGAACCCACCGGCGCCCTCGACCACGACACGGCCGAGTCCATCGTCGGGGTCTTCCGCCGCCTCGCCCACGAAGAGGGCAAGTGCGTCGTCCTCGTCACCCACTCCCGGGACGTCGCCCGCGCCTGCGACGAAGTCCTGCAACTCAAACGCGGGCGCCTCGTGGCCGCGTGAACACGGGGAGCGGACGCGCCGGAGCCGTCGGGACGGGCCGGACCGGCGCCGGACGCCGGCACCTCGACGCCGCCCTCGGCGTCTCCTTCCGCGCGTTCCGCTCCCACCACGCGGCGCTCTACCGCCGCTACGCCACCCTCCGGCTGGGCGATCCCGAGGCGGGACGGTCGGCGGTCGCCGCCGTCTTCGCCTCCCTCGGCGAGCAGTGGGCCGCCCTCCTGGCCGGACCCGAGCCCACGCGGGCCGCCTGGCGCGAGTTCTCCGCCCGGCTGCGCACCTGGCCCGACCGCCCCGACTCGCCCTTGGACGGGCTGCCCGCGGACCGGGTCGACGCCTTCCTGCTGCGCCACCGCCTCGGCCTGCCCGCGGACACCGCCGCCGAGGTCATGGGCGTGGACCCGGCGAGGTTCGCGGCCCTGTGCCGCGCCCCGACCCCCACCCGATGAGCCGCCCGCCCCGCCGGGCGGTCCGCCGCAGCCGGTGAGCCCGGTGGCGCAGTTCGGCCGCCAGATCGCGCCGGTGCCCGGGGTCCCGCTTCCGCGCCGGGTCCGACAACAGGCCGCCGATCACCGCCTCGTTGTGGTCGAGGTGCCCGCGCCATTCGTCCAGTGTCGTGTGGTGGCGCGGGTCGGTGCGCAGGCGGTCGAGTTCGGCCCGCACCACCGCCAGGTCCCGGTGCACCTCGCGGCGCAGCGCGTGCGCGGCGTACGGGACGCGCCCGGCGTTCTCGGCGTTCTCGGTGTTCTCGGCGAGCAGGTCCAGGTAGTCGGCGGTCCGCTCGTGCGCGCGGGCCAGGTGCCGGGCGAGCCGGGCCCGGGTGTTCTCCGGCCACAGCAGGTACCCGACGAACACGGCGACCGCCGCGCCCACCAGGGTGTCCACGAGCCGTGCCTCCGGCACCGAGGCGCCGGCCATTCCGAGGGGATCGGCCAACAGCAGCATCACCGGGGTCAGGAAGAAGGTCTGGAAGAGGTAGGTGCGGCGCGCGTACGCCTGGAGCAGCCCGGTGAGCAGCACCAGGGCGGCGATCCGGGGCCATCCGGCGGGCAGCACGACGATCAGCAGCAGCCCGAGCGCCACGCCGGCGAGGGTCCCCAGCAGCCGGGTGACCAGCCGCGCCGGCACCGTCCCCAGCCCCGGCCGGACCAGCAGCGCGACCGTGAGCACCACCCAACCCGAGCGCGGCAGCCCGCCGAAGGAGGCCACGGCCTGCGCGACCGTCACGCAGGCGGTGAGCCGCAACGCGAAGGCCCAGGTGTCGGGGTCGCGCAGGCGCCCGCCCAGGGTCCCGGGGATCCGGCGGTGCGGCGGCACCCAGGCCGGCAGCCGCGCGGCGCGGGGCCCGGCCCCGTGCGTCGGCAGGCCCGCCTCCACCACCGCCTCGTGCAGGGCGCGCGGTCCCGGCTCCACCGGCACGGCCGGCAGCGGGTGCGGGGCGGTCGGCGAGAGAGACCCGGGATCGGCGTTCGCCTCCAGGTGCGCGGCGATGTCCCGCAGCCGCGTCCCGTACTCGACGGGCACGGGCCCGCCGTTCCGTCGGGCCCCCGGGAGGGCGGCGATGACCTCGACCAGGGCGTCGAGCGCCGCGCACAGCCGCGCCGTGGTCCCGCCGGGGCGCGGCGGGCCGAGCAGGCGTCCCACGAGGGCCTCCCAGGCGCCGTCCATCGCGAGGGTCACCGCGTGCCGCGCGCTCCCGCCCCCGCCCCCGCCGCCGCCCGGACCGGCCGGGCCCCCGGGGGTGTCCGCGAGGTCGGCGACGGCCCGGAACGCGGCCGCCACGGCCGCCCGCCGGTCCCGCCCGGCCCGTGCGATCCCCGCCCCCACCGACCACAGACCCAGGGGCAGGCCGCCGAGCAGGAACAGCAGCGGGGTCTGCCACCAGGGGGCGCCGGAGGGCAGGCCGATGCCCATGGCGGTCGCCAACAGCCACACCAACGTGGCCGTGTTCCCCACCTTCCCGGTCGTCGACAGGACCCCGGACACCAGGGCCGTGACGGCCAGCAGCACCACCTGGGCCCAGGGCCGCCCGGCGGTCGCGTGCCCGAGGGCGAGTCCGAGGGCGCCGCCCACCTGGGGCAGGGCCAGCATCTGCGCCCGGGTCCGCCACGGGGCGCCGCTGTCGTCCACGGCCGCGCCGTACGCGCCCAGGGCCGCGGCCGCGCCGAGGGCCGGTGCGCCGCAGAGCTGCCCCAGCACCAGGGGCACGCCGATCCCTACCGCGCCCCGGGCCACCAGGGCCCGGTCGACGGGGACGGGGCGGACGGCGAGGATCTCGCGCCACCAGCGGGCGGGGCGTGTCATCGCGGGCACCGGGTCGCGGGTGCGGGATCGTGTCGGGGCGGGCGCGGGTGGGTGCGCGAGGGGATCACGGGGCTACTCCTGTGCGGCGGAGCGAGCGGGGAGCGCGATCGGACGGGAGGCCCGTTCGGCCCCGGTGTGCTCGGTGGTGGCGGTGCGCGGGCGTGGGCCCGGGCACGCCGGTGGGGGTGGGGGCCGCACGGCCCCCACCCCCATCTATACCAGATTCAGACCAGATGGGGACGTCTGGTCACGTGGTGCGGCCCGCGTTCATCAGGCCGAGGATGCGGCCGCGCGCCGAGACCACCACCGCGCCGACGACGATCGCGAGCACGGCCTCGGCGAGTACCACGGGGGTGGTGTCCAGGTGGGCGCCCGCCTGCACCAGCAGGGCGGCGGCGCAGTCGCCGGCGGTGACGGCGAGGAACCACAGACCCATCAGCAGGCTCGCGTACTTCGCGGGTGCCGTGCGGGAGGTCATGGCCAGGCCGACGGGGGACAGGCACAGCTCGCCGACACACTGGATCAGGTAGATCCCGATCAGCCACAGCGGGCTGACCCGCACCCCGTCGCCCGCGGTGGCCATCGGGACGGCGAAGACGAGGAAGGAGGCGCCGATCAGGACCAGGCCGATCGCGAACTTGACCACCACGCTCGGCTCCTTGCGCCGGCGCGCCAGCGCGGGCCAGATCGCGGCGAAGAGCGGCGCGGTCAGCAGCACCCAGAAGCTGTTCGCGGACTGGAACCAGGAGGTGGGGAACTCGAAGCCGAAGAGGTGGTTGTCGGTGTGCGTGGCGCCGAAGATCGCCATGGTGGACGCGCCCTGGTCGTAGATCATCCAGAACACCACGGCGGCGGTGAACAGACGGATGTAGGCGCCGACCCGGGAGCGTTCGGGGGCGGTCAGCTCGGGGTCGCGGCGGATCCGCAGCAGCACGACGAAGGGGATGGAGAAGCCGGCGACGGCCAGCGGGACCAGGCCCCAGGCCAGCGTCAGGTGCCCGGACAGGGTCAGGGTCAGGTAGCAGACGGCGAGGACGCCGGCGACGAGGAGGCCGCGGCGCAGGGTGCGGGACAGTTCGCCGGCGGCGAGCGGCTTGGGCACCACGGAGCTGATCGGGGACAGGTTGCGGGTGCCGAGCAGGAAGATGCCCAGTCCGACGGCCATGCCCGCGGCGGCCAGGGCGAAGCCCAGGTGCCAGGAGACCTGCTGGCCGATGGTGCCGATCACCAGGGGCGCGATCATGCCGCCGAGGTTGATGCCCATGTAGAAGACGGTGAACCCGCCGTCGCGGCGCCGGTCGTCGTGGGCGTCGTAGAGGTGGCCGACCATCGTGGAGATGTTGGCCTTGAGCAGGCCCGAGCCGAGGGCCACGCAGAGCAGGCCGACGAAGAAGTTCGGCACGCCGGGCAGCGCCAGCAGCACGTGCCCGGTGATCATCACGCAGGCGGCGACGGTGACCGTGCGGCGCGGGCCCCAGACGCGGTCGCCGAGCCAGCCGCCGACCACGCACGGCAGGTAGACCATCGCGAGGTAGAGGGAGGTGATGGCCAGCGCGGTCGGGGCGGTCATGGCCAGGCCGCCGCCCTGCGAACCTGCCGCCGCCGCCGGCCCGCCCGCGATCAGGTAGAGGGGCAGCAGGGCGCGCATGCCGTAGAAGCTGAAGCGTTCCCACATCTCGGTGAGGAAGAGTGTGGCAAGACCACGGGGGTGGCCGAAGAAGGTCTTCGGCGTCGGGGCGGACGGGTGGGGGCCGGCCGGACGGACCGCGGTGGGTGCCATGAAGAGGGAACCTCGCAAGATCGGGTCGCACGGCGGGGGGAGCGAGCGGTCGAGGGGCGTCACGCGCAGGGGGGCGGGACGGCGCTCGGGGCGGGCTCGGCGCTGGGCCCGGGGGTCGCGAAGCCGTCGTGCGACGACGGATTCCCTCATCATCCGCCCGCGCCTTCCCCGCCGGGCAGGGCCTTGCGTCCGGGGTCCTTCGGGCCCTCGGCCCGGCGGGCACGGGACCCGGAGTCGGCCGAAAGTACGGCTTTCCGAGGCCCGCGCCGAGTGCTTCGCCGACCGTTCGGCGCACTGGACGACGCGATGAACATGCAGGTCAGAGGTGGTGTGCGGGAGGACTTCAGGGGTCGGCGGCGCCGTTCGCGACGTGCGACCGGCGGGTGGCCCACTGGTCTGCATCTGGTTTAGCGTGGGTACGGTGCCCGTGTTCCCCCGGGCCTTCCCGGGCCCTTCGGGCGGGGCGTCGCGTCGACCCCGACGCGCTCCGTGCCCCCCGTGCCCCCCGTGCCCCACGGCGTGCGGCCCCCCGCCCGCCCCGATCCGCAGGAGGCGTCGTGACGGTCCCCGCCGAACCCCTCCCGACGGACTGTCCGCACTGTGTCACCCTCACGCGCACGCTGCGCGCGTCCCCTCTTTTCCCGGCCCCGACGGTCCCCGCCGCGCACGCCGTTCCGGTCGGGCCCTCCTTCGAGGACCACCTCGCCTACAGCGCGCTGTTCCGGCTGGCCGCGCACGTGGTCGACGCGCACCCCGGACGCCTTCCCGAGGGCTTCGCCCGCTGCCCGGCCTGCGCGATGTCACGCGACACGGACTTCCCCGTCGAGGCGTGGGGGCACGTGATCCGGACCCAGCTCCTGCACCGGGCCGTGCACCTGATCGCCGAATCCCTCCGTCGGGGCTGAGGTGCCGGGCCCGGAGCGGTGAGGCGCGCCGGGCGCGCTCAACGCGCAAACTGGTCTATATCTGGCATATCCTGGGATGGGGTGCGCCCCCGCCCGTGATCCGTGAAGGAGCTCCCGTGTCCGCAGTGCCCACCACCCCAGACGCCGTGCCCGCACCCGGAGCGGACTCCCTGGCCACGGCCCGCGCCCGCAGCGCCGAACTCGAACGACGGATCGCCGCCGACCCGAGCGGGTTCCGGATCCTCACCGGCGACCGCCCCACCGGCCCGCTGCACCTGGGCCACTGGTTCGGCACCCTGCGCGAACGCGTCCGGCTCCAGGACGCCGGGGTGGAGACCTTCGTGCTCGTCGCCGACTACCAGGTGCTCACCGACCGCGACGTGGCCGAGAGGCTCGACGAACACGTGGCCTCCCTCGTCCTCGACTACCTGGCCGCCGGCATCGACCCCACCCGCAGCGTGATCTTCCGGCACAGCGCCGTCCCCGCGCTCAACCAACTGATGCTGCCCTTCCTGTCCCTGGTGTCCGTGGCCGAACTCGGCCGCAACCCCACGGTCAAGGACGAGATCGCCCACTCCCGCCAGTCCGCCGTCTCCGGCCTCATGTTCACCTACCCCGTGCACCAGGCCGCCGACATCCTCTTCTGCCGCGCCAACCTCGTCCCCGTCGGCCAGGACCAGCTGCCGCACCTCGAACTCACCCGCACCATCGCCCGCCGCTTCACCGAACGCTACGGCCCCGTCTTCCCCGAGCCCGACGCCCTCCTCTCCCGGGCGCCGCTGCTGCTCGGCACCGACGGCGGCAAGATGAGCAAGTCCCGGGGCAACGCCATCGCCCTGTCCGCGACCGCCGACGAGACCGCCCGGCTCCTCAAGGGCGCGCGCACCGACGCCGAACGCCACATCACCTACGACCCCGTCCGCCGCCCCGAGGTCTCCTCCCTCGTGCTCCTCGCCGCGCTCTGCCAGGACCGCGACCCGGGCGAGGTCGCCGAGGAGATCGGCGACGGCGGGGCCGCGCTGCTCAAGAAGACCGTCACCGAGGCCGTCAACGAACACCTCGCCCCGCTCCGCGCCCGCCGCGCCGAACTCGCCGGCGACCCCGGCCACGTCCGCGACGTGCTGCGCACCGGCAACGAACGCGCCGCGGAGATCGCCCAGGACACCCTCACCCGCGTCCGGACGGCCATGGGCATGCTCGACTGACCTCGACCGACCCACGCGGGTGCGCGGGTCCCGGCCTCGAGAGGAGGAGGCCGGGGCCCGCGCGTTCCCCGCCGGCGTGCGGGTTCGCGTCCTACACGCCGGTCTTCTCCTCCACTCCGTGCGGAGTGGTCTCCTCGGCCTCGGCCGGCGGCGCGGTGGTCTCGACGAGGGTCTCCTTCACGGCGAGGGCGGCGAGGAGGCCGACGACCAGGAGGACGGGCACGACCCACAGGGTGTGCTGGAGGGAGCCGAGGTTCGTGGCGTCGGTGCCCATCCAGTTGGGGAGGGCCATCATGATGCCGCCGCCGATGAAGCAGGCCGCGTTGACGATGGCGGCGGAGGTGCCGATGAGCCGCCCGGGGACGGACTCGCCGCCGATGGTGAAGCCCAGCATGTGCGAGGCGGCGGTGAAGCCCATGAGCAGCATCCAGAGGACGGCGGTGACGCTGGTGCCGGGGAAGAAGATCAGGCCCGTGGTGGCGATGACCTGGCCGACCGCGCCCCAGATCGCGGCCGGCTTGCGGCCGGTGCGGTTGGCGATGGCCTGGAAGGCGGGGGAGCCGACGGCCATGCCGATCCAGGCGGCGCCGGTGGCGAGGGCGGCCGCGCCGGCGGTGGAACCGGAGGCCGTGATGACCAGCGGGCCCCAGATGATGGCCATGGCGAGCATCGCGCCCATCAGCATGAACGCGAACAGGGACGCCAGCACCACCTGCGTGTTGGTCAGGCCCTCCTTGACGTCGGAGAGCACGGCCGGGACCAGGGCGCGACGCGGCTCGTCCGGGACCGCCTCGTCCTCGGGGGTGTGCGGGTTGCGCACGAACAGGAGCGCCACCACGGCCAGGGCGATGCCGACGACGGCGTAGCCGGTCATCATCGTGCGCCAGCTCATGAGCGACAGCAGCCAGTTGATGAACGGTTGGTTCACGGCCGAGCCGATGGCGCACACCATTTGCAGCAGGCCGAACATGAGGCCGAACTTGGCCCCGCCGAACCACTTGCCGCCGAGGTAGCCCGTGCCGACGAAGCCGAAGGAGGCGCCGACGGCCATGACGATCTGCGCGGCGGCGAGCATCGGGAACCCGCCCGCGAAGGCCATCAGGAAGGTGCCGGCGGTGACGAGGGCGACGGCGACGGCCATCAGGGGCCGGGTGCCGAAGCGGTCGATCAGGGCGCCGGAGAAGAACTGCGCGATGGAGAACGCGAAGGTGTAGACGGAGGCGCAGAGGGTGGCCTGCGCGAGCAGCATCCCGGTGTCCTCGACGATGGCCTGCTGGATCAGGCCGTAACCCGTCTGGATGTTGAAGAGCCACACCACGAAGAGGGTGGAGAGGACCCAGACGAACCACGCCTGGCTTCCTCCGAGCTTGGAGTACGTCTTGTTCATGACAGCGGAACTTCCTGGCGGTGAATGAGGGGGCGGTCGTCGTCGGCGGCGGTGTGGGCGCCGCCGATCGCCGGGGCGGGGGAGCGGACACGGGGGTCCGTGCCCCGCCCCGGGGCCGGTGGGCGCGGATCGACAGGGGCGACCGGTCCGCGCGGCCCGCGAGCCCCCGTCCGGACGGGGGCGGGGAACGGCGACGTGGGGGCGGCGCCGTCGGCCGGCTCCGCGAGCGGTCCGGAACGGGAAGGGGTCCGCCGGACCGCGCGGGGGAGGGCCGCTCGCGAGGGCGGGTCAGGCGCGCTCGTACGCCTTCTTGCCCGCCACGTAGGTGGCCTTCACGCAGCGGTCGTCACCCATGACGCCGAGCAGGAAGAGCACGTCCTCGATGTCCTTCGAACGGCTCATCCGGAAGTCCATGATCGGGGTGGCGCGCGGGTCGAGGACCACGATGTCGGCCTCGTGACCCGGGGTCAGGGTGCCGACCTTGTCCTCGATGTCGAGGGAGCGGGCCGAGCCGAGGGTCGCGAGGAAGAAGCTGTTCACGCCCTCCAGCGGGTGGTTGCGCAACTGGGCGACCTTGTACGCCTCGTTCATCGTCTGGAGCATCGAGAAGCTCGTGCCGCCGCCCACGTCCGTGCCGAGACCCACGTGCACGGGGCGGCTCGGGTCCTTGGCCTCGCGCAGCGGGAACAGCCCGGAGCCGAGGAACAGGTTCGAGGTCGGGCAGTGCGCGATGGCCGCCTCCCGCTCGTGCAGCAGCCGCATGTCCCGTTCCTCCATGTGCACCCCGTGCGCGAACAGGGCGCGCCGGCCGACCAGCCCGTAGTGGTCGTACACGTGGAGGTAGCCCGGGTGCTCCGGGTACAGCTCCTTCACCCACGCCAACTCCCCCACGTTCTCCATCAGGTGGGAGTGCAGGTGGACCTCCGGGTGCTCCTTCCACAGCGTTGCCGCGGCCTCCAGTTGTTCCGGGGTGGAGGTGGGGGCGAAACGGGGGGTAATGGCGTACTGCTGGCGGCCGCGGCCGTTCCACTTCTCCAGGAGGGCCTTGGACTCGTCGTAGGAGGACTGGGCGGTGTCCAGGAGGCCGTCGGGGGCGTTGCGGTCCATCATGACCTTGCCCGCGATCATCCGCATATTGCGGCGCTCGGTCTCCTCGAACAACGCGTCCACCGTGTCCGGGTAGACGGCCGCGAACGTGAAACCGGTGGTCGTGCCGTTGCGGACCAGCTGGTCGCAGAACATCGCGGCCATCTCGCGCGCCGCCGACGGGTCCTTGAGCTTCTGCTCCTCGATGAACGTGTAGTTGTTCAACCAGTCGATCAGCTGCTCCCCGTAGGAGCCGATCATGCCGGTCTGCACGTAGTGGATGTGCGAGTCGATGAACCCGGCCGAGATGACGTGGCCCTCGTAGTGCTCGACCTCGACGCCCTCGGGCAGCTTCTCCTTCGTCTCCGACCACGGACCCACCGCCGTGATGATCCCGTCCTCGGCGATCAGCAGACCGTCCTCGTGCGAGACGAACGCCTTCTCCTTGCCGACCAGAAAGGGATCGTCGGTGAAGTGGACGATCGTGCCGCGCAGAGCGGTGACGTGCGCCATTGCAGTGCCTCCGAATGTTCGTTGTGCCCCGACGAGTTCGACGCTAGGGGCGGGCGGGCCGCGAAACAGGGCGCGAACAGGGACGATCGGCCGCGAACGCGGACGGTTCGATCCCCGTCGGTCGTCCCCGATCGACGCGGTCCCGTTCCCGTCCGCCGGGCGTGGCGTCCCCGGAAACACTTTGAGGACCAATGGACGGACTGGTATGACTTTGGTCCCCGCGGCTGGACCGTTGCCGTGGGCCACCATGCTGGTGCGACCGTCCCCAAACGCCGCCCGTTCGATCGCCGCATCGGCGGATCACGCACGGGCGTTGACGAATCTTCGGGCGGACACCACGAGAGAGAGGGACCGGGAGATGCATCTCGCCGGGAAGACCGCCATCGTCACCGGAGCGGCACGGGGCCTGGGCGCGGCCATCGCCGCCCGATTCGCGGCCGAGGGCGCCGACGTCGTCACGGCCGACGTCCTCGACGCGGCCGGGCCGGCCGCGAAGGGCATCGGCCTGCACGTCGTGTGCGACCTGCGCGACGAGGCGCAGGTCGCCGACCTGATGTGCCGCACCGTCGAGGCGTACGGCCGCATCGACGTGCTCGTCAACAACGCCGGGATCGAATTCGCCAAGACCATCCTCGACACCACCGTCGAGGAATGGGACGACCTGATGTCCGTCAACCTGCGCGGGGTCTTCCTCGCCTCCAAGCACGCCATCCCGGTGATGGCGGCCGGCGGGGGCGGCAGCATCGTCAACGTGGCCTCCGAGCTCGCGCTCGTCGCCGACGCGGGCGTGGCCGCCTACTGCGCGTCCAAGGGCGGCGTGGTCCAGCTCACCAAGGCCGTCGCCGTCGACCACGCCCGGGACGGGATCCGGGCCAACGCCCTGTGCCCGGGCCCCATCGACACCGAACTCCTCCGCGTCGTCTTCGCCGCCGCCGAGGATCCCCAAGGGCTGCGGGCCGATTTCGAACGGCGCACCCTGTTGGGCCGTTTGGGCACCGCCGAGGAGGTCGCGGCGGCGGCCCTCTTCCTCGCCTCCGACGAGTCCTCGAACATGACCGGCGCCAACCTCGTCCTCGACGGTGGCTGGACCACCCGCTGACCCCCGGTGGCGCCGCCCGGGGGCCCGACCGTGAACCGGCGGCCGTTCCCCCGGGGCAAGGCGCTGCGCCAGGACCTCGCGATCGCGCTGGCCGTCTGCCTGGTCGCCCGACTGGTGCCCGCGCCGGACGCGCTGGCCACCGGCCTCGTGCGTCCCCCGGCGCTCCAGTACACGTGCGCCGTCCTCGCGTCCTGTGCGTTGGTGTTGCGGCGGACGCGGCCGGAGTTGTGCGTGGTGGTGGCGTTCGCGGCGACGTTCGCGTTGGACACGCGGTACAGCCTGACGGCGGCGGCGTACGCGTTGGGTCGCTACGGTCGGCCGCGGCACCGGTTGTTGATCCTGGGGTTCGTGGCGGGGCTGTATCCGGCGTCGCGGGAGTTGACCGGGACGGTGGAGCCGAGTCACGTGGTGCTGCTGTATTCGACCCTGTTGGAGATCATCAGTCCGGCCGTGCTGGGTGCGCTGCTGGAGCGGCAGGAGCGGTTGCAGGAGGCGTTGAGTCGGCGGCTGGACCAGGCGGAGCACGCGGTGGATCACGCGGTGCGGTTCGCGTTGTTGGAGAGTCGTACGCGGCTTGCGTTCGATCTGCACACCAATGCCGGGCATCGGGCGGCTCTGTTGGTGTTGCAGGCGGGTGGGTTGTTGGTTCGGAAGGACCTGTCGCCGGCGGCGCGGGAGCAGGTGGAGCGGATGGAGGAGAACGCGCTCTGCGTGATGCGGGAGTTGGGTTCGGCGGTGGACATGATCCGGGATCCGTTGGGTCGGGACGTGCGGGGGCGGGGGGTCTCGTGCGCGGACTTCCTGGCGGGTCTGGCCCGCAACCTCGCGGGTGACGGCATGCGCGTCAGCTTCCGCGCCGAAGGACCCGCGAGCACCGGGCCCCTGCCCCCCGAGGCGGACGAACTCCTGCGCCGCACCGTCCGCGAGGGCCTCGCGCACGTGCTGCGGGTGGCCCCCCGGGCCGCGGTCGAGATGGCCCTGCGCACCGACCCGGGCCACGTGACCCTGGAGATCCTGCACCGCCACCAGGACGCCGTCCCGCGCCCGTGCGCCCTCGCCGGCGGCCACGGCTTCGAGTTCCTCGCCCTCCAGGACGAGGTCACGGCGGCCGGCGGCACCTCGTGGGCCGGTCCGCACGGCGCGGCCGACTTCCTCCTGCGCGTGGACCTGCCCCGGGGCCCGCACCTCGAACCGGGGATCGTCCCACCCCAGCGGCCCCACTCGCCCCACCCGTCCCACTCGTCCCGTCCGTGCGATCCCCCGACCCGTGAACAGGAGCCCTCGTGAGCACCTCCCCGCCTCCCCCGCCCCGCCCCGATCCGCCCCAGGCGCCGCCGACGCCCCCGCCCGAGGCGGAGAGCTTCTCCGTGGTCATCGCCGACGACCACGCCCTGATCCGGTCCGGGATGCGGGTGCTCCTCGACGCCGAGGACTCCCTGGAGGTGGTCGGGGAGGCGGAGAACGGCGCCGAGGCCCTCACCCTGGTCACCACCCACAGACCCGACGTGGTCCTCATGGACCTGCACATGCCCGAGATGGACGGCATCGAGGCCACCCGCCGCATGATGCGGCTGCCCAACCCGCCCCGCGTCCTGATCCTCACCTCCGTCCCCACCGACGACCGCGTCGTCGAAGCCCTCGAAGCCGGCGCCGCCGGCTTCATCCTCAAGGACCTCCGCTCCCAAGAGCTGCTCTCCGCCCTCCTCGCCGTCGCCCGCGGCGTCCCCGTCCTCGCCCCCTCCGCGATGGGCGGCCTCCTGCGCCGCGCCTCCGTCGGGCACGATGCCCTGCCGGGTCCGGGCGGCGCGGAACTGCGGCGCCGGTTCGGCACGTTGAACGAGAGCGAGCGGCGGGTGCTGGACCTGTTGGGGCAGGGCATGCCCAATGCCGCGATCGCCGCCCGGCTGCACCTGTCGGAGGCGAGTGTGAAGACCTACGTCTCCCGGGGTATCTCCAAACTCGGCCTGACCAACCGGATCCAGGCCGCCCTCGTCGCGCACGACCTCGCGAGGACCTCCGTGGGCGCGACGGAGGGGCGGTGATCCCGGTGTCGGATCGCGACGGCCCCGGGGACGGGCCCCGGTACGAGCGGATCGCCACGGACGTGCTGCGCCGGATGGCCGCGCGCGGCGGCCCGGCCCGGGGTCGTGTGCCCGCCCCCACGACCATCGCCCGCGAGTACGGGGTGAGCGTCACCACCGCCCGGTTCGTGTGCCGGGCGGCCCGCACCCGGCTGCGCGTCGGCAACGCGCCCTTGCGCAGCGCGGCCCCCGCCGTCCGTCCCGCGCCCGCCGCCCGAGGGGACCTGCGGTCGGAGGAGATCGCGTCGGACCTGTGGCGGCGGGTGGAGAGCGGCGAACTGCGCGGGATGTTCCCCTCGCAGTTGAGCCTGGCCGCCCACTACCGCGTTCCCCGCAGCCGCGTCCGCAAGGCGCTGCGCGGTCTGATCGACGAGGGGCGGGCGGTGGACCACGGCACGGGCGGGGTGCGGATCCTGAGACCGCTCCCGCCCCTGTCCCCGCCGCCGCCTTCCGCGTCCCCGGCCTCCTCGGCGGACTGACGGGGGCCGCCCGGGTCCCGGGTCGGGTCAGGGCAGGTGGAGGAGGGCCAGGGCCCCGCCCTCGGGCGGGTTCGCGAACTCCAGTCGGGCGCCGATCACGGCGGCCTGGCCGGTCGCGATGGTCAGGCCCAGGCCGTGGCCGCCGCCGCGGTCGGGGGTGCCGGTGCGGAACCGTCGCGGGCCCTCGGCCGTGAGGGTGGCGGGGAAGCCGGGGCCGCGGTCGCGCACGGACACGGTCCGATCCTCGATCCGCACCTCCACGGGGCCCCGGCCGTGCCGATGGGCGTTGGACACCAGGTTCGCCAGGACGCGTTCGAGCCGGCGGGGGTCGGTCTCGACCACGGCCGGGTCGTGGACGCGGAGTTCCACCTCGTGCCCGGTGCGGCGCAGGATGCTCCGGACCAGCGGTTCCAGCGGGCAGGGGGCGTACTGCGGCCGTTCGGTGCCGGAGTCGAGGCGGGAGACCTCCAGCAGTTCCTCGACCAGGGCGTGCAGGGTTCCGGCGCGTTCCCGGACGTGTCCGCTGGTCTCGGAGTCCGGCAGCAGTTCGGCGGCGGTGATCAGGCCCGTCAGCGGGGTGCGCAGTTCGTGGGCCACGTCGGCGGTGAACCGCTGTTCGGCGTCGAGCCGGTGCTGGAGGGAGCCGGCCATGGAGTCGACGGCGGTGGAGATCTCCGCGATCTCGTCGCCGGGGCGGTCGGGGGTGTCGATGCGGGCGTCCAGGTCGCCGTCCGCGATCCGCCGGGCGGTGCCGGCGGCGTGACGCAGGCGCCGTCCGAGCCGGTCGGCGTGGAGGACGGCGGGCGGCAGGACGGCGGCCACGGCGAGCAGCCCGGCCAGGCCCATGCTCGCGTCGAGTCGCGCGAGGCTGCGCAGGTCCCCCCGGAAGTCGATCTCCACGGACAGCACGTGCCCGCCGACGGGGCGCGCGGCGAACACCGCCGGGCCCTGCCGGCCGGTGTCGTAGGCGGTGCCGGCGTGGCCGCTCGTGACCAGGGCGCGCAGCGCCGACGGCAGGATCGGGGAGTCGAGTTCGGCGCCCGAGCCGTGCGCCTCGCCGGTGGCCAGGTAGGTGGTCAGGGACAGGTCCAGTTGACGCTGGGCGTTGTCGCGGGCCTGCCCCAGGGCGTGCGCCTCGGTGGTCTCGTGCACCAGGACGCCGATCGCGGCGGCGACCGCGCAGACCGCCACCGCGATCAGGACGGCGACCCGCCACCGCAGGGACCGCCACCACCGGGCCGGGCCGGCGCCGGTCATCGGCGCAGCTTGTAGCCGAAGCCGCGGACCGTCTCGATGCGCTCGGCCCCGATCTTGGTCCGGAGGCGCTGCACGTGCAGGTCCACGAGCCGGCTGTCGCCGTCCCAGTCGTAGTCCCACACGTTGCGCAGCAGCGTCTGTCGCTCCAGGACGATGCCGGCGTTCGCCACGAATTCGAGGAGCAGCCGCAGTTCCGTCGGGGTCAGCGAGACCGGTTCCCCGGCCCGCCGGATCTCCAGGCCCTCGGTGTCCACGGACAGGTCGCCGAAGACGAGTTCGCCGGGCGGGTCCCCGGCCGGCGACGCGTCCTCGGGCGGGAGCGCGGTGAGGCTCGCCCGACGCAGCAGGGACCGGATCCGGGCCACCAGGACCGGGCTCTGGAGCGGTTTGACCACATAGTCGTCCGCGCCGGCCTCCAACCCGGCCACCACGTCGAGGGCGTCGCCCCGGGCCGACAACATCAGGATCGGCACGAGGCTGAACTCCCGGACCCGCCGGCACAGTCCGATGCCGTCGAGCTCGGGCAGCATCACGTCCAGCAGCAGCAGGTCCGGCGCGTCGTCGCGGACCCGTTCCAGGCCGGTCAGGCCGTCCCCGGCGACGAGCACCTCGTAGCCGTAGCGGGCCAGCGCGATGCGCAGGGTGTCACGGATCACCTCGTCGTCCTCGACGAGCAGCAGACGGGTCATGGGCGGATCCTCGGGTCCTTCGGTCGGGGGGGGTGAGGGCGGGCGGGGTCGGTCAGCCGGCGCGGGCCGGGGCCAGCACGTGACCGTTCCACCGGAACCGCACCGTCGAGACCCTGGCGCCCTCGGCCTCGCCGATCACCAGCTCGCGGCCGGCCGCCGAGGCCGTCAGACCGGGCTGTCCCACGTAGTCCAGGATCCGGACCACCGAGCCGTCGGAGACCGTGTACACCCACAGCCAGGTGCGGCCTTCGTCGTCGAAGGCGAGCACGAGTTCGGGGACGCCGCGGCCGGTCAGATCGGCGAAGGCGGGCGGGAGCAGCCGGCAGCGGCTCCCCGGGCAGCGGTCCAGTCCGTTCTTCACGGAGCCGGGGACCCCTGGGTCCGCGCGCAGCAGCAGGGCCGGGGACACGCCGCGCAGGCCGTTCGCGGGCAGGTCCACATCGGGCAGGGCGCGGGGGGCCGGCGGGTCCGCGGGCAGGGTGGGCGGCGTCCGCCCCGGCCACAGGGGGGTCGCGGCGACCGGGGCCGACACCGAGGGGGCGGGGCCCCCGTCCCAGGTGGCCGGGGCCCGGGAGCAGCCGACCGGGCCGAGCCCGAGGAGCAGCGCGCACCCCAGGGCACGTCGGAAGGCGCGGCGCGCGGGGGCGGGTTCAGCCACCCTTCGCGCTCTGCGGCGGCCACCGGAGAAGATCCGGCCATATCGTCACACAAGGTCTCATGTCACCCGACCCTACAGCTCGGCCGGGGACCCCGTGACCAGGGCGGGCCAGGCCGAACCGCCGGCCGCGCGCGGACAGGAGCGGGGTCGACGGGACGCCGTCGTGGCGCCGCCGGTGCCCGTCCGGCGGCATCGGGTCGCGCGCCGTCGGCACGGGGCGCAGACCCAACCCGCAGGAACCGCCCGCCTCCTGACGCCCCGCGCCGAGACCGTCCGCGACCCGAGCGAGCGGACGCGAAACGCGGGCGCCGGCCGGTGGGGCGCGCTTCGCCACGAGGGCGGGCCGGCGGGCCGTGTGACGGCGCGCCGGCAGGGCACCCGGGCAGCGGACCGTGCCCACCAACGGGCCGAGCCGGTCAGCGGGAGCCCGAAGGGAGCGCACGCAGGGGCCCCGCACGGCCCGTGGCCCGGCCTGTGGCCCGGCCTGTGGCCCGGCCCGGGGGTGGGGCGCTTGTCGCGGGGTGTTCGTGTGGTGGTGTGGGTGTTGGTGTCGGGGGGCTGCGGTGTTCGCGTGGTGCGGGGCTTTGGTGGGTCCCGGGCGCTCTTCGGGTGGCGCTCGATCCCGGTCCGGTTGGGGTCGCCGCTGTTGCTGCCGGCTGTTGTCGGGTTCGTCCGTGCCCGTCCCGTGTGCATCCCCCGCGACACGCCGGCGCGGGGTGCGTGCCGGGCCTCGGGCGCGTTCGGCGGTCAGGTCCTGGTGAAGGCCCTGCGCCAGCCTGCCGGGTTGGCGGTGAAGCCGTCGAAGGAGGCCAGGGCGATCGCGGCCCGCAGGGCGTGCGGCGGCGGGAGGTGGTGCAGGACGACGGGCACCACGTCGGCGGCGTCCGCGACCTCGGCGAGGTCGGCGTCGAGGGTGAGCAGGACGCAGTCGCCGGGGCGGGCGTCGAGGCTTCCGGTCGCGCGTTGGAAGGATCCGGGGGCGCCGTCGATGGTGAGGGCCGGGGCGCGCGGGCCGGGCGGGTCGGGCGCGCCGTCGCGGTCGGCGTGGGGGTCGGCGTCGGCCCCGGGGTCCGGGGTGACGGCGATCCAGGCGTGCTCCTCCGTCAGGGAACGCAGGGCCTCGCGACCGGCCGGGGTGTGGCACGGGAACGTGCGGGTGTCGATGAAGATGGTGTCGAAGCGAACCATCGGATCCGGCGTCATGGGATACCTCCGTGTCCAGCCCCCCGAGGTTTGTTCTTTTGAGTACAAACTAGCGGCAAGGGAGAATCGTGCGCAACAACCCAGGGGAGTCGTCCGCGTCACGTCTGCTCGACGTCGTGCACCGGGACGGCCCCCTGTCCCGGGCGGAGGCCACCCGACGGGCCGGCCTGGCACGCAGCGCCGCCGGCGCGGCGGTGGAGAGCCTGACGGCCGCCGGACTGATCCGCGCGGGCGAACGGGCGCCCCTGGGCAGCGCGGGCGGCCGTCCCTCGGTGGTGCTGGAGATCGCCGACGGCGGCCCGTTCACCGTGGCGGTCAAGGTCGAACCGGACGGACTGCGGATCGCCGCCTACGCCCTGGGCGGTCGCGCCCTGCGCGCCGAGCACCACGCGGCGGACCTCGTCGGCCTCCCCCCGGAGCGACTCCTCGCGCTCCTCGCCGAACGCACGGCGCACACGGCCGGACCGGCGGCCGGGAACTGCGTCGGGGTGGCCGTGGCCTACCCCGGCATGCTCGACGAGACCACCGGCACCGTGCTGACCTCCCTGGTCCTGGACCGGCCCGGCCCCGCCCCCCTCGCCGAACCCCTGCGCGAGCTGCTGGCCCGCACGGCGCCGGACCTCGGTCGACGGGCCGGCGGCCCCTTCGCCTGCCTGACCCGCGACGCCACGGCCACCGCCCTCGGCGAGTACCGCGCCAAGGGCTCCGGCCCCGGCACCCTCCTCGTCGTCAGCGGCGAACGCCACGGCCTGGGGGCCGCGTTGGTCGGCTCGCCCGACCGCGCGCAGGCCCTGGAGATCGGCCACCTGAGCGTGGATCCCGTCGGCCTCCCTTGTCCCTGCGGGTTCCGCGGCTGCCTGGAACGCTACGTCGGGGGCCCGGCCCTGCTGGCCGCGCTCGGGTTCGACCCGAGCGCGCCCCTGACGCCCGAAGCGCTGCGCGCCGCTCCCCCGGAGCGGGTCGACGAGTCCGCCGACCGGCTGGGCACCGCCCTGACCGGCGTGGTCAACACCCTCGGCCCCGACGAGGTGGTCCTCACCGGCATGCTCGCCACCCTCGCCGCCGCCCGACCCGAGCGGATGACCGCCGCGTTGGACGCCTCCGTCGTCGCGCGCGCCCGGGGCGTGCGCTGGAGCGCGGGCACGACCCCCGACGCCTGCCTGCTCGGCGCGGCCGACCTCGCCTTCCGTCCCTTCCTGAGCAATCCGAGCCCCTGGACCAGAGGCGACTGACCGCCCCCCCGCGCGGGCTCAGCGGCCCCGCGACGCGGCCGGGCCCGAGGCGCTCGGCGTGCTCGGCTCTCCCGACGCGCTCGGCCCCTGCGGACGGGCGGCCGAGGGCAGGGCCCACAGGTGGTCCGGGGTGGCGATCCGGGTGATCGCCGCCGCGATCCGCGTGCTGAGGCTGCCGCCCTTGTCGGTGTCCGAGTTCACGATCACCACCAGGGTCGCGTTCCGCTCGGGCAGCCGGGCCGCGACGGTCTCGTACCCGGGCAGTTCGCCGTTGTGCCCGAGCCACCCGTTCACCGACGCGATGCCCAGCCCGTAGGCCACCCCCGGCACGCCCACCGGCCGCACCCGCAGCCGCTCGGCCTGGGTCCCGGGCGACAGCAGCCGGTCACCGTTCGGGAGGACCCCGCCGACGAGGGTTCCCACCCAGGAGCGGAGGTCGGCCAGGGTGGAGGTCATGGCCCCGGCCGCCCACGCCCAGGACGGGTTCCAGTGCGCGGAGTCCACGACCTTCCCGTCCGGGGAGAACGTGGTGTAGCCGTGCGCGTACGGGGCGGGGATCGCCGCGTCGGTGGGCAGGGCGGTGTTCCGCAGCCCGGCCGGTCCCAGCACCTCCGCCCGCAGCTCCTCGCTCAGGCCGCGTCCCGTGACCCGCTCCACGACGAGCCCGAGCAGCACGATGTTCGTGTTGGAGTACTCCCACTTCGCGTCGGGCGCGAAGTTCGGCGGGTGCGCGAAGGCCACGTCCAGCAGCCGTCGGGGGGTCCACGGGCTGTCGGGGTCGGCGCGCAGGGCCTTCAACCAGCCGGGGTCCTGCGCGTAGTCGTAGAGCCCGCTGCGCATCTCGGCGAGCTCCCGCAGCGTGATCCGCTCCCCGCCCGGCACCCCGTCCACGTACCGCGAGACGGGATCGTCGAGGCCCACGCGCCCGGCGTCCACGAGCCGGAGCAGGGCGGTGACCGTGAAGGTCTTGGTGACGCTGCCGATCCGGGTGTGCAGGTCCGTCCTCATCGGCGCGCGGTCGGAGGTGTCGGCGGTGCCGAAGGCCCGTGTCCAGCCGGGGCCGCCGTCGATCCACAGCCCGGCGATCACGCCGGGGATCTCCGCCGCGCGCATCGCGTCGCGGACGGCGGCGTCGAGCCGCGCGGCGCCGGCCGGGTCGATCCCCGAGGAGGCGACGCCCGCCGCGACGCCCGCGCGGGGCTCGGGCGCGGCGCCGGCCGGGCCGGCGGGTCCGAGCAGGACCGTGCCGAGCAGCAGCGGGCCGGCGGCGAGCAGGGTGGTGGTGCGGCGCCTTCGCATGGCGTCACCTCCGCGGACTGCCCCGAGCCGCCCCGAGCTCCGTCTCCCATCGTAGGAACGGTGCGGCGCGACGGCGACCGCCGCCCGCTCGCGCCCGCCCGCACCCCGCGCACACGGCCGTGACCGGACCGCGGTCGCGGGGACCTCGGTCCGGTCACGGGGCCGGCGGACGGGGGAGGGGAGGGCGGGGGAGAGGCGGGTGGGGGCTTCAGCCCTTCACGGCGCCCTCGCCGACCCCCTTGAAGAAGAACCGCTGCAGGCAGGCGAACATCACGATCAGGGGGGCGACGGCGATGATGGTGCCGGCCGCGATGACCCGCTGGTTGCTCGCGAAGGTGCCGTGGAGGAAGTTCAGCCCGACGGTGAGGGTGAAGTTGGAGGAGTCGGACAGGACGATCAGCGGCCACAGGAAGTCGTCCCAGGCGCCCATGAAGGCGAAGATGGCGACGACGGCCAGGGTGCCCTTGACGGCCGGCAGCGCGACGCGGGCGAACCGTTGCCACACGTTGGCGCCGTCCACGATCGCCGCCTCCTCGACCTCGTAGGGGATGTTGCGGAACGCGTTGCGCATCAGCAGCACGTTCATCGCGCCGATGCAGCCGGGGAGGACGACGGCCACGAGGGTGTCGTTGATGTCCAGGGACCGCATGGTGGCGAACTGGGCGATCATGATGGCCTCCATCGGCACCAGCAGCGCCAGGACGAAGACGATCGCCGCGCTGCCCCGACCCTTGAAGCGGAGCCGGGCCAGGGCGTACCCGGCCATCGCCGCGCCCAGGATGTTCGTCAGCACGCTGGTGCAGGCGACCTTGAGGGAGTTCAGGATGTAGTCCCAGACCGGGATGATGTCCGCGACGCCCTGGTAGTTGTCGAACGTGGGGTCCTGGGGCAGCAGTTGCGGGGGCGAGGTGAAGATGTCCTCGCTCGCGCCCTTGAGGGAGGTGGACAACTGCCACAGGAAGGGCCCGATCATGACCAGCAGCATCACGACCAGGGCCGCGTAGCGCAGGGGGGTCAGCGCCCGGGACCCGCGACCCCGGGTGCGGTGCTCGCGCTCGGGCGCGCGGCGCGGCCGGGGCCGGGTCTCCTCGCGCACGGGATCGGGGGCGGTGGTGGCCGGCATCAGTCCTTCTCCTTCCGGTCGGCCCGCATGACCAGGAGCATCAGCACCAGGGTCAGGGCGAAGAGCACGATGGACATGGCCGAGGCGTAGCCGGTGCGGCCCTGGAGTCCGGTGCCCACGCGCTGGATCAGCATCACCAGCGTGGTGTCCTCGCCGCCCGGGCCGCCGGTGGGTCCGGCGATCATGTAGACCTCGGAGAAGACCTTGAAGGCGGCCACCGAGGAGAGGGCGCCGACGAGGACCATCGTCGAGCGGACGGAGGGCATGGTGATGGAGACGAAGCGGCGGATCGGCCCGGCGCCGTCGACCTCGGCGGCCTCGTGCAGCTCCCGGGGGACGTTCGCGAGCGCGGCCAGGTAGATGATCATGTAGTAGCCGAGGCCCTTCCACACGGTCAGGGCCATCGCGCTGAGCAGCAGCAGCCACTGGTTCGAGAGGAAGGGGACCGGGTCCACGCCGAACATCCCGAGCACGGCGTTGACGAAGCCCCGGTCGTCGAGCATCCACACCCACATGAGGGCCACGACGACGACGGACGCGACCACGGGCGTGTAGTAGGCGGCGCGGAAGAAGCCGATGCCCGGTATGTGCCGTTGGACGAGCAGGGCGAGCAGCAGCGGCAGCAGCACCATGCACGGCACCACGACGACGACGTACAGCGCGCTGTTGCGCAGGGCGATCCAGAAGCGCTCGTCCTCCAGCAGGGCGGTGAAGTTGTCCAGCCCGACGAACGTGCCCGGGGTCAGGGTGCGGGCGTCGGTGAAGGACTTCCACACCGTGGAGAAGAACGGGTACAGGTTGAAGGCGAGGGTGATCACGAGCGCCGGGGCCAGGAACAGCCACGGGCTCGCGGGGCGGTGGGTCCGCAGGGCCGGGCCCCGGTGCGGGCGTCGGCGCGGGCGCCGTCCGTCGGGGCCGGCGGTGGGGGAGGGGGCCGACGCGGAGCCCGCGTGGGGGGCGGTGGGGGTGGGGGCGGAGGTGGCCATGGGACGCGATCCTCCGGATCAGTGCTGTTCGAGGAGCTTGTCCATCTGGGCGACCGCGCTGTCCAGAGCCTCCTTGGGCGATGCCTTGTCCTGGAAGCACTTGGCGATCTCGTTGCGCAGGATGGTCTTCATCTCGTCGCTGAACAGCACCGGCGTGTAGTTCACCGCCGTCGGCAGCATCTTGGCCGAGGCCACCCGGATCCGGCCCTCCTCGGTGCCGTCCTCCTTCGTCCAGTAGTCCTTCTGAAGCGAACCCTTGGTGGACGGGAAGACCGCGACCTTGTGGCCGAACTCCTCCTGGTTCTTCTGGTTCGTGACGAAGTGCGCGAAGGCCACGGCCGTGGCCGCGTTCTTGCTGCCGGCGTTGACCGCGAGGCCCTGGAGGTACATGTTCTGCTTGCCGGTGTTGGTCGGCACCTCGGTGATCCCGAGGCTGTCGTACAGCGACGGGGCCTCGGACTTGAACTTGTCCAGGTCGTGGGCGCTGCCCGGGTTCATCGCGATTTCCTGCTGGAGGAACTTCGTGCCCGTGGAGTCGTCCTTCAGGGTCAGCGTCTGCTTGTGCAGGCCGCCCTTCTTGTACAGGTCCCGGTACTTGGTGAGGAGTTCGACGCCCTTCTCGCTGTTGAGCGTGAACCGCTTGCCGTCCTTGTCCATCGCCTCGACGCCGTACCGCCCGAAGTCCTCGACGGTCGGCGGCTGGCCCAGGGTCGCCTTTCCGGACTCCGCCAGCTTGTCGGCGGCCGCGAACAGCTCGTCGAAGGTCTTCGGCGGCTTGTTCGCGTCCAGGCCGGCGGCCTCGAACATCTTCTTGTTGTAGAACAGCGGCCCGCTGTTGAGGTACCAGGGGAAGGCGTAGGCGCCGTCCATGCCGGGCATCTCGTAGCCGGCCCAGGCCCCTTCGAGGTACTCGTCCTTGAACTTCGAGGCGGCCTCGTCCTTGTCCAGGTTCAGCAGCACACCGGCCTTGGCCAGGGGGTACGCGAGGTCCGGGGACAGGTTGACCACGTCGGGCAGCGAGCCCGCGGAGGCGTCCGCGCTCAGCTTGTCCGCGTAGTTGTCCGCCGGCTGGTCCACCCAGGTGACCTTGGCCCCCGGGTTCTCCTTCTCGAAGGCGGCGATCAGACCCTCGAAGTGGTCCTTGAACTTCGCTCGGAGGTTCCACGTCTGGAACTTGATCGCGCCGTCGGCCTTGCCCGACGTGGAGGACCCGGCGCCGCCACCACAGGCGGTCAGCGTGGTCAGGGAGAGCGCGGTTCCGATACCGACGACGGTACGGATCGCCACACTGCGATTCACGGACATGAGTGTCTTGCTCCTTCGCCTCGCACACGGCGCCCTCATTCACGGCGCTGCTCGACACCATGCAACAGCCTTTCTCGAAAGGTCAAAGGGGGATAAAGCTGTGGACAAGCCAAAAGTGCAGGTCAGAGCCACTGAACAGGACTAAAGCCCTGAATGTTTGAGGACGACTAATGCGCTTTACCTCCGCGCCGACAGATCCCGCTATTCGGCGGGATTCACGCGCGGAACGGGTCGCCGGCAAGCCGGTCGCATTCCCCGTCGCCGATCGCCCGATCCCGCGATCGCGCGCCCGCGCCGGCCCGAACGGGTGAGGGCCGCTCGGGGCGCCCCGGCCGGGGCCGGGGCGGGGGGCGGGCCGCGGAGCGGGCCCCGGGCGTGCCGGGGGAACGGGCGATCACTAGGCTGGGGCCATGCCGAGAACTTCTCCCCCCACCGCATTCGACGCCCTGCTGTCCGGCAACAAGCGCTTCGTCGCGGGCACGCCGGAACACCCCAACCAGGACGCCTCGCGCCGGCAGGAGCTCGCTCCGGGCCAGGACCCCTTCGCCGTGGTCCTCGGGTGCTCCGACTCGCGGCTCGCCGCCGAGATCATCTTCGACCAGGGCCTCGGGGACCTCTTCGTCGTCCGCACCGCCGGGCACGTCCTCGGCTCGGAGGTGCTGGGGAGCGTCGAGTACGCGACCAGCGTCCTCGGGGCCCGCCTGGTCGTCGTGCTGGGCCACGACTCCTGCGGCGCCGTCGCCGCCGCCCGCGCGGCGGTCGAGGAGGGCTTCTCCCCCCGCGGCTTCGTTCGGGACATAGTGGAGCGGGTCACGCCCAGCGTCCTCGCCGCGCGCAACGCCGGTCTGACGGCCGACAGCGACATCGTGGACGAGCACATCCGGCACACCGTGGACCGGCTGCTGGAGCGCTCCCGGCTGCTGTCGGAGCAGGTCGACAGCGGCCAGATCGCCGTCGTGGGCCTCGGCTACGCGCTCGCCGGGGGAGACGCCCGCGTGGTGACCACCCGCGGCGACATCACCGGGACGGAGTGATCGAACTGCACACGCGACGCCACGACTGCGCCGACCCGGCCGCCCGCGCCACCGGACTCGCGGAGGCGGTCTCCGCCGTCCGACGGGGCGAACTCGTCGTCCTGCCCACGGACACCGTGTACGGGCTGGGGGCGGACGCCTTCGACCCGAAGGCCGTGGCCGGCCTGCTCGCCGCGAAGGGCCGCGGCCGACACAAGCCCTCCCCCGTGCTGGTCGACTCCCCGGACGCCCTGCGCGACCTGGTGGGCGACCTGTCCGGCGAGGCCCGCGCCCTCGTGGACGCCTTCTGGCCGGGCGGTCTCACGCTGGTGCTGCGGCACCGGCCCTCCCTGGGCTGGGACCTGGGCGAGACGGGCGGCACGGTGGCCGTCCGCATGCCCGACCACCCGCTCGCCCTGGAACTGCTGGCCGTCACCGGCCCGTTGGCCGTCTCCAGCGCCAACCTCACCGACCGGCCCTCGCCGCAGGACTGCGACGCGGCGCTGGGGATGCTCGGCGACTCCGTCGCCGTGTACCTCGACGGCGGTCGGACCCCCGGCGGGGTCTCGTCCTCGATCGTCGACCTGAGCGGGCCGGAGCCCGTCCTCGTCCGCGAGGGCGTCCTGTCGGCCGCCCGACTGCGCGAGGTCGTGCCCGCCCTGCGCACCCCCTGACCGGGGCGGCGCCGGTCCCGGAGGGAGGACCCCCCCCGGGCCCGGCGCCGTCGGTCCGGTCAGCCGTGGGTGAAGCGCGCCGGGCGCTTCTCGACGAACGCGGCCATGCCCTCCTTCTGGTCGGCGGTCGCGAACACCGCGTGGAACAGCCGCCGTTCGAAGCGGACCCCCTCGGCGAGGGTGGTCTCGAAGGCCCGGTTCACGGCCTCCTTCGTCATCATCGCGACCGGCTTCGACATCGAGGCGATGGTCCCGGCCACGGCCAGGGCCTCGGTCAACAGGTCCTCGGCCGGGACGATCCGCGACACCAACCCGGCCCGTTCCGCCTCCTGCGCGTCCATCGTGCGACCGGTCAGGCACAGCTCCATGGCCTTGGCCTTGCCGACGGCGCGGGTCAGGCGCTGGGAGCCGCCGATGCCGGGAATCACCCCCAGCCTGATCTCGGGCTGCCCGAACCGCGCCGTGTCGGCGGCCAACAACACGTCGCACAGCATGGCCAGTTCGCAACCGCCGCCCAGCGCGTGACCCGCGACCGCGGCGAGGGTGGGCGTGCGCACCTGCCCCAACCGGTCCCAGGCCGAGAACCAGTCGTCGACGTACATGTCCGGATAGCCGCGCGGGCGCATCTCCTTGATGTCGGCGCCGGCCGCGAAGGCCCGCGCGGAGCCGGTCAGGACCAGGCAGCCGATCCCCGGATCCCGGTCCAGTTCCTCCGCGACCGTCACGACCTCCCGCATCATGCGCAGGTCGAGGGCGTTGAGGGCCTCGGGCCGGTCCAGGGTGAGCACCGCGACGCGGCCCTCGCGCTTCACCCGGATGGTCTCGTACGCGTTCATGCGGTCCTTCCGTTCTCGTCGTGCTCGTGCTCGTGCTCGTGCTCGTGCTCGTGCTCGTGCTCGTCCTCGGGCGCGGGCGCGGGTGGTGCGGGGGTGGGGCGCAGGGTGCGGACGATCGCCGAGAAGTCCAGCCCCGCGCCCTCCCCCTCGGCGAACGCGGCGTACAGCTCCGCCGCCTTGAGCCCCAGCGGCGCCCGGACCCCGCCGGCCCGCAGGGCGTTCGCGGCCAGGCCCAGGTCCTTGGCCATGAGCGGGGCCGCGAACCCGGGGCGGTAGTCGCGGTTGGCGGGACTGCCCGGCACCGGTCCGGGCACGGGACAGTTCACGGTGAGCGCCCAGCACTGCCCGGAGGCCGCGGAGGCCACGTCGTACAGGGCCTGGTGGTCCAGGCCGAGGCTCTCGGCGAGCACGAATGCCTCGCTCACCCCGATCATGGACACGGCGAGGATCATGTTGTTGCAGATCTTCGCCGCCTGCCCGGCCCCCGGCCCGCCGCAGTGCACGGCCTTGCGGCCCATGACGGCCAGGAAGGGTTCGGCGGCCGCGAACTCCGCCGCCCCGCCGCCCGCCATGAACGTCAGCGTGCCGGCCTCGGCGCCCACCACCCCGCCGGATACCGGGGCGTCCAGCGCGCGGTGCCCCGCCGCGAGCACGAGCTCGTGCGCGGCGCGGGCGTCGGCCACGTCGATGGTCGAGCAGTCCACGAACAGGGTCCCGGGCCGGGCCGCAGCGAGCAGCCCCGGCTCCCGGTAGAGGGCCAGCACGTGCCGCCCGGCGGGCAGCATCGTGAGGACCACGTCGGCCCGCGCGACGGCCTCGGCCGCGCCGGCGGCGGGCTCGACCCCGTGCGCCGCAGCGCCCGCGAGCAACTCCGGCACGAGGTCGAAGCCGAGGACCCGGTACCCGGCCCCCACCAGCCGGGCCGCCATCGGCCCGCCCATGTGCCCGAGCCCGATGAACGCCACGGTGCCGCTCACCACACCACCTCCCGATCCGCGGCGGGCGCCGGGAGCCGGAGCCCCACCACGCCCGCCGGAGCGAAGAAACGTTCCACGTCGGCCCGCGTCACGTCCGCCGGCGCGGCCGGGGACCAGCGCGGCGCCCGGTCCTTGTCGATCACCTGGGCGCGGATCCCCTCCACCAGGTCGGGCGAGGACAGGGCCGCGCACGAGACGCGGAACTCCTGCTCCAACACCCGCTCCAAGGGCCCCAGTCGCCGGGCCCGCCGCAGCGAGGCCAGGGTGACCTTGAGGGCCGTGGGCGACTTGCCGCGCAGCGCGTCGGCGGCGGCCCGCGCGGCCGGCGCCCCCGAGGCGGCGAGCCGCGCGAGCACCTCCTCGACGTCGTCGGCCGCGTAACAGGCGTCGATCCACTCCCGGGCCCCCGCGAGCACCCCGTCGGGCGGCTCGGCCACGTGCCGCGCCAACACCTCGCGCACCGGGTGCCGCGCCAGCTCCCGGGAGAGCGCGGGCAGCGCGGCGGCGGGCACGAAATGGTCGGCGAGCCCGCACAACAGCGCGTCGGCCGCGCCCACGGGCACCCCCGTCAACGCCAGATGCGTGCCCGACTCCCCGGGGGCCAGCGCGAGCAGGTACGTCCCGCCCACGTCCGGCACGAAACCGATGCCGGTCTCCGGCATCGCGACCCGCGAACGCTCGGTGACGATCCGGACGCTGCCGTGGGCCGAGACCCCGACCCCACCGCCCATGACGATCCCGTCCATGAGCGCCACGTACGGCTTGGGATATCGGGCGATCAGGGCGTTGAGCCGGTACTCGTCGCGCCAGAACCCCACCGAGGCGGTCCCGCCGGCGCGCGCGTCCTCGTGGATCGCGCGGATGTCGCCACCGGCGCACAGCCCGCGCTCCCCGGCGCCCGCGAGGACGACGGTCTCCACGGCCGGGTCCTCGGCCCAGGCCGTCAGCGCGTCCGTGATCCTCAGGACCATGGAGTGGGTCAGGGCGTTCAGGGCGCGGGGACGGTTGAGGGTGAGGTACCCCGCCCGCCCCTCGGTCCGCACCAGCACGCTCTCGTCGTGGCCGCTCATCGCAGGTTCTCCGTCAGTCCGCGCGCCACGATCACCCGCATCACCTCGTTGGTGCCCTCCAGGATCCGGTGCACCCGCAGGTCGCGGACGATCTTCTCGATGCCGTACTCGCCCAGGTAGCCGTAGCCCCCGTGCAGTTGCAGGGCCGCGTCGGCCACCGCGAAACCCGTGTCCGTCGCGAAGCGCTTGGCCATCGCGCACAGCCCCGGCGCGCCCCGGTCGCCCGCGTCCAGGGCCTCGGCGGCCTCCCGGACCAGGGCGCGGGCCGCCGTCAGCTCGGTGGCCATGTCGGCGAGCCGGAACCGCAGCGCGGGCTCGTCCAGCAGCCGGCCGCCGAACGCCTCGCGATCGGCGAGGTGGGTCAGCGCGCGGTTCAACGCGTCCCGAGCCCCGCCCAGGGAGCACGCGGCGATGCCGAGCCGGCCGCCGTTGAGCCCGTTCATCGCGATCCGGAAGCCCTCGCCCTCCGCGCCCAACCGGCGCTCGACGGGCACCCGCACGCCGTCGAGGACCACCTGTCGGGTCGGCTGGGCGTTCCACCCCATCTTCACCTCGTTCGGCCCGAAGGAGAGCCCCGGGTCCCCGCGTTCGACGAGGAACGCGGAGATCCCGCCCGGCCCCGGCTCCCCGGTCCGGGCCATCACCAGGTACAGGCCGGCCGCGCCGGCGCCCGAGACGAACTGTTTGACGCCGGTGAGCACGTAGTGGTCCCCGTGCCGCTCCGCGCGGGTGCGCAGCGCGGCGGCGTCCGAACCCGCGCCGGGTTCGGTGAGGCAGTAGCTGCCGAGGGTCTCGCCGGAGCAGAGCGCGGGCAGCAGGCGGGCGCGTTGGGCTTCGTCGCCGTAGTGGTCGACCATCCAGGCGACCATGTTGTGGATGGAGAGGTAGCCGGCGATGGAGGGGCAGCCCGTGGCGAGGGTCTCGAAGACGAGCACGCCGTCGGCGCGGGACAGGCCGGAGCCGCCGTGCTCCTCGCGGACGTACACCCCGGCGAGGCCGAGGTCGGCGGCGCGGCGGATCACGTCGACGGGGAAGTGCTTGTCGCGGTCCCAGGCCACGGCGTGCGGGGCGAGTTGTTCCTGAGCGAAGTCGAGGGTCACCTCGGCGAGCGCGAGCTGGTCCTGCGTCATGGTGGTCACGGCGCTCATCCCATCGTCGGGATCGTGAAGTTCGCGCCCTCCTTGACCCCGGAGGGCCAGCGCGAGGTGACGGTCTTGGTGCGGGTGAGGAAGCGGATCGAGTCCGGGCCGTGCTGGTTCAGGTCGCCGAAACCGGACCTCTTCCAGCCGCCGAAGGTGTGGTAGGCGACGGGCACCGGGATCGGCACGTTGACGCCGACCATGCCGGTCTCGACGCGACGGGTGAACTCGCGGGCGGTGTCCCCGTCCCGGGTGAAGATCGCGACCCCGTTGCCGAAGGGGTGCTCGCTCGGCAGCCGCACCGCCTCCTCGAAGTCGGCGGCCCGCGCCACGCACAGCACCGGCCCGAAGATCTCCTCGCGGTAGATGCGCATCGCGGGGGTGACCCGGTCGAAGAGGGTGGCGCCGGCGAAGAACCCGTTCTCGTGCCCCGGCAGGGTGAACCCGCGCCCGTCCACGACGAGTTCGGCCCCCTCGTTCGCGCCGATGTCCACATAACGCCGCACCCGGTCGAGGGCGTCCCGACTCACCAGCGGCCCGAAGTCCGCTTCGGGATCGTCGGAGCGGCCGATCCGCAGCCGGCCGACGCGTTCCTTCAACGCGGCGACCAGCCGGTCCGCGGTCTCCTCGCCCACCGGCACGGCCACCGAGATCGCCATGCAGCGTTCACCGGCCGATCCGTAACCCGCGCCGATCAGCGCGTCGGCGGCCTGGTCGAGATCGGCGTCGGGCATCACGACCATGTGGTTCTTGGCGCCGCCGAAACACTGCGCGCGCTTGCCCCGCGCCGCCGCCTCGGCGTACAGGCGCGCGGCCACCGGGGTGGAGCCGACGAAGCCCAGGGCCCGCACCCGCGGATCCTCCACGAGGGTGTCGACGGCCTCCTTGCCGCCGTTGACGACGTTGAGGACCCCCGGCGGCAGCCCGGCCTCCAGGAACAGCTCCGCGAGCCGCAGCGGCACCGACGGATCCCGTTCGGAGGGCTTGAGCACGAAGGCGTTGCCGCAGGCCAGCGCGGGTGCGAGCTGCCACAGGGGGATCATGGCGGGGAAGTTGAACGGGGTGACGCCGGCGACCACGCCCAGCGGGGCGCGCAGCGAGTGCACGTCGATGCCGGTGCCCGCGTTGTCGGTGAACTCGCCCTTGAGCAGGTGCGGGATGCCGGCGGCGAACTCCACGACCTCCAGGCCGCGTTGCAGGTCACCGTGGGCGTCGGCGACCGTCTTGCCGTGCTCGGAGGAGAGCAGTCGCGCCAGCGACTCCCGCTCCCCTTCGACGAGTTGGAGGAAGCGCAGCAGCACGCGGGCGCGACGCTGGGGGTTCCACTGCCCCCAGTCGGCCTGCTCCCGCGCCGCGTCGGCGATCGCCGCCTCGGTGTCGGCGCGGCCGGCCAGGGGGACCCGTGCCTGGACGGCGCCGGTGTTCGGATCGTGCACGTCGGCGAAGAGCCCGGAGGTGCCGGGGGTGTGCTTCCCGCCGATGAAATGGGTGAGTTCTCGGACCATGGGTGCCTGCTCTCGTCAGGTCGGATCCGGGGATGGCACGGCGCGCCGACGGACCGCGCCGGGTGCGGCGCGGGCCGGTGGGGCCGCGTGACTACGAGCGCGCGAACGGGGTCGCGCGCTCCGCCGGATCACCAGGGTCGTGGGTACGGACCGGTGCCATGCGTGTCTGCTCCATCCTCGTGGACAACACGGAACGTTCCGCGGCCGGTATCCTGACTCCCGGATCCCCGTGCGCCGCCCGCCTTCCCGACGGATCCCGTCAGTGGCGTGTGGACGGCGACGCACTCCCCGGTCACAGTGGCGGGACCGTGCCGGATTCACACCGACTTCCCTGCACCGCGGACCTTGTGCCACGAACATATAGTCGGACGTCCTAGTAAGTCCAGACCCCCCGCCCCCGAGCCCCATCACACCTGCCCGGGGCGGGCGTTCAGTCCGCGGTGTCCTTGCCGACGCCGATCAGGGCCGGGTAGTACTCCTGGACGGACCGACCGGGTTCGGTCTCGGCGTACACGTTGATCGGGGACCCGCGCATCAGGGTCAGGGTGGCCGGATCCCGGCGGCTGCCCTCGACGACCCCGGTGTCCTCGTCGCGCGGGCGCCCCCGCTGCCAGTCCTCCCACGCGTCCCAGAAGGTCTCGGAGGCCCGCCGCTGCTTCTCCGACCGGTAGGGGCACACGTCGTTGGCGGCCCACGCGTAGGACCGCCGCCCGTCCTGGCTCCCGGCCTCCGCGTGCTGCGACACGGCGCTCTGACGCAGTCCCGTCGAGGTCATCCACTGGTGCACGGTCGGGTCCTCGGGGCGGACGTCCGCGAGGGGCGTGCCGAGGGTGACCGTGAACCGCCGGCGGTCGTCGTTGCGGTCCACCTCGAAGGAGGGCCGGAAACCCTCGTCGCACGAGGTCACGCTGTACACCACCGTGCTGCCGCCGGGGTCGGTGATCACCTCGACCCGGTACTCCTCGCGCGGCCGGAACACGTGCCGGGTCAGCTTCGCCTGCTCCGCCTCGTCGAGGCCCGGCACCACGGAGACGAACGGCTCGCGGTAGGCGGCGGGACCGAATGCCTTGGTGAACCGCTCCAGGGTGTGCCCGCCCCGCAAGGACCTCAGCTTCGCGTACTCCGGGGGCCGCCAGTCCGCCGTGTTCCGCCACAGCACGCCGTAGGCGGTGGCCAGGGTGCTGACGGCCGTGATCAGGTTCGCCAGGAACAGCAGGGTGACCACCGGGCCGTTGCGCTTCGCGAGTGCCTGCACCCGCCCGGCCAGACCTCGGGTGGGCTCCTCCTCGTGCGTCATGAGGCGAGCCTGGCCCCGCGCCGACCCGACGGCACCCCAGGGCACCCATGTGGGCGGGGGTCGGGACGGCCGTGTGTTCACCTGGTCGGGGGGATGCTCAGTACGGGGCAGACGGCGTGGGTCAGGCAGTGGCGGGCCACCGAGGGGCGCAGGAGGCGGTGGAGTGGGTTTCGTTGGCCGGCGCCGAGCACGATCAGATCCTCGGGATCGTTCGCCGAGGCCACGAGGGCGGCCCCCGGTGTGGCCCGCACCGCGAGGCCCACGACGGCGGGTCCGAGGGGTTCGGAGCCGAGGGGTTCGGGACCGAAGACCTCGTCCAGGAGATGCCGCAACCGGGCCGTCGAGGCCTCGTGGCACTGCTGCGGGACCCGCGCGTCGCCGCCGGCGCGGCCGCCGAGGCCGCCGCCCGGGGCCTGCCAGGCCAGGACCACCCGCAGTTCCGCCGCCCCGCGCGCCCGCGCCTCGGCCAGGGCCCGCCGCAGCGTGGACACACTGCCCGCGGACCCGCTCACACCGACCACCACCGCGCGCACGACCACGCCCCCAATTCCGGATCTCGTTCACTCGTTCGGGTCAATGAAAGAGGCGCCCGCGCCGATCGCGGGGGCCGTTGACGCCGCCCTGACGCGCCCGACGGGATCCGTGACGGGTCCCTGACGGGCGGCCCCCGGGCGCGTCAGCGCGCCGTATGGAGTGGCGGGCCCGTCGTCAAGATCCCGTCAGGGGCCGACCGCGGGCGTTCGAGGACGGGGATAGCTTCGGTGTCACGCCCCGGACCGCCTCCCCGCGTCCCGGGGCGCCACCTGTCACCCGTGGTTCCCCGGGAGGGCCCCATGTGCTTGTTCCAGTACGACGACGATCCGGAACCCGAGGAACGGGTCCCGGCCGGACCCCTCTACGTGCCGGTCCGGTCGGGATCGGCGCCGGTGGTGGTGCGCCTGTTCCGCACCCCGCTCGGCGCCCGCACCGCCGTGGGCTTCACCACGCCGGAGCTGCTGGCCGCCACCCTCGGCGCCGGGCAGCCGTCGATCAGGCTCTCCGCCTCCGCGCTCCGCGCGATGACCGCGCCGCTCGGCGCCGCCCTGCTGACCGTGGACCCGACCCTCACGGCCCCCGCCGCCCGCCCCGCGCCGACCGCCGGGCCCGCGCCCGTCCGCCCGCCGCAGGCGCCCGCGCCCGCCGCCCGCACCCTGTGAGAGGGGGAGAACGCGCCATGACCATCGCCCTCGCCCCCGACCTGCTGTCCCCGGCCGACGACCTGTCCGTCTGGCCCGCGTCCACCACCCGGCTCCCGCACGGCGACCTCGCCGTCGGCGGGGTGTCGCTGACGGAACTGGCCGAACGCTTCGACACCCCCGCCTACGTCCTGGACGAGGGCGAGATCCGGGGCCGCTGCCGCACCTACCGCGACGCCTTCCCCGAGGCCGACGTGTTCTACGCCGCCAAGGCATTCCTCTCCCGCGCCGTCGTGCGCTGGGTGCGCGAGGAGGGGCTGGGCCTGGACGTGTGCTCGGCCGGGGAACTGGAACTGGCCGTGACCGCCGGGTTCCCGCCCGAACGGATCCTGCTGCACGGCAACGCCAAGTCCCCCCGGGACATCGCCACGGCGCTGCGGCTCGGGGTGGGACGGATCGTCATCGACAGCCCGTCCGAGATCGCCCGCATCGCCGCCGCCGTCGGCACCGACGGACACCAGAAGGTGATGGTGCGCGTGGTCCCCGGCGTGTCCGCCGGTGGCCACGACAAGATCCGCACGGGCACCGAGGACCAGAAGTTCGGCCTGTCACCCGCCGACGGCTCCGCGCAGCGCGCCGTCGCCGCGATCCTGCGCCAACCCCAACTCGAACTCACCGGCCTGCACTGCCACATCGGCTCGCAGATCACCACCGTCGACCCCTACCTGACGGCCGTGCGCCGCATGGTCGCGCTGATGGACCGGATCCGCGCGGAACACGCCGTGACCCTGCCCGAACTCGACATGGGCGGCGGACACGGCATCGCCTACCGGCCCGGTGAGCGGGCCCTCGACCTCACCGACCTCGCCCGCCGGCTGCGCGCCGAACTGGCCACGAGCTGCGCGGCCGCCCACCTGCCCGTGCCCCGCCTGGCGATCGAACCGGGCCGCGCCGTGTCCGGACCCGCCGGCGTCGCCCTGTACCGGGTGCTCGCCGTCAAGCGCACGGGACGCACGGTCTTCGTCGCCGTGGACGGCGGCATGAGCGACAACCCGCGCCCCGCCCTGTACGGGGCCCGCTACGCGCCCCGGCTCCTGGGCCGGCACGCCGAGGGCCCGCCCTGCCGGGCCACGGTGGTGGGCCGGCACTGCGAGGCCGGCGACGTGCTCGCCGCCGACGTGGAACTGCCGGCCGACGTCCGGCCCGGCGATCTGCTGGCCGTGCCGGTGGCGGGCGCCTACCACCAGTCGATGGCCTCCGGCTACAACATGGTCGGCCGTCCCCCGGTCGTCGCCGTCCACGAGGGCGCGGCCCGCGTCCTGCTCCGCCGCGAGACCCTGGAGGACTTCCGCGCCCGCGACGTGGGCGCCTGACCGCCGCCGGGCCGGGGCGGGCCGGGGCCGGTCAGCCGGCGTGTACGTGGGGGCGGCGGGCGCGGTCGGGTTCGGCCCGGCGGACCACCTCGCGGGTGACGGGGGCGACCTCGCCCTGTCCGAAGAGGAAGAAGCGCAGGAAATTGGCCATCGGATCGCCCTCGGTCCACTCGAAGTAGATGTGCGGGCGCTGCCCGGTCTCGTCCCGGATGTGCAGCAGGAGGGCGGCGAGGGCGTTGGGGATGCCGGCGCTCTCCAAGGTCAGCACCCGGTAGCGGCCGTGCAGGACCTCGCCGCGCACCCGCATCCCGGATTCGAATTCGGAGGCGTCGAGGACGGTGACCTCGACGAACATCACGTCGTCGCCGGGCGGGACGTCGTTGTCGGCGCGGATCTGCGCGGCCTTCTCCCGGTACTCGCCCTCGTCGCGGTTGTCGGGTTCGTTGGCGATGAGGCGGATGGTGCGATGGGCGGTGTCGCGGATGAACCGCCGCGCCAGGTCGTCCAGCTCGATGTCGGTGACCCGGAGCTCGAAGACGCGGGCGAGCCGGGAGAGCAGCGAGAGGGCCATGATGCCGCCGATGAAGCAGGCGCCGATCTTCACGCCGTCCGGGCGTTCGGCGACGTTGACGGCGGTGGTGTAGACGAACACGGCGGAGATGATCCCGAAGGCGATCGTCCAGCCGCGTTCGCCGGCCCTGCGCGCGGCGATGGTCACGGCGACGGCCGCCGAGGTGATCAGGACGAGGACACCGGTGGCGTAGGCGCCGCCCTGCGCGTCCACGTCGGCGTCGAAGATCCAGGTGACGAGGAACGCGACCAGGGTGAAGACGATCACCATGGGGCGCAGGGCCCGGGCCCAGCGCGGGGCCATGCCGTAGCGGGGCAGGTAGCGCGGCATCAGGTTGAGCAGCCCGGCCATGGCGGAGGAGCCGGCGAACCACAGGATCAGGATGGTCGAGACGTCGTAGACCGAGCCGAAGGCGGAGCCCAGGTGTTCGTGCGCCAGGTAGGCGAGGGCGCGGCCGTTCGCGGAGCCGCCCGGCTGGAACTGGTCGGCGGGGATCAGCATGGTCGTGATGAAGCTGGAGCAGATCAGGAAGACGCTCATGATGATCGCCGCGGTCGTCAGCAGCCGTTGGGTGCCCCGGATCCGGCCGGCGGGGTCCTCGGGGGTGTCCTCCGGGTCGCCCTTGACGTGCGGCATGACGGCGACGCCGGTCTCGAAGCCGGACAGGCCGAGGGCGAGTTTGGGGAACACGACGAGCGCGATGGCGATCATCATGAACGGGTTGCCGTGCTGGGCGGTCAGGGCCTGCGACCAGTCGGCGACCACGTGCGGTTCGGTGACCACCTGCCACAGGCCCACCGCGACCACGATGACGTTCAGCCCCAAATATGTGGCGACCAGGGCCACGGCCAGGCCGATGGCCTCGCCGAAGCCCTTGAGGAACACGGCGCCCAGCAGGGCGATCATGATCAGGGTGATCGGCACCTCGTGCCCGTGCAGCAGGCTGGTGAGGTGGGGGTTCTCGACCAGGTGGGCGGTGGCGTCGGCGGCCGAGAGGGTGATGGTGATGAGGAAGTCCGTCGCGGCGAACCCGAGCAGGGTCAGGACGAACAGCTTGCCCTTCCAGAACGTCAGCAGCCGTTCCAGCATGGCGATGGAGCCCTCGCCGTGCGGGCTCTCCCGCGCCACCCGCCGGTAGACGGGCAGCGCGCCGAAGAGGGTGAGGAGCACGAGCACGATCGTGGCCAGGGGCGAGAGCAGGCCGGCCGCCAGTGCGGCGATGCCGGGCTGGTAGCCGAGGGTGGAGAAGTAGTCGAGACCGGTCAGGCACATGACGCGCCACCAGGGCCGGCCGTGCGGCTGGGCCGCCGTTGCCTTGGCGGCGGGTGAGGCGTCCTGCGCGGTCAGACCTTCCAGCAGCCACGCGCGCAGGCGTGTCGTGCGGGCAGGGGTGGCCATGGTGGTGCTCCCGTCGGGCGGTGATATCCGGCCATCGGCGTCGCCGGCCGGGCAAGCGTACGCACGCTGATCACTTCTGCCCGTTCTCGCCCGGATCCTGACGCTTCCTTGACGGGGACCCTCCCGCCGGCCCAACCCGCCGCCGGGCCGGCAGGAGCGGGGGCGGGGGCTCAGGGGCGGGGGCTCAGGCGGAAGCGGAGCCGGCAGACGACGGCGTCGGTGTCGCGGCGCAGGGCGTGGGCGAGGACGGAGCCGCGTTGGTTCTGGAGCGCGCGCTGCCACAGGCGGGCGGGTTCGGCCTCGGGGATCAGCACGGTGATCTGGGTGTCGGGGCGGGTCCGGGCCAGGAGTCGGACGTGGTCGGCGACGGGTCGGCCCAGCGAGCGGGTGGGGGAGGCGATCTCCACGAGGTCCACGCCCGGGTTCCACAGCTCCCAGTCGCGGCGCAGCGCTTCGAGGGCGCGGGCGTCCTCGGGGGCGGTGTGGGTGACGGTGAGGGCGATGACCTCGTCGCCCAGGGAGCGGGCCGCGGTGAGGGCCCGGCAGGTGAGGAGGGACAGGCCCGAGACGGGGACCAGCACGAGGGAGCGGACGCGGCGCGGGGGTTCGGGAACCCGGCCGAGTTCGAGGCGTTCGCCGATCCGGGCGTAGGCCCGGCCCACCCGCTCGAAGCCGAGGACGATCAGGGGCAGGGCGAGGACGATGAGCCAGGCGCCCTCGGTGAACTTGGTCGCGGTGACCACGACCGCGGCCACGGCCGTCAGCAGGGCGCCGAAGCCGTTGAGGGCGGCCTTCACCCGCCAACCCCGGGGGCGTTCGCCGTGCCAGTGCCGGACCATGCCGACCTGGCAGAGGGTGAAGCCCACGAACACGCCGATCGCGAAGAGCGGCACGAGGGTGTTGGTGTCGCCGCCGGAGAACACCAGCAGGGCGGCGGAGACCAGCGCGAGCCAGATCACGCCGTGCCGGTGGACCTGCCGGTCGGCCTTCAGGGCGAAGACGTGCGGGAGGTGGTTGTCGCGGGCCAGCAGGCTCATCAGCACCGGCAGACCGCCGAAGGAGGTGTTCGCGGCCAGCGCGAGCAGCACCATGGTGGCGAACTGGACGAGGTAGAAGGCCGCGTTGTGCCCGAAGGAGGCGTCGGCGAGCTGCGCCAGCACGGTGACCCCCTCGACGGGTCGGAGGTGGAAGCGGCCGATCAGCACGGACAGGCCGATGAGCATGAGGCCGAGGAGCGCGCCGAGCGCGACCTCGGTGCGCTGGGCTCGGCGGGCGGCCGGGGCCCGGAACGCGGGCACCGCGTTGGCGACGGCCTCGACGCCGGTGAGCGCGGAGCAGCCGGCCGCGAACGCCTTCAGCAACAGCAGGGCGCCGACGGTCGTGGCGCCCTCGCCGAGCGCGGAGGCGTGCCCGGCGGCGGAGGCGGTGCTCGCCGGCCCGTCACGGAACAGCCCGACGGTGATCATCGCGAGGATGGATCCGACGAACAGGGCGGTGGGGACGAGGAAGGCCCTCGCCGAGTCGACGACCCCGCGCAGGTTCACGGCCGTCACCAGTACGAGCACCCCGAGGCAGATCCACACGCGTTCGGCGTGCAGGCCCGGAAAGGCCGAGGTGAGCGCGGCCACGCCCGCCGTGACGGACACGGCCACGTTGAGCACGTAGTCCAGGATCAGGGAGGCCGCCGCGACCAGGCTCGTACGCCGGCCCAGGTGTCGCTTGGCGACCGCGTAGGAGCCGCCGCCGTCGGGGAACGCGGCGATCACCTGCCGGTAGGAGGCCACCAGCACCGCGAGCAGGGCCGCGATGGCGAGGGTCACGGGGAGGGTGAAGCCCATGCCGTACGCGCCGGCGACGGCCAGCACGAGGACGATCGACTCCGGCCCGTAGGCCACGGAGGCCATCGCGTCCAGGGAGAGCGCCGCGAGGCCCTGTACGGCCGTCAGTCTGTGTCGCTCCCCGGCGTCCCCGGCCCCCTGGGGATCCGGGGGTTCCGCACGCTTGGCGAGCGGGGTGCTCCCGGTCGGTTCTCCTGTGTGCACGGTCATGGCGCCTGTCCTTCCGCTTGGGTGAAGTCAGCACAGCGTCCACGGCGCGGGTCACCGGCGCCGGCGGCCTTGACGCGATCCGTACAGTCGCCCCGCCCGTCCTCACGGGATCCATACGCGCAGGTGGGAAGGGCGTATGAACCCCGTCAAGAGGTGTCGTGGCGCGCCCCCGGCGGCCGCGTGGAGGAGCACGCTGGAGGTGCCCGAACATCCCCCAATCCTGTGAAGGAAGCCGTTCATGGACGCGGAGAACGTGGTCGGACTGCTCGTCGCCCTCGCGCTGCTCGGCTACCTCGTCTTCGCGTTGATCAGACCCGACAAGTTCTGAGGGCCCGCGCCGCGTCTCGGGACCGGCCCCGGACGGGAGGTCCACATGTCCGGACCACGCGTGAACACCGCCTGCGCGGTGGTGGCCGCGCTCGTGCTTCCCTTCCTCACGGCGCTCGCCCTCGTACCGCTGCGCGCCGACCTGTCCGCGACCAACGCGGCCCTGGTGCTCGTGGTCGCGGTGGTCGTGGTCGCGACGCTGGGCAGCCGACTCGCCGGGGCCGGGGCCGCCGTCTCCGCGGCCCTGTGGTTCGACTTCTTCCTCACCGAGCCCTACGGCCGGTTGGCGATCTCCGACCGGGCCGACGTCGAGACCGCCGCCCTGCTGCTGATCGTCGGCCTGGTCGTCTCCCAACTGTCCGTGCGCGCCCGCCGACTGCGGGCCGTCGTGGTCACCGACGGCGCGCACCTGTCGAGCCTGCGGGCCACGGCCCGACTGGCGGAGGACGGAGGCTCCCCGGACGAGGTGGTCGAGGCGGTCCGCCGCGAACTCCTCGGCCTGTTGGGCCTGCGCGGCTGCCGCTTCGAGTACGGCGCCCTGCTCGGCAACCCGCCGCACCTGGAGCACGGCGGCGGGGTGTGGCGGCGGACCCCGGGGCACGTGCGCCAGTACACGACCTGGCCCGAGGAGGAGGTGGAGCTGCGGGCCGTGGGCGGCGGGCACTACTACGGCCGGTTCCTGCTCCTGGCGCACCCGGGCCGGCCGCTGCCCGCCGAGGAGGCCCGCCTGGTGGCCGTGACCCTGGCGGCCCAGGCGGGGACCGCCCTGGACTCGGCCCGCCTGCCCCACCACCTCTGACGGCCGGTCCGATGCGGCGCCGCGGGGCCCGGCGGGGCCCGGCGGGCCCCGGCGTAAGGGCCGCGTCAAGAGAGCGGGGCGGCCCGTAAGGGGCCCGTCAAGGGCACTTAACGCCGCCGCTCGGGGGGTGTTGTCTCTGACTCGGCCTTGCCGGCCGATTCCATTCACCACGTCACTCGGGAGCTCGCGATGGCCGATCTGGCCTTCGTCGTCACCATGGTCGCGATATTCGCGCTGGTGGCCCTCGTCGCACGGGGGGTGACCAAGCTGTGACCGTCGAAAACCTCGTCGGCCTCATCGTGGCCGTCTCCCTCCTCGGCTACCTCGTCCTCGCCCTCGTGTACCCGGAGAGGTTCTGAGCCGCCATGAGTCCCCAGATCGCCGGCGTCCTCCAGTTCCTCGCCCTGGTCGCCGCCCTCGCCCTCGCCTACCGCCCCCTCGGCGACTACATGGCCCGGGTCTACTCCTCCGAGAAGCACACCACACCGGAGAAGTGGATCTACAAGGCCATCGGCGCGAACCCGAACGTCGAGATGCGCTGGCCCGCCTACCTGCGCGGGGTCCTCGCCTTCTCCTTCGCGAGCCTCCTCTTCCTGTACGCGCTGCAACGCCTCCAAGGTGTGCTGCCCGGCTCGCTCGGCTTCGTCTCCATCGATCCCGACCAGGCGTTCAACACGGCCGCGTCCTTCGTCGCGAACACCAACTGGCAGTCGTACTACGGCGAACAGGCCATGGGGCACGTCGTGCAGACGGGTGGCCTGGCGGTGCAGAACTTCGTGTCGGCGGCCGTCGGCATGGCCGTGGCGGTGGCCCTGGTGCGCGGTTTCGCCCGTTCCCGGACGGGTGAGCTGGGCAATTTCTGGGCCGACCTGGTGCGCGGCACCGTCCGCGTCCTGCTCCCCATCGCCGTGATCGGCGCCCTCGTCCTCGTGGCCTGCGGGGTGATCCAGAACTTCGCGGGCATCCACGAGGTCGGGCAGTTCGCGGGCGGTACGCGGCAGTGGAACGGCGGGGCGGTGGCCTCGCAGGAGGTCATCAAGGAACTGGGCACCAACGGCGGCGGCTACTTCAACGCCAACTCCGCCCACCCCTTCGAGAACCCCAACCCCTTCTCGAACCTCTTCGAGATCTTCCTCATCCTCCTCATCCCCTTCGCCCTCACCCGCACCTTCGGCCGCATGGTCGGCTCGCTCCGGCAGGGCTACGCGATCCTCGCGACGATGGCGATCATCTGGATCGGGTTCACCGCCCTGATGATGTGGACCGAATTCGCCGGACGCGGACCGGCGTTCGAAGCGGCCGGCGGGGCGATGGAGGGCAAGGAGACCCGGTTCGGGATCGCGGGCTCCTCCATCTTCGCGGTGGCCACCACCCTCACGTCCACCGGCGCCGTCAACTCCTTCCACTCCTCCTACACCGGCTTCGGCGGCGGCATCGCCATGCTCGGGATGCAGCTCGGCGAGATCGCGCCCGGCGGCGTGGGCTCGGGCCTGTACGGGATGCTGATCATGGCGGTCATCGCGGTGTTCATCGCGGGCCTGATGGTCGGCCGGACCCCCGAGTACCTGGGCAAGAAGATCGGCACCCGCGAGATCAAACTCGCCGCCTGCTACATCCTGATCACCCCCGCCCTGGTGCTGTGCTTCACCGCCGCCGCCATGGCCCTGCCCACCCCGGGCGACTCGATGACCAACGGCGGCGCCCACGGGTTCTCCGAGATCCTCTACGCCTACACCTCCGGCGCCAACAACAACGGCTCCGCCTTCGCCGGCCTCAACGCCGACACCCAGTGGTTCAACAGCACCATCGGCATCGCCATGCTGCTGGGCCGCTTCCTGCCCATGGTGTTCGTGCTCGCCCTCGCGGGCGCCCTGGCCGAACAGCGCCCCGTCCCGGCCACGGTCGGCACCCTGCGCACCGACAAGCCGCTGTACGCCGGTCTGCTCGTCGGCACCATCCTCATCGTCACCGGACTCACCTACTTCCCGGCCCTCGCGCTGGGACCGCTCGCCGAAGGGCTCGCCTCATGAGCACCGTCACTCCCACCCGTGCCCCGCACGAGGACCTCCCCACCGGGCACAAGACCGACGCCGGACGCGTGGGCGGCGGACTCTTCGACCCCAAGCAGCTCCTGAGGTCCTTCCCGGACGCGGTGCGCAAGCTCGATCCGCGCGTGATGGTCAAGTCGCCCGTGATGTTCGTGGTGTTGATCGGCTCGGTGGTCACCACCGTGCTCGCCCTCGGCGACCCGACGAACTGGTTCGGTTGGGCCATCACGGGCTGGCTGTGGTTGACGACGATCTTCGCGAACCTCGCGGAGGCGGTGGCCGAGGGCCGGGGCAAGGCCCAGGCCGACACCCTGCGCAAGGCCAAGACCGACTCCGTCGCCCGCCGGCTCACCGCCGGCGGCGGCGAGGAGTCCGTCCCCGGCACCGACCTGCGCATCGGGGACCTGGTGGTCTGCGAGGCCGGGGACGTGATCCCGGGCGACGGGGACGTGGTCGAGGGCGTGGCCTCGGTGGACGAGTCGGCGATCACCGGCGAGTCCGCGCCCGTGATCCGCGAGTCCGGCGGCGACCGCTCGGCCGTCACCGGCGGCACGAAGGTCCTCTCCGACCGCATCGTCGTCAAGATCACGACCAAGCCCGGCGAGACCTTCATCGACCGGATGATCGCGCTCGTCGAGGGCGCGGCCCGGCAGAAGACGCCGAACGAGATCGCGCTGAACATCCTGCTGGCCTCGCTGACCATCGTGTTCCTGCTGGCCGTCGTCACCCTCCAGCCCTTCGCCATCTACGCCGGCGCCGAACAGTCGATGATCGTGCTGGCCGCCCTGCTGGTCTGTCTGATCCCGACCACGATCGGGGCGCTGCTGTCCGCGATCGGGATCGCGGGCATGGACCGGCTCGTGCAGCGCAACGTGCTCGCGATGTCGGGGCGCGCCGTGGAGGCGGCCGGGGACGTGTCCACGCTGCTGCTCGACAAGACCGGCACCATCACCCTCGGCAACCGGCAGGCCGCCGAGTTCGTCCCCGTCAAGGGCACCACCGATGCCGAACTCGCCGAGGCCGCGCAGCTCTCCTCGCTGGCCGACGAGACCCCCGAGGGCCGCTCCGTCGTCGTGCTCGCCAAGGAGAAGTACGGCCTGCGCGAACGGGCGCGGGGCGAGCTGGCGCACGCCGAGTGGATCGAGTTCACGGCGCAGACCCGCATGTCGGGCGTGGACGTGGACGGCCGCAAGGTCCGCAAGGGCGCGAGCGGTTCCGTCATCGCCTGGGTCACCGAACGCGGCGGGCAGGTGGGCACCGCGGCCGGCACCCTCGCCGACACCATCGCCCAGGCCGGCGGCACCCCGCTGCTGGTCGCGGTGGAGGACGCGGACGGGGCCCGGATCCTGGGCGTGATCCATCTGAAGGACGTGGTCAAGGAGGGCATGCGCGAGCGTTTCGAGGAGTTGCGGCGCATGGGCATCAAGACCGTGATGATCACCGGCGACAACCCGTTGACCGCGAAGGCCATCGCCGCCGAGGCCGGTGTCGACGACTTCCTCGCCGAGGCCACCCCCGAGGACAAGATGGCCCTCATCAAGCGGGAGCAGGCCGGCGGGAAACTCGTCGCGATGACCGGCGACGGCACCAACGACGCCCCCGCCCTCGCCCAGGCCGACGTGGGCGTCGCCATGAACACCGGCACCTCCGCCGCCAAAGAGGCCGGCAACATGGTCGACCTCGACTCGAACCCGACCAAGCTCATCGAGATCGTGGAGATCGGCAAGCAGTTGCTGATCACGCGGGGCGCGTTGACCACGTTCTCCATCGCCAACGACGTGGCGAAGTACTTCGCGATCATCCCGGCCATGTTCGCCGTCGCCTACCCCGGCCTGGACACCCTCAACATCATGCGGCTGTCCTCACCCGAGTCCGCGATCCTCTCCGCCGTCATCTTCAACGCGCTGATTATCATCGCCCTCGTGCCCCTGGCCCTCAAGGGCGTGCGCTACACGCCCGGCGGCGCCGACGCCATGCTCCGCCGCAACCTCGGCCTGTACGGCCTCGGCGGCCTGATCGCCCCCTTCATCGGCATCAAGATCATCGACCTCCTCATCTCCCTCATCCCCGGAATCGGCTGATCCGTCATGAACACCTCTGTGGGCACCACCGCACGCCTGATCGGCGCCGGCCTGCGGGCCCTCCTCGTCCTGACCGTGATCTGCGGGGTCCTGTACCCCCTCGCCGTCACGGGCGTCGCCCAGGCCCTGTTCCACGACAAGGCCAACGGCTCCGAGATCACCGACGCGCACGGGAAGGTGGTCGGCTCCGCCCTCATCGGACAGCGCTACGACCTCCCCAAGAACAACCCCGAGGACCCCGAGGAGGCCGCCAAGCCGGACCTGCGCTGGTTCCAGCCCCGCCCCTCCAACGGCCTCGGCGGCAACAGCGTCAACACGCGGTACTCCCTCATCCTCTCCGGCGCGACGAACCTCGCCGGTGACAACCCGAAGCTGGTCGAGTCGGTGAACGCCGCCAAGGCCGCCGTCATCGCCGACAACTCCACCCCTGGCCACGAGATCCGCCCCCAGGACGTGCCCGCCGACGCCGTCACCTCCTCCGGCTCCGGCCTCGACCCCCACATCTCCCCCGCCTACGCCGAACTCCAGACCCGCCGCGTCGCCGAACGCAACAAACTCGACCTCGCACAGGTGGAGAAGCTCGTCGCCGACCACACCACCGGCCGCACCCTCGGCTTCATGGGCGAACCCCGCGTCAACGTCCTCGAACTCAACACCGCCCTCAAGGCCCTCACCCGGGGCTGAGACCCACCCCACCGGAATCGAGAGCCGGCCCGGCGCGCCGCGATCGCGCCCGGCCGGCTCCGGCCACGACCACGCCCGCGGGCACAGGAAGAGGAAGGCCCCACACCGATGACCAAGGTGCTGGTGGTGGAGGACGACGCCCGGCTCGTCCGCGCCCTGAGGATCACCCTGGAGGCGCGGCGGTTCGAGGTCGAGACGGCACCCACCGGAAGAACCGCCCTGCGGAGCGCGGCGACCCGCCCCCCGCAGGTCGTCCTGCTCGACCTCGGCCTGCCCGACATGGACGGCGTCGACGTGATCACCGCACTGCGCGCCGAGGACCCGAGCACCCCCATCATCGTCCTGTCCGCCCGCCACACCTCCGAGGAGAAGGTCCGTGCCTTCGACGCGGGCGCCGACGACTACGTCACCAAACCCTTCAGCATGGACGAACTCCTCGCCCGGCTCCGCGCCGCCGTCCGCCGCCGCGAGGTCGCCGAACCCGCCCCCGGGATCACCCTCGTCACCACCCCGGACTTCACGGTCGACCTCGTCGCCAAGAAGGTCCGGCGCGGCGACCGGGCCGTCCGCCTCACGCCCACCGAATGGCACCTGCTGGAGATCCTCATCACCCACCCCGGCCGCCTGATCAGCCAACGCAGGCTCCTGCTCGACGTGTGGGGCCCCTCCCACGCCCAACACGCCAACTACCTGCGGGTGTACATGGCCCAGCTCCGGCGCAAGCTGGAGGCGGACCCCTCCCACCCCCGGTACCTGATCACCGAGCCCGGCATGGGCTACCGCTTCGAGGGATGACACGGACACCATGGGACGCGGCACCTTTCGCATCTACCTCGGCTCGGCCCCCGGCGTCGGCAAGACCTACGCGATGCTCTCCGAGGGCCACCGCCGCGCCGAACGGGGCACCGACCTCGTCGTCGCCTTCGTCGAACACCACCACCGGCCGCGCACCGAGGTGATGCTGCACGGCCTCGAACGCATCCCGCGCCGAGAACTGCCCTACCGGGACTCGACGTTCACGGAGATGGACGTGGACGCCGTCCTCGCCCGCCGGCCGGTCGTCGCCCTCGTCGACGAACTCGCGCACACCAACGTGCCGGGCTCCCGCAACGCCAAACGCTGGCAGGACGTCGAGGAACTCCTCCGGGCCGGCATCGACGTGATCTCCACCGTCAACATCCAGCACCTCGAATCCCTCGGGGACGTGGTCGAGACCATCACGGGGGTCCGGCAGCGCGAGACCGTGCCCGACGAGGTGGTGCGCCGCGCCGACCAGGTCGAACTCGTGGACATGTCCCCGCAGGCCCTGCGCCGCCGGATGGCCCACGGCAACATCTACCAGCCCGACAAGGTGGACGCGGCCCTCTCCCACTACTTCCGCCCCGGCAACCTCACCGCCCTGCGCGAACTCGCCCTGCTGTGGCTCGCCGACCGCGTCGACGAACACCTGCGGGAATACCGCGGCGAACACGACATCCGCACCACCTGGCAGGCCCGCGAACGCATCGTCGTCGGCGTCACCGGCGGCCCCGAGGGCCGCACCCTGATCCGCCGCGCCGCCCGCCTCGCCGAGAAGGGCTCCGGCGGCGAGGTCCTCGCCGTGTACATCGCCCGCAGCGACGGCCTCACCGCCGTCTCCCCGAAGGAACTCGCCCTACAGCGCACGCTGGTGGAGGGCCTCGGCGGCACCTTCCACCACGTCATCGGCGACCACGTGCCCGAGGCCCTGCTGGAGTTCGCGCGCGGGGTCAACGCCACCCAGATCGTGCTCGGCGTCAGCCGCCGCCGCTCCTGGCAGTCCGTGCTGCGCCCGGGCGTCAGCGCCACCGTGGCCCGGGAATCCGGCCCCGACCTCGACGTGCACATCGTCACCCACGACGAGGCCGCCAAGGGCCGCCGGCTGCCCGTGGCGCGCGGCGCGCGCCTGGGCGGCTCCCGCGTCCTGTGGGGCTGGCTGACGGGGGTCGGCGGCCCCGTCCTGCTCACCCTGCTCCTCGCCCACGTCGTCCCCGAACCCGGTCTCGCCAACGACGTGCTGCTGTTCCTCGCCCTCACCGTGGCGGCGGCCCTGCTCGGCGGCCTGCTGCCCGCGCTGGCCTCCGCCGCCCTCGGCTCCCTGCTCCTCAACTACTGGTTCACGCCCCCGCTGCACCGGCTCACCATCGCCGACCCGCAGAACATGGTGGCCCTCGCCATCTTCGTCGGCGTCGCCGCGTCCGTGGCCTCCGTCGTCGACCTGGCCGCGCGCCGCACCCACCAGGCCGCCCGGCTGCGCGCCGAGTCCGAGATACTCTCCTTCCTCGCCGGCAGCATCCTGCGCGGCGAGACCGCCCTCGACGCCCTCCTGGAACGGGTCCGCGAGACCTTCGCCATGGACTCCGTCAGCTTCCTCGAACGCACCGGCGAACTCGACCCGTGGACCCGCGCCGGCAGCACCGGCCGGCACCCCGCGGACCGCCCCGAGGACGCCGACGTGGACATCCCCATCGGCGAGAACATGGCCCTCGCCCTCACCGGCCGGGTCCTGCCCGCCGAGGACCGCCGCGTCCTCGGCGCCTTCGCCGCCCAGGCCGCCGGGGTCCTCGACCGGCAACGGCTCGTCGGCGAGGCCGAGGAGGCGCGCCGGCTCGTCGACAGCGACCGGATCCGCACCGCGCTCCTGGCCGCCGTCAGCCACGACCTGCGCACCCCCCTCGCCTCCGTCAAGGTCGCCGTCACCTCCCTGCGCTCCACCGACGTGGACTGGTCCGAGGAGGACCGGGCCGAATTCCTGGAGGGCATCGAGGACGGCGCCGACCGCCTCGACCACCTCATCGGCAACCTCCTCGACATGTCGCGCCTCCAGACCGGGATCGTCGTCCCGATCATCCGCGAGACCGACCTGGACGAGGTCGTCCCCATGGCCCTGGCCGGGGTCCCCGACGGCAGCGTGCGGCTCGACATCCCCGAGACCCTGCCCATGGTCGCCGTCGACCGGGGCCTGCTCGAACGGGCCGTCGCCAACGTGGTCGAGAACGCCGTCACCCACAGCCCGCCCGGCCGCACCGTCCGCGTGTCCGCCGGGGCCGTCGCCGACCGCGTCGAGGTCCGCGTCGTGGACCGGGGCCCCGGCGTCCCCGACGAGGCCAAGGACCGCATCTTCGAACCCTTCCAACGCCATGGGGACGCGCCCGCCGGAGCCGGGGTCGGCCTCGGCCTCGCCGTCGCCCGCGGGTTCACGGAGGCCATGCACGGCACCCTCACCGCCGAGGACACCCCCGGCGGCGGCCTCACCATGGTCCTCACCCTGCCCCTGGCCGCCGGCGCACCCCCGGCCCGCCCCGACCTCCCGCCCGAGGCGATCTCCTGAGCACGCCTCCGGACCGGCAACCTCCCGAACACCCTTTCCCCGGCCCGGGTTCGGGCCGTACGATGCGGCTGCCCGGCCCCGGCCGGGCGGTGTCGCACCGCCGTGCGACCTCGGGGGAAGCCGGTGGGACTCCGGCGCTGACCTGCAACCGTGTACGGCGCCCGCGAGGGCGCCGTGAGTCGGAATGCCCGCCGCACGGCGTCATCGCTTCCCTCCGCCACGGTCTGCGGCGCGAAGCCCGGCGTCCTCGCGCGCCGTCGTACCCGCGCCGCGTCACGGCGCGGCCCACGACGGACGGCGGGCGGGCACGGGCCCCGTGCCCCGGGCCGGGCCCGACCGCAAAGGCATCCCATGCGCCCCACCCTCCTCCGTCGCGCGGCCGTCACCGCCGCCGCCCTCGGCCTCGGCCTGACCGGCACCGGCCTCACGGCCACGCCCGCCGGCGCCGCGCCGGCCGCGAACACCAACGCGCCGGTGCTCGTGAAGCTCACCGTGCGGGGCCCCGACGGCAACCTGTTCACGGGCCTCGTCCTCACCAAGGGCCACGAGGTCACCACCGCGACCGGCGGCACCCACCGGTGCGACGGCACCAACGGCGCGGCCAACCCCGGCAAGGTGCCCACCCCCACGGCGGCCTTGGACGACGCCGCGAAACAGCGCGGGTTCGGCTGGGACGGCACCTGGTACGCGGGCTTCGACGACTACTCCGTGGACACGATCAAGAACGTGTCCGGGGGCGGCTCGGCGTACTGGAGCGTCGCCGTCAACGGCACCCCGACCCCGGTCGGCGGCTGCCAGTTCAGGATCAGGACGGGGGACAAGGTCTCGTTCACCTGGACCTCCTTCTGACCGGTGCGCGGGCCCGCGTTCCGATTGTGTGACGGAACGCGGGCCGCGCGGCGCGGTGGGGGGAACGGGTACGACCGTTCGGTCACTCGCCGGTTCGGGTGGCTTGTGTCGCGCGACAGGGTCCGGCGCGGGCCGCCATGGTGTGCGCCGAACCACCCCCCTCGTGCACTGGAGTGAGCAGCGTGTCCCAGAGTCGACCCCCCGTCAGAAGCCTTCGTCTCGCCCTCGGCGTTCTCTCCACGACGACGGCGATGGTGTACATGCTGCCGACCGCGTCGGCGGTGGCCGCGGCGGCGGCCCACGGCACCGTCGTCTCCCGCGTGGGCCAGTACGTCCGCAGCGGTCCCTCCGAGGACGCGCGGCGGATCGGCTCGTACGAGAAGGGCGAGAAGGTCGGCCTCGCGTGCCGGCTCGACGGCTCGCGGGTCGGCGGCAACGGCCTGTGGTACCGACTCGCCGACCGCGAGGGCTGGATGAGCGCGCGCTACCTGAAGGCGGACGGTCCGGTCCCGTGGTGCGCCGACGACGCACCGGGCCGACCGGGCCCGAAGGGCGACAAGGGCGACAAGGGTGACAAGGGCGAGCGGGGAGAGAAGGGGGCCAAGGGCGACACGGGCGCGACGGGAGCGACGGGCCCGGCGGGTGCGGCCGGCGCCGCGGGCGCGACCGGCGCCACGGGCCCGGCGGGTCCCACGGGGGCCACGGGCGCGACGGGCACGGCCGGCGCCACGGGCGCCACCGGGCCCACGGGTCCGACGGGCGCGACAGGCGCCGCGGGCGCCATGGGTGCGACGGGTGCGACTGGCGCAGCTGGTGCGACGGGTGCCATGGGTGCCATGGGTGCGACCGGTGCCACGGGTGCGACTGGCGCTACGGGTGCCGCCGGTGCGACCGGTGCTACGGGTGCGACCGGTGCCACGGGTGCCGCCGGTGCGACCGGTGCGACGGGGCCGGCGGGGCCCACCGGGGCCACGGGTGCGGCCGGTGCCGCCGGGGCCACGGGGGCGACCGGGGCTACCGGGTCCGGTGGTCCGACCGGTCCGACCGGTCCGACGGGGGCCACCGGGGCGGCCGGGGCCACCGGGGCGGCCGGGGCCGCCGGGGCCGCCGGTGCGACGGGGGCCACCGGACCCACCGGGCCCACCGGGCCGGCCGGGACCCGGGGGGAGCCGCAGTACGTGAAGGGCACGGCGGTCTCCCTCGCGACCAGCATCACCCGCACCTTCCAGAGCCCGGCCTGCCCGGACGGCTCGAAGATCACCGGCGGCGGGGTCTACACGGAGGAGGCCAACGGCGAGAACGGCGCCGTGGTCCAGAGCAGTTACCCCGCCTCCGACTCCAAGTGGAACGTCACCGTCAAGAACACGGGGACCTTCCCCGTGAACGTGACCCCCTACGCGATCTGCATCCCCACGAGCTGACCCACACCTCCCCGTCACCGGCCGTCCACGCGCCCCACCGGACCGATTCCGGTGGGGCGCCCGGCCGCGCCGGCCCGTCGCGCCGGCCCGTCGCGCCGGCCCGTCGCGCCGGCCCCAGCCGAGAGTGCCCCCCCCGTGCGCCCAGCCCGCGTTCCACCGTCCCACGTTCCCGGCCTGCCACGGGAGTTGAGCCCCTTCGAGCGGCTGGTCCACGTCTTCGACCGGCACAGCCCCCTGCACTTCACGCTCGTCGCCGAGTTCCCCGTCCCCCTCGACGCGGCCCGGTTGCGCGCCGCCCTCGCGGCCGTGTGGGAACGGCATCCGCTGCCGGCCGCCCGCATCACCCGGGAGCCGGGACGGGCGCCCGTGCTGCACCCTCCCGCCGCCGGCACCCCGCCCGCCCTCACGCTCGTGGACGGTGACCCGGCCGGGTGGCGGACCCTCGCGGCCGAGGAGATGGCGCGTCGCCTGCCCACCGCGGACGGCGCCCTGCACCGCGCCGTCCTGCTGAGTTCCGCCGACGCCTCGACCCTCCTCCTCACCCTCGACCACAGCGTGGCCGACGGGGTCGGCGCCGCCGTCGTCCTCGCGGACCTCGTCGCCGCCCTCAACGGGCACCCGCCGCGCCCCCTCCCGGCACCCCCGTCCCGCGAAACGCTCTTCGACCGCCTCCCGCCCCCGTCCCACGAGCCGCTCCCCGCACCACCCGTCCCCGCCTCCGCGCCCCGGCGTGCCCTGCGCCCCTTCGACGGCGTCCCGCCCCACGTCTCCACCGCCGCCCTCGACCGCCCGAGCACCGCCCGCCTGCGCGCCCGCTGCCGGGCGGACGGGGTGACCGTGCAGGCCGCCCTGGTCACGGCGGCCACCCGGGCCCGCGCCGTGCTCCGCGCCGAGGACACCGTCGCCCGCACCCTCACCCCCGTGGACCTGCGCCCCCTCCTCGGCGTCACCGGCGGCTGCGCCGCCCACTTCGGGCACGCCCGCACCGCCTCCACCCCGCGCCCGGACCTCACCTTCCGCGAGCACGTCCGGGCCACGGCCGTCGACCTCGCCGCCGCCCGGGACCCCGCCGTCCTCGCCGCCGCCTCCGCGCACTGCCGGCGCGAGGTGCCGGCGTGCCCCACCGAGGCCGAGGCCCTGGCCATCGGCCGCCGGACCCTCGACCACGAGCTGATCGTCACCAATCTGCGCACCCTGCCGCCCCACGCCCCCGGCCCCGTGCGCGTCCGCGCCGTCTGGGGGCCGATCACCCTCTGTCGGCTCGACGGGGAGGAGGTGCTGGGCGTCGTCACGCACGAGGGCGGCATGCGCCTGACGGCCTGTTCGCACGAGGACTCCGCCCGCGCCCTCCCGCACCGCGTCGCGGAACTCCTCGCCGCCTACGCCCCCTAAGGGCGCGGGCCCCTGCCCGGGGCGACCCGGCGGCTCAGTCGGTGGGCTCCTGCGGGGGCGCGTTGCCGGGGCCCGCCGGCGGGTTCTCCTTCCCCTCGGGGGTGCGCGTGCCGTCCCGTCGGGCGGTTTGCCGGTCGGGGCGGGCCCCGTCCAGGTCGGGCACCCCGGGGACGGTGGACGGCAGGTCGGGTGTGTTCGGATCCTTCGACTCCGGTACGGGCGCCGGCAGCTCGGGTTCGTTCTCGCGGGTCACGGCTCCTCCTGTCAGGTGGTCTCGCCGGGGTCGTTCAGGACGGGTGTGATCATCGTGGCCTTGAGGGTGACCCGGGTGACGCGGGTCTCGTGATTGGAGGCGGTGGCGCTGTGGCCGTGCAGGTGCAAGGGGGCCGCCTCGGTCAGTTCCCACGTGGTGCGGACGGTGCGCCCGTCGGCCTCGGTCTCGTCCACCGTCACGTCGCGCGGGCCGGTGCGCTCGCGGTCGAGGAGCCATGCCTCGGCGCGCGGGGCGTCGGTGAGGACACAGCCGTCGAGGGTGACGGTGAGTTCCTGGCCGGGCAGCCCGCCGTCGCCCTGGGGGCCCAGGCCCGTGACGCGGGCGCAGGTGAAGCGCTCGCCGTCGACGCCGACGCTGTAGTGGGTCTCGTGTTCGCGTTCCGTCATGGATGTCATGTCGACGCGGCTGCCCCGGGCCGACGGGATTCATGCGGCCGCCCCGGGAGCCGCGCGGGGTTCGTCTAACCTGACCGGGGGACGCCGAGGGCCGGGCCTGCCCCGGTCTGACGGAAGTGGGGCAGGGATGGGCGAGTCGGTGGGTGCCGTCACGGGCGCGAGGGCCTCGGGGCCGGTGGGCGAGCAGCAGTTGCGTCAGCTCCTGGCCGGTCTGACCTCCGTGCGCGACGGGGATTTCGGGACCCGTCTGCCCGAGGAGGCCGACGGGCTGCTGGGGGAGATCGCCACGGTCTTCAACGGCATGGTCGACCAGCTGTCCCTGTTCACGTCCGAGGTCACGCGCGTGGCGCGGGAGGTCGGCACCGAGGGGACCCTGGGCGGGCAGGCGGAGGTGCCGGGGGTGTCCGGGACCTGGGCCGACCTGACCGACTCCGTGAACGCGATGGCGGGCAATCTGACCACCCAGGTCCGCGACATCGCCCAGGTGGCCACGGCCGTGGCGCGCGGGGACCTGTCGCAGAAGATCGACGTGGCGGCCCGGGGCGAGATCCTGGAGCTGAAGGACACCGTCAACACGATGGTGGACCAGTTGTCCTCCTTCGCCGCCGAGGTGACCCGCGTGGCCCGGGAGGTCGGCAGCGAGGGCCGGCTCGGCGGGCAGGCCGAGGTGCCCGGGGTCGCGGGGGTGTGGCGGGACCTGACCGATTCCGTGAACTTCATGGCCGGCAACCTCACCGACCAGGTCCGCAACATCGCCCAGGTGACGACGGCGGTGGCCAAGGGCGACCTGTCGCAGAAGATCGCCGTGGACGCCCGGGGCGAGATCCTGGAGCTGAAGAACACCATCAACACGATGGTGGACCAGCTGTCCGCGTTCGCCGACGAGGTCACCCGCATGGCGCGCGAGGTGGGCACGGACGGGCGGTTGGGTGGTCAGGCGGACGTGAAGGGGGTGTCGGGGACCTGGCGGGACCTGACCGACTCGGTGAACTTCATGGCGGGGAACCTGACCGCGCAGGTCCGTTCCATCGCGGAGGTCGCCACGGCGGTGGCGCAGGGCGATCTCTCGCAGAAGATCCGGGTGGACGCGCGCGGCGAGATCCTGGAGCTCAAGACCACGATCAACACGATGGTGGACCAGCTGTCCGCGTTCGCCGACGAGGTCACCCGCGTGGCCCGCGAGGTGGGCACGGACGGGCGGTTGGGTGGTCAGGCGGACGTGAAGGGGGTGTCGGGGACCTGGCGGGACCTGACCGACTCGGTGAACTTCATGGCCGACAACCTCACCGCGCAGGTCCGTTCCATCGCCGAGGTGACCACGGCGGTGGCGCAGGGCGACCTGTCGCAGAAGATCCGGGTGGACGCGCGCGGCGAGATCCTGGAGCTGAAGGAGACCATCAACACGATGGTGGACCAGCTGTCGGCCTTCGCCGACGAGGTCACCCGGGTCGCCCGCGAGGTCGGCACCGAGGGCAACCTGGGCGGTCAGGCCACCGTGCGCGGGGTGTCGGGCACGTGGAAGGACCTCACCGACAACGTGAACGTGATGGCCTCCAACCTGACCGGGCAGGTGCGCTCCATCGCCCAGGTCGCCACGGCCGTGGCGCGCGGCGACCTGTCGCAGAAGATCACGGTGGAGGCCAAGGGGGAGGTGGCCGCGCTCGCGGGGGTCATCAACACGATGGTCGACACCCTGTCCGCGTTCGCCGACGAGGTCACCCGCGTGGCCCGCGAGGTCGGCACGGAGGGCCGGCTCGGCGGGCAGGCCCGGGTGCCCAACGTGGCGGGCACCTGGAAGGACCTCACCGACAACGTCAACTCCATGGCCAACAACCTCACCGGCCAGGTCCGCAACATCGCCCTCGTCACCACGGCGGTGGCCAACGGCGACCTGTCGAAGAAGATCGACGTGGACGCGCGCGGCGAGATCCTGGAGCTGAAGACCACCATCAACACGATGGTGGACCAGCTTTCGGCCTTCGCCGCCGAGGTCACGCGCGTGGCCCGGGAGGTCGGCAGCGAGGGCCGGCTCGGCGGGCAGGCCGAGGTCGAGGGCGTCTCCGGGACGTGGAAGCGGCTCACCGAGAACGTCAACGAACTCGCCGGGAACCTGACCCGCCAGGTGCGGGCCATCGCCGAGGTCGCCAGCGCCGTCGCCGAGGGCGACCTGACCCGTTCCATCACCGTGGACGCCTCCGGGGAGGTCGCCGAACTCAAGGACAACATCAACTCCATGGTCGGCTCCCTGCGCGAGACGACCCGAGCCAATCAGGAACAGGACTGGCTCAAGTCCAACCTGGCCCAGATCTCCGGACTCATGCAGGGCCACCGCGACCTCGCGGTCGTCGCCGAACTCGTCATGGCCGAACTCGCCCCGCTCGTCGAGGCCGGCTACGGGGCCTTCTACCTCGCCGAGGAGGACGAGGAGGACACCTGGCTCACCCTCATCGGCTCCTTCGGCCGGCCCGTCGACACCCCCGCCACCCGCCGGCTGCGCGGCGGCGAGACCCTCGTGGGACAGGCCGCCCGCAGCCGCCGCATCCTCGCCACCGGCAACGTGCCGCCCGCGTACCTGATCTCCTCCGGACTGGGCGCCGCCGTCCCGGCCCACCTGATCGTGCTGCCGATCCTCGTCGAGGACCAGGTCCTCGGCGTCATCGAACTCGCCTCCTTCAACGAGTTCACCCCCGTGCACCGCGACTTCCTGGCCCGGCTGATGGAGACCGTCGGCGTCAACGTCAGCACCATCGTCGCCAACGCCCGCACCGACGAGCTGCTGGAGGAGTCCCAGCGCCTCACCGGCGAGCTCCAGGCCCGCTCCGAACAGTTGCAGGACCAGCAGGACGAGCTCCAGCGCTCCAACGCCGAACTGGAGGAGAAGGCCGCCCTCCTCGCCAGCCAGAACCAGGACATCGAGACCAAGAACCTGGAGATCGAACAGGCCCGGCAGGAACTGGAGGACCGCGCCCAACAGCTGTCACTGGCGTCGAAGTACAAGTCGGAGTTCCTGGCCAACATGAGCCACGAACTGCGCACCCCGCTCAACAGCCTGCTGATCCTCGCCCAACTGCTGGCCCAGAACCCCTCCCGCAACCTCACCCCGAAGCAGGTCGAGTACGCGGGCATCATCCACTCCGCCGGCTCCGACCTGCTCCAGCTCATCAACGACATCCTCGACCTGTCGAAGGTCGAGGCGGGCAAGATGGACGTCAACCCCGAACGGGTCTCCCTGGAACGGCTCCTTGCCTACGTGGAGGCGTCCTTCCGGCCACTGACCACGCAGAAGGGCCTCGCCTTCGACATCGTCACCGCCCCCGGCGTCCCCGTCGAGCTGCTCACCGACGACGCCCGGCTCCAACAGATCCTGCGCAACCTGCTGTCGAACGCCGTCAAGTTCACCGAACGGGGCCGGGTCGAGGTGCGGATCGAACCGGCCGACCCCGCCGAACTGCCCGGCGAACTCGCCGGCGCCGGCCCCGCCGTCGCGTTCCGGGTCTCCGACACCGGCATCGGCATCGCCGAGGAACAACTGGAGGTGATCTTCGCCGCGTTCCAGCAGGCCGACGGCACCACCAGCCGCAAGTACGGCGGCACCGGACTCGGCCTCTCCATCACCCGCGAGATCGCCCGCCTCCTCGGCGGCGCCGTCACCGCCACCAGCGCCCCCGGCCTCGGATCCACCTTCACCCTGTACCTGCCGGTGGCCCGCCCCGAGGAACTGCCCGAGCGCGGCGCCCCGCCCGCCGCCCTGGAAGGCGACCCGGCACACCGAAACGGCGACGGGGCGCACGGCACCGCCGGCTCCGTCGCGGCGGAGCCCGCACCCCGGCGCCTCCTGGTCATCGAGGCCCGCGCCCACGGCCTCCTCACCCTCGTCGCCGAGAGCGCCGCCGCCGACCTGACCGCCGGACGGAACGCCGTGACCCCCGGCGCACGCGTCGAGGTCGTCACCGCCGTCAGCGCCGCCGAGGCCGCCGGCGCCCTCGCCCGGACCCCGTTCCACTGCGTGGTCATCGACCTCGCGACCGGCGACGAGGCCCTGCGCTTCCTGCGCGCCCTCGACGGCGACGGCGCGCTCGCCGCCCTGCCCGTACTCGCCCACGACCACCGCCGGATGAGCCCCGAACTCGACGACGAGGTCACCCGACGCGCCCGCGAACGCCGCCTGGAAGTCCTCGCCGGCCTCGACGAACTCCGCGAACGCGTCACCCTGCACCTCTCCGTCGACGGACTGCGCGACGTCCTGCCCGCCCTGCGCGCCGACGGCGAACCCACCTCCCCCCACCCCGCCCCCGACGGCGCCGGCCTCGCCGAGAAATCCGTCCTCGTCGTCGACGACGACCCCCGCAACCTGTACGCCATCAGCGGCATCCTCGAACTGCACGGCATCCGGGTCCTGCACGCCGAGAACGGTCGCAAGGGCATCGAGACCCTGACCTCCACCCCCGGCATCGACCTCATCCTGATGGACGTGATGATGCCCGAACTCGACGGCTACGCCGCGACCGCCGAGATCCGCTCCATGCCCCGCTACGCCGAACTCCCCATCATCTCCGTCACCGCCAAGGCCATGCCCGGGGACCGCGACAAGAGCCTCGCCGCCGGCTCCAGCGACTACATCACCAAACCGGTCGACGCCGGCGACCTGGTGGCGAAACTGCACCACTGGCTGCTGCCCGCCGACCCCTCGGGAACGGCCCGTGACTGACCCCGCCCCCACCGACCCCCCACGCCTGGCCGCCGTCGTCGAACGCCTGCGCCGCGAGGCCCGCGAGGCACGGGAGGCCGCCGACGGCCGCGCCCTGATCGAACTGGCCAAGGGCATCCTCATGGGCCGCCTCGGCTGCGGCCCCACCGAGGCGGCCCGCCAACTCGCCACGCTCGCCGCCCGCTCCGACACCACCGTGCCGGCCCTGGCCCTCGACATCGTCGACCAGGCCGCCCACCACCACCGCCGGGCCGCCGACACCGCACCCGACACACCGACCGGCGACCCCGCCCACCGGCTCGGACTGCGGACCGCCGAGAGCCGCGCCCTCGCCGCCGCCGACTCCGACGCCGTCGCCGAGGCCCTCCTCGACAACGCCCTGCGCCCCCTGGGCGCCCACGCCGTGGCGATCTGGGCCGTCGGCCCCGACTCCTCCCTCACCCTGGCGGGCCAGGCCGGCTTCGCCCCCCAGGACGCCGAACGCTGGAGATACGTGCCCCCCGAGGTCGCCACCTGCGCCCGGCTCGCCCTCACCCACCGCGAACCGACGGTCGTCGACGACCTCGCCGACTCCGCGATCCCCACCCTCGGCGGACGCCGCGCCCCCGACGGCGGCCGCGTCGTGATCCCGGCCGGTGTCGGCGGACGCGTCGTCGGCGTCCTGGAGATCGCCTGGCCCACCCCCCGCCCGCCCCGACAACCCGCCGTGCTCCGCCAGTTCCAGGCCCTGGCCGACCTGTGCGCCCACACCCTCGACGACCGGGACCCCGACCCCGGCCCGGCGGGCCCGTACGCCCCGCACCGCGCGGCCCTCGCCGAACTCACCGACCTCGCCGACCAGCTCCACGACCCCGTGCTCGTCCTGACCCCCGACCTCGACCCCGCCGGCCGCCTCACCGACTTCCGCGTCCACCACGCCAACCGGCGGTTCACCGACCCCGCCGGCCGCCCCCGCTCCGAGATCGCCGGCGCCCGGTTCCTGGAGGCGTACCCCTCCGCCGCCGAGGACCACGGCCTCTTCGCCGCCCTGGAACGCGTGTACGCCACCGGCGAGCCGTGCCACGCGCCCCACACCACCCTGGAGACCCTCGTCGGCCAGGTCCCCCTCACCTCCGTCGCCGACGTGGCCGTCACCCGCCACGGCACCGCCCTCCTGCTCATCTGGCGGATCGAGGACGAGACGGCCCGCCTGGCGGCCCTGCTCCAACACGCCCAACGACTCGGCCGGGTCGGCGGCTTCGAGGAGCATTCCGCCACCGGCGAGATCAGCTGGAACGGGCAGATGTTCTCCCTCTTCGGACTGCCCGCGACAGCCGGCCCCGTCCCGCTCCGCGACCTCGCCGCCCACGTCCACCCGCACGACATCGACTCCGTCGGCCGCTTCCTGCGCACCCTCCTGCACCGGCTGCGCGAGTCCTCCGTCGAATTCCGGCTCGCCCGCGCCGACGGCGTCACCCGGCACGTGCGCATGGTCGCCGAACCCGTCCTCGACCACCGGGGCCGGCTCGTCTCCGTGCGCGGGGCCTGCCAGGACATCTCCTCGCAGCACTGGACGGAGGTCGCCCTGGCCGCCACCCGCGACCAACTCGCCGACAGCGAGGCCGAATCCGCCGACCGCACCCGACTCGCCCTGCAACTCCAACACGCCATCATGCCCCCGGCGCCCGCGCCCCTGGAGGTCCCCGGGATCCGCATCGCCGTCCGCTACCGCCCCGCCGAATCACAGTCCCTCGTGGGCGGCGACTGGTACGACGCGGTGGTCCTGCCCGACGACCGGATCCTCATCAGCGTCGGCGACGTCGCCGGCCACGGCATCCAGGCCGCCACCGGCATGGTCGTGCTCCGCAACGCCCTGCGCGGCCTCGCCGTCACCGGAGCCGGCCCCGCCCAACTGCTGTCCTGGCTCAACCGGGTCGCCCACCACCTCACCAACCGGGTCACGGCCACCGCCGTCTGCGGGATCTACGACCCCGCCGCCCGCTCCCTGCGCTGGGCCCGCGCCGGCCACCTGCCGCCCGTCCTGGTCCGGGGGACCCGCGCCGAGGTCTTCCCCCTGATCCCCGGCATCCTCCTGGGCGCCCTCCCGGACGCCGAATACGAGGAGGAGGAGGTGCGGCTGCGACCCGAGGACGTCCTCCTCATGTACACCGACGGCCTCATCGAACGCCGCGACTCCTCCGTCACCGACTCCCTCGCCCAACTGCTCGCCGTGGCCGCCGGCCCCCTGGACACCCTCGACAAACGCCTCGACGACCTCCTCACCTACAGCACCTCCGACACCGACGACGACACCTGCCTGATCGGCGTCCAGATCCGCTGACGGATCGTCATGGACGGTGTCGCGCGCGCTGGCCGGCCGTCCAGGCCACGAGTTCCGCGACGTGCTCGGGGGTGTCGGCCCGCAGACAGGTGACGCGGGCCTCGGGAAAGGCGGTGGCCGCGAGCCGGGCCAGGGTGTCGCCGGGGGAGACCTGCACGAAGAGGTCCACACCCCGTTCGCGCAGCACGCACGTGGCCTCGTGCCAGCGCACGGGACGGGTCAGGGAGTCCACGAGGTCCGCGTGCACGGCCTCGGCCGTGCGCAGGGTGCGACCCCCCGCGTTTCCCGCGAACGGGGTGCCCGGGCGGGTGAACGGCACCCGCGCCAGGTGCGCGGCCAGTTCCGCCCGGGCCGCCGCCATCAGCGGGCAGTGGGCGGGGACGGACACCGCGAGCCGGCGGGCCTTGGCCGCCCCGTGCTCCAGGGCGAGGGCCAGGACCCGGTCCACGGCCGGCAGCGCGCCCGACACGGCGATCTGGAGCGGGGCGTTGACGTTGGCGGGGTGGACGGGCGACTCGGGGGTGTGGACGCTCTCGACGATCCGGACGACCGCCGGTTCGGGCAGGCCCAGCACCACCCCCATGCCGTACCCGCTGGGGTACGCGCGTTCCATGGCGGCGCCGCGCACGCGGACGGCGCGGGCCGCGTCCCCGAGGGTCAGGGCCCCGCAGGCGACGGCGGCGGCGAAGGCGCCGATGGAGTGGCCGGCCACGTGCTCGGGGCGCACGCCCAGGGCGTGCAGGGCGCGGTACGTGGCGAGGGAGGCGCTGAACAGGGCGAGTTGGGCGGCGGCGTTGGAGCGCAGGGCCTCGGCCGTGTCCAGGGTGCGGACGTCGAGGTCGAGGGCGTCGGAGATCTCGTCCAGGGTCCGGGCGACGGCCGGGTGGTCGGGGAGGTCGTGGAGCATGCCGGGGCGCTGTTCGCCCTGGCCGGGGAAGAGCAGGGCGGTGGTCATCGGGGCTCCGCGGGGGGTGGGGGTGCCCAGGGGTCGGTGACGAGGAAGGGGCCGGTGTCGGTGCGCAGCAGGACGCGGCCTTCGTCGCGGGCGAGTTCGGCGGCGGCCACGGCCCCGTGCGGGGTCTGGAGCTGGAGGTCGACGCGCACGGGGTGCCGGGTGAGGTGGGCGAGGGCGGTCAGGAGGCGGGCTGCCTCGTCGGGGGTGACCGGTTCGGGGGTGTCGGCCACGAGGTCGAGGTCGCTGCCGGGGCCGACGGTGGGGGCGCCGGTGGCGAGTTCGAAGGCCGTGCTGCCGCCCGGGCCCCAGGACCTCACCCAGGCGGGCCGGGGCCGTCCGGCCAGGGCGGCGAGGGCGTGCAGGGCGGGCAGGTCCCGGTGGGGTGGGCGGGCGCGGCGCAGCAGGGCCGCCGGGGTGAGGGTCTCGGCGACGGCGTCGAGGGGCACGCGGGCGGCCCAGCGTGCGGCGCGGGTGGATCCGCGGACCCCGACCGGCAGGGTCCGCCCGTCGCGGGTGTCGCGGCGCACGACGACCCAGGGCGCGCGGTTGAGGGCCGCCCGCAGGGCCTCGGGGTCCCGGGCGGGGTCGGCCGGCAGGACGCGGGCCGGGTCGGTGATCCGCAGCAGGTCGTGCGGCCGGGGTGCGGCGGTGGGCGCGCCCGGCCCGGTCATGCTCACCCCTCCCAGCTCGCGGCGAGGCGCCGGCGGGTCTCGACGGACGCGGCGCGGGCGCGCAGGGCCTCGGGGGAGGTGAGGCGGGGGGAGAGGTCGTGCGGGCCGCGGCGCGCGTCGGCGGCGGCCTCGGCGAGGGCGGCCAGCGCCGTGGGGGTGTCGCAGTCGCCGGGGATCAGTCGGTGCAGGGCGCCGAGTTTGGCGAAGGAGGCGCCGTCGTAGGCGGTCGCGGGGACCTTCTCGGCGGCTTCGGCGAGTTCGGCCAGGGTGCGGCGGGTGATGCGGGCGGTGGCCTGCTTGCTCATGACCTGGACCTGCACGGCCTCGTCGTCGAGGGCGATGATCCGGTCGGCCTGGAGGCCGTGGGCGAGGAACGCGCCGGAGATGGCGTTGCCGACGACGAAGGCGATGACGGGGTGTCCGGCGAGGCGGGCGGTGGCGTAGGCGTCGACGGCGGCGGCGAGGGCCTGGTGGATGCCGACGAGTTCCTCGCGGTGGCCGTATGCCTGGCTGGGGACGTCGACGATCGCGACGACGGGTCGTTTGGCCTCGGGCGGCAGGTCGGCGTCGGCCTCGACGACGGCGCGGACCTCGGCGGCCAGGTGCCAGCCCTCCTCCAGTCCGACCTCGCCGCGGTGGGCGCGGGGGAAGCGGCCCTGGGGGTCGGGGACGACGGCGAGGAACCAGGCGGACGTGTCGCCCAGGGGGGCGGGGGCGGAGAGGACGGAGCCGATCGGTCCCGGGCTCGTGGCCCCGGCCTCCGTTTCGGTGCCCGTCGCGGTGAGGCGTGCGAACCAGGTGCGGCCCCGGGAGGCGGTCGGGTCGGGGGTGGGCCGGGGGTCGGTGGTCATCGGGGTGCTCCGTTCACCAGGTCGCGCAGGTCCTGCGGGCCGGGCTTGTTCTCGGTGTCGACGGCGGCGAGGAGGGCGAGGGCGGGCTCGATCCGGGCGCTGCGCGGGGTCGGGGCGGGGCCGGCGGTGTGGACCGCGCGGACGGCGTCCCGCACGGCGGCGGTGTCGTCGTCGACGAGGGTGTCGGCGAGGTGGACGGCCACGCGTTGGGCGCCGCCGGCCATGGCCCAGATGCCGGCCCGGTCCTTGGAGTCGAGTTCGGTGACCCCGGCCTCCTGTTCGATGACCTCGGGTCCGTTGAGGGCGAGCCGGCCCTGGCGGGTCATGATCAGGTGGGAGCAGAGTCCGGCGGCGATGCCCATGCCGCCGTAGCAGCCGACCATGCCGGCGATGACGCCGACGACCGGGGTGTGGCGGCGCAGGCGGACGATCGCGGCGTGGATGTCGGCGATGGCGAGGAGGCCGAGGTTGGCCTCCTGGAGGCGGATGCCGCCGGTCTCCAGCAGGATCACGGCGCGGGTCGCGACGCCGTTCTCCCAGTCGCGGGCGGCGAGTTCGAGGGAGCCGGCGAGTTTGGCGCCGCAGACCTCGCCGATGCCGCCGCCCTGGAACCTGCCGTCGAGGGCGACGACCACGGCGCGTTCGCCGTCGATGGTGCCGCGGGCGACGACGGCGCCGTCGTCGGCCTGGGGGACGATGCCCTGGGGGGCGAGGTGGGGGGATTCGAGGCGTTCGAAGGGGTCGATCAGTTCGCGGAAGCTGCCCTCGTCGAGGATGGCGCGGGCCCGTTCGCGGGCCGGGAGTTCGGTGAACGCGTCGGGGAGGACGGGCGGGGTGCTGTTCATCGTGCGGCCTCCACGGCCTGGGCCAGTCGCAGTGCCACGGTGCCGGGGGTGGCGCCGAAGTCGTTGATGTGGACGGTGGCGGCGAGGTCGGTGCGGGAGAAGAAGCGTTCGAGGACGGCCTGCCAGATGGTGTCGAAGCCGTCGACGCTGGTGCGCAGGTGGACGGTGACGCCGCTGTCGGCGGGTTCGACGAGGATCTCCAGGTCGCCGGAGCCGACGACGCCGACGTGGGCCCGGCGGGCGGCCCGGGTGCTGCCGGGGAAGGTGTGGGTGAGCTGTTTCATCTCAACTCCTGTCGAAGGGGGTGGAGTCGGCGGTGGTGGAGTCGGCGGTGGTGCCGGCGGGTCGGCTCAGGGCGTCGGCGTGGAGCGCGGCGGCGAGCAGGTCGGCGGAGCCGCCGGGGGAGAGGCCGCGGGCGGTCAGGTCGGCGTCGAGCCGCAGGAGGGCGGCGCGGCCCGGGGCGCCGGCGCTGCCGCCCGCGTCGAGGACGGCGCGGGCGCCGCCTTGGGCGGCGGCGAGGCCCTCGGGGCCGCCCCGGTGCAGGAGGCAGGTGTCGGGCAGGGAGGCGATGACGGCGAGCAGGGCGTCGAGTCGGGCGGAGTCCTCGTCGCCGCCGGCGGCGCGGGAGCGGCGCAGGGCGGCGAGGGCGAGGCGGACGTGCGGGAATCCGGCGGCGGCCTCGGCGCGGGCCCCGCCGGCGCCGTGGCGCAGGGCCGCGAGTCGGCCGTGGGAGGGGCCGGTGACGGGGGCGGCGGGGTCGGGGTGGGCGGCGATCCGGCCGGCCGTGGCGCACAGGGCGTCGGTGAAGGAGCGGGGCGAGTGGCCGGCGCGCGGGGTGAGGGCGGCGGCGCCGGTCAGCAGGCCCAGGGCCCAGATCGCCCCGCGGTGGGTGTTGACCCCGCCGGTGGCGGTGAGCATGCGGGTCTCGGCCCGGCGGCCGACGCGGGCCAGTTCGGCGCGCAGTTCGGGGGAGGGCCGGCCGGCGCGGGCGGCGGCGCGGGCCATCTCGGCGAAGGGGTCGCGCAGGACGCGGGCGGACTTCAGCAGCAGCGCGAGGTCCATGTCGTGGTGGGCGCCGCTGCCGGCGGCGTCGACCAGGCCCGGCTTGGGGGTGAGCTCGGCCTCGGCGATCAGGGCGGCGCTCGCCAGGTCGGCGATCCGGTCGGCGGACGCGCCGGCGGCGGGGGCCGGCGGGCGGAGGGGGGAGAGGAGGGTCATCGGGTCACCAGCTGCGGAACTTGGCGGGCGGGTTGTACAGCCCGCCGGACCAGGTGACGAGGTCCTCCACGGAGCGGGCGGCGAGGAGGGAGCGTTTGGCCTGGGTCGGGTCCACCCGCAGGTCGGCGGGGAGGGCGATCAGCCCGTCGCGGCGCAGGCGTTCCTCGCGCGCGGCGTCGTGCCGGCCGGCGATCGGGCTGACGCCGGCGACGGCGGCCAGGGCCTCGCGGCGTTCCTCCAGGTCGCGCGCCTTGTACAGGTAGGCGACGCCCTCCTCGGTGATGACGTGGGTGACGTCCTCGCCGTAGATCATGACGGGTGCCACGGGCAGGCCCGCGTCGCGGCCCACGGAGACCGCGTCCAGGCTCTCGACCAGCTTGGGCACCCCGCCCTTGGCGAAGGTCTCGACGGTCTGCACGACGAGCTTGCGGCCGCGTTCGATCCCGCCGGATTCGCCGCTCTCGACGCGGGCGAGGTCGAGCCACGCGGGGGAGGCGTGCCGCCGGCCGCGCGCGTCGGCCCCCATGTTGGGGGCGCCGCCGAAGCCGGTGAGCCGGCCGTGGGTGACGGTCGAGGAGTTCGCGTCGCGGTCGATCTGGAGGGAGGAGCCGATGAACATGTCGGCGGCGTAGTGGCCGGCGGCCTGCGCGATCATCCGGTTGGAGCGGAGGTAGCCGTCCCGGCCGGTGGCGAAGACGTCGGGGCGGGCGCGGCAGTACTCCTCCATGCCGACCTCGCCGCCGAAGGCCACGACGGACTCGACCCAGCCGGACTCGATGGCGGGGATCAGGGTGGGGTGCGGGTTGAGCACCCAGTTCTTGGCGATCTTGCCGCGCAGGCCCAGGGAGGCGCCGTAGGTGGGGAGCAGCAGCTCGATCGCGGCGGTGTCGAAGCCGACGCCGTGGTTGAGCGAGGTCACCGTGTGGCGCTCGTACACCCCGCGGATGGCCATCATCGCCATCAGGATCTGCACCTCGGTGATGAGGCGGGGGTCGCGGGTGAACAGCGGCTCGATCTGATAGGGCCGGTCGGCGACGACGACGAAGTCGACCCAGCCGCCGGGGACGTCCACGCGCGGCAACTGCTCGGGGCCGTCGACCAGTTCGTTGACCTGGGCGATGACGATGCCGTCCTTGAAGGCGGTGGCCTCGACGATGGTCGGGGTGTCCTCGGTGTTGGGCCCGGTGTACAGGTTGCCGTCGCGGTCGGCGGAGTTGGCGGCGACCAGGGCCACGTTCGGCACGAGGTCCACGAAGAAGCGGCCGTACAGCTCCAGATAGGTGTGGATCGCGCCGATCTCCAGCTTGCCGTCGGCCAGGAGCTGGGCGACGCGGGTGGACTGGGCGCCGGCGTAGGCGAAGTCGGTCCGGCTCGCGATGCCGTCCTCGAAGAGGTCGAGCTGCTCGGGCCGCGAGAAGGAGGAGATCAGCAGGTGCAGGTCGTGCACGCGCCCCGGGTCCACGGCGGCCAGGGAGCGGCTCAGGAAGTCGGCCTGCTTCTGGTTGTCGCCCTCCAGGACGAGCTTGTCCCCGGGCCTGACCAGGGCCTCCAGGGCCTCGACGGCCTTCTCGGTGGGAATGACCTTGCCGGTGGCGAGGGGGGCCGCGGCCCGCAGGCGGGCCGCCTTGTCCTGGCGTCGGGTGTCCCAGGCTGTGGGCTGGTTCATGGGGGTTCCTTGGGTACGAGGGGGAGGGGGTCCGCGCGCCGGTGGCTCACACGTGCCGGGGCAGCAGGGCGATGACCACCGACAGGGAGGCGATGCCCGCGAGCGTGGACAGCAGCAGGGTCGATCCCGACACCTTGGGCCGGACCCCGAAGTTCGCGCCGAAGACCAGGCCGAAGAACCCGGAGGGGATCGCGGTCAGGAGCACGGCCTGGGTGGTGTTGGTGCGGTCCATGCCGAACAGCAGGCACAGTCCCCACACGAACAGCGGCATCAGCGCGTTCTTCACCACGATGCCGAACGCGACGTTCGCGTCGAAGGACACCTTCTGCGCGGAGAGCACCAGGCCGGTCAGGAAGAGGGCCGCGCCGGCGCCCGCGGTGCCGATGGGGGTGAGGGTCTTCTCGATCAGCACCGGCATGTGCACCCCGCACAGGACCAGCGTGAACGCGAGCATCGGCGCCCAGAAGATCGGCTTGCGGACGGACTTGCCGAGCGCGGCGCCGAAGCGGGACAGCGTGGACCCGGGGGCGTCGGGGCCGAGCCGGGCGTCCTCCAGCAGGGCCAGGGTCAGCGGCGAGATGGTCATGGAGCCCAGCGCGATGCAGATCGCCACGGCGATGGCGCCCGTGTCGCCGACCACGGCCGCGGCCAGCGGCAGGCCGATGGAGGCGAAGTTCGGGAAGCCGACCGTCAGGGCCTGCACGGCCGCCGAGCCCTTGTCGAGCTTGAAGACCTTGAGTTGCAGCCAGAGGGTGAGGGCGTAGACGACGAGCATGGCGATGACGACCACCGCGATGAACGTGCCGTGCGAGGTGATGTCCGTGCGGTCCTTGGAGGAGATCGACACGAAGAGGGAGGCCGGGATGGCGAAGACCATCACCAGGTGGTTGAGGGAGGAGACGTTCTGATTGTCGATGAACCCGCGCTTGCCCGCGCCGTAGCCGAGCGCCAGCGCGAAGAAGACCGGAAGCAAAGCGGTAGCGATCTCGTTGGCCATGGTCATCACGATGGGATATGCGCTTATCGGGCGCTAATGTACCGGTGTGAGAGGTTCCCGAAATTTCTGCATGAATAGCATCTGAGCTGCGAGGATGCCAAGAAAGGGACCGGGTGACGTGACCGGGGGCACACCGCCGAACGAGCCGAACGGGCCGCACGGGCCACGGGGGCCGGCCGGGCCGCACGGGCCGCAGGGCGGGCCCGGACCGTACGAGCCTCCGGGGTCGGGGAGCCTGGTCGGCGCCCTCGCCCCCTACCTCGCCCAGTTCGCCGTCGTGGCCCGGGAGGAGCACCTCACCCACGCGGCCGACCTCCTCGGCGTGAGCCAGCCGACCCTGTCCCGCACGATGTCCCGCCTGGAATCGCTGCTCTCCGTGCCCCTCTTCCTCCACGTCGGGCGCGGCATCCGGCTCACCCCCCAGGGCCGGCGCCTGCTGGAGCGCGCCGAACAGGCCCTGGCCCTGCTCGACCTCGCCGGCCAGGAGATCGCCGCCGACGCCGACGCCGAACACGGCCTGGTGCGGCTGGCCCACCTGAAGTCCCTCGGCCCCCGCGTGGTCCCCGCCCTCCTCGGCGCCTTCCACGCGGAGCACCCCGCCGTCCGCTTCGTGCTCACCGAGGCGTCCTCGCCCCGGATGATCGAACTGCTCCGCTCCGGTGACGTGGACCTCTGCCTCATCGCCCCGGCGCCCGACGCGGCCGGGATCGAGAGCGAGGTCCTGTGGGAACAGGAACTGCGCCTCGTCGTGCCCACCGGCCACCGCTGGGCCGGTCGCGCGCGCGTGGCCCTCGCCGGCGCGCGCGACGAGCCCTTCGTGGCGATGACCCGGGAGTACGGCACGCGGCTCCTCGCCGACGCCCTGTGCCGGGAGGCCGGGTTCTCGCCCCGGATCGCGTTGGAGACCGACGCCACCGACACCGTGCGCGCCCTGGTCGCGGCGGGCATGGGCATCGCCGTCCTGCCCCACGAGGGCAGCCCCCACCCGGGCACCGTCGACCTCGCCCTCACCCGCGCCCCGGGCGGCCCGGCCGCGACCCGCCCGCTGTGCCTGGCCTGGGCGGGCCACGCGGTGCGTCCCCCGGCCGCGACCCTGGTTCGCGAGTTCCTGCGCGCCCACCGGAGCGCGCCGGATCGGCCGAACGGCCCATGAACGGTCTGGTCTGGGTTTGGTATACATGAGGTGGGGCGCGTCGCACGCGCCCCCTTCCGCCCCGGACGGGGACGGGGATCCGTGGTCCCTCGCCCCCGTCCGGTGTGGTGACCGGTGACGCGGTGGGCAAGCACCGCTTCCGGACCCGTCGGGCCCGCTCCCTCCAGGGCGGACCCGCCGCGACCGGACGGAGGTCACCCGCCCCGACCCCCCGTGCGACAGGATCCGCGCACGGGGGGCGGGGGCGCCACGGGCCGGGCGCCCGCTGCCCTCACACACGATCCGGTGAACCACCAGTCGCACGTTCGAGTGACATCCGGTTCGGACAGTTTTCGGCCCGCGCCGGGCTCCGCCGCAGCGTGACGGGCCCGTCACCCTGCGAGATCCCGCCAAAGTCGATCATGGTCTGGCGAGAGCCCGGTCGCATCCGGGATCGTCGTGTTCCGAGGGGGCCGGTGGGGCCCTCCGGAAGGGAACGTGAACGGGTGCCCAGCGAGCGACCGGCCGGCAACAGGCTGAAGACCTACGGCGAGCGGACCTACACGCACACCACCCTGGTGCGCCACCAGGGGACGCTGATCTCCTTCGCGCTCGACGACGAGCGACGCCTGTACTACAGCGTCCTGGACCTGGACGGGAAGACGACGGCCCCCGCCCACGACGACGACGGGATCGGCCACGCCGACCTCGACGTGCGCCACTGGGCCGACGACCCGCGCCCCCTGCCCTTCCCCGGCGAGATCACCCGCGCCGGCGCCGCCGCCATAGGCGCCGAGACCATGCCCCGGGTCCGGCTCGGCGGACGCGTGGAGCTCGCACCCGGCGAGGTGGTCCCCGACGCGGAGATCGACCCCCACCGCTCCGGAACCGGCCGGCTCACCGCGAACGCCCCCTTCCAGGTGGTCTCCGACGGCCGGCACGTGTTCGTGTTCCGCCAGGCCGTCCCCGCCGGGCACGCCGACGCCGTGCACCGCACCGCCGAGGGCGAGCTGACCGGCGCCACGACCACCGGGGGCGCGACGAACGCGACGGTGGCCGCGTCGGCCCTGCTCTGTGACCGCTTCGTCCTCGCCGGCCCCGAACTGCTCCCCGTGCGCGAGGTCCGCTACCGCCGCAGCCGGCACCGCAGCAGGCCCGCCACCGCCAAGGACACCCTCGGCACCAGCGACATGAACGACCGGCCCTTCCACGAACCCACCCTGGAACTGGCCTTCGTGGGCACGGGCACCGAAGGCCGCTTCGCGGTCCTGACCCTGCCCACGATCATCGCCGACACCCGGCGCTGGCAGTTCTTCGTCCACAACGCGAGCTCCGGCCGCATCGACGCGATCAACGTCGGCCAGGGCGCGGACGGCCTCTTCGACACCCAGGGCGAACAACTGTGGACCAGCCCGGACCCCGCCTACCGCGACGCCGTCCTGGAACGTGAACCGGGGGAGTGCCCCTTCACCCGTGAACCGCTCGTGCCGGTCCAACCCGAACCGGACTTCGCCGAATCGGCCCTCAAGCTCACCGGAGCCACGGGCAAGCCCTACGCCGAGGGCGCCGCACCCGCCGGCCTGGGCACCGGGGCCTACACGATCGAGGCGTGGGTCCGCCCCGACACGGCCGGCGGCACCGTCCTCGCCACCGGGACGGCGGGCATCGCCCTCTCCGTGACGGAGGCCGGCGCGCTCTCCCTCGCCCACGGCGAGGCGAGCCTCACCAGCCCGGACGGAGCGGTCCCGGCCGACACCTACACGCACCTGACGGCCGTGTACGACGGCACCTCGGCCACGCTCCTGGTCAACGGCGAGGAGATCGCCGGCGCGCAGCCGCTGGCCAAGCTCACGACGGCCGGCGCGAAACTGTTCCTCGGCGCCCGCAGCGCCACCACCGGGCACTTCGCCGGGATCGTGGACGAGGTCCGCGTCTGGTCCCGGGCCCGACTCCTGCCGAGGATCGCCCAATCCCGCGCCCGCCGCCTGATCGGCGACGAACCCGGCCTGGCCGCCTACTTCCGGATGGACGAGGCCGGCGGCACCCGCGTGCACGACCAGGGCCCCCGGGCCGGACACGCCACCCTCAAGGGGGCGGGACACCGCTGGGTGAGCTCGGAGGCCCCGATCGCGGACTCCCCGGGCATCCGACGCGACTCCTTCGCCGTCACCGGCCGCACCGTCGGCGGCGGCCTGTCGGCCGCCCTCTACCAGCAGCAGGAACAGGGCACCACGGGTGAGGGCACCGTCCGCCCCCTGAAGCGACAGGCCCGGGTGGTGCTGAGCTGGCTGTCGAACGCGACCGGCGACACGGCGGGCGCGGCGGGCCGGATCGCCGCCCTCGACCTCGCGATCGGCCGCGACGGCCGGCTCGCCCAACTCCCCGACCAGCTCGACCTGCCGGTCGTCGGCTCCGAGGTCGAGACCGTGGACCCGGCGGAGGAGAACCGCCTCAAGGCCGAACTGGTCACGCTCCGCGCCGAACTGGCCGAGGCGGAGGCCGGCAAGCGGGCCCTGGACGCGGACGTCAAGAAGCCCGGCCGCGTCACCGCCGAGCTCAAGGCCGCCTTCGGACAGACCACCGCCCTGGCGGCCACGAAGGCCGGCACCCGCGAGTGCCACGTCTACACCTCCTCGTCGACCCTCGACGCCCTGGGGATGAACCGGGTCGTGGCCTTCGATCCGGCGGGCATCGGATCCCCGCCGCCCGACGACGGCGGCCCCGTGTCGGTCTTCCACCACCTGACCGTGACCAAGGGCGCCACCGCCGGCACCTTCACCCCCGTCCTGGCCGGAGGCACCGCCCCGTCCACCGCCCGCGAGGCCAAGTGGTCCTTCGTCTTCACCGAGGCGGAGGCGCCGAAGACGCGCGAGACGAGCAGCCTGACCGCAATGCTGCTGTCCGCTCCGAGCGCCCCGGCCATGGGAACCCTCAAGAGCGTCGCGGCGAACAAGAACCTCAAGGCCGGCGCCGACGAGAAGAGCACCGTCCTCGGCGACGGCGGCGACCTGCGGTTCGAGCCCTCCAGCGGCGTCATGGGTGATGAAGCCGCCGGCTCCTCCCTCCACGGCAGCCGCTACCGGCCGCGTTCGATCCTGTCCCACTACCAGGACCTGGACTTCTCCGGTTACCTGCGCCGCTCGGGCACCTCCCTCACCCTCACCACCGGCCACATGTCCGTGATCGGGCCGCTGTCCGAGGACACGAGCGTCACCTTCCACCTCGTGCCCACCACGCCCAGCGGGGCCGCCGAGACCGCCGCCGTCGCCCGCGTGAACGCCGCCCTGGCGCGCCTCGCGGCACTCGCCGGCAAGGAAGCCGCGCTGGCCAAGTGGAACGAGGACATCCAGCGGCTCGGGACCGCGATCGAGACCAAGGAGAACCGGCTCGGGCAGATCACCGACGGCACCAAGGGCCGCAGCACCAAGAGCCTGCCCATGGTCTCCCTCGGCCAGGACCGCCTCGGACTCGGCTGGTCCGGTGCCCTCCTCGGCTTCACCAACGCCACCGGCGCCCCCTTCCTCGCCCCCGGCGGCACCGGCCACCTCGGCCTGTACCACCGCGACGACCAGGGCCGGCTGAGCGGGGTGTTCTACGACACCAACGTGGACCGCTCCTCCAAGCGGCTCACCGCCACCGACGACACCGAGGTGCTGCTGACCGCCCGCGACGCGGGCGTGGACCTGGCCGACGTGACGATCACGGTCGCCCCGTCCGTCCCGGCCGTGCCCGGTCTGTGCACCCTCACCCTGACCCTGCGGGCCAAGGCCGCCGACCCGGGGAAGAACGCCGACGGCACGGCGCGGCCGATCGTGCCCGGGGCGGTCCTGGACACCGAGACCTGGAACCTGCTGCCCCGCTCCGCCGAGAGCCTCGCCGCCGCCCTCAACGGCCGCCGCTCCGTCCCCGTCTCCGTGGGCACGGTCGGCTCCGTCAAGGAGGACGTGCTCACCCTCACCGCGGGCGCCGCCGTCCCGCTGACCGCGGGCGCCCTGGTGACCGTGGGCGGGCAGGCCCTCGCCGTCGCGGCGGACGTGGACACCGACGCCACCGAGATCCGCCTCCACCTGCCCACCCCCGCCCCCACCCTCGCGGCCGACGCCCCCGTCCACGCCGTGTCCCACACCCCGACGCTGGTCTCCCACACGCGGCCCGGCGGCCACGCCCGCTACGGCTCCCGCTACGTGACGGCCTCCCTCGCCAACAAGGCCGGCACCATCATCGGCGCCGTCACCGACCAGAGCGCCGCCGAGGCGGGCACGGGCCGGCTGCCGTCCTGGTGGAGCGACCTGCCCGGCCGCGCGCTGACCTTCGCCGCCGACACCACCCCGCCGACCCTCCCGGCCGGCGACACCCACCTGTCCTCGGCGCGCCTGACCGACAACCTGACCGTCGAGGCATGGCTGAAGCCCAGCGCCGGCACCGGGACCGACGCGGCCCGCCGGATCGTGCACGTCAACACCGGCACCGCCGCCGCCGACTCACGCTTCACCCTCGCGCTGGGCGCCGCGACCACGGTCGGCGCGCGCACGCTCCTGGCCGGCGTCGGCAACCGCTTCGTCACCTCCACCGCCACCGTGCCCGTCGACCGCTGGACGCACGTGGCGGCGGCCTTCGAACAGTCCTGGGCCCTGGAGTTCGGGAACGGGACCTACGCCGAGGCCGCGCACGCGGCCGACCTGAACGCGGGCCGCGACCTCACCCTGGAGGTGTTCCTGCGCACCACCTCCCTCACCAAGGCCCAGGGCGTGCTGTCCAAGGGCCGGATCGACGACGGGCGGGGGCGCAGGGTCCCCTACCAGTTGGGCATCGGCACGGACGGGAAGCTGGTGTTCTCCTTCGAGGGCCGGGACGGCGCGCGCGTCACGGCCACGTCGACGAAGGGGGTCACGGCGAACACGTTCCACCGGATCGGCGTGGTCCGCAAACTCGGCGACTCCCGACAGGAGAAGAAGGGCACCAAGGTCGTCAAGGCCACCGTCGACGGCAGGGCCACCGACCTGACCATCGACACGATCGAGGCCCTGCTCGTCAACCGCTGGTCGGAGATCTCCTTCCACATCGACGGCGAGGACGCCGGCACCGTCCGCTACGACGACGCCCCCGACCTCTCGCACCCCGGACCGCTGGAGATCGGCCGGACCCGACGCGGCTCGACCACCGAGTCCTTCACCGGCCAGATCAGCGAGGTCCGGATCTGGAACGTCGCCCGCACCGGCAATGACCTCGGCGCGGACCTGCCACCCGCACCCGAGACCGGCGGCGGCCGACCCGAGACCGAACCCGCCTCGATCGAGGCCGGCGCCCGCCCCGAAGGACTCGTCGCGCACTGGCGGTTCGAGGAGAACGAGGGCAACACCGCCCGCGACGACTCCGGCAACCACCCCGTCCGCCTGCACGGCCCGCGCTGGACGAAGAACCCCGACCCCAAGGGCAGCCGCTTCCGCCTGTACGTCGACGGCCGTGCCACCGAGGCCGCCGCCACGGCCGCGGCCGACGCCCCGGCCGCCGGGGAGTACGGCCCCGCGCAGATCACCCTCGGCGCCCGCACCGGCACCGGCACCGGAGCCGCGGCCACCGTCGAGCGGTACCAGGGCGTCCTGGAGGAGGTGCGGGTCTGGCACACCGCCCGCACCGAGGAACAGATCCTCGACAACATGTTCGGCCGGCTCACCGGCGAGGCCGCCGACCTGATCGCCCACTGGCCCTTCGACGACGAGTCCACCACCGCCGACGCCACCACCCTGCGCGACCACGGCCCCCGCGCCCTCCACCTGGGCCTCGCGGCCGACGAGGCCACGCGCCCGGTGCCGCTGATGTCCACCGCCCCGATCTCCTCCGAGGCCCCCGAGGTCCGCCCGGTGTTCGTCACCGGCGAGAACCGGTTCGTGCAGACCGTCACCGGCGTGCCCGCCGTCGGCGAGTACGCCGACCTGCAACGCCTCGCGGACCGCTCCACCCGCGGCGTCCTCAAGCGCGCCTACGCCTACGTCCAGGGCGGCACCTGGAACCTGATCACCGGCCACAAGCTCGGCGACCTGGTCTCCGAATGGGTCGGACAGGCCCAGTTCGCGCCCCAGCTGATGGGCTTCATCGAAGGCGCCCCGCCGATCCCGGCCGAGAACCTGATCATGACCCGCAGGCCCGGATCGCAGACGTACATCAACGCCACCAACATCGAGTTCAAGCAGACCGACAGCGAGGTCCAGACCCTGTCCTCGGGCGGCGAACACACCGTCGACCGCTCGCTGGCGATCAAGCTGTCCACCGGCGGCGGCCCCGACACCCTGATGATCACCGCCCCGCTCGGCTTCGGCACCGCCGCCCCGATCGTCGAGACCGACTTCGACGTCGAAGGCGGCGTCAACCTGGAGTTCGCCTACGGCTGGGGCAGCGAGACCACCGTCGCCCAGGGCACCGAGACCGACCGCTCCACCACCGTCGGCCTCAGCGGCGGCTGGGAGACCGAACCAGCCGACCAGGACGGCAAGCAGCGGCAGATCGACAACGGCGGGCGCCGCTTCGAACCCTCCAACGCCGGCTACGCCCTCGTCCAGTCCGAGACCGCCGACGTCTACGCCCTGCGCGTCGCCCACAGCGGCGCCGTCGTCTCCTACCGGATGCTCCCCAACCCCGACATCCCCCGGGACTGGAACCTCATCCGCTTCGAGATGAACCCCCTCTACACCAAGCAGGGCACCCTCGACGGCCGCGCCGGCTACGAACTCGAACCGAAGGCGAACGCCGCCGACGCCGACCGCTGGAAGCTGCGCACCGACCCGGTCTACGGGGCGAACGCCGCCCAGTACGGCGAGTACAGCTACTACAAGCCCAGCGAGGCGTACCGGCTCAAGCGCCGCATCGTCGAGGACCAGCAACGCCGCCAGGCCCACTACGCCGCCGTCGACTCCCGCACCCCGTTCAACCCGTTCGGGGACCCCGTCGCCGAGCAGGCCCGCGAACTCGTCAGCCGCTTCACCGGACCCATCCCCGGCCCCGGCGGCGCGAGCGAGAAGCAGCGCCAGGCGGACGCGGCGGGCCTGGCCCGCCGGGACATCGTCAACACCTACGTGTGGTCCGCCGACGGCGGGTTCTTCGCCGAGAGCACCGGCACCACCGACGTGGTCACCGAGACCACCACCGGCTCCTACCACTTCAACGGCTCGGCCTCGGTCGGCCTGTCCACCGACTTCGAGATCTTCGGCGTCGGCGTCGGCTTCCAGATCGACAGCGCACTCGGCGGCTCCATCACCCGCAGCCGCGCCGCGTCCAAGGAGGCCACCCGGTCCTTCTCCCTGGACGTCACCGTCGACACCCCCGGCGACACCCAGAAGTACGACGCGGACCTCAACCCCGTCTTCGACGACGAGGGCAAGGCCGTGACCATCCCCGGGCGCGTGGACGCCTACCGGTTCATGACCTTCTACCTCGACTCCGACCGCACCAACTTCGAGGACTTCTACAACAAGGTCGTGGACCAGACCTGGTTGGACTCGGGCAACCGCGACGCCCTCGCCCTGAAGCAGGCCCGCCAGTCCGCGCACCAGCCCCCGTGCTGGCGGATCATGCACCGCGTCACCTTCGTCTCCCGCACCCTGCCCCCGCTGGAGGAGGAGGCCGGCGGGGTCCTGGAGAAGGCCATGCGGACCGCCGACGTGGCCAGCAACTACGAACTGGTCCGCCGACTCGACCCCTACGTGGACCCCGCCGTCACCGACCGCGACGAACTCCGCCGCCAGGTCGAGACCGGCATCCGCCAGGCCTTGCCCGATCTCGCCCCGCACCGCGAGACCATCGTCAACCTGTTCGCCGACTACCGCGGCCTCAGCTGACCGCCGTCCCACCCCGGCCGGCCCCGTTCACGCACGGCGTGAGCGGGGCCGGCGCCGTTCTTCGCGTTGTCAGTCCCACTGCTCGTCGGCGAGGGAGGCCACCGGTGCGGGCTTGCCGATCACGGCCAGGGCGATGAAGAAGTTGATCTGTCCGATGGCGATGGTCAGGGTGGCCAGGGCCTTGTGGTCGTAGTGCCGGGCGACCTCCGCGTACAGCTCGTCGGTGACGCGCTCCCGACCGTGCGGGGCCGGCTGGAGGGTGGCCTCGACCAGGGACAGGGCGGCGCGCTCGGCCTCGGTGAAGTACGGGGCGTCCTCCCAGGAGGACACGGCCGTGATGCGCTCCTCGCTCTCGCCGGCCTTGCGCAGGAAACCGGTGTTCAGGACGGTCAGGTAGGTGTTGCCGACGATCTGTCCGGCCCGCAGGTGGACCAGGTTCACGGTGGTGCGCGGCACGGAACGGTTGCCGGTGGCCCGGAACAGGGCGGCGCTGACGTCGTTCAACTCGGGAACGAACGTGCCCGGGTTCGGCATCCGGGAGATCGAGTTCTCGCTCATCACGGGGCTCCTTTGCACAGGGCCTGCACGGCCCGCTCGGTGTTCTCGAACCCTTGACGACCGGGCGCGCGCGAATGTGACGGGAGGCGCCGGAAGATTCGTGATTCGACATCCGTCGAAGTTGACGTCCGTCGATTCAAGCCCGAAGGTTGTATCGACAGTCGTCGAATCAACCCGACGGCACGCACCCGAACCCCGAGGAGCCCTCATGCCCGAGCGCAGCACCCCCACCGGCACCCCCGTCACTTCGGAGGCCGAAGCGCTGCGGGAGACGGTCCGCTCCCGGTACGCGGCGGCGGCCGTGCAGGTCACCGAGGGCGGGTCGGCGTGTTGCGGGCCCGCCGCGATCGAGATCGACGAGAACTTCGGCGCGGGCCTCTACGCGGACGGCGAGCGCGGGGAACTGCCCGCCGAGGCGGTGGCCGCGTCCCTGGGCTGCGGAAACCCGGCCGCCGTCGCCGACCTGAGCGAGGGTGACCGGGTCCTGGACCTCGGCTCCGGCGGCGGCATCGACGTGCTCCTCTCCGCCCGTCGGGTCGGCCCGACCGGCAAGGCGTACGGGCTGGACATGACGGAGGAGATGCTCGCCCTCGCGCTCGCCAACGCCGAGAAGGCGGGCGCCGCGAACGTGGAGTTCCTCAAGGGCGCCATCGAGGCGATCCCGCTGCCGGCCGGCACGATCGACGTGGTCATCTCCAACTGCGTGGTCAACCTGTCCACCGACAAGCCGGCCGTCTTCGCGGAGACCTTCCGCGTCCTCAAGGCCGGCGGCCGGATCGGGATCTCGGACGTGGTCGCCGAGGACTCCCTCACCCCCGCGCAGCGCGCCGAACGCGGCGACCACGTCGGCTGCATCGCCGGCGCCCTCTCCTTCGCCGAATACCGCCGGGGCCTGGAGGCCGCCGGATTCACGGAGGTGTCCATCACGCCGACGCACGCGGTGGCCGACGGCATGCACTCGGCCATCGTCAAGGCCGTCAAGCCCGCCGCCGACCGCCCCTGACGACGCACCCCTACCGGCCTGATTCGACGTATGTCAACATAGGCGCATGTCGCCCACGAAGCCGCCGCCGGCGCCGAAGCCCGCCGCCGACACGGTGACGCCGTGCTGCCCGCCGTTGACCGAGCGGCCGATGAACGCGGACGAGGCCGAGGTCGCCGCCCGCATGTTCAAGGCCCTCGGCGACCCGGTCCGGCTGCGCCTGTTCTCCGCCGTCGCCTCCCACGAGGGCGGCGAGGCGTGCGTCTGCGACATCTCCGACGTCGGCGTCTCCCAGCCCACGGTCAGCCATCACCTGAAGAAGCTCAAGGACGCCGGGCTGCTCTCCTCCGAGCGGCGCGGCACCTGGGTGTACTACCGCGTCGAACCCTCCGTCCTGGCGGCGATGGGTCGAATCCTGGGCGACGTCGCCGGCCCCTGACTCCGCCCACCGCGTGATCACGACCGGTGCGGGTCGGGGGCGGTCGATGTGCCGCCGCGCGGGCCCCGCCCGCGGATCAGTGGCAGAAAGACCTCGTCGACGATCTCGATGAGCACCGTGTCGGGCACGGTGGGGATTCCGAGCGTCACGTACTCGTTGCGCAGCAACGCCATGGGCGCGGACGCGACGCGAGGGTGCAGTGCCTCGGGCGCGGCGTCGCCGCGGGCGACCGCCCGCCCGAGCAGGGTCAGCCAGGCCGCCTCGTGCGCGTTGTCCGCCGCCGGGTCGCGCAGTTGCGCCAGGAGCTCCGGAGCGCCGCCGGCGGCCGCGATCAGCCCGCGCAGGATCTCCCCGTACGGTGACGACCAGGTGCTGTTCGCGCGCCGCAGCATCTCCAGGGTGTCGCCGCGCAGCGAGCCGGTGTCCGGCGGCGCGGTCTCGGTCGCGGCCAGTCGGCGGTACGCCGCCACGCCGAGCGCGACGCGGTTGGGCCAGCGCCGGTACAGCGCGTTCTTGTTCGTGCCGGCCCGCCGGGCGACCTCGTCCATCGTCAGGGCCGGGACGCCGGATTCCCTCAGCACCTCGGCGGCCGCTCGCAGGATCGCCTCCTCCAACTCGGCGCCGCGTCGCCGCGTCGCCGGGGCCTGCCGCGGTTCCCCGCCGGCTCGCGCCATCGGTCGTCCCTCCTCGCCCCACACCCGGATCTGCGGTACGCATCGTACCTTCCGGCATCCCGCAGGCCCACGGCCACAGGCGATTAAGGTACGGTGAGTACCCCATACGGTACTGCCCGTACCGTATATCGTGAGGGGAGTGCGTCGTGCGCACGTTCGGCATCACCTACGACACCGGTTTCACCAGCGCGGGAACCACCACCCGCGAACCCTTCGACCCCGTCGTCGTCCGACGCGAGATGCGGATCATCCGCGACGAGCTGGGCTGCGACGCCGTACGTGTCACCGGCGGTGACCGCGACCGGCTCGAAACGGCCGCGCGATACGCGGCCGAGGCCCGACTGGAGGTGTGGTACTCGCCGTTCACCAACGGACTCACCGCCGGAGAACTCCTCGACTTCCTCGTCGACAGCGCCGAACGCGCCGAACGGCTGCGACGCGCGGGCGCCGAGGTCGTCTTCCTCACCGGCTCGGAGATCTCCCTCTTCACCGGTGGCATGCTTCCCGGCGACACGTTCGAGGAGCGCGCCGCCGTCCTCGCAGACCCGCAGCGGTTGCGGGCCGTACTGCCCGGGCTCGCCGCCCGGGTCAACGCCTTCCTCGGCGAGGCGGTCGCCGCGGTGCGAGCCCGGTTCGGCGGCCGGATCGGGTACGCCTCGCTTCCGTTCGAGGGCGTCGACTGGACGCCGTTCGACATCGTCGCCACCGACGCCGGCTACCGCGACGCGCGGACCGCCGACCGGTTCGCCGACGGCCTGCGGGCGTTGACCGCCCACGGCAGGCCGGCCGCCGTCACCGAATTCGGCTGTACCACCTACCGCGGGGCCGCCGACGCCGGCGGCCGGGGGGACGCCGTCATCGTGTGGGACGACCGGGCCCGACCGGTGCGGTTCACCGTCCCCGTGGTCCGTGACGAACGGGAACAGGCCGACTGCCTGCGTGAACTCCTCGATGCCCTCGACGCGTCCGGCGTCGACGCGGCCTTCGTCAACACCTTCGCCCGCTACGACCTTCCGCACGCGTACGCCGATGACGACCGGGACTTCGACAAGGCGTCCTTCGGCGTGGTCAAGGTCCTCGACGGGGGTCGCACCGGCACCGCGTACCCGAGCCTGCCGTGGGAGCCCAAGGCCGCCTTCCACACGCTCGCGACGTACGGCCGCGGCCGGATCCGCGCGAGCTGCGATCCGGCCGCGGCGGAGCGGGGTCGGGTGGTGCCCGTCACGGACGCCGGCCCCCCGACGGCCTGATCGCGACCGCGGACGGGCCCTGGGTCGTCCGCGGGGGGAAGCGGCGGCGCCAGGTCAGGGAGACGTGGACCAGGGCGACGAGGGCGGGGACCTCGATGAGGGGGCCGACGACGCCGGAGAGGGCCTGGCCGGAGGTGACGCCGAAGGTGGCGATGGCCACCGCGATGGCCAGTTCGAAGTTGTTGCCGGCGGCCGTGAAGGCGAGGGTGGTGGTGCGGTCGTAGGGCAGGCCGATGGCCTTGCCGAGGGCGAAGCTCCCGAACCACATGATCGCGAAGTAGACCAGCAGCGGCAGCGCGATCCGGGCCACGTCCCAGGGCCGGGAGGTGATGGTCCTGCCCTGGAGGGCGAAGAGCACGACGATCGTGAACAGCAGTCCGTACAGGGCCCAGGGTCCGATCCTCGGCAGGAACCTCGTCTCGTACCGGTCGCGGCCGAGCCTCTTCTCGCCGACGCGGCGGGTCAGGAACCCGGCGAGCAGCGGCACGCCGAGGAAGACGACCACGTTCCACGCGATCTTCCCCGTGGAGATGTCCAGGGCCCGGCCGTCGCCGAGGCCGAGCCAATCGGGGAGGAGGTCGAGGTAGAACCAGCCGAGCAGGCCGAACGCGAGGACCTGGAAGACGGAGTTCAGGGCGACGAGGACGGCGGCGGCCTCGCGGTCGCCGCACGCGAGGTCGTTCCAGATGATCACCATGGCGATGCAGCGGGCGAGGCCGACGATGATCAGGCCGGTGCGGTACTCGGGCAGGTCCGGCAGGAAGGTCCAGGCGAGCGCGAACATGACCGCCGGCCCCAGGATCCAGTTCAGGGCCAGGGAGGAGAGCATGAGCCTCTTGTCGCCGGTGACGGCGTCCAGGCGGTCGTAGCGGACCTTCGCCAGGACCGGGTACATCATCACCAGCAGGCCGACGGCGATGGGCAGGGAGATCCCGCCGATCTCGACCTTCGCGAGCGCGTCGTTCAGTCCGGGGATCAGCCGGCCGAGCCCGAGGCCGAGGGCCATGGCGAGGAGGATCCACACGGCGAGGAACCGGTCGAGGGTCGACAGCCTCGCGACCACCGACCCGTCGGTGCTGCCTGTGGGTCTGGTGGCGGGAGTGGTGTCGGCGGGCATCAGCAGGCCCGCTTCTTCCCGGCGCTCTCCCGCGCGGTCGCGGCCAGGTCCGTGAACCCGGCCGCGAGTCCTTCGAGGACCTCGGGCCGCAGGCGGTAGTAGGTGAACCGGCCGCAGGGTTCGGTGTCCACGACCCCGGCCTCCCGCAGGACCTTGAGGTGGTTGGAGAGGTTGGTCTGCCTGGCGCCGGTCTCCTCCACCAGGTGCGTGGTGCACAGCGTCTCCCGCGCGAGGAGGGCGACGATCCGCAGGCGGAGCGGGTCGCCGAGCACCCGCATCAGATCAGCGTCGACTGAAGTCAGCATGGGCTGATACTTTCACATCAATGGAGGCTGATGCGAGCGCGTGCCGGTCCGGACCTCGCCCCCGGGCGGCTCGCCCTCGCCCCGCCCCCACCCGTCCCGCCTTCGAGGAAGAGGCCCCTATGCCCGCGAAGCCCTCCGTGTTGTTCGTCTGCGTCCACAACGCCGGCCGTTCCCAGATGGCCGCCGCCTGGTTGAGCCACCTCGCCGGCGACCGGATCGAGGTCCGGTCCGCCGGTTCCGCCCCCGCCGACGCCCTCAACCCGGCCGCCGTCGCCGCGATGGCCGAGGTCGGCGTCGACATGTCCGCCCGGACTCCCCAGGTCCTCACCGCCGACGCGGTACGGGCTTCCGACGTGTGCGTCACGATGGGCTGCGGGGACACCTGCCCCGTCTTTCCCGGCAAGCGCTACCTCGACTGGCCGTTGGCGGACCCCGCCGGCCGGGGGGTCGAGGCGGTCCGCCCGATCCGCGACGAGATCAGGGCCCTCGTGGAGAACCTGATCGCCGAGATCGCCCCGCCCCCCACCGGGTGATCCTCCCTTCCCCGACCCCGGGGTGGCGGGGCCGTGTCCCCGGTGGTGCGCCGGTACTGTCCCTGGCACCGAGCCGGTCCGGGCCGCGCACGCACGCGGTGCGGACGGGCCCACCCCACCCCGAGGAGTCGTGATGAAGGCCGTCGTGTTCGAGGAGTTCGGTGGGCCCGAAGTCCTGAAGGTCACCGAGGTCGAGACCCCGGAGCCGGGCGCGGGGCAGGTGCGGGTCCGGGTGTGGGCGGCCGGGGTGAACCCGGCGGACCTCAAGATCCGCGCCGGGTTCATGGAGGCCGTGTTCCCCACCCGTTTCCCCGCGACCCCGGGCCTGGAGTTCGCGGGCGTCGTCGACGCGGTCGGCCCCGGGGTGACCGGTCTCGCCCCGGGGGACGAGGTCCTGGGCTGGACCCGGGGCGGCGGGGCCTACGCCGAGTACCTCGTCACGGGCGCGGACCTCGTGACCCCGAAGCCGGCCGGGCTGGACTGGCCGACGGCGGCGGCGCTGCCCGTCGCCACGGAGACCGCCCACCGGGCCCTGGGCCTGCTGGGACTCCGGGCCGGCGAGACGCTGATCGTGCACGGGGCGGCGGGCGCGGTGGGTTCGGTCGCCGTGCAGGACGCCGTCGCGGCGGGCCTCCGGGTCGTGGGCACGGCCCGGGCGGACCGGCACGCGTGGGTCCGCTCCCTGGGCGCGCTCCCCGTGGCCTACGGCGAGGGTCTCGAACAGCGCGTGCGGGAGGCGCTGGGGGAGGCGGCGGCGGGTTCGGGGGCGGTGGTGGACGCGGCGTTCGACGCGGCCGGCCACGGCGCGCTGCCCGCGCTGATCGCCCTGCGCGGCGACGCCGCGGACCGGGTCGTCACCACCGCCGACCCCGCCGCCGCCGAGTTCGGCGTGCCCTTCTCCGCCGTCCCGGAGCCCTCCGCGCCCGTTCTGGCCGCGCAGGCCCTGGCCGCCGCCGAGGGCCGGCTGCGGGTGCTGGTGGCCGAGACCTTCGCCCTCGCCGACGCCGCGAGCGCCCAACACCACGCGGAGACCGCCCCCGCCGCCGGCAAGCTGATCCTCGTCCCGTGAACCCGCGATCTCGCCCGCTCAGTCCTGCGGCATGTCGAGGTTGAGGGCCCACATCACGCCGAAGCGGTCGACGAGGAGGCCGTACAGGCTGCTCCAGGGCTTGGGTCCCAGGTCGTCCTGCACGCTCGCGCCCACCCGGAGCTTCTCCCAGTACCGGGTGATCTCCTTCGGGTCGCCGCTGCTCACCATCAGGTAGTAGGGCTGTGTGCCGGGGTCGTAGGGGAGGGGGGTCGGCACGTCGTAGACCGCGAGGTGGAAGCCGTCCTCGGTGGTCACCTCCCCGAACGCGAGCCACGGCGCCTCGCCCGGGTTCGCCAGCTCCGTGCCGGTCTCCTCGTGCGTCGAGGTCAGCAGACTCCCGCCGAACACGGAGTGGTAGAACTCGATCGCCTCCCGAGCGTTCCCTCGGAAGTTCAGATGTGGGGTGACGGTGATGGCCATGATGTGTGCCTGCCTTTCAGTTGACGCCGTCGTGGTGGATCAGGAGGTGGCGGGGGCCGCGCAGGACCGGGCTGGGGCGGTAGGGCGGAGGGTCGACGCGGATGCGGGGCGCGGTGACGCGGCGGGCGAGTTCGGTGAGGGCGACGCGGGCCTCCAGCCGGGCCAGCGGCGCCCCGTAGCAGGCGTGGATGCCGCTGCCGAAGCCCAGGTGTTGCAGGTCGGGCCGGCCCGGGTCGAAGGTGTCGGGGTCGGTGAAGCGCAGCGGGTCCCGGTTGCCGGCCGCCAGCAGCAGCCAGATCGGTTCGCCCCGGGGGATGGTGACGCCGTGGACCTCGATGTCCACGAGCGCGGTCCGGGTGGGCACGAACTGCACGGGCGGCTCGTAGCGCAGGGTCTCCTCGACCACCCGGGGGGCGAGGTCGGGATCGGCCCGCAGTTCGGCCAGGACGCGGGGGTGCCGCAGCAGGGTGAGCATCCCGTTGCCGATCAGGTTGACGGTGGTCTCGTGCCCCGCGATGAGCAACAGCACGGCCGTGGAGACCAGTTCGGCGTGCGTGAGGGTGGTCTCGGGGGTGCCGCCGCCGAGGGCGAGGTGGGACAGCAGGTCGTCCCCGGGGTGGGCGCGGCGTTCGGAGATCAGCTCGCCGAGGTACTCGCGCAGGGCGCCGACCGCCGCGCGCACCTTCTCCATGCCCGCCCGGCGCTCCTCCGGCGTGGCCCCCGAGGTGCTGTTGACCAGGGTGTCCGCCCAGGTGCGGAAGCGGGGCTCGTCCGCGAGGGGGACGCCGAGCAGCCGGCAGATCACCGTGACCGGGAACGGGTACGAGACCCGTTCGACCAGGTCGAAGCAGAGCCCCGGATCGCCGTCGGCGGCGGCTTCGGCGGCGTCCCGGAGGTCGGTGACGTCGTCGAGGAGTTCGCCGACGATCCGGGCGAGGTCCTCGCGCATGTCCTCGACGCGGTGTGGGGAGTGCGGCGGGGCGAACGGGCGGTCCGCGAGCCGGCGCAGCCGGTCGTGTTCGGGCGGGTCGAGGGTGAGGAAGCTGGGGACGAAGGTCTCGTCGTCGGCGCGGACGGGCCCGAGCGGGCCGTTGGTGTCCGTGACCAGGTTGCGGGCGTCGGAGCTGACCCGGGGGTCGTGCAGCAGGTCCTGGATCTCGTGGAAGGTGCTGATCAGCCACACACCGGTGGGATCACGGCGCACGGGGGTGGCGCGCAGCTCCGCGAACAGGGGGTAGGGGTCGGGGCGCAGGGCCGGGTCGAGCAGGCGCGTGGCCGGTGAGGCGGCGGCGTCGGTGCGGTCGTCGGAGGTCACGCGGGGCTCCCGGACGTGAGGGGGCGGACGGGCGGGCGGCGGGCGGGCGGGGCGGGGACCGGCGGGCGCGGAGGCTGCGTGATCAGTGGGTCGGCCACGGGGCCCGCGGGGTGAACGTGAGCCGCCGGTCGGTGGGGGACCAGCCGCTGAGGGTGACCGTCGGGTCGTGGCTGGGCACGGACGGGTCGGGGAAGTCCGCGGGCAGCGGCTCGCGGCCCTCGGCGCCGCGGTCCATGGCGAACGGGGGAGGGAAGGGGGCGGCCGTCTCGATCAGCCGGGTGTAGTGCGGCAGCCAGCGGCCTTGGTCGAAGGAGACCGCCGCGATGACCCGCCCCTGCCGGCCGTACACGGCGGTGAAGCACCGGCTCGCGCGGGAGCCCTGCGCGATGAGCACCTCCGTGCCCAGCACGGGCGCGCCCACCGACTTCACGTTCACGCCGAACTGCAGGGACCAGAACGCGGGCACCCACAGGTGCGGCCGGCGTTCGCCCGGCCCCGCCAGCATGTTGTGGGCGACGATCTCCGCCTGCGCCAGGGCGTTGCCCCAGTGTTCGAGGGAGAGGAACTGGTACCCGAAGAAGGGGTGCGGGGTGCGGGCCACGTCCCCGACCGCGAACACGTCGTCCGTGACCACCCCGCCGATGTCGAATGCCCGGCACCCGGCGTCGCACGCGACCCCGTCCGGACCGGCCGCCACCCCGGAGCCCGCGAGCCAGTCGGTGTTGCGGACCGCGCCCAGACACACCACCACGAGGTCCACCTCGACGCGTTCCCCGTCGGCGAACCGCACCGCCCGCACCCGCCCGCCCGCGTCCCCCTCCAGCCGGTCCACCCGGGTCCCGACCCGCAGGTCCACCCCGTGCGCCCGCTGCAACCCGGCCGCCACGCTTCCCACGGCCCCGCCCAAGGCCCCCACCAGCGGGGTCGCCCCCTGCTCGGCCACCGTGACCGGGATGCCCCGGCGGCGGCAGGCCGAGGCGATCTCGGAGCCCGTGAACCCGGCCCCGATCACCAGGACCCGGCGCGGACCGGCCGCGAGGGCCGCCGCCAGCGCGCGGGCCTCCTCCCGTGTGCGCAGCGAGTGCACGCCGCCGAGCGCCGCCTCCTCCGGATGCGGCCACGGGCGCGAGCGCACCCCCGTGGCGATCACCAGCCGGTCGTAGGGCACCCGCTCGCCGTCCGCGAGCCGGACCGTGCGGTCCGCCAGGTCGAGTCCGACGGCGCGCACCCCCAACCGCCAGTGCGCGTCGATCGGACGCCGCCGCGGCAGCACGGTGTCCTCGGGGGCGGACAGCCCGAGCAGCACCTGCTTAGACAACGGCGGCCGGTCGTAGGGCGGGTGCTCCTCGTCCCCGACGAGCGTGAGCGGACCCCGGAACCCGCGCTCGCGCAGTGCCTCGGCGGTCCGCAACCCGGCCAGCGAGGTACCCACGATCACCACGCGTCCCACGTCCCGCGCGCCCGTCACGCCGACCCCGCCCCGGCCGGTTCCGCGGCCGGTTCCGCGACGGCCTCGGTGAGGATGGCCCCGGTCGGGCAGGCGGCCACGGCCTGGGCGAGTCGGTCCCCTTCCGCGTCCGTGACGGCGCCGCGCGCCAACAGCCCCTCGATCCCGTCCATCCGGAAGATCGAGGGCGCCAGGAACGCGCACTGCGCGTACCCCTGACACCGGTTCAGGTCCACGAGCACACGCCACACGATCCCGCCACCTCCCACGCCCGTACGTTCACCCTCCCCAGGGTGACGCCCGCCCCCCGACCCTCCGGGCACCTCGCCCACCCGACACGCAAGAGCCCCCGACCGGCCGAACGCTCAGGGCCGGACCGTCGTGGGGTGGGGGCGGCGGATGTCGTCCGGGTGGGCGGTGTGGCGGACGGCTTCCTCGTAGGCGATGACGCCGGCCGTGACGAGGGCGTTGAGGCCGGTCTCCAGGGTCTGCATGCCCTCGCGGTGGCCGGTCGCGATCAGGTTGCGGATCTGGCGGGTCTTGCCCTCGCGGATCAGGTTGCGGATCGCCGACGTGCCCACCAGCACCTCGAAGGCCGCCACCCGGCCGCCGCCGATCCGGGGGACGAGGGTCTGGTTCAGGACCCCGGCCAGGGTGTGCGCCAACTGGAGCCGGACCTGCGGCTGTTGTTCGGCGGGGAACACGTCGACGATGCGGTCCAGGGTCTGCGCCGTGTCGTTGGTGTGCAGGGTGGCGAAGACGAGGTGTCCGGTCTCGGCGATGGTCAGGGCCGCCGAGATGCTCTCCGGGTCGCGCATCTCGCCGAGGAGGAGCACGTCGGGGTCCTCGCGCAGGGCCGCGCGCAGCGCCGAGGGGAAGGAGTCGGTGTCGGTGCCGACCTCGCGTTGGTTGACCGCCGACCGCTTGTGCCGGTGCAGGTACTCGATGGGGTCCTCGATGGTGAGGATGTGCACCGAGCGGTGCGTGTTGACGTGGTCGAGGAGCGCGGCCAGGCTCGTCGACTTCCCCGACCCGGTCGGCCCGGTGACCAGCACGAACCCGCGCGGCAGCCCCGCCCACCCGGTGACCACCGGCGGCAGCCCGAGCCGTTCGGAGGAGGGCACGTCGAACGGGATGATCCGCAGGGCCAGCGCGGAGGCGCCGCGCTGCACGAAGGCGTTGCCCCGCAATCTCGCCTTCGCTCCCCAACTGAAGGCGAAATCAACCTGCTTCTCCCGGCGGAAACGTTCCGTCAGGTCTTCGCCCAGTACCCCCGTCACCAGGTGGTCCACCTCCGCCTCGGTCAGCGGGGCGCCCTCGACCGGCAGCAGGGCGCCGTCGACGCGCAGGAACGGCGCCGACCCGGAGGTGAGCAGCAGATCGCTGCCGCCCCGCTCCCAGAGTTGATCGAGCAGGTGGTCGATGGTCGCGGCACTGGGCCCGGACACGGTGGCCTCCAAGAGGGGGTGGTCGTTCACGGCAGGACTCACGGCAGGACTCAGGGCAGGACCGTCCACCGCCGGACGGCGGCGGTGTGGCCGTCGAAGGACACGTCGGCCCGGACCAGCGGCCCGGCCAGCAGGTCGATCCGGACGCCGCCCAGGCGCGCGCTCGCGCGCCCGCTCCCGGCGGTGACGGTGTGGGACAGGGTCAGCCCGGCCAACTGCGCGGCCGTGGTCAGACCGCACGGGGTCAGATCGAGCTGGTCGGTCACGGGGCCGCTCGCGCCGGGACGCACCGGCAGGTCCAGGGAGCCGGCGGGGCCGGCGCAGGTGCTGCCGGGGAAGTCCGCGGACACCTTCACCGAGTTCACGTCCCCGTCCTCCTGGTGCGCCACTTGCAGGACGGCGTGCTCCAGGGGCCCGGCGGGGGCCGCCGGCGCCGGGGTGAGCCCGCCGAACGCCACGGACGCCCGACCGCCGGCCGGCAGCTCGGCCGCCGTGACGTCCACGGGAGCCCCGGGCGCCGGGGGAGCGAAGCCGTCGAGTGCGACCACCGACGCCGGTCGCGCGATCACGGCCGGATAGGTCGTGAACCGCACCGGCTCCGGCGGGATCCCGATCACCGGACGGAGGGTGCCCGCGCTCGGGGTGATGCCGAGGTCGATGGTCCGGGCGATGACCCCGCGCGTGAGGACCTGCCCGCCGACCTCGCGCATGGACAGGTCGACGGCGCCGGTCGGCACGTACACGGTGCCGTTGACCACCAGCCGGCTGTGCTCGCGGGCGGTGTCGGCGTCGGCGGTGGACTTGAGCACCGGGCAGTCCCGGCCCGAGGTGAGGCAGCCGGACAGGGGCCGGACGGCCGGGGCGCGGACCACGAGGTCGAGTTCGACCCCGTCGAGCCGGACCGAGGCCCCGCCCGTGCCGGTGCCGGTGCCGGTGTCCGCGTCTGTCCCGGCGTCCGTGCCCGCGCGGGCCGTGTGTTCGACGGCGAGCCGGGACAGCTGCTCGGGCCGGGTGACCCCGCAGGCGCGGAGGTCGACCACGTCGACGCCGAGCGCGCCCGGGCGGGTGCTCAGGGGGTGCTCCTTGTCGCACGCGGTCCCGGTGCCGGAGACGGTCAGCGTGACCGCGGGGGGCCGGGGCGGTGTCGGCGGCTCGGTCGGGGCGGGGGGCGTGGGCGCGGGAGGTGTCGGGGTGGGGGCTGCGTCCTCCTGGTGCGCGACGCGCAGCACGATCCTGTCGATCGCCGCCCCCGCGGGCAGCGCCGGCACCGCGAATCCGTCGAGTCGGAGGGAGGCCGAGGGGGCGGCCGGGGTGAGGTCGGCGGTCGCGGTGTTCGCGTCGACGGCCCGCGCGTTCTCCGGGTCGCGGAAGGCCGCGCCGGCGGGTGCCGGGGGGCTGCTCGCCCGGTCGGGCCGGACCGTGACCGGGGGGCGTTCGCCCAGTTCCAGGCCGACGCCGTCGAGCGCGGCCGTGGCGCCGGCGCCCGCGCCGCCGAGCGCGGCGGTGTAGGTGACGACGAGGCCGGTGAGCTGGGCGGGATCGGTGAGCCCGCAGAGCGCGATCAGGTCCACGGTGTCCTCGGCGAGGGAGCCCGGGCGGGCCGTGAGCCCCCGCGCGCCGACGCAGGCGGTGGGCAGGCCGGGGCCGGCCAGGGTGACCGTGACCTTCGGCGGCGCCCCTCCGGCCGGGCCGGGGTCCTCGCGGTGCGCGACGCGCAGCAGGGCCCGGTCCAGGGTGGAGCCGGGGGCGGCCGGCGGGCCGTCGAAGCCGCCGAGTTCGATGCCGGCGGTGGGTGTGGTGACGGGGTCGAGGGTGACGCGGGCCGTCTTGGCGCCGTCGATGGCCTCGGCGTCGCTCGCGGGGAGGAACGTCGTCGACTTCGCGTCGGTCGCGGGCCGGGCCGGCGGCGCGTCGTACACGAGGTCGAGCCACATGCCGTCGAGGGCGGTGCCACCGGCGGCGCCGCCCGGGTTCAGGCCGGCGGTGTAGGTCGCGGTCAGGCCGGCCAGGCGTGTCGGATCGGTGACCCCGCAGGCCCTCAGGTCCACCCGGTCCTCGCCCGGGGCGGATCTGGCGGTGAGCGGCAGGTCCGTGCAACGGCCCCCGCCGCCGCCCGCGAGGGCGACGTCGACGCGGGGCGCGGCGGTGTCGCCGCTCTCGCGGTGGGCCACGCGCAGCACGGCGGAGCTGATCGTCGCCCCCGAGGGCAGGGGCGGCAGGCCGAATCCGGCCAGGGTGAGCGACGCGGACGGGGCGGCCGTGCTCAGCTCGGCGTCGAGCGTCGCCGGGGCGGGCTGTTCGCCGATCTCCAGGACCGCGGCGGATTCACCGCCCGTGCCCGTGCCCGTGCCGCCGAACCCGGTGGCCGCGGTGACGGCGGTCGGTTTGAACGTGGTCGGTGTCCGGTAGGCCACCTCCAGCCGCAGGCCGTCCAGCCGTGCCGTGCCGGTACGGCCGTCGGGATCCAGGGCGGCGGCGTAGGTGACCGTCAGGCCGGCGAGCCGGGCCGGGTCGGTGAGCCCGCACGCGGCCGGCAGGTCGATCGGGGGGTCGGCGGCGAGCGCCGGGTGACGCGGCAGGTCCGCGGTGTGGCAGGTGTCGCCGCCGACGGCGACGGTCACCTTGACGGCGCCGGGCGCGGTCAGGCCGCCGTCCTCCCCGTGCCGCACCCGCAGGCTCGCGCCGGTGATCACCGAGCCGGCCGGCACGCTCGGGGTGAAGCCGGTGAACTGGAGCGAGGCCGCGCGGCGGGTCCCGGCGTCGAGGACGGCGTCGGCCGTGCAGCCGGCCGCGCCCGTGGGTCGCGGGCAGCCGGGCGGGGTCGCGCGTTCCTCGGAGAGGAGGGCCTGGGCCGGGTTCGTGAAGCCGGTGTTCGTGGCCGCGGTCGTCGGCGTCAGGGTGTGGGAGGGCTGCGGGGGCCGCACCCCGTACACGGCCGGTCGTTGCCCCTCCGCCGTCACCGGCGCGCAGAGTTCCGCGTGCCCGCGGTCGACCTGGAATCGGCTCTCGCCGCCCATGACCACCTCCACGCCCTCGGGCCGGGTCCGCTCGCACCCGCCGGGGGCGGGCACGGTGGGCCGGGTGGGGGAGGCGGGGTCCCAGCCGGCGGGGGTGCCGCCCACCACGCTGACGGTGGGGTCGTCGACCTTCCACAGCGAGCCGCCGCCGGTGAAGCCGAAGTCGAAGTAGTGCGTGCCCGGTTGCAGCCACACGACGACCCCGGGGCAGGCGCCGCCGGTGAGTCGGGTGAGGGCGTCGGCGTCGTCGTAGGCGCCGGGCGCCAGCCGCACCAGCCAGGACCCGGGCCCGGGGCACGCGGGCACCGTCCGCCGTTGCGGAACGGCCGTGACGGGCGGGGCGTGGTCGGGGTCGGCGCCGAGGACGGGGTCGGCGGGGGCCGGCGGGGAGTCGTCGGCGCAAGCGCGCGTGTACGGGGTCTCGGTGGGGGAGAGGCGGGGCTGGGTCACGGCGCGCGAGCAGTCGCCCAGGGCGGCCACGTCGCCCGCGACGAGCACGGAGGCGCCGGCGCCGGTGGTGATGTCCCCGTGCGAGAACACCCCGCCCTGCACGCGCACGCCGGGGGTCCGCACGTGGACGCCGTCGCCCGCGCCCCGGCCGAGGCCGAGCAGGGCGTCGCGGGGTTGGTCGGCGCGACCGCCGGTGGGGGAGGCGTTGAGGGGGTCGCAGTGGACGATCATCCGCCGGCCGCCCAGCGGCGGTGTGGTGAGGTCGGCGCACGGGTTGCCCCGCGAGAAGTTCTCGATCGCGAGCTGGGTGGCGCCGTCCGCGCTGTAACTCCGGCGGCCCTGCTCGGTGTTGGCGCCGGCGGCCGCCAGCCCCGCACGGGCGAAGGACAGCACGGACACGGCGACCAGGCCGAAGACGAGGACGAAGGCCAGCGCGAGGATCAGCGTCGCGCCCTGCTCGTCACGGGGACCGAGGCGGGAGCGGAGGCGACGGGGTCGGGGGCCGGGGCGGGCGGTCATGACGGGGTCGATCGTCGGACGGCGGTCAGGGTGGTCGGGGGTTTGGCGGGATCGGTCCGCACGGTCAGGGTCACCTCCGCGGGCGAGGCACAGGGGGTCTCGGCGCCGCAGCTCAGGTTCACGGGACGGGGGGATGCGCCGGGGTCCAGCCGGCCCAGGGGGGTGCTGACGACGCCGGCGGGGCCGCAGGTGACCCGGCTCAGGGCGCCGGAGACGGGATCGTGGGCGTAGACCACGTCGGTGCCGGCCCGCCGCAGGTGGACCACGACCTCGGTGATCCCGCACGCGGGCTCGGTCGTGACGGCGTCCGCGCTCTGCACGTCGCCGGTGAACCAGCGGGCCAGGGCGCCGGCCGCGCCGGTGGCGGCCACCCGCCGCTCGGTGCCCGAGGTGAAGCGCAGGCCCATGACGATCGCCTTGGACAGCAGGGTGGTGACGATGCCCAGGACGACGATCGTGACCAGCGTCTCGGCCAGGGTGAACCCGGCCTCCCCGACCCCGCGCCGTGCCCGGGGAATCGGGCGGGTCCGGTGGGTCCGGTGGGTCCGTCGCGTTCTCATGACGGCATCGACTCCCGCTTGACCAGTTCGAGGGTGGTGTCCTTGACGGGGCGGGGGCCGGTGGCGCGCACGGTCAGCGTCACCTTCTGCACCCCGGTGTCGGTCGACGGGCAGGCGGGGCCGAACGCGCCGACCCCGTCCCAGTACTCGACCGTGACGGTCACGGCGTACCCGGCGGGCGGCGCCGGCGTCCCGTACCCTCGCGCGCAGGCCGCGTACGGGGCGCCGATGATCCGCTCGGCGGTGCTGCGGGCGATGGCGTCCGCGCCGACGGTCTGCCGCTGCGCGACGGAGCTCACGACGGCGGTGCCCAGCCCCCCGAGGACGGTCAGGAAGGCGACGCCGATGAGGACCACGGCGACGAGGGCCTCGATCAGGGTCTCGCCCTCCTCGCCGCGACGGCGCGGCGAACGGCCCGGCGGGCGCGGCGCGGGGGCGGTCACGGGACCTCCACCTGGTTGTACACGCCGTAGATCGCCGAGAGCAGGGCCACGGCCACGAATCCGACGAACACGCCGACGAAGACCACCACGATCGGCTCGAACAGGCTGGTCAGCCGCTTGAGCTTGTGCTGGAGCTCCCGTTCGTAGAACTCCGACACGTGCCCCAACTGGTCGTCCAGGGTGCCGGTCTCCTCGCCCACGCGCATCATCTGGGTGACGGCTCCGGGGAAGAGTTTGGTGCGGGTGATGGGGCGGGAGATGCCGCCGCCTTCGAGCATCTCCGTCCGGGCCGTCGCGAGGGAGCGCTCGTACACCAGGTTGTTGGCGCCCGCGCCGGCCAGGCCGAGGGCCTCCGGGATGGGCACGCCCGCCTTGATCATCGAGGTGAGGATGCGGCAGAACCGCTCGATGATCATGTAGCGGACCACGTCGCCGACCACCGGCAGCCTCAACAGGACGCGGTCGCGCAGCAACCGGCCCCGTTCGGTGCGCAGTCCGGCGATCACCCCCACGATGAGCAGGGCGAGCCCGCCGAGGATCGCGGGGTACCAGGCCGTGACGAAGTCGGTGACGCCGAGCAGGATCCGCGTGGGCAGGGGGAGTTCGGCGTTGAAGGAGTCGAAGAACGCCTTGAAGCGGGGCAGCACGAAGATCACGAGGACGACGACCACCGCGACGGCGAGGCCCATCACCAGGCCCGGGTAGGTCAGGGCGGAGCGGATCGCCCGCCGGGCCTCCACATCCCGTTCGATGTAGCGGGCCAACTGGGCCATCACCACGTCGAGTTCGCCGGTGGCCTCCGCCGAGCGCAGCACGGAGACGTAGAACGGCGGCAGCGCCTTGGCGTGGGCGGCCATGGCGACGGCGAAGCTCTCGCCGAAGCGCAGCGAGTCCATGACGTCGGCGAGCACCCGGCCCAGCTTCTTGTCCTTGGTCTCGCCGCGGATGATCTCCAGTGCGTCCAGGACGGGCATGCCGGCCTTGACGAACGCGGCCGTCTGGCGGGAGAAGTTGCTCAGCTCGACCAGGTCGACCTTCTCCGCGGTGAGTTCGAGGCGCAGCAGGTCGCGGCCGGCGGCCTTGACCGACAGCACGTCGTGGCCCTGCCGGGCCAGGCTCTCGGTCACGCCGTCGACACTGGAGCCCTTGAGCACGCCGCCGACCCGCCTGCCGTCCGGGCCGACCGCGACGTACTTGAAGGTGGCCATGTCGGTGTGTGCCTTCCTGGGTTCCGGGCGCGTCGGGCCTGGCGTGATGCGGGTACGGGCTACGGGGCTACGGGGGTTGGGCGGGGGCCGGGCGTCAGACCACGTACACGCTGGACATGATCTCGGCGATGGTCGTGACCCCCTCCTCCACCAGCCGGACCCCGCCGTCCAGCAGGCTCTCCATGTCCTGCTCCCGGGCGGCCGCGCGCAGCCGGTCGATCGATGCCTTCTCCACGAGCAGGCGTTTGACCGCGTCGCTCATCACGAGCAGTTCGAAGACGCCGATCCGCTCCTGGTAGCCCGTGCGCGAGCAGAAGTTGCAGCCCCGGCCCTGCCAGAACCCGGCGTCGGTGGACCCGCCGGCCTGCGCGAAGAAGGCCAGTTCGTCCACGCCCGGCCGGTAGGGGCTCGCGGCAGTGGTCGCAGATCCGCCGCACCAGGCGCTGGCTGACCACCCCGGCGACCGTGGAGGTGATCAGGAAGGGCTCGATGCCCATGTCGACGAACCGGTGCAGCGCGGAGCAGGCGTCGGCGGCGTGGATGGAGGAGAGCACGAAGTGGCCGGTCAGGGCGGACTCGACGGCGATCCGCGCGGTCTCGGCGTCCCGGATCTCGCCGACCAGGATCACGTCGGGGTCCTGTCGGAGGATCGAGCGCAGCCCGGTCGCGAAGGTGATGCCCGCCTGGTCGTTGATCTGGATCTGGTTGACCGACGGGAACATGTACTCCACCGGGTCCTCGATGGTGGTGATGTTCCGCTCGCTCTGGTTCAACTCGCCGAGCGTGGCGTACAGGGTGGTGGTCTTGCCGCTGCCGGTGGGCCCGCCGCACGCGACCATGCCGTAGGGGGAGCGCAGCAGCGACGAGAACCGCGCGTAGGTGGCGGCGGGCATGCCGAGTTCGGCCAGGCGCAGCAGGGTGCGGTTGCTGTCGAGCAGCCGCAGCACCGCCTTCTCCCCCCAGATGGTGGGGGTGGTGGAGACCCGGATGTCCACCGATCTGCCGTCGATCTCGGTGGCGATCTGTCCGTCCTGCGGGCGCCGCCGGTCCACGATGTTCATGTTCGCCATGATCTTGATCCGGCTGACCACGGACGGGCCCATGGTCTCCGGCAGGCTGAGCACGTCGTGCAGCGCGCCGTCGATCCGGTACCGGACCCGCACCCGGTCGGCGTGCGGCTCGATGTGGATGTCCGAGGCCCGGTCGCGCAGCCCCTGGGTCAGCATCAGGTTGACGAGGTGCACGACCGGGGCGTCCTCGCTGACCACCCGGGCGTCGGAGCTGAGGGCGCGGCCCGTCTCGGTGGCCTTGAACGCCTCGACCAGGCTGCCGACCCCGGCCAGCGCCCGATAGGCGCTGTCGATCGCGCGCCGGATGTCCGAGGGGGCCGCGATGGCCAGCCGCACCCGGTCGGGCGCGACGGCCCGGCCGACCTCTTCGAGCACGCACGGGTTCCCGGGGTCGCCCGCCGCGATCAGCAGCGTGCCCTCGGACCGGCTCACCGCGACCACGCCGAGGGACCGGGCCAGGGCCTCCGGCACCCGGGCGGCGGCCTCGGGGTCGGGTTCCCCCTGCCGCAAGTCGGCCACCGGCAGGTCGAGTTGTTCCGCCAGGGCCTCGATCAGCGCGCGCTCGTCGACCATGCCGAGTTCGAGCAGCAGAGTGCCCAGCAGGCGGCCCGAGGCGGCCTGCTGGAGCAGGGCCTCGTCCACCTGCGCGGGGGTGAGCACCCCGCGCCGCACGAGCAGTTCGCCGATCCGGGGCCCGTCCCGCTCGGGCGCGGCGACGTGCGCCCCGTCCGCGCCCTCGCCGCCGGGCCCTTCGTCCTCCGCCGGCGCGGACGGATTCCGGTCGCCGGTCGCCTCGGGGAGGTCCGTCGTCGCCGAGCGGCGCCGGAGAAGTCGCCGACTGGCCAAGGAAACCCACCCCTTCGGAGATGCGGAACAACGGTCGACGGCGGGGCGCGACCCCGTCCCGCGAAACTGTCAGCCATTGAATAGTCGGCGGCATACTACACAGCGGCCCGCCGCCGCCCGTCGCACGGGTCCGGTCGCGCGAATCGACGGTCCGACCCTTGTGAGCCCTTGCCCCGCTGAGTAGTCTGCCGCTGATTACTCAGTCCCTGACCAAAGTCTGAGCGGGGTCTGGCCTCGTCCGTACCGGACGCCGAAACATGGAGAGAGATGTTCACGAACCTGCAAGACCTGCTGCGCCGGCGCACGCGAGACCGGGCCCCGAGGGCGGAGGCCGGGTTCACGCTCGTCGAACTCCTCGTCGTCATCGTGATCCTCGGCATCCTGTCCGCGATCGTCGTGTTCTCCGTGCGCGGCATCAACGACAAGGGCCAGGGCTCGGCGTGCCGGACCGACAAGAGCACGATCGAGACGGCGGAGGAGGCGTACTTCGCGGGCGAGGGCAAGTACGGCGACATCGCCGCGCTGGTCGGCAAGGGCTTCCTGTCCGGCCCCTCCGAGTGGCACACGGTCGACCTCACGGAGGCGCCCTACAAGGTCAAGCCCAAGGCGATGGACAACGGCAAGGTCAACCCCTGCGCCTGACCCGAGACACCCCTCCCGACCGGGACCCGGCCCGAGGACGGGCCCCCGGGAGGGGCGGGAACCACCGGACGGCGGTCCGTTCGCCGCCCGGCGAACCGCCGCGGGCCGCCGCACCCGGCCCCGGCGCCCCCCGCCCTCGTCCCGCCCGACCGTCCCGCCCCGTCCCGCACCCCGCCCCGAGGCCCCCGCCCGCCCCCACCACCCACCGGAACCCCTCCCGCCGAGACCCCTCCCACCGGCCCGCTCCGACGGGCCCGGACCGTACGGCACCATGACGCCCATGCCACCCGAACTCGTCCTGCTCATCGGCCTGTCGGGGCTCGCGGTGGGGTCGTTCCTCAACGTCCTCGTCGCCCGAGTCCCCGACGGCCGCTCCGTCGTCCGGCCCCGCTCCGCGTGCCCCCACTGCGAGACCCCGATCGCGGCCCGCGACAACATCCCCCTCCTCTCCTGGATCCTGCTGGACCGCCGCTGCCGGGCCTGTCGCGCCCCGATACCCGCGCGCTACCCGCTCCTCGAGGCCCTCACCGGCGTCCTGTTCGCCGCCGAGGCGGTGCGCTTCGGATGGTCCGAGACCCTGCCGGCGGCCCTGGTGTTCACCGCCGGCCTGCTGGCCCTCGCCGCCTGCGACGCCGAGCGCTTCCTGCTCCCCCGCCGCCTGGTCCACCCGACCCTCGCGCTCACCGCCGCCTGCCTGCTCGTGGCCGCCGCGACCACCGGCCAGTGGCAGCGCCTCGGCGTCACGGCCGCCTGCGCGGTGGGCGGCTTCGCCGTTTTCCTCGCCCTGCACCTGGCGCGGCCGGCCTGGCTCGGCTTCGGCGACGTGCGCCTGGCCGCCCTGCTCGGCACCGGCCTGGGCTGGCTCGGCCCCTGGTACCTCGTCCTCGCCCTCGTGGCCGGCAGCGCCCTCGGGCTGCTCGTCGGCATCGTGCTCATCGCGGCCGGACGGGCCACCCGCCACACCCGGCTGCCCTTCGGCCTCTTCCTCGCCGCGGGCGCCATCGTCGCCCTCCTCGCCGGCGCACCCCTCGTCCACTGGTACGAGACCGCGGGCACCCCGTACGCGAGGACCGCCCCGCTCACCGCGCCCGGCCCCTGATCCCGCCCCTGACCTGCCCCAGGGCATCGCCATCGGCGCCGACGGTCCTTACCCTGGTGACCATGACGGAACCTGATCTGCCACTGGCCGAGTGGATCGTGCTCGCACTCATCGCCGAACGCCCCGCCCACGGCTTCGCCATCGCGACCCTCACGGCGGAAGGCGCGGAAATCGGTGAGTTCTGGTACATCTCACGTCCCATGGTCTACCGGTCGATCACCCGGCTGGTCGAGCGCGGACTCATCACCCCGGTCGGTACCGAAGAGGGCAACCGCGGACCGCAGCGCACGCTCTACGCCCCGACCCGCTCCGCGAAGACGGCCGTCGGCCGGTGGCTCGGCGAACCCGTGACCGAGCTCTTCGACGTCCGCGCCGAACTCACCTGCAAGCTCCTGCTGCTCCGGCGCCGCGACACGAGCCCGGCCCGCCTGGTCGAACGGCAGCGGGTGGTCCTCGGCGAGATCGAGGAATCGCTGCGGGCCAAGGAGGACGCGGCCGGCGACCCCATCGCCCGCGCGAGCCACGCCCTGCGGCTGGAACACGTTCGGGCCGCGCACCGGTTCCTCGACGCCGCCGCGGCCGCCCCCGCCGAGGACGCCGCCGTCGACGCGGAGCGCCCGGCCGTCAACAGCGGCTGAGCGCGCACCGGCACGACGTCCCGCTCCGCCCCGCCGCCCCGCCGACCCCCGTGCCACGCGGAAGGGCCCGGTGACCGCGTCCTCGCGATCACCGGGCCCTTGCCCGTAGGGGCGCTCCGTGGGGTTACGGCACCTCGACGACCGTCTCGCAGGAGCCGCCGGACGCGATCGCGTCCGAGCCCGCCAGCGCGGGGCCGCCGTTGTCGTCGCCGGCGCACAGGTCCGTGCCGGCGCCGCCGGAGAGGGTGTCGCTGTCGGCGCCGCCGATCACGGTGTCGTTGCCGCCGCCGCCGGACAGCGCGTCGTTGCCGGCGCCGCCGCGGATGGTCTCGTTGCCGTCGCCGCCGCTGATGGCGTCGCCGCCGTCACCGCCGTCGATGTAGTCGTCGCCGTTGCCGGCCGACACCGAGTCGTTGCCGCCGAAGGCGCAGATCGTGTCGTTGCCGCCGTTCCCGCTGACGCTGTCGTTCCCGTTGCCGGTCACGATCACGTCGGCGCCCGCCGTGCCGTTCACGACCCCGTTGCCGGTGATCGTGGCGGCCAGACCGCGGCAGCCGGCCGACACGGTGAGCGACACGGTCGCCAGGTTCGAGTCGTTCGTGCCGTCCGAGGCCCGGTACGTGAAGCTGTCGTTGCCGACGTACGCGGCGGTGGGCCGGTAGCCGAAGCCGCCGTTCGCGTTGAGCGTGAGGGTGCCGTGCGCGGGCCCGGTCACCACCGAGGCGGTCAGGGTGTCGCCGTCGGCGTCCGTGTCGTTGCCCAGGACACCGGGGGCGGCGACGGTGAGCGGGGTGTCCGCGCCGACGTGCCCGTAGGACTCGTTCGTGGCGGTCGCGGGCCGGTTGGTGGTGTTGAGCAGCACCGAGGCGTCGTTGACGAAGGCGGCCGGGGCGTAGCTGTTGGCCGTGACCACGTCGGGGCGACCGTCGGCGTCGAGGTCGGCCACGGCGGTGGCCAGCGGGTGCCGGCCCCCGTTCAGGCCGAACGCGAGCGGCGCGGCGAAGGCGCCGGCGCCGTCGCCCTCCAGGACCACCACCTGGTCCGAGTCGGCGCTGGGGGCGATCAGGTCGACGTGGCCGTCGCCGTTGAGGTCGGAGACCGACACCGCGCCGAGGTCCGCGCCGGCCGTCAGCACGGTCGCGGTGCCGAAGCCGCCGGCGCCGTCACCGAGCAGCACGGAGAGGGTGCCCGGCGCGCCGGGGGCCGCGACGACGGCGTCCCGCTTGCCGTCCTCGTTGACGTCGGCGAGCGTGACCCGGGACGGCAGCGCCACCCCGGTCGCGACGCTCGACGGCGTGCCGAAGCCGCCGCTCCCGTCGCCCCGCAGCACCGACAGCGTGCCGTTCGCCGAGTTCGCCGTGACGAGGTCCTGGTGCCCGTCGCCGTCGAGGTCGGCGCCCGCGATGCCGAGCGGCGCCGTGCCGTTCGCCAGGGCGATCTGCGCGGCCGTGCCGAAGGTGCCGTTGCCGGCGCCGAGGGTCACCGAGACGTTGTTCGTGTTCGCGTTGGACGTCGCGAGGTCGGGCGCGCCGTCCCCGTCGAAGTCGGCCACGGCGATGTCGGTGGGGAACCGCGCGACGCACGGGTTGTCGCCGGTGGAGTCGCAGCCGGGCGTCGGGTTGAGCTGCACGGCCGTGCCGGCGGCGAGGGCGCCGGTGCCGTCGCCGAGCCAGACCAGGGCGACGTTGCCGCGCGCGTCCTGGCTGATCACGTCGGCGTCGCCGTCGCCGTTGACGTCGCGGATCACCGCGGAGCCGAGGAAGACGCTCGGGGCGGTGCGGGGCGCCGCGTACTTGGTGACGGAGCCGAAGGCGCCGCCGCCCGAGCCGAGGAACACGCCGAGGCCCTCGGCGCGGATCGCCGTCACGAGGTCCGGGACGCCGTCGTGGTCGAGGTCGCCGATCGCGACGGCGGAGCCGCCGCGCCCGTGGTCGTCGAGGTTCGCGGCGGAGGCGAAGGCGGTGGTGTTCGTGACGGTCGCCGAGGCCGGGCCGGAGGTCAGGGCGAAGGTCGCCGCGGCCAGGGCGAGCGCCGGGAGCCGGAGCGCCCGACCGCGCGCGACGGGGGTTCGCGCGGGGGATCTGCGCATGGGTGATGCCCTCCTGTGGGCTGGGTGAAGAGGTGGGTGGGGGGCGCGGCGGTCCGTCGTGGGGGAGCCGCGAGTCGTGCGGTCGGTGGGACGGCTCAGTAGCCGTAGGCCGCGAGGGTGGCCTGGATGGTGGTGTTGCTGTCCCACTTGGTGTTGAACAGGTTGTCCCAGGCGGCGGCCGCGCCGGTGTTCCCGCCGCTGAGGGCGACGCCGAACTGCTGGATGTCCCCGTAGTCGGAGTACTCGGCCGGGTCCACGGTGGTCCAGTTGTTGGGGTCGTTGCCCGTGGTGCCGCTCAGCGAGCTCGACGACCACGCCACGTGCATGATGTTCGACTTCGCGACGAGGCCCAGCTGGGTGTTCCCGCCGGCGTTGGCGGTCACCGCGCCGCGCACCTGGCTGATGCCGGACTCCAGGCGCACCTTGCACGCGGCGCCCGCGCTGTCGCAGGCGCTGCCGGTGAACACGTTCTGGCCGGCGCCCGAGGCGACCCAGGGGAAGCCGTTCTGGATCAGGGCCGCCTTGGACGCGGCGCCGAAGGGCGCGGAGGCCGGGTCGGCGATCGCGATCCGGCGTCCGCTCGTCGTGAGCCAGTTCACGACGCCCGCGATGGTGGTGGGCGCTCCGCCGGCGACCGGGGTGGCGTCACAACGGGGCGACTGGGGCTTGCCGTTGCCGCTGCCGTTGGCGTCCGCGCCGAAGGCCAGCGGGGGGCTCGCGGCGTTGGACGGGTCGTCGCCCTTGGTGGAGCCGGCCCAGCTGCTGTTGCAGCTGTAGATGGCCAGGTTGCCGATGGCCACGGGGTGTTTGCTGGTGGCGAGGCCGTTGCACTCGACGCTCGCGCTCGCCGTGCACGTGCCGCCGGCCGAGGTCGGGATGACGGCGTCGACATTGGCCTCGTCGGCCGACAGGAACGCGTCGATGTGCAGCGGCCCGTTGACGCAGTTGTTGGACGAGGACGGGTTGCACGTGGTGTACGGGCCGGCGCTCTTCAGCTGCTGGCGCAGGCTGCCCGAGGTGATGCCGCGCATCGTGGAGGTGTCGAGGACGGGCTTGTTCCAGAACCCGCCGACCTGCGAGGACGGGTTCGCCACGAAGGGGTTGAACACGCCGGCCGTCTCGATGGCGCCCTTCATGTCCCTGACCGCCGGGTACATGTTGTTCGCGATGCCGACCTGCGCGTCCGTCGCGGCGAGGGCCGCCGGCGCGGCGCCGGCGATCAACGCCGTCGCGAGGGCGCCCGCCGTGAACGCCTTCCGTATCCGGCGCATGACGGTGGAGCCGGAGTTGGGGGCGCTCCGGGCGCGCCTGGACCTACGTTGCATCTGCTTACTCCTGATCGATCCGTTGGGCGGCGGCAGCCGCACGGGGGCCCCGCCGGGGGGATGGGGGGATGTGCCGAAACTCCTGGCATTCACGGGGCTTTCCGACATGACGGCGCCGCACATGCCTAGATGGTGCTCATCCGGGAGTCCAGTAGTCAATGATTGACAACTGGGCGGGCTGTGCGTGTAATGCACGTATCCAGCCCGCAACGCGTCCTCGGCCGAGTCATGCCGTCGGCGCGGCCGCGGCACGCGTGAAAGGTCGACGGCACGATGGGCAGAGGCGTGACATGGCACCGGTGAGCAGACTGTCGGGCTCGCCCGCGATCAAGTGGGGGGCACTGCTGCTCGCGTTGATCGCGGTGGCCGCCGTCGTCCTCGCGTTGGTGCGCGACGGATCCGACGAGGCCGCGGGCCGCGAGGACCCCGAGTGGTGCACGCCGGGCACCCAGCGCTCGGCGCTCTGCCCGCGCGGCAAGACCTTCGAGCCGAAGGACTACGCCACGCACGGCAACTCCTTCGACTGCGTCAACTTCGCCACCCAGGCGGACGCCCAGGCGGTGCTGCGGGCCAACCCCGAGGACCCCAACAAACTCGACGACGGGGGCGGCGTCGCCTGTCGCGGACTGGCCGAGCCGCGCGACACCGAACCGGTCGCCGAGATCGCGCGCAAGCACAAGTGCGGCGCCGGGGACACCCGCAGCGCGCTCTGCCCGGACCCGAAGCAGCCCTTCGACCCCCGGCGGTTCCTCCAGTACGGCAACGACGCCTACGACTGCGGGGACTTCGCCTCCCAGGCCGACGCCCAGGCCGTGCTGCGCTTCGAGCCCACCGACCCGAACCGCCTCGACGAGAAGGGGAAGGGCGTCGCCTGCCCGGACCTGCGGGGGCCCAAGGACCTCATGTCCGTGCGCAGGGACACCACATGACCCACCGACCGAAGGAAGACCGGACCGCCATGACACCCGCCCCTCGCCCGTTCCTCGCGCGCGCCAGAGGAGAGGACGGCTTCACGCTCGTCGAGCTGCTCGTGGTCATCGTGATCCTCGGTGTCCTCGCCGCCATCGTGGTGTTCTCCGTCCGGGGCGTCGGCGACAAGGGCTCCAAGGCCGCGATCGCGGCCGACGCCGCCACGCTGCGCACGGCGGAGGAGTCCTACTGCGCCAAGTACGGGCGCTACGGCACGGTCGAGGACCTCAAGACCGACGGACTGCTGGCCGGCGACCCCGCCTACAACATGGTGGTGGTCGGCCAGGAGAACAAGTGCGGACGGGGCGAGAAGTCCTCGTTCACCCTGTACGACACCTCCACGCCCACGGAGAGCGTCGCGGAGGGCATCCCGGTGGGCGGCGACCCGCGGGACGTCACGGTGGACGAGAAGGCCGACCGCGCGTACGCGGTGTCCGCCGCCGACAACACCCTGACCGTGATCGACGGCAAGACCGACACCCGGATCGGCGAGCCCGTCTCCCTGGCCGGAGCCGTGACCGGCCCGAACCGCGTCGCGGCCGATCCCGGGACCGGCCGGGTCTACGTCGGCGGCGACGACGGCGTCGCGATCGTCGACACGCGCGAGGGCAACCGCGTGACGAAGGTCGACGGCTACTCGACCAAGGTCACCGCCCTGTCCGTGTCCCCCGAGAACGGTGACGTGTACGTGGCGGGCGGAGTCCCGTCCCAGGCCGCCGTCGCCTACATCACGGCCGGCGGTTCCACGGCCACCCCGATCCCCCTGCCCGACGGGGGAGTCGTGGGCGAGAGCCTCGGCGTGGACTTCGCCTTCGACACCGAACGCCACAGGGTCTACTTCGCCAAGGGCAACGTCGGCACCGCCGACGGCAAGCTCGGCGGCGCGGGACTCTACGCCCTGTCCACGCAGAGCCACGAGCTCAGGCTCGTCACGTACTTCGCGACCAAGTCGGCCTGCGGCAGCAAGGGTCCGAGCGCGCTCCGCTCGGGTTCGATGCGAGGCAGCGTCGCCGTCGATCCCGTCCGCAACCTCGTCTACCTGCTCGCGCAGCGCTGCGTGCCCGACCCGGCCGCTCCCGCGGGCTCCTGGAAGACGGTCGGGACGACGATCGCCGTCGATCCGGACAAGAACACGTCGACGGCGATCGACGACCTGGTGGGAACCCCCTACACCCCCAACGCCGTGGTCTACAGCCCCGGCTCGGGTGCCGTCCACGTCCACTCGAACGGCGGAACGGGCTGCAACGGCTCCGGCGGGCGGATCATGCGCATCGTCGGCACGGAGGCCAAGGGACAGGTACGCGGCTGCACGATCGCGAACCTCGGCGGGAACCTGGCGCACAAGATGACCATGCTGAAGAAGTACAACCGGATCTTCGTCGGACAGGAGCAGGCGGAGAAGGGCGCGCCCGGAGGCATCGGGGCCTTCGACGCCGGCACCCTGCTGGTCCACCCCGCGCTCGGCACCACGCGCCAGTTCGGCGCGCTGGCCGTCAACAACACGACGGACAAGCTCTACGCGGTCGACCCGAAGAACGGAACGATCGCGGTGTTCCGGACGGGACCGGCCTAGACCATGACCCACCAACCACACGACCGCCGACAGGACCACGACCGGACCCCGGCCCACCGGCCGCGCCCGGCCCCTCGCACCGCCCTCGCGGCCCTCGGCGTGCTCGCGGCGTTCGCCCTGACCGCGTGCGGCGCCGGGGACCCCCCGGAGCGCCGGTTCGACGTCACCCCGTACGTGCGCCAAGGGCACGTGGTCGACTGCGCCGCCTTCACCGCCCAGGCCGACGCCCAGGCCGTGCTGCGCGCCGACACGCTCGACCCGAACGGACTCGACCGGGACGGCGACGGCGTCGCCTGCCCCGAGCTCCCGGGCCCGAAGGACGACGAGCGCGTCCGGCGCGACTTCACCACCGACATGGACGGCGCGCCGATCGTCCAACCCCTCACCTCGGCCCGCCCGTCGGTCATGTCGACGCCGTGAGACCACCGTGCCCGGCCCACCCGGCCCACCCGTCCCGCACGGACGGACGGACGGGCCGGGCACGGCGAGGCTCCGGCGGACCGGGTCAGTCCAGGTCGAGCAGCTCCGTGTGCACGGCGCTGTGGCCGCACCGCTCGTCGACGAGCTGGATCCGCAGGATCCAGTGCGCCTGCCGGCCCTCCCGCAGCGTCCGCCGCAACGGCCGGTCGTTGTCCGGACCGATGAACTCCTCCGGCCGCGTCACCTCCGTCCGGACCTCAGGCGCGGCACCGGTCAGCCGACCGCAATGCCGCCCCCCGAGCCCCCGACCCAGTTTCGCGGCCAAGTCCCGTATCCGCCCGTGGAGTTCACAGCCCGTGAGAGAGCCGTCGGCGCGAAACGCGGCCCGCGCGCCGGAGGCCACGAGCGCCAGGTCCTGCACGAGACGCCGCCGCGAACGACCGTCACCCACGGCCACCGTCCGGGCGAACCCCGTCTCGTACGGGGCCACCAGCGACTCGAAGTCCACCACCACCAGGTCCTGCGCCCCGATGACCCGTTCCGACCACGGCCCGCTCGGCGCGGCGCTCGACTCCGAACGCACGAAGCGGCGGGCCACCCGCCCCGCCCGCACGCCGAACACGTCCCGGGCGATCAACGCGATCCGGTTGTCGACCTCCTCCTCGCTGCGCCCGGGCCTGATCACCTGAGTGCCGATCACGTGCGCGAACAGGTGCTGCGCCATGCGCCGGCCCTCCAGCAGGTGCAGGGCGCGCAGCCCCGCGTCCATCCGGTCCAACGTCGTCATCGTGCGTCCTCGCTGTCAACTCGTACCCGCGACGTTCGCCGCGACGGCCCGAGGGCGGGGAGTGGTGATCGGCGGACGGGCGGGGGGCGGCCCTGACCGCCCGGCCGAACCTAGCAACGCGCCCCCGCGCGAATCACCGGTCGATCATCCAAGGCTCACAGGCCGAGAACCGCCCCCACTGGACCCTCGTACGAACCCGGCGCCGGCGACGACACCGGCCGTCAGGCGGGCGCGGCGGGAGGCCGGGAAACGCGCGGGGGTTTTCTCCGCTCGCGAAAAAACGGCGGATCGCATTTAGTGGCCTCACTGTTGAATTAGGCTCTCATCTGCAATGAACGGTCTCCCACCCGGGCTGTATCTGCGACCCGGGTCGGGTCGTCGGGGTCGGTGGCTCTCGTGGCCCGGGTTCAAAGAACGGCACGTCAGCAGGGTCGTAGGTCCCGAACGGGACAGGGCGTGCGGCCCGGTCTCAAGTGCCTGTGCTACCCGTGACTTCCGGCTCGCATCTGCGGTTCGATTTCCCCGGGCCTTAATTCCGTGGCGTAGAGTCGGAAGTGCCGCGAGGGAAACGCATTCCTTGTGCGGTGACCCACTCGTTTTTCTTTCAAAGGGGCGTTGTTCCATGAGCCTGTCCATTCGCAACCAGATCGCCGGCACCGTCACCGCCGTCACCTCCGGCGAGGCCATGTCCTCGGTCAAGGTGCGCCTGGAGGGTGGTCAGGACATCACCGCCGCGATCACCACCGACGCCGCCAAGGAGCTGGGCCTGGCCGAGGGTTCGGCCGTCAAGGCGCTGGTCAAGGCCACCGAGGTCTCCCTGGCCACCGCCGCCGTCACCGGCGTCTCCATCCGGAACCAGATCGCGGGCACCGTCGTCGACGTGGCCACCGGTCCGGCCATGGCCTCCGTCAAGGTCGACGTGGCCGGTGGCGGCCTGACCGCCGCGATCACCGCCGACGCCGTCAAGGACCTCGGCCTGACCGCGGGCACCTCCGTCGTCGCCCTGATCAAGGCCACCGAGATCTCCCTCGCCGCCGCCTGATCCACCCCCTCCTTCGCCCGACGCGGTTCCTCCCGCGTCGGGCGTTTTTCGTGCGAGGTGCGCGAGGTGCGCGAGGTGCGCGGGGTTCGTGCGGCCCGGGAGGGCGGGTCTGCCGTGTGACGCGGCGTCGGGTGCGCACAGTGGGGGTGTGGCGGGAACGGCCTCGTGCCGACTCGCCACGTGCCCGCCCCGGCTCCGCGGGAGCCGTACTCCGGACCACGCAAGGGATCCCTCATGAGCAGTCTCGCCCTCGTCACCGGCGCCGGCTCCGGCATCGGCCTCGCCTTCGCCGAACGCCTCGCCGCCGACGGACACGATCTGATCGTGGTCGGCCGCACGCGGGAGAAACTCGACCGGTTCGCCGCCGCCCACCCCCGGGTCGGGGTCCGTGTGCTCACGGCCGACCTGTCCACCCCCGAGGGCGTCGACGAGGTCGCGGCCGTCTGCGCCGAGGAGCCCCTCGACCTGCTGGTCAACAACGCCGGCGTCTCCCACTACATGCCGCTCGCCGAGCTCCCCGCAGCCAAGGCCCGCGAGATCGTCAACGTCAAGGTCCTGGCGCCGACCCTGCTGACCCGCGCGGCCCTCGGCGGGATGCTGGAGCGCGGCGCGGGCCGGATCGTGAACATCTCGGGCATGATCGCCTTCAGCGGCCCCGCCGGACCCGAGGTCGTGCCGCGCCGGGCCGTCTACGCCGGCACCCTCGCCCACCTGGTCGCCATGTCCCAGACCCTCGCGGCGGAACTCGACGGGACCGGCGTCGGCGTCCACGTGGTCTGCCCCGGCATCGTCGCCACCAACTTCCACGCCGCCCAGGGCATCGACGCGAGCGCGATCCCGCGCATGAGCGCCGAGGACTTCGTGACCGGCACCCTGCGCGGCATCGCGCTCGGCGAGACCGTCATCGCCCCCGGCGTCGAGGACCGGGGCCTCCTGGACGCCGTGTTCACGGCCGACCTCGCCGCCTTCACCGGCCAGAGCCCCACCCTCGCCACCCGCTATCGCACCGACTGACCTCGCGGCGGGCCCGCGCGGCTCAGCCGTCGGCGAGGCGCAGCAGGAGGCGGGTGGCGCGGGCGATCGTCGCCCGTTCCTCCTCGTCCAGGCCGGCGAGACGGGCGTCGAGCCAGGCGTTGCGGTGCTCGCGGGTCTCCTGCGCGAGGCCCCGCCCCTCCGGGGTCGCCTCGAAGAGCACCTTCCGCCCGTCGTGCGGGTCGCGGGTGCGCACGACGTAGCCGGCGGCGCTCAGCCGGTTCACGGTCTGGCTCATGGAGGCGGGGGAGACCCCGCCCTCACGGCTGAGCTCGGTGAGGGTGCGGGGGCCGTGCTTGTGCAGGTGGACGAGGACGTCCAGCGTCACGTCGCCGAGGGCGCCCTCCGGGCGTTCGGCCCGGAAGCGGCGGTGCAGCCGGCCCACCGCGAGGCGCAGCGGCGCCCCGAGGTCCCCGTCCTCGTCCCCCGGCCCGATCCCGGCCCCGGCCCCGGAAGGGCGGGCGGTTGCGTCGTTCTCCATAGGTTCTTAGTATACCGAAAGAATCATTTCGTATACCTAATCATCTCCTGATGTCCCCTGGAGGAGCCCGCCATGCCCGCCAATCCCCTGGGCCTCGCCCTGCGCAACCGTCGAGCCGGTGAACACACCCTGGTCTGGGCCGACCCCGCCCTCCGGGCCCCCGCCGACCTCACCCTCAGCAGCCCCGCCTTCGCGCACGGCGCCCCCGTGCCGGCCGCCCACCGCGGCCGGCTCTTCGGCCCGAACGTCTCCCCGCCCCTCGCCTGGACCCCGCCCCCGTCCGGCACCGTCGAACTCGCGCTCGTCGTCCAGGACCCCGACGTCCCGTTCGGGAAGGCCGCCACGCACGCGCTCGTCGTCGGCATCGACCCCGCCCTCGGCGCGCTCCCCGAGAACGCCCTCGCCAACCCGAGCCCCGTCCCCGGGATCCGCTACGGCAAGGGCCCGCTCGGCCGCCTCGGATACGCCGGCCCCATGCCGATCCGCTCCCACGGGCCCCACACCTACGCCTTCCAGCTCTTCGCCCTCGACCGGGCCACCGGACTCGACTCGGGCTTCACCCTCGAAGCGCTGCTGGGCGTCCTCGCCCACCACGTCATCGGCCGGGCCCGACTCGACGGCACCTACGAGAACCGCTGAACGCCGAGGAACCCGATCTCCTCGAAGTGGTCGAGGTAGCGGTCGATCAGGGCGGCGTCCACGGCCGGGCACGCGGCCGAGCCGGCCGTCGTCCTCGGGTCCGGCGCCGGCGGGGCGCCGGCGGGGGCGGCCAGGAGGGGGAGGTAGGGGGTGAGGGGGAAGGCGGGGTCGGCCGCGACCCGGCGGGTGACGGAGGCGATCCAGTCGGCGCGGTCTACGGACGCGACGCGGTGCCCCCGGGCCCGGAGGCGGTCCACGACGAGGGCCAGGTCGGTTGGGCGGGGGTTGGCGATGTCGTGGACCCGGCCGTCGGGTTCCTCGTGCGCGAGGGCCCGCACGAGGGTGTCCGCGACGTGGTCCACGGGCACGAGGTCGAGCGGGAACGGGCCGTCGGGGGCGGTGCCGGTGTCGGCGATCGCCTTGACGAGGGCGCAGACGAGGGTGTCGGTGGGCCAGGTGCCGCCGGTGGTGGAGCCGCTGATCTCGCGGGGGCGGTGCACGGTGACGGGCAGCCCTTGGACGTACGCCTCCAGCACGAGCCGTTCGGCGACCCACTTGGTCCGCGCGTAGCCGGTGGGCGGTCGCGAGGCGGACGCGGGGTGCACGCCGACGGTGTCGATCGTGGACACGTGGTGGAGGGTCTTCACGTGGTGCGCGGTGGCCAGGCGGAGCACGGTGCGGGTGCCGTCCACGTTGGCGGGCCGCAGCAGCGCGTAGGGGTAGGCGAAGTTCACGTGGGCGCCGTTGTGGACGATGGTGTCCACGTCCCGTGCCAGGGCGTCGAAGGCGGCCGGGGCGAGTCCGAAGCGGGGCAGCGCCAGGTCGCCGGCGACCGGCACGACGCGTTCCGCGGGGACCCGGCCGGTCAGGCCGTGGCGTCGGAGGTTGGCGTGGAGGCGGCGGCGGGCGTGTTCGGCGTCCTCGGCCCGGACCAGGCAGTGCACGAGGGTGTCGGGCTCCCGCAGCAGCCGTGCGAGGAGGAACGCGCCGAGGAAGCCGGTGGCGCCGGTCAGCAGGATCCGGTGCGGCCTCGGGCGGTCCGGGGGCCGCGGACCGGGGAGGTTCGGCAGCGGCTCCAGGGTCGCCTCGGCCCACAGGTCGACCTCCTCCTCGCGGGCGCCGCCGCCCGCGAGCCCGTCCACCGCCGACGCGAACTCGGCCAGGGTGGGCGCCGACAGCAGGGCCCGGATCAGCCCGCCCGTGTCGGCGTCCGCCAAGGGGAGCCGGGCGCGCAGCACGGAGACGGACCGCACGGCGTGCAGGGACCCGCCGCCCAGGGCGAGGAACCCGTCCTGCCGGGCGACCCCCGACACCGACAGCACCTCCGACCACACCTCGGCCACGATCCGTTCGGTCTCCGTCTCCGGTTTCCCGCCCGGCAGCAGGGTCACGGTCGCCGTCGGCAGCGACGCGCGCTCGACCTTGCCGTTGGCGTTGCGGGGCAGTTCGTCCAGGACGTGGACGACGGAGGGGACCATGAACGGCGGCAGCCGGTCGGCCAACAGCCCGCGCAGTCGCCGCCCCAGCGCGCCCCGGTCGGCGACGGCGGCGCCGCGCGCGGGCACGGCCCACGCCACGAGCCGCCTGCGGTCCCCGGTCGGCGGCACGAGATCGGCGACGGCCTCGCTGACCTGGGACTGCGCGGCCAGGGCGGCCTCCACCTCGGCCAGTTCGATCCGGTGCCCGTCGAGTTTGACCTGCCGGTCCAGGCGCCCGAGGAACTCCAGGACCCCGTCGGCCCGCACCCGCACCCGGTCCCCGGTCCGGTACAGGCGCTGCTCGCCGACCCGGGGCAGGACCCGGGTGACGAACCGCTCCCGGGTGCGCACCGGGTCGCCGTGGTAGCCGACGGCCAGCCCGTCGCCGCCCACCCACAACTCGCCGCTCCCCCCGACTCCGACGGGGTCGCCCGAGGGAGTGAGCACGAAGGCGGTGGAGTGCGCCGTCGGCCGGCCGATGGGCACGCTGTCCGCGTCCTCCGGCAGGTCGGTGACCTCGTGCATGGTGCAGAAGATCCCGTTCTCCGTCGGGCCGTAGGCGTTGACCAGGTGCCCGGGAGGGCCGTGCCGCAGCACGGCCCGGACCGCGCCCGGGTTGACCACGTCCGCCGTCACGAACAGGTACCGCAGGGACGCGAACATCTCCGGCCGCCAGGCGGTGACCTCGTGGAAGAGGCCCGCGCTGAGCACCATCACCGTGGCCCGCTCCGCGACCAACAGCCGGGCCAAGTCCTCGGGGGCGAGTTTGACGGTGCGGTCCACCAACACCAGCCGCGCGCCGTTGAGGAGGGCGCCGAAGACCTCGAAGCAGGACACGTCGAAGGAGGGGCTCGTGGTCGCCGGCCAGGTGTCGCCCTCGCCCACCACCGGGCTGCCGGCGCCGAGGACGAGCCGGGACGGGGCCCGGTGCGGCACGGCCACGGCCTTCGGTACGCCCGTGGTGCCGGAGGTGAACATGACGTACGCGAGGTCCCCGCCCCCGATCGCGCCGTCGTCGGGCGGCAACTGCGCGCCCGGTCCCGACACCTCGGGCAGGGGCACGTTGGACGCGACCGGGGAGGCCGTGGCCCCGGCCGCCCCGAGCACGAGCCGGACCCCGACCTGCCCGCACATCGCGGCCAGCCGCCCGAGCGGGTACGACGGCTTCAGCGGGACGTGCACGGCGCCGGCCTTCAACACGCCCAACATCGCGGCGATCCCCGGGATCGACAGCTCCGACAGCACCCCGATCCGGTCCCCGCGCCGCGCCCCCCGCCGCCTCAGCTCCCACGCGACCCCGTTGGCCATCCGGTCGAGGGCCTCGTAGGTGACCGTGACCGCCCGGTCGCGGACGGCCGGGGCCCGCGGGGTCCGACGGACCTGCTCCTCGAACAGGCGGTGCAGCGGAAGGTCGCGCGGATAGGGGATTTCCGTCGGGTTTCCCCGACGCGTCTGGAACGGAATGCCCGTGGACGTCGAATTTCCGTGCACGTCGATCTCTCCTTCGTGTCGTGATCCCCTCACGCTATGAATGCGGAACACCGCCGATAAGAGGTCGTCCCGCCCGGTGGGACAGGGCGTGGACCCGCGCGTCGGTCGGCTCCTAGCGTCGGGGTGCACGGCGTTTCGGCAATGCCGGAAAACGACGACAAGGGAGAAACAGCCATGAGCACAGTGACCACCGACACCACGAGCGTGCGCGGGACGGCCGACCGTCTCGTCGAGCGGATGCGCCACGTCGCGACGGAGAACGCGTACGTGACCAAGGCCCGCGACGGCAAGCTGACCGCCGCCGACGTCGCGAACCTGGTGCGCCTGGAGAACGCCACCCTCGACAACGTCACGCAGAGCATCGCCCTGGGCGCCGCCCGGATGCGCAACACCGCCGCCATGGACTTCCTCATCGAGGTCGGCCGGCTCGTCGCCGTCGACCGCAAGAACGTCCGGGCCGCCGCGGTCGCCTACGGCACCCCCCTCGAAGGGCACCCCGGCGAACACCTGGACTCCACCGCCTACGGCTACGCCGGCTTCGTCAACTGGGCCTGCCTGCACACCGAGGCCGCCGCGATGGCGTTGATCGCCTACGTGGACATCACCCTGTGGCACGAGGCGTGCGTCCTGCTGACCCCGGCCCTGCGCGAGCTCCCCGGCCTCCCGCACGAGGTGGTGCACTACTTCGCGCTGTACGAGGAGCGCCCCTCGGAGATCCTGGACCTGGCACTGGAGTTGGTCGCCGCCGAGACCGGCTCCGAACGGGACCTGCTGCGGGCCGCCGACACCACCGCGCTGATGGAGGAGCACCTGGCCGCGTTCTGGCGGGCGGCCGACCGGTAGCCGAGCGGGGGGACCGCGAGACCGGACGCGGGTCGGGCACGGGTCGGGCGCCGGGCACGGGGCCCGACCCGCGCGCGGACGCCGCCGGCGACGCACCGGTCACGTCGACGGGCCCTCACCCACCGCCCGGCCGACGTGGTCCCGGCACGAGCGGCGCCTCGCCCAGGTGCAGCACCGCCCGCTGCGCGTACACGCTCGCCTGCCGCAGCACCGTGGCCGCCCGGGCCGCGTCGAACCCCGCCGGCTCGGCCCCCACGCTCAGCGCCGCCCAGGGCACGCCCCCCGGCCCGTACACGCCCACGGCCGCCGCCGCCACGCCCAGCGGCGGCCCGCCGGGGTCGACCACCAGACCGTGCGCCCCCGGTCCGCCGGGCACCCCGCCCGGGGCCGGGGCCCGCAGGACCCGGGCGGAGACGCCCGTGCCCGCGCACGGCCGGGCCTCGATCCGCGCGGCCAGGTCCCGGTGCGCGAAACCGTGGGCGAGTTCCACGAAACGGGTCCGGAACCCGGCGGTGACGGCCGGCCCGACGACCCATCCGGTGCGTTCGGACAACTGCCACACCAGCGGGCCGAGCGCCCGGCGGACCCGTTCCTGTCGGGCGTCGGGCAGCGGCGCCGTCAGGTCCCGGAGGGTGTCGCCCAGGCAGTAGTGCTCGCCGTACCGGGAGACCAGGTTCAGGGTCCACAGTTCGCTGAGCAGCCGATGGGCCGTGCTCTTCGCCAGGCCCGTGTGCCGCACGATCTGCGGCAGCGAGGCGCAGTCGTGGTGGGCCCGGACGGCCTCCAGGATGAGCAGCAGCCGGCCGGCGAGCCGGCTGCCGTCACCCGTCCGGCGTCCGGGGTCGATCCGCTCCCGCGTGTTCACGCGCCGGCCTCCTCCCCGGGGACGCGGACGAGGGCGCTGAGCCCGCGGAAGGTCGTGGCGCCGGTGATGTCGTCCTCCGAGACCTCGGGGCGCAGGTGTTCGCCGAGGCATTCGGCGAGTTCCACCTGGGCCAGGGAGTCCAGGCCGAGCCGTTCGAGGGTCGTGTCGTCGGTGACGTGCGCGGGGTCGACGTCGAACACCGACCGCAGCACGTGCAGCAGGTGTTCCCGTGTGGTGTCGTCGGTCATGACCGTCCTGCCTCTCGGGGAGTGGTGTGGTGGCGGGTCGCCTCGGCCACGGCCTCGGCGAGGACCCGCCCCGCGGCCTCGACCCGGTCCGGGCGGTGGGCGGCGGAGAGTTGGAGCCGGAACCGGGCCTGGCCGCGCGGGACGACGGGGAACTCCACCAGGTGCACGAGCACCCCCCGCGCCTCGGCGATCCGCAGGGCCGTGCGGCCCACGTCCAGCGAGGGGACGACGAGGGGGACGATGGGGGAGGGGAAGCCGAGGACGGAGCAGCCGGAGGCGGCGGTGGGGGAGAGGGCCGCGCGCAGGGTGTGGGCGTGGTCGAGGAGGGTGGCGCGGCGGGCCTCGCCCTCGGGGCCGGCCATGAGGCGGGCGGCGGCGAGGGCGCCGGCCGTCTGCAATGGGGTCAGGGCCGAGGAGAAGATGTGGGTGCTGCCGAAGTAGCGGGTGTAGGCGGCCACGGCCTCGGAGCCGGTGGCGAGGTAGCCGCCGTTGGTGGCGAACGCCTTGCTGAAGGAGCCGACGACGAGGTCGAGTCCGCCGTGCACGCCCTGGGCGGCGGCCACCCCCTTCCCCTCGGGGCCGAGGACGCCGATGTCGTGGGCCTGGTCGACCAGGAGCAGGGCGCCGTGTTCGCGGCAGACGCGTTGCGGTTCGGGCAGGTCGGGGGCGTCGGAGTTCATCGAGAAGAGGCTCTCGGTGATCACGAGGATCCCGTGTTCGGTGTCGCGGGCGCGAATGGCGCGCAGCGCGTCGGCGACGGCCGTGGTGTCGAGGTGGGGGGTGCGGGTGACGTGGGGGGTGCGGGCGGCGGCGATGCCCTCGTTGAGGCAGGCGTGGACGAGTTCGTCGGCCACGATGTGGTCGTCGCGTCGGACCAGGGCGTTGACGGCCCCGAAGCCGGCGGCCCAGCCGGTGGGGAAGAGCACCACGTGCTCCATGCCGACCATGCGGCCGAGTTCACGGCGGAGTTCGCCGGCGAGGGCGGTCTCGCCGGCGGCGGCCGGGGACCCGGCCGCGTGTGGCCCGTAGCGGTCCAGGGCGGCCACGACGGCGGCGTGGACCTCGGGGTGTGCGCTCAGGCCAGGTAGTCCTGGCTGAGGAGGTTGACGCCGCTGCCGGGGCGCCCGTGCTCGTCGACCACGCGGGCGGGGGAGGCCAGGGGGGAGTCGAGCATCTGCTGGTGGTAGCCCCAGCGGCGGTCGGCGACGTGCCCGGACCGCCGGCGTTCGAAGGGCTCGGTGCGGTGGTCCAGACGGTCGCCGGTGAGGGTGCCGAAGTGTCCGATCGAGGTTCGGGCGGTGATTCGCGGTGCCATGGGGGTGCCTCTTTCCGGGAGGGGTCAGGGACGGGTGAAGAGCAGGGAGGCGTTGTAGCCGCCGAATCCGAACGAGTTGCTGAGGGCGGCCCCGGCCGAACAGGCGCGGGCCTCCTTCGCGATGAGGTCGAGTTCGATCAGCGGGTCCGGGTCGGTCAGGTTGGCGGTGGCCGGCAGCAGCCCGTCCCGCAGGGCGAGGATCGTGAGGATCGCCTCGATGGCGCCCGCGGCCCCGAAGGTGTGCCCGGTGACGCCCTTCGTCGAGCTCACCGGCACCGCACCGCCCAGCACCGCTCGGATCGCGGCGCCCTCGGCGAGGTCGTTGCGGACCGTGGACGTACCGTGCGCGTTCACGTAGCCGACCGCCGAGGCGGCCACGCCGGCGTCCCGCAGGGCCGCCTCCATCGCCTGCCGGGCGCCGGCGCCGTCGGCCGGGGGGCGGGTCGCGTGGTGGGCGTCGGCGCTGGTCCCGTACCCCGACAGCCGCGCCACCACCGGCGCCCCCCTGCGGCGCGCGTGCGCGGCCGACTCCAGCACGAGGACGCCCGCGCCCTCGCCGATGACGAACCCGTCGCGTGACGCGGAGAAGGGACGGCAGGCCCCCGCCGGGTCCTCGACCCGCCGCGACAGCGCGCGCAGCCGGTGGTAGGCGGCGGCGTTGAGCGGGGTGAGCGGGGCGTCGGTGCCGCCGGCCAACACCACGTCCGCCGTGCCCGACCGGATCAGGTCACGGGCCACGCCGATCGCCATCGACCCCGAGGCGCAGGCGGTGGTCACGGTCAGCGCGACCCCCCGCACCCCGAACTCGACGGACAGCTCACCGGCCGCCGCGCTGAGCAGTCCGGCGGGCATGGTGCGCCCGGGAACGGCGGCCGGCCCCCCGGTCACCAGCGCGGCCTGCCCGGCCTCCAGCGCGGCCGTGCCCCCGGCGGCCGTTCCCAGCACCACGCCGGTGCGCGCCGGATTCCGACCGGTCGGCTCCAGACACGCCGAGCGCAGGGCCTCCGCGCAGGCAACCAGGGCGAGTTGGGTGAACCTCTCCGTGCCGGACGCGCGCCGCGCGCCCAGGGCCGTCGGCGCGTCGAAGCCGGGCACCTCGCAGCCGAAGTCCACCGGGCACCCGGCGAGGGCCGCGAGCGGTGCGGCGGTCGGCGCGCCCGCCAGGACGCGCCGCCACCCCGCCTCGACGCCCACGCCGGCGGCGCCGATCATGCCCATCCCGGTGACGACCACCTCCGCGCCGTTCGCGTTTGTTTTCATCACGCTCATTTCCCGGACTGTGGGGAGAACGGGAAGGGGTTCCGAGGAATGCGGAACTCCTCACCGTGAGCGGCGACATCGGGCGCCGCGCATCTCCATCAAGCCCGAGGCGCGGGGCCGGGTAAAGGGGGGTTCGGTCCCGGAAGCGTGAATGCGCTGAATTCACCGATGAATGTGTCGGATCATATGACAAGAATGTGTTGTGGTGGCCCTTTCACGCTCGGGAGGCGAGGAGGAGGTCCTCGTAGCGGTGGTGTCGGCGGGTGTCGGTGCGGTGGTGCAGGAGTTCGGCCGCGCGGGCGTGGTCGCCGGTCTCGACGAGGGCGCGGGCGAGGGTGTCCTGCACGATCTCGCGTTCCACCCGGACCCCGCCGAGACGGTCGACCTCGTCGCCGAGGCCGATGAGGAGGTCCACCGCTTGGTGGGGCCGGCCGGCGGTGAGCTCGGCGAGGGCCTGCACGGTGGGGGCCAGGACCTCCCGGAACGCGGCCCGTTCGTCCGAACGGGCCCGGTGGGCGAGCCGGAGCAGATCCTCGGTCGCGGCCTCCACCGCGAGGGCCAGGGCCAGGTTGAAGGTGTGGAAGACCTCGGCCGTCCCGCCCGGTTCGGCGAGCAGCCGCCGGACCTGCTCCGGATCGCTGCGGCCGGCCGGTTCCTGACCGGCCAGGAGCAGCCGCCAGTTCGTCGCGGCCCGCATCCCGACGTCCACCGCCGGCAGGGCCTCGTCGGCCCGCCGCCGCGCGTCCGCGAACTCACCGCAGGCGATGGACTGCAAGGCCGCGTGCCAGCGCAGATGCCGCGACGGCAGTGCCTCCGGATCCGCCGCCAGCCACGCGTCCACGAGGCCGACGGCCACGGGGCCGCCGCCCAGCTCGTGTTCGGCGTGCGCGAGCGCGTGCACGGCCACACCGGAGCGCGGAAACAGGCCCAGGGCGCGTTCGGCCAGCGCGTGCGCCTCGCGCACCCGGCCCTGCTCGGCCCGGAACGCCGCCAACCAGCCCGTCCACGCCCAACTCTCCGGCCCGGCCAGCGTCGCCTGCTCCTCCACCAGGGCCTCGCCCGCCACCCGGTACCCGGCGTCCCCGCACTCCGGGAACACCCCCAGCAGCAACCCGGCCACCTCGTCCGCCGGCCACCGCGCGAAATGCCCCACGAGATGATCGGCCGCCAACCGGTACTGACGGTGGGTGTACAGGAAGACCCCGTACACCAGGCTCGCCTCCCGCTCGCCGACACCCGACGCGTCCCGGTACGCGCGCGACAACTGCTCCTTGAGCACCACCTCCTCCCACCCGTCACCGGCCACCAGAGCCACCAGGGCCCGAGCGACACCACAGTCCGGCTCCGCGCCCACCCACCGCCGCAACAACGGCAGCGTCCGCCCGCTCAGGGACAACAGCGCCTCCACCGCCGACTCGCCCACCGAGGCTCCGGTGAGCGTCCCGCCGGCCGACGGGCTCACACGCTCGCCGGGATCAGCGCCGTGCACACGATGCCGCTGTTGCCGCAGTGGTTGCGCGGCAGGTCCAGGGGCAGGGCCACCCGGTTCCCGCTGCCCACCCCGCTGCCGGCCACCGTCGAGCCCACCGCCCGCGCGTCGCCCTGGTTGGCGCAGGTGTTGCCGAAGACCGCGTTCCCGATGCCGATCACGTTCGCCTGCGCCGCCCCGGCGGGCAGCAGGGCCGCCCCGGCGACCGCGCCCACCACCGCCGCCCGCATGCCGGCACGCACCGCGCCGCCGTCGATGCCCCGGGTCGATGTGTCCATGGTGTTCTCCTCGTGGGTCCCGCGGGCCCTGTCGCCCGCACCCCGGCAACGAGCCGACCCGGAAAGTGACACGTGTCCACGGCCGGTCGGGTGGTGGGACCGGGTCGGAGAACGAAACCCGGGACCGGGGCTCGACCTGCCCGAACGCGCTCCGACCCGGGGCGGACGGGCCGACGCGGGGCCGGCGAGGACTTCGTGTCCGGACCGGGGGTCACGCAGCGCTCTCACGACCCCCTCCGCGCGGCCGGCCGGGCGCGGGGTTTCGGGGCAGGGCGCACGAGATCCCGCCGGTGCGCGGACGCCGTGCGCCGTCGCGCGCCGGCGGGGATCCGCGATCCACCCAACGGGGTTGCCTTTTAAGGTGATTTGCCAATTTTTGGTGTCTTGGGGTCTGGCGATCCGCAGGAGCCGCGTAGGTATGCGGCATGGACGATCCCTTCGCTCTCGACCCCGTCTTCCCCTCGGCCTTCGGCGCCCGGCCGGGCGCGGGCCCGCTCCCCGTCGACCGCGCGCCCGGCGCCGACCCGGACCTACCCGGTCGCGCTCCGGGAGCGGCGGCCCCCTCCGGTGAACTCGGTGACACGAGTCAGGAGTCGGACGGCCTCGGGCTGTCGCGGGAACCGGGCGAGCCGCTCGGCGAGCTGCCCCAGCGCGGTGTCGATGTGGACGGAGTGGAGGTGGGGGCAGTCGTCGAGGAAGAGGTGCCCGTGGGCCGTGCCCGCCTCCACGTGGCCCTGCCCCAGAAGGGTCTGCGCCAGCCGGGCCCGGGTGAGCGCGTGGGTCCTGCGCTGGGCGGGGGTCCGGTGCCGGACGGAGGACTCCAGGGCGGCCAGGGCCCGGGGTGTGTCGCCGAGGGCAAGCAGGGTCTGGGCCCGCTGGTAGTCCAGACCGGCGCGGGGGTAGGCGCGGAACGGGCCGTCGGCGTCGCCGGCCCGCTCGTGCAGCCGTTCCGCGGCGGCGAGGTCGGCAAGGGCCCGGCGACGGTCGCCGGTGACCGCGAGGGTGTGGGCGTGTTGGACGAGCAGGAACGATTGTGTCGCGGGGTCCGCGTGCGCGGGCAGCACGCGGACGGCCCCGGCGGCGAGGTCACGGGCGTGCCGGGGATGCCCCAGGCGGAGGGCCTGGGCGCTCATGGCCCGCAGGGTGATCGCGTACAGGCGGGGCGAGTCCGCCTGCCGCGCGAGGTCGAGGGCGGTGCGGAAGTAGCCCTGACCGAGCCCGGGCCGGCCTGATTCGTCGTTCATGCCGGCCAGCAGGTGCGTGAGTTGGGCGGCGCCCGCGAGCAGATCGGCGCGCAGGGGCCGGGCGGTGGGCGCGTTGAGGAGACGACCGACCTGGTCGTCGAGGTAGGCGGCGAGCATGGCCCGCACGTGCGCGCCGCCGTGCCGTGCGGAGAGCGCGGCGAAGGTCTGCGTCATCTCCTCCAGGGCCGACACGTCGCAGGCCCCCACGGCGGGCGCGCCGGGCCGTCGGGGGCGCGGCAGCGGGGCCGGAGGAGTCGCGGCGGCCTCCCCGGCGGGGAACGGCAGTGCCGGCGTGAGGGCGGTGGAGGTGAGCGTGAACGCGGTCCTGGCGAGGAAGGCGCGGCGTTCGGGGTCGGTTTCGGTGCGGCACAGGTTCAGCAGACGGCGCACGGGGTCGTCCTCCGTCAGGATGGATTCCGGCAGGGGCGGTGCCTGCGGTGACCTCGTCAGTCCGGTGTCCCGGACCGTGACCAGACGGCCGATGCGTTCACTGAGCGCGGCCGCCACCAGTTCGGGCACGGGGTGGCGGGGCAGGGTCCCGGTGAGCCAATGGGCCACCGCGGTGCGGTCGTACCGTAGCGCCAGTCCCTGGGCCGCGCCCAGCCCCCGGACGGCTTTCGCCAGATCGGCCGCGTTCCAGTGCGACTCCGTCAGCAGGGCGCCGAGGCGCCGATTGCGAGGTGGCGTGGGCAACGTGGTGTCTCCTTCACGGTGCGGCTGTCGTCCTCGACCGAAGGCGCCACGACGACATGCGTCGTGGACCCTTCGGGCCTGATGCGGCGGACGGACGCACTGCGCGCGCAGCGGACGCGATTCACTCCGGAACGCGCCCATCCGTGATGCCCCGACAACTCCCGCCCGTCACCGCGATGGCGGACGGGACCGGTCGGGGGTGACCACACCAGAGTGCCCGACGGGACGCGGGACACGCCCGCGCCGCACGGAATTCGGCCACCCCCCTCAGGCGCCGGCCGGGACCTCGGGAAGACGGGGCAGGGGCCTGTGCCACAGCCACGGGCGCAGGGTCTCGCCCGCGCGGGGCGTGCCCGTCGTGGTGTCCACGTGGGCGAGGAAGGCCGCCGTGTCGGCGGTGCCGCCGCGCCGGGCCGCGTGCCAGGAACGCAGCAGACCGAAGAACCCCGGGTCGCCGACGGTCAGGCGCAGGGCGTGCAGGGCGCAGGCGCCCCGCGTGTACACGCGGTCGTCGAAGACGGCGCGCGGGCCGGGGTCGGCGAGCAGCAGGTCCTGCCGTTCGCCGGCCAGCCGGCGGTGCGCGCGCCGGGCCAGCGCGTCGGCGCTGTCCTCGCCGACGTGTTCCGACCACAGCCACTCGGCGTAGGTGGCGAAACCCTCGTTGAGCCAGATGTCCCGCCAGTCGCGGACCCCGACGCTGTTCCCGAACCACTGGTGGGCCAGCTCGTGGGCGACGAGGGACTCCCAGCCCCGTTCCCCGTCGATGTGGTTGCGCCCGAACACCGACAGGGTCTGGTTCTCCACCGGCGCCCCGAGGTCCGCGTCGACGACCACGGCCCCGTAGCCCTCGAAGGGATACGGGCCGAACCTCGCGGTGAACGCCGCCATCATGTCGGGCTGCCGCGCCAGGTCGTGCCGGGCGTCCTCGGCCAGGTGCCTCGGGTAGGCGTTGCGCAGCGCGCCCTGCTCCTCCACGAGGAACCGGCCGGTGTACACGGCGGCCAGGTAGGAGGCCATCGGCCCGGGATGCTCCCAGGTCCAGCGCCACCGGCCGTCGGCGGTCACCGTTCGCCCGGTCGGCGTCCCGTTGGCCAGGGCCTGCCGGCCCGCGGGCACGGTGATCGCGAACCGGTAGGCGGCCTTGTCGTCCGGCCGGTCGTTGCACGGGAACCAGGAGGGCGCGCCCAGGGGTTGGGAGGCCACGAGGGTCCCGCCGTCCCGGTCGCCCGTGCGGTCCCAGCCGATCGGCCCGAAGGGGCCGGGCAGGGGCGCGGGCCGGCCCGCGTAGCGGATCTCGACCTCGAAGGGCCGGTCCGCCGCGAGCGGCCGGGGTGCGGACAGGGTCAGGCGGTGGCCGTCCCGGCGGACGGGCACGGGTTCGGCGTCGAGCAGCACGGAGCCGACCGTCAGCCGGTTCGACAGGTCCAGCGTGAGCTCCCGGCCCCGGGTCAGCGTCACGCCGCGGATCCGGGCCAGGCCCTCCAGCCGGGCGCGCGTCGGCTCGTAGCCGAGCCGCAGGTCGTAGGCGAGGGTGCGGTGGCCCTCGGAGCCGTGGTCGGGGAAGTAGCGGCCCGCGCCGGGCTCCGGCCCGCCGCCCCCCGCCCCGGCCTCCCGCCCGCGCGTCTGCCGCCGGTCGCCGCGCAGGGCGGCGAGGGCGCCGGCGACGAGGGGGGCCGAGCCCAGGGCCGCCAACAGGCCCCGCCGGCCGCACCGGTGCGCCCCGGAACCCGACGGGCCCGGCGCGCCGTCCACGGTCCTCACGCGCCGCCCACCCCCGCGTGCGCCCGCACGTCCGACCCGCGCACGCCGGTCCCGCGGACCCCGGCCTCTCGCCCGCCGGTCTCGGGCGCGCCCGTCTCGCGTACCGCCGCCACCGGGTTGCCCGCCCAGGCCGTCCCGGCCGGCACGGTCTCGCCCCGCATCACCAGCGAGGCCGCCCCCACCGAGGTCCGGGCGCCGACGGCACTGCCCGGCAGGACGATCCCGTGCGGGCCCAGCGACGCCCCCGCCTCCAGCCGCACCGTGTCCAGCCGCATGATCCGGTCGTGGAACAGGTGGGTCTGGAGCACACAGCCCCGGTTCACGGTGACCCCGTCCCCGAGCGTGATCAGGTCGGTCTCCGGCAGCCAGTGCGTATCGCACCACACCCCGCGCCCCACACGGGCCCCGAGGGTCCGCAACCACCAGTTCAGCACCGGGGTGCCGGTGAACGGACCCACCAGCCAGGGCACGGCCAGGGACTCGACGAAGGTGTCGTACAGCTCGTTGCGCCACACGAACCCGCTCCACAGCGGATGTTCACCGGCCCGGAACCGCCCCACCAGCAGCCATTTCGCGGCCGTCGTGACCAGCGCGGCCAGCAGCCCCGCCACCAGCAGCAACGGGACGGCGACCAGCGCCGCCGACCAGGGCCCGCCCGCCGCCAACGCGTCCTGCTCGCCGAGGAACACCCCCTCGGCCAACCACAGCCCGCACACCAGCGGCACCACCCGGCACGACTCCACCAGGGCGCGGGCCAGGACCAGCCGACGGGCCGGCGCGAAGGTCCGTCCGGGATCGGCCGCGGTCGGCGTGCGGGGCAGCGCCAGCGCCGGCCGGCCCAGCCAGGAACTCCCGGGCGCCGCGTCCCGCGGGGCGTCCGAGAGCACCCCGATCAACGCGCCGTCGGGCACCTCCCGCCCCGGCCCCACGATCCCCGAATTCCCCACGAACGCCCGCCGCCCCACCCGCACGCGCCCCAGCCGCATCCGACCGGCCCGCAACTCGTACGGGGCGACGAGGGTGTCGTCGGCGAGGAAGGCCCCGTCGTCCACCGACAACAACGAGGGCAACGGCAGCACCGTGGAGATCTCGGCGCGCCGACCCACCCGCGCCCCCAACAACCGCAGCCACATCGGGGTGGCGAGACTGGCGTACAACGGGAACAGGCTGCCGCGCGCCTCGTCCAGCAGCCGGTGCACCACCCACACCCGCCAGGCCACGCCCCCGTCCGCCGGATGCTCCCCGGGCACGATCGCCCGCCCCAGGCACCGGACCACGGCCGCCACCAGCAGGATCCGGCACAGGGTCGCCACGACCACCGACAGCGGGGCGGCGACCAACAGCCGCGGGGCCACCTCACCGAGCGTGGCACACCCCCTGACCAGCCAGTACGTGCCCAGCAGCACCGGCACGGAGGCCAGGACCGGCAGCAGCGGCAGGCCGAGCAGCGACAGCGCGTACGCGACCCGCCAACGACGCGCGCCCCGCCCCGCGCCGACCGGGGCGGACGGCGCGGGCCGCGCCTCGGCCGCCGGCCGGGGGCGGGCCGGGGACCCGTGCCAGGACCCGCCGGCCGGCACCGCCCCGGACAGGCAGCCGCCGGGCGCGAGTTCGGCGCCCTCGCCGAGTTCCGCCCCCGGCAACAGCGTGGCCCGGTGCCCGACCCGGGCTCGCGCCCCGACCCGCACCGGCCCCACCACCAGCCGGTCCCCGTCCAGCCACCAACCGGACACGTCCGCCTCCGGCTCCACGGCGCAACCCGCCCCGAACGAGCCGAGCCCCGTCACCGGCGGCATCGCGTGCAACGCCGCCCCCGGCCCGACCTCGCACCCCAACGCCCGCGCGTACCGGCCGGCCCACGGGGTGCCCAGCAGCGCCGGCACGCCGAACAGGGCCACGACCCGCTCGGCCGTCCACAACCGCAGGTGTGCGCGCCCACCGCGCGGATGCGTCCCCGCCCGCACCCCCCGGGTCAACGCCCGCGCCGCGCCGGCGCCCAGCACGAACCGCGAGGGCGCGCTGAACAACACCGCCCACCCGATCAGCACGAACCACCACGGGCTGTGCGGGGTCCAGGCGTGCGGGGCCAACAGCCCCAGCACGTTGTCGGTGGCGGCCACCGCCACCGCGCCCCGCAGACCCGTGACCCCGAACAGGGCCGTCTGCACGAGCACCTGCACCAGCCCCGTCCGGCGCGGCACCGGCCGTACCGCCGGGCGGGCCGGCGCGGCGGGCGCGCCGGGCGCGGCGAGGGAGTCGGCGTGGGCCGCCATCTCGCGCAGCACGGGCCGCCGGTACAGGTCCGCGACCGACAGCCCGGGGTGGTCGACGCGCAGGGCCGAGGCGAGGCGGGCGGCGGCGAGGCTGGTGCCGCCGAGGGCGAAGAACTCGTCCTCGGGCCCGGGCCGGGTGCCCAGCAGCTCCTGCCAGAGCCCCGCCAGCCGGGCCTCGGTCGCCGTCAGCTCCACCCCGGCCCCCGGCCGGTCCGCGGGCAGGGGCCAGGGCAGGGCGGCCCGGTCCACCTTCCCCGAGACCTTGGTGGGCAGGGCCTCGATCGCGGCGAGCACCGGCACCAGCGCGGCCGGCAGCCGCCCGGCCAGATCGGCCCGGGCCCGCCGCGCGTCCCAGTCGGGCCCCGGCACCACGTACCCGACGAGGACCTTCCCGCCCGCCGGGGTGTCCCGCACGGCCGACACCGCCCCGCGCACCCCCGCGAGCGCCGTCAACGCGGCGTCGATCTCCCCCAACTCGACCCGCCGGCCCCCGAGTTTGACCTGGTCGTCGACCCGGCCCGCGAACACCAGCCCCTCCGGGTCGGCGCGCACCAGGTCACCCGTGCGGTACGCGCGCTCCGCCCCCAGGGCCGGGCAGGCCCGGTAGCGATCCCGGTCCTTGACGGGGTCGAGGTACCGGGCCACCCCCGCCCCCGCGACCACCAGCTCGCCCACCCCGCCGAAGTCCACCGGCTCCCCCGACTCGTCCACCACCGCCAGGTCCCAGCCCGCCAGCGGCAACCCGATGCGCACCGGCTCCCCGGGGGCCAGCCGGGCCGCGCAGGCCACGACGGTGGTCTCGGTCGGCCCGTAGGTGTTCCACAGCTCGCGCCCGTCCCCGGCGAAGCGGTCGGCCAGCTCGGCCGGGCACGCCTCACCGCCCACGATCAACAGGCGCACGCCGTCCAGGCACTCGGCCGGCCACAGGGCCGCCAGGGTCGGCACGGTGGACACCGCCGTGATCCCCCGCTCCACCAGCCACGGCCCCAGCTCGTGCCCGGCCCGGACCAGGGACCTGGGCGCCGGCACCAGACAGGCCCCGCTGCGCCAGGCCAGCCACATCTCCTCGCAGGAGGCGTCGAAGGCCGGCGACAGCCCCGCCAGCACCCGGTCCCCGGGCCCCAGCGGCCGGGCGGGCAGGAACAGCCCCGCCTCCGCGTCCACGAACGCGGCGGCCGACCGGTGGGTGACGGCGACCCCCTTGGGCGCGCCCGTCGACCCCGAGGTGAAGATGATCCACGCGTCGTCCGCCGGCCCCACCGCCCGCACACCGCCGGCCACGTCGTCGATGGTGTCGGCGGCAGCGGCGTCGGGCCGCGCGCCGGCCGCGTCGGACAGGTCGGTGATCCGTCCGCCCGCGCCGACGACCAGCCGGACCCCGGCCTCGCGGAACACCGTCCGGGCCCGCTCCCGCGGATCGTCGAAGTCCACCGGCACGTACGCGGCCCCGGATCGCAGCACGCCCAGCACCGCGACGTACAACTCGACCGTTCCCGAGGGCACGCGCACCCCGATCCGGTCCCCGGGCGCCGCGCCGGCCCGCCGCAGGGCGAGCGCCAGCGCCCCGGCGGCCGCGCCGAGCTCCCGATAGTCGAGGGATCGCCCGCCCGCGTCCAGGGCGGGGGCGGTCGGGTACGCGGCGGCGGTCGCGTCGAAGACGTCGAGGAGGGTGCGCGGGGGACGGGCGGGTGCGCCGAGATACCGGGCACCGGTCCTGGTGGGGGTGGTACGGAGCGGATCGGATGACATCGGGTGGGCCTTCTCCTCGTGTGCCGCGGGACGCCGGTCCCGCTCCGTGGGGGAGCGGGACCGCACACCGGCACAGATACCGCCGGCCGGGCCCGGGTTCACCGCGCGGACGCCAAGGATCCGCGAATCGAACGCAGGCCGGCGATGCCCATGACCACGTCAAATGCCCCCGCCCCCATGGCCCGGGGCGCCCCCGTCCCCGCGTGTCGCGGGCCCGCCCCTCCCGGGCTCTTGATCAGGATTTTCCCGATCCCTGCCCTGCTGTTCGGTCCCCGTCTCACCCCACCGGCCCAGGGTCGGCGGGGCGGCGGGGACGGGCCTCAGCGGGCCAGCCGGCCCAGGAGGGCGGCGGAGGCCAGGATGCCGGCCAGCGCCGCGAGAGCCAGCACCCCGAAGTCCAGGGCCAGGTGCGCCGGCGTCCCGAGCAGCAGCCCCCGCAACGCGTCCACCTGGTACGTCAACGGGTTGACGTGACTCACCACGCGCAGCCAACCGGGCATGATCGCCACCGGGTAGAGGGCGTTGGAGGCGAAGAACAGCGGCATGGTGATGGCCTGACCGATGCCCATCAGCCGGTCCCGGGTGAGGACCAGACCCGCGATGGTGATCGACAGGCAGGAGAAGAACGCCGCCCCCAACACCACCGCAGCGGCCACCCCGAGCAGCCGCAACGGGTTCCACGTCATCCCCACCCCCAGCACCGCCGCGATGACCACCACCACCGCCGCCTGCACCAGGGCCTTCACCCCGGCCGCGAACGCCTTCCCGCCGACCAGCGCGGCCCGGGGGGTGGGGGTGACCAGCAGTTTGGTCAGGATGCCCGCGTCCCGCTCCCAGATGATCTGGATGCCGTAGAAGATCGCGATGAACATCGCGGACTGCGCGATGATCCCCGGCGCCAGGAAGTCCAGGTACGGGACGTCGCCGGTGGGGATGGCCCGCACCCGGGTGAAGGTCTCCCCGAACACCAGCAGCCACAGCGCCGGTTGCACCGCCCGCGTGTACAGCTCGGACCGGTCGTGCCGCAGCTTCTGGAGCTCGACCAGGCACAGCGCGAGGGTCCGCGCCGGCAGGACCCGCCACCCCGTGCGGGGCGCGGGCGGCACGAGCAGCAGGTTCGGCGCGGCGCCGGCGAGGGGGTCAGCCGAGTCGGCCGGCAGTGCGCCGGGTGCTCCTGATGTCACGGAAATCGCCTTCCTCCGCCTCGAATCCCGAGCCGGCCACCTCGCGGAACACGTCCTCCAGGGTCGGCAGGGGTTCCTCGCGGCCGGTGCGGGCCCGTCGGTGTTCGCGCAGCGCGGCCCGCAACTCGGCCGGGGTGCCCAGGGCGTGGACCCGCCCCGCGTGCATCAGACCGACCCGGTCGCAGTACCGTTCCGCCTCCTCCATGGAGTGCGTGGTCACCAGCACGGTCATGCCGGTGGCCCGTCGCACCGCCTCGATCTGTTCCCAGACCCCGGCCCGCGCGATGGGGTCCAGGCCGATGGTCGGTTCGTCCAGCATCAACAGGCGCGGGGCGCTGACCAGGGCCTGGGCCAGTTCCAGCCGGCGGATCATGCCCCCGGAGTAGGTGCCGGCCATCCGGTCGGCCGCCGCCGTCAGATTCACGGCGGCCAGCGCCTGCGCCACCCGCGCGGCCCGTTCCCGGCGCGGCACGTCGAAGACGCGGGCGAACAGCGAGACGTTCTCGCGCCCGGTCAACGAGGCGTCGGCGGACAACTGCTGCGGCACGTAGCCCAGCAACCGGCGCACCGCCATGCGCTCCCCGCGCGCGTCGTGCCCGAAGACCGCCACCGTGCCCGCCGGCACCGGCAGCAGGGTCGCGACACAGCGGATCGTGGTGGTCTTCCCGGCGCCGTTGGGCCCGAGCAGCCCGAAGACCTCACCGGCCCGCACGCACAGATCGAGGGAGCGGACGGCCCGGGTGTCGCCGAAGGACTTCTCCAGCCCCCGCACGCGGACGGCCGCGGGACTCGCGGGGGCGCCGGCCGGTCCGGGGCCGCCGGCGGTGGTGGTGACGGTGTCGTTCACGATCCCTCCACGTCCTCGCGCAGATTGCGGGCGAGCTTGCGCAGCACGGGCAGGGCCTCGGCGAGCGCCGCCCGTTCCTCGGGCGTCAGCCGGGCCGTCTGCTCGCGCATCAGCGTGGACCGTCGCCGTTCCCAGTCGGCCGGCCGCGCACTCGCCGCCGGGGTGGGCATCAGCCGCACGGAGCGGCGGTCGGCGGGATCGGTCTCGCGCACCAGGTACCCGGCCCGACTCAACTGCTGGACCAGGGTGGACACCGAATTGCCCGCGAGCAACAGCTCCCGGGCCGCCTCCGCGACCCGGATGCCCGGTCGGGCGGCGACCAACCGCAGCAGTTCGACCTGAGCGCCCCGCAGCGGCGGGTCCGCGCCGCCGTGCCGCAACCGCCGCCGGATCACGCGTTGGACCGTTGCCAGCGCGTCGGCGAGCGCGTCGGCGAGCGCGTCGGAGAACTCGACGGAAGCCACGCCTTCACTTTAGCTCTGCTACAGAGGAAAAGACCCGGCCGCGCCGGCCCCGAACCGGCGCGGACGGGTCACGGGGGCGGATCGGTTGCCCATGGAAGGGCAGGGTCCGCTTTGACCTCTCGCATGCCCGCCTGTGACGGCCCGGGGACATTGAAGGGCCCGGGCGGCGGGGAAACCTCGGAGTGTCGCGGTTCCGCTTGAACCGCACGCGGCCCGGACCTCCCGGGCCGCCCTGCCGAAAGCCGAGGTCATCCGTCATGCCCGTGCCGTCCCGCTGCTCCCGCCCCCGTTCCCGTTCGCTCGCGGCCGGGCTCGCCGGCGCCGGCGTCCTCGCCCTCCTCGTCACGATCCCCGCCGGTGCCTCGACGGCCCCGAAGGCCGACGCCGGACAGGCCCGCGCGGCCGCCGCCCCGTCCACGACCGTGTCGGGCGGCTCCCAGGACGCGTTCACCCGCATCGCCGTCTTCTACGGCGCCTACGTCATCGCCGAGACCGACGGCACCCAGGGCGGCGCGGGGGTGAACCGCGACGACCTGCGCGCGAGCTACCTCACCCCGGCCCTGCGCAACTCCCTCGCGACGTGGGAGAACGCCAACCACGCCGACGGGGTGCTGCGGGCCCAGAACGTCCCGCTGTCCTGGAAGGTCACCGCCGCCGGCACCACCGCCGGCAAGGTCAACGCCACCGTCACCCTGATCTGGAACACCTCGGGCAGCAGCACCTCGCAGCTCAAGGTCCAGGCCGACGCCACCTCCCACCGGATCACCTCCATCGCCCCGGCCACCGGCTGAGGCCCCCGGGCCGCAGGCGCCGGCCCATCGTGCGAGGACCGCCTTGTCACGGGTGCGTCCCGTTCCCCGCCACCCCGAACGCGAGGGCGGGGAAGGGGAGATGGACGGGGGGCGGGCGGCTCGTCCCGGCCACGGCCCCGCCCGGCTCCCGCCTTCGCGCAACGGGCGTGTGGTGAGCGCCGGTTGAAGCGCCGGCGCCCTCTCGGCCCGACGCGGCCGGCGGCGGGCGGTGGCGGGCGGTGGCGGGTGGTGGTGGGCGGGGTCAAGCCCGGTACGTACGTCCGGGCCCGCCTCAGCGGGCCGGACGTTCGCCCTGCGCGGTCTCCACCCCGTCGTGCAACCAGAGCCCCCCGACGGCCGCCGACGCGCCCGACAGCGCGCACACCAGCGCCATCGCCACCAGCGCCCCGCACAGCCGCCGGCGCGGAGCGCGGGAGAGCAGGGCCTTCACGCGGGCCGGCACCGGCCCCGTCGTCCCGCCGGCGGCGACCGTCGGACCCGGCGGGCCGGGACGGTGCGCGTGCGCGGCCAGCGCGGCGTGCCCCACCGCCCGCGCGAGCAGCCCCCGGTCCCCGCAGGCCCGGGCGGCCCGCTCGTCGGCGGCGCGCTCGGCGGCGAAGGACACCGTGGAGACGGTCGCGGCCAGCGCCGGATGGCACCGGCCCGCCAGCGCCGCGACCCCGAGGAACAGGTGGTGGCGGGCGGCGAGGTGGGCGCGCTCGTGCGCCAGCAGCCCCTCGCGTTCCCGGGCGTCCAGCGACCGCAGCATCCCGGAGGTCACCACGATCCGGTGCGCGCCCCGCGAGAGGCCGGGCAGGGCGAAGGCATCGGGCCGGTCGTCGTCCACCACGCACAGGTCCCCGCCCCGGGGCAGGCCCGACACGCGCCGGTGGGCCGCCCGCAGGCGCAGCGCCTCCGAGGCCAGCGCGCGCACCGCCGCCACGGCGCTCACGACCAGCGCTCCGGCGGCGAACGCCGAGGCCGCGGACACCAGGGCCGGCGGCCCGGCCCGCAGCGGCCGGAGCAGGTGCGCGAGGTCCGCGAGCAGCGGCACGTCGAGCGCGAGGGGCAGCACGAGCGCCCCGAGGCACCCGATCGTGCCCACCGCGAGCACGGCCGCCGCCCCGGTGACCGCCCACAGGGCCACGTCCGGCCGCACCCGCTCGGCGGTCCCGCGGGCCGTGTACGGCAGTGCCCAGGGCAGCAGGAGCGGCAGCAGCAGGAGGACGATCACGTCGCGTCGCCGTCCAGGAGCCGGCGCAGCTCGGCCTCGTCGTCGGAGCTGAGTCCTTCGACGAACCGGGCCAGGACCACGGACCGGTCCTCCCCGACCTGATCGAGCTCCCGGTGCATGCGGCGGGCGGTCAGCCCGTGCTCGTCCTGGATCGCGAAGTACACGAACCCGCGACCGCCGGGGCGCCGCCCCACCATGCCCTTCTCGTGCAGCCGGGTCAGCAGGGTGGCCACCGTGGTCCGGGCCAGGTCCTGGGCGAGGGACTCCCGCACCCGGGCGGCCGACAACGGCGTCCCCGCCGCCCACAGCGCGGCCAGCACGGCGGCCTCCAACTCGCCCGCAGGCCGGCGTTCGGCGTCCGCGTCCGCCACGACAACCCCTCCACACGTCAGGCGCGGGACCCGCGCCGCGAAACCGACCGACTACCCCACTGTAGACGGCGAGGGCGTGGGGCCCGTCACGCGGCGGTCAGCAGCGGGCGCAGCGGGCCGCCGCGCAAGCGCTCGGCCCACGCGCCTTGCCGACCGCGCACGAGTCGCCCGGCGAGGAAGGCCACGGCGGCGCCGAGGAGGAGTCCGGCGAGGACGTCGTGGGGGTAGTGCGCGCCCACCCAGACCCGCGAGGCGCCCATCGCGAGCGCCGCGAGCACGGCCAGGGCGCCGAGCCGGCGGGAGACGAACAGCAGGGCCACGGCGGCCGCCGCCGCGATGGCGGCGTGGTTGCTGGGGAAGGACCAGTCGCCGGGCGCGGGGCACGCCTCCAGGGTGGGCAGGCGCAGGGTGCGGCAGGGCCGGTCCTCGCGGACGAGGCTTTTGAGCCCGAGGTCGACGGCGAAGGCGAGGACGGTGATCAGTGGGGCCGCGAGGGCGGCGAGGGCCGCGGCGCCGCCCGTGCGGCGGGCCCGCCACCAGCCGATCAGCATCAGGAGGCCGAACAACGCCAGTCCGTAGGCGGACCAGGCGGTGGCCAGGGTGCCGACCCAGCCGGGGGCCCGGTGGGCGAGGTCGGTCACGTCCGTGTAGGCGGGCCCGTCGAGCCGGGAACCGTCGAGGGTTGGTGTCATGCGCGAACCTTTCGGGCGGGCGGGGCGATCGCGTGCGACATCCCGCGACTGACTACAGTCGAGTAGACGGTCTACTGCACTGTAGACGATCCTGACCGCCCCCGACATCACCCCACGCCGTCCCCCCGCCCCCCCCCGCCGGACACGGCCGCAGCCCCCGGCCTGAGGGGCCGGGGGCTGCGGTGGGGAGGACGGTTCAGCTGGTGGCGGTGCCGGCGAGGGGGGTGAGCCAGGTGCCGGGGTGGGTCGCGCCGTCCTGGCGGACGAGGCCGATGGTGGGCCAGGGCCAGGCGACGGTGGTCGTCGTGGTGGTGTCGGGCGGGGTGATGGCGACCTTGACGGGCTTGAACTCGACCGCCCCGGAGCCCTGCTGCTCCTTGGCGTGCCAGGGCAGGAAGATCAGCTCCGCCATGGTGGCGACACCGGGCTTGAGGGTGATCCGCTCGGTCGTGGCCTTCTGCCGGGCGACGCTCCACCGGTCGCCGTTGCGGGCGATGAGGTCCAGACCCACGAACCCCCGGGTGACGCAGGTGCGCTTGCCGGTGTTGGTGAGCAGGAGGGACGCGGAGGTCTGGGTCGCGTCGGGGTCGGGGTCGGCGTCCGTGCCGTGCACGATCGAGGGCTTGACGTCCGCCGCCGTGCAGAACAGGACGGTGGCCGCGTTGGCCTGGGTCGCGGCGAAGCCGCTCAGGCCGAGGGTGAGCACGGCCGCGGTCGCGAACGCGACGGGCGCGCGCCCGACCCGCCCGAGCAGGGACCGCGAACGCGGCGCGGGGCCGGTGGGGTTGGTGGGGTTCGTGGTGGTGTCGGTCATGGTGTGTCCCCCGATGGAGTGAACGTGATGGTGGTGGTGACCGGTGGTCAGGCGCCGGGCTGGACCGGGCCGATGCGGGTGCCGTCGGCGACGCGGAAGGTCCCGGTCACGCCGGAGGCGCCCGGGATCGTACCGCCGCCGGGGGTGGTGAGGGTGAACTCGGCCGTGTCGGCGGCGCGGGTGGTGCCCAGGTTGGGGACCTGGATGTCGAAGTGGACGGGCCGGCCCGGACCGAAGGTCACCGCCTGGCCCTGGTCCCCGTACGATCCGGCCGCTGTGCCGACCGCCTTGCCCCGGTAGGCGAAGCGCGCGTCGGTCGGCGAGCCGGCCAGGGTGCAGGGCGCGTATCCGGCGGGGGCGGTGAGGGTGACGCGGAAGTGGATGTGGCCGGCGCTGGACTGGTCCTGGACGATCGTCGCCCGGTGGTTGGCCGGCCGACACGCCGACGGCGCCGACGCCCCGGCCGCCCCGCCCGTCGAGGCGGCCTGCGCGGTGCCGACGGCCCCCGCCGTCAACAACACGGAGGCGAACAACGCGGCGGCCGTCTTGCGGTTCACGAACATGATCAGACTCCTCGGATACGAACCCGCGGATACCCCCGACGGAGCCGCGGTACTCCCAGGATCCCCGACGACCCGACGGATCAATGTCCCCAACCCGTCACAGACGTTCACACACATCGCAAAAGCGGACTCGACCCTTCCATGGGCAACCCAACGGGCCCGTTGGCCCGTCAGGGTGGGTCATTCGGTGAGGGGGTCGGTGAGGGAGGCGGTGATCTGACGGGTGGTCTGGGCCGCGACCGTCGGGTCCGTCGCGGCGTGGTGGGTGTAGGCGTTCAGACCGGTGGCCAGGGCCCAGCCGCGGCCCCGCAGCCAGGTGGCGTCGTCCACGTCGAGCGCGGCCCGGAAGACGGCCCGGCTCCCGGGTGACATCAGGGTGAAGGCGATCATCAGGTCGGGGGCCGGGTCGCCGATGCCGAGGCCGCCGAAGTCGATGACCGCGTCGAGCCGGCCGTCGACGGTCAGCAGGTTCCCGGTGTGGAAGTCGCCGTGGAACCACACCGGAGGACGGTCCCAGGGCGGGGCGTTCAGGGCCGCCTCCCACAGCGCGGTCATGGCCCCGGTGTCGAAGCGGTCGCCGACCTCCGCGATCGCGGCCCGGGTCGCGCGGTCCCGGTCGGCGAGGGTTCCGCCGGCGAGGTCCCCGCGGGCTTCCGAGGCCGGGACGTGTTCGGTCGGGATCCGGCGGAGCGCCCCGAGGAAGCGGGCGAGGAGGACGGCGGCCGGGGCGGAGTCGCCCAGAACCTCGGCCGTCGCGACCCGCCCGTCAAGCCAACGGGACACCGCCCAGGGCCACGGATAGCCGAACGAGGGCTCGCCCACCCCCACGGGCTCGGGGACGGTCAGCGGGAGGTGCGGGGCGAGTCGGGGCAGCCACCGGGACTCCTTCGCGGCCTGCCCGATCGCGCCGGCCTGACGGGGCAGCCGGACGGACAGGCGGTCGCCGAGCCGATGGATCACGTGGTCCGAGCCGGCCGGGTCGAGCCGTCTCAGGGGCAGCCCGGCCCATCGCGGGAACTGCGCGTCGACCAGACGTCGCACCAGAGCGGTGTCGATCTCGGGGAGCGGGTCCGTCGTGTTCTCGGTCGGCAAGGGCGGCTCCTGTCCTCGGCCCGCCCCGTCCGGCGGACAGCCGGAGCCATCACAGGTCACCCCGGCCCCCGCTGTCGATCGATTTTCGCGACGGCCTTTCGGCCTGGGGGCCGGGTCGGTGGACCCGGACGTTCGCCTCTCCAGGCAACACTCAAAAAGGCGCAGGATTATGCGCAAGAACTCGCACGAGTCCGCGCAAGTCGGCGCATGATGCTGCCGAGACTGCCGGATTGTGCGTCTTGCGGAAGTGTCACGTGTGAGGAGACGGCCCGATGCCCACCGACGAACTCGATCCGACACAGGTCTTCCACGAGCGGCTCGTGTGCCTGGACCTGGCAGCCGCCACCCGCGCCGAGGCGATCGGCGAGCTGACCGACCTCCTCGTGGCCGACGGCAGGGTGCTCGACGCGGCCCGCTTCATCGCCGACGTCCAGGCCCGCGAGGCGGCCGGCCCGACCGGACTCGGGCAGGGCATCGCCATCCCGCACGGCAAGTCGCGTGCGGTCGCCTCCACCGCCATCGCGGTGGGCCGCTGCCGCACCCCGCTGACGTGGCCCTCGATCGACGACGGCGACGTCGACCTGGTGATCCTCTTCGCGGTCCGCGAGGACGACGCCGACACCACCCACCTGAGGTTGCTCCAGAGGGTCGCCCGCCTGCTCGGCCGTGACGCCTTCGTCGCCGACCTCCACCGGGCCCGGACCTCGGGGGACGTCGTCGCGCTCTTCGCGACCGACGTGGCCTGATCCGACCCACCCGCGCACACCGAAGGAGACACCATCATGCAGTTCGTAGCGGTCGCCGCCTGCACCTCCGGAATCGCCCACACCTACATCGCCAAGGAGAAGCTCCTCGGCGCCGCCGCCACCCTCGGCTGGCGGGCGGCCGTCGAGACCCAGGGCACCATCGGCACCGAGGACCGCTTGGAGCGCGCCGACATCGAGGCCGCCGACTTCGTCCTCCTCGCCGTCGACATCAAGATCGGCGGCCGGGAGCGGTTCGAGGGCAAACGCGTGGTCGAGGTGGGCACCAGCACGGTCATCCAGTCGCCGACCAAGCTGCTCCGGGCCATCGAGACGAAACTCGCGGAGGGCTGACCCGTGGCCGTCCGGCGCCCCTCGTTGGGCCTGAAGAAACACGCCCTCACCGCCATCTCCCACCTCCTGCCCGTCGTCGTCGCCTCCGGCCTGCTGATCGCGATCGGCAACCTCGCCGGCGGCAAGGTGATCACGGACTACTCCCAGCCCTACGGCTGGCAGTCCGCCCTCCTCTCGCTCGGCGTCCTGGGCATGGGCCTGCTGCCCGCGGTGATCTCCGCCGCCATCGCCTACTCCATCGCCGACCGGCCGGGCATCGCCCCCGGCCTGCTGATCGGCACGATCGCCGGTTCCATCGGCGCCGGGTTCCTCGGCGGCATGCTCGGCGGCTTCTGCGTCGGCTGGTTCCTGCTCTGGCTCCGCAAGGTCCTCAAAGTGCCCGCCTGGGCGGCCGGCCTGATGCCGATGATGATCCTGCCGCTGCTGTCCACCCTGGTCGTGGGCCTGGCGATGTACTTCGTCATCGGCGTGCCGATCGTGTGGGCCACCCGGCAGATGACCGAGTTCCTCACCGCCATGCAGGGCTCCATGCGCTTCGGCTTCGGCGCCATCCTCGGCGGCATGGCCGCGTTCGACTTCGGCGGCCCCGTCAACAAGACCACCTCCCTCTTCGCCGACGGCATGCTCCTCGAAGGGATCTTCCAGCCCGAGGCCGTCAAGATCCTCGCCTCGATGGTCCCGCCCTTCGGCATCGGCCTGTCCTGGGCCCTCAGCCGGGTCCTGCGCCGCCCGATCTACGGCCGGCGCGAGAAGGACAACATCAAGGTCGCCCTCCCGATGGGCGCCTGCATGATCACCGAGGGCGTCATCCCGGTCGCCGCCGCGGACCTCCTGCGCACGGTCGTCGCCTGCTCCTCCGGCGCGGCGATCGGCGGCGGGTTCTCGATGCTGTGGAACGTCGGCAGTCCCGTGCCCTCCGGCGGCCTGTTCATCGTCCCTGCCATGAACCACCCGCTCCTGTTCCTCCTGGCCCTCGCCATCGGCTCCGCGGTGACCGCCGCGATCCTCGTCCTCTGGAAACCCCGCCTCTCCGAGGAGGAGGCCGAGGACGGGCACGTCGAGGACGGCGACGAGGCCCCCGCGACCCCCGCGGCCCCTGTGGTGACCGCCGGCGCGCCCGTGGACCCCGCCGTGCTCGCCAAGGAGAAGGACGTGGATCCCTCCCGAATCACCTTCGTCTGACCCCCCTGAGCCCCCTGGACCCCGCCGACCGGCGCCGCCCGCAGCCCTGCGGGTCAGCGGGTCAGCCGGTCGGGCCCGCCGGGCCGCCGTCCCCGTCGGCGAGGGCGTCCGCCACGTTCACGGTGACGCCCGCCTCCGCCAGGGCCCGGGCCAGTTCCGGGGCCGGAGGGGTGTCGGTGATCAGGACATCGGCCATGGACAGCGCTCCTGTGGTCGCGAACAGGGTCCGGCCGAACTTCGAGGAGTCGGCCAGGACGATCACCGTCGTCGCGTTCCGGGCCATCTCCGCGATGAGGGCGGCCTCCGGCAGGTGACTGGTCGAGTACCCCGTCGGGCCCACCGCGCCGACCCCGATCAGGGCGATGTCGCAGCGGAACGCGACCCCGGGCGTCGGGAGGGCGCCGAAGGCCGAGGAGAGCGGGCCGGTGGTGGTCAGGGCGCTCGCCCGCACCGGTCCGCCGACCATGAACAGCTCCTCGACGGCCTCGCCGGGGACGGCCTCGGGCAGCAGCAGGTTGTTCGTGACCACCCGCAGGTTCCGCCGGCCGCCCAGCCGGCGCATCACGGCCAGGGTCGTGGTGCCGCCGTTGACGAACAGGGATGCCCCGTCCCGGACGCAGGCCGCCGCCGCCGTCGCGATGGAGAGCTTGTCGTCGGCGTGCAGCCGGGCCCGCACGTCGGTGCCGGTGTCCGGATCGGGCACCAACGAGGTGCTGACCGCCCCGCCGTGGGTGCGGATCAACATCCCCTGTGAGTCCAGCGCGTCCAGATCGCGGCGGATCGTGTCCGGGGACACGCCGAAACGTTCGGCCAGCGCCGCCACGGACACCTGGCCCCGCTCGGTCACGTACGCCACGAGATCGGCCTTGCGCCCCGCCGGCAGACGCCCGTTCCTGCTCCGTGAGCCCTGTGCGCTCATCAGTCAACCTTCCGAAGATCAAACATGCACAAAAAGTACATTGGTCCCTATTGAGTCGGCAAGTACCCGCATATTCTGGCAATAGGTCGCAGAAACCGGCGACCGACAGTCCGGCAAGGCAGCGAGAAACCGCATCAATCCTGCTGCCGAGCGCCCGATCCACCCCGTCAGAAGGAGACACGTCATGCTGATGACCGGACAGGCCGTCCTCGCCCCCGCCCACGAACACGGCTTCGCCGTCCCCGCCTTCAACGTCAGCGACCACGCGATGCTCAAGGGGCTCGTCGAGATCAGCGAGGAACTGCACTCGCCCCTCATCGTCGCGATCCATCCCGACGAACTCGCGCACGTCGGAGTCGACTTCATCCCCTCCGTCATCGCCCGGGCGCACCGCACCCACGTCCCCGTCGCCATCCACCTCGACCACGGAGCCACCCTCGACCAGGTCCTCTCGGCCATCCAGGCCGGTTTCACCTCCGTCATGATCGACGGATCCCTGCTGCCCTTCGACGAGAACCTCGCCCTCACCAAGGAAGTCACCCGCGTGGCGCACGCCGTCGGCGTCTCCGTCGAGGGCGAACTCGGCACCATCGGCAAGCTCGACGAACAGGCCGAGGCCGGCGCCTCCGAGATCGTGCACACCGACCCCGCCGACGCCCTGCGCTTCGTCACCGAGACCGGCGTCGACTCGCTCGCCATCGCCATCGGCACCAGCCACGGCCTCTACCCCGCCGGGATGACCCCCGAGCTCCGCCTCGACCTCCTCGACGAGATCAAGAAGACCGTGGAGGTGCCCCTGGTCCTGCACGGCGGCTCGGGCAACCCCGACGACGAGATCGCCCAGGCCGCCTCCCGGGGCATCGGCAAGATCAACATCTCCAGCGACATCAAGGCCGCCTACCACCAGGCCATGCGCGAGGCCCTGATCGCCGACCCCTCCCTGCGCGAGCCCAACGTCATCCAGCCGCTGAGCATCCCCGCCATGAAGAAGGTCGCCGCCGACAAGATCCGCCTCTTCGGCGCCGACGGCAAGGCCGACCTGTACTGAAGCGAACCCCTGGCACGGCGGACGGCGCGGGAGCCGGTGCGCCCACCCCGAAGGCCCCACCGGCCCCGCCCGCCTCCCCGTCCCCCAATGCCTCACGCCGCACCGGCCCGGCCCCACCAGGACACCGACCATGAACACCCCGCCCCCACCCCCGCCCCCGTGCCCCGACCCCCACCGCGGCACCGAAGCGACCGAGGAACTCACCCTCGCGGTCGACATCGGCGGAACCAAGATCTCGGCCGGACTCGTGGCCGACGACGGAACCGTCCACGCCGCCGCCCTGCGCCCCACCCCCCGCCCCTCCGGGCTCTCGCCCCACCGGCGCCCCACCGCCGTCATGGACGCCGTGGACGCCGTCCTCGCCGACCTCGCCCGCACCCCCCTGTGGCACCGCGTCACCCGGTGCGGCGTGTGCAGCGCCGGCCCCCTCGACACCGCCGCCGGCGCCGTCTCCCCGGTCAACATCCCGGCGTGGCGCGCGTTCCCCCTCCTCGACGCCACCCGCACCGCCCTGGCCCGCCTCGGATCCCCCGTCCCCATCACCCTCGTCGGCGACGGCATCGCCATGACCGCCGCCGAACACGCGCACGGCGCCGCCCGAGGCGCGGACAACGCCCTGTGCATGGTCGTCTCCACCGGGGTCGGCGGCGGACTCGTCCTCGGTGGCCGCCTCCACACAGGCCCCACGGGGAACGCCGGTCACATCGGCCACATCACCGTGGACCACGAGGGCCCGCCCTGCCCCTGCGGATCGCGCGGCTGCCTCGAAACCATCGCCTCGGGCACGGCCATCGCCGCCTGGGCGCACGCGCACGGATTCCCCACCGACCGCGGCCGGCCCGCCGGCGCCGAGGCCCTCGCGACGGCCGCCCGCGCGCGACACCCCCTCGCCGAAGCAGCCTTCGAACGCGCCGGCAAGGCCCTCGCGGCCGCCATCGCCGCCACCGCGACCCTCGTGGACCTCGACACCGCGGTCATCGGCGGCGGCGTCGGCCAGGCCGGCGACGTGCTCCTCGACCCCGTGCGCCGTCATCTGCCCACCTACGCGGCCCTGGACTTCGCCCGCGAGATCACCGTCGTCCGAGCGACCCTGGGCACGACCGCCGGCCTCGTCGGAGCGGCCGCCGCGGCCCGAGAAGCGGCCGGTAGCGGGACATAAAGAACAGGTGAAGGGCGAACGCATGTCCGGCCGGAGTGGGGGCACACGGTGCTGCGGAGGTGCAAAAACATGGTTCCCCTTCTTCTGGTCCTGCTGTTGATCCTGATCCTGTTCGGCGCCGGGTTCGCGGTGAAGATCCTCTGGTGGATCGCCATCGCCGTCCTGGTCCTGTGGCTCATCGGCTTCGTCGCCCGACCCAAGGGCGGCAGCGGCCGCTGGTATCGCTGGTAACCGCTCGACGCACGCACAACCGAGCCGGCCCGCCCCGCATCCGCGGGGCGGGCCGGCTCCGCGTGCGCGCCGAGGTGGTGAACTCGGCCCCGGTGGGTACACGAGGGGCACGTCGGGGCGGATGCCGTGACGCGCGGGGAACCCCGTGCACCTCCAACGATCGACACCCGCCCCGACGCCACCCGCCCGAGCCGATCCCCGGCCGGCCCGGGCGTGGGGCTCTATTCGATGCCCGCCGGGGCCGGGGCCGGGGCCGGGCGGGTGAGGGTGGGGACGGGGGCGGAGAAGCGGATGCCGAGCTCCGCGCACAGGCCCCCGGCCCTGGTCAGGAGACTCGCCGCGACCGGACCGGCCGCGCCCGGGTGCAGCGTGAACACGACGTGGCGGGGTCGGTGGGTGTGCACGAGGTCGACGATCATCGCGGCGGTCCGCGCCCGGGCCTCCACGGCGACGGGTTCGTCGAGGATCAGCGTGAGCACGTCGTCGCGGGTGTGGATGATCAAGATCGTGCCTCCGGTCCGGACGCCCCGGTGTGACGGGGCGGAGCCTGGTGTGGACGGGATGCGGAGGTCCTTCCCGCGCGCCCGGTGTCCTCACTGGTTCCCCGCCGGCCCGTCCCGGCCGCGCCGGCGAGCGAAGTCCCGCCCCGCGACCGGGCCGCGAAACGAAACGCCCTCAGCCCGCCGACGCCCCCGTCCACCGGGTCGGGGGGTCGACCACCCTCAGGACGTGGGTGGTCCAGGTGCGGAAGGTGACGAAGCCACGGCGCGTGTAGAAGCCGCCGGATGCCATCGGGTTCTCCGTGTCCACGTCCAGGACGGCGGTGCTCCTGCCCTCGGCCCGGGCCCGCGCCAGGGTGTGGGCGAAGACCGCGCGGTAGAGGCCCTTGCCGTGCAGGCCGGTGCGGGTGCCGGCGTTGGCGAGGTAGAGGACGCGCTCCGGCCCGAGGCCCGGCCCGGTCCGGGGCGGTTCGGTGCACAGCAGGTAGGAGAGGATCTTCCGGCCGCCGTCCGCGGGCAGGAGCAGGCAGGAGGAGGCCGGTCGGAAGTACGGGCTGCCGGTGATCGTGTGGCGCCACGCGACCGGTGACATGGGGACGCTGCCCCAGGTGTCGGCGAACACCTCGTTGCGCAGGGCCAACAGGGCCGCGTCGAAGGTGTCGTCGAAGGGCACGAGCCTGGTCCCGTCCGGTGGCCTGGGCGCGGCGGGGATCGCGGGCCCGGCCAGGTCGGCGCGCATGCCCCGGTACGTGCGCGCGCGGCGGTAGCCCGCCGCGTCGAGGACCTCGGCGAGCGGGCCCTGCCCGTGGTGGGTCCGCGCGTGGAGTTCCAGCCCCCGGCCGGGGTACAACTCCTCGTGCCGGCGGATCGCCGAGGCCCGGGCGCGGTCGAGGAGCGCACGCGTCAGCGCGGGGGAGCGGTGCGCGGGGTGCACGGCGAGGTCGAGGGTCATCCGGTGCGTGCCGTCGGCGTGTTCGCGGGCCCGGACCAGGGCGTGGGCGATCGGGCGGCCCTCGTGCCAGAGGGAGGCGCTGCCGGTGGGCAGGTCGACGCCGGGCGCCGTCAGGTCCTCGCGGGCCTCGTCCGTGCTCCGGCGGCCCGGCTCCGAGCCGTCGGCCGCGTCGCAGGCGGTGCGGAGTTCCGCGAGGGCCGCGGCGTCGGCGGGGGCCAGGGGGCGCCAACCGGGGTCAGGCACGGTGGAGCACCGCCATGCCGCGTTCGCCTGGAACGACGACCTGCCCGTCCGTGACCAGCACGAACCGTTCCAGAGCGGGCACCAGCACGTTGACGACCGCGAGGTCCAGGGTGACGTGGTGCTCCCGGCGGTAGACGGCGAGGCCCCGCTCGCGCAGCAGGCCCAAGAGCCGATCGAGGTGGCCTCGGGGGGTGTCGGGGACCCGCGTGTCCCGGAAGGGGCGGCGGATGGCCGAGGCGAGGGCGGGGGTGAAGTCCGACAGCCGGCACGCACGCAGGTGGGGATGGGGTCCGGTGTCGTCGCGCTGTTCCGGCAGCAGGTGCGCGTACCGCTCGCGCAGGCCCACCGTGCTGTGGAGCTGCACGAGTTCGGTCAGGGCGCGAGCGATGGCGTAGCGGCGGGACAGCGAGGCGCCCCAGCCGCAGATCCGGGCCGGGCGGCCCGCCGGCGCGGGCAGGTACGCGGCGTAGGCGGGGACGTCGAGGTCGGTGGTCATGTCGATGAGGTGGGGCCGCCGGCCGGTGTGCGCGGTGGCCGCGTCGAGGAGGGCGACGAGATCCGTCGGCAGGGTGTCCGGGTCGACCACGGCGAGGGGTCCGGGGCGGGGACGGAGGAACTGCTCGACGAGGAGGAGGGAGTGCGCGTCCCGTTCGATCAGTTCGTTGATCGCGTGGACGGTGGCCTCCACCGGATCGGCGCCGGCGGCCCAGCCGTTGTTGACGGAGTAGCGGCCGACCACGCGGTAGTCGTACGCGTCCCCGGCGGCCCGGCGTGCGGGCGCGCCGGCGGGCCTGAGGTATTCGGGCATGGACAGGAACAGAGGCACGTCCGTGTCCGGTTCTCCGGTGAGGGAGTGGTACGGCAGGCAGCCCACGGAGTGGTCCGGGCCCTCGCCCAGGAGGCGGACGGCGAGGTCGCGTGCGAGGGGGCCCTCGGCGAGCGCGTGGGCGCGGGCGAGGAGGATCCCGGCCGGGTCGAGCTCGTCCACGCCACTGAGGTAGTGCTCCAGCGCTTCGAACAGGGCGCCGGCGTGGGCCTCTTCGCGATTTCCCTTGCCCAGTCCGAGGCTGGTGGGCAGGTCAAGGCCGGCCCGGCTCAGGACGCACCGCCAGGTGCCGGGGCTCTCGTCCAGGACGGGCGCCAGGTCGACGTCGAGACCGAGGACGGCGGCCGCCGATCGGGCCCGTGCCTCGGCCTCGGCCAGGGGCAGTGAGCGTTCCCCGGACTGCCGGGGACCGGCGGCGTCGGGGGGAGTGGCGTCGGGGAGGGCGATGGGGGTCGGGAGGGTGCGGGAGGTCGGGAGGGCGGGGAGGTTCATGCTCGGTCCCGTCTGCTCGGGAGGACGGGGGCCGGGCCGATCGGCCCGGCCGCGGCCCCCGCCCGACGCGTGCCGCTGCTCGCGGAACCCGTCAGCTCTCGTCGGTGGACTCGGCCGCGGTGCCGCGGGCCGTGTCGGCGAGTTCGGCGATGGTCCGCTGCTCGGCCGGTGACAGCACCACCTCGTCCGGGTGGAACTTGTCGCGATCCTGGAATCCGCCCATGAGTACAACCTCCTGAGACCGGGAGAAAGCGGCCGCGTGGCACGCGGCCCTGAGCGGGCTGCCGGGCCCGTGTCCGGGTGGCCTCCCGTGATCCATCGTGGCGGATGATCAAGGCCGGGTGAATGCTTGCCCGTCCACGGGACTTGCGCCAGAGTCCGCACATGCCCGCACCACGGTCCGTTCCGCTGTCCCGGTCGATCGACCGGACAGACCCCGTCGCCCAGACCCTCGAACTCGTCGACGCCCGTTGCTCCTTGGCCTGCGGGTTCACCGCGGGTGGGAACTGGGCCCTGGCCTTCCCGGCGCCCGGCCGGCTCAAGGTACAGGCCGTGCTGAAGGGGCGGGTGTGGCTCGTGGTGGAGGGAGTCGAGAGGCCCGTGTGCCTGACCGCCGGCGACTTCGCCGTGCTCTCCGGGCGCCGCCGCCACACCTTGGGGAGCGACCCGGCGCTCCCCGCGGTTGACGCACCGCCACCGATCCGGGCGACCTCCGAGAACCTCCCGCACATTGGCGACGCGGCCCGCGAGGTGGTCACCGTCGGGGGCCACCTCGACGTCAACGACACCGGCCGGGAACTGCTGTCGAGCGCGTTGCCGCCGCTCCTGCACGTCCGCGCCGCCACCGCCGAGGCCCCCGCGGCCTGCTGGCTGATGGAACGGACCCTGCACGAGATGGGCTCGACGGCGCCCGGCGCCACCGTGGCCGCCGAACACCTCGCGCGGCTGCTCCTCCTCCAGGTGCTGCGCGCCTCCCTCGACCACGCCGACACGGCCGGAGCGCCCACCCGGCGGCTGCGGGCCCTCGCCGACGAGCGCGTGGCCCCCGCCCTGTCCCTCATGCACGGGGACCCGGCCCACCCGTGGACCCTGGCCGAACTCGCGCGGGCCGCGACCATGTCACGGACCGGTTTCGCCCAACGGTTCAAGGAGGTCGTCGGGGTCCCGCCCCTGGCCTACCTGTACGCCTGGCGCATGCGGCCGGCGGAGCGCACCCTGTCCGCGCGGGACACGCCGATCGCGGTGATCGCCTCCTCCCTCGGCTACAGCTCGGAGAGCGCCTTCAGCAACGCGTTCAAACGGGCTACCGGACTGGCCCCCCGGCGCTACCGCGAGGCCGCCCGCGCCGGTTGACGACCCCGACCGCCCCGCCCGGTCCGGCTGCCCCGACCGTCCGGCGGGCACGGCGCCGTCCGGTGCGGGCGCGTTCCACGAGGGGTGGGTGTTGACCTGCTCGGGGGTGCCGCCGGTCAGGGCCTTGTAGGCGTCGGCGATCGCCCGGGCCCCGTGCGCGTCGAACGGGCCGGGGCCGCCGGTCCGGGCGGCGCGCGCGATGATCGCCTCCGGCCCCAGGGCCCGGTTGGCGAGGACGATCGCGTTCGCCGTCGGCCGGCGCGCGCGGTCGTAGCGGGCGAGGGCGGCGACCGGATCCGAGGCCCCCGCCCCCGCGAGGCAGTGGGCGAGGACCCGGCCGTCGACGATCGACTGCGAGCCGCCGTTCATGCCCATGGGGTACATGGGGTGGGCCGCGTCCCCCAGGAGGGTGACCCGGCCCGCGCTCCAGAACGGCAGCGGGTCGCGGTCCGACATCGGGTACTCGTGCACCGTCGCCGTCCGTTCCACGAGCGCCGGCACGTCGATCCACGGCAGTCGCCACCGCGCCGCCCCGGCCCGCGCCTCCCGCCGGGGCACGAGCCGCCCGGGCACGCCGCCGCCGGGGGCCGGATCCGGGACCTCCAGCACCCAGTTGAGCGGAACCTCACCGTCCGGCCCGGCGGGCGGCCCGATCGGGTAGGCGACGAACTTGTCCCCGGGCTCGCCCCCGGCCACGACGATCGAGGCCCCGTCCAGCACGGGCCGGTGCGGCACGGTCCCGCGCCACATCAGCACGCCGTTGCCGACGGCCGGCCCCTCGCCCGGGTGCAGGAGGGCGCGCACCCCGGAGTCGACGCCGTCCGCGCCGATCAGCACGTCCGCCTCGTCGGTGAGCATCCCGCCCGTCGCCCGGTCCCGGAACCGGGCCCGGACCCCGTCGGCGTCCTGCTCGAACCCCGTGAAGCTCGCGCCGAGCCGCAGCGCGTCCGGGCCGAGGCGCCGGCGCACGGCTTGGGCCAAGAGCCCGTGGAGCAGGCCGCGGTGGACGGAGTACTGCGGCCAGGCGTACCCGGCGGCCCGGCCGAGGGGCTCCTCCCACACGGGCCCGCCGGCGCGGTCCTGGTAGCGCAGCCGGCGCGGTGCGACGGCGACGGCCGCCAAGGCGTCGGCGAGCCCGAGTTCGGCCAACTCCCGCACCGCGTGCGGCAGCAGGTTGATGCCGACGCCGACCGGCGCGAGCACCCGGGCGTGTTCGCGCACCGCGGGCCGCAGGCCCGCGGCGGCCAGGCTCAGTGCGCAGGTCAGCCCGGCGATACCGCCGCCGACGATCACGATCCGCACGGTTTCCGGTCCTTTCAGGGCGCGTACAGGGGAGCGAGGTCGATGTGGATCAGCCACTCGTGGACGAGCCGGCCGTCGGAGCGCAGGAAATCGGCGTTGGGGACGGTGACGGCGCGCCCGTCGTGCCGCAGGTAGGTGACGTCGGCGCGGACCACGGTGAGGTCCGTGTCCGGGATCGCCCACACCTCGTGCGGCTCGTGCCGCATGCCCGCGATGGTGTCGTAGAACGCGACGACCGCCTCCCGGACCGCCGTCCTGCCCACCGTCTCCGGTGCGTTGCCGAACCGGAAGCGGACGTCCTCGGTCAGGTGCGCGACGAACCGGTCGGGGTCACGGGAGTCGATGTCGGCGAAGATCCGCGCGATGTCGAGGGCGGGGGACGGGGGCTGCGGGGACGGTGACACGGGTACCTCCGGGGTGTGCGGGTGCGGGTGTTCGCTCGGTCGACGGGCCGGTGGTGAAACCGAGTTCGGGGAACAGGCGGTGGTGCGGTCGGGCGGGGACGGTGCGCGGCGCGAGGACCAGCCTTGCACCGATCCGCCGGCTCGTCAGGCGGACGGCGGCGAGTCGCGCGAACTCCCGCCGACGCGCGCCGAGAAAGCCCGACCCGCCACCGACCCGCCACCGGCCCGGCCGAGCGGCCCGGCGCGTCCCTCACCCACCCGAACCTCCCGCGCGGCCCGTGCGCGCAGCCCGGCAGTCCGGCCGCGCGTGCGGGCCGATTCGTGCCGGCGCAGGCGCCCGGGCTCCGTCCGTGAGCACCTGCCGCGTACGCCACCCATGGCCGTGACCACCCGGGGCGGCCGTGCGAGCCCTCGACCAGGCGACCGCTTCCCCGAGCGGGCTACCGCAGGGGGCCGAGGTCGGCTTCGAGGACCGTCCGGAGGATTCGGGGCCGGTGCCACAGGTCCAGGATCTCGTTCGCGAGGGCCCTGACCTCGCCGGGCGTCGGCCGTTCGCCGCGCACGATGACGGACGCGGCCAAAAGGCTCCGGGGCACGGCCCCGGCGTCCAGGAGCACCCGCCATTCCTCCGGGCCGAGTTCGAGGAACTCCAGCCCGGTCAGGGCGGCGATCTCCGACGGGTCGGCCAGGGTGCCCGGGTACGCGGTCAGGGTCCGCAGGCGGGGCAGGCCGACGAGCGGCGCGAGACGGAGCGGGGCGTCGTCCCACACGCCGACGCACAGGACCTCCAGGCCGGGGTGCGCGGCGACCTCGACCCCGCGCAGGCTCGCGATGTTGACGTGGGCGACGGCGGACGGGGGCCGTTCCCGGGCCCCGTCGGGTTCCTCGGCGAGACGCCCCAGCAGGAAGTCGGTCAGGGAGTCGGCGACCAACTCCGCGCCGATGCTGTCCTCGTGGGAGATCATGACGATCTGGCCGAGGTGGCCCCCGGGTCCCGGGGTCAGGTCCACGGCCAGGCGGTCCCCGCCGCCGTTGTCGCCGAAGACGATCCAACCGGGCGAGCCCACCAGGCCCTGCACTGCGGCGTCGGGCCCGGTGACGACCGCCTCGGTCGCGGCGAACCGCCAGGGGCGGGGCCGGGAGGCCGCGTCGGCGACGTACAGGCCGTCGAGGTCGAACAGTTCACAGTCGACGTCCGAGTCCTCGGCCACCACCGACGCGTGGTCCCCGTCCCGCAGGTCCTCCCACCGGGCCCGCGTCACCCGGTAGAGGACTCTGAGCTCCTCGGGCAGCGTGATGCCCAGGCGGGCCTCGGCGGCGGCGATCTCCTCCGCCGTCGCGCCGACGGCACGCGGCAGCCGCGCCCGCAGCGTCCGCTCCAACGACTCCAGGTCCACCGACCCGGCCGGTACCATCCCTGGCACCGGCTCGGGAAGCCGGCGCCAGGGCTCGGGGACCGCGCCGTCGACGAGGACCAGCACCCCCGGGTCCGTACCGACCCCGGACTCCACGGCGGGACTCGCCGCCCGCAGACGCAGCACGCACTCCCCGCCCGCCTCCGTCCGCGCGTTGAAGGACACGGCGTCGAGCCCGGCGGCCACGAGCGCGGCCCGCACCCGTTCCACCGCGCCGCACCACTCCCGCGCGCCCTCAGCGGGCTCGGCCCCGCCGGCGGACGGCACCATGCGCGCGAGGGCCGGGCTCAGGTCCTCCCGACCGACGCGCCCCGCGACCCGCACGGCCTCGGCGTCCGACTCGCGGTCCTGCTCGGCGCGCAGGAGACGCAGCAACGGGGCCCACGTCGAGAACTCGGCCAACGACGCCGGCGCGGGGCTGTGCTCACTCATGGCCAGACCGTACGCGGGCCCTCCGACATCGAGAGGCGCGGGGGTCCAGGGGGAGGGATGCAGGGACAACGGGCCCACGGGGGAGAGGCCCACGGGTGTGAGGCGTCCACGGGGGAGAGGGCCACGGGCGTGGGGCCCATGGATGCGGGGGTCACGGGCATGGGGCCCACGGATGCGAGGGCCACGGGCATGGGGCCCACAGGGGAGAGGCCCATGGGCGTGAGGCCCCCGGAACGGGCCCGCAGGTGCGGGGCAGGGGGTGGCAGCATCGTCCCCGTCCTCCCCGGTCCTGGACCGTGCGCCCGCCACCCGCCGTGGCCCGCCCCGGACCGGCGCCCGCATCCGCCCCCGGCACCCGGCACCCGGCCCCCGGCACCCGGCTCACCCCTCGCCGGCGCCGCCGCCGACCGAGCCCGGCCCCGCTCCTCGTCCCGTCCTCGGGACCGTCCGGTACCAGGGGCGGACGGCCGGCCTCAGGTCCGCGAGGGATCGCCGTCCGGATTCCGCCGGGGAATGGCGCCGTCGCCCCTCCCCGGGATCGCTCGCCGGGGCGGATGATCAGGTGATGCGGACGCGGACTGTTCCCGAGTGCCTTGCCGAGATCACCGAGTTGCGCGCGGCGTTGGTCGTGTCCCGCTCTCGTCGGCTGCCCCGGAGATCGGCGTGGCGGCCGTCGCCTGAGGACCGGGGCCTCGCCCTGCGGGTGTGGCAGTCCCTGGTCGACCACCGGACCGAGGACGTCGAGGCCCGCCCGCGACCACCGGCCCGACGCGTGGGGGAGGCGATCCGCGCGGGCCTGGACCGGGCCGGGGAGGACTGGCTGGCCGGCGCGTTGGGACCGTTGCGCGTGGGCCTGAGGATGACCTGGGCCGGGGAGTACGCGCCCGTGCCCGAAGCCTCGGGCGTCGGGCGTTTCGAGCGGCTCCTGCGCGACGTGGCCCATCTGATGGACCACGACGAGGGCCGCATCCTGGTGTGGCCCCTCGACGGACTGCTGCACGAGGTGACCACGCCCCGCCGAGACCGCCCGTGGCACCGGTGGTCCTTCCGCTGACGCCGACAGACGGCGGGCGAGGGGGGAGGCCGCGGGGTTTCGCGGCCGTGCGCCGGTAGGGTCGGCCATCGGCTTGTGGGCAGGCCGTCGTGGGCCGGGGGAGGGGCGTGTGGGCATGGTCGCGAACGGTTTTCCCGCGTCAGGCCGGATCCTCGTGGTGGATCCGGCCGCGGGGGAGCAGGCCCTGGTCGAGCTCGCGGCGTTCGAGGCGCTGGGGCTCGTGCCGACCGTGAACGTGCGGCGTGTGACGGATCCGGGGCTGCGGACCCGGATCGCGGCCGGTCGGCGCACCGTGGACTTCGACGGTTTCGACGAAGGAGAGCTCGCCCGCCGGCTGGAGGACGGCGGCAGCGGCCACCACGTGCTCAAGTGCCGGGCGGGAATCCCGCTCACCCGGGCCGTGTTGGAACGGGCGACCGCGCCGGGGCTGCGGCGGCGGCTCGCACTGGTCGGGCGGGCCGCCGCCGGATCCGACACCTTCGACCACGCGGCGGCGCGACGCCTGGGCGTCGCGATCCGCACGACCCCGGGCGCCAACGCGTCCGCCGTCGCCGAGCTCACCGTCTCGCTCGTGCTCGACGCCCTGCGCGGGGTCGCACGGCGCGACCGGGAGTTGCGCGCGGGTTCGTGGAGCGCGGCGGTGGAGGGGTTGCCCGGGTGGGGGCTTGACGGTGCGCGGGTGGGGCTGGTGGGGTCCGGGGCCGTGGCCCGCCGGACCGCCGAACTCGTCCGGGCGTTCGGCGCCGAGGTGTGGGTGTTCGGGTCGCCGCGGTTCACCGCGGAGCGGGCGGCGGGGTGGCCGGGCCGCAGGACGGAGACCCTCGCGGAACTCCTCGCCGGTTGCGACGTGGTGTCGGTGCACGTGCCGGCGTCCGACGAGACCGAGGGTCTCATCGGCGCGGAGGAACTGCGGTTGATGCGGCCGGACGCGGTGCTCGTGAACACGGCGCGGGCGAGCGTGGTCGACGAGGCGGCCCTCGACCGGGCCTTGCGGGACGCGGGGTCCGGGCCGGGGCGGGCCGCGGTGGACGTGTTCGCGTCCGAGGGGGCGCGGTTCTCCTCCCCGCTCGTCGACAACCCGTGGTGCACGCTGTCCCCGCACGCCGCGGGCATGACGCGGGCCGCGATGCGGAGCGCGTCGCACCGACTGGTCGAGGAGATCGCGAGGTTCGTGCGGAGCACCGCACTCGCGGGGCCCGGTTCGCCCTGACGCGTGACGCGTGACGCGTGACGCCTGACGCCTGACGGCCGTCGCGACATCGGACGCGGGGCGCCGGGTACGGGTACGGGCGTCGGTGCCGCCGTCGCGGGCCGGGGTGCGTGTCATCAGGCCGGCGGTGCCCCACATCCGGACAAGGTCGGGCCGAGATCACCCGCGGACCGGGACGCCCGCCGACAATGTGTCGAAACCTGGCCGGAGGTGCCGTCGGCGCCCCGGACCGGGGTCCCGCGCCCTTCGGCCGCCGCCATCGCGCGAAGGAACCCCGTGACCCCTGCCACATCTCCCCGTCCCCGCCTCCGTGCCGCCCGCCGTGTCCGGCGCGCCATGGTCCTCGGGCTCTGCGCGCCGCTCCTCGCGGCGGTCGGCCTCGCCGCGCCCCAGGCGGCCGCCACCCCCGCCGACACCACCACCATCGGCACCCCCGGCCACATCACCCTCACCGCCCCCAAGAGCGTGGAGCCCGGCGGGTACGCGCTCCTGGAACTGGCCTACACCAACACCACCGACAGGCTCATCGACCGGGCCCCGTTGACGATCACCTTCGGCCCCGAGGCCGACGCCTCGGTGAACCTCGACGGCGTGAGTTACGTCGACGGCGGCCAAGGCCACACCCAGACCGTCACCGGCGACCCCGCGACGCGCACCGTCACCGTGGACTGGCGCTATTTCAACGAGACCGACAGCGCCACCGCGCAGGTCCACGTGCCCTTCAAGGACACCGCCGCCGGCCCCGTGCCCCTGCGCGCGACGCTGATGGAGAACCTCTCCGACGGGCCGGTCACCACCGACCTCGGATCGCTCGTCGTCAACGACGCCCCCGCCGCCGCGGACCTCGGCGTCACCCTCGACGCATCCCCTCGCGGCCTCGGCGTCACCCACGCCTCCTTCACCGCGACCGTCACCAACCACGGCCCCGCCACCGCCACCGGTGCGCGACTCCGTTTCACCTACCCCGTCGGATTCACCCTGCCCAACGCCCCCGGCTGCACCGTGAACGCCGCCGCCCGCACCGCGACCTGTGATCTGCCCGCCCTCGCCGACGGCGCCTCCACCACCAGGACCCTCGGGCTCCACGCCCAACTGCTCACGATCAGCAACCACCTCGACGTCACCGCCGGCCTGCTCCCCGGCACCCCGGCCGACCCCCGGCCCGCCGACGACTCCGCCACCCACACCTGCGCGGCCCTCACCACCCTCCTCGTGACCTGCTGACGCATCCCGAACACCGCCCGCCTCCCGCGGTCGCGCCACGCGGCGGGGCGGGAATTCGCGGGCCCACAAGGCGACGGTCGGATGATCCGATCGAATGGGTTTGGGAAATGCGCCGGCGAATGCGCACGGCGCACTTTTCCGAGGCGGAAGTGCCACAGCGGGGCGTGAGGCCACCTTTTCAGTGCCGGAAGTGCACGTGAAGAATTGATTCGTCGGACCGCCCGACGCCGGCACACGAAAAACAAGGGGAGCAACCCCGTGTCCTCTTTCGACGAACCCGTCGCCGTCATCGGAATGGCCTGCCGTACGGCGGGGGCCGAGGACGTCGACGGCCTCTGGCGGGTCCTGGCCTCCGAACGGCGCGAGATCGGACCGGTGCCCGAAGGGCGGGTGCCCGGTGTGGATTCCGGTCCGGTCCGGGCCGGCCCCTTCCACGCCGCGTTGTTGGCGGACCCGAGCGGATTCGACGCGGAGTTCTTCGGGATCTCCCGCAGGATCGCCGCGTGGATGGACCCCCACCAGCGGCTGCTGCTGGAATTGACCTGGCACGCGTTGGAGGACGCCGCGCTCGCCCCCGAGGACCTCGCCGGGCTCGACGTCGGCGTGTTCGCGGCGGCCCCGATGGCCGACTTCCGTGAACGCATGGTCGAGGCCCGACTCGTCGACAGCGCGGCCTTTCCCGGGACTCTCACCGCGTTCGCGGCCAACCGGATGTCCCACCAATTCGACTGGCGCGGCCCCAGCTACGCGCTGGACTCGGCCTGCTCCTCGGGCCTGTCGGTGCTGGCGCCGGCCGTGGACGCCCTGCGCGCGGGACGGATCCCCCTCGCGGCGGTCATGGCCGCGAACGTCACCTGCAACGGCTTCTACACCAGCAGCGCCTACCGGGCCGGCGCGCTGTCCCCGACGGGCCGTTCCGTGCCGTTCGGGGAGCACCGGGACGGCTACGTACGCGGCGAGGGCGGGGCCTGCCTGATCCTGAAACGGCTGGACGACGCCGTCCGCGACCACGACCGCGTCCACGCGGTGATCCGGGCGGTGGTCCTCTCCCACAACGGCCGCGCCGGCGGCCTGACCGGCAGCGACGGCGCCACGCAGAGCGCGCTGATCCGCGCGACCGCCCGCGCCGCCGACGTGCCCGTCACCTCGATCGGATACCTGGAGGCCCACGGAACCGGGACCGGGGGAGACCTGGCGGAGGCCGAGGGCATCGCGACCGCCCTGCACGCCGACGCACCCTCCCTGCACGCCGGCGGCCCGGACGGGAGGCTGTGGATGGGCTCGATCAAGGCCAACACCGGGCACCTGGAGGTGGCCGCCGGCCTGCTGGGCCTCGTGAAGGCCGCGCTGATCCTGCGGCACGACCTGATCCCCCCGATCGCGGGCCTGCGCCGGACGGATCCGGAGATCGAGAAGCGGCTGCGCGGCGTCGCCGTCGCGAACCGCCCCGTTCCCTGGCCCGCCGGCGGACGGCCCAGACGCATCGCGGTCAACTCCTTCGGCGTGGGCGGCTCCCTGGCCTGCGCCCTCGTCGAGGACGGACCCCGACCGGCCCCGCCCCACCCCGCCGGGCCCGGGATCACCGACCCGGCGGCGTCCCTGATCCCCCTGTCGGCCGCGACCCCCGCCGCGCTGGCCGCGACGGCACGAAGGCTGCGGGCACGCCTGCGCGCGGCGGGGGAGTTCGGCCCCGGCCCACTGGCCTGGACCCTGCAAACCGGGCGCGGACACCTGCGGGAACGCCGACTGACGGTCACCGACGCCCCGCACCTCCTGGGCGAGGCCCTGGACGCGGTCGCCCGGTCGGTCGGGCACCCGCTCGTCGCCACCCCGGACGACGAACGCGCCCTCGCCGGCCTGCCCCCCACCCACCGGGAGCTCGGCCGGGCCTGGCTCGCGGGGAAGCGGGTGCCCTGGGCGGCCCTGTGGGCCACGGCCCCGGCCCCGTGCCCGGACCTCCTGCCCGGCTACCCCTTCCAGCGGACCCCGCACTGGTTCGGCCCCCGACCCACCCCGGCCCCCGCCCCGGCCCCCACCCCCACCCCGGCCCCCGCGCCCTAGCCCGGCCGGCCCCTCGTGCCCTCATCCCCGCAGCCAGGAGATTCGACATGGCCACGTCCGAACAGCCGAGCATCGACGGCAGCCACAGCACCGACGGCGTGCTCCCGTACCTCCGGGAGTGCCTGGCCGAGGTGCTGTACTGCCCCGTCGAGGACATTCCGGAGGACACCGCGTTCCAGGACCTGGGGCTGGACTCCATCCTCAGCGCCGAGATCGCCGCGATCGTCAACAGCCACTACGGCCTCGACGAGAAGATCTCCGTCATCTACGAACACCCGAACCTGCGCGCGCTGTCCGACCACGTCGCGTCGCGGATCGCCGCGCTCAGGCCCTGACCGTGTCCCGTCCCACGACCCCCGCACCCGGGCCCGGGCCCGGCCCCGTCCCCGTCCCGCCGGCGCGCCCGGTCCGGGCCGGCGAACCACCGGTGATCACGGCCGCCGCCGTCCTGCACCCGCGCGCACGGACCCTGCGGGAACTCGACCTCGCGCTCCGCGCGGGCACCCCGCTGCTGTCCGGCCCGCCCCCTCCGAGGGAGGGCGAGCCGGGGCACCCGGAGGTGCCCGGAGCGTGGCTCACCGACTTCGACCTGCCCTCCTGGGCCGACCGTCACCTGCCCGACGCGCACGAGCGCGAGCTCCTGACCCGCACCGCCGCCCGCGCCGGCCTGCCCGTGCGCAGCGCCTGCTGCGCGGCCCTCGGCGCCCTGGCCCGGGCCCGCACGACGCCGGCGGAACGGGCCGGGACGGCCGTCGTCGTCGCGGGCAACAACCACGCCCTCGCCCACCAGAGCCGGGCCGTCCTCGACTACGCCCGCACCGGGCGGGCCCGGGCCGGACACCTGCTGGACTGCTTCGACTCCGACGTCCTGGGCGCCCTCGGGCAGGTCACCGGCTGCACCCGGGAGGGGTGGATGACCGGCGGGACCTCGGCGGCCGGCGCCCTCGCGCTGATCCACGCCGCCCGTCTGATCGGCGACGGGCACGTGCCGGCCTGCCTGGTCGTCGCCCCCGCCGGGGAACTCTCCCCCGTGGAGATCGCGGCCTTCGTCCGGGCCGGCGCCATGGCGCGCGGTGACGCCGAGGTCGCCACGACCCGCTGCCGGCCCTTCGACCGGGCCCGGTCCGGGTTCGCGCCCGCGCAGATCGCGGCGGCGGTGCTGCTGGAATCCGCGTCCCGGGCCGCCGGGCGCGGGGCACGGCCCCTGGGGCGACTGTTGGGGTACGGGATGGTGATGGACGGGCGCCGGGGCACCGGCCCCGACCCGGCCGGGCAGGCCGAGGCCATGCGCCGGGCCCTGGCCCACGCCGGGCTGCGGGGCGTGGACTACGTCAACGCCCACGCCACCGGATCGGTGGCCGGCGACGCCTCGGAGGCCGCCGCCCTGCGCGCGGTGTTCCCCCGGGCCGGACCGTGGATCAACTCCACCAAGGGCATCCTCGGCCACGGCCTGGCCGCCGCCGGCCTGGTCGAGACGATCGCCACCCTCCTCCAACTGGCGGGCGGCTACCACCACGTCAACCCCAACCTCGACGACCCCCTCGATCCCGACCTGCGCCTGACCCGCGAGCGGGTGAGCGCGCGCTCGCGGACCGCGCTGAGCAACAGCTTCGCGTTCGGCGGGATCAACACCTCCCTCGTACTCGCCCACCCCCGGGAAGGGGACCCGCCGTGAGACCGACCGGCATCGAGGACGCCGACGCCTACCTGGGGCTGGCCTGCGTCGACGTGGAGGACCTGGTCGCGGCCCGGGGCATGGACCCGGTCCGCATGCGCAACCTGGGGATGGTCCGCAAGACGGTGCCGCTGCCCGGCGAGGACGTCGTCACCTGCGCGGTGAACGCCGCGACCCCCCTCCTGGCGCGTCTCGACCCGGCCCGGCTCGCCACGATCGAACTCTGCGTGGTCGGCACGGAATCGGGCATCGACCTGTCCAAATCGGCGGCCGCCTGGATCCACGGACTGCTGCCCCTGCCCCGCACCTGCCGGGTCATGGAGATCAAACAGGCATGCTACGCGGGCGTCGCCGCCCTCCAGACGGCGGCCGCGCACCTGGCCGCCGCCGACCGCGAGGCCCGGGCCCTGGTCATCGGCTGCGACGTCCCCCGCCCCATCCGCGGCTCGACCGCAGAACCCAGCCAGGGCGCCGGCGCCGTCGCCTTCCTCCTCGGCCCCGACGCCCGCCTCGCCCGCGCCGAACACGGCGCCGCCGGCTACCACTCCTTCGACGTGGACGACGTGCGCCGCCCCACCCCCACCGACCACGTCTGGGACCCCGACACCTCCCTGCTGTCCTACGTCCGCTGCCTGAAGGAGGCATTCGCCGACTACCGGCGGCACCGCCCCGGGACCGACTTCCTCACCACCTTCGACCACCTCGCCTTCCACACCCCCTTTCCCGGCGCCGTCAAGGGCGCCCACCGCTCCCTCATGCGCGGCCAGGGCCCCCACCCCCCGGCCCGGATCGAGGCGGACTTCACCCGCCGGCTCCGCGCCTCCCTGCGCCACCCCGAGCAGGTCGGCAACCTGTACGCGGGCACGACCCTGCTCGCGCTGCTCTCCGTCATCGACCACGCGGAACCCGCGGAGCACACCGAACGGGTCGGGGTGTTCTCGTACGGATCCGGCTGCTCCGCCGAGTTCTGCAGCTACCTGCTGCCCGCCGGGAGGAGCCCCCGCGAGGGCCGCGACCTCACCCGGGCCCTCGACGCGCGCCGACTCCTCGACATCGACGCGTACGACACGATCTGCGACGCCACCGACCGGCTGTACGCGGGCGTCCCCGATCACGTCCCCGACCTCACCCTCACCCGCGAACTCGCCGCGAGCAGCCCGTACCCGCTGCTGGCGCTGGAACGGATCGAAGCCCACGCGCGGCACTACACCCGGCTGGAGCACACCCCCACATGACCCCCGGCCCCCGCCCCCGCCCCCGCCCCGAGGCCGAGATCGCGACCGCGCCCGCGCCCGCCGTGCGGGTGCGGCACCCGATGCCCGGGCTGACCGAGGCCCGCCTCACGGCCCCCGAACTCGGCCCCGGCACCGTCCGCGCCCTGCTCGACGCCCTGGACCGGGCCGAACGGGACCGGAACCGGCGGGTGTTCGCCGTCACCGGCGACGGGCCCCGCTTCAGCACCGGCATGCCGCTGTCCGTACCCCTCACCCCCGACGCCACCCTCGCCGCGCTGCGGGAGGCGCACACCCTCTTCGACCGGCTGACCCGCTCGCCCCTGGTGACCGTCGCCGCGGTCGACGGCCCCGCGATCGGCGGCGGCGTCGCCCTGGCCGCCGCCTGCGACCTCCTGCTGGCCGGCCCCGCCGCCACCTTCCGCCTCACCGAACTGCTCCTCGGCCTCCTGCCCGCACTGCTGCTCCCGATCGTCGCCCGCCGCACCGGCGCACACCGCGCCCACGTCCTCGCCCTCACCGCCCGGGAACTGACCCCCGACCAGGCCCTCGCCGTCGGCCTCGCCGACCACGCGTCCCCCGACACCGCCCACGCCCTGCGCGCCCTCGTGCTGCGCGTCGGACACACCGACCCCGCCGCCGGCCGGGCCCTCAAGGACTACCGGCACACGCTGTGGCCCCCGCCCGACACCCTCGACGCGGCCCTGGCCGCCATGCGGGAACGCCTGGAGGACCCGACGTCCGCCCGACACCGACAGCGCCTGCGCGACCGAGGACTCCTCCCGTGACCCCGACCCCCGACACCGCCGTGCGGATCACCCTGACCGCGCCCGTCGCCGAGGTCCGCCTCCACCAGCCCGCACACCACAACCACATCACCCCCGCCCTGCGCGCGCAGCTCCCCGCCGCCCTCACCGCCGCGGCCGGCCACGACGCGGTACGGGCGATCGTGCTCAGCGGCCTGCCCGAGGTGTTCTGCGCCGGAGCCACCCCCGAGGACCTCACCGCCCCCGGCCCCGCCCGCACCCTCGACGGCTGGGCCTTCGTCCGGGCCGCCGCCGAATGCCCCCTGCCCGTGGTCGCCGCCGTACGCGGCCAGGCCATCGGCGGCGGCCTCCTCCTCGCCCTGTACGCGGACGCCGTCGTCCTCAGCGAGAGCGGCACCTACGCCGCCAACTTCCTCGCCCACGGCTTCACCCCCTGCCTCGGCTCGACCCACCTGCTGCCCGCCGTCCTCGGCACGGCCCTGGGCACCGAGATGCTGTACACCGCCCGCCCCTACACCGGCCGCGAACTCGCCGCCCGCGGCGCCGGCACCTCCTTCGCCCCCCACGACCGGGTCCTCGACCGCGCCCACGCCACCGCCCGCCGCGTCGCACGGGCCCCCCGCACCACCCTCGAACTCCTCAAGGCCCAACTGGCCGCGCCCCGCAGGGCCGCCGCCGAACGGGCCCTGGCCGCCGAGATCGACGACCACCGCGCCACCCTGGCCCACCACGCCCACCACCCCACCCCCCGACCCCACCGCCCGAGCCCGCCCGCACCCACCGGGAGCACGACGTGAAGGCCCTGTACGCCGCCCACCCCGCCCCGGACGAGCCGCTGTCCGCCCTGCGCTTCGGGGACCGGCCCGAACCCGAGCCCGCCGAGGGCTGGAGCCTGGTCACCGTCAAGGCCGCCGCCCTCAACCACCACGACCTGTGGACCCTGCGCGGCGCCGGACAGCCCGCCCACCGCTACCCCGTGATCCTCGGCGGCGAGGCCGCAGGCGTCGACACCGAGGGCAACGAGGTCATCGCCGGGGCCCTCATCGCCGCACCCCGCTGGGCGCACGACCCCGTCCGCGACCCCCACCGCACCCTGCTCGGCGAGACCGTCCCCGGCACCTTCGCCGAACGCGTCGCCGTGCCCACCCACAGCCTCGTCCCCAAACCCCCCGACCTCAGCCACGCCGAGGCCGCCTGCGTCACCGGCACCTGGCTCACCGCCTACCGCATGCTCTTCACCAAGGCCCGGATCCGCCCCGGCGAGACCGTCCTCGTCCAAGGCGCCGGAGGCGGGGTCTCCACGGCCCTCATCCGCCTCGCCCGCGCCGCCGGCGCCCGCGTCTGGGTCACCAGCCGCAGCGAGGCCAAACGCGCCGCCGCCCTCGACCTCGGCGCCCACGCCGCCCACCCCTGCGGCCGGCCCCTGCCCGAACCCGTCGACGCCGTCATGGAGAGCGTCGGCCGCGCCACCTGGAGCCACACCCTGCGCTCCGTACGCCCCGGCGGCACCGTCGTCGTCACCGGCGCCACCACCGGGGGCGACCCCCCGGCCCACCTCACCCGCGTCTTCTGGAACGAACTCCGCGTCCTGGGCAGCACCTCCGGCACCACCGACGAACTCCGCCTCCTCCTCGGCTTCATGCGCGCGCACCGGCTGCGCCCCGACATCGCCGCCCGCTACCCCGTCGACCGGGGCGCCGAGGCCGTGGCCCGGCTCCTGGCCGGGGACACCGTCGGCAAGATCGTCCTCCACTGGTGAACGCCCGCCCGCACCCCGCCGCCACCCCGCACCGAGAGGCCCCCATGAGCAGGTCCGTACTCGTCACCGGAGGCAACCGGGGCATCGGCCTCGCCATCGCCCGGCTCTTCGCCGACCACGGCGACCGCGTCGCCATCGCCCACCGGACCGCCCCCGCCCCGCCCCGCGCGCCCGGCGCCGGCGGACTCCTCGCCATCCCCTGCGACGTCACCGACACCGCGCAGGTCGACGCCGCCTTCACCACCGCAGAACGGGAGCACGGGCCGGTGGAGGTGCTCGTCTCCAACGCCGGCGTCACCGACTCCGCGCCCCTGGCCGCGCTGGACGAGGAACGGTTCGCCCACGTCCTGGACACCAACCTCACCGGGGCCTACCGGGTGGCCCGCCGAGCCACCCGGGGCATGATCGGGGCCCGCACCGGCCGCATGGTCTTCATCGCCTCCGTGATGGGGCACGCGGGCCGACGCGGGGCCTGCAACTACGCCGCGTCCAAGGCCGGGCTCGTCGGCCTGACCCGCAGCATCGCCCGCGAGTACGCGGCCCACGGCATCACCGCGAACCTCGTCAGCCCCGGCCTGGTCGCCACCGACATGCTCGACGACATGCCCCGGGCCATGCGGGAGGAACTCCTCGCGCGGACCCTCCTCAAACGCGCCGCCGAACCGGACGAGATCGCCCGGGCCGTGCTGTGGCTCGCCGGCCCCGACGCCTCCTACATCACCGGCGCCGACATCCCCGTCGACGCCGGCCTCGGCCTCGGCGCCTGACCCCGTTCGCCCCGTCCACCCGTCACGACGCACCCCGGGACCACCCCATGACACCCGAAGACGTCTACGCGACGCTCCACCGCCACACCCGCGAGGTCCTCCACCACCTGCCGCCCGACCGGATCACCCCCGACAGCCGGCTCGCGGACCTCGGGGCCGACTCCCTGGACCGCATGGACATCCTGGTCGGCACGGTCGAGGAACTGGGCCTGAGCCTGGATCCGACGACGATGGCCGCCGCCCCGGACCTCGCCCACCTCGCCCGCGCCCTGCACCGCCAGGCCACCGCCCGCCCCACCCCCTGACCCGCCCCGCCCGCACGAGAGGGGACCACCCCGTGAGCGGCACGCCGAAGGCGCTCAACCAGTACCTCGACCCGTACCCGTACTTCGGCCGGCTCCGCGCCGCCGGGCGCGCCGTGCGCATCCACACCGCGTTCGCCGGGGAGGCGTGGGTGATCACCCGGCACGAGGACGTGCAACGGCTGTGCACCGACCCGCGCCTGAGCGTGGACACCCGCCACGCCCACCCCGAACTGCGCGCCCGTCTCGCGGAGTTCGCCTTCCAGTGGACCGACGGCCTGCCCCCGCACCTGGGCATCGTCGACCCGCCCGACCACACCCGGCTGCGGGGCCTGGTCTCCCGGGAGTTCACCGCCCGCCGCGCCGCCGACCTGGCGCCGTACGTGGACGGGCTCGTCGGCCGGCTCCTCGACGAGGCCGCGGCCCGCCCCGCACCGTGCGATCTCGTCGAGGTCCTGGCCGAACCCCTGCCGAGCCTGGTCATCTGCCGGCTGCTGGGCATGGGCGAGAGCGACGCCCGCACCCTGCGGCCCCTGCTCGGCGCCCTGACCGAACTCCCCACCGACCCCGCCGCGACCCGACGCGTCACCGACGCCCGACGGGCGCTGTGGGAGCACATCGAGGGCGTCCTGCGGGTCAAACGCCGGCGGCCGGACTCCGGCCTGCTCAGCGCGCTGATCGCCGCCGAGGACGCCGACCGGCTCGACGACCGCGAGCTGACCTCCATGGCCGCCATGCTCTTCGCCGCCGGCGCCGAGACCACCACGCACATGATCGGATCCGCCGTCCTCCTGCTCCTGCGCCACCCCGAGCAGCGCGCCGTGCTGCTCGCCGACCCGTCCCTCGTCCCCGGCGCCGTCGAGGAGTTCCTGCGCTACGACAGCCCCGTCACCCTCGGGCTGATCCGCTACGCCGCCGCCGACCTCACCCTCGACGGGACGACGGTCCCCCGGGGCAGCCTGGTCTTCCTGGGCGTGGCCCTCGCCAACCACGACGAACGCCGCCACGCGGACCCCGAAGTCGTCGACGTGACCCGCCGGCACAACCCGCACATGGCCTTCGGGCACGGCGTCCACTACTGCCTCGGCGCGCCCCTGGCCCGGCTCGAACTCCGCAGCGTCATCGCCCGACTTCTGGCCCGACACCCGGACGCGAGGCTCGCGTGCGAGGCCCGGGACATCCCCTGGCGGCGCTCGGCCCTGCGCGGCCCGGCCGCCCTGCCCGTCCACCTCACGGGGGAGCGGTGACCGGGGGCCGGGCCGGCTCAGGGGCGTTCGGCGCGGGTCAGGAAGAACAGGCAGGCGATCAGGAACGTCCCCCGGGCCTGTTGGCGCTCCAACTCGGCGTACCACCGGCGCACCGTCGCGGTGTCGACGGAACCCGCCGCCAGGGCCGCGGTCACCGGCGGATCGATCATCGTCGGGGTCGCCAGCGCCAGATCGTCGATCAGCACCGGCACGGCGGCGCACGTGACGTTCCCGAACCCGGCCTCCCGCACCAGATCGGGCATCCGGCTGCCGACCCTGCCGTCGAGCATCGAATCGGGATAGGCGTCCAGGATCGCCCGGCTCACCGCCGGATCACCGGAACTGACCACCACGGAAGACATGTCGGGCTCCACCGACACCAGTCGTCCGCCCACCTCCAGGACCCGCAGCGCCTCGGCCAGGGCCCGCCGGGGGTCGGGCAGGTGGAGGTAGAGGCGTTCGGCCCGGTACCAGGCCAAGGACCCGTCGGGGAACGGAAGGTCCACGGCGTTGCCCACCTCGAAGGCGCACCCGGGGTACCGGGCCCGCGCCCCGGCCACCAGATCCCGGCCGGCGTCCACCCCCACCGCGTCCCGCCCCCGGGCCCGCAGCTCCGCCACCACGCTCCCGCGCCCGCACCCGACGTCCACCCCCCGGCCCTCGGGAACCGCGTCGTACGACGCGGCGCGCAGCCGCCGGATCGCCGGCACGGACTCGACCACGTCGAGATAATCCGCCAGGGCATCGGATTTTCCGGACGCGTCGACATTCGTGAAAGAACCCAGGGTCGTTTCCATGTCCACAAGTGAAGCAGTCGAAAATCGTTCTGCCAATGGGCGGGGAATTCGAAATTCGTATCGGGAAAGGTGAGGGGCGTGGGCTTTTTCACGTACGCGTGTGCACTGCGGTGGGCCGACATGGACGCCTATGGTCACGTCAACAACGTGCAGTACGCGCGGATCGCCGAAGAGGGGCGGATCCGCATGCTCGCCGGGATCTTCCGGCCGAAAGGCGAATCCGCCGGAGGGCGGCACTTCGTCGTGGCCGAACAGCGGATCGCCTTCCATCGGCCTCTCGACTATCGGGCCGAGCCCATTTCCGTCCACGTGTGGGTTTCCGCGCTGCGCGGGGTCTCCTTCGATGTCGAATGCCTCGTCTGCGACGGATTTCTCGTCCACGCGTCGTGCCGCACGAAGGTCGTCTCCTGTGATCTGGACAACGCCGGGATCCGCGCCCTCACCGCGGCCGAACGCGCGCGCCTGAGCATGTTCCGGGACCCCCCGACCGGCGAATTCCGCCCGAAACCCGCGCCGCCCGGCGGCCACTGTCCCACCCGGTGACGGAGCCGGCGCCACCCCGCACCCCTGATCGATTCAGGACAACATTCGGCCCGTTCCGGCCAGAATGGGATCGAGCGTCCGAATTCGCCTACAGTTCCCGCGACCTCACCACGTGACAAGGAAACCCATGCGTCTTCGCCCCCGTTCCCGTACTCGTTCCACCGCGGCGTTCACGACCGCGTTCGCCGCGGGGCTGCTCGCCCTGGCGCCGCCCGCTCACGCGGCGGGTCCCGCCGACCTGTACACCACGATCAGCGCCACGGGAGCGCCCGGCACCGTCACCTACCGTGCCTTCTTCGGCAACGCCGGGCCCAACCGCGCGGCGGGCACCGTGACCGCCGTCGTGCAGCTCCCGTCCCAGACCACCGGCGCGAGCGCGGACCTCTCCGATTGCGCCTACGACGCCGCCGCCAAGACCTTCACCTGCGACCTCACCGGAATGCCCGAGGGCCAGGGCTTCATCCTCAACGTGACCGCGCAGATCGGCCCCCTCGCGATCGGGAACCTCACGGCCGGCACCACCGTCACCGGGACCGACCCCGACCCCGACACGGGCAACAACGCGGCCGGCGTCTCGTGCACCGCCCTCACCGGCCTGGTCATCGTCTGCTGAGCGGCTCCTCGACCGCGTTCCCCGGACGCCGATCCCGCAGGGCCGGTCGGGCCCGCCGACGGATCGTCGCGGTCGTCAGGACGAGGGCCGCCGCCGTCCCGTACGCGACGGCGGTCCACGCCGGTCGGAACGCGAACACCGGGCCGAGGACGTACACGGCGGCGCCCGCCGCGGCGACCCCCAGCCACTCCCACCGCCCGTCCAGCGCGACCAGGGCCACCAGCAGCAGCGCGTACCAGGAGTAGCCGGGGGTCAGCAGCAGGAAGGACCAGCCGGTGACCAGCAGCGCGCCGCTCCACGGCCGACGCGGGTCCCCGCGCCGCATCACGTGCAGCGACACGGCGACGAGGACGAGGGCCAGGACGGGCACCGCCCACGCGTCGGGCAGGACCGACCGCAGCAGCGCGTAGCGGGACCCGGCGGACGCGTCCCCGTACCCCTCCTCCCGCACGTACCCGCCGAGGTAGCCGAGGACCGAGCCCTCGGAGAGCAGCGTGTACGGGACGTAGGCGAGCACGACGAACAGCGCCGCCGGCGCGAGCACCGTGACCGCCTCCCGGACCCGACGGACCTCGGACAGCGTCCCGGACAGGGCGCCGGGCAGGACGACGGCCGGCATCAGCTTGGTCGCGACGGCGCCCCCGAGCAGCACCCCGCCGAACGCCCGGACCCCGCGCGCTCGGGCCGCGACCGCGCCCAGGCCGAGGACCGTGAGGAGCACGCCCAGCACGTCCACGTGCGCGTTGTTCACCGCCTCCACCGGGACGGCCGGGCACCAGGCCCAGTACGCTGCCCGGCGCGGATCCCCGCCGCGCCGGCGCAACACCGTCAGGAGCGCGCCCGTGACGCCGAGGGAGAGGAGCCCGGCCCCGATCTGGAACGGCTTGTGCCGGGACCCCCGCGGGGAGAGCAGGTCGACGGACCGGAAGTACGCCTCGGCGACGGGCGGGTAGATCGTGTGCACGGCGGGCCGGTTGATCCGCGTGCACCGGGGGACACCGGCCTCGGCGGGCAGCGGCGCGAGGTCGGGGCCGGCGCAGGCCGCGCCGGTGGGGAACAGCCAGGGGTCGCGGAACCGGGCGAGCGCCGGGTCCCCGGGCACGTGGTCGTACGGGGAGAGGCCCGCGGACTGGAGCCGGCCGTCCCACGCGTAGCGGTAGGAGTCCGTGCTGGTGCTCGGCGGTCCCACCAGGCCGGTCACCGCGACGAGCGCCGCACCGGCCACGACCAGCCGGCCGACGTGCCGCGACGGGACCCGCCACGCGGCGAGCAGCGCGGCCGCGAACAGGGCCCAGCACAGCGCGTACCGCCGGAACAGGGCGACGGGTCCGTCGCCCGCGCCCGCCCGGAGGGTGAGGACGAGGACCGACGCGAGCGCGAGGAGCACGCAGGCCGTGGCGAGGAGCGCGCCACGAGGGGTGCGGGGGAGAGGGGCCTTCACCCGTCGGAGACTGCCGGCCGGCACCCCCCGACGGGGCCCCGCCACCGCCGACGTCCGCGATTCGTAAGGTGTTCCGGCACCCCCGGGGGCCGCCGCGGGGCGTCTGATGGAGGACATGCGCCTCCCCCTCCCCTCCGGGCCGCCCGTCACCTTCCGGGCGCGCCTCCACGACCCCCGCACCGCGACGCTCCTCGGCCGTCTCCTCGGCCCGGCCGTGGCCCTGTGCTTCGTCACCGGCCTGTGGAGCCACTGCCTCCAGCACCCGCCGGAGTGGTTCACCGACCACCTGCCCGCGCGCCCGTACTGGGGCTACCGGGTCACCCAGGGCCTGCACGTGGCCGCCGGCACCGCCGCGATCCCGCTGCTGCTGGTGAAACTGTGGGCCGTCTACCCGCGCCTGTTCACGTGGCCCCCGGTGCGCTCGGTCCGGCACGCGCTGGAGCGGCTCTCCGTGGCCGTGCTCGTGGCCACCGCCCTCCTCGAACCGACCACCGGACTGCTGAACACCTTCCAGTGGTACCCGTGGCCCTTCTCCTTCGTCCCGGTCCACCTGGCCCTGGCCTGGATCCTGTTCGGCTCGCTGCTCCTGCACCTCGCCGTGCGCCGGCCGCTCATCCGCGACCACCTCACCGCCCGTTCCCCCGGCACCCTGGCCCTGCCGGAGGCCGACGGGCCCGACCGCCGCCGGCTCCTGCTCGGCGTCACGGCCGCCGTCGGCGCGGTCACGGTGACCACCGTCGGCCAGTCCGTCACCGCCCTCGGGGCACTGGACCTGTTCGCCCCGCGCAGCCCCGCCCACGGGGTCCAGGGGCTGCCGGTCAACCGGACGGCCGCCGCCGCGGGCGTCACGGCCGCCGCCCTCGTCGACTGGCGCCTGACCGTGCACGGGCCCCGCCCGTACACCCTCACCCTGGACGAGCTGCGCGCCATGCCCCAACACGAGGTGGTCCTGCCCATCGCCTGCGTCGAGGGCTGGAGCCAGAACGCCCGGTGGACCGGGGTGCGGGTGCGGGACCTCCTGGCCCGGGCCGGCGCCGACCCCGGGGCCCGGGCCCGCGTGGTCTCCCTGGAGGCCGCGGGCGCCTACCGGGAGACGGAACTGGGCCACGCGTACGCGCGGGACCCGCTCACCCTGCTCGCGCTGCGGGTGAACGGCGAGGACCTGTCCCTGGACCACGGGCATCCGGCGCGGATCATCGCCCCCAACCGGCCCGGAGTCCTCCAGACCAAGTGGGTCGCCCGACTGGAGGCCGTGTGATGACCGCCCGACGCGTGCTCGGCGCCTGTGGCCTGGCCTGTACGGCCTGGGGCGCGTGGCTGCTCCTGTGGCAGCCCGAACCCTGGCGCGTGCTGTGGTGGCTCGCGGGGGCGCTCCTCGCGCACGACGGGTTCCTCGCCCCGTTCGTGTTCGGGTTCGCCGCGCTCGCCGCCGCCCTGGGGCTGCCGCTGCGCGGCGCGGCCCGCACGGCCCTCCTCGTCGCGGGCTCCCTGACCGCCGTGGCCCTGCCCGCGCTGCTGCGCCCGGCCGGGGCGGCCAATCCCACCGTCGTCCCGCTCGACTACCCGCGCAACTGGCTGCTCGCCATGGCCGGCATCGCCCTGCTCACCCTCGCGTACGCCGGGGTACGGGCCGCCGCGCGCCGGGGCGCCCGCCGCCCCTGAACCCGCGCGGCGGGCGCCGGCGGTCAGCGCGTGAGGCGCACGAACCGGCGGTCCCCGGCCCGCCAGGCGTCCCCCGGGGTCCACCCCGTCACCCCGGCCCACGCGCACAGGGCGCGGGACCCGAGCCGGGCCCACCGGAAGGGGTGGCCGCGCCGCCCGGTGCCGTTCTCCACGTGCACCCGGATGCGTTCGTCCACGTCGGCCGGGTCCACCTCGACCAGCAGGGAGCCGCCCGGGGCGCTCAGTTGCGCGGCCCGGCGCAACAGGGCGGCCGGGTCGCCGCCGATGCCGATGTTGCCGTCGAGGAGGAGGAGCGTGCCCCAGCCGCCCTCGCGGGGCAGCGGTTCGAACACCGACCGGCACAGGGCGCTGCCGCCCGAGCGCACGGTCCGGGTCACCGCCTCGGGGGTGACGTCCACACCGAGCGCGACGTGACCCAGGGCGGCGAGGGCGGCGACCATGCGGCCGGGCCCGCAGCCGATGTCGAGGACGGGCCCGCCGCACCGGGCCAGGACGGTGCGGTCGGCCGCGTCGGCGGCGGCGCACCACCGCTCGACCTCCAACGGCAGCACCCGGCCGTCGCGCCGGCGCAGGAACAACGGCCCCTTCCCGGTGCGCAGCGCGTCCGCGTACGGGTCGGCCCGCCAGGTCGGGGCGGCGGTCTCGGCGGGGGCGGCGGTCACCGGGCCACCGCGCACAGCTCGCGGTGCAGGGCGGCGAACCGGGTCGACGGGGCCCGGGCCGCGACCCGTGCCGCGTCGGCCGGGGTGTCCACGTCGCACAGCCCCGGCAGGTCCCGCACGAGGAGCCCGGCGTCCGTCAACCGCCGCCGCTGCACCGCCCCGGTGCGCGGCACGGACATGGGGACGCCGAGCAGCAGGGCCGGATCGGGATCGGCCAGGCCCAACGCCCAGAACCCCCCGTCCTCGGCGGGCCCGAACCGGGCGTCCGCCCCGTCGAAGTCCAGCCCGGCCGCGAGGAGTTCGGGGGTGACCTGCGGGGTGTCCATGCCGATGAGCAGCGCGGGTCCGCCCGCGAGGGCGAACGCGGCGGCCAAGCGCTCGTCCAGACCGCCCGCGACCTGCGGGGCCACCTCGATCCCCGCCGGGACCCAGGGCCCGGGAGCCCCGTCGAGGACCAGGACGCGGCGCCGCGCGGGGGTGGCGAGGACCGCCGCGAGGGTGTCCCGGAGCGAGGCCAGTGCCAGCGCGGCGGCCTCCCGCGCGCTGAACCCGCCGATCAGGCGGGTCTTGACGCGTCCGGCGACGGGGGCCTTGGCGATGACCAGGAGCGTGCTCACGCGGCACCCCCGGCGGTCGGCGCGGCGGACACGGCCGGCGGCGCGGTCGGCGCGACCGGGGGTTCGGCCAGGACCCCGCGCATGTCCCGCACGGCCTGCCAGGTGCCCCGCCAGGTCCCCGTGACCTTCGACCCCCCGGACCTCGGGAGGTAGGGCACGTCCGTCTCGGTCACCCGCCAGCCCGCGTCGGCGGCCCGGACCACCATCTGGAGGGGGTAGCCGCTGCGCCGGTCGGTCAGGTCCAGGGCGAGCAGCGCCTCGCGGCGCGCGACCCGCATCGGCCCCAGGTCGCGCAGGCGCAGCCCGGTGCGCCGGCGCAGCATCCGCGCCAGCGCGAGGTTCCCGACCCGGGCGTGCGCGGGCCAGGCCCCGCGCCCCTGGGGACGACGCCGGCCGAGCAGGAGGTCCGTCTCCCCGGCCGCGACCCGTCGGGCCATGGGCGCGAGCAGCCCGGGGTCCAGGGAGGCGTCGCAGTCACAGAAGCAGACCAGCTCGGCCCGGGCGGCCAGCAGACCCGCGTGACAGGCCGCGCCGAAACCGCGCCGCGACTCGTGCACCACGGTGGCGCCCAGGGAGCGGGCGATCTCGGCCGAACCGTCGGTGGAGCCGTTGTCGACGACGATGGCCCGCCACCCGGCCGGCACCCGGGCCAGCACCCACGGGAGGGCTCGGGCCTCGTCGAGGCAGGGCAGTACGAGGTCCGCCGACGGCGGAGGGAAAAGGGAAGGAGTCACGCCCCACACGGTAGGAACCGGAGGGCCCGGAAAGGCCCGGGAAGTCCTTACGAAACACGGACACCGCGCCACGGGGACGCCGCCCCCGGTCCCGCGACACGCCGAGCGATGCCAGGCTGGGGACATGGCACCCCACACCGACACCACGCCCGGCCCGGCCCCCGACACCGTCACGGGCACGGTCCTCGTGGTCGACGACGACCCGACCGTCTCGGAGGTCGTCACCGGCTACCTGGAACGGGCCGGGCTCACCGTGCACCGGGCGCCCGACGGGCCGACCGCGCTGGAGCTCGCCGCCCGCCACCGGCCCGACCTCGTCGTCCTCGACCTCATGCTGCCCGGCATGGACGGACTGGAGGTCTGCCGCCGGCTGCGGGCCCAAGGCGACGGGCGGCGCTCGGCGGCCGTGGTCATGCTCACCGCGCGCGGCGACGAGGACGACCGGATCCTGGGCCTCGAAGTCGGCGCCGACGACTACGTGACCAAACCCTTCAGCCCGCGCGAACTGGTCCTGCGGGTCCGCTCCGTGCTGCGCAGGGCCGCCTGGGCCGCCCCCGTCGACGCGCCCCTCCTCGCGGCGGCCGGCCTCACCCTCGACCCCGGGGCCCGGCGCGCCACCCGCGACGGGGCGGACCTGGCCCTCACCCTCCGGGAGTTCGACCTGCTCACCCACTTCCTGCGGCACCCCGGGCAGGTCCGCTCCCGGGAACTGCTGATGCGGGAGGTGTGGGGCTGGGAGTTCGGGGACCTCTCCACGGTCACCGTCCACGTCCGCAGGCTCCGCGCCAAGATCGAGGCGGACCCGGCCGATCCACGACTCATCCGCACGGTCTGGGGCGTCGGATACCGCTTTGAGACCGGCCCGGTGGGGGACGACCGTGCGTGACCTGCTGCTGATCGCCCTGTACGCCCTGCTCGGCGCGGCGGGCGCCGGGATCCTCGGCGCCGTCGCCCTGCGGGCCCTGCGCCGGCGCAGTGTCGCCGTGTCCCTCGCGGTCCTCGCGGCGGTCGCCGTGTCCGCGATGCTGGCCGGGACCCTCACCGTGGCCCGGGCGATGTTCCTCTCCCCCCACGACCTCTTCGTGGTGACCACGGTCGTCGCGATGGCCGCCGTCGTCTCCTTGGGCACCGCGCTGCTGCTGGGCCGCCAAGTGGTCCGGCGCTGCCGGGAACTCGTCCGCGCGGCCCACGACTTCGGCGAGCACGGCACCTTCACCGCGCCCACCCCGCCGGCCCCGGCCGAACTCGCCGCGCTCAGCCGCGAACTGACCCTCACCGGCGACCGGTTGGCCGCGTCCCGCGAACGGGAACGGGCCCTGGAGACCTCCCGGCGCGAACTGGTGGCCTGGATCTCGCACGACCTGCGGACCCCGCTGGCGGGCCTGCGCGCCATGTCGGAGGCCCTGGAGGACGGGGTGGCCGTCGACCCGGCCCGCTACCACCGGCGGATGCGCGCCGAGGTGGACCGCCTCAACTCCATGGTCACCGACCTGTTCGAACTGTCCCGGATCCACGCCGGCGCCCTTTCCCTCAACCCCACCCGCCTCTGCCTGCACGACCTGGTCGACGACGCGCTCGCGGGCGCGGACGCCCTCGCCCGGGAACACGGCGTCCGGTTGAACGGCACCGGCGTCGCCCCGCTGCCCGTCGAGGTCGACGGCAAGGAGATGACCCGGGTGCTCTCCAACCTGCTCGTCAACGCGATCCGGCACACCCCGGCGGACGGCACCGTCGCCATCGCCGCCGAACGCCACGCCGACGCCGTGGTCCTGTCCGTCACCGACGCCTGCGGGGGCATCCCCGAGGAGGACCTGCCCCGCGTCTTCGACACCGGCTGGCGCGGCAGCCCCGCCCGCACCCCGCCCTCCGGGGCCGGGCTCGGCCTGGCCATCGTCCGCGGCATCGTCGAGGCCCACGCCGGTCATGCCCACGTCCACAACGTGCCCGGCGGCTGCCGCTTCGAACTGACCCTGCCCGCCCCGGCGTAGCCCGCCCCCCCCGCCCCCCGCCCGCTCAGGTCCCGGCGGGCGCGCGCTGTTCGGCGCGCGCGAAGGCGGTCATGCCCTCCGTGAACCCGACCCGCGGACGCCAGCCCAACTCCCGCCGCAGGCGCGCGGAGTCGGCGGTGACGTGCCGGACGTCGCCGAGCCGGAACTCGCCCGTCACCACCGGGTCGGGCCCGCCGTGGGCCGCCGCCAGCGCCGAGGCCATCTCCCCGACCGTGTGCGGCCGTCCACTGCCGGTGTTGTACGCCGTCAACGCCCCGCGCTCCGCGCCACCGACGGCTTCGAGCGCCACCACGTTGGCGGCGGCCACATCCGTCACGTGCACGAAGTCCCGCCGCTGCGCCCCGTCCTCGAACACCCGGGGCGCCTCGCCCCGCGCGAGCGAGGAACGGAAGAACGAGGCCACGCCCGCGTACGGGGTGTCGCGCGGCATGCCGGGCCCGTACACGTTGTGGTAGCGCAGCGACACGGCACGCCCCCGGGCGCACCGGGCCCAGGCCGCCGCGAGGTGCTCCTGGGCCAGCTTCGTCGTCGCGTACACGTTCCGCGGATCGGTCGGCGCGTCCTCCGCTACCAGGCCCGGCGCGAGTTCGGCCCCGCAGTCGGGGCAGCGCGGCTCGAACCGGCCCGCCACCAGGTCCTCGGCCCGGCGCGGCCCGGGACGCACCGTGCCGTGCGCCGCGCACGCGTACCGGCCCTCCCCGTAGACCACCATCGACCCGGCCAGCACGAGCCGGCCCACCCCGGCCTCGGCCATCCCCGCCAACAGCACCGCCGTCCCCAGGTCGTTGCACCCGACGTACTCGGGGGCGTCGGCGAATCCGTTCCCGAGGCCGACCATGGCCGCCTGGTGACAGACCGCGTCCACCCCCCGCAGCGCGCTCCGCACGGCGTCGGCGTCCCGCACGTCCGCGCGCAGGAACTCCGCGTCCGGCACGGGCGGCAGGTCGGGATGGGCGGCGGGCAGCAGGGCGTCGAGGACGACGGGCTCGTGCCCCCGTTCGGTCAGGGCGGTGACGATGTGGGAGCCGATGAACCCGGCCCCTCCGGTGACGAGTACGCGCATGCCCGGAACGCTACGCACGCCACCGGCGGGTCGGGGGCTCCCACGCGCGGACGTAAGACTTCCGTCAGACGCGTCGGCGCGCGGCCCCGTCGGCGTGAGTCCGGCGTGAGAACCTGCGGGGACTGCGTTCGTCGTGTGGGTGAGGAGTGGTGGATGAGTCGGGAACAGCGTGCGGCGGTGGACGCGATGCTGCGCGAGGGGCCGGGGGGATTCGAACCCCTGCCCGTCGAGGAGATGCGGGAGAACTTCGCGGCGCTGATGGCCCGGTTCGCCGTGCCGGCGGTCCGCACCTCCGAGACCGTGCTCGCGGGACGGCCCGCGGTCCTCGTCGAACCCGAGCCCGACGCCGGGGTCGCGCGGGCGGGCGGCACCATCCTGTACTTCCACGGCGGCTCCTTCTGCCTCGGATCCCCGCGGACCGCCATGGGACTGACCGCGAGCCTGGTCGTCCGCACCGGTATGCGCGCCCTCTCGCTCGACTACCGGCTCGCCCCGGAACACCCCTTCCCCGCGGCCGTCGAGGACTGCCTCGCCGCCTACCGGGCCCTGCTCGACGAGGGCACCGACCCGCGCACGATCGCGTTCGCCGGGGACTCGGCCGGCGGCGGACTGACCGTGACGACCACCCTCGCCGCCCGCCGAGCCGGCCTGCCGCTCCCCGGGGCCGTCCTCGGCTTCTCGCCCGGCCTGGACCACACCCGAAGCGGCGCGACCGTCACCACCAAACTCGGCGTCGACCCCTTCTTCACCCCCGAGGGCATGGCCCACACCGGCGCCTTCTACCTCGCCGGACAGGACCCCCACCAGGAACTCCTCGCCCCGGCCGTCCTCGCCGACCTCACCGGCTTCCCGCCCCTGCTGCTCCAGGTCGGCACCAACGAGGTCCTCCTCGACGACTCCGTCCGCCTCGCCGCCCGCGCCCGGGACGCGGAGGTCGACGTGATCCTCGACGTCACCGCGGGCGTCCCCCACGTCTTCCAGTCCTTCACCGGCCTCCTCGACGAGGCCGACCAGGCCCTGGACCGGGCCGCGCTCTTCCTCACCCAACACCTCGCCGGCTGAACCGGGGACGCATGCGGGGACAGGGGGGCTCGTTCGCGCGTGCGCTCGGCTGTCGGGGTGGTCGGTCGTTCCCCGATCGGCTCTCGGCGGGTGCGGGTCCTCCGCACGGCCGGCAGCGTCGGCGACGTCGCAGCCGACGTTCGACGAAACCTCGTGGAGGAACCATGTCCCGTGTCCGTTCCCGTGTCCTGACGGTCGCCGCCATCGCGGCCCTCGCCCTGCCCGCGCTGCCCGCGACCGCGACCGCCGCCGACGCCGCCCCGCAGGCCGCGGCGGCGTGCGCGGTCACGGTCAAGCCGGGCGGCGCGCCGAAGTACTACAAGACCAGCGACCGGGGCGGGGTCCTGATGAAGAACACCAACGAACGCTGGCCCGCCGGGACCTGCCTGACCCAGCTCGACGCGGTCCAAGGCCGGTACACCGCCGACGGGAACTCCTGGCAGGAGACCGCAGGCTGGGGCGGCAAGTACATGTACTTCTACAAGACCCCCGAGCGCCGCGAGAACCTGGGCGACTTCTACTTCAACTCCGACGACATCATCCGCTCCACCACCCACTGACCCACCGGCGGTCAGCGGGGGGTGCCGGCGGCGGCGAAGCGGCGGAGGTTGTCCTCGAAGGTCGCCGCCGCCGCCGGGGTCAGGCCGACCACCCGGGCCCGGTCCGGGCGGGCATGCCCGCAGCACGTGCAGGGCGCGAGGTCGACCACCATCACCTCGGGACTGTTCGTCAGCAACCACAGGGTCACCTGGAGGAGGCTGCGGAAGTCGGCGGCCTCCGTCCACCCGACGTTCCCCGCCCGCACCCACGGGCTCTCGGGCGCCGCCGTGCGGCAGTGCTTCCCGAGCTCCACCGCCCCCGGGACCGTCACCGGCGCGATGACCAGCGAGTCCTCCAGGGCGGTGACGCGGCCGAGGTCGATGCGGTGCTCGGCCAGGGCGGTGGAGAGGGACAGCGCTCTCTCCTGTTCCCCCTCGAAGATCCCCCGCACGGACTTGGCGAGGAGCCGCAGCGCGGCCTCCCCGGTGGATCTCCCCACCGGCAGGGTCACGTGGAGCAGCCGCGCGGTCCGCCGGGGTCCGCGCTCGACCACCGTGTCCGGCGGTACCACGGAGGTCAGGGCGGCGGGGTCGTCCAGACCCCTGCGTCGCCACAGGGTCTCGCCCCGGCCGGAGGCCGGCTCGAACCCGGCGACCTCCAACCGGACCCTCCCCCCGGACGGTTCGTCCAGACGCGACAGGCGTGCCCCGGCCGAGGCCAGGACCCGATCGAGATGCGCCGCGGCCTGCTGGAACCCTTGCGTCGAGTCCATACCGGTCCTCGTTTCGGTGCGGCCGCTCACCGTGGCGGTGTTCGGCGTGACACGGGAAACCCGGTGACAGGGGATGGTGAACGGCGAAGGCTCGTCGTGGCGGACCGGCCCCGCAGGTCATCGGGGAACGCCGCGGCCCCGCCCGACAGAGCGGCCGCGGTGGGGGAACGGGGACGAGAGCCACCGTTCCGCGAGCCCAACGTACCAGGGAACCCGCTCCGTCAACCCCCGCGTGCGAACACCGCCGGATCGTCGGGTTCGTGGCCCATGGCGCGCAACACGTCGTCCAGGAGGCTCTGGTCGGGACAGGGCGGCACGGGTGCCTGCGCGAGCCGGCCGATCATGTCGAGGGCGACGGGGACGTGCCGGCCGGTGACCGCCGGCGAGTGACCGGAGGCGATCACCGTCGGGTCCAGGGCCCGGACCGCCCGGACCGTCCGCGCGTAGCGGACCGGATCGGCGAGGGCCACCCACGGCGCCAGCGCGTGCACGCCGAACAGGACCATGCCCTCCCACCACTGCCGCGCGCTCAGCTCCGCGATCTCGTCGACCACCGCGTCCGCCGCGGCGCCGCCGGGCAGGGGGGTGGCGAAGGCGTCCGCCGCCCAGTAGATCCCGGTGCGGGAGTCGTACAGGCCCTGGGTGGTCGGCGAGTCGTACACGGGTGGGCGCACGATGCTCAGGGTGCGGTCGGGGAGTTCGATCCGATCCGCGTCGGCGAGCCAGCGCAGGCGCCGCAGGGGGAAGTCGTAGCGGTGCGCCATGCGCTCCACGAGGGACCAACTGCACAGCAGGGTGGCGCGCGGGCACAGTTCCATGGCGGCGGCCAGGTTGCCGGTGTGGTCGCTGTCGTCGTGCGAGATGAAGATCCAGCGGACATCGCCCGGATCGACCAGGGAGAACACGGTCTCCCGCCAGGCGTCCGCGTTGTGGGCCGTGCCGGTGTCCACGAGCAGGGGTTCCGCGCCGAGCACGACCATGGAATTGATGGGCACGGACAGGGGCGCGCCCAGCGAGTGTTGGAACTCGCGGACGAGGTGGGTGCCCGGACCGATGAGCTGCGGGGGAGCGGGGACGGGACGACCGGTGGAGGCGGCGGTGGGGGGCACGTCGTCGGGATGAGCGGGTCTGTCGGGCAGCACCATGGTGGATCCTTCGCCGTCATGACGGGGCAGAGCACTCCGCCACGCGTCACATGCCCGGTATCCGAGGATTCCACGGGCGGTGGCGCGGGGTGTGCGGAGGCGCGACGGCGCGCGCCGTCGCGCCGCCCGTGTCCGCACGCGCCCCCGTTGTGGCCCGCGGGGTGTGCGGCCGGGACGCCCTGGGCAGCCCTCGGATGCGCGGTGTTCCCCACCGCGCCAGCGCCGTCCCCGGTCCCCGCGCGGTCGCCGGGTCCCGTCACCGGTGTGCGACCGGAGACGGTCCGCCCGCTGCCGTGGAGGTGTCGAGATGCCCTCGTCCATCGCGATCATCGGCGGAGGCCCCGGGGGCCTCTTCCTCGCCCGACTCGTCCGTCAACGCCTGCCCCGCACCACCGTCCGCGTCTACGAACGCAACCCCCGGGGCACCACCTTCGGGTTCGGCGTGGTCTTCTCCGGACACTGCATGGACACCCTCGGCGAGAGCGACCCCGAGGTCCGCGAGCTGATCCTCGCGGCGGGCCGGTCCTGGACGGGCATGGAGCTGCGCACACCCGGCGGCGCCGGCCACGCGCCCACCGCCGTACCCCTCGACGGGTACGCCTTCACCGCCGTCTCCCGCGCCGACCTGCTCGACCTGTTGGCCGACCGGGCCCTCGCCGTCGGTGCCGAGATCCACTACGCCACCCCCGCCGAGCCCGAGGAACTCCTCGACGCGCACGACCTGGTCGTCCTCGCCAACGGCTCCCGCTCGGCCCACCGGGACCGCCACGCCGCGCACTTCGGGCACTCCGTCACCCTCGGCGAGGCCCGCTACATCTGGTACGGCACCACCGCCCCCTTCGACCGGGTCACCTTCCCCTTCGTGCGCACCCCCCACGGCCCGTTCGCCGCGCACGCCTATCCCTACACGGACACGATGGGCACCTTCGTCGTCGAGACCACCCCGCGGGCCCTCGCCCGCGCCGGCCTGCCCACGGACGTGGTGGTCGACGAGGCGATGACCTCCGTGGTCGAGGAGGTCTTCGCCGAAGCGCTGGGCGGACACCGCCTGATCGCCAACGCGAGCCAGTGGACCGCCTTCCGCACGGTCGTCAACGAACGCTGGACGCACGGCCGGGTCGTCCTCCTCGGGGACAGCGCGCACACCGCGCACTTCTCCGTCGGATCGGGCACCAAACTCGCCATGAACGACGCGATCGGCCTCGCCCGGGCCCTGGCCGAGGAGGCCGACCCGGCCGCCGCGCTGTCCCGGTACGAGGCGGAGCGCCGGCCGAAGACCCACCGCACCCAGAGCCTGGCCACCCGGTCGATGCGCTGGTGGGAGCGGTTCGGGGACCTCTTCGACCGCGAACCCCACCGGTTCGCCCTGCACTTCCTCTCCCGCGTTCCCGCCATCGGACACCCCGGCCTGGCGCGGCTGCACCCGCGCGAGGTCGCGCGGGCGGAACGGGCGTACCACGAGGAGGCGGAACGGGACACCGGACTGGTCGGCGCCGACCGGACGCACGCGCTGGCCGCCCCCCTGGCCCTGGGCAAGGACCTCGCCCTGCGGGACCGGGTCGGGGCCGTCGTCGGCACCCCCGGGGACTGCGAACGCGCGGGGCAGGCGCTCGTCCTCGCCGACTGGCGCTCGGGGTCCGGGCCGGCCGGGCCCGCGGCCTGGGCCGAGGCATTCGCCGCGGCGACCGCCCGAGGCGCGGTGCCCGGAGTCGTGCTCGACGCCGATGCCGGGCCGGACCCGCTGCGCGCGGCCGCGCGCGGCGGTGCCAGGGTCGCCCTGGTCCTCGAAGCGTCCGAAGGGGTCGCGGCCGGCGCCCGCGCGTGGCCCGCCGACGCCGCCGGTACGGAGGGCATCGTGCTCGTCGCCGGCGTCGACCTGACGCGCGTGCCCGTCGAGACCTGGGAGGAGTGGGTCCCGCGCCGGGCCGAGGCATGGCGGGAGTCGGGGGTCAGGGCCGCGCACCTGTGGGTCGACGACGACGCGGAGCCCGATCCCGTCGGCACCCTGCACCGGCTCGTGGAGCTCTCCGACCGGGTGCGGCGGACCACCGGGCTGCCGGTGTTCCTGACCGCGCCGGCCACCGCCGGTCTGTCCGCGACACCCGGTCCCCCCGTCGACCGGGCGAGTGCCGGAACGCTCCTGCACTCCGCGCTGGTCAGCGGGCGAGCGGACGCGATCGTGTTGCCGCCCCGCTGAATCACACGTTCACAAGCACGCGCCGCGCGTGCGCGTCACCCCCCTGGAACCCCTCCCCGGACGCCGGCGGTGGCGGTGTGATGGTCGTGCTCCCGTGACAGCGGGAGACACGCGCACCACACCGTCTCCCGGCCCGGAGGGCACCCATGACGCTTCGCCCCGACTCCACCCACCACACGCCGAGCCCCCTGGCCGGTGACCTGTCCGACGGGAGCTGGCTGCGCGTCCTCGTCCACGGCGCGACCGCGTTCGCGCTCCTCGACGCGGGCGTCCGCAGCTCCCTGTTCGAGTACCTGGAGCTCACGCCGGACGCCGAACCCGAGACCATCGCCAAGGCCCTGGACCTGGAACCGCAGCCGACCCGCGTGCTCCTCCTCGGTCTGACCTCCCTGCGGCTGCTCCACAAGGACGGATCCCGCTACCGCAACACCGAGATCGTCCGCCGCAAGCTGCTCGCCGCCTCCCCCGAGTACCTCGGCCCGCTGATCCGCATGCAGTCCGAGGTCATCAACCCCGCCATGCCGGACCTGCTGGAGTCCCTGCGCGACAACACCAACACCGGTCTGCGCCGCCTCTCCGGCGGGGGCGACACCCTCTACGCGCGGCTGGTCGAACACCCCGAACTCCAGCAGCTGTTCTACGACAACATGGGCGACGCCTCCCGCAAGACCTTCCGGTTCGCCCTGGACGCCTTCGACTTCACCCGGCTGACCCACGTGGTGGACCTGGGCGGCGGCGACGCGACCAACGCCATCGAACTCGCCCGGCGCTTCGGGCACCTGCGCGTCACCGTGTTCGACCAGCCCGAGGTCCTGCCGATCGCCCGCCGCAACATCGAGCGGGCCGGTCTGGCCGACCGGATCGACACGGTCGCCGGCGACCTCTTCGCCACGGAGTTCCCCACCGGCGTCGACGGCTTCCTGTACTTCCACATCCACGAGATCTGGTCCGCCGAGCGCAACACCGCGCTGCTGCGCAAATGCCACGAGGCCCTCGCCCCCGGCGGCGCCGCGATCGTCTACAACTTCGTCGCCGACGACGACGAGCGGGGCCCCCTCATCGCGGGATTCCTCTCCGCCTACTTCCTCGGCCTCGCCTCCGGAGAGGGCATGACCTACACCGCCCGGGACATGGCCGAGCACTTGGTCGACGCCGGCTTCACCCGGACCGAGACCGTGCCCGACCTCCCCTTCAACCACGCCCTCGTGGCGGGTTTCAAGGGCCGCCGGCGCGCCTGACGCCCCCGCCGTCCCCACAGGCCGGCCGCCCGGTCGTCTTCCCGGCGCGGCCCGGTCGGGCCGGTCCGTCCCTCCCCACCGCGCGGATCGGCCCCTCGTCCCCACCCCCTCCCACACAGAAGGCCCGACCATGCCCGTGTCACACGACCCGCAGTCCCGCGAGCCCCTCGCCATCGTCGGCATGAGCTGCCGCTTCCCCACCGACATCGAGAGCCCCGACCGCTTCTGGGAGCTCCTGGCGGGCGGCGAGTCCGCCGTCACCGAACTCCCCGCCGAGCGGTGGGAGGAGTTCCGCTCCGACGGCCGCGTGGTCGCCGCGCTGCGCGACGCGCCCCGGGCCGGCGGGTTCCTCGACGACATCAGCGGCTTCGACGCCACGTTCTTCGGGGTCTCCCCCCGCGAGGCCCTCTCGCTCGACCCCCAGCAACGCATGATCCTCGAACTGTGCTGGCAGGCACTGGAGAACGCGGGCATCCCGCCGCTCTCCCTGCGCGGCAGCGACTCGGCCGTCTTCATCGCGGGGAACTCCCACGACTACGGCGACCTCCTGATGGCGGACCCGGTCGCCCTCGAACCGTGGTTCGTCAACGGCTGCTACCTCTTCGGCCTGGCCAACCGCGTCTCCACCGTCCTGGACCTGCGCGGCCCCTCCGTCTCCGCGGACACCGCCTGCGCCGGCTCCCTGACCGCCGTGCACATGGCCTGCCAGGCCCTGTGGAACGAGGAGACCCCCCTGGCCCTGGTCGGCGGCGTGAACGTGATGTCCGGCCCCGGTCTGCTCCTCGCCCTCAACGCCTCCGGCGCCACCAGCGCCGACGGCCGCAGCAAGACCTTCGACGAGGCGGCCGACGGCTACGGCCGCGGCGAGGGCGGCGGCGTCCTCGTGCTCAAGCGCCTCTCCCACGCCCGGCGCGACGGCGACCGGGTGCTCGCCCTCATCCGCGGCGGCGGAATCTTCCACGACGGCACCGGCGAGGGCATGATGGCCCCCAACGGGCAGGCCCAGGAACACATGCTCCGCTCGGTCTACGCCCGCGCCGGCATCGACCCCCGCAGCGTCGACTACATCGAGGCGCACGGAACGGGCACCCCGGCCGGCGACAAGGCCGAACTGAACGCCCTGGCCCGCGTCTTCGGGGCCGGCCGCGCCGCCGACTCCCCCCTCCTCGTCGGCTCCGTCAAACCCAACATCGGGCACCTGGAGGCCGCCGCCGGCGTCGCCGGACTCATCAAGACCGTCCTCGCCCTCCGCCACGAGACCCTGCCCCCCTCCCGACTCGACCGGCTCACCGACGTCGTCGACTGGGACCGCAATGGCCTGCGGGTCGTCACCCGCGCCACCCCCTGGGCCGCCGACGGCGAACCCCGCCGCGCCGGCGTGTCCTGCTACGGCGTGGGCGGCACCATCTGCCACACCATCGTGGAAGAGGCCCCCCGACAGGACCCGGCCTGGCGCCACGACCCCCACCCCGAGCCCCCCACCGCCCCCGGGCCCCTGCTCGTCCCCGTCTCCGCCCGCTCGCACGCCGGCCTGGTCGCCCAGGGCCGCGCCCTCGCCGACTGGCTGGAGGCCCACCCCGAGGCGGAACTGCCCGCGATCGGACGGACCCTGGCCCTGGGCCGCTCCCACCTCTCCCACCGCGCCGGCGTCCTCGCGCACACCCCCGCCGAACTCTCCGTCGCCCTGCGCGCCCTCGCCGAGGCCGACGCCCCCACCACACCCCCCGACCACCCCGACCAGGGTGCCCCGGTGGTCTGGCTGTTCTCCGGGCACGGCGCCCAATGGGCCGGCATGGGCCGCGAACTCCTGGCCGAGGAACCCGTCTTCGCCGCCGCCCTCGACGCCCTCGCCCCCGTCTACCGCGAGGAGTTCGGCATCACCCCCCGCGAGGCGATCGAGGAAGGCGTGTGGGAGGACACCGCCCGCGTGCAGGCCATGACCACCGCCGTGCAGATCGCCCTCGCCGACCTGTGGCACCACTGGGGCGTCGAGCCCGCCGGCATCATCGGGCACTCCGTCGGGGAGATCGCCGCCGCCGTCGTCTCCGGCGCCCTCGACCGGCAGGAGGCGGCCCGGTTCGCCTGCCGCCGCGCGAAGATCGTCGGCACCCTGGTCGGCACCGGCACCATGGCCATGGTCGACCTGCCCTTCGACAAGGCCCGGGAACTGCTGAGCGAGGTCGCCGACGTGGACGCGGCCGTCTCCGCCTCCCCGTCGTGGACCGTGCTCTCCGGCTCCCACGAGGGCCTGGAGACCGTCCTGGGGACCCTGGAGGCCCAAGGCCGCACCGTGCGCCGGGTCGCCGCCGACGTCGCCTTCCACAGCGCCCTCGTCGAACCGGGACTGGCGGGCATCCACGCCGCCGCCCGCGACCTGCGCCCCCGGCCCCCGCACACCGTCCTCTACAGCTCGGTCACCGAGGACCCCCGCTCCCCGGCCGAGCGCGGACCGGACTACTGGGTGGACATGATGCGCGCCCCCGTCCGCTTCGCCGAGGCCGTCACGGCCGCGCTGGAGGACGGCAACCGGATCTTCACCGAACTCTCCACCCACCCCATCGTGGCCCACTCCGTCTCCGAGACCGCCGGCGAACGCGGGGTCGAGGACGTCACCGTCACCCGGAGCCTGCGTCGCGGAGCCCCCGAGCGCACCACCCTGCTCACCTCCGCCGCCGCCCTCTTCACCGCCGGCGCCGGCCTCGCCTGGGACCGCCTCCACCCCACCGGCGCCCTCCTCGACCTGCCCGCCCAGGCGTGGCAGCGCCGTCCCTTCTGGGCCGAGACCCGCCCCACCGGCGGCGGGGTCACCACCGCCCACGACCCCGCGGACCGCACCCTGCTGGGCCGGCCCGGCACGATCCACGGCGAACGCCCCCTGACCACCTGGGACACCCGCCTGGACCCGGAGACCCGCCCCTACCCGGCCCGCCACCTCGTCGACGACGTGGACGTGGTCCCCGCCGCCACCCACCTCGTCACCTTCCTCGCGGCCGCCGACACCGACGCCCTCGCCGACGTCCGACTCGACACCGCCCTCGTCAGCGACCTCCCCCGCCAGATCCGCGTCATCCGCGACGGCTCCTTCCTCCGGCTCACCGGCCGCGCCCTCGACGACGCCGCCCCCGGACCCTGGACCTCCCACTCCACCACCCGCGCCCTTCCCCCCACCCCCCGAGAGCCCGCCGCGCCGACCCCGGCCCGGCACGCCGACCCGGCCCCCACCGGACCCGTCCGCACCGTCGGCTGGGCCGAACACGAGAAGGCCATGACCGGCCGCGGCATCGGCGGCTTCGGGTTCCGCTGGCGCGTCAAGGACACCACCGTCACCGACACCACCCTCAGCTGCGAGGTCGACCTCTCCCCGGACCCCGCCGCCGATCCGCGCCACGCCGGCGCCTGGGCCCCCCTGCTGGACGCGGCCCTCACCGTCATCGCCCCCCTGTGGCCCGACGACCGCTCCCGCATGCTCACCCGGATCGGACACCTCGCCCTCACCGGCACCGCCCCCACCCGGGCCGTCCTGCACGCCGAACGCCTGCGCCACGACGACGAGGGCACCGTCACCTTCCGGGTGACCGCCACCGACCCCGCCGGAACCCGCGTCGCCCTGTTGGACGAGGTGGTCTGCGCCGGCACGACCGGCACCGACCGGCGGCCGACCGAACCCGCCGACAACCTCGTCCACGTGCCGCGCCTGCGCCCCCTGGGGGACCGGGCGGCCCGGGCCTTCGCCCAACCCGTCGTCGTCATCGGCCCCGGAGCGGAACTCGTGACCGCGCTCCGCGAGGCCGACGTCGAGGCGCACGCGGCCCCCGACCTGCGCGCGGCCTCGGCCCACACCCCTGCGACCATCCTCCTCGTGGCCGACCCCATCACCCCCGACACCACCCTGAACGGGGCGATCGACCGGACCGCGAACCGCTTCCTGGACGCCGTGGCCGTCAACTCCCGCGCCGAGCGCCCCGCCGTGATGTGGTGGCTGACCCGAGCCGACGACCTCTCCCACGCCCCCCTGGCCGGCATGGCCCGGATCGTGGCCGGAGAACACCCCGAATGGTGGGGCGGACACCTGGAGACCGACGGGGAGCAGCCGCCCGAGACCCTGCTGCCCCTGCTCCACCTGGACCTGCGCGACGAACCCGTGCGCGTCCGCGAGAGCGGACCCGCCGTCACCCGTCTGGTCACCCCCGCCGAACCGAGCCGGGCCCCCGCGCTCTGCCGCCCCGACGCCACCTACCTCGTCACCGGCGGACTCGGAGCCCTCGGCCTGATCGCCGCCCGCTACCTCGCGGGCCGGGGGGCCCGCCGGATCGTCCTCGTCGGCCGGACCCCCCTGCCGCCGAGGGAGGACTGGGACGGTCCGACCGACCCCCGGGACCGGCACCGGATCGCCGCGATCCGCGAGCTCGAAGCGGCCGGCGTCACCGTGCGCGTCCTCGCCCTCGACGTGTGCGACCCGGAGGCCGTCGCCGGACGCCTCACCGCCGAGGCCCTGGACCTGCCGCCCGTCCGGGGCATCGTGCACGCCGCCGGCGTCGTCGGCGACGCCCTCGCCGCACAGACCTCGAAGGAGCTGATGCACACGGTCCTGGCCCCCAAGGTCGCCGGCACCCTCGCCCTGGACCGGGCCTTCCCGCCCGGCAGCGTCGACTTCCTGCTCCTGTTCTCCTCCAGCGGGCGCTACGCGCAGGTCAAGGGCCAGTCCGCGTACGCGGCGGGCAACGCCTTCCTCGACGCGTTCGCCGCCGGCCGCCCCGACACCGTCAGCCTCGCCTGGATGACCTGGCACGGGCAGGGCATGTCGGAGTCCAACGAGGCGGGCCTCGCCGAGGCCGAGGCCCGCGGCCTGGGCGGCTTCGACGTGGCGGAGGGACTGGCGGCCTGGGACCGGGCCCTGGGCCTGGGCGAAGCCCACACGGTGATCACCCGGGTCGTGGACTCGCCCGCACGCCTCCCGATCACCCTCGACCTGACGCCCACCCGTGTGGACACCGAGGACCCGGACTCCACCGAAGGGGCCTCGGCGCTCACCCCCGAGGGCGTGCGGGACGCCGTCCTCGCGCTCGTCGCCGGCGAGCTGCGGATGCCCGCCGAGGAGATCCGTCCCGAACGTTCCCTGGTCGACCACGGCATGGACTCCGTGATGACCACCACCCTGCGGGCCCGGGTCCTGCGCCGCTTCGGCGTGGCCCTGCCGCCCTCGCTGACCGGGGCACGCCTCAGCGTCGCCACCCTGACCGCCCACCTCGTCACCGCCCTCGTCGAGAGCGACGACCCCTCGCCCGAGCCCGGGACGGAGGCGCTCTGATGTCCGGACTCATCGACGTCCACCACCACGTCGTCCCGCCCGCGTACCGCCGGCACCTGCGCGAGCTCGGCATCGACTCGGGAGGCGTCCCGGTGGCCCCCTGGTCCCCGGAGGCCGCGCTCGCCGTGATGGACCGGGCCGGCATCGACTCCGCCCTCCTCAGCGTCTCCGCCCCCGGAGTCAACCTGCCCGGCCGGGAAGGCGAAGCGGCCCGACTGGCCCGGCTGGTCAACGAGTACGCGGCCGGTGTCCGCGAGAGCCGACCGGACCGGTTCGGCTTCCTGGCCTCCCTGCCCCTCGCGGAGGGCATGGGCGCCGCCCGACGGGAACTGGAGCACGCCCTCGGCACCCTCGGCGCCGACGGCGTGATGCTGATGTCCAACCACCTGGGCGTCTACCTGGGCGACGAGCTCTTCCGCCCGTTGTGGGCGGCGCTCGACGAACACGCCGCCACCGTCCTGGTCCACCCCATCCGCACCTCCGCGCTCATGGTCCCGGGCATCCCCTACCCGATGGTCGACTTCCCCCACGACACCACCCGCACCGCCGTCCACATGGCCCTGAACCGGGTCCTGAGCACCCACCCGAGGGTCCGGGTGATCCTCGCCCACGGGGGAGGACACCTCCCCTACGCCGTCGCCCGGTTCGCCGCGCTGGCCCCGATCATGGCCGAGCCCCGCGTCACGGCCGAGACCCTGACCGAGGAACTGCGCGCGTTCCGGTTCGACACCGCCCTCGTCGGACCGGAGGCCCTGCGCACCCTGCTCGCCTTCGCCCGCCCCGGACACGTCGTCTACGGCAGCGACTGGCCCTACCTCCCCGACAGCGTCGGCGCCGAGTTCCGCACCGTCCTGGCGCTGCACGAGTCGCCCCCCGGAACGGACCGCGTGCGCACCGTCGCTCGCGAGGCCGCCGAAGGGCTCTTCCCCCGGTTCGCCCGCGTCACCGCCGCCCGCGGCGGATCGGCCACGACCCCGTGACCACCCACCCCGGCGCGGTCGCCTCCCCCGGGGAGCGCCTCGCGGCGCTCTTCGGGGGCACCCCCGACATCCCGATCCCCGGCCTGGTGCGGCGCCTGGGCATCGAGGTGACCGAGGCCCGCGCGGAACGCGTGACGGGCCTCGCACCCGCCTCGGCCTCCGTCCTCGTCCTCGCCGAGACCCTCGGCTCGGTCGCGGCGATGCTGTACGCCCACCCCGCGATGCTCCCGCTCGGCGGCACCCTGCACGCCTCCCACCTGGGGGAGGGCACCGAACCGCCCGAGGACGGCCGGTGGATCGGCGTCGCCACCCCGCTCCACCTGGGCGAACGGACGACCGTCCACCGCATCGAGATCACCTCCGGCGACGGCACCCCGCGCTGCGAGGCCCGGTTGACCTGCTTCCTCATCCCTCCGAAGGACCCACCACGATGATCCCCACCCCTTCGCTCCACCTCGCGGCGACGGGATCCTGGTTCCCCGCCACCAGACCCGTCCACGAAGCCGTGACCCGAGGGGCCCTCCCGGCCCCCTGGGCGGCCACCACCGGCCTGCGACGGGTCGCGATCTGCGAACCCGAGCACGGTCCGATCGCCCCCGAGATGGCCCGCGAGGCCGGACGCCTCGCCGTGGAGCGGGCCGGACGGGCCCACGCCTCCTACCGCAGGCTGCTCTTCGTCACCACGGGCTTCAGCGGCGCCGAGGGATGGAACGCGGCCGCCTACCTGCAGAACGAGGTCCTCGACGGGCACGGCGGCGCCTACGAGGTCCGCCAGCTCTCCAACGGCGCCCTCACCGCCATCGAGGCGGGGGACGCGTGGCTGGCCAAGGCGCCCCCGAGCTCCTGCGTGCTCGTGGTCGCCGCGGACCGGTTCTCCCCGCCCGTCTGGGACCGGTGGCGCGCCAACCGGGGGTTCGTGTTCGCCGACGGCGCCGCCGCCGTGGTGCTGGCCAACGACACCGGGTTCGCCCGTGTCGAGTCCATCGTCAGCGTCAGCGACACCACACTCGAAGCCATGCAACGAGGCAGCAACCCCCTCCTGACGTGGTCCGACCCGGCGGACCACCCGGTCCGCCTGTACGACCGGAGCCAGGAGTTCTTCGACGTCATGCCGCCCGAGGAGATCCGCAAGCGGCTCCAAGAGGGGCTGATCGAGGCGTGTACCCGCGCCGCCGCCGAGGCCGGCTGTTCGCTGTCTTCCGTCGACCACCTCGTCTTCCCCAACTTCGGCCGCTCGCTGCTGCGGGAACAGTGCCTGGAGCCGCTCGGCCTGGACATCGCCCGCACCACGTGGTCCTGGGGCGCGGGCATCGGGCACGCGGGTGCCGTCGACCAGCTCGCGGGCCTGGACCACCTCGTCCGCGAGCGGGCCCTGCGACCCGGCGCCCGCGTCGCCCTCGTCGGCATCGGCGGCGGCTTCAACTGGACCTGCCTGATCGCCGTCGTCACCGACCACCCGCCCGCCGGCCCCGGACCGGCCGGCTGACCACCGCGCACGTCGTGCCCCGATCGTTCACACCGCTCACCGACCAGGATGGGTACCATGCACGACCCGCTCCACTCCGATGACGCCCGCCGGCTCCGGACTCCGGTCCGCCTCCGTCTCCGGCACGTGCCGGCGCGCGTCTGAAGGACCGTGACGGCACCTTTGATGCCGCCCCTGTGGGCCGACGCCGCTCCCGGTGTCGGCCCACGGGCCTGTGCGCTCACGTCCCGTCCCGGGTGATCTCCTCGATGTGTCGCAACAGTCGCAACGCCGGGGCGCTGCGGCGGAAGGGACCGAGCGCCCTGCGGATGTCCGCCAGCGCGAACCGGGCCCGTTCCGAGCGGAGGGTGTGGTAGTCGGCGAGGAAGGCCCGCCACTGCTCGCACGCGTCGTCCAACCGGTGCTCCGCCAGCAGCAGCATGCCCATCTCCGCCCGACTCAGCGCCACGGACCACCGCAGGTCCGCGGGACGCGTCAGGATCGACTCCTCCAACGCCCGGATGGCCGTGTCGTGATCGCACAACGCGGCCAACACCTTGGCCCGCTGATAGGCGAGCGAACCCTGCGAGTACCGGTGGAACTGCCCCGCCGAGACGAGATCCACGCTCCGTTCGTGGTATGCCTCGGCCCGGGCCAGGTCGGCCAGGGCCGCCGTGCGCTGCCGCCCCGCCGCGTGCGCCTCGGCCCGCCCCGCCAGCACGTAGCTGAACACGGCGGGCGAGGCGTCGGCCCCGGCGACCTCGACCGCCGCGTCGGACAGGCGCACCGAGGCCACGACCTGACCGAGTTGCAGGGCGTGCGTGCCCATGGACCGCAGCAGGATCGCCCCCAGGGCCCGATCGCCGGCCAGGTGCGCCAGTTGCAGGGCCACGTGGAGGTGGTGCTGGGCCGCGCCGTGGCGTCCCGAGTCCCGGGACATCGACGCCAGGACGTGCGTCAGCTGGGCCGTCAGCCGCAGCATCTCCACGCGGTGCCCGGTGTGCCGCACGCTGCGCAGCAGGGGGGCCACGTCCCAGGTGAGGTACGCGGCCACGGAGGTCCGCGCGTGCGCCCCGCCGAATCGTTCCGGCAGCGCGCCGAAGATCTCCACCATCGAGGCGACCCGCAACACGGACTCCCGTTCCGCGCTGTTCTCGTCCGGGGGCGCGATGATCGTGCTCGCCGGCCACGGACCGGGCAGGCCCCGCAGGGAATAGGCCCTGGCGGTGCCCGCGCCGCCGGGGGAACCCTGGACCTCGGCCATGCCCACCCGGTGCACCTCGGCCGCGAAGTCGACCGGGCCGGGCACCGAGGGGGTGCCGGGCCGGGACAGGTCGGGGTCCCAGAGCGTCAGACCGGTCTGCTCCGGGGTGACCACCCGCCCCAGTTTCCGCTCGAACGCGGCGGCCACCAGACGCGGCACGGGCGCCGGCGGCTTGGAACCGGCCATCCAATGCCCCACCGCGGTGCGGTCGTAGGCCAGGTCCAGGCCCTGTTGCATGCCGAGGGCTCTGATGGCATTGGTCAACTGACCGGCGGTCCAGCCGGATTCGTCCAAGAGGGAACGCAGTCTCTGATTGGGTTGTCGAGGAACCCTGGGCGCCAAGGGGGCCGTCCTTCCATCGATAGGCACGGCCCCAGCGGGACCGGAACGGACTGCGGAGTCCACGACGGGCCCTTCGCTCTCCTGGGAGGTTTCCCCGGCCGGAACCGTTCAGTCCACGATCCGGGCACGTGCTCGCCCACGACACCGCCGCCGCGCGACGCGGAGCGAACCCGAGCGGGCGTCCCGCGCTTGTGAGCTTGTGCGTCAACACGCCTGTTCGGAAAGGCCGTTACGGAAGTGTCGTCCAAGGTCCCGAGGGGCTCGGGTGACCCCGCCGCTCCGGCGCCCGACGCGGGAGCGCTGCCCCGCTCCGCATCAAGCGCCCCCGTGCGCGCTCCCGTACGCCCCCGCGCTCCTTTCCAGCGCCCCGGTGCCCGAGCACCATCGAAACGGGACGCGACCGACGCGCCCGCAGCACGAGCCCGGGAGAGAACCGATGGAGACCGACACCGGCGACCGGATCCTCACCACCCCCATGCCCTCGCCCGCGAGAGAGGGCCGAGCGGCGCCCACACCCTGGATCCTCTTCCCCCCGGCCGGCGGCACACCCGACATGATCGCCCCTCTGGCCGTCACCGCCCCCGAGGACGTCGCCGTCAGCGTCGTCCACTACCCGCGACGCGGCACCCGCCGCGAGACCCCCATGCCCTCGACCCTGCGCCAACTGGCCGAGGAGTGCGCGCGACACGTCGTCCTCACCGGACAGGCCGGTCGCACGGTCGTGGCCGGGTTCAGCATGGGCGGCCTCCTCGCGCTGGAGACCGCGCGAGCCCTCGCCCGCGCGGGCAGCGGCCCCGCCCTGCTCCTCGTGGTCGGCGCCACCGCCCCCCACCGGCGCGTCCCGTCGGCCGAACGGCCCGATCAGGCGGGCCTGGAGGCACTGCTGGACGAGAGCGGCAGGCTGCGCGACCCCGACCTGCGCGCCCACGCCAAGCGCCTGCTGTGCATGGACCTCGCGCTGCTCACCGCGCACCCCGTGGAACGGCCCCGCCCGCTGCGCTGCCCCGTCGCGGCGGTCGTCGGGGCCGACGACCCCCTGCACGACGGGACGAGGCCGACCGGCTCGTGGCGGGCCTGGACCACGCGCGAGTTCACCGGCCGGACGGTCCCCGGCGGTCACCTCGGCCTCCTCGACCCCGCCCGTGCCTGCGAGTTCTGGTCCCTGGCGGCGGAACTCCGCGCACTGCTGCGGCTGGAGAGGTCCGCGCGGCGCCTGGCCGTCCACGGGCGAGCCCGCTGACGGTCCGTTCACAAGCGCGCAAGCGTGCGACGCCCGCACGGGCCCGGGCCTCCGCCCGGCTCCCGCGCGGAACTCCCGCACGGTCCCATGGAAGAGGAGCGACCTCGCCCCCGGCCTCGTCCGTGACGGGGCCACCAGCGCCGTGACCCCCTCCCGAAGGACCGGCATGCCCCAGCAACCGATCGCCGTCATCGGCACGAGCCGCCGATCCCCTGTCCCACCCGGGGACCCCGACGCCGCGCCCCGGGGGTTCGACCCCGGGTTCTTCGGCATCCCCGCCGCCGAGGCCGCCGGCGTCGACCTGCAACAGCGGACGCTCCTCGAACTGGTCTGGCAGGCATGCGAACACGCCGGCCTCGCCCCCGACACCCTGCGCGGCACCGACACCGCCCTCTTCGTCGCGGCACCCCGCGAACCGGCCGAGCGGGTGTCCGCCCTGTTCGACCTGCGCGGCCCCGGCACCGGCCGGGACACCGCCCCGATGTGCTCGCTGGCCGCCGTCGACCTCGCCTGCCGGGCCCTGCTCCGCCGGGCCGCCCCCCTCGCCCTGGCCGGCGGCGTCACCCCGGGCGGGACGGCCGGGATCCTCGTGCTCAAACGCCTCGCCGACGCCCGGCGGGACGGCGATCGCGTCCTCGCCCTCATCCGCGGCACCGACACCCTCGACGAAGGGGACACCGGGGCCTCGATCGAATCCCGGGCCCTCGCCCGGGAGCACGGGGTGCGCGCCGTGTACGCCCGGGCCGGCATCACGGCCGGCAGTGTCGACGTCATCGCCGCCCACGGCGTCGGGCACCCGGACGGGGATCGCGCCGAGATCGCGGTGCTCGCCCGGGTCTTCGGCCGGGGCCGCCCCGCCGACGCGCCCTGCGTGGTCGCCGCCGTCACCCCGCGCCCCGGACCGACGGCGGCGACCGGCGTCGAGAGCCTCATCTCCGTCGTGCTGGCCCTGAGGCACGAAACGCTGCCGCCGACCCCCGGGATCGGGGCCCGCGACCTCCTCGGTCCCGAAGTCCGAGGACTCGGGACGATCGCCCGTCCCACACCGTGGCGGCGCGGTCCGCGACCGCGACGCGCCGCCGTCTCCTGCTTCGGGCCGGGCGCGGCCCTCGCCCACGCCGTCCTCGAAGAGGCGCCCGCGACCCGCCGGCCCGGCCCGGTCCGCCCCGCGCGAGCGGACACACCGGCCGACCGGCCCCGGCTCTTCCCGGTCTCCGCCCGTTCCGAGGCCGGGGTGCGGGCCGAGGCCCACCGGCTCGCGGAGTGGCTCGACGCCCGGCCCCACACCGACCTCGACTCGGTCGGCCACACCCTGGCCCTGCGCCGGCCCCACCTCTCGCACCGCGTCACCGTGCCGGCGCGGACCCTCGCGGAACTCGCCGCCGCACTGCGACACGCGCACCTGCCCGGAGTCGTCGCCCCGGACCGCCTCGCCGCGCCGCGCGGCCCCGTGTGGCTCTTCCCCGGCCGGGGCACGCCGTGGACCGACATGGGCGGGGCGCTGATGACGGAGGAGCCCGCCTTCCTGGCCGGGCTCGACTCCTTCGCCGAGGTCTACGCGAGGGAGTACGGCATGACCCCGCGGCAGGCCGTCGCCGCCGGAGACTGGACGGACCCGGCGCGGGTCGAGGCGATGACCCCGCCGTTCCAGGTCGCCCTGGCCGACGTGTGGGCGGCCCACGGCATCCGGCCCGCCGCGGTCCTCGGCCGGTACGCCGGCCGGATCTCCGCCGCCGTGATCACCGGGACCCTCACCCGGGAGGAGGCGGGCCGGCTCGCCTGTCGGCGCGCCGGGTTCCTCGCGGGTGCGCGGGGGACCCGGGCCCGCCCCGCCGCACCACCCGCGCTCCGCCTGCCGCGCCCGCCGCGCGTCCCCTTCCGCGCGGCCGTGACCGCGGCCGCGGTCGCCGGGCACCGGCTCTTCACCGAGATCTCCCCCCACCCCGTCCTCGCGGACCTGCTCGCCCGCACCCTGGCCGAGGCCGGGGCGGATCACCCCCTGATCACCCACAGCCTGCGCCGGGGCCGGCCCGAGCAGGGCACCCTGCTGGCCAACCTGGCCCTGTTGCACTCGCACGGCTCGTCCCTGGACTGGTCGTGTCAACACCCCGCCGGAGAACTGCTGGACCTGCCGCCGCGCACGTGGCGGCAGGCCCCCGACCGGTGTCCGTCCCCGCCCTCGACCGCGCCCTCGACCGTGAAGAAAGCGAGCAGACATGACGACCACCCCGCGTGACTCCGTGTTGCTGTGGAACCCGGAACGCCGCGTGTACGAGTTCGGGTTCCTCGTGGAGCTGGAGGGCGGGCCCGCCGACCTGCCCCGCCTCATCGCCGTGCCCCGGGCCGGGAAGGGGGCGGGGGACAAGATCACGGTGGCCTACTGCGGGCGGCACGAGCACTACCTCGCCGTGCCGCCCCCCGACGGGGACCCGGCCGTCGGGGCCACCGTCCGCTACCGCTGGCGCTATTCCACGAGGATCGCGGAGTAGCCGCGGCCGGACGCCCGCCGGTCCGGCCCGCACCCTCCGACGGCCGCTCCCAGGTCGGCCGTGATCTGCGCGGCCCGGTTCACCAGGACCGGCACTCCGGACACGAAGTGGAACGCGCCGAAGGTGAGTTCACCCAGCACGTGCACGTCCGACTGCGCGCGGCCGGTCGAGTCCAGGGCCCGACTGGTCGTGCGCTCCACGCACACGCCGCCGAACGGGTGCGGCAGGAGCAGGCCGTCGGCCGAGGCCCGCTCCACCAAGGACCGGGCGGCCCGCGGGACGTGCCGTCGGGCCGGGGTGACGGCGTTGACGACCACGTCGACCACGACCCTCGCGCCGTCGCCCGACACGACGGTGAATCCGTGCGGCGGGCGGGGCCGGATCGAGCCGACCCCGGAGACCGTCCGGACCCGTCCCTCGCCCAACAGCGCCGCCAGGCGCCGGGCGTTGACGCGCGGCATGGGGCAGCACAACGCGGAGATCACCCGCTGGAGGTGCTCGCGGGTCCAGCGCCGCGCCTGCGGGGACATCAGGTACCACAGGTCCTGCCCGACTGCGGGCAGGGCCTGTTGCAGGACCCGCAGGCCGAGATCCCGGCCGTCGGGCGGACTCGACAGCCGGCGGTCGATCCGGTCGAGCGCCGTCCCGCCCCGGGTGTCCCCGGCGACCCGCCGCACATCGCAGCCGAACGGCCGCAGCTCCTCGTCGAGCAGGCCGCGGACGGCGTCGAGGGACAGCGGGGACCGTCGGGCGAGCAGGTCCATCCGCTCCGGCACGAGCACGGTCAGCGGCACCGGCTCGGTGGCCGAGGCCCGCACCCCGGGCAGCAGCCCGCTCCGTGAGAACAGGGTCACGGGCCCCCGGTGGCCCTGCTCCGCCAGGCCGAGCACGACGTCGACGGCGGTCAGGCCCGTCCCGACGACCCCGACCGAGGCGCCGGGCGCCACATCCGCCAGGGCCTTGTCCACCGGGTACGGGGGATCGACGTATCCGGGGGACCCGGCGAGACCGTAGGGGTCGCTTCCGGCGTCGCCCCCGGGCGCGAGCACGACGGTGTCGCAGCGCGTGCGTCGTCCGTCGTCCGTGTCCAGCCACAGACCGCTCTCCTCCCGCCGCAGCCGCACGGCCCGCCGGGGCAGGACCGACACCGTCCAACCGTGTCCGCCCAGCCGGGCGACGGCGTCGGCGGTGGCCTCGCGCAGATAGTCCCCGTACACGGCCCTCGGGACGAAGGTCGCCGAGGCGGGCGGGGTGTCGGGGCCCGCGTCCGGGCGGCGGGCGTCGAGCCACCGCACGGCGTGGTCCGGGTCCTCGGGGCGGACGGACATGCCCCGCAGCGGCGAATTGCAGATGACCCAGGCCCCGTCGGCGCGGAACACGCGCCCCCGCCAGGGATCCTCGGTCGGATCCACGACCAGCAGCTCCCCGCCGCCCGCCGGGGGCGCGCAGGCCAGGGCGTTGACGAGCGCGGCCCCCGCGGTCCCGGCGCCGACGAGAGCGATCCGCGGGCCGCCCCCCGAACCGGCCCCGAGACCCGGATCGGGTGGGCGGGGCAGGGGAAGCGGGGCACGAACACGGGGCAGGGGCCGGGTGGTTTCGCCACCGGAACCGTTCACGAGATCACCTGTCCGAGACGGGGGAGACGTTGCGTGCGGGACGGGAGCCACCGTTGTGACCCGGGGCCGGCACACCGTCAGTAGGTCACGCGGCGGACTGCCGTGTCACCGGTCGCCTCCTGGTGGGACGGTGAACACGTCCCGCGCTTGTGCGTTGTGCGCCCCCGCGCGCCGGCGCCGCCCTCGGCCTCTTCACGCGTTCACGAACGCGCTCCGGGTGCGCCGGTCCCCCGCCTCCGAGGACGGCGCGGGGCCTCGCGGCGGGCTTCACTGGTGCCGGGCGGGACGCACGGGTCCACCCGTCAGGAGCACGACATGCGAGAGATGGTCGAAAGAGTCGACGAGCACGACCGGGTGCTCGGTATCGCCGACCGGGAGACCGTGGTCCGGCGCGGATGGATCCACCGCTCGGCGGGAACGATCTGCTGGGACCGGAAGGGACGCATCCTGATCTGCCAACGCCCCTACGAACAGCGTCGTTTCCCGGGCCGGCACCAGATCTTCATCGGCGGGGCCGTCGGCGTGGGCGAGACGTACGAGGCGGCGGCCCGACGGGAACTGAGCGAGGAACTCGGCATCGCCGCGGACCTGACCTACGTGACCAAGACGCTGGTTCACGGCGAGATCCACCCGTACTGGCTGTCCGTCTACGAGACCCGCCTGGACCAGCGGTTGCGCCCCGACCCGGCCGAGGTCCTCGCCACCCGGTGGGTCACCGTCGCCGAGCTCCGCGACGCCCTGCACGCGTGGCCGTTCCGCGCCGACGACCGGTCCTCCCTGGCCCAGTACCTCCTGGCCACCGTGGGCGAGCACCTGGTGGGCCCCGGCCCCGGCGCGGGCTGAGGCCCCCGTCGGCTCAGTGGGCGGTCAGGCGGGGGGTGCGGGGCGGGTGGGTGCGGCGGGCGCCGGTGCGTTCGAAGGCCGCGGCGAGGGCCAGCAGGGCGTTGTCGTCGTGGGCGCGGCCCGCGAAGGTCAGCCCGACGGGCATGCCGATGTCCGCCATGGTGCCCATGGGCACGGTCACGGTCGGGATGCCGAGGTGGCGGGGGACCAGGTTGCCGTTGGCGACCCAGACGCCGTTGCGCCAGCCGAGGTCGGCGGAGGCCGGGTCCACGTCCATGTCGGCGGGGCCCACGTCGGCGACGGCGGGGAAGACCACGGCGTCCAGCCCCAGGTCGTCCATCCACAGCTCCAGGTCGATCCGGCGGGTCTCCTCCAGCCCGCGCAGCCCCTGCTCCAGGTGCGGCATCTCGGCGAGGGAGGCGTAGGGGCGCTCGCGGGCGAAGCGCGGGTACTCGCCGATCGTGTCCTCGAACCCGTCGTAGCGGTCGGGCAGTTCGCCTTCCCGTTTGGGCCAGATGAGGGCGCCGTCGACCTCGCCGAGGGTGGACAGCGCCGGGTCGCCGTTGGCCCGCAGGAAGTCGTCCCAGGCCCAGGCGGACAGGTCCTCGATCTCGAAGGCGAGGTACTCGCGGCTCACCAGGCCGCGGGTGAACAGGGAGGGCTCGCCGGGGCGGTCGGACTCGTAGCGGGACACCACGGGGAAGTCGACCTCGACGACCTCGGCGCCGGCGGCCTCCAGGTCGCGGCGGGCGGCCTCCCACAGGGCGATCACCGAGGGGCGGGTCTCGATCCGCTGCCCGGTCTGGCCGCCGATGCCCCCGTCGGGGTTGGTGCCCGCGTCGGGGTCGGCGTTCACGTACATCCGGGGCACGCCGACGCGCTTGCCGGTGAGCGCCTCGTGCGCCGCCCCGAGGTCGCGGGGGGCGAGGGCCGGGTAGGAGTCGGGCCGCACCCGCGAGGCGGGGGGCAGCTCCACCCACGGCTGCGCGCGCCACAGGTCCCCCCGCGTGTCGGGGTCGTCGGCCACGATCACGTCGAGGAGTTCGAGCAGGTCGGCCATGGTGCGGGTGTGCGGGACGACCACGTCCATGGTCGGCACCAGGGGCCAGTTCCCGCGGACCGAGATCACCCCGCGGCTGGGCGTGTAGGCGCACAGGGCGTTGTTCGACGCGGGCGCCCGGCCCGAGGACCAGGTCTCCTCCCCGAGGCCGAAGGCGCCGAAGGAGGCCGCCGTCGCCGTGCCGGAGCCGTTGGAGGAGCCGGAGCCGTAGGCGCTGGTGAGCCAGTCGGCGCTGTACGGGCTCTCGGCGCGGCCGTACACGCCGCGCTGCATGCCGCCGTTCGCCATCGGCGGCATGTTGGTCAGGCCGATCAGGACGGCCCCGGCCGCGCGCAGGCGTTCGATGGCGAAGGCGTCGCGCCGGGCCACGAGGTGTTCGAAGGCGGGGGAGCCGGCCGCGGCCGTCAGGCCCTTCGCGAGGTAGCTGTCCTTCGCGGTGTAGGGGATGCCGTCGAGCGGGCCGAGGGCCGCGCCGCGCGCGCGGCGCTCGTCCGAGGCCGCAGCCTCCGCGCGGGCCTCGGGGTTCATCACGACCATCGCGTTCAGGGCGGTGGGCGTGTCGGGCCCGTCGTAGGCCCCGATCCGGGCGAGGTAGGCGTCGAGCAGCTCGACCGCCGTGGTCTCGCCCTTCTCCAGCGCCGCACGCAGGTCGGCGATACAGGTCTCGACGACGTCGAAGCCGCGTGTCATGAGGGTGTCTCCCGAGTGGTGGGGGTGGGACGGGGCGGGCCGTCGGCCGGTCCTCGGCGGGGGAGAACGGGAACCCGCGACACCCCGCCGCACTGACTTGATTTTTAGTCTAGATCAGGGGTCGGGGTTTTCGGAATAGACTGGGCACCCGGATGCCCGGAACGGAAAGCGAGCCCCTGTCGATGGCGAAGACCGGCCCCGTGCCGCCCGAGAACCCCCACCCGCCCGAGGACCCGGCCGGCCCCGCGGGCACCGACGCCGGCGCAGCCTCCCGATCGGGGCTCCGGGCCCCGCTCGACCGGAAGCGTCAACCCAGCGGGGACGAGGCGCGCGGGCGCGCCATGACCGCCGCCATCGGCCTCATCGCGGAGAAGGGGACGGCGGCCCTGCGGATGTCGGACATCGCGGCCCGCGCGGGCATGAGCACCGGCCACATCCTCTACCACTTCGGCAAGAAGGACCGGCTCCTGCTCGAAGTCCTCGTGTGGAGCCAGCGGGACCTCTGGGAACGCTTCGGCCGGGCCGCCGCCCGCGCCGCGTCCCCCACCGAGAGGCTCGACCTGTTCGTCACCTTCTACCTGCCCCGACACCCGGGGGACGAGCGCTACGCGCTGTGGACCCAGATCCTGGCCCAGCGGCACGACGAGGTGGGCCGGCAGGTCCTCACCGAACTCCTGGACGGCTGGGACGAGCGCCTGGAGGCCGTCCTGCGCGAGGGCCGGGAGCTGGGCCACTTCGCCGACGTCGACCTTCCCGAGTTCGTCGTCCGGGCCGTGGCCATGCTGAGCGGGCTCTCCGAGGACGTGATGCTCGGACGGGCCCGCTGGCGGGAGGCATCCGCCCGCGAATTCGCCCTGGCCGCCCTCCTGCGCGAACTGCGCCCCGCGGCCGGGCCCTGACCCCGGCCGGGACACCGGCCGCGCCCCGAGCCCCGACACCACCCGTGACACCCGCCGGGGCGCACCGCACAATGGCTGGGTGACCCACACGCAGGACACCACGACCGTGTACGCCTGGGCCGCCCTGGGAGGCCCGGAACACCTGGCACGCCAGGTCTCCTTCGAGGGGCCGGCCACCGGCCTGCCCTCCCGGCTGCCGGTACGGGAGCTCGCACGGGCGACCGTCGCGGTCGCCTCGCTCGCGGCGGCGGAGCTGGCGGCGGCCCGCGACGGCGCGCCGGTGCCCCCGATACGGGTGAACGAGGCGGCGGTGGCCACGGCCTTCGTCAGCGAGCGACACCTGCGGATCGACGGCCGCGCCCCGACCTCCTTCGCCCCACTGTCGGGATTCTGGCGGGCCGCCGACGGCTGGGTCCGCACCCACGCCAACTACCCGCACCACCGCGCCCGCCTCCTCGCCGCCCTCGGCATCCCGGACCGGGGCCCGGAGCAGGCCCTGAAGGAGGCCCTGGCGGCGGAGCTCGCCGCCCGCCCGGCCCACGAGATCCAGGAGACCGTTTACGCGGCGGCCGGCCTGGCCGTGGCCGTGGCCCCGGTCCCCCCGCCCCCGGCGTCCGGCCCGCCCCTCGTGACGACACGGGCCGGCGGCGCGGGGCACGGGGGCGCCCCCGCACTCCTCGGGCCCGCGTCCTCCCCGGCGCGCGGGATCCGGGTCCTGGACCTGACCCGGGTCATCGCCGGCCCCGTCGCCACCCGCACCCTGGCCCTGCTCGGGGCCGACGTGCTGCGCGTCGACAGCCCGCGACTGCGCGAGGACGGGGACGCCCACGCCGACACCGGCCCCGGCAAGCGCTCCACCCTCCTGGACCTCGACGACCGCACCGACCGACTCCTCTTCGAGGACCTGCTCGACCGGGCGGACGTCCTCGTGACCGGCTACCGCCCCGGCGCCCTGGACCGCCACGGCCTGGCCCCCGACACCCTCCTGGCCCGCCGGCCCGGCCTGATCGTCGCGAGCCTGTCCGCCTGGGACCCCGCCGGCCCGTGGGCCGCCCGCCGAGGCTTCGACAGCCTGGTCCAGGCCGCCACCGGAATCGCCGCGATCGAGGCCGCGCCCGACGGCCGCCCCGGCGTACTGCCCGCCCAGGCCCTGGACCACGGAACCGGATACCTCCTCGCCGCCGCCGTGCTCCGCGCCCTCACCGAGCGGCGGAACACCGGCGCCGGCCGCCGGCTCCACTTCTCCCTGGCCGGCACGGCGGCCTGGCTGCTGACCATGCGCCCCGACCCCGACCCCACACCCGGCGCGAGCGACCCCCACGACCCGGGGCCCTGGCTCACCGAGACCGCCTCCCCCTACGGACTCCTGCGCCACGCCCGCTCCCCGATCCACCGCGCCGGCGCCCCCTCGACCTGGGACCACCCCCCGACCCGCTGGGGCACGGACCCACCCCACTGGCCCTGACCGAACCCACGAGCGGGCCCCCTGCGAGGATCGACCCGTGAATCGACGCGCCCGGGTGCCGTACCCGTCCCACGCCCTGGGTTCCGAGCGGTGGGGCGGGTGCGCGGCCTGGTTCGCCCGCGTGACGAACCGAGTGGTCCGTCAGCGCAGGGACGGGGGTTCCTCGGTCGGGGTCAGGTGTACGAGGGTCTTCGAGTCCTCCCACAGCCTCGCCGCGCGCCGCTTGTCGTAGGACAGCTGCGCCGAGCGCACGGCGGTGAGTTTCCCGTCGTCGCACTGGAAGTACTCGCCCGAGCGGTCCGCGTACTCGGGATCGGTCGCGAGCGCCGCCAGGGACGCGCCGGAGAACGTCACGTCGGACGTGGTGACCCCGATCCGCTTGGACACCCACGCCATCGCCGCTGTCCGCGACAGCCATTGCACGGGCTTCGGCATCCCCCGCAGGAAGCCCGTCCCCGGCACGGAGCCCGGGTCGAACGCGATCGAGCCCACCGAACTCCCGGACCTCCGCAGCCGCCGGTCCAGCTCGTAGGCGTACATCACCGTGCACAGCTTCGAGGTCGAGTAGCGTGTGCCCGCGCTCGGCGCCCCGGCCCCGTTCACGCCGGCGTACGCGAGGGCCTTGGCGTCCGGCTCGACGGTGGCCCCGACCAGCCTGCCGTCGACCGATCGCGAGTCGTGGGTGCCGCTGGCGGTGTGGATCACCCGGCCGCCCTCGGACAGGCTCGGCAGCAGCAGTTCCACGAGCAGGAAATGCCCCAGGCAGTTCGTCGCGAACGTGGTCTCGTACCCGTCGGCGCTCGCGGAGACGGGCCCGTCGAAACGCCCGCCGGCGTTGCAGACCAGCGCGTCGAGCCCGCCGACCTCCCCGGCCTCGCGCAACGCGCGCAGCCGCGCGGCGGCGGTGCGGACCGAGGCGAGCGAGGAGGTGTCGAGCGTCAGCGTCGTCACCGGCACGCCGTACCGCGCCCGCAGCTCGTCCGCGACCGGCCGCATCCGCGGCTCGCCACGACCGGCGAGCACGATCTCGTGCCCCGCGGCGGCGAGCTCGCGCACGGCGGCCAGGCCGATGCCCGAATGCCCGCCGGTGATCAGGATCGTCGACATGGGAGGCCCCTCCTGGTGGACAGCGCCCACCGTACGCGTCGGGTTCCCACCGCCGACCCGACGGCGCGCCCGCGCCCGGGGGTGGTTTCCCGTCCCGCGGCCACGTCGCCCGCCCGGCCCGCCCGCCGAGGGCCATCCTGGTGACCACGAACCCGCCCGAGGAGGCGCCCGATGGGTTTCGGCGTCCACGTCAACGGGCGGCGTCTCGACACGCCGCCGCGCGCCGGCCAGTGCCTGCGGACCTACCTGCGCGAGCACGGCCTGTTCGGGGTGAAGAAGGGCTGCGACACCGGGGACTGCGGGGCGTGCACGGTCCACGTGGACGGCATGGCGGTCCACGGCTGCGTGTACCCGGCCGTCCGCGCCGACGGACGCGCGGTGCTGACCGTCGAGGGCCTGGTCTCCCCCGAGGGCGCGCCGCACCCGCTGCAACAGCGGTTCCTCGACGCCCATGCCTTCCAATGCGGCTTCTGCACCCCCGGCTTCCTGATGACCGCGGCCGCCCTCGACACCGCACGCGACACCGACCACGACGACGGCGGGCTCGACGACCTGCCGCGCGCCTTCAAGGGCAACCTCTGCCGCTGCACCGGCTACCGCTGCGTCGAGGACGCCGTCCGAGGCGTGCGAACCACCGCCGCACCCGGCACCACCCCGGCCGTGGGCTCGAACGCGCCCGAGCCCGAGGGCCCGCGGGTGGTCACCGGCACGGCCCGTTTCACCCTCGACCTCGACGTGCCGGGCGCGCTCCACATGAAGCTGCTGCGTTCCCCGCACCCCCACGCCCGCGTCCGGTCCGTCGACACCTCCCGCGCCCTTCGGGTGCCGGGGGTGCGGGCCGTCCTCACCCACGAGGACGCGCCCGCGACCACCTACTCCTCGGCTTGCCACGAGGATCCCGCCCTGGACCCGGACGACACGCGCGTCCTCGACGACACCGTCCGGTTCGTGGGCCAACGCGTCGCGGCCGTCGTCGCCGACGACGAGCGGGCCGCCGAGGAGGGCTGCCGCGCGCTCGGCGTGGAGTACGAGCCGTTGCCCCACGTCCTGGACCCTGAGGAGGCGATGGCGCCCGGCGCGCCGGCCCTCCACGCCGCCCGGAACAACGTGGTCGCGGAGATCCACGAGGAGACCGGCCGGGTCGAGGACGGGTTCGCCGAGGCCGCGTGCGTCCACGAGGAGACCTACCGCACCCAGCGGGTGCAGCACGCGAGCCTGGAGACCCACGGCAGCGTCGCGTGGTTCGAACCGGGGCGGGACGGCGCCGGGGAACGGCTGACGATCCGCTCCGCCACCCAGACCCCCTTCCTGACCCGCCGCGCGATCGCCGCGCTGTACGGGCTGCCCGAGGACGAGGTCAGGGTGGTGGCGGGGCGGGTGGGCGGCAGCTTCGGCGGGAAACAGGAGATGCTCACCGAGGACCTCGTGGCCCTGGCCGCGCTGCGGCTGCGCCGTCCGGTCAGGCTGGAGTTCACGCGCGCCGAGGAGTTCCGGGCCACGACCACCCGCCACCCGTTCACCGTCACCGTCCGACTCGGCGCCCGCGCCGACGGCACCCTGACCGCGATCCGGCTCCGCGTCCTCGCCGACACCGGGGCCTACGGCAACCACGGGCCCGCCGTGCTGGCCAACAGCGTCGACGAGTCCCTCGCCCTGTACCGGGCCCCGCACAAGAGGGTCGACGCGTACTGCGTGTACACCAACACCGTCCCGGCGGGCGCCTTCCGGGGGTACGGGCTCGCCCAGGTGACGTTCGCCCTCGAATCGGCGATGGACGAACTGGCCCGCCGGCTGGGCATGGACCCGCTGCTCCTGCGGGAACGCAACCTCATCGGGCCCGGGGAACGGCCGTGCGGCCCGGTCGGCGCGGCGCCGGACCTGCGGATCGGCTCGTACGGCCTCGACCAGTGCCTGGCCACCCTGCGCGCGGCCGCCGCCGAGGACCGGGCCGCCGACGACGCGCCCCCGGGATGGGCGGTCGGCCAGGGCGCCGCCCTGTCCATGGTGGCCGCGGGCCCGCCGGGCGGCCACCACGCCGACGCGACGGTCACCCTACACCCCGACGGGAGATGTGAATTGGCCGTCGGCACAGTTGAGTTCGGCAGCGGAGCCGTCACCGCCCACCGGCAGATCGCCGCCGACGCCCTCCACACCACCGTCGACCTGATCACCGTCCGGCACGCCGACACCGACGCCGTCGCCCACGACACCGGCGCCTACGGCTCGACCGGGGTCGTCGTCGCGGGCCGGGCCGTCCTGCTCGCGGCCCGGGCCCTCGCCGCCGGCCTGAGGGCGTTCGCGGCCCGGCACACGGGGGTGGCCGAGGAACACTGCGCCCTGGGCGCCGGGGCCGTGGACTGCGCGGGCCGGGTCCTCCCCCTGGCGGAACTCCACGAGGCGGCCCGGGCCGCGGGCGCCCTCGACGCGCTCACGGCGCGCGGACACGCGGACGGAACGCCGCGCTCGGTGGCCTTCAACGCGCACTGGTTCCGCGTCGCCGTCGACCCGGACACCGGCGAGACGAGGATCCTGCGCAGCGTCCACGCCGCCGACGCCGGCACCGTGATCAACCCCGACCGGTGCCGGGGCCAGATCGAGGGCGCGATCGCGCAGGCCCTGGGCGCCACGCTCTTCGAGGCCGTCCGGCTCGACGCGCGGGGCGGGGTGAGCACGGACTCGTTCCGGGACTACCACCTGCCGCACTTGGCCGACGTGCCCCGCACCGAGGTCCACTTCGCGGCCACGACCGACACGATCGGCCCGCTCGGCGCCAAACCGATGAGCGAGAGCCCCCTCCTCCCGGTCGCCCCCGCCCTCGCCAACGCCCTGCGCGACGCGACCGGCGTCAGGTTCACCGAACTCCCCCTGACCCGCGACCGCGTCTGGCGGGCCATCGCCCGGGCGGCCCCGCCCGGGACGCCCGCCGAGGAGGGCCGAGGGGCGTGACCGCCGGGGTCAGGCGTCGGGCCGGGCGTCCAACACGGCCTCCACCAGGAAGGGGCCGCCGGTCGCGAGGCCGTCCTCGATCGCTGTGGAGAGGGTCGCGGCGTCGGTGACGCGCCGCGCGGGCACTCCCATGGAGTCGGCCAGGGAGACGTAGTCGATGGGCGGGCGGGAGAGGTCCAGGCCGAGGAACCGTTCGGAACCGGGCCGGTGGACGGGCCAGTTGTCCTTCAGGATGCCGTACTCCCTGTTGTTCGCGACGAGGAAGCCGATCGGCAACCGCAGATGGGCGGCGGTCCACAGGGCCTGGGGCGAGTACATGGCGGCGCCGTCCCCGACGGCGCACAGCACCGGTTCCCGTTCCCCCGCGAGGCAGGCGCCGATCGCCGCCGGCATCGCCCAGCCGAGTCCGCCCGAGACCCACTGGTAGCGGCCGGCGCGGTCGAGGCGCAGGGCGGCCCGCAGGTGGCGGGATGCCTGCGGGGACTCGTCCATGACCAGCACGTCACGGGGGAGTGCCTTGGCGACGGCCTGGCTCATGGCGGCCATGTCGAAGCCCTCGCTCGGTGTGGGGACGGTGACGCGGCGGGGGAGCGGCGGGCCGGCCGGCGTCGACGCGGACGCGGACAGCAGGTCCAGGAGCCGACGGAGGGTGGGCCGCAACTGCCCGTGCAGGACCTCTTCGGCGGGTGCGTCCCGGCCGGGTTCGGCGGGGTCCTCGGTGATCTGGACGATCCGGGTGCCTTCCGGCAGCAGGGGGCCGGGGGCGTAGGGGAAGTAGCGCCGCAGCGCCCCGGAGCCGGTGACGAGGACCAGCCGGTAGGGGGCCAGGGCCTCGCGGATCCCGGTGGTGTGCGCCGGGAGGTACCCCCGCCACAAGGGGTGCGCGGTGGGGAAGGGGTTCGTGGCCGGCCAGGCCGATCCCCAGACCGCCACCCCCAGGGTCTCGGCCAGGGCCAGGCCCTCTTCGGGGGCCTGACGGGCCAGTTCGTCGCACAGGACGAGCGCGGTCTGCGCGCGCGGGGTCGCCGCCAGGCGGGCGGCGAGCTCCTCCACGGGCGCGGCCGAGGCGAACCTGACCCGTGTCGCCCCGGGCGCCTCGGGTCCCGGCTCGTCGAGGAGGTTCATGGGCAGCGACAGGAACACCGGGCCCGCCGGTGGCGCCTGGGCCAGGAGGAACGCGCGCCTGAGGGCCTCGCCGAGTTCGTGCCGGCCGGTGACCTCGTGGGCCCATTTGACCGTGGGCCCGGCCAGTCCCACGAGGTCACCGGCGAGGACCGGACGGTGGAAGAGGTGCCGCAGGTCCTGTTGTCCGGCGGTCACCACCATCGGAACGCCGGCGGCCATCGCGTTGGTCAGGGCGCCGATTCCGTTGCCGAGTCCGGCGGCGGCGTGGAGGTTGACGAAGGCGGGTCGGCCCGTGACCCGCGCGTACCCGTCGGCCATGGCCACGACCGACGCCTCCTGCAACCCCAGGACGTACTCGATGTCCGTGCGTCCGACCAGGTTTCGGATCAGGGGCAGTTCGGTGGTTCCGGGATTCCCGAACACGTGCCGCGTGTTCTCCTCGCGCAGTACCTCGATCAGGATCTCGGCGCCGGTCCGCGCGGAGGTCCCTTGAGTTGTCGTCCTCACGTGCTTCTTCCGTTTCCCGCTCCGTCGGAGCGTGAGAGGTACGCCGTCGGCGTGTCGGGCGAACGGCGGGCCGCCCCCTCCTCGGAGCCGCCGACATTCCCTTCACCCCCCGAGGAGGGGTCCGGATGCGGAACGCGGAGGGCTTTGGTTGTGCGCCGGTGCGACGGGCCCGGGGCGTGGGAGGTTCCGCGTCCGAGCCGGTTGTGCCCGGGTGGACACGTCATGGAGGATCGATCGTGCAGCTCTTCCCGGTAAACGGGAAAATTCGATAATGCTGTACAGCGGAATCCGATGTTCCGGGCTCCGTCGGTTCCTCCGAAATCGAAGTCCGGGGCGGGGGCGGATTCGTGTGATGCTCCCTGAGCGGGGTTCGTGAATTCGGTGTTACGTTTCCTTCGTACCGGTTCGCCAAGGCAATCGAATGGGGGAAAGAGTGGCGTCGGAAAACGGGCGGGGAACCGCTGCGACCGTCGATGCGACGAAAGTCGGAGAAAAACGCGACGGGGTCGGCGGCGCGCGTTTCCCGGGCGAGGGGACGCGGATCTTCCTGCGCCAGGACGCCGTCTTCATCGAGGCCGACGGGGGAGTGTTCCTGCGGGGCGGCAACGGCGAGTTCTTCGTCGACAACCCCTCCGCCTACCCCTGGCTCAGCCGACTGGCCCCCGCCCTCGCCGCCGGCACCACCCTGCGCGAACTGTGCTCCGGGCTGGACCCCGCGCGGGCCGCGACCCTCACCCACCTCGTCGGTCTCCTGGCCGGGCACGGGTTCGTGCGGAGCCTCGCCGAGGAACCCGACGAGCTCCTCGGCCCCGCCGAGCGGGCCCGGTTCGCCCCCCAACTCGCCTATCTGGCCCACCACACCGACACCCCGGCCGCCGCCCTCCGCCGGGTCCGTCGGGCCCGGGTCCTGGTGGCCGGCGCCGGGCACGGAGCCCCGGCCGCCGCCCGCGCCCTGCTGCGCAACGGGTTCGGACGGGTCGGGCTGCTGCGTCCGGACGGGGCCGGGGACCCGGAGGCCGCGGCCTCCGTCCGGGCCGAGGCCCGCGAGCTCACGGCGGCCGGCGTCGACGCAGGCGTCGAGGAGCTGCCGATCCCCGGCGACCTCCGGGCGGAGGACACCCGGATCTCCGACTGGGCCCCCACCGCCGTCCTGGTCACCGCCGAGGGCCTGACCGGAACGGCGGTCACCGCCCTCGCGGACCTCGCCCGACGGCGGGCCGCGCCCTTCCTCGCCGTCAGGCTCGTGGGGGAGACCCTGCTCAAGGGGCCGCTCGTCGACCCCGGCGCGGCCGGCGCCTGCCGGCACTGCCTGCGCCGGCAGCTGGGCGACACCGCCGACGACGCACTCCTCGCCGCGTTCCTGCGCGACGAGGAGAACGAGCGCCCCCGACGCGTGTTCTCCGGCCGGACCCCCGGCGATTCGGCGTTCACCCCGCTCCTCGACGCCATGACCGGCAACGAACTCGCCGCGGAAATGTTCCTGCACGTCTCCGGGGCCTTTTCCTCGGAATTGCTCGGCGCCGTCGTCCTCCAGGACGTGGAATCCCTCGAATCGCGCCGCGAATGGATTCCCCGACGCCTCGATTGCCCGGCCTGCGGGCCGGGCCCGGACGGCGGATCCGAGGGAACGCGGCAGGTGATGACCGCCGTGAAATCATTTCGCGCCGGAGACGCAGACCTTTCCGAGGACCCCGTCGAACGGGCCTCCCGACACGCCGCCGCCCTCGCCCCGACCACCGGCCTGTTGCGGGCCTTCGACGACGACGACCTCCCGCAGTTCCCCGTCCGGGCCGCCCGGCTGCGGGTCGCCGACCCGGCCGGAACCGAGGTCCTCGGCCACGCGGTGGGCACCTCGCTCGACGCCCGCGCCCTCGCCGTGGAACGGGCCCTGCGGCACGCGGCGGCCCACGCGCCGGCGCCCCCGCCCACCCGGTACACCACGGCCGCCGCCCTGCGCGTCGAACAGGGGGACCCGGTCGCCTTCGCCGGCCTCGAAGACCACCCGAGGCCGTGGACCCCGACCCTGCGGCTGCGCGACGACGCCACCGTCTGGGTCCCCGTCGAGCGGGCCCTGCCCACCGGCCCCGGCGCACCCGCCGGAGTGGGCGTGGGGTGTTCGGCGCGGGCGACCCTCACCTCGGCCCTGCTCTCGGCGCTGTTGACGGAACGCCTCGACGCCCTCCTCGCCGGCCTTGCCCGCCCCGCCCCGCTTCGCTCGACCCAGGGCCTCCAGGCCCTCGACACCCCACTGCTCCGGGCCCTGAACCGCGGCGGAACCCTGAGGCTCGGCCGTCTCCCGGACCCGCGGGACGGAACGGCGCCGTCCCTTCCCGTGCACGTGGTGCTGGCCCGTCACGAGCCCGATCGGCCCGGGACCGGGCCGTCCCACCAGGTGGCGGCGATCGGCGCCACCGAGTCGGCGGCGGTCGGCGCGGCCCTCGTCGAACTCGTCGCCGCGCTCGGCCCGTACCCCGCCGGCGCCCCCGGCGGGCCCACCACCGTCCGCTGCCCCGAGGACTGGCCCACGCCGGACCTGCCGCCCCACCCGGCCCCACCCGTCCCCGTCCCCGTCCCCGTCGACGACCGTGCCCACGGCCACGGCCCGGGCCCCGACGAGGACACCGGGACGCGGGCCGAGTCCGACCCCGAGCGGATCGTGGCCGCGCTCGCCGCCCGGAACCGGGACGCGCTGTTCCTGCCCCTCGCCCCGGCGGCCCTGCCCACCGGCCCCGACGGGACGCCCACCGCCCTCATCGGCCGCGTCCTGCTCACCTGAGGGCCCGGACCCGCACGGGTCCGCCCTCCCCACGACGTCCCCGTGCCCGCACGGGGCGCGGTCCGGCACGCAGACGTTCCGGACCGGCAACACCGCCTGTACCCGTATCCGTTCGTTTCCCGAAGGAGATCCACCATGGGTGCCAACAGCGACTTCTCCGACCTGCCCGCCGAGACCTTCCAGATCGAGCTCGTCACCGCCGAGAACGACCCGACCCTGCTGGCCTGGGTCTGCACCGGCAGCACCAACAGCTGCTGCTCGACCGGCGGGACCCCGGCCGGCGAGGACGCCTGATCCGCGGGTGTCGGGCCCGCGCCCACCGGCCGGGTCCGGCACCCCCCTGCAACGCGCCAGACGACCCGTCCTCCCCTCCGGGGGAGGGCGGGTCCGGTGACGCCCACACCGAAGGGACCGGCCCGCCGCCCGTGACCGAGCACACCGTCCTCACCACCCGTCCCACCGGAACCACCCTGGACCAGGGGCTCGAACGGTTCCGCGTCGCGCTCCGCGCCGCCCTGGCGTACCGGCCGGGCCCCGCCGCCGAACTCCCCGACCCCCTGCACGGCGTCGAGATCAGCCTCGCGACGCTGGGGCTCGCGGCCGAGCCGGTCCGACCCACCGGAAGCCTCCCGCCCGCCCCCTCCCCGTCCCCCGCGCACACGGACACGAGCACGGACACGGGCACGGGCACGGGCGACCCGGCCCCGAGCCGTTCGACCCGCCCGGTCCTCCCCGTCCACCTGCACGGGGACACCGCGCTCATCGGCCCCGCCCCCACCCCGACCGGAGGGTCCCGCCCCTGCGCCCGCTGTCTGCGCCTGCGCTGGACCGCACTGCGCCCCGCACGCGAACGCCGGGCCCTGGAACGCGCCACGGGCCGGGTCACGGCCGGCCCCGGCAGCCCGATACCCCCCGAATGGGGCGCCCCGGCCGTCGCCGCAGCCCTGCGCCGCCTGATCGAACCCCGCACCCACCCCCACCCCCGACCGGCCGCCGAGGGCCCGGGCACACCCGCGGGCACCGCCCGCCCCACCGACCTCGCCGAGGTCCTGGAAGTGGACTTGCGCTCCGGCGCCGTCACCCGCTTCACCCTCCTCGCCCACCGCGCCTGCCCCGACTGCGCCCCGCCCCGCCCCGACGCACCCCCCTCGGCCCAAGGCTTCCCCCGGCCCCGCCCCGTGCCCCGCCCCGGAGCCGCCCGCCAGAGCCACTGGAGCGACCTCCCGCTCCCCGTCGACGCCCTGACCAACCGGCTCTGCGGAGCCATCGCCGGCTCCACGGCCCACAACCGGATCTCCGTCGGCGTCAACGCCCCCGTCAGCGGCCGGCTGCGCCTGGGCGGCCACACCACCGAGAACACGGGCCTCTACGAGACCACCTGGGGCGGCCACGCCGACACCTACCGCGAGAGCCTCGCCCTCGGCCTCCTCGAAGGACTCGAACGGTACGCGGGCCAACGCCCCCTCGGCCGCGCCGCCCTGACCCGCGCGAGCCTCAGCGGACTCCGGGCCGCCGGCCGCCCCGTCCTCGACCCCCGCGACACCGTCGGGTACCCGCCCGGCCCGGACCCCGAGCGCGGCCCCGGATCCCTCGTGGCCTTCCACCCCGACCTCGTGCTCGACTGGGTCCCCGGCCACTCCTTCGCGCGCGGCGGGCCCGTGCTCGTGCCCGCCCAACTCGCCTACTACGGCCCGCAACGCCGAGGCGAACAGTTCCTCCTCGGCTCCTCCAACGGCTGCGCCACCGGCACCACCCTGGAGGAGGCCGCCCTCCACGGCCTCCTCGAACTCGTCGAGCGCGACGCGTTCACCGCCGCCTGGTTCGCCGCCGCCGAACTCCCCGAGATCGACCCCGCGACCTGCGCGGACCCCGCCACCGCCGCCGCCGTCGACCGGATGCGCGCCCTGGGCCACCACGTCCGCCTCTTCGACCTCCGCCTGGACCTGCCGATCCCGGTCGCCCTGTGCGCGGCCGTCCGCACCGTGCCCGGCCCCGGCAACCTCGTGCTCTCCGCCGGCGTCGACCTCGACCCGCGCGCGGCGGTCCGCACGGCCGTCCGCGAGGTCGCCAGCTTCCTCCCCGGCTTCGACGAACGCGTCACCGAGGACCTCGATCGGCTGCGCACCCTCGCCGCCGACCACTCCCTGGTCACCGCCCTGGAGGACCACGGCATGCTGTACGGGCTGCCCGAGATGGCCGCCCACGTGCCCTTCCTGCGCCCGCGCACGCCCGCCGCCCGCCCCCGCTCCCTGGACGAGACCTTCGCCGACTGGAGCCCGCCGCGCCACACCGACCTGACCGACACCCTGCGCACCTGCGTCGACCTCGTCCGCCGCCAGGCCCGGGACGTGGTCGTGGTCGACCAGACCTGCACGGAACAGGAGGCGGTCGGCGTGCGCACCGCCGCCGTCATCGCCCCAGGACTCCTGCCCATCGACTTCGGCCAGGCCCACCAACGCGCCCCGCACACCGAACGGCTCCGCACCGCCGCCTGGCGGGCCGGGAAACGCGCCGCCCCCCTCGCCGAGCACGAGATCCACCGGTACCCCCACCCCTTCCTGTGACGGCCCCGCCCCGAAGACCCGCCCCGAGGACCCGCATCGAGGACCCCGCCCCGACCCGAGAGGAACACCGTGCCGCACCGGCCCACCGGCGACGAAGCCCCGACCACCCCCGCCGTCCGGACCGTACTGGCCTACACGGAGGAGGTCCGGGACCGGGCCCGGGGCGCGATGGCCGACGCCGACCACACCCCCGACTGGCAGGACCGCCCCTCCCCCCACACCCGCCACCCCGGCGCCCCCCGCCTGCCCCTGCCCCCGGCCCGCCCCGGACTCGGCGCCCGCGCCGGCGACGCCGGCTTCACCCTCGACCGCCTCGCCGAGACCCTCCACCTCCTCGCGGGCCCCCTGGCCCGCCGCACCCAGATCGACTGGAACCTCGACCACCGCACCCGCGCCCGACTCCGCACCGCCGTGTGGAGCCGGGGCACCCCGTCCGGCGGCGCCAACCACCCCTGGGAGCTGTACTGGTCACCCGCGCCCGGACTGCCGCTGCCCCCGGGACTGCTGCACTACGACAGCGGCCACCACGCCCTGGAACGCCTGGTCACGGGCGACCTGACCCCCGCCGTCCGCGCTGCCCTCGACCCGGCCGCCCCGCACGAGCCACCGCCCGCCGGCGACGGCGGGTACCTGGTGGTCACGGCCCGCCCCTGGAAGACCGCCTTCAAGTACGGCTCCTTCTCCCACCACGTGCTCTGCCACGACATCGGCGCCCTCCTCGGCGGCTGGGAGGCACTGACGGCGGGCACGGCCCGGAGGGCCACGCCCCGGTTCCGATTCGACCAGGAAGCCCTCGACACCGCCCTGGGACTGCCCGCCGAGGAATCCGCGCACGTGGTCCTCCCGCTGCCCTGGGACCCCACCGACCGCACCGCCGCCGGCGCGCGCGCCCCCGCCCCGAACCCCCACCGCGCCGACCGCGCCGACCGCCCCCGGGCGGCCGAACGGTCCCTGCGCACCCGGACGTTCGCCCGCGCCGAGGCCGTCCGCCGCGCCGAGGCCGAGACCACCCCCACCACGCGGCCCGCACCGCCCGCACCCCGCGAACCGTCCACCCGCACCACCGCCACCGCCCCGACCGCACCGCCGGTGCCCCTCCCCGTCCCCGCGCCGGCCCCCCGCCTCGACCCGGCGGACCTCCTCCCGCGACGCCACTCCGTCAACGGACGACTCGACCCGCTGGCACCCCTCACCGCAGCCGAACTCGGCGCCGTCCTGCACGCCGCCGCGACCGGCACCGGCGCCCTGGAGTCCGGCGCCCCCCTCACCACGCTCCGGGTCGCCGTCCGCCGGGTCCACGGAGTACCCGCCGGCGGCTACCGCTACGACCCCGAGTCCCGCGCGCTGATCCGGCTCCCGGCCCCGGACGAGGAACCCCTGCTGCCCGAACAACGGGACTACGCCCTGCGCAACCACGCCGTGACCCACGCCGCCGCCCTGCCGGTGCTCGGCTGGACCCCGGGCCCCGCCATGGCCGCCCACGGCCCGCGGGCCCACCGGGCGGCGCTCGCCGAGGCCGGCGCCCGCGCCCAGGCGGCCCACCTGGCGGCCCGGGCACACGCCCTCGGCTGCGGGCCGGCCCTCGGCATGGACGCCCGCGCCATGGACCGACTGCTGACCGGCGACGCCCCCCGAACCCGCACCCTGATCTGCCTCTTCCTCGGCCGCCCCCTGCCCGGCGAAGCGGCCCTCGACCTCCGCCTCCCGTAACCCGCCCCACCCCACCCGCGCCGCCCCAGGAGCCACCCCGTGCCCTCACCCACCCCCGCGCGGCCCCGCCCGACCGCCGGAGACCTCCCCTACGCCGCGCACCCGCACCTCCACGGGAACCACCTGGTCTTCACCGCCGACGGCCACGTCTGGCACGCACCGCTCACCGGCGGCACCGCCCACCGGGTCACGGACGGCGCACCCGGGAAGGTCGGCCACCCCCGGATCTCCCCCGACGGCCGGCTCCTGGCCTGGACCTGGGACCGCGACGGCGCCCCCGAGGCGTACCTGGCCCCCCTCGACGGCTCCGCGCCCGCCCGTCGCCTCACCCACCTCGGACACCCCCGCACCCGGGTCGCCGGCTGGACCCCGGACGGCGAACTCCTCGTCCTCTCCGCCCAACACGGCGTCTCCCCCCTCGACACCCGTGCCTGGACCCTCCCGCCCACCGGCGGCGCCCCCCGTCCCCTGCCCTACGGACCCGTCGGCGACCTCGCCGCGGGCCCCGACGGTCGCACGGTCCTGCGCACCGTCACCATGTTCCCCGCCAACGCCCACTGGAAGGGCTACCGGGGCGGAGCCGCCGGCCGGCTCTGGATCACCGACCCCACCCTCCACCCCGCCGACGGCCCGCACCGACCCGGGTTCCGCCCCCTCGTCCCGGAAGGCCACGGCGGGCCGTACCCGACCGGGCTGGAACACCCCGTGTGGTGGGCCGACCCCGAAGGCCCCCGCGTCGGCTTCCTCAGCGAGGCCGACGGCCGCTCCCGCCTGTGGTCCTGCCGCCCCGACGGCACCGACCCCCGCCCCCACACCCCCACCGACGCCCACCCCGACACCGGCGCCCGCGACGCGGCCGGGGACGGCACCCGCGTGGTCTACCAGAGCGCCGGCGAGATCTGGCTCCTGCCCGACGCCGAGGAGGGCACCCGACCGGTTCGCGTGGACCTCCGCCTCCCCGGCCCGCGACCCGGCCGCGCACCCCACCGGGTCAGCGCCGCGCACCCCTCGACCACCGTGGGCGCCGGCCCGCCCGGCACCGTCGGCGTCCTGGAGGTCCGCGGCACCGTCCACCTCCTCACCGACCCCGACGCCCCCGCCCACGCCGTCGCCGGCCGCCCCGGCGTCCGCCGCCGACTCCCGGCCGCCCTCGGGGACACCGGCCGCGAACTGATCTGGGTCTCCGACACCGCAGGCCCGGACGCCCTGGAGATCGCCCCCGCCCCCGGCCCCCACCCCACGCGTTCACCGGCCCCCGCCCCGAGCCCCCGCGTACTGGCCGCCGGCCGGCTGGGCCGGGTCCTGGAGCTGCGCCCGGCCCCCGACGGCCGCACCGCCGCCGTCGCCGCCCACGACGGCCGACTGCTCCTGGTCGACACCACCACCGGCACCGTCACCGAGGTCACCCACAGCGCCCACGAGGAGGTCACCGGCCTCGCCTACTCCCCGGACTCCTCCTGGCTCGCCTGGTCCCACCCCGGACCCGCTGGCCTGCGCCGCATCCGAATCCTCCGGATCGCCGACGCGACCCCGGGCCGCACCCCCGAGGTCATCGACGCCACCGACGGCCGATTCCGCGACCTGGCACCCGCGTTCACACCCGACGGCGCCCACCTCGCGTTCCTCTCCGACCGCGTCTTCGACCCCGAGTACCAGACCCACATCCTCGGACTCGCCCTCGTCGACTGCCACCGCCCCCACCTGCTCACCCTCACCGCCCACACCCCCTCCCCCCTCCTCACCCCCCTGCCGAGGACGGAGCCCCCCGCCCCCGGCCCGCCGCGCACCGACGTCGACACCACCGACCTGCACCAACGGATCGTGCCCTTCCCCGTCCCCGGCGCCACCTACACGGCCCTGGACCGCACCGCCGACGGACTGCTGTGGACCCGCGCCCCCCTCACCGGCACCACCGGCGACCGCTGGGCCCCCGCCGGACCCCCGCCGCGCCCCGTCCTCGAACACTGGCACGCCGACACCCGGACCGTGACCGTCCGTCACGAAGGGCTCGACGCGTTCACCGTCACGGACGCCGGACGCGCCGTCCTGATCCGCGACGGCGCCGCCCTCACCCTGCTGCCCCTCACCCCGCCCCCCGCCCGGCCCGCCGAACCCCGGTGCTTCGAACCCCGGCCCGTCGACTTGGCCCGCACCGAGACCACCGTCGACCCGCCCGCCGAATGGGCCGCGAGCCACGCCGAGGACGAACGCCTGATGCGGGACAACGTCTGGCACCCCGACCTCCCCACCCTCGGCACCGGCCGGCCCGGCCCCGACCCCGGCCCGTGGGCCCGCCGCCGGCACCTCCTGGACCGCATCGGCACCCCCGAGGAATTCCTCGACCTCCTCTGGGACACCCACGGAGACCTGCGCACCTCCCACGCCTACGCCTGGCCCCGCCCCACCCCCCACCACGGCCCGCGCGCCGGACTGCTCGGAGCCGACCTGGCCCCCGACGCCGACGGACACTGGCGGATCCTCAGGATCGTGCCGGGCGACAGCTCCGTGCCCGCCGCCCGCTCCCCCCTGGCCGCGCCCGGCACCGGACTGCGCGCCGGGGACGCCCTGCTGAGGATCGACGGCCGGCCCGTGGACCCCGCCGCCGGCCCCGCGCCCCTGCTGTGGGGCACCGCCGAACGCCCCGTGGAACTCACCGTCCGACCGGCCGACGCAGGCCCCGAACGCACGGTGACCGTCACCCCCCTGGCCTCCGAGACCGCCCTGCGCGGCCAGGACCTGATCCGGACCCGCCGGGCCCGCGTGCACACCGCCGCCCCCGGCCGTCTCGGCTACGTGCACGTCCCCGACATGCTCGCCACGGGCTGGGCCACACTCCACCGGGACCTGCGCGCGGAGACGACGGCCGACGCCCTCCTCGTCGACCTGCGCGGCAACAGCGGCGGCCACCTCGCGCCCCACGTCCTCGAACTGCTCGCCCGCACCCCCCTCGGCTGGCACGCGCGCCGGGGCGCGACCCCGCTCCCGATGCCCGACCCGGCCCCACGCGGCCCCCTGGTCTTCCTCGCCGACGAGTTCTGCGGCTCGGACGGGGACAACGCCGTCGCCATGATCCGGGCCCGGGCCCTCGGCCCCGTGGTCGGCGCCCGGACCTGGGGCGGCGTCCGGGGCATGGAGATCGCCCACACCCTGGTCGACGGCACCCGCCTGGTCCACCCGCGCGGCGCGTTCTGGACCGAACACGGCGGCTGGGAACTGGAGAACCGGGGCGTGGAACCGGACATCGAGATCGTCACGACCCCGCACGAACGCGCCGCCGGCGCGGACCCGGCCCTGGACCGGGCGATCGCACTGGCCCTGCACACCCTCGCCCACACCCCACCCCACACCCCCCCACCCCTGCCACCCCCGAGCCCACGACACCCGTGACCCCCGGTGTGCCCGACGGCGGGAGGTGAGGTGGCGCGACGCCCCGGAAAGCGCCTCTCGGGCGCGCCCGGGGCGGCCCCGCTACTCCCAGGGCTTGAGGTTGCCCGTGCAGACCCAGGCACGGTCGCCCTTGTACCGCATACCGGTGTCGCTGGAGGAACTGCCGGGGTTTATCACGTACCGCTGTGCCCAGAACTCCTCCAGGCGCGGGGTCTTCCCGTTCAGCCAGGCGTATGTGGTCGCCTTGACCGGGAGGTTGTTCTTGTAGGCGACGATGCCGTTGGACAGCCGGCCCATGCCGTAGCCCTCCAGATCGAAGCACGCCGACGTGCTCGCGGCCACGAAGGACAGTTCACGGAACTGGGTGCTCCGATACAGGCACAGCCTGTCGGCCGGACACGCCTCCGCCGCGGAGGCGGCGGGAGCGGTCGCGATCAGACCCCCCGCTGCGGTCATCAGTGCCGTGATGCCTGTGACGATCTTCTTCCAACCCATCGTGGGAGTCCTTCCGGTGGCAGGGGACTTGGCGTCTCCGAGTCGCGGCGATGATCATAAACAAGCCATACCGGAATCTTTTCGTCCGCATGATCGGGCCGATCCTGCGGGTCAAGGGCGGGCGGGGTGGAGGAGCCATTGGTGGACCGTGTGTGCGGTGGACTCCGCGTGTTCCTCCAGCAGGGAGAAGTGGTTGCCCGGGGCCTCGACCCGGGTGTGTTCGACCTCCCAGTCGGGCCGCCACAGCGGCTCCGCGTCCTCGCCGAGGACCTCGCGCAGGGGGCCCGGCGCGGCGGCGCCGACGAACAGGGTGGGGGTGGCGACGGGCAGCGGTCGCCAGCCGTCGAAGAGCTCCGCGTACCGGGCCATCGCGGTGAGTTGTTCGTCGTCCAGCGGCAACCGCGGGTGCGTCTCGACGAGTCGGCGCGTGATGGTGCTCATGTCGGCGCTCAGACCGGCGCGGGCCCTGGCGGGCGAGTCGAGCAGCACCAGGGCGGCCGGGGGAGTGCCGTCGGCTTCCAGCCGGCGCACGATCTCGTGCGCCGGCCAGCCCCCGGAGGAGTACGCCACCATGGCGAAGGGCCGTTCGGGGAACCGCTCCCGCAAGGCCGCGACCCAGACGTCCACCGCCGCCGGCAGGGTGCGCGGCAGCGGCTCGTCCGCCGCGTAGCCGGGCATGTCGCCCGCCCAGACCGAACGCAGGCCGCGCAGGGCCATCGCGAACCTGAGGTACTGGTGGACCCCGGTGGGGGCGATGAGGGACGGCAGGCAGACCAGCGCGGTCCCCTCCGTGCCCTCGGCGAGGTGGAGGAGGTCCGGGGCCAGGCCGGCGGGCCGGGCGGTGAAGCCGGGGCGCATCCGGGCGGCGGCCCGCAGCAGGGACCCGGCCAGGTCCGGGCGTCCCGCCGTCATGGCCTCGGTGAACAGCGTCCCGATGGTGGGCGTGGGGACGTTCGCCTCGTCCACCGGCCGGTGCACGGGCCCGGGCGCGGGCGGGGATGGGGGCACGGGCCCGGGCGGGTCCGGCAGCGGTTGCGAGGGCCCCGGTCCGACCAGGGCGGTCACCGCCTCGGGCCGGTCGGCCAGGAGGTGGTCGACGAGCCGCGCGATCGAGTCCTGTTCGAAGAGCAGGGTGGAGGACAGCTCGCCCAGATCCCGGCGCAGTGCGTTGGTGAACTGCAGGACGAGGATCGAGTCCATGCCGTAAGCGGTGAGGGGGGTCGCCGGGTCGATCTTCTCGACCGGGATCCGCAGGATCCGGGCCGCCGTCTCCACGAGGTGGTCGGACAGGGCCGCGACGGCGGTCACGCCCGGCGTCGGGGCCGACGGCTCCGGCACGGCGACGGGCACCGGCACGGGTGCCGCCTGGACCGGAGCCGCCCGCACCGGCGACTGGACCGGCGACTGGACCGGCACTTGCACCGGCACTTCGACCGGCTTTCGGACCGGCACCGTCGGGACGCCGGCCCGGGGCGCGGCCGGTGTTCGGGCCGGGACCCGTTGGCGTGCGACGCCGTCGCCCTCCGCCGCGATGATCTGCTGGCCCAACTCCCGCGCCCGGGGCAGCAGGGTGAGCACCGGGGAGAAGCCCTCGTCGCGCAGCACGTCCCGCCATGCCTCCGGCGCCAACGCGGGGGAGCCCGGCACCCGCAGCGCCCCGTCCTCGGCCAACCACCACCCCTCCAACAGCCCGAAGGTCAGGTGGCTGAAGACGTCGAAGGCGGTCAGCTCGTTCAGCAGCAGCCACCCCTTGTCGCGCAGCGCGGCCTTGGCGTTGCGCAATGTGGCCCGGATGTCGCGGGTGGCGTGCAGGACGTTGGCCGCCACGACCAGGTCGTAGTGGCCCTGCCCGATGCCCTGGTCCGCGAGGGGCCGCTCGACGTCGAAACGGCGACAGTCGAGGGCGGGGACCTCCGGTCCGAAGCGGCTCCGGGCCCGATCGAGGAACGCCTTCGACAGGTCGGTGTACGTGTACGTCTCGATCGCGTCCCCGAAGGGCCGGAGCGCGGCGAACAGGCCGACGCTGGTGCCACCGGTCCCGGCGCCGATCTCCAGGATCCGGATCCGGGCGCCCGGGGCCCGGCGCAGCCGCTCCGCGACGATGCCGGAGGCCGCGGCGGCCAGGGTCCGGTTGAACGCGTCGGCCACCCTGTTGTCGCGGTAGCAGCCTTCGACGAGTTCGACCGAGCCGCGCGGGAACAGGACGTCCGTCGCCGGGACGCGACCCGTCAGGACGGCCGGCAGCGCCCGCAGCGTGGCGTCGACGAGCCCGAGCTCCGCCGCCTTGTCCGGATCGGTCGACCACTGGGCGCACCGCCGCGCCCATTCGCGCCGCAGGACCTCCAGGGGCGGTGCCTCGTCCGGCATCACGCGCAGGGAGTGGGCCAGCCACGCCGTGTACCGTTCGGCGATCCCGGCGCGGGCGCGCGGGTCCCGCGGGGCGTCGGCGCCCGTTCCGCGCGGGTCCCCGGGGCGGACCGCGCCGAGGTCCTCCAGGTGTGCGCGGAGCAGTCGGCCGAGCAGCGGATCGCGTTCGGCGCGCCGCCACTCGGCCGTGGCGCGCAACAGCCGGTCGTCCGCCTCGGGCGCGTCGGCGGCGGCGGTGACCGCAGCCGCGGGCACGCGGTGGGCGGCCCGCCCGTACACGGTGGTGCGCAGCGTCGGGTCGACGGGTGCGAGGGCCGCCGGATCGCTCAGCCGCACGAAGCCCAGGTGCGGCTGGGGGCCGGTGAGGAGGGTGTCAAGGGCGGCCATGGCCTCCGGTGGTTCGATCGACTCCAGGCCCCAGCGCGCCATGCCGCGCCGGTGGAACGGGGAGGAGACGCTGCCGATCGAGCCCCACCAACCCCAGTTCATCACCTTCACCGGGCAGCCCAACTCCTCGGCCATCAGATGGGCGTAGGAGTCCGCGAAGGCGCAACCGGCCGCGTAGTTGGCCTGCCCGGCGGCCGGCGTGAAGGACTGCAGGGAGGAGAAGAAGAGGGCGAAGTCCAGGGGCTCCCGGGCGAAGACCCGGGCCATGGCCACACTGGTGTCGGCCTTCGCCGCCAGGGCGGCGCGGAACTCCGCCTCGGACATGCCCGCCAGGCTCCGGTCGCGCAGCACGAGCGCGCAGTGGACGACCCCGTGGATCCGTCCGTACCGGGCCACGATCTCCTCGCGGGCCGCGCGCAGGGCCTCGGGATCGGTGGCGTCGGCGGTGAGGTAGCTCACCTCGCCGCGGCCCCGGACGGCCCGCAGCCGGGCCTCGATGTCGGGGTCCGAGGGGCGGCGACCGAGCCAGACGACGCGGGCCCCGTGGCGGTCGACCACGTGCCGGGTCCACGCCTCGCCGAGCCCCCCGGCCCCGCCGACGACCACGTACACGCCGCCCTCCCGGTACGGGGCCGTCGCGGCGGGCGCCGTGACGCAGGGGGCGAGCCGCCGGGTCAGCCACTGGCCCGAGCGGCGGACCCAGGGCCCGCCGGGGGTGCGGGCGGGCAGGTCGGCGAACGCGACCCCGTCACCGGAGTCGTCGAGGTCCACGCGACGGACCGTCCAGTGCCCGTACTCCTGCTCCAGGGACCCGAAGAGGCCGTGCAGCGCGGCCTGGGCGGGACGCGGCGCCTCGTCCGCGCGACCGGGCAGGGCACCCCGGGTGACGAGGGTGACGCCGAGGGGACGCGTCTCGTGGCCGGTGGCCAGCAGCGCCTTGACGGTGCGGAACGCGGCGATCACCCCGCCCTCCAACGCGCCGCCGAACCCGTCGCCGTCCAGCGCGCGCGGCGCCGTGTCGGGCGCGATCCACACCAGGTGGTCGATCGGGCCGAGGGACCGCAGGGCGGCGGCCCGCTCCGCCGGGTCGGCGGTCGGGGACGGGGTCCAGGCGAGGGCGCGGGGGTGGGTTCGGGCGATCTCGGCGAACCGCGCGTCGGACGCCCCCACCACGAGCACCCGGTCCCCGGAGGACGGACCGCTCACGTCCGGCCCCGTCCCGTCCGGCCTCGTTCCGTTCGAGGCCGTCCCGTTCACGGCCGTGCGCACCGGCTCCCACACCGGGGCGAACAACGAAGGGACCGGCTCGGGCACGGCACGCGAGGTGTAGCCGACCATCCGGATCCGGACCTCCCCCGCGTCGGTGACCAGGTCGATGTCCAGCCGGCCGAGACCGCTCCCCGGCCCCCGACCGTCCGCGGCCCGCACCACGGCCCACATCCGGGGCGCGCACGGGCCCAGCACGGTCAGTTCGTCCAGCGCGAACGGCACCAGGACCGCACGCCCCACCGCCGCGTCACCCGCTGCCTCACCCTCCGCCGACAGGGCCGCCGACGCCTGGATCGCGGAGTCCAACAAAGCGGGCGGCAACACGAACGAGGCCGCCCCCTCGGGGGCGTTCAACCGGGCGACGACCGTGCCCGGGCCCACGTACGCCTCCTCGACGGCGCGCAGCGTCGGGCCGTGCTCGATGCCCGCGGCCACGAGCGTCTCGGTGATCCGCGCGCCCGCCACGCGCCTCGGACAGGCGGTGCGGAGCGCGGCGAGGTCGACGGGGTCCGGACGGGCGGCGCCGGCGGGCAGCACGCGGCCCTCGCAGTAGGGGCCCGCCGCGTCGGAGGGGGACCCGATGGTGAACCCCGCGCCCGCCCCGGCGGGTCGCGCCACCACCTCCACCTCCCGGGCCGGGCCGTCCAGGACCAGGGGCCGCACCCAGGTGACGTCGCGCATCGTGAACGGGGCGGCGGGGTCCGCGTCGAGCGCGCGGACGACGACCTCGCGGGCCAGCTCCAGGTGCACCACCCCGGGCAGCACGCGTCGGCCTCGCACCACGTGGTCGCGCAGGAAGCTCTCGTCGCCGGCCAACCTCGCGACCCCGCGCACCGCGCCGGAGCCGTCGGGAACGAGAGCCGTACCGGTCGGTACGGGATGGTCGGACGTCTCCGTCTCCGTCTCCGCCGCCGGGGGCAGGGGGGCCGCCGGCGGGGGCGGGGTCGGCGTCGCCCAGTGGCTCTCGCGGGCGAAGGGGTACGGGGGCAACGGCACGCGGCGCAGCCCCTGTTCCGGACCCGGCAGGACCCGTGCGAACTCGATCCGCGCACCCCGCACGAACCGCTCGGCGAGGTCGGACAGATCATCGGGGCGTGCGTGATCGGCCGGGTCGGACGACCCCGACGTACCGGCCTCGCCGGTGTGGGCGCGCGGCCCGTCGAGGCCCTGTTCCAGGACCCGGACCAGGTCGTCGAGGTCGTGGACGACGCAGGCGTAGCGGTGCGGGAAGTGGGCGCGGCCGACGGCGAGGGTGTGGCCGACGTCCCCGTGGTCCAGGGTGCCGTCGCGGCGACAGTGCGCGGCCAAACGGGCCAACTGCTGCGCGAGTTGCTCGCGCGAGCGGGCCGAGAGCACGATGAGCCGGGGCGCGGGGGAGGGGCGTGGGGTGCGCGGCGCGGGGAGCGCGGGCGCTTCCTCGACGACGAGGTGCGCGTTCGTCCCGCTCGCGCCGAAGGAGCTGACGGCGCCCCGGCGCGGACCGCCGCCGGCGGGGGCGGGCCAGGGATGGGTGCGGGTGCTCGGGTAGAACGGGCTGCCCTCGAACTCGATGGCCTCGTTGGCCTGTTCGAAGTGGAGCGAGGCGGGGATCCGCCGGTGCCGGAGGCCGAGGAGGAGCTTGATCACGCCGGCGACGCCGGCCGCGTACTGGGTGTGCCCGAGGTTGGTCTTGACCGAGCCCAGGGCGCAGTAGCCGGATTTCCGGGTGCCCTTGCGGAAGGCCCGGGTCAGGGCCTGGAACTCGATCGGGTCGCCGAGCCTGGTCCCGGTGCCGTGCGCCTCGACCACCTGGACGGTCTCGACGTCGACGCCGAACCTCTCGTGGACGGTGCTCAGCAGGCGTTCCTGGGAGAGGGAACTGGGGGCGGTGACCCCGTTGGTGGCCCCGTCGTGATTGGTGCCGGACGCGCGGATCACGCCGTGCACGTGATCGCCGTCGGCGAGGGCGTCCGAGAGCCTCTTCAGCACGAGGACGCCGACCCCCTCGCCCGGCACGAACCCGTCGGCGCGCCGGTCGAAGGACCGGCACCGGCCGGTCGGGGAGAGCATGCCCGCCCGGCCGGCGAGCTCGTACAGGCGCGGGCCCGTCTGGAGGTACACGCCCCCGGCGAGCGCGGTGTCCGTCTCACCGGACCAGAGGTCCTTGCAGGCCAGGTCGATGGCGACCAGGGAACTGGAGCACGAGGTGTCGACCGCGATCGCCGGACCCTTGAGGTCGAGGAAGTACGCGATCCGGCCGGGAATGACGGACGCCAGGTTCCCCCAGAACGCCTGGGCGGGCGCGTCCTCGTCGATCAACCTCCGGTAGTCGCCCTCCCAGCAGCCGACGTAGACCCCGCAGGTGCGGCCGGCGAGGGCCTCGCCGGCGTGACCGGCGTCTTCGAGCGCCTTCCAGGACTCCTCCAGGAGCAGGCGCTGTTGGGGGTCCATGACGGCCGCCTCGACCCCGGAGACGTTGAAGAACAACGGGTCGAACTCGTCGATCCGGTTCAGGAACCCGCCCCGGGTGCAGAGCGGGTTCCCGGCCGGGTCACGGTCCGGAAGGGGCCAGCGGGTGGCCTCGCCGACGAGGTCGTGGCCTCGCGCGAGGTGCTCCCACAACTCGTCGAGCGAGTCCGAGCCCGCGAACCGGCCGCTCATCCCGATGACGGCGATCGGCTCGCGAGGACCGGCAGCCGGGCGGACCGGCGCGAACGCGGGCACGGGCGCGGGCACGGGCGTGGACGTGAATGTGGGCGCCGGTGTGGTGAGGGGCTCCGGGAGGGTCAGGGCGTCGCGGTGGGCGTCGAGCAGGTGGGTGACGAGCCGGTCGGCCGAACTGTGGTCGTAGACCACGCTCGTGGTCAGGTCCAGGGAGAGGGCCTCGTTGAGCGTGTGGACGAACCGGACCCCGAGGATGGAGTCGAGCCCGTACTCGGCGAAGGCGCGCCCGCCGTCGATCTCGGCCGGGTCCATGGCCAGCGCGGCGGCCAGGTTCTCGCGCACGAGCCGGCCCACCCGCTCGTCGAGCGCCGGCCCCGGCCCGCCGACGGCGTCGAGAACCGGCGGGGTCGGCCCGGGCGTTCCGGCGGAGGCGGGCACGGCCGGCCGGTCCGGGGCGAGGGTGTCCACCGCTTCGAGGTCCCCGGCCCAGTACCGGTCACGGGCGAAGGGGTAGGTGGGCAGGGAGATCCGGCGGGGTGCGGCGGGCGCGTGCAGGGCGTCCCAGTCGGGCGCCGTGCCCTCGGTCCACAGGGCGGCGAGTTCGGCGAGGTCGCCGCTCTCCGCGAGCCGTGTCGGGGCGCCGTGCGCCCGGGGGACGGTGCCCCGGTGGACGCCGGGCGCGGCCCCGGAGTCGCCCGCCGGATCCGCGCGCAGCACCTCGCGGAGTTCGGCCACCGAGGACACGACCACGGCGAGCCGCTCCTCCAGCGGCTCCCGCCCCACCTGGAGGGTGAAGGCGAGGTCGGGGAGGGCGACCCCGGCCCCGGCCCCGTCGAGGTGGTCCGCCAACCGTGCCGCCTGGGCGCGCAGTTGCCCGGGGGTGCGGGCGGACAGGACGATCAGCTGTTCGGCCGCGCCCCCCGTCGACGCCCCGACGGACGCGGACGCGGGCAGGGGACCCGGGTCGGACTCGGGCACGTGTTCCTCCAAGATGACGTGGGCGTTGGAACCGCCGGCCCCGAACGACGAGACCGAGGCCAGCCGGGGGCGGTCCCCGGGCCAGTCGGCGAGCGTGCGCTGGAGGAAGAAGGGGCTCCGCTCCAGGTCCAGATCGGGGTTGGGCTCCTCGGCGTGCAGGCTCGGCACGAGCCGGCGGTGGCGCAGTTGCAGGACGGCCTTGGTCAGGCCCGCGATGCCGGCGGCGGCCTCCAGGTGCCCGATCGAGGACTTGACGGACCCGAGCGCGCAGAACCCCCGGTCGTCGGTGTCCCGGGCGAAGGCGAGCTTCAGCCCCGCGATCTCGATCGGATCCCCGAGTTCCGTGCCGGTGCCGTGCGCCTCCACGCAGCCGATGTCACGGGCCGAGACCCCGGCCCGGTCGAGGGCCTCCCGGATCAGCTCGGCCTGGGCCCGGGGGTTGGGCACCGTGTAGCCGTGCGTGCGACCCCCGTGGTTGACGCTGCTGCCCCGGATCACGGCCAGCACCCGATCGCCGTCGGCCACGGCCCGGGAGAGCGGTTTGAGCAGGACCGCCCCGACGCCCTCGCCCGGCACGAACCCGTCGCCGCCCTTGCCGAAACTGCGCGGTTCGGGGCCCGTGGACAACATGGTGGAACGGCACAGCTCCACGTAGTCGAGCGGGTGCAGGTACAGGTTGACCCCGCCGGCGATGGCGGCCTCGCAAGACCCCCGGTACAGGTGCTCGCACGCCTCGTGGATCGCGGTGAGCGACGCCGAGCACATCGTGTCGAGTGTCAGGCTCGGCCCGCGCAGGTCCAGGACGTGGGAGACGCGGGCGCTGACCGAGGCGAAGGACACGGCCGGCACGACCGGTTCCCCCGACGGCAGCCGGCGCGCGCCGTACCGGCCGTGCCCGGACTTGGTGACCCCGGCGAAGACGCCGACCCGGTGCCCTTGCCGCTCGGCGAACTCGGACGGGGCGTGGCCCGCGTCCTCCAGGACCTCCCAGCATGCCTGGAGGAACAACCGCTCCTGCGGGTCCATCGCGTAGGCGTCCCGGGGGGCGATCCGGAAGAACAACGGGTCGAACGCGGCGAACTCGTCCAGGAACCCTCCCCATTTGCCGTAGCTGCGGCCCGTCGCGATCGCGGTCGCGCGATCGGGTTCGTGGAACCCCTCCAACGGCCAGCGGTCCGGGGGCACCTCACGGATCCGGTCCCGCCCGGCCTTGAGGTCCGCCCAGAACGCGGTGAGGTCCGGCGCGCCCGGATAGCGCCCGCTCATGCCGATCACGGCGATCGGCTCCCGCCGCCCGGTCGCGGTCGCGGTCGGATGCGGGGCCGGGACCGGGTGTGGAGGCGGGGGCGGGGTCGTGGTCGGCCGGGGCAGGACCGGGCGCCGTGCGGGACCGCCGGCCGCGAGACGCGCGGCGACCGCCCGCAGGGTGGGCGCTTCGTAGAACAGGGTCTTGGGCACCTCGGCGTGTGTGCGGCCCAGCTCCCTGGTGAGTTGCACCACCGTGATCGAGTCCAGTCCCGCCGCGTGCAGCGGGTCGTCGGGGGCGAGGGCGCCGGCCGGGAGCCCGGTGATCCGGGCGAAGACCTCCGTCAGCAGCCGCAGCGACTCGCCCTCGTGCCCGTCCTCGACGGTGCCGGAGCTCGGGCCCGTGACGAGGGCCGGGCCCGTGGCGAGGGCCGGGTCGGGGTCGGGGGTCGGGTCGGCGGTGCGCGCCGGTCGGGGCGCGGCCGGCAGGTGGGCCGGGTCCCCGTGGTGCACCCACACCTGCCCTGGGCCCGGCCGTCCGCCCCGAACGGCCAGGCCCCAGGCGTGGGCCAGCGCCGCCATGCCGTCGGCTGACTCCATGGGCACCAGCCCCCGGCTCCGCCGGAGCCGTGCGAGCCCCGCCTCGTCCAACCGCATTCCGCCCTCCCGCCACAGCGGCCAGGCGATCGACAGTGTCCGCCCCGCACGCTCCCCGGTGGCGACACGCGCGTTGCGCAGGTCGGCGAAGGCGTCCGCGAAGGCGTTGGCGGTGGCGTAGTCCGCCTGCCCGGGGTTGCCGGTGATCGCGGAGCCCGAGGAGAAGACCAGCAGGAACTCCAAGGGGTCCGGGCCCACGACGTGGTCGAGGTGGACGAGACCGGCCACCTTCGGCGCCAGCACCTCCTCCCATTCCCGGGGCGTCTTGCGGTCCAGCGCGGCGTCCCGCAACACCCCGGCCGCGTGCACGATGCCGTGCAGGCCCCCCGACTCCTCCCGGACGGCGCGGACGAGGTGACGCACCTCCTCCCGCCGCGAGACGTCCGCCCGCGCGTACCGGGCGTCGGCGCCGGCGGCCCGCAACCGTGCCAGCAGCGCGTCGACGCGCGCGTCCCGGGGCGAGCGGCCGGTGAGCACGAGCGTGGGACCTGCCACGTCCCGGGCGACGGCCGAGGCGACCGCGGAGCCGATCCCGCCGGCGCCGCCCGTGATCAGGTACACGCCGCCGTCACGCCACGGCGGCCCGTGGTCCTCGGTCGCGGACGGTTCGACCCGCTCCCAGGAGCGCACGCGGTGGACCCCGTCGCGGTGGAGCACGAGGTCCTCCTCGGCGTCGGCGTTCCGCGCCACCAGGTCCGCGACGGTCTCCCCGTCGGGGATCGGCCCGCCGGCCGGATCGAGGCAGAGGAGCCGCGCGGTCAACCCGGGGTCCTCGGCCGTCGCGGTCCGCAGCAGGCCGGCGAGGGCCGTGTGCACCGCGTCGTCACCTCCGGCGGGGGCCACCACCTGGACGAGGGTGCGGCCGGCGGCGGTGGTGACGAGCTCGCGGACGATCTCGAACACCTGGCGCGACACGTCCTCGAACCGGTTCTCGATCCGTCGTCTGTCGGTCTCCACGGTCAGGCACCGCGCCTGGGGGACCCGCCGTCGGACGGCGTCCCGTGCACCGGCGAGCGCCCCGCACAGCACCACCACCCGCCGGTCCGGGGCGGCGCCCCGCGGCCTGCCCGATGCCGGGGCCGCCGCCGGGGTCCACCGGGGCAGGAGCAGAGAGGTCCGGGGGCTGAGGGCCGCGGGCGCGGGCTCGGCCGCCGCCTGTGGCCGGGGCCCGTCGGGCTCCGGAATCCAGAACCGCTCCCGGGCGAAGGGATAGGTCGGCAGGTGCACGCGGCGCGGCGCCGACCCCCCGTACAGGGCCCGCCAGTCCACGGTCACCCCCTCGACCCAGTCGGCCAGCGCCCGCGCCGGGTCCCCGTCCGGGTGCACGGGCGCCGGGTTCGCGGGTCGGGTCACGGTGCCCCGGCAGCCGTCGCCGAGCTCGTCCGTGTCCCCGGTGAAGGCCCGGAGCCGGTCGACGAGTTCCCGGTGCGAGCCGACCACCCAGCCCACGCGCTCGCGCATCGCCTCCCGCCCGCTCTGGAGGGTCCAGGCCAGCGAGGGCAGGGCGGGCGGTGTCCCGCCCGACTCCAGGCGGTCGAGCATGGCCCGGGCGAGCACCCGCAGGCGCTCGGGAGTGCGGGCCGACAGCGGCACCACGACCCTCGCGGGCCCCTGCTCCCGCCCGGCCGCGCCGTCGGGGGCGGTCGCCCGGTACTCCTCGACCACCACGTGACAATTCGTGCCGCCGAAGCCGAAACTGCTGACCCCGGCCCGTCGCGGGGAGCCGTCCTCGTGCCCGCGCCACGGCTCGTTCTCCCGCAGGAGACGGAACGGCCCCCCGTCCAGTTCGAGGTAGGGGTTGGGTTCGGCGCAGTGGAGCGAGGCCGGGAGGACCCCGTGCCGCAGCGCCAACAGCACCTTCAGCAGCCCCGCGATCCCGGCCGCCGCCTCCAGGTGCCCGATGTTCGTCTTCACCGAGCCCAGCGCGACGTCCGCCCGGGCGCCGGCGCCCAGCCGCGAGAACGCGGAGCGCAACGCCCGCACCTCGACGGGATCGCCGAGCACCGTGCCGGTGCCGTGGGCCTCGACGTAGTCCACGCCGTCCGCCGGCACCCCGCGCATCGCGGCGGCGACGAGTTCGGCCTGCGCGTCCGCGTTCGGCGCCGTGAGCGAGTTGGCGCGCCCGCCGTGGTTCTCCGCACTGCCGACGAGCACGCCGAGGATCGGGTCCCCGTCGCGTTCGGCGGCGTCGAGCGGCTTGAGGACGACGACGCCGACGCCCTCCCCCCGCACGTAGCCGTCCGCGTCCCGGGCGAAGGTCCGGCACCGGCCGGTCGGGCTCAACATGCCGGCGCGGTGGGCACTGACGAAGGTGTCCACGCCGAGCAGGAGGTTGACCCCGCCGGCGATCGCGAGATCGCAGGTGCCGGATCGGACGGCCTCCACGGCCCGGTGCACGGCGACCAGCGAACTCGAACAGGCCGTGTCCACGGGCTGGCTCGGGCCCCGGAGGTCGAGCAGGTAGGAGATCCGGTTCACGAGCATGGAGTGGGCGTTGCCGGTGGCCGTGAACGCGTCCGGCGCGACGCCGTGCGCGGTGAGCAGGTGCGCGTAATCGGTGCCCGAGACCCCGAGGAAGACCCCGGTGTTCCGGGGCAGGCCGGTGGGCGCGTGACCGCTGTCCTCGACGGCGCTCCAGACCGCCTCCAGCGCGATCCGGTGCTGGGGGTCCATGAGTTCGGCCTCGCGCGGGAGGATCCGGAAGAAGGACGCGTCGAAGGCGTCGACCTCGTCGAGGACGCCCGCGTGGTGCGGGAAGTCGGCCTCCCGGACGATCCGGGCGTAGCCCTCGCCGTAGCGGTGGACGGGGAACGCGGAGACGCAGTCCTCGCCGTCGACCAGCCGGGACCAGTAGGCGTCGAGGTCGGGGGCGCCGGGAAAACGGCCCGCGGCGCCGATGACCGCGACGGGCACGGGGCCGCCGGCGCGTTCGGCACCGGGCGCCTCCCACGCGGACCGCGACGGGCCCGCGACAGCCGTGCCGGCGGGCGGGGCCTGCTCGGCGCCGGCGCCGGCCCGCGCCGTCCGGAGCGCCCGGACCCGGTCGGCGGAGCCCGCGACGAGGTGCGCGGCGAGGGCGCCGAGGGTGGTCACGTCGAAGAACACCGCCGGGGTCAGGTCGATGGCGAAGGACTCCTTCACGAGCTTGGCGAAGGCGACGAGCGAGATGGAGTCGAAGCCGAAGGCGTCGAACCCGGTGTGGGCGTCGAGTTCGGCGGCGTCGAACTTGAGCAGGCCCGCCGCCAGGACGCGCAGTTCCTCGGCCGCGAACGCGACGAGCCCCGCGTCTTCGCCCGGCTCCCGCGCCGGCTCTCCCGCCGGTTCCCGCGCCGGTTCGGTCGGAGCGGTCTGCTCCGCGACCCGTGCGGGCCGGGCCGGGACCGTGTCGCCGGGGCCCCAGCGGACGCCCAGCAACTCGACCAGGACGCGCCCGGTCCGGTCCGTCAACCGGATCCGGCCGCCGTCCGCGCCGGCCCGTGCGGGCAGGTCGAGCACCACGTGGGCCACGTCGTCGGCCTCGTGCGCGGGATCGTGGACCCGCACCTCGCCGATCGTGTGCGGGAAGCTCCGCCACCAGTCGGACTCGCCGTGCCCCTTGGCGACCAGGTGCACTCCGTGGGCGACGGCGGCCAGCACGTGCGGGGCGATCCCGATCCCCCGCGCCGTCGGATCGTGGCGGAGCTCGGGCACGCCGACGGCCAGCACGAGCCGTCCGGCGGACGGCCGGCGGGCACCGAGGATCCCGAACGACAGCGGATCGGGGGTGCTGCCGCCCTCGGCGAGTTCCGCCAGGACCCCCTCCCGGTCCAGCACACGCGTCGTGTCCCGGTCCGACCCGCCCGCGTCGAGGTCCTCGACCGGGACCACGGCCGGAGGTCGCCCCGCGTCGGAGCGCACGGTGAACTCGGCGACCGGTGTGCGGGCGCCGTCGGCGTCCTCGCGGGACACGAGACCCTCGGCCGCGTCCCCGCCCACCGGGGTGAGCGTGGTGACCAGCCGGACGGTCTCGGCCCACGGCACCGGACCGTACGACCTCAGGTCGCTCACGCGCGGGGCGCCGGCGAAGCCGGAGACCTTCGCGACGGCCAGGGCCAGGTCGATGACGAAGGTCGGGACGATCCCGCGCACCTTGTCCTGCCGGCAGCCGTAGTCGGCCAGGTCGGCGAGGTGCACGTCCAGCACGTGCCGCACCCCGGCCACGTCCGAGTGGTTGGCCCCGAGGAACGGATGGGGTTTCGTGCTCAGGGCCAGCGGCGCGATCACCGAGGGGGCGCCGGGCTCCGGCTCCGTCCAGCACCGCACCCGGGCGAAGGGATAGGCCGGCAGCGAGACACGGCGCGGCGGGCGCGCCCCGGACAGCGGGGCCCAGTCGACGGACCGACCCCCGGTCCAGGCGAGGGCCAGGTCACGGGCGGCCGGTTCGTCGGCGGCCGGGGCCGGCGCATCAGGGTCCGCGAGCGCGGCGGCCTGGTCGAGGTCCCCGGCGAGACGGCGGTCCACCGCCCGCAGGACGGCCTCCCGACCCCGGGCGAGGAAGGCCCAGCGGCGCGGCAGCTCGTTCTTCCCGACCCGCAGGGTGTGGGCCACCGCGGGCAGGTCCACCTCCTCGGACGCCGCCAGGAAGGACCGGAACCGGGTGAGGACGGCCGTCAACGCCTCGTCCGTCATCGCGGAGAAGACGAACAGCTCGGTCCGCTCCTCGCCCCCGGACCCCGACCCGACCCCGGGAACGTACTCCTCGATCACGATGTGCGAGTTCATGCCGCCCGCGCCGATGGAGGTCAGACCGGCCCGGCGCGGGTGCACCGTGCGGACACCGTCGACCGTCGTGGTCACCGGCTCCCACGCGGCCGGCTCCCGCTGCACCCGGAAGGGCGTGGACGCGAACGCGATGTCCGGATTGAGTTCCCCGCTGTGCAGCGAGGGCGCGAGGGTGCGTTCGCGGAGCTGGAGGAGCACCTTGGTCAGACCGAGCACGCCGGCCGCGTGCAGCAGGTGGCCCAGGTTGGACTTGACCGACCCCAGGGCGCAGAACCCGGTGTCCGAGGTGTGCTCGGCGAAGGCCGTGGTCAGGGCCCGGACCTCGATCGGGTCGCCGAGCGAGGTGCCGGAGCCGTGGCCCTCCACGTAGCCGATGGTGCGCGGGTCCACGCCGGAGTCGGCGAGGGCCTTGCGGACGGCGCGGGCCTGCATGCGCGGGTTCGGCACGGTGAACCCGTTGCGGACGCCCGCGTTGGAGAGCGCGGTGCCCTTGATGACCCCGTGGATCCGGTCCCCGTCGCGTTCGGCGTCGACCAGCGGTTTGAGCACCACGGCGCCCACGCCCTCGCCGAGGATCGTGCCGTCCGCGCCCAGCCCGAAACTGCGGATCACGTCCGAGGTGGCGGTGGTGAAGTGCTCGTGCGAGGAGGTGATCAGGTTGTACGGGTGCAGCAGCAGGTTCACGCCCCCCGCCACGACCATCCGGCACTCCCCGGCCCGCAGCATCTGCACGGCCTGGTGGATGCACGTCGAGGACCCCGAGCACATGGTGTCGAGGAAGATCGACGGACCGGTGAACCCGTAGAAGTACGACAGCATGTTGGGGATGGTCGCCGTGTAGCTGCCGGTTGCCGGCGCGCCGCGGGTCAGGGCGTTCTGGAAGCCGTACAGCCCGTAGTGGTTGCTCATGGTGCCGACGAGCACGCCCACGTCCCCGTCGTACCGTCGTTGGATCGTCTCCCGGGAGTACCCCGCGTCCTCCAGGGCCTCCACCCCGACCTGGAGGAAGAGCCGGACCTCCGGGGACATCCGCTCCGCCTCCCGCTGGGAGACACGGAAATAGCGGGGGTCGAAGGTGTCGATCTCCCGCAGGAAGGTGCCGGTCCGGATGGCGCTCTTGCCGGGCACCTCGCGATCCGGGCTGAGGACGGCGTCATGGTCCCAACGGCGGCGCGGCACGGGCTCGAACAGGTGGCGCCCACCGGCCAGCACCTCCCACAACTCGTCGAGGGTGTCGGCGCCGGGGTAGCGGCCCGAGACCCCGACGATCGCGATGTCGTGCCGGTCCTCGGACACGCCGCGCCCCGCCCGGGCCGGTTCGGGGACGGCCGGTTCGGGGACGGCCGGTTCGAGGGCGGCCGGTTCGGCGACGGACGGTTCGGGCTCGGGTTCGCCGCCGGGCTCCGGTCCCGACTCCCGCGCGGTGACCGGGGGAGGAGTCCCGGCACCGAGCCGGGACTCCAGCGCCGGCCGGTACTCGGCCACCAGGTGGCCCACGACCCCCTCGATGTCGACGTACTCGAAGAAGAGGGTCTTGGGCAGCGGCCCGAACACGTCGGAGAGGCGCTCGGTGGCCTCCAGGATGCCGATCGAGTCGATCCCGTACTCCACCAGCCCGACGTTCGTGCCGAGGGCGGCCGGATCGTGGTGCAGCACCTCGCCCAGGACCGTGCGCAGCAGTTCCGTGGCGTACGCCGTGAGCCGCTCGTCGCCGGGCGGATCCACCGTCGTCCCGGAGGGCCCGGGATCACCGGCCGGTCGGGGGGCCGGCGGAGCGGGCACGCCGCGCCGCTCGGGCACGAGGGAGGGGTCGGAGCCGTACGCGAGGACCACGTGCTCCGGCGCGTCGAGCAGCACGCCCCCGAGGAACCGCAGGCCGTCCTCCGTGGGCAGCGGCTCCCACCCGCGTTCCCGCGCCGTCGCGGCCCGTGTCACCGCGTCGACCGTCATGCCGCCGTCGGCCCACAGCGGCCACCCCACCGACACCGTCCGCCCGGCCCGCTCACCGGAGTCGACGAGCGCCCGCCGGTGCCGGGCGAAGGCGTCCAGGAAGGCGTTGGCCGCCGCGTAGTCGCCCTGCCCCGCGCCGCCGTAGAACCCCGCGACGGAGGAGAAGAGCACGAAGAAGTCCAGATCGAGGTCCCGGGTGGCCGCGTCCAGGTGCAGGGCCCCGCTCACCTTCGGCCGCAGCACCTCCACCGCGTCCCCGGGGTCCTTGGTGAGGAGGTAGGCGTCCCGCAGCGTCCCGGCCGCGTGCACGACGCCGCACGGCGCTCCGTGCTCGCGCGTGATCGCCTCGACCGCGCGCGTCACGTCCCGCGCGCTGCCCAGGTCGACGGCCAGGTAGTGCGCGTCCACCCCGGCCGCTCGCAACTCCGCGAGCGCCCCGGCGGTCTCCTCCCCGGCGGCCCGCCGGCCGCTGAGGACGACGGTGACCCCGGGACACCGCGCGAAGTACCGCGCCACGTGCCGCCCGAGGCCGCCGAGGCCGCCGGTCACCCAGTACACCCCGCCCTCGCGCAGGGCGGGCACGCGCGGCCCGGGATCCCGCGCGAGGTCGACCGGACGCCGCACCCGCCGGGTGCCGTCCGGGGCGAGCCGCACCTCGCAGTCCGTCACGACCGGATCGGCCGCCTCCCGCCGCACGAGTTCCGCGACCCGCCCCGCGTCGGCGTCGGCGAGCCCGCCGACGCGCACCACCCGACCCGCGAGGGCCGGGTGTTCCAGGTGCAGGGTCGAGAAGAGGCCGACCAGCGCGGCGTGGAAGTGCCGCGGGGTCCGCTCGTCGACCAGGACCAGGAAACGGTGGGTTCCCCGGGGCTTGGAGCCGAGAACCTCCCGCACCCGCCCCAGGACGAGCCCGAGGACCGCGTCCACGTCCTGCGCGAGGCTCCGGGGGCGGACCGCGGGCAGCGGGGTGAACCCGATGCCCGCGGCCTCGCGCAGCGCCGCCGGCGAGGGCCCCGGCCCGTCGGCGAGGAAGGCGTGCACCGTGACCGGCCCGCCCGCCTCCCCGACCGGCGCCGCCACCCAACGGGGAGCGGCGGCCACCACGCGGGGTCCGGCGCCCGGCACCGGAGCGGGGGCGTCCGAGGACGCGGCCACGGTCCGCTGGGTCAGCCCGCGCAGCGCGACCCGCACCGTGCCGGTGTCGTCGCACAGGTCGAGATCGAAGGTGTCGAACCCCTTGCCGCCCGTCCGGCGCCGGACCCACGCCCACATCACCTCCTCGCACGGGCCCGACACGTCGAGCCGGTCGAGGGCCAGCGGCAGGGCCAGGCCCGCCGCCTCGGCCCCGGCCTCGGCTCCTGACCGCAGCAGCAGCGTGGCCTGGAACGCCGCGTCCAACACGCTCGGCGGCAGGGCCACGGCGGCGTCGGCGCCGGACCGCCGGATCCGGGCGAGCAGTTCGCCCGAGCCCAGCCGGATCTCGTCGAGCCCCCGCATCGCCGGACCGTACGCCAGGCCGGCCCGACGGAAAGCGGCGTACGCCTGGGCGGGATCGTGGGCGGTGTCGCAGGCGGCACGCAGCGCGTCGAGGTCGAGGACCTCGGGCGTGCCCCCGCTCGCGGGCGGCAGCACCGAGGCCGTGCCCCGGCTGTGCACCACCGGCGGCCCATCTTCGGGCTCGGAGCGGATCTCGTGGCCGAGGGTGCCGTCCGGCCGGGCGGTGATCACCACGTGGAGCTCGACGAGCCGCCCGTCCACCACCACCGGGCGCGGCCACGTCGTGTCCGTCACGCGGATCCCCGTGCCGGAGTGGTCCTCGGGCCGGGTGGCGTACGACACGGCCGCGCGGACCATCTCCACCTGGGCGGCGGCCGGCAGGACCCGGGCGCCCTCGACCCGGTGCGCGTCGAGGAAGGGCTCGTCACCGGTGAAGACGGAGCTGTGGCGCTGCTCGGCGAGGGTGGAGGTGTTGCGGTGCACGAGGGGGTGCGCCGGGCCGACCGCCGGGGCCGCCGGGCCCGCCTCCCCGGCGGGGCGCGGGCGGAACCAGTGGCGTTCCCGGGCGAAGGGATAGGTGGGCAGGTGCACGCGGCGTCCCTCGTCGTGGCCGGGCAGGGCCGACCAGTCCACGTCCTCGCCGGCCACCCACCGGGCCGCGACCGGCCCGATCCCGGCGTCCGGGCCCTCGGCCTCCGGTCCGGTCACGTCGTGGACGGCGCCTTCGGGCAGCGCGCCGTCCGCGAACGCGGCCAGGGCCGTGCGCAGTCGCGTCGGATCCGTCACGAGGAACGCGACGCGCGCCGTCATCGACTCCCGCCCCTCCCGCAGGGTGTACGCGAGGTCGGCGAGGTCCTCGCCCGCGGGCGGTTCCAGGAACGCGTGCAGTCGTCGCGCCACCTCGCGCAGTCGTTCCGGGGTCCGCGCCGACAGGGGGACCACGTGCGGACCCCGGTGTCGCGGCGCGCGCTCCGGCCGGTCGGCGGGCAGGTGCTCCTCCAGGACGACGTGGGCGTTGGTCCCGCCGAAGCCGAAGGAACTGACCCCGGCCCGTCGCGGCACCCGGGCGCCGTCCGGGCCGGCCGGCGGCTCGGGCCAGGGTTGGGTGTCGCGCACGATCCGGAAGGGACTCCCGTCCAGGTCGATCAGCTTGTTCCGCTCGCTGAACCCGACGGTCGCGGGCAGCGTCCGGCCGGCGAACGCGGCGACGACCTTGAGCATCCCGGCGACCCCGGCGGCGCCCTCCAGGTGCCCGATGTTGGTCTTGACCGATCCGATGCCCGTGGCGCCGGGCTCGGGGACGGTGCCCTGGGCCCGGTGCAGGCTGTGGAAGGCCCGTTTGAGGGCGAGGACCTCGATGGGGTCCCCGACCGGTGTGCCCGGTCCGTGGGCCTCGATGTAGGACACGGTCTCCGGGCGGATGCCCGCCCGGGTGTACAGCCCCTCGACGAGGTTCGCCTGCGCGATCGGGTTGGTGACCGTGAGCGAGCCCGTCCGACCGCCGTGGTTGGTGGCGGCGCCCTTGACGACGGCGTGCACGGCGTCGCCGTCGGCGAGGGCTCGGGCCAGCGGCTTCAACAGCAGCACCGCCCCGCCCTCGCCCCGCACGTACCCGTCCGCGCCCTGGTCGAAGGCGCGGCAGCGACCGGTGGGCGACAACATGCCCGCCTGGCTGAAGGCGACGAAGTGCTTGGGGGACCAGCACAGGTTCACCCCGCCGGCGAGGGCGAGCCCGCACTCGCCGTTGCGCAGGGCGGACACCGCCTCGTGGACGGCCACCAGCGAGCTGGAGCACGCGGTGTCGTTGGTGATGCTGGGCCCTTGGAGGTCGAGGAAGTAGGAGACCCGGTTGGAGATGATCGAGTAGGCGGTGCCGGTCGGGAAGTACGCGTCGGTCCTGGCGCCGTCCCGTTCCATCAGCTCCGGGTAGTCCGCATGACAGACCCCCATGAAGACACCGGTGTTCGTGCCCGCCAGGTCCCCCGCCCGGTACCCGGCGTCCTCGACCGCCTGCCAGGCGAGTTCCAGGGCGAACCGTTGCTGGGGGTCCATGCTCTCCGCCTCGCGGGGGGAGACGGAGAAGAAGGCCGCGTCGAAGCGGTCGGCCCCCTCGACGAAGCCGCCCCACACGCTGTTGGTCTTCTCCGCGCCGCGCCGGGGGCTGCCGAACCAGCGTTCCCTCGACCAGCGTTCGGGCGGCACCTCGGAGATCAGGGACCGTCCCGCGACCAGGTGCCCGGCGAATTCCCGCAGGGTCTCCGCGCCGGGCAGGCGCAGCCCGAGCCCGACGATCGCGATGTCCTCGCCCGCGGCCCCGGGTCGTGCGTCCGCGCTCATCGCCGACCCCCGGCGGGCAGCCGGCTCCCGCGTCGGTCGACCACGGTGGTCGGCTTCGTCTCACTGTCGGATGGGGTCCGCATCGAGTCGTCCCGGTTCCTCACGAATTGTTGGTTGAGCAGGGCGGTCGAGAGCAACTGGACGAACGCGTGGTCCTCCTTCGTGCCGATCTCGGCCGGAGGAGTGGACAGCACCTTGTCGACCAGCCGTTTCGCGAAGGACGGGTCGATGCCGTCGATCGTCGCCAGCTCCGCCTCGGACCGCACGAGTTCCAGGTAGTCGGGCCGGTGCTCGTGGAAGGCGGCACTGCCCGGGGCGCGGTAGGGCTGTTTGCGCCGGGCCAGGACGTCCGGGGGCAGGAGGTCCCGGAACGCCTCCTTGAGGATCGCCTTCTCCTCCCACCCGTCGTCGAAGCGGAGGTTGACCGAGGCCGCGGCCCGCACGACGGCCGGGTCCAGGAAGGGACAGCGGTTCTCGACCCCGTGGGCCAGGCTCATCCGCTCGCCCTGGCTGGACAGCAGGTAGCCGGCGAGCAGGGTCTTGAACTCCAACCACTGTGCCTTCTGGACCGCGGACAGGGTCGCGTAGCCGGGCGCGTCCGCGACCAGGGCGAGCAGGTCCGCGAAGGGCTCGTCCCGGTCCTTGAGCAGCCGTTGGACGAACCGGCCGTTCTGGTGGCGCAGTTCGTGGGAGAACAGGCCCGGCAGCCGCTCCTCGGAGAACCGGCCGAGCAGCGCCGTCACGTGCCCCCGGTGTTCCGGCCCGAAGTGGGCGAGTTCGGGGTGCAGCACGGCGATCCGCCGGTCCCGCTCCGCGTCGGACAGCCGGTTCCAGGAGGCACGCAGCATGGTCTCGCGGAAGAGCGAGTAGCCGAGGAACGCCTCGTCGGCGCCCTCCCCGCTGAGGATCGTCTTGACGCCGGCCTCGCGGACGTGGCGCGACAGCAGGTACATGGGGACGATCGCGGTGCGGAACACGGGGACCTCGGCGTGCCGTACGGCGGCGGGGAAGTTCTCCACGATGTCGGCGGCCGAGATGGTGACGGAGGAGTGGGAGGTGCCGAGCCGTTCGGTCACCGAGCGCTGGCTGCCCGACTCGTCCAGGGCGCGGTCCTCGAACTCCACCGAGAAGGTCCGCACTTGGTAGGGGGAGAGGTCGGCGGCGAGGGCGGTGACGATCGAGGAGTCGAGGCCGCCGCTCAGGTACACGCCGACCTCCACGTCGGCGCGCAGCCGCACCTCGACGGCGGCGCGGACCGTGTCGCGGACGAAGGAGGCCGCCTCGGCCGCGGTGCCGGCGAACGGGGCCGCGTCGAGGGCGAGTTCCTCGTGGACCCGCACCGTGTGTTCCGCGCCCCGGACCGTCAGGACGGCGCCGGGCGGGAGCTGCCGGACGCCCTTGAACGGGGACCGGTCCGGCAGCGGGGTCCAGGTGCCGAAGATCGACTTCAGCTCGTGCGGGTCGAGTGCGAACCGGAACCCGGGATGGGCCGCGAATGCCTTCATCTCCGAGGCGAACAGCAGCCCGTCGGGGCGGGCGACGTAGAAGAGGGGCCGTTTGCCGTACCGGTCACGGGCCAGGAAGAGCTCGTCGGCCGCGGCGTCGCGCACCGCGAAGGCGAAGGCCCCGTTGAAGCGGCCCAGGCAGTCCGGCCCCCACTGGAGCCACGCCTGGAGGACGACCTCGGTGTCCGACCGGGTACGGAAGGAACGGCCGAGCCGACGGAGCTCCGCGCGCAGTTCGACGTGGTTGTACAACTCGCCGTTGAAACAGATCCAATACCGCTCGGAAGGATCGGACATGGGCTGCGACCCGGTGACGGGGTCGACGATCGACAGCCGCACCGTGCCCATCGCCAGGGTGTCGTCGAGGTAGTACCCGCTCTCGTCGGGGCCCCGGTGCCCGATCCGAGCCAGCATCGCGGAGATGACGCCGGCCCGGTCGTCGCCGTCCGGGGAGGTGGAGCGGAAGCCCGCTACCCCGCACACGGGGCACCCCCGACTCGTGGACCGGTGTCGTCGAGCCGGTCGGCCACGAACCGGTCGATGGCCTCCAGGGTCGCGGGCACGTCGAGCAGGAACTCCTCGCCACTGATGTCCAGCGCGAACTCGCGTTGCAGGAAGCCCATGAGCCGGATGTACCCGAAGGAATCGATGATCCCGTCCTTGAAGAGATCGCTCTGCGGGGTCACTTCGTCATCGAATTCGATCAGGAACTGCTCTTCGATGAAGCGGGTGATCTTCTCGGTTCTGGTCATGGCACATTCCTCGGATCGTCGAATGTCAGGGCCCGGTCCGGAGGGGCCCGGAAAAGCCCGCACCGATGCGTGCATCTTGCCTCGTCCGCGAGTGGATCACACCCCTGCCACGGCCCCGGAAATCCGGCGGCAAGGAAAGCGAAGGAAATCGGCAAGGGGCCGCCGGCGGCGGGCACAGGGGACGGCAAGGGGGGCGCCGCAGGCTGGTGTCGGACGCGTCGCCGAGGGGGCGGCGGCCCGGCACGAGGTGGGAGAACGATGGCCGCTCTGGACGAACCGTTCACCGTGGGCACGCTCACCGTGCCCAACCGGATCGTGATGGCCCCGATGACCCGGACGGCCTCCCCCGAGGGGGTCCCGGGCGAGGACGCGGCCGAGTACTACGCCCGCCGGGCGGCCCACGGCGTCGGGCTGATCGTCACCGAGGGCACCTACATCGACCGGCCCGCCGCCGGGGCCTACGACCACGTGCCCCACTTCCACGGCGAACGGGCCCTGGCGGGCTGGGCCCGGGTGGTGAGCCGGGTGCACGAGGCCGGCGGCAGGATCATCCCGCAGCTCTGGCACACCGGGGCGGCCCGCACCGCGACCGACCCGCCGGCCGAGACCCCCTCCGGGATCGGACTGGACGGCGCGCCGGCCGGACGAGCGATGACCACACGGGACATCGACGCGGCCGTGGCCGCCTACGCGGCGGGCGCGGCCACCGCGGAACGACTCGGCTTCGACGGGGTCGAACTGCACGGCGGACACGGCTACCTGATCGACAACTTCCTCTGGAGCGTCACCAACCGGCGCACCGACGCCTATGGCGGCGATCCGGGCTCGCGGGCCCGGTTCGCCGCCGAGGTCGTACGGGCCGTCCGCGCGGCCGTGAGCCCCGGCTTCCCGGTCTTCTTCCGCCTGTCCCAGTGGAAACTGGGCCGGTACGAGGCCCGCACGGCGCGGACCCCGGACGAACTGGCGCGACTGTTGACCCCGTTGGCCGACGCCGGGGTCGACGTGTTCCACGGCTCCACCCGCCGCTACTGGCTGCCCGAGTTCGAGGGCAGCGGCCTCAACCTGGCCGGCTGGGCGCGAAAGCTCACCGGCAAACCCGCGGTGACGGTCGGCTCGGTCGGGATGGTCCAGCAGTACGGCACCGGCGATTTCACCTCGGGTTTCACGGGGCCCTCCGACGCCACCGAAATCGAGGAACTGATGGCCCGGCTGGCCCGCGACGAGTTCGACCTGGTCGCCGTCGGCAGGTCACTGCTGGCCAATCCGGACTGGGCGGATCTCGCCCTGCGCGGCGAATTGGCGCGGGCCGTTCCCTATCACCCCTCCGTCCTGCGGAGCCTGCTGTGAAGAACCCCGGAGAGAGGAATTCCATGCCGCACGACACCGGAAAGCAGGCGGACCTCTTCCTGCGATGTCTGGAGAGCCGTGATTTCGACGCCGCTCGGGCCATGTGCGCCGAAGCGGCCGTGGTCTGGCAGAACGACGGAGAGGGCGAACAGCCCCTGAGGGAAAGGCTGAACCGGTTCGAGTCCTTCGCCGAGGGCGTCGTGTCGATGCGCTACGAGGTGCTCCGCCAGTTCCCCAAACCCACCGAGGTGCTCCAGCAGCAGGTACTCCACCTGACCCTGTCCGACGGCACCTCCAGCGAGGGCCCCGCCACGGTGTACTTCCGCTTCACGGGCGACCTCATCGACCGCGTCGAGGAGTGCCTGTACACCGTGCCCGCAGAGCAGGGGACCCCGTGACCGCTCACAACGGACCCGGCGCGGACGCGGTCCCGGTCCCCGGGGAACTGGCGGGGAAACGCGCGGTGGTCACCGGTGGCACCCGGGGCATCGGCGCCGCGATCGTGCGCACCCTCCTCGACGCGGGCGCGACCGTGGTCACCACCGCGCGCCGAGCGGACGCGGAAGCGCCGTCCGCCGCCGGGTTCGTCACCGCGGACCTCAGCACGGCCGACGGCGTACGCGAGTTCGCGGACACCGCGTTGGGCCTGCTGGGCGGCGTGGACATCATCGTCAACAACGCGGGCGGCTGCCGCTCCTTCCACAGCGTGCTGGACACGGAGACCGACTGGCAGTACACGATGGACATCAACTTCCTGGCCCCGGTGCGCCTCAACGCCGCGCTCGTGCCCACCATGCGGGAGAACGGCGGCGGGGTCGTCGTGCACCTCTCCTCCACGGCCACCATCGCGGCCTACCCGATGCTCTACCACTACGCCGCCGCCAAGTCCGCGCTGGAGACGTACAGCAAGGGGCTCGCCGCCGAACTGGCCCCGGACCGCATCCGCGTCGTCTCCGCGTGCCTGGGCAACGTGGACACGCCGGCCTCGGAGACGGCCCGCCGCAGGATCCTCGACCACCCGGGCGGCGCGGACGCCGGTTCGCCCGAGGAACTCGCCGCGCGATGGGCCGCCGAGATCCCCCTCGGACGCATGGGCGAGGCCCGTGACATCGCGGACGCGGTGGGCTTCCTGGTCTCCCCCCGCGCCTCCTGGATCACCGGCAGCAACATCGTCATCGACGGAGGCAAGACCGCGAGCCTGGCCTGAGGACCGCGCCCCCGTTCTGTCCCGTCCCGAAAGGATTCCTGTCATGACCGCCACCGAGGAGGCCGCGCGGGTCTACCCGTTCGGCTCGGTCCGGGGCCTCGACCTCGACCCGGAACTGATCCGGGTCTGCGGCGAGCAGCCCGTGTTGCGCGTACGCCTGCCCTACGGGGGCGAGGGCTGGCTGGTCACCCGGTACGCCGACGTGCGCACGGTACTGTCCGACCCCAGGTTCAGCCGCGCCGCCGCCGTGGGCGACGAGATCCCGCGCACGGTCGCGGTCGGCCTGCCGGCCACCTCCATGCTCAGCATGGACCCGCCCGACCACACCAGGTTGCGCCGCCGGGTGGCGAACGCGTTCACGATCCGCCGGATCAAGGCACTGCGCCCCCGGATCGAGGAGATCGTCGACGGGTTGGTCGACGCCATGACGGCCGCGGGCGCGCCGGCCGACCTGACCGCGGCCCTGACCTGGCCGCTGCCCATCACGGTGATCTGCGAGATGCTCGGTGTGCCCTTCACCGACCGGGACCGGTTCACCGAGTGGGTCGACGGCCTGCTGATGCTCTCCGACCCGGCGGGCGCGGCCCGGGCCCGACACCACCTGGACGCCTACCTCTCCGACCTGATCGCTGCGCGTCGCACCACCCCCACCGACGACCTGCTCGGCGAACTGCTCGCCGACGACGGGGAGGACCCGCTCGGCGAGGAGGAGCTGATCGGCCTCGGGGTCAGCCTGCTCTCCGCCGGCCAAGAGGCCACCGCCAACCAGATCGGCAACTTCGTCTACACCCTCCTGACCCGCCCCGAGCTCTGGGCGCAGCTCGTCGCCGATCCCTCGCTCGTCCCCGCCGCGGTCGAGGAACTGTCGCGTTTCATCCCGATCAGCGCCACCGCGGGTTTCACCCGGATCGCGACCGAGGACGTGGAACTCGGCGGACGCTCCGTCCGCTCCGGGGACGCGGTGGTGGCCGAACTCGGCATGGCCAACCGCGACCCCGAGGTCTTCGACCGGCCCGACGAGATCGACTTCCACCGGGACCGGATCCCGCACGTCACCTTCGGACACGGCGTCCACCACTGCCTGGGCGCCCAACTCGCCAGGACCGAGCTGTGCGTCGTGCTCGACGTCCTGGTCCGACGCCTGCCCGGGCTGGCCATGGCGGTTCCGGCGGACGAGCTCTCCTGGCGGACCGAACGCCTCGTGCGCGGAGTGGCCGCACTGCCCGTCCGCTGGTGACCCCGCCGACGACACCCGAACGCCTCACCCCGAGACGCCACAGGAGGGAACCGATCATGGCCGAACCACCGGAGACGAGCGACGGGCCGGCGCCGGCGCGCGCACCGGGCGGGGGACTCGCCGAGGCACTGGCGGACGTCGACCCCGGCCGGACGCTCGCCGAGGTCATGGCCTCGGTCATGGAGCGGTACGCGGACCGGCCGGCCCTCGGTGAACGCGCCGTGGACCCGGCCACGGGCGCGCTGCTCCCGCGCTTCGACACCATCGACTACCGGGAACTGTGGCGGCGGGTCCGTGCGGTCGCGGCCCGCTGGCACCACGACCCGACGCACCGGCTGGACGCGGGCGAGCGCGTGTGCACCCTCGGCTTCACCGGCATCGACCACGCCACCCTGGACCTGGCGTGCATGCACCTCGGCGTGGTGCCGGTGCCCCTGCCCACCGGCGGCTCCCCGTCGGCCCTGCGACCGATCATCGCGGAGGCCGAGCCACGCGTCCTCGCCGCGAGCGTCGAACGCCTGGACACCGCCGTCGAAGCCGTCCTCGACGCGCCCTCCGTCCGCCACCTGATCGTGCTGGACCACGACCGCGACCACGACCGGTGGCCCGGCGCCCGTCCCGACCCCGTGGCCTTCGCCCGTCGCCGACTGGCCGAGGCCGGCGCCCCCGTGGTCGTGGAGACCCTCGCCGAGGTGATCGACCGGGGAGCCGCCCACCCGCCCGCACCCCTCTTCGCCCCCGCCCCGGACGAGGACCCGCCGGCCCTGCTCATCTACACCTCCGGCAGCACCGGGGCCCCCAAGGGCGCGGTGCACACCCACCGGATGGTCGGCACCGCGTGGTACGGATTCAGCTACGGCGGGGCGGACGAGAGCCCCGTCAGCGTCCTCTACCTCCCGCAGAGCCACCTGGCGGGCCGCTACGCCCTGATGGGATCCCTGGTCCGGGGCGGGGTCGGCCACTGCACCGCCCGCGCCGACCTGTCGACCCTGCTGGAGGACATCGCGCTGGTCCGCCCCACGGAGCTGACGATGGTCCCCCGCGTCTGCGACATGCTCTTCCAGTGGTATCGCGGCGAACTGGCCCGCCGGGCCGCCCACCCCGGCGACGCGACGGACGCGATCCGCGAGGAACTGCGGGAGAGCCTGCTGGGCGGGCGCGTCACGAAGGCGTTCGTGGGCTCCGCGCCGCTCTCCGCCGAACTGGCGGCCTTCATGGAGTCCTGCCTCGGCTTCCCCCTGCACACCGGCTACGGCTCCACCGAGGCCGGCGGCGTGCTCCTGGACGAGGTCGTGCAGCGCCCGCCCGTGCGCGACTACAAGCTCGTGGACGTCCCCGAACTGGGCTACCACGGCACCGACCTGCCGTTCCCCCGCGGTGAACTCCTGCTGAAATCGGACACCCTCTTCCCCGGCTACCACAAGCGCCCCGAACTCACCGCCTCCGTCTTCGACGCGGACGGCTACTACCGGACCGGGGACGTGTTCGCCGAGATCGGCCCCGACCGCCTGCGCCACGTGGACCGCGTGAAGGACACCGTGAAACTCTCCCAGGGGGAGTTCGTGGCCGTGTCGAGCCTGGAGTGCGTCCTCCAGGGCGACCCCCTCATCCGGCAGGCATACGTGTACGCCAACAGCGAGCGCGCCCACCTCCTGGCCGTGCTGGTGCCCGCCGAGGACGCGGTGGCCCGCTGCGGAGGTGACCCGGAGGCCCTCGACCCGCTGATCCGGGGAGCGCTGCGGCGCACCGCCCGCGAGGCCGGACTCGCCCCGTACGAGATCCCCCGCGACTTCCTGATCGAGACCGAACCCTTCAGCCCCGAGAACGGCCTGCTCACCGACAGCCACAAACCCCTGCGCCCCAGACTCCGGGAACGCTACGGCGACGCCCTGGAGAGGCTCTACGAGGAACTCGCCGAGCGACGGGACCGGCGGCTGCTCGACCTGCGGTCGGCCGGCCCGGACCGGCCGGTGGCGGAGACCGTCGGCCGGGCCGCCCAGGCCCTGCTGGGCGGCCCGGACAGCGCGGTGGACGCCGGTACGCGCTTCACCGACCTCGGCGGGGACTCCCTGTCCGCCCTCTCCTTCTCCCGGCTGCTGGAGGAGATCTTCCACGTCGCCGTCCCGGTCCCGGTGATCATCGCCCCGGACGGCGACCTGGCCGCGGTGGCACGGCACATCGAGTCCGCGCGCGACACCGGGCGACGGCGCGCCACGTTCGCCTCCGTCCACGGAGAGCCCACGGGCGAGATCCGCGCCGGCGACCTCGCGCTCGACGCGTTCCTCGACCCGAGGACACTCGCCGCCGCCCCGACCACGCCCCGGGCCCACACCCCCGCGCGGACCGTGCTGCTCACCGGGGCCACCGGCTACCTCGGCCGATTCCTGTGCCTGCAATGGCTGGAGCGCCTCGCCGCCGACGGCGGCAGGCTCATCTGCCTCGTCCGCGCGGCGGACGCCGACACCGCGCGGAAACGGCTGGACGCCGCCTTCGACAGCGGCGACGACGAACTCCCGCACCGCTACCGCGCGGCGGCCGAGGGAACGCTGGAGGTCCTCGCCGGGGACATCGACGCACCACGACTGGGCCTGACCGAGGACACCTGGGACCGGCTGGCCGGCACCGTCGACACGATCGTCCACGCGGCCGCGCTCGTGAACCACGTGCTCCCCTACGACCAGCTGTTCGGGCCGAACGTCGCCGGCACCGCCGAAATGATCCGGTTGGCGCTCACCACCCGGAGGAAACCGGTCACCTACGTCTCCACCGTCGCCGTCGGATCCGGCGCCGGGCCCGGCGTCCTCGACGAGGACGCCGACATCCGGGACACCATCCCGGCGCGGCCCCTCGACGCGGGCCACGCCGGCGGATACGCGACCGGCAAATGGGCCGGCGAGGTCCTGCTCCGCGAGGCACACGACTCCTTCGACCTGCCGGTGGCCGTCTTCCGGTCCGACCTCGTCCTCGCGCACCGCCGCTATCGCGGCCAGCTCAACACCTCCGACCTCCTCACCCGACTCCTCCTCGGAATCCTCACCACGGGCATCGCCCCGCGTTCCTTCCACCGCCCCGGCCCCCGGCCCCATCACGAGGGCCTGCCCGTCGACTTCACCGCCGAGGCGATCACCACCCTGGGCGCCGGCATCACCGAGGGCCACCACACCTTCCACGTGGTGAACCCGCACGACGACGGGATCTCGCTGGACACCTTCGTGGACTGGCTCGTCGACGCGGGCCACCCGATCCGACGCGTCGAGGACCACGCCACCTGGCTCACCCGCTTCACGGCCGCGCTCCGCGCCCTGCCGGAGGCACGCCGCCGACACTCCCCGCTGCCCCTGCTGCCCGCCCTCGCCCACCCCCTGCCGGCCATCGCCGGGTCGGGCGTCCCCGCCGAGCGGTTCCGCGCCGCCGTCCGAGCCGCCCGGGTGGGCCCCGACCACGACATCCCCCACCTGTCGGCCGACCTCGTGCGCAAATACGTCACCGACCTGCGCCGACTGGGGCTCCTCGACGAACCCCGATCCGTCCCCGCCACCGGCTGACCGACCCGACGCCCCCACACCCCGCCCAGGGAGACACCATGCCGTTCGCCCTCCTCTACCCCGGACAAGGGACCCAGTTCCGGGGGATGGGCGCAGACCTCTTCGATCTGTACCCCGCGCTCACCGAGTTCGCCCGCGAACTCCTGGGCTACGACCTCGCCGCCGTGTGCCGCGACAACCCGGACGACATGCTGGCCCGTACCGAGTGCACCCAGCCCGCGCTCTTCGTCGTCAACGCCCTGCACACCTTCGAACGGGAACGCCGCGAGGAACGCCGCCCCGACTACTGCCTCGGGCACAGCCTGGGGGAGTACAACGCCCTGCTGGCCGCCGGGGTCTTCGACTTCCGCACCGGCCTGCGCCTGGTCAAGAAGCGCGGCGAACTCATGGCACGGGCCCCCGCCGGAGGCATGACCGCCGTCATGGGCCTGTCCGAACACCAACTCCTGGACATCCTGGAGGAGGACTGGATCGAGGGCGTCGACCCGGCGGCCTTCAACACCGACGTCCAGACCGTGATCGCCGGCCCGGACGGGGCGCTGCGCCTCGCCCACCAAGCACTCTCCCGCAGGGGCGTGCGCTTCGTCTCCCTCCGGGTCGGCGGGGCCTTCCACTCGCGGTACATGGAAGGGGCACGCGGGGAATTCGAGGAGTACCTGCGAGGGTTCGCCTTCCACGAACCCCACACCCCGGTCATCGCCAACACCACCGGGAGGCCCCACACCGGAGCGGATCTCGTGCGGGCCCTCGGGGAACAACTGGTCCGGCCGGTGAGGTGGGCCGACAGCATCCGTCATCTGCTGGGCCTGGACTCGCCCTTGGAGTGCGAGGAGGTGGGCGGCCGGTCCCTCCTCGGGATGGTCAAACAGCTCACCGCCCCCGGGCCCCGTTCGTCCGTCGCCGCCTGATCACCGTCCGAGAGCTCGGCGGCGATCCGCTCCCGCATCCGCCGGCGTTCCTCACCGGTGAGGCCGGCCACCAGCACCTCCCGGACCGTCTCGCACACGAAGTGCACCCGGCCCGGGTCGTGCTGGTCCCCTCGCAGCAGACCTTCCCGCAGCAGCCGGTCCAGCACCGTGTCCACCGGCTCGTCCGCCGCCAGCCGGCGCAGCAGACCGAGGTCCATCTGCGTGCCGAGCAACGCGCACAGCCGGACGAGCGCCCGCTGCCGTTCCGGCATCCGGGCCAGCAGCGGGCGCAGGCTCTCGGACAGTCCCGCACGGGAACGTAAACAGTGGGCGCCCGCCGGACCCCGATCCGACTCGGCCGAGCAGGCCCCCCACAGCAGGGCCCGCTCCGCGAAGTAGCACCGGTGCGAGGACCGACGCGGCCCTGGCACCCCCGGGGCGGTCCCGGTCCGCTCCGGCACCGGATCGACGACCGCGCGATCCGGCTCGCTCAGCCTGAGCACGCCCGTCCTGGGGCCGCTGAGGATCTCGGGCAGTACCCGGCGCAGCCCCTCGTCGCCGAGGACCTTCCAGTCCCAGGCGCTGACCACGAGCCCGATCCGCCCGCCGTACCGGCGTCGGGCGAGCATGTCGAGCAGCTCCAGCGAGGCCGGGTCCGCCCAGTGCAGGTCGTCCACGCAGATCACCATCGGCTTTCGCGCGGCCAGGGTCCGCAACAGCTCGCACACGCCGTCGTGCACGAGGAACGGGGTCGGTCCCCGGTCCTCCGGGCATCCCGGCCCGATCCCGGTCGCCAACGCGCCCAGCACGGCGTCGAACGGCGGCGCGGCCGCGTCCCGGAGCGCGTCGGAGCGGGTGGTCGACAGACGCCGGAGCACCTGGGTCCACAGCCAGTAAGGGGGGACGTCCTCGCCGGGGATCGCCTGCACGGTCACGATCTCCACGTTCCGGTGCTCCACCGCCATCAGCGCGGCGAACTCCGTCAGCAGGTGCGTCTTGCCGACCCCGACGGGCCCGACCACGCACGTCACGTGTTCCCGACCGTCGAGTACACCCCGGGCCTCGTTCACCAGCCGCCGCAGCTCGGGCCGCACGCCGACGAGTGGGGCCGGCGGCCCCGGAACGCCGAACTCGGCGCCACCAGCGGCCCGATCAGGACCGTCCCCGTCATCGCCCCCGTCACCGTCCCCACCGCCGTCCGGCGGGACGCCGCGCGGCCCCTTCCCCAGCGGTGTCCGGGTCGGTCCGGGGCCGATCTCCTGGCGCAGGATCGCCAAGTGGACGCGCCGGAGCTCGGCGCCGGTCCCCACCCCCAGCTCCTCGCTCAGGTACGCGCGGGTCCGGGAGTACACCGCGAGCGAATCGGCCTGCCGACCCATCCGGAACAACGCGGTCATCAGCCGTCCCGCCAGCCGTTCGCGCATCGGATGCCGGCGCACCTCGCCGTCCAACTCGACGACCACCTGCTCGGCCTCCCCCAACTCCAGGCAGGCGTCGGCCCAGTTCTCCAGCGCGGTGAGCCGGAGCTGTTCCAAGCGGACGGACTCCTGGGCGAGCCGGGCGCAGGAGTCGAACTCCAGGTACGGGGACCCCTGCCACAGGGCCAGCGCCTCGGCGAGGCACGCACGGGCGGTGCGCGCGTCGCCCTCCCGCAGCGCGGACTGCCCCGCGTGAACCCGACGTTCGAACCGGTGCACGTCGACCTGGGACGGCGGGAACAGCAGCACGTACCCGGGCGCCCGGTGGCGCAGGGCGTGGTCCGGGCCGCCGCCGGCCGGCCGCCGGGGCAGTGCGGCGCGCAGGTGGGAGACGTGGCTCTGCAAGGCGGCGAGGGGATTCTTCGGCGGTTTGTCCCCCCACAGCTCCTCGATGAGGACATCGGCGGGAACCACCTGATGGGACGCGGCGACCAGCAGGGCGAGCAACAGCCTTCTGATCGGCGGTCCCACCGCCACCTCCGGCCCGCCCCCGCACACCGACATCCGACCCAGGACGTGCAGCACGAGCGGGTGCGGATCCGGCGATCGCGGGGGCGGCGTCGGACGGGGTGCCAGGGATGCGGGCATCGTGGTGCTCTTTTCCGAGTGCGGTCGGACGGTCGGTGGTGTCGCTCAGCGCCCGGACGGCATGTCGGTCCCGCCCGGTGCGGTCACGAGGCGGCGCCCGAACCCGAGGCATGGGACACCCCGGGCGGGACCGCCGGCCGGGGCGCGCCGCGCCACCGCGCGTACCCCGACGGGCTCGTCGGCGGGCTCGTCGGCGGGGCTCACACGGGGGCGCGGTGCCCGATCAGCCCCGGTGCGTCGAGGGTCTCCGCGCGGCCCCGAACGCGGCGCCGGACCGTCTTCCGGGGACCGCCGACACGACCGTGTGCACCTGCCCGGGCACCGACCGCACAGCGGCGTTCTCGCGCATCACAGCACCTTCCCCGAAAATCACGGTTGAGTAGGACATGTGTCACGCTAGGTGACGATATCGGCTGTTGGCAGGGGCGAAACCAGCCACCTCGCCGGCACCGGCACACTAGGCCGGAAATCACCCTTGCCCTCTCCGTGACCTCCCCGCCTCACCAGGTCGAACACCACGCCACCCGGGCGCCCCGGTATCGACGGAGGAGGCGCCCGAGGCCGGAAACCACAAGGTACGGGCGCGGGGACCGGCCTTCGTGCACCGACCGGGCGGAGCCCGGCCCCGGATCCTCGCGGGCACACGGCCGGCCCCGAGCGGATCCCGGGCCGCCGAGACGCCACCTGGTTTCGGTCACCGACCGGAGCCCGGCGCGGCGCCCGTCTCCCGCGTGCCCACACCCGGTGACGCCCGGCGGACGAGGTGTCGTGGCGCGAGGCTCGTCCAGAGCGCGGCCGGATAGTCGACCCGCCCGAGCGGTGGCCCCGGGGCCGTGTGCGTCGGGCACCAGGCCCGTTCGAGGAGGGGCAGGGTCGGCAGGAGCCGGTCGCACAGGCGTCGGCGCGCGGAGGCCATGGCCTGGAGCCGAGCCCGGTCGAGAAGCCCGTGGGCGACCAGGGCCGTGCCGTGTCGGAGGGCCTCGTTGATCCCGTGGAGGGCGGCGAGGGCCGCCAGGACGTCCAGGGTGGAGGTGCTGCCCGCGAAACGCAGTTCGGCGCGGACGCTGTCGGCCATCAGGCGCGCGGTGTGGGCCGTCCCCAGGTCCGGGAACCGTTCGTGTTCCTGTCCGGGCGGGAGCGCCGGCATGGCGAGGACGGACGCGGTCCACCGCCGGGCGAGGTCGGGCCACCAGTCGACGTGGTCGGGAGCGAGGACCGCCGGTCGGTCGGTCGGGTCGGGGTCGCCCGAGGTGGGGGCCGCGTGGTGCAGGGTGTGGCCCAGTTCGTGGAGGATGAGCTGGTTGTCACCGCCGGACTGGGTGAAGCCCCGGGCCATTCCGTGGTAGGCGGAGAGTCGGTTGACGGTGAGGGCTCCGGCGAATCCGCAGCGGGCCCGGCATTCGGTGAGGAGGCGGTCGACGAGGGCGACCGATCCGGCCTTGAGGGCGGCGGAGGTCTGCCCCGCGCTTCCCCACGCGGTGAATCCCGGAGCGGCGGCCGGGAGGCCCGGGTCCGTGGTCGCGTCGACTTCTCGGAGGGCCGCGCCGGTTCGGGCGACGCAGGTGAGGGCGAAGGCGTCCGCCCAGGCCGAGGTGATCGACTCGGCCTGCGACCGCTGGTGGAGGACCGGTTCACCGGGGGAGTGGGGGCCGTTGGACGGGCGGTGTCGGGAGTGGACGGTCGTGGCGTGGACGGCGGCCCGGGCCATCGCGGCCATCGCCGCGGGGAGGGCCGTCCACAGGATCCGGGGAGCGAAGAGGCTCCGCCGCAGGCGGGCGTGGGGGGTCGGCAGCGGATCGTGGAAATCGCCGGCGGCGTCGATGCGCGCACCGTCGTTCAGCCAGTGCGCCGCGGGCAGGCTCAGGTGGTCGAACCGGACCAGGGAGAAGCCGAGTTCGATGTCGGAGAGCTCCGCCGGATCGGACATGCGGACGCCGGGACGGACTCCGGACTCGTCCACCAGGTCCACGAGGAACGGGAACACACCGCGGTCGCGGCCGCCGACGATGGTCCTGGCGTGGACGACGCCGATCGTCCGATGACCCGATGCCGTGACGTTGGCGAATTTCGCGGCCCCGTCGTCGGGGGTGTGGAGGACGAAGCCCCCGCCGGTCGGATCGTGGGTGGCCGTGGTGCGCAGGGCGAGGTGGCTGCCGGCCTGCCCGATCTCGGTCAGGAGCAAGGCGCCGTGCGCCGTGCCGTCGCGCAGGGCCGCGCGGTGTTCGGCGAGCGCGTCGGGTTCGGCCAGGGTCAGCAGGGACTGCAGGGCCATGCCGTAGTGGGCGAGGACGGCGATGCACAGGGACGGGTCGCGTACCGCCGTGACCTCCACCAACGCGGTCAGCAGCGGGGTGTCCGCCAAGACCGTGCGACCGTCGGGAAGGGCCCGGACCAGCCGGCGCAGCCGCCGGTAGAGGAGGGTGTCGGGGTCGTCGACCGCGGCGTCCCGGGGGTCCGGCCGGTAGGCCGCGGCCATGGCCCGCCGTACGCGGCCGGCCGGGTCCGTCGGTCGGGGACTCTCGACGAACTCCCTCAGCTCCCTCGTGACCGGTTCGTCCGAGGGTCGGTCGGTCGGGGGCCGGCTCATGCGGAGCGGTCCGTTCGGGGCTCCCAGGGGTGTTCCGGGTCGCGGACCGGTGTGACGGCCCGTGCGGGCAGGTCGGTGAGACAACGGTGGGCGGCGCGGGCCGCGCCTCCGCGACCTCCGGTGTCGAAGATCACCGCGGGTCCGGCGCCGACCGCGCTGCGCAGGGTGTCGGGCAATCTGACCGGGTGCACCAGACAGCGGGCGAGCGCCGCCGCGAGGTCCTCGTCCGAGGTGTAGACACGCCGGGCCACCGCGGAGTGGACCGGTATCCGGCAGGGGCGGAAGGGCGTTTCGGCGATCGCGCGCGCGAACGCGTCCGCGTGGGGGGCCAGGGCGGGGTGATGGGAGAGGAAGGGCAGGGGGAGGCGGGTCCAGCGCAGTCCCGCGCTCGTCGCCGCCCTCTCGACCTCCGTGACATCGGGTGCGGAGCCGCAGACGACGGTTTCGCGCGGGCTGTTCTCGCAGGCTATGACCACATCGGGTCTGCCGGTCCGGGCCAGCAGGGCGGTGACCTCGCTCCACGAGGCGCACAGGACGGTGTTCACCCCGGCCGGGGAGTCGCGGAAGGCTCCCGTGGCCCGACACACGACGCGGGTGCCGTCGGCGACGGTCAGGGCCCGGGCCGCCGTCAGCGCGGCGATCTCGCCGAAGCTCACGGCGATCAGGCCCGCGGGCGGCCCCGCGGTACGGATCAGGGCACGGTGGACGGCCACGGCGGTCGCGTACATGAGGAGTTGGGGGAGTCCGGCGGGGCCCGAGGCCAGCTGTTCGAAGTCCGCCGTTCGCCACCGGTGGGGGTCGCTCCCGCCGTGGTCCAGTCCCTCGGCCCGGGCCACGTGCAGCACCTCCTCGAAGGTCTCCTCCAGAGCGTCCCGGAGCACGGTGGAGCGGGTCGCCGCGAGGTGCACGGAGTCCAGGCCGGGGTCCCCCTGGCCGGGGAACAGGTGAAAGACGGTGGCGGGTTCGTCGTCCATGGGAGGGGAACTCCAAACGGATCGGGGACGGTCGTGGTGGGGCGGTGGTTCGGCGGCGTGGCCCGGGCTTCGCGTCCGCGTGCGCGCGGTGGCCGCTCGGCGGTGGACGGCACGTGGTGTTGTGCGTCCGTTCACACCCGACGCTCGAACAACATTCGCCACTGCCATCACTCAAGACGCAATGCGCAACACCCGCCACAGGTGTACGCCATCCGAGGTGCGCGGGGCGGGCGTTACTCCCCGGGTGCCTGCGACGTGGCGCGTCCCTCGTCGCGGATCGCGGCGGTCAGGCGGCCGATGTCCCGCGCCGCGCGCGGGGATCGCACCGTGTCGTTGAGGGTCGCGGCCGTGTGCAGTGCGGTGCTCGCGGCGGGGTGGTCGCCTTCGCCGCGGTGCACGTGGGCGCGTTCGATGTGGGTGAAGAGCGTCGTGCGGACCTGCTCGGCCGGGCACAGGCGGGCGGACTCGTCCAGCGCCCGGTGGGCCGCCTCGGTGTGGCCCAGGAGGCGCAGGGCGGTGGCGCGTTGGAAGTGCAGGATGTGGGGGCCGCTGGGGCTGTAGGGGTCGGGTGGGGCGGACGGGGCGGTGGTGTCGTCGGCGGCGAGGTGTTCGACCGCCCGGTCGAGTTCGGCCAGGGCGCGCGGGTCGCGGCGGCCGGCGAGCACGATGGCGGTCTGCGCGGCCACGTGGGCACGGATCGCGGGGGGTGCGCCGGCCGCGGCCTCCTCGGCGTTCCGGGCGTGGGCCCAGGCGTCGGCGAGTCGGGCGCGGGTGACGGCGAGTTGGCTGAGGTGGTGGAGTGCGGTGGCCCGGGCGGTGTGGTCGTGCGCCTGACCCGCGAGCTGTTCGGCGCAGTTCAGGGTCTGTTCGCAGGCGGCGAAGGCGCACTGGTCGAGCTGGCCGCGCGCGAGCACGGTCAGGGCCCGGGCCAGGTGCGTGAGCTCGCGGGGGTCGGCGGGGCCGGCCGGGGTGAGCAGTCCGTCGAGGTAGGCGCTGAGCAGGGGGAGGGTGCCGGCGCCGCCGAAGACCTCCAGATGGGCGATGAAGAAGCCCTCGGCCCGGGCCCGGACGGGTCCGGGCGAGGTCGGGCCGGCGGTCGGCCCGGTCGGACCGGTGCTGGGGAGCGCGTGCGCCGCCGCGGGGCGGCTTCTCCGGTTGAGGATGTCCTGGATCGCCCGCCTGACGTCGGGTGGGTCGGGCGTCTCGGCGGACGGGCGGCGGGTGGGGGTGAGGCCGAGGTCGAGCGGGGTGAGGACGCGGCCGAGCGCGTGCGAGGCCAGTTCGCACAGGATCTCGGGCACGGGATCGTGGGGGTGGGCGCCGCGGAGCCAGTGGGCGACCGAGCTGCGGTCGAAACGGGTGTGGTGTCCGAGCTGACGGGTGCGTTCGTTGACCCGCGTGGCCAACGCCGCGTAGGTCCAGCCCATTTCACGGATCACGCCACGAAGCGAGGCGTTCGGTAACCGCATGGCGTGCTGTCTCCCCTTCGGGCGGAAGGCCGCGGGCCCGCGTGCGCGGGACCCGGCCGTGCGCACGGAGCCGCCGTTCCGGAGGTCCTCGGCTCCCGACCCACATGTTCACCGAAGGGGTGGGGAACCGCGCAGGCGTGTCGTTTCTGCCCGCGTGCCGCGGTTCCCCGGCAGGGCTCATCGGGGGCGGGCGATCGCCTCCTCGTTCAGCCCGATGTCCCGCAGGACGCGCGCGGTGCCGCCGGTGGCGGTGCACGAGCGGTTCGGTGCCGTTCCGGGCGACCGGGAGAGGGCCTCGCATGTTCACGGGGTCGCCTTCTCGATCCAGCCGCGGAGGCCGGGGTCGGCGAGGTCGAGGACCCATTCGTCGGCCAGGGCGGTGAGTTCCGGTGTGGGAGCGGGTCCCACGCCGATCACGTACATGCCGGCGGCGCGGGCCGCGAGCAGCCCGGAGGCGGAGTCCTCGACGGCCGCGGCGTGTTCGGGGTCGACGTCCAGCGTGCGGCACGCCTCCAGGTAGAGGTCCGGATCGGGTTTCGGCGGGTGCGGTCCGCCGGGCGAGTCGCAGCAGACGACGTGCGCGGGCCGGATGTGGTCGAGGAATCCGTGTTGTTCCAGGACGTGTCGGACGGCGGGCAGGGGAGAGGACGAGGCGACGGCGACGGGAAGTCGCGCCGCGCACGCCGCCACCAGGCCGAGGGAGCCGGTCAGGGGGGCGATCCCGGCGGAGTGGTAGAGACGGATCTGCTCGGCACGGGCCTCGGCCGAGCACGCCGCGTCCTCTCCGGGACGCCCGAGTGCCTCGGCCAGGATCTCGCCGGCGAGCGAGTAGTGCCGGCCCTTGAGCCGGGCCATCAGCGCGTCGTCGACGGCCACTCCGTGGCGTTCCAGGACGATCCGCTTGGATTCCGCGCAGTACCTCTCGGTGTTCAGGAGCACGCCGTCGTTGTCGAACACGATGGCTCGGGGTCTGAAGTCCCAGGGCATGGAAACGCCTTTCGGGTCGGGTGGTGGACGCGGGACGGACGGTCCGCGAAGGGGCCGCCGTCGGAGCGGGTGGCGGGGTGAGCGTCGGGTCCGTCCGAGGTGAGAGCCGCGGCGCGTGGGGCCGCGATCGGAGACCTCCCCGATGTTGTTCGGTTGTCGGTTTCCGGCACACGAACAACATTTGTCACTGTCGTCACTCAAGACCCAATTCGTGACACCCGCCACACGGTGTCCTCCATTCGAGTCGGTCACCAAGGAACACGGGCATGTCCCGGCAGCGCCGCCACCCACCGCGCACCGACCAAGAAAGGACCCGAATCGGGACGAAATGCCCGACCGTGAGGGTGTGCGGTCCGTCTACGCTCCCGGTCGGGGTCGCGTCCGCGGCCACCCACCGCCCCCCTCCCCCCAGGAACGGATCCGCGTGTACGTCGGCACCTACGCCCTGCTCAGCCCGTTCCGGTCGCGCGGGGCGGCCTGGAGCGTCCTCGTCCTGGGCGGACTGGTCACGCTGGGCTCCGTGCTCTTCCTCGCCCTCCACGTCCCGGGCGAGATCGCCCGCGACCGCGACCGGCGGGCGACCCCGATCTGCGGTCCCGACACCCCGACCGGCACCGACTGCGTCTCACACCTGCCCGCGGTCCTCACCGAGATCCTCCCGGGCTCCGACTCCGCGAAACGACCCGAGAAGGCCGTGCTGACCCGGGACGACGGGCAGCGGCACACCGTGGCCCTGCGCGAGGGGCCGGTACGCCTGGGCTTCCTCTCCGACCTCTCCGTCACCGGCCACGCACGCCCCGGCGACCGGGTCACCGCCGAGGTGCGCGACCGGAGGGTGTGGGCGATCACCGACGAGGCCGGCCGGCGCCAGAAGACGTGGTCCGCCCCCGCCAACGACCCGGCCGACCACGTCCTCGCCGGCCTCGCGGCCGGCACCGTCGGAGCCCTGACCGCCGCCGGCTGCGCGCTCCTCCTGCGGACCTCCGGCCGCGACGGAGTCCCGACCGACCGCCGGCCCCGCTACCTCCTGCGCTGCGCCATCGCCGCCGGCGTGACCTCGTTCCTGTTCGGGGTGCCGGCCATGCGCCACGATCCGTCCGTCCCGTGGACCGTGCTCGTGTGGCTGGGCTCCCTCGTCCCCGTCGCGGCGTTCACCCTGCCGCTGTGGCGCCGGGGCGGCCGACTCCCCGACAGCCGCATCCCCCTCTGGCCCACCACCCCGACGGCCGAACCGCCCCGAGACCGCCCCCGCGGACCCGCGTGATCCGGGGCCGGGGCGCCCGGGAACCGCGGGTCGTTCAGCCGGACTGGTCGGCGATCTGGATGAGGTTCCCGCAGGTGTCGTCGAAGACGGCGGTGGTGACGCCGCCGGCCTCCATGGGCTTCTGGGTGAAGCGCACGCCGGCGGCGCTCAGGCGCTCATGGGTGGCGTGGACGTCCTCGACCTCGAACTGGGCGAGGGGGATGCCGTCCTTGACCAGCGCGTCACGGTAGGGCCCGACGGCCGGGTGTCCGGCGGGCTCCAAGAGGAGCTCGACGCCCTGCGGGTCCTCGGGCGAGGTGACCGTCAGCCACCGATCGGTGCCGCCGAGCGGTACGTCGTGCTTCTTCGCGAAGCCGAGGACTTCGGTGTAGAAGCGCAGGGCCTGGGCCTGGTCGTCGACGAAAACGCTCGTCAGTCGGATCTTCACGGGGTCTCCTCGGTGGCTGCGGGTGGGCGTGCGGGGGGGGGGGGGGGGGGGGGGGGGGGACGGGTCCGGTCGGAGGCCATCGCTCCGCTATCCGGCGCAGGGGTGTGGTGTCGAGGTCGTGGAACTTGTGGCGGCCCTCGCGACGGGTCCGGACGAGCCCGGCCGTCTCCAGGACGGCCAGGTGCTGGGAGACCCCTTGGCGGGAGATGCCGAGCGCGTGCCTCATGCTCAACCGGGAGCAGATCTCGAACAGGGTCTGTCCGGATCGCAGGGCGAGTTCGTCGAGGATGACGCGGCGGGTGGGGTCACCGAGCGCCTTGAAGAGTTCGTCGTCGGCCACCACCTCACTATAGGCAAGTCCACACTTGCGTATCCGTCATGCGCGAAGCCCGGCCGCGGGCGGTCAGGGGGTCGGGCGGGGGCGGATGGTGAAGAGCGATCTGGTGCCGGTGAGGTCCAAGAGGTGCTCGATGGGGTGGGGGAGGGCGGTCAGGGCGAGGGTCTTGCCGGTCTCGGCGGCCTTGCGGTGCAGGACGAGGAGGGCGTTGAGGCCGGAGCTGTCGCAGAAGCCGACGTCGGCGAGGTCCACCTCCAGGCCGGTGGGGCCGGCCTCCAGGGCCGCGGTGAGGTCCGCCAGCAGCTCGGGGGCGTCGTCCATGTCGATCTCCCCGCGCACCGTGGCCAGCGCGTGCCGCGCGCCGGGCTCGACGGTGACGGTGACGGTCAGGGCCGACGGGGTCAGGAGGTCCTCGGTGTGTTCGTGCGGCGGCGGTGGCGGCGGTGGTGGGGTGCCGGGGACGAAATCGCTGGTCATGGCTCTGCTCCCGTCAAGGCCGGGTGCGGCTCGTGTCACCGGTCGTGTTCGAGGGGGCGGCGTGAGCGGGCGCCTGCCCGGTCGGGTCGAGGTCGGCGAGGAGTTCGAGGAGTTCGGCGACCTCGTGCCGGCCCTCGGCCGGGTGGCGGAACAGGGTGCCGGGGGTGATCTCGTAGTGGTTGCGGCGCCCGTGGCGGGCGCGACTGAGGTAGCCGGCCGTCTCCAGGTCGGTGACGATGGCCTGCGCGGCGCGTTCGCTGACCTGGCAGGCCGCCGCCATGTCGCGCACTCGGATCTCGGGGTCCCGCAGGATCATGGCGAGGATCCGGGCGTGGTGGGTGACGAACGTCCAGCTGGTCCTGGGCCCGACCGCGTCCATGTCCGAAATTCTAGGACGTGTGATTCAGGTTTCGTCAAACCGGAACCCGGGACCGGTGGGCACGGCGGAGGGGCGGGGACGACAGCCGTTTCGCCGTCGTCCCCGCCCCTGCCGGTGGTGCCGGGTGCTACCGCTGGTCGGGGGAGCCGTAGTAGCCGCCGAGCCGCTGGTGGTAGTCCGGGTTCCCGAGGTGCTTGTCCTTGTCGAACTCGGGGGCGTTCTTGATCTGCTCCTTGGTGCGTTCCACGAAGATCTTCTCGTCCCGGGTGTCGATCCGGGACACCGTGCCCGCGGGCAGCAGGACCTCCTTGCCGAAGATCCAGGGGCCGGTGTCGACCACGATGTACGCGGAACCCACCTCGTCCGAGTGCTTGTCGACCTTGCCGATGGAACCGTCCGTCGCCTCGACCTTGTAGCCCGTCAGATCCACACCGGCCGCTCGGCCCGAGGTCTCACGGTAGCCCCACACGTTCTCCGTCATGCGATCAACAACTCCTTCGGTTCCGTGTGCTCTGCGACGGGACGACCACGCTGGGCCGTACCGCCCGACGTTCGTTCGCCTGCCCCCGATCCCCCGCCCTACGCGTTCGGGCGGAGGGCGGAGCGGCCGGCGCTCCAGTGCCGGTTCAGGTGGGCGGCGAGCCGGTCCTCGGTCAGCAGGGTCGCCGCGCAGCCGAAGGCCACGTCGGGTTCCGTGTCGGGTTCGTCGGCGATCAGGCCGGCCACGACCTCGTGCCGGACGATCTGTTCGTGGACGGCGTCGGCCTCCACGTGCTCCGCGTAGAAGTGCTCGGCCGCCGGGCCGGCCCCGCAGCGCCGCATGGCGTGGGCCAGGCGGCGCGAGCCGGGGGAACTGGTGATCTCGACGCAGGCGAAGTGCCCGACCAGCGCCCCGCGCAGCGCGCGGTGCAGGCCGAACAGCGACATGAGGTTGACGGTCGCGAGAGCGGGGGCGGGGGCCCGGTCGAGGTAGTGGCCGTAGGCGGGGTCGAGGCCGAGGTCGACCATGAGGTCGGCGAAGAGCCGGGCGTGGATCCGTTCGGCCCGGCCCGCGCCGAACTCGTCGTACTCGACGGCGACCATGGCGGCCTTGGCCCGTCCGGTCAGTCGCGGGATGACCCAGGCGTGGGGGTCGGCCTCCTTCAGGTGGTAGAGGGAGCGCAGGGCGGCGTACTCGCGCAGTTGCCACAGTTCCCCGTCGACCTCCAGCCGGCGGCCGGCGCTGCCGGACAGGTCCACGGGCTCCTCCAGCAGCGGGGCGAAGGCCGCCTCCGCCGTCCGGGGCGCGCCGGCGGTGCCGTCGCGCAGGGCCCGGAGGAACGGGGCCTCCAGCGCGGCGCGGGCCCGCAGCACCTCCGGATCCCACTCCCGTTCGTCGGGCACCCCGTCGAAGCCGCGGTAGTGCAGTTCGTACAGGGTGTAGAGGGCGGTCTGGAGGTCCTCGCCCCAGGGGTCGGCGGCGGGCGCGGACCGGACCACCGTGTCGAGCAGCCGGGCCCGGCGTCGGGGGTCGTGGGAGGGCAGGGCGCCTCGGACGGCGTCGGTCAGCGGCCCCCGGTCGGGGGCGGGCAGGCGGGGCGGTGGGGTCACGGGTGTTCCTCCGGCGGATCGGCGACGGCGGCCACGGCGGGGGTCTCGGGCGCGGGACCGGGCCCCGGGGCGGCACCGGTTTCGGGTGCGGGCCCGTCCGGTCGGCGGCGCGGGCGGTGGCTGGTGTCGCACCACGGCGGGGTGCGCGTACGCCGGCAGGTGCACAGGGCCACGACGAACCGGTCGCTGCGGGCGACGGTCCCGTCCGCGCGGACGACCTCCACCGGCCCGTCCACCAGGACGGGCCCCTCGGGGTCCACGCGGACCCGCCGGGCCCGCTCGCGGCGGGCGGGCCCAGGTTCAGGCGCGCCGGCCACGGATCACCACCAGGCGTTCGGTGGCGGAGCCGGGCTCGGCCAGGCCGTGCGTCTCCAGCCAGTCCCGTCGCGAGCGGAGCACCGGCCCCCACGGCACGTGCCGCACTCCGACGACCTCCGCCCGCATGCCCTCCCGGCCCAGGGCCTCGACCGTCGCGTCGGGACCGCTGAGCGCGGAGTGCACCATGAGCAGCCGGCCGCCGGGGTTGAGGAGCCGGCGGGCGAGGGCGCAGATCCGGTCCACGACGGCCCGCCCGTCACCGCCCCCCTCCCAGGCCCGGGCGGCGCCGTGACCGGGGGGTTCGGGCAGCGGGGAGGGCACGTAGGGCGGGTTGGCGACGACGAGGTCGAAGCGCCGGCCGCCCGTCCGCGCGGCGAAGTCCCCGTGCCGCACGTCCACGGGCAGGCGCTGCCGGCGGGCATTGAGACGGGCGCTGAGCACGGCCGCCCAGGACACGTCCACGGCGGTGACCGCGCAGCCCAGACGGGCCGCCGCCAGCGCGACGGCCCCGGTGCCCGTCCCGATCTCCAGCACCCGCTCGGCGGGACCGGGGGCCTCCGCGACCAGGGCGTCCAGCAGCATCCGGGTGTCCGCCTGCGGCCGGTACACCCCCGGCAGCGCGAACAGCGCTCGCGCACCGGCGACGGCGCGACGGGAGACGGGGCGGGACCACCGGGGCGCGAGGGCCGACAGGGGGTGGATGGGCTGGGTGGTCATGAACGGCACCTCCGGGGTCCGAGGGGCCGGTGGGGCACCGGCCCGTGGCCGGCGCCTACCCGCCCCCGCGCGCGCCACCACACCCGGGGGGGCTGTGTTTCGTTCCGTGGACGGCGGAGCCGGGCGGACGGGCACGGCCACCGGGACCGGGGCCGGGATCGGGACCGGAGAATCGGGTCGGCAGGTGTGCGGGGCCCGAAACGGGCAAGGCGCCGAGCGCCGGCCGGACGCCCGGCGACGCGCGTCGCCCGTGACCGGTCACCCAACCGAACACAGGAGGTCCGTCATGCGTGCGCTCACCTGGCAGGGGCGGGAGGACGTCAAGGTCGAGACGGTTCCCGATCCGCGGATCGAGGAACCGACCGATGTGATCGTGAAGGTCACCTCCACCGGCATCTGCGGGTCCGACCTGCACCTGTACTCGGTCCTGGGGGCCTACCTGGAGCCCGGCGACATCCTCGGCCACGAGGCGATGGGCGTCGTGGCGGAGGTCGGTCCGCAGGTGCGCACCCTGCACCGGGGCGACCGGGTGGTGGTGCCGTTCAACATCTCCTGCGGCGCCTGCTTCATGTGCGACCAGGGACTGCACTCGCAGTGCGAGACCACCCAGGTCACCGAGTACGGCAAGGGCGCGGCCCTGTTCGGCTACACCAAGCTGTACGGGCAGGTACCCGGGGGGCAGGCCGAGTACGTGCGCGTCCCCTTCGGCGACACCCTCCCGATCAAGGTGCCCGCCGGCCCGCCCGACGACCGGTTCGTCTACCTCTCCGACGTGCTGCCGACCGCCTGGCAGGCCGTCGCCTACGCCGACATCCCGCCGGGCGGCACCGTCACGGTCCTCGGCCTCGGCCCGATCGGCCAGATGGCCTGCCGGGTGGCCCGGCACCAAGGGGCCTCCCTCGTCGTCGGCGTCGACCGGGTCGACGCTCGGCTCTCCGCCGCCGCCGACCACGGCGCCCACACCCTCGACCCGCGCGAGCTGGGTGCCGACCTCGGCGACACGGTCCGCGATCTCACCGACGGGCGCGGCACGGACGCCGTGATCGACGCCGTCGGCATGGAGGCCCACGGCTCACACGCGGCCGGCGCCGCCCAGAGGATCACCGCCCGACTCCCCGGCGTCCTGGCCCGCCCGCTCATGGAACACGCCGGCGTGGACCGCCTCGACGCCCTCCTCACCGGCATCGACCTCGTCCGACGCGGCGGCACCCTGTCGATCTCCGGGGTCTACGGCGGCGCCGCCGACCCCCTGCCGATGCTCACCCTCTTCGACAAACAGGTCCAACTCCGCATGGGACAGGCCAATGTGCGCGCCTGGACCGACGACATCCTGCCGCTCCTCGACGACCACGACCCCCTCGACGTCGACGGCCTCGCCACCCACCACCTCCCGCTGGAGGACGGCCCCGACGCCTACGCCCGCTTCCGGGCCAAGGAGGACGGCATGATCAAAACCCTCCTCCGCCCGGCCGCCGCGTAACGGCGAGGGGTGTGGTGGGCGGGGGGATGCGCGGGCGCGGGAGTGTGGTGTGCGCGCACATACATGTGCGGAGCGGGGGTTCCTAGGGTGTGGCGGCACGAGGACACGTCCGCCCGACTCCGCCGGAAGTGGTGACCATGGCCGCCGCAGCGCCCGCCCCCGCACCCCGCAGTTCCATCGCCCGCATCGTCAGCGCCAGTCTGATCGGCACCACCATCGAGTGGTACGACTTCTTCCTGTACGGTTCGGCCGCCGCGCTCGTGTTCAACACGCTGTTCTTCCCCACCGGGGACCCCCTCGTCGGGACCCTCATCGCGTTCGTCACCTACGCCATAGGCTTCCTCGCCCGCCCCCTCGGCGGGGTGGTGTTCGGGCACTACGGGGACCGGCTCGGGCGCAAGAGGCTGCTGGTCCTGAGCCTGTTGCTGATGGGAGGGGCCACCTTCGCGATGGGGCTGCTGCCCACCTACGACACCATCGGCGTCGGCGCCCCGGTCCTGCTCACCGTGTTGCGGCTGGTCCAGGGCTTCGCGCTCGGAGGCGAATGGGGCGGGGCCGTGCTCATCGTGTCCGAGCACGGGTCCGACGCGCACCGCGGGTTCTGGTCCTCCTGGCCGCAGTCCGGGGCGCCCGGCGGGAACCTGCTGGCCACCGGGGTCCTCGCGCTGCTGGCCGCCGTGCAGTCCGAGGAGGCGTTCCTCGCCTGGGGGTGGCGGATCCCGTTCCTGCTCTCGGGCGTCCTCGTCGTGATCGGCCTGTGGATCCGGGTCTCCGTCTCCGAGTCCCCCGTGTTCCTCGCCGCCCGCGCCAAGGCCGAGGAGGCCGCGGCACGCGGGGAGGTCGGCGCGGCGCCGGCCGTCGAGGTGCTGCGCCGGTCTCGGCGCGAGGTGCTCACGGTGATCGGGGTCCGCTTCGGCGAGAACATCTCCTACTACGTCCTGACCTCCTTCCTCCTCGTCTACGTGACCGTCCACCTCGGCCTGCCGAAGACGGTGGCCCTCAACGCCGTCCTCATCGGCTCCGCCGTGCACCTCGTGACCATTCCCGCCTGGGGCGCCCTCTCCGACCGGCTCGGCCGCCGCCCCGTCACCCTGATCGGCTCCGTCGGCATGGCCGCCTGGGCCTTCGCCTTCTTCGCACTGCTCGACACCCGCTCACCCGCCGTCATCACCCTCGCCGTGACCGCGGGGCTGCTGCTGCACGGCGCCATGTACGGCCCGCAGGCCGCGTTCGTCTCCGAGATGTTCGACACCGAAGTGCGCTACTCCGGCGCCTCCATGGGCTCCCAGGTCGCCTCCATCGTCGCCGGCGCCCTCGCCCCGATCATCGCCGTGGAACTCCTCAAGGAGCACGGCTCGGGCCTGCCCGTCGCCGGCTACCTGTGCGCGGCGGCCGTCGTCACCACCCTCACCGTGCTCGTCGCCCGCGAGACCCGGGGCCGCGACCTGAGCGCGCGGGGCACCGGGCCGGGCACGGCGGGCACGGGCGCCCCCGGGGTCCGGCCGGTGGCCGCGCCCCGGCCCTGACCCGGTCTCGGGCCCGGGCGGGGGCGCTGTCAGGATGGGCGCCGTGACCGACGACACCCGCCGTGTGCCCGAGGATCCCCGTGACGACGCGGCCGTGTTCGCCCGCCTCCTGGACCTGCTGGCCCGGGGGGCGCCGGCGGAGGCGCTGGCACGGGCCGCCGCCGGAGACCGTGACCCCCGCGTCGACCGGGCCCTGGCCGCCGCCCTCGGGGTGCGCCGCACCCTCGACGAGCACCACCGGCGCGAGGCCGAACTCGCCGCCCTCTTCGACACCGCCGGCGACCTCGCCCGGCTGCGCGACCCGGCCGCCGTCCTGCGCGCCATCGTGCGCCGCGCACGCCTCCTGCTGCGCGCCGACGTGGCCTACCTGACCCTCCTCGACCCCGCCCTCGGCGACACCTTCATGCGGGTCACCGACGGTTCGGTCTCCGCCCGCTTCCAACAACTGCGCCTGGGCATGGGCGAGGGCCTCGGCGGGCTCGTCGCCCAGACCGCACGCCCCCACCACACCCGCGACTACCCCGCCGACACCCGCTTCCGCCACACCGACGCCATCGACGCGGGCGTCGGCGAGGAGGGGCTGCGCGGGATCCTCGGGGTGCCGTTGCGGGTCGGCGAGGACCTGATCGGCGTGCTCTACGCCGCCGACCGCACGCCCCGCGAGTTCGCCCCCGACGCCGTCGCCCTGCTCTCCTCCCTCGCCGACCACGCCGCCATCGCCATCGACAGCGCCCGCCGGCTGGAGGAGACCCGCACCGCCGGCGAGACCGCCCACGCCCACAGCGAGGCCCTGCGCCGCGCCGCCGAGGCCCACGACCGGCTCACCGGCCTCGTCCTGCGCGGCGCGGAGCTCACGGAGGTGGCCGCCGAGATAGCCGCCCTCCTCGACGGCGGACTCCTCGTCCACGACACCGACGGCACCGAACTCGCCCGGGTGGCCGCCGACCCCACGCCCCCGCCCGCCCGGGGCCTGGCCGCCGCGCGGGCCGCCGGCCGCGCCGCCCCCGTCGACGGCACCTGGATCTGCGCCGTCACCGCCGGCTCCGAACCCCTCGGCAGCATCACCCTCACCGGCCGGCCCGAACTCCCCTCCTTCGACCGGCGCCTGTTCGAACGCGCCGGTCTGGTCACCGCCCTGCTCCTGCTGTTGCGTCGCACCGTGGCCGAGGCCGAGGACCGGGTGCGCGGCGAACTCCTCGACGAACTCCTCGACGAGCTCCTCGCCCCCGAGCACCTCGTGCCCGAGGACCCGGACCGGGCCGGACGGCTCGCCGCCGCCACCCGCCGGGCCCTGCGCCTGGGCGTGCGCCTCGCCGACCCGCAGCGGGTGCTGGTCCTGCACGCCGAGCCCGGCGCGCAACGGCGCCTGCGCGAGGAGGCGGCCCGCCGCGCCCGCCTCCTCGACGGCCTGTCGGGACCGCGCCGGGGTCACGTCGTGCTCGTCGTACCGGTCGGCGCGGGCGCGCCCGCGCCCCGCGACCTGGCCCGCGATCTGACCCGGGCCCTGGGCACGCCCGTCACGGTCGGCGCGGCCGAGCCCCTCCCCGGGGAGCGCCCCGGCGCCCGCGCCCTGCCCGGAGCGCACGCCGACGCCCTGCGCTGCCTGCGCGCCCTGCACGCCCTCGGACGGGCCGGGGACGGCGCTACCCTGCCCGAACTCGGCTTCCTCGGATTGCTGTTGGGGGAGGGGCGGGACGTGTCCGGGTACGTGCGCCGGGTGCTCGGGCCGGTCCTGGACTACGACGCCCGACGCGGCACCGAACTCGTACGGACCCTGCGCGCCTACTACGCCGCCGGCGGCAGCCACACCCGGGCCAAGGACACCCTGCACGTGCACGTCAACACCGTCGTGCAACGCCTGGACCGGGTGGCGCGACTGCTCGGCCCGGACTGGAACGCGGCGGAACGGGCCGTGGAGAACCAACTCGCCCTGCGACTCCACCTGTTGGCCGAGGACGGCGGCCCCTGAGCGGGGCCCGCCCCGGGTCAGCGACGGGCGTGGGACCTCGGTCCGGCGTCGGGCGCGGGCGCGGGCAGGGCCCGCTGGTACGCGGGGGAGGCGAGGGCGGCGGCGAGTCGGGCCCGGTCGCCCGGGTTGCGGGTGCCGGCGGTGAGCGCGGCCCGCCCGGCGGCGGCCTCCTCCCCGGGCACGGGCCGGTCGCCCGGACCCTGCCGGCCGGCGACGGCCAGCATCACCGCGAGCCCGATCCGGCGGGCCCGCTCCTCCGGCTGCCCGAGGGCGAAGGCCCGGTCCTCGGCCGCGCGGCGCACCCGGTCGTCCAGACGCTCCCCGAGCCGCAGGAACGCGTCGTCCACCGCCACCTGCCGGTAGGTCAGGCGCAGCGGCAGATCGGACCGGAGCGGAACACGGGCCCCGGGCTCGATCCCGTGCGGTCGGATCGCCTCCCACAGCGGGCGCAGGGCCCGCAGCTCGCGCCAGGCCCGCCACTGGCGTTCGACCTTCGGGCCCAGCATCGGCAGCAACAGCCCGCAGGTCAGGGCGAGACTGCCCAGGGAGACGATCGGGGGCGCCACCCAGGTGCTGAGCGCGTCCAGGTCGTGGCCGAACCAGCGGGCCACCACCGCCGCGGACTTCGCCAGCCCGAACAGGGCCCCGAGGGTGAACCCGGCCACCAGCACCCGCAGTCCGGCCCGCATCCAGCCCCGCACGTCGGGCCGGCGCGCCCAGCGCAGGCACATGCCGGTGGTGACGACGGCGGCCCCGGTGTAGGCCAGCAGGTAGGTGACGATCATCTCCCGGATGCCGGGGGTGTCGGCGTAGTGCGTGTCGAGGTCCCGCAGCCGTTCCTCGGGCGCGTCGCCGACCGCGAAGAACAGGTTCAGGACGATCACGACGAGCACGTACACCCCGCACCACGCGCGGACCCGACGCCGGGTCCGCGGGCCGTCGCCGTGCCGCCAGTACTCCACGAGGACCAGGCAGGCGCCGCCGAACGCGCACAGGGTGGAGTACACCAGCGGCGCCGCGAGGTTCGGCACGCCCGTGAACCGGTTGATCGCGGAGATGCTGGGGGGCGCGGCGAGCAGGAAGGCCAGGACCGCGAGGGCGATGACCCGGTTCACGGCGCGGACCTGCGGATCGTGCCGGTGCCGGATCCGGCCGGGCAGGCGCAGCAGGAACACCGTGCCGTAGGCGAGGGCGGGCAGGTAGTAGTACCGTCCGTCCACCGGATCAGCCGCCCAGACTGGTGCGGATCCGGCCGGCGACCCCGTCGGCGTCGGGGGCGTGTTCGGCGAGGCGCCGGCGCAGGGCCGTGGCCAGCACCAGCCCGCAGCGTTCGGCCCACGCCTCCTCGTCGTCGGCCCCGATGTCGGTGCGGGCCGCGGCGGCGGCCGCGATCAGGTCGATCGTGGCGACGAGGTCGGGGTCGAGACCGGGTCCGAGGTCCCGGTCGACGGCCCGCGCCGCGCGCGCCGGGTGCCGTCCCGAGCAGCGGCCGGTCTCGTCCTCGGCGACCATGTGCCAGATCTCGTGGCCCAGGATCACCAGTTGGTGTTCGGGGCTGGTGTTCTCCTCGACGCAGATCAGGTTCTCGACGCCCTCGGCCGGCGCGATCCGGATCCACACCCCGGAGACGGTGTTCGGCGGGAACGGCCGGAACATGAGCCGGACCACCTCCCCGCGCCAGCGGGCGAAGTGGGCGCAGACGGCGTGCATCAGCTCCCGGGGGTCGGAGGGCGGCGGACTCGGCAACTGCCGGACGACCTCCCTGCACAATCGCGCGATCCGTCTGTCCTGGGACACGCCCATCCCCCTGCCCGTTCCCTCCGCGCGGCCGCCGGCCGCCCCTGTCGGTCCCGCGCCCGCGCCCATCGCGATCGCCGCGCGACCCTGTCCGGTTCGGCGGGCCCTCAGGCCGGCCCCGGTGTCCTCCCCCGTCCCTCCGGGGCCCGTTCCCGGGCCCGCTCCTCCTCGGCGGTCCGCAGGACATCGCCGATCACGTCGAGCAGCTTCTCCGCCACGGGCACCCCGCGCGCGGCCATGCCGACCACCTGGAAGCGGTCGCTGAGCCGACGCAGCCCCCGGTCCTCCTCGCCCGCCGCCTCCGGTTCCCCCAGCACCCGTTCGAGGAGTTCCGTGTGCACGGCGCGCAACACCCGGTCCAGGGCCCGCCGGGGCGAGTCCACGAGCCGTTCCAGTGGCACGTCGAAGAACTCCGCCAGCGGCTCCAGGTGTTCGAGGTTGGACCAACTGGGACGCTCCAGGGCCTTGGCCAGGCCGTTGCGGCTGATGGCGGTGGCGGCGGCGATCTCGGGAAGAGTGTACGGGCGGACCGTCCCGTCGGGGCGTGGTCGGGGGGTGCGGATCAGCCGGCGGAGCCGTTCCACGGCGTATTCCCCGGCGGTGCGTTCGGGCGGCGAGGCACCCTCCAAGAGGAGTTCGACCTCGTCACGGGTCAATCCGGCCCGGTCGGCGAGGGACGCGGGGGCGAGGTGGTCGGCCCGGTCGAGGCCGGTCCGGGCCAGGAGGCGCTCGATCTTCGCCACCGTGCCGGCCGGATCGGGGCTCTGCCCGTCGTTCACACAGCCTCCCCGGCTGATTTGCGGATTGGCAAGATCCTGCCTGGACAAAAAGTATCTCGGTGACCTGCACTGATCAACCATGGTTGGCTATGCACGAACCACAGTTGGCAGCACCTGGCGGCGCAGTTCGGACCCCGAGGAGCGGCACGCGCACGACCCGCTCGGCTCCATGATCCGACACCGGGCCGCGGAAGGACACCGTCCGCTCCCGACGTCCCGGCCGGCGGACACCGTACCCGCCGGCGCGGGCACGGCGCGATGACCCGCGCCGGAGCCGAGGCGCGGCTCGACGAGGCCGGACTGGCCCTGTGGCTGACCGACCGCAAGGACGACGGACCCGGCCCCTGGACCGGCCGCCAACTGCTCGCCCTGGTCGGCGGACGCCCCGCCGGCCGCCTGGAGTTCCTCCTCCACCCCGACGGCCTGGCGCTGTCCGTGTGGATGCTCAAGGTGGAAGCCGAACACCGGCGCACCGGACTGGCCTCGGTGCTGATGGACGCCCTCTACGCGGCCCACCCCGGGGCATGGATCGACCACGGCACCCGCTCGCCCGACCTCGCCCACTGGTGGCACCGCTACCGCGACCCCGACCCCGGCCGCAACATCCACAACACGCCCCCCGACCGGTGGGCCGACCTCTTCGACGCCCCCCTCGTCGCGGGCCAGCGCGCCGCCAACGCCTACCTCGAACAGCGCCTCGGCCTCGCCGGCCCGCCGCCCGCGACACCCCCCGGACCCGAGGACGAGGCCACCGTCCGCGCCCACGCCGCCCGCTTCCGCGAGGCCCGCCGGCCCGGCCCCGACCCGCACGCCCGCGACCTGTACGCGGGCGCGCGCCTCGTGCTGCCCCGCCGCCTGCACCGCCTCGTCCACAACGCGGCCCGCGACCCGGCGGAGCGCGCCGACCTGCTGCTGCACCACATCGGCCACGGCAACCTGCCCTTCGACGCGGGCTGGAACACCACCGCCCGCGCCGCCTACGAGGACTGCGTCCGCGCCCGCCTGGACGACCCCGAGCCGCACGCCCCCGCCACCCACCTCGTCTTCCGCGTCCGCACCCACCGGTGGCGGGCCGGCGAACCCGAACCCGCCCACGACCGCAAGGGCGGCTGGCTGCGCTGGACCGCCTCGCCCGGCATCCCCGTGGCCCTGACCGGCCTGAGCTGGCAGGCACCCGACACCCCCTGGCACACCCACCGGGCCGGCTTCACCCCGCCCGTCGAGGCCGCCGTGGCCCCCGCCGACCGACGGCACACCGCCCCCGGCTACGCCGCCCGCTACGACGAGTTCGGCGAGCTGAGGCCCGGCCAGACGGCCCGCCCGGACGCCCCGCCCCGTTCCCGGGCCGTCGAGACCCGGGGCGCGCGCCCGCGCGCGATCCCGAACCCGCGCACGGGTCCCGGCGGACGCGTGGACGACGAGGGCCCGGCCGCCCGTCCCCGCCCCGCCCGGGCCCGCCCGACCCCGAACTGACCGGGCCCGACCCCGAACCGACCGGGCCCGAACCGACCGCCCCGGGTCGATCCGCGTGCCCGACCGACGATTTTCGGCCGGCCTCACGATCCGTCAGGTGTCGCGGGGCTCCACGGCCGAACCTCCCGAATCGCCCGGCACGTCGGGTTCGTTCGCCGGGCGCGCGGCCGCCAGACGGGCCTCGCGCAGCACCTCCCACGCGACCCCGGTCGCCGGGTCGGGATATCCGTGCGCCGCGATCTCCGTCAACGCCCTCGCCAACTCCGGGTTCCCGACCCCGGCCGCGTACCGGCGCAGCGAGGCCGCTCCGACCGGATCGAGGGCCGGCCGGCCGCGCGCCGCACCCGACTGCTCGCTCATCCGCCACTCCCGGGGGCTCTCGACCGACATCCGTCCCCACGGTAGCGCCGCGCCCGGTCGCGGCGGACCGGATCGCGCGGACCGGGCGCCGGGCGGTGCGCGATGCGCCCGTGCCGCGGACCGCGTTGTCGGTGGGCCCGTGTAGAACGAGCGCATGACACTCGGATGGAAACTCGTGATCGACAGCGCCGACGCCCCCGCCCTCGCCGACTTCTGGGCCGCCGCCCTGGAGTACGAGGTGGAGGACCCCGGCAAGCTCATCGAACAGCTCCTGGCCGCGGGCCACGTGAAGCCGGAACAGATCGTGGAGCACGGCGGCCGGCGCCTGTTCCGGGGCCTGGCCGGCATCCGGCACCCCGAGGACCCCTACGACGAGAACAGCGGGGTCGGGCGCGGCCGGCGGCTGTTGTTCGCGGACGTGCCCGAGCCGAAGCAGGGCAAGAACCGCCTGCACATCGACGTGCACGCCGAACCCGGCGGCCTCGACGCGCTCGTGGCCCGGCTGGAGTCCCTGGGCGCGAGCAGGGTGCGCGAGGTCGACATGGGGCCCGCCGGGCACTGGTGGGTCATGACGGACCCCGAGGGCAACGAGTTCTGCGCGGCCTGAGGGCGACCCGGCTCGGCGGGGCGTGCGGGGCGGCGCCGGGCGCGCGGTCCGGTGCGGCGCGCGCCCGCCGGATCCGGCCAGGTGATCGTGTTCGCGTCGACTCCGCCCCGAAGGCCGGCGCGAGCCCTCGCCGGACCGCTACACAGAACCGACGGTGGTGGCACGTGCCACCACCGCACGGAGACGGGGGAGTGGTGCGAGGTGCTGACACTCGATGTGGCGCTCGTCCTGGCGGTTCTCGTGTGGTTGCGCATCAGGCGGACGGTGCACGCCCGCAGCCGTCGGGACCAGGCGCTGACGGTCTTCATCGTGCTCGCCCTCGGTGTCGTGCTCGCGCCCACCGCCTTCGGGCAGGCGCTCCTGGACCTGGTGCGGCAGGTGGCCGACGGCGTCACGCGGGCGAGCCGGTGACCCGCCGGCGCCCGCGCCGCCCGGCGCCCCGCCGTCCCACCCCGGACCTGCCGCTGTTCGTCTGCGGCCTGGCCCTGGCGGCGGGTGCGCTGATCGGGGTGCTGCGGTGGCTGCGAGAACACCCCGGGGTTCTGGTCGCCCTGGTCCTCGCCGCACTGACCGCCCTGGCGATCGCGCTGCGCCGCCGGCGGGACGCGGCCCGCGCCGAACGGGCCCGGCTGCGCGGGCTGCGGTACGCCCTCCCCGAGATCGACGCCCTGCACCACACGCGCTTCGAGGAGACCGTCCGCGACCTGATGCGGCGTGACGGCTGCGCCGACGCCGTCCGGTGCGGGGGCGCGGGGGACAACGGGGCCGACGTGAAGGCCACCGACCCGCTCGGCCGGCTCTGGGTCATCCAGTGCAAGCACCGGCGGGCGGGCCTGGCCGGGTCCCCGGTGGGCACCCCCGACCTGCACGTCCTGAACGGCACCGGCCGGCCCGTGCACGGCGGGGACGTGATCGTGCTGGTCACCAACGGGCGGGTCACCGCCAACGCCGCCGCCTTCGCCCGCTCCCAGCGGCTGCACCTCGTGGACCGCGCCGTCCTCGCCCGGTGGGCCGCCGACACCCGTCCCCTGTGGGAACTGCTCGACGCGATCCCGCCCCCGCGCCGCCCCCACCGAGGCTCCTGAGCGCCGACTCCTGACCGCCGGCTCCGATCGGCGGTCGAGGCTCAGCGGTTCGCCCAGCGTTCCTCGCACTCGGGGGTGCCGTGCGTCGCCAGCAGCGAGAGCACGGACCCGCCGCCGGGGGGTTCGGGGGTGAGCAGCAGGCGCCAGGCCCCCTTGACCAACTCCACCGCAACGGGGTTGCTCCGTCGCTGGATGACGCGCCAGTCCCGCTCGGCCAGCCCGTCCAGCGTCCCGGTGAGCTCCGGGCCGCTCGGCGCCCGGAGGCCGGTCCAGCCGACCACGCACCCGTCGACGTCCAGCGCCCCGGCCGTGGCCGTGCCCGGGCCGGCCTCCGCGTCGTCGAGGGCTCCCTCGAAGTCCGCGAGCACCGCGTCCGCGTCGGGCTCGGGCCCGGTGTAGGAGGCATCCTCGGCCGAGCCCTCCGGTTCGGGGCGCCACCCGCTGTCCGAGGGGTCGACGAGGGCGTGAAGCCCGGAGTCGTCGACCACCGTCACCTCGGGGTCGGGGCTCAGCAGCCCGCCGAGGGCCAGGACACCGAGCCCGGCGGAGACCGCCAGCAGCCCCTTGATCTTGTTGTTCACGGAGTTTCCCCACCACGGATCGAGCAACCGGAAGCTGTGTTTCCGGCGTAATGACCTGCAGTTTCACATGATCTTCACCGTTTGCCCAGGGAATTTCGGCGCGGCTGCGAACCGGCGGGTTTGACCCGGGGCCGGGGGCACGCTGGGATGGCCCGGGTCGACGGAAGGGACGGGCGTGAGCGACGAGGACGACGGGCGGGGCACCACCGCGCGGGTGCGGGCGAAACAGCCGAAACAGCGGATGGTCCGGGGTTTCGGGGCGCTGTGGACGGCGTACGCGGTCAGCGCGCTCGGCACCTGGCTCGCGTTCGACGCCTTCACCCTCGTCGCGATCCTGGCCCTGCACGCCGGGGCGGGCCAAGTGGCGCTGCTCGCCGCCGTCGGACCGGCCGTCGGCGCGCTCGTGGCGCTGCCGCTGGGGCCGTGGGTGGAGTTCCGGCGCAAGCGCCGGGTGATGATCGCGACGGACCTGGTGCGTGCCGCGGCCCTGGTCAGCGTGCCGGTCGCCCTCGCCTGCGGGCTGCTCTCCCTGACGTGGCTGCTGGTCGTCGCGGTGGTCGTGGGCGCGAGCGACATCGCGTTCACGGCCGCCGCCGGAGCCTTCCTGAAGTCCTTCGTGCCGGGCGAGGAACTGGTGCGGGCCAACGGGCGCTTCGAGGGCACCACCTGGACCGCGACCATGCTCGGCCCACCCCTCGGCGGCGCCCTCGTGGGCGCCCTCGGCCCGGCCGTCACCGTCCTCGCCAACGCCGCCAGTCACCTGCTGTCCGCACTCGCCCTGCGGGCCGTCCCCGGCCCCGAGCCCCGCCCCGTACCCCCCGACCCGGCACGCCGGACCCGACTCGGCGACCTGTTCGCGGGCTGGCGGCACCTGCTGTCCGATCCCGTCCTGCGCCCGCTGTTCCTGAACGCGGTGCTCTTCAACGCCCTGGTGATGGCCACCGCACCCCCGCTCGCCGTGCTGCTGCTCGGCGAGTACGGGGTGCCGCCCTGGCTCTACGGGCTGGTGTTCGCGCTGCCCTGCGCGGGCGGCCTGATCGGCTCCCGACTCGCCCCCCGCCTCGTGCTCCGGCACGGCGCGGACCGGGTGCTGCGCACCGCCGGCGTGCTGCGGGCCTGCTGGCTGCCCGCGCTCGCGTTCGTCGGGCCCGGCGCGGGCGGACCCGTGCTGGTCGCCCTGGTCGAGTTCGGGATGATCCTGTGCATCGGGGTGTTCAACCCGGTCCTGGCCGCCCGGCGCCTGGAACGGACCCCGCCGGACCGGGTCGCCCGCACCCTGACCGCCTGGTCGATCACGAGCCGGGCCGCCATCGCCGGGGTCACCGGCCTGTGGGGGCTGCTCGCGGCGGTCGGCGGACCGCGCACGGCCCTCGCGGCCGCCGGCCTGTGCGCCCTGGCCACCCCCTTCCTGTTGCCCCGCCGGCAGCCGGCGCCCACCCCCTGACGAGCCCGCGCGCGGGGCGGGGCTCACCCGATCGTGCGGTCCCCCGACGGTGCCGGGCCCCGGGGGTGGCGCCGGGGCGGCAGGGCAGCGGCCCGGGGGTGCGCCGGGGCGTGCGCCCCTTCGGTCACCTTCCGCTACGATCTGCCGTCGTTCCACCACGAAAGGTCACCGGCCGTTCGGGGGAGCGGACGCGTGGACGAAGAGCACGGGGGGCGCGGGGCATGTCCGAGCAGTCGACCTACGAGCAGGCGACCCACGAGGGTTCCGTCGGCCTGACCCCGCGTCCCCGACCCTCGGACGACCCCCGGCCCGGGATCGGGGTGCGCGTGGTCGCCGGACCCGGCGGCCGGGGGGTCCGGGCCGACGAGCGGGTCCTGGACTGGTGCCGGGCACACTCCCTCCTGCTCCCCGCGGACCCCGGTGCCCCGAACCCGGCCGAGGGTCTGCGCCGGGCCCGCTACGGGACCCTCGCCGCCCGGGCCCACCCGCACGGGGACGAGGAGGCGCTGACCCTGCTCGCCCACTGGTACGCGTGGGGCTTCCTCCTCGACGACCACCTCGACCGGGGACCCGGCCCCCGACCGGGCGGCGCCGACGCGTTGCGACTCCTCGACGACCTCGCCGGGATCCCGGACCCGCGCCCGGAACCCGAGGGCACGCCGCCCGCCCCGCACGACCGGGCCGCCGAGGCCCTGCGCGGGGCCTTCACGGACCTGTGGACGCGCACCGCGCGCGGCATGGCCCCCGCCGTGCGCCGACGTCTGGTCGGGCGGCTGCGGGAGTACTTCGAGGCCCTGGCCGACGAGGAGACGCGGCGGCGCCGCGGGATCGCCCCCGACGAGGCCGCCTACCTCGCCACCCGCCGCGTCATCGGTGGCCTGCGCGAGATCCTCGACATCGCCGACCACCTCGCCGACCGCAGCCTCCCCGACCACCTGGACGCCTGCTCATGGCAGCGGGAGCTGCGCGGGGTCGCCGCCGACATCGTCGACCACACCGGGGACCTGGCGTCCTGGCGCCGGGAACTGGCCGCCGGAGAGACCCACAACCTCGTCCTCGTGCTCGCCCGCGAGCGGGGTCTGGACCACGCCGAGGCCGCCGGTCGGGTCGCCCGCCGGCTGCGCGCCCGGGCCGCCCGCTTCGAGACCCTGGCCGCCCATCCGCCGCACCCGCGCCTGGTGCGCCGGGCCGAGGACCTCCGGCACTGGGTCACGGGTTTCACGGCATGGCTCGGCGAGACCGCCCGGCACGCGGGGGGCGAGCGGGCCGGGGAGTCGTCAAACACTCCATAAGGTCAAAACCACGTCAAAGATCCAGAACCGGGGCAACCTTCCCGGGGCGCGCGCCCTCTGACTTCCGGGGGGCCCGGCCGGCCGCGGCGTGCCGGACGGGCACCGACGCGCGGAAGCCAGGGACACCGGACCCTCTTCCGCCTCACAGAAGGTGCGTTCATGCAGTCACGACAGGCCACGACCCCACCGCTCGCGACGGGTGCCGCCCTGGTGCTCCCGGCCCTCGCCGGAGCGTTGACGGAACGATTCGTCGGCGGTTCCTGGTGGTTGCCGGCCGGCGCCGTCATCGGAGCCTGCCTGGCCGGCCGGCGGGCCGCCCGAGCCGGCGACCCCTGGTCCGCGGTCCCGTTCCCGCCCTTGGCCGTCGCCGGCATCGTCGTCTGCGTCGGCCTGATCGCGGACGGGGCGCCCGACGGCCCCGCCGTCATCGGCTGGGCCACCGACTCCTTCCCCGCCGGCTGCCTCGGGATCCTCGCCGCCCTCCTCACCGCCGCCGCGCACACCCTGCGCCCGGGGGCGGGCGGACGCCGCCGACGGTCCGGCAGCCGCCGGCGGAAGGCGGCCCTCGATGCGTGAGAGCCGGACCGCACGCCCCCGCCGGGCCCGCCGCCCCGGCCGACTGCGCCGCGCCCTGGTCTGGACGGCCTCGGGGGCCGTCCTGACCGTCACCGGCGTCAGCTGGGCCGCCTACCACTCCCTCGTCGGAGGACTCACCACCTCCGACGCCCTCGACGCGCTGCGCGGGGACGGTCCCCGGCACCTCGACAACTCCGTCAACGTGCTCCTCATAGGGCTCGACTCCCGCAAGGACATGAACGGCAACGACCTGCCGAAACAATTCGTCGAGGACGAGCTGCACGCCGGATCCAGCAAGATCGGCTACTACAACACCAACACCCTCATACTCCTGCACACCCCGGCCGGCGGCGGCAAGGTGCAGGCGTTCTCCATACCTCGTGACGACTACGTCGAGACCTACAACGGCGACGGCTCGCCCCAGGGCAAACACAAGATCAAGGAGGCATACGGCAACGCCTACAGCGGGGCCCACGACAAACTCGCCGCCCGCGGGGTCACCGGGGCCGACCTGGAGGCCCGCAGCCGCGAAGCGGGCCGCGAGGCCACCCTGCGCACCGTCCGCACCCTGCTCGACGTGCCCATCGACCACTTCGCCGAGGCCAACCTGCTCGGCTTCCACGACATCGCCCAGGTCCTCCAGCCCATCACCGTCTGCCTCAAGCACCCGGTCAAGGAGAAGAACTCGGGCGCCGACTTCCCCGCCGGGGTCTCCCACCTCAACGCCCGGCAGGCCCTCGCCTTCGTCCGCCAGCGCTACGACCTGCCCAACGGCGACCTCGACCGCACCCACCGGCAACAGGCGTTCCTGCTGTCCGTGACGCACCAGCTGAAGAGCCAAGGGGTGTGGGGGGACCTCGGCAAACTGCGCGGACTGCTCGACGTGGTGAAGAAGGACCTCGTCATCGACAGCTCCTGGGACGTGCTGGACTTCGCCCGCAGCGCCCCCAACCTCACCGGCGGCAACGTGGCCTTCCGCACCCTGCCCATCACCGGATACGCCACGCGGGGCGGGGAATCGGTCAATCTCGTGGACGCGGAGAAACTCCCGAAGATCGTCCGGGACGCCTTCGCCGACACCCCGCCGCCCGACACGGGCGAAACCGCCTCCCCGTCAGCGCCGCCCTCCGGAGCCCCCGCCACGCCCGCCCCGTCCCCCTCCCACGACGCGGACCAGGACGGCGCCGCGGGCCCGGCCGTCGAGTCCTCCGGGGTTCCCTGCGTCAACTGAGGCCCACCGAGAGGGAGTCGGGACCCTCTCGATCCGGCCGGCCGCGCCGGTGCACGCGCACGCGCACCGCGGCACGCGCGGCCGGCCGGGTCCTCCGGTCCGATCCCGTGCGCCCTGTCCGCGCCGGTGGCCGAAGCCCAAGGATCACGGTGCGGCGGGACGGTCGAAGGTCCCGGCGCGGGCACGTCAGGGCCGTCCCGTGTCCGCGGGGCGGAGCAACGGAGAGGAACCGGCACGTGAGCGACCCGCAGGACGAGCAGATCACCCCCGTCACCCCGGCCCACTTGGCCAAAATCGCCGGACAGGGGGTCTACGCGTCCCCCACCTCGATCGACCCGGCCGCCGCGGCCGTGTCCGAGGCCCTGGTGGCCACCCTCAACGGGTCCGCCGAACAATCCGTCCTCACCGGCGAGTTGCGGGAGCTCGTCGACAAGGTGAAGGCGGCGGCCACGATCGGCTTCCCGCGCATCACCGCCGACGACGGCGTCCGGCTCTCCGCCCACACGATCAAGCTGAAGGGTGACCAGCCCCGGCCCGTGGTGATCGTCCCCGCCGGCTGGACCCCCCTCGGCTGGACCCTGTTCGAGTACACCTACCTGCGCCTCGCCCTGCGCGGCTACCACGTCCTCGCCTACACCCCGCGCGGCATCGGGCTCACCTTCCCGATCCCCGGCGGCGGTTTCATCGACGCCCCCTTCACCTCCGGCGGCACCGTCGACGTGGCCGGCCCCTCCGACTGGGCCGACGGCTCCACCGTCATCGACTACGCGCAGCAGCACTTCAACCCCAGCAGGATCGCCTTCCTCGGCGAGTCCTACGGCTCCGGCATCGGGCAGCTCGTCGCCGCCCACGACCCGGCCGCCCGGGTGGACGCCGTGGTCGCCCTCAGCACCTGGGGCGACCTCGCCGACTCCCTCCTCCAGAACGACACCCGGCACACGGCCGCCGTCGACGCCCTCGTGGCCTTCACGGGCGGCCCGGCCGAGCGCAAGTTCGACCCCGCCACCCGCCAGATCCTGGCCGATTTCGCAGCCGGCCAGAACCTCGACGAGGTCATCGCCTGGGGCCGTGAGCGCTCCCCGCGCTCCTACGTGGAGCAGACCAACGCGCGCGGTGTGCCGACCTTCATCTCCAACACCTGGCACGAGACCCTCTTCCCGATCAACCAACTCGTCGGGCACTTCGAGGCACTGACCGTGCCCAAGCACCTCAACCTGTGGATCGGCGACCACGCCGCCCCCGAGGGCGCCGGCCTCACTATCCCCTCCAGCGGCCCCAGCGAGCCGGTGGACGAGGCACTCGCCTGGCTCGACCACCACATCCTCGGCACACCCAACGAGGTCCCGCAGTGGTCCCCGGTCGCAGGCCAGATTATGTTCACCTACACCACGAGTACCGACCCCGGCACCGGCAAGCCGGTGATCACCGAGCCCGCCAGGCGTGAGACCAGCGCCTCCTGGTCCGAGATCACCACCTCCACGGAACGCTGGTACCTCACCGCCGCCGCCTCCGGCGGCCGCGACGGTGGTCTGGCCCTCGCCGAACAGACCGGGTGGAAGCGCGAGTTCACCGTGGAACGGCCCACCGAGGCCGTTGCCGTCGACGCGATCATCACCACCGGCCAGGCCGAGTGGAAGGGCGACCCGAAGATCTACCCCACCGACAAGTTCGACCGCAGGCACCTCGCGGTCTGGGCCGGTGAACCCCTCGACGCCCCGCGCGCCGGCGGCGCGGCCCGGCGGATCCGAGGCATCCCGGAGCTGACCCTCGCCGTGCGCAGCACCGTCGAGACCACCACCCTCGTCGCCTACCTCTTCGACGCGGCCCCCGACGGCACGGCCCGCGTCATCACCCACGAACCCGTCACCCTCACCGACCTGACCCCCGGCCAGGATCGGAACGTGAGCTGGAGGTTGCAGGCCGCCGGCCACGACGTGCCCGCCGGCCACCGCCTGCTGCTCGTGATCACCGGCAACGACCCCCTGTACCGCGACGCGAGCGTCGACGGCAGCGTCACCACCATCGGCTCCACCGCGATCGCCGCGGCCCGCCTGGACCTCCCCCTGGGCTGACCCGCGCCCTGCTCCCCGCACCCCCGCCCGCCCCCGTTCGGATGATCGAATCCCCCGGACGCGGCCGGGTCGGGGGCCGCGCGCGTTGGGCATCGGGGTCCCGGCGTACGTCCTCGCGCGGACCCGACCAGTCGACGCCACCACCGCGTCCCCGACCGAGAAGGGCCACCCCGTGCGCCCCCTGAGTCCCACCGCTCCCACCCCGCGGCCCCGGCCCGAGCCGGCCCCCGCCGCTCCCGTCCCACCCGGACACCTGCTCTGGTTCCGAGGGGAACACCACCGCGTCACCGTCTCCGCCACCACCCTGTGCCCCGGTGATCCCCTCACTCTCACCGTCACCGCCCACAACGACGACCCCGAACCCCGCGCGCTGCTGCTCCGCTTGGCCCCCGACGCCGAGCACGGAAACCCCTTCACGCCCGCCGGTCCCGGCCGGTTCACCGGCCCGGCTCCCAGCACCTGCGGGATCGGGACCGACGGCCACGCCCTCGTGGTGGACCACGTCCACACCCGGATCGCCGGCCACACGACCGCCACCGTCACCCTCCACACCCGCATCAGGGAGGACGCCGTGCCGGGTCTCCACACCTTCACCCCCTGGGCCCGAAGCTCCGTCGGCGACCGGCTCGCCGACACCCACACCCCGACCCGACCCGCGCTCACCGTGCTCGCCGCCGACCGGCTGCGCCCTCGGTGATGCGGAAGATCGGGTGCTTGGGCGCGCGGGCCAGGATCACGGAGTCCTCGGAGTCGGCGGTCACCCCTTCGAAGAAGGTGTTGACCTCCCACCCCCACTTCCGCAGGTAGGCGCGCAGCACCTCCACCCGCTCCGCCGGGTCGGTGATCTCGGTGGCCGTGAACGGGCGCACCCGGCGTCCGATCCGCAGCTCCCCGCCGCCGGCCGCCCGCATGTTGCGCACCCACTGGGAGTGCCCCCGCGCCGAGACCAGGTAGCGCCGGCCGTCGATCTCCAGTGGGTTCACGGGGATCCGCTGCGGGTTCCCGGAGACCCGGCCGAGCACGGTCAGCTCGGCCGAACCCGCCACACTCACCCCGCGCCGGGCCAGGAACCCGACGAAGCGGTTGAACAGGGCCGCGGCGCGGCCGGCGCGGACGTAGTGGGAACCCGCGTCCCCGGCGGTGGCGCGGGCGTCGGCGTGGGTTTCGGTGTGCGTCATGGGGTGCCTCCCGGCGGATCGATCGGCTTTGCTCGGCGACTCTGCTCACTGCCTTCGCGAGAGCACTGCTCTCCAGTGAGATCAGTGTGCACCCATCCCGCCCGCGAAAGCAAGAGCACTGCTCTCGAAATGGTTCGGCGCTCCAAAACGTGTCAGACTGACCCCATGACCAGCACCCTGCGCGGGGCCCGTGAGCGGGCCCGTTCCGAGATCACCACCGCCATCAAGGACGAGGCCCGCCGACAGCTCGCCGAGGAGGGCGCGGCGAAGCTCTCGCTGCGGGCCGTGGCCCGCGCCCTGGGCATGGTGTCCTCCGCGCTCTACCGCTACTTCCCGAGCCGCGACGAGCTGCTCACGGCGCTGATCGTCGACGCCTACGACAGCGTGGGCGCCGCCGCCGAGGCGGCCCGGGACCGCACGCTGACCGAGTCCCCGGCGCGGGCCTGGGCGGAGGTCGCCGGCGCCGTGCGCGCCTGGGCGCTGGCCCACCCGCACGAGTACGCGCTGATCCACGGTTCGCCCGTGCCCGGCTACCACGCCCCCGCCGAGCGCACCGTGCCCGCCGCCGCCCGCAGCGGCGAGGCCCTGATCGACGTGGTCCGTCGGGCCCACGCGGGTCCCGGCGCGCCCGCCCCGGAGCCGGTGCCCACCCGCTTGGAGGCGGAGGCGGCGCGGATGATCGCGGACTTCGCCGGCGGGTTGCCGGCCGACGCGGCGCTGGCGCTGCCGGCGGTGTGGGCACAGCTCTACGGGCTGATCTCGTTCGAGGTCTTCGGCCAGTTCCAGCGGGTGGTCGAGGAACGCGACGCGTTCTTCGCGCACGCGGTGGCCCGGCTCGGCACCCTGGCCGGGATCCCGGAGGAGACACCGACCGGCACGGACGCCCGCCCCGCGTGACCGCCCCGATTGACCACGCCGCGTGACCCCGGACACGCACCGGGCCCCGCCCGCGACCGACGTCCGCCCCACGCGGGCGGGTGTGCGGTCACGAGCGGGGCCCGATCGTGCGAGGGGCCCGGCCGGGTCCGTCGGGGGTCAGCGGCCCTGGAGTGCCTTGACGTTGTCGCCGAAGGTCCAGTTCTTGGCACCGTCCCAGTTGATCGACCAGGTCATCAGCCCCTTGAGGCCGCCCTGGTACTTGTTCCACGCCTGGGCCACCAGCGCGGGGGACATGTGGCCCCCGCCGGCGCCCGGTTGGGCGGGCAGGCCGGGGACCTGCTTGTCGTAGGGCACCTTGATCGTCGTGCCCTGCACCACGAGGCCCTTGTTCAGGCAGTCGGTCTGCGCGGTGAAGCCCTGCACGGTCCCGGCGGAGTAGGAGTCGCCGGAGCAGCCGTACATGCTGCCGTTGAAGTATGGCCGCGTCTTTACGCAGCGCGTAGCCATAGCCGGTGGCATGTCGTGACGACGTGTCTGGACGCGGTAAGGGAACCCTGTGAGGTTTCGAGCCCTTCGACTCTAGATGAGGGGCCGTCAGGCCCTACAAAGTCGGGCACGCAGTGCCTTGGCAAAGAACGGGTCAAATCGGACATTGGGAATGTGGCTGATCACGATTTCCAGAGCACCGATATTTATGAGCGGTGGCGATCGGACACACAAGACGAATACGCGGACCTGACGATCAAGAGATACATCTCGACGGTCGAACGAATCTGTCGGCACCACGGGCTGAGTGACCCTCACGACCTAACGGCCGATCGAATCCGCGAGTATTTCCGGGACCGGAAGTGCGGCCCCGGCACGCGCCGAACCTACCTCTGCGCGATAAAAGCATTCGTAAAGTGGTCCGGTGGCACCGACCCCACCGCAGGCATCCGGCGCCCCCGCCGCACCGCCCGCCGACCGAAGCCCATCACCGAAAGCCAAAGGGACTACCTACTCTCCTTCTTCCGGCTGAACTGCCGCCACATGTACGTCGCTACACTCCTCGCCCTGTACGCCGGCCTCCGGGCCGCCGAGATAGGACGGCTCCGTGGCGAGCACATCATCCCCGACCCCTCCGGCACCGGAGGCATCCTCACCGTCTACGACGGGAAGGGCGGAAAGACCGCCGACGTCTTTATTGACAGTTTCCTTATCCAAGAACTCGAACCGGAAATTCGGGCGGGTGGCTACGTCCTCGGGAAACTCGTCGGAGGAAACCTCGTCTCCTGCCGCTTCCTCTACTGGGCGAAGAAGCGGGCCGGTATCGACGCGTCCATTCACATGTGCCGCCACTGGTTCATCACCTGGACCTATCGCGTGAAGAAAGACATCGTCGCCGCCCGCGACCAGGCCCGCCACGATTCCGTCGCCACGACCGAGGTCTACATCGAATCCGACGCCGACGTGGCCCGCGCCACAGCATCGGCGCTCCCCGGCGCATCCCGCGCCGGGCAGCTCGTCATCGTGCCCAGCGTCACCCCGCCGAACGTTGACGAACTGCGCGCACAACTCGCCCTCGACGCTGAGGAATTCTTGACGAACATGGCCATCGTCTATGCCGACTACAGACGCCAGGAACAACAACTCGCCGCCGTCCGGACACTCCTCGACGGCCGCACCCTCGACCTAGAGAGCGCCGCGTGAATTCGCCCGAACAGCCCACCGTGCAGGGCCCCGTGCTCCTCGACCTCACCCCCAGCGGGAAGCGGCCCGGCCGCCTCGTCGCCGAATTCGCCGCCCCCGCCCCGGGCTGCATACGCCCCCGGCACACGGTGCGCCCCGACCACCTGAACAGCGACCTCGCCGAGGTACGCGCCTTCATCACCAGCAGCACCCACCTGTACCGACTCGGGGCGCAACGCCCCAACAAGCCCGTAGGAGCCCCGCCTTGGCCATCCGAATGATCCGCCTCGACGGCACCGCGGAATCCGCCGACCTCGTACGCGACAGCATCCGACACGCCCTCGTCGGTCACGTCCTGGCCGCCGCGCTGGAGCTGAACCACCGGTACCTCGTCGAAGAGTTCTACGAACCCGGCGCCGACTACGAACCCGACACCTGGCGCGAGATCGCGGCCGGCGCCTGCCACCTCCTCACCGAGACCGGCGGACCGAACACCCTCACCCGCGCCCAACCCCTCCTCGCCGACACGGCCGGGTCCACCGGGGCCATGGTGCTGCTCATGTCCCACGTGGCCGCCGCGACGACCGGGGCCCCCGAGAACGGCGCCCCCGTGGACGTGTGGGACCGGATCGTCTCCGAGCACCAACAGGCCCGCGTTGTCGCCCAACTCCTCGCGCTCGTCTCCTTCGTGGTCCACAACAAGCCCGAGCGCACCCGCGCCCTGTCGGCCGCCCTCGCGCAGGCCGCCGCCGTCGTCATGCCCGACGGGACGGACGCCGCGCTCCGCGCCCGCACCGCCCCCGCCGACGGGGAGCAGCAGCAGTGACCGACCACCACACCGTCCTCGAGAACCTGGCCGCGCTGCTCACCGCCCGGACCGCGTGGGACGAGGACGCCGAGCTGTACACCCTGCACACCACCCCGGCCGGGACGGTCGTCCTGCCCATGGGCCTGCCCCGCGCGTACTGGCACATGGCCGGCGACCCCAAGCAGGCCGTCGGCGCGCTCGCCGCCTCGATCCGGGTCATCGGCTCCGTGCCGTTCCTCGGCCACGTCCCGACCGCCTACGGGCCGCCCGTCGGCGTCGCCCTGCGCATGGAGTCGTACGCCATCGACTCCACCCGCCAGGACACCCCGCAGGTGGCCGAGGCCACCCGGCGACTCGTCGCGGGCGGGAGCCTGCCCCCGCTCCGGACCATCCCCGGACGGCTGGAGCAGCGGCACGTGCAGGCTCTCACCCTCGACGGCCACGCCTACGACGTGTCCGGCACCCGCCTCACCAACAACACCATGGGCACCCCGGAGAAGAACCACTTCCCGCCCGGCAGGAAAGGGTTCCTCGTCGGCCCGGCCATGGACGTGCTGCGGTCCCTCCTCGAAGCGCTCGCCGAGAAGCAGGTGGCCCGGTGATCAGAATCTCGGGGGCCGTCCGCCGACAGCTCGGCGAACGAGTAGTCGACGCCATCGTGGCCAACCCGCCCGGCCTCGTCGAGTGCCGAGTGTGCCGCCGGGCCTGCCGCCCCCCGGACGACGTGGTGTCCCTGTCCGTGCAGGCCACCCCCGGCCGCCCCACGCTGGTGGCGTGGTCGCACCGCGAGTGCGCGGGGTCTCGCGTCCTGTCGCAGGTGCAGTTCCTCGCGGCCGTCCAGCACTCCGCCACCCTCATGACCGAGGCCGAGCAGGCCGAGGCCGAGGCCGGGACCCGGTACCTCGTCGAGAACACGATCACCGGTGCCGTCACCGCCGAACCCCGGCGCCCGGTCCAGCGGTTCACGTACGTGGGCGGGCCGATGGACGGCAAGGCGATGGAGTGGCGGGAAGCCGTGCCGCCGCCGGACGCGATCCGCTTCGAGGAGCCGCACCCGGCCACCGCCTACGCGGTGGGCTCCTACCTCCTCGACGAGGACACCGGCCGCTACCTGTGGCGCCCGGCCCTGCGGTGGCGCCCGGCCACCCCGGAGGAGGCGGAAGAGGCCAGCGCCCTACCGGATTTCGTACCGGCCAAGGGCGGCACGGTCGTCTGCGACCTGTGCGAGAAGGACCGCGCCGTCTGCTACTACGACGTGACCCCGTTCGTCGTCGAGATCACCGCGTTCGGAGGGTTCCCGATGGTCCTCGGATCCGGCCGCTGGTTCAACGCCTGCCCCACGTGCGCCGACCTCATCGACGCCGACGACCAGGCGGCCGTCATGGCCCGCGCCAACCTCGCCGAGCGGATAGGGCACGCCATCATGGTGGACGGGTTCTTCGCGTCCCGCACCGGCACCGGCCGCACCGCGCTGACCGGACACGACGGCGACCACCTCGTGTGACCGTGCGAGCACCCGCGGCGGGACGTTGGTCCCGCCGCGACCCTCCCGACCGTCCTGAAACGGTCAGGCCGCCCGTCCCTACCGGCACAGCCGGCACCCCACTGACCCTCGAAACCGTGAACCCCCGCCGAACCGTCCCCCTCATCCTCGCCGCGCTCCTCCTGGGCCCGGCCGTCGTCGCCTGCACCACCGCCCCCGACAAGGCCGCACCCGCGCCGGCCACCCCCTCGGCGTCGGCATCCCGCGAACCGGTCACCGCCGCCCGTGAGCCCCGGCTCAGCGTCGTCGAGCAGATCCGCCGCGCCTACCGCAACGGCCTGGCCAACCCTGACGGGCAGACCCCCGAGGCCGCCGGCGCCAAGGCCGCCATGGCCGAGGCCCGGCGGATCAGGGAGCACCCCGACGCCACCGAGCAGGAGCGCACCGAGGCCATGAACGTGATGTGGGGCCTCCTCGACGGCAAGACGCCCTGATTCCGGCCATGGCTGAAACGGTTCCTCGCCCGGCTCGTTGGGCCGGTCGACACCTGTCGCCCCCCACGGAGGAACCCCCATGCGTACCGTCCTCGCTGCCCTGGCCCTCACCGGCGCCGCCCTGGCCGTCGCCGCCGTCCCGGCCGCCGCCGACGGCCCCGGCCACCACAACACCACCGGCAACACCGGAATCGCCCCGGCCCTCGACGTTCACGACGTGCAGGTGTGCGGCATCGCCCCCATGGTCGGCATCGCCCCGCTCAGCGAGGTGTACGGGTTCACCGGCCCCTGCGCCCGCTGACCCGCTACCCTCGAACCCTGCACGCACCCCTCGGCCCCGCCACACCCCCCCGTGGCGGGGCCGCCCCATGACCCCAGCCGGTCACGGTCGTTGAGCCGATCATGAGACTCAAGGCCGAGGCCCGCGCCAAGCTGGCCGCCCTCCTGCGCACCGAGTACGACGCCGGCGCCTCCGTCCGCGACCTCGTCGCCAAGCACGGCCGCTCCTACGGCAACACCCTCACCCTGCTACACGAGGCAGGAACGGTCCTGCGCGGCCGAGGCGGCGGCCGGCCCCGCCGCACCCCGGCGGCCTGACATGGCCTGCCGCCTCTGCGCGGAACCCGGCCTGCACGTCCTGTGCCCCGGCTGCACGTCCGCGACCGCCGACACCGTGCACGCGCTCCCCGGCCTGTGCGACCAGCTCGCCGCCCACCTCCCCCCGGCCCGTGGCCGCCGGGCCCGCACCGGGCCGCGCGCGCACGCACCCCTGCCCGCGCAGCTTGAAGCCCTCGCGCTGCGCGCCGTCGGCGGCATCCCCACCACCCTGGCCACGTGGGCCCACCACCTCGTCCACGCCCGCAACCTCGACCACCCCGTGCACGCCCGCACCACACCGCTCCACCACCAGCACGCCGCCACCATCGCCCGCCACCTGCCCTGGGCCGCCGCCCACCTTGAGGCAGCAGCAACCCTTGCCCGCGAGGTGACCGAGCTCGCCGCCCGCGCGCGCCGCGTCATCGACCCGCCCGAGACGCTGCGCACCGAACTGCGCTGCCCTGTCTCGCAATCCGCCGATGGCACCCCGTGCGCCGGGCCCCTGTCCGTCGACACAGACGCGATGGTGATCCGCTGCTACTCCTGCAAGGCCGAGTGGCCACAGGACCGGTGGCTCCACCTCGGCCACGTCCTCGCCACGTAGCGTGACCCGTACGGCCGAGCGTCCTTGCCCACCATCAGGCGCCAAGCTACTTTCATGGACAATCCCCCCACTGCACCCACCGGCCGGTCGACGCTGGTCGACCGGCACGCCGCCGCCGTCTGGTGCCGGGTCCCCGTCGGAACCATCGACTACTGGGCGTCCACGGGGAAGATCACCCGCCACCGCGTCGCCACCCCCAACCGGCGACACAGGGTGATGTACGACCTCACCGAACTACCGCCCCGCCGCGAGGAGCCCGCCGCGTGACCACCACACCCGCGCTCGAACAGCCCCCCGTGCCGCCGGCCCCCGTCCGCCGCCTCGACCCCGCCGAGCAGATCCTCACCTACTTCCGCAGCGCGTTCCTCCCCGAGCCGCTGCGCACCGTCTCACAGTGCGTCGAGGACCTGGCCCGCTACGTCGTGCAGGTCATCCCGCCGTCCGCCGAGCGAACCGTGGGCGTGCGCCACCTCCTCGACTCCAAGGACGCGCTCTGCCGGGCCGCGACCCACATCGAGCCCCCCACCCCCGGCCAGCAGCCCACCCCGCCCACCTCCTGACCCACCCCACCCCCTAGACCCCGCCCCCGCCTGCACACCCCCACCCCCGGGCCCTTCACCCCGGGGCCGGTGCAGCCAGGGGGCGGGCACGGCCGCGATGGTGCACGAACACCGCAGGCCGCGCACGGCGGGGTACGGCAACGGCCAGGCTCCGGAACCGCCCCGTACCCCGCCACCCCCACAGGACCAGCCTCATGCCCACACGCCGCCGCCGTGCCGCGTCCGTGTGCCCCACACCCGGATGCCCCACCCTCACCCCGGGCGGGCCCTGCCCCGACTGCCGCAGCCAGCGGGAGCGGGCACGCGGCACGGCGGCCGAACGCGGCTACTCCGGCGACCACATCAGCCGCTTCCGCACGGGCGTCCTCGCACGCGACCGCGTGTGCGTGCTCTGCCGCGCAGCACCAGCCACGGACGCGGACCACCATCCGCTCGACCGGCGCGAGCTGGTGGCCCGAGGCATGGACCCGAACGACCCGCAGTACGGCCGCGGCCTATGCCACCCATGCCACAGCAGCCACACAGCAGCCCAGCAGCCAGGCGGATGGAACACGGCACGCTGAACAGCTCGCAGGCGCTCACACAGGCACACAGCAGCGCTCACGAGGCACAGCAGCACCACGCGACACACACGCCACACCACGCCGCCACGGCAGGGGCCACTCGAAACTCGTCACGCACCGTGACCGGGGCCGGGGGGTCAACCCCCACGGGCCCCGGTCGCCCTGACCGCCGGGGAGGGCCGGCGGAAGTCTGCGGGGTTCAAAACCCCTCCAAGATCACTCGCCGTCACGCAACGTGACGGCACCCCGGGGTCGCAACGGCCCCGACGCCGAGAGGACCCCCGATGCCCAGTGGTGGCGCCCGCGCGCGCTCCGGCCCGCCGCCGGACCCCATGGCCCTGCGCCCGAACACCGCGACCGGGGAGTGGATCACCCTGCCGCCGTCCCGCACCGGGCCGGTACCGGACTGGCCGCTCACCACCCCCTCGGAGCGGGAATCCGAGCTGTGGCCGCCGATGTGGGCCCGGCCGCAGGCCGCCTTGTGGGAGCGGTACGGGCAGGCCGTCGAGGTCGCCTTGTACCTGCGGGCCCTGACGGCCGCCGAGCAGCGTGGCGCCCCGGTGGCGCTGCTCACGGTGGTGCGGCAGATGGCCGACTCCCTCGGCCTCACCGTGCCCGGGCTGCGCGCGAACCGGTGGAAGATCCCGGCCGCCGCCGACGAGCACGACGCGCTGCAGCCCGCCGAAGGTCCCGCCGGCCGCAGGTCGAAGGTCCCGCCGCGGGTGTCGTCGGTGCGGTCGAGGCTGACGGTCATCCCGCCGCCGGGCGATGGTGGCTGACCGGCCGTCCGAGTACGTCGTCGACTTCCCGACGCTGTGGGTCGTCCCGGAGTGGATTCAAGAGCACTGCGTCATCCCGGACGGGTTCGAGCAGGGCAAGCCGTTCGTGGCCTACGACTGGCAGCTGTGGTGCACGGTCAACCACTACCGGCTCAAGCCCGGCGCCCGCCTCGGCCAGCTTGCCCCGGCGTTCCACTACCGGCGGTCGCAGGTGGTGGCGCCACAGAAGACCGGCAAGGGCCCCTGGACGGCCACCCTGATGGCCGCCGAGGCCGTCGGCCCCGTGGTGTTCAACGGGTGGGCCGAGGGCGGGGAGACGTACGAGTGCAACGCGCACGGGTGCCCATGCGGGTGGGCGTACGAGTACGAGCCCGGGGAGCCGATGGGCCGCCCCTGGCCCACGCCGCTGATCCAGATCACGGCCACGTCCGAGGACCAGACGGACAACATCTACCGCCCCCTACAGAACATGATCCGGCTCGGGCCGCTGTCCGCGCTGATGAAGGTCGGCGAGCAGTTCATCCGCCTGCCCGGCGGCGGCCGGATCGACGTGGTCACCAGCTCGGCGCAATCCCGACTCGGCAACCCGATCACCACGGCCGCTCAGGACGAGGTCGGCTTGTGGACCGCCGAGAACCGCATGATCCGCGTCGCCGAAACACAGCGGCGCGGCCTGGCCGGTATGGGCGGCAGGGCGATCGAGACGACGAACGCGTGGGACCCCGGCGAGAACTCCGTGGCGCAGCGCACGTCCGAGTCCCGGGCGCGGGACATCTTCCGGTTCCACCGCAAGGCCCCCGGCTCCCTCTCCTACCTCAACAAGCAGGAACGCCGGAAGATCCACCGGCACGTCTACGCCGGGTCCGTCCACGTCGACCTCGACGCCATCGAGGCCGAGGCCGCCGAGCTGATCGAGACCGACCCCGCGCAGGCCGAACGCTTCTTCGGCAACCGCAGCGTGGCCGGGTCCGGGTCGTGGATGAACCGCGACCTGTGGGACGCCCGCGCCCGCCCCGAGCAGGTACCCGACGGCGCCACCGTCGTCATGGGCCTGGACGGCTCCGACGTGGACGACTGGACCGCCATCCGGCTGGAAACCCTGACCGGCTACCAGTGGACCCCGACCGTCGGCACCGACCGGACGCCGGCCATCTGGGACCCCGCCGAGCACGGCGGCCAGGTCCCGCGCCTCGCCGTCCGCGCGGCCGTCGCCGAGCTGATGGGCCGGTACAACGTCGTCCGCGCCTACATGGACCCCCCGTACTGGGAAACCGAGATCGACGATTGGGCCGACGAGTACGGGGACCGCATCGTCAGGTGGTCGACATACCGCATCGTCCAGATGCACGCCGCCTGCGAGCGGCTGCTCACCGACGTGGCCAAGAAGGACGCCACGCTGTGGCACGACGGCTGCCCGGACGCCTCGGTGCACATGGGCCACACCCGCAAGGGCGAGCGGCCCGCCGGCCGGTACGTCCTCAAGAAGGCCGGGCCCGCGATGAAGATCGACGTAGCCGTGGTGTCCGTCCTCGCGCACGAGGCCGCGTGCGACGCGATCGCCGACGGCCTCGCCCGGACCAAGAAGTACAACGCCTACTCCGCGTGACCCCTCCGTCGCCCGCGGGCGCACCGTCTCGACAACTCCACCCGGAAGGACCGTCATCGTGGCGACCGAGCTTGAGGCCCTGCGCCTGGTGGCGATCCTCGAGAACGAGTTGGAGAACCGGCGCGGCCCGGCGGACCGGTTCGAGCGGTACTACGAGTCCGACCAGCCGTTGGCGTTCGCGTCGGAGACGTTCCGGAAGAACTTCGGGAAGCAGTACGAGGGGTTCGCCGACAACTGGACGCAGGTCGTCGCCGACAGCCCCGTGGAGCGCATGACCGTCACGGGGGTGAAGCCGGCCGGGACCGACAAGGCCGATGACGAGCTGTGGGGCGTGTGGCAGGCCAACAACCTGGACTGCGACTCGCAGCTGGGGTTCCTCGGCTCCGCCGTCGGCTCCCGCAGCTTCGTGTACGTGTGGGGTAACGACGCCGACCCGGACGTGCCCACCGTGCAGTTCCTCGACACGACCGAGGCGGTGGTGGCGTACGTGCCCGGCTCCCGGTACGAGCGGCGCGCGGCGCTGCGGGTGTTCCAGGACGGCGATCACGAGTGCGCGACCCTGTACCTGCCGGACGAGCGTTGGCGGTTCCGCCGGGTGCTGCGCCGTCAGGCGAAGTCGGCGCAGATGGCCGAGGCCGACACCGAGATGGACTTGTGGCTCCCCCCGTCGGAGAAGGCGAGGCAGGACGCCGAGCACGCGTGGGCCACGGTCGCGGGCGCCGAGCCCAACCCCATGGGGTGCGTGCCGATCATCGAGTTGCCGAACCGGCCCCGGCTGGTGCGGGACCCCATCAGCGACATTGCAGGGGTGGCCGCGATGCAGGACGCCGTGAACCTGCTGTGGGCGCAGCTCTTCACCACCTCGGATTTCGCGTCCTTCCCGCAACGGGTGGTCATGGGCATGGAGCGGCCGAAGATCCCCATCCTGGACAAGGACGGGCAGAAGATCGGCGAACGGCCGATGGACCTGGCCAAGTTCGCGGTGGACCGGCTGCTGTGGCTGGAGGACCCGAACACCAAGATCAGCGAGTGGCAGGCCGCCCGCCTCGACGTGTACACCGGCGTTCTGGAGGTCGCGGTCGGCCACATCGCCGCCCAGACGAGGACACCCCAGCACTACCTCGTCGGCAAGATGGCGAACTTGAGCGGCGACGCGCTGATCGCGGCCGAGGCCGGGCTGGTGAAGAAGTGCGGCGAGAAACAGCTGTGGTGGGGCGCGGCCGTCCGCGAGATGTTCCGCCTGGTCGCCCTGGCCATGAACAACGCGAAGAAGGCCAAGGCCATCCGGTCCGGGACGCTGCTGTGGGCCGACACCGAGTCCCGGTCCCGTACCCAGCTCGCCGACGCCCTCGTGAAGTTGCGCCAGGTCGGGTTTCCGTTCGCGTACCTGGCCGCGCACTACGGGCTGTCCCCGTCCGAGGTCGCCGACCTCGTGGCCATGCGCGAGAAGGAGGCCGACCTCGACCCGCTCGCGCAGATGGTCAACCCCAAGCCCCTCGGCGGACCGGAGGAGCGCACCGCCCCGGCCGCCGAGGCCCAAGACGACGAGGACCAGGAGCAGGACGAGGGCCAGGAGCCGGACGCGCCCGCGCCCGCGCGCCGGCGCCGCCGGGTCCCGGTCGGGGCCCGCCGCTGATGCCCGCCGTCCTCGCGCCCCCGGCCGCCGCCGACATCGCCGCCGACTGGTACCGGCAGCAGACCGGACTCGCCGCCTCGGCCGCCCGGCTCGCCGCCCGCTGGTGGCGCACCATGGACCCGGCCGACATGGACGGCTACTTCCGAGCCCGGGCCCGGCTCCTCGTCGGCACCGTCACGACCGTGCAGCAGCTCGCCGCCGAGGGCGCCGACAGCTACGTGACGCGGGCCTTGGCCGCTCTCGGCACCGACCCCGACCCGGCCGGGTCCCTGGATCCCGGGGCGTTCGCCGGGCACGCCGCCGACGGCCGCGCCCTCGAATCCCTGCTGTACCAACCGGTGGTCGGCACCAAAACCCTGATCGGCCAAGGGGTGCCGGTCGTGGACGCGTGGGAACGCGGCCTGCGCGAGTTGCTGCGGATCACGAACAGCGAGATCGCGGACGCCGGCCGGGCCGCCGTCGGCGTGCGGATCGCCTCGGACCGGGCCTGCACCGGCTACGTCCGGGTGTGCTCCGCGACCGCCTGCCCCCGGTGCGCGATCCTCGCCGGGCGGGTGTACGCGTTCAACGCCGGGTTCCGGCGGCACCGCCGCTGCCACTGCATCCACATGCCCAGCCCGAGAGGCCGGCGTTCCACTGTGCCGGGGCCGCGTGAGCTGTTCGACCGCCTCGGCCGCGAGCAGCAAGACCGGGTGTGGGGCGAGGCGAACGCCGCCGCGATCCGGGCCGGCGCCGACCCCGCCAAGCTCGTCAACGCCTCCCGGGGCACGTACACGGCCGACGTGTTCGGCCGCCAGCTCCTCGCCACGCACGAGGGCCGCAAGCAGGCGGAACGGTACCTGCGGAAGTACAACCGCGCGATCCCCTGGGGCGCCGGGCCACGCCTGACCCCGGAGGCCATCTACAAGATCGCCGAGAACCGGGCCGACCTGATCCACATGCTTCGCCGGTACGGGTACCTGACCGGCTAGGAGACCCGCGTGATGGACGACTACGGCAACGAGATCGTCGAGCCCCTGCCCTGCCCGGCCTGCCACCGGCCCGGCCTCCGCGTCCTCGTACGCGGCGCGGGCTGGTTCCTCCTGTGGTGCCCCACCTGCACCGAGACCGTCACCGACCTGCCCCTCCCCGACTCCTTCCCCCCGCAAGGACCCCCGTCGTGAGACTGACCACCGTCCTGTACGGCGCCGCGCTCGGCGCCGCCGCCCTCGTCCCGGTCATCGCCATGCCCGCCACCGCCACGACCCCCAGCGCCCCGACCACGACCGCGAAGGGCGTCGCTCGCATCACCCTGTGGGACAACGCCAACGCCAAGCCCGCCAACAGCCCGATCGTGCTGACCGACCCCGAGCTGAACCGCTGCTACGTCCTCGGCCCGGACAGCACCGAAATCGCCAAGGTCGACAACCGCACGGACGCCGCCCTCATCCCGTACTACCCGGACGCCACGGACCCGGAGTGTGAGAGCGGCATCACCGCCCCGAAGGTGCCGCCCGGCACGGCCGTGAACCTCGTCCCCACCGACGAGCAGAACGACAACGCCGAACACGGCGCCGCCGGGGGGTCGGATCTCCCCGAGTACGTGAAGTTCATCCCCGCCCAGTAGCCACCACACCACAGAAGAGAGCACCACGTGTCCGACACCCTCGACGCGATCCTCGACGAGGTCCGCGCCCGGTTCGCCGCCCTCGAAGACCGCACCGGCGCCCCCCAGGTCAAGGAGACAGGCCCGCTCGCCGGCGCCCCCGGCGAAACGGTCACCCTGACCGGCGAACGCCTCGACACCATCGCCCGCGTCCGCGTCGACGGGAACCCGGTGTGGGCCCGCATCGACCCCGAGAAGATCGAGTTCCAAGTTCCCGACCTGGCCGCCGGTACCTACCCGGTGCAGCTCGTCGAGGCCAAGGGCGAACACGTCGCGGTCGGCTACCTCCGCCTGAACGTCGCCGCGGACTGACCCCCCATCACCCCACCTCCCCGGCCCCCGGCGCGCAACGCCCCGGGGGCCTCCGCATGAACGGAGCCGCCCGCAATGGGTGTAGTAACCCGCGTCGCCACCCCCGCCACGGATGCCCTCGCCGCACTCGACAACGAGGACCAGGACGACGAGGAGCAGCCCCCCACCGACGACGGCCAGGACGGCGCGCACGGCGCCCCCGAGGACGACGCCGACCCCGAGGGAGCCGACCAGCTCGGCGACGCCGGGAAACGGGCGCTCGACGCCATGAAGGGGCGGTTCCGGGCGGAGCGGGACCGGCGCCGCGAACTGGAACAGCAGATCGCCGACGCCACAGCCACCACCGAGGCCGAGAAGACGCAGCGCGCCGCCGAGCGCGCGGCCCTCGACAAGGCCAACCGGCGCATCCTCCAAGCCGAGATCCGCGCCGCCGCCAAGGGCCTCTTGGCCGACCCCGGCGACGCATTCGCCTTCCTCGACCTCGACGCCTTCGAGGTCGCCACCGACGGGTCCGTGGACACCGACGACATCTCGTCCGCGCTCGCCGACCTCGTCAAGACGAAGCCCTACCTGTCCGCGCAACGCGGCGGCGGCCCCCAGTGGGGGCCGCGTGACGGAGGGACGGCCAAGCCGCCCCGGCCCCGTCAGCTCACCGAGACCGATCTCGACGGGATGAGCCCGGAACAGATCGTCGCCGCCGAGAAGGCCGGACAGCTCGAAACGCTGCTCGGCCGCTGACAGAAGGACCCCCACCATGGCCATTGCAGGAACAACGGTCACCAAGTTCGTCCCCGCGATCTGGTCCGCGAAGATCCTCGTAGCACTCCGCAACGCGCACGTCTTCGGGCAGTCCGGAGTGATCAACCGCGACTACGAGGGCGACATCAAGCGCGCCGGTGACCGCGTCAACATCACCGCCGTGAAGCCGCCGACCATCGGCAAGTACGTGCCGCACAAGGACATCAAGGTGGAGTCCCTGGTCGACACCGACGATGTCCTGATCATCGACCAGGCCCCCTACTTCGCGTTCGAGCTGGACGACATCGAGAACGCGCAGGCGCTGTCCGGCGGCGCCGTCATGGGCGAGGCCGCGTCCCTGGCCGCGTACGGCCTGGCCGAGGAAGCGGACAAGTACCTCGCCGACCAGATGCACGCCGGCGCCCGCACCAAGCTGACCGTGGACATCACCGCCGACCCGGCCGACGCGTGGACCAAGCTCCTCGTCCCGCTGCGCATCGCCATGGACAAGCAGAAGGTGCCGTTCGAGGGCCGGTGGCTGATCGTCCCGCCCGAGGTGCACGGGGCGCTGCTCCTGGACTCCCGGTTCGTGAAGGTCAACGAGTCCGGGACCGAGCAGGGACTCAGGAACGGCATCGTCGGCAGGGCGGCCGGGTTCGACATCATGATGTCGAACAACTGCGACGGCGCCACCACCCCGACCCCGAAGAAGGGCCGCGTCCTGGCCGGCCACCGCATGGGTTGCACGTTCGCGCAGCAGATCGCCAAGACCGAAGCGTTCAAGATGGAGCTCCGGTTCAACCAGGGCCTCAAGGGCCTGCACCTGTACGGCTCCAAGGTGATCCGGCCCGAGGTGCTGGTGTCCGCGTCGGTCACGCACACGACGTTCTTCGACCCTGAGTCCATCACCATCAGCTCGGGCGGCAGCGACGCGGCCGACGAACCGGCCCCGGCCGAGGACGAGGGCACCGTTCCCGCCGCCGACGAGCCCGCGGGCGACGACGCGAGCACGGACGGCGACGACGAGGGCGAGGCCCCGGCGCCGAAGGGCCGCCGCCGGTGACCGACGACCACACGCCGGACGGCGGCCACGACGGGCCGCCGTTCGGGCCACCGATCGACGTGGACGTGCCGCGCCCCGAGGTCGACGACTTCCTGATCCCCATCAGCGGCGTGGACTTCTACACCCTCGTCGCCGGGGACGCGCTGCGCCTGACCGGCGTCCCGGCGGACAAACTCCTGCTGATCGTCGAGGCCCTGCCGGGGCCGCTCGTCGAGCTGGTCGTGGACGCCGGGGACAACCCACCCGCCAACTTGGCCGGGTACGGGCCGCTGCACATCCCCGTGCCCCCAGGGCAGCACCTGACCGGCCCGTTCAAGGGCGGCCGGCACATGAAGCGTGACGGGTCCCTGCACGTCAAGATGAGCGGCCCCGGTGGCGCCACGTTGAACGTGCGCCCGTTCCAACTCCCTGACGTGATCTCCACGGGCCTGCTGCCCGGCCGGGTGCCGCTGATCGGCGTCAGGGTCAAGGGCCTGCCGCTCGCCGACGGGTTCACGATCGAGTGGACGGCCCCGGACGGGATCACGGTCGTGGTCACCGCGTCGGACGGGTCGGTGTCCCACACCGGGACCGTCAGCGGCAACAAGGCCATGTTCTCGGGCCTCAAGCAGGCGACGAGCTACGCCGTCACGGTGACGGCCACGAAGGCCGGTCTACGGCCGTCCCTGCCCGTCAAGCTCACGGTGAAGACCGCCGGGCCGCCGCCGAAGAAGCAGCCGGCCACCCCGGGCAAGCCCGCCCTCAAGCCGGGCTCGAAGCCCACGCCGACGGGCGTCATCGTGGGGTGGGCGCATGACGGGAAGGACACCACGCACTACCTGCTGCGCCGCCGCGAGGACCCGGGCGCGCAGTGGTCCATCGTGAAGCGGGACATCAACGCGGCCTCGCGGGAGGCCACCGACGTGGGCCCGCTCGTCGCCGGGAAGTCGTACGTGTACGACGTGACCGCCTACAACGGGCCCAACGTGTTCTCGGCCGCGTCCCCGCCGTCGGACCCCATCGCCATTCCGGCACCGCCCGCCAAGCCCAAGAAGCCCGACCCGCCGTTGATCGCCAAGGTCGCCACCCCTACCTCGGTCCAGATCCGTTGGGACAAGTACCCCGACCAGGCCAGCATCACCGGCCTGCGGTGGGAGTGCGACGACCAGACCGGCGGATGGCCGACGAAGGTCGCTGCCGCGAAGGACGCCACGACCGCCACGCACACCCCCACGAAGGCGTACGGTCCCGGACCGGTCGAGTTCCGCATGATCGCCCTCAACGGGCCCACGGAGTCGGACCCGTCGACCAAGCTCACGGTGACGTTCCCCGCCATGCCCTCGAAGCCGGCCATCGGCGCCAATCCGAAACCCACGGATGTGCAGGTCACATGGACATCGACTGAGGCCGACACGACGAACTACGTCGTCCTGCGTCGCGAGGAGGCACAGACGTGGGACAAGGCCAGGACGATGGCACAGGTCAACGTCGGGACGAAGACGTACCAGGACACGACGGCCGCCGCCGGAACGACCTACCGCTACCGGGTCCACGCCGCGAACGGCGCCAACATCCAGATCATCGGCCCCGAGTCCGACAAGGTCACCACCTTGTCCTCGTACGGGGACGGCGAGTACGGCGAAGGCCCGTACGGGGGTGATGGGCCGTGACCACACCCCCGCCGCCCCCGCCCGCCCCACCGATCCCGCAGAAGGGCGCCACCGCGTGGGACGGCCCGCTGAACCTGTTCCTGGCGTGGGTCCGTGACCGGCTGAACTACTACGCCCGGTCTGAGATCCAGCTCCGTGACCGGCTGACGATCATCGAGAACGAGTCCAACGTGCCTGCCCTCGACGCCGTGGCCCCCGAGAGCGGAAAGGCCGGCGACACGCTGACCCTCACGGTCCGCAACGTCAAGAAGGCCAACCCCGACGTGGACACCGTCATGGTCGGCCACAAGCCCGCCACCGACTTCGTGTTCGTCACCGACCACAAGATCACGTGCAAGGTGCCCGCCGGGATGACCCCGGCCCGCTACACCGTGTCCATCCGCAAGGGCTCCAAGGCCCTGGCCTGGCGTACCGACTGCTTCGAGGTGAAGCCATGACCGACTACCCCGTGAACCCGGACTACGAGACCCGGTTCGACAAGATCGAGCGGGAAGCAGCCGCCGACCGCGCGCGGATCACCACCGCCGAAGGCAAGCTCACCGCCGCCGAGGGCAAGATCACCGCGCTCCAGGGCAAGGTGTCCGCGCTGGAGACCGCGAACAACGACGCTAAGGCGAAGATCGCCGCTCTGGAGGGCAAGGCCCTGACCGCCCGGGGCGACTGGAAGGTGTCCACGAAGTACACCGTCGGCGACCTCGTCGCGGGCAAGGACGGACAGTACCGGTGCATCAAGGCCCACCAGTCCGAGGCCACCGACAAGCCCGGCGAGGGCGCCAACGAGGCCACCTACTGGGCGCTGTTCACCGCGCACGGCAAGAACGGCACCGACGGCAAGAACGGCAAGGACGGCACCGACGGCACCAACGGGGCGCCGGACCCCGAGGTCCGCAAGGACGCCACGTGGGCACTCGCCCGCCTCACCGCCTGCGAGAAGGAACTCCAGATCACCCCGCCCAAGCGCCCCACCACCGGCGACGACGAGCCCACCAGCCGGTACGTGACCGCCGCCGATCTCGAGTTCTGACCGTGGCCGAGCACGGGCCGGACTATCCGGACTACGACACCCGGTTCGAGAAGATCGAGGCCAAGCAGGCCGCGCAGGAACGCACCCTCGGCGAGCACAAACGCCAGCTCGGGCAGTTCGAGCAGAAGCTAGGGCAGCTCGAAGACCAGATCCCCGACACGTCGAAGTTCGCGACGAAGGACGAGTTCAAGGAGCTGCAAGCCCTCGGGCAACGGTTGGCTCAGTCGGTGCAGAACATGTCGTTCAAGGTCAATGAGCAGAAGGCCGCGATCGGGAAGCTGACCGGCCGCGTGGAAGCCGTGGAAGTCCTCACGCCGACCATTCGCCTGCGGGCCGCGATCGGCGCCGCCTCGTCGGGCGCGGTTCCGGTGACCCTCATGTTCAACGCCAAGGGCAAGACCGAGCGGTGGCTGATTCAGCAGCTCCACGCGGTCAACGTCAAGGAGTTGAGCGTCCTCACGTGGCGCCTGCTCTCCTCCGAGACTCAGGCGCCCGACGAGGACGGCAACGACGAGAAGCTGTTCCCGGGAGTCCTGCCCGGCTGGAGTCTCTTCGTCGTCCATCAGCAGACGAAGCGGGACGGGAAGTGGGTCACCGACGACGCCGCTTCCGTCTGCGCGTACGTCCCCTCGGGGGTGTGAGGCCGTGACGCTGCTCCCGCCGCTCGCCGAGCCCAACGACGCGGCCCGCCTCGGCTACCAGCTCCCCGCCGGCGCCGAGGCCGCGCTACTGGACCGGGCCTCGACCCGTATCCGGCGGGCGGCCGGGCAGCCCATCACCCGCCGCTCGTCGACTGCCCGTCTCGCTGTCGACGAGCACCGGGTGAAGCTCGTCGCCCCGCCCGTCGTCGAGGTGACCCGGGTCGAGTACATCGACGACACCGGCCTGCCCGTCGCCCTCACCGGGTGGCGGTGGGACGGCGCCGACCGGCTCACCCTCCCCGACCGGCCCGCGCTCCTGGTCCGGCTGGTGGAGGTGACCTACACGCACGGCTTCGACCCGATCCCTGACGAGCTGGTGGACCTGTGCTGCGCCGTCGCCTCCCGCCTCGCCGACACCCCGGCCGGGATGGAGGCCGGCATCCGACAGCAGTCCATCGACAACTACAGCGTCACGTACGCGGCCGAGCAGATCGCCACCTCGTCCGGGCTCCTGCCCGGCGAGGAGAAGGCCCTTGCCTCGATCGTGCCCGTGCAGCGCGCGCAGATGGTGAAGTGCCGATGACCGAATCCGCGGTGACCGGCCCGCCTGCCGGTCCGTCGTTCGGCGTCGGCACTCTGCCGGGGCGCGCGTTCCTGGCCGAGGCCCGCGCGGCCGCGCGGGCCCTGATGCGCGACGAGTGCCGGGTGGAGCGGGTCAAGGGCTCCCGGCCGGACCCGAACGACCCGGACAAGGACGTGCCCGTGGTCGAGCCGGTGTGGTCTGGGGAGTGCCAGGTCCGGCCCTCCGCGCGCGGGGCCGTCGCGGACAAGACCGGGGTGGTGGTGGTCGAGACGTGGTCCTACACGGTCAGCATCCCGTTCGAGGTGGTGGGCGTGCAGGTCAACGACCAGATCACCATCGCGTCCTCGGACGACCCGTCGCTGACCGGGAAGCGGCTCAAGGTCGAATCGATCGACCGGGGCACGAACGTCACTGCCCGAAGGCTCGCGTGCCAGGAGGTGGCCCGGTGACCAGCATCCGCGTGCACGGGGCCGGGCAGGTGATCGCCGCGTTCGGGGTGATGCCCGCGCTCCTGGCCGTCACCGCCCGGCAGGCCGTCGAGGTGTCCGCGAACCACATCAAGGCCGACTCGCGGCGCCGGGGCGCGGGGTCCGGCTACCGCAAGCACTACGCGAACTCGATCACCTACGACCTGCGGGCGTCGGGGCCGGCGTCGGTGTGGGCCGAGGTCGGCCCCGACAAGGCCCGCCGCCAAGGCGCGTTGGGCAACATCATCGAGTTCGGCACATCCCGCAACGCCCCGATCCCGCACCTGGGCCCGGCCCTGGCCGCCGAGGCCAGCGGGTTCTACGCGGGCATGGTCCGGGCCGTCCGGGACGCGACGAGGTAGCCGTGGCCCTTCCCATCACCCCGACGGATCTCCTGATCGGGGCGCTCCGTGCTGCCCGCATTCCGACCGGCGACGCCGAGGCCAAGGACGACAAGCTCGCCCCGCTCGTCGGCCGGTTCGTCGTCGTCTACCAGGTCGCCGAGCAGACCCCCGACGGCCCAGTGTCCGACACCAGCGTCGACCGCACCGTCGACCTACAGGTGACCGCCTGCGGGCCGTCCCGGCAAGCGGTGGACCTGACGGCCGAGAAGGCCCGCACGGTCGCCCTGGCCGTCACCGACGGGCCCCCGCCCACCGGCCGGTCGTGGCTCGCCGACGCCGAACACATCGTCGGCGCCCCGGTCACCCGCGCCACCCCCAGCGACCCGGACCGCCCCGCCGAAACGGGCTGGTACCGGGCCGACCTCTACCGCTACCGCACCACCCCCCGATAAGGAGTAACCCCCGATGGCTCGACGGTCATTCACCGGCCTTGGCCGCATCTACTGGTGCAAGCAGATCACCGACGTGCTCAAGCCGGCCGCCGCCGAGATCGCGGCCGGTGACGAGATCACCCACCTGGTCAAGCGCGACGGCCTCAAGACCCCCACCAGCACGAACACCATCGACATCTCGGACGCCTCGTCGCTGTGGAACAAGTCCGCGCCGGGCACGAAGGGCGGCGACGCGATCACGATCAACGCGTGGCGCGACAGCCTCGGCACGGCGGACCTCGTGTGGAACCTGATGCGTGACGAGGAGATGGGGTTCCTCGTCGTCTCCCGCTGGGGCAACGCGCAGGACAAGGCCACCGGCCTCGGCAAGGGCCCCTCGGCCATGCCGCCCGCCAAGCCCACCTTGGACGACCGCGTGGAGGTCTACACCTGCACCGTCACCGCCCGCGCCTCGGACGACATCGGCACCGACGCCAACGCCGTGACGATCACCCTCGGCCAGACCGGCGCCCCCAGCTTCGACGCGGTGGTGACCGGCACCACGGCCGTGAAGAAGCTGCCCGCCCCGGCCTCCGTGAAGGCCAAGGGGACGCCGAAGGCGACCGAGTTCGAGGTGGAGTGGCCGGTCGTCGCGAAGGCCGTGTCCTACAAGGCCAGCGCCGTCAAGCACACGTTCGCCGATGGCGAGGAACCCGTCACGGTCGAGGGCGTGGTGGCAGAGGGCGACTACGTGGACGGCAAGCCCACCACCATGGGCGCCGCCTTCACCGGCCTGACGACCGCGACGCAGTACGACGTGACCGTGGTTGCGGTCGGCGACCACCTTCAGGACGGCGACTCCGACCCGGCCAAGACCTCGGTGACGACCGCGTGAGTGATCCTCTCGGCCCTCTGCCCGTCGGCCGCCGCACGGCGGCCGACGTGGCGGCCCGCATCCGCCGGCCCCGCAAGTCCGTGCCGCTCGTCCTCGACGGGGAGGTGGCCGACGCGATCGAGCAGGCGGAACGCCAGCTCGCCTACGCGATCGAGCTGGACGAGGAGTCCAACGAGCCCGACCAGGCCCCGGCCCTGCGCGAGCGGCTGCGCGCGCTGCACGAGCAGGCCGAGGAGTCGCGGCAGACGTTCGTGTTCCAGGGCATCCCGTCCCGCCGGTACCGGGTCCTCGTCGGGCAGAACCCGCCCACGGACGCGCAGCTCGACGACGCCCGCAGGAAGGCCGCGTTCCTGGGCGTTGACCCCGTGATGCCCGAGGTCGACCAAGACGGCCTCGCCGCCGCCCTGTGCGCCGCGATGGCCGTCGAACCGGCCGGCACCCCGGAGGAGTGGGCCGCCCTGTGGGACGAGCTGTCCGACGGGCAGATCGCCGTCCTGTACTCCACCGCCCTGGCCGCGCAGCTCGGGGTGGTCGAGGTCGGCCCAAAACCCGCGAGCGCCTGACCCGCTCTCCGGAGCTGCGGGCGCACATGGCCTACTGCGGGCCGCGCGGCATCCCCTACTCGGTGTTCATGGGCCGGGCCGTGGCGGCCGGTGAGGGCGCGTGGACGGAGGACGACACTGCCCTGGCCGTCGAGTGGCAGCGCATCCAGGACGAGACCTGCGCCGGGTGCGGACAGCCCCTCTCGGAGTCGCTGGAGGACGACGGCGGGTTCGTCACCGAGCTGATCCGCTGCCATGGCTGCAAGGCCCGCGAGGAGCGCGTGGCCGAGCTGGCCGAGGCCGAGCAGCCCCGGCACGGCGTGAAGGTCCTCGTCCGGCAGCTCCCGCCCGACGAGTAGCACCCCCCACACCACCGCGGTAGGACCTTCGCCCTCTTCCCCGGGCCGAAGGTCCCGCCGCGGCTACATCTGCACAGAGAACGGAGCCACCCGGTGGCCGACCGCACCGTACGCGTGGTGGTGCGCGCTGACGCGCCCGGATTCGCCGGGACGATGGCCGGCGCCGCGCGGTCCGTCGGCACGCTCCAGTCCGGCGCAAACATGGCCGCCGCGCAGCTCAAAGGGCTGGGCGCGGTCCTGGCGGGCGGCGCCATCATCGGCGGACTCGGCGCCATCGTGACGGCGGGCAACCAGTTCAACCTGAACGCCGAGAAGTGGGGCGTCATCACGCAGGCCACGTCCGCGCAGATGGAGCAGATGCGTGCCACCGCGAAGGCGCTCGGCAACGACATGGAGCTGCCCGGGTCGACGGCGGCCGACGCGGCCGAGGCCATGTTGGAGCTGTCGAAGAGCGGGTTCTCGGTGCAGGACTCCATGACGGCCGCCCGCTCGACGATCGTCCTCGCGACGGCCGCAGAGGTGGGGATCGGCGAGGCCGCCATGATGGCCTCGGACATGATGCAGCAGTTCGGCTTGTCCGCCGACCAGACGGCCCGCGTGACGGACGTGCTCACCAACGCCGCCAACGCTTCGAGCATCAGCCTCGTGGACGTGTACAACTCCATGAAGTACGCGGGCCCCGTCGCGAAAACCTTCGGGATCAGCATCGAGGACGCGGCGACCGCGATCGCGATGCTCGGAAATGCCGGCATCAAGGGGGAGATGGGCGGGACCGCGATGCGCGGCGCCCTGGCCTCGTTGGCGTCGCCGTCGAAGAACGCCAAGGCCGCCATGGACGCACTCGGCCTGTCCGTGTACGACCAGCAGGGCAAGTTCAAGGGGATGCGCACGGTCATCGAGCAGATGACGGCCGCTAAGAAGAACCTCACCGACCAGGAGTTCCAGGCCGCCACCGCGACCGCGTTCGGTCGCGAGAACCTGGCCGGGATGCTCGCCCTCGCCGAGCAGGGCCCGGCCGCCTTCGACAAGGTGTCGCAGGCGGTCGGCAAGCAGGGCTCCGCGCTCGAGCTCGCCAAGGCGAACACGAAGGGTCTCGGCGGGGCCATGAAGCAGCTGCAATCCCAGCTGATCGGCGCCGGGACCGAAATCTACGAGTCCATCGCACCGGGCCTCGAAGCGATCGCACGCGGGGCGTCGGGCCTCATCTCCGAGTCGCTGCCGGGGATCGGGGCCGGGTTCTCGAAGGCCAAGGAAGCCGCGTCCGGGTTCGCGCCGGTCATGTCGCTGATCGCCACCGTCCTCGGCCCCGTGGTGGACCTGGCCGGGGCGGCCGGGTCAGGGTTCGCCGGGCTGTCGGGGCCGATGATGGTCGCCGTGGCGGCCGTCGGTGCGCTCGTCGCGATGCGGGCGCGGGTGTCCGCCCTCGGCGCCACGCTTGGCGCCGTGCCGGGGCAGCTCACCGCGTCCGCCCGCGCCGCGCAGGTCGTGTCCAACGTGGCCGGGATCGGCACGATGCAGCTCGGGAAGTTCGGGACCGCGATCGGGATGCTCGGCCAGCGCGTGCCGGTCATCGCGCAGATGCAGGGGGCGTTCCTCAACGCCGCCGTGGGCGCCGACCGGTTCGGCCGCTCGGCCGGAACCGCAGCGGCGGCCGGAGTCGGACTCAAGGCCGCCGGGGCCGGGCTCCTGGGGGTCCTCGGCGGGCCCCTGGGGGTGGCGCTGATGGGCGCCACGATCGGCGCCGGGCTGTGGGCCGAGGCCAACGCGCGGGCCAAGCAGGCCGCCGCCGAGCACAAGGCGCAGGTGACGGCCCTCTCCGAGGAGCTGAACGCCAACGCGGGCACCCTGACCCGGGCCACGGCCGCCAAGATGGCCATGGCAGCAGCGGACGAGCACGTGCAGGGCGGTACGACGAAGCTCGGCGACGTGCTCAAGGAACAGGGCGTTGGACTCGACGGGCTGACCACCGCCTACCAGCGCGGCAGCACCGGCCTACAGGCCCTCGCCGACGGGATGCGGCAGTCGCAGAAGGCGGCCGAGGCCAAGCAGCAGGCACTCATCAACGAGGGAGACGCGCAGTCCGACGCGGCCGACAAGGCATCCTTGGCCGCCGCGAAATACGGCCTGGCCGCCACCGCGCTGGAGCGGCAGGCCGACACCGCGCGCGAGTCCGAGGCCGAGGCCCGCAAGCTGTCCCGCGCCCTGTCCGAGTCGCGGAAGGGCGCCGAGGAGGCCATGGGTGCCTCGGACGCCTGGAACAACTCCCTCAAGGTCTTGAACGAGACCACGTCCACGGCGGAGCAGCGGGCCAAGGCGTTGAACGACGCGTGGGCGCTGCTCAGCGGCGACAGCCTGTCGGCGGAGCAGGCCACCGACCGGTTCAACTCGACGATGCGGAAGCTCGCCGAGCAGACCGAGCAGAACCGGACGAGCCTCGACGGTGCGCGGGAGTCGAACACGCAGTGGTCCGCGTCCGTTCTCGAGGCCGGCGGGAAGCTGTCCACGGCGACGAAGGAGGGGGAAGACCTCAAGACCAGCTTGAACGACTTGAGGACGGCCGCGCTGGGGGCGATGGACGGCGTCAGCAGCATGGGCGAGAAGACGCAGATCATGTCCGACGCCCGCGAACGCGCCATCGCGCTCGGCGAGTCCATGGGCCTGACGAAGTCCGCTGCTACGGCCGTGGCCGACGCCATGGGGCTGATCCCGTCCGAGGTCGCCACCCGCCTGGAACTGATCAACGGCACCGACACGCAACGGCAGCTCGGCGAGATCCGGTCCGAGATCCTGAACGTCCCGGCCGGGAAAGACATCCTCATCACCGCGCCCACCGACGCCGTGCGCACCGCGCTGGAGGAGATCGGGTTCAAGCTCAAGGAGATGCCCGACGGCCGTTTCAAGGTCACCGCGGATTCCTCCGACGCCATGGACAAGCTCAGGACCCTCGACCTCACCGAGCTGTCCGACAAGACACAGAAGCTCCTCGGCGACGACACGGACTTGAAGTCGAAGCAGCAGTCCGCCGACGAGTGGACGCCCCTTGACCGGCTCCAGACCATCGGCGGGGACATCGCGGACGCGGTCCGCAAACAGGCCGAGGTGCAGGGCTGGAACCCGGACGAGAAGACCCAGGAGATCACGGCCGACGACTCCGAGGCGTTGGCGAAGATCGCCGGGCTGAACGCGGCGCAGCTCACCGCGCTGGTGCAGTACCTCAACGGTGACGACTCCGACGCGAACATGAAGCGCATCGGCCTGAACGCGCAGCAGCTCGAAGCGCTCACGCAGTACATGAAGGGCGACGACTCCGACGCCAACCAGAAGCGCACCGGGCTGAACGCGCAGCAGCTCGACACCCTGACGCAGATGCTCAAGGGCGACTCGTCGGACGCCATCAGCAAGATCCAAGGCGTGCGCGGTATGGGCATCGCCGACAAGGTGTTCAACATCGTGGCCAACATCTCCTCGATGGCGCGGCAGGCGTTGGGGTTCGCGGCCGGTGGCATCGTCGAGCCGTCGGCGTCCGGCGCCGCCCGGGGGCGGGAGGTCCACGAAGCACAGTTCGGACTCGGCACGCGGACGTGGGCGGAGCCGGAGACCGGCGGGGAGGCGTACATCCCCCTGTCCGCGCAGAAGCGCGGCCGGTCGAAGGCCATCGCCGAGCAGGTCGTCCAACGCTTCGGCGGCCAGGTCGCGTGGGGGCCCACCGTGGGCCAGCAGGCCGCCGGCCAGGGCGTATCCCGGGCGCAGCTCCGCGACATGTTCGAGGGGCTGGAGCGGCACCTGACGGCCGCCACGGCGCGCCAGGGGCGCGCGGGGGCGGCCGTGCAGATCGGGGCGTACTACCAGCAGTCCGGGGCCACCGCCGCCGAGGTGGCCCATGACCTCATGTGGGAGATGCGGGGACGTGGCTAAGCCGTCGATCACTTTCCGGGGCCTGGCCCTGGACCACACGAAATTCGGGTGGCGCGACTTGGAGGGGTGGGAGGAGACTCCACCGCTCGACGACGCGAACGTGCCCAAGCCGACGGCCCACGGCGTGTGGGCCGGGGAGCAGTGGGCGCAGGCGCGCACGATCACGGTCGACGGGATCAGCATCCGGGCCGGGCGGGCCGCGATCGGGGCGGCCGTCGCCGAGCTGGATCGGGCGACCGCCCCGGGGTGGGGCGAGTCCCCGTTCGTCGTCGACCTCGACGAGCGCGGCCCCCTGATGTGCTTTGCCCGGCCGACCCGCCGCAAGGTGCCCGTGGGCCGCCTGTACGCCTCCGGGACGGTCCCGGAGGCGGTGGCGCAGTGGGAGGCCACCGACCCCATCCGGTACGCGCTCAGGGCCCGCCAGGGCCCGAAGCCGAACCAGGTGCCCGGGGACCCGGACATGATCCTCGACACGGGGAAGTGGGTGTGCACCAACGGCCCGCAGGTCGGCCGGGTCACGCACGACCCGCTGATGGTCCGCAACGGCATCCCCTCGGCCCGCGTCACGGCGCTGACCGCCGACCTGACCAAGACCCTCAACGTCGAGCACCCCGACCGGATCGCCATCGGCGCCGAGAAGCGGTGGCGCCTGTCGGCATGGGTCCGTCACGAGCACCCCGACAACCGCGCGATGCGGTTCGCACTGCGCTGCTACGACAAGAACGGCGCCCGGACCGTGGTGTACGGGCCCGTCCTCACGGTCGTGCCCGGGGCGTGGGCGTACATGTTCGGGGAGGTGACCGTCCCGGCCACCACCACGACCATGACGGTGGGGATCGAAGGTCGCGCGGGATGGCCGGCGGCCGGGCTGGGGTGGTGGTGGTCGCAGGTGACGGCCGTCCCCATGGAGAACGCGGCGCCGCCGCTCATCCCCGACCCCGGGTTCGACAAGGACACCGGCACGTGGACGCCGGTGGACAACGCGTCGGCGATCGTGGAGCACGACACGAGCCAGGGGGCGCCGCCGTCCCCGGACAAGTGCCTGGTGGTCCGCGCGAACGCGGACGTGCCCAAGCAGGACGAGTCCTCGAACTGGTGGATCTCCTCGGGGAAGCCGTGGAAGTGCGACCGGGACCGCTCGTACACGGCGACGGCCTACGTGTGGGGGCCCAACAGGTCCGGCATGCGGTTCGGGATCGAGTTCCGCTGGAAGGACAAGCAGGGCGTCGAGCGGTCCGCCGCCACGTCGTGGCTCACGCCGGGGCTCTCGTGGGCACAGATCACGTCGAAGCCGTGGGCGCCGCCGGCCGACGCGGTCGAGATGTGGGTTCGGGTCATGGAGACCACCGGGTTCGTCAAGGGTGAGACGTGGTACCTGGACGAGGTCTACGTGAAGCTGGACAGTGACGGGGGCGCCGCCACCGTCACGAACGGCGGCACGGCGCCTGTCGCGCCCCTGGTGGAGTTCTACGGGCCCATGGCGGCCCCGCAGCTCTTCCACACGGCCTCGGGCCGCTCGCTGGGCTACAACATGTCGTTGTCGGCCGGGGAGTCCCTGACGGTCGACTGCGCCCGGGGCACGGTCGTGGACTCTTCCGGCATGGACCGGTCCGAGCTGGCCATGCAGGACTCGACCCCCGAAGAAGCCTTCGTCCTCGACCCCGGCCCGAACCGGTTCACCTGGCCGTCCACCGGCCACCCGGCCGCCGACGCAGTGTCGATCCGGTGGCGGGACGGCAGCTGGTGACCGGGCCGAATCCGCGGTTGCCTCGACGACGACCAGGAGCAGAAGCTTGTTGCCCGACTTCCGCGTGATGTTCTCGGCCGTGAAGGACAACCGGCCCTTCGACACGCTGCCGGTGGCCGACCTCGAATTCGAGCAGTTCATCGGCAAGGTGCCCGGCCTCGGCTGCACGATCCCGATCACGTCGCGGGACATCGCCCGCAGGGTCCGGGCGCTGGTGCCGGGGCGGACGGCCGTGTGGGTGACCGGCGGGGGGAAGGTGTGGTGGGGCGGCATCCTGTGGGCCCGGGTCGTCAAGGCCCCCGAGCGCGGCCCCATCACGGCGCACCTGGGCTGCTCCGGGTTCGCCTCGTACCTGTACCGGCTCCACACGGAGGGCAACGCCCGCACCGAGGGCGACAACATGGACGTGGCCGTGCGCATGGTCCGCAAGGCCATGGCGATGGAAGGCGCGAACATCGAGATCCTGATCGCGTCCTACCAGCGGTCCGGGGTCCACACGGGGTGGAACTCGTGGGAGACCGACCACAAGAACTGGGGCGAGTCCCTGGACTCGATCGCGAACGAGCTCGGCGGGTTCGAGTGGTACGTGGAGCCGTACGAGGACCACGTGGGCGGCATCCTGCGGAAGCGGTTCGTCCACGCCCACCCGAAGATCAACCGGGGGTTCCACGGCACCATGAGCCGGCCGGGGAACATCCTCTCGTACACGACGGCCGACGACGCGTCGCAGCTCGTGAACCGGGTGATCGCCACCGGGTCGATCCCGCAACGCCTCGACCCGTCGTTGACCCTCACCCACATTGCGTCAGCGGAGCGCGACGACCAGTTCAACCCGGGCCCGTACCCGCGCCTGTCCGAAGGGGTGGAGGTGCAGGGCGAACTCGTCGACGACGACATCGGCGGGATTGAGCAGGTCCAAGACCTGGCCAGCACGCACCTGGCCGCGAACAACCACGTCAACCAGCCGACCTCGCTGGTGATCCGACCGGACCGCCGCTTCACGCCGGACATCCTCGGCATGAACGTGTGGGTCCGGATCAACGACCTGTGGCACGACGAGTACCGCGAGCTGACCCGCGTCATCGGGTGGAAGATCAACCCCGCGCAGCGCGGGCGCGCGGAGACCGTGACCCTGTATCTGGAGGCCGAGCCCCATGCCCCAACCGCTGACGCCGGCCGATCTCCTCGACCGGGTGACCATGCTCGAACGGAGGGTCGCCGCGCTGGAGAGGGAACTGTCCTGCTGGGCGAAGAAGCGGGGGAAGTCGACCCGACAGCCGGGCCCGCCCCCGCCTGACACCTGGCCGCCGGACATGCCCCCGGACGGCGTGTAGCCGCTGCTGCTCCCCCCACCCCTGCCTGTTGCCCGGGGGTGGGGGTCTTTGTCGCGTCCGGGCTCCTACTCAGCGGAGTGCCTGGAGCGCGGACACGATGAGTGCGCGCGCTTCGGCGCCGTAGACGGCCATGCCCTGATACTCGGCAAAGGCCCTGTCGTACAAGGCGATCTCGTTCGGTTGGGTCAGCGTGATGACCGCCGATGTCAGCTCCACGGAGACCACGGAGTCGTCGTACATGTGGAAGGTCTCGGCGGGGCCCTTGGGGCGCTGCGGGAAGGCTGCCGGGATGATGCCGAACGAAACGGTCGGCATGGCTCCGACCGTCATCAGGTGGCCAAGCTGCGCGGCCATGGCCTCCCCGTCGGCCATCTGGTAGTACAGGGCGGCCTCTTCGACGACCATCACGAATCGGCGCTTCGGGTCGCGGAGGATATTGCTGCGCGCCATCCTGGCAGCGACCGCGCCGTCCACCTCATCCGGGATCTCCCGGAAACGGGTGATGGAAGAGAGGACGCCCCGGGTGTACCCCTCGGACTGCAACAGGCCCGGTACCGCCGTGGCGGAATAGACCCGGAACAAGCGGGTCGCCTGGAACAGCGGGTCGTAACTGTGCTGGAGTTGCCGCAACCCGACCCGCATCTTGCGACGCCAGTCGACGTACTGCGTCTCGGCGGTCTGCGACCGCGCCACCAGCTCGGCGGCCTGATCGGCCGCACCGCACGCCGCACACCACCGGCGGATGTCGTCCGGGGTGGGTGGCGTGCGGGCGTTCTCGATCCTCGAACTCTTCGAGTGCGTCCATTCACACCGACGGCCCAGTTCACCCCCACTCAGTCCCGCATCAACGCGGAGTTCACGAAGACGCGCGGCCACGGCCTCGCGGGCGGCCTGAGCGGCCGACGACGGAGAGATGGGCATGAACTGGGCCTCGTGTCAGCGGATCTCGTAGGAGTCGTGGGGAACAGCGCGATCCCAGACGGCCTCGAACGCGTCCGCGCAGAGCTTGACGGCCGCCGGCTCCTCGGTCACCTCGCCGCCCGTGTACGAGCCGTCCCCCGCGAAGTGGTTCCAGTAGAGCAGCTGACCGTCGATCAGCCAGAAGTCGTTCCCCGGCAGGGCGACCCCGGAGGTCTGACGGCGGGGCAGCCAGCGCAGTTGCTCCCCCGCTTCGAGGATCATGAACGAGCGGTCGTAGAGGAACCTGGTGTACTCGCTCACCGGCTCGGACACGATCCGCGCACGGCGGACGGCCACACCGCGCGCGACCATCGACGCGACGAGATCGTGCCAGGGCCGCCACCAAGCGGCGCGGTCCTCCGGTGTGTGCCGTGTACCCGCGCGCCACTCGGCAAACGGGCCGGTCTCGTAGTCCACGGCGTACGAGTCGTGCAGTTCCAGGTGAACCGCGGAGTGCTGGGCGCCGGCCAGCAGGTCAGTCACGTCCGGCACGTTCGAGGGCATCGCACGCCTCCCTGATGATGTGGATCATGTGGCCGGGAATCCGAACCACGCCTTCGTTCTCCGGGATGCCGACGGCGTGCCCGGGGACCACGGTCGCCGCGCACTCGGCCTCCAACTCGGCGTCCGGTTTCCAGCCTTGCAGCACGAGTTCGTACTTGTTCTCGTCCACCCACACGGTGGGGCTCTGAGCCTCGCCGGTGTTCGGGTCGATGCCGATGAACCGTAGCGCCATGTTTGCCTCCGTTGCTCGGGTTGTGCACGGATGTACAGAACAATCGCCGCCGTCCGTCAGGGCGTCAAGAACCCTGTATCGGCCGTACGTCCGAGGCCAGTTGGCGTGAACATCGATGCACATTCGTAGTGTGCACGCACAGCCTCTCCGTACGGTCTTCTCAGCACCCAGGCACCGAGGTAGCTCGGCGAAGAGGAGGCACCTGTGAACTTGACTCAGGACGGCAGAGACGCACGCATCAGGCCGGTCGCGCCGCTGCACATCGACGAACTGCCCGTGGACCTCTTCACGGTCCGGCAGACTCTCGGCACCGCGCGCGGCCTCGGCCTCCTCGGCCCCCGCAACAGCATCGACGACACCACCCACCTGCTCCTCGGGCACCTGCGGCTGCTCCTCTCCGAGAACCTGGGCGACGAGTACGCGCTGCGCGAGCTCTACCGCGACGCGTACGCCCTGATCTCCTGGCAGCAGGTCATCACCCCCCACACGCCGACCATGGGCGCGTGGAAGCAGATGAGACAGCTCGCAGACGTGACCGAACGGTGCGCCCGCCTGTGGGCGATCCACCACCCCGGGCAGGCGGGCGGCGGCGAGTGACCGACCCGCACCCGCCCGGCGGCCTGCGCCCGCCGGCCCGCGTGGCGCGGTGGGTCGCCCCACCGAACGGACTCCTCCCGTACCCCGAGGAGCCCGCCCCGCGGAAGGCCCTTCGACCCGACGTCGACCAGGTCGAAGGCCCCTCCGCGGCCGTCGCCGAGGAGCTGGCCCGGTGAAGGAAGACATCGTGGCCGTCGGGTTCCTCGTCGCCCTCCTGGTCCTCCTGGTCCTCCTCGGCGGCGCCCTGGTCGACCGGCTCTAAGACTCCCCGTGCCGCCGACCCCTGACGGCGGCGCCACGGGTGGCGGCGTGACCGCCCCACCTCTCCGTGGGCGGGCACACCACACTGGAACCGCTCCGGATCCGTCCGGAGCCTGATCAACATGGAGTTCGCATGTCGAAGAAGGACGGCGGGAAGCACTCCGGGAAGCCGGACACGGCCTCGCAGGACGGCCACCGGGACAAGCCCCCGAACATCACCCGCGAGGACACCAAGAAGGACCCCAAGAAGTGACCCGTCCGCAGCAGAAGGACTTGGCCGCAGTCCTGGAGGCCGAGGGCGCCTTACCTGCCGCGTGGGCGGCCACGGTCCGCAAGGTCGACCGGGGGCTGTTCATCCCGGACACGACCCGCGAACTGGACCGGGCCGCCGACCCGCAGGCGTGGGCGGAAGCCGTCTACTCCGACCGGCCCATCGTGGTCCAGTGGGACGACGGCGAGGCCGGCGGGCACGGCTTCCCGACCTCCTCGTCGTCCAAGCCGTCGCTGATGCTGGAAATGCTCGACCTCCTCGACGTCGGCCCCGATGACCGGGTGTACGAGATCGGCACGGCCACGGGCTACAACGCGGCGTGGCTGTGCAACCAGTTGTCGGACGAGCAGGTCACCACCTGCGAGTTCGACGAGGGCCTGTACCGGGCCGCGCGGAAGAACCTCGAAGCCGCCGGGTACAAGCCCACGACGATCCACGGAGACGGGCTCCTCGGCCACCCGCCGCGCGCCCCGTTCACGCGGATCATGGCCACCTGCGCACTGCGGAAGATCGGGCCGCAACTCCTCGCGCAGATCGCCGACGGCGGCCGGATTCTCGCCCCGTACGGGGACAGCTTCCACTCGTACAGCTTCCTCGTCCTGGACGTGCACGACGGGGAGGGCGTGGGCCGGTTCACCGGGAACCCCGACTTCATGTGGGCCCGGCAGCAGCGGGGCAGGATGGCCGCCATCTCGGACATCTACCACCAGGAGAAGGGCGACATCGGCCGAACCACGGTGGCCCCGTACGACCTGACGGGTGAGCCCGACGCCGAGTTCTTCATCTCGCACAAGGTGCCCGGAGCGTGGAGCCAGCTCCACGCGGGCGGCGAGGACGCCCCCGGAGAGGCCACGTACTGGCTTCTGTCCGACGACCGGGAGTCGTGGGCGACCGTCGAGTACATCGAAGGTCAAGAGGACTTCGAGACCGAGCAGTTCGGGCCCCGCCGCCTCTGGGACGAGGCACACCGGGCGTACGAGGAGTGGACCGAACTCGGCCGTCCGGGCCGTGACCGGTTCGGCCTGACGGTCACGCCCGGGGGCGAACAGCTCTGGCTCGACGAGCCGCACCACGTCATCGCCCACCGCTAGACCCCCGAAGGCGCGCCCAACGCGCACCGACGGGCGACCACAGCACCACCATCCAGCACGGCAACAACGACCGATCGGAGAACCCCATGGGTTGGGGAACGGGCAAGGGCGGCAGCGGCGGCAGCGGGCAGCACTCGGGCAACAAGGACCCCGGGGAGAGCAAGCCGTCCTCGGACTCCTCCGGCCCGAAGCCGGAGCCGAAGCACAAGAAGGACGACAAGAAGTAGGCGCACGCACATGACGCAGAAGCACGACGTTGAGCAGGCCGCCGCGCGCGGCCTGCTCGGCCAGGTAGCGGAAGACCTCGGCGCCCCCGTGGCGCCCCCTTGGGAGGTCGCGTACTGGGCCGCGCCCCGGAGCGCGTTCCTCCCCAAACGGATCTGGGTCGGCGACGAGTTGGAGGAGGTGTTCCGGGACGACCAGCCGGAACGGTGGCTCCAGCTCGCCTACGACAACGCCCCCGTCATCACGCAGGTGAACGACGGCCGGGAGGTGGACGAGGGCGAGGAGCGGTGGCCGTCGTGCTCGGCCTCGGCCCCGTCGATCGTGTTCCGGATGCTCGACCTCCTCGACGTCGACCCCGAGCACACCGTGTTGGAGATCGGCACCGGCACCGGGTGGAACGCGGCCCTGCTGTCGAGACGTGTCGGCTCCGAACGAGTGACCACGATCGAGGTCGACCCGGCGTTGTCGGCGGCGGCGTCGATCCGCCTCAAGCAGGTCGGGGCCGCGCCCCGGATCGTGTGCGGAGACGGCGCCGACGGGTTCGCGGCCGGCGCCCCCTACGACCGGGTGGTGGCCACCTGCTCCGTGCGGTCGGTGCCCTCGGCGTGGCTGGAACAGACCCGGTCCGGCGGCGTGATCCTGACGCCGTGGGACTCGTCGTGGTTCACGTTCGGGCTGCTCCGCCTGGTCGTGGACGGGCACGGCGCGGCGTCGGGCATGTTCCTGCCGCACTCCGCGTTCATGGGCCGCCGTGAGGAGCGGAGCAGTCTTCGGATCTTCCGGGACGTGGTCCGCGACGACCACGAGCCGGTCGAGTCCAAGACCGACGTGTCCCCGTGGGACGTGGCCGGGGACGGCGAGTGGCACGCACGGTTCGCGCTCGGCCTGCTCCTGCCCGACCTGTGGTGCACGTGGCACGAGGACCCGGACGTGGACGGGGTGGAGACCCGCTTGTGGGTCGCCTCGACCGACACCGGTTCGTGGGCCGCCGTCGACCACGACGGCAAGACCGACGACGAGTTCACCGTGTGGCAGTACGGCACGGACGGCCGGCGGGTGTGGGACGAGGTGGAAGCGGCATACGCCTGGTGGCACCAGCAGGGGCGGCCGGGCCCGGACCGGTTCGGCATGACGCTGACCCCGGACGGGAAGCGGACGGTGTGGCTCGACACCCCGGACAACCCCGTCCCGACCCGCACCTGACCTCCCCCCGGAAGGTGCACACCGAAGGCCCCCCACGCCGCGTCTCAGGTGGGGGGCCTTCGGGTTGTCAGGCTACGTCGAACAGGTCCAACTGCCGGGGAACGGCTCGGCGCCGCTGCTCGGCGATCCGGGCCGCGTACTCGTGCAACGGCTCGGACGCCAGGTAGCGGCGCACCGCCTCGTCGACGACCGGGTGCGCGCCGGCCATCCGGACGAGCGCGGCCCGCCGCCGGGGGTCGGTCAAGCAGTCCGTGAGCCGGTAGGTGACCGGCCCGCACGACTCGTTCAGGATGATGCGCATCCGGCGGACCTGCTCGGCGTAGGCGGCCTCGGTGCCGGTGCGGCCGTCGTGCTCGCGGCAACCGGCCCGCCCACACGAGACCGGGCCCCACTCGCGGCGGGCGTGGTCGATGTCCCCGAAGTTGCCCACGTGACAGGCCGGTGCGGGCAGGAGTTCCCCGCGCCACTCCCGCAGGGTGACGGCGTGGACGGCGCGGCCGTCGCCGAACCGCATGTTGTAGCCGTCGAACTTCGCGCGGGTCGTGGCGGCGATCGACTCTATGGGCGCTCGCATGGTCACCGGGGCCCCTCCTTCATCCGGGGCCAGTATGACCAATCGGCCATCCGAGGGTCTACGGAGTTGGCGATCCGTCGAGGCGGGCGTGGACGGCCTGCGAGAACGCGGCGACGGTCCGCGCGATCGGGGCGCCGGTGCGGCCTGCCTCGGCCAGCACCCACGCCACCACCTCGTCGACGAGCGGGCCCGGCACCGTCACGGCGGGCAGCGGCGGCGCCTCCGGCTGCTCGTGCTCCTGGTCCTCGTCGTCGTCCTGCTCCGGCAGCGCCATCCCGGCCGCGCCCGGGTGGACTTCGGCCGGCGTCTGGGGCAGCGGGTCGGGGACGAGGACAATCCGCGGTTGCTCCGGAGCCTCAGCAGGGGCGGGTGCAGGTGCCGGTGCAGGGCGCGGGATCGCGGCCGGGGACGCGAGTTCCCGCAGCCGGTCCATCACCACGGCGGGGGCCGCGTCGCGCTGTTCAAGGGCGGTGGTCACCCGCTGCTCGATGTCCAGTGCGGTGAGCCGGGTCCCGCCGTTGGCGTACTCCTCGCGCAGGAACGCGTACCCGGCCGCCGCCTGCTCCTCGCCGACGAGGGCGCCGAGCGGGAGCAGGGCGCGGGCGTGCGAGTCCGGGACGGGGCTTGCCCAAATTTGGGCAAGGGCCCGGCGCATCGGCCACTCTCGTTTGCGCCGGTCGTACTCCGAGAGGGAGATCCCGCCCCACTCCTCGTCTAGGTACTGCTCGACGGTGCGGCGGCCGTCCGCGCCCCGGTACAGGCCGCGCCGCACGACGGCTTCTAGCGCCATGTCGCGCATCCAGTCGGCCTGTGTGCCGTTGTCACGGGCAGCGTGGCACCGGGCAAGGTCGCGTTCCTCGCGGGCGCTCAGCGGCCCGGTGGCGTGGATGTCCTGCGGGGGCGGGATCAGCTCGGGCACGAGGGCCTGCGCCCGCCGGTCGGGCACGGTCACGGGAGGAGCCCCCGGGCGTCCAGCTCGGTCACGAGCACGTCGAACGGTGCGCGGCGCTCGGGCCGGTCGCAGGGGAAGCCGACGGCGCTCGCGATGGCTTCGCGGCGCGGGATGCGGGTGTCGAGGACGGACCACTTCGGGTCTGTGCCGTGCTCCCCGCCGTCGGCGAGGAGTTGCGCGTACTTCGCGGTGGAGTTGGCTCCGGCCTGGCAGCGGTTGAGGAGCACCCACGTGGGCGGGGCCTGCTCGTCGGCGCGCAGTGACGCGGACCGCTTTATGATCTTGGCCAGGGGGGTGCCGCGCTCCGGCCGGACGAGGCGGGCGTAGTCGGTGGCGGTCGGGGAGATCGTGACCAACGCCAGGTCTGCGCACTCCAACACGCTGTCCACGATGTCGGGGTGGTTCTCGGCGTGCCCAACGTCTACGAGGTGGATCACGTCGGGGTCCATCTGGGGGTGGATGGTCTCGGCGAACGCGGGGGTGTCGGCGACCGTGACCGGGGGGCCGGGGAAGTCGGCGGCGTCACGGGACCAGGCGGCGAGCTGCATGGACTCGTCGGCGTCCCAGCAACGGACCCGGTACCCGGCCCGGTGCAGCGCGTACGCGAGCAGACCGGTGTTGGTGGTGCCGCCCATGGTCCTGGGCTTCAAGGAGGCGATCAGCATGGGCCGACGCTATGCCCATGATCAGACGGGTTCGCCGGTTCCCTGATCATGGGTTGGCTCGGGGTCGGTCCACAGCAGCGTGTCCGGGTCGATCGACAGGGCCCGCGCGAACGCGGCGGCCATCTCCGCCCCGCGCTCCGGGCTCCCGCCCGTACGGGCGGCGTCCCGGGCCGCCGCCTGCTCCAGTGCGGCGGCGCCCTCATGGGCCCGCCCGAGCGCGACGGCGGCCGGGACCCCGCCGAGGATGCGGTTCCACTCCTGGCGGCGCTGCTCGTACCCCGCCTTGAACGCGGCCCGCTCCGCCTCCCGGAACGCCGACGACGCGGCCACGGCCCTCTCGATGTCTTCGAGGAGCGGCGCCGGAATCCCGGCGTTCGCGGCGAGCGCGCGGGCCAGCGCACGGATGCCGGCGGCGGCCTCGGCCGCAGTCATCCCAGCCTCGGCGTACGGGTCGGACATGGGGCTCCCTGGGGGCGAGTTCGGCCGGACCGGCCAGCACGAGCAGGGCATCCACGGTATCCGGGACCACAGCCGCGGAGGGACTTTCGTCCCGAACGGGCGGGAGAAGGTTCTCGAGGATGCGGGCGGCCTGCTCCTCGTCGGTGAACGCCCAGGGGTCCGGCGCGTCCAGCTCGGCGGCGACGGCCGCCGCCTGCTCCCACAGCGGGGCCCGCTCGTCGACGGCCGGGTGGGCGGCGGGGGTTCGGGTGAGGGCGACGAGGTGGTGCAGCACGTCGGCCCGGAAGTCCCGGGTACGGGTGCGCAGGGTGCCCTCGTCCTCGTGGTCGAGGAGCCCGGACCACTGGACGAGCAGGGAGCGGCGCCACCGGTTGAACCGGCGCACAGCGCGGGTGGCCTCGCGTTCGAGGTGGGCCAGGAGCCGGGGCAGGGCGGCCAGGAACCGGGCGAGGCGGCGGGGGCCGGCGTGCAGGTCGAGGCGGCGGCCGTCGTGGACCCGCCACGGCTTGCCGTCGCGTTCCTGCGACCACGTGGCCCCCGTGTGGCGCCACACGGACCGCCACTCGACGCCGTGGAGCTCGGCGAGGGCCTGCGCGGCCGCGAGCTGCGCGGTGGCACGGCGCCGGTCGGAGGCGGGGAACGTCAGGCGGACGGCGGCGTGGTCGGGGCCGTCGAGGTGGGGGGCCGGTATGTGCACGTAGGTGCGGGCCATCAGCGGAGCGCTTTCGGGTCGAGGCCGAGGTGGTCGGCCAGGGCGGCGAGGATGCGGCCGTGACGCTCCACCGTGGCGATCAGGTGGGCGAGGTGGTCGGCGCGCACGGGCACGAAGCGGGAGCCGTCGTACTCGGGCCGGGGCGGGGCGGCGTCCGCCGCCGCCCGGGTGCGGGCGGCGGCGTCGTCGAGCATGTGGTGGTTCACGCGGCGGCGGCGACCTCGGGCGCCGGGGCGGGCCGGGCGGGCAGGTAGGGGATCATCCGCTGTACGACGGACTGCCCGGGGGCGATGTTGTCGTAGTACAGGCCAAGCCCGAAGGCATCGCCCAAGTTCACTGCGCACCGCTTCAAGGCGCCGGACAGGGCCGACTTCATGGCGTTGTCGTGGGCGGCCGGCAGCTGCGGTTGGTTCGAGGCGTCGCCGATCGCGCCGTCGTCGAGCCGGGCGATCGGGTGCCCGCACTCGGCCTTGACCGTGAGGCGGGCTTGGGCCCGGTAGATCACCGTGTACCGGGGGCGCTCCCCGGCCGTGGTCAGCGTGGTGACCTCGGTGAGTTCCAGGGTCTCGACGTCCCAACCGCCGACGCCGAAAACCCTGTTCAGCCAGGTGCGCACGTCCTGCTGCTCGACGTACTTGAAGCCCTTCGGGTCGAGCTTCACGCGCGACGGGTCGATGGCCTTCATCAGGTACTCGACCTGTAGGGGGGTGAGGCGGCAGCGGTGGGGTTCGGGCTGTTCGCCGGCCTTAGGGTGGGGGGTGGAGTCGTTCACGGTGTTCTCTTCCTGCGGGCGGTCTCTCAGGGTGGCCCGGTGGGCGGTGCAGCTGTAGGAGGCGAGGCCGTCAACCGGGACCCTCTGACACCTCAATCTTACGTCAGTGGGGGTGTTTTCGCAGCTCAGAACGTGACATTGAGGTTCTTGTCACGCGCCCACTTGTTCAGCGTCGCGGGGTACCAGAACGGGCGGCCGAGCTCGTCGAGCCCGTCCAGCTCTTCGGGGCCGTCCGACTTGGGCATGGCCCCCCGGGAGCGGCGGACTTCCAAGGTCCCCTTGGCGATGCCGGTGTGGTCGGCCACGTGGTTGAGGTACCAGCGGCGCCGCCGCCCGCCGGGTTCGTAGGTCGGCTCGACCGGCAGCCACTTCTGCCCGGCGCTCTGGAGCTCGATACGCCGGCCCCGGCCGTCGAGGTAGCCGACGCCCTTCCCGAACGCCGTCAGGATGGAGCGGGGGTAGAGCGGCCGGTCCTCGTCGGCCTCGGGGATGTCCCGGCCGAGCGCGTGGGCGACGGCGCGCAGCGCGGGGGGGCGCTTGTGGGTGACGCCGGGCCGGTTGCGGTGCCAGCGCTGCGCAGTCTGTCGCGCGACGCCGAACATGTCGGCAATCTCGTCGAGGTTCATCAATCGGTCTTCGCTGGTCATGGCCCCTGTCCTGTCACCTGATGGTTACAGGACAGGGTAAGGGTTAGGTGTCGAAGATCATGCGGGGGCGTACGCCAGGTCAGGGCAGCGGCACCCGTCGGTCGCGCACGGTATGCGGCCGTCCTCGGTGAGGCGGCGGGCGTGGCGGACCCCGGAGTGCGAGCACACGCAGCGAGCCAGACGGTTGCGGGTTCCGGCGACGGCCGCGCGTCGGTCGGCCTCGGCGGTGCGCTCCTTGTACCCGGCCTCCTCGGCCAGGTCGGCCGCGTCGCGGTCGAGGGCGTCAGGGGGCGTCGCCCCGAACTCGGCCAGGCCCTCGGCGACCACCGCCGCTTCGAGGGTGCGCAGCTCGGGGTACTGGCGCAGTACGTCGGCCAGGGCGCGGACGCCGGCGGCCTGTCGGGCGTAGGTGTGCGAGAGGTGGGTCACGGTGGGCGCTCCTTCGGGTGGGAGGGCCGGGGCGCGCGCCGCAATCCCCATCAAAGCGCGCGCCCCGGTGTTCATGGTGCGCGGCCCCACTGACAGTGGGGCCGCGGTGGGTCTACAGGGGGGTTATGGAGCGGCGGCGGACGCATCGGGGGTAGACGGCGCCGGGGCCGGTGGCGCCGGGCTCCCACAGGGCGTAGCGCAGGCCGTAGGCGTTGGGGAGGTCGGCGAGCTGTTCGGCGAAGCAGCGGCGGCAGGAACAGGGCTGCGCCTCGTAGGTGCCGTGGAGGTCGGCGAGGGAGCCGTGGTAGTCGACGAGGGTTCCGGGGGCGAGGCGGTCGGCGGTGGCGGGCATGGTGCGGGTCCTTCGAGGTGGTGGTGGGGGGTGGGTCGGGCGGAAGCCGGTCGGTGCGCGGGCGCCGTGTCCTGTGGCGGAAGGCGGTCGGTGCGCGGGCGGCGTATCCGCCCGACCCGTGGTGTGGGGTTCAGCGGGCCCGGGGCCCTCTCGCGAGGGTGAGGGCCCGGGTGCGAACCGCCGCCCTCACTGGGCCACGTCCGTGAGGTTGCGGCGGAGCTGGTAGAGGCGGGACAGCTCGCCGTCGGCGGCGCACTCGGCGCGGAAGTCCCCCGCCGCGCGGGCGGCCTGACCGGCAGTGCGGGCGGCCACCATCGCGATCTCGATGCGGGCGAGTTCGGTGGCCTTGTGGGCCGCGTACTCGGTGGGGGTCATCAGCATGGGGTGTTCCGTTCGTCGTTCCTGCCTGACACCTTTAACTTACATACGAGGGGGTGCGCGATGCAAGTTTCAGGTGTCTAATGTGACGACGGTCCCACTTCCCGAAAATGACACCTGAAACTTGCATCCGTCGCCCCATCGACGTAAGTTAGAGGTGTCAAGGCGACGAGGGGTCGCCCCGAAGAAAGGTCCCGGACATGCTGCTCATCACCCCCGCCACGGACGACATCGAACTGATCGCCTGCGAGTCCGGGACCTGCGAGTTCTACGCCATGCGGGACGACGCGGACGCCCTCGGCTGGTGGTTCGACGAGCCCAACGGCATCTGGCGCTGTGAGGGCTGCGCGGACGAGTACCGCGCCTACTGGGGCATGACCCACCCCCTCGCCCGGGTCGCCTGACCCACACCCCAACCCCCCGGCCGGGGCGCCCGCCGCGCCCCGGCCCCACCCCCCACCCCGAAGGACAGCACCATGGACACCAACACGTTCGCCTACGCCCTGCTCGCCGCCCAGCACCGCGCGGAACAGCTCATCACCTCGGCCGCCTCCCACGAGGACGGGACCGGCGCCCTCCTCGTCGTCACCGACGAGCTGTCGGCCTTCGTCCACTACGACACCGAGGGCGGGATAACCGAGCTGGCCGCGTGCGCCGTCCAGGGCGTCAACGTGCTGGCCGAAGCGGTCATCTTCGACGGGGCCATGACCCGCCGCCACATCACCCCCGACGGCCGCGAGTCGGTCACCGGTTGGAAGATCGCCGGGGCCCGGGTCCACACCATCGACGCCGCGAACGTCCGCGCCGCCTACACCACCAGCCTTGACGGCGAACCCCTCGACCCGGAACCGGGCGTCGAGTACCGGGCCTCCTACCCCCTCCACTACTGCGCCGCCTGACGATCACCGCCCCGGGCCGGGGCGCCCGCTGCGCCCCGGCCCCCACCCCCGGAAGGACCCCGCCGTGCTGAACCTCCGCAAGACCCCGTGCCGCTTCGACGACTGCACCAACACCGGCTCGTCCCTCGTCTTCGACGGGGTGTGCGCCTACCTCCTGTGCCCCCGCCACACGGACCGCGCCGCCGCGTACTGCGCCCGTCAGGGGTGGGAAGCGTGGATCGTCCCGGCCGCCGAAGCCTCGCCGCGCACCTGAACCGGGCGCCGGGCCGGGGCCCCTCGCCCCGGCCCGGCCGCCTGCGAATCGAAAATCCCGCCGCCGAGCGTCCCTGAGAATCCAAGGAGCATGACCGTGCAGACCGCCACCGCCCACGCCTACCTCGTCACCTTCACCGGGGAGGACACCGGCACCGAGTACGCCTACGAACTCGAAGCCCAGGTGGGCCGTTCGCTGCGCGTCGTCGCCCACTTCGCGTGGCACCACCACATGCGGCTCGGCCTGGAGGACGTAGACCTCCTCGGCGCCCGCGTCGTCGAGGTGACGCCCGAGCTGGCCGCGTAGCAGCGACGGAAGCGACCGAAGGCCCCGAGGACGCTCGTCCTCGGGGCCTTCGGCATCCCCTCGTTGCGGGGACCGGCGTCATGGCCTTCCCCTGGGCAGTCTCTTCCCGGGGTCATCCCCACGTCGCGCGGGGAGCGGAGCTGAGCCACGGCGTCCGCTGTCTCACGCTCAGGTTCATCCCCGCGTGCGCGGGGAACGGGCATGGGTTCCCGAGTACCAGATCTCCACGCCGGGGCCATCCCCGCAACGCGAGGAGCAGTGGTTCCACCCTGCCACGGCGGCGCGGCCCGCACGGCCGAATCCGCGAACCCGCTGCGCCCCACCGTGTCGTTGGTCGTGGCCGGCGCCGGGACCAAAGTCCCTCCGCGGTTCCCGCGTCCGGGGTTACGTGGGGCCGTCGGGCTGCCGGGGAATGCCGCTGGTGATGCGGCGTAGCCGGTTGTTGCAGAGCAGGCACGGTGTCCGGCCGCGCGGCGGGTCCGGGTCCACCGGCCCGGCCGGGTGCGTGGTGCAGCCCGTCGCGACCGGCAGGCCGAGGGCGTGCGCGGTACGGAACGCCTCCTGGAGCGCCGTGGCGACCGCGCGGACCGCGTGGCGCGGGGAGTTGACCGTCAGACCGGCTACGGCCTGGTGCGCGCGGTCGGCCTGCGTCCGCAGGCTCGCCAGACGGTACGGGTCGAGCCCGCCGCGCCCGCTCACCGGCCGCCCATCCCTTCGAGGAGTGCGAGCAGGGCTGCCGTGTCGGCCGCACGGTCGGCGGCCTCCCACCGACGCCGCAGTACGGCCCGCTGCTCCCACGTCAGGTGGACCCGCCGCGCGACCACCAGCCGGACCCGGGCCCGGCTCACGGACCACGTGGGGAACCGATCCTCCTCGGACGGCAGCACGTCGCCGAGGGGGACCACGTCGTACAGGTCACCGGCCCCGTACGTCCCGGCGTAGTGCCGGGCGTACTCCCGATCCGTCGTGACGTACAGCCGGTCCGGGTGAAGCGTGGCCGGGTCGTACAGGGTCGGGCGGCCGGCGTTCCTGCTCGCGCAGATCGCGCACCCGTCGACCACCTGCCGCGAGTGCCCGCCCGCGAGCACGTCGCCGACCTCGAGCCCGGGGACGCCCCCGTGGAAGAACCTGGCCGTCCTGCTGCTCACCGGCCCGCCCCCGCCCGCGTACGGCTCCCCACGCCGCCGCCACGGGGCCGCATGACGACCCCGGCCAGCTTGAGGTACCGGTGGACGGTGCCGTACGAGTAGCCCGTCTCCTCGGCGATGGCCCTTATCGACGCTCCCCGGTCGTACTGCACTGCGCCCCGGGCCCCGAGGAGCGCGCGTTCCTTGAGGGTGAGGTGGGCACGCGGGGTGCGGACGGCGGCCGGGGCGGTGGTCGAGTTCATGCTGCTGCCTTTCGGAGATCGGTCGTGCGCGTGCACGCGCGGCACGTGGTCGGGGTGGTGTGGTCGACGACTTCCAGGTGCATGGCGTATTGGAGCGCGAGGCCGCACCGTGTGCGGCCGGCGAACACGTCGTGCACGGGGCCGTCGGGGGCGAGGCGGACGCGGCGGGCGCCGGTCCGGGCGGGGCGGATGGTCACGGGCGGTCGTGCTCCTCGTCGAACAGGGCGAGTTGATCGGGGGCGGACGGGGGCGGGGTGGCTATTCGCCGCTGCCGGGGAATCCGCAGCACGGGGGCCGGCGGCCGGACGGCGACGAGGGTCAGGCCGTGGCCGTGCTCGCCGGTCGGGCCGGGGCGGACGGGGGCCGGGGTGGGGTGCGGGCGGGGCCTGTCCGGGTGGACGAGGTCGATGTGCTCGGCGAGCCCGGGGCGGCCCCCCTGGGCCGCGAGAGGGCAGTACGGACACCACAGGTCCCACGGGCCCCGTGCGGCCCTGTGGGCGCCTCTGGCGGGCGTCTGGGCGGTCATGCGCTGCGCTCCTGTCGGCTCTGCCGGGGCAGCTGCACCGAGCTGATCCGGGCGCGGTTCTTCGGGGTCCAGCCCTCGGCCGCCGGGGCCTCGTCCTCGTCGAAGGGGTTCGGCTCGTTCTCCCAGTAGCCCGCCGTCCACATCTCCGCGTCGTCGGGCGCGCTCACCTGAGCGTCACGCGCCCCCTCCTGTGGTTGCTGTCCTTCATCAACCCTCGTCGGGTCACCCAAGAGGTCATCAGCCACGTAGTCAGGAGACCGGGGCGGGGTCCGGAGGAGCCCCGGGCTTGCTCCCGACCGAAGGGAGGGACTGCCGGTGGAGTCGGAGAGGGAGCTACTGGAGCCCCCAGGGGAGGGAGAGATGGAGTAGTTGTCCGGGGATCCGGACGCTCCGTCCGGGGTTCCGGACGCACCGTCCGGGGATTCGGACGCCGGGTGTCCGGGGTTTCGGACGCTAGCGTCCGGGGTTCCGGACGGACCGTCCGGGGATTCGGACGCACCGTCCGGGGTTCCGGACGCCCTCTTGGCCATCAGGGCCTCGATACGGACGCGGTCGCGGACCTGCGTGCGCGTCGCTTGCACGCCCGACACGGGCCGCAGCGCGCGTTCGAGCTTCATCCCGGACCACAGCGTCTTGTCCGGGTCCAGCTCCAGAGCGGGGAGGGTCAACGCGTACTGCGCGCTGTGGCCGCTGGAGTCGGCGCCGGGCGCCACCCCGTCGAAGTAGCGGAAGAGCCACCCGTTCGCCGTTAGCCACTCCACGGACGCGGCGGCCGTCGAGCGCGACAGGCCCACCTTGTCCGCTATCTGCCGGACGCTGGCCCGCAGGACCCGCGCGGGGAACGTGGCCCCCTGATGGGCCACGGAGCCGTTGACGGTCATCTTGGCCAGTTCGTACAGCACGCCACGGTGCGCGGGCTTGACCCACGGGCACAGGGAGAGCACGTCACGGACCAAGGCGAGGTCGGGGAAAGGGTTCTCCTGCGCGGCCGCCGTCACGGATTCCTGCTGCTCCCCGGCCACGTCCACGCTCACAGCGCACCGCTGCGGGTGAGCGCGTCGTTACGCCGCGTGAGGGCGCAGGGGTCGACGGGGGGAAGCGCCGGGCGGCGCGGGGTGCTGTGCATGACTGAAAGCTACCACGGTCCTTGACGTACAACGTCAAGCCTCAAGCGCTTGAGTGCGCGAGCGATACAGTGGCAGTCACAGAGTGGGCGCGACCACGGGATAGGATGACAATCATGGCGACACAGGCCCGGATGAGTCCGGCGCGATTCTCGATGTCCGTGAAAACGGCCTGCCAGGCCGGCAACGTCACCAAGGGTGACCTCGCGGCGGCTCTCGGCATGAGTCCGGAATCCATGTCCCGGAAGCTGGCGGCAAAGATCAGGTGGAACCTCGACGAGGTCTACGCCGTAGCGGACATCTTCGGGGTCGACCCGGGCGCGATGGTCAACGGGTCAGGAGAGTGGTTGAACACCATCGACCCTGACGCGGTCCGTGGGCGCCTTCGTGACCTGCTGAATCACACACTTCCGTTGTAGTACTGCATGTTGAGCCACCACAGCCGGCCGTTGTCCGCGTACTTCTTCACGATCGGCAGGTACGCGCCCCAGATGGAGCCGTAGGTCACGCTGCCGCCGGTGACGTACGCCGTCTCGGGGGCCATGGTCAGGCCGAACCCGGGCGGCATCTGCGCCAGCACGCCGTCGATGATGCGGATCAGGTTGGCCTGGGAGGCGGAGGGCTGGTTGATGTTGCCGCTGCCGACGAGCCCGGTCTCGATGTCGATGTCGATCCCGTCGAAGTTGTACGCCTTCAGGATCGGGACGATCGTGGCGACGAAGCGGTCGGCGACCTTCGTGGAGCTCAGGTCGATGCCGGCGGCGGCCCCGCCGATGGAGAGCAGGATCGTCGCGCCGTCGGCCTTGGCCCGGCACATCTCGGCGGGGGTGGCGACCTTCACGCCGGCGTCCATGCCGTCCTGCCACAGGGCGGTGCCGTCGGAGAGGATGACGGGGAAGGCGGCGTTGATCACGTTGTAGCCGTGCGCCTTGATGCGGGAGTCGGTGATGGGGGTCCAACCGAAGGGCGGGTGCACCCCGTTGGCGGCGCCGTCCCAGTTCTCCCAGTAGCCCTGGAGCACCTTTCCGGTGGGGCGGCCCTTCAGCGCGCAGGTGTCGGCGGCCGGGGTCGGGGCCGCGCCGGTGGGGGAGTCGGCGGCGGCGGTCGGGGCGAGCAGGGCGAGGGGAAGGGCGAGTCCGAGCAGCGCCATCAGGGCGCGTAAGGGTCGGGGGATCATGCGGGCTCCTCGAAAGTGGGGGGACGTGGAGCGGATCGCGCCTCAGGCTAGAAAGGTCCAGACCAACGGTCAAGGGTGTGGGCCCCGTACGTCGAGCCGGCAAGGGCGGGGCGATCGGGTGACGGGCGGCGTGGGTCTTCGGGCCGGGACGGGGCCGCCGTGACACTGGACCGGGTCGGGATCAGGCCGCATCCCGTGCTCCCGTCCCCCCGGAGGTCATCGCCCGTGCTCACCCCTGGATCCGTCCTCGCGTGGGGAGCCGGAGCCTCCGGCCAACTCGGCCGCGGCACGCGGACCGAGGTCAACCCGGACCCCGCGCCGGTCCTCGACCTGCCGGCCGCCGACGTGCTGCGGATCGCCGTCGGCGGGGTCACCCCCGACAACGGGTTCGCCCTCGCCCTCCGCCGTGACGGCCGGGTCCTGGCCTGGGGCGAGAACCTCAACGGGCAACTCGGCGACGGCACCACCGCGGACCGGTCCCGCCCCGCCCCCGTCGACCGGCTGGACGGGGTGGTCGAGATCGCCGCGGGCGGCGCCCACGCCCTCGTCCTCCTCCACGACGGCACCGTCCGCACCTGGGGCGACAACGCCCACGGGCAACTCGGCGCCGGCGTCCCCGGCCGGGACCGCACCACCCCCGGCCCCGTCGCCGGCCTGACCGGGGTCCGCCGGATCGCGGCCGGCGGGGACTTCTGCCTCGCCCTCCTCGCCGACGGCACGGTACGCGCCTGGGGACGGGGCATCCACGGCCAACTCGGCTCCGGATCCCGGGGCGGCAACAAGGCGCCCCGCCCGGTCCGCGACCTCGACGGGATCGTGGACCTCGCGGCCGGCACCGGCCACGCCCTCGCCCTGACGGCCGCCGGCACCGTCCGCAGCTGGGGCCTGGGCCGGCACGGCCAACTCGGCGACGGCCGGCGCGCCGACAGCACCACCCCCGTGGACGTGCCCGGACCCACCGGGGTGACGTCCATCGCCACCGGCGCCCACCACAACCACGCCCGCGCCGCCGACGGCCGGGTCTGGGCGTGGGGCGACGACCGCTACGGGCAACTCCTCACCGACGAGGAGGAATTCGCCCCCGGATGGCCCCGGAGCCGAGCCGACCGGGCCCTGCCGGTCGAGGCGAGCCGGCTGCGCGGCTGCCTCGCCGTCGACGGCGGCGCCCGCCACGGCGTCGCCCTGTTCGCGGACTCCCTCACGACCTGGGGCGACAACCGCTACGGCCAACTCGGCGACGGCACCACCACCCCGGGCCTGCGCCGACTGCCGGCCACGGGCTTCACCCACGTGGCCGCCGGCCGGGGCGGCGGCGCGACCTACGCCCTGTGACACGGGGACAGCGCACGCCGGGCCGGATTCGGCCCCCGCGCGGTCACCCCACCGGGAGCGGTTTCGCCACCGGCGCGCGCAGCGTGCCCGAGCGGGCCAGCGCGCCGATCGCGCCCGCGCACACCAGACCCGTCACCGCCAGCGCCGCCCACGGGGACCAGGCCGGCCCCGCGTCGAACAGCGCCCCCACCCCCAGGTTCCCCACGGCCACCGCCACCCCCGACGCCGTGTGGTACGCCCCGTAGTGCGTGGCCGGCAACCGCTCACCCGCCAAGCGCACCACCATGTCCATCTCGAACGGGTACAACAGGGCGCCGCCCCACGCCAACAGCGCCGCGCACCCCGCCAACGCCACCCCCTGCGCCACCGCGCCCGGCAGCCCCGACCCCGGCCGCACCCCCGGCACCAGGGGCACGAACGCCAGCCCCATGACCACCAGGCCCCACCCGATCGCCGCCGGACCCGACAACCGCCGCCGCGCCCACGCCGTCAACCGCAACTGTCCCGACAGCGCGGCCAACGCCGACACCGCGAACACCGCCCCCGTCACCCAGTCCGCCCGCGCCCCGAAGACCTCCCGCGCCCGCAAGGGCAGGGCCAGGTACACCTGGAACGCCAGCACGTACGAACCGGACATGGCCAGCGCGAACAGCACGAACGGCCGGTTGCCGACCACCGACCGCCAGTCCCGGGCCACCGCCCGCCACGCCGGCACCCCCGCCCCATCCCCGCTCGGGTCGACCGCGACGGCCCGCGCCGGCAGGGCCCGCGCCTGGAGCAGGGCCAGAGCCCCGAACACCACCGCCGACGCCGCGCACACCGCCGCGAAATCCCACGCCAACAAGGCCAACCCGGCCAACGGACCCACCAGGATCCCGGCCTGGTAGAACACGTTGAACACCGCGAACGCCTCCACCCGACGCTCCTCCCCGGCCCCCGCCGCCACATACGCGCGCACCGCCGGATTGAACAGAGCCCCCGCCAGACCCGTCAGCGCCGAGGCCACCACCAGCGCCGGCACCGACTGCGCCACCGCCAACAACCCGAACGCCACCGTCCGCAGCCCGCACCCGGCCAGGATCATCGGCTTGTACCCGTACCGGTCCGCCAGGCTCCCCCCGACCAGGAACATTCCCTGCTGCGACAGGTTCCGCACCCCCAACACCAGCCCCACCGTCCACGCCGCGAGCCCCAGCCCGTGCGCCAAGTGGTCCGCGAGATACGGCATCAACATGTAGAAGCCCAGGTTGATCGCGAACTGGTTCACCATCAACAGACGCACCGCCGGGTCGAAGGAACCCCAACGCGCCCACAGCCCGCACCCGCTCATCGCGCACCCGCCCCGCGCACCGGCGCACGCCCGCCGTCCTCGGACCGGCCCAGCGGATCACGGACCCGCGCGCACCGGGTCCACCGCGTCACCACCCGCTCCCGCGCGTCGGCGATCTCGTCCGGCCCCGACTCCGGCACCACCCCCGCCAGGCCCCGCTCCGCGCACCAGACGTCGTCGAAGACCGTGTCCAGGTAGCGGTGCGGACCGTCCGGGAAGACCGCCACGATCCGGGTGCCCGGCCGTGCCGTCCGCGCCGCCCACCCCGCCACCAACGCCACCGCGCCCACGCTCCACCCACCGGTCGCCCAGTGCGCCCGGGCCAGCGCCCGGCACGCCCACACCGCCTCGCCCGGTGCCACCCAGTGCACCTCCGAGAACGCCGGGTAGTCCACGTTCGCCGGATGGATGCTCGATCCGAGCCCGCGCATCAGACGCGGCCCGGCGGGCTGCCCGAACACGGTCGAGGCCACCGAGTCCACCCCGATCAGCCGCAGCCCCGGCGAATGCTCCCGCAGCCCCGCCGCGACCCCCGCCGAATGCCCGCCGGTGCCCACCGCCGCGACCAGCACGTCGATCCGCCCCAACTGCGCCGTCAGCTCGGCCGCCAACGGCCGGTACGCCGCCACGTTGTCCGGATTGGCGTACTGGTCCGGGCAGTACGCGCCGGGGGACGCCGCCAGCAGCTCCGCCACCCGCCGCCGGCGCGCCTCCTGCCACCCCCCGACCGGGTCCGGGGCCGTCACCCGGTCCACCCGCGCGCCCACCGCCGCCAGCAGCCGGGTCAGGGAGGGCTCCATCCCCGGATCGGTCACGACCGTCACCGGATGCCCGTACGTCAACCCGGCCAGCGCCAAACCCAGCCCCAGGGTCCCGCTGGAGGACTCCACCACCGGCGCGCCCGGCGCGAGCTCCCCGCGCCTTCGGGCCTCACGGATCATGTGCAGCCCGGGGCGGTCCTTGATGCCGCCCGGATTGGCCCCCTCCAACTTCGCGTAGAAGCCCCGCCCGGCCGGGGCGAAGGGACGATCGATCCACAACAGCGGAGTGTTGCCCACCAGGTGGGCCGGACGGTGCGCCACGACGGGCGCCGCCGAGAGGGCGAGCGCGGGCGCGGGTGCGGGCAGCAGGGGGATGGTGCTCATGGGCGTGCGTCTCCTGTACGCCCCGGGACGGGGCGCGGACGGGGAAGGTGAGGGCGCGGCGGGGCACCGGCGCGCACCGGCCGGGGCCCGGGCGGGCCGGACGGCGGTGCGAGGGGTGCGCGGGCGGGCCCTACTGGCGCAGCACGCGGTGCGGATCGGGGTCGGTGCCCGCCTCGGGCGGCCCGCCCCCGCCCGCCGCGACCGGATGGGCGGCCGAACCGACGGGGGAGACGAGGTCGGGGGCGGGGCCGGCCGGGGCCAGGGCGACCCGGGCCAGATGCCCGGTGGCGGGCGTCCGGGGCCGGTCCGCGGAATGGTCGGCGTGCTCGGCCACGTCGTGCGCGTGCCGGGGCGCGGAAGCGGACCCGAACCCGGACCCGGGCTCCGGCGGGCCGCCGAGGGAGGCGGGCGCGGCGTGCGCGGGCGGGCACGCCGGCACGAGCGCGGCGTACGGGCCCTGGAACGCGGCGCTGTGCGCCGCCCCGGCCACGTGCACGCCGACGAGCAGCACGAGCACGGCCACGAACCCGGCGCGGCTCCGCCGCACCGCGCCCCGCAGGCCCCGCCACCACTCGTCCACACCCTGACGGTTAACCATTCGCGCCGCTCCGGCCACGCCCGCGCGGGGAAATCCCCCGTTCGGGTGGCGGGCCGGACGGACGCGCCGGCGCGGGATCACGCCGGCCGGACCGCTCTCGGGCGGGAGCGCCGACGGAACCTCATCCTCCGCTCCGACCTGCGGAGTTGACCTCCGGGACCGACTCCGGAACCGTCCGGAACCCGCCGTGGGGCGGGTTAGGATCCGGCCATGTCGAACACGTCTTCCATACCCGTCCTGCGCGCCGGCAGGAACCACGACCTGAGGGTCGTGCAGGGGGAGTTGGTGCTCCGCCGGGACCGCACCGAACACCGGATCCCGCTCGCGGCGGTGGCCCGCGTGGAGGCCGAGGGCCGCGCGGTGCGGGTCCGGCTCCGGGCCAGGCCCGGCGGCGAGGCCGCGGAGCACGGGATCGACGGGGTCTCCGAGGTCGCCGCCGACCTCTTCGCCCGGGGCGTGACGGCGGCGCTGCCCCCGACCGAGGACGGCGCCGAGGCGGTGGACGGGGCCGCCCTGGTCGTCGTGCGCACCCTGGAGCCCGAGCCGCTGCCCCGGGCGAAGGCGTGGGGGCGGCGCTTCGCGTGGGCCGCGCTCGTCTGGGTGCTGGTGATCGTGGCGGTGAGCGTGCTCACCGTCCGGATCTCCACGGAACCCGGGATGGTGGTGATGACCGTGGTGTCGGGCGGCATGGCGTACTTCGGCGGGCTCTTCGTCTGGTTCGCGAGCGCGGAACTGTGGGCCCGGGTGCGCCTGCCCCGGCACGGGATCACCGTGACCGCCTACCAGGTGATCGGCGGGGACCCGACCCTCTACCTGTACGGGGACCACGAGGACAACACCCGGACGCACCGCGGCACCAGTGGCCGGCCCAGCGTCGACATCAGCTACGACCCGCGCGATCCCGAGCGGGTGATCGAGATCGGCTCGGGGACCGCGGGCAACGTGGCGGTCCTCCTCCTGCTCGGGGTCCCGACGCTGAGCGCCCTCCTCATGTTCTTCGCGACCCCCTTCATCTGACCCCCTTCATCCGAGCCCCTTCACCCGGGCCCCGTCAGCCGCCGCCCGCCCCGCGCCGTCGCAGCCACGCCCACCCCGCCGCGCCCGCCGCCGCGAGCACCGCGACCCCGCCCAGGACCCACACCGCCGGACCCGGACCACCGGCCGGGGCCTCGGCCGGTCGGGCGCTCGCGGTGACCCGCACCCCGCCGTCGCCGGCGGTGCCCGGGCCGGTGGTCCGGGAGGGCGACGCGGACGCGGGCGCCGGCGCGGAGGACGAGGGCGAGGGGGCCGGTTCGGCCACGGCGCCGCGCGCGGCCGGCTCCAGCTTCAGCACGGGCGCCTGGTTCCCGTGCCCGTGCCCGCCCCCGGCCTCCTCACCCTCCTGCGACGGCACCTCGATCCACCGGTCCACCCGCCCGTCCGCGTACGTCTGCAGGGTCTTGAACGCGAGCTCCCGGGCGTCCGGCAACTGCCGCACCACCACGGTGAAGCGCACGTCCTCCCCGGCGGGCAGCGCCGGGCCGGACGCCGTCCACCCGTCGGCCGCGGGCGCCAGGACCCAGCCCTTCGGGCCGGCGCCCCACCGCACGTCGGCCGGGGCGATGCCCTCGGGCGCCACCACCCGCAGCGAGGCGATCCCGGAGTCGGCGGACTCGGACTCGGCGGTGAAGGCGAGCGTCACGTCCTTGGCCAGGGCCCGCGCCCCGTCCGCGCTCACCTCCACGTGCGCGAGGGCCGGACCGGCCGCCCAGCCCACGGCCACGAGGGCCATGCCCGACACGAGCGCCCTCCGCCGGCCCGTTCGCATCCCGCCGATGCCGTGCCCCATGCGATCACTCCCCATGATGCGTCCATCCGAAGGTCACATCATCACCCGGCGGTTGGGTCGCGTGAACGGCTTCGGGCGAAAGAACGCGGGCCCCACCGGAGGTGTCCGGTGGGGCCCGCGGGGTCGTGCGGTCGTGGCTCAGCCCGCGACGGGCGCGCCGCGCACCGCCGTCGCCCCGTCGCCCCGCGCGGGGTCCGGGGCCAGCAGGCGCTGCGCCAGTGCCCCGAACACGATCCCGAAGGCGACCCACAACACCGCCTGCACGGCGAGGGAGGCCAGCCGGAACTCCCACAGGAGCGCCGCCGGGAACCCGGCCGCGACGGCGTCGTCGTTGGCGGGCAGGAAGACGAACGCCACCGCCGTGACGACCGCGAATCCGGCGCCCGCCACCAGCGAGGCGTTCCAGTTGCCGAGCCTCGGCGCCAGCCGGCGGCCCGCGATGACCGCCGCCAGCCCGAGCAGCACGCTCAGCAGGATCATGAGGAAGAACAGGGTGGTCCGCTTCCCGATGGTGTCGGGATTGCCGACCGCCGGGGGAGTGGCCGGGTACTTCAGGAACGGCACCAGGTAGACGGTGGTGAACGCGGCGGCCGCCACCAGGGCCGCCGTCGCGCGCGGGCCGAAGCGGCCCATCCGGCCCAGCGCGAACGCGAAGGCCAGCGCGGCGATCCCGCCCAGGGCCACCCCGTAGACCAGGACCCCCGTGGCCAGACCGGCCGTGGACTGGAGGTCCCGGCTGACCGGACCCTCCTCTTCCGCCGCCGCCCCGGCGCCGGGCTGCGCGCCGTGCCCGCCGTGCCCGGAGGCGCCGGCGGCCTCCTTCGCGGCCTGCGCCTCCTCCACCGCGATGGAGCCCCGCACCGGCGGCTCGCCCACGACGTAGGAGACGGCGAACGCGAACAGCCCGGCGATCAGGCCCGCGAGCATGCCGCGGACCAACAGGCGCCGCACGGTGGCGGCGTGTACTCGTGTGCTCAACGGTCCGTGGCCCCTCAGTGGCAGGGGAAGCCGAGCAGGTGGCGTCCGTCGTGGACCCACTCGTGGACGGTGTCGCCGGCGAACACGGCGGTGGCGCCCTGCTCGGCGCCGACGAAGTAGAGCGCGATCAGCGCCAGCAGGCCCGCGAACAGGGCCCAGGGCAGCACGGCCCGGACCGGCAGGGCGGTCGGGATCGTGACGGCAGGGGTGGATGCGGCGGTGGGGACGGCTGATTCGGCCATCGGTGAACCTCCTTGGGAACGCGCGCCCGTACGGTGGTGCGGACGACGACGGCCCACGGGTCTGACTCGCCGCGACGACACCCCGCGAAGGGTTCGCCTCGGCACACAGTGGCGCGACCGTGCCGGATTCACACCGGACTTCCGTCCCGCCGTCGTCGTGATGTTCTGTTGTCGCCGCGACGGTACCGCGCACATGACAAACAGCCAAGGGCGTGAGGCGCGGGTCACGCCCGTACCGTGACAGGAGGGACACGATGACACTCAGGGTGAGACTGATCTCCCCGGCGTGGAGCGAGGCGGGCCGCGAGGCCCGGTTCGACGACGAGGGCCCGCTCGACCCCCGGGGCCTGGCCGACGCGCGGGCCGCCGCCGACGAGCTGGGCGCGGCCCCGGGCGCCGTGTACGCCTCCCCGTCCCGGCGCTGTCGGGAGACGGCCGAGGCCCTGGGCCCGGCCGAGGTCGTGGTCGCGGACGTGTGGGCCGGGTGCGCGATGGGCCGCTGGCGGGGGCGGACGCTGACGGAGCTGGCCGGGGCCGAGCCGGAGGCGGTGGCCCGCTGGCTCGCCGATCCGGCGGCGGCGCCGCACGGCGGTGAGTCGGTGCGGGAGCTGCGGGCGCGGATCGGGGGGGTGCTCGACGCGGCGGCGGGGCGGGAGGCGGGCGGAGCGGGCGGGCGGCTGGTGGCGGTGGTGGAGCCGGACGTGGTGCGGGCCGCCGTCCTGCACGCTCTGGCGCTGCCGGACGAGACCTTCTGGCGCCTTGACGTACGGCCGTTGACGGTGACCGAACTCGTGGGACGGGCCGGCCGCTGGAACCTGCTCCTGGGGCGCGCCGCGGGCGCCTGAGCCCGCCCCGACCGGCCGCGGGCGCGGGGTCGGGGCGGGCGGGGCGGGGTGGGAGCGGGGGAGGGGGGTCAGCAGGCGCCGAGGTCCTGCCAGACGCCCCATTCGCCGGTGGTGCCGGGCTCCTCGCCGGTGGTCCACCACTTGGCCTTCCAGGTGTGCCCCTTGTGGGAGACGGTCCCGCCGCCCGTGTAGACCTGGCTCGCGGCCCAGGGCGCGGCGGTGCAGACGGGGGCGCCGCCGGTGACCGTGACGGTGAAGGTCGTGGCGTGCGAGGCCCCGCCGCCGGCCGCGAGCACGGTCAGCGTGTGGGTGCCCGAGGGGGTGGCGGCGGTGGTGGAGACGGTGAGCGTGGCCGAGCCGCCGGTGGTGAGGCTCGTCGGGTTGAGGGTGGCCGTGAGACCGGTGGGCGCGCCGCTGACGGAGAGGTTCAGGGTGCGGGCGGTGCCGGAGGTGACAGCGGTGCGAACGGTGGCGGTGGTGCTCGCGCCGGCGGTCACGGTCGCGTTCGCGGGGGTGGAGGTCACCGAGAAGTCATCGGTCGGGGTGGTGGGTCCGCCGCTGGTGTAGGGGGCGAAGATCCGGGTGAAGTCCCAGGTGTTCTGCGCGATGCCGGAGCAGTTGTCGGCGGCGGCGCCGCCCGCGCAGCTCCCGTTGTCGCGCTGGAGGGCCCAGAACGAGAGGGTGTTGATGCCCTTGGACCCGGCCCAGTCGTAGACGGTGCGGGCGTTGGCCAGGGTGAAGGTCTCGGCCGGGCCGAAGTCGTCCACCCCGATCATCTCGGTGATCCCGATCGAGCCCCACAGCTGGGCGGGGGTCTTCGCCGGGTACAGCTTGGCGAGTTGGTCGTAGAGGCCCTGGGCGGCGGTCTGGGTGTCCCGCGCCATGTCGTGGGCGGCGTTGTCGTAGTAGTCGAAGGTCATCAGGTTGACGACGTCCACCCGCGCGCCGTTGGAGACGGCGTTGCGGAGCACGGCGAGGCCACTGGCGGCCAGGCCCTTGGTGGTGGTCGGCAGGGTGTAGGAGACGTTCAGGGTGCGGCCGTTGGCGGCGGCCCAGTCCTGGACCTTCTTGATGGCCTTGTTGCGGCGGTCGATGCCGGCGGTGTTGTCGAGGGAGTCCACCTCGATGTCCATGTCGAGCCGGGTCACGTCGTAGGTGGTGACGACCTTCTGGTACGCGGCGGCGATCTGGTCCACGTCCGTGCAGCTGTCGGCGATCTCGGTGTTGGTGGTGTCGGCGGTGTAGCCGCCGAAGGAGGGGATCACGTCCCCGCCGCCGGCCCGGATCGTGGCGATGTCGGAGCCGAAGACGCCGGACGAGATGGGCTTGGAGGTGTCGCCGTTCCACAGCACGGTGCACGAGCCCTTGCTCGCGGTCTGGAGGAAGGCCATGGTCAGGTGTTTGGCGCCGGACTGGGCGGCGAGGGCGGCCGGGCTCTCGCCGGTCCAGGACTCGAAATAGGGGGCGAAGACCCGGTCGGGCAGCGGTGTGGGGGCCGCGGCGGCCGGTTGGGCGGCGAGGGCGACGAGTCCGCCGGCGGTGAGGACGCCGGCGAAGGCCGAGCTCAGGGCGGTGCGCAGGGTGCGCGGGGAGAGCGGGCTTCTCATGGTCTGGTCCGTCTCGGTCCGTGGGGGTGGAGTGGGGGTCGGGTGGCGCGCGCCGCCGTCCCCGAGACTCCGACCCCCGTCAGGGGCATGTCAATGACCTGCGGGGAAGAAGGACTAGACCAATTTCGGCGGGGAGGGCCTCCGGTCCAGACCACCGCCGGACCGCCCCCGGGACCACCCGGGCAAACCTTCGGCAAACCCGCCCCGAACACCCCCTTCCGCCCCGCCCTGCCCGGCCGCGACCGGGCGGGGGTCAGGGCGCTTCCGGCGCCGGATCGGTGTCGCAGCTCGCCCGTCGGCGCCCGATGGCGGCCAGGGCGTGGGCCAGGGCGTCGGGATCGCCGCGCCGCACGTGGTGCACGGCGCCGTCCACGGGCTCCGCCCCGGGTCCGACCGCGTCGGCGGGCTCCTCCGCGTCGCGCCGCAGGATGATCCCGGTGGGCGGGTCGAAGGCGCGCAGGGCCCAGACCAGCGCCAGCCGCGCACGGTCGCCGGCCGGGCCCGGCCGATCGCGGGTGATCACCGCGATGTCCGGCATCAGCACCCTGGCCTGGGCCAGCGCCGTGCGCGGCGCGTGGGCGTGGGCTACGACGCGAAAGTGCGGCCCGAGGTGCACCCGGGCCCGTACCGCCTCCAGTTCCGCCCCTTCGGGCAGGCCCGCTATCAGTACGGTCATCATTTCCCCATTGTGCACATTGCCGGAACATGCCGTCTCGTGACGATTCGCGGACATTGTCGGTGTGTGTCGTGGGGAAGGCATGCGAGCACCACCGCAGCACACGAGGAGATCACCGCATGCGCATCGACCGCAGGTCCGCCGCCGCACTCGCCGCCGCCCTGATGACCGCCGCGGCCCTCGGCACGGCGCAGGCGGCGTCCGCCGCGAGTGCCGCGCCCTCCGCCTGTCGGCCCGCCAACCACCTCGCGAAGATCACGCGGGACCAGGCCAGTTCCGGCCACACGCACTACCGGGTCACGCTCACCGCGCCCCGCGGGTACGCGTCCTGCGTGCTCGCCGGCTCCCCGATCGACCTGGGCTTCTCGCACCGGGGCACGGCCCTGCCCGTCACGGCCGGCGCCTACGGGGACCAGGGCGGGGCGGTGACCTTCGGACCGGACCGGCCCGTCCACTTCGACATCCAGGTCCCGAACGACGGCCGGGGCCTGGCCGCCGACGAGGCCGCGTTCACCCTGCGCACGCCCGACGGGACCATTCCCGGCACCTCCTTCGCGGAGGGCGCCTTCACCGTCGCCCGCGGCACCCTCGTCGGCCCGGTGCTCCCCGGCGCCTGATCCGGCCCCCGGCCCGCCGCCTCAGGCCGCCCGCGACCACACCGACGCGGCCGGGGCGGTCGGGTCGGCGGCCCGGGCGAGGGTCGGGAAGTCGAAGCGGAGGTTCGGGTACGGCTCCTCGGCCAGGGTGAAGTGACCCGTCCCCGAGGGCGCGGCCCCGAAGCCCGCCCAGCGCATCGCGTGCGCCAGCGCCTCCCAGGCGAGGGGCTCGTCGGCCCCGTCCGGGAACACGTCCACGGTGCTGCCGCGGCTGTGGTCGCCCCGGAAGTCCACACACCCCGACCACGCCGCCCCCGACCACGCCGTCCCCGACCCGGTCGGGGACGGTTCGCGCACGGGCCTGGCGGGGTCCCCGCGCCACGGGCGGTAGGCGGCCGACACGACCAGGCCCCAGCCGTTGCGCGCCAACAGCCGGTGCGCCCGGCTGAGGGCGTCGGCCGCCGGCAGGGTCAGCAACCCCTCGGGGGTCGGGGCCGTCGGGTCCGCGCGAACCTGACGGATCCCGGGGTCGAAGTCGGCGAGGGTGACGAAGCCGGCGGGCGCGTGGTCGGACACGGGAGCGCTCCTTCGAGGGCGTGGTTCGCGGCGGAGGGGCGGTGGCCCCGGGTACAGACTCGGCCGGCCGTGCGTCGGATCGGCGTCGGACACGTCTCGGTGTCCCGTCGACCGGGACGCGGACGGGGCGCGGACGGGGCCCCTGTTAGGTTGCGACGGGAGCACCGGCCACCGGGCCGGGCGGGGACGGGGGCGTCGCATGTGGGAACTGGTCGTGTTGCTGCTGGGGATACCGGCGTTGCTGCTGATGCCCGTGTGGCTGCTGGTGCTGATCGGCAAACTGTTGGCGGTCGCCCTGAGCGGCCGGCGCCGGCGCCCGGACTGGCGGCGTGACCTGCTGCGCTGGGGGGTCGGGCTGGCCCTGGCCGCGGCGGTGCTCGTCCAGTGCGTCGGCATGCTCTCCGTCGCGATCAGCGTCAACGAGTCCTCGCACGGCGCCGACGCCACCCCGGCCCACGAGTGCCGTGCCCTGGTCGAGGGCCGCCCGGAGGAACGCGGGCGACTGGTGGGACAGGAGGGCTCCTACCTGCCCCTCGGCTTCGACTGCGTCCGCGACGACGGCAGCGTGTACCCCAGCACCCCGCTGTACGCCTGGCTGAACGGCGCCGTCCTCGCCTTCGGCGTCGGCTCCCTCCTGCTCGCCGGCGCCGCCTCCCGCCCCGGCCGCCCACCGACCGTGCCCCTCACCGGCCCCGCTCGCGCCACGCGCGCGCCGGCCACACCCGGCGCAGCAACCGACCCGGCCGGGACCGACGGGCCCGTTTCTCCCGGGTGACCCGGTCCAACTCCTCGAACAACCGCCGGGTGCGGTGCTCGGTGTTCAACTCGTCGATCAACCGGTCGGCCTCCGCCAACACCGCCGCCGGCAACTGCCAGTGCGCCGACCCGGACGGCACCTCCTCCCGCAGCAGCTCCGCCAGCCGCTCCCGGGTCGCCGCCGCCGTCCGCAGCTCCGCCGCCAACCGCTCCTCCGCCGACTCCGCGTCCCGGCTCATGTGCGCCGTCACCAGCACCGCGAAGCTCACCACCGCGTCACCGATCTCGGCCAGCAACCGCTCCACCGTCGCCCCGACCCGGGGCGGGAACAGGGGCTCGCCCGCGCCGTCCCGCTCCCGGGCCCGCGCCAGGTCCGTCAGCGAACGCGCCAGCACCCGCAGCACCACCGTGCAGATCTCCAACGTGTCCAACCCCGTGCGCAACACCACCCGATGCAGCAGCCCCTCCCGCACGCGCGGGTTCCACCGCAGGCTGTCCTCCGCACGGGCCAGGGCCGTGTCCACCGTGGCGATGTGCCGGTCCAGTCCGCGCGCCGCGTGCAGCCGCTCGGCCGCCCGTTCCCACGAGGTGCGCCCGGCGGCGGCCTCGCCCAGCTCCAACAGCAGCCGCCGCATCCGCCGCCCGAGGTCCTCCACCGACCGCCCGGCCTCGCCGACCCACACCGGCGCCGGCAACAACAGGTTGCAGGCCATGCCCACCGACGCGCCGATCAAGGTCTCCACGATCCGCGCCCACGCCGTGAACCCCACGCTCGTCACGCCCAGCACCAGCATCGCGCTGATCGCGACCTCGGCCGTGTACTCCTCCACCCGCACCAGCCGGCCCACCGCGAGCGCCGCCACGATCAGCAGCGCCAGACTCCACCAGGTCAACCCCACCCACAGGCTGAACCCGATCGCCACCAGCACCCCGGCCACCACCGAGACCACCCGCCGCACCCCGTTGGTGAGCGTGGCGAAGAACGTCACCTGCACCACCAACAGCGCCGTCAGCGGCGCGGTCAACGGCGCCGGCTCCGGCCCCACCCGCAGCGCGATCACGTACGCCACCGTCGCCGCGACCGCCGACCGCAGCGTCTGCACGACCGCCGGCTCCCGCCGCAGCCCCTTCACCGTCCATTCCCGTATGTCGATCATCCTGGGACGCCTGCCCAGCCCGACGCGTCGAACTCCCGCGGATGCGGACCGGGAGCCCGAGAGGGAAGCTGGGTCCCGGTGCACGGCGAACCGCGGCGGAGGGTGTCATGACTGCTTCACGGACCGATCGAGGACGCGCTCCCCGCCCCGGCCCCCGTACGGCGGCCCTGCTCTGCGCGGCGGCCGCCCTCGCCGTGGCCGCCGCCCCCGCGCACCCGAGGACCGCCCCCAGCCCGGGACCGCCCGTCCTCCTCGACTGCGCCGCCGAACCCGTGGTCCGCCCCGCCGACTACCTGCTGGCCTGCGGGGACGGCAACAGCGCCCTGGCCGACCTGCGCTGGAGCAGCTGGGGACCCGACCGGGCCGAGGCCACCGGCACGAACCGGGCCAACGACTGCGTGCCCGACTGCGCCGCCGGCCGGTTCCGCTCCCACCGCGTGCACGTCACCCTCGGCGACCCCGAACCCCGCCCGGGCCACCCCGGTCAGCGGGCCTGGACCACGATCCGCCTGGTCTACCCCGACACCGCCCCCGGCACCGCGGGCCACGACGTGACCGTGCCCCTCTACGTGCCCTCCTGACCCCGGCCCTCCTGACGCCGGCCCTCCTGACCCCGTGCGCTCCGGCGGGCGCTCAGGTCTCCTCCTCCACCCCGATCGCCTCGCGCAGCCGCCGCCGCGCCGGGCCCGGATCCCCCTCCGCGCCCTCCAGCAGGGCCTCGGCGATCGCGTCCAGCTTGCGCTGGATCGCGTGCTCGGTCCGCCGCTCGCTGTTCTTCAGCAGCGCGAGCAACAACAACGACAGCGCGGACATCGACTCGCCCACGAACAACAACCACGGCAGCGGGGCCTTCAGCAGGTGCGCGACGACCGCGCCGCACACCAACAGCAGGCACAGCGCGAAGAACGTCGGACTGCTCGTGAAGTTCGACGCCTTCTCCGCCAGGTCCTCGAACGCGCCGCGCCGCCGGCCGCCGCGCTCGGCGGGATGCTTGAGGGTCATGCCCCGCGTCTACCCCCCGGCCCGCGCCTCACCGGCAACCCCCACAACCCAGGCAGCGAGGCCCGCGCGCCTGGGATGCGCGTACCATGCGGGAATGTCCTCTTCCGTACCCGTGCCCAAGGCCGAACTCCACCTTCACATCGAAGGCACCCTGGAACCGGAACTCGCGTTCGCCCTCGCCGCCCGCAACGGCGTCACCCTCGGGCACGCGGACACCGAGGTGCTGCGGAAGGCGTACGCCTTCGCCGACCTCCAGTCCTTCCTCGACCTCTACTACGAGCTGATGGCGGTCCTGGTCACCGAAGAGGACTTCGAGGAGCTCGCCGATGCCTACCTGGCCCGCGCGGCGGCCCAGGGCGTCCGGCACGCCGAGATCTTCTTCGACCCGCAGGCCCACACCGCGCGCGGCGTGGCCTTCGGCACCGTCGTCCGCGGCCTGCACCGGGCGCTGTCCCGCTCCCGCGAGCGCCACGGGATCTCCACCCGCCTGATCATGTGCTTCCTGCGCGACCTGCCCCCGGCCGAGGCCCTGGCCACCCTCGACGCCGCGGAACCGTACCTGCACCTGATCACGGGCGTGGGCCTGGACAGCGCCGAGGTCGGCAACCCGCCCGAGCTGTTCGCCGAGGTGTACGCGCGCGCCGCCGAACTGGGACTGCGCCGGGTCGCGCACGCCGGCGAGGAGGGCGGCCCCGAGTACGTGCTCGGCGCCCTCGACGTGCTCGGCGTCGAACGCGTCGACCACGGGCTGCGCGCCTTCGAGGACCCGGAACTCACCGCGCGACTCGTCCGCGAGGGCATCCCGCTCACCCTGTGCCCGCTGTCGAACGTGCGGCTGCGCACCGTCGACACCCTCGCCGACCACCCGCTGCGGGACATGCTCGCGGCCGGCCTGAAATGCACGGTCAACTCCGACGACCCCTCCTACTTCGGGGGGTACGTCGAGGACAACCTGCGCGCCGTCCGCGACGCCCTCGGCCTCACCGACGAGGACCTGCGCACCCTGGCCCGCAACTCCTTCGAGGCGTCGTTCCTGGAGGACGAGGAGCAGCTCCGGGCCGAGTACCTGGCCGAGGTCGCCGCCCACCGCTTCTGACCCGAGGCCGCGCGGCGGGTCCCCCGACCCGCCGCGCGCCGGGCCCGCTACGGGGTGGCGCCGTCGGCGGCGGGCAGCGCCGCCTGGAGCTCGGCGTCGGTGGCCGGGCGGGCCTTCTCCGCCGCCGTCAGCAGCACCGCCTTGGTGACCGTCTTGCGGTCGCCCTCGACGCGCACGAGCCGGCCGTTCACGGCCGTCGCGTACTCGTGGTGCTCACCGGAGACCCGGTACCAGCGCTCGCCCTCCTTGGTGCACGTCACCGGGCCGCCGGCGGCCGCGCCGCCGCCCATGCCGACCCCGACGGGCAGCTTCGGGCAGGACGCGGCGTCGATCGTGCCCGCCTTGACGCCGAGCCGGATCTGCGCGGTGGTGGCCTCGTCGGCGTAGGTGGCCGAGAAACCCTCCTCCGCCGTGACACCGAGGGACTGGCCCGTCAGTCCGTAGCCGGGCACCTCGGTGCCGTACACATTGGCCACGTCGACCTGCGCGGCCTTGGCCCGCGCCTCCAGGTCGGCGCGCGAGGCGACGCCCGCCGACGCGGACGGGGAATCGGAGGCGGCGGCAGGGGTCTCGGCCTTGTCGCCACCGCCGCAGGCGGAGAGCGACAGGACGAGGGACAACGCGAGCACCGGGAGCGACCCGGCGCCCTTCACGAAGATCTTCATGCGCACATCGTGCACCACGCCCGGGGCGGGCACGCGGGCGGGTCGACCACCGCGCACCGGCCGTCGATACTTGTCGCGCCCGCCGTGCCCGCCCCCTCCCCGCACCGGGTGCGGGCCCGGAAATCGCTCGGCGCGGCGGGGTGATCGTGAAACGATCGGGGCATGACGGAATTCCTCACCCCCGAACAACTCGCCGCCCGCACCTCCGCCGCGCTCGCGGCCGCCGTGGCCGCCGGTCGGGACCTCGGACTGACGGTGACGGAACCCGAGATCCTGCACGACCTGTTCTCCGTGGTCGTCCACCTCGCCCCCGCCCCCGTGGTCGCCCGGGTGCCCACCGTCCTGGCCGGCTCCACCGACCTCGACGCCCTGGCCGCGCGCCAGCGCGACGAGTTGGCCGTGGTCCGGTGGCTCGCCGACCGCGGGGTGCCCGTGGTGCCGCCCAGCCCCCTCGTGCCCCCGGAGCCCGTCCGCCGCGACGGCTTCTCCCTCACCCTGTGGCAGTGGACGGAAGAGGACCACGACCGGGAACCCGACTACGCGGCCAACGCCGAACTCACCGCGGCCCTCCACGCCGCCCTCGCCGACTACCCCGGCCCCCTCGACCACCTGGCCACCGCCGAACCCGGGTTCGTCACCGACTCCCTCACCGCCCTCGCCGACCTGCACGAACTCCTCGCCCCCGCCGACCTGGACCGGGCCCGCCGGGAATGGGCCGCGCTGGAACCCCTCGTGCGCTCCCGCGAGGCATTCGAGAAGCGCTTCCCCGGCGTCGAACTGCGCCCGATCCACGGGGACTCGCCGCCCGCCAACATCTTCGCGAGCACCTCCGGGCCCCTCTACGCCGACTTCGAACTCGTCACCCTCGGCCCCGTCGAATGGGACCTGGCCTCCCTCGGACCCGAATTGGAGGCCGCCTACGACCGGGGCGCCGCCCGGGCCGGACTGCGACCGCTGGACCCCGAGGTGATGAACTTCGTCAACGCGGTGGGCAGGCTGCGGGCCCTGGCCTGCCTGGTGCTCGTGCCGAGCCTGCCGGTCCTCGGCCAGTACCTCACCCCCGCCGTGGACCACTGGCGCACCACCCCCTTCGCGGGCGGCCTCACCCTCTGAGACGGCCGGCCCACCGGGGTGTGGGAGGGGGCCCGTCCGGGCAGATCCCCGGGGATCCCGGGGGAGCCCCCGGGCACGCGGGCCCGGGGCACGCCCGGGGCGCGCGCGGCGGTCACGGCGAAGGAGCACACGGATGTCCGAGCAGCGGGACCCCAGGGACGCCGGACCCGTCGGCCCCCACGCCGGTTGCCCCGCCGGCCACGCGCCCGCCTCCGCCCCCGCCACGGCCGGCGGCGGGACACCGCGCGCCGACGTGCCCCTCGCCGCCGGGGCCCTCCCGGGGATCGGGCACCTCCTGGCCCTGGCCCGAGACCCCCTCGGCTTCCTGCGCTCCCTGCCCGCGCAGGGGCCCATGGTCCGGATCAAGGCCGGCCCGGCCGACATGGTCATGGTCTGCGATCCGGCGCTGGTCCGCGCCGTCCTCGTCGACGACCGCACCTTCGACAAGGGCGGACCCTTCTTCGAACGCGGCCTCAACACCATCGGCAACGGGCTCGTCACCTGCCCGCACGCCCAACACCGCCGGCAGCGCCGACTGAGTCAACCCTCCTTCCACCCCGACCGCTTCCCCGCCTACGGGGAGGTGTTCGTGGCCGCGGCCGAGACCACGGTCGCGGGCTGGACGGACGGCGCCGTCGTGGACGTCAACCCGCAGACCCAGGCCCTCGCCATCCGCGCCGTCCTGGACACCGTCTTCGACGGCGGACTGCCCCCCGAACGCTTCGACGACGTCATCGCCGACCTCGACGCCCTCGTGGACGGCATCTTCCGCAAGATGGTCACCCCACCCTTCCTCGACCGCGTCCCCGTCCTCGGCCTGGGCCGCACCGAACGGGCCAGGGACCGGATCTTCGCCACGATGGACGAACTCATCGCCCGGGGCCGCGCGAACCTCGCCGCCGACCCGGCACGCGAACCCGCGCCCGCACCGGTCCCGGGAGCCGCGCCCGGATCGGCGCCCGGAGCCGCGCCGGCGCGTCGTGAGGACCTGCTGTCCGCGCTGATCCAGGCCGTGGACCCCGAGAGCCTCGCCGAGGGCGAGAGCCCCGCCTTCGCCCCGCACGAACTGCGCGACCAGGTCATCGCCTTCTTCGGCGCGGGCGCCGAGACCACCGCGACCACCCTCTCCTGGGCCCTGTACCTGCTGGCCCGGCACCCCGAGATCGCCCGCCGGGTCCGGCGCGAGGTCGACGGGGTCCTCGCCACCGGCCCGCTGGGCCACGACCGCCTGCCCGAACTCGACCTCACCAACCGGGTGATCGCCGAGGCCCTGCGCATGTATCCGCCGGGCTGGCTGATCAACCGGACCGTGACCGTCGACACCGAACTCGGCGGGGTCCGGCTCCGGGCCGGCACCGGCATCGCCGTCAGCCCCTACGTGCTGCACCACGACCCCGCCCACCACCCCGACCCCGAGCGCTTCGACCCCGACCGCCGGCTCGACCACCGCCCCGACCGCAGCTTCCTCCCGTTCGGCACCGGGGCCCGCAAGTGCATCGGCGACCGGTTCGCCCTCGCCGAGGCCGGTCTGGCCCTCGCCGTCATCGCCTCCCGCACCGTCCTGGAACCCGTGGACACCCGGCCCGTCCGCCCCCACCTGGCCACCACCATCAGCCCCCGGGGTCTGCGGCTGCGCGTCCGCCTCCGCCGCCCCGGCGAGGACCACTGACGGGCCGTCACCCGCCCGCGTCCGAACGCGCGGGCCGGCGTGAACCCGTCGGGTCATCGGTCTGTACCACCCGCCCGCGCGATGCGACCCTGTCCCTGCCCCGGACACACGAGACAGCCCCGGACACACGACACAGGGAGTCCGTCGCATGCAGACCCGACCATCCGGCGCGCCCGCCCGACGCACCGCCTGGGGCGTCGCCGTGCTCCTCGCCCTCGTCACCGCCCTCCTCGTCGCGCCCCCCGCCACCGCCGCGTCCCCCGCCGAGCCGCCCGGCGCGGCCGTGCCCGAACTCGTGTGGGGACCCTGCGACGGCCCCCAGAACGACGGCTTCCGGTGCGCGACCGCCCGCGTCCCCCTCGACCACCGCGATCCGACCGGCCCCACCATCGACCTCGCCGTCACCCGCCGCACCGCCGCCGACCCGAGCCGGCGCACCGGCGTCCTCGTGCTGCACCCCGGCGGGCCCGGCAACTCCGGCGTCGACTTCGCCCGCAACAGCTACGGCGCCCTCGACCCGGCCCTCCGCGCCGGCTTCGACGTCCTCGGCTACGACATGCGCGGAGTGGCCCGCAGCGGTCAGCTCGAATGCTGGGACGACCGTGAATACGCCGCCGCCGTGGACTCCGCGCGCGGCGCCCCCGGCCCCGCCACCCTGGGCACCGCCCTCCGCCAGGGCCGGGCCTTCGCCGCCGCCTGCGCCGAACGCTCCGCCCGCCTCCTGCCGTACGTCGGCACCGCCGCCAACGCCGACGACCTCGACCTATTGCGCCGCGCCCTCGGCGAGGACACCCTCACCTTCTACGGCCGCTCCTTCGGCAGCTACGTCGGCACCGTCTACGCCGCCCGCCACCCGAACCGCGTGCGGGCCATGGTCCTCGACGGCGCCTACGACCCCGTGCACTACGCCGAGCTGCCCTACGCCTACGACGCCGGCCAGTTCGCCGCCCTCGACGCCGCCGTCGGCCGCTTCCTCGACTGGTGCGCCGCAGAGCCCGACACCTGCGGATTCGGCGCGGGCCGCCCCCGACAGGCGTTCGAGGACCTCAAACGCGCCCTGGACGCCAAGCCCGTCATCACCCCCAGCGGACGGCCCGCCACCGGCTACACCCTCGCCTACCGCCTCATGTTCAACATCAACTCCGGCAAGGAGATCTGGCCCGCCTTCGGCCAGGCCCTCGAAGGCGCCCGCCAAGGCCGCGCCTCCTTCCTGCTCAACCCGCCCTCACCCGGCTCCTTTGACTTCCTCAACGTCAACACCGCCGTCGAGTGCGCAGACCGCCGCTACCCCACCGACACCGCGCTCCTCGCCGGCCTCGTCACCGTCGAAACCGCCGCCAACCCCCTCCTCGGACCCCCCATCGGCCTCGGGCCCCCCACCTACGACCACAACCACGCCACCACCTGCGCCGCCTGGCCCACCCCCCGCGCGAGCCGGCACGAGGGCTCCTACCGGGCCGCCGGCTCCGCACCCATCCTGATCCTGGGCACCACCGGCGACCCCGACACCCCCTACCGCGACGCCGTGGCCCTCTCGCGCACCCTGGAGAACGGCCGGCTGCTGACCTTCGACGCCGAGGGCCACACCGCGTTCAACCGCAGCGCCTGCGCCACCGACCTCGCCACCGCCTACCTCGCCCGCCTCACCCTCCCGGCCAAGGGCACCGTCTGCGCCGACGAGGCACCCCCGACGGGCCTCGCCCCCCGGGGCCCCGTCGAAGGAGTCGACGAAACCCGCGACGCCCTCCCCGTCCTCCACCGCCCCACCGGCTGAGCCGGACGCCGCCCGGCCCTCACCCGGGTGACCCCGCGAACGCGTCGCCGAGACCGGCGGCCGTCCGCAGGTCACCCGGGAGCACCCCGCCGGTCGGCTCCGTGGGCCAGGGCCAGTGGCGGGCATCGAAGGGGGCGGACGACGGCAGCACGGGGGCCATGCCACGTCGCGCGCCCTCCCGGAGGACGGCCCGCGCGGCCGCGTCCCCCATGATCTCCACGTCCATCACCCGCCCGTGCCGGAAGAACGAACGTCCCAGGCCCCGGTCCGCGACGACACGTGTCAGCGCGTCCAACATCCGGTCCTCGGTGGTGGTGAACTCGGGGGTCTCGAACAACAGCAGCCGGTCGCCGAACGCCTCCTCGCCCATGAACTGGGCGAGGACGGTGAACAGGACGTTCTTGCGGCGCGTCACGTACAGGGTGTTCACGGCCGCGTGCAGCCGCTCCCACGAGGCCCGCCCCACCACCGCGCGCCACTCCTCCAACACCCCCATCCAATGGGCCACCTGCACACCCGCGGCCTCCTCGATCAGGGTGACCACGTGCGGCGCGCAGGCCCGCCCGAATGCCTCCAACTCGCCCGGATCCGCCTCCCGCGACCCGCGCGGCACCGAGAGGAACCCGCGACCGGCGTCGAGCACGGCCTCCGCCGCCACCCGCGCTGCCGGCCCCAACCGCACCTCGGACAGGGCCGCCGACGCCTCCTCCAACACCGTCGTCAAACCGGCGGCCGACAGATGACCGCCGCCGGTCGGGCTCCCCGCGACCTCGTGCACGGCGACGGCGCTGTGCGCCAACGACTTCAGGAAGCGGTACTCGACGGGCACCGGCGGCGCCTGCCGCACCGCACTCCCCGGCACCCGCAGCGACATGCGCCCGCCCGCACCGTCGAACAGGGCCAACAGCACGGGGAACTCGGCGAGCAACCGCTCCCGGTGACCCTCCCGCGCGGCCGCGTAAACCCCCGTCATCGCCTCGTTCAACGCGAGCACCGTCCGCTCCGCCGCGACGGGGGAACGCTCACTCGTGGACGCCGTCACCGGAACTCCTCACGCCGCGAACACCGAAGGGCACAGCCTGGACGTTCGCGTCGAAACCGCACAACCCACTCGCCGACAATGGCCGGATCCCGTACGCGGGGAGCGGCGGATCGGTGCGAGCGCGCGCTCGCGCGCGGCTCAGGTGGCCCGTTCGTTCAGCGCCGTGACCAGGCGCGGCATCACGGCCCGCAGCATCTTCTCGCCCTGCTGCACCCCCGCGTCCTGCGACCGCTGGTCCTGCGAGAGCACCACGATGTCCAGCAGCCGCCCGGACACCGGCAGCCGCCCGATGCTGTTGATCACCCACAGGCCCGTCTGGCTGCGCGGCAACCAGCCGTCCTTGGCCGCGTACGTGCTGCCCGGGTCCGCGATGGTGTGCACACCGCCCTCGATCTGGTCCTTGTCGAGGGTGCTCATCAGGTTCAACTGGTAGGCGCGGGAGGTCTCGTTCAGCGGGGAATCGGGGGAGTGCAACATCTCCAGGAACCGCAACTGGTCCCGCACGGTGGTGGTGGTCAGCCCCCACCGGTCCAGGGTCCCCGGGCTGGTCTCCGTCATCCCGAACCGCTCGTACGCCTTCTTCATGCCCGCGTCCCTGCCGACCCCGGGCCACAGGGCGGTCGCCGGTTCGTTGGCGCTCTGCCGGATCATCGGCACGACCTGCCGGAGCTCGAACGCGGTCAGCTCCCGCTTCTCGTCCTGCGCCTTCAGCAGGGTCGCGGCCAGGATGTGCGACTTGACGACACTGGCGGTGTTGAAACGGAAGTCGTCCTGCCCGGCGACGGCGACGGCGCCGGTGCGCACGTCACGGACACCGAGCGCGAAACGGCCCTGCGCGGCGGGCACCGCCTCGGCCCAGGCCGCCGCAAGCTCCTGCGACAGCACGGTCTGCGCGTCCGGACGGGCCGGCGCGGCCGAAGTGCCCGCGGCGGCGGCCAAGGTCTTCGCGCCGGCGCCGGCGGACCGGGAGTCGGCGAAGCCCCACTCCCACACACCCCAGCCCGCACCCGCGAGGACCACGGAGGCCGCGGACGCGGCCACGAGCACCCGCCCGCGACGACGCCCCGACCGGCCGGGCCGTCCGTCGCCCGCACGCCCGGCCCCGGCCGGCGGCCCCGCGGGGCCCACCGGGCCGAGGGGTCCGTGCGGTCCGGACGATACGGGCGGTCCGAAGGCACCGGTGGGGCCGGCAGGGCCGACGGGGGGCACGGGACGGTGACGCGGAACCTCGTGGGAGGGCGCCGCGGGCGCGGGCCGCCCGTCGTACCACGGCGTGGGCGTCGGCGTCGGCGCGGGCGTGGGAGCGGAGCCGGGGGCCGTGCCCTCCTCCCGCCTACGGGCCGGCCCGTAGGCTGAGGCCGGTGACGGCGGGTACGACGCGGGGGCGTCGGGGCGGACGGGCTGCTGGTCCCGGGAAGCGGGCATGCGGGTGGGGCTCCAGAGAAACGGGGTCAGGACGGCACGATCGGGAACGCCCGATCGACGGCCCCGCCCCGGGCCGTGCGACGAGACCCGCGCCGGGTTGCGTCACCGGCCGGATCGGGCCCCTCCCAGGAGATCATCCGTCGCGCCCCGCCGGACGGGTCCGTTGGTCCCGAACCTCGGGACTTGCGCCCCTGAACCCCCACCACTCCCACTGCCCCGCGCCCGCCCCCCGGTGCCCGGCTCACAACGCGGTGAACAACGCCTCCAAGGGCGCCGGGGTCCGCCCCGGGGCGAGGGCCTCCACCAGGGCCCGGCCGTAACGGATCTTGCGGCCCTTGCGGGTGCCGAGGAACCGGCGCAACCGGCGGGCCGGATCACGGTCCTGCTGCGCCGGCTGACGCACGAAGATCCGCAGCGAACGCAGTTCCCCCTCCGACCTGACCACCTCCTCCGCCGCCGGCACGCCGAGCGCGCGGATCAGCTCGTCCTCCAGGTCCGCCGCGCACACGAAGATCCCGCCGGCCGGCGCCCCGGCCCGTTCCCACGCCCGCTCGTAGAACCCGAGCTCCGCCTCGTCGCACAGGCCGAGCAGCCGCAGACCCGCCCCCGAGGGCCCGAGCGGCGGCGCGAACCGGCCCACGCTCATGGCCCCGTTCATCGCGAGCACGCACACCCCCTCGGCCTCCAGGTCACGACCGCGCCGCTCCGCGAGGGCGGCCAGGGCCGCCACGTCACTGGGCCCCTCCACGAGCACGACGGTCCGCACACCCGCCACGAGCGCGACCTCCCGCAGCCCCCCGCCCTCGTGCCCGATCCCACCGTCCCCGTCCCCGTCTCCGGCCGCCACGACCTGCTCCACGACCGCGCGCCGGAACACCTCCATGTCACCCATGCCCCGAGTCTTCCCCCACCGGGACCGACCCGCCGGCGAATTACCCGCGGCGCTCGCCGTTCCCGTCCGTCACCGTGCCCCCTCCGAAACCTCGGATCACCGGGAGTGCCGTGCCGGAGTCGGGGGTTCGGGGGCGAAAACCGGACCGATCGGCGCGCCCCGTGGCCGACGCGCCTCCCGTGCACCCGTCACGCCCTCCCCAGGACGCCCGTCGTGTACCACCATGGCGGGCGACGCACACACGAGGGCGGGCCGGGCGAGGGCGACGGCGGCGGGGGAGAGGGGCGGGGAAATGGGGCACGGCGGGTTCGGCATCGTCGGCGGCAGCATCGCGGGCTGCGCCGCAGCCCTGGCCGCGAGCCGGGGCGGAGCGGACGCGGTCACCGTCTTCGAACGAGCCGGCGGCCGACTCGCGGACCGGGGCGCCGGACTCGCCGTCCACGACGACCGCTACGCCGAACTCGCCGAGGCCGGATACCTCGACGAGGACATCCCCGCCCTGCGCCTGACCCGGCGGGGCTGGTATGTGCGGGACGGCGGCGCGCCCATGGGCCGGCGCATCGGATGGTCACCGTTCCCGTTCCGCTCCTACGGCTGGGGACCCCTGTGGCGGGAACTGCGCCGCAGACTCCCCGACTCCGTGGTCCTGCGCGACGGCGCGCACGTCACCCGCGTCCACGAGGACACCGTCGTCACCGCCGACGGCACCCGTGACCGCTTCGACGTCGTCGTCGGGGCCGACGGACACCGCTCCCTCGTCCGCGCCGAGGCGTTCGGGGACGTGCACCCCACCTCCACCGGCTGTCTCGTCTGGCGCGGCGGCTACCCGGACGAACGCCTCGACCGCGCCCGCTCCCAGGGCACGTGGGAGCCCGACGAATGCGGCTACGTCGTCTTCGACGGCGGACACGTGGTCGTCTACCGCATCCCCGACGGCAGCGGCGGCCGGCGCGTCAACTGGGTGCTCTACGCGACCCCGCCCCCCGACCTCGCCCACGTCCCCGAGCTCACGACCCCGCTGCCCGCGCCCGTCCACGCCCGCCTGTACGACCACGCCGCGTACATCGCGGAGCACCTCCTGCCGCCCTTCTGGGGACAGGTCCTGCGGCTGGCCGGCCGCGCGGAGGTCATCGTCCACCCGATCCACGACCTCGCGGCACCCCGGTTCGCGACCCACCGGCACGCCCTCGCCGGGGACGCGGCCTCAGTGGCCCGCCCCCACACCGGAGCGGGCGCCGTCAAGGCGCTCCAGGACTGCCTCGCCCTCGAACGGGCCCTGCGCGCCTCCCCCGATCCGACCCGCGCCCTCGCCGCGTACGACGCGGACCGGGCCCCCGCCGGGCACGCCCTGGTCGCCCTCGGCCGCAGCCTGGGCGACGCGCTCGTGCTGAACACCCCGGACTGGCGCAGCATGGGGCAGGCCGAACTCGACGCGTGGTGGAGCCGGGCCGACACCACGGCCACGTTCGGCGGCGCCCCCGGCACCCGCTGACCGGCCCGACACCGGCCGACCCGACACCGGCCGGGGTGCGGGGTGCGGGGTCAGCGTCGTCCGCGTCCGCGCTCACGTCGGGCGCTCGTGGCCCGCAGGCCGAGGAGCTGGTCGACCATGTCGCGGGTGCGGGGCGCCGGCAGCGCCGAGTCGGTCAGCTCGACCACCTCGCGCAACAGGCCGATCAGGGCCGCCCGCCGGCCGGGTGTCGGCGACGAGGCGTCGGGGTGCGCCGCGTACCAGGCCAGCACGTCGGCCGCGGTCCCGGGCAACCGGTCCACGAGGTCGACGAGGAAGGCCCGCACCGGCGCCGGATCCTCACCAGGCCCGTCCGGTGCCCCGTCCTCGGGGGTCTCGGCAAGGGTCTCGGCGGGGGCCTCCTCAGGGGTGGGCGTCGCGGTCGCCCGTTCCACCAGCTTCGCCGCGCGGGCCCGCCGCGCCGCCTCGTCGCCAACGCCGCCCGGACCCTGCGGCAGCCCGAGCGCGGCGACCGTCGCGATCAGGTACACCGCACCCCGTTCGACCTCCGCCGCGTCCGGCACCGGCCGGTGCTCGTGCACGAACCGCGAGGCCGTCTTGCGGCGCGGGGACTGCGGATCCCCCGTGAGCATCAGGGACCAGGCCATCGTGACCGCGTCCGCGGCCGGCCGGAGCGCCTCGGCGCTCGATACGGGATTCGTCATGGGCGCCACGGTACCGGCGCCGAGCGAACCGGCCCGAAGAGGGAGGGATCGGACCCGCTGTCGCCATCACACCGGGTCGACGGCCACGAAGGCGAAGGAGTGCCCGGCCGGGTCGCTGAGCAGGCGGATCGGCCGGGGCCCGTCGTCGGCGTCGGTGCCGACCGGACGCGCGCCCAGCGAGACCGCCTCCCGCTCGGCCTCGTCGATGTCCGCCGCCGCGACCCGGATCCGCAGGTGGGCCTGGAGCGAGTCCTCGGGCCGGGGCCAACTCGGCGGCGCGAAACCGGGGTCGCGGCGGAACGCGAGCCGGACCCCGGCGCCGCCCACCACCTCCACGTCGTCCGCGGTGGGACCGGGCCGCACCTCGGCGGCCAACAGGTCGGCGTAGAACCGGGCGAGCGTCTCGGGCTCGGCGCAGTCCAGGGCTATCACGGGAGTCTTCCGCACGGTCATGTCCCGCCTGTGCCCGGTCCGTTGATCCCTACGCGGTCGTCACGTCAGTCGTCAGTCGTCAGCCGAGCAGCGCCGGGGCCAGGGCCCGCCAGTGCGCGAGCGGCAGCCCGGTCTCGTGCTCCGGGGTGAGCACCTGCACCGTGACGTGGTCGGCGCCCGCCGCCCGGAACTCCGCCACCCGCTCGCGCACCCGCTCCGGGTCGCCGAACGCGAACAACGCGTCCAACAGCCGATCGCTGCCCCCGCCCACGAAGTCCTCCTCCGTGAACCCGTCGCGCTCCAACGACGCGGTGTAGTTCGGCAACCGCAGGTAGACCTCCAAGGTCGCGCGGGCCACGGCACGGGCATCCGCCGGCGACGGGCCCGGCACCACCATCAACTCGGGCGCGAGGAAAGCCGCCGCCCCGAGCGTCTCGCGGAACCCGGCGACGGCCCGCGCGGTCACCAGATAGGGGTGCGCCCCCAGGGTGCGGTCGGCGGCCAGCCGCAGCATCCGGGGCCCCAACGCCGCCAACAACCGGCGCCCCGACGGCACCGGATGCGGTGCGGAGTCCAAGGCGTCGAGGTAGTCGACCATCGCCGAGTAGGGACGCGCGTAGGCGGGGGCCAGGGCCCCGTGACTGACCCCCAGCCCCAGGTGGAACCGCTCGCGATCCCCTTCCGGCAGCGTGGCGACCGCCTCGGCCACCTCCTTCGCCCCGTGCTCCCAAATGCTGACGATGCCGGTGGCGACCGTGATCCGGCGGGTCGCCGCCAACACCGCCGCCGCGTCGGCCGGCCCCGGGCTGCCCCCGAGCCACACCGCCCCGTACCCCAACTCCTCGATCTCCGCGAGCGCGTCCGCGATCTCCCCGCGCCGCGCCGGATCCTCACGGAGCGCGCCGCTCCACAACCCGACCGCACCGAACCGGCCCTTGACGTCATCGATCTCGTGCACAGAAGTCATGCCCCATGCCTACCACGACAGGACGAGGACATTCCGCCCGAGAACGCGCCCCTCCGTTTTTCCGAAAGGCCGTTGCGAGACCGGTGCGCCGACACCCACCATGGACACGGGCACGAGGGCGCGCAGGCGAAGGCGCACGAGGGGGACACCATGGGACCCGGACCGTCACGCATCGTCGTACGCGTCGCCGCCGCACTGCTCGGCCCCGCCCTGCTCCTCCTCGGCGTCCTCGTGATCCGCGGCACCGAACACGACCTCCGCGCCCAACACGCGGCACCCCCCTGCCCCGCCGCGACCCCGCGCGCCGGCCTGGACGAACCGCGCGACTGCGTGAGCGCCGAGACGGGGCGGGTGACCGGCAAACACCGCGAGAGCGACACGAGCACCTGGCACGACGCCCAGGGCAACCCCCACCAGTCCACCACCGTCACGTGGGTCCTCGACGTCGAGACCGACACCGGCCGCGTCCTGCCCCAGTCCGTGCCCCGCCGCGAATACGACCGCGTCGACATCGGCGCACCCGCGAGGGTGGAACTGTGGCGAGGACGCGTCATGACCGTCGAGATCGACGGCGGACGCCACCGCTACGCGACCTGGCCCGAACTGCGCCGCGCCGGCGGCTGGGCCCTCGCCGCCGCGGGCGCCGGCCTCACCGTCTGGGCCCTGGCCTCCCTGGCCGCCCTGCGCCCGCGTCGCCACGGCCGTCGGCCATGAACCCAAACCGCTCGACGGGTGACGCCGACTCCTGCCACAGTGGGGCACCATGACGACTGTCGAGCCCGCGACGGCCTCGGACGTGCGACTCATGCAGGCTTTGGCCCAACGGATCACCGCCCTCCGCCCCGAACTGGTCAACAGCGACGCCTCCTACGGCGAACTCGCCTGGAACTGGGGCCGCGACGACGGCACCCGCGCGGTGAACTCGCGCCGACTGTGGTGGGCGGCGGGGGAGTTGGTCGCCTGGGCCTGGATCCGACTGCCGCACCCCGCCGCCCACGACAACAGAGCCGCCCCGGCCACCGCCGCCTCCCTCGTCCACCAGGTGCACCCCGCGCACCGGAAACTCGTCGACGACGTGATCGACTGGTACGAGACCACCGCCTCACACCTCGACCGCACCGCACTCCCCGGCGCCGCCGACACCTTCGCCCTCACCCGCTGGACCGCGCACGGCTACACCCCCGACCCGGCGGGCCTCGGCGTGCACGGAACCTGGACCCGACTCAACACCCGCGACCTCACCCACCTCCGGCCCCCCGTCCTCCCGCCCGGATTCCGCTTCCGCACCGCCGACGAGGCGGGCCCGGACGCGGCGGTCCGCGCCCACCGCGACGCCTGGAGCCCCTCCACGTACTCCGCCGAGAAATACGAGGGCGTACGGCGCACGACGGCATACCGGGGCGACCTGCACGTGCTGGTGGAGGCACCGGACGGCACCATGGCCTGCTCGGCGATCATGTGGCTCGACCAGGCGAACCGGACCGTCCAGTTCGAACCCGTCGGCACCCACCCGGACCACCGCCGCCGAGGACTCGCCCGCGCCCTGCTCCTGCACGGCATGAGCCGCGCGCGGGCCGTCGGCGCGACCCACGCCACCGTCGCCTGCCTGGGCGCGCCCGGGCACCGGGCGCCGAGCGCCCTCTACGAGAGCGTGGGCTTCCGAGAACTGAGCCGAGACCTGCCCCTTCTCAAACGCGCGAGGACGGACTGACCGGACCCGAGCTCCCGGCCCCGTACGTGCCGAACGAGGGCGTGCCGGTCGCCGCCAGTTCCAGCACGGTCAGCCCGCCCGGCAGCACGCGCCGCTCCACCGGACGAAAACCGAGGGCCGGGCCGGTGGCCGGAAACAGACGGCGGCCCTGGCCCACGACGACGGGCGCGATCACGAGCCGCAACGTGTCGACCAACCCCGCCGCGAGCAGCGTCCCCGCCAGACGTGCGCTCCCGTGCACCTGCAACTCGCCGGCACCCGGCCGTGCGCGCAGCTCCGCGAGCCGGGCGAGGGGCTCGGTGTCGAGGACCGTGGTGGGATCCCAGAGAGCCGCCTCGGGGGTGAGCGTGCGGGAGACCACGTACTTGGGGAGCGCGTTCATGACGGGAGCGAAGGGATGGTCCATTCCCGGCCAGTCGCGCGCGAAGTTCCGGTACGTGTCCGCCCCGAACAACAGGCCCTCGGCCCGCCCCAACCAGTCGCCCGCGACCCTCTCGAACTCGCCGTCGATGGAGGACACGAACCAGCCGCCCCGCGAGAACCCGCCGCTCGTGTCCTCGTCCGGCCCCCCGGGCCCCTGCGACACCCCGTCCAAGGACAGGAACTCCTGCACCACCAGCCGCATCCGTCACCACTCCTCACACACCGCCACCGGGCCGCCCCGCCCCACCCTGACAGCGCGACCCGCACCCCCGCCCCCTGTGACCCCCGACACCCCGACCGACCCACCACCCGGAGCAGCCCGCTCACACAGAGCGACCTCAGGCCGGGTGAGGGGTGAGGCGGGGCACAGGGCGAAGGTCACATACGAGGGTGGACCGTAGTCCCGGGGCGGGTGGGGGTGTGGGTTGGGGGGTGTGGGTGGGGGTGTCTACGAGGGGTGTTCGTATCGGGGGTGGTTGCCGGCGGGTTGGGGGTCGGGTGATGGTGGTGAGGTCGCCGAGCGGCGGATCCGGGTTCACTTCGGTCGGGTCGTGTCGCTGTCCCGGCCCCGTGGTCACCGTCGTTGTGGTGTGGTGGGGTTCGGTGGGGTGACGGTCCTGTTCCCGACGGAAGGTTCCGTTGTCGTGTCCCGCTTCGCCCTGCGTTCCATCTCCGCTTCCAAGAAGGCCGTCACCGCCTCCGTCGTGGGACTGGCCGCCGCCGGCTCCCTCCTCGCCGCCGTGCCCGCCCAGGCCGCCCCGATGAACGCCAAGGCGATCGCCCAGCAGATGATCCCCGACCCGGCCCAGTTCGCCGCGTTCAACAACATCGTCTCCCGCGAATCCGGCTGGAACCACACCGCCACCAACACCGCCTCCGGCGCCTACGGCCTCGTCCAGGCCCTCCCCGCCTCCAAGATGGCCTCCGCCGGCTCCGACTGGAAGACCAACCCCGCCACCCAGATCAAATGGGGCCTCGACTACATGAACACCCGCTACGGCAGCCCCGTCGGCGCCTGGAACTTCTGGCAGCAGCACCACTGGTACTAAACCACCAGCCACACAGCACCACAGGCACCAGCCACACAGGCACGAGCCACACAGCGACACCCGCAAGGGCCCCGGCAACCACCGCCGGGGCCCTGCGCGCATTCCCGAACGCGCCCCCGGTGCATGGTTTCGGTGGCCGCCTGCCGGCGGCGGGCAAGTCAAAAACCTTTCCCAGGGGCGGCGGGGGAGCGGTCTCGGGCACGGTCCGTGCCCGGGTGCGGCCCGGCACCGGGCCGGGGTGGCCGCCTGCCGGCGGCGGGCGGGTCAAAAGCCTTTCCCAGGGGCGGCGCAGGGGAGCCGGGGCCTGGGGCCGTGGCCGTCCACCGGCCCACACGGGGCCGGGCCAGGTCCCCAGCACGCGACACGCCGGGACATGCCCACGGTAATCCCCACCACGCACCCAGACCGTCCGGGGCACGCACCCCACCGCACCCACCCGACGTCACCAGGCGACCGCAGACCCCACGTGCCCCACCCCGCCGCCGCAGACGGCAACGCACCACCGCCCCAGACCCCTCCCCGCCGCCACCGGGAAACGCCTTTGACCTACCCGCCGCCGCCAGGCGGCCACACCAGCCACAAACCAGCCCGCAGACGGCAACGCACCCCCACCCCGGACCTCTCCCCGCCGCCACCGGGAAACGCTTTTGACTTGCCCGCCGCCGGCAGGCGGCCACCGCAACCACCAGCCCACCCGCACCCGGGCCCGCACCCCCACCCCGCACAACCAACCCCGTCCCCCTCCCCCCTGGACGCTCGCGTATGCGGTTGGGTGTCGAGGCCATGGTCCGGGGGTGGGAGCGCGGGGTTTGCTGTGGTCCATGACGAACACGCGGAACATCGAGCGCAACACCCACCCGATCAGCACCCCCGCTCCCACCCCCACCCCCACTTCTTCCCCCACTCCCACCCCCACCCCCCTCGCCGAGCGGGCCACCCTCGTGATCGGGGGGACCGGGAAGACCGGGCGGCGGGTCGCCGAGCGGCTCGTGGGGTTGGGGGTGCCCGTGCGGGTGGGGTCCCGGAGTGGGGCGCCCGCCTTCGTGTGGGAGGACCCGAAGACCTGGGAGGCTGCCCTGGACGGGGTCGGCGCGGTGTACGTCACCTACTACCCCGACCTCGGGTTCCCCGGTGCCGCCGAGGCCGTCGGGGCGTTTTCCCGGCTGGCCGTGGAGCGAGGGGCGCGGCGGCTGGTGTTGTTGTCCGGGCGGGGCGAGGAGGGGGCGGTGGTCGGTGAGGACGCGTTGAAGGCGGCCGGGGGCGACTGGACGGTGGTGCGCGCGAACTGGTTCCACCAGAACTTCGACGAGAGCTTCTTCCTCGACCCCGTCCGTTCCGGAACCCTCGCCCTGCCGACGGGCGACGCCGTCGAGCCGTTCGTCGACGCCGGTGACATCGCGGACGTCGTCGTCGCCTCCCTCCTCGACGACGCGCACATCGGCCGCACCCACGAACTGTCCGGTCCGCGAGCCCTGTCCTTCCACGAGGTGGCCGCCGAACTGTCCGCCGCCACGGGTCGCGCCATCACGTACCTGCCCGTCACCACGGCCGAGTTCCGGGCCGGGTTGGAGGCCGAGGGGCTGCCGGGGGAGTTCGCCGACCTCTTCGAGTTGATCACCGACGGGCGCAACGCCCTGCCGACCTCCGGGGTCGAGGAGGTTCTGGGCCGCCGGCCGAGGGACTTCGCCGACTACGCTCGGGAGGTCGCCGCGACCGGCGTCTGGGGCGGTTGACCGCCCCGTCGCTCGCCGATTTTCCCCCCACCGCACGGAGAGGTTCACGCCATGGACGCGCTCGCCGGACTGCTCGAAGGCCCCAAGGCGCGGGGTGCCTTCCTCCTGAAGTCGGTCTTCGATCCGCCCTGGTCCCTGCGGGTGGAGGACCGGGCCCCGGTCTCCCTGGTCACGATGGTCCGGGGCGAGGCGTGGATCGTGCCCGACCGGGCCGAGTCGGTCCTGTTGAGGCCCGGAGACCTGGCCGTGTTGCGGGGCCCGGACGCGTACTCCATCGGCGACGACCCGGACACCCCGAATCCGATCACCGTGGGTCCCGACCAGCGGTGCGGCACGGAGGACGGCACGGACCTCACCGACACGCTGTGCGCGGGGGTGCGCAGTTGGGGCGGGCCGGCCGGTGAGGGTTCGCACGTCATGTTGAGCGGGACGTACCAGCAGCCGGGGGAGGTCGGCGGCCGGCTGCTCGCCACTCTGCCGACCGTGCTGGTCCGGCGGGCCGGCGTCGATCCGAGCCCGCTGCTCGGGTTGCTGGCGCGGGAGATCGTGCGCGACGAGATCGGCCAGGAGCTGGTGCTGGACCGGCTGTTGGACCTGTTGTTCGTGAGCGTGGTGCGCGAGTGGCTGGCCGAGGCGCGGGCCGGTGTACCGGGGTGGCACCAGGCTCGTTCCGATGCCGTGGTCGGGCCCGCGCTGCGGCTTCTGCACGAGCGGCCGGCCGCGCCGTGGACGGTGGTGGCGCTGGCCCGTGAGGTGGGGGTGTCGCGCTCCTCCCTCGCGCGCCGGTTCACGGATCTGGTGGGGGAGCCGCCGATGGCGTACCTCGCGTCCTGGCGGCTGACCCTGGCCGCGGATCTGTTGCGGGAGCCGGAGGCGACGGTGGCGGGGGTCGCCCGCCGTGTCGGGTACGGCACCCCGTTCGCGCTCAGCACCGCGTTCAAACGCGTGCGCGGCATCAGCCCCAGCGAACACCGGGAGGGGGCGCCGTCCGCCGCGCCGGCGCGGCCCGCGCACCCGCCGCGCACGGTGGTCCTCGACGACTGACGCGGGCCACGGGGTTGCCGGGCTGTGGGTGAGGCCGGTGGCCCGGCGCAGGCCGCGGGTGGGGTGGCGCGCCGCCGCAGCGTGTACCGGCAGGTGGGCCAACAACGGTCGAAACCTCTTCCTCCACGGTGGCCACACCACCCGCCGGCGAGCGGATCCGTGAGGTTTCGGGCCGGGTCGCGAGGAAGCCGTGTGGGGGCGGGCGGTGTCGCGTACGCTCGCGGCGTTCGTCCGGCCGCCCATTCCGTCCGTCCCGTCCGTCCCGTCCGTCCGTGAGGAGATCGCCATCGAGAGCGAGAGCGGGAGCGCGCGCTCGGCGGGGCCCGGCCCCGGGGCCGGGCGGTACGCCGTGCCCGTCGACGTGCACGTGATCCTGCGGCGCGAAGGGCCCGCCGGGCCCGAGGTGTTGCTGACTCGGCGGGCCGGCCCGGTCTACGCCTCGGGCATGTGGCACCTGCCCTCCGGCCACCTCGACGGGCCGCACGAGGACGTCGTGCGCGCGGCGATCCGCGAGGCCCGCGAGGAGACCGGGGTACGGCTCGCGCGGGCGGGGCTGCGGGCCGCCGTGACCGTGCACCACCGGGCGCCCAAGGGCTCCGCGCGGATCGGTGTCTTCTTCGAGGCCGAGGCATGGCAGGGCCGGCCCGAGATCACCGAACCCGACCGGTGCGACGGCATGGGCTGGTTCGGGCCCGACCGGTGGCCCGAACCGATGGTGGCCTACTGCCGGGCCGGTCTGACCGCCTGGCTCGCCGGCGACACCTTCGCCGTCCACTTCCAGCACCCCGGGGAGCGCGTGGACCAGGGTCCCCCGGGGTGAGTGTCGGGAAGGTGCGCCGTCAGGGGACGGGGGTGACGGACAGGGTCTGCTCGGCCGCCGTCCGGCCCGCGCCGTCCGGGTCCCCGGACACGTCCGTCCAGCCCCGCACCGGCGCGGTCTCGGCGGTCCGGCCGCTCGCGCCCGACACCGCCAACGTCAGCCCGCTGTAGCGGTTGACCAGCCGGAACGCGCCCGTGGCCCGCCCGTCGGCGCCCGTGGTCGGGATCACCCACCACTGTTGCCCGACCGTCGGACCGGAGGCCGGCGCCGGGGTCGCCGTCGGCTTCGCGCCCCACGCCCGCCCCGCGTTCCGCGTGGCGTCCACGCCGAGCAGGGCGCCGGAGGACGCGTTCACGATCCGGTACGAGCCGTCACCGTTGGCCCGGAACGTCCAGCGGGCCAGGGCCGATCCGCCCGCTCCCGTCGTCGAGCCGACCGCGGACTTCCCGGCTGTCTGCGCCAGCAGCCGGCCGCCGGCCCCGATGGTGTGGGTGCGGCCCGAGACCACCGGGGCCGCCGGGGCGGTGGTGTCGAGGACCGTGTCGTAGTACTCGCCGTCCGCTCCGTCGGAGCAGAAGAAGGAGCAGTACGAGCGGAAGGACCTGCCCACGATCGACCCGCCGGTCCGGCTCACGGGGTCCAGCGTCCACCGGTACCAGGACGCGGACCGGTAGGCGCCCGAGTCGCCGATCAGCCGCCATTTCTGGGTGGCCAGGTTGTCGGTCGCGTAGAACCGCTGCGGTTCGCTGCCGTCCTGCCGCACCGATTCCGGCTGGCCCACGTACAGGCCCAGGTGCGCGTCCCAGGCGATGTTCATCACCAGCAGGTCCGACTTGGCGGGCAGGACACCCGCGTCCTGCTGCTGCTTCACCGTGCCGGTGCGGGACGGCAGGTAGTCGGCGGACGGGGGCGTGTAGCCCAGCGGGTGCGCCGCGTCCACCGGCACCATGTTGCTCTCCAGGCCGCCCGTGCCCGGTTGTGACCAGGCCCCGTCGTACCACTTGCGCCACGAGCCGGGCGCCATCTTGCCCGACATCGGAGCGCGCGCCACGTGCGCCCGGCTGCCGTCCGTCCAGCCGCCGGAGACCCCGCCCTTGGGGATGATCCGCGAGTTGTAGAACACGTAGAAGTACCCGGACGCGGAGTCCACGAAGAGCCGCGGGTCGCCGTTGCCGTAGTGGTACGTCTGGTTCGGGAAGGTGCCGGTGTCCCCGCGCACGGTCGGGTAGGGCGAGGTCAGCACGTGGTCCCGGATGCTCCAGGTGCGGCCCTTGTCGCGGGAGACGGCGTAGTCGATCGCGTCGTAGTGCAGGCCGTCGCCGAAGGGACGCGGGGTGAACTCGTTGTGGACCAGCCCGTACCAGTCCCCGGTGTCCGGGTCCACCCAGACGCCCATCAGGTCGCAGTAGTTGCGCTGGGAGTAGCCGGAGCCGGGGGCCGGGGTGGCCTCGCGGCCGGTGGGGCTGTTGTCGCAGCGCCAGGTGGTGTCGTCGTTGCGGTCCTGCGGGTTGTTCGGGTCGGCGGCGTTCTCCAGGGCCTTGTCGGGGGTCGCGGAGTCGAAGTCGCGGCCCTTGCGGAAGACCCAGGCGCGGTCGTCGGCGGCCCCGTAGAGGGCGTGCGCGGACTGGTAGCGGAAGGTGCCGTCGGTGTCGACGAAGGGGTGGGCCGGGGTGTCGTCGGGGTCGTTCCAGGGGCCCTTGGCGCCGATGGAGACGGTGATCGTCGGATCCGCGACGGCGGAGGCGGAGCTGGGGGCCGGGCTCGGGGCGGGGCCGGCGGCCGAGGGGGAGGTCAGCAGCGAGGCCGACAGGGCGGCGCAGGCCCCGAGGAGCACGGCGGCGCGCAGCCGTGCGGGGCGCCTTCGGGCACCGGTGGGGCGGACGGACACGGACACGGTCACTCCTTCCGGTCCCGGACACCGGTGGGGGCCCGGGCGGGGGGTGGGGGAGCGGACGGGGGCACGTGCGGTCGTGCGGTCGTTCGGGGACGGCGGCCGACGGGGGCGGGGTGGGCGTGGGGGAGTCGGGGTTCCCAGCGGCCGGCGAATTGGTTTGAATGTAATCCGAACAAATGACGGAGTGTCAAGGTGTCGCGCCTTCGGCCCTGTTCACCGCCTCGTCATCGACCGCCGTCGCGCCCCGCGCATCCGCCCGTCCGCCCGCTTGCCGACCGATCGGAGGACCCTTGACCGAGCGATCCCGCCCACCCCGACCCCGACCCTGTCCCCCCGGCGACCTCCCGGACGGGCCCGTCCGGGGGCGCGGCGCCGGTCGCCGCACCGACCTGGGACTCGTGCTGCGCGCCCTGCGCGACCGGGGCCCGCGCACCCGCGCCGGCCTCGCCGCCGACACCCGACTGCCCAAACCCACGATCACCGGCCTGGTCGCCGAACTCGTCGCCCTCGGCCTGGTCGCCGAGGGCGAGGCACGACGGGAGGCCGGCGTGGGGCGCCCGGGCACCCTCCTGCACCTCGACGGCCGGCACCTGTGCGGCCTCGGACTGGAGATCGGCACCGGCTGGGTGCGCCTGCTCGCCCGTACCCCGACCGGCGACACGCCCGTCGACGTGCGCCGGCCCGCCCCCCTCGCGACGAGCGGCCCGGGGGCGGCCCTGGACCTGGCGGCCGACACCCTCCGGGAGGCCCTCGACGCACTCGAACGGCACGGGGTGCGGCCCGTCGGGCTGGTCGTGGCCGTTCCCGGCATCGTCGACACCGGACGCGGCGTGGCGCGCTACGCCCCCGCGCTGGGTTGGCGCGAGGTCCCCGTGGCCGCCGGCCTGCGCGCCCGGCTCGCCGACCTCGCCCCCGACGCGCTCCCCGACCCGGTGGTCGAGAACGACGCGAAACTCACCGCGCTCGCCGAGTACGCGCTGGTCCGGGAGGAGGGGGTGCACGACATGGTGTCCCTGACCGGCGAACGGGGCGTGGGCGCCGGCATCGTCAGCGGCGGCCGGCTGCTGCACGGCGCGGGCGGCTTCGCGGGGGAGGTCGGGCATCTGCCGCTGGACCCGCGCGGCCGGCCCTGCGTCTGCGGGCGCACGGGCTGTTGGGAGCGGGCCGTCGGACTGGACGCTGTGCTGCGCCTGACCGATCCCGGGGCCGAACCGGCCCTGCGCCTGGCCGAGACGCGTCGCCGGGCCGAGGCCGGGGACCCTGAGGTCCTCGCGGTCCTGGCGGAGGTGGCCGACGATCTGGGGCGGGGCATCGCCGTGCTGGCCGGGGTGCTCGACCCGGCGCTGGTGGTCCTGGGCGGGTGGTTCGCCGACATCGGAGACCTGATGCTGGAGCGGGTCCGAGAGGTGGCCCGCGCGGGGATCGTCGCCCCGGACGCGGCGGGCTGCGAGATCCGGCTCTCGACCCTGGGGTTCACGGCGGCCGCGCGCGGTGGCGGGGACCTCGCGCTCGCCCGGGTGCTCGACGACCCGACCTCGCTGCGTACACCTTCCCGGCCCGGGGCGACCGGCTCGGGGTGACGTGGCCGACACGGAAGGCGGGTTCGCTCGGGGACCGTGCGGGTGCGCTTTCCGCCCGCACGGTCCCGGCCGGTCGGCCCGGGCGGGGTCAGCGGCGCGTGCGCAGGCGGGACAACAGGCGGGAGATGCGGGCGCGTTGGCGGGGATCGGCCGCCGCGCGCCGGGCGGAGGTGATGGTCCGCTGCCCACGCGGGCTGCGAACGAAGCGCTGGACTCGACTCAACAGGGACATGCTGCCTCCTCCTTCGGGCCGTCACCGCCCGTGTACCCGGTGCGGCCCCGCCCATGTGTCGCGCGCCGCACCGGAGTTCGGGAGATCGACCCCGGGGTGCAGGGGCAGCCGCGGGTGGTCGTGGGGGCCGCCGCCGGCGTGGTGTCCCATGCGTGACAGCGGCAGCTCGGCGCGTCGGTCACCAGGGGGTCGGGTGTTCCGGTGACCGGTCCCAGTGGACCAGTGCGGCCGTCATGCGCAGCCGGTCGGGCCGGCCGGTGAGGCGGCTCGCGCGTTCCCCGGGGGCCCGGACGCGGTCGGCGAACGCGGACAGCTCGGGCAGCAGCCCGCCCAGGGCCCGCGCCGGTTCGGGATCCGCGCCGTCCGTCGCGAGGTACGCGTCGACATGGGGGCCGACGGCCCGTTCCCAGTCCCGCAGCCCCGCGACGGCGGCCTCCTCGGCGGGGGTCGCGGGCCGGCAGGACAGCAGCACCACCAGCGCGCGGTGTTCCCGGTGCAGGTCCGGGCCCGCCCAACGGGGCGCGTCCGCGCGGGCCCGGTCGGCGGCGCGGGGGGTGCGGCGGTGCTCGGCGTGCTTCTCGACGTACCGGCGGCGCGCGAACGCCTCCCGCTCGGCGGTGCGGGCGTTCCGGCCGCGTTCCAGGACCTCCAGGGCCCTGAGCATGGCGCCAGGGTCCCGCCGCAGATCCCCGAACCGGCTCAGCGTCCGGTGGGTCCAGGTGAACCCGAAGGGCCGGTACAGCACGATGGCGCTGCTCAGGGCGGATCCCCGGCGGGCGGCCGGCAGGCTCTCGTCGCGGACCCGGCGCGCGTGGACGGCGAAGCTCACGCCACCCGCCCGTGCCCGCGTGCGCGCCGGAGCGCGAGGAACGAGAGGAAGGGGACAGGCCCGATCGTCGCGCCGTCGAGCGCGGGGCACACGGGGGAGTCGTTCACGGCGCCCATCGTAGGCAGCCGGGCATCGGGGACCACGCGTCGCCCCCGATCGGACCGGGCCGTGCGCGGGAGGGGGCCGACACGCCGACGAACGGCCCCGTGCGCGGAGCGACGGGCACCGGTCCGCGTCACGATGACCACGGCGGCCCCCGCCCGCCCGGCCGCCGACCCCCGTCCCGCCCCCGTCCCTCCCGGCGCCCCGCGTCCGGCGCCCCGCGAGGCACCGGCGGCGACGGGATCGGCCCGCACCGATGAGTTCCTCCGCGTCCGGGAGTCACCCCTACAACGACAGACGTACAGACGACCACAGACCGACCCACTCTTCTCCGGGAGCACACCATGGGCCTCATCGACCTCGAACTGTTCGCGACCCTCGACCTCGTCGGCCAGGCCCCCGGCGGCCCCGACGAGGACCCCGACGGCTTCCCTTACGGCGGCTGGCAGGCCCCCCTGTTCGACGAGGTCTCCCACGCCCAGATCCTCGCCGCCTACGAGGGCACGGACGCCCTCCTCCTCGGCCGCCGCACCTACGACATCTTCGCCGCGTACTGGCCGCACCAGAAGAGCGACGGCGAGGACGGGACGATCGCCGAGCTGTTCAACCGCGTCCCCAAGTACGTGGCCTCCCGGGGCACCCCCGATCTGTCCTGGGCGGGCAGCACGCACCTGGGCCCCGACCTGCCGCGCGCGGTCCGCGAGGTCCGGGAGCGGCACGAGAACGTCAAGGTGGTCGGCAGCCTGGACCTCGTGCGCACCCTGTTGCGCGAGCGGCTGTACGACCGGATCGACCTGTGGCTGCACCCGATCGTCCTCGGCGTCGGCAAGAAGGTCTTCGACACGGGCACCGTCCCCGCCAACCTGAACCTCCTCTCGCCCCCGGCCGCCGGCCCGAACGGCACCGTGTTCCTGCGCTACGGACTCGCCGACGGCATCCCGGGCACGGGCGACATGAGCGCCCCCGAACGCGGTCTCAGCTCCTGACCCACCCGCGTCGCCGCCGTCCCGTCCTGTGGATCACTCCTTGTGCCCGCCGCCGGACGGGGGTTGGCTGACGGGCATGGAACCACACGAGAAGATCGAGAAGGGCGCGACGGCCTGGCCCGGCGTCGCGGCGATCGCGGGGGCCACCTTCACCGTCGTCACCTCCGAACTCCTGCCCGTCGGCCTGCTCACGCCGATGGGCCGGGCCCTGGACACCTCACCGGGCACCGCCGGCCTCGCCCTCACCGCCACCGGCGTGGTCGCCGCCGTCACCGCCGTGCCCGTCACCGCCCTCTTCGGACGCACCGACCGGCGGGTGGTGCTGGCCCTGCTCACCGCCCTGGTCGGGGCCGGCAACCTGGTCGCCGGCCTCGCCCCGGGCGTCGGCGTGCTCATGATCGGACGGGTGCTCGTGGGCCTGGGCATGGGCGGGGTCTGGGCCGTCGCGGCCTCCGGACTCGCCGGCCGCCTGGTGCCCGCGCCCCGCGTCGCCGCCGCGAACTCCGTGATCTTCGGCGGGGTCGCGGTGGCCTCGGTGCTGGGGGTCCCGAGTGCCACCTACCTCGCGGAGGCGTTCGGCTGGCGGGCCCCGTTCCTGGCCGCGGGGGCGCTGGCCCTGCTGGTCGCGGGCGCGCTCCTCGTGCTGCTGCCGGCGCTGCCGGCGGCCAACGGGGTGCGGGCGGCCGCGATGGGACCGGTGGTGCGCGACCCCCGGATACGGATCCGGCTGCTGGCCATCGCCCTCCTGGTCACCGGCCATTTCGCCGCCTACACCTACGTCCGCCCCGCCCTGGAGGAGATCGCGGGAGCGTCGGCGGCCGCGGTCGGGGCCCTGCTGTTGCTCTACGGCCTGGCCGGGGTCACCGGCAACTTCCTCTCCGGGACGGTGGGGGCCCGCTCCCCGCGTCGCACCCTCGCGGTCATCGGCGTGGTCATCGCCGCCGGCGTCGCGCTGCTGCCGTGGCTCGGCGGCACCCCGCTGTCCGCCGGGATCCTGATCGGAGTCTGGGGACTGGCCTACGGCGGGGTGTCCGTCACCACCCAGAACTGGATGGCCGAAGCGGGCCGGGACGCCGACCGGGAGACCGTCTCGGCGGTGTACGTGGGCGTGTTCAACGCGGCGATCGCCGCCGGCGCCCTCATCGGCGGCCTGATCGCGGACGCCACCGGTCTGGGCGCGGTGCTCCTCATGGGCGCGGCCCTCGCCCTCGCGGCCGCCGCCGGCGGACTGCCGAGGACGGCCGGCCGGGCCCCGGAACAGGGGACGCGAACGGTGGCCCGGGGCGGCGCGGAGGAGGACGGGGAACCGGCACCGGCCGCGCGCGGCGCGGAGGAGGAGACGAGCGGGCCCGGGTCCGCGTCCGCGTGACCCGCGGTCAGGGGGCGGGGCTTGAAAGCCGGGCACGGACGGACGATGATCGACAAGTCGACCGAACCCGCCGGTCACCCGGCGCCGGGCACGGTGCCGGACGGGTGTCCGGCACCCATCCGTGAGAGGCCCGTTCGTGCCCGTCGTCATCGCCCACCTCAGCGACATCCACCTCGACGGGAGCCCCGCGGCCCTCGCCCGGACCCGCGCCGTCATGGAGTACCTGGAGGGCCTGAGCGTCGACCTCGACGCGGTGCTGGTCTCCGGGGACCTCGCCGACCACGGGACCCCGGCCGAATACGGGCAGGCGCGGGCCGCCCTGACCTCGCGACACCCCGTGGTCGCCCTGCCCGGCAACCACGACGAGCGGCGCGCCCTGCGCGTGCACCTGCGGGCGGAGGCGGCCTCCCTCGCCCCCGTGGACCAGGTCCTGCGCGGGAACGGGTTCGTGCTGGTGGCCCTGGACTCCTCCGTGCCCGGCGCCCACCACGGGCTCCTGGCCCCGGGCAGCCTGGAGTTGCTGGACCGCACCCTGAGCGGGACATCTCGGGACATACCGGTGCTCGTCGCCTTTCACCACCCGCCCGTGCCCCTGCACACCCCGTACGTGGACGGGATCCGGCTCACCGAGGTCGAGGGTCTCGCCGAGGTCGCCGACCGTCACCCGCACCTGCTGGCCTTCCTCGTGGGGCACGCGCACACGGCCGCCGCCACCACCTTCGCCGGTCGCCCCGTACTGGTCGCGCCCGGGGTGGCGAGCACGATCCGCCTGCCCTGGGAGCCGGCCCGCGACCCCGACCACCACCTGCACGAGCACCTGCCGCCGGCCGTCGCCTTCCACGTCGTCGACGAGGACGGCCGACTCACCACGCACTTCCGCCCCGTGCCCCTCCCGCCGCCCGGGCCCGGTTCCGCCACCGGGCGCGAATGAGACATGTGTCTCGTCGGACTCGCGGGTGTCGGACCCGGCGCAACTCGACGCCCACCGCCCTGACCTGCGGTGACGTCAGGTCAGGGCGGTCAAGTGGGTACACGCTGAGGCCCCGTGCGCCGTTTGGGGCCCCGGGCCCGCTCCGCATACGTTCAGAGCCGCTCGCCACCGCGGGCCCCTCCGACCGGTTCGCCGAGTCCTGCCGACGGACGGAGGGAATCGTCGCGCAAGCGCCGAAGGCAGGAGCGGGGGACCCACAGGTCTTTCGCCGGTCGACCGACCCGGGTGCTTCACCGGACGGGCGACCGGCTCGGGGTGAAGTCGCGTCACGACGCGACCGGGCAACTCATCCGCCCGAGCCCGACAGCTCACCTCGCAGGCGTCGGTGAGGAGAAGTTCCATGCTGATCTCCGGCAAGGGCAAGCACCGCAAGATGTCCAAGGCCACCCGGGTCGTCGCCCTCGCGGGCGTCGCCGGTGTCGCCGTCGCCGCGCCGCTCATGACGGCCGGCACGGCGAGCGCCGCCACGAACTCCGAGTGGGACGCGGTCGCGCAGTGCGAGTCCGGCGGCAACTGGTCCATCAACACCGGCAACGGTTTCTACGGCGGCCTCCAGTTCACGCCGTCCACCTGGGCCGCGTTCGGCGGTACCGCCTACGCCTCCAACGCCCACCTGGCGTCGAAGTCCCAGCAGATAGCGATCGCCGAGAAGGTCCTCAAGGGCCAGGGCAAGGGCGCTTGGCCGCACTGCGGCGTCGGCCTGTCGAGCGCCTCCAGCGGCGGCTCCGGCTCCTCCGGCTCGGGCTCCGGCGGTTCCTCGGAGGGCTCCGGCTCCTCCGAGAAGTCGACCTCCTCGAAGAAGAAGTCCGAGTCCTCGGGCGAGTCCCGTTCCTCCCGCTCGGCGAAGAAGTCCGAGTCGGAGGCCGAGGCCCCGACCACCCGCCCGCAGCGCTCCGCCGCCGAGGACACCCCGGCGCCCACCACCACCAAGCGCTCGGACTCCTCCGACACCTACACGGTGAAGGAGGGCGACACGCTGAACACCATCGCCGTGGCCCACGGGGTCAAGGGCGGCTGGCAGAGCCTCTTCGAGGAGAACAAGGACGTCGTCAAGGACGCCGACCTCATCTTCCCCGGCCAGAAACTGAACCTCGGCTGACGGCCCCCGGGTGTCCCGGTCCCCCGCGGACCGGGACACCCGCCCGCGTGTGCCCCGGACCGGTCCCGACCGTTCCGGGGCACACGCGTACCCCGGAGCCGTCGGCGCGTCAGCGGACGGACTCGCCTCCGCGACCGGCCGCGATCACCCCGCGCGCGGGCAACGCGACGAGCAGCGCGACCGTGACGAGGAATCCGCTCATCCAGAGCGGGCCGAGGTTCCCGGCCGCGCCGCCGAGGGTCGTCGCGGCGAGCAGGGGGCCGAGGGCGGCGCCGGCGTTGAGCGCGGCGGTCGCGTAGGCGCCGGCCATGGTGGGTGCGGCCGTCGCCTCGTGGAGAACCCGCGTGATCAGCGTGCCGCCCAGCGCGAACGACAGCGCCCCCTGGACGAACACGAGGGCGAGCAGCGCCAGCGGCTCGTGGGCCAGGCCGGCCAGGGCCGGCCAGCCGACGAGCGACAGGGGGCCGCAGACCGCGATGACCGTACCCGGGTGTCGGTCGGAGAGCCGGCCGGCGAGGGTCACCCCGGCGAAGGAACCGATGCCGAAGAGCACCAGGGCGACGGAGATCCACAACTCGTCCAGTCCGGCGGTCTCGGTCACGACGGGCGCGAGGAAGGTGAGGCCGGCGAAGGTCGCCGCGTTCACCACGGCGCCGAGCACCATGACCAGGAGCAGCCGGGGCCGCCGGAGCTGCGCGAGTTCCGATCCCAGGCCCGGCCGCTCGGCGGCGCCCTCCCGCACACCCCGTGCCGGGAAGCCCCTGACGATGCCGAAGGCCGCGGGCAGGCACAGTGCGGCGACGGCCCAGAAGACGGCCCGCCAGCCGAGCACCGAGCCGAGCACCGCCCCGCCCGGGACACCCACGACCGTGGCCACCGTGGTGCCCGACAACAGTACGGCGAGGGCCCGTCCCTTCTTGTCGGGCGGCACCAGCGCGGTGGCGGCGGTCAGCGCCACGGCGAGGAACCCGGCGTACGCCAGTGCCGCGACCCCCCGCGTCACCATCAGGACCGGGAAGTTCGAGGTGGTCGCGCCCACGACGTGGGCCACCAGGAACACGAGGACGAACCCGAGCAGGCCGGACCGGCCGGACCGGTCGCGGGCGAGAGCGGCCACGAGCGGGGCGCCGACGACCATGCCGATCGCGAACGCCGAGGTGAGCGTGCCCGCGCTCCCGACCGTCACGTCGAGGTCCGAGGCGATGTCCGGCACGAGGCCGGCGAGCATGAATTCCGAGGTGCCCATGGCGAAGACCGCCACGGCGAGCAGATACAGCGGGAGAGGCATGTCGAATGACTCCGAGGTGAGGAGAAGTACGAGAGGTTCCATCTCGTCACCGCGGTCGGCCCCGGGGCGCACGCGTCCGGCCGCGTGACGCGGCGGGACGGCAGGACTGCGAACTCAGTGGTCCAGGGGGCTGACGGCGTGACCGAAAGCCCCCACCGTGTCTGACTCAGGACTCGACATGCCCCGCACGCTACCCGACCGACGCCGCTGCGGGCACCCGCGATTCCCGGTTGCGGGCGCGCCGGCGGGGTGGGGGCGGATCGGTTTCGGTCGATCGGGCGGTGGGGGTGTGGGGGCCCGTGGTCGGTGTGTGCCGCGGGGCCGCGGCTGTGTGGCCGGGTCGGGAGTGTCGGTGCGGTGGGGGCGGGGCCTCGGGCGCGACCGTGGGATCCGCGCCACCGGGCCGGCCGGAATCCGACCCGTGGAGTTCGGCGCTTCGTGCCGGCGGTGTTACGTTCCGCACAAGAGATAGTCGAGTATCAGTTGTTGCCGACCCGCTGTGCGGCACGCCCCGTTCGAGCCCACCCGCCCGACCCCGAGCGGCGTCGGCCCGGCACGGACCCGCCGCCCGGCGCCCGTTCCACCCCCCTCCCATCCGCGCACGCTCGGCGAGGAGAAGCGATGACCGCTCCCGCGTCCACCCCCCGCATGCCGTTCGACCGTCCCAACGCACTCGACCTGCCACCCCTGTTCGACGTGCTGCGCGCCCAGGGCCCGGTCTCCCCGGTGATCACCCCCGCCGGCGACCCGGCCTGGCTCGTCACCGGCTACGAGGAGGCGCGCGCCCTCCTCGGCGACCGCCGCTTCGGCCGCTCGCACCCCGAACCCGAACACGCCTCCCGGATCTCCGAGGCCGCGATCTCCGCCGGGCCCACCGGCGAGTTCGACGCCGAGGAACGCGACCACACCCGCATGCGCAGGGTTCTCACCCCGGCCTTCTCCGTACCGCGCATGCGCCGCCTCAGCGCCCGCGTGGAACAGCTCGCCGACGAATGCCTCGACGACCTCGAAGCCGCCCGCGCCGCCTCCCCGGACGCCCCCGTCGACCTCCACGAGAACCTGTCCTTCCCGCTGCCCGTCCGGGTCATCTGCGAACTCCTCGGCGTCCCCGAGTCCGACCGCGACCTCTTCCGCTCCTGGTCCGACCGCATCGGCATCCTCGACGGGGCGCAGGACGCGCGCTCCGCGATGGCCGACTTCCAGGCGTACATGGGCCGCCTCGCCGAACACAAGCGCACCCACCCCGGGCACGACGTGGTCACCGACATCGTCGCCGTGCAGGCCGAGGACCCCACCTTCACCGAGCACGACATGACCCAGCTCGCGGCCGGTCTGCTCTTCGCCGGCCACGAGACCACGTCCACCCGCATCGACTTCGGCGTGCTGTTCCTGCTCAGCGACCCCGCGCGCCGCGACCACTTCGCCGCCGACCCCGCCGGCAACGCCCCGGCCGTGGTGGAGGAGGTGCTGCGGATGGCCGCGCCCGGCGGTCTCGGCCTGGTCCGCTACGCCCGCGAGGACGTCACGCTCGGCCCGGTCACCGTGCGACGCGGCGACGCGCTCCTCATCTCGATCAACGCCGCCAACCGGGACGGCGCCGCGTTCGAGGAACCCAACGCCTTCCGCACCGACCGCGCCCCCAACCCGCACCTGGCCTTCGGGCACGGCGGCCACTACTGCGTCGGCAACGCCCTGGCCCGCACCGAGATGCGCATCGCGCTGACCCGCCTGTTCACCCGACTGCCCGGCCTGCGCCTCGCCGTCGACCCGCACAGCCTGGCCGAACACCCGCGTCGACTCACCGGCGGCCTCACCGAGGTCCCGGTGCTGTGGTGAGGTGAGGTGAGGTGAGGTGACGGCGCGGCCTGGTCAGCCCTCGCGGTGGTGCAAGGGGGGCGCGGGCACGGGCAGGGGGTGGGCGGCGGCCGGCGCGAGTCCGTCGACCACCAGCGCCACGTACCGCCGCCACCCGTCCGACCCCGGCCGCACCGTCCACAGCACGCCGATCAGCATCACCGTGATCCGCCGCAGGTCCTCGGCCACGAGATCCTCCCGGAGCACCCCGGCGGCCCGCCCGCGTTCGGCGACCCGTTCCAGCACGGCGAAGAACGGGTCGCCGGTCGAGGAGGACAGCACCCCCGCGTCCCGGGCCGCGATCAGCACGTGATGGTCCCGGGCCACCGCCGCCACCGCCGCCTCGAGGACGAGGATCAGGCCGCGTCGCGGATCCTCGTCCCGCAGGGCCCGCTCGGCGGCGGGCAGCACGTCGTCCTGGAACCGCCGGTCCAACACGGCCCGCAACAGCGCGCCCTTGTCCGGGAAGCGCCGGAACAGCGTGGCGATGCCGACCCCCGCCACCCGGGCCACCTCGTCCAGGGGCGCCTCCGGCCCCTGCTCGGCGTAGACCACGCGCGCCGCCGCCACGATCCGCGCCGCGTTCCGCGCGGCATCGGCCCGCAAGGGCCTGCCGTTCTCCCCGCCCACCCGCTCCACCCCAGCCCACTCCTCGCCCGTCACCGGCCGGCGCCCACCACGCGAAACCCCCGCACCCCCGGCCCCCCACCACCGTAGCCCCCTCGGCGGGCCGGCCGCTCGCCGGACCGGATGCGGGACGGCGGCACACCCCAACAACCCCATGTGACAGAACAGTTGCCCCGTCCGTCCGTGTTTGGCAGACTCGCGGCGATCACTGACGATCTTCACGGGGGGACACAACGTGAGCTTTCGCATGTCCGCGTTCCGACGCACCGCCGTCGTCCTGGCCGCGCTGGCGCTGCCCTTCACCGGAGCCCTCGCGGGCGCGGGGACGGCCCAGGCCGCGCCGGTGCCGCAGGGCGAGTTCAACTGGTCCGGCGACCAGGGCGACGGGTTCGAAGACCAGGCCGCCTGGTACAACCCGAAGCTGGGCGACACCATCGACGTCACCGCCTCGGCCGACCGCAACTCCCTGCACGCCGTCGTCACCCGGCCCGGGGGCGCCCCCTGGACCTTCGACATCGCGGCCCCGACCGGGCAGCAACTCGCGGTCGGCAATTACGGCGACGCCGTCCGCACCCCGAGCACGCCCGGCACCCCGTCGGACGTGCCCACCCTGTTCGCCAACGGCCCCTTCGGCGGCTGCGCCACCCTCACCGGCGGGTTCGGCATCACGGAACTGGTCTTCGGCGAGAACGGGGCGGTCGAGAAGCTCCGGATCGACTACAACCAGAAGTGCGAGGACCGCGGCCCGCTGCGCGGCTACCTGATGGCGGACGGCACCGTCCCGCCCAAGCCGATGACCGTCGGCATGACGATCAAGGCCGCCGGGAAGCTCACCAAGGGCAAGGCCACCATCAGCGGCAAGGTCACCTGCACCAAGCCGGCGCGCGTCCGGGTCTTCGGATCGGCCTCCCAGGAGCAGCCGCTGTTCGTCCAGGGCGGATTCCGCACCGAAGTGGACTGCGTGCCCGGCAAGAACGTCCCCTGGTCCGCGCAGGTCCAGGTGCACACCCCGGTGACGGACAAGCCCTTCATCCGCTCCGAGCGGCTCGCGGTCTTCGGCAACGTCGCCGCCACCGACCCCGACCTGAACACCACCGTCTACGGCGACGCGAACAAGTGGGTCACCTTCTGACCCGTCGATCGGCGGTGAAGCGGGGCGGTACCGGCGTGCTGCCGGTGCCGTCCCGCTCCGCGTTCGCCTCACTCGATGAACAGGCTCATCCCCGGAGCGGGTCTCAGTGCCTGCCCCGGCAGCACGACGGCGGTCACCCGCCCGTCGCAGAAGGGGCCGGACCACACATGCGCCGGCGTGTCGGTCAGGTTGATCACCTCGGACGGCGCGAAGTCCCCCAAGGGCAGACAACCTGAGGGATCCCGGTGGGCCGCCCCGTCGATCCTGAGCACTCCGTGCGCCGCCTGCGCGCTGCCCGGTGTCGAGAGCACCGAGAGCAACGCCACCGCGCACGCCCCGAGGGCCCGCGCCCCGCGTCCTGTGCCACGCATCTGTCGTTCACCTGCCTGTTCCGTCACGTTCCGTACCGCTCGCATCGCCAAAGGTAGTCGACCGTCACGGAACGTGACAGGGCGTGCGGTGGTGAACGGCGGGCGCGCGATGCGCCCGGGGCTCGGGTGACGGGCGCGCTCAGGCCCCGAAGTCCGGCAGGATCAGCGAACCGTCCTCGGCCAGGGTGAAGCCCGGATTGTGCGCGACCTCCCAGGCGTGCCCGTCCGGGTCGGTGAAGACGCCGGAGTGGAAGCCGATCGGGTTCCGGCCGGCGGGCCGGGTGACGGTGCCGCCGGCGCGGGCGGCGGCCGCGAGGAGTTCGTCGACCTCCGCGTCCGTGCGCACGTTGTGGGCCAGGGCGATCCCGCCGAAGCCGGCGCCCTCCGGGGCCGGTTCCAGTCCGCAGTCCGCGGCGAGTCTGTGCCGGTCCCACAACACCAGGGCCAGGCCGCCGGCCTGGTGGAAGACGGTCTCCTCCACCTCCGTCCCGCGCCAGCCCAAGGCGGCGTAGAAGCGGCGGGCGCGGTCGAGGTCGGCGACCCCGAGGGTGATCAGACTGATCCGTTGTTCCATGGCCACAGGATCTCAGGACGGGCCGGCGGAGGGCTCGCCCGCGGGCGGCGCGTCGGTCCTGGGCAGGTCGTAGACGTGCTCCGGGGTGACCACCTGGGTGACGGCCTTCCCGAGCAGGGTGCTCGGCGCTACCCCGTCGTGGGTGATGTCCGTGTTCAGCGTCGCCACCAGGGTGGCCTTCGCCTCCGGCAGGTACAGCACCAGGGTCTGGTAGCCCGGCAGCGAACCGTTGTGCCCGATCCAGCCGTCCACGTCGAACAGGCCGAGTCCGTACGTGGCCCCGGGCTCCGTGGTCGCGCGACCCTGTAGGCGTTCGGCCTGCGTCCGCGGGCTCAGGAGCGTGCCCGTGGCCAGCACCCGGGCCCAGGTCCGCAGGTCGTTCAGGTCCGAGATCATCGCCCCGGCCGCCCATCCCCAGGACGGATTCCAGTCGGTGGCCGTCTCGACCCGACCGGAGGCCGTCTGGTCCGTGTACCCCTGGGCATGCGGGTCGGGGAACGCGGCGTCGGTGGGGAACGTGGTGTGCGTCAGACCCGCCGGGCGCGCCACCTCGCGCTCCACGTACTCGTTCAGGGGCGTGCCGCTCGCCTTCTCCACCACCAGCCCGAGCAGGATCGTGTTGGTGTTGCAGTACTCGAACCGCGCGCCGGGGGCGAAGCCCACCGGGTGCGCGAACGCGTAGTCCAGCAGCTCCCGGGGCGTGAAGGAACGTTTCGGGTCACCCATGAGGGCCTTGGCGAAGCCCTCGTCGGCGGAGTAGTTGAACAGGCCGCTGCGCATGTCGGCGAGGTCGCGCAACGTGATCCGGTCCCCGTTCGGGACACCGGACACCCATCGGCCGACGGGATCGTCCAAGCCGACCTTGCCCTGGTCGACGAGGCGCAGCAGGGCCGTCACCGTGAACGTCTTCGTCACACTGCCGATGCGGTGGTACAGGTCCGTCCTCATCGCCGCGCCGGTCGCCTTGTCGGCGACGCCGAACGCCCGCGTGTACTCGCCCTTGCCGGGCGCCGACAGACTCACCACGATCCCCGGCACCCCGGTCTCGGCCCGCACCCGCTCCACCGCCGCGTCCAGCCGGGCGGCCGTCGCCGCGTCCAGACGCGGGAAGCCGGCGGGCACGGCGGGCGCCGACCCGGTGGTGGCCGAGGGGCTCGGATCCGGTGGCGCGGCGAACGCGGTGCCCGAGGCGAGCGGTGTCGCCAACAGCCCCGCCACCACCACACCGATCGCGGCCCGACGCGCCCGCGCACTCGTCGTCGACTTCGTCACGGCAGCCTCCCCGCCAGGACGGACGGCCCCCTCCGCCCAGACTAGGCCGCCCACCCCACCCCCGCCGCCCGAACTCCGTCAGGCCGAGGGCGGACGCGTCGTGCGCATGCGGGTCCACGCGTACACGCAGCCCGCGAGGGCCAGGTCCGACAAGAGCATGTAGCCGATCGAGTACGAGCCCTTGGCGCTGTACACGGCGCCCATCAGCAGCGGCGGCACGAAGCCCCCGAGCCCGCCCATCGCGCCGACGATGCCCGTCACGCTGCCCACCCGGTCCTGCGGGGTGACCTGGGAGACCAGCGCGAAGACGCTGCCCCCGGCGGCGCCCAGACCCGCCGCCGTCCCGAGCAGCGCGATCGTGCCGGCCGGCGCGAGCGGCGGATCGAATGCCTGCACCACCGCGAACGTCGCGACCACCGCCAGGGCCCCCGCCGTGACCACGGCGGGGTGGAAGCGGTCCGAGAGCCGCCCGCCGATCGGCCGGAAGACCACGGTGACCAGGGCGAACCCGGCGGCCTTCGTGCCCGCGTCGGTCGGCGCCAACGCGTACCAGGTCTTCAGATAGGTCGGCAGGTACACCCCGAACGCGACGACGCCCCCGAACCCGATCGCGTACAGCGCCGACAACTCCCACGTCACCCGCAGCCGCCCGGCCCCCGCGAGCCGCGACGCGAGGGACCGCGTCGGCACCGGACGGTCGGGGCGGTCCCGCAGCGACAACGCGGCGAGCACGGCGTACCCGGCCAGGGCCGCGGCGACGACGAGGAACGGCAGGTTCTCGCCGTGCCGGGCGATCCGGGGAGTGAAGAACCCCGACAGGGCCACACCCCCCGTGCCCATCCCGAACACGCCCAACGCGAACCCCCGCCGCGCGGGCGGGAACCACGAGTTCACCAACGGCACGCCGATCGCGAACGTGGTGCCCCCCAACCCGAGCAGGAACCCGACGACGAGCAGGAGCGCGTAGCTGTCGCGCGCCGGGATCAACGCCAACACCGGCACCACCGTCGCGGCCGACACCAGCGGGAACAACGACCGCGCCCCGTACCGGTCGGTGAGGGCGCCGATCGGGATCCGCCCGAGCGACCCCACCAGAACGGGCACGGCCACCAACAGGGACTGCTGGAAGGAACTGAGCCCCAGCCGCTCCTGGTAGCCGGTCGCCAAGGGGGCGATCAGGTCCCAGGCCCAGAACGTCAGGGTGAACCCCAGCGTGGCCACCGCCAGGTTCACGTACGCGGCGCCGGGCACCCCGCCGTCCGCATCCGGCCGCCCGTTCACAGGACTCCGCCGGGCCCGTGCGGAGAGAGGGGATCGAGTGCGTTCGGGGGGCTGCCGAGACAGGGGCTGTTCATGACCGCGCACGGTAACCGGCCCGCGCGACCCGGTCCGCCATGCCGGCGGCGGGCTCGCGCCCGTTGCCCCGAATGGAGCCTCGCGCGGCGGAGGCGGGCGCGCGCGGTCGGTTCAGCCGGTCGCGGGGGCGTTGATCGTGAAGGTCACGGGGGTGTGGTTGTCGCCCGGATCGGTGTCGTCGTCACCGGCGACCGACACGTGCCCCTCGCGCGTGCTCCCCGCCGGGACCCTCGCGTCCACCCGCACCGGGATGACGGCCGTCGCCGTCTCCAAGGGGTTCAGCCCGGCCGGAAAGGCGCAGGTGATCACGCGCGCTCCGGGCGGGGTGCAGGCCAGGGGGTAGGTCGGCGGCAGGATAGTGAGCCCGACGGGCACGCGCAGGGTGATCCGGAAGGACGATGCGGTGCGCTCCGGGCCGCGGTTGACGACGAACGCGTGCACCTCGGTCGTGCCACCGGGCGTCGTCGGATCGGGGTCGAGCCGGACCACCTCCAGGTCGGAGCGGGACCGCGCGCCGGCCGAGGCGCCCGCCGGGCCCACCGACAGGAGTGAACAGGCCAGCACCCCGACCGCCACCCCGACCGACCAACGTGCGACTCCCCGCCCATGCCTTGCCCCACGGTTCCTCGTCATCGTGCCCACCGCTTCCCGTCACCGTTCACCATTACCGACAGTGACGACTGTAGGGGGTGGGGGTGGGCGCGCGGGAGCCGTCGCACACAGCGCGCGGAGGCGGACACTCGGCGCTCGAAAATCCGTGCGCCCCCCACTGCGAAGGCCCCCGCCCCCGCGCCCCGGCGCGTCGCGCTGTCCTTCGAGACCGAACTCCCCGGCCCACCGCCCCCTACCTCCACACCCGGCCGCTCATCGCCCGACCGGGCGGCGCGTGAACCCGGACAGCGGGGCGAGGCCGCGCCACCCCAACGTCTCGTACAGGGCCCGGCCTTGGACGGTCGCGCCCAAAACCCCCTCCGTCACCCCCGCGTCGACCGCCGCCCCGGTGAGCGCGCCCATGACCACCGTCCCGAGCCCCCGGCGGCGGTGGGCCGGCTCGGTGACGATCTGGTCGAAGACGCACGCCGTGTCGGTCAGGCCCGCCTGGCCGTACGCGGCGGGGTCCCCGCCGGGGCCCACGACGCGTACGCGGACGAGTCCGCCCGCCCTCTCGACCTCGGTGCGGTACCCGTCCGGCGCGCGCACCGGGATCGGACGCAGCGCGGTCGCCATCAGGAAGCAGGGCTCGGCGGGTTCCCAGTCCACCGCCGGGAACCAGGGCTCCATGGCCTCCGGCGAGAGGAACGCCTTCACGCAGGTGCCGGGGTCGGTGAGGGTGTCGATCAGCGCGCGCGCCGCCTCGGGCTCGGGGTCGAACAACACGTGGCGCACCGCCCGTTCCGGGCCCGCGAGGTCGATCCGCAGCCCCCAGGGCACCTCCACGGGCCGGGCCGCCCCTCGGGACACGGCCCACCCCTCGACCCACCACCGTCCGCTCTCCACCACGCGACTCCCCCCGATCCCCGTCCCCGTCCCATGTCCTCCCGCCACCGTACGCGAGCCCTCCTCGTGCGGTCACGGGTGCTCCGCGACCCGTCGGCGGGTGGGCCGGGCGGACCGGATATCCTGCGGAACACCCCCGGACCGGCCCGTTCGACGCGACGCGCGAACGCCCGCCACCCGGGGCGACCACCGAACGAGACACACGCCGACGCGCCGGCCGACCGCGACCCGAGGGGTGCCGGGGCCGGCGGCGCGGGAATACGGAGCCCCCGTGGACGTTGAGCACTTCCAGCGGATCACCGCCTTCATCGAGGCCCGCCTCACCCCCCTGTTCGCGGCGGAGGCCGGCGCCGAGGGCGGGTTCGCGATGGACGACACCTCGCGGGCCCTGCGCGGCCTGCGCAACGCCGTCCTGGAGTCCTCCACGGTCGCGAGCCTGTTCGCCCGCCGCGAGGGTGCCGAACGCGCCGAACGCGCCGTCATCGACCAGGCGCTGGAGCACCACTGGGACGTGCTGCGCGGCGTGGCCCGGCAGTGGGAGGACCACCCGGACTTCCGGCACGCGTTCAAGCACCACGCCTGGGAACTCGCCCCGACCGCCTGAACCGCGCACGACGTCACGACGCACGACGCATCGCGGACAGCGCACCGCCGCCCGCCGCCCCGGCCCCCGTACGAGGGTCGAGGCGGCGGGCGGCGTCGTCACCGGTCCCGGCCGCGGCCGCGGTCGGCTCAGGCGTCCACGATCGGACGGTCGGCCAGGCGGACGTTGTCCACCGCCCAGAACCAGTTGTTGCCCGCGTTGTGCATCCGGAACGCGACCCGCGCCGTCGTCGCGCCCGAGGGCACCGCCGCGCTGCCCGTCACCAGCCGGTTCTGCTGGTCCCGGCCCCCGTTGGAATTGCCCGACGCGGCGCTCGAATAGGACACCACCCGCACCGCGGCCCCCGTGTCGAAGACCACGCTCACCTCGGCCTCCTGCGGGCTCTCCTGCCGATAGTGGGAGTCGAAGCCCAGGTGGAGGGTCGCCGTGCCCGCCGGGATCGCGACGGCCGGCGAGGTCAGCGTCGAGTCGAACTTCCCGCGCGCGGACGGGGCGCCCGTGTCGTCCCAGTCGTCCGGGTCGGCGACGGCGACGACGCCCAGCGAACGCCCGAACGCCTGGCGGTCCTGGCCCGCCGGGAACCAGAACTGCCGGGAGAGGAAGGACCAGCCCTGCAACTCGGTCGTGCCCTGGGGCATTCCCTCGGCGTTGGTGACCGTCCAGCCCTCGGGCGCGGTGCGGGTCCAGCCGCGCAGGCCGGGCCGGCCCAGGTCGACGGCCGGGGCCAGCAGTCCGGCGAGGGACTCGAAGTCCTCGGCCAGCAGGTGCCCGGTCATGACGGGGCCGACCCGCGCCCCGAGTTCCGCGGTCGTCTCCCGCGCCGGGCCGGTGCCGGTGCGCGCGCCGATCGTGGCCTTGAGGGTCGCGGCGGTGCGGGCCGCGCCGGCCGGCGCCGTCACGTTCCAGACCACCTCCTTCGAGGAGCGGGCCGGGACCGTGGCGGGGGCGCCGGCGGCGGCCTCCACGCGCCATCCGTCGGGCGCCGCGAGGGCGGCGGCGACCAGGGCGAGCGGGGTGCTCGCGGCGTTGGTGACGGTCGCGGTCACCGCGAGCGCCCGGCCCGGGGAGAGGGCGCAGCCGTCGGTGCCGGGGGAGGAGGCGGGCGCGGTCAGGGTCACCCCGACCGCCGGGGTGACCGCCGCCCGCACCCGTGCGTCGGCCACCCGCAGCAGGCCGGAGCCCTCCGCGCGGGCCGCGACGACCAGCGTGCCGGTGGTGGCGTCCGCCGCCGGGGTGACGGTGAAGCGGACCTCGGCGGACTCGCCCTTGGCCAGGTCGCGCGGACCGCGCCCGACGCGTTCGGCGGTCCAACCGGTGGGGACGACCAGGGAGACCGCGAGATCGCGCAGCCGCCCCGCCTCCCGGTTGCGGACGGTGACGACGACCTCGGCGGGGCTGCCCTGCACCAGCGGGGCGGTCAGCGGCGGCAGCGGCGCCGGCAGGGCGATCGCGGCCTCCAGGGCGGGTGCGACGCCGGTGGCCGGGTCGGTGGTGCCGTGTCCGCCGTCGGACAGGTGACCGGAGATCCGGCGCAGGAAGCTCGGGTCCTCCTCGTCGAGGACCACGATGTCGTACCAGCCGTGTCGGGCCACGGGCACGCTGACGGTCCGCCGGCGCCCCGGGGCCAGCCGGACGCTCGTGATCCGGTCCTCGCCCCGGCGTGCGTGCGTGGACTCGCCGACCAGGAGGGTCCGGGTGCGGTCGGAGGGGTTGGCGCACGCGATGTCGACCGTGCGCGCGCCGGCCCGCTCGGAGGCGGTGGCCTCGGCGCCCACGCCCCGGCCGCGCAGTTCCCACACGGACCAGCCGGGGGCGTGCACCCGCAGGTCGTAGCCCTCGGCGCCGGTCGGGTGGGGGACGGCGGAGGTGAGGGTGTCGCGACCGGAGAGGGTCCAGGTGCGCGGGGTGCTCCCGTCGCCCGGGTACGCGGTCACCACGGCCGTGCGGGAGCCGTTGTTGCCGAGCCGCAGCCCCACCTCGCCGGCGGTGACCTCGGCGCGCAGCCCGAGCCGGTACGGGGAGGGGCGGGTGGGGCGGGTGCCGGGTTCCTGCACGGGCCGGGCCTGCGCGGCCGGCGGCACGGGGTTCCAGCGGCCGATCGGCGCGGGCACGGGACCGGGCTGCTCCACGGGCGGCTGCCGGTGCGCGCGGTCGAAGTCGAACACGGAGGTCAGGTCGCCGAAGACGCCGCGCCGCCACGCGCTGATGTTGGGCTCCTGCACCCCCGTCCACTTCTCCAGGAAACGGATCACCGAGGTGTGGTCGAAGTACTCGGAGTTGACGAATCCGCCGACCGTCCACGGCGAGACCACCGTCATCGGCACGCGCGGGCCCGGGCCCACGGGCCGGCCGCCGAACCAGTCGTCGCCGTCGCCGCTGTCCGGGCGGGGCGCGGTGGGGGAGGGGACGTGGTCGAAGTAGCCGTCGTTCTCGTCGAAGTTGATGAACAGGGCGGTGGTGGACCAGGTCTTCGGGTCGCTCGCGATGGCGTCGAGCAGGTCGTGCACGAGGCCGGCGCTGCCGACGGGGGTGGAGGAGCTGGGGTGCTCGGAGAGGGCCGCCGTGGGCACCACCCAACTGACCTTCGGCAGGGTGCGGTTGCGGATGTCGGCCTTGATGCGGGTCAGGAGGGTGCCCGGTTCGGAGCGGTGGGCGCCGCGCAGGAACAGCCGGCGCTCGTCCTCGGGGAGGGAGTCGACCCCCTTGCGGAAGGCGGCGAGGGCGGACTGCCGCTCGGCGTCGTTCTTCTTCCAGAGGCCGTCGTAGAACTCCTCGGTGGTGGCGCCGGGGAGCCCGGCCGCCGCGAGGATCTTGCGGCCGATCCGCTTCCACGGCTTGAAGTACTCGACCGCGTTGTCGGTGAAGTTGTCCCACTCCTGGTAGATCTGCCACGAGACCCCGGCGGCCTCCAGGCGCTCGGGGTAGGTGGTCCAGTCGTAGCCGGCGTGACCGTAGGAATAGGCGGCGTTGGTGACGGCGCGGGCCCCGCCGCCGGGTTCGAAGCCGGTGGTGCCGGTCCACAGGTAGTTGCGGTTGGGGTTGGTGGATCCGAAGACGGAGCAGAAGTAGGCGTCACAAATGGTGAAACGATCCGCCAGCTCGTACTGGAGCGGGATGTCCCGACGGTCGTAGTGGGCCATGGTGCTCTGCCCCTTGGCCGCGATCCAGTCGTTCCACCAGCCGTTCCCCCGGGCCTGGACCCCGTCGGCGTACCCGTGCGGCAGCGAACCGAGGTACTGGATGTCGTGCTCGGGACGCCCGGCGTCCACGGCCGCCTTGCGCGCGGAGAACGGCAGCACGGCGGGGCCGCCCTTGCGGGGCTGCTCGAAGACGCTGGTGCCGTCGGGCAGCCGCAGCGCCGTCCGGTCGCCGAAACCGCGCACTCCCTTCAAACTGCCGAAATAGTTGTCAAATGAACGATTTTCCTGCATGAGGACAATGACGTGCTCGATGCCCCGCAGACCACCGCGCGGCATCGGCGCGGCCATGGCCTGGAGGAGGGAGGGAGGTAGAACGGAGAGCGCGGAGCCACCGGCGAGCGTGCCGAGGACCCTGCGACGTGACATGTCGGGCATGCGACGGAGGCTAGGCGCCGGTCGGGGCCGGCCGAAACCCGTCCGACCAGGGATTCGCCCGGAATTCACCCCCGCGCCCCGCACGATTCCCGCAGGTCACCGAGGCGATGCCCGAAACGCCCGGGTACCGCCCGCGCCGGCCGAATCACCACCGGAGCGCGCACGTCCGGACCGTGTGGACCCCTCCCGTCCCCGGCGCGTTCTCGACAGGACGTGCGGGGTGGGACGTGTCGATACTGGGCTGATGAGCGACGACGCGCAGTCCGCGGCGACCGGAGGTCCGTCGACGACAGAGGCGGGGGCCGGAGCGGGGGCGAGGGCCGCACCGGTCGAGCCGCACCGCTGGTGGGCCCTGGTGGTGATCGCCCTGGCCCAGCTCATGGTCGTGCTCGACGCCACGATCGTGAACATCGCCCTGCCCTCCGCCCAGCGCGAGCTGGGCATGACCGACGGCAACCGGCAGTGGGTGATCACCGCCTACACCCTCGCGTTCGGCGGCCTGCTGCTCCTCGGCGGCCGGATCTCGGACCTCGCGGGCCGCAAACGGACCTTCCTGATCGGCCTGGTCGGCTTCGCCGCCGCCTCCGCCCTCGGCGGCGCCGCCGTCAACCCGGGGATGCTGTTCGGGGCCCGCGCCCTCCAGGGCTGTTTCGCGGCCCTCCTCGCGCCGTCCGCGCTGTCCCTGCTCACCACCACGTTCACCGACCCCGCCGAACGCGGCAAGGCGTTCGGGATCTACGGCGCCATCGCCGGCGGCGGCAGCGCCATCGGCCTGATCTCGGGCGGCCTCCTCACCGAGTACCTGAACTGGCGCTGGTGCCTGTACGTGAACGTGCCCATCGCCCTGATCGCCGTGTTCGGCGGCATGGCCCTGATCCACGACCGGCCCGGGCACGCCGCCGGCGCCCGGCTCGACGTGCTCGGCGCGGTGCTCGGCTGCGGCGGGCTCGTCGCCGTCGTGTACGGGTTCAGCGAGGCCGAGGCCCTGGGCTGGACCGATCCGCTGGTCCTCGGCCTGTTCGCGGCCGGCCTCGTGCTCCTGGTGGCCTTCGCGTGGTGGCAGACCCGGGCCCCGCACCCCCTGCTGCCGCCCCGCGTGGTGCGCGACCGCAACCGCGCGGGCGCCTTCGCCACCATGGGGCTGGCCACGATCGGCATGTTCGGCGTGTTCCTGTTCCTGACCTACTACCTCCAGGTCACGCTCCGCTACTCGCCGGTCCGGACGGGCCTGGCCTTCCTGCCGATGACGGCCGCGATCATCATCGGTTCCACCCAGATCTCCGCCCGCCTGCTCCAGCGCACCGCTCCCCGCAACCTCATGGTGCCCGGCATGCTGCTGGCGACCACGGCCATGGTGTTGCTGACCCGGCTGACGGTGGACTCCGATTACGTGGGCCACGTGCTGCCCGCCCTGCTGATCCTGGGCCTGGGCATGGGTCTGACCTTCATGCCGGTGTTCGCGACGGCCACCGCCGACGTGCCGCCCCGGGACGCCGGGGTGACCTCCGCGACCGTCAACACCGCCCAACAGATCGGCGGCTCCATCGGCACGGCCCTGCTCAACACCCTCGCCGCGAACGCCGCGCAACAGTACGTCGCCGCCCGGGTCGGCACGGTCCACGACGCCGCCGAGCGGGCCCGGCTGCTGGACCGGGGCATGGTCCACGGGTTCACCCACGCCATCTGGTGGGCCGCCGGCGTCATGCTGCTCGCCGCGTTCGTCGCGGGCCTCGCGGTCACCGCGAAGGCCCCCCGGCACACGATCCGCCCACCCGCCTGAGCCTGCCGCCCGAGCCGCCCGCGCACGTCGGCGCCCCCGCACCCGGGACCGGGTACGGGGGCGCCGACGCGTGTCGGGGCGGCCGGATCAGCAGACGATCTGGATCGAGAACGGACGGTCGCTGTCCACGATCGCGTTCCCCGAGGCCGAGGGGGTCGCCGTGCGGATGAAGAGGGTGTTCCCGTTCACCTTCCCGACCAGGATCGAGGCGCTGCCGGGCCCCGGGTCGTTGCCGCCGTTGGTGTTGATCGTCCCCAGCAGGGCGCAGTTGCCCAGGTCGGAGGAGGTGGTGATGTTGTAGCGCCCGATGCCGAACTTGTTGATCCCGGTGATCCCGGCGCCGCCCAGCACGGTGCCGCCGGCACTGACCTTCGCCCACGCGGTCGTGACCACCGCCGCCCCGGACCCCCGGGCGCCCTCGCGCGGGGCCCCGCCGTCGGCCGCCGAGACCACCGCCACGCCGGCGATGGTCACCAGCGCCACGACACCCCCGAGAACGCCCGCCCGGATCCTGCTCGACCTGTTCATGCTCATCCCGTCGCCTCCCCTGCTGTTCGCGTGCTCCGCGAACGGCGACCCCCACGGGCCGCCCGCAGCAGACGCTCCTCTCCCGGGACCGGCCCGAACAGGGTCCGCCCGGGGTGTTCACCGCAACGGACGACCCCGCGTCCAGACCCGTTGACGCCTACGAAACCGCAGGTCACCCCAGGTGCATCGGGCACCACCCGACCCGCCGGCCCCCTCGGGCCACGGCCGACGCGGAAGGGGCCCGAGGCGGGGGATCGCTCCCCGGCCCCGGGCCCCTTCGGTGCCCGGCGCGTGCGGTCAGTGGTTCTCGGTCGGGCGCAGGTTGCGCGGGATCAGGGTCCACGTGGTCAGCGCCGCGGCCGTGGCCAGCACGCCCGCCAGCAGGAACGCCGGGGTCACGGCGAGGGTGTAGGCGCGGCCGGCGGTCTCCAGCAGACCCTGACCCACCGTGCCCCCGATCTGCTCGGCCACGTGCGCGGCCTGCCCGATGGAGGCGCGGACCGTGTCCAGGGTGCCCGCGTCCAGGTCGAGCGCGGGCAGGTTGCCCCGGTACAGCGCGGCGGCCGTCGACCCGATGATGGCGATGCCCATGGCCGCGCCGAGCTCGTAGCAGGTCTCCTCGATGGCGGCGGCGCTGGACACCTCCTCGGCGGGGGCCACGGAGATCAGGGTGACGGAGGCGATGGTGCTCGCCACGCCGACGCCCAGGCCCATCACGGCGAGCGCGACGGCGAAGGCCGGGTAGCCGAGGTCGCCGAAGCGCTGGAAGACCCACGGCAGCGCCATGCCGACCGCCAGCAGCAGCAGGGAACCGGCCAGCAGGGGGCGGATCCCGAAGCGGCGCATCAGCCTCGGCGCGATCATCGAGGCGAGGATCAGGGCCAGCGGCGAGGGCAGCAGCCGCACGCCGGCCTCCAGCGGGCTGTAGCCCTGCGCGTACTGGAACCACTGGGTGACCAGGAAGAGCACGGCGCCCATGCCGACCATGGGCAGGAAGATCGCGGTGGCGGCGACGCTGAAGGCCGGGTCGCGGAAGAGCCGGACCTGGAGCAGCGGGGTGTCCACGCGCAGCTGGCGGCGGACGAAGACGGTCAGGGCGACCGCCGCGATCACCAGCAGGGCCCAGGGCAGCGGGTCGCCCACGCCGCTCTTGCCGAGCTGCTTGATGCCGCCGGCCAGGGCGAGCATGCCGACCACGGACTGTCCGACGCCCCACCAGTCCCAGCGTCCGCCGGCGCGCGCGGAACGGGACTCGGGCAGGTAGTACAGGCCGGCCGCGATGATCACGGCGGCGATGGGCAGGTTGAGGAGGAACGCGGACTGCCAGCCGTGGTCCTCCACGAGCAGGCCGCCGATCACCGGGCCCAGCGCCATGCCGCCGCCGAACACGGCGGCCCAGACGGCGAGGGCGAAGGCGCGCTCGCGGGCGTCGGTGAAGACCCCGCGCAGGATCGACAGGGTGGACGGCATGATCGCCGCGCCGCCCACGCCGAGCAGGGCGCGGGCCGCGATCACGTGCCAGGGCTCGGTGGCGAAGACCGCGAACAGCGAGGCGACGGAGAAGATCGCGAAGCCCGCGATCAGCAGCCGCTTGCGGCCCCAGCGGTCCCCGAGGGCGCCCGCCGTGACCAGCAGGCCCGACAGGGCCAGCGCGTACACGTCGATGATCCAGAGCTGCTGGACCGCGCCGGGTTGCAGGTCGGAGACGAGGGAGGGGAACGCCACGTTCAGGATCGTGGTGTCCATCGAGATGAGCAGGAGACTGCCGGAGAGGATCGTGAGGACGATCCAGCGGCGAGGGTCCGGCGTGGGGGTGTGCATGGGATTCCGTTCGCGATGATGCTCAGGGGTGAGCCTTGATCGCCTCAAATGATACAAAGATGTCTCATCACATGCAAAGCTTGTCGTACTTTCGCCCCCGTCGGGTTCCCTCAGCCCTCTCTGCCCGGGCTCCAGGTCGCGGCCTCCCGCAGGGCCGTGGCCGTGCCCCACAGCCAGCCGAGGACCGCCGTGACCACCCCGGCCGTCACGCACCCCGCGAGGGTCGCCCCCGAGACGTACGAACGCCCGTCGGCGGTCTGCGGGAACGCCGTCCACACCCCCACCAGGGTCCCGGCCAGAGCGCCGAGGAGCAGCGGCAGGCCCAGGGTGAGGGCACTGATCGCGGCGGGCAGCCGGCGGCGGCCCGCGAACGCCGTCAACGGCGCCAGCGCACGGCCCTGCCGCAGGAACTCGGCCAAGCCCGAGAACATCGCGGCGAACGCCAGGACACCGACCCCGGCGACGCCCAGCAGGGTCAGCCAATCGCCCTGGAGCCGGTTCACCACGGCCCCCGCGAGCCAACCCGCCCCGATCACGTCGATCTGCGCGCCCCGGGGGATCGCGCGGTACGCCGCCGCCGCGATCTCCCGCTCGGGCAGCCCGGCGCCGTCGCGGGAGACGAGCACCGAGGTGCCGCCCGCCTCCCCGACCGCGCCCGGTGCGCCCTGTGCGGCCGATGCGTCCAGTGTGGCGCGGACGTAGAGGCGATCGGGACCGGCCAACGAACGGATCCGCTCGTCCGTCGGGACCGTCGCCGTCCGCCCGGCGGCGCACGGCAGGGCCGCGGCCCGCAGGTCCGGGCACCTGCCCGTGAGGGTCAGGGTGCCCGCGCCGAGATCCGCCTCCACCGCCAGGCGCGCCGCGTTCGCCGGCAGCGCCCGATGGAACTCGGCCAGCCGGGCCGGATCCGTGGTCCGGGGCGTGACGAGCAGGGTCGAGGTGCCGACGCGGGCCAGGATCCGCTGCGCGGAGCGGGCCCGGTCCCCCACGTGCCCCTGCCAGGCCGAGACCTGCGTGACCAGCACGATGGCGATGGCCAGGCCCGCCGTCATCCGCGCGATCGGCCCGGGCAGCGCCGCCATCCGCCGGGCCGCGATCAGCACCCCGGGCCGGCCCCGACGGCGGGCGCCGCGCGTCAGCGCGCCCCCGACGGCCGCCGTGCCGACGGCCACCGCCGCGGGCAGCGTCGCCAGCGCCCCGACCACCCCGACCCAGTTCGTCAGCACGTAACCGGAATCGCCCGGCTCGAAGAACAGCCCCGGTCCCCGGGTCGCGAGCAGCAGCGACACCGGACAGAGCAGCGCCCAGCGCCGCAGGCCCCGCGGATCCGTCCCGGGACGCACCCGACACCGGGCGGGGCGGCGCGCGGCGTCGGGCCCGACGCGGTGCACGGCGAGCAGCACGAGCACGACCACCGCGACCGCCAGGGCCAGGGCCGCCGCCCACGCGGGCCACCGGGCCCGCAGGTCCCCGGCGACCAGCACGTGCCCGACGAACGGCAGCCGCACGTCCGCGTGACAGGCGGCCAGCACCAGCCCGAGGGCCGCCAGGGCCCCGCCCGCCACCGGGGCGAGGGCCTCGCCCAGCACGATCAGCGCCCGCTGCGCCGGGGTCCCGCCGAGCGCCGTCACCAACGCGATCCGCCGGTCCCGCCCGTGCGCCCCGGTCCGCGCGGCCACGAACAGCAGGACGAGCGCCGGGGCCGCCAGCAGGCAGCCCAGCATGCCGAGGAACATCCACAGGGGCTTGTCGTACTCGGACTGGCCCGCCACCAGGGCCCCCGAACCGCCGGGCAACCCGAAGCCGACCACCTCCCGCGCCTGCTGCCCGGTGCCGGTCAGGGGCCGGGCCGGCACCGCGTAGGCCAGCAGTTCGTCGGGGGACTGAAGGCCCTCGTCCGCGATGGTCCCCACCACCGTGCCGTACCGCTCCCGGACCCCGTCGGCGGCCGGCCGGGCCAGCAGCGCGGGGGAGAGGACGGCCTGACCCGGTCCGGGCAGCGCCGCCACCCCCGGAGGGAGCGGCGCGTCGGGCACGAGGGGGGTCAGCAGGACCACGGGGTAGGGGCGGCCGACCGGCAGGTGGTCGGTGACCGCCGACCACAACAGCCGGGGCCGGGTCCCGACGGGCGCGAACTCCGTCGGCACCGGGGCCCGCGCCGCCCCCCGTTCCGCCTGTCCCGCGTACCCCGCCGAGGCCACCACCGGGGCCACGAGCGCCAGGCACAGGGCCAGGGTCGCGGCGCCCACCGCGAGCAGCCGGACGCACCCGGCCTCCCCGCGCCGCACCGTCGACGCCCCCAACCGCAGCAGTCGCCCCGCCCGCGCGATCACGCCCACCCCCGCGCCCGGCCCGGCCCGTCGACGCCCGGCCCGCCCACCGGCCGGCCCGTGACCCCGGGGACCTCGTGCAACCGGCCCTCCCGCAACACCAGGACCCGGTCCGCGCGGTGCGCGACCACCGGATCGTGGGTCACGAGCAGCAACCCGCAGCCGGCCTGCCGGGGCAGCGCGAACAACGCGTCCGCGACCGTCTCCCGGGCCGCCTCGTCGAGCGCCCCGGTGGGCTCATCGGCCAACAACAACCCCGGCTCGTTGATCATCGCCCGGGCCACGGCCGTCCGCTGCCGCTCGCCCCCGGAGAGCGTGGCGCTCCCCTCCGACCCGTCCGGCACCCCGAACCGGCGCAGCAGGGCGCGCGCCCTGCGGTACGCGTCCTTGGCGCCGACCCCGGCGAGCAGGGCCGGCAGGGCCACGTTGTCGGCCGGGGACAGCTCCGGCAGGAGCTCCCCGGCCTGGAAGACCATGCCGATGTGCGCGGCCCGGTGCCGGGCCAGGGCCTTGGCCCGCAGTGTGCGCAGGTCCAGGCCCGCGACCTCCACCCGCCCCTCGCGGGGCGCCACCAGACCCAGGGCGCAGGACAGCAACGTCGACTTCCCGGATCCGCTCGGGCCCGTCACGGCCACCGACTCGCCGGCCGCGACCGTCAGGTCCAGTTCCCGGAACAGGCCGCGCCCCGGATACGCGTGCCGGACGCGCGCCATGCGCAGGACAGGGGCCGATTCCATGGCCGCTCCCTTCCTTCTCTCTCCCCGTGTGGGCGCCCACTGTCCCGCACGGGGACGGGGCGGCGTCCGGGTTTTCGCGGTATTGGCCCGGTGCGCGAAGCGGAGGGGGACTGATTCCGGACTCGGAACGGCCCGACGGGGCGCGCGGAATTCGCTCCCGCGCGCCCCGTCGGCAAAGAGTGCGCCCCCGCTCAGTCCTGTCGCCAGATGTCGCAGTTGTCGGGGTGGAAGTCCTCCTCGTCGCAGGCGCGCAGCTTGTGGACGGCCAGGGTGTACTTCTTGCTGTAGACGGTGTGGCCCGCGCCCTTCTTGTTGCGGAGCTCGTGTTTGCCCGCGTTGATGCCCTCGAAGTACTCGGCGTAGACCTCGTCGCCGTCGGCGCTGTCGTCGCGGACCGCCACCACCTGCTGGGTGCCGTGGCTCCACGCCCTCGCCTCCGGTGTCGAGGATTCGAGGGCGACGGCGGGCGAGGTCGCCAGTACGGCGCCCGCCACGAAGAGAACGGTCAGTGCACGCTGTTTCCTTGTCGACACAGAACCCCCCTGTGGTTCATTCGACCGGGATCGCAGGTGTTCCCGGCGGTGTGTGATCCAGTCGACCATACGGAATCGGAGGGAGAAAGAAGCGGAAGCCGGGCAATCGAGAATGGCCGATTCACGCCGGATTTCCCGAGGGGGTCCATTGTCGGCAGGGTATGGGTCCCGAATAGGGGAATCGATTCTGCTTCGAGAATTCCCGCACCACGTGAACACGGGCGGAGCCTGAAATGGGTTCGGGCGCAAAAGAACTCCCCCGCCGGGCCCGGAGGCCGGCGGGGGAGCGGTGTGCGGTGCGGGTGGTCGTGGGGCGTCGCGGGTCGTCCGCCCCGGGGGGTCAGCTGTCCGAGCGGAAGGCCCCGTGCACGCGCAGGCTGCCCTGGATCGAGACCTGCCCGTCGTTGGTGTGCAGGATCCAGGCGCCCGCGTTGCGGACCGACAGGTGCCCGTTGGCGTTCAGCTTGCCGTAGAAGAGCGAGTCGCCCTGCGCGCGGAAGTTCCCCTTCGTCGTCAGGTCCCCGCCGACCAGCACCGGGCCGGCCGCGGACACCTCGCCCTGCGCCTCCAGCCGGCCGTGCACGACGAGCCGCGGCGGCCCGTCCTGGGTCTCCAGCACGTTGGAGACGGTCAACCCGCCGTCCAGGGTGAGCCGTTCCTTGACCCGGGCCCGGTGGGTCTCCAGGTCGTTCAGGTCCGCCGTCGCGGCGGCCACGGTGCCCCACTGGCGGCTGCCCGCGCCCTGGAACACGTTCACGCCGGCGGGCGGGAACTCGATCCAGCCGTCGTTCGACGTGGGACCCTGCACCCACTTCGTGTTGACGCCGTTCAGGTCCGCCTTGTCGCCCGCGATGTCGCCCCAGGTCTGCGATCCGTCCCGGCGGACGTTCACGCCGGACTGCGGGAACTCGACCCAGCCCTTGCCGCCGTCCACGTCACCCACCCACGTGGTGTTCACGCCGGTGGCCCGGACCTTGTCGGCCGTGACCGTGCCCGCGTCGCCGCTGCCGCCCCGGCCGACCGTGATCCCCTCGGAGGGGAACCGGATCCAGCCCGCGCCGGCGTCCCGCCCGCGCACCAAGGACGCCGCCAGGGTCTCGACCTCCACGGTCGCCGCGGAGATCGTCCCCCACGCCTGCGTGTCGTCGAGGATCTGCGCGCCCTGGTCGGTGAAGGAGATCCGGCCGCGGTGCGCGGTGCCCTCCACCCAGGGGGTGTGGACGCCGGTGGTCGCGGTCACCGTCTCGACCTCGGCGGCCGCGGCCACCAGGGTCCCGAGCGCGTTCGCGGCGTCGTCGAGCCGGGCCCCGCCCGCCGTGAACGTGATCCGGCCCGGGTCGGCGATGCCCGCCACCCACGGGGCGCGCAGCCCGTTCGTCGCGGTCACGCTCTCGAACTCGGGCTCGCGCAGGTGCACGGTGGTCGTCAGGTGGTAGCCGGCCCGCTGCGAACCGGGGATCTCGGCGGTCAGGGTGTACGTGGCGTCCCGCTTCGGCTCCTGGCCGCCCGGCGGGGACCACTCCCAACCGGCCGGGCCCTTGGCCGAGGTCACGGTGTCCACGAGCCCGTCCGGCCCGTGCACCCGGTACGTCAGGCCCGCCGGCCCGTCCCAGCGCAGCACCACGTCCCGCCCGGCGGCCACCAGCGTCTCCTCGGCGCGGAAGTTGCGGGGCACCGCGCTCTCCTGCTTGAGCACGCTCAGGGTCACGGCGTGCTTCTGCACGTAGTGGCCGCTCGCGGCCCGCTCCGTGACCTGGAGCGCGACCAGGCCGGGCTTGTCGGAGACCGGGAACCCGCTCAGCACCAGCCCCAGGGCGCCGGCCTCCTTGAAGTAGGTGAGGTCCTTGGCGGTCACGGTGAGCACACCGGTCGCCTCGTCCCACGCGATCGTCGGGTCCTCGCCCGGTCCGGTCGCGGTGTTGTGCGTGATCCCGACGGAGATGCTCTTGGGGTCGACGGTCAGATCCCCCGCGCCCTGCCCGACCGGCACCCGGATCTGGACGGAGTGCCAGATCACCTCGTTGAACGTGGGATTGGACAGGACGATGTGGACCGCGCCCCGGACCTCCTCGCCCGGTTCCGGGACGCGGAGCGGAGTCGGGTCGGTGAGGATGTCGTAGTTCAGAGAAGCCACCGCTGAAAACCCCCTGGTTTCGGCGTGCGAGCCGCTCTCCCCCCTCGGGCGCGGCCCCTGTAGCACAGCACCCGTCGAAGGCCCCGAGAAGCCCCATACGGCCTGTGCGGCGCGAAATCGATCCACAGTGTCCGAAACGGGGAAGGAAGCCGTGGACGCGACGGTGGTCACCGGTCGGTCGGCCCTCCCGTCACGGCCGCACCCCGGGCACCCCCAGTTCGGCGAGCAGCCGGCGCGCCGATTCGCCGGGCGGCAACTGCCCGTCCCACAGCACGGTGTCGGCCGGCAGCAGCGGGACCGCGGCCTCGCAGTCCGCGATCCGGCCCTTGCGCCAGGCCCGCACCCGCGCGTCCCGTGCCGGATCGTCGGGAGTGAAGGACTGGGCGTCGATCCGGGCCCGCAACACCTCGGCCGGCACCCGCAGGAAGACGTGCCGCACCTCGTGGCCGGCGGCGCGCAGCGCCCCGTGGATCTCCGCCAGGTACGCCGGGCGCACCAGGGTCATCGGCACCAACAGGGGCCGCTCGTACTCCTCGACCAGCCGCAGCGCCAGGTCCACCACGGACCGGCGCCACACCGCGAGGTCCTGGAAGTCTCCGGTCGGCACCTCCACGATCTCGCGGAGCACGAAGCCCACCGACTCCGGGTCGAAGACCAGGGCCCGGGGCCAGAGCGCGGACAGTTCCGCCACGAGCGTCGACTTCCCGCCGCCGAACGGCCCGTTCACCCACACGATCATCACGCGCTCCCCTGTTTCGGTTCCGGGCCCTACGGCCCGACGACGGTGAGCACGACGGTACGGCCGTCGGGGTCGGTGAGGGTGCGCCGGCCGGGGGAGCGGTCCTCGGGGCCGCCGGCCGGGAGGGTCAGGCCGAGGCGCAGGTAGCCGGTCTCCGGCCGGCGCGTGGCCGGATACAGCTCCAGTACGGCGCCGCCGGCGAGGGTCGCGGCGTAGTGCTCGGGCCCGTCGCCGTGGCATTCCGGGACGAGTTCGAGGCCGATCCCGGAGTAGAACGCGCGGCACTCCTCCAGGCGGTGGGTGTAGAGCACGAGCAGGTCGACGGTCGGCGCGGTCACGAGTGTCCTTCCCTCGTCGGCGGGGTGATCGGGTCAGGGGCGCAGGGCGTGGACGGCGAGTTCGAGGAGCCGCTCGCTCTGCGCCGTGCCCTCGGGGGTGGGGGCGGTGCGCCAGAGGCAGCTCATGAGCATGACCACGTCCACGGGGTCGATCCCGGGCCGCACCTCGCCGGCCGTTTCGCACGCGGCGAGCAGACGGCCGACGGCCTCGGTCACGGGGGGCCAGGAGGCGCTGACGACCTCGGCGGCGGCGGCCGAGTGGAGGGCCTCGCCGAGGCCGTGCTTGATCCGCACGTGCCCGGACAGGGTGCGGAACCAGTGGCTGAGCGCGTCGAGCGGGGCGTGGGCGGCGAGGAGGTCGGGGACGGAGTCCACGAGTCGGGCGAGGTCGTGCCGGTAGACCTCCAGGACCAGGGCCTCGCGGGTGGGGAAGTGCCGGTAGAGGGTGCCGGGGCCGACGCCGGCGCGTTTGGCGATCGAGTTGAGGGAGGCGTCGGGGGACGCGGCGAGGACCTCGTGGGCGACCTGGAGGATTGCCTCGCGGTTCTGGCGCGCGTCGGAGCGCTGCGGGGTGGCGGGCATGGGGACTCCCTCGGGGCGGAGAACTCTCCGATTGCGATCCGGAGAGCTCTCCGGTAGCTTCGTGAGGGCAAGCCGGAGAGTTCTCCGGTTACCTTCTCCCCCATGGTAGGAGCCCCCCGTGCAGTACATCAAGCTCGGCCGCACCGGCCTCGACGTCTCCCCGATCGCCATCGGCGCCATGACCTACGGCGCCCCCGACCGCGGCCACCCCGTCTGGTCCCTGGACGAGGAGTCCAGTCGCCCCCTGATCAAGCACGCCCTCGACGCCGGGATCAACTTCTTCGACACCGCCAACCTATACTCCTACGGCTCCAGCGAGGAGATCCTCGGCCGCGCCCTGAAGGAGTACGCCGACCGCGACGACGTCGTCATCGCCACCAAGGTCCGCAACAGCATGCGCCCCGGCCGGCCCAACAGCGGCGGCCTCTCCCGCAAGGTGATCATGGCCGAACTCGACGCGAGCCTGCGCCGCCTCGGCACCGACTACGTGGACGTCTACATGCTCCACCGCCTCGACAACGCCACCCCCCTCGAAGAGACCCTCGAAGCCCTCCACGACGTGGTCAAGACCGGCAAGGTCCGCTACCTCGGCGCCTCCTCCATGCACGCCTGGCAGTTCGCCAAGGCCCTCCACCTCCAGGAACGCCACGGCTGGGCCCGCTTCGTCACCATGCAGAACCACTACAACCTCCTCGCCCGCGAAGAGGAACGCGAAATGCTGCCGCTGTGCGCCGACGAGGGCGTCGCCACCATGGTCTGGAGCCCCCTGGCCCGCGGCCGGCTCGCCCGCCCCTTCGACCAGGCGGGCGTCGGCACCCGCGCCGCCACCGACGGCGGCTACGCCGACCTCCTCTACAAGGCCAACGCCGACAGCGACCGCCGCATCCTCGACGCCCTCGGCGCCATCGCCGAGAACCGCGGCGTGCCCCGCGCCCAAGTCGCCCTCGCCTGGCTGCGCCGCAACCCCGTCGTCGCCGCCCCCCTCGTCGGAGCCCGCACCACCGGCCAGATCGACGACGCCGTCGCCTCCCTCGACCTGCACCTCACCCAGGACGAGGCCCGCCTCCTCGAAGCCCCCTACACCCCCCGCCACGACTTCCAGGGCATCTCCGACGAACGCGAACTCGAACGCGTCAAGGCCCTCGTCCCGGGCTTCGCCACGGCCTGAGCCCGAGCGCGAGCGCGAGCCCGGGTCGCGGTCGCCCGCTCACGCGCCGCCCGCGCCGTACCCCAACTCCTCGGCGGCGATGTTCCAGAACGCGTTCTCGTCGGCGACGGCGGCGGGATCGAGAGCCCGGAACCGGGCCGTCAACGCCTCGGCCGACTCCTCGGCCGCCCGCTCCTCGGCCTCGGCCTCGGCCTCGACGGACGCCTCCCCGTACGCGCGGTCGAAGGCGACGAACGCCGCGAGGTCCGAGTTCAACAATCGGGCCGCACCGCCCTCCGGCAGCAGCCACAACGAACCCCCGTCGCGCCGCAGCCCGATCGCACCGGCCCCCGGATCGACGGCGACCAGCGCGTGACACACGCCGTCGACCACCCGCTCCACGAACGGCGCGGCCCGCCACACACCCGGGTACGGGACGTGCGCGCACCCGCCCAACACCGCCGCGATCCGGGCGTCCTCCGTCATCCGCTCATCGTTCACGCGTCGACCCTAACGGGCGGGAATACCCGCACCCCGAACCGGGGTTCGAACCCTTCACCGGGCCACGACCGGGCCCGGAACGATCGACGACCGACCAACAGACCGACCGATCACGACCAGGGGGAACAGATGCGCGCTGTCGCGTTCAAGGAAACCGGCGGACCCGAGGTGCTGCGCGAAGTGGAACTGCCCGACCCGGTGCCGGGGCCGGGGGAGGTGCTCATCGCCGTGGCCTGGGCCGGCGTCAACTACGGGGAGGTACAGCACCGCCTCGGCGACTTCGGGGACCCCGACGGTGAGACCGTCACCGGCCTGGAGGCGTCCGGCACCGTGGCCGCGCTCGGGCCCGGAGTGACCGGCGTCGCCGTCGGGGACGAGGTGGCCGCGTACCTCCCCGACGGCGGCGGATACGCCGAACTGGCCGTGGCCCCCGAGACGTTCGTCTTCCCGCTCAAGGGACTCGGCCTCGACCTGCGCACGGCCGGCGCCGCACCCCTCACCCTCACCACCGCCCACGGCGTCCTCGGCGGAGCCGCCCGGATCGCCCCCGGCGACTCCGTCCTCGTCCACGCGGCGGCCGGCGGCGTCGGCACCGTGGCCGCCCGCCTCGCCCGCGCCCTGGGCGCGGGCGCCGTCTACGGCACGGTCGGCGACCCCGCCAAGAGCGCGTACGCCGCCCGCTTCGGACACGACGCGATCCTCCCGCGCGAGGGCTTCGCCGAGGCCGTCCGCGAACTCACCGGCGGACGCGGGGTCGACGTGGTCCTCGACCCCATCGGCGGCCCCACCCGGTGGGAGAGCCTGGAGGCGCTCGCCCCGTTCGGGAGGGTCGTCGTCTACGGCGAGGCCGCCCGCCACCCGGACCTGAGCCTGCCGGTGCTGCCCGTCTGGAAGAACAACCGGGCCCTGACCGGCTACAACATCGGCGACCTCGCCCGCCGGGCCCCCGAGACCCTGCGCCGCCACGCCCTGGCCGCGCTCACCCTCGCGGGCTCGGGGGCGGTCACCGTCGACATCACGACCGAACACCCGCTCGCGGACGCGGCGAAAGCCCACGAGGTCCTCGCGGCGGGCCGAAACCTCGGCAAGGCGGTCCTGTCCGTGAACCCCTGAGCGGTGCCGGGGGTGCCGGGGGAGGGGCGTCGGGGGGTTCGTAGGGTGTGGGTCGCCGGTGGTGGACGCCGGTTCGCGGCCCGGGAAGGGTCGCGGAGGCCCGGAGAACCAGGAGACCCTCGTGCCCCGATCCCTCGACGGAGTCGTCTTCGCCCCCGTCGCCGACCAGGCCCCCGGCCAGGTCGGCGTGAGCACCCGTTTCACCTACCACGAGCACGAGGGCCGGGTCTGGGCCGAGTACGAGGGCGGCGACGTCCTCCACGGCCGGCTGGTCGGCACCCGCACCGGCGACGGACTCGACTTCCGGTACGTCCAGCTCCGCGTCGACGGCACCACCGCCTCCGGGCACTGCGTCTCCGAGATCGTCGAACTCCCGGACGGGCGGCTGCGGTTGGACGAGACCTGGTCCTGGGAGTCCGGCCCCGGCTCGGGCACCAGCACCGTCGAGGAGCTTCTCGTCACCGACACCACCACCATCGTGGCCCCGTCCGCCCGCTGAGCCCGGGTGCGCGTGCGGGGCGCGGCCGCTACCGTTCTCCCGACCCGCCGCACGAGCACCACCCACACCCGCCCCCCGGCACCCCCACCCCCGACAAGGAGCGCACACCGTGGCCGCTTCCCCCGGCATCGGCGACCCCGTCGACGACTTCTCCCTCCCCGGCGGCACCTGGGACGGGGACACCTTCCACCGCGCCGAGTTCCGGCTCTCCGACCGGCGCGGCGCGCCCCTGGTCCTCGCCTACTACCCCGGCGACGCCACCCCCGTCTGCACCGCGCAACTCTGCTCGTACAACGACGGCCTGGCCGACCTCACCCGGGCCGGCGGCGCCGTGTGGGGCATCAGCCCCCAGGGCCTCGACAGCCACGCCGACTTCGCCCGCGCCCGCGACCTGCGGATGCCGCTGCTCGCCGACACCGACCGCGTCGTGGCCAAGGGGCTCGGGATCACGGCCCCGCTGATCGGCGTGCGCCGGTCCGTGTTCATCGTCGACGCCGAGGGCCGGCTCGCGTGGCGGCACGTCACCGCCGTCGGCCTCACCTACCCCAAGCCCGAGGTGATCGCCGCCCGCCTCGCCGCACTCGCCGAGGCGTGACCCGGGCCGCCACCGGGGCCTCGGCCGCCCGGCCCGGGGTCCGGTGGCCCGCTCACGACAGGTCGGCCACCACCGCGGCCGCCGCGTCCGCGAGCAGTCGGTCGTCGGGTTCGTCGGCCCGTCCCGGCCGGTCCGTCAGCACGGCCAGCACGATCGGCGCCCGCCCGGGCGGCCACAGCACCGCGATGTCGTTGCGGATCCCGTACCGGCCGCCCGTGCCCGTCTTGTCCCCGACCGTCCACCCCTTCGGGACCCCGGCCCGAATCACGTCGTTCCCGGTCAGGTTCGTCCGCAGCCACGTGGTCAACCGCGCCCGCTCCGGCTCGCGCAGCGCGTCCCCGAGCACGAAGGCCCGCAGCGCGCCCGCGAACGCGCGCGGCGTGGTGGTGTCCCCGACCCGGCCCGGCTCCCACCGGTTCAACTCCGGCTCCCGTCGCTCCATCACCGTCTCGGTGTCGCCGACCGACCGCAGCACCCCCTCCAGCCCCTTCGGGCCGCCGACCTCGTCCAACAGCAGGTTCGCCGCCGTGTTGTCGCTGTGGCGGACGGCCGCGTCGCACAGCTCCGCCAGCGTCATGCCCGTCGCCACGTGCCGCTCCGACACGGGCGAGTTCGGCAACAGGTCCTTCTCGCCGTAGCGCACCACGCGCTCCAACGCGGCCACCCCGTGCCGCCGCAGGACCGCCCCCGCCACGAACGCCTTGAACGTGGAGGCGTAGGCGAAGCGCTCGCCCTCCCGGTGCGCCACGACGCGGCCGTCACCCGTGTCGAGCGCGTACACCCCCAGCCGCGCCCCGTACGTCCGCTCCAGGGCCCGCAACCGCTCGGTCGTCGGAGCCGACGCCGACGAGGCCGAGGTCCCGGGGCGCGGCGAGGCCGACGCGGGCGGGTCACCGGCCGGGTGCGCGCCCTGCCGACCGCACGCGGCGACCGGGAGGACGAGGAGGACGCCGCACACCCCCGCGAGAACCCGCCGTGCCCGTACCCCGCGCATACCGCACCTCCGTGTCGCCCGTCGTCGTCACCGGTCCGTCCGGTCACCACCGTGCCCGTTCCACCGTGCCCGAACCCGCCCCCTCCCCGAAGTGCCCGGCGGAGCGTGTCGTATGCTGCGCTCATTCAACCAGCACAAACAGATAATTGCACTAGTGCAATGCAGGGAAGTGGGGACACGTCATGTGGGAATGTGAGCAGGTCGTCGGCGCGAGCCTGGACGTCGCCGAGGTGGCGGCCCTCTACCGCGCCTCCACGCTGGCCGAACGGCGCCCGGTCGAGGACACGGAACGGTTCACGCGGATGCTCGCCGGCGCCAACCTCGTGATCACGGCCCGCACCCCGGAGGGCCGGCTCATCGGCATCGCCCGCTCCCTCACCGACGGCTCCTACGCCACCTACGTCTCCGACCTCGCCGTCGACGCCTCCCACCAGCGCCGAGGGGTCGGCCGCGACCTGCTCGCCGCCACCCAGGCGGCGGCCCCGCAGGCCAACGTGATCCTGCTGGCCGCACCCGCCGCCGTCGACTACTACCCCCGCATCGGCTTCACCCGCCACGAATCGGCCTGGACCCTCAAGACCCCCCTCCCGCGCCCGACCCCCTGACCCGGGCCCGGCTCCCGCGCGCACCCCCGCGGCCTGTACCCCCGTATGGGCGTTCGGTTAGGCTGGCCTTGCCGGGTGCGTGCGGGTGCCCGGGATCTGACCGACAGAGGCGGGCGCAGGTGAGAGACGGTGACCGGGCTGGTGCCCGTGGGGGCGGCACACTCGTGTGGGTGACGCGGCTCCCGGCCGCCCGCCCGGGGTTCGGGACGGGGCACCGTGGATAAGATCGCGCTCACGGCGGGCGCCCTGTACCTGATCGTCCTCCTGCGCGCCGGCGGCACCTTCGCCGTCGGCTGGCTGGCCGGCGCCGGAGCCCGGCGCAGCCGGTTCGCCGAGCGGTTCTCCTCGGCGAAGTTCCAGCGGGCCGAGCGCGCGATCCAGCGTTGGGGCGCGCCCGTGGTCGCCGTGTCCTTCCTGACCGTCGGGTTCCAGACGGTCGTCAACTTCCTCGCGGGCAGCATGCGGATGCCGCTCTCCCGCTACCTGCCCGCCCTGTTCCTGGGCGGCGCGGCCTGGGCGCTGATCTACGCCACGGCCGGGCTCGGCATCCTCCGGATGTTGGCCGGGCTCTTCGCCGAGCGGACGGCCCTCGGGGTCTCCGCGGTCGTGGTGCTCCTCCTCGGCGTGTCCGCCCTGGTGCTCCTTCGCCGCCGGCGGTCCGCCGGCGCGTCCGGCGAGGTCGCGACCAAGGAGTCCTGAACCCCACCGGCCGGGCACCTCGCCCCGGGCCGGCCACGAACCGTTTCCCGCGCGTGATCCGCCACGGCCCGGTGGACACGGGGGTGTTCGCGGTCGGGGAGGATGGGGGGTCGTCGCGTGGCGCGGCGGTGCGGAGGAGGGACGTCGATGGCGGCAGGGGACGGTGGCGGGCGCGCGAGGCCCGGGGGGACGGCCGGGGCGGTGCCCGGGCGGCTCGCCGCGCGGGGCGCGGTGCTCGCGGGGCTGGTGCTCGTGGGGGTGCTGGTCGCGGCCGGGGACGGCGGCGGGCTGCTGGTGCTCCTCGTCGTGGTCCTCGGGCTGGTGCTCTGCGCGGCCGGGGTCTGGTGGGGCCTGGCGCACCGGGGGCCGGTGCGGGCGCTGGGGGTCGCGGTGGCGGTCGCCGCGCCCGTGGCCGTCGTGACCCTGCTGATCGTCGACGGCATGTGGCCGGTGGCGTTGCTGCTGGCCGCGTGCTGGGCGGCGATGGTGGGCGCGGCCCGGGAGGCGCTTCGGCGCTCGCGGCCCTCGCGCCCGCCCCGGACCCGCCCGGCGCCGAGGGTGCGCCGACCCGTGCTGATCATGAACCCGAAGTCGGGCGGCGGGAAGGTCGAACGCTTCGACCTCGCGGCACGGGCCGAGGCCCTGGGCGCGCGCGTCGTGCTCCTCGACCCCTCCGAGGAGGTGGATGTGACGGCGCTCGCGCGGACCGCGGTCGCCGAGGGCGCGGACCTCCTCGGGGTCGCGGGCGGCGACGGCACCCAGGCCCTCGTGGCGGCCGTCGCCGCCGAGCACGGACTGCCGTTCCTCGTGGTCTCGGCCGGCACCCGCAACCACTTCGCGATGGACCTCGGACTGGACCGCGCCGACCCCTCCCGCTGCCTGGACGCGTTGACGGACGGCGAGGAACTCCGCGTCGACCTCGGGTTCGTGTCCGGCCGGCCCTTCGTCAACACGGTCTCCTTCGGCGTGTACGCGGACGTGGTGCAACGCCCCGAGTACCGCGACGCCAAGGCCGAGACCGCCCTGAACCTGCTGCCCGACCTGCTCACCGGCGCCGACGGCCGCCGCGTCGAGGCCCGGATCGACGGCGAGGCGGCCCCGCCCCGGCAGGCCCTGCTCGTCAGCAACAACCCGTACGCCGCCCCCGACGTGTTGACCGGCGCGGGCCGCCGGCCGCGCCTGGACACCGGGGCCCTGGGGGTCCTCGGCATCCACGTCGAGACCGCGGCCCAGGCCGCCGACCTCGCCGTCCGGGGCACCCAGTCCCCGGGGCTGCTGGCCACGGCCGGCCGCCGCGTCGAGGTCCTCTCCGACGGCGGGGACGCCGCCGAGATCCCCGTCGCCGTGGACGGGGAGGCGCTGCGGCTGCCGACCCCCGTGGTGTGCGAGCTGCGCCCGCGGGCCCTGCGGGTCCTCGTGCCGCGCTCCCGGCCCGGGGCCGTGCCGCCGGCGCCCACCCTGGAATGGCGGGCCGTCCTGGCCCTCGCCCTCACCCGGAACCCCCGCCGAACGGAAACGCCCCCCACCGGCCCGTCCTAGGGGCCCTAGGATGGGGCGCGACACGGGGACGGCGGGACAGGGAGAACGCATGGCACGGGCTGGACTGACGGCGGCGCGGGTGACGGCCGCCGCAGCCGAACTCGCCGACGAGGCGGGGCTCGACGGGGTGACGATGGCGCGGGTCGCGCGCGGCCTCGGCGTGAAGGACGCCAGCCTGTACGCGCACGTGCGCAACCTGGAGGACCTGCGGGGCCGCGTCGCGCTGTTGGCCGCCGACGAGAAGTCCCTGCTCCTCGCCGAGGCGACCGCCGGGCGTTCCGGCAAGGACGCCCTGGTCGCGTACGCCGACGCCTGGCGCGACTACGCCCACGCGCACCCGGGCCGCTACGCGGCGACCCAGGCCGCGATCCGGATCGACCCCGAACTCCTCGCGGACGCGCCCGGCCCCCGCCGGGCCGTGGAGCTGACCTACGGCATGCTGCGCGCCTACGGACTGGCCGAACCCGACCTCACCGACGCCGTGCGACTGCTGCGCAGCACCTTCCACGGGTTCGTCGCCCTGGAGGCGACGGGCGGTTTCGCGCACGCGCGGCCCCCGAAGGACTCCTGGACCCGCTCCCTCGACGCCCTGCACGTCCTGCTGGAGCACTGGCCCCCGAGCCCGTGACCCCGCCGCCCCGAGTGTCCGGGGTGAGGGTGGGTAGGCGCCGCGCGTGTTCGGCGGTGGTGCCGGGCGCGGACCGAAGGAGTCACGTCATGATCCTCCTCTTCGGACTCATCGTCCTGGCGGCGGCCGCCGTCGTCGGACTGGCCGGGGTGTTCGCCAATCTGGGCACGGGGCACGGCCTCGGCACGGGCGGCGATTTCTCCGTCCTCGGCTACCACGTCATCGGATCCACCGGCAGCCTGTTCCTGCTCGGGATCATCGTGGGCGGCGCGGCCCTGCTGGGGCTGGCCCTCGTGGCGATCGGACTGCGGCGCAGCACGCGGGCCCGACGCGGGTACCGCGTGTCCCGGCGCGAGGCCGCCGTCGTCGACCGCGAACGCGAGGACCTGATCGCCCAACGCGACGAGGCCCAGGCCGGCCGCGGCATGGGCGCGGGCGCGGGCGTCGACGCCGGCGGGCGGGCGCCGGTGGGGACCCGTCGCCGGGGTCGGTGGTTCGGCCACCGCACGGCCCACCGCTGAGCCCGCCCCCGACCACTTGCCCCGAACCGTTCGGCCCCCGGCCGTTTGGGGGCGGTCCGGGCGGGCAGCCGCCGGGTGAGGGTTCACCGCGGGGTGACTCGCGGACGGGAGCCGCGGGTTTCGGGGCTGTGCGCGGGCGCTGTGATTCTCGGCCTGACGGCGGAGGTGAACGAGCGTGACCGGTGCCGGTGTCCCGCCGGGCGAATCGCCCGGCACGGTGGAGACCGCGATGGTGGGCGGGGTGGTGGTGGCCCGGCCCCAAGGTGATCTCGACTTCGACACCTGCGGCGGGCTGCGCCGCGCGCTCGACGAGGAGTTCGCGGACCCGGACGCCCGCCGGGGGGTGGTGGTGGACCTGCGGCGGGTGGTCTTCTGCGATTCGGCGGGCCTGGGCGTCCTGTTGCACGCCCGGGGCCGCGCCGCCGAGACCGGACGGGAGTTCTCCCTCGCCGGCCCGCGCGGTCAGGTCGAGCGGATCCTCGACACCACCGGCACCCGGTCCCTGTTCACCGTCACTCCCGGCCCGCCCGAGTGAGCGTCCCGCCCACCCGGGCCGTCACCTCCTCGGGGTCGGTCAGCCGCCGACGGTGAAGGTGAGGACGTGGGCGCGGAGTCGGACCTCGTCCTTGCCGGTGTGGTTCGCGCCGTCGGTGGTCCGGCGGCCGCCGGTCTTCACGGCGTCGGTGAAGGCGAGCGTGTAGGTGCCGACGGGCCGGTCCTTCAGGGCGAACTCGCGGGTGAAGGACAGCTCGTAGGGCGGCTTCACGCCCTTGGCGGTGAGGGCCTCGGTGGCGATGACGGTGCCGTCGGGGCCGGTCAGCGTCAGGGTGCCGCGGATGACGGGAATGTACTTGTCGACGAGGTCGACGTTCTCCCCGAGCCAGCAGACCGATTCCCACATGTAGGGCTTGGCGGCGAAGGAGACGGCGGCCTTCTGGTAGCCGTCGCCGTCCCAGCGCAGTTCGACCGTGAGGTCGGAGGAGACGCTGCTGACGCCGCCCGTGTGGCCCCGGTCGTCGTGGCGGCCCGAGGCGGGGCTGCGGAAGGAGGCGTGGACGGCGTCCCCGGCCTTCCGCCCGGTGTTGATCCAGTCGATGCCGCCGAGCGCGCCGGCGGTCCACTCGTGCACGTACTGGGTGCTCCACATCTCGCGGCGCCGCAGGGTGCCGCGCGGGTGCTTCTCGCCGCTCGGCCCCTCCGGGGTGTCGAACTCCTCGGCGTCCGGCTCCTCCGCCTGCCGCAGCGCCTTCTCCAGCAGGGGAAGGGCCTCGCCCCAGAAGGAGTTGGGCAGGGTCACGTTCGAGTCCACGTCGAGGACGCCGACCTTCCCGCCGACCGGGGTGAACACCCAGCGCACGGGGACCCCCTCGTCGCGGCGCACGGCGAGACCGGTGAGGGTCAGGCCGTCCGCGCTCTGGTCGTGGAGGAGGACGGTGCTGCGGGTGGACAGGAAGACGTCGGCGCCGTCCGTCTCCTCCTCGGAGGAGAAGGTGAAGCCCTTGGCGACGGTCTCGTGGAAGGCGTCGGCGTTCTGCTCGACGAGGGCCGTGACGAAGGCGCGCACGGCGGGGTGGGTCAGTTCCTTGGGAGTGATCATGCCCCCCACCTTGGTGGTCGCTGAGTGCTCACGGTCGTGCACGGAGGGTGAACGGCTCGAAAGGGATCAAGCATGTCCGAAAAACCCGCCGGCGCGGGGGAGGGCGCACGGGGGCGCGGTGGCACCGGGCGCGAGCGGGCGGAGGTGACCGGCCGGACGTGAATGGCCGGAAGGCCCGGCATCGAGGTGCTCCGGTCCTCGTTGATCACCGCGCCGTCGCCCGACGCGGGCGGCGGGACGAGTGGCAGACGATCCGGAGGCGAACGTGAGGAACGTGTGGCGGGCCGCCGCCTTGGCGGCGGTACTGGTCGGAACCCTGGGGGCGTCGGTGCCGGCGCTGACGGCGCCGGCCTCGGCGGCGAGCGGGTACTGCGCGGACTGGGCGGGCAAGCTCCCCGGGCCCCGCGCCACCCGGGCCGTGGTGTGGTCGGGGTCCGTCTGGTACACCCGCACCTATCAGGGCAGCCGCGACTTCGGCCGCAAGCAGCTGTACAACTTCGACCGCCGGGGCGCGTTGCAGGGTTCGTACTGCGTCACGGCCGGCCAGTCCTACACCGGGTACTTCACGGTGCAGTACGAGGGCGAGTTCAAGGAGGCCGGGATGCTCAACCCGGCCAAGAAGGAGATGACCTTCGTCGAGGTGGCCGACTCCACGGGCGGCACGTGGTGGGTGGAGTCCAAGGACGTGAAGGACGGCTGGCCGGACACCCCGTCGGCCGCCGCCCCCGCCCCCGCGCCCCCGGCGCCGCCCGCCGAACAGGGCCCGCAGGACACCTGGAAGGACACCGTCCGCTATCGCGGTGCCACCGATGGCGAGGCGCACGTGGACCGGGACGTCACCCCCGGAACCTGCGTGGCCGTCGAGGGCGGCGGCACCAAGGCCCTCGCCAACCTCACCGAATCGGCCGTCACCGGGTACCCCGAACCCGACTGTGCGGGCCGGGGCGAGACCCGGCAGCCGAAGAAGGGCTTCCTCAAGCCCGAGAAGGAGGGCACGGTCTTCCACAGCTACCGCCTGGTCCCGGCCGGCTCCTGACGGGCCGCCGGACGGGCGGCCGGACGGGCCGTCCGGTCAGGGGTTGCGGACGACGGCGCAGTTCACGACCGGCCCGAGGTTCACGTCGAGGACGGCGTCGGCACCGTTGAAGACGCAGGTGTTGACGCCGCCCCCGCCGTCGACGGACCCGACGCTGACGCCCAGCAGCGGGACCCCGCCGCGGCCCCGGTTGACGGTGAGGGAGTCGTCGCCGGGGCCGCCGGTGAACCGGGCGCCGGACCGGTTGCCGATCCCGCCGGGGGCCGGGGCGACGAGCGCGGCGCCGGCGCCGTTGCGGCCGCCGTTCCCGCCGGTCAGGACCGTGGACAGGGGAGTGGTGAGGATGGAGGCGATCTCGCCCGCGTTGGCGGCGCCGCCGTGGCCGCCGGCCGTCGACACGGTGGCGTCGCCCCCGTCGCCCCCGGTCACCCGCACCCACCGCGCGGGGCGGTCGACGGATATCCGGCCTTCGTCGGTGTTGCCGGTCCCGCCCGTGGCCCCGCCCCGGAAGGAGTCCCCGGCCCGGCCGCCGGTCACCGTCATCGTGCCGCCGCTGAGGCTGCCGGTGTTGCCGGCGCCGCCCGTGCCGCCCCCGTGGCTCTGGGGCTTGCCGACGTCCGATCCGGAGCGCCCGTCGCCCCCGGTCAGCACGGCCTCCTCGAGCGCGACGACCGTGCCGGTGTTCGCCGCGCCGCCGTCACCCCCGTAGCGGGCGTCCTCGATGGGCCGGCCGCCCCGACCGCCGGTCAATGTGACCGTCTTCGCGCGGATCCGGCCGCTGTTGCCGGCCCCGCCCTCCCGGCCGACGAAGGCGTCGCCGCCCACCCCGCCCCGGGAGTCCACCGAATCCGCGTTGACGACGCCCGAGGTGGAGGAGGCCCCGGAGGCCGGCAGCCGGATGTTGCCGGGCGCCCCCGGACCGCCGAACCTGGAGGCGCTGTCCCCGCCGCGCAGCACGGCGTTGACCGCCTCGATGTGCCCGTCGTTGCCCGCGCCGCCGCTGCCGCGGCCCCCCACGGCGTGCCCGCCGGTGACCCGCACGGTCTCCGCGTCGATGTAGCCGCTGTTCGCGACCCCGCCCACGCTCTCCTCGGCCAAGGCGTGACCGCCCTGCACGGTGACGGTGTCGTTGCCGCCCCCGCCGCGGATCTCGCCGTCCACGCCGTTCGCGGGCACGCCCACCCCGCTCTTGGTGGTCACCCCGACGCCGGTCACGAGGATCTCGTCATCGCCCGCGCCACCCTCGATGATCCCGTCGTTCGGGCCGTCGAGCACGATCCGGACCCCGCTGTCGTCCGCCGTCAGCGTCTGCCCCTCGGCGAGGGACGAGCAGGTGATCGTCGTGCGCCCGGCCGCGACCGTCGACGAGCACTGCGCGGGCAGGGTCGCCGAGGGATCGGCCCAGGCCGGGGGCGCGGTCAGCCCCGTCACGGCCAGCACCACCCCGACCACGCCCGCGCCCCACGCGCTCCGCTTCCTGCCGCCGACCGGTTCGCGTTCCATCCCCATGTGCCCCTCTGCCGTGAACGACGCCGGTACGACGGCATGGGGACGACCCGTCGGAACCGGGCATCGACCCGGGTGCCGGTCCGGCGGATACCCCCTGATCCTGGGGCACGGGGAGGACCGGCACCATCACACTCCGGGCCATTCCCATGATCGAAACGGGCCGGCCGGCGCCCGGCACCGCCCCGTGGAGGTGATCTTTCGGCCGGAGTTCCCGAAGATCCACCACAGGCCCGCGGGTCCCGCCACACTGTGCCCGTCGTCGTACACCTCCTGGAGGCCGCGTGTCCCGCCGTTCGTTCCGCCCTTCCCCCCGTGCCCTCGCGGGCGCGGTGCTCGCGCCCGCGCTGGCCGCCGTCCTGTGCCTCACCGCCGCCGGCGGCGCCGTCGCCCTCGAACCGGCGCCGGTCGCCGGGGAGGCCGCGCCCGCCCCGGACGGTCTGCTCGACGCCGTGGACTGGCGGCTGGGACTCGCGGTCACCCCGGCCCACGATTCGGGCCAGTGCGACGAGATCGCGAGCGAGGCGTACGCGACCGCCGCCGCCCTGGAAGGCGCCTGGGTGACTCGGGGCCACCACCTGTTGACGGCCTTCACCCCGCTCATCACCGACGCGGCGGGCGCCGACGTGTACCCGAGCGTGTGCGCCGAGCCCCGCCCGCCGCTCGGCGCCGCGTTCCCCGCCGGCGCGTTCAAGGAGTGGCGGGCGGTGTCCTCCGGGGACGAGGAGGCCCTGCGGGCCGCCGTCGCCCGCGGCCCGGTCCTCGCCCGGATCGACGCGAGCGCCGCGAGCTTCGCGCTGTACAGCGGCGGGGTGTACGACGAACCGCTGTGCTCCTCCGCCCCCTCCGAGGAGAGCCACCACGTGACCGTCGTCGGCTACGGCACCACCCTCGCGGGCGAGGAGTACTGGACCGTCAAGAACGACTACGGCCGGAACTGGGGCGAGAGCGGCTTCGTCCGGATGTCCCGGAATCAGGGCAACCAGTGCGGCATCGCCACCGACGCCCGGGAGCCGATCCTCAACCCCGCCCCGTACACCGCGCCCGCGCAGAACCCCTGGCCGGTGTTCACCCGTCCCTGAGCCCCTACTTGCCGTCCTCCCGGACGATCACCACGGTGCACGGGGCGTACTGCACGACCTGTTGGCTCACCGAGCCGAGCAGTGCGCCCTTGAAGCCGCCGTACCCGCGCGTGCCGACCACGGTCGTCGTCGCCCCCTCCGATGCCTCGACCAGCACCCGGGCCGGCGGCCCCTGCACCACCCGCTGCCGCACCGTCACGTCGGTGACCTCGCCCACCGCCTCCGTCACGCTCTGCGCGAGCCGGGCCCGCGCCGCGTGCTCCACGGTCAACGGCTCCTCCCCGGCGCCGGCGGCGGAGCCGACCTGGAACGGATTGGTGTTCCACTCCCAGCTCATCACCGCGTGCACCCGGGACCCGGTCAACCGGGCCTGGGCCACCGCCCAGCGCAGGGCCGCCTTGGAGTGCTGGGAACCGTCCACGCCCACGACGATCAGGGATTCGGCGCGCTCGACCACGATGGCGTTCCTTCCGACTGCGTTCGGGGAGGGGATTGATCCCCTCCCGTCCCGTTATACGCCGGCGTGCGCCGTGCGCGACGCAGGGCGGGGCGTTCCACGAGGCGCCAACTGAGCGCCGCGAGCACCAGGGTCAGCGCGATCGCGAGGACGGGGCCGGCGACCGGATGCCAGGGCCGCAGCCACAGCGTCAACGGGTAGTTCCACAGGTACGCGGCGTACGAGACGGTGCCGACCCGCGCCAGGGTCGTGAGCACGCGGCCGGTGGGGCGCTCCTCGCGGGCCCACCGGTCCATCAGGACGACGGTCAGCGCGGCCAGGCCCAGGCCCGCCCACGGGTAGGTGCCCGCGTACGAGCGCCAGGGCACCAGCGAGGCCGCGAGCAGCAGCAGGACCGCCCCCGGGGCCACCGCGCGGGAGAGCCCGGGGAAGGACCCGGGGAAGGGTCCGCCCGCGTGCCGCCGCCGGACGGAGGGCCCCGCGTTCTCGCGCTCGTGCCGCAGGACCGCGTACGCCGCGCCGATCAGCATCGCGCCGCCCCAGGAGGTGGGCCAGGGGTAGGCCCGGTCGAAGTCGTGGCCCAGGTACAGGGCGACGCCCACCCCGACGAGGGTCAGGGCGACGAGGGAGCCGGCGACCAGCGGCCGGGTGCGCCCGCGCCGGTGGGCCCACAGCAGCAGCGGGGGCCACAGCAGGTAGAACTGCATCTCCAGGGCGAGGGTCCACAGGTGGAAGATCGCGTCGCTGCCGTGCGCGACGGGCAGGTCGGCCGTGTACGTGAAGGCCACGAGCAGGGCCCGGGGCAGGTTCCCGCGACCGGCCGCCGGATCCCACAGCAGGGTCACGAGGACGAACCCGGCCATCATCACGACCAGCGCGGGCAGCAGCCGGGTCGCGCGCTTGAGGTGGAAGGCGCCGAACCGGATCCCGCCCTCGGCGTCCAGCTCGCGCAACAGCAGGGTGGTGATGAGGTGCCCGCTGAGGGCGAAGAACACCACCACCCCCACCACGCCGGCGCCCGGCATCGCGTCGGGCGCGGCGTGACGGGCCATCACCAGCAGGACGGCCAGCCCGCGCAGCGCGTCCCACCGGACCAGACGCCTCACCGGCCGGCCCGTCGGCCCGCCTCGACGAGTTCGGCCAACAGCTCCGGATAGGGCAGCCCGGCCACCGCGAACATCTTCGGCACCTGCGAGTTCGCCGTCATCCCCGGCATCGTGTTCACCTCGTTGAGGACCGGTCGGCCCTCCGGGGTGAGGAAGAAGTCGACGCGGGCCACGCCCGCGCACCCCAGGGCCTCGAACAGGGCGCGGGCGGCGGCCCCGAGCGCCGCCTCCTGCGGCCCGGGAAGCTCGGCCGGGAGGCGGAAGTCGGCGCCGCCGCCGTACTTGTCCTCGGTGTCGAAGAGGGCGCCGGGGGCGGTGACGATCTCCAGCGCCGGGCCCGTGCGCAAGGTGCCGTCGGCCCGGCGCAGCACGGCCACGTCGATCTCGCGCCCGGTCACGAACTCCTCCACCAGCACCCGCCCGTCCAGCGCGAGGGCGGCGGCCACGGCCGGCGCGTACTCCTCCGCCCGGTCCACGCGGCGCACGCCGTGGCTGGATCCGGCCGCGATCGGCTTGACCACCACCGGCAGCGGCAGCGGGCACGGCGCCCCCGGCGCGGGCGGCTCCGTGACGAGCACGCCGCGCGCGGTCGCGATGCCGAGGTCCCGGGCGATCAGCTTCGTGGCGTGCTTGTCCATGGCCAGGGCCCCGGCCCGCACCCCCGAGCCCACGTGCGGAAGCCCGGCCAGCTCGCACCAGCCGGCCAGCGCCCCGTCCTCGCCGTGCGGACCGTGCACGGCGGGGAAGACCACCTCGCACGAGGTCAGCAGGCGCAGCGCGCCCACGGGGCCGTCCGCGAAGGGGCGGCCGTCGGGATCGAGCCAGGTGCCGTCCCGGTCCACGGTCAGGGGGACGGCGGTGTACCGGTCGGCGGGCAGGGCGGCGCACACGGACGCGGCCGTGGCCAGACCCACCTCGTGCTCGCAGTTGCGCCCGCCGCCGATCACGGCGACCCGGACGGGGGCGGAGACGGGGGCGGGGGCGGTCGTGCCGGGGTTCATGCGGGGATCTCCAAAGGGGTACGGGTACGGGTGCGGAAGGGGAGCAGCCGGTGGCGGCGGGTCACGCGGGGGCCGGAGCCGATGCCGGCGAGGATCTCGTGCGGGAGGGTCCCGGCCCAGTCGGCCCAGTCGGCGGGGGTGGGCTCGCCCGCGTCGCCGGGGCCGAGGAGGGTGGCGACGTCCCCCGGCCGGACCTCGTCGCCGTCCACGTCCACGACGATCTGGTCCATCGAGACGAGGCCGACCACCGGCCGGCGGCGGCCCCGCAGCAGGACCCGGGCCCGGCCGGACGTGATCCGGGGCAGGCCGTCGGCGTAGCCCAGCGGCAGCAGGGCGAGACGGGTGGGGCGGGAGGTGGTGAAGGTGTGCCCGTAGCCCACGGGCGTGCCGGCGGGCACGTCCCGCACGGACACCACGGGCGCGGTCACCGTCATCGCCCAGCGCAGTCCGGCCCGCCCGGTGGGGTCCACGCCGTACAGTCCGGCGCCTACGCGGACGAGGTCGTGGTGAGCGGCCGGTTCGGTGAGCAGGCCGGCGGTCGCGGCCAGGTGCCGGTGCGCGGGACGCAGCCCGTGGGCCCGGGCGGCGGCCACGGCCTCGGAGAACCGCCGGCGGGAGGCCGCCGTGTGCGGGTCGCCGGGCAGGTCCGCGCAGCCCAGGTGCCCCATCACCCCCACCACGCGCACCCGTCCCCGTTCCTGTAGGGCGGCGGCCCGCGCGCACAGGCGGTCCCAGTCGGCGGGCGGGGCGCCGTCGCGGGCCATGCCCACGTCGGCGTGCAGGTGGATCCGGGCCGGGGCCGCGCCGAGGGGGGCGGCGCGGGCCGCGGCCCGCAGGTGCTCCTCGCCGGGCACCGCGAGCTCCACGCCGGCGGCGACGGCGGCCGACAGCTCCGCGTGCGGGGGGTTCAACCAGCTCAGCACCGGTGTGGTGAGTCCCTCCGCGCGCAGCGCGAGGGCCTCGTCCACGCCGGCCACCCCGAGCCGCTCGGCGCCGTGCGCCAGGGCGGTCCGGGCGACGGCCGCCGCCCCGTGCCCGAAGCCGTCGGCCTTGACCACGGCCATCAGCGCCGCGCCGGTGCGGTCCGCGAGCCGGCGGGTGTTCTCCGCCACGGCGTCGAGGTGGACGGTCACGACGGGACGGGCGCGTTCTTCGGTCATGGCCCCAACCCTCCGGGGCCCGGGACACCGGAGGGCCGCGGTTCCCGCACGGCCGGGACGCGGGAAGGCATCGATCCCGATGCCCGATCGAAGGCTCGCGGATACACGACGGAGACGGGGCCGAGGGGCCGGCGACGGATCCTCGGAAGGATTCCCCGGTCATTCGCCGCACACCGTCAGGAAGAGGAACGCCCGTGTTGCCCATGTCCCCGGCCGAGATCGCGGCCACAGTGTCGGGTCGCCTCGTCGACGGGCACCCGTCCGACCCGCTGTCCGTCGAGCGGGCGGTGCGCGGTCCCGTGGTCGTCGACTCGCGGGAGGCGGTGCCCGGAGCCCTGTTCGCGGCCCTGCCGGGCACCCGCTCCGACGGCCACGAGCACGTGGCCGACGCCGTCGCGCGCGGCGCCGTCGCCGTCCTCGCCGAACGCCCCGTGCCGCCGCCCGGTGTGCCCCTCGTGCTGGTCCCCGACACCCGCGCCGCGCTCGGGCACCTGGCCCGCGAGCAGCGGCGCCGGTTGACGGGGTGCGCCGTCGTCGGCGTCACCGGCTCCGCCGGCAAGACCACCACCAAGGACCTCCTCGCGCAGATCCTCGCCGCGCACGGCCCGACCGTCGCCAACCGGCTCTCCTTCAACAACGAGATCGGCCTGCCGCTGACCCTGCTCGCGGCGGACGCCGACACCCGCGCCCTGGTCCTGGAGATGGGCGCGCGGGCCCCGGGCGAGATCGCCCACCTCGCCGGCATCGCCCGGCCCCGGATCGGCGTGGTCACCAACACCGGCACCGCCCACCTCGGCCCGTTCGGCGGGCGCGAGGCGATCCGGCGGGCCAAGGCCGAGCTCGTCACGGCGCTGCCCGCCGACGGGGTCGCGATCCTCAACGCCGACGATCCCGCCCACGCCGACATGCGCCGCGCCGCCGGCGCGCGCGTCCTCACCTTCGGCGTCCACGCCCACGACGCCGACCTGCGGGTCACCGAGGTCCGGCTCGACGCCCTGGCCCGGCCCGCCTTCGTCCTCACCCACGCGGGCCGCCGCGAACCGGTGCGCCTGACCCTCAGCGGCGCCCACCAGGTGGACAACGCGGCGGCGGCGGCCGGGGCCGCCCTCGCGCTGGGCCTGCCACTGCCCGGGATCGCCCGGGCCCTGTCCGAGGCCGTGCGGCGCACCCCCAGCCGGATGCAGGTGGAACGGCTCCCGGACGGGGCCCTGGTCCTCAACGACGCGTTCAACGCCAACCCGGACGCCGTCCGCGCCGCCCTGGGCACCCTGGCCGCCGTCGCCGGGACCCGGCCCGGGGGACGCGCGATCGCCGTCCTGGGGGAGATGCGGGAACTGGGCGCGGACTCCGCCGCACTGCACCGGGAGGTCGGGGAGGCCGCCGCCGCGTCCGGGGTCGGGCTGCTGATCACGGTCGGGGACGCCGACGCCGCCCACCTCGCGGCCGGGGCCGCCCGGTCCGGCACCGAGGCCGTGCACGTGCCCACCGCCCGGGCCGCCCTCGCGCTCCTCGGCACACCGGGCCCCGAGGACGTGCTGCTCGTGAAGGGCTCCCGCGCGACCGGGGTCGAGGACGTGGCCCGCGCGCTCACCGCGCGACAGCGGACACCACAGGTCCCGGAACGGGCGAAAACGGGTTGAATCGTATGATCCCCGTACGCTGTGCAGGCGCCCGCACCCAAGACGAAGGCAGGGAAACCCCGTGACCACCGCCCCCTCCGGGGCCCCCGCCCCGGTACGCCTGCTGCTGGTCGAGGACGACGAGCTGATCCGCCACTCCTTCGCCGGCAACCTCGAACGCTACGGCTACGAGGTCACCGAGGCCGCCGACGGCCTCGAAGGGCTGGAGCTGTTCCGGGCCGCCGCCGACGCCCCCCACGACCTGCTGCTGCTCGACGTGATGCTGCCCGGTCTCGACGGCATCGGCCTGTGCCGGCGGATCCGGGAGACCAGCACCGTGCCCATCCTGATGATGTCCGCGCGCGGCGACGGACTCGACGTGGTCTCCGGCCTGGAGGCGGGCGCCGACGACTACATCGTCAAACCCGTCGAGACCCACGTCCTCCTGGCCCGGATCCGCTCCGCCCTGCGCCGCGCCTCCTGGCACCCCGCCCCCGACCCCGGCCGGTCCGACCCGGGCGAACCCGACACCCTCCTCACCTTCGGCGACCTCACCGTGGACACCGCCGGCATGACCGTGACCCTCGCCGGCGCGCCCGTCGCGCTGACCCCCACCGAGCTGCGGCTCGTGCTGGAGTTCGCGGCCCGCCCCGAGGTGGTCGTGGACCGGCACACCCTGCTGCGCGAGGTCTGGGACCACGGCTGGGACGCCGACACCCGGGTCGTGGACCTCGCCGTCCAACGCCTGCGCAAGAAGATCGGCCCGCACCACCTGGAGACCGTCCGGGGCTTCGGCTACAAGTTCCGCCGATGACCCGGCCCCGGTACCGGTGCGGCCCGGCCCCGGCCCCGCCCGCGGAACCGAGCGCGGGTCGAGGCCCGGCGGAGGCCCGTTCGAGGCCCGTTCGCGGGGTGGGACCGGCATCGTCGACGGAGACCAGGACGCCGCCCCCGAACCGAGGAGCCCCCGTGACCGCCTCCCGCCGGATGCCCGCCGACTTCGTCGCCCTCGCCGACGTGGACCCCACGATCCGCCAGGACCTGCGCTACACGGGCCCCCACAACTTCGTCGGCACCCCGCTGGACGGCTACGCCGACACCGACTGCCTCCTCACCCTCCCGGCCGCCCGCGCCCTCTCGCGCGCCGCCCGGATCCTCGCCGACGAGGGCCGCGGACTGACCGTCCTGGACGGCTACCGCCCCCAACGGGCCGTCGACCACATGCGCCGCTGGGCCGCCGACCCCACCCGACGCGAGACCAAGGCCGCGCACTACCCCCGCGTGGCCAAGGAGGACCTGTTCGGCCCCGACTACATCCACGTCCGCTCCGGACACAGCCGAGGCAGCACCGTCGACGTCACCCTCACCACCCCCGACGGCACCGAACTCGACATGGGCACCCCCTTCGACTTCTTCGACCCCCGCTCCCACACCGACCACCCCGACATCCCCCCGGCCGCGCGCGAACACCGTCGGATCCTGCACCGGGCCATGATCGGAGCCGGATTCCGCGGGCTGCCCACCGAGTGGTGGCACTTCACCCTCGTGGACGAGCCCCACCCCCACGCCTACTTCGACTTCACCCGCCCCCGCACGGGCCTCGTCACGGGGGAACGGCGAGCGGCGTGAGCCCACGACGACCGCGCCTCCCACGCCTCCCGGGCCTCCCGGGTCTCTCCCTGCGGTGGAAGATCGCGGCGCTCGCGGCCCTGTCCGCCGTGGCGGTCGCCTTGGGCGTCGGCGTCCTCGTGCACCACCGCACCTACCAGCGGGCCATGGACGAGCGTGGCGCCGAGGCCCGCGTCACCCTCGACCAGTGCCTCAAGGCTTCCGCCGGCAGCACGGCCAAGGTGCGCTGGTGCGAGGGGGTGAAGGCGGACCCGGCCGACCTGCCGCCCGAACTGCGCCGGCGCGCGCTGGCCGCCGACGGCACCGTCACCGCCTACGACGGACGCGGCGCCTCCGACGACCTCGGCCCCTGGATGTGGGCGGCCCGCGCCGTGGACGGTCGCGTGCTGACCGCCAAGGGCCTCATGAACCCCGACTACCGGGCCCTGGTCTCCCTGGACCGCAACATGGTCGCCGTCTCCCTCCTCGTGCTCGCCGTCGTGCTGCCGCTGTGCGCCCTGGCCGCCGGGCTCCTGGCCCGCCGACTGCGCCGGGTCTCGGCCACCGCCGACCGGCTCACCGCCGGTGACCTCGCCGCCCGCACCGGACCCGTCCGGGGCCGCGACGAGGTCGCCGGCATCGCCGGCGCCGTCGACACCATGGCCGACGCCCTCGTGGAACGACTGCGCGACGAACGCCGCTTCACCGCCGACGTCGCCCACGAACTGCGCACCCCCGTCACCGGCCTGCTCTCCGCCGCCGACCTCCTCGGCCCCGGACGCACCGAGGACCTGCTGCGACGCGGCATCCGCGACCTGCGCGACCTCGTCGAGGACCTGCTGGAGATCTCCCGCCTCGACTCCGGCGCCGAACGGGCCCGCCGGCACCCGGTCCTCCTGCACCGGCTCGTCACCGACACCGTCGACCGTCTCGACCCCGAGCACGGCGTCACCGTGACGCACACCGACCCCGCCGAACCGACCACCGACCCCCGGCGCCTGGAACGGATCCTCGCCAACCTCATCGCCAACGCCCGGCGCCACGGCCGGCCGCCCGTCGAGATCCACGTCGCCGGCGCCACCGTGACCGTCCGCGACCACGGACCCGGCTACCCGGCGGACCTCCTGGCCCACGGCCCCCGCCGCTTTCGCACCGGCGCACCGGAACGCGGCACCGGTCACGGCCTCGGCCTCACCATCGCCTTGGCCCAGGCCCGCGTGATCGGCGCCGAGCTCCGCTTCGCCAACGCCCCCGACGGAGGGGCGCTGGCCACCCTCCGGCTGCCGACCGACACGGGAGACCCGGGCGCCGAGGAGCACGAGGCCCCCGACGCGCCGTGAGCCGCGTGCGGGTCGGGCGCCGGCTCAGTCGCGGGGGGCCGTCAGCGCGGTGTGCGCGGCGTGGAGGATCTCGTCGGAGAGCGGTGTGCCGCGCGTGGCCCGGGCCAGGAGCACGGCGCCGAGCATGGTGCTGAGGCGGGCGAGGCCGTCGTGGTCCGGGTCGTCGAGGTGACGGGCGTAGGAGTCGACGCCCCGGGTGTAGGTCGCGCGGGCCGCCTCGTCGCCGGTGCGCGCCATGTCGCCGGCGAACGCGGCGAGCGGGCAGCCGTCGGCCGCGCCGTCCCGGTGCTCGGGGGAGAGGTAGGCGTCGATGAGCGCCCGTCGCGCGGCTGCCGGATCCTCGGCGTTCGGGTCGGGGACGCCGGGCTCGGGGGCGCCGGGCCCGGGGGCGGCCTCGTACTCCCGGGCGCGTTCGGCCAGGGCGTGCGCCAGGGCCTCCTCGACCAGGGACTCCTTGGAGGCGAACTGCCGGTAGAAGCCGCCGTGGGTCAGCCCGGCCGCGTGCATGAGCTCGGCCACGCTGACCTCGACCCCCCGCTCCCGGAACAGGTGCGAGGCCGTCTCCACGACGCGCCGCCGGTTCTCCCGGGCCTGCGCCTGCGATACGCGCCCCATCGTCCACCTCCGTTTTGAATGATGCTTGACATCTATCCTGACGCCGATGTTTGATGATGTCCATCATCTATTCGGGAGGAACAGTGGAACTCCACAACGCGGTCGCCCTGATCACCGGAGCCAACCGAGGACTCGGCCGGCACCTCGCGCTGGGCCTGCTCGAACGGGGCGCCAAGGTCTACGCGGCGGCCCGACGGCCCGAGACGGTGGACCTGCCGGGCGCCATCGCCGTGCCCCTCGACGTGACCGACCCCGCCTCCGTCGCCGAGGCGGCCCGCATCGCGCCCGACACGACCCTGCTGATCAACAACGCCGGCCTGTCCAACGGCGCCGGCCTGCTCGACGGGGACCTCGCCGCGATCCGCGCCGAGACGGAAGTGAACTTCTTCGGACCGCTCGCCCTGACCCGCGCCTTCGCCCCCGTCATCGAGGCCAACGGCGGCGGCGCCGTGCTCAACGTCCTCTCCGTGCTCTCCTGGGCGCACCCCGCGCCCCTAGGCTCCTACGCGGCCTCCAAGGCCGCCGCGTGGGCGCTCACCAACGCCATCCGTGAGGAACTCGCGCCCCGGGGGATCGCCGTCACCGCCCTGCACGTCGGCTACATGGACACCGACATGGCCGCGCACGTCCCCGCCGACCAGAAGAGCGACCCCGCCGAGGTCGCCGAGCTGGCCTTGCGCGGGGTGGCCGAAGGGCGCCCTGAGGTCCTCGCCGACGACCTCACCCGGCGGGTCAAGGAGGGCCTGGCCGCCGCGCCCGCCCTCGCGGGCTGAGCGTCGCGCAGGGGATCAGCCGGCCGTCGTCCGGGTGCGGTCCTCGGTGCCATCGGTGCCGTCGGGGGCGTCGAAGGAGGCCACGACGGCCCTGATCCGCTTGCCCACCGGCACGCGACGCATCTCCAGGCTCCGGCACACGGCCCGGATGATCTCCAGCCCGTGCCGGCCCACTCGCAGCGGATCGGCCTCCACCAGGGTCGGCAGGGCGGGCTCGCTGTCCCACACCGTCACCTCGACGGCGCGGTCCCCGAGCTCCAACGACAACAGGTACGGGCCCGGGGCGTACTTGCGGGCGTTGGTGACCAGCTCGCTGACCACCAGCTCGACCGTGTCGACCACCTCCTCCGACACCGTCGCCCCCCGCTCCGCGCGCACCTCCCGCAGGAAGCCCCGTGCCAGGTCACGGGCGCGCGCGATGTCCTCGCCGCCCTCGAACGCGACGGACAACGCCGGCGCCCCGTCGAACAGGGCCCCGCGGACATCGCCCTCATCCACATGCTCCACGCCGCTCACCTTTGCACACGAACCCCCACCCCCTCCTACCCGGAGAGTCCGGCCTCAGGCACCGCGCGGCCCGGCGGACCGGCGCCGGACCCGGAGCGTACGCGGGACGCGCGGCGGGGGCTCACGCGCCGGTGGTCCCCGGCGCGTCGCGTTCGCCCCGCGCGCGGGCAACGGCCCACGCCCGGGCGGCCGTCGGGTCCTGGCCGGCGGAGGTCGGGCAGCCCCACAGGTTCTCGCCGCTGTGCACGCCCCGCGCGCGCTCCGGCGAGATGTCGGCGGGCGCCACGAACGCGAGTCCTCGGCAGTGGGCCGTGAGCGCGGGCCGCAGCGCCTTCAGGGCGCGCACCCGGTCACCCGCCGTCGTGACGGGCTCGGGCCGGTCCGGGTGCTCGGGCCGGTCCGGGCGCTCGGGCGGCGCGGGGAGGAAGAGGACGGCGGTGAAGGGCTCGGCCCGGTCCGTCAGGGTGCGCAGCTCCCGCAGGATCAGGTCCTGGGCCCGGGGCATGGGCAGCCCGGAGGCGTCGATCTCGTGCGGGGTCCGTGCCCCGTGTGTGTTCTCGGTGCTCATGGCCGCAGTCTGACAGAATAAGAGACCAGTGGTCACTAAATAAGGGGCCGAGATCGGGACGAGGACGATGAACACGACACGGAGCGGGCCGGGCAGGCCGCCGCGACTCAGCCGGGAACGCATCGTCGAAGCCGCGCTCCAAGGGGGCGTGGACACCCTGACCATGCGGGAGTTGGCCTCCCGGCTCGGCGTCTCCCACTCCTCGCTCTACCGCTGGGTGCCCGATCGCGACGGCGTGCTCGACCTGGTCAGCGAGGTCATGGTGGAACGCGTCCTGCCGGCGCGGGAGGCGACGGCCGGCGACTGGCGCGGGTGGCTGGCCGCACTGGCCTGGGCCATGCACGACGAGTTCCTGGCCGTGCCCGGATACGCCGCGCACGTAGCCCGCCCGCACCGGCACCACCCCGAGTCCTTCGGCCGCCTGCGCGACGCGGCCCTCGCGGCCTTCCGCGCCGCGGGGGCCGACGAGCAGGAGGCGGCGCGCAGTTGGGAGGTCTTCGGCTTCGGCGTGGTGCGGTGGCTGGGAGCGGCCACCGCCGAGGAGGGCGCCCCGGACGCCGAGGGGCCGCGGTTCGACCTCTACCTCGACACCCTGCTGCGCGGCCTGCCGGCCCACGCGAACCCCGAACACCCGCGCCCCCGGCCGTGACGACAGGGGTCCCGAGGGGTGTGGGCGCGGCGACGAGGGCAGGATCCGAACCTGCGTCCACCCGGGATCAGAGCCGGGCGCTCCACCGCGGAGCGCTGGGCGCCGATGGGTCGGGGGAAGTCCTCGCACATCGAGGGGTACCCGTGCCACACGGTGTTCGGCGCGTGCTCGACGGCCTTGTCGAGGGCCGCCTCGCCGGCCTCGTCGAGTCGGGTCCCCAGGGCCCGGTGCGTCCTCCGGACGAGATCGGCGACGTCCTCCGGGCGCCTGCGCAGGGTGAGCGAGGCGTGGAGTTCCCGGAGGAGGTCGTGAACGCCGGCGGCGGTCATGCCCTCACCCTGCCGGCGCCCGCCGTCGGGCCCGACCGGATGTTCACGGAACCGGCGGGCGGGCGGGCGGTGCGGGGTCTCGGGTCAGGTGCGGGAGGCCCGGTAGGCGGAGACCTCGCCGACCGTCAGGTCGAGCGCGTGGGCGGCGTCGGCGGAGCCCTCCTCGCCCAGGGCGGTGCCGTCGGCCGTCAACCGGGGGTTGGAATAGGTGTTGGTGTACTGGCAGGTGGGCTCGGGCGCGCCGATCCGCTCCGCGTACGGCTCACAGGTGATCTTGTAGGCCATGGTGGTGAAGAACCTCGCGTCGGGGGTGATGTAGCCCTGACCGCCGGGGAGCGGCGGGATGTTGAGGCGCTCGCGCAGTTCCTCCACCGACATGCCGTTCTCGCGGGCCACCTCCTCCAACTGGTCCCGCATGGTCCGCTCGTCGTGCATGAGGCCGAGGTTGTGGCCCAGTTCGTGGGCGAAGCCCGGTTCGCCGTCGATCGCCGCGAACACGTCGATGCTGCTGAACGCGGACTGCTCGGTGTCCCGGGCGGCCGGGGCGCGGAAGGAGCCGTCGGGGTTGGTCGGCAGGTCGCCCTGGCCCGCCGTGTAGGTGCCCGAGCCCTTCGTGACGTTGGTCCACACCGACACCAGGTCCGCCCCGGACTCCTCGCGGACCCGGCGGGCCAGCCGGCCGATGGTGCCGGTGCCCCGGTCCATCTGCTCCAGGACGGCCCCCGCGTCCTCGACGCCGGCGGAGGCGGGGACGGCGAAGGTGCGCACGAGCCGCACCTCGGCGTTGACCCCGCTGACGGCCAGCGCCTCGTTCATCCGGTCCACGGTGGTGCGGATCTCGTCCTCCACTCGGCGCGGCCGCCAGTACCGGCTCGGGGTGCCCGAGCCCTCGCCGGTCGCCAGCCCGCGCAGCGCGCCCCGGGTGTAGCCCACGGCCACGTCGATCACGGCCCGGGCGCCGGGCTTCGCGACGGGCGGCACCGAACGCGGACGGTCCGGCAGCGGCGGGATGACCCGGGGCAGGTCCAGCGGGGCCGGCGCGGGAGCGGGAACGGCGTCCGGGTCCACGTCGACGACCCCGGTGCGGGCGCGGTCCTCGGCGTCGGTGCCGATGAGGTACTTGTGGCCCGGGGTCAGCACGAAGCCCCGCACCTCGTCGTCGGCCGGGTCCGGGGTGCACGCGCCCTCGACGGTCAGGTGGGAGGAGGAGCCGGGCACGTCCGCGACCCGCCCCACCCAGGTCAGGGTGCCGGGTCGGGCGCCGACGGCCGGGGCCACCTCGCCGGTCACGGTCAGCGAGGTGCCGTGGACGCGGGGTTCCCCCTCGGTCCGCCGCAGTTCCATCGCCAACGGCAGCCGCAGGGCGGAGGCGCGACGGGTGCCGGGGAGGCAGTGGGCGGCGAAGTCGGCCGCCCGCAACTTCAGCTGCCCGTGGGCGAGCACGACCTGCCGCGCGGCGGGCTCCGGCGGGCGGGGGGTGTCGGCGACGGCGGCCGAGGGCAGGGCGGTCGCGGCGAGCACGCCGGCGAGGGCGACGTGACGGAACACGTGGGGCACGAGAACTCCCGGGCAGGGGTCGATGATCCGAGGCGTCGGCGGGTTCCCCGACGCCGGCCGGCCCCAGCACACAACAGGGGCGTCCGAACGGATCACCGAAATCACGCGCGTCCCGCGCACATCACCCGCCCGGCTGCGGCGCCCACCCCGAACGGACCTCCCCCCGGCGCGGGCCCGTGTCCCGGCCCGAGTCGCTTCGGTCGCTGTCGAGCGCCCGAGATCGACCGGGCGCGCCGACCGTGCGGGAGACGGGCCGCGCCGGCATGCTGTGGACGCTCGTTGCCCGATGGTCCGACCGTTGCAGACGAAGGCAGGGATGAACGCGTGACCGACATCGATTGGGACCACCCCAAGGACCCCGCCCCCGGAACCTGGCAGGCGGACCACGTCAAGCAGTACGCCGGGACGAACGGCGCCGAGGGACAGTTCTGGAACGACACCCAGACCCTCCTGCTCACCACCGTCGGACGCGTCTCCGGCCACGCCGTGCGCACCCCGCTCATCTACGGCGAGGACCAGGGGCGTTACCTCGTGGTCGCCTCCAAGGGCGGGGCCGACGAGGCCCCCCTGTGGTACCGGAACCTGACGGCGGACCCCCGCGTGCGGATCCAGGTCGGCCCCGAGGTCCTCCAGGGCACGGCGCGCACCGCGTCCGCCGCGGAACGGGCCGCGCTGTGGCCGGTGATGGTCGGCCACTGGCCCGCCTACGACGAGTACCAGGCCAAGACCGACCGCGAGATCCCCATCGTGATCATCGAACCCTCCTGACCGACACGCGCAGTGACTCCGGTCACTTCCCGTGACCTCCGGGGCATGAGGTGTGGGGGCCAGGGCATCCGCGCTGCCGTGTCAGAGGCACCGCGGACCGTCGCGGTGCCGCGAACCCGGAGGTACAGCGCGCCGTGTCAGCACAGCGGACCATCCACATCGACGGAACCTGGCGGTCGGCCGGGTCCGGGGCCGGGAGGGAGATCCTCGACCCGGCGGACGCGAGCGTGCTCGCACGGGTCGCCGAGGGCGGGGCCGAGGACGCGGACGCCGCGGTCGCCGCCGCCCGCGCCGCGTTCGACCGGGGCCCCTGGCCCGACACCCCCGTCGGGGAACGCGCCGCGCTGCTGCGCCGCGTCGCCGACCTGCTGCGACGCGACCGCGAGACGGTCGCGCTGCTGGAGAGCCGCGACACCGGCAAGACCCTGGAAGAGGCCCGGATCGACGTGGACTGCGTCGCCGCCGCCTTCGAGCACTTCGCGGGCCTGGTCTCCGACGGGGTCGCGGGCCGGGTGGTGGACGCCGGGGACCCCGAGGTGCACAGCGTCGTCGTGCACGAGCCGATCGGCGTGTGCGCCCTCATCGCCCCCTGGAACTACCCGCTGCTGCAAGCGAGTTGGAAGGTCGCGCCGGCGCTGGCCGCCGGCAACACCTTCGTCCTCAAGCCCAGCGAGCTGACCCCGCTGTCCACCGTGGCCCTGATCGACCTGCTCGTGGAGGCCGGCCTGCCCGCCGGGGTCGCGAACCTCGTCACCGGGGCCGGCGACCCGGTCGGCGCACGCCTCGCCGAACACCCCGACGTGGACCTCGTGTCCTTCACCGGCGGCCTGAGCAGCGGGGTCAAGGTCGCGCACGCCGCCGCCGACACCGTCAAGAAGGTGGCCCTCGAACTCGGCGGCAAGAACCCCAACATCGTCTTCGCCGACGCCCTCGCCACCGAGCACGGCTTCGACACCGCCGTCGACCAGGCCCTCAACGCCGCGTTCCTGCACAGCGGCCAGGTCTGCTCGGCCGGCTCCCGCCTGATCGTCGAGGAGGACGTGCGCGAGGAGTTCGTGGCCGAACTCGCCCGTCGCGCCGACCTGATCCGCCTCGGACGCGGCACCGACCCCGGCGTCGAGGTCGGCCCGCTGGTCAGCGCCGCCCAACGCGAACGGACCGAGGCGTACGTGGCCTCCGCCCTCGCCGAGGGCGCCGAACTCCGCGCCGGCGGCGGCCGCCCCGAGGACCCCGCCCTCGCCGACGGCTTCTTCCACCGCCCCACCGTCCTCGACGGCTGCACGCGCGAGATGCGCGTGGTGCGCGAGGAGGTGTTCGGGCCCGTCCTCACCGTGGAGACCTTCCGCACCGAGGAGGAGGCCCTGGCCCTGGGCAACGACACCGAGTACGGACTCGCCGCCGGCGTGTGGACCGCCGACCCCGGCCGGGCCCGACGGATGGCCCGCCGGCTGCGCCACGGCACCGTGTGGATCAACGACTTCCACCCCTACCTCCCGCAGGCCGAATGGGGCGGCTACGGCAAGTCCGGCACCGGCCGCGAACTGGGCCCCGCCGGGCTGGCCGAGTACCGCGAGACCAAGCACGTGTACCAGAACCTGGCCCCCCGCCCCACCCGCTGGTTCGCCGGCTGACCCCGCGCCCGAACCCGCGCCCCCCGCCCCCCTTCCGCCCGCGACGGCGCGCGCCCCGCGCGACGCCGTCGACTCCCGAGAAGAGCCACGGCCCGATGACCGACACTCCTGCCACCCCCGTGTCCGCCCCCACGACCGCCCCCGGCCCCGACCCGGTGTACGACTACGTGATCGTCGGCGGCGGCACCGCCGGCTCCGTGATCGCCGCCCGCCTCACCGAGGACCCCGACGTCACCGTCGCCCTCGTCGAGGGCGGCCCCAGCGACGTCGACCGCCCCGAGGTGCTCACCCTGCGCCGCTGGATGGGCCTGCTCGGCGGCGAACTCGACTACGACTACCCCACCACCGAACAACCGCGCGGCAACTCCCACATCCGGCACAGCCGCGCCCGGGTCCTCGGCGGCTGCTCCAGCCACAACACCCTGATCTCCTTCAAGCCCCTGCCCTCCGACTGGGACGAATGGGCCGCGCACGGCGCCGAGGGCTGGCACGCCGCCGCCATGGACCCCTACTACGACCGGCTGCTCAACCACGTGGTGCCCGTCGCCGAGGCCGACCGCAACGCGATCGCCCGCGACTTCGTCACCACCGCCCACACCGCCCTCGGCGTGCCCGTCGTGGACGGCTTCAACGCCGCCCCCTTCCACGAGGGCGTCGGCTTCTTCGACCTCGCCTACCACCCCGAGACCAACAAGCGCTCCTCCGCCTCCGTGGCCTACCTGCACCCGATCCTGGCCGGCCCCGGCACCGCCGGCCGCCCCAACCTGACCGTGCTGCTGGAGACCTGGGCCCACCGGCTGGTCCTCGACGGCGACCGCGCCGTCGGCGTGCGGGTCCGCACGGCCGACGGAGCCGAACACCTGCTGTCCGCGCGCCGCGAGGTCGTCGTCTGCGCCGGCGCCGTGGACTCCCCGCGCCTGCTGCTGCACTCCGGGATAGGCCCCCGCGAGCAACTGTCCGACCTCGGCATCCCCGTCGTCCACGACCTGCCGGGAGTCGGCGAGAACCTCCTCGACCACCCCGAGTCCGTGATCGTCTGGGAGACCGACGGGCCGATACCCGAGAACTCGGCCATGGACAGCGACGCCGGCCTCTTCGTGCGCCGCGACCCCGCCTCCCCGGGCCCCGACCTGATGTTCCACTTCTACCAGGTGCCGTTCACCGACAACCCCGAACGCCTCGGCTGGGAACGCCCCGCCCACGGGGTCTCGATGACCCCCAACGTCCCCAAGCCCCGCAGCCGCGGCCGGCTCTACCTCACCAGCGCCGACCCCGCCGTCAAACCCGCCCTGGACTTCCGCTACTTCACCGACGAGGAGGACCACGACGCCCGCACCCTCGTGGACGGCATCCGCCTCGCCCGCGAGATGGCCGCCACCGAACCCCTCGCCTCCTGGCTCCGCCGCGAGGTCTGCCCCGGCCCCGAGATCACCGGCGACGAGGAACTCAGCGCCTACGCCCGCTCCGTGGCCCACACCGTCTACCACCCCGCCGGCACCTGCCGGATGGGCGCCGCCGCGGACCCGGACGCCGTGGTCGCCCCCGACCTGCGGGTCCGCGGACTGCGCGGCCTGCGGATCGCCGACGCCTCCGTCTTCCCGACCATCCCGGCCGTCAACCCGATGATCGGCGTGCTCATGCTCGGCGAGAAGGCCGCCGACCTGCTGCGCGCCGACGCGGCGCACGACGCCGACGACCGCCCCGGGGCCGCCGACCGGGTCGCGGTCACGACGGAGGGCGGTGCCCGATGAACCTCCACACCCCCCGACCCGGCACCGGCGGCCCCACCGACACCGACACGCGCGACGCCGACGCCGTCGCGCCCGTGTTCGCCGTCCGCGACCTGTGGAAGGTCTTCGGCCCCGACGCCCGCGCCGCCGCCGTCCCCGGCTCCCCCGACGCCGACCTCGACCCCGCCGCGCTGCGCGCCCGCACCGGCTGCACCGCCGCCGTGCGCGGCGTCAGCTTCGACGTGCGCCCCGGCGAGGTGTTCGTGGTCATGGGCCTGTCCGGCTCCGGCAAGTCCACCCTCGTGCGCTGCCTCACCCGGCTGATCGAACCCACCGCCGGCGCCCTGTCCGTCGACGGCGAGGACGTCCTGGCCATGGACCGCACCCGCCTGCGCGACCTGCGCCGGCACCGTGTCGCCATGGTCTTCCAGCACTTCGGCCTGCTGCCCCACCGCAGCGTCCTCGACAACATCGCCTACGGCCTGGAGATCCAGGGCCTGGGCCGCGCCGAACGCCGCGCCAAGGCCGCCGAACTCCTCGCCAAGGTCGGCCTCGACGGGCTCGGCGAGCGCCGGCCCCGACAGCTCTCCGGCGGCCAGCAGCAGCGCGTCGGCCTCGCCCGCGCCCTGGCCTGCGACCCGGAGGTCCTCCTCTTCGACGAGCCGTTCAGCGCCCTGGACCCGCTGATCCGCCGCGAGATGCAGGAGGAGGTCGAACGGCTGCGCCACGAGGAACGGCGCACGATGGTGTTCATCACCCACGACCTGTCCGAGGCCCTGCGGCTCGGCGACCGGATCGCCCTCATGCGCGACGGGCGGATCGTGCAGCTCGGCACCCCCGAGGAGATCGTCTCGACGCCCGCCGACGACTACGTGCGGGACTTCGTGCGCGACGTGCCCCGCGAACGGGTCCTCACCGTGCGCACCGCCATGCGGCCCGCCGCACCCGGCGAGGCCGACCGGGGCGCGGCCCTGGCGCCCACGGCCACGGTGGCCGAGGCCATCGAGGCCGTCGCGCGCGGCGGGGAACCCGTCCGGGTCGTGGACCGGGGCCGGTGCCTGGGCATCGTGGACGAGGCGGGCCTGCTCGCCGTCGTCGCCGGGGTCGACCCCGGGCGCACCGGCGGGGGGTGGGCCGCGTGAGCGGCGCCGCGCGTCCCCGCACCGTCCCGGCCGGGCACGAGGACGAGCGGGAACTCCCGCCGACCCGGACCGCCCCCGACGGCGGCCTCGCCCGCCCCGCGGCCCCGCCGGGCCCCACCGCGCCCGATACGCCGCACACGGGCGACACCGGGGACCACGCCGGGCCCCGCGCCGCCGCGCACGCCGCGCGCCCCGCCTCCGCCGGCGGGCCCGGGCGCGCGCTGCGCCGACGTGCCCTGCCCCTGGCCCTCGCCGCGCTCGTCCTCGGCGGCCTGGGCCTGTGGCTCCCGGCCGCCGAGGCGTGGCCCGGCGCCCTCACCGTGGACGCGACCGGCCCGCTGACCGCGTTCGGCGACTGGATCGTGGACCACCGCGACACCCACCCCGTGTTCCTGTACGGGCTCGGGCACGTGAGCAACGCGATCGTGCTCGCCGTCCGCGCCGTCTACCTGCTGCTCCTGGCCGGCGGCTGGACCGGGGTGCTCGCCTTCACCGGGCTGTTCGCCTGGCGCCTGGCCGGCGCCCGCACCGCGCTGGTGTCCCTGGCCGCGCTCGCCGCGTGCGGGGTGCTCGGCATGTGGGTGCCGACCCTCCAGACGCTGTCGCTGATGATCGTCGCCGTCGCCGCGTCGGTGCTCCTCGGCGGCCTGCTGGGGCTCGCGGCGGGCCTGTCCCCGCGCGTGGACCGGCTGCTGTCGCCCGTGCTCCAGACCATGCAGGTGCTGCCCGCCTTCGCGTACCTGCTGCCGATGGTCCTCGTCTTCGGGATCGGGGTGCCGGCCGCCGTGCTGGCCACCGTCGTGTACGCGGCCCCGCCGATGGCCCGTTTCACGGCCCTCGGACTGCGCGGCGCCGACCCGGGGGTGCTGGAGGCCAGTGCCTCCCTCGGCGCGAACGCGCGGCAACGGCTGCTGACCGCCCGGCTGCCCCTGGCCCGCCCGCAACTGCTGCTCGGCGTGAACCAGACCGTCATGACGGCCCTGTCGATGGCCGTGATCGCCTCCGTGATCGGCGCCGGCGGCCTCGGTGACCGGGTCTACCAGGCGCTGGCCGCCGTGGACGTGGGCGCCGCGCTGGCCGCGGGCGTGCCCATCGTGCTGCTGGCCGTCGTCCTGGACCGGGTGGCCCGGGCCGCGGGCGAACGCCTCGGCACCGGCCCCGCCGACACCGGCACCCGGCCCTTCCTGTGGCAGGTGTTCTGCGGCTGGTACGGACGGCTGCTGACGCTGCTCGCGGCCGTCGCCGTCGCCGTCCTCGGCCGGCTGCTGGGCACGGTCGGCTGGCCGCGGGCGTGGACGGTGCCCGTGGCCGGGCCCGTCAACCGGCTCGTGGACGGGTTCACCGACCGGGTGCACAGCGGCCTGCCCGTGGTCGGCGGCACCGCCGACTGGGCCGCCGGTTTCACCGGACTGGTCCTGGACCCGCTGCGCGGCGCCCTCCAGGGACTGCCCTGGTGGTGCGTGCTCCTCGTGGCCGCCGCCCCGGCCCTCCTGGCCGGCACCTGGCGGGCCGCGACCACCGCCGTCGTCTCCCTGGCCCTCGTCGGGGTGCTCGGCGTGTGGGACCCGGCCCTGGACACCCTCTCCCAGGTGCTGGCGGCCCTCGTCGTCACCCTCGGACTCGGCTTCGGCGTCGGCGTGGCCGTCTCGCGCAGCGCCCGCGCCGAACGCCTGCTGCGGCCCCTGCTGGACCTGTGCCAGACGCTCCCGCAGTTCGTGTACCTGATCCCCGTGGTCGCCCTGTTCGGGGTGGGCCGGGCCCCGGCCGCCGTCGCCGCCGTGGTGTACGCCCTGCCCGCCGTGATCCGGATCGTCGCCCAGGGCCTGCGCGAGGTGGACCCGGGCGTCGTGGAGGCCGCCCGCTCCCTCGGCGCGAGCCGGGGCCGTCAACTGCGCCAGGTGCGCGTGCCGTTGGCCCGCCCGGCGCTGCTGCTGGCGGTGAACCAGGCGATGGTCCTGGTCCTGTCGGTCGTGGTCGTCGGCGGCCTGGTCGGCGGCGGGGCCCTCGGCTACGACGTGGTCTTCGGCCTCGCCCGCGGCGACCTCGCCACCGGCCTGGTCGCGGGCGTCGCCATCGTCTGCCTGGGCGTGTTCCTCGACCGGGTCAGCCGTCCGAAGGAGGTCACGGCGTGAAGCGCGCACGGATGACGGCCCTCGCCGCCGTCGGAACACTGCTCCTGGCCACCGGCTGCGGGGCCGCCGACATGAGCCGGCAGTCCTCGCCGTACGCGGCGGCCGCCGGCGCGAAGTCGGTCACGCTGTCGGTGCAGTCGTGGATTGGTGCCCAGGCCAACACGGCCGTGGCCGGCTACCTGCTGGAACACGAACTCGGTTACCGCGTGGACACCGTGCAGGTGGACGAGGTGCCGGCCTGGGACGCCCTCTCCCAGGGCCGAGTGGACGCGATCATGGAGGACTGGGGCCACCCCGAGCAGGAGAAACGGTACGTAGAGGAGAAGGGGACGGTCGTCGACGCGGGCGAACTCGGCCCGACCGGCCACATCGGCTGGTGGGTGCCGACCTGGTTCGCGAAGGAACACCCCGACGTGACGGACTGGCGCAACCTCGACCGGTACGCCGACCTGCAAAAAAAAAAAAAAAAAAAAAAAAAAAAAAAAAAAAAAAAAAAAAAAAAAAAAAAAAAAAAAAAAAAAAAAAAAAAAAAAAAAAAAAAAAAAAAAAAAAAAAAAAAAAAAAAAAAAAAAAAAAAAAAAAAAAAAAAAAAAAAAAAAAATGCGCACCCCCGAGAGCCGGGGCAAGGGCCAACTCCTCGACGGCAGCCCCTCGTACGTCACCAACGACAAGGCCCTCGTGAAGAACCTGGACCTGGACCTGGAGGTGGTGTTCGCCGGGTCCGAGGCCGCGCAGATCACCCAGATCCAACGCTTCGCCAAGGACCGCAAACCCTTCCTCACCTACTGGTACACCCCGCAATGGCTGTTCGAGCGGGTCCCCATGACGGAGGTGAGACTGCCCCCGCACACGGAGGGCTGCGACGCCGACCCGGAGAAGGTGGCGTGCGGCTACCCCCGGACCCCGCTGAAGAAGTACCTCAACGCGCGGTTCGCGAAGGACGGCGGCGAGGCCGCCGCGTTCCTGAAGCGGTTCCGGTGGACCGAACGCGACCAGAACGAGGTGGCCCTGCTGATCGCCGACGAGAAGCTCACCCCCGAGGCCGCCGCCCGGACCTGGGCGGAGCGGCACGAGGACGTGTGGAAGCCCTGGGTGTCCTGACACCGGGCCCCGATCCGCGCGGGCGGCGGTGACCGGGGGAGGGTGACCGGGGGAGGGGCGGGGCGGGTCTTCGAACCGGCCCCGCCCCGCCCGTCGGCACCCCGTTCGCGCCCGTCCGGGGGTAGCGTCCCGGGCATGGACCTCCACACCACCGCAGCGCGCGCGCAGCGCCTCAAGAAGCTGCACGCCGACCACAAGCCCCTCGTGCTGCCGACCGTCTGGGACGTCTGGTCGGCGCGCACGGCCGCCGGGGCGGGCTTCCCCGCGCTGACCATCGGCAGCCACCCCCTGGCCGAGTCCCGGGGGGCGCGTGACCAGGAAGGACAGACCTTCGAGGAGGTGCTCGCCGCCGTCCGGCCCATCATCGCGGCGGTCGACGTGCCCGTCTCCGTGGACCTGGAGGCGGGCTACGGGCAGCGGCCCGCCGACCTGATCGCCGGGCTCGTCGAGGTCGGCGGCGCCGGCCTCAACATCGAGGACACCGTCCACTCGGAGGGCGGACGCCTGCGCGACACGCGGGAACACGCCGACTACGTCGCGGGCCTGCGCGCCGCCGCCGACGACGCCGGGGTCCCGGTGTGGATCAACGGGCGCACCGACCTCTTCGCGCACGCGCAGGACGCCGCCGCCGTCCTGGACGAGGCCATCGAACGACTGCTGGCCCTGGAACGGGCCGGCGCCGACAGCGTCTACCCCGTGCGCATCCAGGACGACGACGAACTGCTCACGGCGGTCACCGGCGCCCTCGGCGTCCCGGTGAACTCCACCGCCCACCCCGTCAAGCACGACCTCGACCGCTTCCGCCGCCTCGGCGTGGGCCGGATCACCTACGGCCCGCTGCTCCAACTCGCCATGACCGATGCCATGAAGGACGCCCTGCGCCCCTGGGCCCCGTAGCACCCGCCGCCGGAGCACCACCGCAGCGCTCCCGGCCGGTGGGATCATGGGGCATGGACACCGTGAACCCCCTGGTCGGGGACACCCTGGAGCTGCGACCGCTGTCCGCCGAGGCCCTGGCGGCCTGGGCGGCGGCGGACGGGGAGGGGCTGCGCCGGGCGACCGGCGCGCTCTTCCCCGACCCTCCCGCGCCGCCGCCGCTCATGGAGGACGCGCTGCCGTTCATGCGGGACCGACTGCGCGCGCACCCCGACGAGTTCGGGCTCTGGGCCTGGCTGTGCGTGCTCCGGGCCGGCGGCGAGGCCGTCGGGTCGGCGGGCTTCGGCGGGCACCCCGACGAGGACGGGTTCCTCGTGCTGGGGTACGCGATCCGGCCGGAGTTCGAGGGGGCCGGCCTGGCCACGGAGGCCGCCGGACTGCTCACCGCGTGGGGTCTGGCCCGGCCCGGGGTCGCGGGCGTGCGGATCACCGCCGCCGCGGACAACCCCGCCTCCCGCCGGGTGGCCGCGAAGGCCGGTTTCACCGAGGTGGGCCGGGCCCGGGACGAGGAGGTGGGCGAACTCGTCGTCCTGGAACGCCGAGGCCCCGCCCCACTCCCCACCGACGCCGGCGACGCCGCCGACACCCCCCGGTGACCCTCTCGTGAGCAGCGCGGCGGGCACCCCCGCGACCCCGGGAACACATGGCGCGAAATGGCGCACAGGCGTCGTGTCGGATTTCGTTCGATTGGGTTAGCGTCGCCCTGCGAACACCGATGGGGAGGTCTCGTGCGTGCTCTCGTCTATCTGGGCCCGGGTTCCGTCGAGTTGAGGGACAGGCCCGCCGCGCGGCTCGTGAACGGTGACGACGTCGTCGTGGACGTCGTGGGAACGGGGGTCTGCGGCACCGACCGCAAGATCCTGCTGGGGCGGTTTCCGGCGCGACCGGGGGTGATCCTCGGGCACGAGTCGGTCGGGGTGGTCCGGGAGACCGGGCCGGCGGTGCGTTCGGTCTCCGTCGGGGACCGGGTGGTGGTCAACCCGACGCTGTACTGCGGCTGGTGCGTGCCCTGCCGCCGGGGCGCCACCAACTTCTGCCGGCACAAGACCGGCACGGAGGTCGGGGTGGACCGGGACGGCACGTACGCGGAGAGCGTCACCCTGCCGGAACGTTTCATCGAACGGCTTCCGGCGGGCCTGTCCTTCCGCGAGGCGGTGCTGATCGAGCCGCTCGCCTGCGTGCTGAGCAACGTGCGGGCCGCGTCCGTCACCTTCGACGACACCGTGGTGGTGCTCGGCGCGGGCCCGATCGGGATGCTGACCGCCCTGGTCGCCGGCCGCCAGGCCCGCCGGGTCACGATCGCCGAACCGGACGCCTACCGACTGGACCGGGCCCGGGAGCGGTTCGCGCACGTGGTGGACGTGTCCGGGACCGACACGGCCGAGGCCGTGGTGAAGGCATCGGGCGGCGACCGCCCCTCCGTGGTCTTCGACACCACCGGCACCGGCCTGGACACGGCGCTGCGGCTGATCGACGACGGCGGCCGGGTGGTGGTCATGGGCTTCGACGACACCTACACCGTCCCCCTGGCCCCGCTGCGGCTCACCAACCGGGGCATCAGCGTGATCGGCGCCGGGGACTACCGGGCCGACGTCTTCCCCGCCGCGGTGGACCTGGCGGCCGAACTCTCCACCGCGCGCCCACCCGGCACGCCCGGGAACCCGGGCCCGGGATCGGACACGGACGACGCGGACTCGGTGCTCGGCCGGCTGGTGACCCACGAGTTCCCGCTCGAAGGCTTCGCCGAGGCGTTCACCGCGCTCGGCGGCCCGCCCTCGCCCGACGCGGCCCCCGGGGGCCGACCGCGCTACGACGCGCTCAAGGTGGTCATCCGCTCCCGGACCGTCCCGCTCGGCGCCGACGGCTGGCCGGTGCACGCGTGAGCCCGGCGGCGGCCTCAAGGGCACGGTTCGGCTCGATCGAGTCGGGCGGGACCAAATTCGTCTGCCTGATCGGCGCGGCCCCCGACCGGATCGAGGCCGAGGTCCGCTTCCCCACCGGGCCCCCGGGCCCCACCCTGGACCGGGCCATCGAGTTCCTCCGGGAGGGCGCCGCCGAGTTCGGGCCCCTGGACGCCGTCGGCATCGCTTCCTTCGGGCCCCTCGAACTGCGCCCCGGACACGTCCGGTTCGGGCATCTCGCGGCCACCCCGAAGCCCGGCTGGTCCGGCGTGGACGTCGCCGGTCCCGTCGCCGCCGCGCTCGGCGTGCCCGTGGGCATCGACACCGACGTGAACGGCGCCGCCCTGGGCGAGGGCCGCTGGGGCGCCGCGCGGGGCCTGGACACCTACGTGTACCTCACCGTCGGCACGGGCATCGGCGGGGGCGCGGTGATCGGCGGCGAGGTGGTCAGCGGCCTGGTCCACACCGAGATGGGCCACCTCGCGGTGCCCCGGATCCCCGACGACCCCTTTCCCGGCTCCTGCCCCTTCCACGGGGACTGCTGGGAGGGCCTGGCGGGCGGCGAGGCGATGGCCGCCCGCTGGGGCGCTCCGGCGGAGGAGCTCACCGGGGACACCCTGCGCCGGGCGCTGCGCTGGGAGGCCGCCTACCTGGCGGCCGGTCTGCGCAACATCGTGTACACGACCGCGCCCCAACGGATCGTGATCGGCGGTGGCCTCGCCGCCCTGCCCGGTCTCTTCCCCCTCGTGCGGGCCGAACTGGTCGCGGCGCTGGGCGGGTATCCGGGGCTGTCCGAGCACGCGGCGGAGGAGTTCGTGGTCCCGGCCCGACTCGGCCGGCTGGCCGGAGCGGCCGGCGGGCTGGTCCTCGCGTCCCGGGCGGCAGAGGCCGGGCTGCCCCCGGGCAGGGGGCCATCGGGGGGACCCGGGACATGACGCGGGCCGGGGACGGGCAGGTCGGCGGGTATGACGAGCCCTGACCCGACGGGCCACCCGGACGCGGCCACCCGGTCCTGGCTGGCCCGGCACGCCCTGCCCGGGGCCCGCTTGTGCGGGGTGGACCCGCTGCCCGGCGGGTTCACCAACGACATGGTGCTGCTCACCGCCCGACACCCCGGGGCGCCGGAGCCCGAACGGTACGTGCTGCGCCGGCACCGGCCCTCCGGCAGTCGTTTCCCGCGCAACACCTGCGGGGTGGAGGTGGCGGTGCTGGCCCGGGCGGCGGCCGGCGGGGTGCCGGTGGGCCCGGTGGTCGCGGCCGATCCGCAGGGCCGGGCCACGGGCCGGCCCACCCTGCTCTACCGGTACGTCGAGGGCGTCCCGCTCACCGGGGTGCTCGGGGACGGCCCGGCGCCGGCCGGGGCCCGGTCCCTGGGGCGGGCGGTGGGCGCGGTCCTGGCCCGGATCGGACGGGTGCGGCTGGCCCGGCCGGGCGGGTTCGCGGATCCCTCGCTGGTGCCCGTCGCCGAGGCCCCGCCGCCCCTGGCCGACCTGGCGGGCTTCGTGGACCGCTGCCTGGCCGGGGCGCCGGCGGACGGGCCGCTGACCGCCGGGGACGCGGCCCGACTGCGGGCCCTGGCCGGTCGGGGCGGGCGGGCGCTGGGCGCGGTGGCGCGCGAACGGGGCCTGGTGCACGGGGATTTCAACCCGAAGAACATCCTGGTCCGGCGCCGGGCCGGGGACTGGGAGGTGGCGGCCGTGCTGGACTGGGAGTTCGCGTTCAGCGGCTCCCCGCTCTTCGACCTGGGCAACCTCCTGCGCTTCGCCCACGAGTACCCGCCCGCGTTCGGCGCCGGAGTCGTCGAGGGCTTCCGCGCGGGTGAGGGCCGGCTGCCCGCCGACTGGTCGGGGATCAGCCGGACCCTGGACCTCTTCGCCCTCGCGGACATCCTCACCGCGCCGCCCGACGCGGACTGCTTCGCCCGGGCCCGCGCCGTGCTGCACCGCCCCACCGCCCGCCCCTGACCGACCACCCTTGACCGCGCCGACCGAAAGACCGGGCCGCCGCGCGGACCGTCGAATTCCGCCGGCCGTTTTCGAATGCCCGGAAAAAGAGGGCCGACACGGGGATCTTCTCACCGTGCCGAATGTCGATTAGTGTGCCCGGGTCGAGCGAAAAATCCTTTGACCGAAGGAGAATTCCGCCGTGTTGCACGACAGTCCGGAAAGCATCCCCAAGGCGCCCACCCCGACCGTCCGCTGCAACGGGACGCCGCCCACCCCCGCCCTGCGCGAAGGCCCCTGGTACAAGCCCGACACCCCGCTCAAGAGCAGCTTCCGCGAGGACGTGGACGGCGGGGTCCCGCTGCTGCTGCACGGCACCGTGCACACCCCCGAGGGCAAGCCGATCGCCGGCACCCTGCTCGACTTCTGGCAGGTCGGGGACAGTGGCGTCTACGACGACGACGGGTTCGCGCTGCGCGGGCACCAGTTCGCGGACGACCGGGGGCGCTGGCGGCTGGAGACCGTGCTGCCCGCCCTGTACCCGGGCCGGACCCGGCACGTGCACGTGAAGGTGCAACCGCCCGGCGGCGCCGTGCTGACCACGATGCTGTACTTCCCCGGCGAACGCCGAAACCACCTCGACAAATACTTCCGGCCGGAATGCCTGATGGACGTGCGCCAGACGCCCGAAGGCTGGGAGGCCGTGTTCGGCTTCATTCTGGACGCGTGAATTCAGGTCCCGGAACACCGGGCGCGACAATTCCGTCCCACCGCCCGGGAGGAATTCCCCCATGCCGTCCGCCGCTGCCCCGCGGGCGGAAATCGACAGGAGTCACATGGCCGACCTCGTGCACGCACGTCACGGCGTCCGCGGCACCGTGCGCGGCGACACCCGGGGCGATGTCCGCGCCGAAGCGCTGGATTACGCCCGCAACCACCTGTACTACCCCGTCAGCGCCTACGAGATGGACCACGGCGAGGGCGTCCACCTGTACGACACCGACGGCAACGAGTACCTCGACTGCGCGTCCGGCACCTTCAACCTGAGCCTCGGCTACGGACACCCCGAGGTGGTCAAGGCCATGCGGGACCAGGCCGAACGGCTCGTGCACACCACCTCCACCTTCCAGACCGCGCCCGTCAACGACCTCGTGCGCCGTCTGGTCGAACTGACCCCGCCGAACCTGACCAAGGTGCACCTGAAGGTGTCGGGCGGCTCCACCGCCAACGAGGGCGCGGTGAAGATGGCCCAACTGGCCACCGGCCGCCGTGACGTCGTCACCCTGTTCCGCAGCCACCACGGGCAGACCATGATGACGACCACGATGTCGGGCGAGTCCTTCCGCAAGGCCCCCTTCCCGCACCTGATGCCCGGGGTGCTCCAGGTCCCCGACCCCTACTGCCTGCGCTGCTTCTACCGGCAGGCGGGCCCGGACAGCTGCGGCATGCTGTGCGTCGAGCGCATCAACGACTTCCTCGACCACGCCAGTTCCGGCAGCGTGGCCTGCGTGGTCGTCGAGCCGATCTCCGGCAGCGGCGGCAACATCGTGCCGCCCGACGGCTACCTGCCCGCGCTGCGCGCCCTGTGCGACGAACGCGGCATCGCCCTGATCTTCGACGAGATCCAGACCGGCATCGGCCGGATCGGCCGCATGTTCGCCGCCGAGCACTACGGCGTCCGACCCGACATCCTCACCACCGCCAAGGGCCTCGGCGGCTCCGGGGCCCAGGTCGCCGCCATCGTCGCCGACGAGAGCATGTCCGGGCTCGGCACCGACCACCACTCCTTCACCTACGGCGGCAACGTCCTCGCGGCCGCCGCCGCGGCCACCACCCTCGACGTGATCGCCCGCCCCGGCTTCCTGGAGAACGTCCGCGAGGTGGGCGCCCACGTCATGGAACGGCTGCGCGCCCTGGCCACCCGCCACCCCGCCGTCGTGGACGTGCGCGGCCTCGGCCTGATGATCGGCATCGAGATCGGCGACGAGCGGGGACGGCCGCACAGCGAACGCGCCCAGGCCCTGGCCCGACGCGGCATGGAACACGGGCTGATCCTGCGCACCTCCCGCTACGGCCGGGGCAACGTGATCAAGATCCGTCCGCCGCTGATCCTCACCCGCGCCGAGGCCGATCTGCTCTGCGACCGCCTGGAGGCCCTCTTCGCCGCCGAGGCCGCCGCGTGACCGGGCCCCTGCGGGAGTACGTGATCGGGCTGGCCTCGGCCGTCCGCGAGGCGGCCCTCGCCGGCCGGCACCGCACCGGAAGCCGGCAGGTGCGGGGCCATTCGCCCGGCGGCGACGCCCAGTTCGGGCTCGACGACGCGGCCGAGGAGGCCACCTGGAAGTACATCGCCGACCACGACCTGCCGGTGGCCGTGTACTCCGAGGACGGCGGCCTGCGCCGGCACGGCACGGACCCGCGCCACCTGCTGGTGGTCGACCCCATCGACGGCACCCGCCCCGCCGTGGCCGGCCTGGAGTCGGCCACCGTCTCGGTGGCCGTCGCCCCCCTCACGCCGCGCCCCCGCATCGCCGACGTGGACCACGCGCTGCTGATGGAACTGGGCACGGGCGCCTACCTGTACGGGGACAGCACGACGCCCGGCATCACCGCCCACGGCTACGACCACCCCGTGCCGCGGCTCACCGACACCACCGACCTCACGCGCATGTTCTGGTCCCTGGAGTTCAACGGGCACCCGGCCCGCCTGATGACCGAGGCGTACGGCCACCTCGTCGACGCCTCCGCCAACACCGGCGGGGTCTTCGTGTTCAACAGCGCCACCTGGTCCATCTCCCGCATCCTCACCGGGCAGCTCGACGCCTACGTGGACATCGGCAACCGCCTGCTGCGCGACGACCCCGACCTGCTGCCCGAGTTCGAACGGGCCGGCAACGGACGGGTCCTGCACCTCTTCCCGTACGACATCGCGGCGGCCGTCTTCCTCGCCGAGCGGGCCGGGGCGATCATCACCGACGGCCACGGCCGGCCGCTGGGGGACACCGTCCTGACCGACCTCGACGTGACCAACCAGAGGTCCTGCGTGGCCGCGTCGACCCCCGAACTGCACCGGGCCCTGCTGTCCGGGATCCGATGGAGGAGGTGACGCCCGTGCGCCCGCAGACCACCCCGCCCGCACCCGACGACGCCGAGTTCCGCACCCTGCTGGACCGGCTCTCCGACAAGGCGACCGCCGACTACTACAACCCCTTCACCACCTTCGACTGGCCGGAGACGATCCCCGCCGACGGACTGTGGATGTCCCCCGAACTGCTCTCCGTCCACGGCACCGAGCTCATGGACGAGCTGAGCCCCGCACAGCTCCGGGCACTGAGCCGCTGGGAGAGCGTCAACTTCTACAGCCTGAACGTGCACGGCATCCGCGAACTGCTCATCGAGGTCACCCGGCGCGTCCACACCCCCGGCTTCGAGCTGCCCTCCGAGTTCTTCCACCACTTCATCGGCGAGGAGAACGACCACATGTGGTTCTTCGCCACCTTCTGCCTGCGCTACGCCGACAAGATCTACCCCGACAAGGCCGTGCGCCTGCCCGACACCCCCCGCGACCGCGACATCGAGAACTTCCTCGTCTTCGCCCGCGTCCTGGCCTTCGAACAGATCGTGGACCACTACAACGTCCACCTCGCCGCCGACACCCGCCTGCACCCCACCATCCGGCACCTCAACCGGCTCCACCACCAGGACGAGTCCCGCCACATCGCCTTCGGGCACCGCCTCGTGGAACTGCTGTGGCGTCGGGTCCGCGCCGCCCACCCCGACCCCGCCACCCGACGGGAACTCGGCGACTACCTCACCCGCTACCTCACCGGCAGCGTCGAGTCCTTCTACAACCCCGCCGTCTACCGGGACGCGGGCCTGCCCGAGGGGTACGCCCTGCGCCGCCGGCTGCTGGCCCACCCCGCGCGCCGCGCCGCCCACGCCAAGGTCCTGCACAAGACCACCGGCTTCCTGCACCGGATCGGGGTCCTCGATGCCGACCACTGACGCGCGGGCCGAGGGCGCGACCTGGTCGGTCCGGGACGGACTGGCCACCCTGGACGAACCCGCCCTGCTCCTCAAGGAGGCCCTGGACGCGGTGTTCACCCGCTGGGCCGCCGAGGCCGGGGCCCGCCGGCGCGGCTACCCGCCCCTGCTGCGCGCCGAGGATCTGCGGACCCTGGACTACTTCCGCAACTTCCCCCACCTGGGCAGCCCCGTCACCCGCATCCGCCCCGACCGCCTCGCCGCCCACGCCGCCGGCCCGCCCGACGAGCACACGCCACCAGGGGAGCACGCGCCGCCCGCCGGGGACGCGCTGCCCGCCGGGGACCTGGCCCCCGCCACCCACCTGCTGCCCTCGGCCGCCTGCTACGGCTGCTTCCTCGACCTCTCCGACACCGACCTCGACACCCCCCTCCTGATCACCACCGCCGCCCAGTGCTTCCGCAACGAGGACCGGCACGACGGACTGCGCCGGCTCTGGGGCTTCACCATGCGGGAGATCGTGTGCGTCGGCTCCGCCGACACCGTCCGCGCCCACCTCGACCGACACCGCGACCGGATCACCGCCTTCGGCACCGCCCTCGGCCTGCCCCTGGAGCGCAGACCCGCCACCGACCCCTTCTTCGAGAAGGACGGCCGACGCACCGTCATGCAACTGCTCGCCCCCGTCAAGGACGAGTACCTGCACACCGACGGCACCGCCGTGGCCTCCACCAACAACCACCGCAACTTCTTCGGCGAACGCCGCGCCATCCGCCACGCGGGCCGCCCGGCCTTCACCGGCTGCGTGGCCTTCGGCCTGGAACGCTGGGTGCACGCCCTCGGCGACCGCCACGACGGCGACCTCACCGCCGCCCTGCACGCCGTGCGACGCGCCGGAGCCCGCTCGTGACCCGGCTGGCCGACCGCCTGGGCCTGCGCCTGCCCCTGCTCCAGGCGGGCATGGGCGCCGTCGCCGGCCCCGAACTGTGCGCCGCCGTCTCCCGGGCCGGCGCCGGCGGCACCCTGGCCCTCTACAAGGAACCGCCCGCCTGCGCCGCCCGCCTGACCCGTGCCGTCGCCGCCGCCACCGACCGCCCCTTCGGCGTCAACGTGATCCCCGAGGTCATCGGGACGACAGGCTGCCTGGACCAACTCCGGGCCGTGCTCCCCGAACTCCCGCCCACGGCCTTCGTCACCTCCTACGGACCCCTCCCGCCCGAGGCCGCCGACACGATCCGCGCGGCCGGACACCCCCTGGTGGTCCAAGTCGGCACCCTCCCCGACGCGCACACCGCCCTGGCGCACGGCGCGACCGCCCTCGTCCTCCAAGGGGTCGAAGCGGGCGGCCACCTTCTCGGCCGACACCCCGCGCACCACCTGCTGGCCACCGTCCGGGCCCACCACCCGCACGCCCTCCTCGCCGTCGCGGGCGGCGTCGCCACCGGCCGGGACCTCGCCCGCGCCGTGGCCCGGGGCGCGGACGGCGCCATGGCCGGCACCCTGTTCGTCCCCACCGCGGAGTCCGCCGCCCACCCCCGGTTCAAGGAGCGCGTGCTCGCGGCCGGGGCCGAGGACACCCTCGTCACCACCCTCTTCGACATCGGCTGGCCCCACCGCCCCCACCGGGTCCTGCGCACCCCCCTCACCACCGCCCCCGACCGCGCCCCCGCCGCCTTCATCGCCACCACCCGGGTGGACGGCCGCGACCACCCCGTGCCCCGCTACAGCGCGGCCGCCCCCGGCGCCGCCACCACCGGCCGCGTCGAGGAGATGGCGATGTACTGCGGCCGGTCCTGCGCCCGCGTCACCGCCCCCCACCCGGCCGCCGCCACCGTGGCCCGAATCCACCGCGAATACGACGAAGCCCGCCGAACCCCGGCCTGAGAGGTGCCCATGGACGACGTGACCAAGCCGATCGTGGACTGGCTGCGCGAACGCAACCCCACCGTCGGGGAGATACCGGAGGACCTCGACCTGATCGAGAACCGCCTGATCGACTCCCTCGCCTTCATGGAGTTCATCCTGCTGCTGGAGGACCTGATCGGACGCGAGCTGCGGCTCGACCAGATCGACGTGGACCAGTTCCGCACCCTGCGCTCCCTCACCGAGCACTTCCTGAAGGGGTGAGCCGGCCGTGAACCCGTGGCCACCGGCGCCCGGCCCGGGCCGGGTCACCTCCCTCCACCTCGCCGCCCGCCCCGGCGCCCCCACCTTCCGCGTGCCGCGCGCCGAGGCGGTGACCGGCCGGGGCCTGCTCGGCGACCGCAACCTCTGGACCGGCGAAGGCCCCCGCCCCCGCCGGCGCGGCACCGGACGGGCCTCGGGAATCTGCGACATCACCCTCATCGAGGCCGAGGCGCTCGACGCCCTCGCCCGGGAGCACGGCATCACGCTCACCCCCGCCGAATGCCGCCGCAACCTCGTTTGCCGCGAGATCCACCTCGCCCCCCTGGTGGACCGGGAGTTCCGGGTCGGCGACGTGACCCTCCGCGGCCTGAAACCCGGCGAACCCTGCGCCCGCCTCGAACAGCTGGTCCGTCCCGGCCTGATCCGGGGACTGCTGCACCGGGGCGGACTGCGCGCCGAGATCGTCCGCGGCGGCACGATCGGCGTCGGCGACCGCATCCACTGAACCGGAGAGGAACACGCATGTCCATCGAAGGCACCGCCCCCGACGCCCCTTCGGCGAAGGCGGTCCGGCGGGCCGAGGAGGCCCGCGAGGAACTCGCCGCCGCCGGCCTCGGCGTCTCCGTGCGCACCCTGGGCACCGGCTTCGCCCTCCGCCTGAACCAGCGGGCCGCCGAACACCTCGCGACCCCCGAGGACCCGGCCGCCCCCGACCGGGCACGCGGTCTGGTCTCCGAGGTGCTCGCCGGCTCCCTGCCCGCCGCGCACGCCGACCTCGTGCACCGGACCCTGCCCGCCCGCGCCGCCCGGATCCGCGCCGCCGCCCGGGGCGCCGGCTGCGAACTGCTCTCCCCCCGGACCCTGCCCGCCCTCCTCGCCCCCGTGCCCCTCGACGCGACCCTGCCCGGGACGGAACTGTGGTTCGGCGTCCTCGAACCGGGAGCGGGTCAGGGCCCGAGCGCCCCGTTCACGACCGGACCCGCCTCCGAGACCCCCGCCCTGGCCCTCTTCCGCGGAGACCTGCACTGCGTGTACCAGGGCCCCGGCGAGGACCCCGCCCTGTGGTGGACCATCCACCGCGCGGACGGCAGCGCGCCCCCGGCCCGGCCCCTCCCCGACCACCACACCCTGGGCGGCCCGGCCCTGGCCGTGTTCAAGGACCGGCTGTACTGCGCGCACCGGGGCGGCTCCGGCGACTGGGGCATCGCCGTGACCTCCTGCGACGGCACCGACTGGACCCCCGACCTGCCCGTCCCCGGGGCCGCGAGCGTATACGGCCCGGCCCTCGCGGTCTTCCGCGACACCCTGCACCTCGCCTACGCCGAGGCCGGCCAACAGATCATGCTCACCACCAGCGAGGACGGTCACCACTGGACGGCCCCGCGCCCCGTCCCCGACTGCCGCACCACCCGGTCCCCGGCGCTCGCCGTGTACGACGACGCCCTGCACCTGCTGTTCGGCAACCCCGAGGACGCGAGCGTCCGGTGGAGCCGACTGCGCGGCGCCGCATGGAGCCTCGAAGGCGCGCTGCCCGGCCACCACACCCGCAGCACCATCGGCCTCGCCGTCCTCGACGGCCGACTGGTCTGCGTCCACCGGGACCGCGCGGTCCAACGGCTGCGGTGGTCCGCGTTGGACGGGACCCGGTGGACCGAGGACACCGAGATTCCCGGCCTCAGCAGCAAGTACGGCCCCGCGCCCGTGGTGCTCCGCGATCCGACCGGCGCCCGGGACCAACTGCTGTGCGTGTACCGGGGCCACGCCCGGCACACGATCACCGAGGAGGGCGAGGTGCTGACGGAGGAGGACCCGGCGGGACTGCACGAACTGGACGATCTCGAAGCCGACCCCGAACCCGGCACCGGTGTGGCCCGGGGCTGAGGCGAACCCGCGCGGCGAAAACTGCAAGACTTTGCGCAAGGTCTTGCAGGAAGCTCGGGCGGCACCTACGGTCGCTGCGAATCACCCCGTCCCGCACCCGAGGAGACCCGTGATACGCCCCGCCCTCGTCGGCGCCGCCGCCGCGCTCGCCGCCACCCTGGCCGCGAGCCTCCTCCCCGCCCCGCCGCCCGCCCGGCCGGCCACCGCCCCGGCGCCGCCCGCCCCGCCCTCGGACGCCGCGCTCGCCGGCCGGCCGGCGCGGCACGACCTGACGCGGGAACAGTTCTACTTCCTGCTGCCCGACCGCTTCGCCAACGGCGACCCGCGCAACGACCGGGGCGGCCTGACCGGCTCCCGCCTGGAGACCGGCCTGGACCCGACGGACAAGGGCTTCTACCAGGGCGGCGACCTGAAGGGGATCGCCGACCGGCTGGACTACATCAAGGGGCTCGGCACCACGGCCATCTGGCTGGCGCCGATCTTCGCCAACCAACCCGTGCAGGGCACCGGAAAGGACGCCTCGGCCGGCTACCACGGCTACTGGATCACCGACTTCACCCGCGTCGACCCCCACTTCGGCACCAACGCCGACCTGGAGCGCCTCATCGACAAGGCGCACGCCAAGGGCATGAAGGTCTTCTTCGACGTCATCACCAACCACACCGCCGACGTGGTCGACTACCGCGAGGGCTCCCGCGACTACCTCGCGAAGGGCGCCTTCCCCTACCTGACCAAGGACGGAGAACCCTTCGACGACGACGCCGACGCCGCGTACGCGGACCGGCCGGGCGCGTTCCCCGCCGTGGACGCCGACTCCTTCCCCCGCACCCCCGTCGTGCCGCCCGCGAAGCGGAAGGCGAAGACCCCGGCCTGGCTCAACGACCCGACGATGTACCACAACCGGGGCGACTCCACCTTCGCCGGGGAATCCTCCGACCGGGGCGACTTCTCCGGCCTCGACGACCTGTGGACCGAACGCCCCGAGGTCGTCGAGGGCATGAAGCGGATCTACGAGAAGTGGGTCGAGGAGTTCGACGTCGACGGCTTCCGCGTCGACACCGTCAAGCACGTGAACACCGAGTTCTGGACCCAGTGGGCCACCGCCCTCGACGCCTTCGCCGCCCGGCGGGGCCGCGAGGACTTCTTCATGTTCGGCGAGGTCTACTCCGCCGACCCCGCCGTCACCGCCCCGTACGTGACCCGAGGACGGCTCGACGCCACCCTCGACTTCCCCCTCCAGGACGCGATCCGCGCCTACGCCGCCCAGGGCGCCCCGGCCGGCCGACTGGCCTCCGTCTTCGCCCAGGACCACCGGTACACCACCGACAAGGCCAACGCCTACGAGCAGGTCACCTTCCTCGGCAACCACGACATGGGCCGCTTCGGCACCTTCCTGCGCCAGGACCGGCCCGACGCCCCGGAGGCCGAACTCCTCGACCGCTACCGGCTGGCCAACGAGCTGATGTTCCTCTCCCGGGGCAATCCGGTGGTCTACTCCGGTGACGAACAGGGCTTCACCGGCGCCGGCGGCGACAAGGACGCCCGCCAACCCCTCTTCGCCACCCGCGTCGCCGACTACCTGGACGACGACCAACTCGCCACGAACCGCACCCACGCGAGCGACGCCTTCGACCCCGAGCACCCCCTCTACCGGCAGATCGCCGCGCTCTCCCGCCTCACGAAGGAACACCCCGCCCTGCGCGACGGCGTGCAGAGCGAACGCCTCTCCGACGGCTCGACCTACGCCTTCGCCCGTACCGACCCCCGCACCCGCGTCGAATACCTCGTCGCGGCCAACAACGCCGACCGGCCCCGCACCCTCGAACTCGACGCCCCCGCCGGGGCCCGCTACCGCACCCTGTACGGGGCCACGACCCCGGACACCACCCCGCGCCGCGCCTCGAACACCGGCAAGCTCACCGTCACCGTGCCCGCCTTCGGCACCCTCGTGCTGCGGGCCCTCGACCCGGCCCCCCGACCCGCCGCCGGCCCCACCCTCACCCTCAAGGCCCCCGCACCCGGCGCCACCGGCACCGTCGAACTCTCCGCCGACACCACCGGCGACCCCCTGAACCGGGTCGTGTTCGCCGCGCAGACCGGCACCGGGGCCTGGCAGGTCCTCGGCTCCGCCGACCACGCCCCCTACAAGGTCACCCACACCGTCGACCCGCGCACCCCCGCCGGCACCCCGCTGCGGTACAAGGCCGTCGTGGTCGACTCCGCGGGCCGCACCGCGAGCGCCCTCACCGCGTCCACCGCCGGCCGCACCCCGCCCCCCGAGGTCCCCACCGCCGCGCAGCGCGAGTACCTCGTCGTGCACTACAAGCGCCCCGACGGCGACTACCGGGACTGGCGCCTGTTCGTGTGGGGCGACGTGGCCGACGGCGAGGCCGAACCCTGGCCCGGCGGGCGGCCGTTCACCGGCCGCGACGCCCACGGGGCCTTCGCCCACGTCCGCCTGAAGCCCGGCGCGAGCAACGTCGGCTACCTCGTCGTCGACAAGGACGGCACCAAGGACGTGGCCGTCGACCGCACCGTCGACCCCACGAGGACCGGCGAGATCTGGCTCGACCAGGGCGAGGAGAAGGTCCGTACCGAAGCCCCCGCCGGCCCGCCGCAGGACACCTCCAAGGCCGTCCTGCACTACCAGCGCCCCGACGGCGACTACGAGGGCTGGGGCCTGCACGTCTGGACCGGCGCGGCCCAACCCACCGACTGGTCCCGCCCCCTGCCCCCCACCCGCGTCGACCCCTACGGCGCCGTGTACGAGGTCCCGCTCGCGGCCGGGGCCGGCAGCCTGTCCTACATCCTCCACAAGGGCGACGAGAAGGACCTGCCGACCGACCGCTCCCTGGACCTGAGGTCCGGCGGACACGAGGTGTGGCTGCTCGCCGGCCGCGAGAAGCCCCTCCTGCCCCAACCCGCCGCCGGGGCCGCCGACCTGGACCTCGGCAAGGCCCGCGCCGTCTGGATCGACCGGGACACCCTCGCGTGGAACGCGCCGGCGGGCGCCGCGTCCGCCCAGCTCCTCGCCTCCCGCACCGGCGAGATCAAGGCCGAGAACGGCACCCTGACCGGCCGGGCCCGATGGCTGCGCCTGACCCCGTCACAGCTCACCGCCGCCCAGAAGGCCAAGTACCCCCACCTCGCCGCGTACTCCGCGTACACCGTCGACCCCCGCGACCGCGACCGCGTCCGCGAGGCCCTGCGGGGCCAACTCGTGGCCTCCGCCCGCGCCGCCAACGGCGCCGTCCTCGCCGCCACCGGAGTCCAACTCGCCGGGGTCCTCGACGACCTGTACACCACCGACGCCCCCCTCGGCCCGGTCTTCGACCGGGGCCGGCCCACCCTCTCCGTGTGGGCGCCCACCGCCCGAGAGGTCGCCCTCGAACTCGACGGCCGCACCCTCCCCATGCGCCGCGACGAGGCCACCGGCGTGTGGTCGGCGCGCGGTGAGCCCGGCTGGAACGGCAAGCGCTACCGCTACGCCGTCACCGTCTGGGCGCCGAGCGTCTCCCGCGTGGTCCGCAACCTCGTCACCGACCCCTACTCCACGGCCCTGACCACCGACTCCACCCACAGCCTCGTCGTCGACCTCGCCGACCCGAAACTCGCCCCGCCCGGCTGGCGCGACCTGCGCAAACCCCCGCCCGTCCCGTTCACCTCGGCGCAGATCCAGGAACTGCACGTGCGCGACTTCTCGATCGCCGACCCCACCAACGCGCACCCCGGCGGCTACCTGGCCTTCACCGACACCGACTCCACGGGCATGCGCCGACTGCGCGACCTGGCCGCCGCCGGCACCTCCTACGTGCACCTCCTGCCCGTCTTCGACATCGGCACGATCCCCGAGAACCCCGCCGACCGCACCGAACCCGCCTGCGACCTGGGCATCCTCGCCCCCGACTCCGAGGAACAACAGGCATGCACGGCGGCCGCGGCCGCCAAGGACGCCTACAACTGGGGCTACGACCCCCTCCACTACACCGTCCCCGAGGGCTCCTACGCGAGCGACCCCGAGGGCACCGCCCGCACCGTCGAGTTCCGCCGCATGGTGCGGTCCCTGGGCGACGCGGGCCTGCGCACCGTCATGGACGTGGTCTACAACCACACGGTCGCCGCCGGCCAGTCCGAGAAATCCGTCCTCGACCGCATCGTCCCCGGCTACTACCAGCGCCTGCTCGCCGACGGCTCCGTCGCCACCTCCACCTGCTGCGCCGACACCGCCACCGAGAACGCCATGACGGGCCGGCTCGTGGTCGACTCCGTCGTCACCTGGGCCAAGCAGTACAAGATCGACGGATTCCGCTTCGACCTCATGGGCCACCACCCGAAGGCCAACATCCTCGCCGTGCGCGCCGCCCTCGACGCCCTCACCCCGGCGAAGGACGGGGTCGACGGAAAGAAGATCATCCTCTACGGGGAGGGCTGGAACTTCGGCGAGGTCGCCGACGACGCCCGCTTCGTCCAGGCCACCCAGCGCAACATGGCCGGCACCGGCATCGCCACCTTCTCCGACCGGGCCCGCGACGCCGTCCGAGGCGGCGGCCCCTTCGACGAGGACCCCCGCGTCCAGGGCTTCGCCTCCGGCCTGTTCACCGCCCCCAACACCTCACCCGCGAACGGCACCCCCGAACAACAACTCTCCCGACTCCGCCACGCCCAGGACCTCGTCAAGGTGGGCCTCACCGGCAACCTCGCCGACTACACCCTCACCGACTCCACCGGCCGCACCGTCAAGGGCTCCGAGGTGGACTACAACGGGGCCCCCGCCGGATACGCGGCGGCCCCCGGCGACGCCCTCGCCTACGTCGACGCCCACGACAACGAAACCCTCTTCGACGCCCTGACCTACAAACTCCCCCCGGCCACCACCCCCGCCGACCGGGCCCGCGCCCAGGTCCTCGCCATGTCGGTGGCCACCCTCTCCCAGGGCCCCGCCCTCACCCAGGCCGGCACCGACCGGCTCCGCTCCAAATCCCTGGACCGCAACTCCTACGACAGCGGGGACTGGTTCAACGCCGTCCACTGGAACTGCGCCGACGGCAACGGCTTCGGCCGCGGCCTGCCCCCGGCCGCCGACAACCGCGCCAAGTGGCCCTATGCGAAACCCCTGCTGACGGCCCCCGCCCCCGGCTGCGCGGAGATCGACGGCGCCGCCGCCGCCCACCGCGACCTGCTGCGGATCCGCACCACGGAACCCGCCTTCGCCCTCACCACCACCGAGGCGGTCCGGTCCGCGCTGGCCTTCCCCCTCTCGGGCCCCGAGGAGACCCCGGGCGTGATCACGATGACCCTGGGCGACCTCGTCGTGGTCTTCAACGCGACCCCGACCGCCCAAGCCGTCCGCGTCCCCTCCCTCGCGGGCACCCGCCACACCCTGCACCCCGTCCAGGCCCAGGGCGCGGACCCGGTGGTCCGCGGCGCCGCGTACGACGAGCAGAAGGGAGAATTCCGGGTCCCGGCCCGCACGACGGCCGTCTACAAACGCGGCTGACCCGCCCGCGCGGCATCGCCCCGGCGGAGGAGAGGGCCGAGGGGCTCAGAGGGGGAGGACGCCGGGGAAGGCGCCGTGGTCGCCGTGCGGGGAGGTGAGGGCGAGCCAGCCGTGACCGCGGGTCGCGGTGCCCGAACCGACCAGGTCCGGGTCCACCGACAGCAGCCCGCAGGCGGCCCGTGCCCCGGCGGTCCCCGCGTTGGGTTCCGGGTCGTCCTCCTCCGGGTCAAAGTCGGGCGCGTCGACCGCGAGGGTCTCCCCGGGCAGCGGGTCGCCCTCCCATTCGGGGTCGCTCTCGGCGGCGTACCGGCGGATCACGGAGCCCTCCCGGGCGACGAACCAGAGGTCGGAGCCGCCCGCGTCGTCGACGAAGTAGAGCTGCGCCTGGCCACAGTGCCGGCTGACCTCCTCGACGACCTCCACCATGTCGTCCCAGTCCTCCCCGACGAGCTGGTCGAAGGACCCGAAGACCAGTCTCCAGCCGTCCAGCTCCGGGGTGACGAACACCCGGCTCACCGTCTCGACGGCGCCGTCCCCGTCCGACACGGGCACCTCGACGGACCTGCCCGCCGCCTCGACGCCCGCCGCGCTCGTGACGGGCCGCCGGTGGTGCAGGCCCAGGGCCTCGAACACCCCCTCGTACGAGGCCCCCGGCACGGCCAGCCACCAGACGGAGAGATCGGAGGAGGGGGCACTCGGCGTCTCGTCGAGGACCTTCACCCGGATCAGACGTTCGAGCGCGGCGCGGTCGCGCTCGTCGAGCGCGTTGACCCCGCCGCCCGCGACGAGCGCGGCCATCGCGCCCCGCCGCGTGCGCGGGGAGGCGCCCGGATCCCGGCGCAACGCCCGCAACCGCGAGCGGTACCCGTCGTGGGTCAGGAGGGCGTACTCCTGGGCCTGGTACAGGGAGAAGCGGCGGTTCGCGCAGCACTCCACCAGCGCGTGCAGCCCGGCGTCGGAGACCGTCCGCAGCCGCGACAGCCCCGAGAAGCCGCTGCCCGCCAGGCCGCGATCGGGATCGAGGGCCAGCTCCGCGTACCGGTCGGCGCACCGCCCGTCGAAGGCCCCCAGGATCCGGCCCGCCGCCCAGCCCTTCAGTTCGTCGCGCCGCCGGGCCGCGAGCACGGCGTCGAAGGCGGGCGGGCCGATCAGGCCCAGCACGCGCACGACGGGTTGGAGGGCGACCGTCGACCGGGCATCCGCGACGGAGGCGAGGAGCGCGGGCACCACCTCCTCGGCCCGCTCCGTGAGCGAGGCGAGGACCGCCTCGGCCCGGTCCCGCTCCCCTCCGTCGGCGCCGTCGACGGCATCGGGAAGCCCGTCGAACCCACGCGGCCCGACCCCGAAGGCGCCGCGATCGCGCAACGCACGAAGGTCGTCGAAAAGAGATTCGATCTTCATGCGAGCAACCTACCGCCCCCCACCGACACCCCCTCAACCCCGCCCCACCAGGCCCCCGTTCAGCCGGCCCGTGATCGGGGCCACCCGCCGCCCGTTCGCGGTGGGGTGGGTTCAGGGGGTGGTGCGGCGGATCACCAGGAGGGCGCGGTCGTCGTCGTGTTCGGTGGTGCGCGCGCAGGCCATGACCAGGTCGGCGAGCTCGGCGACCGGGGCCCCGCGGCTCTCCCACACGGTCCGGGACACCGTCCGCAGGCCGTCGTCCACCGGCAGCTCCGGGCCCTCCACCACCCCGTCCGTGACGAGGACGAGCAGGCCGCCGGGGTCGAGCCGGTCCCGGGTCACCGGGTAGGAGGTGTCCGCCAGCACCCCCAGCGGCAGGCCCCCGGGGGTCTCCGGCGCCCGGGTTCCCCCGGGCCCGCACAGCACCGGCGGCACGTGCCCGGCCCGCGCCGACCACAGGGTGCCGTCCGGTTCCACGAGGGTGTACAGGCAGGTCGCGAACCCCGAGGTGCCCATCTGCACCATCAGCTCGTTGGTCCGCCGCAGCACGCGGTCGGGCGAGGGGTCCTGCCACGCGTACGCGTGCACGGCGGTGCGGACCTGCCCCATCAGAGCCGCCGCCTGCACGTTGTGCCCCTGCACGTCGCCGATGACGCAGGCCACCCTGCCGTCGGGGAAGGCGATCACGTCGTACCAGTCGCCGCCCACCTCCAGCCCCTCCAGCGCGGGCGTGTACCGGGCCGCGATCTCCAGCCCCTCGGTGGCCGGCAGGGCCGTGGGCAGCATGTCGCGCTGGATGGTGGCGGCCAGTTCCAGCCGCGAGGTGCTGAGCCGGATGCGCTCCCACGCCTGACCGGCCAACTCCGCGATGACGTCCAGGAGGGTCCGCTCAGGTTCGGTCGTCGGGTGCGGTTCGTCGTACGTGAGGACCCACGCGCCCAGGGGTCTGCCCGGCTCGGCCGCGAACGGGACCATCAGGAACGAGCGGGCCGTCGTGGCGTCCAGCAGCCCGTGCGCCCGCGGCCACGCCCTGCGGTAGTCCTCGCGCGAGGGGATGACCTCCGTGCGACCGGTCCTGATGGCGTGGGCCAGGGGCTTGGGCGCGTCCAGGCTCATGCCGTGCAGGGAACGGGCCATGGCCGGGTCGATGCCGTCGCCGAACCGCACCCGCAGCCGGTCGTTCTCCACGAAGGCCAACAGGGTGCCGGTCCCCCCGAAGGCCGGCGCCACCCGGTGCAGGATCGCCTCGGTCAACTCCTCCTCCGTCTGCGCCGCCACGAAGGCCGCGGCCAACTCGCGGACCAGCCGGCTCTGCCGCCCGTGCTCGCGCGCCACCGACCGGGCGTGCTCGACCTCGTCGGTGTGGTCGGAGGTGGAGCCGACGATCCGCCGGGTCCCCGCCGGCCCGATCCGCACGATCCGCGACACCGACCGCAGCCAACGGTGCCCGCCACGCCCGTCGGGATGCCGGAACGGGATGTCGACCACGTCGCGGTCGCCGCGCCGCAGCGCCCAGAACGCGTTCTCGACGCCGGGCACGTCCTCGGGGTGCAGGGCGGCGAGCACCTCGGCCAGCGGCACGCCGTCCGAATGCCGGTGCGCGCTGTACTCCAGGGAGTTCTCCACCCACCGGAACAGGTCGCGTTCCTCGTCGTAACACCACAGGGACTGTCCGCGCAGCCCGGACATCACGTGCTGGAGGCCGGCGCTCTCCCATCGGCCGGGGAACGTGGGCCCGATCTCCACCACGGCCCGCCGGCCGTCCTCGTGGACGCGCGCGGACACCACGCACAGGACGGCCTCGCCCGGGTCCCCGAGCAGCAGCGGACGCGACTCGTCGGGCCGTTCCCCCGGGGTGTCGGGGGCCGGGGTCTCCAGGGTGTCGAGGAGCCGGGCGACGGCCGGCCGGTGTGCGCGGGGGGCCAGGTCGGTCAGGGGTCGGCCCAGGACCCCGTCCGCCCCGTTCGGCCACAGGAGCGCGCGCTCCGGTTCGACCCGCAGCACCTCGCCGCGCGGCCGGGGCCCACCGGCGAGCCCCACCCACAGGCGCATCACACCGCCGGGCGCACCACCGGCCGGGGCGGTGACCGGGTCGGTGACGGCGCGGGCCTCGGATGCCTCGGAGGCGTCGGTGGGCGTGGGCCGGGGGCGCATCGTGGGGGCTCCATCCGAGGGGGGTGACAGGGCGGCCGGCGGGGGAGCCCCGTTCCACCCCACCGCATTCCGCCCCGTACGACCACGGTCCTTTCGCCCCTCCCGGCCGGGACCAAAGCCCCCGCGCGCCTTTCGGTCGCCGGGGGTTGCACGGGGTTGCAGAACCGTTCCTGTTCCCGTTCGTTGAATCGTGCACGGGATGCACACCCACCGGTCACCGAGGCGATCTCCGTCCCCCACGGGCCTCGTCGACCGTGCGTCCCGCCCTCAGGGCGGCGCCTTGGTCACGCCGCCCACCCTCGGGGCCGGGAATCCGTTCTCCCTCCCGGCCCCACCGACTCCACGCCCGCCCGGTCCGAGCGCGGGCACGTGCGAGGGCCGGCCCCGGTGATCCGGGGCCGGCCCTCGCGCGTGGGGGTCGGCGTCAGCGGCCCAGGGCGTCCTTCGCGGCGTCCTTGGCCTTCTCCTTGGCGCTGCGGGCATCGCCCTTGACCTGGTCGGCGCGGCCCTCGGCGGTCAGCCGCTCGTTGCCCACCGCCCGGCCCGCGGCCTCCTTCAGCTTGCCCTTGGCCTGCTCGGTGGTGGCCTTCGCCTTCTCGTTCGCGCTCATGCCGGTCGCCTCCATGCGTTCGCCGTTGCTGTCTCGAAGACGCGGATGACCAGGAATCCGGGGTTCAAACGCTCGGCCCGCGACCTTGCCGCGGCCAACCGTGTTCCAGGAGGTCGAAGGCCGCGCCGATGGCCCGCCGGGCATCCCCGTGACCCCGGGCGGCGCGGGGGGCTTCGAGGGCGAAGTGGGCCAGCGCGGCGCACGAGGGGTCGTCCGGCGGCAGGCCGGCCTCCTCGGCGATGGCCCGGGTGAGCGCGCCCGCGTGCCGGAGCCACATGGCCTGGACGTAGTCGCGCAGGGCCGGGGTGCCGTCGATCAGCTCGAAGAACGCGGCGAAGCGAGGGTCGTCCCCGGCCATGGCCATGCGGTGGCGCAGGGCGTGCTCCCGCAGGGCGGCCGGGATCGACAGGCCGGCGGGGCGTTCGCGGACGGCGGCGAGCAGCCGGGCCTCCTGGTCGGCGTCCTCGTCGAAGACCAGGGCCTCCTTGACCGGGAAGTGCTTGAAGAGGGTGGTGGTGGACACGTCCGCCGCGTCCGCGATCTCGCGGATGCCGACGTCGTCGTACCCGCGCTCCAGGAACAGGCGCAGCGCCGCGTCGGCGATGGCCTGGCGGGTGGCGGCCTTCTTGCGCTCGCGGCGCCCGATCGGCGCGGGCGGGGCCGGGGGCTGTGTCTCGGACATGGGTCCAAGCCTACGTCCGCGGTGAATCGGCTGCAAAAGTGCAGCCAATAAAAAAGTGCAACGGTTGCACTTACTGACTCGGTGTGCTTTCTTGGGAAGGTGGCCGCGTGGCACCGCCCGGCCCTCTCTTCTTCCTTCCTCTTCCTCCCGCTCCCGCCCGAAAGGGGTGAGCAGTCATGTCCACGACCGCATCCCTCCCTCCCGCCCAGCGGACCGCGACCGCGCCGAAGAACGTGCGCTGGGTCCTGCTCGGCGTCATGCTCGCGATGCTGCTGTCGATGCTCGACAACATGATGGTCAGCACCGCGATGCCGACGATCGTCGGCGACCTCGGCGGCCTGGAACACATCTCCTGGGTCGTCACCGCCTACACCCTGGTCACCGCCGTGACCACCCCCATCTGGGGGAAGCTCGGCGACCTCCGGGGCCGCAAGCCCGTCTACCTGGCCTCGATCGCCGTGTTCATCCTCGGCTCCGCCCTGTGCGGGGCGGCCGGGTCCATGGGCGAGCTGATCGCCTTCCGCGTGGTGCAGGGGATCGGCGCCGGAGGCATCGGCGCGGGCGCCTTCGCCCTGATCGGCGCCCTCGTGCCGCCCCGCGAACGCGGCAGGTACCAGGGCATGACCGCCTCCGTGATGGCCATCGGCACCGTCGGCGGCCCCCTCCTCGGCGGATTCATCGCCGGCCACTTCGACTGGCGCTGGGCCTTCTACGTCAACCTGCCCCTCGGGCTGGTCGCCCTGGTCTGGCTCGGGCTGAGGCTGCACGTGCCCACCACGCCGATCAAGGCCCGGATCGACTGGGCGGGCATCGCCCTGCTGACCCTCTCCATCACCGCGATCGTCCTCGCCGCCACCTGGGCCGGCGGCACCTACGCCTGGGGCTCCTGGCAGATCCTGTCCCTGGCCGCCCTCGCGATCCTGTCCCTCGCCGGGTTCGTCGCGGTGGAGAAGCGGGTCGCGGAACCGCTGATGCCGCTGACCGTGTTCACCGCCCACCGCAACTACCCGCTCGCCATGGTCCTGATCCTCGCCGCCGGCGTGGTCATGTTCGGCGCCGGCCTGTACCTGCCGATGTTCCAGCAGACCGTCCAAGGAGCCTCGGCCGCGAACTCCGGCCTGCTGATGCTGCCCATGATGATCCCCGTCGTGATCGTCTCGACCCTCGCGGGCAAGATCATGTCGGCCACCGGCCGGTACAAGGTCTTCCCCGTCGTCGGCACCGCCTTCCTCGTCACCGGGCTCGGCCTGCTGGCGACCATGGACGCCGGGACCTCCGCCCTGACCACCGGCCTGTACGCGGTCCTCGTCGGCATCGGCCTCGGCTGCACCCTCCAGATGGCGAGCACCATCGCCCAGAACAGCGTCCCGCTGCGCGACATGGGCGCCGCGATGAGCTCGGTCAACCTCTTCCGCACCCTCGGCGGCTCGCTCGGCGTCGCCGTGTTCGGCTCGCTGTTCACCCGCGCCGTCGAATCCGGTCTGCCCGCCGGCGCCGACGACGCCCCCGGAGCCCTCACCCGCCTGTCGGACGGGGCCAAGGCCGGCTGCCTCGACGCGGTCTCCACCGGCACCGGCCACATCTTCCTCACCGCGGCCGTCGTCTGCGCCCTCGCCTTCGTCGCCGCGCTCTTCGTCGTCGAGGTCCCGCTGAAGAAGGCCGGCAAGCCCGCCGCCTGAGCACCGACCGCACCTGCCCCCACCCCATCGCAAGGGAGCGCACCGTGAACACCACGACCCCGAACCCCACCACCCCGCGCATCGCGATCATCGGCGCCGGCCCCGGCGGTCTGACCTGCGCGCGGATCCTCCAACGCCACGGCCTCGCCGCCACCGTCCACGAGGGCCGGCCCGGCCCCGACGCCCGCGACCAGGGCGGCTCCCTGGACCTCCACGAGGACGACGGACAGATCGCCCTGCGCGAGGCCGGGCTCCTGGACGAGTTCCTCCGCCGCGCCCGCCCCGAGGGCCAGGAGCGGCGCCAGATGGACCCGACCGGCGCCCTGCTCTTCCACCACGTCCCCGAGGAGGGCGAACTCTCCACCCCGGAGATCGACCGCGGCGCCCTGCGCGACCTCCTGCTGGACTCCCTGCGGCCCGGCACCGTGCGCTGGGGCCAGGCCCTCACCTCCGTCGAGGGCCCCGACACCGGCCCCCGCCGGCTCCGCTTCGCCGACGGCACCACCCGCGAGGTCGACCTCGTCATCGGGGCCGACGGCGCCCGGTCCGTCGTCCGCACCGCGCTCTCCCCGGCCCGCCCCGAGTACACCGGCATCACGTTCCTCGAAGCCCGCTTCCACGACGTGGACCGCGCGCACCCCGAGCTCTCCGCGCTCGTCGGCCCGGGCTCGGTCGGGGCCGCCGACGGCCGGCGCGGCCTGTTCGCGCAGCGCGGCGGCGGGGGCCACATCCGGGCCTACGTCATCCAACGCCTCCCGCGCACCTGGATCACCGACGCCGGCCTCACCCCGCGGGACACCGAGGGCATCCGCGCGTTCCTCCTGGCCGAGTTCCGCGACTGGTCGCCGACCCTGCGCCGGCTGCTCACCGACAACGACGGCCCCTACGTCGACCGTCCCGTCAACGCCCTGCCCGTCCCCCACACCTGGGACCGGAGCCCCACCGTCACCCTCCTCGGCGACGCCGCCCACCTCATGCCCCCGCTCGGCGTCGGCGTCAACCTCGCCATGCTCGACGCCTGCGAACTCGCCCTCGCCCGCCACGCCACCGTCGCGGACGCCGTCCGCGCCTACGAGGCGACGATGCTGCCCCGCGCCCACGCCGCACAGCGGGCCCTGGAGAACGGCGCCGGGGAACTGGTCTCGGCCGAACTGCCCGATTTCGCCGCCGGCGCGGGCCGCTGACCGCCCCGGATCGGGGGCGCTCGGCGCGTGTCCCGCCCCGCACCGCCCCCGGAACCTGTTCCCATGGCCGCACGGGACGGTCCCGGGCACGGGAGGTGTGGATGTCGACACGGGAACCGGGGGACGGCCGGGGTCGGGGGGACGCCGAGGTGCGGGCGTTGCGCGAGCGGCTGCGGACGGTGCGGGCAGCCGCCGAGGGCATCGGCACCACCCTGGAGACCGACCGCACCTGCGCTGAACTCGCGCGTTTCCTCGTCGACGCGTTCTGCGACACCGCCACCGTGGACCTGCGCGCCGAGGACGGGACCCCGCGACGGGCCGCCCGCGCCGGCTCGGACCCCGCCGCCGGCCCCCGACCCGCCCCACCGCCCCACCCCGTCGCCGACGCGCCCGGCGGCGAACCGTGGGCCGTGGACGCCGGCCACCCCCTGAACCGCTGGACCGAGGGCGACGTGTCCTGCGTGGCCGTGCCGCTGGTCGGCGGGGAGCGGCTGCACGGCGTCGTGGTCGGCCGACGCGCCGGCCGCCCGTTCGACGACCAGGAGGCGGCCGGCATCCACTTCGCCGCCCGACTGGCCGCCGTCCGCCTCGACCAGGCACGCCGGTACGAGGCCGCCCGCGAGACCGTCCTCGACCTGCAACGCGCGCTCGTCGCCGACCCGGGCCGCCCCCACCCCAACCTGGAGGTGACCTCCCGCTACCTGCCCGCCGGCACCGGGGCCCTCGTCGGCGGCGACTGGTTCGAGACGGTGCGCCTGCACTTCGGCCGGACCCTGCTGGTGGTGGGGGACGTGATGGGGCACGGCCTGGACGCCGCCGTGGACATGAACGCCTACCGGGCCACCCTGCGCGACGTCGCCGGCACCGAACTCGCCCCCCACCGCCTGCTCCGCCGGCTGGACTCCCTCGCCGCCGAGGACCCGGCCCGCCGACCCGCCACCTGCCTGCTGGCCCGGATCGACCCCGTCCGCTCGGTCGCGGTGATGGCCTCGGCCGGCCACCTGCCGCCGGTGGTCTTCGACGCCCGAGGGCGCGGCCGGCTCTGCGAGGTGCCCGTCGGCCCCCCGCTGGGCACGGGCGCCGGCGGCTACGACTCGGCCGCCCTGCCCTTCGGCCCGGAGGACACCCTGGCCCTGTTCACGGACGGCCTCGTGGAACGGCGGAGCGAGGACATCGAAGCCTCCCTGGCCCGCCTCGCCGCCCTCACCCCGCCCACCGGCCCCGGCACCACCCTCGACGACCTGCTCGACTCCGTCCTCGGCTCCCTGGACGCCGCGCACGCCGAGGACGACGTGGCCGTCATGGCCGCCCGCCCGCGCCCCCGGCAGGAGGCAAAAGAGCAGGCAAAAACAGACCCCCCGGGGTGAGGAATCCGGGGCCCGGGCGTCGGGCGGCCGTCGAAACGTGCCCCCGCGAGGCAACCAAAGGCGACAATCGTTCTTCCCTACCTGTATGACCACAAATCCAGACCGTCGCCCGAACGGTGTTCGCGAGCGCCTCCGGGCCCGTCGTGGCGGCGGGATCATCGCGTCGTCCTCGCCGACCGCGAGCGCCCGACGGCGCACCGAGGCGTGGCTGCTGTCGCTGGTCACCGTGATCGCCGTCGCGGGCTTCGCCTCCGTCGGCCTCGCCATGAACGGCGCGCTCCCCGGCAACCTCACCGACTTCGCGATCAGCATGACCCTGCTGTCACTCGTGGGCCACCTGGCGGTGCGCACCTTCGCCCCCTACGCCGACCCGCTGATCCTGCCGCTCGCCATGATGCTCTCCGGGCTCGGCCTGGTGCTGCTGTTCCGACTCGACGAGGCGTACCTGCGGGCCTACAACTCGGCCCCGACGGCGCCGGCGCAGCTCCAATGGCTCGTCATCAGCATGGCGCTGGTGGTCGCGACGCTCATGCTGGTGCGCGACCACCGGATCCTGCAACGCCTGATCTACATCACCATGGTCGTGGCCCTCGCCCTGCTCATCGCCCCGATCTTCTTCGGCGAGGACGCGTACGGCGCGAAGCGGTGGATCAACCTGCCGGGCATCACCGTGCAGCCCGGCGAGTTCGTGAAGATCCTCATCTCCGTCTTCTTCGCCGGCTACCTGGTCGTCCACCGCGACTCCCTGGCCCTCACCGGCCGCAAGTTCCTCGGCCTGAGACTGCCGCCGATGCGCCAGTTCGGCCCCATCATCACCATCTGGCTCGTCTCGCTCATGGTCCTGGTCTTCGAACGGGACCTGGGCACCTCGCTGATCTTCTTCGGCGTCTTCGTCTTCCTGCTGTACGTCTCCACCGGCCGCACCAGCTGGATCGTGTTCGGCCTGCTGATGGCGGCGGTCGGGGCGTTCGCCGTCGGCAGTACCCAGTACCACGTGAAGACCCGCGTGCAGGGGTGGCTGGACCCGATGGCCTACTACCTGCCCGACGCGATACGCCCCAAGTTCGCCACGTCCAACCAGCTCGCCGAGGCGCTGTTCAGCTTCGGCGCGGGCGGCCTCACCGGACAGGGCCTCGGCGTCGGACACCCCGAGCTGATCAAGTTCGCGGGCCGGTCCGACTTCATCCTCACCACCGTCGGCGAGGATCTCGGACTCGCCGGGGTGATGGCCGTCATCTTCCTCTACCTCCTGCTCGTGCAGCGCGGCATGCGCATGGCGCTCGGCTCCCGCGACCCCTTCGGCAAGCTCCTCGCCGTGGGCCTCTCCGCCGCCCTCGCGCTCCAGATCTTCGTGGTCGTCGGCGGCGTCACCGGGCTGATCCCCCTCACCGGCAAGGCCCTGCCGTTCCTCGCGAGCGGCGGCTCCTCCCTGCTCGCGAACTGGATCATCATCGCGCTGCTGCTGCGGATCAGCGACAGCGCCGAACGACATCGCGAGGCGGACGCGCACGCCGCACCCGAACCCGCCGAACCCCCTGCGCACCCCCACCCCGCGCCACCGCACCGGGCCGACGCCCTGGCCGCGCGGTGACCACCCCCGCAGGACCCCGGGAGCGGCCCCGGCCGGACCCCGCCGCTCCCGGGCCCGCGTCGGGCACCGGCGGGGACCGCCTGCTCAGCCGCACCTGCGCCTGGTGCGGGACGCCGGTGCCCTACGGCGGGACCGGCCGGCCCCCGAAGTTCTGCTCCTCGAACCACCGCAACCGCGCCTACACCCTGCGCACGGCCCAGGCCCGCTCGGAACGGCCGGTCACGGAGGGCGGCCGAAACCCGGAACCGGTGCGGGAGGTCGTCGAAAGGCTCGTCCCGGCCTTCCCCACCACCGCCGCGCAATGGCACGCCGCCCTCGCGGAACTCGCCCGCCAGGGCCGAAACGGCCGGCACACCCCCCGAGAACTCGCGGAACTCGCGAACACGGCGACCCGCCTCGCCACCGCCCTCCGCACCCGAACGCCCCCCGGCCCCGGATCCCCCTCGGCGCCGTAGCCCCGCGTGACGGCGGCTCAGCCCCCGGTCGCGGTCGCCCGGGGTGCGCGGGGGCGGGAGCGAAGGGCGGGGAGCCGGGCGAGTTCCTCCGCTTCGGCCAGGCTCTCGTCCAGCGTCAGGAGCGACAGCAGCGGTACGGGCCGGCCGGCCTCGGCGGCGGCCTCCAGCTTGTGGTGCCCGTCGAGAAGGAAATGCGTCAGGCCCCAGTGCCGGTGGTAGTCGGTCGACAGGTCGAGGGCCGGTCGACACACGTCCAGGGTGGAGACCGCCACGGCGGTGGGGACCCCGCCCCCCTCCACGAGCGCGAGGTACTCCGCGACACGATCCCTGTCGTTCCACCTCGGCGGGACCATGGGCACGACGAACTCGTACAGGTGGGCGTCCGCGTCGACCGCCGTCTCGAAGGTCCGGTGTTACGGGGTGTGCGGGTACTCCGGGAGCCCCCAGAACCCGTTCACCCCGAACGCGGGCTCCTCGCCCAGCATGAGCGGGCGGCGCCCCCACCCGCCGTCGGGCTCCCGCCGTTCGACCTCGAACCGCAGGCGGGCCTCGGGGGCGGGGACGCCCAGGACGCGCGGACCGGCCGATGTGATCGTCATGCCGCGACCGTGCGGCACGGCGTGGCCGCACTCCACCGACGGCCACGCGGCCCGGGCTCCCGTGCGCGGGGTCACACGGCGGGGACGGGGGCCGGGGTGTGGTGCGTGAGGGCCTCGTCGGTGTCGGTCGTGGCCAGGTCCGCGTTGAGGTGCGCGGCGGCCAGGGCGCCGGCCGCCGCCGAGGCGCCGACCTGCGCCATCGGGTCGGCCGCGTTGCCCGCGCTCCACACCCCGCGCACCTCGGTGGTGCCCGCCGGGCCGGTGGCGAGGTGCCGGCCCATGCCGGCCGGCAGGTCGCGCACGGGCAGGCCGAGCCCCTCCAGGCCGTCCACGCGGGCGGTCATCCGGGTGGCCACCGCGAGGACCCCCCGGGCCGTGAAACCGCCGTCGGCGAGACGGACCCCCGCGATCCGCCCGTCCGCACCGGTCTCCACCCCGACGACGGGGGTGTCCACGATCCGCACCCCGCGCGCCGCGAGGCGTTCGCGGTCCACCGGGTCGAGGTCCGTGCCCCGGGTGAAGTACACGAGGTCGTCGGTGAGCTGCCGGAACAGCAGGGCGTGGTGCAGCGAGGCCGGGCCGACCGCCAGGATCCCGATCGGCCGGTCGCGCACCTCCCAGCCGTGGCAGTAGGGGCAGTGCACCACGTCCCGTCCCCAGTGTTCGGCGAGGCCCGGGACGTCGGGGAGTTCGTCGCGGAGTCCGGTGGCGACGAGCAGCCGTCGGGCCCGCAGCGCGGTGCCGTCGGCGAGGGTGACGGCGAACCGAGGGTCGCCGGTGGGGCCGGGGGCCGCCGGGAGGGCCGCCACGACCTGCCCGGTGAGCACGTGACCGCCGTAGCGCCGCACCTCCTCGCGCCCCCGGCGGAGCAGTTCGGCGGGCGGCGTGCCGTCGAGGGCGAAGAGACCGTGGACCCCGTCGGCGGGGGCGTTGCGCGGGCTGCCGCCGTCGACGACGAGGACGGACCGGCGGGACCGGGCGAGCATCAACGCCCCGCTGAGGCCGGCCGCCCCGCCGCCGATGACGAGCGCGTCCCACGTGCCGTCCGCCGATCCGGCCGAGGGCACCGGGGCGGGGGTGGGAGCGGGTGCGGGAGCCGGGGGAGTGCTGTGGTGCGCGAGGGTCATGGCCGTTCCTTCGGGGAGGCTGTGCGGACACCTGCGACGCTACGATCACGTGGCGCTTTCGGCACGATGTCTTGCGCATGACGCAAGAAATCGGCGCGATGGACGGCCCCGCCGGCAAACGGATCGCCCCCGGGCCCGCTCAGGCCCCGGCGCCGGCCCCGCTCGGGAGGAAGACCCGGTCCGTGGTCCACGGGCCGTCGGTGGTGCGGGTGACGCGCAGGTCACGGACGCGGGCGGCGGCGGCGCGCAGGCCCGGGTCCGCGTCGAGGGTCGAACGGTGCACCTCCGCCATGCCGTGGGCGCGCGCCCGCGCCAGGAGGTGCGTGACGAGCGCGTCGGCGAGCCCGCGATCGGTCCAGGCGGGAGGGCACAGCAGGACGAGTTCGGTGCCGCTGCCCTGGGGGACGAGCCCGCTCCAGGCCACCGGTCGCCCGCCCGCCGCGAGGGCGAGCACGCCGTCCCGGGTGTGCTCCGAGCTCAACAGCGAGACGGCGCCGGCGAGTCCGGTGATCGGAAGCGGGGCGCAGAGCGCGTAGAGCCGCGTGAGGGCGTGGCGGTCCCGGCGGCCGGTGGGGCGGAGGGTGACGCTCCGTCCGTCCGGCAGCGCGAGCCGGCGCCCGCGCCCCAGGGCCCGGCGCACGGGATCGGGCGGGGCGCCGGGCCCGGCGTCGGGGGTCCGCGCGTGGTCGGGTCCCTCGACCTCGTCGGTTCGGCCGGTGGACGGGATCCCGCCCCGGGCGCGCGTCGTCTGCATCCGACACCCTGCCGTTCGTGTTCGTCGTACGGGCGTGCTCGTGCTCGCGTGGCGGGCCCGCGCCTCGGCGTGGGCACCCACCTGCGGAGGTTACCAAGCGAGAGCGTGCGACTTCACTGAGTGAAGGGGTGATGGGTGGGCGCACGAGGGGTGTTCGAGGCACCCGGGGCGCGTGCGGGGGAACGGGGATCAGCGGGAGAACGCGGTCCCGTGGGTGGCGGCGATCCCGTTGGAGGCCAGGCCCGCGTGGATCAGCACCGGGTTGCCCTCGGTGTTGGCGACCTTCAGGGTGGTGCGGATCCGGGCGCAGCCCGCCGCCTGCTCGGGGGTGAGGGTGAGGGTGTTCGTGGCGGTCTGGTGGTGCCGGTCGTCGGTGATGTTCCACTTGGCGACGGGGCCCTTGACGAGGGCGCCGCAGTCGGTGCCGTCGGCGTTCTGGGGCCGGGCCTCGATCCAGGTCTCGGCCCGCGTGCCCTTGTGGGCGGCGGTGCCACCGCCGCAGAGGGCGGATTTCGCCGTGCAGGTGCTCAGGTTGGCGTCCTGGACGATCGTGAGATCCCGGTCGGGCCGGGGGGTGAGGGTGTAGCCGAGGGTGGAGGCGGTGGTTCCGGCCGTCACGGTCCTGCCGCTCTCCTTCGGCAGGGTCCACCGGGCGCCGGAGTCGGAGGGGACGGGCAGGCGTCCGAGTTCGGCGCCGGCGGCGATCCGCATGGTGACCGGCTTGCCGCCGTCGACGACGGTGGAGTAGGCGACCACGGAGAGTCGGCAGGTGAAGGCGCCGTCGTGTGGGGCGGTGAACATCCAACGGATGCCGGGGTTCAGGGACTTCTCGGCCGGCGGGGTGAGGTTGGCCGCCCAGTACGCGCCGGCCTCGGTGCTCTCCGGGAAGGCGGTCCCGTCGGCGTTCGCGCACCGGACGGCGAAGGTGTGGCCGATGTTCTCGTGCAGGGCGAGGGGCGTCAGGGAGGAGGCCGTGAGGTTGCGGGACCACAGGTAGGAGCGGTCGCCCGCCTTCGCGTCGAAGGTGATCTCCGTGCCGGGTATGTCGCGGTAGACGTCCGGGGCGTCCTTGGGGTCCACCGAGTAGTCGAAGGTGGTGGAGGCGGCGTTCGCGGGCGGTGCGACGGTGCCCGCGAGGGCGAGCAGGGTGACCGCGGCGAGGGGTGCCGTGCGTATCGTGAACATGGGTCGAACTCACTGTCCTTCGTGCGGGAGCCCCACCCGGTCCGGGGGCGGGACTTCGATCCCGGACAAGATCGGCGACGACGCCCCGTCCGGTCAACCGGATTCGGCCGCACCCGCGACACGGCCGCGGACGCGCCGACGGGCCGGTGGGTCAGTGGGCCACCATGCCGTCCACGCAGCCGGCGACGAAGTCGTCGCCGTCGGCGCTCGCGGGGTCCCGGGGGTACTGGCGGCACAGGGCGTCCGCCCTGGACCTCCCGATGTCCGGCCACGCCCCCTCCTTGTACAGCGCGACGCCCGTCTCCCGACCTTCGCGGTACGCGGGCGACTCCTCGGCCCCGGCCGGGGCCGTGCAGGCCGCGGTGGCGATCAGCAGGGCGGCCGGGATCCCGAGGCGGGCCACGGCGTGCCCGCCCCCGCGTCTGTCGTCCGTTCGGCGTCCGATCATGTCCCACCCCTTGTTCGCGCGGTTCGTCGGGCCAAGGTACAGGTCGGCTCCCGCGCGGTGTGGGTCAGGTTCCGTCGGTGGGGGTGCCCGTGAGGGTTTCCAGGAGGGCGTGGGCCAAGGCCGTCGCCGAGGCCAGGCGGTCGTCGGCCGGGGCGCGGTTCGCGGAGCGTCCGACGGCGTCCCCGATGACCGCGTCACGGACGGCGTGCGAGACCTGCGGCGCGGCGAACGGGTCGGGGAAGGACAGCGCCATCAGGCAGACGCCCACGTTGGCGGAGAGGATCGCGCGGGCCGCCGATTCGGCCGGCGTGCGCAACAGGCCCGCCGCCCGGCAGCGTTCGAGGGCCGTGAGCAGCAGCGCCTGGGCCTCGGCCGGCCCGCGCGGACGGGACTGCCCGGTGGGCGTGAACATCAGGCGGTAGAGGTGCGGGTTGGCCGTCGCGAACGCGACGTGGCTGTCCCACGCGGTGTGCAGGTCGGCGACCGGGTCGGCGCTGAGGGGGTTGCGCCGCTTGTTGGCGATGAACCGTTCGAACCCCACCTCGGCCACGGCCGTCAGCAGCCCCTGTTTGTCGCCGAACTGCCGGTAGATCTCGGGCATGCCCACGCCGGCGCGGTCGCAGATGGCGCGGGTGGAGATGGCCAGGGCGTCCTTGGTCGCGAGGAGTTCCGCGGTGGCTTCCAGGATGCGTGCGCGTGCCGTCGACATGCCCCCACGATAACAGCGCTAACAGTCCCGACCTGCGGGAACGAGCTCGAAAGTGGTCGGCGATAGCGGTGATATCGGCGGACGTGATCATGCTTGTTAGCGATGCTTACATTCTGTGTTAGCGTTGAAAACAGATCAGGGGGCGGCCGTCACCCGCCCACCACCACCCCACCGCGCGAGAGAGCCGACACCCCATGACCCGAGCCACGATCCGCCGCGCCGCCACCGCCGGCGTCGCCGCCACCGCGAGCGTCGCCCTGCTCTCGGCCTGCGGCGGCGCCGCCGCCGACACCGCCCAGGCCGGCCCCACCGGCAGCACCCCGCCCTCGGCCTCCGCCCCGGCCGCCACGCCCACCGCCCCCGCCGCGACCCCCGCCGGCGACCTCGCCGTCACCCACGTCGGCGGCCCCACCACGATCCTGGAGATCGGCGGCGCCCGCCTCCTCCTCGACCCCACCTTCGACGCCCCGAAGAAGTACGAGAGCGGCCTGGAGAAGACCAAGGCCCCCGCCTTCGGCACCGACAAGCTCGGCCGCGTCGACGCCGTCCTCCTCTCCCACGACCAGCACGACGACAACCTCGACGACAGCGGCCGGGCCCTGCTCAAGGAGGTCCCGACCGTCTACTCCACCCCCGGCGCCCGAGGACGCCTCGGCGAGCACGTCACCGGCCTGAAGCCCTGGGAGTCCCGGGACCTCAAGACCCCCACCGGCACCCTGAAGGTCACCGCCGTACCCGCCCTGCACGGCCCCGACGGCGTGGACCGGGGCGAGGACGGCGAGGTCACCGGCTTCGTCCTCAGCGGCACGGGTGTCCCCGTCACCTACGTCAGCGGCGACAACGCGTCCGTGAAGGTCGCCGGCGAACTCGCCGCGCGGGTCGCCAAGGAGATCGGCCCCATCGACACCGTCGTCCTCTTCGCCGGCGCCGCCCGCACCCCGGCCATCCTCGACAACGCCCCCCTCACCCTCACCTCGCGGAACGCCGCGCTCGTCGCCAAGAACATCAACCCCCGCAAGGTCGTGCCCGTGCACACCGACAGCTGGAACATCTACTCCGAGGACATGAACTCCCTGGTCAAGGCATTCGAAGCGCAGGGCATCGCCGACCGTCTGGTCCTCCCCACCCCCGACGGCACCCGCAAGCCCGTCAACTGACCCGTCGCCCCCCGGCCCCCTCGCCCGTGACGCGTTCCAGGTCCGTCAGCAGCGCGTCCAGCCAGGACACCGCCGCGTGGCAGACCCGGGGCGCCCCCGGCGGACACGCACCCGGGGCGTCCACCTCGGGATCCCGCAGCGGCACCGGCGCCCGCGGGGTGTCCCCACCCGGATCCAGCCGGGCCGACACCAGCAGCATCCGCCCGGCCACGTGGTCCCCGAGCCGGGACACCGCCGTCCTCGGCGCCCGCGCCAAGGCCGGCGCGAGGACCCGGGCGGGCGGCGCCAACAGCCGCTCCGCGCCCCACAAGGTGTGGTGCGCGGCCATCAACGCGGCCTGCCAGTCCGTCCCGTCGACCGGCTCCGGAACACCGCCGGCGCCGGACGGGCCGCGCGGCTCGCTCTGGAACTGCGCGTACGCCGCCTCCGCCATGATCAGCGAGTGCAGCAGCGACCGGTGCCCCGGCGCACTCGTCACCGGCCCCCGCACCCCGCCCGCCGCCAACAGCGCCGTCGCCGCCACCACGTGCTCCGCCGAGCCCCGCAACAGCACCGCCATCGACCGCCGCAACTCGTCCCGCGCCCCCCGAGGCCACGCCACCAGCCCGAACACGGCCCCGATCGCGCTGCCCGCCAACACGTCCAACAACCGGAACTCGGCCAACCGCCAGGTCGCCGGCGCCAACTGGGCGAAGGCCAACGCGACCACCAGCGTGAACAGGGCCTGCGCCCAGCCCACCCCCCGGACCGGCCCCACCGTGAACGCGACCAGCATCAACGGCGGCAGCACCGCCGCGTACACCGTGACCCCGGTGCCCACGAGGGTCAGCAGCCCGGCCACGAGCAGCGCGCCCACCAGGGTCCCGATCAGCGCCGCCCGGACCGTCGCCCGGGTCTCCCGCACCGTGGTCCGGGTCAGCGTCAGCGTCGCCAACAACACCCAGAACCCGTGCGGCAGCGTGTCCACGCCCGCGATCAACCGGGCCGCCGCGAGCGCCAGGCCCATCCGCACCGCGTTCTGGAAGAACACCGAGCGGGCCGCCGCGTGCCCCGCGATCCGCGACCACCACAGCCCCGGCGTGCTCATCCGCGCGTACCAGAACCGGCCCGGCGCGGCCTGGGCCGCACCCGCCCGGCCCCGGACGGCCACGGCCGCCGCCGTCGACAGGGCCAACGCCGCGTCCACCACCTCCAACAGGGCCGCCTGCCGGCGCGACCGCTCCGGGCTACCCCCGGCGTCCGGCGCCGAGGCCAGAGCGTCGCGGACCCGCAGCAGCGCGGCGTGCGCCCGCGTCGCGGTCGGGTCCCGGCCCCGCAGTCGGTCCGCCGTCTCCCGGGCCGTGTCCCGCACGGCGGCCAGCACCACCGGCGCCTGCCCGTCCCCGGCCCACCCGGCGTCCGGCCCCGGGCCGGTCGTCAGCCGCGCGAGCAGGGTCCGCGCGGCCAGACCGGTGTGGGTCAGGGCCCGGTCCCGCCGCCCCGGCCCGGCCGGCCGTTCCGCCTCCGGCACCCGCGAGGACCGCAGCGCTTCACCGGCCGCCGACGCCTCCCGCGCCGTCCCGCCGGACACCCGCCCCGAAGACCCCAGGGACTCCCGCGCGCACCGCGCGGCGAGATCGGCGGCCCGCGCCGCCGACTCCCGGTAGGGCACCGGCGCCGGATCCGGGAACAGGCACGCCTCCGCGAGCACGAGCAGCGCCACCCCCACGCAGGCCCCGACCAGCCGGCCGCCGAGCGCCCCCGGATCGTAGGGCGGGAAGGACGGCAGGATGTACATCAGCTGCAGGCCGGGCGCGGCCCCGGCCGCGCGAGGGCCGCCCACCGCCGAGAAGGTCAACGCGAAACCGATCACCAGCATGCCCGCCGTCGCCGTCCAGGTCCGCGCCGACAGCACGGTGCCCACCACGATCAGCAGCAGACAGACCGGCAACAGCCGCGCGACCGTCACGGCCCGCTGCCGGCCCGTCCCCGGGATCCGCGACAGGCCCGCGAGGGCCACCGCCGAGAACAGCGCGTAGGTGGCGGCGCCCGACGCGCCGAACCCGTACAACAGCAGGTAGAAGCCGCTGCCGGCGGCCGCGGTCACCCGGACGGCGCGACGGGCCGCCGCCCGGTAGGCGGCGAGCGGCCGGATCCGGGCACCACCGGCGGGACCACCCATGCCCCCAGGATCCCCCAGGCCCCCGCACCCCGCCCCCGCGCCCTTCGTCCACAGGCGGCACGCGGGGAGCGACCTTCGGCCCCGTGGCCAGGGGCGAAGGGCCCGGTATTTCGTCGATCGGCCTTTGATAAATCTTGCGTAAGGGCCGGGAAGCACCGGCCCCACCCCCCCCCACGACACGAAGGACGAACCTTGGGCAGCAGCGCGACCATCGCGTACGAGCGGATCGCCGTCGACCTGCTGCGCGGCCTGCGGCGGGAGGGCGGCGCCGAGGACCTGCCCACCCCGGCCGACGTCGCACGCCGCTACCGGGTGTCCCTGGCCACGGCCCAGTTCGTCTGCCGGGCCGCCCGCACCCGACTGCGCACCGGCATCGCCCCCACCCGCCGCCCGCGCGCCCTGGCCCCCGACCGGCCGGCCCCGCCCCGCAACGCCGCCGACCTCACCCCCGAGGCCATCGCCCGCGACCTGTGGGAGCGGGCCCGATCCGGCGGGATCGCGGCCGCGCTGCCCACCCAGGACGTCCTCGCCGACAGCTACGGGGTGCCCCGGGCGGTCATCCGGGCGGCCGTCGCCGACCTGACCCGGCAGGGCAGGGCCGAGTTCCGGGGCCGGGCCGGCACCCGACTCCTGCTGCCGGAGCCGGAGCCGGAGCGGGAGCCGGCGGCGGAGGACCCGGTGCCCGTGCCCGTGCCCGAGGTCGGGCCGGGGCTCAGCGCAGTTCCTCGGCCAGCCCGACGATGATGCCGCCCGGACCGCGCAGGTAGCACAACAGGTAGCTGTCCTCGTAGCGGGCGATCTCCCCGACCAGGGACGCGCCGTGCGGACGCAGCCGCGCGAGGGTGTCCGCCACGTCGTCGACGGTGAACATGACCCGGTGCGTGCCCAGCGTGTTGTGCGGCTTGTCGCGGGGCTCGGTCACGATCGTCCCGGGGCTCAGGTACCGCGACAGTTCGAGCCGCCCGTGCCCGTCGGGGGTGCGCAGCATCGCGATGTCGCAGCTGACGCCGTCGAGCCCGGTGCACCCGTCGGCCACCGGACCCTCCACCCGGGCCTTGCCCTCCAACCCCATCCCCAGCTCGACGAAGAACGCGACGGCCGCGTCCAGGTCGTCCACGACGATGCCCACGTTGTCCATCCGACGAATCCCCATCGTGCTCCCTCTCTCGTCCGGGTTCCGACGCCCACACCTACACCGATACGCCCCCCGGCGCGACCGGGTCGGTGGCGGTGAGGACGAGGACGGCCTGGTCGTCGTCGATGTCGCGGCCGGCGGTGAAGGCGTGCACGGCCTTGGTCACGGCGTCCACGAGGTCCGCGGCGCCGGGCCGGCGCGGGGTACCCGCCAGCGCCTCCACGATGCCCTCCTCGCCGAACTCCCGACCCCGGGTGTCACGGGCCTCCGTGATGCCGTCGGTGTACAGCAGCAGGCTCTCCCCGGGCCGCAGGCGCAGCCGGTGCAGGGTGGGGGCCGGGTCGGGGGTGATGCCGAGCAGCAGGCCGGGCACGTCGATCACGTGCGTGGTGTGGTCGGCGTCGAGGTGGAGCGGGTGGGTGTGGCCGGCGCGCACGAGTTCGACGTCCAGCCCGTCCGCCGTGGGGGTGAGGCGGCCGTGGACGAGGGTGACGAAGCCGGTGCCGTGGCCCGCGGGCCGGTTCAGCAGGGCGCGGTTGACGGCCGTGACCACGTCCTCCGGATCGGGCAGGACGTGCGCGACGGCCCGGGCGGTGTGCCGCACCAGGGCGGTGGTGGTGGCGGCGATGGCGCCGCGCCCGCAGACGTCGCCGAGGACGAAGGCCCAGCGCCCGTCGCCCAGGGGGAACAGGTCGTAGAAGTCGCCGCCGATGTCGAGGCCCTCGCCGGCCGGGTGGTAGTGGGTGGCGATCTCGGCGCCGGGCACGGTCGGCAGGTCGGGCAGCAGCAGGCCCGCCTGGAGATCGCGGGCCAGGGTGTGCCGGTGCGCGTACTGGCGGGCGTTGTGCGCGGCGGAGGCCGCGCGCCGGGCCAGTTCCTCGGCCAGGGCCACGGTGTGCCCGTCGAGGACGCGGTCGGCGGTGGACCACAGGGTCACGGCGCCGAACGCGCGACCCCGGTTGGTCAGCGGCACGCACACGTACCCGGTGACCCCCAGCTCCCGCCAGGGGCCGGGTCCGGTGGGGGCGCGGCGGGCGACCTCCGTGGTGGCGCCGGCCAGGACCCGGGCGACGACGTCGTCCTCGGCGTCCGGGACCGGCCCGTGCGCGGCGAGCAGCTCGCGCCGTGCGGGGTCGGCGGCGACCGCGGCGACCCGGCGGATCCGGCCGCCCTCCACGAGGTCGACGGCGCACAACGGCGCGAGCCTGGGGGCGCAGGCCGCCGCGAGCCGTTTCAGGGTCCGGACGGCGTCCATGTCGGCGGTGAGGGCGTTGCCCGCCTCCAGCAGGAACGCGAGGTCGTCCCGCGCGTCCTTCTCCCGGGCCTCCGCCGCCGCGCGAGCCCGTTCCGCCTGATGCCGTTCGATGGCCAGGGCCGCCGTGCCGGCGAACACGCGGGCCAGCGCGAGGTCGGCCTCCTGCGGGGCGCGCGGCACGCGGTGGTACATCGCGAACGTGCCCAGCAGGGACCCGTCGCGGGCCAGGATCGGGGTGGACCAGCAGGCGGCCAGACCGGCGCGCCCGGCCAGATCGCGGAAGTCGTCCCAGAACGGGTCGACGGCGATGTCGGTGACGATCACGGGTTCGCGGCGGTGCGCGGCCGTGCCGCAGGAGCCGATGGCCTCGCCCGTGGCGATGCCGTCGATGGCCCGGTTGTAGAACCCGGGCAGGCTGGGGGCGGCGCCGTGCCGCAATCTGCGGCCGTCGGGGTCGGCGAGCAGCACGGACACCATCACCTCCTGGCCCGCGAGCGCCTCGATGGCGCGGGCCATGCCGTCCAGGACCTCCGGCAGCGGGGCCTGACGGGCGATCTGCTCCAGCAGCGCGCGGTGCTCGGCGGTCAGCCGCTGGGCCTGTTTGACCTGCGTGGTCTCCGTCCCGATCACGCGCACGCCCGTGACGTTCCCGGCCGTGTCCCGGCGCGGTTCGCAGGTCACGTCGAAGAAGCCCTCGCGGGCGGTCGGGGGTGGGCCGAGGACCACACGGGCGTCCCTGAGCGTGTGGGGCTCACCGGTGCGGTAGACGCGGTCCAGGACGGGGACGAAACCCTGCTCGACGAGTTCGGGCAGCGACTGCCCCAGCGGCAGGCCGGTGCGCGCGCGTTCGGGGCCGCCGACCGCGGTGAAGAAGGCGTCGTTCGCCGACTCCAGCATGTGCGCGGGTCCCCCGAGCGAGACGAAGATCGTGGAGGAGTGCCCGAACAGGGCTCGCAGGTCGTGGTCGGTCCCCGCGCGGGGCGTCGTGGGCGGCGTCGGCCCGGCCGGCTCGACCGCGGGTTCCCCCGGGGCGCTCTTCACGTGTTGGCCTCTCCCTCGCACCTCCCGGACCGCCGTCGGGGCGGCCCGGGTCTCCCGCGGACAGGGGCGCTCGCACCATCATCCGACGACGGGTTCATCGTAGGGTCGCACCCGCCGTGCCCGGGGACGCGGGGCGGGCCCGGGCCGGCGTGCGAACCCGTTCACTGGCCGCCCCGCCCCGGTCAGGAGGCGTTCGGGCCCACGTCCGCCGGCAGCAGCGGGCGCCGGAGCGGCGCGGCCGCGGAGTACTGGTCGGAGCCCACGTCCCGGGCCGAACCGCGCGGCTGCCCGTCCACGTCCTCGGTCACGGAGACCGCGGTGCCCACGGCGGCCCCGATCGCCGGGCTCCCGGCCGTCAGCCGGAACACCCCGTCCGCGCCGGCCGCCAGCTTCGGATCCACCCGCCGGAAGCCGGCCGCCGGCGCGTTCCCGTCGGCCGCCGCGCCCCAGAACAGGTTCCCGGCCCAGGTGAACCCGGTGGTCGCGCCCATCGACACCAGCGAACCGCTCGCCGCCACCAGCAGGTTGTCGGTGATCGTCACCTCGCGCGGCTCGAAGGCGCGGGTCTCGCCCGACAGCGGCTTCACCGTGTTCACGACCGTGTTGTGCGCGATCACGACCCGGTCGCACGCGTCGTTGCCGCGCCGCGAGGTCGCGCTCTCGCCGTCCGTGTGGTCCCGCACCGTGCCGCTGCCCACGACCAGGCCGCGCTCGGTCAGGCCCGCCAGGTGGTTGTTGACGACGACGTGGTCGTTGCCGTACACGCGGATGCCGTTGCCGCCGCCCAGCAGGTGGTTGCCCTCCACCCGGTTGCCGTTGCCGTGCCGCAGCACGATCCCGCCCAGGCTGTCGCGGATCGTGTTGTAGCGGACCACCGCCCCCGATGCCTTCACCGAGATCCCCTCGGGGTCGCCGTCGCAACCCTCCAACAGGTTGTACTCGATGACGGCCGCCGAGTCCGACAGGGCCCGGGCACTGTCGCCGAGTCGGATCGGCTCGCCGCCGTTGTCCCCGACGAAGCCGTGGCCGGAGAAGCGGTTGCGCATGATCTGGGTGCCCCGGGCCACGGTGGTCGGGGTGGGACCGGCGACCACGAGGAAGCAACCCCGGGTCACGCGGTCGTGGAAGTGGTTCCGGTCGATCTTCACGCCGTCCGCCCAGACGGTCACCCAGTCCACGTCGGTGGTGTCGACCAGGCTGATGTCGTTGCGGGTCAGGCGGATCCCGACGGCGCTCGCCGGGACCACCAGGGTCTGCGAGTGCCGCAGGCGCAGTCCGCTGAGCACCACGTGCGAGGCGTCCGCCAGGTCGAAGCCGGCGCCCCCGGTGATGGTCGCCCCGCCCCGGGTCCGCGCCACGACCGTGATCGGCGCGTCGGCGGTCCCCGACCGGCCCGCCAGCGAGAACCCGCCGGCCGGGGCGGCGTAGGTGCCGTTCTCCAACACGATCCGGGTGCCGGGGCCGGCGGAGGCCAGCGCCGTGCGGAGCGCGGCCGCGGTGGAGACCGGCGTCTCCGGGACGGCCGCGAACGCGCCGCCGGCGAGCGGCAGTCCGGCGGTCGCGCCCACGAGGGCGCCGGTGAGGAAGGTGCGACGTCGCACGGCAGGACTCTCCTGATCGTCGATCTCGACCGCGCGGCCGGCCCGGTGCGGGCGCGCGGGGGTTTCGGGTGTGGGGGGAGAGCGGGGGAGCGGACGGGCGGTGGACTCCCCGACCCGGCCGGGACCGGGAGGGATCACGACCGCAGCTTGCCAAAGATCCGCGCGAACCGGTAGCAGTCCCCGATGCGCGCGACGGGCGCGGAAGAATGATCCCCATGGAGACCGAGCCCCCGCCCTGGAAGATCACCCTGGTCTGTGGCGCCTCGGGCGTCGGGAAGTCACGGCTCGCCGTGCCCCTGGCCCGGCGCTACGGGCTGCCGCTGACGGAGGTCGACGACATCGTCACCGCCGTCACGGCCCTGACCACCCCCGCGCAACTGCCCGTGCTGCACTTCTGGGACACGCACCCGGAGGCGGCCCACTGGCCGGCGGAGCGGATCGCCGAACTGCACCTGACCATGGCCGAGGCCCTGCTGCCGGCCGTCCGCGCGGTCGTCGAGGACCACCTGGCCTTCGACGCGCCCGTGGTCATGGAGGGGGACTTCATCCTCCCGGAGCTCGCGGCCGAGTATCCCGGGGCCGTCCGCGCCCTCGTCGTCACCGAGGACGACCCCGACCGGCTGACGGCGAACTTCGCCGCCCGCGAGCCCGGCCCGGAACAGCGCCCGCGGGCCGAGACCGGACTCCTCGTCGGGGCCGAACTCGCCCGCCGTGCGCTCGCCGCCGGCCAGGCCGTCCTGCCCGCCCGACCGTGGGACGACGGCCCGGACCGCGCGGACCGCGCCCTGCGCACGAACTGAGCGCCCACCCGTTCCGCACGGTTGCGCTCACCCCGTGACGGGCGAACCGTCGCACAGCACCGTCCACGTGACGCGCACGTGCCCGCCGTCGTCGCCCCGGAAGGAGTCGACGCGGGTCCCGGGCCGGTCGTCCCACGGGTTCCACTCCACCGAGCCCCGCGCCACGAGATCGTCCGCCGAGGACTTGTCGAAGTCCCACACACGGACCTGGAGCTGCACCGGCGCCGGCCCGAACACCGCGCCCGAGCCGATCCGCTGGTGGAACCACGGGTCGGGGTCCGCGCGACCGCCCCGGTTGGGGAAGGTCGACGGGTCGGACGCGGGCCGCGACCACAGCACGTCCCGGGAGCCGTCGCCGGCGCGCAGGGCCACCTCGCCGTAGAGCGCGGGCCGGGTGCTGCCGTCGTCGAAGTACACCAGCTCGGCGGAGTCCACCCGGGCCCGGCACGGCGGACCGGTCGGCGTCACGGGCGCCACGGTGTACACCACCGTCACCTCACCGCCGTCCACGCCCCGGAAGCGGACCGTGTGCCGGCCGACGCCGACGGCCGGGTCCCAGTGCACCCGACCGGCGGCGAGCACGTCGTCGTTGTTGCCGGCGGTGCGGTCGGCGTCGCTCACCCCGACCGAGATCGTGGCCCGCTCGGTGAACTCCCGCCCGCGCGCCCCCTCGTCGAGCCCGAACCAGGGGTCCCAGTCGGGGAACGCGATCGCGTCGGCCCGGTCGCGGTGCCACAGCGGGCGCTCGGTGCCGTCCGCGCTCAGCCCGATGCCGTCGAACAGCTCGGGCGCGGACTCGTCGCTGCCGGTGAGCCGGGCCTGGTCGACGGTGATCCGGAAGGGGCCGGTGGGCACGTCCACCGTGCGGGTCGGATCGGCCGCGAACTCCCGCAGGATCCGCTGCCACACCCACGGGCTGTCGAGCAGCCCCTGGTGCGAGGGGCAGCCGCTGTCGTCGACCGGCAGGCGCAGGTTCACGGCGCCCGCCAGGTCGGTGGTGCGCGGGGCGAACGAGTCCTCCGGGGGCACCTGGGTGTCGCAGGCGGAGGAGAAGGTCAGGTAGCGGGTCGGGCCGGGGGTCTCGTCGCCGGAGTTGAGGGCGGTCAGGAAATCGCTGCCGGGGGCCATGTCGGCGAGGGAGGCGGCGTGCAGATCGCAGAACGCGCCGAAGGGCGCGCAGTAGCGGGCCTGGCCGGTGCCGTGGTTGGGGCCGCCGAGCGAGACCCAGGCCCGGACCCGGGCGGAGCCGCCGGCCTTGAGGTGGGCGCGGGTGAGGAGGGAGCCCATGCTGTGGGCGACGACGTTGACGGCCCGTCCGGGGAAACGTTCCTCCAGGAAGGCGCCGAACGCGTCGGCGTTGGCCGCGTTGGACCGGGTCCAGTCGTAGCCGAAGGAGGCCAGGTCCCCGCCCGCGTACCCGGCGGCCATCAGCCGGTCCTCGACCCCCCGGAAGGCGTTCGCGGTGTCCCCGTAGCCGTGCACGAGCACCACGGGCGTGCGCCGCACCACCGGGACCGTCCCGCCCCCGCCGGCCCCCGCGGCCGCGTCGGCGGCGCGGGCGGGCGAGGCGGGCAGCGCGGGGAGCAGGGCGAGGACCAGCAGCGACAGCAGGGCCACGAGCCGCAGGGGCAGGGGCGCGCGGCGCGGGGGCGGGGCGAAGGGACGACGCATGGGACTCCTCGGACGACGGAAGCCTCGACGGGCGCACGGGGTACGGGGTGCGGCGGGTGCGGGCGGGCCAAGCTAGCGCCCCGACCCGCGCGCCGGGAACGCCCGACGGCGCCCCCGTGGCCGATCTCCCCGAAACCCGCACGAGCCCGCCCGCCTTCGCCCCGACTCGTCCCCACCACGCGCGCCGCGCCCACCGCGCCCGCCGGGCGCGGGCCGGGTCGGGGCCTCAGGCTCCGGGGGGCAGGCTCGCGAGGGCGGCCGCGACGGTGTCCGCGTAGATCTTCGCGCCGCCGGGCCCGGGGTGGGTGTGGTCCCCGGCGAGGAGGTCGTCGTGCCCCGTGATGGCCCGGTCCCAGTCGGCGACGGCGACGTGGGAGGAGTTCTTCGCGGCCACCCGACGGATCGCCCGGTTGACCGAGTCCTGCCAGCCGTCGGGGACGTGCACGGTGACGAGGACGACCCGTTCGGCGGGTCCGACGCGGTCGATGGCGGCCTGGAGGTCCTTCTCCCCGCCGACACCGTTGGTGCCGAGACCTATGACGAGGGAATCCCCCAGGGGCCCCCGGCTCTTGAGGGCGTCCACCTCGCGGACGAGGGCGGAGAGCTGACGGCCCACCTCGGCGTCGACGGCGATCTCGGGGAACCGTTGCTTCAGTTGGGGGGCGGCGGCGATCATGACGGAGTCCCCGATCGCCGTGACCTTGTGCCCGCCGGCCTTCGCCTCACGGTCGGCGTGCGGTCCCGAGGGGCCCGGGTCCTCGCGCAGGGCCCGGCGGCCGAGCTCGATCCGCTCGGCGGCGGAGTCGCCGCCCGCGGGGGCCGTCGCGACGCCGAAACCGGCCGTGACCACGGCCGCGGCCAGCACACAGGCCGTGACCGCGACCGGCGCCGTGCGCCGGGGCGAGGCCCCGAACCCGGCCAGGAGGTGCAGCGACCGGCGGGCACAGGCCCGGAACCCGTGCCGGCGCAGGGGCTCCTCGACCCACCGGTGCGAGAGCGCGGCCAACGCGACCGCGACGGCCGTCGCGGCCAGGGCGCTCAAGGGGGCGTCGGCGGCGGTCCTGCCGTCCGGGGTGGCCAGCGCGATGGCCGGCAGGTGCCACAGGTAGATCCCGTAGCTGCGGCGGCCGATCCACCGCAGCCAGGAGGCCCCGAGCAGCGAGGGCATGAATCCGGCCGGCCGCGTGCAGCTCGCCACGACCGCCGCCGCGCACAGGGCGGCGGCGACGAAACCGGCCGGGTAGAGCACGTCGGAGTCGTCGGCGGCGGTCCAGGCGAGGGCGCCGGCCAGGGCCAGGCCGATCACGCCGCACAGGTCCGGGAGGCGGGGCAGACGGGGGTGGCGGGGGTGCCGGAGCAGCCCGGCCGTGGGGAGGGCCAGGGCCAGGGCGGCGCCGATCAGGAGGGGGAAGACGTGGGTGTCGGTACCGAAGTAGACCCGGGAGGAGTCCGCGCCGGGCCGGTGCAGACAGGCCATCGCGGTCACCGAGGCGGCGGCGAGGACCGCGACGATGGCGGCCCGGCCGGCCGGCCGGCGGACCAGGGCCAGGAGGGCGAGGAGGACCAGGGGCCACAGGAGGTAGAACTGCTCCTCCACGCTGAGGGTCCACAGGTGCTGGAAGAGGGGCAGCGGGCCGAAGTGCGCGAAGTAGGAGGCATCGCCCGCGATCTGCCACCAGTTGTTGGTGAAGGTGGCGGTGGAGACGAGCGCGCCGGCGGTGCCCGCGAGACGCTCGGGCCGCAGGAGGGTGGCCACGAGGGTGGTCGTCAGCAGCACGAGGGCGAGCGCGGGCAGCAGGCGGCGGGCCCGGCGGATCCAGAACCCGCGCAGGTCGACGCGCCCGGTCGCCTGGTGTTCGGCCCGCAGGAGGTCCGTGATGAGGAACCCGCTCAGGACGAAGAACAGGTCCACGCCCAGGAACCCGCCGGGCAGCCACGCGGGGTTCAGGTGGTAGACGACGACGCCGGTCACGGCGAGCGCCCGCAGACCGTCGAGGCCGGGCGCGTAGGGGCGGCGGAGGGCGGCGGGCCGGTGGGGGACGGGCGGGAGGGGGAGCACGGGCGGGGGGTTGCCGGCGTGGGTCACGGTCGGTGGCCGCCTTCCGGTTCGGGCGCGGGCGCTTCGGGCGCGGGCGTGGCGGGCAGGGGGGTGTCCTCGCGGATCGCGGTGAACAGGGCCTCGGCCTCGGGGTGTCGGACGGCCAGCCGGTTGGGGTCCGGCGGGTAGGTGGTGACGGGCAGGGTCCGGAAGACGATCTCGGAGGGCTCCAGGCCGCCGAGGCTGCCCGCGAGGTCGGCGAGGGCCCGGACGGAGGCGAGGGCCTTGTCGGTGGTGAGCGCGGAGGTGGCCGTGTCGGCGATCCGGTAGAGCCTGACCGGGTTCCTCAGGAGTCCGGAGTCGTGGAGTTGGCCGGCGAGGGCGGCCATGAACTTCTGTTGGAGGCCGATGCGTCCGAGGTCGCCGCCGTCGCCGATGCCGTGCCGGGTGCGGACCAGGCCGAGGGCCCGTTCACCGTCGAGGTGGTGGGTTCCGGCCGGCAGGTCGAGGTGGCTGTAGGTGTCGTGGATGGCCCGGTCGGTGGTGACGGTGACCCCGCCCAGGGCGTCCACGAGCTTGCGGAACCCGGTGAAGTCGACGTCCACCACGTGGTCGACGCGTATCCGGCCGAGTTCCTCGACGGTCTTGACGGCGCAGGGCGCGCCGCCGGTCGCGTACACGGAGTTGAACATGACCGGGTCGGCCTCCCGGGCGGTGCCGCCGCCGGGCAGCGGGCAGGCCGGCCGGTGGACCATGGTGTCGCGCGGAATGCTGATCACGGTCGCCGCGTGCCGGCCGGTCGGCAGGTGGACCAGCATCGCCGTGTCGGAGCGGGCGCTCCCGGTGTCCTCGCCGTACTCGGCGTTCTTCCCGCTCCGCGAGTCCGAGCCCAGGATCAGGATGTTGAGGGATCCGTCGGGCCCGCGGGCCGGGCGGTCACCGCCGAGGGCGGCGTCCACGTCGGCGACGGAGATGTTCGATTCGAGCCTGAGCCAGAGCAGCCCGCCGCCCAACGCGAGGACCACGACGGGCACCACCGCGGCCCACATCCAACGTCGGCGGGCGGGGCGGGGCCGGGGGCGGGCGGGGGGTTGTCGGTGGGGAGGGGCCATGACGAGGTGTGCTCCGGGACTCGGTGTGCGGGGGTTCCGCGACGGTCGGGCACAGCCTGCGCCGGGTATTTCTCGGCCCGGTGCCCGGAAGGGGCCGGTGGGCCATCGGTGGGGTTGCGGCCGTGTATCGGCCGGGCGGGCCTGTGTATCGGTCGTGTATCGGCGCCGTGGCGCGCTCCGGCCGCACGGGGCCGTCTCGCGAGGGTGTCCAGGGGAGGCGTCGGGATCAGCGGGAGCCGTGCCCGGGAGGGGCACGGGGCGTGCGCCGTTTCCGGTGACGGTCCCAGGGGGCGGCCTCGTGTCGCGGCGTCCTCGGGTGGGCCGACGGAAGAAGGTTAGATACAGACCAGATGGACGCCTGGGGGGTGCGCCCTCGGTGGCGGGGCGAACCGTGTGAACTCGCGTGCCGTCGTTGTCGTCAAATTGGTATATATCTGGACTGGCCTGCGGGTGTGTCCTCCCCGCGGCCCCGCCTCCCGTCAGGAGTGATGTCCGTGACCAGGAACCACGCCGTACGCCTCGCCGCAGCCGTCGAACGCCTGTTGCGGGCGCCCCTGCCGCTGCGGCTGCGCCTCTGGGACGGCAGCGAGGCGGGCCCGACCGGGGCCCCCGTCCTCGTGATCCGACATCGGCGGGCCCTGCGCCGCCTGCTGTTCCGGCCCGGGGAACTGGGGCTGGCCCGGGCCTGGGTCGCGGGCGAGATCGACGTGGAGGGCGACCTCTTCGAGGCCCTCGACCTGCTCGCCCCCCTGGTGTGGGCCGGCGACCCCGCCATCCGTCGCCCCTCGTTGCGCGAGGCATCCGTCCGCTCCGCCCTCGCCACGCTCGTCGGCCTGGCCGGCCCGCTGCCGCCCCCGCCGCCGCCCGCGGAGGAGATCCGACACCGCCGCGGCCGGGCCCACTCCAAGAGCCGGGACCGACGCGTCATCGGCCACCACTACGACGTCGGCAACGAGTTCCACCGCCTCCTGCTCGGCCCGTCCATGGTCTACTCCTGCGCCTACTGGTCCACCCCGGACACCGGCCTGGACCGCGCCCAGCACGACAAACTCGACCTGGTGTGCCGCAAACTCGACCTCCGCCCCGGCCGGCGTCTGCTGGACGTGGGCTGCGGATGGGGCTCCCTCGCCCTGCACGCCGCCCGCGCCCACGGGGCCCGGGTCGTCGGCGTCACCCTCTCCCGCGAACAGGCCGAACTGGCCGGGAAACGCGTGGCCGAGGCCGGCCTCGCCCATCGCGTCGAGATCCGCCTCCAGGACTACCGGGACGTCACCGACGGCCCCTACGACGCGATCTCCTCCATCGGCATGGCCGAACACGTCGGAACCGTCGAGTACCGGCGCTACGCCGAGCTCCTGTACGGCCTGCTGCGCCCCGGCGGACGCCTCCTGAACCACCAGATCGCCCGCCGCCCCCTCGCCGACGAGAGCCGCTACCGGATCGACCGGTTCATCGACGCCTACGTCTTCCCCGACGGCGAACTCGCCCCCCTCGGCGCCACCACGGGACTGCTGGAGGCCGCCGGCTTCGAGGTGCGCGACGTCGAGGCCCTGCGCGAGCACTACGTCCTCACCCTGCGCGCGTGGGTCCGCAACCTGGAGGCCGACCGCGACCGCGCCGCCACGCTCACCACTCCCGGCCGCGTCCGCGTCTGGCACCTCTACACCGCCGCCTCCGCCCTCGCCTTCGCGCACGACCACATCGGCGTCCACCAGATCCTCGCCACCCGCACCCCCGACGACGGCGCCTCCGGCCTCGCCCTGCGCCCCCGCGCCTGGACCGGCGACCCCGGGCGGCCCTGACCCGCGCACGCCCGCGCACCCCGTACCGCACCGGAGCGAAGATCCCGGGACACACGGGCGGCCCCCGAACCGGGCCCGGTTCGACCCGGCCCGGGGGACCGTCACCGTCCTCTCCTCCGTTACCTCGTCTGGGGCGTGGGCAGGTGCGGGGTCCGGCGGTCCGCGGAGGCGCGGGCGTGCAGGACGTGGCCGCCCAGGGGCAGGGGCGCGGTGTCGACGAGCCGCAGCCCGGCGTGTTCGAGCAGCTCGGCGTAGTGCGCGGCGGTGCGTTCGCGCCCGCCCACGTTGCACATCATGTGCAGGTCCCAGGCGGTGGCCGTGGACGGCGAGTCGTCGGCCGGCAGCAGCCGCTCCACGATCAGCAGGTCGGCGTCGGCGGGCATGGCCCGGGCGCAGTGGGCGAGGATCTCGCGGCAGCGCGCGTCGTCCCAGTCGTGCAGCACCCGGGACAGCACGTACACGTCCCCGCCGGGCGGGACCTCGGCGAAGTCGCCCACCACGTACCCGCAGCGGGCGCCGACGCCGAGGGCGTCGAGGTGCCGGCGGGCGCCCTCGACCACGTGCCCGCGTTCGAGGAGGACTCCGTCGAGGCCCGGATGGGCGGCCAGGAGCCGGCCCAGCAGTTCGCCGGTGCCGCCCGCCACGTCGACGACCGTGCGCCGGCCGGGGCCCGAGGCCGCGGCGAGGACGGCGGGGTGCGCGGGCAGCGGCTCGAACATGAGGGAGCTCGCCGCCATGGAGCGGTCGAAGCGTGCCGCGAGTTCGGGATGGCGGGCGAAGTAGTCGAAGTGGTTCTCGCCGAAGAGCTGTTCGAAGCCGGTGCGTCCGCTGCGGACGGCCTCGGTGAGCAGGGCGAATGACTGGTAGAAGGCCCCGCCGTACATGAGGGCCAGGGCGCGCATGGAGCCGGGGGAGTCCGCGCGCAGCAGCGCCCCGAGGGGCGTCAGCCGGTAGCCCGCCGGTTCCCGGGAGACGACGCCGAGCATGGCCAGGTAGCGCAGCAGGGTGGCCAGGTTGTCGGCGTCCACGTCGAGGTCGCGGGCGAGCGTGGCGACGTCCGCGGGGAAGGAGGCGTGACGGGGGGCCTCGACGGCGCCCGCCGCTTCGAGGGCCTCGGGGAGCCGCAGCCGGGCGCAGGCGGCGAGGGCCTGCGTGGTCCAGGCCCCGGTCATCAGCCGCAGGAGGGTTTCGGCGGGTTGACCCGCCCGGTGGTCCGCGAGGTGCTCGGCGAGGGTGTCGCGGTGGTCGCCCGGCGCGTAGAGCTCGATCCTGCGGTAACCGGCCTTGGAGTGGGCGGGGGCGGTGAAGTAGAAGACGGTGCCGTCCTCGTGCGGGTTGTGGCCGCCGCCGTCGGCGTGGGCCCCGTGCCGGGACAGCAGGTCGCGCAGGCCGCGCAGGACCAGCGGGTCGGGCGCGGTGACCTCGAAGGCCACGTGCGCCTCGTGCTCCGCGTCGCGTTCCTCCGCCGCGATGCGCGTCAGGGGGGTTCCGTCGGGGGCGTACAGGGAGAACACCTCGACCAGCCGGTGCCCGGCGTCGGCGCTGTCATCGCCGTCGCCGTCGCCGTCGGGACCGGGCACGCGGGGGCGCAGGATCCGCACGTCGAGCCGGTCGGCGTCCAGGCCGTGGCGCCGTGCGAGACGGTCGCGCACGACGACGCTGGGGTGCGTGCCCGTGTCGGGGTCCAGCCCGCAGTCGGCCAACTGCCGTCGCAGAGAAAGCTCGTCGGGAGGGAGCACGAGCAGGGCGGCGTGCGCGAAGCGGCAGCGGTCCGCGAGGGCGGCCAGTTCCCGCGCGTTCAGGTCGGGCAGCAGCAGGCCCAACAGGGTGGTGGTGTCGTGGTCCCGCACGAAGGACACGGCGGCCCGCAGCCGGTCGGTGTCCTGCCGGACCTGGTCGGGCGGGTTGAGCGAGTCGGGCGTGGCGGTGGGGGTCGTCATGCTGAGGGACGTCCTCGTCTCGAAGTCCGGAGGTCTCGAATGGTCCGCGGCGCGTGGGGACGGACCGGCGGGGCCCGGTGGGGGTGGGGCGGGGGTGGGTCAGAGTCCGACGTAGTTCTCGGCGAACCAGTGCCGGTGGGCGAGGGAGGTGCGCAGGGAGTCGAGGCGGGCCTGGCGGGTCCGCTCGCGGAAGCCGCGCTCGTCGGCGGCGAGGGTGGGGTCCGGATCGGCGTGCAGCAGTTCGATCATCCAGTGCGAGAACTCCTGCGCGCGCCAGATGTGCTCCAGGCAGCGCCGGGAGTAGTCCGCGAGCCCGGTGGGATCCCCGTGCCGCAGGTCTGCGACCAGGGCCTCGGCCAGGATCTCGGCCGCCACGACGGCGAGGTTCGCCCCCTTCGCGCCGGAGGGGCTGATCAGGCCGGCGGCGTCGCCGGCGAGGAAGAGGGAGCCGTGGCGCAATGGCTCCAGCACGTCCGAGCGCAGGTCGACGAGGGTGCGTTCGGTGATCGGGCCGCGGCGCAGCGCCCCGTGCTCGGTCGCGCCCAGGCGCAGGGAGAGCTCCGCCCAGATCTCGTCCTCGGACCAGGCGTCGGGGTCGGTGCCGGGCGCGACCTGGAGGTAGTAGCGGGTGACCCGGGCGGATCGGGCCATGTGGCCGGCGAAGCCGCGCGGGTGGACGGCGTACCCGACGGCGTCCAGGCTCTGCGGGGCCTCGGCGATCAGGCCGAGCCAGGTCACCCCGTGGTCACGGCGGTGGCGTACCGTTTCGGCGGGCATGGAGCGCCTGGCCGCGCCGTGCCGGCCGTCGCACCCGGCGACGTGCCGGGCGGGCCGGCGGCGCAGGACGCCGTCGCGATCGCGGGCCTCGACCTCGGGCCGGGGCCCGAGGGGGTCGTGGACGGCGACGGCCTCGGTGCCGAACAGGATCCGGCCCCCGGCCTCCGTGTAGCGGGCCAGGAGGTCCGCGACGAGGCGGTGCTGCGGGTAGACGGTGTGCGCGACCTTGGCGCCGAGTTTCCCGTAGTCGATGCGGAAACGATTGTGCTGGGTGCGGAACTCGCAGACCCCGTGTTCCCGCCCGTCCCGGCGCACCCCCTCGGCCAGGCCGTGGCGTTCGAGCACCCGCACGGCGTGCTCGGCGAGGTACCCGGCGCGGGCCCTGGCCAGCACGTGCTCGCGCTCGCCGCGCTCCAGGACCAGGCAGTCCACGCCGGCGGTCAGCAGCAGATTGCCGAGGACCAACCCGGCCGGCCCGGCCCCCAGGATGACGACCTCGGCCGCTCCCGCGGTCGTGGGTGACGCCTTCAGACTCGCTGTCATGGGGCTGGATCATAGGGAGTCGCCATGGCCGGATCTCGCCGAAATCCCCCGAACGCCGTACACACGGATGGGGTTTGTGGGGTTTCAGTGGCGCGAGTGACTCCGGGGGCGCATTCGCCGGGAACCGATCATCCGATCATGGGCCCGCCTGCCCGCCTGCCCGCCTGCCCGCCTGCCCGCCTGCCCGCCTGCCCGCCTGCCCGCCTGCCCGCCCGGCCGCCCGCCCGGCCGCCCGCGTGGCCGTCGGTCGATCGTCGCCCGGCCGTCGGTCGGCCACCGGCCCCGCCGGGGGTTCCGGCACCCGCGGTCCTGGGGCCCTTGACCTGCGGCCGAGACGTCCTTTACGTTGCAGGAACAAGTTCCGGAATCGATTCCGGAAATTTCGGGAACCGAGGGAAGAGGTGTGACCGTGAACGCGCGTTCCGACGCATCGCGACGGCCCACCATCGCGGACATCGCCCGGGCGGCCGGCGTGAGCAAGCCGACCGTCTCGCGCGTGCTCAACGAGCGCCCCGACGTCAGCGAGGCCACCCGCGCCAGGGTGCTCGCGGCCGTCGACGAGCTGCGCTACGTGCCCAGCCACGCCGCCCAGACCCTCCGCACGGGCCGCACCCGCACCCTCGGCCTGGTCGTCCCCCTGCACCTGTGGGGCTGGCTCAGCGACATCCAGCGCGGGGTCGCGGCGGAGACCGCGCGGCGCGGCTACTCGCTGCTGCTGCACACCCTCGGCGAGGGACCCGAGGCGGCGCGCGCGTTCACCGAGGAGACCCTGCCGACCATGGCGGTCGACGGACTCGTGCTGCTCATGGCCGACGAGCTGCTCCCCCACCTGGACGGCTCCACCCTGCGCGGCACCCCCGTCGTCGTGGTCGACGACCGCGACGACGCCCCCGGCCCCGTGCGGATCGGCGTGGAGAACGAGGACGGGGCCCGGGCCCTGACCCAACACCTCCTGGCCGTCGGCCACCGCCGGATCGCGTTCGTCGGCGGACCCGCCGAGCACGCCTTCGTCCACGAACGGCTCGCCGGCCACCGCGCCGCCCTCGCCACCGCCGGCGTCCCCGCCGACCCCACCCTGGAGTTCCTCACCCCGGGACGGGAGCCGGACGCGGCCGAGACGGTCCGCGCCCTCCTGCGCCACCCGGACGGCGCCCCCGACGCCGTCTTCGCCGTCCACGACGAACTCGCCTACCAGCTCATGGCGCACCTGCGCGCCGCGGGCGTCGACCTTCCCGGGGCGATGGCGGTGGTCGGCTTCGACGACATCCCGCCCTCCCGCGTGACCCACCCGCCGCTGACCACCGTCCGCCAGCCCTTCCCCCAGCTCGGCCGGGAAGCCGTGCGCACCGCACTCGACCTCGTGGACGGCCTCGCCGTGGCCCCCACGCACCGCCTGCCCACCACCCTCGCCCTGCGCGCGAGCTGCGGCGCGGGCCTTCAGACCTCCGTACCCGGCGGCCCCGGGCGTTCCGCAGACGCCCCCGTGCCCGCCGTCCGACGACCCGCCCCTCCTGCCGAGGGTCACCCCACCAGCACCCCGTCACACCCACGGCAGGAACCCCATGGACACGACAATGACGTCGACCGCACCGACACCCTCCGAACCACACCGCGAGGCCCCGGCCGGACGTGAGCCCGGCCGCAAGCCGGCCCTCTTCGTCCTCCTCTACGCCGTGGCCCTGATCGGCGCCTGGATCGCGATCATGGCCCCGCCGACGGTCTCCCTCGCCCTGCGCGTCGCCGAGATCGACCCGGCCGGGAAGGTCGCCTCGCTCTCGCTGGTCGCCGGCGTCGGCGCGCTGTTCGCGATCATCGGCAACCCGCTGTTCGGCAAGCTCAGCGACCGCACCACCTCACGGTTCGGGATGCGCCGGCCGTGGATGATCGCGGGCATGCTCGCCGGCGGCCTCGGCCTGCTGCTGATCGCCGTCGCCGACAACATCGCGCTGGTCATGGTCGGTTGGTGCGTGGCCCAGCTCATGTTCAACGCCCTGCTCGCCGCGACCTACGGCGTGCTGCCCGACCAGTTCCCCGTCTCCCAGCGCGGCACCGTCTCCGGGATCATGGGCATGTGCCTGCCGCTGGGCACCATGGCCGCCACGTGGATCGTGCAGCTCACCCCCGGCTCCACGTTCTGGATGCTGATGCTGCCCGTGCTCGTCGGCGCGGCCCTGATGGTCCCGTTCCTGATCGCCCTGAAGGACCGCCGCCTGAGCCCCGCGGGCCGGCCGCCGTACAGCGTCCGCGAGTTCGCCACGAGCTTCTGGGTCAACCCGCGCCGCCACCGCGACTACAGCTGGGCCTGGCTGAGCCGCTTCCTGCTCTGGATGGCCGTCGCCACCTTCCAGACCTACATGGCCTACTACCTCAGCGACCACCTCGGCATCGCCGAGAACGAGGTCGCCAACAAGGTCTTCATCGCGAACCTCGTCAACAACATCGCCCTCATGGCCGTGATCGTCCCCAGCGGCTGGCTCTCCGACCGCGTCGGCCGCCGCAAGCCCTTCGTCCTGGCCGGCGCCGTGGCCATGGCCGCCGGCATGGGCCTGCTCGTCACCACCTCCTCCTGGGCGCCGTTCCTGATCGGCTGCGCCCTCACCGGGGTCGGCATGGGCGTCTACTTCAGCGTGGACATCGCGATCATCTCCGAGGTGCTGCCCAACCCCGACGACGCGGCCAAGGATCTGGGCGTCATGAACATCGCCTGCACCCTGCCCTACTCCGTCGTCCCCGCCATCGCCCCGCTCTTCCTCGCTCTCGGCGGCGCGGGCGACAACTACCCGGCCCTGTTCGTGGTCGGCGCGGTCCTCGGCCTCCTCGGCATCCCCGCGATCCGCCGCATCTCCAAGCGCTGAAACGCGCCCGCGCCCGCGCCCGCCCCCACCCCCCCACGCCTTCCTCCCGTCACCGTTCCCCTCGAAACGGAGCTCCGCCATGACCTTCCCCGACACCTTCCTCTGGGGCGTGGCCACCGCCGCCTACCAGGTCGAGGGCGCCGTCGCCGCCGACGGCCGCGGCCCCTCCTCCTGGGACGTCTTCTCCCACCTGCCCGGCCGCACCCACCGCGGCGACACCGCCGACATCGCCGCCGACCACTACCACCGCTGGGAGGACGACCTCGACCTGATGCGCGACCTCGGCGTCAAGGGCTACCGCTTCTCCATCGCCTGGCCCCGGATCCAGCCCGACGGACGCGGCGCGATCAACCCCAAGGGCCTGGACCACTACAAGCGCCTCGTCGACGGCCTCCACGACCGCGGCATCGCCCCCATGGCCACCCTCTTCCACTGGGACCTCCCCAACACCCTCGAAATCGACGGCGGTTGGACCTCCCGCGAGACCTCGCACCGGTTCGCCGAGTACGCCGGCACCGTCCACGAGGCCCTGGGCGACCGGATCCCCACCTGGATCACCCTCAACGAGCCCGCGATGCTCGCCTGGTGGGGGTACGCCATGCCCACCTGCGCACCCGGCGTCGGCGACCCCGCCGCCATGCTCCCCGCCATGCACCACCAGCTCCTCGGCCACGGCCTCGCCGTCCAGGCCATGCGCGCCGGCAGCCACACCACCGAGATCGGACTCACGGGATCCTTCTGGCCCACCCGCCCGGCGAGCGACACCGAAGCCGACCGGAACGCCGCCGCCTGGGTCGACGCCAACCTCAACCGCCTCGTCACCGACCCCCTCTTCAAGGGCGCCTACCCCCGCCACGCCCTCGACCGGCACCGCGAGATCACCGGAGCCGAGGAGCTGCCCTTCCTCCACGACGGGGACCTCGCCACGATCAACCAACCCCTCGACTTCTTCGGCCTGAACTACTACGCCCCCATCCACCTCGCCGCCGACCCCGTCGGCCGGGCCGGCGCCGTCATCGGCCCCGGCCTGAAGGCCCGCGAGGTCGTGCCCGCCGGCGCCGAGGTCGCCCCCATGGGCTGGATCATCGACCCCACCGGCCTCACCGACACCCTCGACATCCTCCACCGCGACTACGGCACCCCCGTGTACATCACGGAGAACGGCATCGGCCTCCACGACTACGTCAGCCCCGAGGGCACCGTCGAGGACACCGACCGCGTCGCCTACCTCACCGCCCACCTCGACGCCTGCTCCAAGGCCCTCGACAACGGCGTCGACCTGCGCGGCTACATGGCCTGGTCGCTGATGGACAACTTCGAATGGGCCGAGGGCTACTCCCGCCGCTTCGGTCTCGTCCACATCGACTACCCCACCCAGACCCGCACCCCCAAGGCCAGCGCCGGCTGGTACCGGGACCTCATCGCCCGCAACGGCAACTGACCCCCCACACTCGCGGTCGGGACCCAACCCCATCCCCCGCCGGGTCCCGGCCGCGTACCCCCCTCGGCTCCCGCCGCCGGTCAGGTACCGGTGACGGTGGCGCCGGGGGTTTCGTGGTTCCCGGCGCCCCCGTCTCATCCCACGACCCCGCCCGCCGCGCGCACCCGCACTGGTAGCCTCCCGCGTGTGTCCCACCCGCCCCGCGCCCGCCGTGCGGGCCGCCGGGTCCGGGACGGGTTCCGGAACGAGGAAGGCCGCAGCGGCATGAACGAGCACCACACCAGCGGTCCGTACCGCGTGGAGTACACCGAATCCGCCGCCGCCGTCCGCGACACCCTGCCCCGGGAACGCCGGGAGCAGCTCTCGCGCGGCCTGCGCGTCCTGGCCCGCGACCCCTACACCAAGGCATCCGCGCAGATCGGCCCGCACGAGGACTCCCGCAAGGCGATGGTCGCCCCCTCGCTGCTGATCGAGTACGGGGTCCTGCAGGGCGTCATGGTCGTCGTCGTGGTCTCGGTGCTGGACGACATGGAGTTCATCGCGGCGGCGGAGGACTGACCCGGCGGGTGTTAGCGTGCCCGGATGCGTGCTCACTTGGGGATTTTCGACAGGTTCGACAACGCCGTGCCCGCTCCCAGCCGTCTCGGGGAGCTCGTCCGCCCGGTGGCCGAGGCGATCGGCGGCTGGGTGGGGAAGGTGCCGGCGGAGCGGTTCCTGTACGTCGACACCGACCCGGAGGTGGCCGACACCGCCGCGTTCGTCGCGCACCACGGGCCGGAACTGATCGAGGCGTCGGCGAACTGCGTGGTGGTCGCCGCGAAACGCGGCGGGGAGACCACCCTCGCCGCGTGCCTCGTCCCGTCCGCCGGTCGCGTCGACGTGAACGGTGTCGTGCGCCGCCACTTGGGCGCCCGCAAGGTGTCGTTCGCCCCGATGGACACGGCCGTGGAGGCCACCGGCATGGAGTACGGGGGCATCACCCCCCTCGGCCTGCCCGCGAGCTGGCCCCTGCTGGTGGACGCGGCGGTGGTCGAGCTGCCGTACGTCCTGATCGGCAGCGGCCGCCGGCGCGGCAAACTCATCGTCCCGGGCGCGGCGTTCGCCGAACTGCCCACCGCCGAGGTCCTCCCGAACCTGGCCCGGACCCCCACGGCCACTCCCTGACGGCAACGCGAGCGGCCCCCTCGACCTGATGGGTCGAGGGGGCCGTCGTGTTGGTAGCGGGGACAGGATTTGAACCTGCGACCTCTGGGTTATGAGCCCAGCGAGCTACCGAGCTGCTCCACCCCGCGTCGTGAACACCACCCTACGCCATCGACGCGGCGGTCGAGACCAGGCGGGCCCGCGGGGTGGGTCGGCCGGGTCGGTCAGCCGGAGCGCCGGACGGCGTCGACCGCGTCGAGGTCGCGGACGGCGGCGGCCGTGCGGGCGATGATCGCGTCGCACACCGCGTCCGGCTGGAACCGGGGCTGGATCGCCTTGCGGCCCCGGGTCGTGAGCCAGATGTACAGCGGGTAGAGGGTCTGCGCCCGGTAGGCGAGCCACGCCTCCTCGAACGCCGGCGGGGCGCCGCCGGCGGCGCCGAGCCGATCGAGGTAGTGGGCCAGCAGGTCCCGCTCCCACGCCCGACGGTCCTCGACGGCCAGACCCGAGGTCATCACGTAGGCCACGTCACAGGCCCAGTGCCCCCGCATCACGACCTGCCAGTCGAGGAAGCCCATCCGCCCCTGCGCGGTCCGGTACGTGTTCCCGATGTGGGCGTCCCCGTGCAACAGGGTCCCCGGGCCGCGCGCCGCCTGCCGCAGGGACTCGCGGAGCGCCGCGTAGAGGGCGTCGGGCGAGGCCCCGGCGCCCGGGGGCAGGACGGCCGCGGCCCGGCGCGCTCCCACCCGGGACTGGGCGTCCATGCCGATCAGCCGGTCCATGTTCGCGAAGTGCGCGTCCGGGGTCTTCAGGAACCCCAGCCCGGACAGCCGAGGGTCCTCCCAGGTCCGGCCGTGCCGCAGCGCCGTCTCCGCCAGCAGCCCCTCGATCTCGGCGCGGGTGTACGGCACGGTGGGATCGAGGAAGACCGCGCCCTTGGTCGCGGTGAGGTCCTCGGTGACCACCACGCACCGTCCCGTGGCCGGATCCGCCGCCCCGTGCACGCCCCGCGGGGTCTCGATGTCGAGGGTGGGCCGGAGCACGTTGTAGAAACCGGGCTCGCCGATCAGCACGCCGGCCAGGTGCAGGGTCAGACGCTGCACGAGCCCGGCCGTGGTCTTCACGAACAGGCTCGCCGGCAGCCCCGCCTCGACCCCGGCCTCGTTGTGGACCGGCGACAACCGGAACCGTGACGCGGTCCCGCTGCTCACCGGGGTCACCTCGCACCCCGTCACGACGGCCCCGGGCGTCCCGGCGCACAACACCCCCGTCAGCCACTCCGGGGTCAACTCCCGCGCCGTCACCGGCACACGGGCCGCCGCGCCGCCCGGTCCGCGCCGGGCCGCGCTCCGCAACCCGTCTCGGGCCGCGGCGGCCCCGATGCGCGTCAGATTGACCAGAACCTCGCCCGTGCCGCCGCCACCCATCCGTTCCCCCCACCCCTGGATCGGCCCGAGCCGGGACGGAAGCCCCCGCCCCCGACCACCGCGCCGCTCACCGACATCCCTACCCGCCGACACGCCCCGTCACGCGGCCACGCGGCGACACCCGATCGCAGGCCCCCGCGTCGCGGGCCCAAAGGCCCCGCGGAGCGGGTCCAATGGTACTCACGCGGACCGCTCACGAGCGTAATATCAACGACGCCGGAGTGATCGTCCGGGGTGCTTCCCGTAAATGAGAGTCCGTCAGCCGTTCGGTTGTGGGACGCATTTCGAATGCCGTGGTGCCGAAAGGTCCCCGGTGTTCCCTCCCACCCGTCGCGGATTCCCATGGAGCACGTCCGTCCTGTGCTGTAACCAGAAGATGCAAGGACGCATCATGCAAGAATCCACAGCAAAATCCGATTCGCCCGCGGAGAGAATAGTCCGGGGCGTCGGCGGACCCGAGAACATCGAGAGTCTCACCCACTGCGCGACCCGATTGCGCTTCCAGCTCCACGACGGCGGGAAGGTCGACCGCGCCGCGCTCGACGCCCTGCCCGGGGTCATGGGCCTCGTGCCACAGGCCGGGGACCGACTGCAGATCGTGATAGGGGGCGCCGTCGCGAGCGTGTACGCCGAGATCACGAACCTGCCGTCGATGCGGCAGGGCGCCGCAGCGGCCCGCACACGGTCCGACGCCGAGCTCAAGGAATCCATACGGGCCCGCAACCGGGGCCGCTTCGCCTGGTTGGACAATTTCTTCGAGTACCTTTCCGACTCGTTCCGCCCGCTCATGGGCGTACTGCTCGGCGCCTCCCTGATCATCGCGATCGCCTCGGTCCTCGACGCCGTGGGCGTCGTCGACTTCCGCGCCGAGAACAAATCCGCCACCTGGGTGTTCGTCGACGCCATGTGGCGTTCCGTGCTCTATTTCCTGCCGGTCATGGTCGCCTACAACGCCGCCAAGAAGCTGAAGATCGATCCGTGGGTCGGCGCGGCCGTGATGGCCGCCGTGATGACCCCGAACTTCACCGGAATGCTCGGCGGGAACGGAAAGATCCCCGGCGTCACCTGCGCCACCAACGCCACCCTGGGCACCCAACAGTGCACCGCGCACGTCTTCGGCCTGCCGATGCAACTCAACGACTACGGCGGCCAGGTCTTCGTGCCGTTGCTGATGGTCGTGGTGCTCGCCGTGGTCTACAAGGGCCTCCAGCGCCTCTTCCCCGACAACGTGCAACTGGTCTTCGTGCCGTTCTTCAGCATGCTGATCATGATCCCGATCACCGCCTTCCTCATCGGTCCCCTGGGCGTCTGGGCCGGCAACGGACTCGGCTCCGGACTGTCCTGGCTGAACGGCAACGCCCCGATCGTCTTCGCGATCATCATCCCGCTGCTGTACCCCTTCCTCGTGCCGCTCGGCCTGCACTGGCCGCTCAACGCGCTCATGCTCCAGAACATCAACACCATCGGCTCCGACTTCATCCAAGGCCCCATGGGCACCTGGAACTTCGCCTGCTTCGGCGCCACCGCCGGCGTCCTGCTGCTGGCGATCAGGCACAAGGAGCCGATGATGCGGCAGACCGCGACCGGCGCCCTGGCCGCGGGCCTGCTCGGCGGGATCTCCGAACCCTCCCTGTACGGCATCCACCTGCGCTTCAAGCGGATCTACCCGCGCATGCTCGTCGGCTGCCTCGTCGGCGGCCTGATCATCGGCCTGTTGGGCGGGGTGGACACCAAGGCATTCGCCTTCACCTCGCTGTTGACCATCCCGGTCTTCTCCCCGATGGCGACCTACGCCATCGCCGTCGCGGCGGCCTTCGTCACGTCGATGGTCCTCGTGTACGTCTCGGACTACCGGTCCCCGGCCGAGCGCGCCGAGGCCGCCGCGGAACGCGAGGCCGCGACCGCACGCCGCTGACCGGCACGGACATCGGATCCGAAGCTCCCGCGCCCCTCCACGGGCGCGGGAGCGCACCGCACACGAAGGGTTGGGAGCACATGATGTGGCTGGTGGCCGTGCCGACGGAGCGGGTGGTGGCCGGGCGCCGCTTCAGGGGCGCGCAGAGCTGGATCATCGAGGCGAGGGACGCCAGGACCGCGATCCGCACCGCGCTGGAACTCGCGACGACCGCCCGCGCACGCCGCCGCCGACGCCACGCGCGCATCGACCCGTCGGGCGCGACGGCACACCGACTCGGAGGCCCCGCCCCCACCGCGACCCCGGAGACCACCCGCTCGCCCCGCCGCCGAACACCCCGCCCCCGCTCGACCACCCCGAACCGGTGCCGCGCGTGATCGGCCCCGCGCGGCGGGACGTTCGGTGGCCCGCCGGTGTGGATCCGGGGGATCGCTCCTGTCGTGGGGGTCGGGGCGGTTACCGTGGCGGGGACCATCGTGTGGGGGAGGAAGCCGTGAGCGGGACGCTCTGGGCGGTGCGGGTCTCGCCGCGGGCCGCGCGGGTCCTCGCCGAGCTGCCCCGGCACGCCGGGGAGACGGCGCGCGACCTCCTCGACATCGCGGCCCGCGCCCCCTGGGGCTGGCCGCAGTGGGACCCGGGCGACCCGGACGGCGAGGACGTCCGGGCCGCGTCGGTGGGGCAGTTGTCGGTCGTCTACGTGGTCAACCGGCTCACCCGCCACCTTTCCGTGCTGCACGTGGTCTGGCTCGATTGAGCCCCCCGTCGGGTCATTCCGACAGCGGCGCCCGGGTGGTGGCCGTGCGGTGCAGGAGCGGGCGGCTGATGCGGGCCGCCAGGGTCATGCCCGCCACGCCGAGCCCCGCGCACGCGGCCAGCGTCGCCAGGCCCGGCAGGTCGACCGAGACCGAGCCGCCCATGACGGTGAGGGGCGCCGAGCAGAAGATCCCGCTGCCGATCGCCAGACCGCCCAGGACCACCAAGGGGGTCACCGTCTCGTGCCGGCGGGCCTCGTCGAGCACCGTCAACGGGGTGCCGGCCAGGTACAGGTGACGGTAGGTGCGGGCCCGGTCGGCCACGGCCGACATCGCGGTCACGGCCGCCGAGGCGGTGGCGACCACCAGGCTCATGCCGAGGATGACGACACCGGCGGTGCGGAAGTCACGGCCGAAGACGCGGCCCGCCCAGTCGGTGTCCTCGCCGGTGACGAACGTGCGCCCGGGGACGAGACCGGCCAGCGCGCCGCGCGCCCGGTCGACGGCCTCCGGGCCGCCGTCCACCGTGAAGGTGACGCTCACGTCGTTCTCGGCGCCCATCGCGACCCAGTCGGTGGTGGTCCCGGAGGGCGTGGGCACGCCGGCCTGCCGCAGCCGCGCCTCGCCCTCCGCGCGCACCCTGTCCACCTCCGTCGGCGCGACGGCGACGGTGAGTTGGCCGGGTTGACCCCACGGGGCCTGAGACTGGCCGCTCATCAGGGCCAGGAACCCGGCCACGAACCCGGCCAGCACCACGCCGGAGACCGCGCGCCACGCGGCCTTGGGGTCGTCGAGGAGACGGCGGCCGGCCAGCAGCCGGGCCGGGTCCTCGGCCCGCCGGACCATCCGCGTGCCCAGTCGCGCGACCGCCCACGGGCCGATCACCGACAGGCCGCCGAAGACGGCGCCGAAGAACAGCACCACCATCGTGACGTCGTCCTTGCTGTCGCTGTCGGAGAACCACAGGTAGGCGCCGATCACCCCGACGAAGACCAGGGCGCGGGCCGCGCTCACGCGGGGCGGGTCGCTGCGCCGGGCCACGCCGAGCGGGCTGACGCTGACCTGCCGCAGGCCGATCGCCGCGCTGACGGCCACGAGGGCGGCCACGCCGAGGACCGTGCCGAGCAGCGGCAGCGGGCCCAGCACCAGGTCGGCGGTGTACCAGGTGCCGCCGGCCACCGGGACCATCGCGACGAGCGGCGCGAGCGCGAGATGGCCCAGGATCCCGAGCAGGGCGCCGGCGCCGCCCGTGAGGAGGGCCTCGGCGAGGGTGACGCCCGCGATCCGGCCCGGGCTCGCGCCGAGGAGACGGAGCGCGGCCAGGCGTCGGTCGCGGCGGGCCATCGTGAGGCGGGCGGCGGAGGCGCCGAGGGAGACCAGCGGCACGACGACGAGGACCGCGCCGACCGTGGCCAGGTTCCGGTACTGGCCGCCGAGCCCGCCCTCGGACGCCGCCCCGGCGAAGGAGGCGATCGGGGTCGGGGGCAGGACGTCGCCGGGACGCCGGGGATCCTCGACGCGCACCGCCCGCATGGCGGCGTCGGTGACGGCCCGGCCGACCACGGCGACGAGTTCGTCCGGGTGCGCGAGGGCGGCCGGGCCGAGGGTGCCGGCCCGCTTGCCGGGCACGAGCCGTTCCCCGCCGTCGAGCGCGGCCAGCGCGGGGGAGACCCACACCTCGCCGGGGCGGGGGAAGGCGCCCGCGCCGGGCGGCACGGGGGCCTCGGCGAGGGTCCGGCCCTTCGCCGGGGCGACCTCGATCACGTGGATCGGCCGCTCGCCGGAGAAGGTGGTGTCCACGGCCTGCACGGCACGGGCCTGCCCCGCCGGCGCGGCCACCGGAGTGCGCCACCGCGTCCGCTCCTCGCGCTCCGCGAAGCCCTCGTGCACGCCGAAGGTGAGCATGAGCAGGGCCGCGCTGACGGCGGCGGCGGTCACCGCGAGGGCGGCCGCGGCGAGCCCCTGGGCGCGCATCAGACGCCAGGTCAGGACCCAGGTGACCTGGTCCAGGGCGACACCGCCCGGCAACGGGCCGAAGCCCCGTGCGCGACGGGCGGTACGGGGGGAGAGGGGGCCGCGCTTCATCGACGTCCACCCCATCCGCCCCGACCGAGGTCGCCGGCGGGACCGTGACCCCGGCCGGGACCGTGGCCGTGATCGGCCACGCGGGGATCCGGGCGCCCGGCGGCCCGGGGGTCGGGCCGGCCCGGTGACGCCGCCGGTTCCGGGCCCGGCCTCCACCCGCCCGGACCGCCGGCCCCGCCCGTCCCGCCCCGCACCGTTTCGATCAGGCCGTCCCGGACGTGCGCGGTCCGGTCGCACCAGGCCGCCATGTCCGGGTCGTGCGTGACCATCACCAGGGCCGCGCCCTGTCGGCGGGTCACGTCGGTGAGCACCCCCATCACCTCGCGGCTGGTGCGCTGGTCGAGGGCCCCGGTGGGCTCGTCGGCGAAGACCACGCGCGGCCCCGTGATCAGCGCCCGCGCGATCGCCACGCGCTGCGCCTGCCCGCCGGAGAGCTGTCCGGGCCGGCGCTCGCCCAGACCGTCGAGGCCGAGCGGGGCCAGCCACCGACGGGCCAGGTCCACGGCCTCGCCGACCGGGGTCCCGCCGAGCATCAGGGGCAGCGCGATGTTCTCGTCGGCGGGCAGTTCGGCCAGCAGTTGGCCGGACTGGAAGACGAAGCCGAAGGCGGTGCGCCGCAGTTCGCTGCGGTCCGGTTCCGCCAGGTCGTCCACGCGGGCCCCGTCGAGGAGCACGTCCCCGCCGTCGGGCCGCTCGATGCCGGCCATCACGTGCAGCAGGGTCGACTTGCCGGACCCGGACGGGCCCATGATCGCCAGCGATTCCCCGGCGGTCACGGCGAGGTCCACCCCGCGCAGGGCGTGGGCCTCGCCGTAGGACTTGGTCACGGCGCGGGCGTGCAGGACGGGGTTCATCGGGCGACCTCCTCGCAGGACGGCAGGAGAGCGGCGAGGTCGCCGTCGGTGTCGCGGTCGAGGACGAGGCAGGCGAAGAGGAGGCACAGGGTGCCGACCGCGGCGGTGGCGGCCAGGACGAGGAGGGCGCTGGTGGTCATGGGGACACCGTCGCCGAACCGTCTTGTCGCCGGCCTCCACCCCGGGATGGGAAGATCGGCGGGGTCCTCCATCTTTTGGTGGGTACGGGCGATCCGTGACGAATCCGTAGAGTCGGACCGTGACCAGCAGCCCGCCGCCCCCGCCCGAGCCCCCTCCCTCCGAACCGCTCTCCGCCGACCCGCTCCCCTCCGGGCCGGTCGGCGCCGGATCCGCCGAGGCATCCGCGCCCCGAGCGCCCCGAGCGCCCCTCGGGAGCCTCGCCGTCCTCGGGCGGGTCGCGGCCGGCTGCGGGCTCGCCCTCCTCGTCCTGGCGGACCTGGCCCTGTCGGGTTCGACCGGCATCGGCCTGCTCGTCCTCGCGGCCGGCGCGGCCACGGCGCTGCTCGCCCTCGCCCCCGACGACCCCCGGTTCCGGCTGCCGTGGCGGCTCACCCCGACCCGCCGGGCCGCGACCGCCGTCGGCGTCTCCCTCGCCACGACCCTGGCCCTGTGGGCGGTCGGGGGCGCGGCGAACGGATGGGGGCTGCTGGAGTCCGCGGCGCTGCTCGCGTTGATCCTGCGCACGGCGCGACGGGCCCCGACGGGGGCGGCGGTCGGCTGGTGCCTCGCCCTCGGGGGCACGTTCCTGCTGTTCCCGTTCCGGCTGACCGATCCCGCCCTGGGCGCCGCGCCGGTCGTGCCGTTCCTGCTCGCGGCCGGCGCGGCGGCGGGCGGCGGGGCGTGGCTGCGGGACCGGGCCCGGCGCCGCGCGGCGGCGGTGGACGGGGTCCGCTCCCACGAACGCGCCCTGCTCGCCCGGGACCTGCACGACTTCGTGGCCCACCACGCCACCGGGATCGTCCTCCAGGCCCAGGCCGCCCGCCTGATCCGGGCCACGGACCCGGCCCACCCCGAACGCCTCGACCCGATCCTCGCGGACATCGAACGGGCCGGGCAGGAGACCATCGACTCGATGCGGCGCCTGGTGCGGGTGCTGCGCGAGAGCGAGGACGGCATCCTGCGGCCGGGGGACCTGGCCACCGCGCTCGGGCACCTGGCGAACGGTCACCGGCCGGGCCGGGCCCGGCTGGAGATCGAGGCCGGCGCGGCCGCCGCGCACCCGCCGCCCGAGGTCGCCACCACCGTCCACCGCATGGTGCAGGAGGCGCTGACGAACGTCCGACGACACGTGCCCGGCGCCCCCGACGTGCTCGTTCGCCTCGGCCTCGCCGAAGCGGGGCGCGCCCTCGTCGTCGAGGTGAGCAACGGGCCGGCGGACGGGACGGCCGGCCGGCGCCGGCGCGGACCGGTGGGCGGGCCCGGCGGTCTGGGCCTCGTGGGCCTGCGGGAACGGTTCGCCGCGGTGGACGGCACCCTGACCGCCGGCCCCACCGCCGCGGGCGGCTGGCAGGTCCGGGGCAGTGTCCCGCTCCCGCCTCCGCACGGGCCCGGGCCGGGCTGAACGCGCCCGCCGACCCGGGCCGGCACCATCGGGGTCATGAGCGCCACCCAGCCCCCGCCCCCGCCGCCCCCGCACGCACCCGTGTCCCCGCCCGCCGACGAGGGCGAGGGCCGCCGCATCCGCGTGCTCATCGCCGACGACCAGGACATGGTCCGCACCGGTTTCCGCCTGATCCTGGGCACCCAACCGGACATGGAGGTGGTCGCGGAGGCCGTGGACGGGGCCGACGCCGTCGCCAAGGCCCGGCGGCTGCGCCCGGACGTGTGCCTCGTGGACGTCCGGATGCCGGCCCTCGACGGACTCGACGTCACCCGGCTGCTCGCCGGGCCCGGTGTGGTCGACCCGCTGCGCGTGGTGGTCGTGACCACCTTCGACCAGGACGACTACCTGCACGGGGCGCTCCGCAACGGCGCCACCGGCTTCCTGCTGAAGGACGCCGGCCCGACCCTCCTCATCGAAGCGGTCCGGGCCGCCGCCCGGGGGGACGCCCTGGTCTCGCCCGCCGTCACCCTCCGCCTGCTGGAACGCCTCGGCGCCGGCCCCGGCGCCGGCCCGCTCCCCACCGGCGCCGGCCCGGAACCCGCGGGCGTTCGGCCGGTCTCGGAACGCGAGTTGGAGGTGGTCCGGCTCGTCGCCCGGGGCCGCACCAACCAGGAGATCGCCGACGAACTCTTCATCGCCCCCTCCACGGTCAAGACCCACCTCATCTCGATCCAGGGGAAACTCGGCGTCCGCAACCGGGTGGAGATCGCCGCCTGGGCCTGGGAACACGGCGCGATGACCCCCAGGCCCTGATCCCGCCCGGGTCAGAGCACGGCGAGGCGGGTGACGAGCAGGTCCACCCTGCTCGCGGCGTCCTCCGGCAGCAGGCGGCCCGCCCGGGTCAGGGTCGCGAGGCCGTGCAGGGAGGCCCAGAACACCTCCGTGAACAGGCCCGGGGGGACGCCGTCCCCGGCCGCCTCCGCGAGGTTCTCCAGCAGCGCGGCGAAGGCGTCCTTCAGCTGCTCGGGGGTGTCCTCCCGGGCGTAGGGCAGGCCCCCGTCGAGGGTGAAGAGGGCGTCGTAGACCGCCGGGTTGCGCTCGGCGAAGTCGAGGTAGGCCCGGGCGAGGGCGCGGACGCGCCGGTCTGGACCGGTCGCGGAGGCGGTCGCGGCGCGCAGCGCGGCGGCCATCTCGGCGGCGCCCTGGAGGGCGACGGCGCCGATGATCTCGCGCTTGCCCCGGAAGTGGCTGTAGAGGACGGGTTGGCTGTACTCGATGCGTTCGGCGAGCCGGCGGGTGGTGACCGCGTCCCAGCCCTGTCGTTCGGCGAGTTCGCGGGCCGTCGTGACGATGAGCCGTTCGCGCTCCGCCCGCTCGCGCCGCTTGCGTTCCTGTACTGACATGCATCGGATCCTAGCACTGCTAGACAAACGAGTGTCGGTAGGTCTAGCGTTGTGCACATCAGCTAGCAACGCTAGATCCCGGGAGGGGCAGCATGCTCGACGCACTTGAGGTCGTCACCACCGTGCTCGTCGGCCTGATGGTGGGCGTGGAACTCTCCGTCGCCTTCGTCATGAACCCGATCTTCGCCGCCCTCCCGGAGGACAGCGGCCAGATGGCCCGCTCCCACGGCGGCCGGATGCTCGGCGCCGTGATGCCGGTCTGGTACATCGGCTCGCTCGTCCTCGCCGCCCTCTGGGTGGTCACGGGTTGGGGGCAGGGCGGGACGGGACTGGTCGTCACCGCCGCCGCGCTGCTGATCGTCAGTGTGATCATGTCGATCCTGCTGCTCGTCCCGATCAACAACCGCGGCAAGACCTGGACCCCCGAGAACCGGCCCGCGGACTGGAAGGAGCAGATGGCCCGCTGGGACCGCTTCCACTATCTCCGCGTCGCCGTCATCGTCGCCGCCTTCACCCTGCTCGTCTGCGCCCTGGTCTGACCCGGACGCCCCCCGGCGCCGGCGGGGCGCGCGGCGCGGCGTACCCTGAGGGCTCGCAACAGGCCGTGGGCGAAAGCGACTTGACGGAAGGCTGATCGTGCGCACTCCTCTCTCCCTGCTCGCCGACCGGTACGCGCTCGGTCGGCGGAGCGTCCGGGCGGCGGCCCTGGGCTCGGTCGTGGCGAGCATCGCGATCATCGTCACCGGCGGGGTCGTCCGCGTCACCGGATCCGGCCTGGGCTGCACCGACTGGCCCCTGTGCACGGACGAGACCCTGGCGCCCACGGCGGAGATGGGGATGCACGGCGTCATCGAGTTCGGCAACCGGCTCCTGACCGGCCTGCTGTGCGCGGTGGTGGGGTGGGTGATCGTGACCGCGCGCCTCCAGGCGAAGCCCCTGCCCGCCGCCCTGCGTGGGGGGTGGGCCCAGTTCTGGATCGTGGTGCTCAACGCGATCGTCGGCGGGGTGACCGTGTGGATGCGGTTGAGCCCGTACATCGTCGCCGCCCACTTCCTCGCGGCCACGCTGCTGCTCACCGCCGCCGTGTACACCTGGCACGCGACCACCGCCGGCGCCGAGGACGCGGCGGACCGACCGGCCGCGCCGGAACCGGGGGGCGCCGGGCGGATCCGGGCCCTGTCGACGGCGCTGGTCGGCGTGACGGCGGCGCTGGTGCTCGTGGGCACCCTGGCCACCGGCTCCGGGCCGCACGCGGGCGACTCCTCCGACGTGCCGCGGATGCCCTTCGACTGGACCGTCGTCACCGTGACGCACGGGGTGCTCGCGGCCGCGGTCCTGGTGTTGGCGGGAATCCTGTTCGCCGTCCTGCCCCGGCACGGATTCGGCGCGGCGCGCGGCCGGACCCTAGCCCTCGTGGCCGTGCTGCTCGGGCAGGGGCTGGTGGGGTTGGCGCAGTCCGTGACGGCCCTGCCCGCGCCGCTGGTGACGCTCCACCTGCTGGGCTCGGCCCTCGTGTGGGTCGGGGTGCTCCGGGTGCACCTCACGATCCGGGAGCTCCACGCCGCCCCCACGCGCGCGCCGCATGGCACGCCGCAACCCCGCTCCCGGGACGCCGCGATCCCCGCCTGACGCGGGGAAGCCGGTCACAGCAGCGTGGCGAGGGGCGGTGTGACGAGGTGGCCGGCGCGGTGGTGCCGGTCGCGCAGGCGCGCGAACGCGCGGGCGGGTTCCCCGGCCCCGGACTCCCCGGCCCCCGCCCGACAGGTCCGGCAGTCGGGGCGGGGGGCCGGGATCGTGTCCGGATGGGCGTCGATCACGTGCAGGACCAGGTCGGTGTGGGTCCGCAACAGGGCCTGCGCGAACTCCCCGGCGCGCGTCGCCGTCGCGCCCGCCGCCCGCAGGCGGTCCCCGCTCGCGGCGTAGGCCGCCGCGAAACGCTCGCAGTCGGCGCACCCGAGGGCCGGGGCGGGGGTGTCGGAAGGGGTGGGACGGGTCCGGGGCACGGGAGGACTTTCGACGGCGGGAACGGGCAACACCCCCCGGTGTACCAAAGTGAGACCACATGGGGCTCGGTCGTTCGGCCGACCCCGCCGGCCGAACGACCCACGACGCCCGCCCCGACTACCAGCGGGTGGGCTCGCCGATGAACGACGGGATCTCCACGGTCCCGCCCCGGGCGCGGGCCGCGCCCAGCACGTGCCGGCCGACGGCGAGGTCGAGGATGCCCAGGCCGAACGGGGAGAAGACGGTGGCGCGCCCCGGATCCAGGGAGACCTTCCCCCGCAGGACCGCCCCCAACGTGCCGTCCACGAACTCCCGGTTGCCCGTCAACTGTTCGGTCAGGTGCGGGGAGGTGTTCGCCTTCATGCAGTGCTCCACGTCGTCCACCACGTTGTTGGCCCGCAGCAGCAGCTCCGGCGGCAGATCGCGCAACGACACGTTCAACAGCAGCTGACCGGGCCGCAGGGCCGTGTCCGCGGGCACGTACGGTTCGGCGGCGGTGGTCGCGAAGACCACCAGGTCACGGGAGAGCGCCTCGTCCAGGCCGCCGACGGCCGCCGGCAGCCCGCGGCGGACCCGCGCGTGCTCCGCGAGCCGCGCGGCGCTCGCCTCGTCACGGTCGTGGACCAGGACGTCCGCGCACGGGACGCCCCGCACCGCCAGGTAGTCGAGGATCGTCCGCGCGATCACGCCCGCCCCGATGAACGACACCCGCACCGGCCCCGTGCCCGGCAGCAGCGCCCCGGCCGCCACCGCCGCCGAGGCCGCCGTCCGCGCCGCGCTGATCCCGGCGGCCTCCAGACACGCCAACGGACGCCCCGTGACGTAGTCGTTCAGCAGGAGCACCGCCGAGGCGCGCGGGATGTCGTGCTCCAGGTTGCCCGGGAAACTGGCGATCCACTTGATGCCCACGGTGTCCTCCGCCCCGCCGAGATAGGCGGGCAGGGCGATGACCCGGGCGTCCGGCTTCTCGGGGAACCGCAGGAAATGGCTGTCGGGATTGACCGACAGCCCCTCCTCGTGCGCCACGTACGTCTCGGCGACGAGCTCCAGGATCCGGGGCATCGAGTCGGCCAGGACGGCGGACACCTCGTGGCCCGGGACCACGGCGAAATCGGTCATGCGGAACGCTCCTGTCGATGGTGCGGAAGAACGGGGGACCGGACTCACGAGAGGACCCCCCAAGAAGTGGGATCGGGCTCCGGCTGCTCGCTGTAGCGCTCCGAGACCCAGGCGTCCGAATAGACGGTGTCGAGGTACTTGTCCCCGAGGTCCGCGGAGATCGCGGCCACCCGCGCCCCCGGCGGCAGGGACGGCCCCAACCGGCGCACGGCGGCCAGGACCGTGCCCGTGGACCCGCCGCACAACAGCCCGTAGCGGCCCGCGAGCATGCGGCACGCCGCGATGGTGTCCGGCTCCTCGATCAGGACCTTCTCGAAGGTCCCGGTGTCGCGGTAGATCTCCGGCCGCCGACTCGCCCCCAGACCCGGGACGTGCCGGGGGGCGGGCCGGCCGAAGGTCACCGAACCCACGCTGTCCACGGCGACGACCCGGGTGCGGGGACTGTGCCGCGCGAAGTACTCCACGCACCCCATCAGGGTCCCCGTGGTCCCCGCGCCGACGAACAGCGCGTCGACCCGCCCCAGACCCTCGTGGACGGCCCGCGCGGTGCGGTCCCGATGGACCCCGGGACCGGCGGGATTGGCGTACTGGTTGAGCCAGACCAGCCCCGGCTGCGCGGCCAACCGCTCCTGGATGTGGTTGATCCGGGTCTGGAGGTAGCCGCCGTTGGGATCGCGCCCCAGCACCTCCACGACCTCCGCCCCCAGGCTCCGCATCGCCCGGACCGACTGCCGCGTCGCGTTCGGGTCGGTGACCACCGTCAGCGGGTGGCCCGTGTTCGCGCACACCGTGGCCAGCGCGATCCCCAGGTTCCCGGAGGAGGACTCGATCACCGGCGCGCCCGCCGGCAGCGCGCCACTGCGCTCGGCGTCCTCGACCAGGGCCAGCGCGGTCTTGAGCTTGATGGACCCGGCCGGATTCAGCCCTTCCAGCTTCAGGAACACCCGCGCGTGCTCCAGCAGGTCCGGCAGGTGCAGGAAGACGTCGTCCAGGACGATGTCCGAGGCCCGTTCGTAGATCACCGCCGACTCCCGCCCAGGTGCTTGTCGATCACGGCGGCGACCTGCGCCAACGGTCGGGGATCGGCCATCTCCAGGTGCGAGCAGTCCACCGCGTGGCGTTCGATCGCCCCGCCGACGTACGGCACCCACCGGTCGGCCAGGCCCGCCGCCCCCGGCTCCCGTCCCGCCGTGAAGAACACCATGTCCCCGTCGAAGGCCGCCGCCGGCGGCCGCGACCCGATGCCGGCCTCGTTGCGGTACACCGCGTGCAACGCGGCCAGCGTCCTGGCGTCCAGGTCGATCAGCGCCGAGCCCCCGGACCCGTGCCCGGACCCCTCACGACCCCGATCCAACGCGGCCCGCAGCACCTCCGGGGTCAGGGGTGCCGAGACCGGCAGGGACGCACGGTCCACGCCCAGTTCGTGCACGAGGTAGGAGAGGAACTCCTCCGCGCCCGCGGGGGTGTCCTCGTCCGCCTCGGGCCGCGCGTCCAGGACGGCGAGCAGCGCCACCTCCTCGCCCAGCCCGCGCAGGCGCACGGCGACCTCGTGGGCGATCCGCCCGCCCCAGGACCAGCCCAACAGGTGGTACGGGCCGTGCGGACGGACCGCGCGGATCCGCGCCACGTAATCGGCCGCCATCTCCGCGAGATCGGCCGGAGCGCGGTCGGGACGGGTGATCGCCACCGCTTGCAGCCCGTACACCGGGATCTCGGGGTGCAGGAGACCGACGAGCCGGGCGTACGGCCAGGCGAGCCCGCCGGCCGGATGGACGCAGAACAACGGCGGCCGGGAACCGGCGGCGCGCAGGGTCAACAGGGGGCCGAGCCCGGCCTCCGCGTTGTCCGCGTCGACCCGGACGGCGAGCGCGCCCGGAGTGGGGGCCTCGAACACGGCACGGACGGGCAGCTCCACGTCCAGGACCGCGCGGATCCGGGAGACGAGCCGGATCGCCAGCAGCGAATTGCCACCGCGCTCGAAGAACCCCTCGTCCACCCCCACCCGGTCCACCCCGAGGACCTCCGCGAACAGCCGACACACCGCGGCCTCACGGGGGGTGCGGGGCCCGCGTCCGCTCGACCCGGCCGCGCCCGCGTCCTCCGGGGCCGGCAACGCCCCGCGGTCCACCTTCCCGTTGGGGGTCAACGGCAGCTCGTCCAGGACGACGACGGCGGCCGGCACCAGGTGCTCGGGCAGGGCCCGCGCCACGTGCCGGCGCACCGAGGCGGCCAGCGCACCGGTGCGGCCCGCCCGCCCCGGGTCGTTGACCCACGCCGACGGCGACCGCGACGGACCGGCCGCCAGGTACACCTCGTCGAGGACCGGCCCGCCGGCGCCCGGATCGCCGGGCGGCAGGACCACCGCCTCGAACCGGTCGGCCGGCCCGTCCGCGGCCCACGTGGCGTGCAGGGTGTGACCGGTGTCCCAGGCCCACGCGTACAGGTCCTCGGGATCGACGGCGTCCGCGGGCACCTCGGCCGCCAGGGCACGCACCCGGTCCGGCGCCGCGCCGGCCGCCAGGGCCTCGGCCGCGGCGACCTCACCGGCCGTGCGGGCGTTGCGGATGCCGGTGACGCGCACCGGGCCGCCGCCCTGCCCGTCGAGAAGGGCGGTGAGCACCGGACCCACCCCGGCCTCGCCCACCGGGCCGGCCGGCCAGGCCACCCGGGCCGGGGCGCGCAAGGAGCGGGCCGCGACCGGCGCCTTGTGGAGGACCACCTCGTACCGGTGGCGCGTCAGCTCGTTGTGGGCCCGACCGCGTTTCAACCGGATGTCGACGGCCGCGATCCGCCCGCCGCTCTCGGCCGCGAGGGCGGTGAAGAACTCGGGATCCACCACGAGTTCCCGCTCCAGCAGCACGGCCCGCTCCACCGAGGCCGCGGACAACGGGGAACCGGCGCGCCCCGCCTGGAGGGCGGTGTGGAAGGCCCGCAGGGTCCTGGCCCGCCGCACGTCGCCCACCAGGATCCGACCGCCGGGCACGAGCAGGTCCAGGGCCCCCTCCAACACCCGGCGCAGGTAGTCGCCGTCGGGGAAGTACTGGCTGACGGAGTTCACCACGACCGTGTCGTAGTGCCCCCGGGGCAGCCCCTCCAACTCGTGCGCCGGGCGCGCCCACAGCGAGGACCGCTCCGTGAGCCCCTCACGGTCCAGATGCGCGCGCAGCAGCCGCACGGCGGTGGGGGAGAGGTCGATGCCGGAGTACTCGGCCACCGAGTCCACCACGCCCGCCAGCAGCAGGCCCGAACCCACCCCGATCTCCAGGACCCGTTCGGGCCCGGTGTCGAGGATCCGCCGCACCGCCGCCGCGCGCCAGTCCCGCATCTCGGGCAGCGGGATCGGTCCGCCGGTGTAGCTGGAGTCCCAGCCCCCGAAGTCCTCGCCGAAGGGCACGTCCCGCGATGCCTCCGGGTCGATGGCCTCGTGCACCTCCAACCACTCGGCGAGTTGCCGCCGCGTCCCCTCGGACGCGTCCCCGGCCCGGTGCTCCGGGGCGTCTCCGACCGGCACCTCCTCGACGCCGGCGTCCCGGGCGGGGACCACGTACGCCACCAGCCGGGTGCCCCCGGGCCCGTCGTCGCGGGCCACGACCACGCCGCGCGCGACCCCGGGGTGGCCGGACACGGCCGCCTCGACCTCCCCGGGCTCGACCCGGAAGCCCCGGACCTGCACCTGCTCGTCCGTGCGCCCCAGGTACTCCAGGGAGCCGTCGGCCGTCCACCGCACGAGGTCCCCGGTGCGGTACATGCGCTCGCCCGGCGCGCCGAAGGGACAGGGCACGAACCGGTCCGCGGTCAGCCCGGGCCGCCCCGGGTAGCCTCGGGCCAGTCCGGCCCCGGACAGGTACAGCTCACCGGGGACGCCGTACGGGGCCGGCGCCAGGTCCCGGTCCAGGACGTGCGCCCGGGTGTTCGCCAGCGGCCGGCCGATGATCTGCCGGACCGGGCCCCCGTCGGGGTCCTCGTGCCCGGTGAGCCGGTGCGCGGTCGCGTCCACCGTGTACTCGGTGGGGCCGTAGAAGTCGTGGACGGAGGGGCCGCCGGAGCGCGCCATCGCGCGCAGGGCCCGCAGGAAGCCGTCCGACACGGCCTCGCCGCCGACCACCAGGACCCCGGGGGAGTGCCCCTCGGGCCCCCACAGGCCGGCGTCGAGGAGCAGCTCCCCGAACGAGGGGGTGACGTCGACGACGTCGACGCGTTCGGCCCGGACGAACCGGGCGAAGGCCGCCGGATCGTGCCGGGCCTCCTCGTCCACCAGGTGCAGCTCGTGCCCGTCAAGCATCCACAGCAGCCCGGCCACCGACGCGTCGAAGGAGACGGACGCCGCCAGGGCCACGCGCAACCGTTCCCGGCCCGCGCGGGCCGCCTCGGGACGGTAGAGGGACTCGCGGTGGTCGTGGAACAGGTTGACCAGCGCCCGGTGCGGGACCCCGACCCCCTTGGGCAGGCCGGTCGAACCCGAGGTGTACACCAGGTAGGCCAGATCCTCCGGGCCCGGCCCGGGGAACCCCACCGGCCCCTCGCCCTCCGTGCCGGCCAGGGCGGCCACCGACTCGGGGGCCCCGAGGTCCAGGGTCACGGTGCCCGGGGGCAGGCTCCGGTCGGTGCCGTCGGCGGTGAGCACGAGCACGGGGTCCGCGTCACGGGTCAGGTGCGCGACGCGTTCGGCCGGGTACGTCGGGTCGATGGGGACCCAGGCCGCCCCCGTGCGCGCCACCGCGAACAGGGCGGTGACCAGGTCGGGGGTGCGGGGCAGGGCGACCCCGACGGTCCGGTCGGGGCCCGCGCCGTGCCGCAGGAGCAGCCCGGCCAGCCGCTCGGAGCGGCTCAGCAGCGTGCCGAAGTCCAGCCGCCGGCCCGCCGCGACCACGGCCGTGTGCCCCGGGGTCTCGGCGGCGCGGGCCGCGAGGAGCCCGGTGAGGGTCCCCTCGGGGAAGGCGCGCACGGGGCCGGCCGCCACCTCGGCCAGGCGACGGTTCTCGTCCGGCCCGAGCACGTCGATCGCGGAGAGCGGACGGGTCGGGTCCTCGGCCACCGCCTCCGCGGTCCGCACCAGCCAGGACAGCAGCCGCTCGGCGCGCTTCCGGTCCACGACGTCCGCCTGGTGGTCCAGGCGCAGGGTCAACCGGTCCCCGGGGAACACGGTCAGGCCCAAGGGGTAGTGGGTCGCGTCGACGCTGTACGCCTCGGTGACCCGCGGCCGGTCCTGTGAACCGGTCCCGGGGTCGGGATCGGGCGAGGTCGGGTAGTTCTGGAACACCATCAGGGTGTCGAAGAGGGTGCCGACCCCGGCCTCCTCCTGGATCTCCGTCAGACCCAGGTTCTGATGCGGCAGCAGCCGGCCCTGCTCGCGTTGGAGCCCGGACAGCAGATCGACCAGGGACAGCTCGGGCCGGACCCGGAGCCGGGCCGGAAGGGTGTTGATCAGCAGCCCGACCATCCGTTCCACACCGGGGACGTCGGCGGGCCGTCCGGACACCGTCACCCCGAACACGAGGTCGCGGACGCCGGTCAGCCGGCTCAACGCGACGGCCCACGCGCCCTGGACCACCGTGTTCAGCGTCAGGCCGTGCTCCCGGGCCCGCCGCACGAGCCGCGCGGTGTCCTCCGGGCCGAGGGAGTGTTCGAGGGTGTCGGGCAGCGGGGGCGTCCGGTCGGGGTCCGGGGGGACCACGAGGGTTCCGGCGTCGAGACCGGCCAGGGCCTCCCGCCACGCGGCCCGGGCGCCGGCCCGGTCCGCGGAGGCGACGCGCGCCAGGTAGTCCTTGTAGGGGGCGACCGGGGCCAGGCCGGTCGGGTCGCCGCCCCGGTGGTACAGCGTGGTGAGTTCGTCGATCAGCAGCGGTATCGACCAGCCGTCGAGGACGATGTGGTGGTGGGTCATCACCAGGCGCCAGGCCCGTTCGGCCCGCCGGATCAGCAGGAAACGGATCAACGGGGGCCGGGCGAGGTCGAAGCGGGTGACGCGGTCCTCCTCCATCAGCCGGGTGATCTCGGCCTCGCGCCGCTCCTCGGACAGCTCGCGCAGGTCGTGCTCGCGCAGCAGCACCGGCACCCGGTCGGGGACCAGCTGCACCGGCTCCCCGCCCCGGGCCCGGGTGCGGAAACAGGCCCGGAGGTTGGGGTGCCGGGCGAGCAGGGCGTCGACGGCGGCGCGCAGCAGGTCCGGGTCGACGGGACCGGTCAGCTCGATCACCATCTGCGGCATGTAGACGTCGACGGTCCGCTCGTCGTAGAGGGAGTGGAAGAGCATGCCCTCCTGGAGGGGGGACAGCGGCAGGATGTCGGTCAACACGGTGCGGTCAGAAGTCATGGGTCCACTCGTTCGCGAGGTCGTCGATGTCGTCCTGGCTCAGGGCGAGCAGCGTGATGTCGGAGGGGGTGGGGCCGCCGCTGCCGGGGCGCGCGGCGTGCGCGACGAGGCCGCGCAGCATCCGCAGCCAGCCCTCGGCCAGCTCGCGCACGGACTCCTCGGTCGGGTCGCCGATCCAGGTCCACACCGCGTCCAGTCCGGGCCGCTCCGGGGTCCCGGAGGCCGTGGTGGTGAGGGCGATCGCGCAGCCGGCGGGGTGCGGGCCCGGCCGCGTACGGGTCGCCGCGGCGACCCACGGGTCCTGCCCGGGGCGTCCTTGGTGGGCGTACCCGACACGGTTTCCGATCGGGCCTTGCGTGCTCGTGGTGTCGGGGGCCGGGTCGCCGCCGGCGAGCAGTCGTTCCTTGACGCTCTTGAGGAGGTCGCCGGCGGCGGGGCCGCCCGCCTCTACTCCGGCCCGGGTCTCGGGGTCCGCGACGAGGCGCAGCCGGAGCGCGCGGGCGAGGGGGCCCACGGTCCGATCGAGGCGGGCGCCGCCGGGCGGGGGGCGGCGGCCGTCGTCGACGACCAGCAGGTCGACGGGATCGGCGCGGTGGGCGCCGGGGCGGTCGCGGTGGTCGCGGTGGTCCGCGACGGCGAGGGCGAGGGCGGTCAGCGGCGCGTCGGCCGGGCCGGTGCGGAACGCGGCCGGCACGGCGTCGAGGAGCGGCCCGGCCAACTCGGCGGGCAGGGTCTGGACGAACCACCCCGTGACCTCCTCGACCGGAGCGGGCGGCACGGCGGCGGGCACGCCGTGACCGGCGTCGGCCGTGTGCCGGAGCCAGTCCGCCCACGGCACCTCGACGGGGGCCAAGGCGACCGGCAGCCCGGCCGACCGGGCCCGCCACGCGGCGCCGAGGTCGGCCACCAGGACGTGCAGCGCGGTGGTGTCCACGAGGTCGGCGTCGACGGACACCAGCAGTCGACGCACGGCGGAGCCGTCGGCCGCGCAGGCCACCGCGAGGGGCGGCGGGTCGAGGGGCCGTCCGAGGGCCGCGAGCAGTTCGGCGTCCGAGGTCTCCGGGGGCAGCACGAGGACCGGGGGCGGCGCGGTCGCAAGGTCCGCAGGCCGCGTGATCCGGCCGCCGCCGTCCGCCGTCCGGACCAGGCGGAGCACCTGGTGGTGGGCGGTCAGATCCGCCGTCGCCGCCGCGAGGTGGGCGACCGGCAGCGGGTCCGGGGGCGTGAGCAGGACCCGCCGCCGCGCGCCGCCCGGTGAGCGCGCGGGCAACGGCCCGGGCGGCAGCGCCCCCGCCTCCTCGGAGCTCCCGGCGCTCTCCGGGGCCGTGCGCAGGAGGACGGGCGCCAGGGCGGAGGGCCGCTGGTGCTCGAAGACCTGCGCGGGTTCGAGGACCCAGCCCCGCTCGTGCGCGGCGGCGGCGAGCCGGATGGCGCTCACGCTGTCGCCCCCGAGGTCGAAGAAGCCGTCGTCGACCCCGACCCGGCCCACCCCGAGGACCTCGCGGAACAACCCCGCCACCAGCGATTCCCGGGGATCCCCGAATTCCCGCCCGGTGGGCGCGGAGCGCTCCGGGGGAGCGGGGAGGGCCTTGCGGTCGATCTTTCCGTTGGAGGTCAGCGGCAGGGCGGGCAGGAGGACCACGGCCGAGGGCACGAAGTGCTCGGGCAGCGCCGTGCCGACGTGCCGGCGCAGCGCGGCGGCGTCCGGCGCGGCGCCGGGCGTCGGGACCACGTGCGCCACCAGCCGCTTGTGGCCGGGCACGTCCTCGCGGGCGGTGACCACCGCCTCGACCACCTCCGGGTGCCGCCGCAGCACCGCCTCGACCTCGGCGGGTTCGACGCGGAAACCGCGGACCTTGACCTGCTCGTCCACCCGCCCGACGAACACCAGGTCCCCGTCCGGCAGCCGTCGCACCAGGTCGCCCGTCCGGTACATGCGCTCGCCCGGGGCCCCGAACGGGCAGGGCGGGAAGCGGTCGGCCGTCAGCCCGGGGCGGCCCAGGTAGCCGCGGGCCAGTCCGGGCCCGGCGAGGAACAACTCGCCCTCGACGCCGGCCGGCACCTCGCGCATGTCCTCGTCCAGGACGTGCGCGCGGGTGCCGAGGACGGGCCGGCCGATCGGGGGCACGCCGGCGCCGCCCGCGGTCACCTCCGCGGCGAGGGAGTCGACGGTGGTCTCGGTGGGGCCGTAGGCGTTGACCATGAGCCGGCCGGGGGCCCACCGGTCCACGAGTTCCGTCGTGAGCACGTCGCCCGCGGTGGCCAGGGACCGCAGGGTCGGCAGTTCCAGCGGGGGCAGCGCCGCCAGGACCTGCGGCGGGATGGTCATGTGGGTGGCCGAGGTCCGGGCGACGAGTTCGGCGAGTTGCCGGCCGGAGAGGCAGTCGCGGGGGCGCACGACGAGCGCGGCCCCGGAGCCCACCGCCATGACCAGGTCGCCGACGGAGCAGTCGAAGGAGAAGGAGGCGAACTGGAGCACCGCGTCACCGGCCCGGATGCCGAACCGGCCGATGTGGTCCGCGGCCAGGCTGCCCAGGCCCCGGTGCGTCATCACCACGCCCTTGGGGCGCCCGGTGGAGCCGGAGGTGAAGATGACGTAGGCCGGGTGGTCGGGCTCCAGCGGCCCGCGCCGTTCCCCGTCGGTGACGTCGTGCGCGGGCGCCGCGGCCTCCTCGGCGACCGCCCCGGGGGCGTCGAGGTCGACGACCCGGGTGCCGTCCGGGACGCGGGCGCCGGGGACGAGCGCGTCGAGGTCGCCCGCGGTCAGCAGCAGGAGGGGGCGCGCGGTGTCGAGCACGTCGTTGACGCGCGCGGCGGGGTACTCGGTGTCGACGGGGATCCAGGCGGCCCCGGCCTTGACCACCGCGAGCAGCGTGGTCACGGTCCGGGCGGACCGGGGCAGGAGCAGGGCCACGAGGTGCTCGGGGCCGGCGCCGAGGGCGATGAGACGGCGCGCCAACCGGTTGGCGCGGAAGTTGAGTTCACGGTAGGTGAGCGAGTGCTCGGCGTGGACGACGGCGGTGTGGTCCGGGGTGCGGGCCACCTGCTCCTCGAACATGCGGGGCAGGGTCACCACCGGGCCGGAACTTCCGATTTCGGACCGCACCGTCGGATTTTCCCGAGCGGCGGTCGGGTGCGAGGTCATGCGGAATTCCCCCGTGTTGCGGCGAACGGATTCCGGAACGCGGAATTCGCTCATATCGTTGTGTGGGAGGCGTGAGGAAATGGTGGAGCAGGGTCGGCGGGAAATCTCGGGCGCACCGAAGGGAGGAACCGCCGTCGGCGGCGGGCCGGCGGCATTTCCTCGGGGCTGCGGTGGGTGGGGCCGGATTCTCTCGGACCGGTCAGTTCCTGCGGGCGCACCATTCCAGGACGGACATGGCGGCGTACATCTTGTTCTCGGCCTGGTCGAAGGCCAGGCTGCGCGGGCCGTCGAGGACCTCAGCGGTGACGTCCTCGCCCCGGTGCGCCGGCAGGTCGTGCAGGAAGACGGCCTCCGGGCTGCGCTCCCACAGGGCCGAGGTCACCTGGTAGGGGGCGAAGACCCCGCGCCAGTCGGGATCGGGCTTCTCGGTGCCGGTGGTCTGCCAACGGGTGGCGTAGAAGGCGTCGAAGTCGACCAAGGGCTCGGCCATGGAGTGGGTCTCGACCACGGTGGAACCCGCCGCCGCGGCGTTCGCGCGGGCCTTGGCCGCGACGGCCGGGGCCAGTCCGTAGCCGGGCGGGGTGCGCAGTTCCAGGTGCGTGCCCTTGAACCGGCTGAGGGTCAGGGCCAGGGCGGCGGCCGAGTTGTTGCCCTCCCCGACGTAGGCGACGCGCAGGCCCTCGATGCGGCCGAAGCGCACCAGCAGGGTGGCGAGGTCGGCGACGGCCTGGGTCGGGTGTTCGTCCGCGGTCATGGCGTTGACCAGCGACATTCGTCGCTGCACGGCCATGGCGCGGAGGTCGGCGGGGTCTCCGGCGGACCGCACGACGAGCACGTCGAGCATCCGTGAGAGCACCTCGGCGGTGTCCTCCAGGGTCTCGCCGGTGTTGGTCTGGAGGTCGTCGGGGCCGAAGGAGACGATGTCGGCGCCCAGCCGCAGGGCGGCCGTCGAGAAGGAGGTGCGGGTGCGGGTGGAGGTCTTCAGGAAGTGGATGCCGGCGACCAGGCCGGAGAGGCTGTTCCCGGAGCGCACCCGACGCTCCGACAGGTCGGCGGCGCGCGTGACCAGTGCCGTCAGTTCCGGGTCGAGGAGGTCGTTGACGGAGATCAGGTGACGGGCCGGTTCCCCGGGGGAGCGGTCGGCGGGGCGGGTGCTCATGCGCGCGCCTCCCGTTCGGACCGGCGCAGGGAGGCCGGGCGCATGTCGACCCAGACCAGGTCGACCCGCTCCACGCATTCCTCGCGGGTGCCCTCGAACCCCTCCGGCCGCCAACCCGCCGGGACGGGTAAGTCGGCCGGCCAGACGGCGTACTGCTGTTCGTCGTTCAGGACGACGCGGTGGCGTCGGTAATCGCTCATGTTCTCTCCGTAACGCCGGGTGCATTGTTGCGGAAATCGATGATCTTGCCGTTGTCGAGCCTCTCACGGCTCTCCGCTCAGCGGTACCCAAGGGCGCGGAAAAACGCTGTCGAGGGTGGGGGTGAATTCCCTTGAACGGTCCCGGGAGAAGCCGGTCATCAGGATGTCCACGGCAATTCGGGCGGCTTGCTCCGAGCCTGCCGGGGGCCTGGTGTGAGTCACGTCACTCGATGCCCGGGCCGGGTGTCGTGGCCGGATCCGGCGCCGGCGCGGACGCCTCGGCCTCGGCGGCCCGCACCCGGGCCCCCCACCGGGCGACCGGCCCGAGGGCGGCCGAGGCCACCACGAACAGCCCGCCCAACAGCAGCCAGCCCGGCGCCCCCCAGTAGACGATCAGGCCGGTCAGGGCGAGCGGACCGACCATCTCGGCCACGGTGGTCCCGTTCCCGAAGAACGCCTGGTACTGCCCGTGCCGCCCCTCGGGCGCGAGTCCGAAGCTCAACTCCCAACTCCCCGCGGCCTGCATCATCTCGCCCAGCGCCTGCACCGCCACCGCCGTCAGCAGCAACCCGCCCGCCACCCACGCGGAGTCGGTGGAACCGGTCCACGCGAAGACCACGCACCCCGCCGCGAGCAGGAGACTGCCCCGCAACACGTACCGCGCCGCGCTCTCCAGCCCCCGCACCCCCCGCGAGACCCGCACCTGGAACAGCACCACGGCCACCGTGTTCAGCATGAACATCAGCGACAACAACCAGGTCGGGGCGGCGGTGTGCTCGCTGATCCACAACGGCAGCGCGATGTCCACGAGCGGAATGTGCAGCAGGAGCACCGTGTTGAGCACGCTGAGCGTGATGTACGGCCTGTCGCGCAACACGGACCCCGCCCCACCGCCCGAGCGCCGCCCGCCCTCGCCCCCGCCGGCGGGCGGCCGGGGCACGGGGGCCACGGCGGGCAGCCGCGCCAACACCGCGGCCGCGAGCAGGAAGGCCGCGGCGTTCAGGGCGAACACCGAGACGTACGCCTCCCGCCTGTCGAAGAGCAGCGCGAGCCCGCCGATGCCCGCGCCCACCGCGAGCCCCGCGTTGTACGCGGCCTGCACGTGCGCACGGGTCCGCGTGACCGCGTCCTTCGGCGTCAACCCCGCCAGGAGGGCCTGCTGCGCGGCCGAACCGCCGCGCTGACAGATCGCGTACCCGCAGGCGGCGACCACGAACGCGGCGAAGGAGGAGATGAACAGGTAGCAGGAGAGCGCCAGGGCGGCGCCCACGAACAGGGTCACGGCGGTGCCCCGGGGACCCTTGCGGTCCGCGAGGTGCCCCAGGGGCACGCTCGCCACCAGGGCGGTGGACCACGCGATGGTCAGACCGAGCCCCATCTCCACGGGCGACAGCCCGGCTATGCGAGTGAAGTACAGGGCCGCGCAGATGTAGTAAGCGCCGTCACCGGTGCGGCACACGAGTTGGGCGAGGGCCAGGCCCCGGGCCGGCCCGGGCGGAGGAATCAGATTGCCGCTCACGAACACTCCTGAGGGATCGGACGATCCGGCGACGATAGCCGGGGCGTCGACCGAACGTCCGTGATATCTCGGCCAGTTTGGCGCGAACCCACCTTGCCCGCGCGTCCGCGACCGGACAAGGGTGGCTGATCGTGGACCTCGACGTCCCACCCCCCACCCATCGACGAAGGGAACCCCTGGTGACGGAGCATGTGCTGGTGCTGGGTGTCGGCTACGACATCCCCGCCCGGATGCGCGCGTTCGGCGCGGAGACCGGACGGGAGGTCACGACCTCCGTCATGTGTTGGCCGGAACACCTCGAGAAGACCGACGACGTGCCCGAGCACGCGCGCGTGCTGGTCCTGGCCCCGGACGCCCCCGTCGAGGAGTGGATCGCCCTGGCCCGGACCGTCCACGCCCTGACCCCGATCACCCGCATCGGCTCCTTCTACGACGACTGTCGCCCCCAGGCCGCCGCCATCGCGCGTGACCTCGGACTGCACACGCACACCCCGGAGGTCGTCGAGATCGTCCTCGACAAGAACGCGATGCGCCGTCGCCTGGCCGAGACCGACGTGGAGGTCACCGAATCCGCCGTGGTCGCGGACCCGGTCGAGGTCACGGCCTTCGCGGAGCGGGTCGGCTACCCCTGCGTCGTCAAACCCCTCACCGGGGCCGCCAGCCGCGGCGTCTCCGTCCTGCGCGAACCCTCGGGCGCCGCCGAGGCCCTGCGTCGCGCCACCGAGGCGCTGCCCGACCCGCGCGCCCTCGTGGAGGAGTACCTCGACGGGCCGCAGTTCAGCGTGGAGGCGTTCTCCGAGGACGGCGAGCACGTGATCGCGGCCGTCACCCGCAAGTACTCCGAACCCGTCAGCCTCGTCGAGCTCGGGCACGTGATGCCGGCCCCCCTGGAACCGGCCGACGAAGCGGCCGTGCGCGCGCACGTCACCGCCACGCTCACCGCCCTCGACATCCGCTTCGGGCCGACCCACACGGAGATCATCCTCACCCCCAAGGGGCCCCGCGTCATCGAGACGCACGTCCGCACCGGGGGCGACGAACTCTTCGACATGGTCACCGACGCGACCGGCGTGGACATGATCGAGTGTCAGCTCCGGCAGGTGCTGGGGGAGAAGGTGCTGCCCGGCATCCGGGCCGTGCTGGCCGATCCGGACCGGATCCGGCGCGCCGAGGCCATCTGGTTCGCGGGCGCCCCCACCGAGGGCACGCTGGTGGAGGTGCTCGGCGCCGACGCCGACCGACCCGAACACGTCACCCTCACCGTGTCCGGCAAACCCGGGACCCGACTCACGGGCCTCCAGAACAGCTTCTCCCGACTCGCCTGGGCCCGCGCGCACGGCCCCGACGCGGACAGCGCCCTCACGGCGGCCCGCCGGACCATCGAGGCCCTCACCTTCGTGACCCGCGTCCCCGCCCGGACCCCGGACCTCCTCTGAGGACAACCGAAAGGAAAGTTTCCTAACCGCCCCCTTGACCCTCCCGCGCCGCCCGCCCCACCATGTCGTGTCATGCCGTCAACGAAGCAACGAACGTTCGCCGTCCTGCTCGCGGCCACCGTCACCTGCGGGGCCCTGACCGCGGCGACCCCACCACCCGCGCACGCCGCCGCCGACGTGAACGCCGCCGTGAACGCCGACGTGGCCGTGGCCACGGCCGCCCAGCTCAAGGCGGCCCTGGCCGCCGCGCAACCCGGCCAGACCATCGCCCTGGCGCCCGGAACCTACCGGGGCTCCTTCGTCGCCGAGCGCCCGGGCACCGCCACCGCCCCGATCACCCTGACCGGCCCGCGCGAGGCCGTGCTGATCAACGACGGCCCCACCGGAGGCCCGAGCGGCTCCTGCCCCGCCCCGGCCGCCGGATACGACTCCGGCTACGGCCTGTGGCTGTTCGGGGCGAGCCACTGGAAGCTGAGCGGCTTCACCGTCGCCGAATCGAAGAAGGGCATCGTCCTCGACTCCGCCACCCACGTGACGATCGCTGGCGTCGCGGTACGGGACACCGACGAGGAGGCCGTGCACTTCCGCCGGTCCTCCTCCGACGGCGTGCTCCGCGACGCGACCATCGAACGGACCGGCCTCGTGCAACCCGGCTACGGCGAAGGCGTGTACATCGGCTCCGCCAAGTCCAACTTCACCTGCTACGCGGGCCCGACCGGTGTGGACGCCTCGGACCGCGTCCAGGTCCTCGACAACCGCATCGGCCCGAACGTCGCCGCCGAGAGCGTCGACATCAAGGAGGGGACCCGGGGCGGAACCGTCCGCGGCAACACCTTCGACGCCCGAGGCATCACGGGCGAGAACTCCGGCGACTCCTGGATCGACGCCAAGGGCAACGACTACCTGATCGAGGGCAACACGGGCACCTTCGCCCCGCCCGGCACCTTCGCCAACGGCTACGAGGTCCACAACCCGCTCGCCGGATACGGCTGCGGCAACGTCTGGCGGGACAACAGGTCCGACCTCGGCGGCGTCGGCGACTACGCCGTGTACGTCCCGTCCGTGTCGAAGTGCGCCGCCAACCCCAACAAGGTCCACACGAGCAACACCGTGACCAACGCCCGCAAGGGCCTCACCAACATCCCGCCCGTGAACTGACCCGCCCCGACCGTCAATCGCGCGCGCGTTCGCGGTGGAGGGCCGTGCGTACCCGGCGCCCGGTGACCACCTTCACGGGGATCAGCAGCAACCAGAGACAGATCGCGGCGGAAGGGGACAGGAAGGCGACGGGCACGGACAGGCCGAAGAAGACGACCGTGGCCCCCAGGTCCTGGGCCACCCGAAACCCCACCGCGTCACCGATGTGCCCGCGCCGCAGACCGGCGCGCCGCCACACGGTGCCGGCGGCCCCCAGGTGCAGGGCGACGATCAGCGTGATCACGCCCGCGTACAGGGCGACGGCCGGGGCCTGGAGCCGGTATTCGGCGAGCAGCGCGGTGGGGAACGGCAGCAGGGCGACGGCGCAGAGCGAGGCGACGACCAGCCCGCCCAGGGTGCTGTCGACGCGACGCACGCGCAGGAACAGCCGCCGGTGGTCCCGCCAGAACACGGCCAGGAGCACAAAACTCGACACGTACGCGGCCACCTGCGGCCACAGCCGCACGAGCGCGTCCCGCAACGCGGACGGATCCAGACCGTCCGCCACCTTCACGTCCAGGACGAGCAGGGTCATGGCGATCGCGTAGATCCCGTCCGACAGGGCCACCAACCGGTCCGGCCCCTCCTCGACCCGCGTGCTCTCCGCCGTCACGACGCCAAGGTAACGGGACGAACGCCCGCCACGACCGACCCCGCCTCCCACCCGCCGAGTGTCCACGCGCACGGCCCCCGCGGCCCGACTCGAACTTCGGCCGCGTGACCACCGCGCCCTGGACGGGGTGGTCACGCGGCCGGGGTCCGAGTGGGGGGCGGGGGTCAGTATCGGACCCAGAGCACGTACACGTCCGGGCGGCTGGGGGCGAAGGGCTCGCACAGGAAGAGCGCGCCCCAGATCGGGCGGCCCGCGATGCCGGCCGCCTGGCACTCCGCGTACGAGGAGTGGTGGCTGCGGGCGTAGAAGCCGGGCCCGGCGGCCTCGGCGGCGCCGCCGGCCCCCAGCGCGAGGGCGCCGGCGGCGGCCGCGGTCGTGAGGGCGGTTGCGAGGCGACGGTACATGGCGTGTCCTCCCGGATGGACGATGCGGTGAGGGTGCGTGTGCCGGCCGTGCGGCCGTGAGGGAAACGTAGTGGCGCGCCCCCCACCGCGCAATGGTCCAGACCAACTTGGGCCGATCTCCGGCGCCTCCACCCGCGCCCGCGCCGCTCCGCCACCACGCCCGCGCGCCCCGACCGCGCGCGCCCACCGTGCGGCCCCCGTCCTGTGGGCGCCGGACCTGGTGTGGAGGGGCGGAAGCCCGGGCGGGTTCCACGGCGCGACCGGACGCGCCGAAGGCCGCGGGCCCCCGGCCCGGTCCGCCTCCCGCACGCCGCCGCCGAACCTCGCCCGCGCCGCCGACCTGTGGCGACGCTCCGAGGAACCGACCCGCGTCCGCTACCCGTGAGGAGGTCGGGGCGGGGCTGACTACCATGAGGAAATGACCAGGAAATCCGAGGCCACGCGCGCACAGCTGTTGCGGACCGCGGCGGACGAGTTCGCCCGCCACGGCATAGCCGGCGCCCGCGTCGACCGGATCGCCGAGTCCGCCGGCAAGAACAAGAACCTGCTCTACGTCTACTTCGGCAACAAGGAGCAGCTCTTCGACGCCGTCTTCGAGCAGGCCGTGCGGGAGATCGTGGAGTCCACGCCGATCACGGCGAACGACCTGCCCGGCTACGCGGGCGCCCTCTTCGACTTCCACGTCGCACACCCGCACCTGATGCGCCTGGCCCGCTGGCACAGCCTGGAGCGCGGCGGGCGGACCCCGGACCTTCCCGCCGTCGCCGCCGCCAACGCGGCCAAACTCGCCGCGCTGACCGCCGCACGGGCCCCGCGACAGGACGACCCCGGCCTCCCGCCCGAGCTGCTGCTCGCACTGATCGTCTCGATCGCCACCACGTGGACCGAGGGCGCCCCCGAACCCCTCGACCCCGCCGACCCGGCGGCCGTGGCCGCCAAGCGTCGCGCCGTCGTGGCGGCGGTGACCCGCCTCACCGCCGACGACCACTGAAGCTCCGCGCCCGCGCCCGCCCCGCCCGGCGATGTTCGGCCGGCTTCGGCTCGGACCCCCGAGACCGAGATCCGAGGCGAACGGAACATCGACCGCACGACGCCGGGAAACCCCCGTGCGCCGTCGACCGCGATGGGAGATGGCCCGAGGCCCGCCCGGCCCGGCGCCCGGGCCGGAAAGCGGAGCCCGGACCCGGGCCGGCGGAGCACGACGTGAACCGGCCGCCCCCCGCCCACCCGTGCGAGGACCGCGTGGCGGCCGACACGGGGCCCTGCCATGCTCGCGGCCGCGTCAGCGCGCCCCGCGGCCGACCACCGCGTGCGCGCCCGCCGCCGATCCCCGCCCCCCCCCCGGAACCGTCCGACCGTCTGCCGCCGCGACCGGCCCCCCACCCGCCCGGCGCGGCAGGAGGTGCGACATGCCGTCCGCGTCCGGCCCATCCCCCACCCCCCGCGCCCACACCCGTGACACCTGCCCCCACGGCACGTGGGAGGTGGTCCGCGCCCTGCCGCACCCGGGGCTCCGTCCCGGGGTGCTCGGCTACCGGGGCTACCGCATGGACCTCGGACACCCCCGCCGACGGCTGGAACTGCCCGACGGCTGCGTCTCGCTCGTCCTGAACCTCGCCGGCCCGGTGTGGGTGACGCTCGGCACCTGCGACACCGCGACACCCCGGCCCTACGCCACCCTGGTCTCCGGCCTCCAGACCCGGCCCACCTTCGGCGAGCACACCGGCCGCGTGGAGGGCGTGGAGGTGCTCCTCGCGCCCTGGGCGGCGTTCGGGATCCTCGATCACCCGATGTGCGACCTGGCCGACCGGATGGCCGATCCGGGCGCGTTCCTCGGCCGGCGGATCGACCTGCTCGCCGAGGCCCTGTACGAGACGGCCGGCTGGCCGGCCCGCTTCGCCCTGCTCGACGCCGGCCTGCGGACCTGGACCGGGCACGCCCGCGTCGGCGCCGCTCCGCCCCTGCGCCACGCGTGGGACGCGCTGGTCCGTCGTGACGGCGGCCTCTCGGTCGGCGAACTGGTGTCGCACAGCGGTCGCGGCACGCGCCGGCTGGAGTACCTGTTCAAGGAACAGATCGGCCTGCCCCCGAAGACCACCGCCCGCGTCCTGCGCTTCCGACACGCCCTGCGGCTCGTCGCCCGCGGCGACCGCCCCCTGGCCGATGTGGCCGTGACCTGCGGATTCAGCGACCAGGCCCATATGAACCGGGAGTTCAAGGCCATGAGCGGCCGCTCGCCCCGCAGGTTCCGCACGGAACGGGACGCCGCCCTGCCCGGGCCGGTCGGGGTCGACCGGGTCACCGGGCAGGTCACCAGCGTCGTGCTGCCGGACCGGGTCAGTCGATCTTGATGGAGCTGACCCGGTCGTTCCAACCGCTGCGCAGCACGTCCTCGATGTGGTTCGGCCCGGTGTTCCCCGGATACCAGTAGCCGCCGCCGTTCGCGTTCTCCGCCAGGTGCGCCGTGCAGGCCCCCGTCCAGTACGAGGACATCTGGTTGTCGAAGTTGTACGCGGAGAGGTTCTGCCAGTACCCGCGGTCGTAGAACTTCAGGTTCCGACCCTGCCGGCCGCCGTCCCCGTACAGGTCCAGCGGGGTCGAGCACGCGGCGAGGGCCTGCCGCGCGGTGGACGTCTCGCGCAGCTCCTGCGCACGGGCCTCCTGCGCGGCGGCCGTGCGGAAGCACTCCGCGACCCCGCGCCCCTTCCACACCATGCAGACCTTCGCGGCGCCCCAGTCCCCGGACAGGTCCAGGGTCCGGCCCTCGAACGAGGCGAAACGGGTCGTGCCGTCCGGGGCCGGAGCGCCGGCCGCCCCGGCGGGGGCGGCGAGGAGGGCGGAGGTCGCGAGCGTCGTCACCGCGACCAGACCGAACGTCACCTTGCGCGTGTCGAACACGGGTGCATCCCTTCACGAGGAACCGCCCGGCGACCACCGGGCCCACCCATCGTGAAACCCCACCCCCCAGACCCTCTTGAACAAACACGCACCGCTGACCCCGGCTGCCCGACCGCACGGGGGCCACCGAAGCGCCTTGGGCCGAGGGGCCGTTGTCGGTGCTCAGTGGGAGACTCGGGGGACTCGAACGGTCGAGCGAGGGGGGTGGGGCCGTGATGCCTCCGCGGTGTGTGGTGTGTCGGGTGGGGTGGTCGGAGGTGGGTCACGACGCGTTCACCCTGGTGTGGTTCCGACGGGTCCGACCGCTCCGCGGGGACGTGGGCCACCCGGAGAACGCCCTGTGGTTCTGCCGGGAACACGTCCGCCTCACGGCCGGGAAGACCCACTTGAGCGCGGTGCTCGCCATGGTCCACATACGCGCCGCCCTCCGCCGCTCCGGCCCCGGCCACTGGCCCCTTCCCGGTCCACCCTGAGCACGCGGGTCACAGAGCGGCGGAGGCGAGCCCGACGGTCGCGGCCGCGCCGGCGAGGAGCGCGAGGTTGAGCCCGATCCTGCGGTCCCCGCCCGTCAGGTGCACGGCGATCGCACCGATCTGCAGGACCAGGAACGCGATGGCCGCGGCCAGGCGAGCCGCGGCGCGATGCCCGTCGCCGGCGGCAGCAGCAGTCCGACCGCGCCCAGGACCTCCGCGATTCCCAGCACGCGGACGGCCGGCAGGGGCACGCGATCCACCCAGGCCATCATCGGCCGAAGCCGGTCGCGGTCGCGCACCACCTTGAGCAGGCCCGCGTACAGGTAGAAGGAGGCGAGCGACGCGGCGACGATCCAGTAGGCGATGGTCATGATTCCCTTCAGGGCCACCGTGCGCGGGCGACCCGCGGATTCGGGACTGCCCCGAAATCCGCACGTGAGCGTGTGTGAGTGACGAGCCGGACGAGCCGGACGAGCGGGTCGCGCCGGGTGGGCCGGGTGGGCTGCGTGAGCTGGTCGTGCCGGGCGACGGCGGTGCCCGTGCCCGGGCCGGTGCCGTGTACCGCGAGTACACCGTCGGGATGCCGCCCCCGTCCAAGACCTGTTCCGGCACGCCGATACCCCGGGGGTATCGTCCCGGCGTGGAGCTACGCATCCTGCGCTACTTCGTCGCGGTCGCCGAGGAACGGCACTTCGGTCGGGCCGCCACGCGCCTGCACATGACCCAGCCGCCGCTGAGCCGGGCGATCAAGGGGCTGGAGGCAGAGCTCGGTGCCCCGCTGTTCGTCCGTTCCCCGGCCGGTGTCGCGCTCACCCCCGTCGGATCGGTGTTGCTCGACGAGGCGCGGGCCCTCCTCGACCGGGCCGACCGCCTCCGCGTCCGCGTGGCCGAGGCGGCGGGCACCGCGACCCTCACCGTCGGCATCCTGGGCGACGGCACGGACCCCGGGGTCACCAGGCTCGCGGCCGACTACCGACGCCGCCACCCCGGCGTCGACGTCCGCGTCCGCGACACCGACCTGACCGATCCGACCTGCGGGCTCCGCGCCGGACTGGTCGACCTCGCCCTGACCCGTGCGCCCTTCGACGACACCGCCCTGCTCGTGCGTGAGCTGCGCACCGATCCGGTCGGCGTCGTCCTGCGCGCCGACGATCCACTCGCCCGTCTCGACCGCCTGACCCTGGACGACCTGGCCGACCGCCGCTGGTTCCGGTTCCCGCCGGGGACCGACCCGATCTGGCAGGCGTACTGGAACGGAGGCGAGACCCGCGAGGGCCCGGTGGTGCGGGTGGTGCAGGAGTGCCTGCAGGCCGTGCTCTGGAACGGCACCGTCGGCCTGGCCCCGCTCGGCCCGCTCGGTCACGACCTGCCCGAGGGCCTGACCGCGGTGCCGCTGATCGACATGGCGCCGAGTCGGGTGGTCGTGGTGTGCAAGGCCGGCGAGACCAACCCGCTGGTCCGCTCGTTCATCGAGACCGCGACGGCCGCCTACCGCCGCTGAGCACCGACGTACGCTCCACGCCCGCGCCGCCCGCCCCCGTTCCCGGCGTTCGTCCCGAGGGAGGGGCCTTTGCCATGGGCTGCCCGCTGCCCGCCGTCGCGTGGCGGCGCCCTGAGCTCCCTCATTTACGAGACTTGCCGGTCTCGTAAATGAGGACTACCGTTTACGAGACCTCGAAGTCTCGTAAATCGTGAACGGAAGTCCCCATGACCACTCCCGCAGTCGCCCCGGCGGTGCACCGGCGCCGCTGGTTGATCCTGGGCGTGCTGGTGTTGAGCCTGCTGGTCGTCGTCCTCGACTCCAGCATCCTCAACGTCGCGCTCAAGACCATCGCCGATCCGAACCGGGGGCTCGGCGCCTCCCAGACGGATCTGGAATGGGCGACCAACGCCTACACCCTGGCCTTCGCCGGGCTCCTGTTCACCTGGGGCATCGTCGGCGACCGGATCGGCCGCAAGAAGATGCTGCTGATCGGCATGGCCGTGTTCGGCATCGCCTCCCTGGCCTCCGCCTACGCCCAGTCGCCCGGCGAGCTGATCGCCGCCCGGATCCTGATGGGCATCGGCGGCGCGGCCGTGATGCCCACCACGCTCGCGATCATCTCCAACGTGTTCGAGCCGGCGGAGCGGCCCAAGGCCATCGGGATCTGGTCCGGAGCGGTGGGCATCGCCATCGCCATCGGCCCGATCACCGGCGGCGTGCTGCTGGAGCACTTCTGGTGGGGGTCGGTCTTCCTCGTCAATATCCCGATCGTGGCCGCCGGACTGCTGTTGATCTTCCTGCTGGTGCCGGACTCCCGCAATCCCGCCCCGGGCCGCTTCGACCCCGTCGGCGTGCCGCTGTCGATCGTCGGCATCACCGCCTTCGTCTACGGCATCATCCGGGGCGGCGACATCGGCTGGTCCGAGCCCGAGGCCGTCGGCACCATCCTCCTCGGCGTGCTGCTGCTCGTGGCGTTCGTGCTGTGGGAGCGCCGCACCGAGCACCCCGCCCTCAACGTGCGCCTCTTCCGCCACAAGAGCTTCTCCGCGGCCATAGCCGTGGTCGGCCTGGTGTTCCTCGCCCTGATGGGCATGACCTTCTTCCTCTCCTTCTACATGCAGGCCGTGCGCGGCTTCTCCCCGCTCAAGTGCGGCGTTCTGCTGATCCCGCTGGCCGCCGCGCAGCTGATCTTCTCCTCCCGCAGCGCGGGCCTGGTCCGCCGCTTCGGCTCCCGCGCCGTCATCGCCGGCGGCATGACCCTGGTGACCCTCTCCCTCGGCTCCTACCTCTTCGCCGGGACCGACACCCCGATCTGGCACCTGGAGATCGCCCTGTTCTTCATGGGCATGGGCATGGCCAACGTGATGCCTCCGGCCACCGCCGCGGTGATGGCCGCCGTGCCGCGCGAGAAGGCGGGCGAGGGCTCGGCCATCAGCAACACCGTCCGCCAGGTCGGCGGCGCGCTCGGCGTCGCGGTCCTCGGCTCCGTCCTCACCTCCGCCTACCGCGACAGGATCATCCCGGTCCTGGACGCCGTCCCGCAGCTGCACGCCCAGCCGGGCGCGGTCAAGGAGCTGTCCGGCTCGATCACGGCGACCGAGGCATTCGTGGAGAAGTTCGCCCCGCACGCCGACGCGCTGCTCGAACCCGCCAAGGAGGCATTCGTCCACGCCATGCACCTGGCCGTGATCGGCTCCGTGGCCTTCGGGGCGGTCGGCGTGCTGATCGCCCTACTCTGGCTGCCGGGGCGCACCCGCGCGGCACAGGGCGCACCCGGGACACCCGCCACCACGAGCCGCGACGACGAGAAGGTCCCCGTTGCCGACTGAATCCCCTTCCCCCACCGCCCCGGCGCCCACCGCCCCGGCCCCCTCGACGGATCCGGCCCCGCCGAGCGGGCGCCCCGCCCGAGGGCGGCCGCGCAGCGCAGACTCCGAACAGGCCATCCTGAGGGCCGCCCTCGACCTGCTGAACGAGGGCACCGACCTCGGCGCGATCAGCATCAACGTCATCGCGGCCCGCGCCGGCGTCGGCAAGAACACCGTCTACCGGCGGTGGCCCAACAAGGACGCCCTCCTGGTCGACGCGGTCGCCACGCTCAACCCGCCGCTGCCCCCGCCCGACCGCGCCACCGCCCGCGAGAACCTGATCCTGCTGCTCAGCGTCCTGGTCACCCGACTCCAGAACGCCCGGGCCACCAGCATCCTCAACGGACTCGTCGCCGCCGGCCGGCAGTACCCGCAGCTGCGCGAGCGCTACTACGCCGACGTGGTCGAGCCCCGCCGCGAGGTGACCCGGCGGGCCATCCGGGCCGGCATCGCCTCGGGCGAACTGCGCGGCGACCTCGACCCGGGAACCATCGCGGAACTCCTCACCGCGCCGCTGATCCTGCGCTCCGTCGAGGGCACCCCCCTGGTCGGGAAACCGGAGGAGATCGCCGCCGAGATGGTCGACATGGTCCTCTTCGGCGTGGCCCCCAGAAACCCCGCCCCCGGACGCTCCGACTCCGAACACCGCGCCCCCGGACACCCCGCCCCCTGAGCCGGCCGCCCCGCCGACCGCCGGTCCCTCCCCACGACCGCTACCCGCCGTCGACGGCCGTCAGGAGGTCCGCTCGGACGCGGACACGATCAGGCCCGTGCCGCGCCGTGCCGCGCCGGTCCGTGGAGGTCCGGGCCGTGCGGGCACGCTGCGGGAAGCGCTCCCCGGGGCGTTTCGGCCCCTGCCCCCATCCTCGACGCGGCCACGGGGCAGGTGCGTCACCCCCCAGGGGTGGATGCGAGTGCTACGTCGGACGCATGTCCGGGCGCCCCCTGCTCCTGCGGAACGACCGACGGTCCGTCACTCGGAACGTGCCGGGTCACTCGGCCCGGTGCGGGTGCCGGCCGGTGAACCGTCGGGCTGATTCCGCCGGTTGTACGCCGGGTCGCGCCCCCGAGCACGCCGGTTCGGTCCCCTTCCGGCGGTCGCGCGCGGCAGGATGGGGGACATGCAGCCGTACCCGTCCCGCTACGTCGACGCCTGGGACCTCGACCCCTACGATCTGGCCGCCGGGGACTGGGAAGACCCCCTCGACCACGTGTCCCCCGGCCACGCGCGTGGCGCCTGCCCGCTGTGCGAGCCGTGGACCGACGTGGACGACACCACCGTTCGCGCGGCGCGGATCCGCGAGGTCCATGCCCGCCGCGAACTCCTCTGGCTGCCCGAGGGGCCCTTCGCCGACGAACAGATCGGCTGACCCCTCCGGCGCCGCGCGACGAGCCGTCCATCGGCATCGCGCCACGAGCCGGCTGCCCGTACGGCGCCACGAGCCGGCCGTCGGTGCCGCGTGCCGTGTGGCACGAGCCGTCCGCCGCGCCGCCCCCCTCCCGACGGCGGGCGGCCCGTCGGCCGCCCGGCGGGCCTTGCCCAGGCCCCGCCGCGGTGATGCTAGCGTCCGCCGGCCCCGGTCTTGTTTCCCGAGCCGCGTACGGCGGACGCCCCCGGCCGTCGGTTCGCTCCGAGGGAGGGTGGGTTCGGGCGTAGGTCCCGGGAGGGCGGGTCCTTTGGCAAGTTTTTACACAATGTCCATGATTTAAATTTGCGGTGGTCGCAGGTACCGACCACGCCGCATCCGGCGGTGCGTTCGCCCGCGCGGTGACCGCGAACGGCGCGGTGACCGTGCCGTGTTCGAGCGCGGGCCCGTGTCCGTGGCCTCGCCGAACGCCGGGTCGAACCGTCGGACCGCCCTCCCCCCAGACATCCCGACGCGCCCGCGAATGTCCGATTGGATCGGACACCCCCGTGCGCACGACCATGACGAGGACCCATGTCGCTCGCCGCCCCACCTCCCCTCCCGAACCCGCGCCCCCCGGCCCCTCCCCTCCCCGCCACCCCGCGCGGGGCCGCGACCAACCTGGTCATGGCCACCCTCGCGTTCCTGAGCTGCTTCTGGGCCTGGGCCCTGCTGAGCCCGGTGGCCCCGGAATACCAGGCACGCCTCTCGCTCTCCCCGCCGGCGACGGCGCTGCTCACCGCCGTGCCCGTGCTCGTGGGCTCGCTGGGCCGGATCCCGGTCGGCGCGCTCGCCGACCGCTACGGCGGACATCGCGTGATGGCCGGGGTCTGTTGGATCTCCGTCCCGCCGGTGGCCCTCCTCGCCTTCGTGGACGGGCCGCTGCTCGCGGTCCTGGGCGGCGGACTGCTGCTCGGGGTCGCCGGAACCGCGTTCGCCGCCGGCATGCCCCACCTGTACGCCTGGTATCCCCCGCACCGCCGGGGCACCGCCCTCGGCCTGTTCGGCCTCGGCACCGCCGGCACCGCCGTGGCGACCGCCGTCACCCCGTGGCTCGTCGACACCGCCGGTCGCACCGCGGCCTTCCTGCTCCCCGCCGCACTCCTGCTGCTCGTGGGCGCCTGCTGCCTGAAGATCATGTCCCCCGCCCCCGGCCACGAGCCCACCGCCTCCGGCACGGCTCCCCGGCTGCGCGACACCGCCCGCCTGCCCACCACCGTCCGACTCTCCCTGCTCTACGCCGTCTCCTACGGCGGCTACGGCGGACTCGCCCTCTATCTGCCCGTACTCCTCACCGACGCCGACCGGATGCCCCCGGCCGCCGCGACCACCACCGCCGCGCTCTTCACCGTCGCCGCCGTCCTCGCGCGGGTCCTGGGCGGCCGGCTCGCCGACCGGATCGGCGCCGTCCGCCTCCTGCACCTGGCGCTGCCCGGCGCGGCGGCGACGGTCACCGTGGCCGCCACCGGGACCGGACCGACCGTCGTCGCCGCCACCCTGGTCCTGGCCGGAGCCCTCATGGGCGCCGCCGCCGGCGCCGTCTACCAACTCGTCGCCACCCTCGCCCCACCCGGCCGGTCCGGAGCCGTCGGCGGCATCGTCGGCGCGGTCGGCGGACTCGGCAGCTTTGCTCTGCCCCTCCTCCTGGGCACCGTGCGCCACGCCACCGACACCTTCGTCCCCGGCATCCTCCTCCTCGCCGCCGCCCTCGTCGCCGCCCTGGCCACGGCCCGATCCCTCCGCCACCCGCCCCCGCCCACACCACACGGCCCGAACCACGAACACCCCCGCCCCGCGACCGAACACGCGCAAACCCACCCCTGACACACCGAACACACACCACCCCGTCCCGTCATCCCCCCAATCGATCGGAACCCCCAGATGTTGTCCCCCGCGTCCACCGAGACCGTCCGCGCCACCCTGCCCGCCGTCCAGGCCGCGATCGGCACGATCGCCGAGCCGTTTCTACGAGCGCATGTTCGCCGCCCACCCCGAACTCCTGCGGCACCTCTTCAACCGGGGAAACCAGACCTCCGGCCTCCAGAAGCAGGCCCTCGCCGGATCCATCGCCGCCTTCGCCGCCCACCTCGTCACCGACCCCGACCGCCGACCGGACGTGATGCTGGAGCGCATCGGCCACAAGCACGCCTCGCTGGGCATCGTCCCCGCTCAGTACCCCGTCGTGCACCGACACCTCTTCGCGGCGATCGCCGAGGTCCTCGGCGACCACGCCACCCCCGAGGTCGTCGCGGCCTGGGACGAGGTCTACTGGCTGATGGCGAACGCCCTGATCGGCATCGAGGCCCGCCTCTACGCCCAGCAGGGCATCCTGGCCGGCGACGTCTGGCGGGAATGGACCGTCGAACGACGCACCGAGGAGACCGTCGACGTCGTCACCTTCCACCTCCGCCCCGTCGACGGCGCGCCCGCACCCGAGTTCAAGCCGGGCCAGTACGTGTCCGTCCGCACCCAACTCCCCGACGGAGCACGCCAGATACGCCAGTACTCCCTCTCCAGCGCCCCCGAAAGCCCCACCCGCACCATCACCGTCAAGCGCGTCGACCCCCGACACGACACCCCCGCCGGCGAGGTCTCCACCCACCTCCACTCCCACCTCCGCGAAGGCGACACCCTCCTCCTCTCCACCCCCTACGGCGACCTCACCCTCGACGCGGCCCCCACCACACCCCTGCTGCTCGCCTCCGCCGGCATCGGCTGCACCCCCATGGTCTCCATGCTCGAACACCTCACCCACACCGGCCACCGCGCACCCGTCACCGTCGTCCACGCCGACCGCACCCCCGCCGCCCACCCCCTGCGGGCCACCCACCAGGCACTGACCGACAAGCTGCACGACGCCGCCGCCCACTTCTGGTACGAGCACCCCGACGAAGGACACCCGGCGGCCCGCACCGGCCTGGTCGACCTCGACGGCGTGCCCGTCCTGCCCGGCACCCGCGCCTACCTGTGCGGGCCCCTGCCCTTCATGCGGAGCGTCCGCGCCCAGCTCCTGGCCAAGGGCGTTCCGGCCGCGGACATCCACTACGAGGTCTTCGGCCCCGATCTCTGGCTCGCCGACGCCTGAGCGCCCGCACCGAGAGGCCGTACGCGGAGGGCGGGCCCTTGGACCCGGTATTTCCGCGACCACGACGATCTAAATTGGAGGCATGACCGAACCGACCGACGGCGGCGAACTCCTCCACCGCGCACTCGCGGTCCCCTCGCGGCGGCGCCTGCTGACCCTCCTGCGCGAGGCGGCCGAACCGCTGCGCGCGGAGGAGCTCGCCACCACGACGGGGCTGGCCGTCGCGACCGTCCGCCACCACCTGACCGCCCTCGCCGAGGCCGGACTGGTCGGCGCCACCGCGACCCCGGGCCCCGGCCGGGGCCGCCCCAAACAACGGTGGCACGCCGCACCCGACCCGGCCTCCGACCCCGCACGATCCGACAGCGCCTACCGCGACCTCGCGCGGGCCCTGGCCGACGTGGTCGCCGGGGACAGCGCCTCACCCCGCGCGGCCGGCCGCCGCTGGGCCGACCGCCTCACCCCCCACCCGACCCCACCCAGCCCGAGCCCGCCCCCGAAACCCGGCCAGGACCCCACCGTCGACCTGGCCTTCGAGCACACCGCGCGCATGGGCTTCCGGCCCGCACGCGACAAGACCGAGGACGGCACACCCCGCCTGCTCCTGCACGGCTGCCCCTACCGCGACCTCGCCCGCACCCGTCCCACCGTCGTCTGCGCCGTCCACCAAGGGCTCCTCGACGGACTCACCGCCACCACCGACCCCGACCGCCGGATCACCCTCCACCCCTTCGCCGGCCCCGAACTCTGCACCATCGACTTCCCCACCGATCCCCCCACCGATCGCCCCTCCGACCGCCCCTCCGGCTGATCCGAGCCCGCCGCCGGCCACACCGCCGACGCACACCACGACGCCGGGCCGGGCCCACCCCACCCCCCACCCAGCGCCGTGATGCGGCGCGCGCTCACGGGCGCGCGCACGCGCACACGCACGTCCGAAACGGAACACCCCGTGCAGTTCTCCTCCCACCTCGGCCCCCACCTCACCTCCGCCCTCGCCTTCCTGTGGCTGGGGATGGTCCTGGCCATCTCCTTCCTGGAAGCCCCGCTGAAGTTCCGCGCCCCGGGCATCACCGTCCCCCTGGGCGTCGGCATCGGCCGGATCGTCTTCCGCGCCCTGAACAGGGTCGAACTCGCCCTGCTGGCGGCCCTGGCCCTCCTCGCCGCCCTCACCACGACACCCCCGGCGACCCTGGGATGGACGCTCGCCGCGGGCCTCGTCCTCGCCGCGCAACTGTGCGTCGTCAAACCGATGCTCGCCCGCCGCAGCCGCGCCGCCCTCGCCGGCGCCCCCGCACCGCGCCGAGGCGCGGCCCACCGTTCCTACGCGGCCCTCGAAGTGATCAAGGTCCTCACCCTGATCGCCCTCGGCCTCAGCACCCTGCGCTGAGCCGCACTCCCGCCCGGCGCCGGACACCCGCTCGCTCCGTCCCGTGCTCAGGCGGCGCCCGTGGCGGTGGCGATGCGGGCGGATTGTTCGGGGGTGAGGGCGATGTCGAGGGCGGCGGTGTTCTGCGCGAGGTGCGTGGCGGACGTGGTGCCGGGGATGGGCAGCATGGTGGGGGAGTGGTGCAGGAGCCAGGCCAGTGCCGTCTGCGACGGCGTGACACCGATCTCGCGGGCGATGTCGGCGAGGGGGCCGCCGGCGGCGGCGTGGGTGCCCGTGGCGAGGGGGAAGAACGGCATGAACGCGATGTCGTGCTCGGCGGTGTGGGCGACCATGTCCTCGTGGTCGCGGGTGGCCAGGTTGTACAGGTTCTGCACGCTCGCGATGGGGACGATCCGACGGGCTTCTTCGAGCTGGGCGACGGTGACCTCCGAGAGCCCGACGTGCCGGACCTTGCCCTCGTCGCGCAGTCGGGCCAGCGCGCCGATCTGGTCGGCGAGGGGGTAGTTCGGATCCAGCCGGTGGAGTTGGAGCAGGTCGATGCGGTCGGTGCGCAGCCGGCGCAGGCTCAGCTCGGCCTGCTGGCGCAGGTAGTCGGGGTGTCCCAGGGGCGTCCACTCGGTCGGCGAGGGCCTCAGCACGCCGACCTTCGTGGCGATGACCACGTCGTCGCGGTACGGGTGGAGGGCGTCGGCGATCAGCTCCTCGCCGGCGCCGAGGGCGTAGGCGTCGGCGGTGTCGATCAGGTTCACCCCGCGTTCGACCGCCCAACGCAGCAGCCGGATCGCCGCCGCCCTGTCGCCGGGCGCGGTCCAGATCGCGGCCTCGGCACCGCCGGGGGCGTCGGCCGCGTCGGCCAGGCGCATGGTGCCGAATCCGACCCTGCGCACGGGCAGGTCGCCGCCGAGGGGGAACATGGTGTCGAACTGTCGGGTCGCCGTCGGTGCGGACTTCGTGTTCGTGTTCGTGTTCGTCATGACGGTGACGTTAGGACCTCACACTCGTGTGAGGTTCAAGAGGATGTGAGGGGGGTCACACCGGAGATGGAGGGTGTGATGAAGATCGGGGAGCTGTCTGCACGGACCGGGGTGAGCGTGCGCCTGCTGCGTTACTACGAGGAGCAGGGCCTGCTCACCGCGGAACGAACCCCCGGCGGACACCGCACGTACGGCCCCTCCGCACCGCAGACGGTCCGCCGCGTCCGCCACTTCCTGGCGGCCGGCCTCTCGACGCGGATCATCGGCGAGATCCTGACCTGTGTCTGCGGCAGCGAGGCCGAGATCGAACCCTGCCTGAACCCTCTGATCCTGAAGCAACTCCACCAGGTGGACCAAGAACTCGACCGCTTGGCCCTGACCAGGGAGTCCCTGGCCCAACTCGTCAGGACCGCCACCCCGAAGCCCCCCACCTGACCCCACCCCCACACCTCCCCCGACGGGCCCCGCGCCCAACGCTCGGTGTGGGCCGAGCGTTGGGCGCGGGGGCGGGGGGTCAGCGTCGGTCGGCTTCGATGATGCTCAGGATGTCGTCGGTGAGTTGCTGCGGGTGTGCCGTCGCCATCACGTTGCTCAACGTCGACCAGGTGTCGGCGTAGGCCCCTCCGTCGGGCGTGGGGATCACGTCGGACTGCCTGATCACGTTCCATTCGTGTTCGCCCCGGTGGAGGGTGTACTCCTCGACCTTCTCGTGAATGGTCACCTGGCATCCGCAGTCGGGCTCACCGTCGGAGTCCGGGACGTACTCGCCGTCGGCGTGGGCTCGCATCAGCGTCACGCGGCCCTCGGCCTGCTCGGTCAGGAGCGCGGCGACCGCCACGAGCGTCTCGTGGGCGTCGGCCGGGTGGGAGGTCGAGGGGGCCGCCGCGCGGATCGCGTCGACCGTGGCGCCGGCGTGTCGTGCGACCAGGCCCTCCAACTGCTCGGCGAGCGCGCCGAGGGTCTCCAGCGCCGTCGCCAGGTTCGGAGGCTGTCCGGGGCCGGCCGGGTCGGGCAGTTCGACGTCCCCTCGTTCGCCGATGCGCTCGATGGCCCGCCCGAGCTCCTGGAGGGAGGCCGCGTTCTGCCGGAGCTGCACGAACAGCGCGGAGGCGACCGTCGCCGCCTGACGCGGGGTGTAGAGGGACCACGGGCTCGACAGCGCCCGCGTGGTGGCGTCGGCGGTCTCGGCCGCCGCGCAGGCCATCAGCAGGGATTCCTCGGGGTCCCACACGCCGCCCTCGACGGCATCGCGCACCACCGAGACGTACAGGTCGGGCCCTTGCGCGACTTCGCGTTCGTACAACTCGGCGAACGAGGGGGCGACATCGGACGTGGACGTGACGGACGCGGTGCGCGCCGCGGGCAGGTCGGTGCTCATGTCCGCATTGTGGGCAACGGGCGGGGGGTTGGTGGGCGAAACCGAAAAAGATGACCCGACCCCGCGACCCCGGCCCGAGACGCCCCGATCGGGCCGCCGGTCGGGGCGCGGCGATGAGCGCGTCGACCGCGGAGGGCGCCACGCCGAGCCCCACGGGCCGGCCGCGCCCCACCAGAAGTGGATAACTCTATCCGGTTGTGTTTCCATGGAGGTACCGTTCGGAGAGGAGTTCCCGTGACGCGCGGAATGTGGGTTCGCCTGGGCGCGATCGTTCTGGTCGTCAACGCCGTGCAGTGGGTGGTCGTGGAGGCGATCGCGGCGAGCGCCTGGCGGAGTCCGGCGTACAGCTACGCCACGAACTACATCAGCGATCTGGGCGTGCCCGACTGCGGTGTGCGGTTCCAGGGCCGTGAGCTGTGTTCACCCCGGCATGAACTGATGAACGCCTCGTTCGCGCTGGAAGGGGTGCTGTTCGCGATCGGTGTGGTGTTGATCGCCCGACTGCTCGACGGGCGGGCCCGGCGCGTGGTGACGGTCCTGGCCCTCGCGCACGGGATCGGGATGATCGCGGTCGGCGTGTTCCACGGTTCGGCCGACGGTCCGAGCCGGGGCCTCGTGCTGCACGTCGTGGGCGCGGGCCTCGGCATCCTGTGCGCGAACACCGTGGCGATCCTGGCCGGCGTGCTGAAGGGCCCGCGGGTCTCCACCGCGTACCGCGTGTTCAGTGTGGCGGTCGGGGTGCTCGGTCTCGTCTGCATCGCCCTGGTGGGGGTCTCCGCGAGCACCGCCGGGGTCTTCGAACGGGGCAGTGTGTACGCGTGGTTGCTGTGGAGCGCGGTCACCGGCATGCTCCTGCTCGCCCGAAGCGGCCGCGGCGTCCGGCGTCCCGTCGTGCGGGAAGGGGCCGGGGCGTGAGCCCGGAGGCCGGGGCCGGGCGCCCGTTGCGCGCGGACGCGGAACGCAACCGCAGGCTCGTTCTGGCGACCGCCGGCCGCATGCTCGCCGAGCGGGGCACGGACGTCACCCTCAACGAGATCGCGCGGGAGGCGGGGGTCGGCGTGGGGACCGTGTACCGCCGCTTCCCCGACCTGCGCACGCTGATCGACGCCCTGTTCACGGAACGTTTCGCGTCCTTCCTGCGCCTCGCGACGGACGCGCGAGGTGAGTCCGACCCCGGTCGCGCGCTGCGGCGGTACGTGCTGGACGCGGCCGCGCGGCGCGCCGCCGACCCCGCGCTCGAAGTGATCGTCGAGCACGCGAGCGTCGACCGGCCGGAGATCGCGCGGATGCGGGACGAACTCGGCCGCCACGTGGACGGGCTCGTGGAGCGGGCCGTGACGGCCGGGGCCGTGCACGCGGACGTCACCGCCTCCGACGTGTACAACGTGCTCCACATGCTCGGCGCCGTCGCCGACCGCACCGAGAGCCTCGCCCCCGGCGCGTGGCGCCGCTACGCCGAGGTGCTGCTCGCCGGGTTCGGTCTCGCGGCGGACGCCAGGGAACGGACCGCGCCGATGACCGACGAACAGATCCGACGGGCCACCTGGCCCCCACGTCCTTGACCCCCTGGGACATCACCGAAATCGTCGATATCAGGCTGCTTGTCCGGGTATGCCGTGTGCAGCATGCTGGGCGCGGAGAGCGAGGCACACCCGCCCGACGGAAGGCCGGCCATGCGGAAACTGATCTACGGCATGAACCTCACCCTGGACGGCTACATCGCGGCGCCCGGCGACGACATCGGCTGGGGCGGCACGCCGAGCGACGAGCTGTTCCGATTCTGGCTCGACCACGAGCGGGCGTGCGGCCTCTCGTTGTACGGCCGCAAACTGTGGGAGGCGATGAGCGGCCACTGGCCGACCGGAGACCGACAGCCGGGCGCCGACCCGGCGCGGATCGCGTTCGCGCGGAACTGGCGGGACACGCCGAAGGTGGTGTTCTCCTCGACGCTGCGCGCCGTCGACTGGAACGCCCGCCTGGTCACCGGGGACGCGATCGCCGAGATCACCCGCCTCAAGGCCGAGGACGGCGCCCCGATGAACATCGGCGGCGCGACGCTCGCCGGGGCGGCCATGCGCGCCGGGCTGATCGACGAGTACGTGATCGCCACCCACCCGGTCCTGGTGGGCGGCGGCACCCCCTTCTTCACGGCCCTGGACGGCCGGGTGGACCTGAACCTCCTGGAGACCCGCCAGCTGCCCGACGGCGTGGTCCTGACCAGGTACGAGACCAGCCACTGAGCCACCGGCCGCACCGCGCCCGAGGGAGGGCGGGCACGATCCCACGCCGTCCCCGTCCTCCTCGGTGGTGGACGTGTGCGCCTCGATCGGGTGAGGGCGAAACGATCTTCTGGGGCGAGGAGGTTCCCGGGCACTGTCCGCGGCGCCAGCATCGGTTCTCCGAGGGTTCGGCGGAGCCTCCGTGCCCGCCCCTCCCCGCCCCCTCCCGAAGAACGGACTTCCGTCGTGGCATTGACGACCGAGAACATCGCCGCCGAACTCGACGTGGCGAACCAGGTGGGTGACCCCGAGGCCGACCGGCTCGTCTCCGACCTCATCGACCGCGGCGAGATCGACGGCGTGAACACCCTGTTCAGGACCATCGGTTCGCTGCGTCCCGGGCAGGACCACTCCGAACTGCCGCCGCGTCTGGCCGCGTTCCTCAAGGGCGCCACCGTCGACCCGCCGGGCTGGGGCCCGGCCGACGTCAAGGCCGCCGAGAGCTTCTTCGACCACCACCACGGCGTGGCCTCGATGCTCCAGGGCACCGTCGGCCTCATCGGCACCTATCTGTCCCCGACGGGCGCCCACACCCTGCGTTCCACCGGCCGCCTGGGCGGGCTGAAGGGCCCCGGCCGGCGACTGTCGCAGTCCTCCCGCCTGTTCCTCGGCATGGGCGACCGGGGGGCGTTGAGCGACGGCAGCCTCGCGGCCACCGTGACCAAGGTCCGTCTCGTGCACGCCTCGGTGCGCCAACTCCACAAGAAGAGCGGCCAGTGGGACTACGCCACGTGGGGCGAGCCGGTCTCCCAGAAGTACACCTGCGGCGCCACCTACGTGTTCAGCGTGCAGGTCCTCGAAGCGATGCGGAACCTCGGCCTGACCGTCTCCAAGAACGACGCCCAGGGGTTCATGGGCGCGTGGCACTACATCAACCACTACCTCGGCACCCCCGAGCGCTGGCTGTCGCCGAAGGACGTCGAGCTGTCCACGGCCCTGTGGCTCACCGCCCGCGATGACGAGTGGAAGGACAGCGAGGACGGCAGGTTCATGACCGCGCAGGCGCTGAACTTCTACAAGACGGAGTACCTGCCCGAGCCCGCCTACTCCCCGTTCGTCGCGATGGTCCGCAAGGCCCTGTCCGACACCTGGGCAGACAAGGTCGGCATCCCGCGCAACACCGCCTTGGACGCCGGCGCGAAACTCGCGTCCGCCGGACACGGCGTGCTCAGCGGCATCGGCGGCGGGCTGTTCGGCGGCGCCGCGGACAAGGCCGTCGGGGTCAACCCCTACGACGAGATCATCGGGATCGCCGCCAAGCAGTTCAACAAGGTCGAGGCGTACGCGCTGCGCCGCCAGGGCGACGACCAGCCCCAGATGCACGCCGAACTCGGCGACGACCGCTGACCACCACCCGCCGACCGCACCCCGCACCTCACCGGGCGGGGTCGCGGCGCAGCAGGTAGACGGTCGCGGAGGCGACCAGCACGCCCATGCAGGCGATGAAGACGAGCCCGGCGCCCTCCAGCCCCAGCGGCCCCGTCAACAGCCCCACCCCGATGACCGGCAGCGAGATGCCCGTGTAGGCCACGACGAACAGCGCGGAGATGACCGCCGCGCGCTGCTCCGGGGGCGCGGCCGAGGCGATCGCCGTCATCGCGCCCCGGAAGGTCAGGCCCTGCCCGACCCCGCCGACGACCGCCGCCGCGATCAACGCCCACAGCGACTCGGCCCACAACGAGACCGCCATCAGCAGCAGCCCGGCGAGGAGCACCGCCCCGCCCCAGGGCAGGGAACGGGCGGGGCCCAGCCGGCCCGCGGCGAGCTGCCCGGCCGTCGAGGAGAAGAAGGCGAGGGCGACGACCACGCCGACGAGCGCGTGGTTCGTCTCGTGCAGCGCCTCCCCGAGGAACGCCGGGCCGACGGAGGTGAACACGCCGAACAACGCGAACCCGACGAACGAGGCCACCGCCCCCGGCACGAACACGGCCCGCACCCGCGCCGGCAGGCTCGGCCGGCGGGGGCGCAGCGACCGCAGGGGCCGCGGGTCACGGACGGTCTCCGGCAGCCGCCACAGCACGAGCGCGGACAGCAGCACGAGCCCGAGGTGCACGAGGAACGGCAGCAGCAGAGGCTCCGGCGCGTACTGGGCGAGCAGCCCGGCCAGCAGCGGCCCGCACCCCAGCCCGCCCATGTTCGCCGCGGTCGCCACGAACGTGGCCCGCGCGGCCCCGCCCGGCGGGCCCAGCTCCAGGACGTACGCGGTGGCGGCCCCCGTGAACAACCCGGCCGACAGGCCGGACAGCAGCCGGCCCGCGTACAGCTCGCCGACGCCCCCGGCGGCCAGGAAACAGCCGGCGCTCGCCGCCGCGAACCCCAGCCCCCACCACAGGGCGGGCCGTCGGCCGATGGTGTCGGAGGCGTTGCCGGCGAGCAGCAGCACGGCGAGCACGCCGAAGGCGTACACGGCGTAGACGACGGTGACCGTCAGTTCGGAGAACCCGAACCGCTCCCGGTAGAGGGGGTAGAGCGGGGTGGGCAGGGTGGTGCCGGCCATGCTCACGGCGAACACGGCGCCCGCGAGCAGGCACCACCGCCACCCGGGGCGATGATCACGGTCCATCCCCCGACGGTACCCCCGACCCGCCCCGCCGGGACCGGCCGCGAGGGCCGATCGCCCGGGGACGGGCCCGCGCGCGCTGCGCCGAACGGGTGGGGCGGCCGACCGAGAACCGTCGGCCCGCCCGCGCCCTACGGCATCAGGCCGGCCATGCGGCGGATCTCCGGAAGGGCCTCGTACAGGGCCTTGCCGGGGCACAGGGTGTTGAACCCGTCGCGGTGACCGGAGATCCGGTGGAATTCGATCGGGTCGCCGAGCTTCCAGCTCTGCCCGGCCAGGTTGCCGCCCGCCGCGGCCGCCGGGAGGGTGACCCGGTCCAGGGGCAGGTGCCCGTGGTGCCGCAGCTTCCACGCGGCCAGCCGGGCGATGGCCAGCCGGGTCCGCAGGTTGACCCCGGTCTCCTCCGTGTTGCCGAGCAGCGCCACGCTGGTGGTGTCGGTGTTGAACCCGTACGTGTGCGCCGCACGCACCGCACGGTCCACGCCCCCCGCCCGGCCCTCGTACAGCACCCCGTACTTGTCGACGAAGAAGTTGTAGCCGATGTCGTTCCACCCGAGGTCCACCACGTGGTAGCGGAAGACCCCCCGCAGCACGGCGGGCGCCTCGTCCGCCGTGTAGTCGTTCCCGCCCGCCGTGTGGTGCACGAACATCGCCTTGGCGTCGGCCATGTACTGCGGCGGGTCCGCGACGAGGGACTCCTCCGCGCCCCAGCCCGCCCGGTCGACCAGCTTCGGGGGCCGGTCGGGCAGCACGTCGAGCCGGCGGGGCGCGAAGGCCGCGGTGCTCGTCCCGGGGTCGACGAGGGCGGGGGCCAGGCCCGGCGGCAGGGCGCGCACGGCGCCCGCCCCGGCGCCGGCCGCCGCGCGGAACTGCACGCCGTCCGAGGGGCCGACCCACAGGGGTTCCACGCCGCCCCGGCCGGTGCCCTCGGCCCCGTCGGGGCGGTGGTGGAGCTCGGTCAGGGTCCGCCAGGGACGCCACCGTCCGCCGGCCGCGTCCCGGGTGCGGACCTGGAACGTGACGGACGGGGACCGGGACGGGTCGTCCCAGGTGAGACCGACCATCGAGAACGGCGCGGTGGCGGTCGGCTCGACGGGCAGCCCCGCGAGCCCCGCACCCGAGGCCGGGGACGGGGACGGGCCGGGGGCGGCGGAGGCGAGGGAGGCCCCGCCGAGGACGGCGGCCGCGGCGCCGGCGCCGGCCACCATCACCCCACGACGACCGAGGGGGCGCTGGGCACGGGAGGGAATCGGGAAACGCGAGGACACGGAAGCACCTTTGACGAGCGTCGGGGGGCGAACGGCCCGGGATAGACGGACCGATGTCCCGCGCCGAACAAGATCAAAACAGCCGGAGCGGCCCGCCGGCAGAGGTCCTCGGTCCCCTCGACGCCGGTATTCGGCCCCTTGCCGTTCAACGAATCCGCCACACCCCGGTCCTTGTCCATTTCGTCGCGTTCGCCTGTCTGTTGACGTACCGGCGCCCACACCGATCACGGGATTTCCGCCGTGCTGTGGGCCGACCGGGCCCCCGGCCGGTGGATCCCCGACCCCCGGGGCCGCCGGCACGGCGTACTGCCCGGGCCGGGCTGTCCGCTGGTCAACCTCGTTGACCTGACGGCCCGTTGGGTCAACGACCGCCGGCCGGCCGGCACCGCGTGCCGCCGTCCACCGATTCCACCGGTCGGGTCCGCGGCGTCGCTCCGCCGCGTTCTTCCACGACGGCAACCCGGACGCCGAGATCCGCTGCCCGCCCGGCTGCGTGCCCGCCGGGACCGCGCTCCCGTACCCGTCGATCCACGGTCGGACACCCCCTGGAGGCGCGACACGTGACCCTCGCCTCCTGAGCCGCGCCTCCCGACCCCTGACACCCGCCGAGGGCGCGACGCCGCCACCCGAGTCGTCTCCGGTGGGCCACCGGGGTGAGTGTCGACGGTGCCTCTCGTGTGCCTCGGTCTCGGACCGCCGGGGCATGATCCGATGATCGGGACATCGGAGCGCGGGCCACCGCGGCCCGAGACGTGTCGCCCCCTCGTCCGCGCCGAACCCGTGCGCGGTGCCCGCCCGTCCCGGACCCGGCCCCCGTGCGTCCCGCGTCTCCCGGAGCTCCCTCATGCCCCCAGCCCGGCCCCTGCGTGTCGTGTGCCCGCCTTCCGGGGAGAACGAGGAGGATCCTGTCGCCCGGACCGTGAAGCCCGGCGGCCGGTTCCGGCCGCGTCGGGCCGCGGCTTTCCTCGGCGGTGTGGCCGCCGCCGCGATCGCGGTCGCCTGCGGGTGGGCGGCGCGGCAACCGGAGCCCACCGTCGAGCCGCGGCCGGTCGTGGTCCGGGCCGTGGACGCCAAGAGCGGGGCCCGGCCACCGGTGCGTGAGGACCCGCAGACCGTCCTCTCCCGCGAGCTGGCCCAGGCGTTCGCGCAGGCCGTGCCCGAGCCGAAGGGGCGGTTCGCGCTCGGGGTCCGGGACGTGCGCACGGACGCGGTCGCCCTCGCCGGGGACCGGGACTTCAGGTTCGACACCGCGAGCGTCGTCAAGTCCCACCTGCTGGCGGCGACCTTGCTGAAGGCGCAGGACGAGGGACGGAGCCTGAGTCCCGCCGAGCGGCGGCTCGCGGCCCCGATGATCCGGCAGAGCGCCAACGAACCCACCACGGCCCTGTGGGCGCGGCTCGGCAAGGACTCCGCGATGGTCCGCGCCTACCGACGGTTCGGCATGATCGACACCGAGCCCGGCCAGAACTTCGACTGGGGCCTGACCACGACCACGGTCCGCGACCAACTGCACTTCCTGGCCATGCTGCACGACCCCCGCGGACCCTTGGACGAGGAGTCCAGGGGATACGAACTGGGCCTCATGAGCAGCCTCGACACTTCGGGGATCGAGGGAGGCGTGCATACCATCGCGGACCCGGACAGCACCTACGCCGCCAAGGACGGCTGGCTCCCGAGGTCCCGCAGCGGCCTGTGGATCGTCAACAGCATCGGGCGCGTCCCGGTGCACGGACGGCTGCTCGACATCGTCATGCTCTCCGAGGAGCAGGAGTCCCAGGAGGCCGGGGTCGAGCAGGGGGACCGCGCGCTCAGGGCGATCATGCCGCGCCTGGTCAGAGCCCTCGACACCCGGACGGGCTGAGCCGGCGGCCGGCCCGGGCCGGTCGGGCCCGGGCCGTACGACGCCTCCGGGGATCAGCCGGCGGGGAGGGTGTTCAGGAGGGAGCCGGCGATGTCGGGGATCTCTCGGAGCACCAGGGCCGCCGCCCCGGCGGAGCCGGCGCGGGCCCCGAGGTCGAGTTCCGCCGCCCGCAGCTCCACCTCGCGGGTGAGGGGCATGGCGTAGCGCCGGAGGGCGGAGCGCATGGGGTGCAGGAGGACCTCGCCGGCCTGCGCGAGCTCCCCGCCGACCACGATCCGGTCGGGGTTGAGGAGGTTGCAGACGTTGGCCAGGAGGCGTCCCACCACGTGCCCCACGTCGCCCAGGACCCCGACGCAGGCCCGGTCCCCGGCGGCGGCCGCGGCCAGCACCTCCTCGATCGTCACCGCCGGCCCCAGCGCGGGGCGCAGCGCCTCCAGGACGGCCGGCACGGACGCCTGCTGGACGAGGCAGCCGCGGTTGCCGCAGGGGCAGGCCGGTCCGTCGGGGTCCACGGAGAAGTGGCCCAGCTCGCCGGCCCCGCCGACCGCGCCCCGGTAGAGGGCGCCGTCGAGGAAGATGCCCGATCCGATGCCGCTGGACAGGCCGAAGTAGAAGAGGTGACGGGCCCCGCGACCCGCCCCGTACATGGCCTCGGCGACCCCTTCGAGCCGGGTGTTGTTCTCGACGAAGAGCGGCACGTCGAGCCGGCGGCGGACCTCGGCGGTGACGTCCACCCCGGCCCAGGGCTGCCCGGGCAGGGAGGGGCCGACCCGGCCGGTGCCCCGGATGACCTGCCCCGGCACCCCCACGCCGAGCCCCATCAGACGGTCCCGGGGCACGTCGGCGGTTCCGAGCAGGCCGTCCAGCAGGGCCAGGCCGGCGTCGAGGCGCTCGTCGCGGTTCGCGTCCGGGGCCACGGTGGTCGCGGCGGTGCCCAGGGGACGCCCGGAGAGGTCGGTGAGCCGGCCGGAGACCTCGGTGAGGGTGAAGTCGAGTCCGGCGGCGACCCCGGCCACCGGGTTCACGTGCAGGAGTTCGCGCGCCCGCCCGTCCACCTGCCGGTCGCTCTCCGGCGCGGCTTCGAGGAGGAGCCCGGCGTCGACGAGTTCGCCGACGATGGTGGAGACCGTGGTGCGGGAGACACCGGCGAGACGGGCGAGGGCCGCGCGGTGGGTGGGGCCGTGGTGGAGCAGGAGGGTGAGCAGCGTCTCCTGGTTCGTCCGGCGCAGGGTGCGCAGGGATCCGCCCTTCGTGACCGTCATGGTCCGAGCGTACGCCATGGGTTGCGGGCCGGATCCGGTGTCCGGGCGGGCCGCGCGCGGGTGCGCGGCGGGCGCCGGGAGGCGGCGGTTCACCATTCGGCGAGGGAGCCGTCTTCGTGCCGCCACACGGGGTTGCGCCACCCGTGGTCCCGGCGGGCGGCCGCTCGGACCGATGCCTCGTCGATCTCCACGCCCAGTCCGGGGCCGGTGGGGCGGGCGACGCGACCGCGCTCGAAGCGGAAGACCTCGGGGTCGACCAGGTGGGCCAAGAGCCCGTCGCCGGCGCCGTAGGAGGCTCCCAGGCTGTGTTCCTGGATCAGGGTGTTGGGGGTGGCGAAGTCGATCTGGAGGCTCGCGGCCAGGGCGATGGGGCCCAGCGGGCAGTGGGGTGCGACGAGCACGTCGTGGGCCTCGGCCAGGGCCGCGATCCGCCGCACCTCGGAGATGCCGCCGGCGTGACTGAGGTCGGGCTGCACGACGGCGATGCCGGTGGTGACGACATCGCGGAAGTCCCAGCGGGAGTAGAGGCGTTCACCGGTCGCGAGGGGGACGGTGGTGTTCTCGGCGACGGCCCGCAGGTCGCGGGAGTACTCGGGCAGGAGCACCTCCTCGGCGAACAGCGGCCGCAACTCCTCCAGTGCGGGCAGGACTTGACGGGCGAGGGCGCGGGAGGCGCGGCCGTGGAAGTCCAGTGCCATGTCCACGTGCTCGCCGACGGCCTCGCGGACGGCGGCGGCCCGCGCCACGATCTCGCGGAGCGCGGCGGGGGAGTCCAACGGGCGGAGCGGGCCGTCGGCGGCGGCGAACTTCATGGCGTCGTAGCCGGCGGCGACGGCGGCCCGGGCGCTGTCGGCGAGTTCCCCGGGCGAGGTCCCGTGGATCCAGGGATAGACGCGCACGGTGTCCCGGACCGGGCCGCCGAGCAGGTCGTGGACGGGGACGCCGAGCGTCTTGCCCTTGATGTCCCACAGGGCCTGGTCGATGCCGGCCACCGCGCTGGAGAGGACCGGTCCGCCTCGGTAGAAGCCCCCCTTGGTGAGGGTCTGCCAGTGGTCCTCGATCGTGCCGGGATCCCGGCCCACCAGGAGTTCGGCGAGTTCGGCCACGGCCGCGGCGACGGTGGCGGCGCGCCCTTCGACGATGGGTTCCCCCCATCCGACGACGCCCTCGTCGGTCTCCATGCGCAGGAACAGCCAGCGGGGTGGGACCGGGAACGTCTCCAGCTTGCCGATCTTCACGTGACTCCTCGGGGCGGTGGCGGTGGTGAGTGCCTTTAGAAGATCGACTCAAGGCTCGTGATTGTCAAGAGTCTGGACGTTGTGCGTGGGATTCTCTTTGCTCTGTGCGCTCTGGGTATCGGAAATCCGTGAGTGCCGACATGGTGTGTTCGAAGTCTTGACAGTCGTGGCGGGGTCGCCCCACAGTGATCCCCATCGCAACCGGCCCGGAAGGAACACACGTGACCACCCGCCCCGTTCTCCTGCTCACCGGTGGTCTCGGAGTGGTCGGGGGAGTGCTCCGCCCCGCCTTGCGGGAACGCCATCACCTGCGGATCGTCGACCGGATCCGCACCGACCCGGCGCCGGCGGCCGAGGGCCCGGACGAGATCCGTCACGGCGACCTCACCGACCCGGAGTTCGCCGACGAGGTCACGCGCGGGGTCTCCGCCGTCGTGCACCTCGCCGCCGTGGCCGACCCCCGGTCCCCGTGGCGACGGGTCGCCGACAACGTCACCGTCACGGACCACCTCCTGCGGGCCGCCGAACGGCACGGGGTGGGCCGGATCGTCATGGCCGGCTCGGTCCACGCCGCCGGCCTGGACCACCGCGACCACCCGCGTCGCCGCGCCCCCGTCGACCCCACCGACCCGCCCCGGCCCTGCTGTCCCTACGGAGGCTCCAAGGTCGCCTGCGAGTCCCTCGGCCGGCTGCACTCCCTGCGGACCGGCGCCACCGTCCTCACCCTCCGCCTCGGCCTCACCGGCTGGCCGCTGACCGAACGCGACTACAACGACATGTGGCTCTCCGACGACGACGCCCGCGCGGTCTTCACGCGAGCGCTCACGGCACCGGTCCGCCACGGGATCCACTTCGCCGTCTCCCGCCCCGGCGCCGCCCGCTGGGACCTCTCCACCACCCGCCGCGACCTCGGCTGGACCCCCCGGAGCGAACTCCCCGCCGGAGCCGCCGACCTGCCCTGGGCCCGCGAGGCCCCCTGCGAGCTCTTCACGCCCCACCCGAGCACCACCACCCCCACGGACCTCACCCCCACGGACCCGCGCACCCACGAGACGAGGAACCGATGACCAGACCCCGCACGACCCGCACGCGCTCCGCCACCGCCCTCGCCCTGCTCCTCACCCTGACCGCCACCTCCGCCTGCGCCACCACCGACGGCACCGACGGCCCGGGGACGGGAGGCGCCGGGCAACTCACCTACTGGTCGATGTGGACGAGCACCGAACCCCAGGCCGAGGTACTGCGCGAGGCCATCGACGGGTTCACCGCCCAGACCGGGATCAAGGTCCACGTCGAATGGCAGGGCCGCAAGGTCCTCGACAAGGTGGGCCCCGCCCTGCTGACCGGCGCCGCCCCCGACCTCGTCGACCAGTCCTACGACCGGCTGCTGCCGGCCCTGGCCTCCAACGGCCAGGCCCGCGACGTCACCGGAGTCCTCGACCGCGACACCGGGGAGGGCCGGAAGGTCAGGGACGTGATACCGGCGGACCTGCTGAAGGTCGTCCCCCGGGGCAAGGACGGCACCCCCTGGCTGATCCCCTACGAACTCGTCACCGTCTCCCTCTTCACCAACGGGGCCGACCCGCTCGCCACGCCCCGCCCGAGCACCTGGGAGGAGTTCCTCGCCGGCTGCGAGCGCGCCAAAGCCGCCGGCACGGCGTGCGTGGGCACCGACGGCGACGCCCCGTGGGCCACCGTCTACTGGTACGACCACCTCGTCAACCGCGCCGGCGGCTCCCTGCCGCGTTTCGCCGCCGACCCCTCCGGCAAGGGCTGGGACGCCCCCGAGGCCCTCGACGCCGCCCGCCGCGTCGAACAACTCGTCAAGGGCGGATACCTCGTCAAGGGCTACGACGCCACCAAGTACCCCACCCAGCAGAACAACTGGGCGACCGGCAAGTCCCTCTACTACCTCATGGGGAGTTGGCTCCCCGGCGAGACGGCGACCTTCACCGCCAAGGACTTCAAGACCCGCTCCATCGACTTCCCCGCCACCGCGCCCCAGAACCCCGGCGCAGGGCCCCGGGACCCGCGCGCCGCGACCGCCGTGATCCCCTTCGGCTTCGCCATCCCCAAGAAGGCCGCCCACCCCGAGGCCGCCGAACGCTTCGCCGCCTGGTTCCTGGCCAAGGACCGCCTCAAGGGCATCGCCGAACGCACCGGGAACACCACCCCGCGCCAGGACATCCCGGCGCCCGCCGCCCTCGCCGACGCCGCCGCGAGCGTGCGGAACTCCGGCGTGCGGCTGCCCCTCGACGGCCTCGACCCCGACTACCAGGCCAAGGTCCTGGAACCCGCCTTCACCGACCTGTGGCTGGGCAAGACCACCGCGCCCCGATTCATCGACGCCATGCGCACCGGGACGGCCGCCTACCGGAAGGCCACGGGCCGATGACCTCGACGCTCGCGCCGGGGCGGTCCGGCGGTCGGGCACGAGGGCCCGCGTCCGACCGCCCGACCGCCCCGAAGCCGCCGCCCGACACCCCCCTGGACCGGTCCCGGCAGCGGGTCTTCTGGCTCTTCGTGCTCCCCGCCGTCCTCCTCTTCCTGCTCTTCTTCGTCGCTCCCGTCCTCTTCAGCGTCTGGCTGAGCTTCCACCGCTGGGACGGGGTCGGGCCGATGGAATTCCGCGGCCTCGACACCTGGGCGCAACTCCTGCGCGACGACACCTTCCTGACCGCACTGCGCAACACCGGCCTGATCCTGGTCGTCGGCGGGGCGTGCACCTTCGTCATCAGCTTCGGGATCACCCTCTTCCTGCGCGAGATGGCCGGCCGCAAGCTCATCCGCTACGTCCTGTTCTTCCCCGTCCTGGTCAACCCGCTGGTCTTCGGCGTGATGACCGGCCTGCTGTTCCGACCGGACGGCGTCGTCAACGCGTTCCTGTCCCTCGTGGGCGTCGACTCCCCGCCCAAGTGGCTCGGTGTCGACAACCTCTTCCCCATGATCCTCGGCACCCTCGTCTGGGCCTCCGTCGGCTTCTACACCACCCTGCTGATGTCGGGGGTCGAGCAGATCCCCCGCTTCTACTACGAGGCCGCCGAACTCGACGGGGCGGGCGCCTGGCACCGCTTCCGGCACATCACCCTGCCGCTGTCGTGGGAGGTCGTCACCGTCTGCGCCGTGCTGTGGACCATCGCCTCGATCAAGGTCTTCGAACTCGTCCTCGTCTTCGGCGGCAGCACCGGCGGGCAGCCGCCCACCAGCACCTACACCACCGCCCTGCACGTCTACCAGAGCGCGTTCGCCACCCGCACCGAACGGGACTTCGGCATCGCCTCGGCCGCCGCCGTCGCGAGCCTGGTCCTCATCGCCCTCGTCGCCGGCCTCCTGCGCCGCCTGATGCGACGCGAGACGATCCACCTCTGATCCCCCGGAGCCACCGTGTCGACGACCGCTCACCCCACCACCACACCCCCGGTCCCCGCCTCCCGGGACCCCCGACCGCGACCGAGACCCCGACCGAGACCGCGCCCGAGACACCGACTCCGACCGCGGGCCCGGCACGTCGGCGCCCTGCTGATCCGGCTGCTCGTCCTGGTGAACGTGCTCCTGGCGCTCTGGATGCTGAGCACCTCCCTGCGGGACACCAAAGCCGTCTTCGAGAACCCCACCGGACTCCCCTTCCCGCCCCGCTGGGAGAACTACGCCACCGCCTGGCGCACCGGAGGCTTCGGCCCGGCGCTGCTCAACTCCACGATCGTCTCCGTCACCTCCGCGTTCCTCGCCGTCCTCGTCTCCGCCCCGGCCGCCTACGCGCTCGCCCGCACCCGTCGCCGCACCGGCTCACGTCTGACCCTGGGCTTCGCCCTCGGCGTCGGCGTCCCCACCCAACTGATCGTCGTCCCCGTCTACCTGGCCCTGGCCCGGGTCCAGGACCTCACCCACCTCAAACTCATCGACAGCCTCCAGGGCCTCACCCTCGTGTACACCGCGCTGGCCGTCCCCTTCAGCGTCTTCCTCCTCACCGGGTATTTCGTCTCCCTGCCCATCGAGATCGAGGAGGCCGCCGTCATCGACGGGGCGGGCCCACTGCGCACCTTCTTCCGGGTGATCCTGCCGCTGGCCCGGACGGGACTGATCACCGCCTTCACCCTCGCGGTCCTGAGCGCCTGGAACGAGACCCTGTTCTCTCTGGTCCTCACCACCCGCGCCGAGAACCGCACCCTGCCCGCGGCCCTCCTCTCCTTCATCGACCAACAACAGTTCCAGGGCACCGACTGGGGCGGCATGTTCGCGGGTGTCGTGATCATCATGGTGCCGGTCCTCGTGCTCTTCGTCGTCCTGGGCCAACGGCTCATCGACGGCATGACCGTCGGGGTCGGCAAATGAGCCCGGCCGCCCCGCGCGCCGCGATCGGCGTCCACGAGGCCGTGCCCGTCGCCACCGTCCCCCCGTCCGAACTCGGCGAAGGACCCCGGCACGACCCCCGGGACGACACCCTGCTCTGGGTCGACATCCCCGCCGGACTCGTCCACCGGGCCCACTGGCGGGCCACCGGCCCGACCCTCCTCACCACCCACGACCTCAGCGGCGACGCCGGCGCCATGGTCGGCGCCCTCGCCCCGCTCCCGGACCCCGGCACCGGCTGGTCCGTCACCCGCGAGGACGCGCTGCTACACCTCGCGCCCGACGGCACCACCACCGTCCTCGACCGACCCGAAGCCGGCCGGGGCACCCGCTTCAACGACGGGGCCTGCGACCCCCTGGGCAGATTCTGGATCGGCAGCACGGGACGCCCGGTCAGACCCGGCGCCGGCCGCCTGCTCCGCCGCGACACCGACGGCACCGTCCGGGTCCTGCTGCCCCACGTCACCATCTCCAACGGCATCGACTTCAGCCCCGACGGCCGGCGCGCCTACTACACCGACACCGCCACCCACCGGATCGACGTCCTCGACCTCGACCGGAACGGGGAGATCACCGACCGTCGCGTCCTGGCCCGCTTCGACCCCGCCCGAGACGGGGTCCCCGACGGCCTGACCGTCGACCACGAAGGCTGCGTCTGGGTCGCGATGTGGGACGGGTGGTGCGTACGGCGCCTCGCCCCCGACGGAACCCTCCTCGCCCGCGTCGACACCCCCGTCAGCCGCCCCACCGCGTGCTGCTTCCACCACGACACCCTCGTCATCACCTCCGCGCGGGAGGGCCTCGACCCCGGGGAACTCGCCCGCCAACCCGACGCCGGCCGGCTGTTCCTCGCCCACGTCGGCGTCGGCGGACCGCCCGCACGACCCCACCTCGGCCCGATCCCGACACCGAACGGCGACCGCCCATGACCACCCCCGGCCCCCCGCCCCCGACCACCCGGTTCACCACCGCCCTCACCGAACACCGCCTCGTGGTCATCCTGCGTTCAACCCTCCGCGCCGACCTCGACGCCGTCGTCGACACCCTCGTCGACGCCGGGGTCCGCTGCCTGGAGATCACCCTGCCCACCCCAGGCTCCCTCGGCGCCCTCGCACGGGCCCGCGCCCGGCACGATCGGCACGCCCTCGTCGGCGCCGGCACCGTCCTGACCCCCACGCAGGTCCAGCGGGCCACCGGGGCGGGCGCCGAATTCCTCGTCAGCCCCCACACCGACCCCGAACTCGCCGCGACCGCCGACCGACACCACGTGCCCCTGATGCCCGGGGCCCTCACCCCCACCGAGATCCTGACCGCCCACCGGGCCGGAGCCCCCGCCGTCAAGCTCTTCCCCGCCGGCCCCCTGGGCCCCGACCACCTCACGGCCCTCGCCGGACCCCTGCCCGGGGTGCCCCTCGTCCCCACCGGCGGCATCGAACTCCGCGACGTACCGGCCTGGTTCGCGGCCGGTGCCGTCGCCGTGGCCGTCGGCCGCCCCCTCCTCGGAGACGCCCTCGACCGACCGTTCCCCCTCACCCCCGAGGACCGGCGGGCCCTGCGGACACGTGCCGGGGCCTTCGTCCGCGCCACCGAACCCACCGGAGCCCACCCGTGACCGCCCCACCGCGCCCGCCCGCCCTCGTCACCCTGGGCGAGGCCCTCGCCACCCTCACCCCCACCGGCATCGGCCCCCTGCGCACCGCCCGCACCCTCGAACTGGGCCTCGCCGGGGCCGAGACCACCGTCGCCATAGGCGTCCGCCGACTCGGACACCCGACCGCCTGGATCGGCCGGCTCGGCGCCGACGAACTCGGCGCCCACCTGCGCCGCACCCTGAAGGCCGAGGACGTGGCCCTGCCCGGCCCCGAGGACCACGAGGCCCCCACCGCCGTCATGTTCAAGGAACGGCGAACCGCCGGCGCCCGTCGGGTCCACTACCTGCGCCGGGACTCGGCCGGCTCCCGCCTGACCCCCGCCGACCTCCCGGACGGGCTCGTCGAACGGGCCCGGGTCCTGCACACCTCCGCCATCACCACCGCCCTGTCCCCGTCCGCCGCCGACACTGTGCGCACCGCCGTCGCACGGGCCCGCCGGGCCGGGGTCACCGTGTCCTTCGACGCCAACCACCGCGCCTCGCTGTGGACCCGCGAGGCCGCCCGCACCGCCGTGCTCCCGCTGCTGGCCCACGTGGACCTCCTCTTCGCCGGCCTCGACGAGGCACACCTGCTCCTCGGCCACGACAGCGAGGGCGCGGGGACCCACGACACCCCCGAAGGGCTCGCCCGCGCCCTGCACGGGCTCGGACCGGCCACCGTGGTCCTCACCCGGGGCCGGGCCGGCGCCGTCTCCGTCGGCCCCGACGGGACGCACCGGCAGCCGGCCCTGTCCGTGCCCGAGGTCGACCCGGTCGGCGCCGGGGACTCGTTCGTCGCCGGCTACCTGGCCGCCCTCCTCGACGGGACCGACGCGCCCGGCCGGCTGGCCCTCGGCGCGCGCGTGGCGGCGTTCTCCGTCTCCGCCCACGGCGATTGGGAAGGGCTGCCGGACCGCTCCGAACTCACCCTGCCCCTGGACGCCCCCGGCACCGTGCTGCGCTGACCCCGCGGCTCTCACCGCCCGCCCGATCCGGCCCCTCGTCACCACCACCGCCCGAAAGGCGCATCCGCATGTCCTTCACCATCACCGAGACCGCTTCCCAGCCCTCCTGCTGGCGCCGGGCCCTCGACCTCGTCGTGACCGGTCTGCCCGAACGCGGGGAACGCGTCGCCGTCATCGGCTGCGGCACCTCCCGGCACATGGCGCACGCCTACGCCGTGCTCCGCGAATCCCGAGGGCACGGGGAGACCGACGTGTTCGCCGCCGCCGAACTCCCCCTCCACCGACGCTACGACCGGGTCCTCGCCATCACCCGGTCGGGCACCACCACCGAGGTCCTGGACGCGCTCGCGGCCCTGCGCGACACCCCCCGCACGGTCCTGACCGCCGTTCCCGACGGGCCCGCCGCGGCCGTGGCCGAGCACCTCGTCGTCCTCGACTTCGCCGACGAACGCTCCATCGTGCAGACCCGGTTCGCGACCACGGCCCTCATGCTGCTCCGCGCCCACCTCGGGGCCTCCTCCGAGCACCTGGCCGCGCAGGCCGAACTGGCCCTGGCCGAGGAACTTCCGCCGGCCGCGACCACCGCCGAGCAGATCACCTTCCTCGGCACCGGCTGGGCCGCCGCCCTCGCGGACGAAGCGGCGCTGAAGGTCCGCGAGGCCGCCGGACTGTGGACCGAGTCCTACTCCGCGAAGGAGTACCGGCACGGACCCGTCAGCGTGACCGGCCCCGGCCGCGTCGTCTGGTTCCTCGACACGCCGCCGCCCGGCCTGTGCGAGCGGATCGCCGCCACCGGCGGGACGGCGATTCTCCCCACCCTCGACCCGATGGCCGAGCTGGTGCGCGTTCACCGGCTCGCCGTCGAGCGCGCCGAGCGGGCCGGGCTGGACCCGGACAAGCCCCGCCACCTCACCCGCTCCGTCGTCCTGACGGGCGCCGAAGCGTGATCCGAGGACTCCACCCCGGCGCCCCCTCGGGAGCGGGAACGTGAGCGTGGTCGCCCTCGACCTCGGCGGAACCTTCGTCAAGGGCGCGGTGGTCACCGCCGACTCCCGGATCCTCGCCGCCGAGACCCGCCCCACCCCCGCCGGCAGGGGCCCGGACGCCCTCGTGGACGCCCTGCACTCCTTCGCCGACGCCCTCGTCCACCGGGCGGGGCGCGCGGGCGATCCGGCGATCGCGGCGGGCGTGGTCGTCCCCGGGATCGTCGACGAGACCGCCGGGATCGCCGTCCGCGCGGCCAACCTCGACTGGGACCACACCCCGGTGGGCCCCTGGCTCTCCGAACACCTGGGCCTGCCCGTGGCCTTCGGCCACGACGTGCGGGCCGGCGCCCTGGCCGAGGCCCGACTCGGCGCCGGTCGGGGCCGCCGCCGCTTCGCCTTCACCCCCGTCGGCACCGGCATCGCCACCGCCGTGGTCCTCGCCGGCCGCCCCTTCAGCGGGGCCCGAGGGCAGGCCGGGGAGATCGGACACCTCCCGGTGCGCTCGGGCCCCGACACCGAACGCTGCGGCTGCGGCAACCGGGGCTGCCTGGAGACCCTGGCCTCCGCCTCGGCCATCGCCCGCCGCTACGCGGCCGCGACCGGCACGGCCGCACGCGGGGCCCGTGAGGTCCGCGACCGGGCCGACGAGGGAGACCCCGTGGCACGGAGGGTCTGGGCGGAGGCCGTGGAGGCCCTCGCCGACGGCCTCGCCGCCGTCACCACCCTCCTCGACCCCGACGCGCTGCTCGTCGGCGGCGGACTCGCAAGGGCCGGGGCGAGCCTGTTCACGCCGCTGGAAGCCGCCGTGGCCCGACGCCTCGCCTTCCGCGACCCGCCCCCGCTCGCCGCGGCCCGACTCGGGGACCGGGCGGGCTGCCTGGGGGCCGCCCTCCTCGCCCACGACCTCGGCCGCGCCCGCACCCGGACGCTCTGACCCGCCCCTCCTCGAAGGAAGGCCCCACCATGCCCCTGGTGTCACCGAGCGAGGTCATCGCTCCCGCACGAGCCGCCGGCCACGGCGTCGGCGCGTTCAACGTCGTCCAGATCGAGCACGCCGAGGCCATCGTCACCGGAGCCGAACGGGTCGGAGCCCCGGTCGTGCTCCAGATCAGCGAGAACACCCTCCGCTACCACGGCCGCCCCGAACCCCTCGGCCTGGCCGCGCTGGCGGTGGCCCGGGCCGCGGCCGTTCCCGTCGTGGTCCACCTGGACCACGCCACCGACCCCGAACTCGTGCGCCGTGCCGCGGCCCTCGGGTACACCTCCGTCATGATCGACGCCTCCGCCCTGCCCTACGAGGACAACCTCGCCGTCACCCGCGAGGTGACGCGACGCTGCCACGCCGCCGGGGTCTGGGTGGAGGCCGAGCTGGGGGAGATCGGGGGCAAGGGCGGCGCTCACGCCCCGGATGCCCGGACCGACCCGTCCGAGGCGGCGGCCTTCGTCGCGGCGACCGGGGTGGACACGCTCGCCGTGGCCGTCGGCTCCTCGCACGCCATGCGCGACAGGGTCGCGGTCCTCGACCACGGGCTGCTCGCCGAACTCCGCCGGCGGGTCCCCGTCCCCCTGGTCCTGCACGGCTCCTCCGGAGTTCCCGACGAGGGGCTGCGCGCGGCCGTGGCGCACGGCATCACGAAGGTGAACGTCTCCACGCACCTGAACCGGCTGTTCACCGAGGCCGTCCGGGACCGGCTGGCGCGCGATCCCGGACTCGTGGACACCCGGACTTACCTGGGCGCCGGACGCGAGGCCGCGGCGCGGGAGGTGGCCCGACTGCTGGTGCTCCTGGGCGCCGCCCGCCTGCCGGTGACGGCGACCGCCGGCTGAGGTTTCCGGGCGGGAACGGCCGTCGGCCCCGGCTCCGCGAGGCGGAACCGGGGCCGACGCCAGCCCCCGGGGGGACCCGATCAGGGGTCGATCAGAGGCCGAAGGGGTCGATCACTTCTTCTTCGGGTTCTCGTGCCGGGCGTTCTCCAGGGTGACCGACACCTTCTTGGTGGTGCGGTCGATGGTGTACGGGCCGGAGACCGGGTTGGAGGGCAGCGCGTACCCCTCGGGGACGGCCGTCTCCTCCAGGTAGTAGACACCGTTCGGGGCGTCGAACTCGCACAGGCCGCGGGCGTCGGTGGCGCAGCCGGTGCCGACCTCGGTGTCGGGGCGGGCGCCGGTCCGCTGGAGGCCGCGCACGCCGTTGGTCTCGCGCCACAGCTGGAAGACCGTGCCGGCCAGGGCCTTGCCGGTCTTCTTGTCCTTCTTCAGCAGGACGATCCGGCCGGGCAGCGGCTTGTCCTCGGCGGTGACCGCGGCGCCCTGGGCGGCGTTGGCGGCGGTCAGCTCGATCGGGGCGGAGACCGCCGGGTCGGGCAGGGCGTAGCCGGTCGGGGCCTTGGTCTCCTGCCAGTAGTACGTGCCCAGTTCGAGCTTGTCGACCGTGACCTTGCCGTCCACGCCGGAGGTCAGCGCGCCGCCGACCTTCGTGTCGGGCCGGTCACCGCTCGTCTGGAGACCGCCGTCGCCGTTGGTCTCCTTCCAGAGCTGGAACGAGGCACCGGCGAGCGGCGCCTTGGTGTCCGCGTCCACCTTGACCACCGTCACCGATCCCAGCATCCGGGCGTTGTCCGCGGTGGCGGTCACCTCCTTGGTGGCGCGGTCGATGGTGTACGGGCCGGAGACCGGGTTCGCCGGGAGGGTGTAGCCCGTGGGGACGGCCGTCTCCTCCAGGTAGTACGCGCCGTTCGGGGCGTCGAACTCGCACCGACCGGCGGCGTCGGTCGTGCAGGTGTCGCCCTGCTTGGTGTCGGGCTCGGCCCCGTCGCGCTGGAGGCCGGCGGTGCCGTTGGTCTCCTTCCACAGTTGGAAGGTGGCACCGGGCAGCGGGTCGCCGGTCTTCTCGTCCTTCTTCAGCAGGACGATCCTGCCGGGCAGCGGCTTGTCCTCGGCCGTCACCGTCACGCCCTCGGCGGCGTTCGCGGCGGTCAGCTCGACCGGGCCGAAGACCGCCGGGTCGGGCAGGGCGTAGCCGGCGGGGGCCTTGGTCTCCTGCCAGTAGTAGGTGCCGGGGGCGAGGTCCTTCACCGTGGCCTTGCCGTCGGCGCCGCCGGTGACCGGGTCGCCGGTCTTGGTGTCGGCGTCGTCACCGGTGGTCTGGAGGCCGTCGGTGCCGTTGGACTCCTTCCACAACTGGAACTCGGCCCCGTCGACCGGCTCGCCGCTGTCCGCGTCGACCTTGACGACGGTGACGGGGCCGGTGGGCTGGTTGTAGCCGAAGTCGTAGGTGTGGTTGTCCTGGCCGGCGTCGCCGGTGACGATGGAGTGCTCGGGGAAGCGGCCGCCGGCGGGGACCTTGCCGTCGCTGTCGACGAAGTCGTTGTCGCCGGCGTCGTTCTTGGTGACGGCCCAGCCGTAGAGGGGGCCGCTCGGGTTGTCGTAGTCGTCCGCGTTGTCGATCTTGATGGTGTACTTGGTCTTGAACTTCAGGCCGCCGGGGACGTTCTCGGCGTCGAAGTAGTACTCGCCGCGGGCGCTGGTCTTCGTGGTGGCGACCTTGACGCCGTTCTCGTCGTAGAGGTTGACGGTGGCGCCGGGGACGGGCTTCTCGCCCGGGTCCTGGATGCCGTCCTTGTCCACGTCGTACCAGACGCGGTTGCCGATCTGGATGGGCGCCTCGTCGCAGAGGACTTCGAGGTCGGCCATGCCACCGGCCTTGCCGAAGCTGGTGTTGCCGTCGATCAGCTTGTTGCCCCACTTGGCGTCGTGGGTGCCGTCACGGTTGACGAAACCGGTGCCGCCGCTCCACAGGTCCGTGTTGGGGTCCACCCCGGACGAGGCGATGGCGTCCTCGACCTTGGACAGGGCGATGCCCGCGTACATGGCCTCCTGGTGGTAGCCGGTGCGGTAGTCGCCGGGGTAGAACTCCCGGACGTTCGCGGCCTGTCCGTTGTTGTTGGAGGAGTTGGCGTTGTTCGGGCAGGGCCCGCCGTTGCCGTCGAGCTTGAACTTGCCGTCCGTGTCCTTGCAGGCCCGGTTGAGGTCACCACCGGAGGCCACGGACCAGCGGTTGTTGTTGCCCTTCGCCACGAAGGTGTCCATGCCGACCTGGTCGCCGAAGCGGTCGCGGAAGCCCAGGATCAGCTGCCCGTCGGTGTCCACGACGATGTCCGCGAGGATCGGCTGCGGGTAGCCGATCCAACCGCTCGACCCGCAGCTCTTGCCGTCCTGCTGGAAACGGAAGGTGTCCGACCAGGGCCACCATCCCGCGCCCTCGCACGAGACCCCGACGAATGCCTTGCCGCGCGGGAAGTCCAGCTTCTCGTCCATGATGACGTCGCCGAAGGTCTTGGCCTTCGGGTCGAAGGTGCGGATCACGGCCCGCATGTCGGCCTTGGACTGGGTGGACTCGGCGGAGCAGACCCCGCCCACGTACACGACGCCGTCCTGGACGCCGAGCCCGTAGGGACGCCAGTCGCCGGCGTCCGCGCAGCCCGGGTCCGGGATCGGGTAGGAGCCCTTGGGGGCGGCGGCGGTCTTCTGCGTGGCGTCGTACACGTACAGCTTGCGGTCGTTGAGGTTGACGACGTACAGCTCGCTGCCGTCCTCCGACACCTCCACATCACCCAGGGACTCCTTGGCCACGGCGGGCATGAAGTCCACGTCGTGGTGCCCGGCGTCGGTGAAGTCGTGCTCCGTCGTGCCCGCGTCCGGCACGGTCGTGAACAGCGAGGTCTCCTTGGACTGACGATCCACCAGGTAGATCGCGCCCTGCTTGCCGGGGCCGTAGCCGGCGGCGCGGTGCGCCTGGGCCCCGTAGAAGATCCACTTCTGTTGTTTGCTGTAGCCGACGCCGTACACGGCGCCCGTGTCGCCCTTCGTCGACAGGTTCGTGACCTGATTGTTGTTGCCCCGCGCGTTGTAGGGGAACACCAGGGCGGTGCGGGCCGAGTCCGGGGCCTTGTTCGGGACGTCGGCCGGAATGCACGCGGTGGCCAGCTCGGCGTTCTTCTGGCAGTAGTCGCCCGGGTTCCAGTACGCGGTGGTGAACTCGACGTTCTTGCCGCCCGAGACGTCGACGAACTCCTCGGTGCTGGACAGCCGGTCGGGGGCCTTGTCGAGGCCCTCACGAGAGGCGAACGCCGAGTAGAGCACGCCCGGCTTCGGGTTCATGACCTGCACCCGGTACTTGCCGCCCTTCAGGGCGGTCCCGGCCGGCGTGAAGGTGGCCACGCCGTCGGCGCCGGTCTTCGCGGTGATCACGTTGCCCGCGTCGTCCGTGAGCGTCACCTCGACCTGGTCCATGCCCGGCTCCAGCGTCCGGTCCCAGGAACCGTTCGCGTTCACCTCGCGCACCACACGGACCTTGACGGTCCCGTCCCCCGTGTCGGCCCGGCTCGTGCTCGCGGCGAAGGCCACCGGCGAGGCCACACCGGCCATGGCGCAGCCGGCGAACAGGGGGAGGGCCATGCCGAGGGTGACGGCGCGGTGCACCAGATGCAGGCGTGGTCTGCGATCGGGCGGCATTCGAAGGGACGAGAAGGACACAGGGGCTCCAGTGCTCGAATAATCGGGGAGGAGAGGGGCCCGCGCGAATTCCCGAATGAATGCGCGCGCGGCCGACCCGGGTCATGCCTAGCAGGAGCAAAACGCCGCGTTCGCGAATCGACGTGTTCGCCACAGGACCGATTCCCTGTTCGGTGGATTCGTGTGAGCGCGAACAGGTCATCATGATGATTTACGCCCTGCGGTCGCGTGCACCCACATTTCTCGTGAGGTCCGGGACATTCTTCGCATGATGCGTCAATAGATGTCTCATTGGTGTTTTTTTGTCGAGTGACCAGGGTCGTCCGGGCCGGTGGGCCGCGATCGACGTTCGTTCGTACTTCCGACGCACTCTCGGGTGCGCGCGGGCACACATCGGCCGTGCGGGAAAGTTCGTCAGAATAGTTGACGAAGCTCGGGTGGTGATCGACCATCAACCCAGGCCGAAAACCGCCCCTCCCTCACACCTTGAGGAGCCCTCGTGTCCCACTTTCTCGGGCGCGTGTCAGCAACCACCCTGCTTACCGTCCTGGCCCTCCTGGGCGCCCTGCTGTCGGCCTTGACGGCGCCGGCGGCACACGCCCGTCCCGTCGCCGCGGCCCGGTCCGGGGAGACCGACGGGCCCCGACTCCTCGTCACACCCCCACGAGACACCAGCACCATCCTGCGCAATCCGGCCATGGGCTGGCAGCTCTACGTGGAGAAGGAGATCCCCGACCCCGAAACCTTCTGGAACCAGATCGGCGGACGCGACTCCGTCGCCTCCGAGCTCTACATACGACTGCCGTGGTCCCAGTTCGAACCCACCAGAGGGCACTACGCGTGGAAGGAGAACGACGACTACCGCCGCCTGGTCGAAGAGGCCCTCCGACGAGGACTGAAGCTCGCCTTCCGGATCACCGTCGACAGTCAGGACACGAACTACTCCGCCACCCCGGACTACGTCTTCGACGAGGAACATGCCCGACCCGCGCCCCAGAACTCCAACACCGGTTTCCGCAACCCGCTCTTGACCGACCCCGCGTTCCGCGCGGCCTTCGCGACCTTCCTCACGGAATTCGCCAAGGAATACGACGACCCGGCCCGGGTCGACTTCGTCGACACCACCGGCCTGGGCTGGTGGGGCGAGGGCCATCACCTCCAACTGGCCGAGGCGGACCTGGGGCCCACGCTCGACTGGTCCACCGCCCTCTACCGGACCCGTTTCACCCGGGTCCTGCTCACCCTCAACTTCGGCAGCGAGTTCACCGTCGCCCGTGAGGACACCGCCAGGAGCGCGGGCGGCCTCGCCACCCGCCGCGACAGCCTCGGCAGCCTCCAGTACTTCCCCGCCGAAGCCCAACAGGCCCTCGCCGAGCGCTTCCCCGCCTCGCCCGTGTTCTCCGAGAACTGCTACCAGGAATTCGTCCTGCGCCCCACCGACTCCTGTGACGGGGCCATCGGCCGCGACGGCCTGGGCACCGTCCTCGGCAGGGTGGTCGCCGACGCGAAGAACGTCCACGCCAACACCCTGGACCTGCGGCACCCCGGCACCGACGTCCACACCTGGGTCGACGAGTACCCGTCCCTGGTCCGGGACTTCGCCCTCAACGGGGGCTACCGCCTGGCCCCCGACCGGATCGAGGCCCCCGCCTCGTTCCCCTCCGGGACCTCCGTGCCGATCACCCAGACCTGGTCCAACACCGCCGTCGGCGTCCTCCCCAACAAACTGCCGGGATGGAACGGCAAGTACCGCGTCTCCTACGCCCTGCTGCGCGCCGACGACTCCGTCGCGGCCCGCTCCGCGGACTCCGTGACGGACCCCGGGGACTGGCTGCGGGGCACCCCCGCCACCACGACCACCCGGGCCCGCTTCGACGCGCCGCCGGGGGAGTACCGCCTGGCCGTGGCCCTGGTCGACACCACCGACGGCGGACGGCCCGGCATCGACCTGGCCCTGGCCGGTCCCCGCACCGGCGCCGGCTGGTACCCGCTCGGCGGCGTGACCCTCACCCCCGCACCCGGCCCGATCCTGGGGCAGGGCTCCGGACTCTGCGTCGACGTCCTCGGCGGCGGCGACGCCCCCGGTACCCCGGTGGGGCTGTGGCCCTGCCGACAGGGCGCCAACCAGAGCTGGACCGCGGGCCCCTCGGGCACCCTGACCGCCCTGGGCCGCTGCCTGGCCCCCGCCACACCGAGCCCAGTGCCCGGCACCCCGGTCGTGGTGGCCGCCTGCGACGGCACCCCCGTACAGTCCTGGACCTCCCCGAACGCGGACCTGACCCTGCGGCACGGCACGGACGGACTCTGCCTCGACGCCCGCAACGCGGCGACCGGACCCGGTACCCGGCTCATCCTCTGGCCCTGCCACGGGGGCCCGAACCAGCGCTGGACGGGCTCCCCGCTGACCACCTGAGCCGAACCGGCGTGCTCACGGCGGGCTCGGGAAGCCTCCCGCCAGCCGTTCCACGGCCGCGCCGATCCGCAGGCACAGATCGTCCGCGCCGTGCCGCGAGACCAGCATCACGCCCGTCGGCAGCCCGTCCACCAGCCCGGCCGGCACGCTCAGGGCCGGGTGCCCGGTGGCGTTGAACTGCGCCGTGTTCGGCACCGACTCCAGGGCCCGGGTCAGGTCGAGGGCCGGATCGGGCGCGGCCGGCGGCAGCGGCGGGGCGGTGAAGGGCACGGTGGGCAGCGCCAGCACGTCCACCTCCGCCAGCGCCGTGTCGTACGCGGCCCGCAGCACGGGCAGCAGGTTGCGGGCCATGCCGTAGAAGCCGCCCCGCCCCAGATCGAGGGTGTGCCCGCCGAGCAGCGCGAACAGCTTCACCGTCGCGGGGAGCTCGCCGAGATGCGCGGGCAGTCGCCGACCGAACCGTGTCATGAGGGCCGGGTCGTAGCGGCCCTCCCAGTTGGCCCCGTACCCGCTGCCCCCCAAGAGCTGACGGGTCGCGCCCTCCACCGCGACGACCGTCCAGACGGCGCCGCCGAGGGCGTGGAACGGCACGGACACCTCGCTCACCCCCACCCCCTCGGCGGTCAGCCCGTGCACGGTCTCGCGGACCCGGGCGTCCACGGCCGGGTCGCTGACCCCCGGCAGCCCGAATCCCTCGGCGAGCAGCCCCACGCGCAGCCCGTCGGCGCCCCGCTCCAGCGCCGCGACGGGGTCCGGCGGGCCGGAGCGGTCGCGGTGGTGGACCCAGCGGCGCGGGTCGCGGCCCGGGTCCTCGCCGGCGAGGACGCCGAGGGCGAGGGCGGCCCCGCGCACGGTGCGGGTGAGGGGGCCGAGGTGGTCGAGGGTGGTCTCGATCGGGAAGGCACCGGTGTAGGGGATCAGGCCGTGGGTGGGTTTCAGGCCGACGACCCCGCAGAACGCGGCGGGGATCCGGATGGAACCGGCCTGGTCACCGCCGAGCGCCAGGTCCACCTCCCCGGCGGCGACCAAGGCCGCACTGCCGCTGGAGGAGCCCCCGGAGGTGCGGGCGGGGTCCCACGGGTTGCGGACGGGCCCGCCCACGGAGGTGTGACTGCCCCCGGACAGGCACAGGTCCTCGCAGGTGGCGGTGCCGGTGATGGTGGCGCCGGCGTCGAGGAGACGCCGGACGACGGTCGCGTCCTCGGCCGGCGTGTGACCGGCGAGGACGGCCGAGCCGTTCGTCATCGGGACCCCGGCCACGGCCACGTTGTCCTTCACCGCCACCGTCAACCCGGCCAACGGACCCGCGTCCCGCTCCCGCAGCCGCGTCCGCACACACCAGGCGCCCCACGGGTTCTCGGCCGGATCGGGCCGGTGGTGCTCCCGCCCGACGGGCACGGCGGGGGAGTGCTCGGCGTGCAGACGCTCCACGACGCCCCAGGCGTCCAGCAGCGTGCCCGACACCGCACCGATGGCGTCCCGTTCCGCCGCCGAGAGGGCGAACCCGGCGCGGGCCGCCAACTCGTCCAACCGGGCCGAGGACGGCGGTTCCACGGGCATGCGGGACTCCTCGACGACTGCCCGCGGCACGGGCACGGACGAACGGGCACGAACGAACGGGCACGGACGGACCGGGCACGACGAGTCTCGCGCCCCGCCCGCCGCCGGCGCCGGCCCCGCCGTCCGCCCTCACCCCGACGACGCACCCCCATGTCAACCGGCGTCCCCCCGATCACCCGCACCCGCCCCTGCCCCCGCGTCCGCCCCCGTGACCCACCGCCCACCGAGCACGGTGTGCGCGGGAAGCAGATCCCGCAGGACGTCACCCGCACAGTCCGCCGGATCCCGTTCCCAGACCGTCAGGTCCGCGAGCCGCCCCGGCGTCAGAGACCCCCGCGACCGCTCCTCGCCCAGCAGCCGCACCGCGTTGACGGTGTGCAGGGCGAGGGCCTCCTCGTAGCCGATGGCGTGCTCGGGACCCCTGACCCCGACCACCGTCTCCCGCGTGACCATCCCCCAGACCGACCGCATGGCACCGAACCGGCCGACCGGGAAATCCGACCCGGCGCTCACCTGCGCCCCCGCGTCGATCCAGCCCCGCGCCGGGAACAGCCGGGCGACCCGCTCGACACCCCAGAACCCCTCCTCCACCCCGGCCGTGTCGTGCGGCAACGGCTGCTGGATCGTGGGGCACGTCGAGCACCCGCGTGCCCGCCCCCACCAACCCGTCGCACCCGCGAGGATCGGCCGACACCGCCACGATCCGGTCCCCGCGCACGGCCAACGCCCGGCGCGGCGCCATCCCCGGCACCATGGTGTGCACCGCCCCCGCGCCCCGCCCTTGCGCTCAGGGGGCGTGCGGGAGGTCCTCCGTGATCGGGATGCGCCGGGACTCCCGCGCGTCCTGCCCGAGCGGCGCCGTCGACACCACCCCGGGCTCGGGCCCGACCCCCTCCGACGGGCCCGTCGGCGCACCGGTCCTCGCCGGCACGGCGCCGCCGTCCGGGCCCAGGCCGGCCAGGAGGGACCGGGCCAGTCCGAGACCCGCGCCACCCATGGTGAGGGCCTTCGCGAACATGTCGGCCATGCCGTCCGCCCCGTTCAACAACACCAGGTGATCGACGTTGCCGAATGCCTCCGCGCCGGCCCGCACGATCTCCGGCCAGCGTTCGGCCAGTTGCTGGGCGACCACCGCCTCCTGGTTCTCCGCGAGAGCCGCCGCCCGCGCCTTGATCGCCTCCGCCTCCGCGAGCCCCCCGGCCCGCCGTGCCTCCGCCGCCGCCAAACCCTTCGCCCGCGCCGACGCGGCCTCCGCCTCGCCCGTGGCCCGCGTGGCCGTCGCGCTCGCCGCGCCCCGCGCCTCCGTGGCCTGCGCCTCGGCCGCCGCGGCCGTCTTGACCCGGGTGGCCTCGGCCGCCGCCGCCAACTCCGTCTCCCGGGCCCGGGCCTGCGCCGCCGAGATCCGCGCGTCGCGTTCCGCCTCCGCCAGGATCCGCTGCTCGTACGCCCGAGCGTCGGCCGGCTTGCGCACGTCCGCCTGGAGCTGCTGCTCGCGCCGGTGCGCCTCCAACTCCGCCACCCGCGTCTCCTGCACCACCACCTCCTGCCGGGCCGCCGCGTCGGCCAACGGCCCCGCCTGCCGCGCCGCCGCCGACGCCTTGTCCCGCTCCGCCTGGTACCCGGCCTGGAGGATCTCGCTGTCGCGGGTCGCCTCCGCCATCCGCGCGAACGCCTCCTGCTCGGCCTCCGTCGCCAGCCGGTCGGCGGCCGCCTGCGCGATCCGGGCGTCGCGCTGGACCGGCGCGGCGTGCGGCATGGCCAGGTTCTTGATGTACCCGGACGGATCCTCGATCTCGTGGATCTGCAACGAGTCCACGATCAACCCGAGCTTTTCCATCTCGGTACCGCACGCGGCCCGCGTCTGCCCGGTCAACTTCTCCCGGTCGCGGATCATGTCCTCCACGGTCAGCCCGCCGACGATGGACCGCAGGTGCCCCGCGAACACGTTGTGCACCCGCTCCGACATCAGCTTCTGCTGGTCGAGGAAACGACGGGCCGCGTTGGCGATCGAGACCATGTCGTCGCCCACCTTGAAGATGACCACGCCCCGCACCTTGAGCGGGATGCCCTGCTGGGTCACGCACTCCACCGACAACTGCGTCTCGTTCAGGTCGAGCGACAGCTTCCGCACGGCCTGCACCCCCGGGACCACGAGCGTGCCCCGCCCGGTCACGATCCGGAACCCCATGCCCTCACCGAGCCCCTCGGTGTGATGCGCGGACCCGGAGATGACCAGGGCCTCGTTGGGCTCCGCCACCCGCCACATGAGTTTGAAGACACCGATCACCACAACCACGGCGAGGACTACCAGCCCCGCCACGACGCCGACGGCCATCGACACACGCCCCCTTCGCCGGGTACCGGATCCCGATGCCCGGCACCGAACGAAGGGAGTGTCCGCCCGCGACGCCGCGACGGAGAAGACAACCGACGCGTCTTGGTGCGGATTTGACGCCGCCGCGTGACGACCATGACCTTCCCGGCCGCCGACGAACCCGCGGGCCGCGCGTGCCGCGTCAGTCCGGATACGCCGGGCGCACGTGGACCGTCCTCGGCGGAAGGTGCTCCACCACCACGACCACGGTCCCCACCTCGATCCGCTCCCCGCGGAACGCCGGATACGCGAGGAAGTGCTCCGCCCCGCCCCTGATCCGCAGCATCACCTCGCCGACGAGCCCGGGCCCGACCGCCCCCGTGACCCGCCCCACCATCCCCACCATCGACCCCTCGCCGCCCACCCCACCACCCCCTGCTCCCGGGCCCGCCGCCCAGCCGGGCTCGTGCCCACCCCCACCTCCCGGAAACCCGCAGCGCGACCGGTACGGAACGGCGGCCGCCGCTTCCCGTGCCACCTCGGACTCAACCAGTGCCCCCCGATGGTGCGTCAGTCCTGTCGAGAGCAGGAGAGTTGCCATACGGACCCATGGGGGTGGCGGTGTCGGAGCACTTACGCGAGACCGGGGACGAGATCCCGAACCGAACGAGGACGGATGAGCCGCGGGTGAACGGCTCGGGGCGGTCGGTCGGGGTGCGGTGGGTCGGGAACGACGTCATCATGGACACGCCTGTCGGGCGGGTGAAGTTGACGCGCCGGAGATCGGAGCCGGATCCGGCGGCGGTCGCCGGCGGCGGGCCGTGGCGGCGCATGGTCCTGCGGCTGCGAACGTGGCGCGGCACGCTCCCGACGCGTTGGACGGTCACGCTGGACGGCCGGGACCTGGCCGTCCTCGACCTGCCGGGCGCGCGCCACTCACGGTGGGTGCGGGGTGGGTTGGGCTCCGGGGTGGCCGCGACGATCCTCGACCGGCCGGGACGGGTCCGACTGCGGGGCGGGCTGTTCCGGTCGGACCGGGCGCTGGTCGTGGAGGGGGAGGACGCGCTGACCGTGCTGCGCCCCGAGGGGTTCCGGGGGAGGCGCGTGCTGCGGCACCGGGGGTGGGAGGTCGGCCGGGCGGTCCGCGGCCGGTGGGAGGTACTCGAAGGGGTCCCCGAGCAGGCGCTGGTGGCCCTGGTGCTCCTGCACGCCGTGGGGGACCACGCCCTGGACTCGCCCCTGTGGGAACTGGCGCCGTGAGCGGATGCGTGCGCGCGCGGCGTGCGAGTTGGTCAACCGCCTTGCGGGGCAGGCGGGTTGAAGAGCAGGTCCGTCAGGTCGCGGAAGTGGGCGGCCGGGTCTTCGGACAGGTTCGGGGGGAGGTTGTGGGACAGCGCGAGCGTCGCGTATCCGTGGGCCAGTGACCACGCCGCGACGCCCGCCGACCGTGCGTCGGGCACCCGGCCCTCGTGCGAGAGCACTTCCACGGCCACCCGCAGCCGCTCCGCCGCCCCCGCCCGCGCCGCGACCAGCTCCGGGTCCTCGGCCCGGACGAGGTCGGGGCGGAACATGACCTGGAAGTGGGCGGGACGCGCGAACGCGAACTCCACGTAGCGCACGCCCGCCTCCCGCAGGTCCTCCGCCTCGCCCAAGGCGTCGGTGAGCAGCCGGAACCCTTCGACCGCGATCGCGGTCAGCAGGCCGGCGCGGTCCTTGAAGTGGTGGGCGGGCGCCGCGTGCGACACCCCGGCCCTGCGCGCCAGCTCCCGCAGGCTGAGCGCCCCGGGGCCCTCGGTGCGCACGACGTCGAGGGCGGCGTCGAGGACGGCTCGCCGAAGGTCTCCGTGGTGGTAGGTGTCTCGCTTCGCCATGGGACCACCCTACGTCCGATCTAGCCGTTGACAAGTTCGCCCCGGCGGGCGCAATCTGGTCAACGACAAGATGTGCATCGCCGTACGGAGGGACGTCATGGAACCCGTCGAGCAACGCCTCGCACGCACGCGCCGGCTGTGGCACCTGCTGGAGCCCCTGCACGCGATCGCCTACTACGCGCCGGAGACCCGTGCCGAGGCCGCGGCCCTGGGATACGAGGTCACCGAACGCTGGCCGCTGTACTTCGCCTGGCGCGCGGCCCCCCTCGGCGCGGCCACCGCCGAGTCCGTCGCCTCGGCCTTCTACAGCTTCGCCCCCGACATGGTCGCCCACCACGTCCCGAAGGTCTGGCGCACCGCGGATCCCGAGGAGGTCCTGCGGGCCCGCTCGCGGGGCGTGGACGCCGCGTACCGCACCCTCTTCGGCGACGAGGTCGACGGCCCGGTCATGGCCGAGGCCGCCGACCTCGTCGGGCAGGCGGCCCGGGCGGCCGTCACCGCCGGCCGCCCCCTGGCCGCCGCCAACGCCGCGCTGCCCTTTCCGACCGCACCCCACCTCGCGCTCTGGCAGGCGGCGACCACCCTGCGCGAACACCGGGGCGACGGCCACCTCGCCGCGCTCCAGGTGGCGGGACTGGACCCGGTGGAGGCCCTGGTCTCGTTCGCGGCCGTCGGGGCCGCCGCCCCGGAGACCTTCGCCTCCCGGGGCTGGACGCCCGAGCAGTGGCGGGCCGGCCGCGGCCGCCTGGAGGCGCGGGGGCTCCTGGCCGCCGACGGCGTGGCGACCGAGGCGGGCCGGGCCCTGCGCGCCGAGGTCGAACGGCACACGGACGCCATGGCCGGCGGCCCCTGGGACGCCCTCGGCGAAGAGGCCACGACCCGCCTGGCCGACCTCCTCGGCGAGTTCTGGGTCAAGGTGATCGGCTCGGGACACCTCCCCGCCGAGAACACCCTGGGCATCGGGCGCGTCTGAACCCCGAGCGCCGCCGGCGTCAGGCGCCGGTGCGGGAGAAGTGCTGGTAGTCGGGCGGGCTCCACCGCCCGCCCCAGCGCCAACCCGCCTTGGCGAACGCCTTGTTCACGGCGTCACCGGAGAAGATCATCCCGGGGCGTCTCGTCGACCGCTTCAGGTACTTCTCGCCGCCGTCGGGGTATACCCGGCCGTTGACGTCGACGTACGGGTTCTCCAGCGGGTTGACGTCGATCGCGTCGCCGTACGAGTGCCGGGACAACCGGTCCGGGACCCCCGTGACGGCCCGGCAGTTGAACGCGGAGGTGTTGTCCGCGTTCATGGCCTTCACGTCGTCGCCGCCGTACTCGGCCATCACCCGCATCCGGCGGATCGGGAACTTCGCGGTGAACGCCGCGCCGAACACCCCGAGCACGTCCTGGACCACCGTGTCCCGGACGATCAGCTCGCCCCGGTGGACCTTCCCGTCGAAACCCCAGTGGTTCATGCTGATCAGCCGCAGCCGTCCCGGGGACACCGGGCATCCGGCGTGGTGACTGGCGCCGAGCTTCGCCGCCGGCACCGAGGTGACGACGGCCCCGAGGTCCGTCGCCGCCCGAGCCGGCGGCGCGGGCAGGCCCACGGCCACGGCGGTGGTCACCGCGAGGACGGCGGGCCGGAGCCCCGGGCGACACAGCGAGGGGAAGATCACTTCGCCACCGTAGCCGGCGCCGGCCCGCCACCCGCCCGACCCCACCGAAGGACACCCCGAGCTCATCCGACCGGCGGCCCCGCCCCCGCCCGAGGACCGCTCAGTCGCAGGGCCAGGCGCGGGCGGTGCCGCGTTCGACGGCGGGGAGCAGCGCCAGCTCCCGGTCGGTGAGCGGCGTGGGGGAGGTCCCGCACGCCTCGGCGACCAGGGCGGCGGCCCCGGGCAGCCCGCGCTCGTCGGCGCCGGCTTCCGCGTCGGCCTCGTCGACACGGGGCGCGTCGACGACGAGGAGCGCCCCGTCGGTCACGACGATCATCCGCAGGGTCCGCGCGTCCGCCCGCACGGGCACGAGCAGGGCCTGCCGCCCGCCGGGAAGATCGCCGACCCGCGTCCCGACGGGCAGCACCGCCCGGTACACGCGCCCGAGCCGGGGGTCCGTGACCCGGACGGCGTGCACGTCCTCCGCCGATCCGTGGCGTTCCACGAGGTACCGGTACGAGGCGTCCACGCGGATCCGTCCACCCGTACCCGCCGTGACGCGGTCCCCGTACCGGGTCAGGAACCCGCCTCCGGAACCGGCCGGCACGGTGACCGCCGCCGGCCCCGCGCCGTCGAGCCGCACCTCGCCCACCGGCCCACCCCGGGGGAGGGCCACGTCGCCCTCGACGATCGGCACGGCCTGGTGCACCGCGACCACCTCGCCGCGCAGCGCACCGGCCGGGCCGTGCGCGTACAGCAGGCGGTGGGTGTCGTCGTTGAAGTCGAGGAACTGGCGCTCGCCCGCCGCGAGGTCCACACCGCCGCCGTTGGACTCGAACACCTTCACCGGCTCGGCCCCCATCATGTTCCACACCTCGCGGTGCCCGTCCGGCTCGGCGAAGGCGAACATGCCGCCGCAGTCGCTGAGGGCGAACGCGGCCTCGGGGTCGATGTCGGGGCCGATCGTCGACCACGTGGGCGCGGCGGCGTCCTCGCCGAAGGCCAGCACCCGCACCCGCGCGGATTTCGCGCCCTTCTCCCGGGCGAGGACCGCCAGCTTGTGTCCCTCCGGCGCCACGTCGGCGGCGAGGACCTCGCCGACCGGGGCGAGCCCGAAGTGCGTGCCCACCGCGTCCGCGTACGCGCCGCCGGACCGCAGCAGCGCGCCGTACAGGGCCTCGTCCCCGGTCGGCCGACCGCCCGCGGCCCAGGCGGCGAGAGCGTAACGACGGGCGTCCCGGCGGGCCTTGGCGAGGGCGTCCCGGGCGGTGTCGCCGCCGGCCGTGACACCGGGGGCGTAGCCGATGGCCGTCGTGGTCAGGGCCATCGCGCGCAGCGTCGCCCCGGCCTCGGACCCGACCGGGCCCACACCGGCCGCGCCCTTGGCGGAATCGGCGGTCACCGGCTTGTCCTCCCCGGCCCGCAGGCCCGGGAGCAACGGAACGGCGAGGGCCGCGAGCGCCACACCGCACCCGACCACCGACAACACCCCGACCCGACGCGCCCGCCGCCGAGAGGGCCTCGCGCGGACACCGTCGGCGCCGGCGTCGTTCGTGACCGCACCGGACGGCGCCGGGGGCACGGGCACGGGCCCCGCACCCCGCGCGATCACCCGCCCGTTGCGACCGACGGCCCGCGCGACGCCCACCCCGGTGCTGACCACGGGGGCGGCGCCGGCCCCGCGCGCCGCCCCGGCCGCCCCACGGGACGCGGCGGCGCCGCCCGTCCGGTCCTCGCCGTCGGGCCCCCGGTACTGGGCCGGAACGCCGCCCTTCGGCACGGGACGGGCCGCGTGCGACCTCCCCCCGCCCACAGGGCTCGCACCTCGGCCGGCGGTCGCGTCGGGACGCGTCTTCCTGGTCACGTGGGACTGTTCCTTCGTCCATGGCTCTTCGCCCGCCGATCAATGGCGCGCCCATTTGACGGGACCCCGACCCCCGGGACCAACCGCGCTCCCCGTTCGGGTGAACGTTTCCGCGCCCCGGTCGCCCGCCCCGGGCGCCCGCGGGACACGGCGCCCCCCCACCCGCGCACGAGCCGGACCGCCCACCCGGCACGGTTTCCCCAGACCCCACCCCCTCCGAGCCCGACACCGAGCGCCCGGCCCCCCTCACCCCCCGCCCACCCACACCGGACCCACACCCGCCCACACCCCGAGGACCCGCAGGGGTACACCTTGACCCCACCGGCTGACGCCACCACCCCGTACGCCCCGCCCCCCCCGGCGGGCCGTAGGTCTACCGGTCCGATGCTCGTGCGTGGAGTTGTTCCGCCAGGCGGGTCAGTTCCGCGGTCGCCGCCGGGGAGGTGTCGCTGAGGCCGCTGTCCACCGCGGCCGGGCTGCGCAGGAAGCGGCGCAGCAGGGGCACGAGCAGTCCTTCCGGCAGGGTCCGCAGCGCGCCGAAGGCGCGGGGGACCGGTGCCGCCGGCATCGTGGTCAGGTTCCGCCGCACGAGGCGGAGCATGCGGCGGACCGCGTCGGGGTCGTCGGCCAGCGCCGCCGGACCGCCGGCCGCGCGCACCGCCTGCCCGAGCGGCACCTCGAACGCGGCGTGCGTCCCGAGCCACGCGTCCATCCGCGGTTCGGCCTTGGCGTTCAGCCCGGCGGCGCGGAACTCGCGGACGATCCGTTCCAGTCGCGGGCTGCTCCGGCCGTCGGGTTCGCCGATCGGCATCGGGACCCGGCCGGTCAGGGCGGTCCGCGCACGGGGTCGGACCACGTGGTCGTCCATGGTCCCGGCGAGCGTGGGGAAGCCGAGCAGTACGCGCTCGTGGCCGATCGCCTCGCCCAGCGGCTTCGCGCCGGCCGCCCAGTTGTGCAGGAACAGCACGTCGCCCTCCAGGTCCGCGAGCGAGTCCAGCACGGAGTCGACCTGATGGGTGCGCACGAGGACGGCGGTCAGGTCGTACCCGCCCGCCGGGTGCTCGACCACCGGCACCGGCACCGTCCTGACGGCCGTGCCGTCCGGGTCCGCGATCCGCACCCCGCCGTGGCGCCGCAGGGAGGCCAGGCGCTCGCCCCGGGCGAGGAGGGAGACGTCGCGCCCGGCTTCGTGGAGGCGGGCGGCGAGCAGGCTGCCGCAGACCCCGGCGCCGTGGACCAGCAGTTTCATGAGGACCTTCCTTCGCATTATTCATACGTTCGTTTGAAACGAACGTATGTAGAATACGGCACATGGCACCCTCAGATACCCGGACCAAGATCCTCGACGCCGCCGAACGCCTCTTCGCCGAACACGGCTACAGCGGCACCTCGGTCCGCGCGGTCACCGACCTCGCCGGAGCGAACCTGGCCGCCGTCGGCTACCACTTCGGCTCGAAGGCCGAACTGCTGGCCGCCGTCGCCCGCCGCGTGACCGCGCCCATCACCGCCGCCCAGCGCGCCGGCCTGGACGAGCTGCTGGCCCGGACCCCGGAGCCCTCGGTCGCCGACCTGGTGGAGGCGTTCGCGGGGCCGCTCTTCGACCGGATGCCCACGGGCAGCGAGAGCGGGGCCCGGACCTCCCGGCTGATCGTGACGATCCTCAACGACCCGGCCCGGGAGGCGCGCGACTGGACCGGCCCGGACGAGGACTCGGTCCGCGAGCGCTACCTGGCCGCCTTCGCGCAGGCCCTGCCCGAGCTCGACCCCCGCGAGCTGCTGTTCCGCATGCGGGGGATCTTCGCCGTGACCGCCGCGGACCGCGTCGAGCTCTACCACCACCCCTCCCCCTCCTGCCCGACGACGGCGGAGGGCGAGGAGACCCGGCACTGGGCCGTCACCTTCCTCGCGGCGGCGATGAGCGCCCCACCGACCCGACCATGACGCGGAGGACGAGGACCAGGCTGAGAACGAGGAGGTGGTAGCCGAGGAGGTCGTGCAGGCGGAGCGTGTCGGTCACGCGCGGCCCGCCGGTGCCGGAGAGCAGGAGCGCGGCCGTGATGCCGGTGGTGGCGGCGAGCAGCGCGGCGAGGGCCTGCCGCAGGAGCCTCCCGATGACCCGTTCGTCCTCCGCGTGGGCGAAGAGGCGCACGTTGAGGGTGAGCTTCCCCCGCTCGATGTCCGCGGTGATGCGCTCGGCCCGCCGGGGGATCCGGCGCAGGACGGGCAGCAGGGCGGTGAACTCCTCGGCGAGGGTCCGGCGGACGGCGTCGGGGTGCGGGAGGCCCGCGATCTGCTCGGTGGCGAAGGCACGGGCCTCGGCGAGGATGTCGAACCCGGGGGAGAGCTGGGCGAGGGTCCCTTCGAGGGTGGCCAGGGCACGGAAGACGGCGGCGATCTCGCCCGGGACCGCGACGCCGTGGGCGGTGACGAGGCGGAAGAGGTCGGCGAACAGCGCGAGGTCGGCGGTCCGGCCGGGGCCGAGGTGGCGGGCCGCGAACCGCCCGAGGGCGCGTTCCAGTGCCTCGCCGTCGACGCCGTCCGGGCGGTCCACGAGGTCGAGGAAGGCGTCCCGCAGAGCGGCCGGGTCGCGCCGGTCGACGGCGACGAGCAGATGCCGCAGGGAGCTTCGGAGTCGGGAGTCGAGGTGCCCGACGGAGCCGAAGTCCACGAGGGCCAGGGTGTCGTCGGGCATCAGCAGGACGTTCCCGGGGTGCGGGTCGGCGTGGAAGACACCGGCGACCGTGATCTGCCGCAGCAGGGCGGTCAGCAGGGTCCGGGCCGGCGCCGCGCCGTCGACGCCCCGCTCGGCCAGGGCCGTCCGGGCCCGGCCCAAGGGCACGCCGTCGAGGTGTTCGAGGACGAGGACGCGGGCGCCGGAGAGCTCGCCGTGCACCTCGGGCAGGGTCACGGTGGGGTGCGCGCCGGCGGCGGCGCGGACGGCGTCGAGATTGCGGGCCTCGATCCGGAAGTCGAGCTCCTCCGTGAGGGACTCGGCGAAGCCCTCGGCCAGGGCGGTGGCGTCGAGGGCCCTGGCCCAGGCGTGCCGGCGGTCCAGGGAACGGGCGGCGCGCCGCACGATGTCGAGGTCCTGTGCGACCGTCCGCACGATCCCCGGGCGTCGCACCTTCACGACGACGCGCCGGCCGTCGGCGAGGGTGGCGCGGTGGACCTGGGCGATGGAGGCGGCCGCGAACGGCGTCTCGTCGAAGGCCGCGAAGACCTCCTCGGGCGGCGCGCCGAGCTCCTCGCACAGTTGACGGCGCACGTCTGCCCAGGGCGCGGGCGGCACGTCGTCGTGGAGCCGGCCGAGCTCGCGGACGAACTCCTCGGGCAGCAGATCCCGACGGGTGGCGAGGAACTGGCCGAGTTTGACGAACGTGACCCCGCCGTCCTCCAGGCTGCGGCGCAGCGCCCCGGCGAACTCCCGATTGCGGAGCGGGGTGTCGCGGCGCGGCCGGGAGGCGAGGAAGCGGGGCAGGCCGTGCCGGGCCGAGATCGAGCCGACCCGCAGGTACCGGCGGACGCGCCCGATCCTGCGCCGGGTGTCGCGGACCAGGCCGGGGCCGTGGCTGGGCAGGGCGTACTCGAAGAGGAGGAGCGCGAGCATCGTCGCCGCGAGGGTCGCCCCCCACAGCACCGGGATCAGGTGCCACTGCCAACCGGGGGCGGCCATGGGCCGGCCCACGGTCGGGCCGGTGACGCACACCCCGAGCAGCGCGCAGAACGCGACGCGGGGGAGGGGGCTGGGGAGCCCGAGGAGCCGGCGGGCGACGAGGGCCTGGCCGAGGGTGAAGAGGAAGACCCCGACGAGCGCGGGTGCCAGGAGGATCGGGGCGACGCCGAGGAGGCCGGCGAGGTTCATCGGGGGTTCCGTCTCGTGTGGAGGATCGTGCGGGGGATCTCGTGCGGGGGATCTCGTGCGGGGAGGGGCGACGCGGGCGGGCGGTGGCCGGCGCGTCGGCCGTCACAGGTACCCGGGTTCGGTGACGCGGTGCCGGAACACCCACCACGCCCAGCCCTGGACGCCGATCAGGAAGGGCAGGGCGATCAGCAGGGGCGGCAGCAGGAAGTCCAGCGAGGCCGCGTCCGCCGTCCGCCCGCCCGGCGCGAGCCGGATCCCGGCGGCCAGTCCCGCCGACAGGACGAGGGCGCCGGTGACGAGGAACGGGAGGACCTCGCCGCGCCCCGGGGTCAGACGTCCAGGGGGCAGGCGCCCCGGGGTCAGGCGCGCACGCCGGCGCGGGGCCCCGGTCAGGCGCAGGGCCGCGAAGGCGGTCCCGTGGAGGGCGAACCCGAGGACGCCGGCGCCCATGCCGACCAGGGCCGTCGGGCCGCCCGGCCAGGCTCCGGACGTGCCGGGCGCGCCGGTCAGGACGCCGGCGAGCAGTGCTCCCCAGCCCCCGGCCGCCGCCCAGCTGCCGCTCACGGTCACGGCGTCCCACAGCCGCCGCCACCCGAGGGCGTCGACGCGACCGCGCAGCCACAGACCCGCATCGCGCAGGACCCAGCCGACCAGGACGAGGGTGAGGGCGGCGTGGTGGTCGTGGACGAGGTCGGCCTCAAGGTCCGGGAAGGCGCCGGCGAGGAGGCCGACGGACGCGACCAGCCACACCTCGTTCAGCAGGAAGAAGGGGGCCGCGGCGGTGACCACGAGCCGGCGCTCGTGATCGCCTCGGGCCAGGAACGGCAGGACCACACCCACCCCGAGGTCGGCGCCTCCCAGGACGAGGTAACCGAGGGCGAAGAAGGCCAGGACGGCCACGGCGATGCTTTCCACGTCTGTCTGCCTCTAGTAGGTCGGGGCGGTGAAGGGCTCGGGGCCCTGGTCGGCCGAGGGAAGGCCCGGTTCGGACGCGTCGGGGCCGCGGCGCGCGCAGCGGGCCAGGAGCCAGGTGTTGACGGAGGCCAGCAGCAGGAACAGGACCGTGAACAGCGCCAGCGAGAAGCGCAGCGCCCCGGGGGAGAGGTCGCTGACGGCGTCCTCGGTCCTCAGCAGCCCCTGGACCACCCAGGGCTGCCGGCCGGTCTCGCGGAACACCCACCCGGCGATCATCGCGACGAAGGGCAAGGGGATCGCGAGCACCAGCAGCCGGATCCGGCGCCGGGAGCGTTCGAGGCGCCGGGGGGAACGGGCCATGAGGACACCGGCGACGGTGATCACGAGCATCAGGACCCAGCAGAGCATCATCACGTACGCGGCCGGCCCGCCGACGGCGGGCGGCGCGTAGTCGCCCGGCCCGTGCGCCGCGACCAGCTCCCGCCGGAGCAGGTCCTGCTCGGCCGCGTCCCCCCGGAAGAGGGCCGTCTTCATGGGCTGGGTCGCGTCCAGGACCCCGAAGTGCAGGCTGCCCATCGCGACCGTCAGCAGCAGCGCGGGCAGCGCGGTGAACAGCCCGAGCCGCAGGGAACGGCGGAAGAACTCGGGATCCGGGGTGCCCCGGCGCAGGTGCCAGGCGCTGACGCCGGCCATCACGAGGCCGCCGGTGACCAGGGCACCGCCCAAGAGGTGCCCGAGGGCGACGGTGGCGCTCGGATTGGCGAACACGGCGGCGGCGTCCGTCAGCCGCAGGACCCCGTCCACGACCCGGGCGCCGGCGGGGTGCTGAAGGAACCCATTCGAGACCATGATCCAGTACGCGGAGGCGTACGCGGTCAGGGCCACCCCCCAGATCAGCGCCAGGTGGACCCACCGGTTCAGCCGGTCCCGGCCGAAGATCCACAACCCGAGGAAGGTGGACTCCAGGAAGAACGCGGTGATCGTCTCCAAGGCGAGGGAGGAGCCGATGACGTTGCCGGCGAAGTGGGCGAGGCCGCCCCAGTTCAGGGCGAGCTGGAGTTCCATGACCAGGCCGGTGACGATGCCGACGGCGTAGTTGATCACGTAGAGCTGCCCCCAGAAGCCGGTCATGCGCCGGTGCACGGCGCTGCCGGTCACCGCGGCACGGGTCTGCAGGCAGGCCACCAGCGTGACCAGCCCGAGGGTCAGGGCCACGAAGAGGAAGTGCGTGCCCGCCGTCAGGGCGAACTCCCAGCGGGCGAGATCGAGGGTTGCGGGGTCCATGCCTCAACCCTGTTCGCCCGGCGGGCGCGGATCGTCGTGCCCGGGTCGGAACCCGGATTGCCTCCCGGGGCGCAATCCCGGCCCGCCGTACTCCCCGAGCGGCCGGCCCCGACCGGACGCCGCCGCGCCCGTCCGGCCATGGCTCCCCGGGGAGTAACGCGGAATCCTCCGCGGGCCCGATGCGCGGCGCCCTCCCCACCCCGGATGATGGGGACGACCGCCACACCTACGCACCGCCACACCGCCGCACCCGGCGCACGGGCACGAGAACGTGGAGAACCCCCTGCGCACGCCCCCCACCGAGCCGGCCACCGCCGCCGTCCACCAAGACCCGGCCGCCCCGCACGCCGCCCGCCGCGACGCCCTCCTGGCCCTCGCGCCGGCGGCGGCGGCCGCCGGCATCGCCCTGCTCGACCACGACGGCAAACCCCTCGACACCCTCGGCTGGACGCTGCTGCTGCTCGGCACGGCCCCCGTCGCGTTCCGCAGGACCCACACCGTGCCCGCGCTGGTGGCGATGGTCGCGTTCATCGGCGTCTACCACGCCCTGGGCTACCACCACCTCGCCCCCGTCCTCGGCTCGATGACCCTCCTCTACACCGTCGCCGTCACCGGCCCGCCCCGCAGGGCCCTGATCGCCGGGGGCGTCGTCATCGCCGGCACGGTCGGCGCGAACTGGATCTCCGACGCCGGAGGGGCCCTGGCCACCCTGCGCGTCTCCGGCTGGATCGCCGCCGTGGTCATGGCCGGGATCCACGTCCGGGCCCACCGTCGGCGTGCCGAACGGGCCGAGCGCACCCAGGAGGAGGTGGCCGCCCGCCGCGTGGCCGAGGAGCGCCTGCGCATCGCCCGTGACCTGCACGACCTCCTCGCCCACTCCATCACCCTGATCGGCGTCCGCACCTCCGTGGTCTCCCACGTCCTGAACCTCGACCCCGACCGCCTCGACCGCGCCGCCGTCGCCGAGGCCCTCGACGACATCGCCGACACCTGCCGCACGGCCCGCGCCGAGATCCGCACCACCCTCGAAGTCCTCCGCCACGGCGAGGGCGCGGGCCGTGAAGGCCCGCTGCCGGACCTCGCGGCCCTGCCCGCCCTCGCCCGCCAGGCCGGCGCCCGACTGACCCTGCGCGTCGACGACGCCCGGATCCGGCCCGCCGTCGGGGCGGCCGTCCACCGCATCACCCAGGAAGCCCTCACCAACACCTCCCGACACGGCGGACCCGAGGCCCGCGCGGACATCACCCTCACGGCCCGGGACGGGAACCTGCACCTGACCGTCACCGACGACGGCCGACCCTCCGCCGGCACCACCGGCACCCGCTTCGGCATCATCGGCATGGAGGAACGCGCCCGCAGCGTCGGCGGCTCCCTGACCGCCGGGCCCCGCCCCGGCGGCGGTTTCGCCGTGCGCGCCGTGCTGCCACTGACCACCCGCCCCGCCGGCGCACGCGAGGAGCATCCGTGATCCGCGTCATCCTGGCCGACGACCAGCACCTCGTCCGCGCGGCCTTCGCCATGCTCGTCGCCTCGGCCGCGGACATGGAGGTGGTGGCCGAGGCCGGCACCGGCCGCGAAGCGCTCGACGCGGCCCGCACCGTGCCCGCCGACCTGATCGTCATGGACATCCACATGCCGGAGATGGACGGCATCGAGGCCACCCGCCTGATCGCCGCCGACGAAGGACTCGACGGCCTGCGGATCCTGATCCTGACCACCTGGGAATCGGACGAGAACCTCGTGGCCGCCCTGCGCGCCGGCGCCTCCGGCTTCGTCGTCAAGGACACCCTGCCCGCCGACCTCCTGGCCGCGATGCGCACCGTCTCCGCGGGGGAGTCCCTGCTGTCGCCGAGCGCGACCTCCCGACTCATCGCGCAGGTCCTCAGTACCCCGCCCGCCCCGCCCGCCGGTCCCGTCACCGAACTGCTCTCCGCCCGCGAACGCGAGGTCCTCACCCTCGTCGGCCGGGGCCTGACCAACACCGAGATCGGCGCGAGCCTCGCCCTCAGCCCCCTGACCGCGAAGAAACACGTCTCGCGCATCATGGCCCGACTCGGCGCCCGCGACCGCCCCCAGCTCGTCATCGCCGCCTACGAATCCGGCCTGATCACCGCCCGCGCCACGCCGCCCGCGCCCTGACCGGCCCCGGGGTGGTGGGGGAGGGACACGTGCACGACGAGCCCGCCGCCGGGCCGCGCGAGCGCGCGGACGGTGCCGTCGTGGGCGCGGGCCACGGCCGCCACCAGGGTCAGCCCGAGGCCCGAACCGGGCGGCCCGGCCGCGTCACCGCGCCGGAACGGCTCGAAGAGCGCCGGCAGCCGTTCCGGCGCCATCACGGGGCCGGTGTTCTCGACCCGCAGCCGGGCCCGCCCGTCCTCGACGCGCGCGGCCACCCGCACCAGGCCGGCGGTGTGGTTGTGGCGCACGGCGTTGGCGAGCAGGTTGAGGACCAGCTGGCGCAGCAACGCCGGATCGCCGAGCACCCCGGCCGCGTCACCCGAGACCCGTACGTCGAGGGCGGCCGCCGCCGCCTCGTCGGCCAGTTCCGCCGCGCAGTCCCGCGCGAGGCCGCCCAGCTCCACGTGCTCGTACGCGGTCGGCCGGCTCTCGGCCCGGGCCAGGGTCAACAGGGCGGCGATGAGCCGTTCGCTGCGGGCGTTGGCGTCCAGGGCGCGCAGCAGGGCGGGACGCAGGTCGGCGGGGACGCGCCCCTGGGCGAGGGGGATCTCCAGGGCGGTGCGCTGGAGGGTCAGGGGGGTGCGCAGTTCGTGGGAGGCGTGCGCGGCGAAGAGGCGCTGCGCGGTGAACCCGCGCTCCAGGCGGTCGAGCATGAGGTCGAAGGCGTCGGCCAGTTCACGGACCTCGTCCCGCGGCCCGTCCAGCGCCAGGCGCTCGTCGAGGGGGCCGTCGCCGGCGATGCGCCGGGTGGCGGCGGTGACCCGGGTCAGCCGGTCCAGGGAGCGTCGGGTGAGCACCCACACGGCGATCCCGGCGCAGGCCGTGAACACCACCAGCAGCACCCCGGACCGGGTCAGCAGCGCGCTCAGGACGCTGTGCCGGAACTCCTCGAAGCCGCGGGCCGGCCCGAGCGGCGCGGCGGGCACGGACGAGGACGCGGGGTCCGGGACGGGGGACGGCGTCGGGCCCGTGGCCGCGGGGTAGGTGGGCACGGAGGGGACGACGAGGTAGCGGTACTCCTCGATGAGCTGCCGCGAACCGAGCCAGTTCACCAACAGCAGCCCACAGCCCAGGACGGCGAACACGGCCGTGATGACGAGCACCAGCCGGGTCCCCAGCGACAGCCCACCGCGACCCGGGCGGCCGGCGGTCACAGGCGGTACCCGAAGCCCGGCTCGTGCGCGAGGAGCCGAGGCTCGCCGAGCTTGCGGCGCAAGGAGTGCACGGTGACGCGCACGGCACTGGTGGCCGGGTCCAGCGCCGCGTCCCACAGCCGGTCCCGCAACTCCTCGGCGGTCACGGGCGCCCCGTCCGCGCCGAGCAGCACCTCCAACACCCCGAACTCCTTCGGCGTCAGCCGCAGCGGCCGCCCGTCCCGCTCGGCGAGCCTGCGCACGGTGTCCAGCCGCACCCCGCCGCGGACCAGGACCGTCGGCCGCGCCCCGGCGGAGCCGCGCCGGCCCAGGGCCCGGAGCCGGGCCACCAACTCCAGGTAGGAGAACGGCTTGGCCATGTAGTCGTCCGCGCCGTGCCCGAGACCGTCCACGAGGTCACCGATCGTGCCGGCCGCCGTCAGCATCAGGATCCGGGCCCCGTACCCGGCCGTGTTCAGGGCCCGGCAGACCGCGTCACCCCCGAGGACCGGCAGGTCACGATCCAGGACGAGCACGTCGTACTCGACGGCCGCGGTCATCTCCATCGCCCGCGCCCCGTCGTGCGCGAGGTCGCAGGCCATCCCCTCGGCCCGGAGCCCCTCCGCGAGCATCGCCGCGAGCTCGACCTCGTCCTCCACGATCAGTACCCGCATCGGGCGCGCTCCGTTTCCGCCGCCGACCTCCGTGCCCGCGAGCTGTCCCGTCAAGGATGCCGGGGCACGGCGTTAGCCACGGGTTAGGGACACGATCACGCCCCGCTCACCGGCACCTCCCTAGAACTGACCACGACGACGTCACCGATCGACAGGGAGATGAACGGACGTGCACAACGGATGGCAGCGGACGGCGTGGGCGGCGATCGCCCTGACCTCGCTCCTCGTGGTCAGCGGATGCTCCGACGCGCGAGAGGCACCCCGCGTGGCCGGGGACGAGGGGTCCGGCAAGAGCGCGAGCGCGCCCCGGGACGAGAACGCGATCCGCAAGGCATGGGTGGACTGCATGCGCGAACAGGGCCAGAACGGCGTCCGGCAGAACGAGGACGGCGACATCGTCATGGACGCCTCCGGGCTCGGCGACCCGGGCGCCGGCGCGCAGGGCTCCGCGGACGGCTACGACGAGGCGTCCAAGACCTGCGACACGAAGGTCCCCGGCATCCGGCAGACGCGGAAGGAGGTCAACGAGAAGTTCCTCGCCCAGGCCCGGGACTTCGTCGCCTGCGCCCGCGAGAACGGCTACCGGGAGCTGCCCGACCCGGACCCCGCCTCGGCGATCCTCGTGATCCCCCGGAACTCCTTCGACGGCGCGAAATGGGACGCCGCCCTGGTGGCCTGCGGCAAGTTCCAGGTCAGCTACCGGATCGGCGAGTGACCGTGCCCCGATCCCTCCCGGACGCCCCGTCCGAGCCCGACCACTCACGGGCCGGGACTCGATCCACGCGACGGGCCCGCGTCACACGCCCCCGGGTCCTCGTGCCGCTGCTCGTCGTGACCCTCGTCGGCGGCGCCGGCACGGTCGCCGTCCTGCGCCCCTGGGACCGCCCCGGAGCCGCCGCCCCCGACACCGCGGCCGACCACGACACGGTCGCGGTGACGAAGGGATCGCTGTCCAGCGGCGTCCGGGTCACCGGCGAACTGTCCCACGACGCCCCCACCCGGGTCCTCACCAGCGGCCAGGGCATGCTCACCGCCCTCCCCGAGGCCGGCGACACCGTCAAGGCCGGGCGGAAGCTGTACGAGGTCGACGGAGTGCCCGTCACCTTCTTCACGGGCGAGCGGCCCCTGTGGCGCGAACTCGGGCCCGGCGTCGCCCCCGGCCCCGACGTGCGCCAGCTCAAACGCAACCTCGTCGACCTCGGCCACGCCGAGGGACTCGGACTCGCCGTCGACGACAGGTTCACGCCCAACACGGCCGTCGCCGTCACCCGCTGGCAGAAGTCCTTCGGCGTGAAACGGACCGGCAGGATCGCCCTCGGCGATCTCGTCATGCTCCCGCACACCACCGTCCGCGTGCAGTCGCTGTCCGCCCAGCCCGGCAGCCCGCTCGGCACCGGCCCGATCATGACGGTCTCCGGCACGACGCTCGTGGCCACCGCCAAACCCGCCGACAACCAGCTCTCCCGCTTCAAACCCGACGGGAAGGTCACCGTGCGGCTCCCCGACGGCACCACCGTCGGCGGCCGGATCCGCTCCCTCGTGCACGGCGGCACCCCGCCCGGCGGGGACGGCGGCGCCGGCGGCGGATCGGGGCCGGAGAAGACCACCGTCACCATCACCCTCGACGACCGGAAGGCCGCCGAGAAGGCCGGCCCCTCCCCGGTCACGATCACCGTGGTCGGCGACAGCGTCGACGACGCCCTCATCGTCCCCGTCACCGCCCTGCTCGCCCTCGACGGCGGCGGCTACGGGGTCAGGGTCGTCGAGGGCGCCGGGAATCGGCTCGTCCGCGTCGACCTCGGGCTCGTCGCCGACGCGAAGGCCCAGATCAGCGGCGAGATCCGCGCCGGACAACAGGTCGTGATCCCGAAATGACCCCCACCAACCCCACCGCGGCGCCGACCGGGACCACGCCCCGACCGCCCGTCCTGCGGCTCGACGGCGTCGTCAAGGAGTACCCCGGGCACCCCCCGCTGCGGATCCTCCACGACATCGACCTCACCGTCGAGGCCGGGGAACTCCTCGCGATCGTCGGCCCCTCCGGCTCCGGGAAGTCCACCCTCCTCGCCCTCCTCGGCTCCCTGGACCGGCCCACCCGGGGCCGGCTCTCCTTCGAGGGCCGTGATCTCGCCGACCTCGGCGACCACGACCTCGCCGCACTGCGCGCCCACCGCATCGGATTCGTCTTCCAACAGTTCTTCCTCCTCCCCGGCCTGACCACCGTCGAGAACGTCGCCACCGGACTCCTCTACGACGGGACCCCCGCCGGCCGGCGCCGCGCCGCCGCGACCCGCGCCCTGCGCGACGTGGGACTCGGCCACCGGCTCCGACACCGCCCCGAGCAGCTCTCCGGCGGCGAGAAACAACGCGTCGCCATCGCCCGCGCCCTCGTCGGCCGCCCCGCGCTCCTCCTCGCCGACGAACCCACCGGCGCCCTCGACACCGCCTCCGGCACCGCGATCGTCGCCCTGCTCCGCGAACTCCACGACACCGGCACCACGGTCGTCGTCATCACCCACGACCGCGAACTCGCCGCGACCTTCCCCCGCCGCATCGGCATCCAGGACGGCCGCGTCGCCTTCGACGAACGCCGGCCCGCGACCACCGACACGGCGGGCGGCGCCCGATGACCACCACACCCCGCCGCACCCGACTGCGGCCCACCGACCTCCTGCGCCTCGGACTGATCGGCCCCCGCACCCGTCGGCTGCGCTCGGCGCTCTCCGCCCTGGGCATCTCCCTCGGCATCGCCGCCGTCATCGCCGTCACCGGCATCTCGGCCTCCAACCAGGCCCATCTGCTGGCCCGCCTGGACCGGCTCGGCTCCAACCTGATCACCGTCGGCCCCGGCAAGGACGCCCAGGAGAAGCCCGTGCCCCTGCCGGCCACCGCCGAGAAGATGCTCGGCGCCATCGGCCCCGTCCAGCGTGTCACCGCCACCGGGGCCACCGGCGCCCACGTCTACCGCAACGACCTCGTGCCCGAGGAACAGACCAACAGCATCACCGTGCTGGCCGCCCGCCCCGACCTCCTCGACGTCCTCCACGGCACCCTCCGCGCCGGCACCTGGCTCACCGGGGCCGGCGAACACCTCCCCGTCACCGTCCTCGGCGACCAGGCCGCCCAACGCCTCGGCGTCACCGCACCGGGGGAACGGGTCTGGCTCGGCGGGCAGTGGCACACCGTCGTCGGCGTCCTCGACCCCAACGAACTCGCCCCCGAACTCGCCGGCGCCGCCCTCGTCGGCTGGCCCCACGCCACCGAACACCTCGCCGCCGACGGCACGGCGAGCACCGTCTACCTGCGCTCCCACTCCGCGCGCGTCCCCGACGTGCAGGCCGTGGCCGCCGCCACCGCCAACCCCGCGGACCCCGGCAAGGTCGCCGTCAGCCGCCCCTCCGACCTCCTCGCCGCCCGCGCCGAGACCAAGGACTCCCTCACCGGCCTCGTCCTCACCCTCGCCGGGGTCGCCCTCCTCGTCGGCGGAGTCGGCATCGCCAACACCATGATCGTCAGCGTCATGGAACGCCGGGGAGAGATCGGCCTGCGCCGGGCCCTGGGCGCCCGGGGCGGCCAGATCGCCGGCCAGTTCCTCATCGAGGCCGCCCTCATGGGCCTGGCCGGCGGCCTGGCGGGCGTCGCCCTGGGAGCCCTCACCGTCCACGCCTACGCCCTCGCCCAGGGATGGCCCGCCGCGATCCCCGCACCGACCCTCGTGGCCGGCCCCGCCGTCTCCGTGCTCGTGGCGACCCTCGCCGGCATCCACCCCGCGATGCGCGCCGCCCGCGCCTCCCCGACCGAAGCCCTCCGCTCCGCCTGAGCGCACGGGGCGGGGACGTTCACTGCAACGGGACCACGTACCGGTCGGTGATCTGGTTCCACGAGAGGAAACCCGCCGAGGTTCCGAACAGGGCGTCGACGTAGGCGGCGACGTCCTCCCTCGGCGTGTCCCCCCAGTCGGACTTCAGCAGGCGTTCGGCCTGGGCGGACGCGAGCCGGCAGTCCTCGTGGAACCGTCGCACGATGTCCCGGATCCCCCGCTCCCGGTCGGATCCGGGCCTGCGCGCGATCACGTGGACCGTGTTGACGAGTTCCCCGCGGGCCTCCTCCGCCTCCAGCGTCAACACGTCGCTGTGCCACGACCCGGCCCGCACCAGGGTCTCGACGAACTCGACCATGTCGGGGCGCTCGCTCACCGCCGGCGGCAGGTCCAGACCCAGCTCGTACTGGGTGAAGAGCCGGAACGCCAGATGCTGCCCGATGGTGTGGAAGCGGTCGAGCATGAACTCCTCGCGCGGCTCCCCCCGGTACGCCGCGACGCGCTGCTCGCCCCGCAACCAGTCGATCATCCACGTCGCCAACAGCTCCCGCTGCCGCGCGTTCAGGCCCAGGCCCTCGACGGCCCCCACGAACGCGTCGAGCCACGGATCGGAGGCTTCGGGGGCCACTCCCGTCTCGAGGTGGGCGACGAACCCGCGCAGGAAGCGATCGGCGCGCCCCGGCTCCGCCGACCAGAGGCTCTCGCAGTACTCCTCCATCGCGAACCACAGAATGTAGTAGCGGGTCAGCCGCTCCAGACGTTCGCGGTCGCTGTGCGAGTGCATCATCGCGACGAACAGCGTGTAGTCGCCCAACAGGAACCGTCTGAGCCTCGCCCCCTCGAACACTCCGGTCGCGATGAACCAGTCGTGGACGAGCGGCTTCACCGCGAAGTACCCGTCGCTGATCCGGGTGGGGTGGGGGAACTCCAACGTCGGCACGTTCTTCTGACGTTGCTCGGCTTCGAAGACGAACATCACGGGCCCATCGTCGTGGCACACGGTCGACCTCCGGCATGCCCCCGCCCCAACCGCCCCAATCCCCGGTCGCCTCCGCACGCCCCCGGAGCGGGCGCGGGTCGACGGGCGGGCGCCCGGCCTTCGGTCAGGCGCCGGTCCGCGCCGCGTGCGCCCCCGGCGGCGCCGGGCGCCGGCGGGTCAGGGCCGTCCACCGGCCCTCGCGGCGTTCCACCTCGATGGGGTGCTCGAACGCCTCGCTCACGAGCGCGGTCGTGATCACGTCCCCGGCGGGCCCGGCCGCCACGACGCGGCCGCGGGAGAGCAGCAGGGCGTGGGTCGTCGAGGACGGCAACTCCTCCAGGTGATGGGTGACCAGCACGGAGGCCAGGTCCGGATGCGTCCGGTCCAACAGGTCAAGGGTTTCGAGGAGTTGCTCCCGGGCGGCCACGTCCAGACCGGTGGACGGCTCGTCGAGCAGCAGCAGCCGCGGATCCGCGAGGAGGGCGCGCGCGATCAGCACCCGCCCCCGTTCCCCCTGGGACAGCGCGGGCCAGCGCGCGTGCGCCCTCCCGCCCAGGCCGAGGGTTTCGATCAGCTCGTCCGCCCGGCGGGCCTGCCGGGCGTCGGCCCGCCACCGCATCGGGGGCTCGATCGTGCCCGTGAGCCCCGTCAGCACCACCTGGCGGCAGGTCAGGGCCGAGCGCAGGGGGTGGCGCGGGTTCACGTGGCCGATGCCCCGGCGCAGCGCCTGCAACTCCACCCGCCCCAGCCGGTGTCCCAACACCTCGACGGTTCCCGAGCTCGGGTGCGCCATCGCCCCGCACAGCCCGAGGACCGTGCTCTTGCCCCCGCCGTTGGGCCCCAGCAGCGCCCAGTGCTCTCCCGCCCGCACGCGCACGCTCACCCGGTCCAGGATGGTGTTCCCCTCGCGGGTGAACGTGACCTCGTCCAGCGTCAGCACCGGCGCGCCCGCCGTGATCGTGGTGTTCACGCGTACTGCTCCCTCAGGTTCCGCAGGTGGGTTCGGCTCGCCTCGGCGGCGGCGACCGCGTCGCGCGCCCGGATCGCCTCGAACAGCAGCTCGTGGGCGGTGTGGTCCGCCTCGGCCGAGGGCAGGGGGCGGACCCGCAACATCTCGACCATCGACCGGTGGACGCGGGGCACGAACGCGTCGAACAGCTCCGTGAACACCTCGTTGTGCGCCGCGAGCACCACCGCCCGGTGGAAGGCCATGTCCGCGCGCACGTGCGCCTCGACCTCGGGTCCCGTCAGGGACCGCTCGCGCAGGGTCCGGCGCAGGGCCCGCAGGTCCGCGGGCGTCCTGCGCCGGGCCGCCAGCGCCGCGGCCTCCGCCTCCACGCCGATCCTCGCCTCGATCACCGAGACGGCGTCGGCCCGCGCCAGCACGGACGGCCAGTCCTCCGCCCGCTCCAGCCCGACGACGAAGACCCCGGAGCCCTGCCGGCTCTCCAACACGGCGTGTCCCACCAGCTCGCGCACGGCCTCGCGCACGGTGGAACGCCCCACACCCAACTGCGCGGCGAGCCTCGTCTCACCGGGCAGCCGGGCCCCCAACCCCCATTCCCCCGAGGCGACCCGGGACAGGATGGCCTCGGCGGCCTGCTCGACGAGCGATTGCCGACGCACGACGTTCACCAGAGCACCTCTCAGCTTGTCTGAGGACTTCGGAGGTGTCACGCTACCCGAACCCGCCCCGGGGCCGCGCCCGTTACCCCGATTCGTCGTCCGGGACCCGCCTCGCCGAGGAGAACGACCCGAACCGGTGAAGCTCGCGGACCGCTTGCCGCCCACCCGCATGGCCGGCCCTCCCGCACGCCATGCATCGGGACATGAACCCCCTGGACGCGATCAAGCCGTGGAACGGTGTCGGGCACGGACGGCGCTCCTTCCTCACCGCCCTGGGAGCCCTCGGGGCCACCGTGGCCACCGGAACGCCCGCGTACGCCTCGGACCACGCCCGCGACGCGGGAGCCGCCGACGGCCACGTGGACGTCCAACTGCTCAGCATCACCGACCTCCACGGCTACCTCGCCGCGCCGCCCGGACCGCACGCCACCATCCGCGGCAACGGCGGGCGCGTGTACACCGTCGGCGGCGTCGCCCACCTCGCCGCCCACCTCGGGCGCCTGCGCGACGGCCGGAAGAACTCCGTCTTCTTCAGCCCCGGGGACAATTTCTCCGGCTGGGAGTTCGACGTGGCCGCCTTCGCCGACGAACCCACCATCGAGGCCCTCAACCTCATGAAGCTCGACTTCGCGACCGCCGGCAACCACGAGTTCGACCGCTCACCCGCCATGATCACGCGCCACATGGAGGACGGCGTCCCGTTCCCCCGCGCCGGGCGCGAGACCTCGTTCGTCGACTCCACCGGCAACCGCTTCCGCGGCGCGAACTTCCGCTTCCACAGCGCCAACACGCTGTGGCGCGAGGACGGCTCCAACGTCCTGCCGCCCTACAACATCACCCACGTCACCGGCCCCCGGGGCGAACGGATCCCCCTCGGGTTCATCCACCTCACCGCCACCGGATCCGAGACCACCAGCACCGCCTTCCTCCCCGCCCTGCGCACCGAGGACCAGCTCGCCACCGCCGACCACTACGCGGCCCTCCTCAAACGACGCGGAGTCAACGCCATCGTGCTCAGCGTCCACGACGGCGCCGTCGCCGGCGGCGACTTCAACAGCGGCTCCGCACCCTCCGGACCCGCCTACGAACTGGCCCTGCGCGTCTCGCCCGACATCGACGCCATCGTCACCGGCCACTGGCACACCCGGTTCAACATGATGCTGCCCGACCCCGCCGGCGTCCCCCGCCCCTTCGTCGAAGCGGGCTGCTACGGCCAACTCCTCAACGAGATCACCCTCAGGCTCGACCCGCGCACCGGCCGGGTGGTGCGGGAACTGACGGTCTCCGTCAACCACCCCAACTCCCACGACGACATCGCCCCCGACCCCGAGATGCGCAAACTGGTCGCCTACTGGGCCAAGGAGGCCGCGGCCCGCGCCGACTCCACGATCGGCAGGCAACGCGGCGCGTTCCTGCGCACGCGCAACGGCGCGGGGGAGAGCACGATGGGCAACCTCGTCGCCGACTGGGTCCGCTGGGCCGGCGGCCGCCCCGAGGACCCGAACTTCGACGGCAACCGCCACCCCAACGTGCCGGCGCAGCTCGCCCTCGTGGCCACCGCGCCCCGCGTCGGCCAGAGCGTCATCGCCGGCGACCTGCCCCACGACCCCGCCGGCGACGGCGCGATCCGCTTCGGCCGGGCCTGGCGGAGCGTCGGCTTCGGCGACCCCGTCGTCAGCGTCTGGGTCACCGGACGCCAGATCCACGACGCCCTCGAACAACAGTGGACGACGCGCCCGGACGGCGAGGTCCGGTTCGCGCCGCTCGCCGTGTCCGAGAACGTGCGCTACCGCTTCGACCCGGCCGCCGACGTGGGCGACCGCGTCGCCCCCGCCGACGTGCTCATCGACGGCCGCCCCCTCGACCCGCGCCGCCGCTACCGGCTCGCGACCCTCGCGTACACCCTCGTGGGAGGCGACGGCTACCCCGCCCTCACCACCTTCGACGAGCCCTACACCCACCAACGCGACTACGAGAGCTTCATCGCCTTCGTCCGGGAGCACGGCACCCTCACCCCCGCGCCGACGAACCGCGCCACGGCCCTGACCCACGCGCCCGCAGCGAAACTCGGCGAGATCGCCACCCCTCCACCCCCCTCCCCGGAACGGGGCGTCGCCCACCCCCGCTCCCACCCCGCGCCCCACTGAACCGCCTGCCCGCCCGCCCGCCGTGGCGCGTGCGCCGGGGGTCCACGCCCTCCCGCAACCGTGCGCTGTCGAACGGACGGTACATCCGTCGCGTTTCGCGCCATGGTGCTTGTCATGACGACGGTTCCCGATCCGGCGGGCTCCCTCCCGCCCGGCCCTCCGAAGTCCGCCCCCCGACCCCTCGCCACCGGTCGGGACCCCGACCGCGCACCCGGCCCCATACCCGCCCCCGCCCTCGCCCCCGCGACCACCGATGCCGCCGCCCTGCCGCTGACCTGGCGGACCCGGGCACGGGCCCTCGGCCCCGGACTGATCGGCGGCGCCTCCGACGTCGACCCCACCACCGTGGCCACCCTGGCGGTGGTCGGCGCCGGCACCACCTACAGCCTGGGCTGGCTGACCCTGCTCCTCTTCCCCCTGCTGGGCGTCATCCAGGCCATCGCCACCCGGGTGGGCATCGCCAGTCGCCTCGACCTCCAAGGGGCCATCGGCGCCATCCACGGCTCGACCGTCCGATGGCTCCTGCTCGGCTCGGTGATCATCGTGAACGTGATCACGATCGCCGCCGACCTGGAGGCCGGCGCCGCCGCCGTCGGCCTGCTCACCGGCGCCGACTGGCGGTGGTTCGTGGCCCCCCTGTCCATCGTCCTGCTCCTGGCCATCCTCACCCTCGGCTACCAGGTCCTCCAGCGGGCCCTGCGCTACCTGCTGCTGCTCCTGCTGCTGTACGCCGCCGCGGCCCTCATGGCCCGACCCGACTGGAGCGCGGTCGCCCGCGGCACCTTCGTCCCGCACCTGACCTGGGACTCCACCCACGTCTACGGGGCCATGTCACTGATCGGCACCACCGCCACCAGCTACGTGTACGTCTGGCAGACCATCTCCCAATCCGAGACCCACACCCCCTGGGCCATGCACCGGCTGCGGCGCTTCGACGCGCTCGTGGGCTGCTTCTTCGCCACCCTCGTCTGCTGGTTCATCCTGGTGGCGGCCGGCGCCACCCTCGGCGTCGGACACCTCCCGGTGAACACCGCCGACGAGGCCGCCCAGGCCCTGCGCCCGGTGGCGGGCCCCTTCGCGGAGTCCCTGTTCGCCATCGGACTGCTCGCCTCCACGGTGGTGGCCCTGCCCGTGATCGTCGCCACCACCGCGTACATGACCGGAACCCACCTCAACTGGACCAGGGGCCTGTCCCTGAGGCCCCGACAGGCCCCGCGCTTCTTCGGGGCCATGGCCGCCGCCGTGCTCCTGGGGACCATCGCCGGATACTCCTCGGTGTCCCCGATGACCATCCTGTACTGGGCCGGGGTCTTCGGCGCCGTCGGCACCCCCGTGGGCCTGATCCTCCTGCTCCGGGCCGCGACCAACCGCACGATCATGGGCACGCGCACCGTCGGCCGACCCTTGTTGGCGGCGGGATGGGCCATGACCGCGCTCATCATCGCGACGAGCGCGGCCGGACTGATCCAACTGCTCACGGGCTGAAGCCGGCGATCAGCCCCGCCCGTGCGCCACGATCCGCACGTGCACGGCCCGCGCCTCCCCCTCCTCGGACGCGACGACGAGGAAGGTCACCCGCAGCCCCTCGGTGAGGAAGGTGGCGTCGTCCAAGTCCTCACGGCGGACGCGGACCTCGTCACCGCCGTCACCGCGCACGTACCCGTACCCCTTCGACTGGTTGAACCAGACGACGACACCACCGACCCGTTCGGCCATGACAGCGCTCCCTGTCCGTCGTGCGCTCCCCTCCCCGGCGCCGGACCCACCGGGTTCCGGTGAACCCGTGCGCACGGCAAGGGATTTCACCGATGTGTTCACCTGTCGGGCCGAACGCCAAACGCGGAACGCGGGACGTTCATTCGCGCAGGCCCCGGGGCGAGAGGGGCCACCACCGGCGCGGGGCACGGCCGGGTCCGATCGCGTCCAACAACGGGCCAAGAGTTGGTCATGCCCCTTCCCGTGCGCCTCCCGGGCGGTTCTACACTCGTGTCGATGAGGTGAGGGGGCGGGGCGACCGCGCGAAGGCCGTCGGCGTCCCGGCCATGGGGGGAGGCGGCCTCGTGCGAGCTGACGACCGCCGTACCCACACGCCCCGGTCCATCCCGGCCGCGTGCCCGGGTCCGAACGACGGGCGACACCGCTCCAGACGGTGACACCGCCCCACCACCCGGCCCACGCCCACACCACCCCCACCTTCCCCCGTCGAGCACGCGACCGTCCGCGCCCGGGTCCCCTGCGCGACCCACCCCCGCGCAAGGGCCCGCCCGTGCCCCGTTCCGGCGCGCACCGCGCCCACGCGGCGTTCCACCGCACTCGTTCGACCGGCACCCCTCTCCGCGCGTCCCGGCCCTCCCGCCCCGGCGCCCGTACCCGGAGGTCACGTTGACCGACATCAGCACCGAGACGGCCGGAACCCACCCCGAACCCCTCCCGCCCGCCGCGTCGAAGCCCGTCCGGGGCGCCTTCGGCACCGTCGACCCGACGACGATCGACGCGGACGGCGCGGCGCCGCCCGGCGCCCGCGGCCGACTCGGCCGCCGGCTGCGCACCTTGGCCGCCGTCGTCGGACCCGGCCTCATCGTGATGGTGGGCGACAACGACGCCGGGGCCTTCGCCACCTACGGCCAGGCCGGCCAAGACCACGGCACCGCGCTGCTGTGGACGCTGCTCCTCCTCGTGCCCGTCCTCTACGTCAACCAGGAGATGGTGCTGCGCCTGGGCGCCGTCACCGGCCTGGGTCACGCCCGGTTGGTCATGACGCGCTTCGGACGGTTCTGGGGCGCCTTCTCCGTCGGGGACCTGCTGCTCCTCAACGCCCTCACCCTGATCACCGAGTTCATCGGGATCACCCTCGCCGCCGACGTCCTGGGCGTCCCCAAACCGATCGCGGTGCTCGCGGCGGCCGCCGTGGTGATCGCCTCCGCGTTCACCGGATCCTTCCGCCGCTTCGAACGGATCGCCGCCGGCCTCTGCGTGGCCTCCCTCCTCCTGATCCCGCTCTTCCTGCTCGTCCACCCGCCGGTCGGCCGGATACTGGAGGGCTTCCTCGTCCCCTCGCTCTCCGCCGCCCCCGGAACCCCCGGGGGCCTGTCGGCCACCGTGCTCCTGGTCATCGGGATCGTCGGGACCACAGTCGCCCCCTGGCAGCTCTTCTTCCAGCAGTCGTACGTGATCGACAAGGGCATCACCACCCGCCTCATCCGCTACGAGCGCGCCGACCTGTGGATCGGGATCGTCATCGTCGTGATCGGCGGCGCCGCCCTCATGGGGTGCGCCGCCGCCGCGTTCGCGGGCACCGCGACCGCCGGGCACTTCACCGACACCACCGGGATCGCGACCGGCCTGCAACGGCACGCCGGCCGGATCGCCGCCGTCCTCTTCGCCGTGGCCCTCCTCGACGCCTCGATCATCGGGGCCTTCGCCGTCTCCCTCGCCACCGCCTACGCCATCGGCGACGTCCTCGGCATGCCGCACACCCTGCACCGGGGAGTCAGGGGCGCCAAGGGCTTCCACGCCGTCTACGCCGGGCTGGTCGCCGTGGCCGCCACGATCGTCCTGGTGCCCGGCTCGCCCCTGGGGCTGCTCACCGAGGGCGTGCAGGCACTGGCCGGAGTCCTGCTGCCCTCGGCCACCGTCCACCTGCTGCTGCTCTGCAAGGACCGGGCGATACTGGGCCCGTGGGCCAACGGCGCCCGCACCACCGCCTTCACCTGGTGCGTCATCGGCGTGCTCATCGCCCTCTCGCTGGTGCTCACCGTCTCCGTCCTGGCCCCCGACCTGCCGCTGCGCACCGTCCTCGGCGGCCTCGGCGCCGTCGCCCTCGCGGCGGCCGCGGCGAGCGCCGTCCCGGTGGTGCTGCGGCGGCGACGGTGGCGGCGCCGGCCCGGCCGCATCGTGACGGCGGGCCCGGCCACCGGCCCCACCGCGTTGCCCGCGTTGCCCGCACCGCCCGCCCCGGTCGTCGTGTCGGAGGCCGACCGCCTGAACTGGCGGATGCCGCCCCCCGAGGAACTGCCCGCCCCGCCGCGCTCCCGGGCCCGATCGGTGGGCATGGCGCTGCTCCGGCTCTACCTGCTGACGGCCACCGCGCTCGTCCTCGTCAAACTCGTCCACACCGTCCTGAACCCCACCGGCTGACCTCGCCCCGGATCAGTGGGGCGGCGGGTAGGCGCGGGCGCGGACCAGGTCCCGGGTGAGCGCGGTGAAGGCGTGGCTCGCGGCGGCGAGGTAGGCGTTCTCGCGGCGCAGCAGGGCCACCGTCCGGGTGGGCATCGGCGGATCGAGGGGCACCGGGACGAGGTGCGGGTGGTCGTGGGTGATCGCGTCGGGCAGGACCGTGGCCAGCGGGGTCCGCCGGACGATCTCGGTGAGGGCCTGGACCGAGTTGGCCTCGACGGCGATGAGGGGCGCCGTCCCGTGCCGGGCGAAGTACGCGTCGATGTGACCCCGGGTGGCGAAGTCCCCGCTCAACAGCGCGAGTCGTTCCCCCGCCAGCTCCCCGACCGGCAGCGGGACGGAGGTGTCCCGGGCGGCCGCCGAGCCGGTGACCAGACCGAGGTGCTCGGTGAACAGGGCGGTGGCGCCGACCCCGGGCAGGTGCGGCCCGGTGAAGGCGATGCCCAGGTCGAGTTCGTCGGCGAGCAGGGCCGCCTCGATCCGGTCCTGGGTCGTCTCGGTGACGGTGAGGGAGATGCCGGGGTGCCGGGCGTGCAACGCGGCGGTGAGCGGGCCGACGAGGTAGGCGGTGAAGGTCGGGGTCACGCCGAGCCGCAACCGCCCGCGCGAGAGGTCCCGCACGTCGTGCACGGCGCGCTCACCGGCCGCCAGGTCGCTCAGCGCGCGCCGGGCGTGATCGACGTAGACGGCGCCCGCGTCGGTCAGGCGCACGGTCCGCCCGGTGCGGTCCAGCAGTTGCACGCCCAGGGTCCGCTCCAGCTGTTTCACCTGCTGGGAGAGCGTGGGCTGGGAGATGTGCAACTCCTCCGCCGCGCGGGTGAAGTTGCCCTGTTCGGCGACGGCGAGCAGATAGCGCAGGTGACGGAGTTCGAGGACGGCCATGACCTCACCATAGACCACATCGATGGCTGTCAGGCGTAACAGCACTTGGACACTATAGATGCAGGTCGTGCAGGGTGGATCTCACCAACCCGCAGGGGTTGATCACCACCCGAAGGAAGTGACCACATGCAGGACCTCGTCGAGGGCGTCGCCCGCTTCCAACAGGACGTCTTCCCGGCCAAGGCGGACCTCTTCGCCCACCTGGCCACCCACCACACCCCGCGCACCCTGTTCATCAGCTGCTCCGACGCCCGGGTCGTCCCCGAGCTGATCACCGGCACCGAACCGGGCGAGCTGTTCGTCATCCGCACCGCCGGCAACCTGGTCCCCGCCCACGCCCCCGGGGCCGACGCGGTGGCCGCCGGCATCGAGTACGCGGTCGCCGTGCTCGGCGTTCGGGAGATCGTGATCTGCGGCCACTCCGGCTGCGGCGCGATGACCGCCCTCGCCGAGGACCACGACCTGAGCGCGGCCCCGGCGGTCGCGGCCTGGCTGCGGCACGCCGACGCCTCCCGGGCCCGCGTCGCCGCCGACGCCGACGTGCCCGCCCTGGTACGGGCCAACGTCCTCGCGCAACTGGCCAACCTGGCCACGCACCCCTCCGTGGCCCGCGCCCTCGCGGCGGACGAGCTCACCCTGCGCGGCTGGGTCTACGACATCCCCACGGGGAACGTCGCGGACCTGAACGCCGCCGCGGCCGGCGCCGAGGCCGTCACCCTCGCCGCCTGAGCCACCCGGCCACCCCCTCGCTCACACCCCTCTCCCTCAGCCCATTCCTCGACCCATCACACAGAGAAGGACCACCGATCATGGTGCACGCCCAGTTCGACCCCACCGCCCGCGAAGCCCTGGCCGTCCGCGCCGTCGACGCGAAGATCCGCAAGGACCTCACCTGGCAGGAGATCGCGGACGCCGCCGGCCTCGCGCCGGCCTTCACCACCGCCGCCGTCCTCGGCCAGCACCCGCTGCCCGAGGAGTCGGCCAAGGCGGTGGCCGCCCTCCTGGACCTGGACGAGGACGCGGCCATGCTGCTCCAGACCATCCCGGTCCGGGGCTCGATGCCGAACCGGATCCCCACCGACCCGACCATGTACCGCTTCTACGAGATGCTCCAGGTCTACGGCACCACGCTGAAGGCCCTGGTCCACGAGCAGTTCGGTGACGGCATCATCTCCGCCATCAACTTCCGGATGGACGTGAAGAAGGTCGCCGACCCCGACGGCGGGGAGCGCGCGGTCATCACCTTCGACGGCAAGTACCTCCCGACCAAGCCCTTCTGACCGAGCCCTTCCGGCCGGCCCGACCCGGGACCCGGTGGGGCGGGGGCGGCACACACCCCCCCCCCCCCCCCACCGCCCCCGGCCCATCCCCGTTCCCGTCCCCGTTCCCGTCCCCGTTCCCGACACCACCACCTCCGGAGGATTCCATGGACTTCGCGCAGCACACCATCGACCTCGCCCGCCGCAACGTCACCGAGGGCGGGCGCCCCTTCGCCACCGTCATCGTCAAGGACGGCGAGATCCTGGCCCAGAGCCCCAACTTGGTGGCCCAGACGAGTGACCCCACCGCGCACGCCGAGATCCTCGCCATCCGCGAGGCGTGCACCCGGCTCGGCACGGAGCACCTCACCGGCGCCACCGTGTACATCCTGGCCCTGCCCTGCCCGATGTGCCTGGGCGCGCTCTACTACTGCTCCCCGGACGAGGTGGTCTTCCTCACCACCCGGGACGCCTACGAGCCGCACTACGTGGACGATCGCAAGTACTTCGAACTCGGCACCTTCTACGAGGAGATCGGCAAGCCCTGGGCGGAGCGCCGACTGCCGATGCGCCACGAGGACCGCGCGGACGCCGTCGAGGTGTACCGGCTGTGGCAGGAGCGCAACGGCGGCGAGCGCCGCGTCGCCGGCGCCCCCACCGCCGCCGGGCCCGGTGCCGCGACGCCCGATGCCGCGATGCCCGGCCGCTGACCGGGGTCGGGGTGCCGGGGTCAGTCCTCGGCGAGGAGTTCGGCCAGGCGGAGGGTGTCCGCGAGGTAGCGGTCGTAGGGGAAGCCGGCGGTGAGCAGCCGGTCCCGGAACTCGTCGGCGAGCGGTTTCCCGACGGTGTGGAACGCGTCCCGCCCGGAATCGGTCAGGCGGACCAGCCGACGGCGCGCGTGTTCGGGGTCGACGGTGATCTCCACCAGCGCCTCGGCCTCCAGCGGCCGGAGTGAGCGGCTGACCGCCGGGTCGGACACGGAGAGTGCCTGCGCGAGCCGGTGCTGTGTCGCCGGCTCGATCTCCTCCAGCGTGCCCAGGAGTCGTATCTGGCTGTAGGTCAAGCCGCCGCCGGCGCCGCCGGTGCGCTCCCGGGCCGCCTCGCCCAGCAGCATGACCACGCGGTGCAGCAGATCTCCGAGTCCGTCGTCCACGACCATCACCCTACCCGACTCTTGACGGGTTAATGTTAACGCGTTAAGAATGAATGCATGGACGCCACCTCGTACGTCGCGCAATCCGCCTTCCCCCTGGTCTGGATCGTGGTACCGGCCGCCGGTGCCTTCCTCCGGGCCCGCAAAGCCTCCTCACCCGACCAGGCCCTGGAGATCTGGCAGCGCTGGTGGGCCATCGGCGCCTTCGGCTGCGGCAGCCTGTGGATGACGATCGCGTTCCTCGCCTTCCCGGACACCATGGCCACGGCCATCGGCTTCGAGCGCACGCCCTTCATGGTCGAGATCGCCTTCGCCAACCTCGGACTCGCGGTCATGGGATTCCGGGCCGCCTCGGCCTCCGCGCGGGAGCGGATCACGATCGGGCTCGGCGGCGGCATGTTCCTCTGGGGAGCCGCGGCCGGACACCTCTACCAGTGGTTCGCGGGCGGCGACCACGCCCCGGGAAACACCGGCGGGGTCCTTGTCACCGACATCCTCGTCCCGGCCGTCATGATCGTCCTGGCCGTGAAATCCCGGCGCCTGCCGGCCACGCCCCGGAGGACCGCGGAAACCGGCGCCTGAGCCAGAGGGAGCTGCTCCTCACCATGACCACCCACACCGGCCTCGGGCCCGACGACGGAACCGGCGTAGCGGGAGCCCGCGCCGCCGACCGCCTCACCGCCTTCGTCGACGCGGCGATCGCCATCGCCCTCACCCTGCTCGCCCTGGACCTCCCCGTCCCCTCCGGCGACACCACCGCCGCCATGTTCGACTCGGTGGCCGCGCACGGCAAGGAGTACCTGGCCTTCGGGATCAGCTTCGTGGTGATCGCCGCCCACTGGCGCGCCCACCACGAGATCTTCCGGTACGTCGACACCCTGAACAACCGCCTCACCGGCCTCACCCTGGTCTGGCTGTTCATGCAGGTCCTGATGCCGTTCGCGACCAGGGTGATCACCGCCGACGGCGCCTTCCCACCCCGGTTCGGCCTGTACGCGCTCGTCCAGGTCCTGGCCTCGACGTCGTTCGCGCTGATCATCCGGGAGATCCGGCGCGCACACCTGTACCGGACGGACGCCCCGCCCCGGGTCTTCGCCGAGAGCCTGGTGCGCAGCGTCTGCCTCGCCGCGGTCTTCGGGGCGTCCATTCCCCTCGCGTTCCTGCTGTCGGGCCCGAGCGCGTACCTGTGCTGGCTCACGGCGCCGATCGTGCTGGCCATCGCCCGCCACATCCAACGCCGCCCGCCGGCCCGTCGTGAACAGGCCCGCCCCGATGAACGATGAGTCCCGCTCAGCAGAGGCGGCGGTACGGGGTGTCGGGGACGTACGCGGCCCATTCCTCCCGCGTCAGGTCACGGCCGGCGCGAGCGCACACGCGGGCGGCCAGGGAATCCGGGGCCAGGTCGACGGCGTAAGCGCCGTTCCCGTTGAGCGTCCGCAGGATCGTCCCGTCGAATCCCATGGCCTCGATGGCCCGCCCGGACCGCGGGATCGGAGCGCCCAGCGCGAGCGCCGCGACCGGGTCCCAGAGCTGCACCGAGTCCGTGCCCGTCGGAGAGGCGAGGAGCCGGCCGTCGGGAGAGAACAGCAGGCCGGGGCCGCTCGATCGGCGCGGGTCCTCGTCGTCCGCGGTCCCGCTGAGGGCCGCCGTCCGGCGGGTCACGGCCCCGTCCCACAGTTCCACGATCCCGGTGGCGCGACGTACGGCGAGGGTGCGGCCGTTCGGGGAGAAGAGCAGTTCGCTCACCCCCTCTCCCAAGCCCGTGTCACGCAGGGCGCCGGTGGCGAGGTCGAGGGACTTCCCGTCGGTGGTGAGGAACCGGGAGCCGTCGGGGCTGAAGGCCCCTCGGGCGCTGGTGTTCTCCCACACCCGCACCTCCTTCTCGGCCCGCAGGTCGTAGACCCGCAGCATGCCGCTGTCGGAGTCCGGAACCCCGGCCGCCACGTCCGCCACGGCGAGATGCCGGCCGTCGGGGGAGAACCGGAACCAGGCGGGCAGCCAGTTCTGCCGGGCGGGCCAAAACCCCACCGCCCGAGCCGCGCGGACGTCCCAGAGCCCGACCCCGTACCGGTCACGGGAGTCCCACGTGGCGTACGCGGCGAAGCGGCCGATGTCGTCGAGACCGCCGAGCGCCGGTGCCGGGAGCGACTCGTACGCGCGCAGGTCCACGGGGATGCTCGCACCGACCTGCCGGCCGGTCCGCAGATCCACGATCCGGCTCGTGTACTCGTGCGGCGCCCCCTCCCCCCGGCCGGGTACGCGGACAGAGCGCAGCGCGAACCTGCCGTCGGCGGACACGGCGCGGGCCGCCGTCGAGTCGTCGACCCCGGCGCCGCCGAGGACCTCGGTCAGGTCCAGGTGCCGGACGGTGTCGCCGTCCAGGACGAGCAGGGTCCCGGTGTCCTCGGCGAGGGCCACCTTGACGAGGCTCCGGCCGGCGGTGGGACGGCCCGGGAGCGGCAGCCGCAGCAGCGGTCCGGTGCCGCCGGCGGCGCTCCACACCTCCACGTCCCCCGTGACCCCCGTGCCCACCATGAATCGGCCGCCCGAACTGGGGCGCAGTCCCGCCGGGAGCCCGGTGAGCGTCACGGTCCGGCCCGGCCCGTCGGGCCCGACAGGGGTGAGGACGACGGTCTCCTCGCCCTGACCCGTGCTGACGTGTTTCAGCACCGTGGCGCTGTCCGAGGTGAACTGGGCGGCCCGATCGCAAGAGTTCTGGTCCGACGCGTCCTGCGGGGCCGAGGCGAACAGTTCACGCTCACGGACCGCCTCGCCCTGGGGGGTGATGTCCCACAGGCGCACGGGGGAAAGGCAACTGACCGCGTGCCTGCCGTCCGGGGAGACCCGGACGACGGAGGGCGGCAGGGTGGCGAGGGTCTCGCCCGCGGGGGAGACCAGGGTCGGGGACCGGTCGTTGCCGGAGGACAACAGCAGGTCGCCCTTGTCGGTGACCCCGGAAACGCTCCGACCGTTCAGATCGAAGGGGCGTCCGAGGACCGCGCCGCTCCGCACCGAACGGACCGTGACCCGTCGGCTCTGGGAGTCGACCGTCACGACGAAGGCCCCGGACCGGCTCAGGTTGACGTCGAACGCCAGATGCGTCTCCTTGGCGGCGGCCACCGCGGAAGGCCGCTGCGCGGGGTCGAGCAGCGGCACGCGCCGCAATCCGCCCCGATCGGTGTTGGTGACGACCGCCGCGCCCGATTCGGTCAGCACACGTTCGGACCCGGGGGCGAAACGGAACGCGGGCAGCGCCGTGACCGCGATCTCGCGTTGGGTGGCGGCGGCCGTCAACGCGGCCCGGGACTCGGGAATCTCCGCGGTGCGCCAAGCGGCGAGCCCCACGAGCATCGCGGCCCGCGGATCGGACGCGCGCAAGGTCTGCGCCGTCTGCGCGGCCGACCGGGCCCGCTGTTCGGCGCGCCGACGGTCCACCTCCTCCTTCTGATACCAGGCCACCCCGCCCGCCAGCAGAGCCGACACCAGGGCCGCGGACAGACCGGCGGTCAGGTACCGGCGCCGCCGTGCCGCACGTCCCGCGCTCTCCCGCGCCCGCTCCAGGCACTCCCGCTCGGCGGGCACGAGCCTCAGGTGCCCCGGGGCGACGGCGGCCCAGGCCGCGGCCCGCAGGAGCAGCGTGCCCCGAGGCAGGTCCTCCCGCCGCCGCCCGTGCTCCTCCCAGGTCCGGGTCGCCTCCACGATCCGGGCCCGCAGGGCCAGCCCGGACCGGTCGGCCGCCACCCACTCCCGCAGGCGCGGCCACGCGGTCAACGCGGCGGATCCGCCGGGCCGCACCCCGCCCTCGTCCCCGACGCGCACGAGCAGCCCGACGGCGACCAGCCGGTCCACCACCACCGCCACGTCACCACGCCCGCCCTCGGCGCGCCCGTCGCGCAACTCGCGCCCCGAGGCGGTCCGCACGCCGTCCTCGGAGCCGTCGACCCGATCACCGGGGACCACCAGCCGCAACATCACCTCGTGCGCGACCCGTCGTTGCTCCGGGGACAGCCCCAGGTACGCCAGTTCCGCCCGCTCGCCCAAGGGCGCCTCGGCGGCCACGGCCGTCGGCACCACGAGGGCGCGGGCCCGCCGGGCCCCCTCACGCAGCAACAGCAGCCGCGGATCGGCGGGCCCCGCCCCGGAGCCGGCCGGGCCGGCGGCCGTGTGGTCGGGCCCGCGCCCACGGCCTTCGCGCGCAGGGTCCCACGAGACCGGGGCGCCCAGGAGAACGTCCAGCAGCTCGGCTGCCGCGGGACGCCGAGCGGGGTCCCGGGACAGCGCCCGGGCCACCACGGGGCGGATCGCCGCCGGCACCGTGCCGAGGTCGGGCTCGACGGACACGGCCCGGTAGGCGGCCTCCATCACGGTCTCCCCCCGATAGGGGATCCCACCCCCGGAGGCGTACAGGAGGGTGGCGCCCCAGGAGAAGACGTCCGAGGCCCGAGTCGCCCGCTGCCCGGCCAGGATCTCGGGCGCCATGAAACCGAAGGTGCCCATGATCACCCCCGGCGCGGTCAGGGACATGTCGGGAGCGCGAGCGATCCCGAAGTCGATGATCCGGGGCCCGTCCGGACCCAACAGGACGTTGGCGGGCTTCAGATCCCGGTGGATCACGGAGGCGTGGTGGATCGCGGACAACGCCGTCGCCACTCCGATGGCCAGGCGGACGAGAGCGTCCGCCTCCAGGGCGCCGTGTTCCCGTACGTGGTCGGCGAGGCTGGGGCCCGGGACGTACTCGCTGACGAGGAACGCCCCGCCGTCCCCCGCCGGACCGTCGCCCCTGGCGCCGGCCGTCGCGTTCTCGTCGTCCCCGGACACCTCCAGCACCCGGGCCGTGCAGAAGGCGGCCACGCGTCGCGCGGCCCGCCCCTCCCGGCGGAACATCCGCAGAGCCTCCGGCCCAGCGCCCGGGTGCAGCAGCTTCACCGCGACCCGGACGCCCTCCGCGTCGTACGCCTCGTACACCACGCCCTGACCCCCCTGGCCAAGACGCGAGGCCAAGCGATAACCACCGACCCGATCCGGATCCGCGGCCGTCAGACTCTCCCCCACAGCACCCCCCGATGCCTCGTCGCACCCGAAGGCGCCCCGCATGGATACCAGCAACTCCGCCGTCCCACCAGCACCCGAACGAGACACCCGCGAACCCCGTGACCCGCAAGGGCCCCAACGCGTTCCTCGGTGCGCCGCCACGCGGAACGCAAGAGCGAGCGCGCGCGGGTCGGAAGGGGTCGCCCGTCTGCGGCCGGGTCGGCACGGCGACACCGGCGTCCCTTCCCGGCGCGAGGCCACCACCCTCTGTGCCGAGGACGTCGTGAACCCCTACCGTGAACTCACCGCCGGGCTCCCCTCCCACGAGCGACCACGGAAGGTGTGCATCCTGTGTCATCCCCGGAAGCGATCACCCCCGCCGAGAAGCTCGCCGAAGCGAAGAAGCGGCTGGGGCTCCCGCGCATCGTCGCGATCTGCGGCTCCACTCGTTTCATGCCCGAGATGTCCGAGGCAGACCTGCGGGAGACCGAAGCCGGACGGATCGTCGTCAAGCCGGGGTGCGATCCGAAGTCGCCGCACGCGCTGTGGTCCGATCCCGCCGAGGCCGCGGCGTTGAAGGTGCGACTCGACGAACTGCACCGGGCGAAGATCCTGCTCGCTGACGAGGTGCTCGTCGTCGGCGATTACATCGGGGACAGCACCCGAGGCGAGATCGCCTACGCCCGGTCGCTCGGCAAGCCGGTGCGATTCACCCACCCCGAAGTCGACCCCGACACCTGAGTCCCGCGCCGCCGAGGGCTCCGAGGGTGTCGTCGCCGACGACGGGTGCGGCGCCGTGCCGGCGTGGTGCGTCGGGTGAGCGCGGGTGCGCGGCGTTTTCGTCTACAGTGCAGTAGACCGTCTACTGTCTTGTAGTCGCCGACGGGCCCCGAGGGCTGCGCCGGCGCACCCAGTGAGAGGCCCTTCCTCCATGGCCGCTTCCGTTCACACCACCACCCTCGCGCTCAACCTGCTCGACGCCAATGCGCTCCTCGCCGCCTTCGGCGTGCTCGGCATCGCGGTGGTGATGTTCGCCGAGACCGGCCTCCTGGTCGGCTTCTTCCTCCCCGGGGACTCGCTCCTCTTCACCGCGGGTCTCCTGTGCGCCGACGGCGTGAACGGGTCCGCGACCCTGTCGCTGCCCGCCGTCCTGGCCGCCTCGGTCCTCGGCGCGCTGGTCGGCGCCCAGGTGGGCTACCTGATCGGACGCAGGGCGGGCGGGGCGCTGCTCGCGCGGAGCGGCGGCGTGCGCCTGCGCGAGGGCGTCGCACGCGCGGAGCGGTTCCTGACGCGCTACGGGCACGCGAAGGCCGTGGTCCTGGCACGGTTCGTGCCCGTGGTGCGCACGGTCGTCAACCCGCTCGCGGGGGCCCTCGGCGTGCCGGCCCGCGTGTTCGCCCTCTGGCAGGTCGTCGGCGGTCTCGTGTGGACGGTCGGCCTCGTCCTCGCCGGCTACGGGCTCGGTTCCTCGATCCCCGGCGTCGACCGCTACCTGCTGCCGGTCGTCGCGCTCGTCGTCGCCGTCTCGCTGCTCCCGTTGGCGATCGAACTGCTCCGCTCGCGACGTGCCGGCGCGCGGCGCGACGGGACCGTGTGATGCGGGGGTTCCCTCGCGGGTGCCGGCCGCGCCGCCCCGCGCTCGTGCTCGGGGCCGCGTGGTGGTCCGCGCTCATCGCCGGCGCGCTGTTCTCGCTCCTGACGCTGTGGGTGGTGCGGGCGCAGGGCCGGCTCCTGCCCGGCGAGGCCGTGGCGCACCGCTGGTCGGTGGAGCACCGTCCGCCCGCCGTCGTGGTGGTGGCGCGGGCGTTGACGGACACCGGGACCGGGGTCCTGCCCTACCTGCTGCTCCTGGCGGGCGGCCTGGTCGCGGGCCGCACCCCGCGCGGGGGCGCGGTGACGGCGGCGTTGCTCCTGTCGGCCCTGGGAGCCGGACAGGCCGTGCGGTACGCGGTCATGACGGGAGTGGGCCGCGCCCGCCCCCCGATCGGCGACTGGGCCACGCGGGCCTCCGGCTGGGCCTTCCCCTCCGGCCACGCGGCCACGGCGGCGATGACCGCCGGGCTTCTCGTGGCGGCGTTGTCCCTGCGCGGCGACCGCCCGCCCCGCGCGGCGGTCGCCGCGATCGCCCTGTGGGGCGCGGCCGTCGGTCTCACCCGCGTCGAGCTCGGCGTCCACTGGGTCGGCGACGTGATCGGGGGGTGGCTCTTCGCCGCGATGTGGCTGTCCCTCCTGATCGGCCTGTACCTCCGGTGGTCCGGCCGCCGGACGCGGGGTCAGCCGGTGAGCAGGAGGCTGTCGACCAAGCCGGTGCCGGTGGTCACGGGGACGCCCAAGAGGCAGCCCGGCAGAGAGCCCAGGTAGCTGACGCCCGAGGTGATCTTGGTGGCGGTGTCCCCGGCGTACAGGCCGGAGGTTACCCGGCCGGTCAGGACCACGGTCTGACCGACGGCCGTGGGGGCGCTCCACGAGATCGTGGAACTCGACCCCTGGGCGTCGTTCCAGCCGATCGTCTCGATCGCCGGCGGGCCGGCGGTGACCGGGACGCAGCTCAGGTCGAAGGTGCCGGCGTCGACGCCGGTGCCGCTCGCCCCGGTCAGGCAGGTGGAGTAGGTGCTGGTGTTGGTGACCAGCGTCGGCTGGGTGGCGGGGGAGAGCCCCGGGGAGAACGAGCGACCGAACGTCCCCACGCACTCCACGTCGATCACCCCGGCCGAGGCCGGACTCGCCGTCCCCACCAGCCCGGTCGCGGCCAGGCCCATCGCCGCCAACGCCGTGCCCCAGGTTCTCCGAGCCATGACCGCCGCCTCTCCCGCCCGTCCCCGGGCCACATGATCCATCGTCGACGGCCCTCATTGTTCAGGTGGGCGGACGAACGCCACCAGAGCGTGACAAGCCACAACCGGCCCGCTCCTACCGGCCACGCGACCCGGCCCCGGAGGCGATTCGAGAGCCGGGCGACGCGTGCGGGGGGAGGGTCGGCCGATACACCATCGCAATACGATCAAGCGCCAACGGTGACATTGCGCGCATTGTCCCGACATGCGACCCCGGAAGGGTGAGGGAGCCGTTGTTCTCCCCCCCTCGGAGGCCGTTCTGTGACGCCCCGCCATCGCCCCGCCCCACCGGTCGCCGTGGCCTGGTTCCGGCGCGGGCCCGCCGTCCGCGTGACCGCCGTCCTCCTTTCCGTCGCCGGCTGCGGAATCCTCCTCCTCTTCGGAGGGCATCCGTCCGGCACGGGGTCCCCGGCCCCGTCGGCCGTCGTGCCCGTCGCCGCCTCCCCGGCGCCCGCGCCCCCCACACCGGCTTTCGCCGCGTCCCTGCCCTGGCCCGCGGAGGGGCAGGCGGGCGTCGAGGTGGAGGGAGTGGGCCCCCTCGGCGCGCACGGGGACGGGACACCCGTCCCGATCGCCAGCGTCACCAAGGTGATGACCGCGTACGTCATCCTGCGCGACCACCCGCTGCGGCCCGGGGCGGAGGGCCCGGCGATCGTCGCCGACCGACGGGCCGCCGACGAGGCCCGTTCGACCACCGAGTCCACCGCACCGGTCCAGGCGGGGCACGCCTACACGGAACGCCAACTGCTCACCCTGCTCCTGCTGCCCTCCGGCAACAACATCGCGCGGCTGCTCGCCCGCTGGGACGCGGGCGACGAGCGGGGCTTCGTGCGGCGGATGAACGAGGCGGCGGCGAGGCTGGGCATGACCCGCACCACCTACACGTGCCCCAGCGGCATCGAGGAGGCGACGGTCAGCACCGCCGAGGACCAGCTGCGCCTGGCCCGCGAGGCGATGCGGGACGAGGTGTTCCGCGAGATCGTCGCCACCCGCCGCACGACGGTACCGGGCGTGACCGGGCCGGTCGTCAACAGCAACTCCCTGCTGGAGACGCCGGGAGTCGTCGGCATCAAGACGGGGTCGACGACACCGGCGGGCGGCAATCTCCTGTGGGCGGCCCGGACCCGACCGGACGGGGGCGGCCCGCTCATCCTGGGTGTGGTCCTGCACCAGAAGGCGGGGATCTCCGCCGCCGACGGCCTCCACGCCGCCGTGGAGGGCAGCGGACGACTGCTCACGGCCGTCCGCGCCGGTCTCGCGGCCACTGCGGAGGGCACGCCGTGACCGGGATCCGAACCCCCGAGCCCCGTACCTCGGGCCCCGGCGGCCGCGGAACGGGCCGCATCCCACGGCGCGGTCGGGTCCTGACGGCGATCGCCGCCGTATGCGCGGCGGTGCTGCTGTGGCACGGGCGGATGCCGAACGGGCCCGGCCGGCTGCTCGGCCTGGTGGAGAGCTTCCTGCCCTGGGCCTGGCTCCCCATCGCGCTACTGGCCCTGCTCGCCCTGCTGCGCCGCTCCCCCCTCGCGCTGATCGCCGTGCTCCTGCCCGCCACGGTGTGGGCCTGCCTGTTCGGCGGGCAGCTCCACGACAAGCGGGGCACGGGGGGCGGGTTGCGCGTGGTGAGCCACAACGTGGACGACGACAACCCCGACCCGGACGGAACGGCCCGCGCCCTGGTCGCGTCGGGCGCCGACGTGATCGGACTGGAGAAACTGGTCCCCGCGCACATCCCGGCCTACGAGCGGGGGATGAACGCCGCCTACCCCTACCACCGGGTCGAGGGGACGGTCGGGATCTGGAGCAGAATGCCGCTGACCGAGGTCCGACCGGTCGCCATCATGGCCTGGACGCGCGCGCTGCGGGCGACGGTCCGCACGCCCGAAGGGCCCGTCGCGGTCTTCGTCGCCCACCTCCCGTCGGTCCGGGTGCGCGCGGCGGAGGGCTTCACCACGCGCGACCGCGACGCCGCGATCGGCCGGCTCGCGCGGGCGGTGGACGGGGCGCCGGAGGCGCGCAGGATCGTGATGGGCGACTTCAACGGCACCACCGACGACCGGGGCCTGGCCCCCATCGCCTCGCGCATGCGCTCCGCGCAACTGGTCGCGGGAGCCGGCTTCGGGTTCAGCTGGCCGGCGGCGGCGCCGGTGGTCCGGATCGACCAGATCTTCGTCCAAGGAGCCGAGCCGGTCTCGGCCTGGACCCTGCCCCGCACCGGCAGTGACCACCTGCCCGTCGCGGCCTCGATACGCCTGTGAGGGCGGGGGCGTCGAGGGCGCGGGCGGGGTCGGTGGTGTTCCCTCGCGGGCCCGCGCGCCCTGCCCGGAGAATGGGGATCGGTCACACCGGGCGCACGCCGGCGGAAAATCGGGGTCGGGAAAATCGGGGTCGGGGAAATTACGGGCATCCGTCGGAGAAATTCCTCATCGCGCCCGGAAACGCGCCGGTGCCCGATTCCGGCGCGCCGGCGTACGCCGCGACTCCCGCGACAAGGCCGAGTCCGAACAGCCGGTGGCGATATGAGAAACGAAAGGGCCGCGCCCTCGGACGGAAATGAGGCGTACGGACGAGCCGGCGACACCGCACCGAACGTACGAAACTCGCCGGCGCGGCACGCCGCCGCCCCGCCCGGGTGGATTCGGCCGGCCGCACGGGCCGCCGGTCCGGCGGACGCGCCCGCGTGCCGGCGCACCGGCGCCCGCACCAGGGACCGGGCCACCACCACGGGTTTCAGGGGCCGCGCGGCAGTACCCGCGGTTCGGGCGGGACGGTCCGGGTGGGTGTCCCGTGGTACTCCCGGGACGGCCGAGGAACGGGGGAATTCGACGCCGAGGTCGACATGGCCGAATGTGAACGGTATTCGAGAACGCGCCAATCGGGTTTTCGAATCACGTGTCACGGGTGGGGGTCGAGGGGGCCGCAACTCGCCTTGGGTCGAGCCTTCGGCCAACCTCCGAAACGAGTGAACGTTGAAGCACCGTCATCTCCCGCAGCTCAACGACCCGGCCGTGATCCATCGGCGCCCGTGACACGCACTCGAACAAGCCCCGGCGCTTCCCTGGCCGAATCCGGCTCTTTACTGACCACCCCGTGAGCGGAAAGCTGGTGAACGTAAGCGGCGGACCGGAAGTGCCCGTATCCGGCCCGAGAAACGATTCTCCCCCGCGGTACGCCCAACGCCTTCGCCCCGTCCGATGCACGTCCGCTCCCGGCCGTGACGCGACGCGAACGCGCAATGCGACGCCGCACCCACGGGGCCATCCCGGCACCTCGCTCCACAGCGTTCCGCTTCGCCGCACCCACACCACACGAGCGCCCTGACGCACCCCCGCCGAACCGGCGCGTCGACCGGTGCCCCGTCCACCGCAAAGAGAGGCAGGCATGCCCCAGCACGCGACCGGAGCGGACTTCGAGGACCTGCTGCGCCGGGCCCTGGAACGCACCGAGGACCCGGCACGGTGGACCACCGACACGGACGAGACCTGGTGCCGACTCGCTCTCCCGTCCGTACCACCGCGGGCGCAAGGGTGGAAGTTACACGTGTCCGCGACGCCCGCGTCCGCCCCCGAGGTCCTCGTCAGGGCCCTGGACGTCCTCCTGCGCGACCGGTCGCCGTTCAAATTCGCCCGTTCCGCCGAACGGGTCGGCGTCCTCAACTCCCGCGCCGCGCCGCGCGGCGGCTCGGGCAAGTTCATCACCGTCTACCCGCGCACCGACGAGGACGCCGCCCGCATCGCCCGCGAACTGCACGAGACGACCACCGGCCTGCCCGGACCCCGCATCCTCTCCGACCGGCCCTACACCCCCGACAGCCTCGTCCACTACCGCTACGGCGCCTTCGTGGGCCGCCGCAGGCTCTCCGAGGACGGCCTGCTGGTGTGGTACATCGAGGACCCCGACGGCAACCCCGTCGAGGACAAGCGCACCGGACAGTACGCCCCGCCCGCCTGGGCCCGCAGCCCCTTCCCCGACACCACTGCCACCCCCGCGCCGCCCGCCCGCCCGGACGGAGCGGCGAACCGGTCGGTGGTGCTCGGCGGCCGGTTCGCCGTCAAGGAGGCCATCCGGCACACCAACAAGGGCGGCGTCTACCGCGGCACCGACCTCACCACCGGCGCCCCCGTCATCGTCAAAGAGGCCCGACCCCACGTCGAGGCCGACGCCGACGGCCGCGACGTGCGCGACGGCCTGCGCGCCGAGGCCCGCACCCTGGAGAGGCTCGGGGGCACGGACCTCGCCCCCGCGCTCCTCGCCGTCTTCGAACACGCCGGACACCTCTTCCTGGCCGAGGAGGAGATACCCGGCGTCACCCTGCGCACCTGGGTCGCCGAACACTTCCGTGACGTCGGCGCCGCCCGCTACCGCCAGGACGCCCTGGCCCACGCCCGACGCCTCGTCGACCTGCTCGCGGCCGCCCACGCCCGGGGCTGTGTCCTGCGCGACCTCACCCCCGCCAACATCATGGTCCGCCCCGACGGCGAACTCCGCCTCATCGACCTGGAGCTCGCCGTCCTCACCGGCGACGAGGCCCGCCCCACCACCGTGGGCACCCCCGGCTTCAGCGCCCCCGAACGCCTCGACCTCGCCCCCGTCGCACCGAGCGCCGACCACTACAGCCTCGGCGCCGCCCTCTGCTTCACCCTCACCGGCAAGGTCCCCCAGTTCCTGCCCGAACGCCCCGCCGACCGGCGCGGCCCCGAACACCGCCTCGCCGACTGGCTGCACGCCTGCCACGAGGCCCTCGCCCTCCCCGAAGCCTTCGCCGACACCGTCCTCGCACTGATGCGGGACGACCCGACCCGCCGCCACGGGCCGGCCGAGGCCCGCCGGGCCCTGCGCCCCGCGGACCGAGCCCACCCCGCCCCGACCACGAGCCCCCGCCACACCCCGCCGCGCACCCCGATCCGCGACGCCGTCGACGCCACGATCGCCGGCATCGTCGAGCACCTCGTCGACTCGATGGACCCCACGGACGAGCACCGGCTCTGGCCCGTCTCCACGGCGGTGGGCGAAACCGACCCCACCACCGTCCAACAGGGCGCCGCCGGGGTCCTCGCGGTCCTGACCCGACGACTCGAACGCACCGACGACCCCCGCCTGGCCAAGACCGTCTCGACCGCCGCCCACTGGATCGCGGCCCGCACCGACACCCGCTCCATCCGCCCCGGACTGCACTTCGGCGGCCTCGGCACCGCATGGGCCCTCCACGACGCCGGCCGGGCCCTCGACGACACCGCCCTGACCGCCCACGCCCTCGCCCTGGCCCTCGCCCCCCAAGAGGACACCGTCCACCACGACATCACCCACGGCCACGCCGGCAGCGGACTCGCCGCCGCCCACCTGTGGCGACGCACCGGAGACCCCCGCCTGGCCCGTCTCGTCGAGGACCGCGCCGACCGGCTCGCGGCCGGCGCCCGTCGCGACGGCCCCTCCGTCGGCTGGCCCGTCCCCGCCGAAGCGCTGTCCGCCGCCGCCGACAAGCGCTACCTCGGCTACGCCCACGGCACCGCCGGCATCGGCACCTTCCTCCTCGCGGCCCGGGCCGTCTCCCACCGTCGCGAACACCTCGACCTCGCCGTCGCGGCCGGCGAGACCCTCCTCGCCGACGTCCTGATGATCGACGGGGCCGCGCACTGGCCCGCGCAGTCCGGCGACCCCGCCACCGCCGCCTACTGGTGCCACGGCTCGGCCGGCATCGGCTCCTTCCTGATCCGCCTCTGGCAGGCCACCGGCGACGACCGCTTCGGCGACCTCGCCCGCCACGCCGCCCGCGCCGTCGTCGAACGGGCCTCCCGCGCCCCCCTCACCCAATGCCACGGCCTCGCCGGGAACGGGGACTTCCTCCTCGACCTGGCGGCCGCCACCGGCGACCCCGCCCACCACACGGCGGCCGAGGACCTGGCCCGCCTCATCCTCGCCGAACGCGCCGAACGCGAAGGCCACGTCGTCTTCCCCAACGAATACGGGGACGTCTCGACGAGCTGGAGCGACGGATCCGCCGGCATCCTCGCCTTCCTCTCGCGGATCCACCACCCAGACCCCCGGCACTGGATGTTCCGGTAGCCGGGTCGAGCGGCGGGCCCACCGCCGCCACCACCCCCGAGAAACGGAGAACGCCATGGAGAACACCGACTTCGACCTCCTGACCCAGCTGCACGCCCTCCCGGAGACCGACCCGATCGCCACCGACGCGGTCGCGTTCGGCGGGACCTGCGAGTGCGCCGGCCTCCTGACCCTCCTCAACACCGTCTGTATCGGCATCAGCTGCGCCTGATCCCGTAGGTCCGCCCCGTGACCCGCCCCACCGGGGCCGGGAACCACGAGGAACGGACCACGTCGGCTCCGGCCGGTGACCGCCCCCGCGCGGTCACCGGCCGGAGTGCGCCCCGTACGCCCACCGGCGGGACCCCCCCCGCAGAAAGGGACCCGCCCATGCCGCCCCGCCCCGGGCACGACCCCCGCCCCGCGACCCGCCTCCTCGACACCGCCCCCGCACCCCGGCCCGCCGCCGACCCCGCCATCACCACCCACGCCCTGGCCAAGAGCTACCCGGGCCCCGACGGCACCACCACCCACGCCGTCCACGGCATCGACCTCGCCGTCCACCGAGGCGAGACCTTCGCCTTCCTCGGCCCCAACGGCGCCGGCAAGTCCACCACCATCGCCATGCTCTGCGCCCTCACCCGCCCCACCTCCGGACACGCCCTCGTCGCCGGCGCCGACGTGCGCGAACACCCCGACCGGGTCCGCCGCCACGTCGGCATGCTCTTCCAGCACAGCGCCCTCGACCCCGACCTGACGGCCGAACAGAACCTGTACATCCACACCCGCCTCTACGGCATGAGCCGCCGCCACGGCCGCCGCCGAGTCGCCGAAACCCTTGAGGTCGTGGCCCTCACCGACCGCCGCCGACACCCCGTGCGGACCCTCTCGGGCGGCATGCGCCGCCGGCTGGAACTCGCCCGCGGCCTCCTCCACGAACCCACGATCCTCTTCCTCGACGAACCGACCACCGGACTCGACCCGCACGCCCGCGCCCAGGTCTGGGACCACCTGCGCACCCTGCGGGAAGAGCACGGCACCACCCTCTTCGTCACCACCCACTACCTGGAGGAGGCGGAGAACTGCGACCGCCTCGCCGTCATCGACTCCGGACGGCTGGTCGCCCACGGCACCGCCTCCGAACTGAAGGCCGGCATCAAGGACGACCGCGTGACGCTGCGCACCGACGACGACGGCGCCGCGCACCGGATCGTCGAACGCATCACCCCACCGGGCACCCCCCTCACCACCGACGCCGACGGCCTCCGCCTGCACGTCCCCGACGGCAGCACCTGGATCCCCCGCCTCTGCGCCGCCCTGGAGACGGACGGGATCGCGGTACGGGCCGCCTCCGTGGCCGGCCCGACCCTCGACGACGTCTTCTTCCACCACACCGGGCGCAGCATCGACACCGCGCGACACCCCCGAGGAGGGTCCCGGTGAGCACACCCACGACCCGCGCCCCCGCCCCCGCCTCCGACGTGCGGGAGGCGACCCGGGTGCGACGGGAACTGCGCGCCGTGCACGCCCTGGTCCACCGGGACCTCAGCCGCATGGTCGGCCAACCCGCGCACACGGCGCTGGTCCTGCTCCAACCGGTGCTGTACCTGTTCGTCCTCGGCGGCGGCATGGCCGCCCTGGTGCCGGCCTCCGCCCTGGGCACGGGATACCAGACCTACCTCTTCCCCGGCATCCTCATGATGACCGTCCAGACCCCGGCCGTCATGGTCGGCGTCCGCCTGATCATCGACCGGCAGAGCGGCTACCTGCGCGAACTGCTGATGGCCCCGGTCGGGCGCACCACCCTCCTGCTGGGGAACTGCGCCGGGGGCACCGCCGTCGCGGCCCTGCAAGGCGGCGTGCTGCTCTCCCTGTGCGGGGCGGTCGGCCTGCCCTACGACCCCGTGCTGCTCGCCTCGCTGTTCGGCGGCCTGCTCCTCGTCTCCTTCACCCTCACCTCCCTGTCCGTGGCGCTCGCCGTCACCCTGCGCCGGCCCGAGGTCTTCCACGTCCTGCTCGGCGTCGTGATGATGCCCCTGCTCTTCCTGTCGGGCGGGTTCTTCCCGGTGGAGAACCTGCCGGGCTGGGCCCGGGCGACGGCCGCGGTCAACCCGCTCGCGCACGGGGTGGACCTCCTGCGCCGTACCATCAGCCACCGGGTCCCCGAGCACGCGGCCCCCGGCATCGAGTGGTTCGGCCGGCAGCCCTCTCCGCCGCTGGAGGCCGCCGTGCTCCTCACCGTCGGCCTCGCGGCCCTGACCTGGGCCGCACACCGCTTCGCCCGCCAGGACTGAACCCTCCCAGGTCACGGGAACGCGGACAGGTCGATCAGGAACTCCACCTCGTCGTGGCGGCGTTCGACCGGCGTGGCCGAGGGGAGGACCGATTCCAGCGTCCGCAGGGCGGGCCTGTTCGCACTGTTGATCCTCGCCTGGAAACACCGCACCCCGTCACGGAGGGCCAAGGGGCGTAACTTCCGCAGGAGTCGTGAGGCGACGCCCCGTCTCTGGAACGGGTCCGTGACGATCACGGCGACGTCGGCGTGCGGGTGGCCCGGGGCGAGCCGCGCGTATTCGGCCCAGGCGACGATCTCCTCGCGGGACTCGGCCAGGACCGCGTTCCATTCCTCCGGGGCGCGGTCGAGGACCTCGCGGAAGTACGAGATCGGCAGGCGCGGGGCGCCGATTCCCAGGCGCCAGTACACGCTTTCCGGGGACATCAGGTCGACCGCCGTGATCATCCCCGGAACGTCGGAGGGTCTCCAGGCGCGGTACGTGACCTCGGGTGGTGGGGGCATGGTGAGTTTCCGTCGCGTGAGGGGAACGGTCGTGCGCCGGGCGCGCGCGGGCGGTCCTCGCCGGATCGGACGGCGGGGGTACGAGGCCACGTGACACTCCCGGTGCTGGACGAAGGGCCCGTCGGCGTCGCCGGCTGTGCCGGTGACGGCGTGATGGGGCGCTCGCGCGGTGGGGAGGGACCCCCGGCGCTCTCGGGAACGGGGGTGCGTCTGTCGCGGGAAGGACGGGGCGATCGATGGATGCGATGACCCGTGGGGAGATGTGTACCCGCCGCGCTCCGTGCCGACAAGCCGACATGCGGGCCGGCCGGCACAGGACCGTTTCTCCTGACGACGGTGCGGCTGGCCCGCCACGAGCCGCCTGCCGGCGGCCCCCGGTCGGCTACCGTGATGCCGAGAAGCCCTTCTGGAGGAGCCGATGAGCGCCCAGCCCGAGTACCTTCCCCTGCCGTCCGTCGGTCCGGCCCCCGGTGCCCCGGGCGAGTTGCTGGCCGCGTTGCGCGCGGATCGACGGGCCGAGGCGTGGGTGCCGAGGTTCGAGCGGGACTGGGCCGCCGCGCTGGAGGAATCCCGCCGCACCTTCACCCTCGGCCTCCTCTACGACGTGGTGCGGGAATGGCAGGGCCGCCTGGCCCACGCCCCCGCCGTGGACGCGTTCCTGGCCTCGGAGTGCGACGACAGCGTGGACACGGTCGACATGGCGGAACTCCGCGGACGACGCCGATGACCGACACCCCCTACGCGGTGCGATTCGCCTCGGCAGCGGCCAAGACCCTCGCGACCGTGCCCGAACACGTCGAGGACACGGTCTGGGACCTCCTGGACACCGCGGCCCGCGACCCCTGGCGCTTCGGTCCGTGGAACGCGGACGACTCCGAGGGCGAGGACGTCCGCTACGTCTCCGCCGGCCTCCTCACCCTCACCTACTGGGTCAACAGGCCGATGCGCCGGCTCACGGTGCTCAACATCGTCTGGCTCGGATAGCCGGCACCGACACGGCGCGTCGGGTGTTCAGCCGCGAGGTGTCGCGCAGGTGCAGGTGTGGGTGGTGGGGGTGAGGAGGTCGCGGGGGGCCAGAGCAAGGCCGGTGGCGAAGAACCACGCGGCCGCCGCGGCGACGGAGGCGCGGACGCGGGGCAGCGGGGTGGGGCGAGGCGAGGTCGTCATCTGGGGGTCTCCCGTTCGAGTGTGTGGGCGTGTGTGGTCGCCGAGCGCGAGCCCAGGCCACCCACAAACATCATAGCGAACATCCCTTGTGTTCGATGAGCTCGTTAATGAACATCTTGCATGTTCGTTTCCGCGTGGTGTTCAATCGCGACATGAACAACGCAGACCGCCACGGGTTGATCGCGAAGGCAGTCCGGGACTCCGGCGGCGCCACGGTCCAGGAGCTCGCGGGGCTGACGGGCGCGTCGGAGATGACCATCCGGCGCGACCTCGACGCCCTGGCCGCGCAGGGAGTCCTGGAGCGCGTCCGCGGCGGCGCCCGCACCCTGCTCCTGCGGGGGCAGGAGCCGCCCTTCGCGCTGCGGGCGCGCGAGGCCGTCGACGCCAAGCGCCGCATCGCGGACCGGGTGAACGCGCTGATCGCCGACGGTGAGAGCGTGCTGCTGGACAGCGGCACCACGTGCCTGGAGATCGCGCGTCTCCTGCGCGAACGGCCCGTCACCGTGATGCCCCTGTCCCTGCAGGCCGTCCACCTGTTCGCCGAACAGGCCGGACCCGCCACCCTGATCGTGCCCGGCGGGCAGCCCCGCGCGGCGGAAGGCGCCCTCATCGGGCCCCTCACCCTCGCCTCCCTGGCGGCCCTGCGCTTCGACACCGCCGTCATCGGCTGCTGCGGGCTGAGCGCCGCCGACGGCCTCACCGCCTACGACCTCGACGACGCCGCGGTCAAGAAGGCGGCCATCTCCGGCTCGCGCCGGACCCTCGTGGCCGCCGACGGCGCCAAGCTGGGCCGCACCGCCCACGCCCACGTGGGCCCCTCGGCCCTCCTGCACACCCTCGTCACGGACACCACGGCCCCGGCCGACGAGGTCGACGCGCTGGAAACCGCCGGCCTCACCGTCCGCACCGCCTGACGCGCCCGTGCGCGGTGACGCGGTTTCGGGAGGAGGCCACCTCCGACGTTTGAAGCTCTCCGATCGGTGCAGACGAAGCACTGACACCGGCTTTATCCAACCAGGTAGGAGACCTTCATGGGCATCATCGCGTGGATCCTCATCGGACTGTTCGCCGGACTCATCGCGAAGGCGCTGATGCCGGGCAGGGACCCGGGCGGCATCATCATCACCACGCTGATCGGTATCGCGGGCGGTCTGCTCGGCGGCTGGCTCGGCAAGGTCATATTCGGCGTCGACTCGATCGACGGCTTCTTCGACCTCTCCACCTGGATCGCCGCCATCATCGGCTCCGTCATCCTCCTGATCCTCTACCGCGTCATCACCGGCGGCCGACGCTCCCGCGCCTGACGCCCCACCGTTTCCGGTGCCGGCCCGCCACGAACCGCGACCTCGTGGCGGGCGCCGCGCCGCACGCGCCGACGCGGCACGTCCGGTGCCGAGCGGCGCCCCGGGCCGGAAGCGTGTCGTCCGCCGGTGAGGTGGGGACGGTGCACCCATGGCGAAGACTTGGCGCACGATCCTGGTGCTCGCGTTCGTGGTGTGGAGCGTGATCGCGTACCAGTGGACCGAGGTCGGGTGCAACATCCCCCGGGCCTATCTCGCGGTGGTCGAGTACGGAATACCGGAGGGCATCGAGTTCCTGCCGGCCTGCCACGGGTAGGCGGAGCCGGTCGTGCGGCCGGGACCGAGGCCACCACCCCGGACCGCCCTCCGCGCCGCCGGCGGACCGTCCGGGCCGGGCTCCGGGCAGGGTCCCGGGTGCCCGGGGTCACCTTGTGGTCGAGGGGTTCCGCCGGGCCGAACGGGCCATTCCGGCAAGGCGAGTTCCCGCCGGCCGAGGACACGGCCGGACCCTCCGCACCGTTCAGAAGACGGCGATCGGGTTGACGACGAGCCCGGTGGTGCCCGTGATGCGCGGCGGCGCCAGGACGAGCATGAAGCTCCAACGGCCGGATGCCTCGCACAACCGGGCCGCCGCTTCGAGATCCGCGGCGTCCACCAGGGGCAGACCCAGCCGGGCGAGGGCCACCTGGTGCACCGGCAGGGGGAACTCCGCAGGACGGGCGTCACCGATGTCCCCGACGTACACGCTCACGCCCTGTTCGTCGAGCCACCCCACTGCCGTGAGGTCCAGGCCGGGCACGGGCCGGTCGAGCGGCAGGTCGGTGTCCCAGCCCCCGCGTACGACGACGGCGTCGCCGGGCGTCAGCGTGGTGCCCGTCCGTCGGAGGGCGGCGTCGAGGTCGTCGGCGCCGACGCGCCGGTCGGCGGGGAGACGCCGCCCGTGGGGCGCGAGGTCCAGGAGCACCGCCCGGGTGACGACGCCGTCGCCGAACGGATCGGCCGAACCGTGCCGCACACCGGTCGGGGTCACCGCGAGCTCCAACGGCGTGCCGGGGTAGACGTGCCCGTCGACGGGCATGTGGGAGACGGCGTCCAGGTGGGTCAGGCCCGCGTTGTGGGTGTTGACGAGGAGGCTGTCCGTCATCGCCCGCGGCCGCACGCCGCCGAAGTTCATGGTCTGGAGCACGGCCGCGGGCATCGTGGCGGGGCCGCCTACGGGACCCTGTCCGGTCGTCAACTGCACCGGCCGCACCCGGCGGGCCAGACTGACGTGCCGTCCCTCACGCACCTCGGCCGCGGCCCGCCGCCCGGCCGCCTCGTCGACGAGGTTCAGCGTGCCCCGTTGATCCTCCTGCCCCCATCGCCCCCAGTTGCTCGGGAGGTGTGTCGTGTCCATCGCTCGCCCCGCTCTCGTGTGGTGGATGTTCGGAGGTGGCGTCACCGCGGGGTCGGCAGCAAGGGGGCCAGGCGGTCGAGAGCGGCCCGCAGTCCGGCCTCCCCGCCACCCCGGGCGCTGACGTACCCGTCGGGGCGCACGAGGATCCAGTCGCCCTCGGTCGCCGCCAGGGACTCGTGGACCCGGCCGTCGAGGTCCCAGACGTCAGGGGTGCCCCGGGCCGGGCGGCGCCGGCCGATCCCGACCTCGTCCAGCCAGGGCAGCACGGGACGCGACGAGGCGCTCCGCTCCTCCTCGCCGGCGGGCCCGCTCCCGGTGAACCGGAGCAGGTGCCACACCGGGGTCCTGAGACGGGCGCGCAGGGCCGTCCACCCTGGGGAGTGGGCGTCGCCGGCGGAGACCTGCGGGAGGCGCCGGCCGGGTCGCGGACTCGGTCCCGGCACCTCCCCGGACAGGGTCAGGGGGCTGTCGGGGTATCCGATCTCCAGGCCCGACATGTTCGCGATGAGCCGACGCGTGAACTCGCGCTCGGCGGCCGGATCGGCCCCGTCGGCGGCACGGGACGCGGTCTTGTCCATGACCTCCGCCGTGGAGGCGAGCAGCGCCCGGCCGACGGGCACGCGCTCGGCGTCGTAGGTGTCGAGCAGCGCGGCGGCTGCGTGGCCGCGCAGGACCATGGACAGTTTCCACGCCAGGTTGTAGGCGTCCTGGATCCCCGTGTTGAGGCCCTGGCCGGACGCGGGGGAGTGGACGTGGGCGGCGTCCCCCGAGACGAAGCACCGCCCCACCCTCATCGCGGGGACCGCGCGCTGCTGGATGGTGAACCGCGACACCCACGTGGGGTCCGCGACCGCCGTGGCCCGCCCCAGGGCCCGGGACAAGCGGTCGCCGAACCGCCGCGCGACCCGCCCCGGATCCGTCGGGTCCCCGTCGCCGCTCATGTCCAACAGCCGCCACTTCCCGGGGTCGGGGAACGGGAACAGCATCAGCGAACCGGTGTCGTGGAAGGTCCAGTGCACGGCGTCCCGGTCCAGATCGGTGCGCACGAGGGCGTCGGCGATCAGCCAGGTCCGGGCGGTGTGACCGGTCAGCGGCAGACCGAGGGCCTTGCGGACGGTGGAGTGCCCGCCGTCGCACCCCCACAGGTACCGGGCGCGCACCGTCTCCCGCCGCGCGCCGGACCCCTCGCCGACGCTCAACTCCGCCGTGACGGACTCCCCGTCCTGCTCGAACGAGGTCAGCGCCGTGCGCCACTCCACCGCGACCCCCGCGGCGGCGGCGTGTCCGCGCAGCACGCGCTCCGTGCACCTGCTCGACGTTGAACATGTACGGGAACCGGGTCGGCAGGTCCCCGAAGTCGAAGTCGGCCCGGTGCGCGCCGTCGTCGCGGTGGCGGACGAAGGCGTTGACCCTCGTGCCGTGCGGGGCGATGTCGCCGAGGACGTCGAGCTGGTCGTAGACCTCCAGGGTGCGGGCGTGCGTGCCGAGGGCGCGGCTGGTGGCGGCCGGGCCGGACGCGGCGTCCACCAGGCGCACGGAGACGCCCGACCGCGCGAGCGCCAGGGCCGCCGTGAGCCCGACCGGTCCGGCACCCACGACGAGGACATCGAGGTCACGGTGGATCACGCCCATCACACCCTCCCTTGTGTCAGCTAAGCTGACACAAGACGTTATCCGCCGAGGGAGAGGGCCGCAAGGCATGGACGTTCACGGGCGGTTCGACGCGGACCTGCCGCTCCTCGCACTCCTGCAACGCGGTGTCCGCCGACTCTCCGAGGAGTTGCCGGTGCGCTTGGCGGCCGCGGGCGTGGACCCGATCACGCCCGCGCACGCGATGGTGCTCGCCCACCTGGGCGGCGACGCGGCCCTGAACGTCGCCGAACTGGCCCGCCTCGCCGGCGTCACACGCCAGACGATGCACCGCGCCGTCGGACAACTCCTCGACGAGGGCCTGGTCGTCAGCACCCCGGGCCCCGGGTTCCCGCGCAGCACCCTCATCGCACTGACCGACGCGGGCCGACGGCGCCACGAGGTGGCGACGGGCGTCCTCCGCGAACTGGAGGAGGACCTGGAGCGCCGCTTGGGGGCACCCGCGCTGGAGGCGCTGCGCGACACCCTGGCGCGGGCCTGGCCCCGGTGACGACCCCGGACCCGCCACCTGGGCTCACGCCTTGGGTGCGCTGCCGAAGGCGTCGAGGGACTCGGGCAGCACCTGCCCGCCGTCCACCGTGATGGTCTGCCCCGTGATGAACCCGGCCTCGTCGGAGGCCAGGAACAGCGCCGCGTGAGCGATGTCCGAAGGGGTCCCGAGCCGACCCAGGGGCACGGAGGCGGCCATTGCGTCGAGGTACTCCTGGCCCAGGGCCGTAAGGCCCTCGGTGACGACGTTGCCGGGCAGGACAGCGTTCACGGTGATGCCGAACGGGGCGAGTTCGAGGGCCGCCCCCCGAAGGAAGCCCAGCTGCCCGGCCTTGCTGGCGCCGTAATGGGACCACCCCGCGTACCCGGTGACGGGGCCGGTGATCGAGGAGGTGAGCACGATCCGCCCGCGACCGGCCCGTTCCATCGCCGGCAGGCACGCGCGCACGGCGAGGATGCCGCCGCGCAGATTGACCCCGAGCACCTCGTCGACGTCCTCGGCGGTCATCTCGCGCAACGGGCGCTCGGGGAACACCCCGGCATTGGCGCAGAGCACGTCGATCCCGCCGAACGACCGCTCGGCCTCCACCGCCATCCGATCGATGGCGGCCGGATCGCGCAGGTCCACGCCCAGCCCGAGGACCCGGCCCCCGGTGTCGTCGGCGAGGGCCTCGGCGACCTTCCGGGCGACCGCCTCGTCCCGCCCGGTGAGCAGCACGGACGCGCCCTGCCGGGCGAAGAGTTCGGCGATTCCGTGACCGATGCCCCGGGTCCCGCCGGTCACCACCACGGACCGACCCTCCCACCGCGTGAACGTCATGCTTCCCACCTCTCGATTCCCCGCCGTCACCAGACCGGTCACCGTATGCGGCGGGACACCCCTCGTGGCCCACACCACGAAGATCGTCCGGATCCCGCCCGAGATCGGCCGATCCCGTGCCCCCGAGGCCCCGAAGCCTCGGACCGCGTGCGGCAGCAGGCCCGTTCCCCGCGATCGGACACCGTCACGAGCGCCCGCTCGCGCCGAAGGAGACCACCCCGCAGGCACGTTGACGCCGGCGCCGGCCCCCCGCGTCACCGGGGCGCACGACACGAGCCGTTCCGCGGCGCTCGTGATCGACCTCGCCGCGCGCAGCCTCCGCCCGGCCGCCCGGCCGCCCTGCGTACCGCGGCCGGATCCGCGTCGTCGACCCCCTCACCCGGACGACCCCCGGAAGGTCTCCGCCCTCGCCGAGGCGACCGCCACCGACGCGGGCACCCCGCACCGCTGCGGCTGCCCACCACCCGGGGCTCTTTGACGGTGGGATGGGCTGCCGCCTCCACCCCACCCGCGGATCCATGAGCCTGCCCCGCCACGGCGCCAGCCTGCCCGCCCCGACCCCGTGGTCCGGGCAGAGCACGAGAACCTCGCCGACAGCGAACCCCTCGTCGCCGCCCACCACGACCCCGCACCCGGGGCCCCGACCCGGATCACCCTGGCCCCCTGCTCCCCTGGAGCTCCACGACGAGGTCGGCCGGGCCACCTCCCGCACCTGGATCGCCCCCTGCGTCTTCCCCGACGCCGAGGAGATCCGCCGACTCGGCGCCCGGGGCATCGGCAGCGCGCACCGCCCCGGCTCGAACACCCTCGGCGGCCACGGCATCGCCCCCGTCCTCGCGTTCCGGAGGCCGGCTCGCCCGTCGGGCCGCGCTGTGAAGGCTCCGCCGACCGCGATCACAAGTCCCTGCGGACGGAAGCCCGCACGGCCCTGGCGCGGACGCTCCCCCCGACGCCTTGGGCGTGGGCTCCCCCCCCGACGCGGTGCTCTGGGACCGGGACGAGTCCCCTCCGCCGGCACCCACACCGACCCGGTCGAGGCGCGGCCGGCGCGGCTGAGGTGCGGACCGACACCGGCCCCCGGCGCGGTGTCCCGACGCCGAGGACGGGCGTCGGCGATCATCGTGGCGGGGGCCGCAGGGTCGGAGGAGGAAACGTGAGCGGTGCGCGAGGGATCCTGGACGGTCGGGTGGCGTTGGTGACGGGCGGCAGTCGCGGGATCGGCGCGGCGGTGGCCCTGGGCCTGGGCCGGCACGGTGCGGCGGTCGCCGTGAACTACGTGCGCGCCCGGGCTGCGGCCGAGGAGGTGGCCGCCGGGATCACGGCGGCGGGCTCACGGGCCCTCGCGGTACAGGGCGACGCCGGCGACCCGGCCGCGGTCGAGCGGATGGTCGCCGAGACCCGGGAGGGCCTCGGCGTGATCGACGTGCTGGTGTGCAACGCGGTCGGCGCCACCGAGGAGGTGCGCCGCCGCCCGGTCCTGGAATCGCGGGAATCCGTGGACGCCCTCGTGCGGCGGACCTCGGTGCAGTTGGAGTGCACCCTCACGTGCTGTCACGCCGTCCTGCCGGGGATGCGGGCACGGGGCGGCGGGTCGATCGTGCTGATCGGCGCGGCGCGGGCGAGTGAGGGCGGGACGCCGGGACTCGCGGAGATCGCGGTGGCCAAGGCCGCGCAGGACACACTGGGCCGGATCCTGGCCCGGGAACTGGGTCCGGACGGGATCCGCGTGAACACGGTGGCCCCCGGCTTCGTGCCCACCGACGCCAACGCCGGCCCCGGACAGGAGGAGTTGGCCGCCGCGGTCGCCGCGACGACGCCCCTGGGGCGGCTCACGCTGCCCGAGGACGTCGCCGAGGTGGTCGCGATGCTCGCCGGCGACGCCACCCGCCGGGTCACCGGCACCCACGTGGCGGTGGACGGCGGCCGCGGCCTGTAGCGCGCGGGGCACGCAGCACGCCGACGACCGGCATCCGACGTGCCCGACGGGCGGGGAGGACGGAGGCCGTCACCCCGATCGGCGCGGTGACGGCGAGGATCGCCCCCACCGTGCCGAAGGGCAGGTGGGTCGGGCTCGCACCGTCCCCCTGTCACGGCACGGGTGGCCAGGCCGCCGTGGACGAGGCCCAGTGCGGTGCCGGCGAGAGCCGGTGGGCCCCAGGTCGGCGAGGGCCGACACCGGCGCCGGCTCGTCCAGCGGCCGGCCGGCGGCGGTGCGTGGGTTGCCGTCGCCCAGCAGGCGTTCCGCCACCCCCGTCACGCCCGCGACGCCCCCGGCCCGCCGGACCGCGTCCCGGGGCATCCCGTCGGCCCCCGGCCGCGCCCGGAGATTCGGCCGATCCGATTTCGGCGGTGACCCCCTGCCCGAAGGACCGCACCAGCGTCCCGCCGCTGCCCACCTTCCCACTCCTCGACGCCGCCCCCACGCGAGGCGTGCTTTCCCCCCACGCCCCCCACGCCCCCACCGGGCAGGATGCGGCACCGTCCCCGAATGCGCGGACCAGGGTCCCACCCGCGCGACCCCGACGGTCCTACGATGACACCCCCACCGTCATCGACTCCTCGTGACGAGCTCGTGACCGTGCCGAGCAACCTTGGTGTGCGAGGCGCGGCATCGGCACCGGCGAGTGACGCCGGGGCGTCCGCTGTCGGACGACGATCACCGGCGACGTGTGGTCCGGCGGCTGTGTCCCGCCACCCTGCGCGTCCTGACCGCGGCACGCGAACACGGTCTGTTCGTCGTCCACACCCGTGACGGACACGCCCCCGACCTCGCCGACCTCACCCCGGCCAAGCGGAACCGGGGCCGCCCCGGCCACGGCATCGGCGACCCCTCCCCACTCGGCCGCATGCTCGTCCGCGGCGAACCGGGACACGACATCGTGCCCGAACCGCGCCCACACCCCGGCGAACCCGTCGTCGACAAACCCGGCAAAGGCGGCGTCCACGCCACCGCCCTGGACCTGATCCCGCACGGCGCGGGCGTCCGGCACCTGCTGATCACCGGCGTCACCACCGAGGTCTGCGTCGCGGCACGGTCCGCGAAGCCACCGACCGCGGCCACACCTGCCTGATCCTCACCGACTGCACCGCCTCCTACTTCCCCCACGCCCACACGGCCGAACTCGCGATCCTCTCCGGCCACAACGGCCTCTTCGCCCACCTCACCACCGCCCCCACCCTCCTGACCGCCCTCCCGGACCCGCCGCCCCCCACCCCGCGCCGGCCCACCCACGACCCCCGTCGCAGGGACCGGGGGCGTGGGATGTGAGGTGCGGTGCGGGCCGTTGGCCCCTACCCGTGCCGTCGCCACCCGGCGAGGCTGGTCGGGTACGGGCTCCGCATCGGGGCGGGACCCGCCTCCCCGTCCGAGCGGATCCCCCATTCTCATGCCCTCACCCCACGGACCCGGGCCGTCCGTCCCACCCGCGCGCCCGCGTACCCGCCCCCGGCTGCCCGGGCACGGGCAGGCCCGGCGCGCGCTCGGTCTCCTCCTGGCGTTCTCCTGCCTCTCCGCGCTGCCCGCCGGCGCCGCACGCGCGGCCGACGGGGCGCACGTCGAAGAGGCGCCGCCGGGCCCGGGCGTGGCGGAGGCACGGGTGGTGGAGACGACGCTGCCACGCCGGGGCACCCGCGTGTTCCGTCTGGCCTCCGGCGACCGGCTGACCCTCACCGAGGACCCCCTCGCCGTCACCCTGGACCACGCCGGCCGCGAGGACCACGCGAACCCCCCGACCACGCTCACCCCGGGCGAGCCGGGACCGGTGACCGGCGCCGCCTCGGAGCTGGAGTTCATGCTGTTCGTCCCGGCGAGCAACCCCGACGCCAACCCCCCGCACGTCATCGTCTTCAACGGACCGGTCACCCTCAACGCCCTCTGGTTCACCCCCGCCGGAGACCGACCGCCCCTCGAACCCGACGAAACGGCCCCCGACCCCACCACGCAACCGAACGCCCCGGCGGACGACCCGACACAGGAACGCCGTCCCGCCCGCCCCGCGCCCTCCGACCCCGGCACACCCCCGCGCCCCCGGGACGCCCACCCCGACGCGACCGAGCCCACCGAAACCGGCGCCGGCGTGTTCCTGACCGGAGCGTGGTCCGTGGGCCTGGCCACCCTCACCGCCGTGATCGCCCTCCGCCACCGCGCCCGCCGCCGCACCACCCCACCCACCTGACCACCCACCTGACCACCCACCACCTCGCCGTCCCGGCAACCACCCCCGATCGAGGCACGGGCAGGCGGGAACCGGCTCGACGCCGAGCCCCGTCACTCGGGGTATGCGCGAGTCAGGCTGCGTGAGGACGGAAGGAACAGCGGGATGGCGATCAGTGGGCTGCGTCCGGAGAGGACGGCCCGGCTGGAGGCGCTCATCGCCGAGTGCCGGCCGGTTTTGGCGGGGGACGAGGGGATGGCGGCCGTGCAGCGGCTGCTCACCGAGCGCCGGGTCGAGGTGCTCGATGCGGTGGTGATCACGCGCGAGCTGCTCGGCGCGGGACCCACGGCACTGGGGGAGGCGAAGACGATCGTCCTGACAAGCCCGGGCCGAGGGCGCGAGCTGAGGTGGCACGACCAGCTCATGGAACCCGTGGAACAGAGCAACGCCCGCGACGAGCACGGAGACGCGCCCAATCCCTGAGACCCCGCGTCCCACCGCTCGTGAGGGCGGCGCGAGTCGAGCGGCCCGGTCCGCCTACGGCGCGTGAACGGGGTGTGAGTGCCGGGGCGCGTCCGGAGCGACCGTGCTGTGCTCCCGGAGCGCGAGCTGTGACCCCGGGAGGAGTTGCGCGCGCCGGGCGGTCCGGCCCCAGACTTGGCTCCCGACCACCGCGGTGTGCCGGGGCACGCGGCAACCGTCCCGAGGACCGACACCGAACGCCGTCGACCCGCCGGGCAAGGTGCCGGACGAGTACGCCCTGCCCCGGCGCTCCCGACCCGTGACCCGGCCTCACGAGGACACCCGAGGGCCGTACCGCACAGGAGCCGGGGCGGAGTGACCCGACGGCCCACCCCACCTCCCCACCCCACCCCCACTCCCCGCCCCGGGCAGCGGGCAAATCCACGGGTACACGGCCCTCACCCCGGCGTGCCCCCGCCCACGACGGAGCTCCTGCCTCCCGTACGCCGGCACCGGACCGGCCGGCCCCTACCGAGACGAGACGCGATGGACACCGCCCGGACCCCCACCCCGATCCCCGACGCCCCCCACGCCCTGCCGATCATCGGGCACGCCCTCGTCCTCGCCCGCGACCCCCTGCGGTTCCTGCGCACCCTGCCCGTCACCGAGGACATCGTGCGCATCCGGGTCGGAACGCGACATGCCTACCTCGTGTGCACCCCGGCCCTCACCCGCGAGGTCCTCGTCAACGACGCGATCTTCGACAAAGGCGGTGCCCTCGTCGACCGCGCCCGGGAAGTCCTCGGAAACGGTGTCGCGACCTGCCCCCACGCGGTCCACCGCCGACAACGCCGGCTCGTCCAACCCGCCTTCCACCCGTCCCGGCTCCCGGGCTACGGACGGACCATGGCCCGCCAGATCACCTCGGTCACCGACACCTGGCACAGCGGACGGTCGATCGACGTGCTCCACGACATGCAAACCATCACCTCCCGTGTCCTGGCGGCGACCCTCTTCACCGACGGCACCTTCACCCACACCCGCCTCGATCGCATCATGGGCGACCTCAACACCTTCCAAGAGGGCTTCTTCCGACGCATGCTCACCCCACCGGCACTCGACCGGCTCCCCGTTCTGGGCAACCGCCGTCACGAACGGGCCATGGCACGCCTGCGGTCGACGCTCGCCGACGTCATCGCCGACCACCGGGCCGACGGAACGGACCGGGGCGACGTGCTCTCCGCCCTCCTGACCGCCCGCGACCCCGACAATCCGGCCCAGGGCCTCGGCAACGCCGAACTCGTCGACCAGATGGTCACCTTCTGTTTCGGCGGCACCGAGACCACGGCCTGTCTCCTCGCCTGGGCCCTGTACCTCGTCGCCCGACACCCCCACGTGGAACGGGCTCTCCATCGCGAAGTCGACCGGGTCCTCCGCGGTCGACCGGCACAACCCCAGGACGCGCCACACCTGGACCTGACGAGCCGCGTCGTCCAGGAGACCCTGCGCACCCACCCCCCGGTCTACTTCGTCACCCGTGAAACGACCCGCCCCACCCGCCTCGCCGGACACCCCATCCCGCGAGGAACCACCATCGTCTACAGCCCCTACGTCATCCACCACCGACCGGACGTCCACCCGCGCCCCGAGCGCTTCGACCCCGACCGGTGGCTGCCCCCTCAGCCCGGACACAGGGCCCCACGCGACACCCTCGTGCACTTCGCCGCCGGTGCCCGCAAGTGCGCGGGCGACGACTTCGCCCTCCTCGAAGCGACCCTGGCACTCGCCACCATCACCGCCCGCTGGCGCCTGACACCCACCCCCACGACCCGCGTACGCCCCAAACCGGGCCTCGTCCTCGCCCCCCAGGGCCTGCGCATGACCGTCACCGCCCGCCACACCGCCGGCGACGACGGCGACGGCGACGGCCACGACGACGCGGGAAGGTAAGAGCCCCGTGCCGCAGGACCTCGGCTTCACCGTCCCGTTCCCCTCCCGCTCCAACCCCGCCGCCCCGGCCTCCCGCGCCCACAATCTGGCCTGGGCCCGCCGGCACGGCCTCCTGCGCAGCCCACGTGCCGAACGGCGTTACCTGTACTCCCAGGTCGCCGAATTCGCAGCGCACGCCTATCCCGACGCCGGCGCCGACGACCTCGATCTCGCCTTCGACCTCATGGGCTGGTTCTTCCTCTTCGACGACCAATTCGACATCCCCGACCCCCGGCACCTGCGGGAGGCCACCGCCGCGTGCCAGGAGCACCTCCTCGTCGTCGCCCACCCCGACACCCCGGTGCGCGCCACCCGCCCCACGGCCCGGGCCTTCGCCGACTGCTGGCACCGCATGTGCCAGGGCACCAGCCCCCTCTGGCAGGCCCGCACCGCGCACGCGTGGATGGACTACTTCACGGCACAACTCACCGAGATCGCCGACCGGAACGACGAAGGACACCTCGACTACGACACCCATCTGGCACGTCGCAGACGCACCATCGGCATCACCCCGTCCCTCTGCCTGTCGGAACGCATCGACCGCTTGCGCGTGCCCGACATCGCCTGGCACAGCACCCACCTGAACGGCCTCCGACGAGCCGCCATCGACCAGGTCATCGGAGTCAACGAGATCTTCTCCCTGGAGAAGGAGGAGGAGCACGCCGCCCCCAACCTCGTGCACGACCTGATGAGGCTGCACGGCCACACCCGACAGGAGGCCGTGCACCACGTACGGGACATGGCCGACGAGCGCATGCGGCAGTTCGTCGAACTCCACGACCGCACCCCCCACTGGTGCGTCGCCCAAGGACTGGCACCGGACGAGACGAGGGCCGTCACCCGGTACACCGAACTCGTCGCCGTCTGGGTGCGCGGAAACTACGACTGGCACCGAACCGCCCGCCGGTACACCACGACCTCCACCGGCCGCGGTCCGCGGCACCTGGGCGCTCTCACCACCGAAGACCTCTCCGCGCCCCGCGAGCGCCGCCGCCCGTCCACCACCCTGCGGCCGCGCACCTGATCGACGTGCTCGACCGCCGGCTCATCCCGGCGGTGGACCGGTCCGGGACCTCGGCTCGACGCGTGCGACAACGACACCGGCATCGCGAGCAGCAGGATTGCGATACACCGACTCAAGAGTTACGGTGTATAACGAAAGCGTTCGTGGATAGCGCCGAGTGTTGTCCACGGCCCGTCGTGAAAGGACTCCGTCATGGCTGCTGCGGTACAGGGTTCGCTCCACACCGTCCTGGGGGCCGGTCCCGCCGGAACCTCCGTCGCCCTGGAGCTCGCGCGGCGCGGGCACGCGGTGCGGCTCGTGGACCGTGCCGGCTCCGGTGAGCCGCTCGAAGGCGTCGAACGCGTCGCCGGTGACGTCGGGACGCCGGCGGGGGCGCTCGCCGCGATCGAGGGCGCGGACGTCGTCCACCACTGCGTCAACGTCGCCTACCACCTCCAGGCCGAGCTGATGCCCCGCATCCAGGAGGCCGTCCTGGGCGCGGTGGAACGCACCGGTGCCCGCCTGATCGTGCTGGACACGCTGTACCCGTACGGCGAGACCCGCGGTGAGGTCATGACCGAGGACACCCCCTGGCGGGCGACCACCGTCAAGGGCAGGATGCGTGCCGCGCTGGACGAGAACTACCTGACCGCCCACGAGGAGGGCCGCGCGAGGGTGGCCCTCGGCCGCTCGGCGGACTTCGTCGGGCCCCGCGTGCTGAACTCCACGATGGGCGGCGCCGTCTTCCCCGCGGCGCTCACGGGCGGGGAGGTGCCGGCACTGGGCGACATCGACCTCGAACACAGCTACACCGACATCCGTGACGTCGCCCGCGGCCTGGCCACGCTCGGGGAGAACCCGGAGGGCGACGGCCGCGTGTGGCACCTGCCCACCGCCCGGGCCCGCACGACCCGGGAGATCCTGGACATGCTGGGCACCCTGGTCGGACGCCCGCTGAAGACCGTCACCGTGGACGGGCCGCGGCCCTTCGGGCCGTTCGACGAGACGTTCATGAACTCCTACGCCGAGCTGTTCTACCAGCACACCGAGCCGCAGATCATGGACTCCACCGCCTTCCGGCGTCGGTTCGGCGTCGAACCGACACCGATCGAGACCACCCTGACGGACACCCTCCGGTGGTACCGGGGCTTCCTCGCCGCCCAACCGCAGCACTGACCCGACCGGCCCGACCGGACCGACCGGACCCGACCGGCCCGACCGGACCCGACCGACCCGCGCGAGCGCACCTCGCCGCCCGGCATGTAGTGGAAGCGATAGGGTGAAGCTTTCGCGAGACACACAAGCGGTCCGGTGAGACCGTCCCCGGGCGCCCCGGTTCCGGGACGCGCGGGGGAGATCGGCTGGAGGTGGGCCATGGCGACGCGTGCGGGCAGTCCGCGTGAGCGGTACCGGGAGCAGACCCGCTCGGAGATCAAGGCCGCGGCGGTCCGTCAACTCGCCGCCGGCGGTGTGGAGAGCGTGGCGCTGTTGCGGATCGCCAAGGAGATCGGGATGTCCGGTCCGGCGCTCTACCGCTACTTCGCGAGCCGCGACGACCTCCTGGCGGAGATGGTCCTCGACGCCTACCGCAGCGCCACCGAGGCGGTCCACGCGGTGGACGTCGACGCCTCGCAACGCGCCACGCTCCACGCCCTGACCGCGTCCTACCGTGCGTGGGCCGTGGCGCATCCCCACCTGTACCTGCTGATCCAGGGCACCCCGGTGGCGGGCTTCACGGCACCGGCCGAAACCCTGCCGCAGGCGCGTTCCGTCCTCGGACCGTTCCTGTCCGTCTTCGCCCACGGCCGCCCGCGGGCCACGGTGGAGCCGCTGCTGGACGGGCCGCGGGCCTGGCTCACCGAGGACGAGTCGGTGGCCGGCTGGGTCCGGCAGTGGACGGACCGGTCCGCCCACGCCCCCGAGGCGGTCGTCGCGCTGACCGGGGCCATCATGACCTGGTCGCAGATGCACGGCACCGTGAGCCTGGAGGTCTCGGGCCAGTTCACGGGCATGGGCCACGACCCGGCCCGCCTCCTCGACGTCCAGACCACGCTCCTGGCCGACGCCTTCCGACTCCGCTGACCCCCTCCCCGCCACCGCGCGAGCGTCCATCACCCGCGGGCGGAGCGGGCCGAAGCGGCCCGCATCGAATGGATCACGACACGGAGACGGCCCCGGCTTCCCGTCGTGAGCCACGCCTTGAACGACACCAAGCGGGCGCGTTCGGGAGAATTCACGCAGGTGGGACGGGTCTCTTGTGTGATCGAACGGGTTCGACGATCATGTCGAAGTTCGATCTTCGTCGAACATTTTCAGCCACATGGGGGCCATTGTGAAGAAGACCGTGCGCAGACTGATGACCGTGGGCGCGGCCCTGGCTCTGGGGGTGACGGGTCTGGGTACCGCGCAGGCGTCGGCGGCGACCACCGCTCCGGAGACCCTGTCGTTCCCGGGGACGATGACCCCGCAGGAAGTGAACCGCGCGATGGACACCCTGGCCGTCAAGAGCATCTGTTACAAGGTGCACGTCCAGGACTACGGCACCTTGGACTGGGTGTGCGGGGGGAACACGGCGGGCAGCGTCGGGCACAACAAGGCCATCGAGAAGGTGTGGATCACCATGCGCGACAACGGTGAGTTCTGCGCCCAGGCCCACATCCGCAACGTCGGCTGGCAGAACCAGGACTGCGAATCGGCGGGAGGCTACGTCGAGGTCGGCACGGTCGGCGCCGCCCTCCCGATGGAGGCGCTGAGCGTGTGGACCCGCAACGGGGGCGGCATGCTCTCCGGCCAGGCCCACGTTCAGGACCACGGTTGGCTGCCGCGCACGGCGTGGGGCTACGGCTCCCAGTTCGGCACCACCGGCCAGGGCAAGAACCTCGAAGCGATCCGCCTCTGGGTCTGACCCCGGGCGGGCCGTGCGCGGGGCGGGGCGGAGCCGGGCCGAGTCGGGAGGGGTGGTCGCGTCACCCCACCCGGCTCCGTTTCCCTCGTGCCTCCCCCGAAGGCCCTACCGGCGCCGGGACTGGGTGAGGGCCGCGCCGGCGAGGATCACGGCCGTGCCCACCAGGGCGTTCCAGTGGAACTGTTCGCCCAGCAGCAGGACGCCGGCCGTGGTCGCGACGGCCGGGATGAAGTACGTGGCCATCTGCGTGGTGGTCGGGCCGATCTCGGCGACCAGGCCGTACTGGATGTGCAGGGCCATGCCCGTCCCCAGCGCTCCCAGGGCGACGACCGCCAGGGTCGGCCAGAGCGGAAACGAGGTCGGTGCGGGACTGAACAGCGCGCTGACCGCAGCCAGTTGGAGGGTCGAGATCAGGAGCTGGGCGCCGGTCAGGGAGACCGGGGAGCCCGGGGCGGCGGCCAGGGTGCGGCGTACGTGGATCCAGCCGACCGGATAGCAGAGGGAGGCCAGCAGGGCGAGCGCGGTGCCCCCGGCGTCGATCCCCGTGAAGCCCTGCCAGGCCCCGAGCACGGTGAGCACACCGAGGAAACCCAGGCCCAGGCCCGCCACGCGGCGGCGCGTCGGGCGGTCCTCGGAGAGCGCGACCAGCGAGAGGGCCATCCCCCACAGCGGTGAGGTGGCACTGCAGATCCCCGCCAGGCCGGAGGGGATGCTCAGCTCCGCGTACGCGAAGAGCGAGAACGGGACGGTGTTGAGCAACAGGGCCGCCACCGTCAGGTGGGCCCAGGTGCGCCGGCCCCGGGGGAGCGGTTCGCGGCGGATCAACAGCACGGTGAGCAGGGCGAGCGCGCCGAAGAACACCCGGCCGAGGGTGACCTGGAACGGGGCGTACGCCTCGGTGCCCACCTTGATCAGCAGGAAGCTGAAGCCCCAGACCACCGAGAGGATCGCGAACCGCAGACGCCAGTCGAACCGACCGACGGCGGCACCCCGGTCGCGATCGGCGCGGCGGTCGACGGGGCGGTCGAGGCCGCGGTCGAGGGGGGAGGGGGCGGAGAGGGGTGGACCGGGGGTCGTGCGTGCGCTCATGAAAGCCACTGTGTCCCGCGCGATCCTTTAGGGCAAGTGAGAGTTTCTTCAGGCGACTGCGTAGCATCCCTTACACATTCGCCGGCAACCGCCACGGTGGCGGGACAGCGCGACCACGCCCGGGGCATGTGGCGCCCGATCACGGGGCCGCGCGGTCGCGGTCGTTGCCGTCGGTCCAGTCCGCGATGCCGACGAGGTCGTGGAGGAAGGTGCTCCAGGCCGTGCGGGACAGGTCGACGAGGGTGTCCCAGTCCTGGGAAACGAGTGCCGACATGCCGGTGCCGTGGGCCTCCAGGCGGGCGGTCATTCCGGCGAACCGGGGCACCGTGCCGCCCAGGGCCGTGACGACGGCGGCGCCGAGGGCGCGTGAGACGTCGGTTTCCGCGCAGACACAGACCGGCGCAGCCGTGTGCCCCCCGGCGGTGACGGCGGAGGGTCGCGGGTGTCGGACGTAAGAGGGAAGGGCCGTGCCGGCCAGGGGACGGAGCGGGGGCGCGGCGGGCCAGCGGGGTCGGTCGGCGAGGGCGACTCCGCTGACGGCCCAGCGGGGGTTGGTGACGTGGACGAAGGCGGTGCAGAGCAGCAGTTTCGCGGCGCAGGATCCGAGTCGGGCGGCGAGGGCGACGGTGTCGCGGAGCCAGTCGACGACCTGGCGGCCGGTGTACCCGGCGAACAGGGCCCACAGGACGGCGTTGACGGGGTTGCCGGTGGAGATGTCGCGGGGGAGGTCGTAGAGATCGTGGATCACTCCCCATGCCACGAGGCACCGGGTGTCCTCGTCGCTGCGGCGGTCGCCGAACGCCGCGCCGCAGCCGGTCATCAGCACGCACGATTCCCGGGCGCCGACGTCGGCGAGGCGGCTGAGCCAGACGTCCCCCAGGTCCGGCAGCGGCCCCACAAGGGGAGTCGCCCGGGCGGCGCCCAGGTATTCCATGGCGAGGACCTTCATGGGGGAGAGGTTGTCGGTCCGACCGGTGGAACAGGCATCGACCAACGAGGGCATCGCGTCGAAGATCTCGGAGAGGTTCCCGGCGGGCGCGTCCACGCCGCCGGCCATGTCGGCCCAGTAGGCGATCGAGGTCGCCACCGCAGCCGAGAACTGCACGTCCCAGTCGGTGTTCAGGGCCCAGAAGAACCCCAGGCTCGACCCCAGGCCGACGTCGATGAACGGGGCCCGGTGTCCGGCTCTCTCGCGGGACGGGTAGCGGGAGTCGGGTATGTGGCCGGCGAGGTCGTCGCTGATCGTCCGCCACCGCGCGTGGTAGGTCGCGAAGTCCTCGCGTTGCACCGCGCTCCACAGCAGCCGACCCTCCCACTCCTCGACGTCCGTCGTCCCCGGCAGCCCGAGCCGTTCGGCGAGGGACCGGAACCACGTCGCGTCCCGCAGGCAGGACAGCTCGTGCGCCACGGCGTCGAAGGCGCCGTTGCGCACGCCGATCCGCGCGGGCAGCCCTTCCACGGGCAGGGAACGGCACACCGGCGTCTCGGGCGTCCCCGGGGGCCTGCGCAAAGTCCGGCGGGAGACCCGTGCCTCATGGCGTTCGCGCAGCTTGACCGCGAACGGGCGGGGATCGTGCTCGAAGACGAGCCGGCACCGCGCGCAGGCGCACCCCTCCTCGAAACCCTCACAGAGAGTCCACCGCGACGGAGGTCGGAAGTCGACCAGCCCCCAACCCCGAGGGTTCAGCGCTCCCTCCGCGCGTGCACCCTGCCCGGCGATCCAGGAACTCGACATGGTCCGTCCTTTCGAGCGGTGGAATGAACGAGCTTGCGCGGTTGACCCTCGAACGGCCCGGGCACCCGCGCCGGACGGCCCGGGCGAGCAGGGGCGGCCGGCGCTCCGGACGAGGCCCCGTCCCGTCCAACTCACGGGGCCTGCCGTGGAAACCGGCGTCGAGGGACGAAGTCGTGAACGTGTTGACAGCACGGAGCCCCCCATCGCATGGCAGGGAGGTCGCGGACATCCCGCTGTCCCGGAGGTCCGCGGTCGTGGTCAGTATGAGGTACGCCGCGCCCCTCGTGTGTGTCGTCGAGGGCCCTCTCCGCGCGAGTACGGCGTCGGGTCCCGGATCGGTCGCGTGGCTCCAGGCGTGCGCCCATTGGAAGATGACCCTGCGTCAGGCGAGCGACCCGCGCGGCGCCTCCCGTCCCCCGGCCGACGCCTGTCGGGCGGGAGGCATCGCGCCGCGGGCCCCGCCGCCCGGCACCGGAGCGAGTTCCGGGTGCGGTTCGTCCCGTGTTTCGCGGGTCGGCCGCGGGCGAATGACAGGGCCTTCGGGGCTGGGGCCAGGGTGGGCAAGGGTGGTGCCACATTCGGAGCAATCACAGGCGCCTCACCTGCGGTTTCGTGGTCGACTGATGCCTGTGTCACAGAAGTGGTGAATGAGACCCATGTGAGTTTTGGTGTCTGTGATGTCAGGTGGTGATCTGCTGTGTCGCTGTCCTGCTCGTCGAGCGGTCCTGCCGTGGAACGGCCTCGGGGATCGGTGCGCAAGCGCCGTCGCGGCGCCTTGGAGGTGGTCTCGTGAACGGGGTCCGGGTGTTGGGGGTGTCCGGTCTGCTGCCCACGACGATCCTCGACAGTTCCCTGGTGGGGGCCGCGGTGGGGGTCGACGCGGAGTGGATCGTGCGTCGGACGGGGATCAGGGAACGCCGCCGCGCGGATCCGGGGCGGACGAGCGCGGACCTCGCGGTGGAGGCCGCCCGTCCGTTGGTCGCGGCGCTGCCCGACATCGGGGCGGTGGTGGTGGCCAGTATGACGCCGGATCGGCAGTGCCCGGGGATGGCCCCGGCGATCGCGGAACGGCTTGGGCTGTCGGGGGTGGGCGCGTGGGACGTGAACTCGGCGTGCGCGGGGTTCGTGTGCGCGTTGGCCGGCGGGGCCGCGATGGTGGCGGCCGGGCAGCTCGGACGGATCCTGGTGATCGGTTCGGACGTCATGAGCTCGATGGTCTCGCCCACCGACCGGAACACGGCCGTGGTCTTCGGCGACGGAGCCGGTGCGGTGGTGTTGGGGGAGACCTCGGGCCGGGTCGGCCGGGTGGGCCCGTTCGTGTTGGGAAGCGACGGGAGCCGCGCGGAGTTGGCGGCGACACCGTTCGGCGGCGGGCACCTGTCGATGCGGGGCCAGGAGGTCTTCGAACAGGCCGTCGACCGGATGGGCGAGGCCGCCCGAACCGCCGTGGCGAAGGCCGGTTGGTCCCTTGACGAGGTGGACTGGCTGGTGGGGCATCAGGCCAACGGCCGCATCCTGTCCCTCCTGGGGGATGTGCTGGGAATCGGCCCGGCGCGGCGTGTGGCCTGCGTGGACCGCATGGGGAACACCGCCAACGCCTCGATCCCCCTGGCCTTGGCCGATCTCGCGGGATCCGGCCGACTGCGCGCGGGAGACCGGATCGCGGTGGTGTCGTTCGGGGGCGGCCTGGCCTGGGGGGCCACGACCCTGGAATGGCCCGACGGCGTGGTGGTGTGCCCGCCCGACGACGTGAGGAGCACGGCATGAGAACCGACGGCGACCGACGCGGCGGAGGGCACGGCCCCCGCCGGGTGGCGGTGACCGGCATGGGGATGATCACCCCCGCCGGCGGCAGCGTCCCGACGACCTGGCGGGCCGTGCTCGGCGGCGCGTCGACGTGCGCGGTCGACACCGTGCTGGACGGTGCGGCGGTGGGCTTGTCGTGCAGGGTGTCGACGCCCCTCGACCGGCCGATCATGAACCGGAAGGGAGTCCGCACCCTCGACCCGGTCACCCGATTCGCCCTGAACGCCGCCGACGAGGCACTGGCCGACGCCGCCCTGGACCCCTCGGCGTGGCCGGCCGAGCGGGTGGCGATCGTCGTGGGGACCGGCGCGGGCGGCGCCCAGACCCTCAGCCGCGGCCACCGGGACCTGCACGAGTCGGGCTCGGCGGGAGTGTCGCCCTACCACCATCCGGCATCGCTGGCGAACATGACGGGCGCCTACCTGAGCCAGTACCTCGGCGCGCGCGGCCCGTGCCTGACGGTGGTGACCGCGTGCGCGTCGGGCACCGACGCGATCGCGACCGCACGAGACCTGCTGCTGGCCGACCGGTGCGACATCGCCGTCGCCTGCGGCAGCGAGGCCGGCATCACGCCCATGAACGTCGCCGGCTTCGACCAGATCAAGGCCCTCTCCCGCACCAGGGACCCACACCTCGCCTCACGGCCCTTCGACACCGACCGCGACGGGTTCGTCATCGCCGAAGGAGCCGCCGCGCTGGTCCTGGAACGCCCCGCCGACGCCGCGGCCCGCCACGCACGGGTACACGCCTACGTGAGCGGCCACGGCGCGACGACCGACGCCCACCACCCCACCGCCCCCCACCCCGAAGGGCTGGGTGCGGAACGCGCCCTGCGCGCCGCGCTGCGCGACGCCGGCCTCACGGCGTCCGACATCGGACACGTCAACGCGCACGGCACCTCCACACCCGCCAACGACCACATCGAAGCCGCCGTCCTGGCCCGCGTCCTGCCGCACCACCCACCGGTGACCTCCAGCAAAGGCGCCCTGGGCCACACCCTGGGCGCGGCCGGGGCCATCGAGGCGGCGCTGACCATCGTGGCCCTCACCGAACACACGGTGCCCGCGACCGCGGGCACCACCCGGGTCGACCCCGCCTGCGACGTCGACGTCGTCATCGGCACACCCCGACCCGTGCGGGCGGCCCACGCCGTGAGCAACTCCTTCGGGTTCGGCGGCCACAACAGCGTCCTCGTCCTCTCCCGCCCCTGAAGGCCGGTCCCCGCGACCGCACCCGCGCCGATCCACCCTTCCCCACGGAAAGCAGGGCACCGCATGAGCACGCACGACCGTCTCGCCGACATGATCAGCCGCGTCGCCGAGGTCCCCGTGGAGCAGATCACCCCCGACACCACCCTGGCGGGACTCGACGTCGACTCCCTCGCCCTGGTCGAACTCGGCCTGCGCATCAAGAGCGACTTCGGGATCGCCCTCGGCGAGGACGAGATCACCGCCGACGACACCATCGCCGACATCGCCCGCCTCGTCGACGACCGATCCGCCCCGGAGACGGCCACCCCCTGACCCGCGAGCCCCCGCCCCTGCGACCCCCTGACCCCGCGACGCTCTGACCCCGCGGCCCGCGACACACCGGCCGCCCCGTCCCCGCACGTCGCCGCGTCGCCTTCCCCACGACCGGGAAGGCGACGCCCACCCACCCACCCACCGTCACGGAGAGGGCATCCCCGCCATGTCCACGACCACCGACGTCCCGCCCCCCAGCCGCTCCGCCTACAGCGACTTCTTCTCCCGCCGAGCCGGCATCGACGCCACCGCCAACGCCTACACCCGGTGGAGACGTTCCCCCGCCAACACCATGCTCGGGAGAGCCGTCCCCGTCGGCGGAGCCACCCCCCACACCTGGCCCGACCCCGACGCCCGCCCCGGAGACCTGCTGAACATCTCCGCCCAGGACTACCTCGGCCTCAGCATGCGTCCCGAGATCGCCCGCGCCGTCATCACCGCCCTGGAAGCCCACGGCACCGGGACCGGCGCCGCCCCGATGGCCGGCGGTTCCACCCCCACCCACTGCGCCCTGGAACGCGAACTGTCCGCCCACTGCGGCATGGACGACGCCGCGATCTTCGCCAGCGGCTACGCCGCCAACGTCGGACTCGTCGCCGGCCTCATGCGTCCCGGCGACACCGTGGTCATGGACCGCAACGCCCACGCCTCCTCCATCGACGGAGCCCGCATGGCCGGCGCCGAGGTCCGCGTGTTCCGCCACAACGACGCGTCCGACCTCGAAGCGGTCCTGCGGCAACTCCCCGCCGGCGGTGAACGCCTCGTGTGCCTGGAGGGCCTCTACTCCATGGACGGCGACACCCCCGACCTCCACGAGATGAAGGATGTCGCCCACCGCCACGGAGCCCTCCTCGTCGTCGACGAGGCCCACTCCGAGTTCTGCCTCGGACCCACCGGCGGCGGACTGGCCGAACTCCAGGGCGTCAAACCCGACTTCCACGTCGGCACCTTCTCCAAGGCCCTCAGCGTGCAGGGCGGATTCATCGCCGGTGACGGACACGTCATGCAATGGCTCAAGGACACCGCCCGCCCCCGCATGTTCTCCGTGACCGTCTCCCCGCTCCTGATCGGCGCGGTCACCGAAGCCCTGCGTATCGCCCGCACCGAACCCCACCTCCGTGCGGCCCTCGGCGACAACTCCGCCCTGCTGCGTGCCCGGCTGGCCGAACACGGCATCGAAGCCCTCGGCAACGCCCACGTCGTCCCCGTCCTCGTCGGCGACGAAACAGCCTGCCTGACCGCCGCCCGCGTCCTGGGCGAACGCGGCGTCCACGTCATGCCCGTCCTCTACCCGGCGGTCGCCCTCGGCAAGGCACGCCTCCGCGTCACCGTCTGCACCACCTACGGCACCACCTACGGCACCACCCTCATCGACGACATCGCCCGAGAAGTCGCCCACGCCGTCCACACCGCGCGGAACACATCCGTGTGACCACACGACCCCGGCGGACAGGGCCGGCCGGACCCCGGCGTGCCGACGGCGCCGAGGAACGGGAACGGGGCCGCCGGATCGCACGGTGCCCCGCTCCCCGCCCCCTCGGCCCGCTCCGACGACCCGAGGACGGTCTCCGGACGCAGGCCCATGATCCGGGCGGAACACGGGGAACGCGCGGAACGGCAAACGCCACCCATGCCCTCCCCCCCACCGGTCGGCCGCGCCCTGGGTCGAGCCATCGGCACGGCACTGTCCCGCCCCGAACCGACCGCACATTGACGGCACGGTCCCGGCCTACACCGGCCAGGGCATGCACGCGCGCGCAGTGCGAGGAGGCACGCACGGGCCCCGCTCCTCGCGCGCGGCCGATCGGCCTCCGTGCCCGCCCGGCACCCGTCGGTGAACGCTCACGACTCCTCCCGAAGACCGTGCACGGCATCGGCCAGAGCACCGAAACACGCATCGGCTGCGGCCAGATCGCTCGTGGAGTGCGTGGTCGTGACGGCGTGCACGCGGCACCCGGCCGCCGACCCGGCCCGCACCCCGGCCGGGGAATCCTCCACCACGAGACACCGCTCGGGCCGGACACCCAACCGGGCGGCCGCGACCAGATATCCGTCCGCGGCCGGCTTTCCCCGCCGCACGTCCTCCGCGCACACCCGCACCTCGGGCACCGGCAACCCCAACCGCCGCAACCGCAGCCTCGTGGCCTCCCCACGACCGGAGGTCACCACCGCCCACGGCACCCGCAACCCCCCGAGCACCCGGGCGACGTCGGGGAAGGCCGTGATGCCCTGCTCCTCCTCGGCCATCAACGCGTCCAACAACTCGTTCTCCACCCCCGGATCACACCCCGGGGCCACCACAGCCAACGTGTCGGACCGCCGACGCCCCTGCGTCACCTCGAACACGTACTCCGGATCCAGCCCGCGAACCCGCGCCCAGGCCCGCCACACCCGTCCGTGCACATCACCCGAGTCCACCAGGACCCCGTCGACATCGAACAACACCGCATCGACCGCCACCACTCGCCACCCTCCCACCCCGACCATCCCCCCCCGCAATCCCGACACCGAGCGGCTTCCGAGCCGCCCAACCCCTGCTCCCCGTAAGCCCGCCGCCGACCGGGCACGGTCGTCCGGATCGGGTACCCGCCCCGCGAACCACCCCCCTGCACGGCGTTCGTCACCGTCGGCACCGCCCACGTCGATACGCAGGATTCCGCGCCGTGCCCGCGTGACGACCCGTCGGGCCACGTCGTCGTCGTGGCTCCACTCCACCACGACGGTGTCGCCCCGCACCAGGGCGTGGCCCCGGGACGCCTCCCCGCCCCACGCGTTCGCACCCGGCAGCCCGGGGACGGATGTCGGGATCCGGTGTTCCGGCCCGCGGGGCCCGCGTCCGCCTCTACCGTCGTGGTCATGAACGCACACCCCACGCCCGAACAGCGTGCTCTGGCCGATCAAGTGGACGCCGCCAACGCCGAGTTGCTGCGACGCCAGGAACTCCTCGAACAGAGGTGGGACGGGCGCAGTCGGAACCTGGTGGGCGATCCCGTCGCCCTCGCTCCGAAGTGGGCTCGCGCCGCCGTCGCCGAGGCTTTCGACGCGCTGGACGCCGGCATGGGGTTCTGCCCGCATCTGACGGCGGATCACGGGCCGGCCCCGGTTCACCTGCACGTCGAGGACACTCCGCACCGGTATCTGTGTGTCCGCTGCGAGGACGCCACCAGCGGGCGCGGCCTGCGGCCCTGCCTGGTGTGCGGGCGGCGCGCGCCGAGGGGGGACATGAGGGTGTGGCGGTTCTGGGGCGTGATCTGCGCGGACCCGCGCGGGGTGAAGGTCCAGGTGTCGGTGGGACGCTGCCCGGACTGCGCGGCCCAGGACCCCGAGACACCGGCCGGCCTGCCCGCCACGTTCCGCACCTGACCCGGGGTCCGGGGTCACGCGGGGGCACCCCGCCGTCCGGCCTGAGAACGGGGCGTGATCGCGACGCCGCTCGGTACAGAGGTCGGTCCCGCGGGGTCGCGCCGGAGCAATCGCGTCCAAGGCGTCGTTTCACATGGCGGACCCGCCCCATCCGCCCCCTCGCGGTTGTCCGGAGCGGGTGCACGGGCCTCGACGGCCGCGGCCGTCCGGTCGTGCACCCGCACCTCCGGAGGTTTCGCCGCCTCTGTCAGCGTGGGGATCGTGCGAGGTCGTGGGCGTGGCGTTGCCAGTCGTCGTGGAGGGTGTGCATGGCCGGCAGAGCGGGGTCGGTGACGAACAGGGCCGAGGATCGGCCCTGGTAGGTGTAGAGGAGAACCGCGGCGGGTGCCCCGTGGGGCAGCAGCACGAGTGGGTCCACCGCCACCACCGGCCGGTCCTGCCAGGCCAGGGCGTGGCGGTACATGACGTGGGAGCAGAAGACGGCGCCGCGTTCGGGTGCCAGGAGCATCCGCATCGAATGGTGCGTCACCCGCCGGGGAGCGCCGGTCACGAGGGTGCTCGACGCCGCCCGGTGAGGGGCGGATTTCAGGGCGGCGGTCGCGCGGACGGCGGCTCGCAGGTACTGCTCGGGCGGGCAGTGGGGGCCGGGCAGCACGACGCGGCTGCCCAGGGTCCGGTTGCCGGGGGCAGCGGCCTGCGCGGGGGCCCGGATGTTCATGGCGACGGTCAGCGGGAAGGTCGACAGGTCGGCGTGTGCGGCGTGGGTGCCGCTCCAGTCGGCGAAGGTCTGCCCCACGCAGGCGACGTAGGCGTCGTTGGCGGTGCCCGCGTGGCGGCGTGCGGCGGAACGCAGGACGGCGGTGTCGACGTCCGCCCAGGCCAGGGTCCGTCGTGTGGAGTGCGGGTGGAGGGGGTGGGGCCACAGGTCGGTCCTGGCGGTCGAGCGGGCCATGAGGCGCGCCGCCGTCGCGAGGTGGCGCAGCGAGGGCCTCCGCCCGTCGGCGAGGGTCCGGATCACGCCGGAGGAGTCCTCGTGTGCCGGTGGCCGCGGGGTGAACAGCGTTTCGACGGTGTGGGCCACACCGCCGCCGTCCTGCAGGCCGTGATGACACCGGTACAGCAGCGCCCAGGCGTCCGGGGTGTGGCCGTGGTAGACGGTCAGCTCCCAGCGGGGCCCGTTCTCGGGGAAGGGGGCCTGGCCGCGGGCGCGCGTGGCGGCCCGGACGGCCGTCGGCCCGTCCGCGGGCAGGTGTTCCTCGCGTACGTGCGAGCGCAGGTCCGGTGCCCGATGTTCCCATCGGGCGTCCAGCCCTTCGCCCCGGAGCACGGTCGTCAGGGCGGGGAGCAGCGGCAGTCGTTCGGCGACGTGGGCGCGGAGCCCGGCGAGGGTGGGCCTGGCGCCCCGCAGGTGAAGGAGGGCGCCGACGGTGAGTCCCGGCTGTTCGTGGACGAGGAGGTCCAGGGGCGCGGGACGGGAAAGCCTGTCACTCATGGCCTCTCCTGCCGAGTGCGGTGTGGTGCGGTGCGGGGCGCGGCGATGCGGGGTGCCGGCGGTTCGACGGCTACTGATAGCGGTCGGAGGTGGCGCAGAAGTCGTAGCCGCCCCGCATGAGCTGCCGTAGCCCGCCGACGTAGCGGTAGAGCGGCTCGCGTTCCGCGACGGGCAGGCCGGAGACGTCCAGGTGGCGGGGCAGCCGGTGCTCCCAGAGCAGGAAGGAATCGGTGTGCCGGCGAATGCCCGCGTGGATGCGACGCAGCGCCTCCTCACGTGTGAGGTTGTCCTGCCGCTGCAGGACGAGGACGAAGTTGTGCTGGTCACCCGCGGCCTCCTCCTTGCTCAGGGACTGGACGTCCTGGGTGACGCTGACCACCCTGGTGGTGACATGCCGCATGGCCCGCAACGGCGGCGAGTCCAGCAGGGCGGGAGGGATCTCGAACCCGCCGAGTCTCTCGATCGCGTCCATTTCGAGCCGGACCGCTCCGGTCAGGTCCCGCAGGGACAGATACGGGGCGGCCCGGAGCATCCGGCCGGTCCGGCGGTGCTCGCAGCGCGTGCGGTAGGAACCGAACCAGTCGGCCCAGTTCCCGCCGGTGCGGGCGATGAACCGGGCGGACATGCCCTGGCACCATCGGCTCCAGATGTCGGTGAACGCGATCACGTGGGGATCCGGCGCGAACGCCGGGCGCGGCCGGCCGGCCCCCGTCACCGACTCCGTCACCGACTCCGTCAGGACGGACGTCAGCGACGCGAAGAACCGCTCGGCACGGCCCGGGTCGTGCAGAAAACCGGGATCGTCGGGCAGGTCGCTCCACACGGCCCACCAGGACACCCAGTCGCCGATCAGATCCAAGCCCTCGCTGTCGGCGTCCGGGTAGTTCAGGCAGGCGAAACGGCTCATGTCGTGAAGGTCGTGACGCTCCAGCGCGGTCTTCCTGTCGGCCAGGCCCACGTGCTGCACCCACCAGCGGCTGTGCGCCGCGACACGCCGTGTCTGGGCACTGCTGCGCGAGGGGAACGGCATGTCGAACGGCCAGGCCCGCAGATCCCCGGGCGCCACCGGCGGTCCGGCCACGGGTACCGCGTCCTCGCCCGGGTTTCCCGGTTCGAAGCCCGTCTCGACGTCCCTGCTCATGAGCTTTCCCGCCTCTCCGTACCGTCGACCACACCGGCGGGGACTCCGCCGCCGATGGCGCCCGGCCCCCTTCGACGAGCCGGACGCGTTCCTGCCCGGTCTCGGAGTCGAAGCCGCGGCGTCCCGGACAGTTCCGGACGCGGGCGGGGCAGGCGTTCTCACAGGTCAACGATGGTCTGGCGCCCCTCTGGCCACAAGGCGCACCGGGATCGCTCCCCTCCGTAAACGGCTCGGAAGGCGGACTCGCTCCCGTACCCCGCGCCCTGGCGCGAAGGAGCCGCGAGGGAGGCGCCCGAGCGCGACGGCCGCGGCCTCCTCCGGGAGCGCGCGCCGGCGGAATCGGCCGGCTCCACCCCCTCAGGAATCGAGTACGGCGGCCACGGCCTCGATCTCGACGAGTTGGTCGTCATAACCGAGCACGGTGACTCCCAGCAGGGTGCTGGGGACGTCGTGATCGCCGAACGCGTCCCGCACCACCCGCCAGGCGGTCACCAGGTCCTCCCGCCGGTTCGACGCGACGAGGACCCGGGTGCTGACGACGTCCCGGAGCGAGGCCCCGGCGGCGGCCAGGGCCGTCTCCATGTTCTCGACCGCCTTCGCCGCCTGACCGGCGTAGTCCCCGACCGCCGCCGTGGACCCGTCCTCGTGCAAGGGGCAGGCCCCGGCGAGGAACACCAAGCGCGCCTCGGGTGACACCGAGGCCGCGTAGGCGTACTCGGCAACGTCGGACAGGGCGGTGGAGCGGATCAGGGTGACTGCTCGGGCCACGGTCGTCGGGGCCTTTCTTCCGGTGTACGAGGGGCGGGACGCGGACGGGGACAGTCTGCCTCTGCCCCGCCGGAGGCGCCTCCGAAATACGCGTCCCCTCGGCGAACCCCTCTACCCGCCCACGGGGTTGGGGAGCGGATCTGTGGACAGCGCGCAGCCGGCGGCCGAGGCGGCCGGCCCCGCTCGCGCACCGCCGTACCCCGGGTCACCCCGGTGACCGGCCCTGCCCGTCCACCGGGCACAATTCCCATATGACCGTTTCTTCCCCGCGTGCCGTCGACACCCTGCTCGCCTCCCTCGAACCCCTCTCCCACCCCGCGCGCATCACGGCACTGGTCGCGCACGTACGTCGGAACGTGCCCGCCGGGGAACTGCGGGCCCTGCTCGACGAACTGGCCGCGCGGGGCGGTCACGGGAGGTCGCTCGCCGTGGTGGCGGCCGGAGTGGGCGGGGACCACGTCTGGCTGGGGGCGAGGTTGGCCGATCCCGACCCGTGCGTGCGAGCACAGGTCCTGAGCGTCGCCGGTGGAGGCGCGATCCCGGACACGGCCTTCGAGGCCGCGCTGCGGGACGCGTCCGGCACGGTCCGACGACAGGTGTGGCGGGCCGTCGTGCGCCGGCGCCGCACCGCCCTCGCCGACCGGCTGATCGGGCCGGCCCGCGAGAACTGGGGCGACACGGAGGCCGCCGGACTGCTGGCCGGCTGTTCGCCGGAGACGGCCACCCGGCTGCTGCCGGAGCTGTTCCACGCGGTGAGGGGCTGGCGCATGCTCGCCAAACGACACCCCGAGCCGCTCCACGAGGTCCTGGAACACGAACTGGCCGCGGCGCCCGCCGCGACGTACGACGCTCGATGGCGCGAACTGGAGAACCCGGCCGCGGCGCTCGCCGTCGTGCGCCCCGGACGGGTCCTCGACCTGCTGGAGAGGTTCCCGCCCGAGGACCTGCCGCGGAAACTGCGCTCCCGGTTGCCCGCCCTCGCGGCCGTCGCCCCCGGCCCGGTGCTGCGGCTGCTTCTTCACCGGGCGCGCACGCGGGGCCCGTTCGGGCCCGGGATGCCCGAGGGGGCGACCCTGGAACGACTGCTGCGGTCCGGCGCTCCGGAGGTCGCCGACTACCTGCGGGTCCTCGCGGGCGGCATCCACCTGGGGGAAGCCCTGCGTGCCCTGCCTCCCGGCGACCGCCTCGCCGCCCACCGGCGGGCCACCGCCGGACGCCGCACCGGCCACCTCCTCGACGAGGAGCTGCTCGCCCTGCTGCCGCGCGCCGCGGCGATCGAGGCGGCGCGGGGGATGGCGGCCGCCATCCGGGAGCAGGGGGCGTCCGAGTCGTTCGCGCTGCGGGCCGAGGCGTTCCTCCCCGCGCCCGAGGTCCGCGAGCGGCTGCTGCGAGCGACCCGCGTCCCGGACGCCGACGACCGCGAGAGCGCCTGGAAACTGTTGGCGGACAACGCCCGTCACACCGCCGACCCGGACGCGGTCCTCGCCGTCGTGACGGACATGGCACGGCTCGCCAACGAACAGGACCCGGTCCGCCGGGGTGCCCTGGAGGCCCTCGCCGAGGTGCCTGCCCGGCTGTTCACGGCCGCGTCGGTCCCGCACCTGGAGCGGATCCTCGTCGACGCCCTCGAATCACGGGACTGTTCCGCCGAGACCCGCTCCGCCCTCACCCGCCTCGCCCTGGCGGCGCTCGGTCGGGGTTCCGCCGCCGAGGAGGTCGCCGATTGGGCCACCGGAGCCCTCCTCCGGGTGCAGAGGGTTTCGCAGGAGTCGACACCCGGGTACCCGGGGTACGTCGGACACGGGCGCGAGCGACCGCTGACGGGCCGCGAGCACGAGGCGTTCACGGCCCTGCGCCCCCTTTTCGAACAGCGCGCGGAACAGGGCGAGTTCGCGCCCGTGGTGACGTTCGCCGAGGCGGCGGGCCGACGCGCGGGGGAGATGCCCGAACTTCAGGAGATGCTCTGGCGAGCTGCCCGGGAAGGCGCGGAGCCGGAGATGCGCCGCCGGGCCGTCGAACGGTGGCTGGAGGCACCCGCGACCCGCGAGGAACGTGTCGGACGACTCCTCGCGCACGAGCCGTCCGCCGCCGCGCTCCCGATCGTCCGTACCATCCTGGTCCGCCGGCGGACCGATCTGTTGGCGCACGTGCTCGGCGAGCGGCCGCCCGCCGGTCCCTTCCTCTCCCCGGCGGACCCGTGGACGCCGCCGGTCGGCCGCTGGGTCCGACGCTGGACCCGAGGCCAACAGATCGCCGCCGAGCGCCGACTGTCGGCACTCGTCGAGGACGATTCCCTGCCGATGGACCGGCGGGTGCGCGCACTGGAGGCCATCGCTCACATCCCCGACACGGGCGCACCGGCCCTCCTCCACTGGGCGCACTCCGGCGACGTGCCCCTCGTCGAGGCGGCCCTGACCGCGCTCGCCCACACCGACGACCCTTCCGGGGCCCTGCCCACCCTGCTCGCCCACACGGCCGGCGACCGGGCGCGCGTGGCCGTGCCCGCCGTCGTCCGGGCCTCCCCGGAGATCGGGCCGCACCGGCTCGAAACCCTGCTGCGGGACATGCTGCGGGCACCGGAAACCCGGCTGACCGCGCGAAAGGCGGCGGTACGGGTGGCGGCGCTGCGCCTGCCGATCCCCGTCGCCGCCGCGCTGGTCGCCGAAGAGTACGCCCGGGAAGACGCCCACCGGGACCTGAGGGTCGCGTGCGTGACGGCGGCCACCGGGCTGCTCTCCGACGAACGGGCCTGGTCCGTGCTCGGTGACGCGGCGACGCGCGATCGCGACCTCCGGCGCGCGGTGCCCAGGGTACGACCGGAGTGGCTCGCCGCCCCGCACCGCGCCCGCTACGCCGCCCTCGTCGCCGACACGTACCGGACCCCGGGACGGGAGCCGCACGCCGACGCCCCGGAGTACCTGAATCTGGGCCGGTGGTCGCCCTGGTTGGCGGAGGCCACCGACGTGCTCGTACACGCCGCGGCGGACGTGACACCGGGCGGGCCCGGGGTGTACGCGACGGCCGGCCTCGTCCTGGCGGCCCACCACCCCGCCTCGGCCACGGCTCCGGCCCGCGTGATGGCCCTCCTGGTCGCCGCCGATCGCGACCCGCGCACCGACGACGCGGGCGAGCACCGCGACCGTCCCGCGCGACGCCGTGTCGAGGACCTGCTGCGTCAATTCCTGAACGCCGCCGTCGACAGCCCCGCCGCGATCCGACCGGCGGCCCTCGCCGCGGCGGAGGTCCTCCTGGATCACGAGGACTTCCGCCGCCAGGCCCTGGAACTGCTGGCCGAACACACGGACCTCGACGTCCCCGAAGAACACCTGGCCCGCACCCTGTTCCGCCTCGCTTCCCTCCACGAGGACCGTCCCGTCCTCACCCTCGACACCCTCGGCATCCTGCGAGACCGCCGCATGCAGACCCTGGACCTGCTGCGGGCCGGCGCCGAGCGCGAGGTCCTCGCCGTGGCCGCCCGACTCGCCCGACACGGCGGCCACGCCGAGGGCATGATCGCGACGGCCCTCGTCGCCGGTCTGGGACGCCGCACCGGCTGGCCGGAACCCACCCGCGCAGCCCTGCGCGAACTGCGCCGCCACCCCGTCCCGGACGTGCGGGACACGGCCCTCACCCACTGGACCACACACGGCTGAACACGCGCGAGGTCCCCGCCCGACGCCGAACCCGATCCGGGCGACGCGTCTTGGCCGGGCGGGGCGTTCTGTCAGCAGATGCGCAGGAGTTGTTCACCCAGCGGCATGTCGAGCACCCGCGTACCGCCCAGGCCGGTACGGGCGATGACCATGCCGGGGTGGTCTTCGACGCATTCGCCGATCACGGCCGCGCCGGAGCCCAGTGGGTGGGCGCGCATCGCCGCCGGCACGGCGTCGGCGTGTTCGCGCGGCACGAACGCGACGAGCTTGCCCTCGTTGGCCACGTACAGCGGGTCCAGGCCGAGCATCGCGCAGGCGTTGGCGACGATCGGAGGAACGGGGACGGCTCTCTCGGTGATCTCCACGCCGACACGGGCGGCGCCGGCGATCTCGTTCAACGCGGCGTTGAGCCCGCCGCGGGTGGGGTCGCGCAGTACGTGCAGATCCGGGGTGACCGTGAGCATGGCCTCGACGAGACCGCCGAGCGCGGCACAGTCGCTGCGGATCTCGACATCGAATTCGAGGCCCTCGCGCACGCTCATGACGGCCACGCCGTGCATCCCGATGTCACCGCTGACGATCACCACGTCGCCCGGGACGGCGCGTTGCGGCTGGATGTCGACGCCCGCGGGGATCAGCCCGATGCCGGCGGTGTTGAGGTGGACGCCGTCGCCGTGACCGGTCTCGACGACCTTGGTGTCGCCGGTGGCGACCTCGACCCCGGCGGCGCGGGCGGCGTCGCCGAGCGCCTGGGCCACCTGCGCGAGGAGCGACATGTCGAGGCCCTCCTCGAGGATGAAGCCGACGGACAGGTACGCCGCGTGGGCCCCGCTCATCGCGAGGTCGTTGACCGTGCCGTTGACCGCGAGGTCCCCGATGCTGCCGCCGGGGAAGAACAGGGGGCGGACCACGAACGAGTCCGTGGAGAAGGCGAGCCTGGCCCCGCCGAGGTCGACCACGGCCGAATCGGCCAGACCGGCCAGGACCGGGCCGCCGAACGCCGGGGCGAAGACGTGCCGGACGAGTTCGGCGGACAGCACCCCGCCACCGCCGTGACCCGTCACGATCTTGGGGTGGTCGCGCAGCGGCACCGGGCAGGCCCAGCCGGAGAGATCGGGTGCCGCGTGGGCGTCGATGCGGTCAGGCAACGGGGCTCGCCTCCTTGGGCGTGGACGGTCCGTCGAGCCGGCGGTACAGGTGGTACGCGGCGCAGGCGCCCTCACTGGAGACCATCGGGGCACCCAACGGCCGGCGGGGGGTACAGGTGGTGCCGAAGGCCGAGCACTCATCGGGTTTGATCAGCCCCTGGAGCACCTCGCCTCCCCGACGCTCGGCCGGTTCGCGGGTGGAGATGCCGCTCACGTCGAACCGGTACTCGGCGTCGTGGTCGCGGTAGCGCGGGGAGAGCCGCCGGCCGCTGTCGGGGATGACACCGATGCCGCGCCACTTCCGGTCGGTGACCTCGAACACGTCGGCGAGCATGGCCTTGGCCGCCGGGTTGCCCTCCGGACGGACGGCGCGGGCGTAGGCGTTGTCGACGGTGTGCTCGCCGCGTTCGAGTTGGACGAGCGTGCGGCGGATGCTCTCGAGCAGGTCCAGCGGTTCGAAACCGGAGACGACGATGGGGACCCGGTGGCGTTCGGCGAGCACCCGGTACTCGCCGATGCCCATCACGCTGCACACGTGGCCCGCCGCGAGGAACCCCTGTACCCGGCAGTCGGGTGCCTGCTTGATCGCCTCGATGGCGGGCGGCACACGCATGTGCGAGACCAGCAGGCTGAAGTTGTGGATGTTCCGGCGCCTGGCCTGGTGGACGGCCATGGCGTTCGGCGCGGCCGTGGTCTCGGAGCCGATCGCGAAGAAGACCACCTGGCGGTCCGGGTTGTCCCGGGCGATCTTGAGCGCGTCGAGTGGGGAGTAGACCACCCGCACGTCGCCACCGTCGCTCCGCACCCGGAACAGGTCGCGGTCGGTGCCGGGCACCCGAAGCATGTCGCCGAACGAGCAGAAGATCACCCCGGGCAGGGCCGCGATCGCCAGCGCCTTGTCGATGCTCTCCAAGGGCGTGACACACACCGGGCATCCGGGACCGTGAATCAACTCGACCTATGGAGGCATGAGTTGATCTATTCCGTTGCGGACGATGGTGTGCGTCTGGCCACCGCACACCGCCATGACCGCCCACGGGCGGGTCACCATCGCCCGGATCCGGTCCAGGATGAGACGGCCCAGGTCCGGATTGGCGAATTCCTCCACGTACTTCACGTCGCCGCCTCCTGCCACGGGTCGCCGAATTCCTTCCGGACGAGACCGAGCTCCTCGAACACGGCGAGGGTGTGCCGGGCGGACTCCTCGTCGAGGCGCTGTATCGCGAAGCCCACGTGCACGATGGCGAACTCGTCCACCCGCAGGTCCGGGAGGTACTCGATGCACACTTCCTTGACGACACCGCCGAAATCGACGAGGGCCATGCGGATGCCGTCACGCGTCATGATCTCGGTCACTTGGGCCGGTAGTGCCAGGCACACGGGGGTCTCCTTCAATGCGGCCGGTGAGCGGTGGACGGGGGTGGGGTGTGGGCGGCCACCACGAGCCGGCCGAGCACGAGTCCGCCGTCGTTGGGCGGGACACGGCGGTGGCGCAGCACGGTGAAACTGCCGGCGCGCAGCGCCTGAGCGCACGCCGACGACAGGAGGGCGTTGGCGAACACGCCGCCCGTCAGGGCGACCGTGCTCAACCCGTACCGCTCCCGCGCCCACACGCAGACGCGGAGAACGAGATCGGCCACCGCCTCGTGGAAACTGGCCGCGATCACGGGAACGGGGACGCCGCACCTCAGATCGGCCGACGCGGCGGTGAGGACCGGGCCGGGGTCCGCGACAAGCGGCCCCCGGCCGGCCTCGGCCGGTCGCAGCGCGAACGCGTAGCCCGGCGCGGGCGCCGGCGCCGCTCCCACGGCCGCGGCCTCGAGCTCGATGGCGGCCTGCGCCTCGTAGCTCGCCCGGTGGCAGATGCCGACCAACGACGAGAACGCGTCGAACAGCCGGCCGGTGCTCGACGTCGGCACACAGCCCAGCCCGCGTTCCAACTGACGAGCGAAGACGCGCGTTTCCTCCGCCGGACAGGCCGCCACCGGCGGCAGGTCGGCCGACCACGGCAGACCCGCCGCCGCCAGGTGCGCCAAAGCCATCCGGTACGGCCGGGCGACCGCGCTGTCACCGCCGGCCAGCGGGACGTACCGCAGGTGTGCCAGGCGCCGGTAGCCCGTGTAGTCGGTCAGCAGGAACTCGCCGCCCCACACCGCGCCGTCGTCACCGTAGCCGGTGCCGTCGAACGCGACACCGATCACCGGTTCCGCACCGGTCAAGCCGTGCTCGGCCATCGCCGCGGCGATGTGCGCGTGATGGTGCTGTACGGCCGCGACCCGCCGACCCGCCCCGTCGCGCCGCGCCCAGGCGGTGGAACGGTAGCCGGGATGACGGTCCGCGGCCAGGACCTCGGGCCGCACGCCGGTCACCGCCGTCAAGTGCTCCACCGCGCGCTCGAACGAGGTCAGGGTGGCCAGGTCGTCCATGTCGCCCACGTGAGCGGAGAGCCACGCGAGGTGTCCCTCGCCCACCGCGAAGGTGTTCTTCAGATCCCCGCCCACCGCCAGAATCGCCGGGATCTGCGCCGGCAACCGGATCGGCGACGGCGCCCACCCCCGTGAACGGCGCACGAACACGGGCTCGTCATCGACGACCCGCACCACCGAGTCCTCGCACGGCACGTGGATCGCACGATCGTGGGCCAGCCAGGCGTCCACGAGCGGAGCCGGCCGGGTCAGCGCCTGCTCGTCGTCCGTCACGATCGGCTCACCGGCCACGTTCGCGCTGGTCACGACGAGCAACGTCGGACCGGGCGGGTCCCCCTCCAGCCCCAGGAGGAGATGGTGCACGGGCGAGTACGGCAGCAGGAACCCCAGGTCCGGGCTGCCCGGCGCGACCTCGGGCGCGAGCCCGACCGCCCCCGGCCGCCGGCGCAGCAGCACGATCGGCCGGGCGGCGCCGGTGAGCAGCTCGCGTTCCCGGGGGCTCGGACGCGCGTGCCGCTCGATGTCCGCGAGAGCGCGCGCCATCACCGCGAAGGGTTTGTCACCGCGGGCCTTGCGTGCGCGCAGGAGCGCCACCGCGTCGGAGTTGCCCGCGTCGCACACCAGGTGATAGCCGCCCAGGCCCTTGACCGCGAGGATCACGCCGTCCGCGAGCATGCGCCGGGCCTCGACCACCGGGTCGGCGCCGCGGTTCGATCCGGGTCCGATCAGCCGCAGGCGCGGACCGCACGCGTGGCACGCGACCGGTTGCGCGTGAAACCGGCGGTCGGCGGGATCTCCGTACTCCCGGGCACAGTCCGCGCACATGGGGAACCGGGCCATGGGCGTGTGGCCCGGTCGTAGGGCAAGGCGGTGACGATGGTGAAGCGGGGACCGCAGTCGACACACGTGATGAACGGATGCCGGTGCCGGCGATCGCCCGCGTCGGAGAGTTCGGCGAGGCAGTTCGCGCAGGTGGCCACGTCCGGTGGGATCAAGGTCCGGCCCGAACCGCCGACCGACGACGCCAGGATCGTGAAGCCGACCGTCCCGTCGACGGGCAACTCCCGGGCGACGACGGAGTCCACCTCGGCCGGCGGCGGGGCGTCGGCGGCTATCCGGCGCCGGAACTCCGCCACGGCGCCCGACGGCCCCTCTACCTCGACGACCACCCCGGAACCCGTGTTGACGACATGACCGGCCGGCCCGAGCCTCCCGGCGAGGACGAACACGAACGGACGAAACCCGACCCCCTGGAACACGCCCCGGACCGTGACGCGCAGCCGGGAGAGGACCGCCTCCCGACTGGTCGTCAAGACCCGCCCCCGGCCGCCCCACGAGCGCGCGCCCACTCGCGGGCCCGCTCCCCGGCGGGCTCACGGTGGTCACGAGGAACGGAACCGGGCGTGCCGATTCTCCGGCTTCGAGCCATGTGTTCCGCCTCCAGCGCCGGGGCGCGCGACGATCCACGCCACTGTGTACGGGGCCGATCACTCAACGTGCCCGATCCGGGCGATGCCCAGTGTCGACGCCGACTCACATGATCACAAGCGGTCCGAGACGCATCAGGCCAAAACACGTCGCCCATCCGGCCAAACGACCCCGCACGACGACAAAGCACCCACACACGAATCCCGGAGCCAACGAGATCACCACGACCACCCCGACCGGTACCGGGCCGGGGCGGGAACCTCGGACACGTTCCGGACGTCCTTCGGGGGCAGGCGTGCGAACGCGTCGACGTGCTCGCACGGTGCTGTGCGTACGAGACGGGGAGTGTCATGCGGACAGGTGATCGGTTGGCAGGTCGATACGAGCTGATGGCGTTGCTGGGGCGCGGAGGCATGGGCGAGGTCTGGCGGGCCCGCGATCTGCGGTCCGACCGGCGGGTGGCGGTGAAACTCCTGCTGACGGAGGCCGGTGGCGAGGAGGCGGTGGCACGATTTCGACGTGAGGCCACGATCGGCTCCCGCGTGCGGCATCCGGGAGTCGTGGCGGTCCACGACGCGGGCCAGGACGCGGGCCGGCTGTACATCGTGATGGAACTCCTGGAGGGCTCGGACCTGAGCGCCGTCCTTGCCGGGAGACCAGCCGGTCTGCCGCTTCCGGAAGTCCTCGACCTGGCCGTCCGGATCGCCGAGGTACTGGCCGCCGCGCACGAGGAGGGCATCGTCCACCGGGACCTCAAGCCCGCGAACCTCTTCCGGCAGACCGACGGCACGGTGAAGATCTGCGATTTCGGCATCGCGCGCACCAGGGAGTCGACCGTCGGCCTGACCGTGACCGGACGCCCCTTCGGGACACCCGCGTACATGGCCCCCGAGCAGTGGCGCGGCGTGCATGTCGACACCCGTTGCGACCTGTACGCCCTGGGCTGCGTGTTGTACGCGCTGCTCACGGGCTCCCCGCCCTACAGCGGGGACTATTACGTCCTGATGCGCCGCCACGCCGAGGACACAGCCCCCTCCCTGCAAACGCTGCGGCCGGAAGTCTCCTTCGAGCTCGACCGGCTCGTGGCCGCGTTGCTCCAGAAGGATCCCGCGCGCCGGCCGGACTCGGCGCGGGCGGTCGCCGCGGTGCTGTGCCGTGTGCGCGACCTGCCGGGCGGGGTCGCCCCCATGGTCGAGACACCCGGGGGACACCACGTGGAGGGGCCACTGGTCGCGTGGCTCCTGGCCCGCGTCAGGACCTCAACCGACCTCATGCGTCTGTCCCAGGCCGCCGTCCACGCACACGTGGTGAGTCCCGCGCTCGCCCTTGAACTGGTGGAACTCGCGGAGACCCGACTGTGGGAGTTGGAGCCCGCGGCGGAGTTCATGCTCGCACTCGACTGGCTGTGTACGACCTGGACACCGATGGCGCCACGGCGGGTCGCGAGCTTGATCGCGGCTGCCGAGGAACGCTTCGGACACATCGAGTGGGTCGCCGGCAAGATGCCCGGGCTTCTGGTCGCGATCGACCCGCACCGCGCCGCCGCGGCGGCGCGACGCCTGCCTCCCGGGATCGACCGGGATCGGGCCTGGACCTCTCTGGCCCGCAGTACGCGGGATCCGAGGATCTCCCTTCTCTGGTTGGCGAACATCACCGACCCGGTCGAACGCGAGAAAGCCCGGATCGAGGTCGCCCTCAACGCCTCGGACACCGACATGGCCGAGGCCATGCGGATCCTCTCCGGACTCACCCGGCGATGGTCGGCCATCGTGGCCCTCGCGGACCTGGGATACCGCAGGGCCACCCGATATTCGGATCCCGTCGGCGCCCGCCCCTTCGTGGAGCGAGCCCGCCGAGAGGCGAGCTCCTACGCCCCCGAGTCGGACCCGCCCGAGGAATCCGGGAGCGTGCGGATCCGACTGGCCCTCTCGGAAGCCGACCAGTGGATCACGATCCGGGAACGACAAGGTCCCCGCGGAGCCCGGCCCTCGGCCACCGGAGGCGGCACCCCCCTCGACGGAACCACCGCTCGCGCACGTGGATCGGCGATCCCCGACACCCCCGACGGCGCTCACCAACTCGTCGATCTGGCCGTGGAATGTCTCGGGGGACACCGCGCCGGCCGATTCGGCAACGAACTCCTCAACCTCGTCAGCCCCCGAGCGCCAATCCCTCCCCAAGACACCGACACGATCACCTCCTGAACACAGCGAGAGCTCCACCACGCCCAACCCCGCCCCGCCCCCTGCCCCCGGCCCCGGGGGTCTCGCCGGGGCGGACGGGGCCGGCGGGAACCTGGATGACGACCGCCTCGTCCTCAGAGCGCGCGAGCGCACGACCCCAGCCGGGCACGTGACGGCCTGGAGAGGACAACCCGGCGAGTCGGTGGGACGACTTCCTCCACGACGACGTCGACTCTCTCACCGACCTCGAAGTACTCGGTGGGGCGCGCCCCAGGGCGGCCGTGGGTCTCTCCATGGGGGCCGGCCCGGTGACCCCGTCCCCGAGGCGGACGACGATGCCGAAGGGATGCACTCGCGCAACCGTCCCGCGGCGCTCTTGGCCCCTCACGGCACGGTCGGCGAAGGCCGGCGCACCTCGACACCCGGCTGCGTGATGACCGAGGCGAACTCTTGGCGGCCGTCGAACGGAAGCGCGGCGTGGGAGCCTTCTGCGCTTTGTGACACCAATCTCTCCCATGCCACCGTCGAGCGTCGTCAGCCGTTGGCATCGGAATCCCCCGCAGGGGCGAACGTGCCGATACCCGAGATCGCCGGAACGGACCGGATGCCGACGACCTTCGGTCCCGCGAAGCCGCAGCTCCCTACCCACACGAGGGTTCGTCCGAGTCGATCGTGTCCGTCGGCTCGACGTCCAGGACGAGGACTTCGCGGTCGGCGACAACCACCAGTGCTCCTTCGGGGTCGAATGTGAGGTCGACGATCGGGAACGGGGTCGGGAAGGTGTCGAGTAGGGACCCGGTGCGCAAATCTCGAATTTCGATCAGCTGCCGGTCGACCGAGGTCACCATGGCCACGAGCGGTTCGCCTGTGGTCGCGCAGGCCATGAGCTTCACCGACCCGGCCGTGTCGAAGGAGCTGATGCACTCTCCGTCGTCGAGGTCGATGACAGTCAGACGCCCGTCCGCGTGTGCCACCACGGCGTGCAGCACCCCGTCGACGAAGGTGCTGTCCACGTGGACAACGCCCGCAGTGTGGGGCAGGTGGTGTTCGGATCGCCGTTTGCGTGTGTGCAGGTCCCATTCGTCGAGTACGTGTGCCTGCTCGTCATCCGTCGTAGGGGCGTGTCGAACGGTGAGGAGAGTGGAGGAGGTGCCCGGCACCGAGGTGTGGAGCACCGTCGTGAGGCCCAAGGGGAACCTGCCGCACTCCTGGTTGTTCGTGATGTCCCAGAGCACGGCATCGTGTAGTCGGTCTTCTCGCAGGTTGTTCCGGATCTCCGTGTGGACGGCGATGGTCCGTCCGTCGTCCTCCGTCACCCCCAGCAGCTTGGCGCCGGCCACCCCGTTCAATTCCCTTCTGGTGCGCGTGACGGTGTCCCACGCCTGGAATTCGCGCTCCGAGCCACGATGGTCACCCCCCATCGTGACCACGAAGATCGGCGCCCCTGACAACGGCCGGGTCAGGGCGACCTCGCGTACGGGCCACCCGTGCCCGGGGATGTCGTGCAGTACGCGGCCATCCCGCAGGTCCCATAGTTTGATCTGGCCTGTGTGCATGCCGTCGCCCCAGTCCTCGCCACCGACGGTCACGGCCACGGAGGTGCCGTCGAGGCTGCCGGCGGTGACGGCCGTGATCTGGAACATCGGGTTCTCGATCGGCTTGGAGAGGTCGGGCAGCTCACGCAGGTCCCACACCAGAGTGTGGTGGGGGCCGGGGGTCACGGCCACCGGGACACCGTCGACCTCGGCACAGTGGACCGCGTCGATCGTCCTCACCGAAGGCAGGGGGATCTCGCGGGGACGGCCTGTGGCCAGCTCCCACACCGAGACCCGGCCGTCGGTCGCTGCGACCGAAAAGCCGCGGGATTCGCACGTGACCAGCAGGACCACGCCGTCGACGACGAGACAGGCCAGATCCTCCACGGTGGTGAAGGGAACGATCGGGGTCGGGATCTCCTCGAATGTTCGCAGGTTCCACACCTGAACGTCCTCCTTTGTCGCCGTCACCGCAACCGGGGTGCCGTCCAACATTGCACAGGCGACGGCGCGGACCCCGCTGCCCAGTTCGGCCCGCGGATTCCCCGTCCGCAGGTCCCAGACCCTGGAGGGCCGCCGCCTCGCCAGAGAGCCCTCCGGGACCGTCACGACGACGGGATCACCGTCGATCTCGGTGCACACGAGTTTCTTGATCGCCTCGTCGCGCTCACCGCCGGGTTGCAGGGTCCGGATCAGGCGGCCGGTCCGCAGGTCCCACACCGTCAACCGGTCGTCGGTGGAGGTCACGGCGACCGGGACCCCGTCGATTGTCGTGTGAGCCAGAGCCGCTTCGAAGCCGCCCTCGTTCCCGGTCCGAAGGGCCCGCAGAGGGCGTCCGGTCCGCAGGTCCCACACACGGATCCTGCCGCTGCGCGGCGCCTGCGACAGGACGATCGGCTCACCGTCGATCGACCCGCAAACCAGCTTGACCCTGCCCTGGTAGGCAGAGTTCGGACCGGAGCCCAAGACGGTCCTGACCCGCCCGGTCGCCAGGTCGATGACCGAAATCCGGCCACTGACGGTGGCGTTCGCCACCAGGACGACGGCCCCGTCGACCTCACCACAGGCAACCTCGGAGGACCCTGCCGCGAGGGCCGAGTACAGGAACGGGTTCAACGTGCCCCCGGTCCCCCAGCGCGGTCGGACCAAGAGCCCGTTGTCCAGCGCCCGGGCCAGGTCGGTCACCCTGTATCGGGCGGCGTCGAGGGCCAGGAGCCGCCGGCGGTGTGCGGCGGACGCCGTTCGGTGGGCCGTGGCGGAGGCCGTGTACACGGCCCGGGCGAGACGGGCGGACGGGCTTTGCGTGTGAGGCAGTGCGGGCAACAGCGTGTCGGGGTCGGCGTGGACCAGGTACTCCGCGTCCCGCACGAGTTGGTCGATTCGTCCTGCGGCCACGGCGTGCGTGGCCAGATGGCGCAACGCGTACGGGTGGGCGCGCGACCAGTCCCGAGACGTGTCGGCGAGGTAGGGGACGTCGCCGAGAACCTCGACGAACGCCCGTTGTACCGTTTGCGTATCGGGGCCGCCTGCACGCAACTGATCGACCAATGACTGGTGGTACAAGCGGTACACGGACCGCCCCTCCTCCTGCGATTCGACCACGTAGGCGCCGGCGTGGTCCTGCAACCACTCCACATCGGCATCCGTGTAGGCCCGTCCTGACAGTGCGGAGGCCAGAGGTGCCCACACCGCGCCCCAAGGCAGCCCTTGGCCCAGCGCGTGGGCCAGCGGTCGCAGGAGGTCCTCGGCGCGTTGCGCGTCCGTGCCGAGCCTGCCATCGAGGTCCGACCGCATGGCGGGACCGGCCAGGGACGGGAGGGACCGGACCCAGCGGGCGTCGGCAGGGTCGGCGACCGCGTCTCCGGCGGCCAGGGTCAGGGCGACGATCCGGGCGACGAGGTAGGAGCCGGCCGCCGCGCGAACGACGGCCTGTGCGACGGCCCGCGTGTGCGCAGGTCGGGCCGATCGATAGGGGCTGGCCTGGTGTCCGTCGAGCAGGCAGCGGATGGTGTGGCGCAGCAGGCCGTCGGAGTCCGCGTACCGCGGGGCGGCGAGGTCGAGTACACGGGGTGCCGGCCAGTCGCCCGCCCGGTCGTAGAGCCCTTGGCCACCGCCCGGTTGCAACAGGGGCAGGAGGTGGGGTCGGGTCCCGACGAGCATGCGTACGGGCGGGGCGGAGCCCCGGGTCGCGGTGGCCAGCAGAGGACGCAACAGGCGGCTCGCGAGATCGTGGGGGTCGGCGGCCTCGTCCAGGGCGTCGAGGAGCAGGGTGAAGGGGCGGCCGGTGCGGTTCAGGCGGGCGCGCAGCGCGGTGATCACACCCGCGGTGTCGTCCCCGTCGGTGCCCAACGCGGCCGCGACGCCGGAGCAGACCTGCCGGGTGGTCAGGCCGCCCGCGTAGAGGGCCACGTCCACGGATCCCGCCGGCGGCACGGCTGCCGGGGGCAGGCCGATGGCATCGATGGGCACCGACCTTCTGTGTGCGGACCCGCCGAGGGCGGCCACGACACCGAGGAGGGCGGTTTTCCCGACACCCGGGCCGGCGGTGACGACGAGGGACGGTTGAGTGCCGTCGGAGGACAGCCAGCGGGTGATTTTCGTGAGGGCGGTGTGTCTGCCGGTGAACCACCAGGCGCCGGGGTTCGCGGTTCTCGTGGAGGTGGCTCTGCCGGGGGTGGGCGTGCCGGGAACGGAGGGGAGCGTGCCTTGGGCGCTCGGCAGGAACCGGGTGTGGAATTCCTCGTCGCGGCGGGCTGCCTCCGAATCCCAGTCGATGGCTTGCTGCAGACGCAGATCGAGACGGGCTTCGTCCGGGCGGTGCCGGGGGTTGGGCAGGAAGGCGGGGAGCGGCCCGCCCAATCCGATCGCGGTCCAGGCGGTGTGCTGGTGGGCGGGGCGTGCGGGGTTGGCGTTCATGGTGCCGACGACGGTTCCGAGATCCAGCGTGGTCGGGATCCGTCCGGCCGTGGACGGCGCGTGGACCGCCTCGGCGAGCAACCGGGGGAAGGCGCCCGGGCGCGCCATCTCGAACGGCCGGGTGGAGGTGACGACGACCATTCCGTTGTCGCCCGTTCCGTTCCAGTCGCGCACCATGCCGCTGAGCGCGGCTGTCGCCGCCTGGTTCCCGCCGGTTCCGGAGTAACAGGTGTCGAGGATGAGAAGGAGCCTGCGCAACGGGGTGTCCATCAGCAGGGCTTCCGCCATCCGGACAGTGGGCAGGTGGAACTCCTCGTCGGTGGGGTCGGCGTCGGCGGCGAGCAGGACGTGGCGGCCGTTCTCCAGGATCTGCCCATGGCAGCTGAGGTAGAACACGAGGTGGTCCTCGGCCCGGATCTGCTGCCTGCACAGGGCACGCAGTCCCCGGGTCAGGTCCGCCTCGGTCGGGTCGAGACCCGGGGCCGGCAGCAGGGTGTAGCCGAAGGTCCCGGTGAAGAGGTCGACGATGTCCGCCCGCGCACCCTCCAGCGCCGGCAGGTGACGCGTGACGGCGGCGGCGACCAGTAGCCTCCGCCCACTCGTGTCGGAGGGGTCCGGGACGGTTCCGGCACGAGTCGTCAAGCGGTCACCGGAGGCCGGTGGCAATGGCCTCGCCCGTCCGCCGCTCCGTCAGATAGGGCCGAATGTCGTGGACGTGGGCCCCGTTGTGGGTGCGGACGTTGCGGACCCGGGGCCCGAACCGAGGCCGGAGATCCTTCTCCAGCGCGACGATGTCGCCGTGGTCGGCCAGGTTCGTCCAGGTCAGATCCTTCCCTCCGGGCCAGGCGCCGATGCCGTCCGGGCCTGGCGGCGGGAGCAGCCGGTCGAAGATCAGGTTGCGGATCCCCAGCGGTGATCCCACGGTGACGAAAGCGCGAACCTTGTGGCGGATCCGGGTCGCACACAACGCCTCGTAGGCCACCACCGAGCCGAGCGAATGCGCCACCACCACCTCCACATCCTCGGTCAACAGATCCGAAACACGCCTGCGTGCCCTGATCCGGATCGCGGGATCGAGCATGTAGCCACTGACCTGTTTCAGGTCGCCGACCATGCGCCGCAGCGTCAGCTCGGCCATGAACGGAGAGGCCGCCAGGGCGCGCAGGGCTGTGTGCGCCATGCGCCCTTGGCCGACCAGAACGTCGGCCCCGGGGGCGACCACGGCGGGGTCGGCCTCCGCCGCGGCCGCCCACCAGGCCGCGAGCAACTCGGTCTCGAAACCCTCGGCCACGTCCGAGGCGCGATAAAAGGGCTCGCCGGGAGCCAGGAACTCCCCGGGCGGACGAAACAGATCGCCGTAGAACGCCATCCCCACATCGCCGTCCCCCAGACGCCCCTTGGCGCCCGCACGAGTGAGCCCGTCCCGCAGGGCCGGGAGCCACTCCGCGAGCAGGTCCTCCTCACCCCGCGTCTGCTGCGCTATGCCGTGCACACAAAGGACCCGCAACCTGCCCCCTTCGGTCACCGGCGAGCCTGCCGGACCACTGCAGCGTAAGCGCCGTGCTTCAGAGCCGCCCCCCTTTTCGCCGAGCGAACGGTCGATGTGGGCAAGGTGTGTCGAACCACCGGCTCCATGACGAGTCGGCTGCTCCGGGCTCGCTCCTGGCCCCAGATGAAATCGAGCGGGTGTGCCTGTCGTCGGCCCAGTCGGCGATGCTGATCAGCGGAGCTTCGAAGGCCTCACCGATGCCCAGGCGGAGCCGTGACCCGCCCATGGAGCGGCCCGCACTGGCCCTGCGGCATCGAGGAGCCACGGACCTCACACATCAGGACATCAGAGGTGTTCGACCTTGAACAGCCTCAGGGTGATCGGGCCGTCCACGTCCGGGTGCAGGTACACCTCCTGTGAACTCACCGTCCAGAGCTGGAAGTCGCCCGGGCCCGGCCGTCCCTCGGTGCGGTCGGATTCCAGGTACACGAAATTCGACGGCGTGGGATTCCAGGTCCCGCCGAACTCCCCGAGTGGCAGGGCGCGCCCCGCCCTGGACACCTGATCCTGGGAGAGGCCGACCGCGGAGAACCGGCCGTTGGTGTCCAGACGGATCTCCGCACCCGTGTCGTCGTTCCGATAGACCCCGGGCAGACCGGCAGCGTCGACGTGCACCGCCCCCGGACCGAAACACCCCGACACGAACACGGCCGTCAACGCGACCAGACCGGCGACGGCGACGCCACGTCGGCCCGCGCCCCGTACCTGCTTGCTCCCGACCTGAGTTTCCATGCGTCTCTCCCCCCGGACGGGACGGCGAGGTCGCCACCCCACCCCTATTTGAACATGCTCAAAAGGAGTCGGTGGCATGCCCCCGTCACGAAGAGATCAAGGCCACACGCGCCCCGAACACGCCTGCTCGGCGGCGCGCTCAAGGCATCCACCGACGGGATCGCACCGGATCGAAGGAGCGTCGAGGCTCCATTGGGTGCAGGCGATGACGTGTCGAGTCACGGACGCGGCCGGGCCGGCCGCCGCTGGTCGTCTCCTCGCGAGGGATGACTTCGGCGGTGACGACGCGGGCACCGGCATCGAGGTGAAACAGGACGTCCGGACACGGGACGATTCGCCAACGAACTCACCCGGCGGGTCGCGGCCTCGTGGCCCGTCCCGCCACTTCGTCCCGATAAGCCCCGCGGAGCCCCGAGGCCGGTGGCTCCCTCACTCCAACAGGACCCATCCACCCCCCTCACCACCGCAGCGGCCGACGGTCGGCTCCCGTCAGGGGCGACGTCGTCAGCCTTGTCCCCGGTGTTCCACGGTTCGGGCCCATCGCCCCGCCCCACTCATCCAGCGGATCCTCGCCGTCGAGGACGGCCTCGAGATCGGCAACCCCGACCCGCCGTCATAACCTCAAGCAGACCGAGGAGACCTGCTTCACTCACGCCCTCCGTGTCCTGGAGCATCTCAACTCGGCCTCCTGACCCACCCGCCGATGCGGCAGCGGCCGGGAACCCACACCGCCGGCACCCGCCCCGCACCCCGGCGCTCCTTTCCTCCGGCATCCGCCGCGCCCAGCTCGTGGCCCCTTCCGCCCCGGCGACCGCGCCCACCAGCGGATCTCCCCGCCCCGGGGGGGGGGGGAGAGAGAGAGACCGCCCGCTCGCCCCGGTGATCGTCGACAGCGATGCTCGCGGGCCCCGGACAGCCCCGCGGCCGCGCGGTGGGCATGAGCGCGACTCGGGCTCGAGCGGGGAACCCGTACGCCATAGTGAGACGGAGGACCGCCTCTGCCCGACACACCGGAAAAGGAGAGTCACTCGTGCCCGAACAGGAGATTCCCCGCGTCTCCATGACGTCCGAGGAGATCGAGACGACCAACCTCGGATCGGTCACCAAACTCAACGGGCGGGTCAACCTGTGCGAGCCCGACCCCCGATGGGCCGAGGCGTTCGCGACAGAGGCCGTACACATCACCGAGGCCCTCGGCACCCTCTCCCACCGGGTCGAGCACGTCGGTTCCACCTCGGTTCCCGACCTGCCCGCCAAACCGATCATTGACGTGCTGCTGATCGTGCCCGACTCCGCCGACGAAGCCTCCTACCTGCCCGCCCTCGAAGCACTCGGCTACCACCTCGCCATCCGCGAACCCGCGTGGTACCAACACCGGGTTCTGCGCAAGCCGTTCCCGAACCACCGCGAACACACCGCCGAATCGATCAACCTCCACGTCCTGTCGACGGGCTGCCCGGAAAACGAACGCATGCTGCGCTTCCGCGACCGGCTGCGCACCCACACCGGCGATCGCACCCTGTACGCCGACACCAAACGCGCCCTGGCCAACCACACCTGGGAGTACCTCCAGAACTACGCCGACGCCAAGTCCGAAGTCGTCGCAGGCATCCTGCAAAGAGCCCTGACCGACACCGACTGATCTGCTTTCCCTCAACACCCAAATGGGACTCCGGCCTCGGTGCGCGCGTCCCGTGCGGTCTGGATCCTCGCCCCGCAACGCGCCGGTGCGGTGCGAGGCCGACGTCCGGGCGAAGGCGAGCGAGGCGGTCCTGGCAACCCGGCTCCGACGGCGTTGTGCACGGGAGTGCAAACTGGGCGCCGGAGGCGAGTTCACCTTCGAGCTCCAACTGACCCCGCAGGTTGCCGCACGCGTGCCGCTGCTGCGTGCTCCTGCTGCTTCTGCTGTTCCGGCCGCGATCGGGTGCGGTGTCAGGCGGGGGCGTTGCGGGTGCGGCCCGTCTCCAGCGAGGCCGCCACGATCGAATGGGCCGGCCTGGCACCATCTGGTGTTGGCCCAGGCCCCGGCCGAAGGTGTGGCACAACGACCGGTACGAGCAGGTGTCGGCGTCCGGTCGCAGCAACGGCGACACGTCCACCGCGAGCAGCAGACGTCCGTCGGCCGCGCGCGGCAACGGGACTTCGGCCAGGGCGCGACGGAGCCGGGCGACGTCGATCCGGCCTTGGTTCAGTCCGGTGTAGAAAGCGCCGTATCTGTGCCCGTGCGGACCGGACCGCCGGTGCACAGCAGCGTGTCGCACAGCTCGAAGAGGGCGTCGCCCCGGACAGGAGAGAGACGTACAAGCCCGGTGCGGAACGCCGTCGCCGTCGCGAACGCGATCGTTGCACCTCGTGCTCGACCTGTTCCACGATCCGGCCTCCACACGCCGTGCCCCCGAGCCATGCCGTCTCTGCCGCGCCCGGCATCACGGCGCGTCCCGTGGCCACTTGCCCGAGCCCGCTGAGGGGCGGGGGTGTTTTCCCTGTATAACCCCGGTTTCCGGCACCGGAGCGGAACTGCGTCTGCGAGGCCGCCACGTGAAGCGTCTGCCGTACTTCGTGACTGCCTGCCGACGGCACCCTTCGTGTCGCGGTCCCAGGTATCAGCCGAGGTGTTGTCGGGAGAAGACGGCGGCCTGGCCGCCCACCAGGTCCCGGGCGGTGGGGTCGGAGGGGTCCGGGGCGATGAAGTCGTCGTGGCGGACACCGAAACCGGCGTGACTTCCGTCCGGGGGGAATACGCTCCACATATGGCCTGGTGTCGGCGTCGTAGGGGGTGATCGTGTCCGTTCCGCCCCACCGGATCCCGAGGGGAACCCGCACCGTCGCCACGCCAGAGACTACGAGCGACTCGTCCAGCACAGCGAAGCTCTCATCACCTGGGCGGCCATCACCCTCATGACCCGAAGCATGACCCAGAAGAGGAGCCTCTCCCGCCGGCCTCTCAGCCCGTCTCAGCTCGAACGGGTCGCCTGAAGATTCTCCGAAGCCATTCCGGTGAACCAGCGCGGCAGGCGTTCCTGGAGACTTCAACACACGAGATCGCGCCAGAATGAAACGGTCGCCTTGGGGTCCCATTTCTCGTCCTGACGATCCAAGCCGGGGCCGCCGAACTCCTGATGGACATAATCAACCAAATCGGTGCCGTAGTAGATGATGTCGGTCTGATACATGGACAAGACAGGGTGGCCGTAAGTGCCACGTCCCGCAGGCAAGTACCGGTGCGAACGGATAGGGACCATCTTCGGAACCTCAGCCAGACGCGTACGGGCCACCATGAGGACGTCGGCCGGTATTCCAGGCTTGACGCCCCAATCTTCCGACCAGAAGCTGTTGTGCTCGACATCAAAGAGCACGCCGTCGGCTGGCCAGGCAAGCCGCTCGCGGAGCTCGTCAGGGTCACCGTTGCGCCAATCAGGCCAGGGCTGTCGCCGACCCGGACTGGACGGCCGACCAGTCGGCAGGCCGGCCGCCAAGAACGCACGGTGATCGTCACTGAACTCGAAGCCGAATTCCGCTTCGACCCGCGCGAACTCGGCGTCCGACAGACCTGGCAGAACTTCGACACGCCCAAGTTGAGACAAGCGGTGGGCGGCTTCCGCACCCAGCTGGGCACCTTCACTCATTATCACCACCCGATGGTAACGACGACTCGACGCGGTCCTCCACGGAGTTTGAGGTGAGCCCCACAAAGGGGTGCAACCCCTCGCACTCGCTCCAAGCAGCACAACGATGGAACATCCAACTGATCGGAAACACTCGGCTGCTGCCGGAGCCGATCCTGCGACGCCTCTCCGAGGCATTGCGTCCCACACCGGCGCGCCCGGCGATGACCGTGAACATCGCCGTCGCCTACGGCGGGCCGGGCCCGCGACCTCACACCGCAGCCACACCCCGCTTCCACGGGGGCTTCCCCCCGAGGCGCTGCCCGAACCTCTGACGTCCTTCGCCCGGCTTCACGGACTTCCACTCGGACGGTTTGAAAGGACTCATCCGATTCACCCTTCCTTTCCCCGAACGGGCCAACGCCCATGCCGATGTCGCCCAGGCGGACAGCGGGGCGTGGGTCGCACGACATGGCCTGCTCCTCGATCCGAAACGACGCGCGAAGGCGATGGCAGCGAGGACCGGTGATCTGGCCCCACTCGGCATGCCGTACCGCGGACGCGAACATGACCGTCCTCCTCAACCGCTGGATCCTGTGGACCCTGGGACTGGACGAGCACTTCGACGGCATGCCGTTCGCCTCTCGCGTCAACGCCTTCGACCGCGTCCTGGGCGAAGCCCCCCCCGGGTCCTCGACGGCTCCACGCCCTCTCATCCGGTGAACGGCGCGTTGGCCGAAATCTGGACAGAGACCACGCCCCCGATGTCACCGGCCTGGACCAGCCGGTTCAAAGGCGACACCCTGCGCTACGTGAACGCGCTCCGACGGGAGTCGGCTCCCGGTCGGCTGCCGGGCCGGTTCCTCCTTCCGGACACCCTTCACGGGGTGGCTGGGGCCCGCGACTCACGCCCTGCGGCGCCCTTACGGGCGATGTTGTAGGACGTGATGTCGTCCGTGCGCGACAGGAACCCACAGGCCCGGCACGCGAACGTCCCCTGATCCATCCGGTTCTTGCGGTCGATGTGCCCGCACGCGGAGCACTGCCGGCTGCTGTGCATGTGTCATCCCGCCAGTTCCGTCAGCCATGGGTGTTCGGGGTGCGCACGCTTCAGCCACCCGCTGAGGACCTCCCGCCGGGCCCGGCTCAACAGCGGGAGCACGCCGTCGAAGTCGACCTGGTCCTTGGGCCGGGACCCCTTCGCCTTGAACAGCAGTACCACCTCCGGCACCAGATAAGGGACATCGTCCGCGGTCCGCTCGATGATCGCCTCATACGGCAGCCGCAGGCTCTCGTCCCGACGGCAGATCCACGTCCGGCCCTCGTGCGGTTCCCGGAAGACGTCGAAGAGGAACCGACCACTCGCCGGATCCCGCACCCAGGTCTGGTGTGTCGCCGCGAGCGCCTCGGCGCCCGCCTCCGCCCAGACCCGTCCCGACCCCACGGCGTCCCACACGTACTCCGGGAAACGCTCGCGAATCTCCGCGAAACCCGCGGTGGGCACGGCGATCTCCAGATCGCCGTGCGGCCGCGACTGTTCGCCGCGGAACAGATCCAGCGCCCAACCCGCCGCGACGCACCAGGGCACGTCGATACCGTGGAGCCGTTCGGCGACCTGCTCCGGCCGCCAGGCATCCGCCCACCGGGCATCCAACTCGTCCGCATCGAACACAGCGCCGCCGGGCGGCAGGGATTCGGTCATCGTCACAACGTACATGCGAGTCCAGTGGCGCCAGGTGGCGGTGGTGATCCCGGATTGCTCGTACAGCTCGCGGCGGGCGCAGCCGTCCAGGGCCGCTTCGTCCTCTTGGCACCCGCCGGAAAGGCAGCGGTGAGGACGGCTACCAGGCTTCGGCGTCGCGGGCGACGATGAGGGTGGCGTCCTGGGTGGGCTGTCGGTGTCGGTTCAATGGCCCGCAGGGCAGGCCGGGGCCATTGAACCGACACGCATGCGATCAGAGTGTGTTCATGCGGGTTGGGCCCGTCCGTGCCCGCATCAGGCCGGGTCCGCCGTCACCGGTCTCGTTCGTTGCCGGTCGCGGAGAGGTGACGGCGCCGGTCGCCGAGCGAACTGTCTCGATTCGACCGGTGGCACCGGCTGCTTCCCACTTCCTCACCAGCCCCGGGGGCGATGAGCCGTGCCGCCCGCCCGCACCAACCGGCACGGGTACGATCACAGGCCCCTTGATGCGGGTGACCGCTGGAGGCGTGGGCGCGCGACTACATGGTGATGGTGAAGACCCACAGGTGTGGGGCCGGCCCGGGGACGATCACGTAGTGCACGATCGCGGAGCGAGTCGTGATGACACGCACCGATTCGTCCATGCCCTCTTCACTCTTGTCGGCCACCGGCCAGGACCAAGGGTCGTCGCAGGCTCTGATGACCGCATCGTGAAGTTCTTCGCGCGCGTCGGCAGGGAGTTCCCGGATCGCGCGGCCGACGTGGGCCGCGAATCGGGCGGGGACGGCCCTCACAGCTCGAACACGTCGGCCGTGCTCATCGTGTCTTCCTCCGGTCGGCCCGCCACGTTCCACTTGCGGTAGGCGACACGCGCGAGCGCCGTGGCCCTCTGACCGCGGTCGGCCGCATCGTGCTCCTGAGCCGCGGCGAGGACACCCTCGGCGTACTCGTCGACCGTCAACCCGTGGTGGGCCGCGGACTCGGCGATTCGTGCGGCCAGTTGCCGGTCTCCGACCGTCAGCGTGAGTCCCGTCATGCCCTCCAGCCTACCGAGTTCGACAATGTCCCGACAGAGACCACCCCAGACGAGTACACGACACGTCCCGGACACGTCGCCCCATTCGGCCCCTCGGGCCAACTCGGATGACAGCCCCGGACTCGGTTTCTCATCTTCGAGCGCGTCCACGGCCGGCTCTTCCGCCACGGTCGCGTATCACCTGGGACCAGGCCCACGAACTCTCCAAGAGGCCGGCGCCGATCGCGCCGGCGTCCTGTGCCACCCCACGGCCATCCTCGAGGAAGTCCGCACCTTCGTCCACGGCTACACCTCGGTCTTCGACCGGCTCGCCGAACTCGCCCCCGTCACCACGGTGACCCCCTGCCGTAAACCCACTGCTTCCCTCCCGCGCGGCACACCCACCTCACTAGGCTCCGGAACACACGAGACACCCGCCCCGGAGGAAGCAGTGGACATCCGCTCGGCCCAGAAACACGCCTGGGACAACAAGACCACCAAGGGCTTCAACACCACCGACGTGCCCCTGGAGTTCGGCCTGCTCAACGCCGAAGTCGGGGAAGCCTTCACCGCCTGGCGCAAGGGCCTGCCCGACGCCGGCGAAGAACTGGCCGACGTGTTCCTCTACCTCGTGGGCCTCGCCGAGATGACCGGCGTCGACCTCCAAGACGAAGTCGTGCGTAAGCTCGACAAGAACCGTACCCGGGTCTATGAACCCGGCGAGAACGGCGCCCTCCTGCGCCGCGACTGGCCTCCCCACACACCCGTCTCCGGAGGCCAGTCGCTTCGGTCGCTCCCCGATCAGACCGCCGCCCCGGCTCGGACGGCGGTTGTGCAGGACTGACACGCGAACAGAGTCGCTTCCGCAGAGCAAGCCATCTGTGATGGGGCCGAAGCGAAGAGCCGATCCGAACGGTCCCACCCGACCCGGGTGGGACCGCCCTGTCTCTGCCCCCGTGGACCGCTTATATCACATCCCGCCATGGGACACCCGACCGTGAGGGTACGCGTGCCACCCCCGGTCCCCTGAGGGCCGGGGCGGAGTCTTCCGGAGACCACCGTGCGGGGCGTGGCGCACTCTCAGAGGGAGACACGGACTTGCACCCACCCTACGTACAGGGCCTGCGCACGAACTCGTGGACCGCACTGGAGGTACCGCGCCGACCCCGAACGCGGTACCCCGGATCGGGCTCACCCGGGGAACCCCCACACCGAGCATGAGCCAGCCCCGATCCAACGGACGGGTACACATCCACCCGGCCCACGAAGCCCCCACACCGCGTGCACCTCACCCCACCGGAGAGGTGGAACCGTTCCCCTGTGCATTGTTTGGGCCGACTGCAGGGCTGCGTACTCACCGGTGGCCGAGGCAATCTCCCTCGCCCCACCAGGCCAGGCGACCGTGCGCTCCCGCCCCAGGACGGCAGTCCGTCCCGCCACGGAGCCGGGAACCGTTCTGCTCCCGGCCCCACAGCACCGCTTCGAGCCGGACCCACGCCCCTCACAACGCCCATCACCTCGTCCCAGGTAATTCCGCACGGCAGGCCCGCGCCGTTCTCGACGTCCCCTCTTCTCGCCGGCGCAGCCCCGAGCGGACCCCGCCGCCACCTTGCTCCGGCCGCGTCGGGTGGCACGTGATGCGGTTGAGCGGCAGGCCCGGGATCAGGCCGAGAGCCGTCGTACGCGAGTACGGCGCACGCGTTGCACCGTCACCGCCACCGGGAGCCCGACCAGGAGGACGGACAGCCCCACCGGGACCATGCCCGCCCACAGTGTCGGTGCAACGTACGCGGTGCCGGATGTTCCGTCCGCCACCCACGCGCGGATCGGTCGCGCATCGATGTTCCCCTCGACGGGGACGTTGAACGCAGAGCCGCCCCCGTCCGGGGTGAAGTTGCCCGAGCAGGACGTCGACGTTCCCGCGTTGGCCACGGTGTTGTCATACGTCCGGCAGTCGACTTCGGTCACGGTTCCGGGCTCACCCCACAGCGCCGCCCGTACCTCTTCGGTGAAGTTCGTCAGGACGAACCAGACCAGAACCAGCCCGACCAGACAGGCCAGCGCCGGCCACGCGGCGGGTCCGACCTGTGCCGGCCCGCCAGGTCGTCCGTCCGGAGCGTTCTCACCCGCGTTCATCGCCACCCTCGAATCGCCGGCACACCTTCATGGTGACCGATTGGAGATGCCCGCGGAAGCCCTCCACGACGTGCTGCCGGACCCGCACGATCGTCGAGGCGCCCCTCCGCCGAACCGGCCATGCCGTGGCCTCCTAGGCGGTCTGGAAACGATTGTGGCCCGGGCGGTCGGCGATGGGGTCCGTTTGATCCGCCCGGTCCCCGCCCAGGCGCGCCCCACCGTCGACTGGCCGGGTGCGCGGCCCGTCGACGAGAGTGGGAGACGTGTTGCGTCGGCGGATCGGTCGCGCGCCGGTGACGGCCGGGTGTGTGCTCTGCGGTCCGGCCCGTCAGGTGTGTCTCGCCCGCGCGTGGGGGCGACGCTCTGGCGTCGTGTCCCGCTCACGACCTCGATGGAATGGGTTCGTCGAAGGTTCGTGACGGGTGCTCCCGATCCCATCCCGCGACAGGCCGGTGCGATGCCGCGCCGCCCTTGCCCGGGTTTCGTGCTTGTGTCCCGTGCCCGTTCGTGCACACGCCCCGGTGGGTGGTCGGAGGTGAGGCCACCGGGACCGGCCGCCATCTCTCGTCCTCGCCCTGCTTGTGCCCGTGCCCCGGTCGTGTTCGGAGCGGCGGCCCCTGCTGTCGAGCGTGAGTGATGCCGGACACCAGTCGGCGACCTGTATTCGTCCTGTGCGGCTGAGCCTGTGGTCCGGCCGGGTCCCCAGGGTCTTCGGCATCCGACACCGATGTTCATGACTGGGCTATAACTGGTCTACCAGTTCTTCGTGATTCTTACCCGGAAAGAGGAACCTCGTCATGACCGTCAAGATCGCATTGGTGACCGGAGCCGGGCGTGAGGCCGGAATGGGCTTCGCCGTGGCTCGCGAACTCGCCGCCCAGGGCTTCTACGTCGTGCTGTCCGCCCGCGACGAGGGGTCCGTCGAACCGCTCGCGGCGCTGCTGCGCCGCGAAGGACATCAGGCCGGCACGTTGCGGGTGGACCTGTCGGACCCGGCGAGCCTGCGCGAGGCGGCCGGCCGCCTGGACAAGGACTTCGGCCGGCTCGACGTGCTGATCAACAACGCCGCCGCGATGCCCGACTTCGGCGTGACGGACGCCTTGGACGCCGACATGGACCGCGTCCGCACCGCGCTGGAGGTCTCCGTGCTAGGGCCCTGGGCCCTGGTGCAGGAGCTGCTACCGCTGCTCAAAGCGGCCCCCGCGGCCCGCATCGTGAACATCACCAGCCAGTCCGCCCAACAGATCGCCACCGGCCTCGACCTCGGCGCCCCGCTGCGCACCCCGGCCCACTCGATGGCGAAGTACATGCTCAACGCCCTGACGGGAGTCCTTGGCCGGGCCCTCGCCGATACCCCGATCCTGGTCAACGCCGTGGACCCGGGCACCACCGCCACCCACCCCGAGTCCGGCGACGAGAGCGACAAACGCTCCGCCACCGACAGCGCCCGCGACATCGTCCGCGCCGCCACCCTGGGCCCCGACGGCCCCACCGGCCAACTCCTCAAGGGCGGCCACACCACCACCTGACCCACCAACCCCGAGTGCCTCGGCCGCCACCACGCACACACGAGGCGAGATAGCCCCGGGCCCGCAACATCGGCAGGATGCGGCGCTCGGGAAGACTCGCGAAGTTGTGTGTCTGCCTCGTCGAGACACTGTGGCGCTGACCCGAACGCCACGGGTACCCGCGCACCGGCAACGTCCGGAGCGCCAAAGGCCAGATCACCCTCCCGTAAGCACCACGTCGGCCCGGTCGGCAGCTCTGCCGCGATCTCCGCCTACGGAACGCCCCGTTAGCCCGGTCGGGTGGCGTCCGAGCTTCGACACTCCCACCGGGGTGATGTCCCGGCCTCTCTCGGCCACACGCCAGCCCAGACTCCGGGGTAGCCCGGCTCCGTCGCCGAGTGCCGCGCTTGAGCGAGGCCGTCGCCGCCCCCCGCTGGGTCACGATCGGCCGTGGTCACCACCTGTTCCGACGATGCCGGGGCCCCGGGGATGGCCGGCACACAGGGCCCAACGCCTTCGGTGTCCTCCCGCCGTCCGGCCTGATCCGGTTGTGGACCGTCGGCACTGGGTTCGCCGGCCGCCCGACACCCGTTCCCTGGAGCCGTGGTTCGTTGGGAAAGGCTTGATAGGGGAGTGTGCCGAGGGGGTCGCTATCTTGCCGGATGTGGATTACCCGCCCGTCAGTACTACAACCCGCACCTCACCGCGGACGAGGAGCGTGTCCTGCTGCGGAGAAACGACCTGCTCAACCAGACAGGTCAAGCGGCGCTGGGACTCATCGGGCCACACCTTCAACCGGACATCGTCACCATGGTCTCCATCCGAGGAGTCCCCGGCGCCGACCACCCCACCGCCCATGCCGCCTGCCACGCGGCCAAACACGCCCAACGCGGCTTCACCGAATCCCTCTCCCACCGCCTGCGCCCCCAAGGCATCCGCGTCATCTCCCTCGTCCCCCCGGACTTCGACAGTAGCCGAGACCCCCTCACCCCCGACTGGGAACACACCCCCCGCGACGCACACGCCCCCCTGGCCGCCCAGTCCGTCATCGACTGCGTCACCTTCGCCATCAACCAACTCCGCGACCGCTACATCAACGCCTTCCACTTCGAACCCCTCCCCACCCCCCGAACCTGACCCACCCAACGCCGGCTGCACCCGTCCACGCCTCATTCCGGCCCCCGACGGGACCCCCGCCGCCCTCGCCGCGCACCCGTTCCGTGCATGCCGGCGCCCCGACAAGTACTCCTTGTCGGGGGCGGTGGTGCACCCGGTTCGCCGGGCATCGGTGGCGCGGTTCAAGCCCGCTCGGGTTCCAGGACGAGGCGGCGGTGGGGGGCCGATGGCGAGCCGGGCGACGGATGTCCTGAAGGAGCTCGCCCTCCCGCCCCCCGCTGCGTCGGGCGACTTCGCGGACGGCGCTCGCGCCCGGTTCGGGCACCACCACGTCGGCCCGTAGCACCCGGTCCTGAACGGCGGAATCAGGTCCGGGACCTGATGGGTGGCGACCTTCGCCGCCGACCCCCGCGTCACCGAATCCGCCCGGCCCGCCGCTGTCTTCCACGCACGGCCTCAGAGGTCGGCAAGGGCCGCTTTCACCCAGGCCCAGTCCCAGGGCCACGGCATGTCGAAGACGAGGTGTAGGAGCACCATCCAGATCGCGACACCGAACAGGAAGCGCAGACACCCACCGTCGTCCACGTACTCCCCTCGGGCCCGCCGGATCGCGCGCTCGATCTCCCACTCATCGGCCATACCCGCGAGATGCCCACCACCGTCGTGGAGTACTCGATTCCACCGACAACACCCCCGCCCCAAGGCCCCTCCGCGCACCGCCGGCGCCCACCGGCCTCCTCCTCGCGCACCCGTTCCGCACACGCCGTCGCCCCGACAACCGGCGGTTGTCGGGGGCGACGGTAACACGGGCCGCGAAGGTTTCCGGCCCGCAATCAAGGGTCCTCGCCGTCCAGGGCGAGGCGGCTGTCTGTGCCTGTGTCGATCCGGGCGGCAGGTTCTTGGAGGAGTTTGTCGTCCCGTCGTCCGGTGTGTTCGGTGGCGGTCCGGACCGGGCTGGCGGTGGGTTCCGGTACCATCACGTCGCCCCGTAGGGGCCCGGTCCGGTAGGGCGGAGCAAGGTCGGGGGCGTGGCGTCGGGTGTCGGCGTTCGCGGCCTCGGCCGCGTACCCGACCGCCACCGCGTCCGTGGCTGGTTCGTACACCGCCACCTCCCCGGCCTCGACCAGGAGCGCGTCGATGCGCTGCCATTTCTCCCACCGCACCCGCGTGATCAACGCCTCCCGCTCCCGCACCCGACCCCCCCGCCCCGGTGCCGGGCGGGCCGCCAACGCCGCCTCCCCCGCTTCCACCGACCGCTCCACCACCCGCGCCCGGTCGAGCCCGGCCGCCGCGACGGTGACCCCGTGCGCGATCCGCGCGGTCAGTTCCCACACGTCCGCCGGCCTCACTGCCCACCCTCCTCACAGGGGTTCGACGGCCCGTTCGGCGGCCGGTCCGGTGGTCTCGGTGGGCGCGTGTCGGGCGTGGTCGGGCCTGTGGGGCCGGCCCGGGGTGGCTGTGCGCGCCGTGGCCCGGCTCGGTCTTGGCCGTCCCCGCGTCACGAGCGGGCCTTTCGGCTCGGACCGTTGGGTCTGCGGGGTTTTGTTCTCGGGTGTGGGGGAGTTCAGGGCGCCGCGCCCCTCCTCGGTGAACAGGTGGCCCCCGCCGCCGCCCCGGCCTCGAGCGCCGACACCAGCTCGCCGACCTCCTCCGCCTCGACGCCGGCGTCGGCCAGGAGTACGTGCAGGCGCCGCCGCGCTACGGCCCCGGCCTCCGAGTGTTCGTACGTCCGCCGGCTCATCACCACCCCCGAGCCCGTTGTCCTCGCCCCCGCTCACCGCACACCCGCCCCGGCCCCGGCGGTCTCGGCGAGTTCGGCTGCCCAGGGCAGGCCCCGCTCGGCGAGTGCGGCCAGTTGCTCGACTCCGAACTTCTCTCGCCGGCTTTTCAAGTTCACGGCCCACACCCCGACCCGAGCCTCCGTCCCGTCCGGCAGCACCTCGACGGCCTTGCGCTGTGCAACTCCCCGGTGCGCGCGAGGTGGGCGTCGAGGGCGGCCAAGCCCCGCTCGAACGCCCCCGCCCGAGGCGCCCGCCGCGGCTCCGCCGCCACCTCGGCCGCCGGCGCCTCGGGGACGACGCCGAGCCGGACCAACTGCTCGCGCTGCCCCTCCACCAGCCGCGCCCAGACCCCCACCTGGCGTTGCCGGGCCGGCCACGCTCCGACGTCCAGGCCACTGACGGTGACGCCAGGGGCGACGTCCACGGGCCTCTCCTCGTTCGCCGACGAGGAGCGCCAGGGCCGCGCAGTGGCGTTGCCACTCCGGGTTCCACTCCGGGTTCCAGGCCGGGTCGATCGCCGTCAGGGCGGCCACGACCTCGGGCCGGCGGGCGGCGATCTCGGGCCGGCGGTGGTTGGAGATCCACTGTCCGAGCGGCTTCTCGACGACCACCGCGTCCCTCGGCACGCACAGCGTCCCGTGCTCGACGAAGTACAGGCGCGCCGCGTCCAGGTGCTCGTCGATGTCCGCCTGGGCCCGGTCCCGGTCGATCCCGCGCTCCTCCAACTTCGCCGCACGATCCCCCCGCATCCGCCCGGCCGCGAACGCCGTTCGCTGCACTGTGACGAGTTCACCGACGGCGTCATCGTGGAGAGCTGGTTCTCCATGGACTCCTTCGAGCTCGCCAAACAGCTCGGCGCGTCCGGCTGAGCCCAGGCCCGACGGCCGGCCCCGGCGGCGGCAGCGGACGGAGCGGTGGGCAGGCCGAGCAACGCTCCCCGGCCCGCCCACCGCGTCCCGGGTTCAGCGCCGCGCGCAGTGCCCGGCCGCCTGCTCGTCGGTGATGGGAGCCGCGTGCGCCTCCGCCACCCCGGAGGCGGCGACCACGTCGAGGGCGCGCTGGAGGACCACGGTGTCCTCCAGGGTGCGCACCTGGTATATGCGGGCCCAGCGCATCTTCATGAACTGGTTCACCACGTTCTCGTAGTACGACCCGTCGGGGAGGGGAGTGCGCACCCGCACGCTCGTGGCGACCGTGGTGTTCCACGGCCAGCCGGCCACCACGATGTCCCGCACCTCGAAGCGGGGGTTGGGCATGATCCGGTCTATCCGCTCCCACCACAGCCGCATCGCGGCGTGCGTGGTGCGTTCTCCGGAAAGGGCGTGCTCACCGTAGAACCGGTAATTGAAGCGCGGGGCGAGGGAATCCACCATGGATTCCCAGTTCCCCTTGCTGATTTCTGCGAATGCCGTGCGCACCTTGGCCTTGACCACAAGGTGATAAACCATCAGGAACCCAACTCCCAGGCTATCGTGACGCATCATCAATATGATCCGGATTCTTTCACATGTGACGTCGCGCACCGCGCTCGCGGCAGGTTCGGGGACCGTCGCGTCCATCCGCAGCACCCCGGTTCGAAAACGGCGGAATCAAGTCCGGGACCCGCCGGGCGGCGACCTTCGCCGCCCACGCGACCGCCACCGGATCCACCTCGGGGTCGTAGAAGGCGCCGGCACCGGCCGCTCCCAATCGCTCCTCGATGCCGCAGCCGGGCGTGCCGGGATCCGGCGTGGTCGGGGGTGGCCGAGTTCCTCCGCGATGTAGCAGGCCCGGCATTCCACCACACCCCGTGCCGAGATCGAGGGTCCACGGCCGCGGGGCGGCCGAGCACCGGAACGCTCCCTGCCGCTCACCGCGCACCCACCCCGGCCGTCCTCCACACGCTCCGCCGACTCGCCCTTCTCGACGTCCTGACCCCGCCCGAACCCGCTCACCGCACACCCGCCCCGGCCCCGGCGGTCTCGGTGAGCTCGGCCGCCCACGGCACCCCGCGTTCGGCGAGCGCGGCGAGCTGCACCGCGTCCAGCCGCTCCCGCCTGCTTTTGAGGTTCATGGTCCACACCCCGACCTTCACCTCGGCCCCGTCGGGCATGACCTCGACGGCCTTGCGCTGCGGCAACTCCCCGGTGCGGGCGAGGTAGGCGTCCAACGCCGCGAGGCCCCGCTCGAACGCCCCCACGCGCGGGGCCCGCCGCGGCCGCGCCGCGGCCGTCGCGTCCTCGCCGGGCGTCTCCTCGGGCGCGACGCCGTACCGGCCGAGGCGTTCGCGCTGCCCCTCGACGAGCCGCGCCCACACGGCGGCCTGGCGTTGTCGGGCGAGCCACGCGCCGACGTCGAGGCCGTTGACGGTGGTCCCGGGTGGGATGTCGAGTCCGTTCACCGTGGTCTCGGGTCTGTCGTGTCCGGGCTTGCCGTCCGATGCCGCATCGTTGTCTTCCAGGACTCTGGTCCTGTTCTCGGCAAGGAGCGTCAGGGCCGCCCAGTGGCGCTGCCAGTCCGGATTCCAGCTCGGGTTCCAGTCCGGGTCGATGACGGCCAGGGCGGCCACGACCTCGGGCCGCCGCGCCGCGATGTGGGGCCGGCGGTGGTTGGAGATCCACTGCCCGAGCGGCTTCTCCACCACCACCGCATCCGCGGGACACACAGCGTCCCGTGCTCCGCGTAGTACACCCGCGCGGCGTCGAGGTGCTCGGCGATGTCGGCCTGGGCCCGGTCCCACTCGATCCCGAGCTCCTCCAGCTTCGCCGCCCGGTCGCCGCGCATGCGCCCGGCCGCGAACGCCGTTCGCTGCTCGCTCCACCACCTGCCCAGCGGGAACGTGCCCTCCCGGTGGAGGTAGGGGATCCGCACGTGCCCTTCGCGCATGCGGAACAGGCGCGCGGCCGCGTGCCCGCGCCGCCAGTCGAGACGCTCGGTGTCGATGACCTCGTACCGAATGAACTCCGCGATCTCCACGGGGTCCCGCCGGGTGGAGAACCGCAACAGGTACCGCTCGTCCTCCGCACCCTCCTCCGGCGCCTCCCCGAGCTCGATCGGGGCCACGTACCCGCGCCCCTCCTGCGGCATCGCGAGGTGTTCCAGGGCGTCCTCGTCGTGGCTCCTCAGACCACGCAACACCTGGACAAGCGGCCGGTACGCCCGCGAGGAGAGATCCGATTTCTCGCCCTCGGGCAGGAAGATCGGCACGATCAGGGAGGCCGTCTTCCTTTCCCCGGGGTGCTGCCGCAGGGCCCGGCCGATGGCCTGGACGATGTCGTGCGGTGCACCCTTCGGATCGGCAAAAACCACGGAGTCCACGGCGCGAATGTCGACGCCTTCCCCGAGGACTTTGCACTGGGCGATGATCGCGCGGTGCGCGGTGTGGGAGAACCCGTGCAGCACCTCCTGGCGCCGCTCGGCGGAGTGCTCCCCGGACAGCCAGTCCACCCACACCGGATCCCCGTGGGCCTCCGGGTCGGCCTTCCGCAGCTTCTTCAGCGTCCCGGGCAGGCCCTCGGCGAAGGCGCGGGCCTCGACGGTGCGGTGGTGGAACGTGATCGAGGTCTTCAGCCCGTACTCCGTCATCGTCTTGAGCACGGCGGCCTGGAGCACGGCGAGCCGGTCGCCGCGTACGTCCTCCTCGCGCCGTTCCTGCCCGAACAGCCGGCGGGGCGGGAGGACCGGGTCGGTGACCTCGACCACGATGACGCGGTACTCGGCCAGGAGCCCTCTGGCGACACTTGAGGGCAGGGAGAGCTCGAAGATGCGCGGGCCGTAGACCGCCTCGTCGTCCATGCTCGCCGCCAACCACGGCGGCAGCAGGGCCTTCCCGGCCTTCCGCTCGTTCTCGGCGTGCTGCTCCCGCACCCGCTCCGACGGCGGCCGGTCCACCCACACCCGGGGCGTCGCCGTGAAGTAGAGCCGGCGGTCGGCGGGCAGCAGCTCCTGGTCGTGGACGTCCGCCCACGACTTCGCCAGGCTCCCCGAGGTCCGGTGCGCCTCGTCCGCGACCACCAAGTCGAACCGACCGAGCCGCTGCCCGTAGGTGCCGGCGCACGCCTCGATGACGACCCCCATCGAGCTGTAGGTGGCGAACATCAGCACCGGGCCCGTGCGGTGCCACAGCGCCAGCTGCGGCGGCGAGGTCGTCGACCGGATCCCCAGCTCCCAGAGCACCGGGTCGTCGTCCAACGAGCACACCGCGACCGCCGTGCCCTCGTGCCCGGCCGCCCGCCACGCGGCCGCGGTCTGGGTCAGCAACTCCAGCGTCGGCACCAGGACCAGGACCCGCCCGTGCGGCACCAGGCGCCGCGCGGACTCCGCCGCGATCAGGGTCTTCCCCGTCCCGCACGCGGCGATCACCTGCCCCCGCACCCCGTTCCACGGGATCCCGCCCCGAGGCACGTCCATGCCCCGCAGAATCGCGTCCACCGCCTCGACCTGATGCGGCCGCAAGCTCATCCCCACGAACTCCACCTTCCCGAGAAAGGACAGCAGGCCGAATCCGTGAGAATACGCAAGCATCAATAGACGGATTCACCCACCCCGAAAAGCCGATCCGAATCCGAAACACGCAAGAGGTGAACACCGGCAAAAAATCCACACGACACAGAATGCGGATTCCCCGGCCGGCCGTCTGCTCCAGAGGTGGGAGGCTTGTATCCGTGATAATACACGTGCATCATGTGATGCACAGCCGGTTCGGGACACAGCCCCTCGTGTGGGTGACGAACCGGCCGGACCCAACCCGGCACCAACCGAGACCGCTTGACGACAGGTCACCGGCCACCCCGCTCCCGCCGTTGCCGGCCCCGCGAAGCGGGACCAGCCCGAAGGGCTGGGGGAGCAGAGCGAAGCGGCGCGACCAGAGGCCCCGAAGGGGACTCCGACCCGAAGGGTCGCACCCTCGCGCGCAGCGC
>NZ_CP187116.1:0-75830 GCF_049606955.1 Streptomyces dryopteridis | reverse complement strand
AGCACGGCCGGCCCCGAGCCGACAGGCACAGCGGGCCCGGCCGGAGCGGGCACGGCGGGTGCGGCGGGTGCGGCGGGCGGGGCCAGGACGAAATCGACGTCGAGGTCGAGGACACCCTGCACCGGCACCACAGGCCCGGACACGAACACGGGCACGGGCGCGGCGGGCACGGGCGAGTCCAACGCGAACACCACCCGCGGATCCACCACCGCCACACCCCCACCCTCAGGCACAGACGGCCCGGGCACGACCGGCTCCCCCGAACGAAACCCGTCGGGGCCAACGACCCCGGCCGAAAGTCCCGAAGGTGACGCGGGCGGCGCACAGACCGGCCCCGGCCCGGGCGCGCACGGATCCCCGACGAACACCTCGGGCAGCGCATACAGGAACTCCGCCAACTCCCGCAACTCCCTGCGCGCCGCCACCAACTCCCCCACCACCCCCGCCGCGTCCCCACCCGCCGGGAGCAGGAACCCGTCCGCGGCCGCCACCGCCGCATCCGCGATCCACGACGCCACCGCCAAACCCTCGGACGCCGCCGCCACCCGCAACCGGACCTGCTCGGCCGGCGACACCGACACCTTCACCCGCACCGACCGCGCGCCATCACCCCCACGCGGCCTGTACCGAAACCCCGACACCACACCCGAAGACGGGGAGGACGAGGACGAGGACGACGGCGAAGACGAGGATGCAGACGCGGACACCGGCACGGACGCGGGTCCGGGCGCGGGCTCGGGCGACACGAACGCGGGCGGCTCGGGCGGCACGGGCGCAGCAGGCGACGCGGGCGCGGCGGGTGACAGGCCCGACACCGACGACGAGCCCTCCGGGAACACCGAACCCACCGACACCACACCACCCCCCAACCCCGAACCCCGACCACAAGATCATCACCACCCACCACCCACCCCAACCCCACCACCCCACAACGGACACCAGCCGAAACGAGACCGGAGCCGGGCGGCGGAGCCGGAGCCAGGGGCACGCAGGCGGGTGAGCCGGAGCCGGGGCACGCGGGCGGGTGAGCGGGCGGGCGGGCGGGCGGGCGGGTGAGCCGGAGCACGAACGCGACACGCTCGACCCCGGCGAACACCGGCACCTGCCCGGCCACACCAGGCCCCGCCGGCATGGTGGGCACCGACATCGACCACCCACGGCTTGGAGACCACAGTGCAGGACGAGGGACAGCTGATCCTCGCGTACGCGATGGAAGACAGCGACGACGCGGCATGGGTACTCCACCGCGTCGGCGACGACGACCACACCGCCGTCATGGACGACGACACCCTCAACGCCGACCCCGACGCCCAGGACCACGCCAAACAATGGGCATCCGACCTCCTCGCGAACCAGGGCCACAACGTGAACGGGCTCACCTGGACACCCCGCCGCCCCAACCCCTCCACAACACCCGACTACTGGATCGCCAACCTCCCCCACGACGACGAGTAGACCGGACACGACCGGAGGCGGGACACGACCGGCGGCGCGGGCGGAGCGGGCCGCAGAACCCGACGCAACACACCCCCACCCCACCCCCCACACCCCACACCCACCACAAAACACCAGGTCACACCCGCAACACACCCCCCAGACACAACGTCTGACGCAGCAGCGTTGCAGGAGCATCGCACCCACGCGTCGCACCCGCTGTCGCACCCCGAACGGGGCACCCGACATCGCACCCAGTAGAACGGACGGGGCTACGGGGCGGCGGGACGGGGCGCCAGCGGCCGGAGGCCGGAGGCAGGCGGAGCGGGGATTCCCGTCCGGGCCACGAGGGCCTGCATCCGGTCGGCCTCGGCCATCAACCGGTCCGCGTGGTCGGGATCGTCAGCAGACCGAAGGCCGGCACAGAAGGAGACCAGCGTCGCGGCATGCCGGAGGGCGTCACGGAGTTCGGCGATCTCACGGTCCGCGGAAACGGCGGGCGTAACGCTCACGAGGGACTCCTCCGAAGCACAGGACCAATGGGACCGGAGGGCCGGCCGAGGCCGGACGGGCGGCACCCGCCCGAAACACCCACGACCACCCGGCATCGACCCAGATTGTCCGCACCACACGACACCGGTCAATCCCCGGTCACCACCGAACCCCAGACCGAAATACGCGGACCCCGGAACAAGACCCACGAGCCGTCACACCGCGCCGCCGTCCATCTCCGCGCGAAGCTCGGCGGCCAGGGCGCGGGCCTCGTCGGCCTGGACGGCCGCTTCCGGTCGGCCCTCCTCGACCGCGATCCGATCCAGGAGGGCCGCCTTGCGTTCCGTGAACCGCAGACGGGCGACAGGGTCCGGTCCGTCGAAACCCGGCTGCCGCATGTTCCGGTACAGGTGGGCGAGGCCGTCGAGGAGTTGGCCGACCTCGTCGGTCAGGGAGAGCGTGGGCAGGCCATCGGTGACGGCGTGTTCGCCCCGGCCCCGCTCGCGGGCCCAGGCGTCCAGGGAACGGCCGGCCTCGATCGGCGCGTACGCGGCCTCGTGGAGACGCAAGTAGTCGGTACGGACCCGGGTGTTGGGCGGCATCATCGGGGTGAAGGGGGCGTGCAGGGCTTCCTTCCACTCCTGCTCGGCCTCCCGGTACCGCTCGTGCGCCGACTGCTTCCTGACCTCCAACTGCTCGGCGATCGTCTCCCAGCTGGTGCCCTTGGCCCGCTCGAAGAGAACCGCGCGGGTCAGGACCTCCTGGGCCCGATGCACGAGGCCGAGGGCGGCCTCGACCTCCTCACCGGGCTCGGCATGAGCGTCGCCACCGGTCGGAACACCGGCCTCCGCACAATCGGCGAGCTCGCGCAGCTCGTGGGAGAGAACGAGGCGCGCGAGAGCCGCGGGGCTGTAGGCGTAACGCTCGATATCAGGGTCGGGATCGGGGGCGGGGACGTGTTCACCACTGGTCATGCCGTCAGGGTACCCCTGACGAATCGGTGTAGTCAGCCACAGCCTGACAACACCGAGACGCGCGCGTGGAGGCCCACCGACCAGTTGCCGCACCCCCGGTGACACGGGGGCACACGTCGACGAGCAGCACGGGGCCAGCAGCCGAACAGCAACAAAAGGCAGCAACAGCCGATCGGGCAGCGGCGGGCGCAGCAGCACGGAAGCAGCAGGCCGGCCGCCCGGGGCGGTGGACACCGGACGCGAAGCCCGTGGTTGCATTCCCGGCATGGACATTCCCGTGTGGGTCGCCTGGACCTCGGCCGGCTTCCTGCTCCTCACCCTCCTGACCCTGCCCCGGCCCCTGCGCAAGTGCCGCCACGCCAACCCCGAGGTCGCGGCCAAGGCCCGCCGCGACACCGTCCAGACCATCGCGAACACCCTGATCACCGCCGCGATCCCCCTCGTGGTCCTCCTCCACCTCCCCACCGGCTGGTACACCCTCAGCGGCCTCGGCACCCTCCTCAACATCGGCGTCGAAATCACCGACCGACGGGCCAGACGCCGCGCCCACCACACCCCCGCCTGAACCCCGACACCCGCTAGGCAGCAGCACGGGTGCAGCAGGAACCGGCGCCGACCCGAGCAGCAGGGGAAGCAGCAGCGGGTGTAGCGCCCGGAGCAGCAGGTGTAGCAAGGTGCAGCACCCCAAGCAGCAGCAGGGTGCGGCAGCGCTTGTCGGCGGCCCGGGTGAGGAGGTCGGCAGGGGTGGCGGTACGAGTACCGCGCCCATGCTGCCCGCCCGGGCCCGTTCAGTGGAACTCGAAGGTGAACGTGCCGTCGCCGAGTGCGCACTCGCCGTGCGGGGCGCCGTCCAGCCAGGCCGCCACCGCCACCTCGGACGCCAACGCCCGGATCTCCGCCTCGAGCGCACCCGCCCGTTGCAAGGCCAGGATCTCCCCGGCCCGGGCCCCGCTCACCGCGGCCGTGAACGAGCGCACGTCCCACCTGTCGCTACCGCTGCCACCACCCCACATCACCGGACCGTAGTAGTGGATCGTGAAACCCCCACCCCCGGCACCGCCCTCTCCCCCGCCCCCGCTCCCACCGCCGGCGACCCGGGCGTGGAGCTCTTCACGGGCGTGGGACTCCCAGGTGTCGGTCATCTCGCGGGCCAGTGCGGCCTCGACCTCGGGGCGTGGGCGGGTGATCGTGCCCGACAGGTAGCGCTGCACCGTGCGCGGGGAACGCCCCAGCCGTTCGGCCAGGGCACGGACGCCGCCCTTCAGCTTCGCCAACGCTGTCGCCTGCCGCTGCACGCCTCTCGGGCGGGCCCGCCGCAGCGCGGAGCGCTCGGCCCGGGCCAGGGACTCGCCCACCGGGGTGCCCTTGGGCAACGCGGTGCCGATCGGCCGGATCGACAACTCCGCGTTCTTCACCTGCCGGGCCGCCTTCGCTCGCCCGGTCTGGGAGCCGAAGGTGTTGCGGGCGGCGAAGCGGGCCGGGTCCGTTGTCGGCAGAGCCGTCGAGTCGGGTGCCGGTTGGGGTTCCGGGTCGTTCACGAGGCCGGCTCCAGGTTCGCGAACCGGCCGGTCTTCAAGCCGGCCGCCAAGTTCAGCACGGGCCGGTCGTAGCGCTCGCGGGCCGCTTCCGCCCACATCAGCGTCTGCACGCCCTCAACCTTGACGTGGCCGGGGCTGGTGCCGATCCGCCACCCGCCCGGGACGCGCACACCGTCGGGCTGGGTGAACTCCACCGGCATCGGGGTCGCCGTCGGGTAGACCACGCAGTCCACCGCGACGCTGACCGGGTACCGGCCGGTCGCCGCGGCGTGGTGGACGATCTTGCGGTGCAGGCCGATCCGGGAGCGGGCGATGACGGCGGCCCGGATGTCGGGGCGCCAGGTCGGCCGGGACAACGCGGCCCAGGGTTGGCCGTGCCGCCAGGAGGGGTCGGTGCGGCGCTCGGCGAGCTTCCCGATCGCGCCCTTCGCCGTCGCCTTGATCGCGTGCAGGAGGAACCGTCGCGGGTCCGCGAACGCGGGGTCGGCGATGCGGGCGTAGGCGGCGAGGACGGCGGCCGGGTCCGCGCCGGGGTCGGTGGGCACCCCGAGGTCGGTGAGGGTCGTCACGTAGGCGTTGCGCAGCCGCTGGTACCAGGGTTTGAGGTACGGGCCGTGGTCGTGCCGCAACCACGCCTCCACCGGCTCGACGGTGAAGCCGAGCTCGGCGGCGTAGGCCAGGGTCGGGGTCGTGTACCAGGCCGGACCCGACGGGACGGTGCCGTCGGCGGTCGCGAAGTGCGGCAGACGGGACGGGTCGAGGTCGACCTGGCGGCCGCGCAGGGTCACCCGGTCCAGGGCCGTGTGGGAGAGGTCCACCAGCCACGAGCCGGGGATCCGGGCGTCGAAGACGGGGGCGATGGTGTGGACGGGCGGGGTGGCCAGGCCGACGCTCACGTCGTTGGCGGCGGCGGCGAATGCCATGTTCACGTCCAGGCCGATGACGTGGCGAGCCGTCTCGACCTCGGCGTCGGTGACGACCCGGGACCAGCCGAGTGCGCCCTCCTGGAGGACGTCGGCCGGGCCGCGCGGCACGGACGGCACCACCGTGCCCAGGACCGGGTGCCCGGCCGGCGCCTCGCACGGCGGCGGGTCCATCGGCTCCGTCCCCAACGACACCGGGATCAGCGCGGAACGGCGGCCGGTGACCGGGTCCAGGGGGCCCGGGCGGGTCGGGGGGCGCAGCGCGGTCATCAGCTCGATGCCGGTGGCCGCCGACGTCACCGCCGGGGTCATCACCCGCTCGGAGAACAGGCCCAGGAGCCGGGCCAGGTCGCCGGGCGGCAGGAGCGCGGCCTCGCCCCAGTGGCGGGCGTCCAACCCGCCCCAGCCCGGCACACACACCTGCACGCTGCGGCGCACCGGCCCGACCGGGGCCTGGTAGAGCCGCGACCAGGCACCCAGGCCCCGCCGGCTCACCTGCCACGCCTCCTGGGCGAGCTGGACGTGCACCCGGTGGTCGGCCGGGACCAGGCCGTCCTCGGCCAAGTCGAAGGGGAGGTCGTAGTGGGTCAGGGCACGGTCGGACAAAACGAGCAGCGGGCCGAAGTCCCTGCCGTGCTCGTGGAGACGGACCATCCCGAGCCGCGTGATGTCCACCGCCCAGCGCAGCAGGGCCGGGAACGGGCCGTCCGGGATCGAGGGCAGCGGCTTGTCGCCGGCACCGTAGGCGACCAGGAGACCGTCGACGGCGTCGATCACCGCGACCGGACCACCCGGGTAACGGGCCGGACCGGCCACGGGGACCGTGCGCGGAGCGGTACGGGAACGAGGGGAGTACGGACGCGCCGGCGCGGGTCGCTTCGAGTTGTATGTCATGAACCGACCATGACCGGTCCCCCCTGTGGACAACGCCGGACGATTCCGAAGCCAAACCCCCCTGAACAGACAGGATTTCGGGAGAACCGGTCAGAAAAACGGGCATGGAGCGCGAAAAAAGTTCGGCGCCGGCGTGATGGGACCCGCGACCGCGTCGAACTCTCAGCCGGACGGGACGCGTCCGGGGCGGGACTGTCTCGGGGAGATGGTGACGGCCACGAGGGGGCCTCGTAGGCTGCGGGCCATGACGATGACCCTGCGCGAGGCCACGACCGCCCTGGTGCTGCTCCGATTCGAACTCTCCCTGGGCTCCTGGCGCCCCAGCAACGGGGAGTGCGATGCGGCCGCGGCGACCCTGTCGGCACTGCGCTCGCCCAGCGTCACCCTCGACGAGGCACTCGTCTCGGGCACCTGGACCGCCACCAACACCGCCCCCTGGGAACTGCCGCCCGAGGAAGGCGGCAGCCGGCTCACCTCCCTGATGCACCACAGCGCCGAAGCCCTGCGCAGCGAGACCGGCGCGGACGCCGAGGAACACTCCGTGCTGCGGGCGAACCTGATCGAGGTCCTGGTGGCCGTCCTCGAACACCGGCCCGCACGCACCCCGTCCTGGTGGACCAGGCTCTGGCGCCCCCGGACCCGCACGGCCACCGCCTGAACCACCACCCACCGCAAGCAGGACGGGAGGCGGGAGAACCCGTGGAGAACAGCGACGCAGACGCACCGGCGGGCATGCGGCGGGTGGAGATCCGCATACCGCAAGCCGCCGCCCGCGCCATGGCCGCCGCGATCGACACCCAGACCGTCGCCGCGCGCACCTGGCCCGACGGCATCCAGTGGATGTATCCCCTGGGCACCTGGGACGAGCCCCACGTCGAAGTCGCCCTGATGCCCGGCGGCGAGGAGATCTGGGTCCGTATGTCCGACCAACGGGCCGCCTTCGCCGTGTGGACCCTGAACCAGTGGGACGAGTTCGCCGACGCCTTGCGCACCCTCCCCCGTCCCGGCGAGACCAGGCCGGGCACCTGAACACGATGGCCGCCTGACCGACACCCCGCTTGGGCGCCCGCCACGGCACAGGAACCCCTGCGGGGGCGCAGTCGACGGCGGCGAGAACCATCCACCTCAATCACCCCGGACAGCACCCCACAAGGCGATCGTCACGGCCTCGGCCCACGACCAGCGCCCCGAATCCACCGGGGCCTGCCGCAGAAGGGGGAGTGCGGGTCGGGTCGCCCCCTGGGGCGACACGAGCCGCGCGAGACCGGCATCGAGCCCGAAGGGCGGTCCCTCCGGCCGCGAGGTCGGGGGGCGATCGCCGGTCCAGCGCGGCGCAGGCGCTGGCGCGGGTTCGGGCCGCGCAGGCCCGAGGCCAGCAACCACCAGGAACCGTGTGGGGAGCCGTGGAGATGAGCGACCTGGGCCTCTTAGATGTCAGGGGAGATCGATCCTGGAGCTGGGGGCGCAAACACACAGGTCAGCGGGCTGCTTGTTTGTATTTGTCCCCGTGGGGCGTGATGGATCTGGGGTCGTTTTATGCCTCTGGGGCTATAGATCGCTGCTGTTTCGTGCGTCTGGCGCACGAAACAGCAGGGTCGTCGAGGAGATCCATGCGGGTTTCGGGCCCGAGGGCATCAAGGGGGTGGCGGGGGTTTCATGACCCCGGGGTGATGGATCCTCGGGGTTTGTGCGCACCGCGCACGCGAATGTGCGTGGTGCGCACGTTCGTGGGCTAGGGTCGGGGCTGCCGGTGATGATCGTGAGAGGTGGGGCTGGGGAATGTCCGCTGTGCCCGAGGGGTGGTCTCCTCAACGGCCGAAGGCGCCGTCGTCCTCTGGTGTGCCGGAGGTTCCGGAGAGCGCGTTTCGTGCGCCGGGTGCTCTGCGGCGGGTGAACGTGGTGCCGTTGCCGGACGGCTACGAGGCGAGTGTCTCGCCGCCGGTGACCAGCAGCCAGTTTCTCGGGTCGACGTTCGTCATGGACAGTCAGGCGTTCTTGATCTGGCTGTCGGACTACTACCGCAACGACATCACCAGCCTTCGCCTGATCCTGCGGCTGATGGGGATGCAGCAGCCCGGCGGCCTGGTCCACGCGACCCAGGCCCGACTCGCCGTGGACCTCGGGGTGCAGCAGTCCCAGATCTCCCGCTGCCTGGCCGGCACCACCGAGCTCGGCGTGACCGCGAAGGTGAAGCGGGGCTGCTACCAGCTCCACCCGATCCTGTCCCTGCGAGGCGGGCGGGTGCCGATCGAGCCCCGCCCGGGCACCAGAGCCCGAGGCCACCTCCAGGTCGACCAGCTCTCCATCCTCGACGCGATCGAGGACAATGAGCATCTGCCCGACGCTTTCCGCGCGCTGGCCTCCCTGCCCGACCCGAAGCAGAAGCCGCTCCGCGAGGACAAACTGCGGGCGCGGGCCCGCGCCGCGGCCAAGGCCGAGAAGAACCCCGAGGAGGCATCGTGAGCGCGATGGCGGAGACCGTCCCCGAGTACGTGTGGTCGGCGAACAACGCCCTGGTGTTCACCCCGATGGGGATGTACGCGACGGCGTATCCGCTGCTGGTGCACCTGCTCGGGCGCCAGGAGCCCGGTGGGCGGATCGCCCTCACCCAGGAGGAACTCGCCCGCACCCTGGGCGTTGCCCGATCCAACATCAGCCGCGGCCTGCAGCACCTGGCGTTCGCGCGGATGGTGTTCAAGGAGGGCAACCGGGCCTACCGGCTGAGTCCGCTGATCGCCGGCTTCCGCACCCCTGCGGAACAATTGCAGGCCATCGCCGCGATGGACGAATGCGACCGGTTCGACCTGCCCGACTTCCAGGCCCGCTACGAGCACGAGGTCGCCCTCCACGAGGCCGACAAGCGCGCCCGCCGGCACGTCGCACCCACGATCGACCTGGCATCCCGGCGCCGACGCTGAACAAGCCGAGGACCCTGCCGCACAGGATTCCTCGAAAGATCGCCGGCTGTCCCCGGGTCACGCGAAGTACGGGGAGACCGCCTGCGTCCGGGTACAACGACGACCCCCGTGCCGATGTGAGCACGGGGGTCATCGTTGTACCCGGGGCCGGTCCGGAGCCGGGGTGAGCCGGCTCGCAAAGATGCGGGCCCGGGACCAAGGGCTACTCCCAGCCGGTGCGGTGGGCGATCCAGCGGCGTCCGTGTCCGGCCATCTCCTTCTGGAAGGGCCGCAGGTAGGGGACGCCGGGTGGGGCGGGCAGGCGGCAGGCGCGTTCCCAGTAGCCGGTGAACGCGGCTGCGAACGAGGTGAGCACCTCGGGCGGGGTCTCCCGCCAGGTCGGAACGTGTTCGTTCATGAGGGCTTCGGCTGCGGGGGCGGTGTGGCCGGCGCGCAGGAGGTGGGGGAAGAGGACGGCCGGGTCGATCCAGGGGGCGCCCTGGTGGAGGTAGGCCCAGTCCAGGACGTAGGAGCGGGTGGGGGTGAGGAGGATGTTGTCGGGGCGGAGGTCGGCGTGGACCAGGGTGGTGCCCTGGGCCCACTTGGTCCACTCCCGCTCGATGCCGGCCAGGGCGTCCAGGTGCCGGGCGGCCCACGGGTCGATGTCGACCCGATCCTTGCGCAGGCGGGCCCAGCCGTGGAACTCCTCGCCGACGACGTCGACGAAGTCGGGGGCGTCGGGCAGCGGCGAGGGGGTGACGGCGCGGGGAAGAACGGCGAGGAGGTCCAGGAGGAGCAGGGTGTCGGTGCCGGGGCCGTCGGGGTCGGGGCGGATGTCGGGGTGGCGGCCGTCGACGTCCTCGATCACCATCAGCAGCCAGCCGCCGACCTCCCAGGTGCGCAGCAGGTCCGGGACCGGGGCCCGGCCGGTCAGGACGCTGCCGATGGCGGCCTCTTCGGCGTAGCGGGGGTGCAGGACGTGGTCGGTGGGGGTGCCCTTGACGAACAGGCGGCGGCCGTCGGCCAGGACGAGTCGGACGGCGAGGCCGTTGGAGAAGCCGGCGGTCTGGGTGGTGGCGCCGGCGACGGGTGCGCCGGCGTGATCGGTGATCGCGTCGCGGACGGCCTGCGGGAGGTCGTCCCACGCGGGGCGCAGGGAGGTCACGGCGGGGGTGGGCGCGGTCACGGCGTCTCCCGGGGTGTGGGGTGCGGGTTTCGAGCGTAGGGGGGTGGGGTTCATGGTCACCGGGCTTTTCCGTGCCTGTGGGCCCATTGGGTGGCGCGGGTGGTGATGCGGGTGTCGATGAGGTGGTGCAGGTAGTCGAGTGCCTCGCCCTCCAGGGGCAGGGTGTGCAGGGCTTGGCGTGCGTGGTCGGCGAGTTCGAGGGCGCGGTGGGCGGTGGTGGCGGCGGCGCCGGTGGTGAGGAACGCGGTGCGCACGGCGGCGGCGGTTTCCGCGTCGGCGGTGGTGGCCGCGAGGAGGGGGGTGAGGGGTTCGTGGGGGGTGAGGTGGTGGGCGAGGTGGGTGAGCAGGACGGTGCGGCGCAGGTGGAGGAGTTCGCCGGGGGTGTCCTTGCCGCCGTCGCAGGTGCCGGCGAGGTCGTCGACGATCTGGGAGGCCACCCCGATCGTCTCCAGGACGGGGCGGAGTTGGCGGAGGCGGGTGTGGGTGCCGGCGAGGGTGGTGCCCAGCTCGAAGGGGAGGGCGTAGCAGTACTCGGCGGCCTTGTCGGCGTAGAGGGCTTCGAGGACGGGGGTGGGGATGGTGGCGGGGTGGCGCTGTTCCAGGGCGAGTTCGGTGAGTTGGCCGCGTTGGTTGCGGCGGATCGCGCGCCAGATCAGGCGGTGGAGGCGGTAGCGGGTGGGGATGTCGGCGGGGGCCTGGTCGACGAGGTCGCCGATCAGCCCGAGGAGGAGGTCGCCGGTGTAGACGGCGGCGCCGTCGCCGATGACCCGGTGCAGGGTGGGGCGGTCGAACTTGGCGGGGTCGCCGTCGACGACGTCGTCGTGGACGGCGAGGAGGTCCCGGACGGCCTGCGGGACCAGGGCGACGGGGCCGAGTTCGTCGAGGAGGGCGGGGCCCAGGGTCTTGCGGGTGGCGCCGTAGCCGAGGAGGAGGGTGACGGGCCGGTTGAGGGCGCGGTCGCCGAGGGTGCTGTAGTCGAAGTAGGCGGCGGCCGCCGTCTCCATGCCGGTGGTGTGCTCGGCCAGCCAGGCGGTGAGGGTCTCGGCCCAGGCCCGGCGCAGTGGTTCGCGGACGGTGGCCGGGAAGGTGTCGGGAGATGCCTCGGGGTGGGTGGTCAGCACCAGGTCACCTCGGTGATGCCCCGGGCGGCCGCGTAGGCGCCGACGGTCTCGGGGTCGTTGTCCCGGTCCAGCCACACGTCCACCCGCCGCAGCCGCCGGTCCGCGCCGCGGTGGGCGCGCAGGAAGGCGTCGACGGTGCCGGGGTCGTGGCGGGGCACGGCCAGGACGTCGGCCGGGGCCGGGCTGAACCGGTACTGGCGGGTCGCGGTGGTGGGCCGGTCGAACAGGCCCGTCCGCTCCAGGAACAACGTCAGGCGCTCCACGCCGAACGCGAACCCGGTCGCCGGAACCGTCGCCGGGCCGGGAACGATGTCGGGGGTGGTGAAGTGGCCGATGAGTTTGTCGTAGCGGCCGCCGCCGGCGATCTCGGCGTGCACCACGGTGTCGTGGACGACGTCGACCTCGAAGGAGACGCCGGTGTAGTACTCGTGGCTGCGGACCACCCCGAGGTCGACCCTCACGTGGACACCGGCCTCGGTCAGGCGGGTGCGCAGGTCCTCCAGGCCGTCCAGGGTCGGTGCGTGGTCGGCGCCGAGGATCCGGCGGACCCGGTGGTCGACGCGGCCGGTGTCGTGGGAGGCCAGCAGCTGCCACGCCGGGCGCAGGCGGGCGGGCACCTCGTACTCGTCGAGGGCGGCCGACAGGGTCTTGTGCAGGTCGGGGGCGCGGGCGGGGTTCTTCCCGGCGCGGCACTCGGCGAGGGCGTCGAGGTGCTCTTTGACGGTGACGGCCTGGTCGTGGTCGAGGGCGGAGGCGGCGGCCAGGCGGCGGAAGCCGGCGACGTCGTTGATGCGGATGCGGATCGCGTCCTCGCCGATCCCGAGGGCGGCCAGGGCGTCGCGGACGAAGACGATGACCTCGGCGTCGGCGGCCGGGGTGTGCGCACCGATCACCTCGATGCCGAACTGGGAGAACTCCCGCAACTTCCCGCCCGCCGTGCTCAACGCGTCGACGGGTTCGTTGCGGTGGCACGGCAGGTCGTAACAGATCTTCGCGGGCAGGGCCGCCGGCCCGTGCTCGGCCAGGCGTCCGGCGATCCAGCGGGCCACCGAGACGGTGCCCTCGGGGACGAGGACCGCGGCCCGGGTGCCGCAGCGGTGGCGGTAGCCGGCCGTGTAGTCCTCGACGACGACCTCGAACACCCCGGCCGGGTTCCACTCCGGCCACGGGGAACGCCCCACGACCGTCTCGGAGAAGGAGTCCGCGGCCTCCAGGATCGGCACGGCAAGCGGCTCGAAGCCACGTGAGTAGGCCAGGTGGCGCAGGGTGTCGGACACGTAGTCCCGGCGCCGGAGCTCCGCCCCGTGTCTGTCCCGGGTACCGGCCACCGGCTGTGTCGTCGTCATGATCCGTTCCTTCCGATCGTCACCGAGTACAGGTGCTGCGCGAACACAGGAGGTGCGCGACGCGGCGGTGCGTGGCGCGAGAGCGGGGTGCGGGCCGCTGGGCACCGACCGTCCGGGGACCCGAGGTCTCCCGGCTGTCGGTGTCCGCCCATTGAAGAGCGGGCACCACCACTGCGGGAGGGCCGCACCAGGGGGCCAAACCCCGGCCGGGGGGCCACCGCAGGGGGCCACAAGGGCAGTTCCGGCGACGGACAGCAAAGGGCGTGACATGGTGCATCCCGAGGGAATCGGCCCACTGTTACGGGCCGTCAGGAAACGCGCGAACCTCAGCCGCCAGGAGATCGCCACCCGCATGAGCGCCGCCGGCCCCGCCTGCGACGCCGAGAACGTCAAACGCTGGGAAACCGAAAAACGCCTCCCCAGCCCCATGTGGCACCCCGCACTGCGCACCGTCTACAAGCTGAGCGACGAAGCCCTGACGGCGGCGTTGAAGACCAGCCGCACCCATCGACGACACCTCCGAGAAGGGACCGACCCCGTGGAACGACGACGCCTGATGACCATCGCGGCCGTGACCGCCGGCGCCACCGCGCTGCCCGGCATCGCCGCCGCCCGCGACCGCATCGACGCCGCCCTCGACCCCGACCAGGCCGGCGACCTCGCCTACCTCGAAGCCGCCTTCGAACGACACCGGGGCGGCTACAACGGCCGCGCCCCCGACACCGTCCTCGCCGAGATGGAACACGACCTGCTGCTCCTGGACGAGCTCCTGCGCCGCCCCCACCCCGCCCGCGACCGCACCGACCTCGCCCGCACCACGGCCGGGATCGCCGGCCTGGTCGCCATCGTCCAGCACGACCGCGGCGACCAGCCCGCCGCCCACGGCTGGTTCACCACCGCCCGCCGCGCCGCCGTCGAGGCCGGGGACCGGCGCATGAGCGCCTGGATCCTCGCCCGCCACGCCATGCTCGGCCTCAACTACGGCGCCCCCGAACAAGCCGCCCGCCTCGCCGCCCAAGCCCGCGCCGAAGCCGGCACCACCCCCAACGGAGCCGCAGCCCTGGCCGCCGCCGTCACCGCCCGCGCCCTGGCCACCCTCCACGACACCGCCGGAGCCCGCCGCGCCGTCGCCGACGCCGAGTTCCTCGCCGAACACCTCGACGGGCCCGAGGCCGCCGACACCTGGTTCGGCTACCCCGAGCAGAAACACCACGTCCACCTCTCCCAGGCCCACACCCTCCTGGCAGACACCCGCGCCGCCCACCACGCGCAACACGCCGCCCTCGCCCTGACGACCTCACCATCGGTGATGACCCGCGCCCTGATCGCCATGGACACCGCCACCTGCCTGCACATCGACGGCGACCCCACCACCGCCGCCCACACAGCCGTCGACATCCTCCACCGGCTCCCCACCGCCTACCGCACCGGCCTCGTCCGCACCCGCGCCCAAGCCCTCCACCGGCGCCTCGACGGAACCCCCCGACGCCTCCTCGGCGAAGCCCTCACCGACCGGTGAACCACCACACATCGGGCCCCCACCGGGACTCCCCCGGTGTCGACGGGCGTGGACCGGCCTCTGAGCGGTGATGATCTGATCATGAACACCCCGCCCTCCCCGCGCCGCCGACCCCTCGGAGCCGGACCCACCGTCTCCGCGTCCCCGACCCCCACCGAGCCGGGTGGTGTCGTGCCGATCTCCCCGACCGTCCCGGCCCCCAGCGGAACGGGCACCCGACGCCTCCGGCCCGGACGGCCCTACCGGATCGGCCCCGACGGAGTGCGGTGCGCGGCCTGTGGGAACCCGGCCCCGGGCAACGTGCTCGCGGCGGAGGACCCGGCCGGGGAGTGGTGGGCGGTGCACCGGGCGGTCTGTGAAGCAGAACGCGCCCTGAACGGTGGCGGGCGGCGCCGGCTCGGGCAGGGTCGGGCCGGCGCCTGACCTCGAACGGTCGGGGCCGGGGTCGATGAGAACGGCCGGGACTGCGAAACGGGCCGGTGCCGGGGAGCCCGCCGCCGAGTCGAGAAGGACAGCCTCTTTCACCGAGCCCGACGAACCCCGGGCAGTCCCACCTCGCCCGCTGCCGTGCCCAGCACGTGCCACACCGGCCCGGCCGGATCCGCGTCGAGCCGGGCCAGGGTCGTCGTCGCCACCGTCAGGCCCCGGTCCCAACCACGTACTTGTGCACCGGCGTGCAGGGCGTGCTCGCGGGTCTCGGGGACGGGCCGGCCCTGGCCGGGGGCGAACACGAACAGCAGCAGCGGGAAGCCCGGGCCCTGACCGCGGCCGTGGAGAGCGGGGGCGTAGGTCTCCTGCCACGGCGGGCGAGGCGTGTACGCGGCACTGCCCCGTCCGGTGGCGGGGGCTCGGAGGTAGGCGCTGTAGTGGTCCAGCTTGGCCAAGACGGCGGGGTTGGTGGTGGTCCGTTCGACCTCGACGAAGGCGTGGTCGCCGTCGGCGAGGAGGACCAGGGCGTCGGCGACCAGGCGCCCGGCCGGGGTCGGGTGGGCGACCTCGACCCGCCAGTCTGTGTGGTCGGCGTGCCCTGCCGTGTGCAGGGCGATCGCGGTGTCGGTAACGGCCAGGGCGTGCCCGCGCAGCCCCGTCCTGCCCGCCGCCCGCTGCCCGGTGGTCCGGCCCTCCCGGCGCTCCGCCTCTCCTGACGCCCGGACTTCGGCGAGACCGGTCGGGGTGCAGGCCCAGTAGCTCTGACGGCCGGCCGTGAACCGCTCCACCAGGCGCTCGGCCGCGAGGTCGCCCAACGCCTTGCGGACGTAGGAGGTGCTCGCCGCGTCCGGGGTCAGCAGTATCCGGAGCTGGTCGGGGGTCGCGATCCGAAGTCGGCCCAGCACGGCCAGGACCTCGCCCCGGATCTCCGCCCCCGCCCGAGAGCCACCCCGCGCACCCAGGCCGGCGCCGGGCTCGGCACGGGTTCCGGCTTCGACGGGGCCTTCGACGCCGGGCCGGTCCGGGGCCGTGGTTCCCGCGCCCCGGGACTGCTCCCCAACACCGTCAAGAACGTCAGGGGAGGAGGAGTTGCAGTCCTGGTCCGGGGCTGGAAACCGGGGTTGTCCAGGGGAAACACCCCCGGCCCGAGGCGGGCTCGCGGGAGTGGCCACGGGACCCGCCGCAGGAGCGGCGGCGGGATCGGCCGTGACGCCGTGCACGGCAACGTCGATCGGCCACGAGGACGGGGACACGGCGCGAGGCACATCCAGGGCGACGGGCGTGGCGGGTTCGACGGGTTCGGTGTCGGGGGTGCGCACGAGAGGACTCCAAGGGGCGGGTGGGCCGCCCCGGTGATGAACCGGTGCGGCGGTGGTGGGCCCGCGGCAGGGCGCCGCGAGCCGGTCCTCAGCCCCGCACCCCACCCCTTGACCGCCGTCTGACCACCACCCGACACCCCCGCCCGAAACACCCCTTGACCACCCTGACCAGACACAAATGTCCGTGACGCGCATCACGGACACGTCCACCCCCAACGCCCCCGCGACGACCGCGCAGCACCAGGCCCCCGGCACTCGCCGGGGGCCTCTTTCGCGCGCCCAGGAGGACCCGGACCATGCCCACCTTCGAACTGCTTCCCCGCTTCGCCTCTGACCTCGGCCGCCTGACCCCCGCCGATCGCAGCCGCTTCGACGACGCCGTCGCCCTCCTCGTCGCCGACCTCCGCACCGGCGTCCACGCCCTCCGCCCCAGCCTGCGCGTCAAACGTGTCCGGGCCTCCGCCGGCGTGTGGGAGATGACCTGGGCGAACAACGGCCGCGCCACCTTCGCGTACGGGGAGGAGGTCATCGCCGGTGCGCCGCACGTGATCTGGCGCCGCATCGGCACCCACGCGATCCTCGCCGCCCCGTGACCGACCCCAGACACACGCCCGGTCGCCGATGTCGGGGCGCCCCGGCAGATCGGTCCGGCCCGTCCGCGACGTGCCCGGCCCCCGGCCGGGGACCCCGACTCGCGGGGGCCTGCGGGCCGGGGGCCGGGGACAGGGGGATCAGCGTGGGTCAGGCGAGGGCGGCGAGGGCGAGGGCCGCGACGGTGAGGGCGAGGACGTGTGCGGTCTGGTCGACGTGGGCGGCGCCGCCCCGCGTGTGCCAGTCGGTGCTGCCGGTGTGCTCCATCCACCACTGGACCGGACGCCGGCGGTCGATGGCCAGGTGGGTGCCGCCGATCCAGAGCAGAGCGAGAACGGCCGGGACGACGGGCACGGCCAGGTCGAGGAGGACGACGCCGAGGGCGAGGGCGACGGCGCAGGTGACCACGTGGGTGCCGGCGTGGACGAGGGCGGGGCCCCAACCGTGGTGGTAGCACCCGTGGTCGTCGGTCCAACCGGCCTTGCGGGATGCCTGACGATCGGTCTGCGCGCCGTAATCAGCGGCGAGGTGCCCGACGTAGAAGAGCAGGAACAGGGTGGGGAACAGGACTGCGGCAGGTGCGAGCATGGGGATGCCTCCGGGTCGTCGTGTGCGGGTCGGGGCAAGAGGGGCGGCCGTGCGCCTGGCAGTGGACGGCCGCCCCGTGCTGGTCCTGGTGGTGCTCACCGGCTCCGGGGCGGGGTGGGGATGCGAGCCGCGGCGGCGGCCTCGGCGCCGGTGATGACGCCGCCGCGCACGATGGCCTCGGTGAGGTCGTGGAACCCGTCCGCGTGGGCGGCGAGGATCAAATCGGCGTGCAGGCGCGCGGCTTCCCAGGTCAGGCCGGGGCCGGTGCGGGGCAGGGTGTGCCCGTGCTTGACGACGGTGGCGGCGGCGGTGGCGTAGTCGTCGTGGTGGGAGGTGAGGGCGTCGGCGGCGGGCCCGGTGATCCCCAACTGGTCGAGAATCCGGGCCCCACCGACCTCTCCGGCCGCGTGATAGCCGACGAAATCGAGTCCGACCATGGGGCCGGGCTCGAACTTGGTGCCGCCGGTGATCTCCCACTCGAGGCCGGGGGCGGCGGGGAGGTCGACGACGCCCGTGCGGACGACGGGGGTTCCCAGGGCGAGCAGCACGAGGGCGTGCGCGGCCTCGTGCCCGGCGAGGACCCGGCGCACGGTGTCGTAGGAGAGCGCGGACCCCAGCGAGGTCTTGCTCGTGCCGTCGTTGTTGCGGTTCCAGTCGGTGGTGTCGACGGTGGTCATCACGTCTCCTGCGTGGCGGGGCGGGTCACGGGGGTGAAGAGGGAGGGGCGGCCGTGCGCTTGGGCGTGGACGGCCGCCCCGGTGTGCTGCGGGCGGGTCAGCCGGCGACGGCGCTCACGGTCGCGATCCAGGTGGTGAGCCCGAACCGGCCGGTGACGACGTCCCAGGGCAGGCCCCTGCGGCCGATGGTCCGCTCGGCCCACGCCCTGGCCTCGGCCGCGTCCGTGTCCTCGTCGGAGGCCCACGAAGGGTGGGTCGGGGCCGTGTCCGCGTCCAGGCCGGGGCCGGTGAGGGTCCATCCGTCGGGGCCCTCGGGCAGGGGTCCGGGGGTGAGGGTGTAGAGGCCGGGGGCCACGGTCAGCGACTGGGGTCCGCCCGCCTCGGCCCACCGCTCCCACACCGAGGGGCGGTCGCGGCCGGTGAGGACGGCGGCGCGGCGGGACTGGGCGGTGGAGCGCGCGGTGTCCATCGCCAGGGCGAGGTCGCCGATCGTGCCGCCGGCCTCGGCGTGCCGGCGGATCGCCGCGTCCCGGATCCCCTCCAGGCGCGGCAACAGCCTGTGGTCGAGGTCGCTGATCACGCGGGCCCAGGTGTCGGCGGTGAGGGTTCCGGGCCCGCCGGGCAGGGGCGCGCGGTGGTTGATGCCGGTCCGCAGGAGCGACAACGCCCACAGCGCGCTGTCGAACCAGTCCTCCAGGGGGTCGCCGCTGATGGCATCGGCCTCGCCGGGCGGGAGGCTGATGGTGATGTCGACGCCCTGGCGCTGGGCGGCGGCGCCGTGACGGTAACTCAGGGTCTGCATGGTGATAGGGGTCCCTTCGGATCGAGGTGCTGGTGGAACGGGTGAGGGTGGGTCAGGCGACGCGGAGCAGATCGGCGGCCGCGGTCGAGAGGTTCTCGGCCGCGCGAGCGGCGCGGAGCCGGGCGTCCTGGAGGGCGCCCGTGTCGGTGGCCTCGCGCAGGGCGTAGGTGGCGCGGGCGGCGTCGTGCGCGGCCACGGTGAGCGTGGGCAGCAGGAGCGAGACCTCCCGGAGCGGGGCGGAGATCGCCGAACGGGTGGCGTGGGAAGCGGCGCGGGCGTCGGCCCAGTCGGCCCCGGCAAGGCGCAGGTCCTCGCGGACGACCATCGCGCGGCGGTGATCGGCCAGAGCCGCGATCAGCGTGGTGATCGCGGTGACGCCGTCCGTGCGGGCCGCGTCGAGCTGCGCGGCGCGACGCTGGGCGCGCTGCGAGACGTGCGCGACGGCGCCGGACAAGGCGGCACCGGCGAGGGTGCCGGCGATCGCAAGCAGGGTGGCGAGCATGAGTCCCCCCAAGGACTAGGAAACGAGATTTCGTTCCTTACGTGTCATCACTGTACGAGACTTCGTACAGTGAGGGCAAGGGGGCACCCCGAACACGACAAAGGCCCCCGGCGGCGAGAACGCCGCCGGGGGCCTTCGACCACCCGGAACACACCCGGCAAGGGGTGTCCGGTTGGGCCCTTGACCGACCCCTTTACCCCTTGACCTCCCCACCCTCCACACCAGCACCCGCGCCCGCGTCGGCGTCGGCTTCGGCGAGGTCGTCGGCGGTGGGAACGGTGCGCAGCCGGGGACGGTGGCCCCGGGCGGCGGCCCACTCCCGGCGGCGGCGGGTGTACTCGGCGGGCCAGTCCGCGACCGGAATGCCGAGGGGGCGGCGGCCGGAGGGGCCGGCGTCGGTGTCGTAGACCCACTCCACCGAGAGCATCCCGACCTCCTGGACGTCGCGGCCGGGGTGCTCCCGGGCGACGTGCTCGACCAACTCCTGCCAGTCCTCGGCCAGGATCACCGTGGACGGGGCCAGAGGGCGGGGAGCGCCGGCGGCGCCGCAGCACCCCAGGACCGGGTCGACGCCGGGGCCGTCGGCCTGGCAGATGTAGAGGACGTTCTGCGGGCGCGGCATCTCACCGCCGAAGGTGTCCTCCCACTGTGCTTTGGCGCCGCCGAGGCCCTGCCACCACCAGGCGGTGTCGGAGAGCCGCTCGCCCGGGCCGGGCAGCGGGACGGCCGGTTCGGGGGACCGGCGGTGACGGCCGGGACGGGACGGGGTGCTGGGAAGGGTGCTCACGTCACCCCAACGGGCGCACGGCCGGTCCGGTCACTGCTCGGGGGCGGCGGTCGTGGCCGTGTAGAGGGCGAACGTCTCGTCGAGGACCACGCCCCGGTCGTGGCTGTACAGGCTCAGGAGGTAGCCGGGCAGTGGGGGCGCGCTTCGCTCGCGGCGGGCCGAGCGCCACGCCTGGCGCGTCTCGGGCGCGGACAGCCCGCGGCGGGGTTCGGGGAGCAGGCGCAGCAGGATCGCTCGACCGGCCCGGAAGGGCTCCTGCCGCCCCGCGCCGAGGATCGGCCCGACATCAGCCGGCCCGACATCAGATCTTGATGTTGCCGAGGCTCCCGGCGAGTTGCCCGAGGACGTCGAGGATCGACTTGCCGACCGGGGTCGTGGCGATCAGGACGCCGAGGGCCAGGACGATGACCACGGTCATCTTCTCGTCCAGACGGCTGCGTGACTCCGTGCGCCGCCGCAGCCTGATGATCACGACGATCGCGATCAGCACCGCGAGATTGATCGTCACCAACCGACCCTCACACCCCTTCCACCAGCACCAACCCGTCGAGGCGGCGATCACCGCCGCCGGTACGTTCTAGCGGTGGCGATACGGCGGCGCGGATGGGTCTCGGTCGAATGGCACGAACTCGACGCGGCCGGACCGATTCCGCTCGCACACCGACCCGAACACCACCCGTGAAACATGCGACAGCCCCACCCGGACGTCTTCCGAGCAGGGCCGCCGGCCGACACCGGTGGATCAATCCTCGTCGAGCTCCACCTCGATCTGCTTGATCTTCCCGCTCGTGGAGACCTCCACCGTGAGCGGGTTGTCGCCCGGCACCCCGAGCTTGTGCGCCGCCTTCACGAACGCGCGGACCTCGTCCAGCGTCATGTTCTTGTCCTCGCCCACGGCCTTCAACGTCTTCGGCATGCGGATCATCCTCGCCGGCTCGGGCCTACCGCGAAGGTCTTTCGGAGAACTTCGGTCAGCGCCCCAGCAGAGCCCGAGCGGCGCGGCCGGCCTCCTCGATTGCGGCGGCCCGGGCCGGGTCGGCGGCCCGGAACGCGGCCCAGCAGCGTTCGCGCGCGGCCTGGTAGAGGGCGCGGGTGTGGGTCTCGGCGGCGGCCAGGCGCTCGGCGGTCACCCCGAACAGGGGCGGGGCCCATTCCTCCCAGGGCACCCATCGGTCGGCGGCGAAGTCGTAGCGGGGTCCGGCGAGACGGCCCCGGGCGGCGGTCTTCTCCAGTTGCCGGTAGGTCTCCTCCCCCATCGCCAGCACGCTGGCCATCTTCGCCCGGGACCGGCCGGTCCACGTCCGCAGGTGCACAAGGGTCTCCGCCTCGACCTCGCACAGCGCCTCCGGCTCCACCCCGACCGCCCCAGCCAGGCGCAGCAGCACCTCGGGGTGTGGGGTGCGGGTCCCGGCGAGGTAGTAGGAGATCGCACGGTCCGTGGCCCCGACCGCGCGGGCCAAGACCGCCACCGAGACCCCGGCAGCCGCACGCGCGGCATGCAGGCGAGCCGGGGCGAACCCGTAGAACGCGATACTCACGAACGGCGTCTACCCGGACATGCCGGGGGTGAACAGACCTCGAAAGGCGGGAACACCTCGAAGTCTGTTCACCCCTCTGCCCGAGGCGGGTCCCGTCAGAGGTGGTGGTACGTGAAGACGTGGGAGCGCAGGCTCTCCAGGCGCGGGCGCGCCAGCAGCCGCTTGAGCCGGGTCCGGTCCCCGGCCAGGATCAGCGGCCACCCACCGGGTGCCGGGACCTTCCACAACGCGAAGAGGGTCAGCAGGGCGACGACGTCCAGGGTGTGCGCGGCGGGGACGATCAGCGGGCGGCGTCCGGCGCGCAGGGCGAGTGAGACCTGGGCCTCCACCCCGCCGGGATGCCCGAACGGGAGGTTCGGCAGGTCCCCGGCGAGCGTGTCGGCGAGGGCTTGGAGGAGCACGGTTCGGGTCACCGGGGCGGCCGGGCGCAGCCAGATCGGCGGGTGTTCACCGGCCGAGGCGGCCCGCACCAGCGAGGTCTCGGCGTGGTCTGCGTGGTCGGGTTCGGCGGTGACCACGAGGATCGCTCCGTGCCCGGCCACGAGCGCCAGGTCCTGGACGAGGTCCGGCTCGGGGAACCTGCCCACGTCCTGCTCCGTGTCGATCGTCGTCACCCTGATCCCCGCTCCCTGTCCGTCCGATGCCCTGCCCCGGGCTCGCCCATGCTGTGCGTGCCCTAGGTGGCCGGGGCCACCCGGCCGAGGACGCGGGTGGCGCTCCCGTACGGGCGTCCCGCTCCCCCGGCTTGATCTGTTGCCCGTCCAGGGTGCCCGGCCGAAGGCGGTACGCGCGTCCGAACGAGGTAGAACCACCCCGGTCGCCGTCTCGCCCACTGCGGGCCCCGGCCTGTGTGTCCCTTCACGAAAAGGAGCTCGACATGACCCCTGCCTACGGCATCGCCCAGCGCCTCGGTGATCGCTCTCGGCAGTGCGACGCCGCCACCGTGCACACCATCCCGGGTGGGGTCACGGCGTTCGTCCTGCTCGACGGGGTGGGCAGCTCGGATACCGTCCGCGCCTGGACCCTGGCCGCCGCCGACCGGCTCGCGCGGGCCTGCGCGCTGGCCGGTGACGCCGAGACCGGACTGCGCGCCGAGTACAACCGCCACGCGGCCGAATCCGCCCGCCACGACCCGCGCACACGGATACGGCTCCCCCACGCGTCAGCGGTCGCCGCCGTCCACACCCCAGGCGGCCGGCTCTCGGTCGCCTGGTGCGGAGACGCCCGCGCCTACCTCCTCCTCGACGGCGACACCACCACCCGCCTCCTCACCGCAGACCACAACCAACGACGCCGCGCCGGCGGCTCCCCCGACGCCCTCACCAGCTGCCTGGGCGTCCCATGGGACGACCGGCGCACCCAGGAGGTCTACGGACACCCCGCGATCGAGGCCCTCGCCGAGACCCTGCCCCGCCCCGGCCGGCTGCTGCTGGCGTCCGACGGCGCCTACGAACCGTACGAAACCACCGGCGGTCTGACAGCCGAACACCTGGCAGGCCCACCCACACCGACCGCCCACGCCCTGGTCGACGAAGCCGTCGCCCGCGCCCGCGCCGCGGGCGGCCCGCTCGCCGACAACAGCAGCGCGCTGATCGCCGACGCCGGCCGGTGACCCTCACCCCGGCCGTGACCCGGCCCTGTTCGGCCTGGTAGACCGGATCGACCTCGATCGTGCGTGGAACGACACCCCTGGGAGTAGCAGTGGCTGACCAGATGACCCCGGACGAGATGCTGCGTGCCTGCGGCTACCTCGAGGCGGTGTGGATGGAGGACACCGCGAGCGGGGACGTGCTCCTGCGGCACGAGCCCGGCGAGAGGCCCACGGCCGTGCTGGTCGCGGAGTTGGGTGCGCTCATCATGCAGACGATGCTGCCCCCGCAGTTCGGCATCCACGGCGGTCTCTCCCCGCAGGAGCTGGAGGCCGCCGCGGCCAGGATGAACGCCGATCCGACCGTGCGCGTGTCGAAAGTGTGGGTCGAGACCCTCACCGAACTCGCGGCGGGTGCGACCGCCGCGCAGGCGGAAACGATCGGGCGGTCCCTGATCGGCTATCTCCTCGCCATCAGCAACGCCGCCGCGGACGACGTGCCGATGCTGATCGACACCCTGCGCCAAGGGGCCCTGCACCGTCCGGGACCCGCGTGACGACAGCCCGGATCGGCGACCGGCGAGCCGAGCCCATCCCGCACCGGACCGAATGGCCCCTCAAGCTGCTCGACGGGGCACGCCCCCCAAGGGGATCTCGGCGACCGGGGTCCACGACATCCTCCAACCGGGCAGGCCGGCGTCGAACCTCCAGCTGACGTCCAACAAGTGCACGCGGTCGATCGTGAACGGCACGCGCCGGGGGGTGATGCCGCGCAGGACCGTGTTGAGGCGATCGGAGGAGGCGGCGCCGTACGCGTACGCGGCGGAAACATGCGGCCGACCCCCGGAATGCCGCAGCGCCGCATCACCCCGGGTCCGGCGGACAGCGCCCCGCACCCGCTCGGCGAGAGCCAGGAACTCGGCGTCGGGCCACAAGTCGACGACCACGCCCGCCAACCCCGCGATCGGCGGCCCCGCCTCCGTCACGAACGGCGGCACCCCGGCGAGCTCCTTGCGGAGCGCGGCCACCAGGTCGTCGCGGGCGGCCTGATCGTAGGCGGCGGCCGGGGCGTCGGCGAGCATCTCCACCGTCGCGTGCAACAGACCCGCACCCGGCTCGCCTGCGGGCAGCTGCGGATCGAGGGGATAGCCGGTCATCGCCGGACCGCACGCCCGCACCAGATCGAGCAGGTCGTCGTCGACGCCGGGGCGTGGGAGGGCATAGACGTGCAGCACGCCGACCCCGTCTTCCGGTGTCGGCCCGGCCGGCCACGGCGCGCCCTGGTACTGCGGTACGAACGGCTCCATCAGGCCCCCTCGATGACGAGCCCGAGCGGGCCCCGGCCCATCCTCCCCACCACCCCCGTGTCGCACAGCCGGAACCGGGAAATCCTCCCGGACCGTGGTGCGCGTTCCCGGCCGCGGGCCGCGTGGGGGTGGTCAGGGGATGATGCCGGCGGTCCGCCACACCCGCGTGATGTCCTCGTATGCGGCTTCGGGGTCGAGCCCGTGGCTCGGGACGTCCAGGCAGACGGCGGTGGCGAGGTCCTTGACGGCCGGGATGTCGAGACTGAGCAGCGTCAACACTCGCTCCAGGTCCCCGATGACCGCGTCGACCGTGCGTGAGGGCACGGAGTGCGAACAGAACGCCGCGACGACCTCCAGGACGCCCGCGGCGTCGGCGTCACCGGATCTCGCGGAACGCAGACTCTCCAGCACCTGCCACAACGCGTCCAGCTCATGGGCCGGCAGCACGAACAGACGGAACGTGGGAAGGCCCGCCTCAGGGTCCAGGACGTCCTCCCTGACCCGCGCGACCGCGCCCTCGGCCACACCGAAGGTCAGGGGCGGCGGCATTCCGGCGGCGTCCCCGTCAGCGGTCGCCTCGGCCGCCGCCTCCAGCACCCCGAACAGCGCCTCGAGATAGACGACGCCCTCGAACCACGACGGATCCCCCGGCAGAACACACACCTGATCACGCCGCTCCCTCATCACCATGCCGGCAGCATGCCCCTCCCCGGATCCGACCATTCCGTCTCCGGGCCGGGTACCGGCCGTCGTGCCGCGCCGGTGTGGCGGTACCGCACGACCGCCGGTCTCGGGGGATCGTGGAGCCGTGGTGGACGACGCGATCCTCGACGAGCTCTACCAAGAGCCGCCCGACCGCTTCGTCGCGGCCCGGGACGCACGCGTCGCCGAGCTTCGCCGGGCCAAGGACCTGGCGGGGGCGCGCGAGGTCGCGGCGCTGCGGCGGCCGACCATCGCGGCCTGGGCCGCGAACACCTGGGCCCGCACCCACGAAGCCGAAGTCGAGCAACTGGTCGCCTTGGGCGTGGTGATGCGTGACGCGCACCAGAGCCTGGCCGGTGGTGCGCTGCGGCAGGCGGTGGCCGATCAGCACCGGCTGGTGGCCGTGCTCGCCCGGCAGATCGCGGCCGCGGCCGCCGAGGCCGGGCACCGCCTGGGCGAGGGACCCACGCGGCAGGTCGAGACGATCCTGCGGGGTGCCCTCGCCGACCCCGCCCTCGCCGACCTGCTGGCCGCGGGCCGGCTGGCCGTCGCGCCGGAAGGGGCCGTGGGGTTCGATGCCGTGCCCACCGGCACACCACCACCCCGCACAGCCGCACCCCCCGCCGCCCGCCCCGCCCGTAAAGCCCCGGCGCAGGTCGACTCGGCCTCGCGGGCCCGGGCCCGCGAGGCACGTGAACGGGAAGCGCGGAAAGCCCGTGAGGTCGAGGAAGCGCGGCGGGTGGCGGCCGACGCGGCGCGGGCCGCCGACGCCGCCGACCGCGAGGCCACCCGGGCCCGGCTCGCCCACGAGACCGCCCGACAGACCGAACGGGAAGCGACGGAGGCCGTCGAGCAGGCCCGGGCCCGGCTCGCGCGTGCCACCGAGGACCAGCAGGCCGCGCACTCCCGAACCGAGGCCACCCGCGCCGAGGCCACAGCCGCGCGGGCGGCCGCGACCACCGCGCGCAAGGCCGCCGAGCGAGCCGCGAAACGGGTGCCGTAGCCCCCGGACAGGTGGTTCCGTGATGTGACCGAGCGCTCCACCTGACTTCGATGGACAACTTCAGTGCTCAGAAACGGCCCGGGCCTCGGCCGCTACTCCTTCGTGAGGAGAATCGGCCGAGGTCTGTGCGTCACGTTCAGAGGACGGCCGCCGGGGTGGCGTTGGCCTCGTGGGCGAGGGTGGCAAGGTGGCGTTCGGCGTCGAGGGCTGCGGCGGCGCCGGTGCCGGCGGCGGTGATGGCTTGGCGGTAGGTGTGGTCGACGACGTCGCCGGCTGCGAAGACGCCGGGGATGTTGGTGTGGGTGGTGGGGGCGTTGACCTTGATGTAGCCGGCGTTGTCGAGGTCGAGTTGGCCGGTGAACAGGCTGGTGCGGGGGTCGTGGCCGATGGCGATGAAGAGGCCGGTGGCGGGGTGTTCGCGGAGCTTGCCGGTGAACACGTCGCGCAGGACCAGGCCGGTGAGCATGTTGTCGGCGGCCTTGAGTTCGGTGATCTCGGTGTCGAAGGCGAAGGAGATCTTGTCGTCTGCGAAGGCGCGGTCCTGCATGACCTTGGAGGCGCGCAGGGTGGAGCGGCGGTGGACGACGGTGACCGAGCGGGCGAAGCGGGTGAGGAAGGTGGCTTCCTCCATGGCGGTGTCGCCGCCGCCGACCACGACGATGTCGCGGCCTTTGAAGAAGAAGCCGTCGCAGGTGGCGCACCAGGACACGCCGCGGCCGGAGAGGGTGTCCTCGCCGGGCAGGCCGAGCTTGCGGTAGCCGGAGCCGGTGGCGACGATCACCGTGCGGGCGCGGTGGACGGTGCCCTCGGAGTCGGTGAGGAGCTTGACGGGGCCGGTGAGGTCGACCGTGACGATGTCGTCGTCGACCATGCGGGCGCCGAACCGCTCGGCCTGGGCCCGCATGTTGTCCATGAGGTCCGGGCCGTCGATCCCGTTGGGGAAGCCGGGGAAGTTCTCGACCTCGGTCGTCGTCGTCAGCGACCCGCCGACGAAGATGGAACTGCCGAACAGCACCGGGGCGAGCTGCGCGCGGGCGGCGTAGAGGGCGGCGGTGTAGCCGGCGGGGCCGGAGCCGATGACGACGACGTCGTGTATGTCGCTCACGAGGCGGTCTCGGGGGCGATCTCGGTGATGAGCCGCTCCACGAGGGCCTTGATCTCGTCGCGGATCGGGCGGACGGCCTCGACGCCCTGCCCGGCGGGGTCCTCCAGCTTCCAGTCGAGGTAGCGCTTGCCGGGGAAGACGGGGCAGGTGTCGCCGCAGCCCATCGTGATGCACACGTCGGACGCCTTCACCGCGTCGACGGTGAGGACCTTGGGGGTCTCGGCGGACATGTCGATGCCGACCTCGGCCATCGCCGCGACGGCGGCCGGGTTGACCGTGTCGGCGGGGGCGGAGCCGGCGGAGCGGACCTCGACCCGGTCCCCGGCGAGGTGGGTCAGCCAGGCGGCGGCCATCTGGGACCGGCCCGCGTTGTGGACGCAGACGAACAACACGGAGGGCTTCACGGTCATCGGGGTGCTCTTCCTCGAACGGGAGACAGGAGGCGGAAGACGGGACGGACGTCGTCCCGCACCGAACTGACATCAGCATCCGCTGGCGTCAGTGTCGACTGATGTGAAAGTATCAGCTCATGCTGACTTCAGTCGACACTGATCTGATCCGGGTTCTCGGCGACCCGCTCCGACTCCAGATCGTCACCCTCCTCGCGAGCGAGACGCTGTGCACCACCCACCTGGTGGAGGAGACCGGCGCCAAGCAGACCAACCTCTCCAACCACCTCAAGGTCCTGCGGGAGGCCGGAGTCGTCGACACCGAACCCTGCGGCCGGTTCACCTACTACCGCCTGCGGCCCGAGGTCCTCGAAGGGCTCTCCGCCCAGTTCGCCGCGCTGGCCGGGGCCGCCCGCGAGAGCGCCGGGAAGAAGAGGGCCTGCTGATGAGCGCCGACACCACCCCCGCCAGACCCGCCGCCGACACGGACGCCTCGGTCGTCGCGAAGCTGTCCACCCTGGACCGGTTCCTCGCCGTGTGGATCCTCCTCGCCATGGGCCTCGGCCTCGGGCTCGGACGCCTGATCCCCGGGCTGAACGACGCGCTCGCGAAGGTCGAGATCGGCGGGATCTCCCTGCCCATCGCCGTCGGCCTGCTGGTGATGATGTACCCGGTGCTGGCGAAGGTCCGCTACGACCGCCTCGACGCCGTCACCGGCGACAAGAAGCTCATGGTCTCCTCGCTCATCGTGAACTGGGTCCTGGGCCCGGCCGTGATGTTCGCGTTGGCCTGGATCTTCCTTCCGGACCTGCCCGAGTACCGCACCGGCCTGATCATCGTCGGCCTCGCCCGCTGCATCGCCATGGTCATCATCTGGAACGACCTCGCCTGCGGCGACCGCGAGGCCGCCGCCGTGCTCGTCGCCCTGAACTCCGTCTTCCAGGTCCTCGCGTTCGGCCTGCTCGGCTGGTTCTACCTCGACCTCCTGCCCGGATGGCTCAGCCTCGGCGACGGCCAGGCCCTCGACATCTCCATGTGGAAGATCGCCCTCAACGTCGTCATCTTCCTCGGCGTGCCCCTGCTCGCCGGGTTCCTGACCCGCCGCATCGGCGAGAAGAAGCTCGGCCGCGACCGGTACGAGACGAAGTTCCTGCCGAAGATCGGCCCGTGGGCCCTCTACGGCCTGCTGTTCACCATCGTGATCCTCTTCGCCCTCCAGGGGAGGACGATCACCTCGCAGCCCTGGGACGTGGCCCGGATCGCGCTGCCACTGCTGGTCTACTTCGCGATCATGTGGTTCGGAACGTTCGCGCTCGGCAAGGCCATCGGCCTGGCCTACGACCGCACCGCCACCCTCGCCTTCACCGCTGCCGGCAACAACTTCGAACTCGCCATCGCGGTCGCCATCGCCACCTTCGGCGTCACCTCCGGCCAGGCCCTCTCCGGCGTCGTCGGCCCCCTCATCGAGGTCCCCGTCCTCGTCGCGCTGGTCTACGTCTCCCTGGCCTGGCGCCGCCGCTTCACCGGCGCCGCCCGGTAGAGGGACCGATACGCCGGAGGGCCGTCGGGATCGCAGGAGGGACCCCTGGGTGATCGCCAGGGGCCCCTCCTTGTCTCGTCGACGGATCATTGCGGCACGCTCATCAGAGCGGCACCCGCCACGCACCTCGGGCTCGATGAGCGGCAACGACGTGGCGGGTGCGGGGCTGCGGCCCTTGCCCTGTCGGGTGTCGTGGCCTTCCTCGGCGGATCGGCCCAACCAGCGAAGCGGCAGTCGGAGGAAGGTGAGATCCGGGGTGGTGGGTGTGGGGGTGTGGGGGTGTGGCGGGTGATGCTGGTCGGCGACGTGGCGCGCCTTCGCGCCCGCACGAAGAAGAGGTTCGTTCGTTGAGCACCAAATCCGACACCCTGCCGGGCGCCGCCGTGCGTTCGCTGCCTGTGACGTTCGCCTGTGGGGCCGCGGTCGGCGTGTTGGGTGGCATGATCGGCCTCGGTGGAGCGGAGTTCCGCTTGCCGTTGTTGATCAGCGTGTTCGGGTTCGCCGCGTTGTCGGCGGTCATCCTGAACAAGGCGATGAGCCTGATCGTCGTCCTGACCGCGCTGCCCGCGCGCCTGGCGGCCGTCTCCTTCTCCGACCTCGCCCCGCACTGGACCGTCGCGGTCAACCTCCTCGCGGGGAGCCTCCTGGGGGCCTGGGCCGGGGCCTCGTGGGCGGTGAGGATGCGGACCAGCACCCTCTACAAGGTCCTCGCGGTCCTGATGGTGGCCATGGCCGCTGCCCTCGCCTACACCCACACCGCCGACCTCGGCGGCCTCGGCCTGTCCGGCCCGCTCCTCGCGATCGTCGGTGTGGTCGCGGGGTTTGGCATCGGCGTGGTGGCCGCGATCATGGGCGTCGCGGGCGGCGAACTCCTCATCCCGACGATCGTGCTGCTCTACGGCGTCGACATCAAGATCGCCGGAAGCCTGTCCCTCGTGGTGTCCCTGCCCACCATGCTCGTCGCGTTCGCCCGCTACAGCCGCGACGGCAGCTTCACCGTCCTGCGCGCCAACCTCCGCTTCACCCTCGTCCTCGCCGCCGGCTCCGTCACCGGCGCCCTCCTCGGCGGGCTCCTCCTGGGCACCGTCCCGAACACGGTCCTGATCCCGGCGCTCGCGGTGATCCTGCTGATCTCGGCGGTCAAGACCGCCCGTCACGCGGCCCCCGCGAAGGCGACCGCCTGACGCGAGAGGACGCCCCGAACCGCGGCGCCGGGCCGATCCCGGCCGGGTTGAGCCGGCGGTCGGGGAGAGCTGTGTGCAGACGGCGGGAGTCCCCACCGGTGATCCGGTGGGGACTCCCGCCGTCTGCCGTCTGCCGGGCGGGGTGTGGAAGAGGGGTGGGTCAGTTGCCGTGGTCCCGGCGGGGAGTGGTGGCCGGTTCGACGGTGATGCCGTCCTCTTCGACGATCCGGACGTCGCAGCAGTCGGAGGCGGGGGCGGGGGTGGGGGCGGGGGTGTCGGGCTTGCGGAAGAGCTTGGCGAGGAAGCCGGTCTTGGCGGTCATGAGGTGTCTCCGTGGTTCGTGAAGCGGGTGGTGGGTGTTGCGGTCAGGTGGCGAGGGGGACGAGGAAGCCGCCGGCGAGGGCGAGGAGGAAGATCGAGGTGGTGAAGGTGGTCAGGAGCTTGGGCTTGAACAGCTTGGTGAGGAGGGAGAGTTCGGGCGGGCTGATGGCTGCTGCGGCGATGACGAAGGCGAAGACGGCGCCGAGGTTCATGCCGCGTTCCATCAGGGCGAACCCGATGGGCAGGGCCGTCTCGGCCCGCATGTAGAGGGGGATGGCGATCAGTGCGGCGAGTGGGATCGCGTACCACTTGCCGTCGCCGGCGACGGCGGCCATGAGGTCGGTGGGCACGGCCCCGTAGATCAGGGCGCCGACCGCGACGCCGATCAGCATCGGCTTGACCATGGGCTTCAACTCGGCGAGGGCCTCGCGCCAGGCGTCGGGGAGTTCGGCGCGCAGACCCCGCCACGGCGTATGCGCCTGGTCTGGGCCGCCGGTGACGCGGACGCGTTTGACCTGGGAGGCGAATCCGGCCCGGTGCATGCCGTGCGCGATCAGCAGGGTGCCTGCGGCGGCGACGATGGTGAACCCGGCGGCGGCTTTCCAGCCGAAGAGGGTGCCGACCGCGACGAACACGAACGGGTCCATGATCGGCGAGGAGATCAGGAACGCCACGGCGGTCGCGAAGGGCACCCCGGCGCGCAGGATGCCGGCCATGACCGGGATGGTCGAGCAGGAGCAGAACGGGGTCACCGCGCCGAACACGGCGCCTTTGATCATGCCCTTGACGTGGCCGCCGCCCAGCCAGTGGGCGAGTTTCTCGGGGCCGAGCCTGCGCATCAGGAGGGTGACGAGGAAGGTGATCGCGATGAACAGGGCGACGAGTTCGGCGGTGATCAGGGCGAACGTCGACAGGACGTCGAGGAGAGGGTTCACGGGTGGTGCACCTTGAGCAACAGAGAGGAGTGGGTGAAGGCAGCGCGGTGCCGTCCCACCGGCACGGGCAACGGCCGAACCGGTGGAAGGGGACGCGATCTTGAGATGTGCGGGGACGGGGGCGACGGGGAGGGGCCCCCGTCTCAGGTCACCGGCAGGAGGCGGCGCCCTCGGGCGCCTGGGCGGCCAGGCTCGCCAGGAGTTGGACGGGGCCGCCGAGCTCGGCGCAGCACAGGGAGTAGACGTTGCTGCGCCCGCGGGGCTTGGAGCTGATCAGTTCCTGCTCCCGCAAGGGGGCGAGGTGGTGGCTGACCAGGGTCTGGCTCAGGCCGGTGGCCTCTTGGAGTTCCTTGACCGTGCGGGGCCGCTCGGCGATCAGCAGCATCAGCGTCAGGCGGGTCTCGTCGCCCAGGGCCCGCAGTTTCGGGGCCAGCAGCCGGGCCCGATCACCCTCGGAGAGCAGCTCGGTAGGGGTGGTCACCGCGACCGGAAGAGTCGTTGTCATGATCCGACCCTAACACCACCATCCACACCTATCAACAGCAAATGCTGTTGATAGGTGTGGATGGTGGTCCCGTCAGGTGACGACGGGGCTGCGGCGCTCCAGGAGGACCACGTCACGCCAGGCGCCGTGGTGACGGCCGACGCGTTCGCGGGTGCCGATCACGCGGAAGCCCGTGCGGGCGTGGAGGGCGAGGCTCGCGGTGTTCTCGGGGAAGATCCCGGACTGGATCGTCCAGATCCCGGCCGCCTCCGTCGAGGCGATCAACGCGTCCAGGAGGGCGCGGGCGACGCCTCGGCCGCGTGCGGCGGGGTCGACGTAGACGGAGTGCTCGACGACGCCGGCGTAGGCGCAGCGGTCGGAGACCGCGCTCGCCGCCACCCAGCCCAAGGTCGTACCGTCGGCGTCGAGCGCGACGAACCGGTGCTCGGGCAGCCGGGCCGTGTCGAAGGTGGTCCAGGGTGGGGCGGTGGTCTCGAAGGTGGCGTTGCCCTCGTCGATGCCGGCCTGGTAGATGGCCAGCACCCGCTCGGCGTGCCCGGCCGCCATCGGCACGATCTCCACTGTGGACCTCCTCGTTTCGTCCCGTGTCACGCGAACCGCCCCGTCCCGCGACAGTGCGCGGGGCGGGGCGGGTGGATCGGTCGGTCAGCGGCCGGCGACGTTGCCGAGGATCGCGCCCATCGCCGCCAGGACGGAGGGCTCGACGCGGTAGTAGACCCAGGTGCCGCGCCGCTCGGAGGAGAGCAGCCCGGCGTCCTTGAGCTTCTTCAGATGGTGGCTGACCGTGGGCTGGGAGACGCCGACGTCGGAGATGTCGCACACGCACGCCTCGCCACCCTCGTGGGAGGCGACGGCGGAGAACAGCCGCAGACGGACCGGGTCGCCCAGGGCCTTGAACATGCGGGCGGCGACCTCGGCCTCGTCCGCGTTCATCGGCCGCTCGGTCAACGGCGGACAGCACGGCGCCACCGCGCCGGCGTCGGGCTCCAGGACCGGCAACAACCTCGCATTCGACATACGTCTATGTTGACACATGTCGAATCAGGAGGACAGGGGGGTGATGGACGTTCGCGCCGGGCCCGGCCGGTCGACGTCTGTTCAGCAGCAGCCGGACGGCGCCTCCTGCGCCGGGGCGGGGCTCCCGCAGCAACCGGCCTCGGGGGCGGCCTCGGCGAGCGGGAGGACGGTGCGGGCGTCGGCGGGCTTGAGGGCCTTGACGATCGCGGAGTGCATGCCGTCGGCGACCGCGTGGGTCGGGGTGATGGAGACCTCCGTGAACCCGGCCACCTCCAGGCCCCGCCGGTACTCGGCGAAGGACAGGGCGCCGGCGATGCAACCGACGTAGTCGCCGCGCTCCGCGCGCTGCGCGGGGGTGAGGGAGTCGTCGGCGACCACGTCCGAGATCCCGATCCGACCGCCGGGCCTCAGGACGCGGAAGGTCTCCGCGAAGACGGCGGGCTTGTCGGTGGACAGGTTGACCACGCAGTTGGAGATGACCACGTCGATCGTCGCGGCCGGCAGCGGGATCGCCTCGATGGCGCCCTTGAGGAACTCCACGTTCGTCGCGCCCGCCTTCTCGGCGTTGGCGAGCGCGAGGGCGAGCATCTCCTCGGTCATGTCCAGCCCGTACGCCTTGCCGGTCGGGCCGACCCGACGGGCGGAGAGCAGCACGTCGATCCCGCCGCCCGAGCCGAGGTCCAGGACCCGGTCACCCTCGCTCAGGTCGGCGACGGCGGCCGGGTTTCCGCAGCCCAGGGACGCGGCCACCGCCTCGGCGGGCAGTTCCCCGCGCTCGCCGTCCGCGTAGAGGCCCGCGCCGAAGTTCTCGTCGATCTCGATCGCGGCCGGCCCGCAACACGCCGACCCGCCCTCGGCGACCTGCACGGCCGCCGCCGCGTACCGCGAGCGGACCGTCTCCCGCAGCGCGCCGGCGTCCACGGCGACAGGGGCGGTGTTCTCGGACATGGAGACTCCTCGGACTCGGGCACCATCGACCTGTTTCGACAGTCCTCTATGCAACCCTGCGCTCTGAATCGGCAAACGTCAACATAGGTGAATGTCGAAACAAAGAGGTCACCGGGTGGAGGGTGACTCAACTTTGACGCTTGCCTATATTGACGAGCATCGAAGTGGGTGTGACGCTTGCCGACGTCATCACATCGACAAACGTCGAAACAGCTTGTGTGAGGAGCCGTCGTGAACACCCCTGCCACCCATGACCTGCCCGTCGTCGTCATCGGAGCCGGCCCCGCGGGTCTGGCCGCCGCCGCCCACCTCGTCGGCCGCGGCATCGAACCCCTCGTCCTGGAAGCTGGACCCGCCGCCGGTGCGGCCGTGCGGGAGTGGGGACACGTGCGGCTGTTCTCGACCTGGGGCGAGGTCGTCGACACGGCCGCCGAAAAGCTCCTCGCCCCCACCGGCTGGGTCCACCCCGACCCGAAGACCTACCCCACCGGACAGGACTGGGCCGAGGAGTACCTCCGGCCCCTCGCCGACGCCCTCGGCGACAAGGTCCGCCACGGCACCCGGGTCACGGGCGTGTCCCGCGTGGGCCGGGACCGGATCGTCGACGCCGACCGCGAGACCCGGCCGTTCACCGTGCACGTCACCCACGCCGACGGCCGCGAGGAGCGGATCCTCGCACGCGCCGTCGTCGACGCTTCCGGCACCTGGTCCACCCCCAGCCCCGCCGGTGGCGACGGACTGCCCGCCCTAGGCGAACGCGCCGCCGCAGCGAACATCTCCTACCGCGTTCCCGCCCTGAACGACCCCGCCGTCCGGGCCCGGTACGCGGGCCGGCGGACGGCCGTCATCGGCTCGGGCGCCTCCGCCTTCACCGCCCTCGCCGCCCTGGCCTCCCTCGCCGCCGCCCCCGACGGGAACGGCACCCACGCGACGTGGGTCCTGCGCCGGGGCATCACCGGCTCCACCTTCGGCGGTGGCACCGCCGACCAACTCCCCGCCCGCGGCGCCCTCGGCCTGGCCGCCAAGGCCGCCGTCGAGGACGGCCGCGCCGACGCCGTCACCGGCTTCCGCACCAGCGCCGTCGAACCCACCCCCGACGGCCTCCTGATCCTGATCGGCGACGACGGCCGGCGCCTCGACCCGGTCGACGAGGTCATCGTCCTCACCGGCTTCCGCCCCGACCTGACCTTCCTGGACGAACTCCGCCTCGACCTCGACGAACGCCTCCAGGCCCCCACCACCCTCGCCCCCTCATCGACCCCAACCAGCACTCCTGCGGCACCGTCTACCCCCACGGCGCCCGCGAACTGGCCCACCCCGAAGCGGGCGTGTACCTGGTCGGCATGAAGTCCTACGGGCGCGCACCCACCTTCCTCGCCCTGACCGGCTACGAGCAGGTCCGCTCCGTGGCCGCCGCCATCGCCGGCGACCACGAGGCCGCCGAACGCGTCGAACTCGTCCTGCCCGAGACCGGGGTGTGCGGCGGCGCGGGCCTCTTCGAACAGCCGTCGGTCGACGAGGCAGCGGGCAGTGGCTGCTGCTCGACGGTCCCTGACCATGCCTGCGGGATCGACGTCACCAAGCCTGCGGTGGATGGGGCCGGCGGAACCGGATGCAGCGTGTGAGGACGCCGCGGCGGACAGCCCACGGGGGTGTTGTTCGCTGCGGCTTGTTCACCGGCGGCTGTCCGGGGTTCCGCCTCGGCCTCCCTCGGCCGGAGGGCTCTGTACGTCGTGGAGCCCGGACACGATGGTGAGCGCGTACTCGGTCAACACAGCTCGGAGCGGTGCACGCCGGCGTGCTCCGGGTCGTACGAAGGACAGGGCTTCTGCGCGCTCACGTGCTCGTGTGCCCAGGTCGGGCGAGGTGCTCAGAACGGGGGCCCACCGAATCTCGGAGCTGGTGACGACGGCCCAGATGAACGCGGTCACAGCTGTCCGTCCCGGGGGTCGTGCGCGGGGATGTGCTCGGGTGATGAGGGCTCGGAGGCGTTGCCAGTCCTGGTCGGTGAGGGTGTGGTCGGCCATGCAGGTCCGGCGGTGGTGGTAGTCGACCGGGGCTTCCTGGGCGGCTATGAGATCGGCGATGCGCGCCAATGCCTCGCGGTGACAGGTGTGATGGATCGGGGTGCGAAGCCAGGTTCGGACCGCCGTGGCGGCACTGTGGATGGCGTTGTGGGGCAGACCGAGGTGGCGGGTGGCGGCCTGGTAGGTGAGCGGGGTGGTCATCTGGACAAGTCGCACGGCGGCGTCGCGGTGGAGTGCCACGGTTGGTCCGTCGAGGGCGAGGAGCGGCTCGGCCCAGGCTTCGGGCAGCCATTGAGGGATGTGTCGGGCGTCGAGCCGGTCGGAGTGTGTGGCGGCTTGAGGGAAGAGGGGGCGGCGTCCGGCCGGCCTGGCGTGGTTTTGGGCGCGGGCGAGCACGATGTCGGCCAGGGTTGGGGAGCAGTGGGGGGCGTAGCGGCGCAGGCGGTCCCAGCCGTCCCAGGTGGGGGACAGGTAGTCGACGGTGTCGGCCAACACTGGTGCTTGGTCGGGCATGAGGAGGTGGTGGGCGAGAGTGAGGGTGGCGGCGGCTTCGTCGGCCGGGAGGGGTGCGGCGTGGCTGGAGCGGTGGTGCCAGGGGGTGGTGGTGTTTCTGCTGCGGTGGGTTGTGACGTGGCGGGTGATGGCGGCGCGTTCGGTGTCGGTTTCGCAGTGGGGGGCCAGGTGGGGCCAGGTGCCGGTGATGAGGAGGGCTGTCAGGCGGAGGTCTGCGAACAGGTCGCGCTCGGGCGGTGATGGGGCGGCCTGTGGTGTGCCGGGGTGGGTGCGCGCGGCGGTGGCCAGCAGATAGTGGGTGGTGTGCATCGCGGCCGTGGGTCGGGCGGAGGTTTCGGCGTGGTCCAGGCGGTGACCGCAGTGGGGGTTGCTGTGGTTCGGTCCTGGTCGGTTGCGGCATGCGGCCGGGTGCAGTCGGACGAGGGGGAAGGGGACGAGACGGCCGTTGTTGCGGCGGCGGCCGTCGCCGCGGAGACCGGTGGACTGGGCTGGTGCTCGGCATGCGGGGCAGTGCAGGTCCAGGAGTCGGTCGTGGTGGGGGCACAGGAAGGTGTGGGGCAGTCGCCAGGCGGCCTGCCAGATGGGTCCGTCCGGGGTGGCCAGGCATTGGGGGCAGTAGCGGGTGAGGGCGGTGAACACCCATCCGTCGTTGGCGAGCCCGGCGTGGTTGAGGGTTCGGCCGAGGTGGGTCTTGGCGAGCGGGCCGTAGCCGGGGAACTGTCCGGCGAGGGTGAGGGTATGGGTTTCGGAGAGGGTGAGGCCGCAGGTGGTCGCGAGGTGGGCGGCGTGGTCATCGTCGAGGCGGACCAGGTGGCGGGTGGAAAGCCCGGACCGGTTCGCGCCGGTGGCCAGCCCACACCGGTCGATCAGGGTGAAGGGGCTGATCCCGAGACGGTGGGCCAGGCGCAGCAGGTAGCCGGGGAGGATTTCTCCCGGTGACGGGTCCAGTGAGCGGGGCAGCGGGACGGCGGTCACGCGGTGGCTCCGATGGGTGGGGTTCCGGTGTCGTCGAAGGCGCCGTTGCGGTGCCCGCGTCCGGTGCGGCTGGCGGGCTGGGGGGTGGTGGGGACGGTGGGGATCTCGCCGGCCTCTTGGTGGCGGCCCGTTGCTCCGGCGAGGGTGAGGGGCAGTTCGTCCAGCAGCGTGGGGGTGAGGGTTTCGGCGCCGGTGGTGATGGCGCGGGTGCAGCCGTCCTCGATGAGGCGCTCCAGCAGTCCGACGACGCCGTCCGTGCGTGCGTAGAGGTATTCGGGCATGGTGCCGTCGGTCAGGAATCCGGGTCGGGTGTTGAGGAGCCGGAGGTGGTTTTCCACGCCGGCGAGGTGGGAGGTCCAGGCGGTGATCTGGTCGGGGCTGTCGTAGCGGAAGCGGTCGAGTTCGACGAGGTCGAAGCGGCGCTGGGTCTGGGTGGGTTCCCACCCGTTCACCGGCCGGCGCGCGGTCTGGCCGGTGGCGAGGGTGCGGCCTTCGTTCAGGAGTCCGGATCCGGGGATGTCGACGCCGACCAGGACGAGGGTGACGTGCATGGACATGAACGCGCGGATCAGGTCGAGGGTGTCCTGGTCGTCGACGCGGTGCATCCGCAGGCGGGTGATGTCGTCGAGGATCAACACCTTCGTCCCGTGATCGTCCAGGGAATCGGCGACCTGGCGGATCAGTTCGGGCAGGTCCATGTTCTTGTTGGGGGCGCCGTAGAAGTCGAGGATCGCCTTGCAGGTGCTCTTCGGCTTGGCCGTCACCGGGGTCTGGACGTAGGCGACGGGCACCCACAGGTCCCGGGCGCCGGGCACCGCGTCGGGGTTGGTCGCGTGCAGGGCGCGCCAGGAGTCCTCGAAGACGGCGGCGATCTCGCAGACGGTCTCGGTCTTGCCCTGGTAACCGCCGCCGGACACCATCACCCCCGCTCGTGTGGCCGGGCGGGCCTTGAATGCGTTCTGCCGGATCCGCCCCGACAGCAGGTGGTCCACGGCCCGGCTCATGGGCGTGCCGAGCAGCGGCAGGTTCGCGTGGGTGGCCGCCCGCGCCAACTCCCACGCCGCCCGCTCGGCCGGCGGGAGCGCGCGCCAGCGAGCCGGGGACAGGCAGGGCGCCGGGGTGAAGGAGTGCCGGGTCACCCGCCACGCCTTCCACCCGGCGGCCGTGTCCCTCCGAATTGCCTCGCCGTTCATCCCGTCTCCCCCTCCTCCATACCGTCGCCGTCGGGTCGTGGTCTCGCGGCGGGGAACAGCCCGTTGCGGGTCAGGTCGTCGCCGAGGAGCGCGGCTGGCACCGGCCGAGTGGTACCCGCCGCGCGCCGGCGCCGGAGGCGGTCGGCCGTGATCGCGGCCGCCACCTCCGCGGCAGGTCCTCCCCCAACGCCCGGTGCGCCGAGCAGGAGAGTGTCGGGGCGGTCGGCGGCAGCGGCTCGGGCTCGGGCCAGTTCCCGGGCGCGAGCCGCGGCCTTCTTCCGGGCCCCGGGCCGCCCGGGCCAGCCCTCGACCGGAGTGACTTCTGCCAGCAGGTCGAGCAGCACCGGCAGCAGCTCGGCGTCCGTCCGCGGCCGCAGCCCGGCCCGGGCGGCCTCCTTGAGGACCTCTCCGATCCGGGCGTCCCCGAACGCCGGCACGGTGCCGTCCTCGGGCAGGCCGTTCCACGCCAGGGTGTGCCAGGCCCCGTCGAGTTCGATGAACACGTGCCGGACGTCGCGCGGGTCACGGCGGATCGCCCACTTCCCCGTGTGCCGCCCACTGCGGGGCGCCCGCACCCCGCGGCACGGATCCAGGGCCGGGCTGCGGGCTCCGTACCAGAGGCCGCCCACCTTGACGCCGCGGCGGGCGTCGACCTTGACGAAATGCACGGGCAGCAGTTCGTAGTAGAGCTCCGGCGGCGGGATCTCCAGCGCGATGCCGTCCCGGGCCGCCGCTGCGGCGAAGAGGGTGTTCGGGCTGTGCCGGCCGGCCGGGTCCCAGGCGGGGGCGTGCTGGTCCAGGCGCCGGTTCTGCCAGACCGCGACGATCCAGGAGGCCAGCAGGTGCTCCATCTCCCCCACCGTCCAGGAGGCGTCGCCCTCCGGGTCGATCCCCCGGTCTGCGACGTCGATGCCGCGCCAGCCCGGGAGGAGTTCGAGGAGGAGGGACTGGATCGCGGCGAACGCCCTCTCGCACGCGGCCTTGTCGGTGGGGCGCATCGCGCGGGCCGGCAGGACGTCGATGCCAAGCGTGCGGGCCACCTCGACCAGGTGATGGTTCTTGAACGCGGTCCCGTGGTCGACGGTGATCGCCTCCGGGGCGAAGAACGGCAGCCCCGCCACCGGCCCGCCCGCCAAGTCCGCCACCAGCGCGGCCGGGACACCCGGGTAGGGCCAGGCCATGGTCTCGCCCCAGCCCGCCCTCATCGGCAGCGGAGCCAGGACGTCCCGCAGCAGCATCGCGACCTCGATCGACGACTCAGCGATCGGTGTCAGCCGGAACGCGACGATCGAGTGGGTGCAGGCGTCCAACGCGATCGTCAGGTGCACCGTGATCGGCGTGCCGAACACGTCGTCCAGGACCTTCACCGGCAACGGCGTCGAATCCAGCACCACCACCTGCCCGGGCCGTGTCGCGATCACCGCCGCCCCGACCGGAGCGGGCCGGGCGGCGGCGGATCGGACGTATCGCTGGCGGGCACCTCCGGGGCCGAACCGTTCCTTCCACACCCGCGCCAGCGTCGTGCGGTGCGGCACCCGCACCTCACGGCCGGGGAATACCTCCCGCACGTACTGGTGGATCAACCGCTCCCGCGAAGTCATGCTGATCCGCGACCGCCGCAGACACTGCTCGTGAACCGCCCGGATCGCCTCCTCCACCTCCGGCCCCACCGACCGGCGACCACGCGGCCTGCCGATCCGACGTCCATCGACCAGTCCCGCCGCGCCCTCGACCCGGTAGGCCGCCGCCATCCGTCCCAGTGTCCGCACCCCCACTCCCGCCCAACCCAGCTGCCGAGCCTCGCCCGAGCCCAACGCCTTCAGCTCGGCCACCTTGCGGTGCCGTCGCTGCATCAAGGTCGTCGTCGCCGGGTCGTAGCCTGGACGCGGCTCCCCCGGCCTCGCCCAGAACCGGCTGCCACTGCGGAACCCGCTCTCGACCTCCAACAGGTGTTCCAGGCGCAGTCGAAGCCGAGCTCGTTCCTCGGGCGGCAGCTCCTCCAGCCCGAAGTCCTGGCCGGTCATCGCGCGCCGCCCACGAGATGGACCCAGGTCGCATCATCCAGGGGGTGGTGCAGGTCGACGGCCAGGCGCCGATGCCAGAGGAGGTACAGCAGGTGGACGCGAGCCACCGCCGGCACACCGGTGCCCGCGACCAGCCGGCCCAAGCGGGCTGGCTCGCGCGCGACCGTCTCAAGCAAGCGAGCCTGCAAGGCGAGCGGGTCCCGCAGCGTCCTGCGGCGGGCGGCCAACGTCTCGATCACCTTCGCAGGCCCCGGCCGCCATCCCGCCACCAGCTCGTAGGACCATCCGGCGGCCGCGGCAACCCGCGCGGTCGCGGCGAACTTCACCGCGTCCGTCCTGTCGCCCCGAGCTCCAGGCCGCACGTCCACCACCCGAACCCCGCCCTCGCCGAGCACCACGAGATCGGGGACGTGCTCCATCCGGCGCCCACCGACCGTGAACCGCAGCACGAACGGCTGCGACGACACCTCCCCGACACCTCCCAGGAAGTCGAGCACCAACAGGGTCCGACGCTCGGCGAGGCTTTCGAAACCGTGCATCCGCCCCGTCGAAACGCTGTAGCCCAGCCCCGGCCGGTGCCGCTGCCCCGGTCGCCACGAGAACCGACGCACGGGCACCGCGCCGTCTGGAGGCCCGAAGGCCAGATCACCCACCGGAAACAGCACATCGGCCCGACCCACCGACCATCTCAGCGACCAACCCCGCAGGGACTCCGCCGCGACCTCCCCCTCGACCTCGGCCGAAGGAACACCTCGCGCGACGAGATCACCCAGCACCACCCGATGCGACCACGCCGGCCCCTGCGCCACGGGCTCGACCCTCAGCCAGCTCTCCACGCCACCAGAGCACCACGTACGGCGACACAACATTAGAGAAACCAGCAAAACCACCCAGCTCGGGCCTAACCAGGGCTACCCTGCTGGCCATCTGGAGCGCACACCGTGGACAAGTCGAGTGCTCATTGGACAGATGTAGTGCTCAGTCACAACGTGACCGCCGCGAGCGTGCCTCACTCGCACAAATAATTCGAACAGACGTACGCTCGGGGGGTGAGCATCTCCTACCCCCTCCGGCTGCGGGCCCTCCAGCTCCAGCTCCACCGCGTGAGCGCCGAGCAGGCCCGCTACGCCGCGACATTGCCCTGGTCGGCGGAGCCCCTGCCCGGCTGGCCCGCCTCCGAGCATCGCCACTCCCACCGCGGCGCCGTCCCGCCCAGCCCCGGCTACACCCCCGACCAGGCCGCCGAGATCGCCCGCCTGCGCCGCCGCACGCTCCGCCTCGCCGAGGCCATCAGCGCGCACCCCCACTGGGCCACCGTGGAACGGGAGCAGCTCGTGGCCGCCCGGATGGGGCTGAAGCGGGTCACCACCTGCACCGACGACGCGGCCGGGGACGCGGCGGCATGACCGGCATACCCGGCCCCGGCGCGCTCGGCGACATCCTCCCACCCGACCTGGACCGCCTGCGCACCATCGAGACCTGGACCACGGTGCTCCTCGACGCCGTGCGCGCCCGGATCGCCGAACTCGAAGCCGCCGCCGGACCCCGCACGACCGACACCACCGGCACGGTCAGATCCCGGCCAACCCCTCCCCCACCGGAATGGATCATCGAGCTGGGCATCGACGCCCTCAGCCGACCCATCCTGGTCCACGCCGGCGACTGCACCATGCCCGGCCGCCGCCGACGCCCCGCCACCCGCGCCCAGGCCCTCGACGTCCTCCGCGACCCATCCGTCGATGCCTGCGGGATCTGCGGCGCCGCGCGCCTTCTCGGCACCACCTGACCCGCACGCTCCAGGCCGGCGGATTTCGGCCAGACCCGCACTCGACCGGTGAATCCCACCCGCCTCGTACGTACCATCGCGATCACGACAACACCGGGAGGGGACGCATGATGCGCAAGGAAACTGGCTGGGGATACGCCGAGATCGGCTGGGGCGTCGCGCCCGAGTCCGGATGGGGCGTGGGACCCGACAGCGGCTGGGGATCGGCCGAGACCGGCTGGGGCACGACGCCCGACGTCGGCTGGGGACGCCGCGTCTGACCCGCGTCTGGATGTGAGGTGGCCCGGAACTCGTCGGCGGACGGTTCCGGGCCTTCTTCTTGCCTGCCGTGTTGCAGGTGCTGTTGCAGAGCTTGCAACAAGGCGAACCCCAAGTGACCAGCGCGAAAACCGTTGCACCCCATCGGCATCAGCCGATTTCGTTGTCAAAATCCTGCATCAGTGGTGCAACAGGTTTCAGCGCGCCCATCCTGATCTCCATCCGGCGCGCCGTGGAGCGCACCGGACCGTCCCCACCGCCGGTCGATGCCGTGGGTGCCCAGAAGGAGTCTCGATGGACCAGCCTTTGCTGTCGCTGCGCGCGGCAGTGGTCCTCCTCATCGCCGCCCTGGCCGGTGTGCTCGTCGGCGTGCTCACCGCTCACGGCGGTGAACCGCTCCCCCGGAGCGTGCTCGCCGGCCTCTTGGCCGCCGGCGGCACCCTCGCCGTCACCCACCGCCTGGTGGCCGGCCCCGGGCCCGTGGGCACCCAGCAGGAGGGAACCGACCGTGGCTGAGCTGCGCCCCCTGCCCGCCACCCTTTCCGACGAGGCTCGGTCCCTGGCCACTGCGCTGCGCCACCTGTTCACCGGGCTGAACATCTCGATCCGGCGCTACGGGGCCCGCGTGAACCGGGACCCCAGCACGATCTCCCGCTACCTCTCCGGCACTCGCCACCCCGGCTGGGACGTCGTGGACGAACTGATCACGACGGTCGCCGAGGTACGCGGCATGCCGGCGACCCCGGAGGCGATCGAGTTGATCCAGGGCCTCCACCAGGCCGCCGCGGCCGCCAGCGGGGCGGGCACACCCACCGAGGCCGTGCAGGTCATCGACCATCACGTCGCGGACATGTCCCAGGCCCTGCGCGCCGCCGATCGCGCATCCCTTCTCTCCACCGTGCAAGGGGACGCCCTCGGAGAGGCACTGCTGGACCGACGGACCCGGATCGCCGCACTCGAAGTCCAGCTCAGCACCCTGCGCTCCGAAAGCAGCACGGCCTACGAGCTCCTGGAGGTCAAACGGGAACGCGACGCCTTGCGCGACGAGGCCGTCGAGTTGAAGGCGCAGCTGGAGAAGACCGCCCGCTTACACGCCGACGCCGAGGCCCGATGCCAGCTCCTGGAGGAACAACTCGCCCTCCTCGAACCCGTCGCCCGGACCGCCGCTCTCCCGGCCGCTCCCGGCGGCCCGCTCCGCCCCGAGCAGATGCCCAAGATCCTCATCGTGGACGACCAACCCGACAACCTCCTGGCCATCACCGCCGTCCTGGCCACCCTCAACCAGGAACTCATCACCGTGCCCTCCGGTCAAGAAGCCCTCAAGAAGCTCCTCCTACACGACGATTTCGCGGTCATCATCATGGACGTGCAGATGCCGGACATGGACGGCTACGAGACCGTCGGGCACATCCGGGGCCGCGAACGCACCCGCAGCATCCCCATCATCTTCCTCACCGCCATGGGCCCCAGCCCCGAACACTCCGCCCGCGGCTACGCCGCCGGCGCCGTCGACTACATCGTCAAACCCTTCGACCCCTGGGCCCTGCGCGCGAAGGTCACCGCGTTCACCAACCTCTACCTCGAACGACACCGCTGACCACCTCACGAAGGTGCGACCGACGCTCGCGGCCTTGCGCCCCAGGCAGGGGCTCGGTCGCCAAGTGCTGGACAAGCCTCACAACAGGGCTTGCCCAGCACTCGGCGACTCCGGCCCGGCAACCGGCGATCGGCTCTCGCCAAGGGCGGGCGAGGTCCTCGTTCGGCTTCCCCCTCGCCGGCAGCCCCAAAGCGCCCGTTCGAGGAGTCCGTCCGGTTCAGGACCGGGACGAGTCGCTGCCGGACGAGGTGGGCCCTTCGGCGGGCCGCGCGGACGGAGGCAGCGCCATGTCGAAGAGGGCGTCGACGGTCTCCGGGCTCAACGTGCCATCGAAGCGAACCGACCGGCGAATGAGCTGCCCCACGGTCACCGGATCCAGGTCCAACTGTGCGCGGGCCTCCAGGCAGATCTCGCTCAGGAGCCCGGCGGTGTGTTCGGGCTTGCGCTGGACGTACCAGTCGAAGACGGCGACGACGTCGCGGCGGAGACTCTCGAACTGCAGATTGCTCCTCTCTTCGTGAACGGCGATCGCCAGATGGGCGAGCACGGCCTCGATCAGCGTCGTGCGCAGCGCGGACATGGGGAAAAGGCTCTCGGTGCCCTCCGTGAGAGCCACCGCCGGCCACCAGGCGAGGTTCTTCGCGACCTGCTCGGTCTGTTCACCGTCCCCTTGGATGATCTCGGTGAGACGGTTGTGGTCGGCGACGAGCCCAAGGGGCTGGGTGGTGTCGAAGCTTGTGGAGGCGGCAAGGAGCACGCCGGGGCCGTGGGAGCGGCGGTGCTGTTCAGCCCAGTCCCGAGCCACGGGCCGCGACCACAGCGGTCCGGTCGCAGTGCGTGTCTGCGGCTCGGGGAGTTGGTGGTCGCCGTACTTGGGGGCCGGCAGGTCGCTCTCGTCGATGCTGGCGATCTTCGCCAGTCCGGCGCGGTCCACCAGGGTGCCCGGTTCCAGTTCGGGGGCGTTCAGGTCGACCACGCAGGCGTCCAGCGGCCTCGCGTCCGGCGTGCCTCGGCGGTGCTCCGCCCACAGGGCCAGGTGGTCCAGCCAGTTGGGCAGGTTCTCGGTGGGGGCGGTGAAGCCCGCGATCGTGAGGACGCTCGCGTTGCCCGGGTCGGTCGGGTGGATCAGCAGGTCCGCGGCCGTCACGGTGAGCGCGTCCTGGACGGGGCGGGCGTCGTAGCGTTCGTAGGCTCCGTCGAAGACCACGCCGGGCCGGTTCCAGGCGGTGCCGTCCCACCAGTAGCCGCCGTGCCGGTAGAGGAAGCCGGTGTGGCTGTACATCCAGTCGTGGTGGAGCCCGCTCCAGCTGGCGTCGGAGACCAGCACGACGGTGCGGCCGTGCTCGGGGTGGTAGTGGACGGCCCAGGCGTACTTCCGGTTCTTGGGCTCGGTGGTGAAGGCGACCCAGCCGCCTCCCGGTAACTTGTCGGTGCGGCCCCACAGGCCCGCGCCCTGGTTGCGGCCCGTGCGCTCGATCGCATCCGGGTTGTCGAGCGGGAGCCGTTCGTCGTTGATGAACGGCAGGCCCGGAACGGGATGATCGGTTCGAAGTCCGTTGGCCACGGGACGGAACTCACCCAAGATCGTCTCTCCATCTTGCCGCGTGCGGACCCCGCACGGTGCGGGGCGAACATCCCCCCATCCCTGCGCAGCACCGGCCCCGCTAAACCGTCCACGATCAGCGGGCCGCCCGACGACCTCGTCCCCGCAGTGGGTCCGCCGTCGTCTCGATCGGGGTGATCCGTTCGACGACTGCGGCGGCGCCTGATCCGCCGGGCATCGGGAGAGACGGCCGGGCGAGCGGGGCGCCTCTGGTCGGTCGGTCCTGAGGTGACATTGCGGCTCGCCGCACGACCAGGCTCGACGGTCAGGGCGACAGGTCGAGAACGCGGACGGGGTGTCCGGTCCAGCGGGCCGGGTCGACGGTGGCCACGAGCGCGCCGTCGGGTCGGTCCGGGGAGGGCTGGGCGGCGTGGAGGGTGTGGGCGTGGGCCCAGGTGTCGTGGTGGGCGATGTCGAGGGCGGCGGGCAGGTCGAGGTCCAGGACGATCAGGCCGGGCAGGGAGGCGAGGTGTTCGGCGGTGCCGGGGCGGTCGCGGTCGGCTTCGACGAGGGCGCAGGTGGTGGCGTAGAGGCGCCAGCCGGCTTCGGCGTGGGCGCGGTGGATGAGGCGGGAGATGAGGACGTGGCCTTTGCCGGCGGCGGCCATGGCGGTGTCGTCGAGGATGACGTGGACGGGCTCGGTCGTACTCATGCGGCGCCTCGGGCCTGGTTGAGGCGGCGGTCGAGTTCGGCGTCGAGGTCGGCTTCGGTGGCGGTGGTGGGGTCGTAGCCGGACCAGGCGGTCAGCGCGGCCTTGGCGGCGATCGCGCGGGCGGCGCGTTCGTCGGGGGTCTGGAGGGTGTCGGCGAGTTGGGCGAGGTAGGCGCGCAGGGAGAGTCCTTCGGCGGCGGCGACGGCGGCGAGGCGGTCGCGGGTGGACTCGGGGATTCGGACGTTGGCGTCGGACATGGTGGGCTCCTTCCCGTACGATCACTGTAGGGGTACGGGTACGTACCCGTAAACACGACGGGGTGGGGGTTCGGGTCGTGACGGCGCAGCCGGTGGTGGTGTGGGTGGCCGGACAGCCCGGCAGCGGGAAGACCACCACGGCCGCGCTGCTGCACGCCGTGCTCTCCCGCCGGGGCACGGTCGTCCGGATCGGCAGCGACCTCTACAAGGCCGACCACCCCCACTACCCGGCCCTCCTGGCCGCCGACGTCCGCACCGCCGGAGCGCTGGTGCGCGCCGACGTCCGCCGGCGGCAGGCCGAGGAGGAGGAGCGGGCGCGGGTGGCCGGGTTCGATGTGATCGTGGAGACCGCGTTGGACGACGTGGACGAGGCGCGGGCGGCGTCGGCCGCGTACCGGGCGGCCGGGTACCGGATCGAGGTGGTGGCCCTCGCGGTCGCGGAGGCCCGCAGTCAGCTCTCCGTCCTCGACCGGTTTCTCGACACCGGCCGGTTCGTGGCGTGGGAGAACCACGACACCACGGCGGCCGCCCTGCCCGATGTCCTCGCCGCCGTCGAGGCCGAAGGACTCGCGGACCGTGTCACCGTGGTCCGCCGAGGTCTCCGTCCCCTCTATACGAACGTGCTTGTCGAGGGCCGGTGGGAACGGCCGACCGCCGCCGCGACAGCGGTGCGCGCGGAACGGGCGCGGCCGTGGGGTGCCCGGCGCAGCCGGGCCTTCGGGCGGGAGCTGGTGCGCGCGGAGGTGCGGGTGCACGACGAGCGGCTGCCGGTGGATCGGCGCCTTGCGGTGTCCCGGGACGCGGAGCGGGCGGCGGCCAGTGCCGAGCCGGTGCGCAGGATCGCGCACCCGGTGCCGGGGCCTCCCGGGACGGGGTATCACCGGTTGTCCGCGCGCCAACACCGCTGGGCCTTCGACGAGCTCGTCGCCCCGGGCTTGGTGCGGGCGCCAGCCCGGCTCGATCCGGTGGTGGTCTACCTGGTGGGCGAGCCCGGCACCCGGATGCCGGAGGTGCGGCGGGTGGTGGGGCGCGCGCTGCGGCCGGGCACCGTGCGGCTGGACGCGGAGTTGCTGCGGGGCACCCACCCCGACCACGCGGCGCTGGTCACCGACGCGCCCCGGATCGCGGACGAGCTGGTGCGCCCCGACGCGGAGGCGTGGCAGGTCGAGGCGGAGGCGCTCGTGCGCGAGCGGCGGGGTGACGTGCTGGTCCTCGCCGACTTCACCACCGTCGAGGACTTCGCCGCGAGCGCGGGGCGGTTCGTGCGGGCCGGGTATCGGGTCGAGGTCGTGGCCGTCGCCGACCGGCCGGCCGACAGCCGCCAACGCACCCTGATCGCCCACGCCCGTGCACTCGAACTCGACGTGCCCACTCCCCTGCCCACCCCGGCCGACCACGCCCGCGCCTGCCGTACCGTCGACGCCATCGTCGCGGCCGCAGCCGCGCACCCCGGGATCGCGACGGTGCGGGTCGTCGACGGAGACCAACACGAGCTCGGCCGAGCCCGGCACGCCCTGTGGGCACTGGCCGCCGCCCGCCTGCGCCCCTACACCACCGCCGAGGCCGCCCGGTTCCGGACGGTCCAGCGCGCCCTGCACCGCGCGCTGCCCCGGCTGGGGGCCGAGATCGACGGCATCACGGCGCAGGCCGACCCGCTGATGCCGCCCGGGCTCCGTGCCCGCCCGCTCGACACCGGCGGCGTCGGGTCGGTTCGCCTGCCCGCACCGGCCGAGGCCACCCGGGCCGGCCGGGTCAGTCCTGGGTGAGTTGCTTGAGGAGGGCGGCGTAGCGGACGGCGATCTCGACGACCTCCTCCGGTTCGGCCTCCTCCAGGCGGTCCACGGCCTCCAGGGCCTGCGCACGCAGCGCCCGGAGCCGGGCCCGTTCCGTCTCGTCCGCAGCGCTCGCCTCGGCGGCGCGCAGGAGGGCGGCGTTGAGGTGGCGGAGGACCTGGTGCACGGCGTCCTGTGCCTGGCGCAAATCTCCCCCGGGCTGCCGCAACGCCTCCTCGTCCTCGTGCTGGTGCTGCGCGTCGGGGTGCTCGGGCATGGGGTCGTCCTTTGCGTCGTGCTGTCGTGCCTGGTCGGCCATTGTCGGTGACACGCCTTCACCGTGCGTGATGCGGGCATAGGTTGACCAGGACCGACACCAGCGGCGAGGGACGGGGACGACGTGACAGGACCGGGACGCGATCTGCGGGCGCTGTTCAGCACCAACAACCGGAGCCTGGGCGGCGAGGAGGTGTTCGCCGACCGGCATCAGCAGTGGGAGGTCGTCGCCGGGGCCGTCGCCGAACACCTCGCCCGGGTCACCGGGGCGGGCCTGGACGTCGAGGACCTCGAGGCCCCGCGCACCAACGTCCTGATGCTGCACGGCGTCGGCGGCATCGGGAAGTCCACGCTGTCGCGGACGCTGGAGGCCGCGCTCGCCGACCCGAGGGCCCGGCCGGCGTCGTGGGGGGAGCCGGTGTGGCCGGAACGGCCGCGGCTGGTCCCGGTCCGCATCGACCTCGCCCGCTCCGCCGGCGTCGACTACGAACGCATCCTGCTCACCGTCCGGCTCGCGCTCGCCGGCGCCGTCGGCAAGCCGCTGCCCGCGTTCGACCTCGCCCTCAAGCGTTACTGGGAGCACCAGCACCCGGGCGAGTCGTTGGAGGAGTACCTCCGGCGCAGCAACCTCGCGACAAGGTTCGGCCGGGCGTTGCCGGCGCAGATGCAGGCCGCGCTCGGCGAGGTCGCCCAGGCGCTGCTGCTGCCCGGCGCCGTAGGCAGCGCGATCGGGCAACTCACCGGCGCCCTCGTCGGCGCCCTCCGGGAACGGCGGCAGACGGTGCGGGCACTCGCCGAGTGCGATCGGCTCGCCGACCTCCTGGAGGCCGAACCCGACCTGGAGACCCTCTCCTACTACCCGCACCTCCTCGCCTGGGAGATCTCCCAGCTCCCCGCCGACAAGGCGGTGCTGCCGGTCGTGCTGTTGGACACCTTCGAGGAGATCGGCTCGCGCACCCATCGGGACCTGGAGCGGCTGGTGCAGCGCATGGTCTGGCTGATGCCCAACGTGTTCTTCGTGATCACCGGTCGGGACCGGCTCCAGTGGGCCGACGACGCCCTCGAGGGCCACCTCGACCACGTCGGACCGGCCGCCTGGCCCGGGCTGGCCCACCACACCCTGCCCTCCCCCCGCACCGGGCTGCCCACCGTTCCCGGCCGACAGATCCTCATCGGCGACTTCAGCCCCCGCGACTGCGAGGACTACCTCACCCGCCGCCTCACCCACGACGGCCGCCCCCTCATCAGCCACGACCTTCGGGCCGTCATCGCCGACCGCTCCCACGGCCTGCCCCTCTACCTCGACCTCGCCGCCGCCCGCTTCCTCGACCTCCACCGCCAAGGCCACTCCCCCACCCCGGCCGACTTCGGCGCCGACTTCGGGGCCCTGGTCACCCGCACCCTCGCCGACCTCACACCCGACGAACGCCACCTGCTCCGCTCGGTGTCCCTCCTCGACGCCTTCGACCTCACCCTCGCGACGGCCGCCGCCGGGCTCACCCACCAGGCCGCCGCCGCCCGCCTCGTAGAACGCCCCCTCGTCAGGCACAACCCGCTCGGGCTGTGGCCCTACCACCTCCACGCCCTGATCCGCGACGCCGTCCGCACCGCAACCGACACCACCGACGACCGCTGGACCCCCACCGACTGGACCGCCGCCGCCCACCGCGCCCACACCGCCCTCGGCACCCAATGGCGCGCCCACCCCGCACGCGACCGCCGTCTCCTCGCCGCCGCCCTCCGCCAAGGGCTGCTCCTGGCCCGCGACCACGGCCTGGACCTGGACTGGCTCGTCGACGCCGCCTGGGCCTACACCGACGACTACGTGTGGGAACCCCTCGCCCTACCGGAACCCGCCGATCACACCGGGCGCGCCGGCACCCCCGCCGAGGCCCTCGCCGACCTCCTCACCGCCCTCGCCCGCCGCCAACACGAACACCGCGCCATCACCGTCTCCCGCCTCACCGACGTCCTCGCCGGACGGCTCCTGCCCCCCGAGCTCGCCGACATGGCCCTCTACTACCAGGCCAAGGCCCACCGAGACCTCGGGAACCTGACCGCCTCCAGCCGCGGCATGCGCCAAGTCGCCGCAGGCGGCGGCCGCCTCGCCCCCGACGCCGCCCGCGGCCTCGCCCACCTCGCCCGCGCCACCGGCGACTTCCCCACCGCCCACGCCACCGCCCAAACCCTGGGCTGGCCCGGACGCGGGGAACGCGTCCTCGGCGACATCCACTTCGCGCACGGCGACATGGACCGCGCGATCCGCCACTTCACCGCCGCCCGCGACGAAGCCTCCACCCACGGCAATCAAGGCGAGCAGGCCATCGCCCAGACCAACCTCGCGCTCGCCGCCGCCCTCGCCCACCCCGAACACGCCGACGGCGCCTTGGCCCTGGCCGGGCAGCTCCTCACCGGCCTCGATCAGCGCGCCACCGCGCTCACCCTCCACGTCGCCCACCTCGCCCAACACGCAGGCCGCCCGGACACCGACCTCGTAGACCGCGCCGCCGTCCTGCGCGCCCGCATCGACATCGCCGGCATCACCTCCGCCGCCCTCCTCCTCGACCTCGTCCTCGTCCTCCACCACACCGTCCTCGGCAACACCGACCAGGCCCGGCAACTCCTCGACGGGCTCGTCGAGCAGACCCGCGACGGCAACCACGCCCACTACGTCGACATCACCCACCACCTCGCCGGCCTCACCCCGCCCACCACCGGCACCCAGTGGATCGACGCCCTCCCCAACGTCCGCGGGCAGTGGGTCGCCCTCGTCATCAACCGCCGCGGCGAACGGCCCGCCTCATGAGCCGGGGCCTCGACGACGGCAGCCAGCCTCAGGAGGTCTGGCGGCACACCCCGCCCGTCGGCGCGTCGGCCGGCTTCCAGCACCTTCACGTGCTCGCCCCAGACGGCTACGACTTCGCTCGCCTGTCCTGGAAAGTCTGCGACGCCTGCGCGATCGGCCGGATCGCGAAGATCCGGGTCACCGGGCCGTGGCAACGGCGCGGCTACGCACTGCGGATGCTCCGCCAGGCCGTCACCGACCGCGAGACTCACGCCTGGTCCACGACACCGCAGTCCCCCGAGGGCCGACAGCTGTTCCGCGCGGCAACGATCACCCTCGGCGTCGTCTTCCCTCGTCACTCGACAAGCCGGCCCCAGCGCTGTGCGAGCACCTGCACCGCAGGCCCTTGCAACCTTCCTGAACACCCCTGCCCGCCGGTAACGAAAAGAGGAAACCGCAGGGCCCGCACCCGAGTCATCGGGAGTGGGCCCTGCGGTGACAGGCTCTTGGGATTGCCGGGCTACGGCCTGGACTCCCAAATTTGGGAGTCCGGTCAGGAACTGTCGGGCAACCTCACCGGGTGGCGCGCCCTGGCACCGGAACAGCGCCGTCCGATCTGGCAAGCTGGGGACTGTCCGAGTAGCCACGAACGTGGTGAAACCAACGGACAATCGAAAGGCCACGGATGTCCACATCCACCCCTGACAACGGCGCCGTCAAGGTGATCGTCGTCATCCAGCAGAAGGGCGGCGCGGGCAAAAGCACCATCGCCGTCAACACCGCGGCTTGCGCCGGCCGGTCGGCGATCGCGCCCCAAGATGCCGACGATGCGCTGCCTGTCGTCGCTGCGGGCATCGACGTCCAGGGCACCTTGGAGAAGTGGTGCGCCGGCGTACGGGAGAAGGCGCTTCCGTTCGACTATTTGGTCACGCGAGGGAAGACCGGGATTTTGCCGGTGGTCGTCGATGACCCGCGCCGTCGCCGGATCATCGTCGACACCCCTGGGTTCCTCGACATCGACCCGGACGCCGAGTGGGATGCCGACCCCCTCGGCCAGAGTCGGACCGCCGACGCCCTGCGCGAGGTCCTGGACATCGCGGACCTTGCGATCGTTCCGATCACGCCGTCGAAGATGACTTGGGACGAGGCCGAGTTCACGATCGAACGCGTCTTGAAGCCCCGGGGCATCCCGTTCCTCGTCGTCATCAACATGCACGACTCCGCCAAGGACAAGACCAAGGTCCAGCTGGCCAAGGCGGAGGCATGGGTCGACGAGCGGAAGTACCCTCGCGTCAGCGACCCGATCCGGCGCTACACCATCCACGAGCACGCCTACGAAAAAGGCACCCTCGTCACCGAGTACAAGATGAGCGGTACCGCTCTGAACGCGCGCGAGGACTTCATGCGTCTCGCACTGACGATGGAGCAGATGCTCTGATGGGACAGCAGATCGACCTTTCCGGCGCCCCCCAGGGCCCGGCGAAGCCCGGCACTGCGGTGGCACTGGCCAAGGCCATCGACAAGATGCCGACCAAGCAGCTCGCGAACACCCCGGTGCTCATCGCCCAGGAACGAGAGCTGCTGACGCGCTGCGAGGCGGCGCTGGAGAACCACCGCATCGCCTACTGGGCTGCGGGCAAGGCGCTCCAGGCCATCCGTGACGGGAAGCTGTTCCGCGCCACGCACGGCACGTTCGAGGGCTACTGCAACGAGCTGTGGGACATCACCCCGCAGTACGGGAACCAGCTGGTCCGAACCTGGCGGATCACGGAGCGCCTCTTCGAGCTGGCCCGGGCCCAAGGGAAGAACTCAGAAACAATTGTTTCCAAGAAGCTCGGCATCGGCCAGGCCCGCGAGCTGGTCTCCTTGGCCGAGGAACACGGTACGGACGCCGCCGCCCACCTCTATCTGGCCCTGATCCAGGTCTTGGGGCTGAAGCTCACCGCGACGGTGGTGGCCGGCGCCGCCGCCGCTCTCCCTGCGAGCGCGGCCGGGAAAAAGAAGGCCACCGAGGAGGCCGTCCTGACCTACCTCGCCTCGCTCGAAACGAAGCCACAGCTCCCCGCCGCTCGCGACCCGTACAAGCTGTTGCGGCGGGCCTCGAAAGAACTCACCTCCGACTCCATCGCGGCGGCCATGGAACAGGACCCGGACGGAGCCCGGGCCATGGTGCACACCCTGATCACCGCCTTGTCCGCTTCGGCAGGCATCAACGTGGAGATCAAGGCCGGCATCACCGCCTGATACCCGCCCTGAACGCAAAGAGGCCCCCCGGCAGCGATCTGCCGGGGGGCCTCTTTGCGTTCAGGGCAAGGCCCCAGATCCGAATCAGGGTGAGGGTCAGGGGCCCGCGATAATCCAGGAGACAAGGCACGCGTCGAGGTCGGGGACGTGGCGGTAGACGACGGTGATGCCCCGGCCGCCGGTCACCTCGGGCGTGATGTCGATGGCGTAGGACTCCGAGGCCGGGTCGGCATCGGGCAGGCCGCGGACTCCGTCAGGGGTGGGGTCGTCCTCCAGGAGCCGGCGGATCAACTCGACCGCGCCCTGCTCCCTCGGGGTCAGTTCGGCGAGGGCCTTGGTGGCGGCGTCGCCGAGGAACGCGTAGCTCACGCGGCGCCCGCCTCGGCGATCCGCCGGCGCAGTTCGGCGGCGACGTCGTCGGTGGGGCGCATGACCTCGGCCATCGCGGCGGGGTTGAGGTGGAGCAGCACGCGGTGTCGGTATGCCTGGGCGATGGCGCGGACGGCGCCGAGGTCGTCGAGGACGACGGCGCCCAGCTCGCGCTCCAGGGCGTTGCTGTCGCCGTCGAACCCGTAGCGGGAGACGGCGGCGCGCAGTTCAGCCAGCGTGCGCATGGGCGGGATGGGGTGGGGCTCGGGGGTGGGTTGGGCGGTCACGATGTCTCCTTCGTGCGGGGTCCCGGCCCGCCGGGGGCCAGGACCATCCTGCCGGGTGCGGGTGACTGGCGAGGGGTCATCACGGCATCGGGTGCGTCCGGGGTGGTCCGGCCCGTCGGGTCGGACCACCCCGGGCGGAGGTCAGTACTTGGTGATGTAGACGGTCTGCCGGAGGGTGAGGGCGCGGGTGTAGGCGGCGTGGGCGGCGGCGATGGCGTCGCGGCGGTGGTCGGGGTCGGTGATGGTGAGGGCGGTCTCCAGGAGGGAGTCGCCGAGCGCGGTCCACTCCTGGCTGTCGTAGGGGGAGTCCGGGAGTCCGGCGTGGGTCAGCGCGGGGGCCAGGGACACGGGCGGGGTGGGCTGGAGGGGGAGGCTGGGGGCGAGCTCGGCCTGGGTGCGTTCGGCGACGAGGTGCTCGATGCGGGTGTGGAGGTCGGCGATGTATCCGTCGGCCGCGGTGGCCTCGCCGGACTGGCGGCCGCTCTCGGTGAGCGCGGCCGTCAGGCGGTCGGTGAGGTCGCGGACCTGGTCGGCGTGGGCCTCGCGGAGCGCGGCGATCTCCGCGTGGAGGGCGATGCGGTCCTCGGCGGCAGCGCGGAGGCGGGCACGGGTGCGGGTGCTGAGGTTGAACACGAGGATCCTCCAAGAAGGGTCGGTGCTGGTCAGGGGCATGGCGGTGCGGTGGGGGTGATCTGGTCCCATCCGGCGACGACGACAGGGCCGTGGTCGAGGTCGATCCGGTAGGCGTCGTCGCGGTATCGGGCGGTGACGACGCCCTGGTCGCCGGGACGGGCGGTCGCGCCGGCGGGGGTGGTGAGCGGGGTGGTGATGGTGACGCGGGTGCCGATGGTGAAGCGCATCTCGGGTCCGGGGCGTGTCAGTGGCCGTCGGGGTCGGCCTCGGGGTCGGTGAACTCGATCGGCTTGCCCAGGCGTCGGGCGTAGGCGATCTCGGCGCGGGTCGAGACCCCAACGTGCGAACCGACGATCACGACGTGGTCGGCGGCGCGGATGCGGGCCAGGTGCAGGGCTCCGAGGCGGACTCGCTCGTCGGGGGTGGTCGGGCGGCAGGTGCGGATCGGCTTGAGGACGATCCGCCCGGCCTGGGTCTCCTCGCGTTCACGGGCGAGCATCTGCTCCCAGTACCGCATCGATCCGCACAGGACGACGGTGGTGGGCTCGGTCTCGGCCCACTGGTCCGGGTCGTGTCCGGCGGTGAGGGCGGCGGCCCGGGCGAGGCCGTAGTGGCCGGTGTCGGCCTGGTGCTCGGCGTGGGCCCGGAGCAGGGCCGGGTCGACGAGGTCGGGGGCGACGTCCGCGAGGGCCTGGCGGAGCGTCAGCGCGGTCCAGGCCAGGGACGCGACGCGCAGCGGGCCGGTGACGGCCTGCCGCAGAAGTTGCTCGGTGATCTGATCCGGCGTGGTCACGGAGGTGTTCCTCTCGGTGGTAGCGGGACGGTGGGGGGGGGTGGTCAGCGGTCGTGGGTGTCGAGGTGGTCCAGGGCGTGGCGGAGCCAGGGGCGGTGGGCGGGGTAGAGGGTGCGTCCGGTGGTGGTGATCGCGGTGTCGAGGGCGGTGAGGGTGGGGGCGGGCCACCAGGTGGCGTCGGTCGCGTCGTCGGCGGCGACGGCGTGGATCGGGGCGGGGAGGTGGTAGAGGGCGGCGGTGGTGGTGATCCAGGCGTGGTCGGTGGTCCGCCAGTCGTCGACGATGCCGCGCCCGAGGATGACGGGCTGGTGTCCGGTGAGGTCGATCCCGGTCTCCTCGCGCAACTCGCGGATCAGGGTCTCGGGGGCGGTTTCGCCGGGGTCGACCATGCCGCCGGGGATGGCCTCGACGGCGATGTCGGACCGGGTGATCAGCAGGACCCGCCGGTCCCGGCCGTGTCCGGCGGTGACGATGGGGTCGGCCGCGCAGTTCTCGGCCCACCGGCCCAGGTTTCGGCCGGTGCGGCCGGTACGCCCGTGGGGGTGCAGGGGCCAGCCGCGGGCGTCGAGGCGGTAGGGGACGAGGGCGGCGGCCTGGCGGGCGGGCCAGTCGGTGACGTCGGCGGGGGTCACGGCGGCCTCGGCCCAGGCCGGGACGTGCCCGGCGAGGGCGGCGGGGCTGAGCTCGGACGGAGTGGCGTCCATCGGCCGGTATCCGGGCCAGGGCATCGCCCAGTCCCGCAGGTCGGCGGGGATGGTGTTGGTCATGGTGGGTGGCTCCCCAGGGGTCAGCGGTGCGCGGTGAGGGTGTGGACGACGCCCGGCCCGAGGGCCTGGGCGAGGAGCGCGAGCAGAGAGGGGGAGCGGTAGCGGAGCTCGGCGGCCCAGGCCGGGGAGGCCGGGCGCAGGTGCAGCACGCCGTCCTGATGGCGGACCGGGGTGAGGCCGGCGGCGGTGGCCTCGCCGACGAGGTCCGGCCACCGGTCGATGACCCCGGCCGTCGCGACCGGCCGCTCCCAGCCGCGCTCGGCGGTGAGGCGTTCGAGGGCGGCCATCAGGGAGACGGGTTCGCGGCCGGCGCCCCGGGCCTCGGTCCGAGCCGCCCGGGCGCGGCCGGTGGCGATGGTCGGGGTGGTGCCTCGGGTGCGGGCCTGGGCGCGGGCCGCGGCGAGGGCCGCGCGGGCCAGATCCACGCCCGAGGCCGGGGCCGGGGTGGTCATCGGCGGGTCCGGGTGGCCGGGGTGGTCTGGGCGGGGAGGGCCGGGATCCTGGCGCCGTTGTGGACGGCGTCGAAGCCTTCGGCGAGGAGTTGTTCGCGGGTGGGGAGGAGGGCGTGGTGGTCGCGGATGACGTGTTCGGGGACGACCCGGGGCCTGGCGGCGTTGCGGGCCAGCACCTCGTTGAGGGGGGTGTCGAACAGGATCGCCACGCAGGGGCGCTGCCAGTAGCGGGCACGGGCGAGGAGCGTCGCGCGGACGTGACCGTGGACGTTGCAGCTGTCGACGATGACGGGCAGGGCGCGGGAGAGGCGGGCGTCGAGGAGGAGGGACTGGATCTGGGCGGCGACGGGGGTCGCGGACTGGTCGGCTTCGGAGTCGGTTGCCGCGCCTCGGTAGGCGTCGAGGGAGAGGCGCCAGGTGGTGGGGTGGTAGGCGGCGTAGGTGGATTTGCCCGAGGCGGGCGGGCCGACGAGGACCACGACGCCGGCGGGCAGGTGCAGCGGAACGGTGAACATGCGGATCTCCAACTCGGGCAGGTGGCGGGTCGGTCAGGAGGGAGTCGGGGCGGGGGCGGGGAGGTAGCTGGTGGGGTCGGCGGGGGTGCCGTCGGTGCACTCCAGGCAGGCGCCGAGGGTGCGCAGGGGGAGGCAGTGCCAGTAGCGGCGGTGGCAGCGGGGGCAGGTCTGGCGGGCGGCCATCGCCCGGTCGAGGGCCGCTTCGCGCGCCAGGGTCATCGGGCGTATCGGGGCGGCGAGGTCGATGCGGTAGAGCCAGGCCCAGCGAGCCCCGCCCCGGCACTCGATCCGCGCGACGGGCTCCTGGCCGCCCGGGCGGAGCCGGCGGGCCATCAACTGCCTGCGGGTGGCGAGTCCGGGCGGTGCCTGCCGCCAGCGATGGATCGGGAGGGTCCCGTCGTCGTGGGGGTCGACATCGACCAGGCCCTCGTCGGTGGTGGTGTCGGGGGCGGGCGCGGTGCGGGTCACGGTGCTGCCTCCGGGTCGAGGTCGGGGGGTCAGAACGGGGCGACGGTGTCGGTGGCGCCCCACGTGGTCTGGTCGGTGGGAAGGCAGTCGCAGGGGATGTCGCCGTGGACGTCGTCGCCGTCGGCGAGGGTGTGGGAGCCGCGGCCGCCGCAGTCGGGGCAGGCCGGGTCGGGCAGACGGAGCAGGGTGCGGGTGGTGCGCATCGGGGTCTCCCGGGTGCCGGTGGGGACCGGCCGGGCGGGCTGTCCGGCCGGCGAACTCCACACCCCGGAGTGGGGGTGTGGGGAACGCCGGTGGGACAGGCCGGTCAGGAGGCGCCGGTCTCGATCTGCCAGGTCCACGGCTCGCCGGTGTCGGCGGCGCGGGCCGCGCTGTCGGCGAGGAGGCGGGCGGTGGCGCCGAGGGGGCGAGTGGCGGTGCTGTAGCGGGTGGTGGACAGGCGGGCGAGGAGGGGGGCGAGGCGGGCGGCGTGGTCGGCGGGGACGGTGTAGGTCTCGCCGGTCACGGCGTCGGCGGGGGCGGCCAGGAGCCGGACGACGGCCTGGGCGCCGTCGTGGGGGAGGGTGGCGGAGGCGTAGCCGATCAGGGCGGTGAGGTGGGCCAGCGGGTGGATGTCGTCGCCGTCGAGGCTGCCGCCGTGGGACGTGATCGCGTATTTCACCTCGGGTGTCCTTCCGGAGCGGGATGATGGGTTCACGGGCCCCCCGGCGTCACGAGCGCCGGGGGTCTCGTGCGTGTGGGGGATCATCAGGTCGTGGTGGGGGTGTAGCCGGAGTTGATGAGGTCCTGGGCTTCGCGCCGGTAGTCGGAGGCCGTCGGCGGGGACACGGCGAACTCGGTCTGGATTTCGGAGAGGGGCACGTTCTCTGCGTCTCCGCCGGCGGCGAGGATGAGGCGGGCGACCCGGCGGATCATCCGCTCGCGGGGCCGGAGCCGGTTGGCGTCCTCGATTTCGAGGGCACGCGCTTCGACTTCGGACGCGCCCAGTCGGGCTTCGGACGCGCGCTTCCTGGCTTCGGCCTCGTCGGCCTTGAGCTGTTCGGTGCGGGTGATCGCCTGCTGCGTGCGCTCGTCTTCTTCGGCCGCGCGCCGGGCGACTTCGGACGCACGGCGTCGGGTTTCGGCAGCGGCGTTCGCGATTTCGGCAGCGGCCTTGTCGTGTTCGGCGGAAGCCTGGCGGGCCTTCGCGATGGTCTGGGTCTCCACGGCCGCGGTCTCGGCGGCGGCGACCCGGTCGAGGTCGGCCGCTTCCTTCCGCTTCTGCGCTGCCGCGCGCTCCAGTTCGGCGGCGCGGTCGTCTGCGGCGGCCTGCCGCTGCCGTTGTTCGGCCACCTCGCGGTCGGCGGTGGCCTTGCGGGCGAGAGACTCGGCGGTCTCGGCCCGTTCGCGGGCCTCGGTCTCGATCTCGACGACCCGGCGGGCGATCTGGACCTGTCCGTCCATCTCGGCCTGGGCGGTCGCGGTCCCGCCCTCGGCCAGGATCCGGGTCCGGTCCCGGTCGCCCTTGGCCAGGATCCGCTCGCGTTCGTCGGCGATCGCGGCCAGCTCGGTGGCCTGTTCGGCGGCTGCCTTGTCGCGCTTGGCCTGCTCCTCGCGGAGCTTGGCGTCCCGCTCCTGCGCGCGGGGCAGGTCCAACGCCTCGGCGACGGTGTAGCCGTACTGGGCCATCTCCATCGGCAGCTTCTCGTCCGCCGTCGCCTGACTCAGGTCCCCCTTGTACTTGCGGGAGAGCCACTGCTCGTAGCCCAGCCGCTCCTGGTCACGGCGAACCATCTCGGGGTAGGAGGAGATGCCCCACAGGCGCATCCGCTTGTAGATGTCGCTGGTCGCGCCGGGAGCGAGAACCCAACGGATCACGGGAATCCGGTCACGGGTGCGGGTCTTGGTCCGGGGACGCAAGATCCGGTCGATGGCATACCGACCGATCTCCACCACGATGATGAACAAAATCGGGACGGTGCCGTGGGCCAGGACGGCCAGGACGTCGATCAGCTCCCACGCCCGGCCCTTCTCGGGCAGGACGCTGCCGCCGTTGAGGACGACGGTGACGCCGGTCAGCGCCCACACGGGGAACCGGACCCAGCCGATGGGCCGGCGCAGCCACGCCATGACCAGGTCGATGCCGATCATCACGATGATGCCGACGTCGACACCGATCGCGAACAGGCGGCCGTCGTGGAGGGTGGCGAAGTGGAGCCTGCGGTGGGCGAAGGAGGCGACGTTGTTGAACGAGAGGTACAGGCCCACGGCGGCCAGGGCGGCGGCCGCCAGGACGATCACGGCGATCACCACGCCCTGCCAGAGCGTGATCTTCTCGCGCCCCGCGGCCGCCGGGTCGACTCCACCGGGGGAGGTGTCGGTTCCGGTTCCGGTTTCCGTCCCCGAAACGCCCTCGGGCGTCTCCGAAACGGCGGGCCACGTCTCCGAAACGAGCGCGGGCGTCTCCGAAATCGGCTCGGGTGTCTCCGAAACGGCTCTCGGGGAGGAGGTGTCGGAGAGGACGTTGCGGCCCCAGTCGAGCAGTGTCACGAGTGGTCTCCTGATGGTCGGATCGGTGGCCCCGAAGCGGGGAGGCGTGCTCCCGAAGTCGGGAGCCGCGTCCCCGAAACGGGGGTTGGACAGGGCCCGGGCGGGCCCTGAACCGTCTGCCGGAACGGGTGGTTCCGGCGGTCTGTCATCGTCGCCGCCGAAGCGGCCAACCCTCGATTTCGGGTGCTCCCGAAACGGGGTCGGGTGCTCCCGAAGTCGAGGACCGCGTCCCCGAAACGGGTCCGGGTGCTCCCGAAACGGGCCTCGCCGAAGGTCAGTCCTGGGTGGGGAAGGGCCCGACGAGCTCGTGGCGGCCGCGGACCATCAGCGCGGCGCGGAGGTAGTCGGCGGCGAGGTCCTCGTGGATCCGGCGCCCCTGACGCGCGAACACGATGGCCTGCACGTGCGCGGGGGTCAGCTCGCTCGCGCTGCCCAGCTCGCGGGTCTCGCGGGTGCGGACGAGGTCGATGACGATCGCCAACAGGCGCTGGTGGCGGTAGGTACGGAGCAGCATCAGGTCCTCCAGTAGGCAGTCGGGGCCGGGTCGGTCCGGCCGGCGCACCCCCCGCTCCGGGGGAGGGGTGGGGCGGGGAGCACGCCGGTCGTACCGGCCGTCAGCGCGGGAGCTGGTTGGGCTGGAGGTCGAACCAGACGATCGCGCAGTGCTCGACGCGGTTGTGCTGCTCGGCGTGCCGCTTGAAGTCGTTCATCAGGCTCCGGCGGGTCGTCCCGGGGGCGGGGGTGATCGTGGCGTGGGTGGTGATGTGGTCGCCGCCCGGGGTCCGGAGGGTGATGGCGATGGCGTACTCGACGGGCTGGGTCACGGGGTGGCTCCCTGATCGGTGGTGCGGCGGGTCAGGACGGGTGAGGGCGGGTCAGAACTGCGGGGCGGTGGCGGTGAGGGTGGGGGCGGTCAGGCGCAGGCGGTAGGTGTGGGCCTGGTCGAGCACGGCCGTCATGGTTTCGGCGGTCTGCTGGGGCTCCGGGTCCAGGGCGTCCATCGCGGGCCTCAGCGGCTGGTGTCCGGCGGCCTGGATCTGGATGTAGGCGCGGTCACTCAGCCACGAGTCGGTGAAGAAGGGCCGGCGCAGGGCATGGGCGGCGCGTTCGCGCCACATGTCGATGGCGATGCGGGCCTCGTCCACGGCGCAGACGTAGGCGTGGTGCGCGGCGTGCCAGGCGTTCGCGGTGGTCAGGGCGTCCCAGCGGGTCTCGACGGCGTCGAGGAGGTCGTCGCGGGCCTCGCGGGCGGTCTCCTCCTCGGCGAGGAGGTAGCGGACCTCGACGTAGCGGGCGACGGTCTCGGTGAGGGCGACCAGGCGCATGCCCTCGTCGTGGACGTCGGCGCCGGTGGCGTCGGGGTGGGCGGCCCGCCAGCGGGTCATCGCCGCCTTGAACTCGGCGTCGGCGGTCTCGTAGTTGCCGGTGATGCCGTCGATGTCGAGCGGGAGCAGGTCTCCGAACACGGCGATCTCCTTCGGGATCGTGGTGCGGTGGGTGGGGCCGGAGGGTCGGTGTGGCCCGTGCACCCCCCACCACGCCCGGCCCGAGAGGGGGCCGGTGGGGGTGGGGAGCACGCCGGTCACAGCGGCCGGTCAGACGGGGGTGACGGGGATGGTCACCGGCCGGCGCCCCGCTTGCGGAGGGCCGCGAGGACCGTCCAGATCACGGTGATCTCGCAGGCCAGGGCGATGATGTGGACCGGGCGGGGGAGGGACGACCACCAGTCGACGATGGTGGTGAGGACGAGGGCGACGGTGTCGGCGTAGACGGCGCCGAGAACGACCCCGGCGAGGCCGATGCCGGTGTTGATGTACCGGGTGCGGGTGGACTGGAGCATGGGGTCCTCAGATCTCGTCGGCGGGGATGGTGGGGTGGACGGTGGCGCGCAGGGCGCGGACGTAGGCGCGGGCCTCGGAGCGGGTGGTGGTGACGGCGAGGACGTCGTCGTCGGCGGGCAGCGACGCCTCGGTGACCATCCAGCAGGGGGCGCCGTCCATGTCGACGACGGGCTGGATGCGGTAGCGCTGCGTGGGGATGACGGTCCAGGCGACGACCGTGAGGACGAGGATCACGGTCCAGAGCTGCGCGGGGATCGGGCCCAGGAGGTCGTGGGCGACCATCTCCGTGGAGCCCAGGGTCACTCCGGCGAGAACGGCGTGTTTGGTGGTCATGGCGGTCTCCCCTTTGGGTCAGCGGTTGAGGTGCGCGGTGATCTGGGCGGAGAGGGCGGCGGCGGCCTCGGCGGCGTGACGTATGGCGTCGGCGGCGGCGTTCGCGGCGGCGAGCTGGGCGGCGGCGCGCTGCTGCGCGGCGACCATCTCGGCCTCGGCCTGGCGGCGCATGGCCTCGGCGTCGGCGCTCACTTCCGGCTCCCGTCGCGGTCCTGGGAGGGGGTGCCGGTCGGGGCCTGGGGGGTGCCGGGGACGGGCCGGTCGGGGGTGGGGTAGTAGCCGCCGCGGCTGGCCTGGTACTCGGTCGCGTGGCCCTGGAGCCTGGGGTCGTCGGGGGTGACGGACGGCTGGCGGAGTGCCATGATCGTGTCCTCCACTTCGGTGGTTGGCCCTGGCCGGGGAGCTGTGAGAGGTGACCGGCCGGGGCCGCTTGCGTGGTGCGGGAGTCGGGGCCCGGGCCGGTCCGGCGGTCGTTGCCGGACCGGGTGGGTGCCGCAGGGGGGTCATTGGGCCCCGGACGGCCCTGTGGGGGCCCGAAACAGGGGGTGTGGGGCCGGGAATGGCCGTAATGGCTTTCGCAGGTCAGGAACGGTTTTTGAATGGCTGGGCAATGACCGGCAATGGCCGTGCGCGGTCATTGCCGAGGGCCGTTCGGTCATTGCGCGGCCATTGCCCGGCCGTTCAGTCCAGGGGGTCGGCGGGGAGGTTGCCGATGGCCGCCTCGACGTCGGCGAGGTAGTAGCCGCGCAGTCCGCCGATCTCGTGGATCTTGGAGGAGGAGAGCTCCGCTTTCTCCTTCTTGAGGAGCCGGGCGAGGGTGCGGCCGACCTCGCGCAGGCGGTCCTGGTCGCTGCGGTCGTCCCACGCGGACCAGGTCTCCGGGTCGCCCTCGCGCAGTGCCTCCTGGAGCGCGTCGAGGGTCAACCAGGCCGGGTCCTGAAGGTCCTCGAACGCGGCCCGGATCCGCCCCAGCGTCGAGGGCCTGGCGCTCCGCGTGCCCGACCCGTCGGCCTCGCCGGACGCGGTGGCGGGGTCGGCCTTCTTCCCTCCCCTGGCGCAGAACTCGACCAACTCCGACCACCGGGTGCTCAGGCCGGCCTCGGTGAGGGTGGGGATCAGGTCCGGGAGCCCGGCCGCGGCCCGCTCCGCGCCCAGGCGTTGGGCGACGACCGGGTCGATCTCGCGGAACTTGTAGCGGATCGGACGGCGGTCCAGGCCCGCGACGGTGCCGTAGACCTGGCCCGCGTCGCGCTTGATGTACGCGTTGGTCGCGGGCTCCAACAGGTCGGCTCGGTAACCCTCCGCGATGGCGCCCTTGCCGAGGAGACCGGTGATGTCCTCGCCCCGGCAGGACCCGAGCAGCTTGCCCGCGAGCTTGGGACCGATCGCCTTGCCGAGCGCGTCCTTGGTGCCGAACTGGGATCCGCCGAAGACCCACACGCCGTCCTTGCGGCCGCGCAGCAACAGCAGGATCAACATCTCCTTGTTCTCCTCGGACAGGGCGGGCCACTCGTCGACGAACACACACAGCGCCGGGTGCAGGGGGCTCGGGCGCCACTGGTTGCCCCAGCCGTAGGAGGCCCGCATGTGGGCGCGGACGCTGGAGAGTTCCAGGAGGAACTCCAGAACGGCCCCGATGGTGGTCTGGTTGAAGGCGTTGAGGGTGATGGCGGGGCCGAGTTCGCCGACGCCGGTGTTGATGGGGTCGAGGTTGATGAGGACGGCGTCGCGGGTGGAGGTGACGGCCTCGGCGAGCGCGAGGAGCATCCCCGATTTGCCCGCGCCGGAGTCCGCGACGATCAGGAGCATGAGCCCGGCCAACGTGAAGACGAAGGGCACGGAGTCGATCGCGACACCGAAGTCGAACGGGTCGAGGATCGAGGTCGAGCGGGGGGCGCGGTAGGGGAGCGGGCCCAGGACCTCGGGGGTGAACGGGTCGCGCAGGAGCATGCGCAGGATCGCGGTGTCCCCGGAGTCCGGGTCGCCCTCGACCAGCAGGCCCGCGCGCCGCAACTTGAGCGCGGTGATCAACCGGCCGTAGTGGACCTCCTTGTGGAGGACGTCGGGCGACCCGGTCGCGAACGTGACGCGGGCGGACCATCCGTAGGGGGTGGCCTCGACGTCGGTGACGGCCTCGATGTCGAGGTCCTCGGCGAGCAACGCCCGCCGCACCGCCTCCGTCGCCTCGGCCACGGTGGTGGCCTTGGAGATCGGGAACGGCCGCTCGTCGACCTCGGCCTCGGCGGGCGCCTCGGCCCCGGCCGGGACCGACGTCGGGGTGTCGGCCCCGGGGATCGGGTCGAGTTCGGGCGTCGAGCAGAGTTCGGCGGGGATCGGCCGGACCCCGAGGGCCAGGGGGTGGCGGCCGACCCACCAGGCGGCCCCGGCCAGGATCGGGATCGCCACCAGCCCGGCCAACGGCGCGGCCAGGACCAGGCCGATCGTCGTCAGCCCGACGGGCAGGACCACCCCGGCCGCCCGGGCCAGCGTCCGGGTCGTGCGGTGGTGCCGGATCTGGTCGGGCGTCGGCTGGATCGCCGCCAAGTCCAGCTGCTGCTTGTGCAGGACCTTCGCCGCCGTCGAGTGCAGCTTGAGGTTGACCCCGGCGTCCTTGAGGCGGGCGGCCTCGCCCGCCGTCAGGCCCCAGTCGACCGCGTCCCTGGTCAACTTGGCGGTGCGCTTGGTCAGACGGGTCACCTCCGCCCGCACCTCCTCGCGCTGTTCGTCGCGCAGGTCCAAGTGCCGCTTGACGAGGTGCCGGCGGATCTCCTCGTCGGACATGTGGGCCACGGTGGTCCAGTGGTGCAGGCCCCGGGCCAGGTCCCGCAGCCCGGGCACGACCTGCGCACCGGCGGCCCGCAGGATCGTGGCCGCGGCCTGCGCGACGGTGCGGCCGGACGGCTCGGCGCGGTGACGACCGCCCTCGGCGTCCTCGCCCCGACGGGCCGGGGCCGGGTTGGTGGTGGTGCGGGTTCTGCGGGAGTCGGATCCGGGGGTCTCGTCGTCGACGAGCTCCGCCCAGACCCACTCGCCCTCGAAGGGCTCGATGTCGCGTGCCACGGGTGTCTCCTCCATCAGGGCAGGCAGGGACAGGGAAGGGGTGGTGCGAGAGGGATGTGCGGGTGGTGCGGGCTGAGGTGGACCGGCACACGCCGCTACTCGGGCGCGGGGTGTGCCGGACCGTCACGGCCCGAACCGGACTCAGCCGGAGAAGGCCCAGTAGCCGATGTTGTTCGCGACGGGGATCATGACGCCGACGACCATGCCCATGAAGCCCAGGGTGGTGCCGTAGCAGACGCCGAGGACGGCACCCAAGATCATTTCTTTGGCTTCCTTGAGCTTGCCCTTGGCGGCGTATGCCTTGACGCCGTACCAGGTCAGGCCGCACAGGCCGATCGCGGCGCCACCGGCACTGGCCGGTTCGACAGGGGTCCGCAGCGGGTTGGGCGCGAGCTTCGCGCCGCTGAGGGTGTCGACGGCGGCCTCACCGCCCGAGTTCATGCCCAACCTCAGAACCCCGGCGAGCTCACCGAGCAAGCCGCCGCTGTTGACGGTGACCAACAGCACGAACACCGCGACCAACAGGGTGGTCTTCCAGCTCTTGAGGAGCTTGAACTTGAGGCCGGCGATCAAAGCGACCGTGGCCATCGCACCGAAGACGAGCGCGCCGAATCCGGCGTTCGCGACGTCGTTGTCGAAGATGTTCACGTCAGGCTCCTGTGAGTAGGCGGATGAACCAGCGGCCGGTCAAGAACCCGAAGCCGCATATGGCGGCCCAGATCGCGGGGCGGGTGACGAGCCAGCCGAGGCGGCCGTTGAGGAACTTCCAGGTCCAGCGGCCGAGGACAGCCGCACCGTGGCAGGTGGCGCGGCAGATCCCGCCGATCGGGCCGGGCACGACCTGGCCGACGAGGAGCGGCAGGGCCAGGCCGAGGGTCATGGCGGGGAGGGTCGGGAGGTCGCCGACGCGCAGGTCGCGCAGGAACTCGACAACCCACATGGTGGCGGTGTGGTCCCCAAGCGGGATCATGGTCGCCGCGCCGATCGCGAGTGCGTTCCGCCTGAGCTGCAACCGAGCCCAGTCGATCTCGTTGCCCTCGGAGTCGTGCCGGTTGAGGCCGGTGGCCAGGCCGATCGCGAGGTCGACCCAGGACAGGCCCAGGGCGGCGGAGACGGCGGCCTCGGCAGTGCGTCCGGCGGCGTCGGCCCAGGCGGCGGACCGGTCCGGCCGCGACGCGACCGCCTCCGGGGCGCCGTCGAGGTCGAGGTCGGGGTCCGCGTAAGCCTCGGCGGCGGGCGCCGAACCCTGCGCGGGGATCCCGACCGGCCCGGACGGGGCGCCCGCGCCCGTCACCGGGCACGTGCGGTACTCGTCGGAGGCGAGCGCGCACCCGGGCCGGATCGGACACCCCGCGCACAAACCCACCGGGGCGTCCTCGGGCTTGCGGTAGAACACCGGGAACTCGTCCGCACCCGCGCCCGGTTCGGCGGCGGCGTCGGTGGTCATCGGCCGGCCCCGTCGGTGCCCGCCTCGGCGTCGGCACCGAGCCGGTACTGGCGGTAGTGCAGCCACAGCCACACCGCGTACTCGTCCCCGTCCATCGGGGCGGGCGCGGTGCCGGCGGTGCGCTGGTGCGGCGGCAGCTGCTCGGCGGGGACCTGGCCGTGGCCGGTGGTCCGGCCGGGCAGCCGGGTGACGGTGACCGGGGCCACCGCGACCATCAGGCGACGGCGGCGGAGTCTGCGCAGGGTCGTGATCGAGTGCACGGTCGTTCTCCTGACACGGGGTCGGTGAAGAAGAGGAAGGGGGAGGGGGTCAGCGGCGGCGGCCGCGGCGGGAGTGCCGCTCGCGCTCCGCCGCGTCCCACGCCCAGCCGTCGCGGTCGGCCTGGGCCGCCTCGCGGTGGTGGCGTTCACGGCGCTTGCGGGCCGCCTTGTCGCTGGCGGACTCGCGGCCGCTGTAGGTCTCGCGGTTCGAGGACTCGGATCCGAACAGGCCGAAGAAGGCCATGACGAACTCCAGGAAGTGGTTGGGGTTGGGCCCGCGCGGCCGGGCGGCGCGGCGGATGCGGGATCCGCCGGCGCCCGGCCGGGGCCTGGGACTACAGGGCGAGCAGGGGTGCGGTGGTGCTACGCGGCCCAGGCCCGACCGGCCCAGCGGCCGTCGACCAGGGTCCGCGTCGTGGTGGCCTGCGTCGGGAGCGGGGTCACGGACTCCGGCTCGGCCTCGTAGCCGCGCCCGTTGTCGTCCCGCTCCATGTCCTCGATCCAGCCCGCGAGCAGACCGAGCCGACGCGTGGTCACCCAGCGCTTCGCACCCAGCTCGGCGGGGAACGCGCCGCTCTCGGCGAGCATGTCGACGAGGGCGGACTGGCGGGTCTGCTCGGCGAGACCGGACTCACCCTCGACGGGGCCGAGGAGGAGGTCGACCTCGACGCCGAGGGCGGCGGAGAGGGCGATCCGGTCGACACCGGCGACCGTCGCGGCCGCCAGGTGGTCGGCGGGGTAGCGGGTGGAGCTCAGGGGGTGGGGCATGCTGTCCATGCGATTCACTCCTGTGCTGGGAGATCGCACCTCGGCCCCGCCACCCTCCGCTGCAACGAAGGGACTACTGGTGGGGCCGAGGCACGTGCGGACCGAGGCGGAACAACGCCTCGACAGAGCGGGATCGAGCACCTCCGCGCTCTCCACCGCCCACCGGCCTGGCCACGTGGACCGGTCGGTGGACGTCTGGGCAGCGCGAGCTGCGAAGTACGGGGTGGTTCAGGTGCGCGGCCTTCTGCCTTCCGCGCTGGTCACCTTTCGTCCGGGAGGTGACGTGCCCGCGACCACGGCTCACCTGCCGGGTCGTGCGATGTGCCGTATACCGGCTGGGACCTGTCGTCGCGCCGCCGCCGCGTGGTGCTGCGGGGGGAGGGTGATCGCTCGGGGTCCGTGGCACGACGCGGGTTTGCTCTCGCTCCCCTGCGGCGTACCGCCGTTCACGGTGGCCGGGATTCTGGCTCCGGCCCTGCCCTTCAGACGCGTCCGACAGCCCCGCAAGGGCTGGGGTCCGGTCACCCGTGCCGCAACACCCGACCGTGCTGGTCAGGGGCGGTAGTCGTCACCCGGCGGACTGCGTCTCCAGTTGTCAAAGGACAAGCGCTTCCTTGGCTCGCGGCCTCTACGAGGTCGGGCGTCCGGGCGCGGTGGTGCAGGTGGTGCAGGCATGGCGGTGCTCTCCCGAAGCCGAGGCTTTCCCTTGGGCTTCTTTTGGGCTAGCTCTATTCCAGAATGAGGCTAGCCCTTAAAGTTGTCAACAAGGGGCTAGCCTCTAATGCGAACTGGCTGATGAGAGGAGTTGAGATGCGCGGCTACCGAGACCTGGCAGACGTCCTGCGCCAACAGATCACGGACGGGGTGTACTCACCCGGTGCCGTGCTGCCCCGGATCACTGACCTGATGGCGGAGTACGAACTCTCCCGGCAGACGGTCCGAGAGGCCATCGGGGTGCTCAGCGACGAGGGGCTCGTCGTCACCAAGGGGCGCGCCGGAACCGTCGTCCGTCACCGGGTGCGAGTACGCGTGCCGTTGAGTCGGTACACCCGCACGCTCTCCACGTCACCCCGCGGCCCCTGGGAGACCGCGTGCGCCGACCAAGGGCTCGACGGGTACATGCAGGTGGTCGGGGTGCACCGCACAGACGCCGACGAGGAGACCGCCGAACTCCTAGAGGTACCTGCCGGAACCCCTTTGGTGGTGCGGCACCGACACGCGATGCTGGGGCGGGAGGACGTGGTACAGATCCAGCGCGCCTCGTACCCTGCGGTCCTCGCCGACGAGGTCGGGCTCGGGGACGACACCAAACGGGTCGGTGGGGCGCTGGCGGCGTTCGCCGCCGCCGGCCACACGCCGACAACCGTTTCCGAGCACGTTCTGTGCCGGCTCCCCACATCTTCGGAGGCCGACGAGCTGGAGATCAGCTCGAAGGTCACCATCCTCGCGATCACTCGGGTCACCCGGGCCGCCGAGCGCGTCGTGGAGGTGCTCACGACGACTACGCCAGCGGACCGGGTGGAGCTTTTGTACGAATCTCTCCCTCTGTGACGGTCTCTCATCAGGTCCTCCTCGTCATCAGCTGTGCGGAACTGCTGATCACCAGCATCTGATGAGGGAACATGACCACACGAGGTCCTGTATCCGCCCTGAATGAGACCACCATCGGACATGAGGCGGACCACTACCGGACCAGGGCCTGTGCTCTGCTGACAGACCGGCCATCCCGGCCGACACTGCTGGAGCAGAGCACGTGATGTGACTCGGGAGGGCCGGTGGCCGGCAGACGACGGAAGGAAGGACCGCACACGTTCTTGGAGCAGCTGCTGTGGGACCGCCCGCAGACGAAGCCCGAGGTCGTGGAGGAGTACCTCAGGTTGGCGGGTCAGCATGGCGAGGACGCCACGATGAGCGTGCGTCACCTCAGCCGGTTAGCCAGCGGCAAGCGCGGGGATGCCAAATCCTCGAACGAGGATGACGACGAGTTCAAGAAGCTCGCGACCAACCCCGTGACAAGACGTGTTCTGCAGCTGATGTTCGGGCACCCGCTGGAAGTACTCCTGGCCAAGCCGGGGGATGCGCTTCCGGTCGCGGCGCCCGGATCCGCCTCCGGGCTGCTCCTCCCCATGGGACAGCCCCCTGCAGACCGGGAGTTGATCAGGATGGCTGCCGAACGGTCCAAATCGTTCCTCAACGCCGCCCGCCCGAACCTGACGACCAGCGTCATGGACCAGATCCACGCGGACGTCCAGGCCCTCGCAACGGACTACCCCCAGCGCCCCCTGTCCGAACTACTGCCGGATCTCATCGCCGCTCAAGACATGATCTTTTCCCTGGTCGAAGACCCCCGACAGCCGGCGCAAGCCCGGCAGTTGTACTGGCTGGCCGGTGTCGCCAGCGGGCTGCTCGCCAAGGCCAGCCACGACCTGGCAGATCCGCGTGCGGCAATGACCCAGGCTCGCACCGCGTACCTCTGCGCAGAGCGTGCCGACCACGCCGGCCTGCAGGCATGGATCCGCGGAATTCAGTCCCTGGTCTCGTACTGGGCCGGCCGCCCCCGCGACTCCGTGCGGTACGCCCAGGACGGCGCGGCCCTCGGGGCAACCAACACCTCTAGCGTTTGGTTGGCCGCCAACGAGGCCCGGGCCCGCGCCGCCCTCGGGGACATCGACGGCACCCGAGCCGCGATCACGCGTGCCGAGACAGCCTGGGACACCGTCCGGGAGGACGAGGTCGACGAGTTGGGTGGCCTCTGCCAGTTCGGACAGGTACGGACGATCTATTACGCGGCGGAGGCATCGTCGTGGCTTCCGAGCCAGAGCGCAGCGACACAGGAGTACGCGCTGCGCGCCGTCGAGGCGTACCAAGACCGCGAGGGACCCGAGTGGGCCTTCGGCGACGAGGCCGGCGCACGATCGGCGCTGGCGGTCGCGCGGGTCCAGGCGGGTGAGGTGGAGGGAGCTGCCGAGGCCCTCGCCCCGGTGCTGAGCCTCCCCCCGGGCCAACGCATCAACGGGATCGTGCGCGCAACCAAGCAGGTGCACCGGGCATTGCGCGACTCGCCCCAGGCCGCCGGTGGCACGTCCCTCCAAGAAGAGATCGAAGTGTTCAGCCGGCTGCCGTTGCAGCTGCCGCGATAGGAGATCCGTGTACCCCATCCGTCTGGAGGGCGACCGAGTCGTCCTCCGCGAGTTCCGCCAGGACGACGTGGACGACGTCCTGGCGGTCATCGGCGACGACGCCGTCACGGCCTCGCTATCGTTCGACAGCCGCACCCGCACACAGGCCGCGGCCATGATCGAGGGGACGATCACCCGGGCTCAGGGAGTTCCCCGGAGCGAGTACTACCTGGCGATCACCCCACGTGGTACGGACGACACCGTCGTCGGATTCGTTCGCATCGCGTTCGCCGGCGTCCAAGCGGCCAAACTCGGGTACGCCGTCGCGGCCCGTTGGTGGGGCCGCGGGTACGCGACGGATGCCGCCCGCGTCCTCACGTCGTACGCGTTCAACAGTCTGGGGTTGCACCGCGTCAGCGCAGCCATCGGGCCTGACAACAACGCCTCAATGGCGGTCGCCGCCCGCCTGGGCATGCAACGCGAGGGAGTGCTGAGGGACCACGTCCACACCGGAGGAGTCTGGCGCGACAGCGTCCTGTACTCCGTGCTCGCCCACGAGTGGGCCGGAACTCCAGATGGGCCCGCGTCGGACGAGACAATCGCGACGGCAGCACAGTAGAGTGAATGTGACTTTGACTGTGACTGCCGTTGTGGAGGGTGCGATGCCCAACTTGAACGACGCTGTCGACGCGCTCTTGGAGCAGTCGCTCGACCTCCCGGCGCCTGCGGCCCGAGCGCGCCTCCGCAAGGCGGCCAAGCTGACTCAGGAGCAGGTGGCGGAGGCCCTCGGGGTCACGCGCTACCAAGTGATTCGATGGGAACGCGGAACCGCAGAGCCCAGGCAGCCACACCTCGCAGCGTACCGACGCCTCTTGGACGGCCTCGCCGCCAGACATCCTGGGGCCGTGTCCGAGACCGCGCCATCCAATTGACCTTGCAGTTCACGGCCCGAGGACCTAGATCCGAACCAGACACACCGGGACCTACGCCCTCAGCCACCTGACCGATTCGCCAGATGCTGCACGACCTCTTCTCCATCAGGTAGAACGGGCTCACCAGCCGCGAGAGGACCACATGCCCCCGTAGAAAACACGAAAGCCGCCCCCTGTGTCACCAGGGAACGGCCCTCGTCTTACATCACGACTCGCTCGGTTCCAGCCAGCCCGAGTCGCAGGTTCGGCAGTACGCCGGGCGCCTAGCACAAGGCCCGGCCACCACTGCCAGGATAGCCAGATCCAGGGGCACTACACATCACCACCTGGGTGATTTCTGGCTACACCTGCCGTGACCTGCGACTCCTTGCTCACAAGGAGTCCCACCTCATGTACGCCCCGCGCCGGCCCCGCGCGCTTGCCGGCCTCACCTCGTCCCCTGTCGCGGTCGTGTCGACCGTCGATGGCGGGGGTGTCTCGCCCGTCGTCGCCGACCGGCGACCCTTGTCCACAGGCACCGACCGTCAGGGTCGGGGGATGTTCTTGCTGCACACCGTCCCGTCCCGTCTCGCGGTCCGTGTGGCCGTCGGAGTCGGCGGTTCGTCCCGCCGGCCGGTCCCGGCGACCCTCCGAAACGGCGTTGTCCGCTTTGGCCGGTCCAATCGGGGCATGACCAGTTGTTCTGTTGCCCCTCGTGCCGTCCGCGACGGCGGTCTCGTCGTCGGTCCGTGTTCTTTGTCCACAGCGGTGTTCCCCGTGCCCTGTCTGCCTGTCTTCGTCGGGTCCGTTCGGCGTGGGCGTCGTGCCCGTGTGCCGTGGTCTTGGTCGAGGTCGGGTGTGGGGCGGGTCGAGGTTGTCGAGGGTGGTGTGCCTCGATGAGCACGGAGGCGTTGGCGTACGTGGCGACGTTGTTGATCGGGGACACGACGCGGAAGTACATCCTGTCCCGGCTGGCTGACCGGGCGGACGAGCGGTTCTCGTGTTTCCCCTCGATCCCGCTGTTGGCGGCCGAGGCGGAGGTCTCCGACCGGACGGTGCAGAGGCACTTGGCGGAGTTGCGCGCGCTGGGGGTCATGTCCGACAAGGAGCGACTGCGACCGGACGGGTCGACGGCGTCGAGCAGGTTCTATCTGCACGGGCCCTGGGACGACTACGCGAGGACGGGTGTCCCATTCGCGACGATCAAGACGCCGAAGCAGAAGCGGGCCGAGCAGTGGGCGGAGCAGCCCCGCGAGGGCAAGTTCCGCGAGGGGACTGCGGCGGCGCGCGCGGTGAGCGTTAAATCGAGTGTTTCCGCAGGTCAGCAGGGGGTGACGTCTGTGACGTCCCCGAGCGCCGAGGACACCGAATTCGTTAACTCAAGCGTTTTCGCAGCTCAGGAGGGGGTGACACCGGCGTCACCGGGGGGGGTGACGCCCATGTCACCGGCCCCGGTGTCACCGGTGTCACCCCTTGAACCGTCAGTAAGAACCGTCACAACAGAACCTCAAGCGCCTGCGGCGCGTAGCGCCGGTGACGGCCGTAGGCCCTCTACCGGTACCGGCGCGCGCGCGAAGGGCGGCTCCGCCGCGTCCGGCGGCGCCAAGGCGCCGAAGGGGTCGTCGTCGAGGTTGAGCAAGGCGGAGGCGGCCGCGGTGCGGGCGGTGGAGGCGGCGTGGCCGGCCGAGCTGGTCGAGCTGCTGCCCCGTTACCGGCCGCCGGTGCTCCGGGACGCGATCCTGGCCGCGCTGGGGACCCGGACCCCCGAGCAGCTCGCGGCCCGGATCGCCCGGCGGTGGGACGCCCACGGCTACGCCCGCGATCTGCACTCCGCCGAGGGCAAGGGCATCGGCTCCCCCGTCGGCGTTGCGGTCGGCCTGGTCCGCGAGCCGGCCGACTGCCCGGACCTCGCCTGCGAGGACGGGTTCATGGTCGACAGCGGTCTGCCGTGCGGGACCTGCGCCCAACGGCGGGCGGACCGCAAGACCGCTCACCGCCGCGACCGCGTGGCCTCGTCCGGTGCCGAGGCTGGGACGGTTCCCGGGCCCCGGACGTCCGCACCCCCGGTGGCTCCGGCTCCGTCGGGTGGGCGGCGGTGGCAGTGCATGCTCTGCCCGACCTCCGGCGAGGGCCGGCCGCCGGCCGACCACATGTGCGACACCTGCCGCGCCGAGGACCTGGCCGACCAGGCCCGCGTCGAGGCCGACGCCGAGACCCGCGCCCGGGCGGAGGAGACGGCTCAGGCCGAATGGATCGCCAAGCAGCGCGACGAGCGCGCGCTGCTGGAGCCGGTCTGGGACGTGATCCTGGCCGACGCCTACGCCGAGCACTCCGACCGCCAGGCCCCCGAGGAGGTCCAGGCCGCCCGCCGGGCCGCCGAGGACGCCGACATCGAGGCCGCCCGAACCCGGTTCCTGGCCGCGCACCCCGAACTCGCCGGCTACCGACAGCCCGCCGAAGCCCCGTTCTAGCCTCCCGACGGCCGCCTGACGGCCCGTGAACCCCTTCAGGTCCCATGACTCCCATCCGGGGCTTAGAGGGGCTCAGGTGGCCGCCGGGGGGCTCGTGGGGATGGCGTGGCGGCAGTGGTTCTGTCAAACGATCTGAAAGCAGGCCAGATGGATCTCATCGGTGACGGGTTGGAGAAGGCGGTGGAGGCGGCGTTCACGCGGCCGATCCCGAAGTCGGCGGGCGCGCGGGTGCGGTTCCTGGTGCGGTCGTTGAAGTCGACGCGGGAGGTGGCCGCGGTGTTGGGGATCAGCCGACGGACGGTTGAGCGATATGTCCGCGATCAGATCCACACACCGAAGCCGGACCTCGCGGCGCGCCTGGAGCGCGAGGTCCGCGCTCGGTGGCAGCCGCTGGTCCGCAAGCGGGCACGGGACCGTGCGGCGTCGGTGTCCGGGATCGTGGTGGAGACGCGGGCCAGGTTCGGTTTCACCGCGGCGCCGGGGTCGAGTGATGACGCCCGGACACGGTTGATCACGCAGGCGCTGCCGCCGTTGTGGGCAGGCCGGCTCTTCGACGCCCGGGCCGCCGGCGCCGACGAGGGCGAGCTCCGGCAGATCGTGGCGGAGGCATTGGGCGAGGTGTACTTCCGCGACGGCGGGTCGAGGGCGGCCGGGCTCGGCGTGGAGTTCACCGACATCGACTACGTCGAGCTGGAACTGTGAGGACCGGCGGTGTCTGAGCCGGCGCCCGGGCCGGCCGCGCCC